>NZ_LR733311.1 GCF_902506105.1 Aeromicrobium sp. 9AM
CAGACCGATAGTGAGCCACACCCGCAAACCGGGTGGGCAGCCCAAAAGAGAGCGACCCGCCGAGCACCTAGACCGAGTCTGGCCAGACACCGGCCCTGCCGAAAGTCTCTAGTAGCCCAGAATGACGCGGTCCCCTGCTGACCGCCGTGTGTTGATTCTGGAGGGGATAAACGTGCTCTCGATTTAGTGCAACTTAATGAAGTGGCTAGAGGACGTTCGGAATCTCCACGGGCGTCGTTGGTCTCCCGTCTGCCGCCTTCTGACCCTCGACTGTCTCGATCATCGAGATTAGGTACAGGAACGCAGCGCGCGCCACCGACAGCGCCTGAGTGAGTGTCTCGATCATCAGCTTGAGCGATATGGTCTGCGTCGCACCGGTGCTCTCCAGGTCTCGCAAACCGTGGTGCACAAGCACGAACCGGTGCGTACCCGCGTGGCGCACCTCTTGGGCATGGGCATAGATCCCCTCGTCGACCATGTCGTAGGCGAGTTCTGCCATGGAGAGTGTTGCGTACTGCAAGCCAGGGAGAGACAGGAGATCCTCCCGAATTTGTGTGCGGTGTTTCGGATCCTGGAACCAGAACCGCCGGAAGGTGATGTATTTCGGATCGTCGCCTAGTTCGAGGTGCTCGTTTAGCGCCACGGCGGTCTTGTCCAACATGTCTAGCGCGGCTCGGTGGGCCAAAACGAGCGACGACGAGACTGTTCCGTATAAGGCATAGTTGAGCGTGTCCGCATAGACGCCGGAATCGTGAGTCTCTTGTCCCCAACCTCCGGTTAGACGTATGGACTGGATCGCATCGAACGCTAGACGTCGCGCGACGAGGTAGTCGGCCTTGAGCAGGTTTATGAGAGAGAAGATGGTCGGCGTGTCGACCTGACCAACGGGAGTCGTAACGGAACGAACGGTCGCGGTGTCCCAGCGCCCTTCATCGGTCGAAGTGCCTAGACCCTCTAGCGAGGCCGCGAGGGCGAGTCGGTTCTCTACGATCCACTGCTGATAGTCATCGTCGAGTTGGCCATCATGTCTGAAAGGTTCATCACTACCGAGCGGTTCCATGGCGTCGAATTTCGCAGCAGCGTGCTCGCCCGCGACCTCGACTGTTCGATCTCGGTTGGCCTTTGCTAAGGCGAGATAGTGGTCGTAAAGCGAACAAAGATGACCCTCGAAGTCCCAGCCTGACGAGATTGCGCGCTGGATGAGCACAGCAGCGTTCCCGGCGGCATTGCCGTTTGTCGGATCAGCAGCGAGCGCTCGGACGTATGCGTCGTATGCCTCTATCCAACGCCCGGAGTGATCGAGCGTGTTGGCCAAGTTGCACAACGCCATGCCTGCCGTCAGTCCATCTTCGTCGAGCTCGGCGGCCAGGGCGAATCCCGACCGAATCTGCCTAAGCCGGTCGCGCTGCTCCCAACGCGCCTTCACACTTTCTGCTGCGTCGTACGCCTGCCCCTCCGCGGGAAGGGTGTGAGCGTCAGCTGCACATAGTTGGCTATTCGCGAGGTTGTACCTCGCGTTGGCCTCGATAGGACTACCGACCAAGTGTTCGCTGCCGGCAGATCGAGTCATCCAGAGTTCACCGAGCGCAAGCAGTTCAACGTCAGAGAGGCGCTCGGCAGCGTTAACCAGCACGGAGGCCGCGTTCATCAGCACTTGTGCTTCGATCGCTGAATCGATCTCAACGTCGAAGCCACCTAGTTCCTCAACGACCGTCTGAACTATCGCGTTGGCAACTCGCTCCGGATCCTCATCCAACCTCTCGGATAGGTAGGCGGCGACCTGATCGATCTTCCGAAGTGAGTCCTCATTCATGTGCTCAAGTCTGTCTCAGACGTCGAGAGGGATTCGTCGGAACACGTCCGGATACACGAAACGACAACCGAATCGCGAATCCCATCGAGAACGCCCTGCGTCAATCCGCCGCGTTCCGGCTGCCCAGTTGGGCGACCCTGCTGTAGTGAGTCGGACGATAGCTCAGCTCATCGGCAAACTGAACCTCCTCGCTTGCCCTAGTGGGCGGCGACCGTCTTGACGAAGACGGCTCGAGCGAACTCCCAACCCTGCTCGATCTCTCGGGGCGAGCGCCCGGCCTCGTAATAACTCACGTACCCGTCAGGCAGCTGCTCACTTCGAAGTGAGTACGTGTATCTCTCGCCTTCTGATGGAGAGTTCAGCAACCACGGCTGGACGAGGTAGATGCCGGGCACCTCGTAGCCAGGAGCGTAAATGGTCGGCGTAGTGAGCACATCGGACAGATCAGGGATCTCGCGTGTCAGGTCCAGTGGAGGATCCTCGTACTCAAGAGGGATAGTGAGAATCCCGCCAAGCTGGGGCACCGTTCTGCGCGCTGTGTTCACCGCCAGCTGCAGACAACTCAGCGCCGTCTGAGCGCCCAGCTCTGGGGAGGGATCGAGCAGGTCAGCGATGTCGATCTGGGCGTAACCGGACTCCCCAAGTTCGACCAGAGCCGTCGCCACCCACGACGTGACTACTGACTCCGTATCGACGTCCATTCACTCATTCAATCAGTCGGCGCGGATTGCCCACGTCGATTCACCCACCGAGGTACCCGCCAGCTGGGCCCTGCGACGCTCCTATGCTTCGTCAAGCCGCTGCGGGGCCGTTTTCGAGTAGTCGGTAGAGGTCGCGGGCGACGTAGCGGGCTAGGCAGCGTTTGATCTCTCGGTTGGTTTTGCCTTCGGCGGTGCGTC
>NZ_LR733307.1 GCF_902506105.1 Aeromicrobium sp. 9AM
CCGACGCACCGCCGAAGGCAAAACCAACCGAGAGATCAAACGCTGCCTAGCCCGCTACGTCGCCCGCGACCTCTACCGACTACTCGAAAACGGCCCCGCAGCGGCTTGACGAAGCATAGGAGCGTCGCATGGTCTGCGCGCAGATAGCGTGGGAGCATGGCTGCTTTCGAAACGAGTGTGCTGACGACGCATCCACTCGACTTTCTACTTTATGGAAGCCCTGTGATGTATCTGCGGCCGGAGTACCTGCGCGAGGATGCCGCCGCGCTTGCTGATGACGGGTACGAAGTGGTCCAAATCGACGGATCAGGCTGGACTAGCGAGGCCGACGTACATGCCTCCATCTCGCAGAGCCTGCAGTTTCCCGACTACTACGGTCGCAACTTCCACGCCCTCAACGACTGCTTGGGCGACGTTGCCACTCATGAATACGGGACCAACCCTTCGGCCAAGGGGACTGTGATAGTCATCGACGAGGCGGGGAGCTTCGCAGCGGCCAGCCCGGGAGTGTTTGCTGCGATCGTCGAGGCTTTCGCAGGCACCATCGTTTACGCGATGAAGTTCGGGCATCGCATGCTGGTGATGCTGAAGGTAGACGATCCCAATCTCAAGATCCCTCTCCAAGGAGAGAGAACTCGGTGGAATCACCGCGAGTGGCTCGACAGCAAGCGGATACTACCTGCCTAGGACCTGCGCCCATCGAAAGGCCGCGCGCCGGCACGCCGCGGAATGACGCTGGTGAGTTCGCTCGGCGCCCCGGCGTCTGCGCGAAGGGCTCCGTCACAATGCGCGCAGATGCCGCGTGGGACTCATCGGAGCTTTGCCACCCTGATTTGGGGGTCAACTACCAACGACTTCTCGGTTGTCACGCCGGCTCAAGCACACATCGTGACAGGATCGCTCACTAGTCCAACCCGAATAGCATCCCGGTAGTTGCGATTGCGCGGACCACGAAAGGGCGGCTCGACATGTGGGTGCTTGACCCGGGGAACAGCAGCGAGTTGCTGGACCGCCTGCGCCCGCACGCGTTGAGCCCCGACTTCGAAGTCGTCTGGTGCGGTGAGGGTTGGCGGGCTCTGGTCAGTGAGTGCCATCACGAACTCGCCGCCAGTTTCCCGGACTATCGGTTCTACGCAATCAAGCAGAAGTGGGGCGCGCTCGCGTACCAAGTACGGCCAAGGACCGTGGGAGCCTCCGCCGAGGAGCTCGCGATGGTGCACGCCATCACCGAGCGGTACGCGCAACGGTCAAGGAGGATATGCGAATGGTGTGGGCGACCGGGCTCGCTGCTATCAGACGGCCCGGAACGGATGACACTGTGCAGCCTCTGCTCTGAGGGCCTGAAGAGCACGAAGTACCCCCACCAACGGCCCGTGCCGTAAGGGGCCTTGCCGCGGGGCGATGCCTTTTCAGGTAGCCGATCGGGGCTGGGTGGATTTGGTGGGCTCTCTGGCCTATCGCTGGAACCGACCCACGACGAGCGATTCCACGATTGGACTCCAAGCTCATGACCTCACGCGGCGAAATGATGCGCCGCTTGAGACGAATGTGAGGCTGGTTCTTAGGTCTAGCGTCCTCGGGCAGCCGACGGGCACGCGGGTGCGGTGCAGGCCTCATCACGATCGAAATCTGGGTGCTCGAACTCGAAATGGAAGCAGACCCAATGCATTTGTTCGAAGAGCTCGAAATGGTCGGTTGCCGCTGTCTCTCCGCAGAATCGGCACACGTGGAGCGGCGCGACGAGTCGCCCCAGGGCCACGTCGAGGACTCTGTCAATGTTGCCGATGGTGCACTCCTGTCGCTCTTGCTGCTCATCGGAGATGGTCTCGACTGCCCAAGTGGAGCTGTCAGCACGTACCCGCACGGAGGCCGTGAAGGGGTATTCCTCGTCAGGTCGGGTGAAAAGCAGGTCATGCATTGAGGTTCGAGCGACCACGTGGTTTCGCCACCTACGTTGCGCAGTCACTAGAGTCGTCGCATTGCTCAGGGCTGCTGGGACCGTCGCACAATCCCGCAAGAATGCAAGGCTCTCGCGCCAGCTCGTCCATGTCGGCTCCGGCATGCGTTCATGGTCGCGGACATTCGCACCCACTGACAACCAGCCCGGGTTAGCCGCCTCGCACGCGGCGGAATGACTGTGAGGATCGCCAACGCAGCCTGATGGTGCTGGGCTGTGGTTGGTTACCGCGGGTGTTTCACGCTCCGACCGTATTACTCAGTGACTGAAGCTGCACACACTGTCGCGGCGGAAAGACGCAGTCCAAGGGGCCTTCACTGCCACCACTGCAGCTCGTGTCGATCCGAGCGGCGCCACGACAACTGGCAAAGCCACCAGAGCAAGCATCATGGCGACAACGTACTTGGCTCTGGGCGGCCAATCGGGAGATTCCGGCGGGTTGGGTCTTCACATGGGCGGAACTGGGGGGCATGTCGCCGCTTGGCGATGAGGTCGTCGCGCATGCGGCGGAATGACGGACGCGCCAGGGGCAAATCCGGAGAGATGTCTGGTTCGACACGATTGCTCCCGTTTTGCACCGAGGACCCGCATGAGAACTGCATCGACCGGCACAACACTTTCATTGGCCGATTGGCTAATGAAATGTATGATGAGACACATGACGAGAGCAGAGCAAGCCGAGCGGACCAGGCAGGCGGTGCTGGACACTGCTCGTGAGCTGTTTGCTGATCGCGGTTTCGCGGGTACGTCGCTGCAGGACATCGCCGACGCCATGAATGTGCGAAAGGCGAACGTCTACTACTACTTCAAGACCAAGGCTGCGATCCTCGATGCGCTTCTGGATGAGCGGGTGACCGCGTTGGAGTCGTTGCTGGACCATGCCGAGTCGCAGTCTTCGATCCAGGCGCGTCGCGAACTGGTTGTCACCGGATACGTCGACGAAGTGGTCAAGGCGTACCGCACGGTGGCGCCGGTCGACTTCGCTGACCCCGCGGTGCGCTCCCAACCGGAGGTCGCCGCGCGGTTGGATGCGCTGACGGAGCGATTTGCGGCTGCGCTGTTCGGTCAGCAGCCCACGGTGGACCAGCTCGCCGGCCTCGCCGTGCTGCAGGACCTCAAACCCGTGCTCCGCGCACTTGACCGACTACCCGACGAGGAATTGCGACAGGCGCTCCGGCGCCTTTGTGAGCGATTGCTGACGTGACGGCGCCATCCGGCTGGAGCAAACCATTCACACGAAGGAGTTACCCATGTCCCATGCAATGGTGATCACAGAGTTCGGCGGGCCCGCAGTGTTGCAGTGGCGGGAGGTGCAAGCACCTGAGCCGCGGCGGGGTGAGGTGGCCATCCGTGTGAAGGCGGCCGGCGTCGGCCCGACGGATCTGCACATCCGTGCTGGCCATCTGGTCGGGATCTTCCCTCAACATGCAGGCGACGTGCTCGGCTTCGAGGCTGCGGGCGTCATCGAGGCCGTTGGAGAAGGTGCCGACGCAACCATCGGCGACGAAGTATCAGCCCTGCTTCCTGCGCAGGGTGGTTATGGCGAGCTGGTGACGACATCGGTCTGGTGTCCCAAGCCCCCATCGGTGAACTGGGATGCCGCGGCGGCACTACCCGCATCCGCAGAGGCTGCCGTCGGGACGTTGCGTGAGATCCGTGCTGCTCAGGGCGAGACGCTGGTCGTGCTGGGCGCGGGTGGCTCGGTCGGTTTGATCATCGTGCAGTTGGCGCACGCGGACGGCATTCGTGTCATCGGAGTGGCAGGCCAACGGGACGAAGAGCTTGTCCGTGAAGTGGGCGGCGAGTTTGTGGCATACGGCGACAGGGTTTTCGACCGGATCGACGGACCCGTCGACGCTGTCATCGACGCGGCGGGACACGGCGGACTCACGGACGCGGTCGCAAGGGTTGGAGATCCCACCAGGGTCGTCACCCTGACCGGCGGCCCTGAGGTTGCGATCTCCGGGGCCTTCATGTCACATCCAGGCCCCGACCGCGCGCCTGATGCGCTTGCTCTGACGATGCCCATGCTCGCCGATGGAACGCTCCGCCTCAAGCATCGCCGGGTCCTTCCTCTCGCGCAGGCAGCCGAGGCGCACAGGTTGCTTGAATCCGGCGAGACGAACGACAAGATCGTGCTCATTCTCGAATGAGAGCGGCACCGTACGACTTTCCGTGTCCGCGGCACGGACGGACGTCCCGGGAAAGACTCCCGACGGTCGCAACAAGTCAGGTGATGTTCAGGCGCGGCGAGGAGACGACCTGACCATGCACGATTCCGTCATCGATGAGCGCAGACACCAATCGAAGAGGAGAAATGGCATGACTGACGACCAGGTACTCGTCACCGGAGGCACTGGCTTCTTGGGCGCTCACGTCATCGCTCAACTGCTCCAGTCCGGTTACCTAATCCGCACCACAGTGCGCGATCTGAGCCGTGAATCTGAACTCCGTGAGGCGCTGTCTCGTGCAGGCGTTCAGGGCGAGGTCCCGTTGGAGCTCGTCGCCGCGGACTTGTCCAAAACCGCGGGTTGGTCAGACGCCGTCCGGGGCGCCCGTTACGTCCTGCACGTGGCTTCTCCGTTTCCGCCTGCGATGCCGGACAGCGACGACGATGTGATCCGTCCTGCCCGTGAGGGTGCGCTGCGTGTACTGCGTGCCTCCCGCGACGCTGGTGTCGACCGGGTCGTCATGACGTCCTCGTTCGCCGCTGTCGGCTACGGACATGAGCCGACAGACGAAGCGTTCGACGAACATAGCTGGACCAATGTGAACACACCTCTCAGCGCCTACATTCGATCGAAGACCTTGGCTGAGCGGGCTGCCTGGGAATTCATGGGGTCCGAGGGCGGCGATCTTGGACTGGCGGTCATCAACCCTGTCGGTATCTTCGGCCCGCCCCTGACAGCAGACCTGTCCGCATCCATCGGACTCGCGCACCAGATGATGACCGCCATGTCCGCAGTTCCGCGACTCGCCACCACGGTGGTCGACGTCCGCGACGCGGCAGACCTGCACGTACGGGCCATGACCAACCCAGCCGCCGCTGGCGAACGCTTCTTGGCATCGACCGGTGAACCCTTGCCGTTCCAACAGGTCGCAGAGATTCTGCGCGCGGTCGTCGGACACGAATCCCCACAACTGCCTCTCCTACCCGACGAGGTCGTACGGGAAGCGGCCAAGACCGACCCCGGCATGGCGGGCATGGTCGGCGAATTGGGAAAGGTGCGTCGAGTGTCGAACGAGAAGGCCCGTACTGTCCTCGGCTGGGACCCACGCTCGAACATGGAGGCGCTGGAGGCAACTGCCCGCGCACTCCGCGATATTGGCCTGCTGGGCGAGTAATCCCGCTGGAGTCTCGAAAGCGACTGATTCGGAGAATAGTTTCGATCCAACTGGCGCTCGCGCTAGGGCAAAGGCGGCGGAAAGACGCACCTCTCAAGACGCCATTTGTGAGCTCAGGCGGGTCTGCGCGGTTACAGCCCGGACGAGTTGGATGGCAACCAGTCAGCAAACTCCTGGCGTATCAAGTCGCGCCGTTCCACCGACGAGGCAATGACGTCGGCCCCGCCGTCGTATGGGTGATAGAGCCAGGTGAGTTCGGGGGTTGTCAAAAGCACGTCTGATGTGCCGAAGTCGGCAACCAGCCGCAGCAGTGGGTTCAAAGATGCCGGGCTATTCTCCACCCTGCTCACGAAGAGGTTGGTGAACCATGCATCCTCATCGTCCGGATCAACGACGACTGATTGCCAGAGTTCGGCTCTTGGAGCTGCCCTCTGGAGTGCGCGAGATCGCGAACGTGCGTACTTCGTGGGCGACCATGACGCCGTGATCGCTATGAGATCAGTGTGGGGAGCGCTGAGCGTGGTCAGCACTTCGTGATGGCGCCGCAGCAACTCTTCGTATTCGCTCTCGTTCTCCGCATACCGCTTCGACTCAGGCAGGCTATGGAACCGGACCCAACGTTCATCGTCCCTAACCAAGTGCCCGATAGGCAGGACACCAGGAAACTTCGCTTCCCATTTGTTCGTCAGCCAAGCGAGCTCCGGCGCCATGTGTATGTGTGGCGGCAGACGGTCAAGCCATGGCCGAACGTGGCCGTTCCAAAACGACCAGAAGCGCATTCGCATATCCAGATCATTACAGGTTGCAGCTCATAGGCGCGTCGAGAGTATTCAGGCTTGGCCGCGCTGCGCAGGCGGTGGAATGACGCGGAACGATTGACGAACTCGCGAAGATACCCCCCGAGGCGCGACGGCGGCCTAAGGTCGGCGTACGACGCCTTTCGGCACCCTTCTCCACGTCGCACCACCAACGGGGCAAAAGCCATGCAGATCACGCACGTTAAGACCGTCAACATAGCTGGACTTTCCGACACAGACCTCAGCCTTCCGTCGTCACAATTGCTGGCATTCGCGGGAGCAAACGGAACCGGTAAGTCGAAACTGATGGCCTGCCTCCTGGTCCCTTGGACGAGATCACTCCCGCCGAGTCGTGACGGTGAGCACGACTCAGTGGTCGAGGTGACCTTCGAATTCACTTCGCAGGAGATCGATGTCATTGAGAGTTTCGACCGGCAAATGGGATGGGGTCAGGGGAGGCCGGAACCGCAGGTGACGATCATCGTGACGCAGCAACCGCTAGCGGGATTGCGAGTTGAGAGCAGACCGAACAGGCACGCCGTTCACGAGGCCCTCCTGCAGCCTGAACTTCTCAAGCGGCAACCGAGTCTGAACCTGATCTACCTGCCCGCGGAACGACGCCTGCTGCCTCCGCAGTCCAGCAACGTCGATTTGGAACAATTGACTGAGGACTTGGCACTTTCCAAGCTCGCTGAGGCTCGGAATTCGGTGCACAATTTCGGCCGTCTCGATGACCAGGAGTTCGAGAGTTATGCGAAAGCACTCTGCGTCGCTGGTGCTCTCCCAAGTGAAGCCGGCGCTGCGGTGGAGCTCAGCCGTTGGGAGTCGTTCAAAGCCTCCGTTGACGCCTTGCTCTTCCCAAAGGTTCTGCTTCCGCTGACGCGGGAGAACCCTTCACACTTGCGGATTCAGCTGCCCGGTGGGGAAACTCACCCTGTTCACGAGCTTTCGAGCGGCGAGCGGCAAGCGCTGATTATCGTGAGTCGCGTCTTCCGTGCGGGAGAAGGACATAGCTTGGTGGCGATCGACGAACCCGATGCCTACTTGCATCCGGCTCTGAGTTCCAAACTTCTCCAAGCCCTCCGGCCGGGCTTGGGGACCAAGGGATCGTTAATGATGGCGACCCATAGCCCGTCCATCTTGGACTCGTTGCCGCCCGACGCGATAGTCAGGCTCTCCTACACAGCGCCCCCGTCAGTCGTTGAGTCAGAGTCCGATCGACTTGCTTTGTACCGAGAGGCCGGATTCCGAGCGAGCACGCTCACTCAAGCTGATGCCCTGCTCGTTACCGAAGGCGACTTCGATGTCGCCACGCTTCCTCAACTCCTCCCCATTCTGGGAAGTGTTGGACTCAGATCAGCAGGGGGACGTGCCGAGGTTCTGAAGACTGTAGCCACCCTTTCTGCGTACGACCTTCCGATCGTAGGCGTAGTCGACGCCGACGTCCGAGCGGTCGCGCCTTCCCCGGAGTTGGCGCCCCTCGTGCACGTGTGGCCAGCTGCCGACATCGAGGGCGTACTTCTGGCGGACGACCAATTCCTCACAGCAGCGTTGGAGGGGCAACTCGTTGACGTCGAGGTGTTCCCGAGTATTGGGGACCTTAAGGCAGTGCTCCAGGGTCTTCTGACCTCGTTTAAAGACAATGCCATCGCAGAACTTGCTCAACGCATCTTGAGAGAGCAAACCTCAATCTCTTGGCCAAGTCCTCGTGGGGCGGACCCCATCGTGAGGCTGAACGACCTAGCGCGAGACACCACGGCGCTGTCAAGCGAAACGATCAATGATGCCGTTCAACAAGCAACTGAAGCGTGGAACAGTGCTCTTCCGATGCCTTGGACGATGGTGAGGGGCAAATGGATCTTGAACTCGTTCGTCCAGCGGACCTCAGCCTTCAAGAACGGCGACGGCTTTGTGAATGGAGTATTGGCTCGGCAACCCCGCATCGCTGCCATAGATGATCTCGGTGAGAAGGTGCGGGCCTTGATCTCACTGGGCGACGCCAACCAGCTGAACTAATGCCCCAGTGGCTTGGCTCGTGGTTTTGCACGCCACCTCGCTCACGGGCGAAGCCGAGCCGCCTCATCCGGCGCACAGGGGGCCAGCGACTTTGTGGTGCGCGCCGCTCCAGGTCACGTCATTCTGGGCTACTAGAGACTTTCGGCAGGGCCGGTGTCTGGCCAGACTCGGTCTAGGTGCTCGGCGGGTCGCTCTCTTTTGGGCTGCCCACCCGGTTTGCGGGTGTGGCTCACTATCGGTCTG
>NZ_LR733308.1 GCF_902506105.1 Aeromicrobium sp. 9AM
GCGGCGGAATGACTGTGAGGATCGCCAACGCAGCCTGATGGTGCTGGGCTGTGGTTGGTGACCGCGGGTGTGACCCTCGGAATGACTGGCTTTGTGCCTTGTTGCGACTTGTCCGCTCGTGGTCACCGGCCCCGGCCCGGTTGGAGGAGCTGGCCTGATCAGGAGCTTGACCACCTGGCGTTAGAGGCGCCTGGCGTGTCTCATCACAGTCCTGCCGAGCCTCCGTCCCGGACCGGAACCACGTCCCGTCCGACGAAGGAGAGAACGCATGAACAGTCTGACCGATCTACGCGAGGTGGTCGATGTCGTCATCGGCGTCGACACCCACGTCCACACCCACTCAGCGGCAGTGATCGATGCCGCGACTGGTGGTGTCCTCGACGAGATCACCGTCGAAGCAACAACACAGGGCTATGCCGAGCTGGTGGAGCTCGCCAACCACCACCCGATGCTGCGGGCCTGGGCGATCGAGGGGACCGGTGGTCACGGCGCCGGCCTGAGCCGATTCTTGATGGAGGCCTCAGAGATCGTCATCGAGCTGGACCGCCCGAAGCGGGCCGCGCGCCGCAACGGTGCGAAGTCCGATCCGCTCGACGCGATCCGCGCTGCACGTGAAGCGATGGCCCGGCCGCGGTTGGGAACTCCCCGCACCGGTGGCGATCGCCAAGGACTGTCGGTGCTTTTGGCTGCTCGCCGCTCCGCGATCAATGCCTCCACCGAGGCCCAACTGCAGGTCTTCAGCCTGGTCATCGCAGCACCCGAACCCATCCGAGCCAGGTTCCGCGGCCAGAAGCTTGCCGCGATGCTCAACACCGCGGCACGGCTACGGATTCATTCGTCGTGGGACACCGAGACGACCAGCACCGTGGTGGCGCTGCGGACCTTGGCCCGACGGGCGCACGCGATGCTGAAAGAGGCCAGGGAGCTGCAGAAGGCGATGGTGGCCATCATCCGCCGTTGGCGTCCTGACCTGCTCGAGCAGTTCGGCGTCGGACCCATCGTGGCCGCGACAGTGTTGTGCGCCTGGTCCCACCCCGGCCGCATCCACTCCGAGGCCGCGTTCGCGATGCTCGCCGGCGTGGCACCGATCCCAGCCAACAGTGGCCAGGTCACCAACCGTTACCGGCTCAACCGCTACGGCGACCGCAACCTCAACAACGCCCTGCACACCGTGGTCCAGAGCCGGATCCAATACCAGCAAGCCACCCGCGACTACGTCGCCCGACGCACCGCCGAAGGCAAAACCAACCGAGAGATCAAACGCTGCCTAGCCCGCTACGTCGCCCGCGACCTCTACCGACTACTCGAAAACGGCCCCGCAGCGGCTTGACGAAGCATAGGAGCGTCG
>NZ_LR733309.1 GCF_902506105.1 Aeromicrobium sp. 9AM
CGTCATTCTGGGCTACTAGAGACTTTCGGCAGGGCCGGTGTCTGGCCAGACTCGGTCTAGGTGCTCGGCGGGTCGCTCTCTTTTGGGCTGCCCACCCGGTTTGCGGGTGTGGCTCACTATCGGTCTGCTGCCCGTCGGGCGCCGCCGACGAGGCGTGGCTCAAGAAGGGACTGCCCTGCTCGTAGTAGCAATGCCCACCTCGCCGTCCCTATTGGAATGAGTGCAGGCGGGAGAAGCACATGGAACAGGTGATTATCGGGGTCGATCCCCACAAGCTGTCGGCCACGATCGAGGTCGTCGACAACCAGGAACGGATGCTTGGCTCTGGTCGGTTCACGACCGACCAGGCCGGCTATAAGGCCATGCGGGCCTATGCAAAGACCTGGCCCGACAGGGTCTGGGCGGTCGAGGGCGCTAACGGTGTCGGACGCCCGTTGGCACAACGCCTGCTCGAGGCCGGGGAACATGTTGTTGACGTCCCGGCGAAGCTCGCGGCCCGGATCCGGCTCTTCGACACCGGACACAACCGCAAGACCGACGCCCTCGATGCGCACTCCATCGCGATCGTCGCGGTCCGCACCAAGACGCTGCGGGTGCTGCAGGTCGACGGTGAACTGGAGGCGTTGCGGATGCTCACAGACCGACGAGAGGCGCTCACCCGACGCCGAGTTCAGACGGTCGACCGTCTGCAGGCACTGTTGGCTGAACTGCTCCCTGGCCAGGCGAAACGCGACATCACCACCGGCCAGGGCAAAGCCATGTTGGCCAGCGTCCGCCCGCGCGACATCGCTGGGAAGACTCGGCGCCGCATCGCATCCGACGAGCTCGCCGAACTGGTCGCAGTGGAGGCGAAGATCAAGAAGGCCACCGCTGAGCTCAAAACCATCGTGCTCGCCCGCGGCTCTACGCTCATGGAGCTGCACGGTGTCGGACCGGTCGTGGCCGCCCGGATCCTGGCCGATGTCGGCGACGTGTCGCGCTTCGCTGACCGCAACCGATTCGCCTCTTGGACCGGCACCGCACCGCTGGACGCGTCCTCAGGTGAGCAGAACCGTCACCGGCTCTCAAGGGCCGGGAACCGACGGATGAACCACATGATCCACATCGCCGCAGTCACCCAGCTGCGCCTGGACACCGACGGGCGTGGCTACTACCGACGCAAACGAGCCGAGGGCAAGAAGTCCCTTGAAGCGTTGCGCTGCCTCAAGCGCAGGATCTCCGACGTCATCTACCGACAACTCATCGACGACGCCAGACGCTCGGCAAAAACAGACGCCAGTGCGAGTCCGGGAGGGCACTGCGGGGCGTCTCGAAAATCCAGCGCGGTCGACCTGCCCCCGCACATCGACACTTCGGATCAGCCACTTCCCGGACCCGCAGAACCGACGCTACAACCGGCCGCCCGCCGACGAAAGACTCCAACCGAGAACACGCTCTCAGCGGCGTCTTGACAACAGAAGGGAGCCGG
>NZ_LR733310.1 GCF_902506105.1 Aeromicrobium sp. 9AM
GGTGACCACGAGCGGACAAGTCGCAACAAGGCACAAAGCCAGTCATTCCGAGGGTCACACCCGCGGTCACCAACCACAGCCCAGCACCATCAGGCTGCGTTGGCGATCCTCACAGTCATTCCGCCGCTTGCCGGCGCATTGTGAAGTCGGCGTCGTGTTTGAGGTGCCACACTCTCCAAATGACCATGCACCCGAATCCAGAGCGCGACCGCTTGTCCACGCGCACTCTCTCGGTGTTCTTCATGGTCGGTCTGGCCCTGACGGCCGTAGGCGTCGCAGATTTTGACGACGGCAAACTCTTCGTCCTCGTGGGTGCCGTAGTTATGGCGTTCAACGGCAAGGTGCTCCTCAGCCGCTGGCTCGGCCAAATCCACTAGCGGGGATCCGCCCGACCCGGATCGCCGCATCTCAGGCGCGCGTCTTTCCGCCGCGCGGGGACCGCCTGGCTCGGGCACGGGCCATGATCTGTCGATGCACAACTGGGTTCGTCTAGGTTCAAACCATGGCGGATGACGCGTATTGGTCAGTGGACTTGCCGGGGCTGAGTGAATCAGGCGTGGAGCTTCTCTTGGAGCGAGCCGCAGACTTTGGAGTTTCCCAAGGCGGGACAGCGGTTGATCCTCAGAGATGGCTGACTCTTCACATGGATCGCGAGACTGTCGAGACAATTGCAGAGGGGTTGAGAGCAAAGGTGGCTCCGCCGGCTATGAACTACTCGGCACCCTCGAAGAGTGGTTGAACCGTAGTCCTCGATAGTTGGCGAGGTGCATCTTTCCGACGCAACCGAGCGCGTATCGGACGAATACGAACGCTGGGCGCAGTACCGGTGCACTTCGGAAGCTCGCCTGACAGGATCAGGTCCGGGCTTGACTCAGTGAGCAGGAACCGGGATTTTGAGTGCCTTGTAGCTGGCCCGAACCTCGTCCTGGTCGAAGCACCTCGGGTACATCACCTTGATCTCGTTGGTGCTCTCGATGGTCCCCGTCAGCATCCTGGCAAGGTGCTCCTGTGCCCCGGGGTAGATCGAGCCTTCCCCGCCATCGCCCCAGAACGCCTTCATCCGTTGGTCCCCCGCGTGCTGGCTCTCGATGGCATCTCGCGCCTCGCTGCAGGTTTTGAATGGATACTTTCCTTCAAACGCCTCCGGCGTGCTGGTGATACCCGGGTCGCTCGAGCAGCCAGACAGGGCCACAAGCATGCAAAGGGTCGTGAAGATCAGCCGCATGCCTATACATTTCCATGAGGCCGCACTGCCTGTTCTAGTTCCGATCACTTTCGGCCCACCAAAGTCCGGTCGTCTCGATCGACACGACGGCTCGGATGGTCCGGGTTAGCTGGCTTCTTCTTCAAAGCTGGCCCGGTTGCCCACCTGCACACCCTTCGCGATGATGCCGATTTGGAAGAGCGTGGCAGAAATCGCCAGTATCAGGTATCCGATCCAAGCAACATCGTTCTCGAACGTCAGGCCGAGAACGACACCCCCGATGAAGGCGCCCAGCAGTCCGTACGTCAGGTAGTCGCCGGGGTTCCACGGGTTGCGCATCCTGTCTCTCATTGCGCGATCGTCGCATCCCGCGGTGGTACGTGTGAGCGTTTTGAACGCGTCGCCCTGCTGGCATCGGCGCACGCTACTAGCCAAAGACGGCCGACTGAACCCCGTATCCGATGACAAGGAGTACGACGAGCAGCGCGAGGAGGGAGGCGACTTCGCGTCCGGCACCGTCGATGTCGGAGCGGTAGGCCGCCACGACGGCGGTTGCGATGCATCCGACGAAGATCACCCCGGCGATCAGCAACAGAATCGTCACGCAGGAAATTCTGACAGACTGCAGCGCGCCCCTCGTTCTGATCTACTCGGACACTTCATTCAGCCGCGATGCGGCATCGTCCTCGTCGTGGTGCGATGATGCCCGGGTGGATGCGAGCGACACTTCATATGAAGCAGTCGAACGTCTTGCTCGCCAGGTCGGCATCCAGTCGACAGACTTCAGCTCAGAACACGATCGATGGCCGGTGTATCAGCGGGCGATACAAGAACCGTCGACTTTCGATCAGCTGAAGCGATGCATCCGAGATGAGCAGGACGATGTAGTGGCTCATTCAGCTGTGCTCCTGGTACTGGAACGCGTTACGGCAGACGAAGCAGAAGCGTGGTTGTCGCTCCTTCCAATGACTTCTCGCGACCACGCAACGGTCCGTGCCAGTGAGATTCAGGTCCTGGGGCGGGCCATCGATTCTGAACTCCCAACCCCGGAAGTCGACGAACAGTTGGAGCTTTGGACGGATTGGCTTCAGCGGCGTCTAGTCCCGCACCTCGACGCGGAATCATTGAGCGTGCTGGCAGCCCGCGCACGCACAAAGAAGGTGCGAACCGCCAGTGCCCAACGTCTGCGCACCATCCAAGTCTGATCAAACTTCCGCGCCGGCACGACTTACGACGCTCCTATGCTTCGTCAAGCCGCTGCGGGGCCGTTTTCGAGTAGTCGGTAGAGGTCGCGGGCGACGTAGCGGGCTAGGCAGCGTTTGATCTCTCGGTTGGTTTTGCCTTCGGCGGTGCGTCGG
>NZ_LR733303.1 GCF_902506105.1 Aeromicrobium sp. 9AM
ACTGGTGTTAGGAGCAAGTGAGAGTGACTACCAACGTTCTCACTGGACCAGTTCCTAGCGTCGAGGTCGAAGTCCCAAACCGGGAAAACTCTCACACAGGGTGGACCAACCCGCGGGGGCTGGACACTTTTGAATCCGTCAGCCGACGATTACGCTGGCTCGCTTGTCGACGTCACCAAGGGAAATCAGGTACTTATTGGATTGACGTTGCGACAAAATGCGACCTTGATCTACTGGTGGACGAAATACCTGCAAGACCCCTTCGATCCGATAGTTAGAAGGGAATTTACCCGAGCAGTCACAGGATTCCAGCCGACGCATCGTGCATCCACAGGCAGACTCGAAAAGTTTCGCAAGCTCACTAGTAAATCCAGATGGCTCGGACCCTTCATGGCGGGTGTAACGTTCGCTGATTCCGCATACGGCCAGTGGCAGGAGGACAGCAACAATTCCAACCTAAACTTGCGAGAGAAGTTGCAGCGCGCCACCATCCGAGGCGGTATGGTCGCCGGTGGATCCTCGGTCTTAGCGAGTGCCGCAGCACGGCTAACGACACCTCTCGCCGTGGCTTCCTGCGCCGAAGCTCTTTGCTCTGGCCTACTGGTCGCGATCCCTGTGACGGCTGGTGCCGGGTACGCTGGCGGCGAGGGAGGCGACATCGTGGCCGATGAAGTGTTCCAGCGGGGCCCGAAGTGGCTCGTTGGGGAATAGGCGAAACTCGATGAAACGCGCATGGCGTTGGCTCATAAAGCCGGGCTACAGCCCGTTGATGCTGTTCTATATGTCGAACTTCAGCGCGGTAATAGGGCTTACGTGGGCGGTGATCTTTGCGATTTATCGAGTTCGCGACCCAGAGTCGGTGCCTAGTTGGTTGGCATTGGCGTTCGCGGTGATCCTTGGGATTTCCGTCATCGACATAGTCATTTCTACCGTCACGATGCGGAGACGAAATCGTCGTATCGGTAAGCCTGAGACCATCCGCATGGCGGAGGATGCCTGGTTGCAGTACGACTATGACCGAGTCGCTGAGCTCCTCGCGCCGTTCCGAAACGACTTGGACTGGGTGCTAACGCGCCGCCTCATTGTCTCAGAGAAGCGACGACGTCACAGCCCGGATATCTAGAAGCCGATGGAAGGCTGGACTCGAGTCTCTACCGCTCGATCTGCACGTCCTTCGCCGGCTGTGGCGCCGGCATCCTCGTGGCGCGGGTGCGAGCGTGCTTTGACGTGGCCAAGCGGCCGGGCCGCCCGTTTGCATTCGCAGCAAGAACCCGCCCCTCAACAGTTGGTGTGTCAACGCCGGCGGCCGCGGCTCGTTGCGCGAGTGCATTTCGGCGTCCGTCGCTGTCGTACAAGACGTCATCGGCGGTGATGTCGAGCTCGTCTGCGTTGCGCTCGAAGGCTGCTGCGTCGGCTTGCTCGGCTGCTGCACGGTCGGTTGCGGCGTCCTGACTGATCCCTCCCAGCACGACACCGGCACTCACTTCGTCTTCCAGGCTTTCGGACTCATTCGACGCTGACCTCGCGGCGTCTTCGTGCTCGCGCTGACGCTGACGTTCCGCGTCAGCCAGGCCTCGGAGGTCGCCGGCCTCATCCAGGCCCAGTGCTCCGGCGGCACGCGCGTCCAGCCCGTACCGCCGTTGGATCTCAGCAGCGAGACGGGCTTCGTCGGCCGCGAAGGCGTCGGGTTCGAACTGGGACCACACTGCTGCGGTCTGCCAGACTCCGGCCGTCTCGTGGACGTTCGCGTTGTCGAGCCAAGCTTGGTCTGCCGAGGCGACTCGAACTCGAGCGGCTGCGCGCTCGGCGTCCCAGCGTGACTGCAGTCGCTCGTCTTCGACCGCTTCGGCCTCCGTTATCTCCCGGGCGCGTCGCTCGCGTCCCTCGGCCAAGAGCTGCGCGGCTCCGCTAACCGCCAACCTGGTCGACTTCTCGATTGTCTCCTGTGCGGATTGTTCGTCTCTAGTCATGTCCATTCATCAGCCCACGATGTCGCGAGGTGTCCGGCTGGCACCGACTGGCACCGCAAATCCACGGGTAATGCGCGGGCAAATCGACCAATCAAACGCATAGTCGCAGGTCAGAGCCCTAATGGCAGCATCCTGTAAATCAGACGGCTCAGCCTACGCAGGTTCGAACCCTGCACCTGCCACAGCAACACAGAGTGCCCCTGACCTGCGGAAACGCAGGTCAGGGGCACTTCTCACATGACGCCGGCAAGCGGGATTCCGACATTTCGGTCGAAACGCTCTGACCTGCGGTGATGCGGCGAACGTGGTGCGTCAAGCGATTGCGCGGGGGGAATGCGGGGGGAAGTTTGGGCCCTCGTTTGAGGGTCGAACCTTCGTTGCCTGCGATTGCAGGGCGATTCCTGGGCAGGTAGTGCCTATGAGAGCTGAGAACCAGTCAGCAGGCGTTCGCGGATCCAGGCCACAAGACCTGAGGGGAGCCCGGCCAAGATGGGTGGATCTCGCCGGCCGCGAAACCACTTTTAATCCGTCCGGATCGTGGGTGGTCGTGACCATCGGACGACCTCAGCCAGCTCTGGATGACTGGCTCGGCTCCGGCCTACACCGACGGTGCCAGCGGCCGCTCATCCCTTCGAGCGAGGACGTCTGACTTGTTGCAGAAACCGTTGAGAGCTCGCTTAAGACACAGAAGTCCGAGCAACCTGCCGTCGCTGTCTGTGACCGCGAGACGGCGCGTTTGACCTCTGATCAACAGTTGCAGAGCCTCGTCGATGTGCTGATCCGGCCCGATGGTTCGGTCGGCGAGCGTGGCCAACTCGAGGGCGGGGTGTCGCGAGTCGAGGCGGGGCTCGAGGTCAGCCCTCAGCAACGTTCCGTGCAGTACGGGTCCGCGCGTCAGCAGCAACATGTGGACATGGGCATCAATGAAGGCGGCCTCTGCATCGAGAACCGTAATCTCGAGACCATGTGTCTTCGGGGTTCTGAGCATGGCTCCAGCCACGGTCTGGCGCGAGCGCGTGATCGGGCTTCCCATGCAGCCCACTCTCGCAGATCACGGTTGCACTCCGTATCCACGTGAGAGTCGTCGGGACCTTCGACTCTAGGGACGGCGATACGACTCCTCAGATGATGAGGTGTGTTGTCGTCGATGGGGCCCATGGTGCAGGTCAGGCGCGAGGCGCGCGTTGTTCGCAGCAGGGCGTCTCTGGTCCCACCGCAGCACGGCGCGTGGGCCTTCGTTGGGCTTCCGCTGATCCTTGGCGCACTCGTCGCCCCGGCGTCCTGGTCGACGCCATTGTTGGTGTGGGCTGCCTTCACGGGCTACCCGGCGTCATACTTTGCACTGAGCTTGGCCCGTGCTCGACGTGGCGCGCGGTTCCGCCGACCGCTGCTCATCTGGACTTTCGCTGCTGCGATCCCAGCCGGGATGCTTCTCCTCTCGAACCGGTGGCTGGTCTGGGTTGGGCTGGGCTACGCCGCACTGTTCGCGGTCAACGTGGCATTCGCTCGCCGAAACAACGAGCGTGATCTGGTCAACGACGCCGTCCTGATTGTTCAGGTCGTCGCGCTCGTGCCGCTGATGTGGCTCCTGGCGGACGCAGGTGGTCTCATCCCAGAGCGGGTGTGGCTGCTCACCCTGGTGTGTGCGCTGGTCCTTGTCGGGTCAACAATGCATGTGAAGTCGCTCCTTCGCGAGCGCCGTCGCCCTGCCTTCGCTCTTGCGTCCCGTGTCGTCGCGGTCGCCTCGCTGGTCCTGGTCGTGGGTCTCGGGTGGATGTGGGGGTGGCCGGCCGGCATCGGTCTGGTGGTGCCGTTCGTGTTCCTTGCCGCACGATCGCTGAAGTCAGACTGGGACGGGTGGCGCCCGGGCCGGATAGGGCTTCTCGAGCTCGTCGGTTTCGTTGGTGTCGCGGTAGGGGCAGGAATGGCGGTATCGGTGTGAGTGGCTCTATTGATCGAGACGTGACGGAACTGCCCGAGAGGGTGCATGGTGGGACGGTGCAGCCAAAACGATGGGCACGAACGTGACGACTCGGTCGATCTCCGAGCCTGACGCTGGCGCCCAGACGCGATCTCCATGGCTGATGTTGGCCATGGCGACCATCGGTTTTGCAGTCAACTTTTGGGCTTGGGCACTCATCAGCCCGCTCGGACCGCTCTTCCGCACGACCGGCAGCATTGGCACGTTGAGCGAGTCCGACGTTGCGCTGCTCGTCGCGGTGCCAGTGGTTGTCGGATCGCTCGGTCGCATCATCGTCGGCGGGCTCACCGATCGTTACGGCGGGCGCGTGATGTTTCCGGTCGTCACGGGCGTGACGATCGTCCCGATCCTCTTTATCTCCTTTTTCGCTTTGGACTCCTACAACCTGCTTCTGGTCGGCGGATTCTTCCTCGGCATCGCCGGTACGGCGTTCGCCGTCGGTGTTCCGTTCGTCAATGCGTGGTTCCCGCCCGAGAAGCGCGGACTCGCCATCGGAATCTTCGGCGCAGGCATGGGCGGCACCGCGATCAGCGCGTTGACGACCGTCAAGCTGACCGACAACGTGGGCGCGAAGTCGCCGTTCCTGATCACCGCCGGTGTGCTGGCGAGTTATGCCATCGCGGCTTGGTTGATCATGCGCGACGCCCCCGGTCGCGTCGTGCCTACCACGTCCTTGATGTCGCGGATCTCGGCCAACGCGCGGCTACCGATCACCTGGCAGGCAAGCCTCCTCTATGCGGTTGCCTTCGGTGGCTACGTCGCGTTCTCGGTCTATCTGCCGGCCTACCTGAAGGCGGCGCACCAGCTCACCCCGGCTGATGCGGCCAATCGGATGGCTGGCTTCGTGCTCGTTGCGGTCGTCATGCGGCCAGTCGGCGGGTGGCTTGCCGACAGGTTCGGTGCGATCCCAGTGCTGGCAACCGGCTTCGGCATCGTGGTCGTATGTGCTGGCATCTCCGCAGGAACCCCGCCGCTGGAGGGGATCGGCACTGTGGCGTTCCTCGCCATGGCGGCCGCTCTTGGTTCTGGCAGCGGAGCTACCTTCGCCCTGATCGCGAAGGTCACGGACCCATCGAGGGTCGGTGGGGTCACCGGCCTTGTCGGTGCCGCCGGCGGTTTGGGTGGGTTTGTCCCGCCGCTGATCATGGGCTACGTCTACGGCCGTACCGACTCGTACGCCATCGGACTCTGGATGCTCTCCGCCACAGCCGTGGTTGCGCTGCTGCTCAGTGTCACCATCGTTCGCCGTACCGCCATCCAAGGAGAGGCAACCCGTTGACCCCACCGTCTGAGAAATCAATCCTCGACCCAGGGATGGACGGCGCCCTGTCCGATGCGCTGGTTCGGAGCCGGCGATTCTTCACCAAGGGAACCGTCTCAGCCGACCTGCGGACGTTGTCCAAGAAGGGAGGGCGGGGCGCGGACGACTTCTATCGCGACAGGTGGAGCCACGACAAGGTGGTGCGGTCCACCCACGGCGTCAACTGCACGGGATCGTGCTCGTGGAAGGTCTACGTCAAGGACGGGATCATCACGTGGGAGACGCAGCAGACCGACTACCCGTCGGTCGGCCCGGATTCTCCTGAGTATGAGCCACGCGGGTGCCCCCGTGGTGCCGCGTTCTCCTGGTACACCTATTCGCCGACGCGGGTGCGCTACCCGTACGTGCGGGGTGTCCTGCTTCAGATGTTCCGCGAGGCGAAGTCCCAGCACGATGGAGACCCGGTACGAGCTTGGGCGCACATCGTGGAGAACCCGCAGCGTGCCAAGGCCTACAAGTCAGCTCGTGGAAAGGGCGGGCTGGTGAGAGCCACCTGGGAGGAAGCCAGCGAGATCGTTGCGGCGGCCCATGTGCACACGATCAAGAAGTACGGACCGGACCGGGTCGCCGGCTTCTCGCCGATTCCGGCGATGTCTATGGTCTCGCACGCCTCGGGCGCCCGATTCGTCAATCTCATCGGCGGTTCGATGCTGAGCTTCTACGACTGGTACGCCGATCTGCCGGTCGCGTCGCCCCAGGTCTTCGGAGACCAGACAGATGTTCCCGAGTCGGGTGACTGGTGGAACGCCGGCTACCTGATCATGTGGGGTTCGAACCTCCCGGTGACCCGTACGCCCGATGCGCACTGGATGACCGAGGCGCGCTACCGCGGTCAGAAGGTCATTGCTGTTGCCCCCGACTACGCCGACAACGTGAAGTTCGCCGACGAGTGGCTGCCAGCAAAACCCGGAACCGACGCCGCACTCGCGATGGCCATGGGCCATGTTGTGCTGAAGGAGTTCTTCGTCGACCGCACGACGCCGTACTTCACTGAGTATGTGAAGTCCTACACGGACCTCCCGCACCTGGTGAGACTTGAGGAAGGGGCTGATGGCGCCTACACCGCAGGGAAATTCCTGACCGCAGCAGACCTGACGGATCGCGCCGGCGACGAGAATGCCGCTTTCAAAACGGTGTTGATCGACGCGAACACAGGCAACCCGGTCGTCCCGAACGGTTCGCTCGGTCACCGCTACGGCGAAGCTGGCGTCGGCTCCTGGAACCTCGAGCTCGGCAGCGTCGACCCGACCTTGTCGCTGATGGACACCGCGGAGGATCGGGTCACGGTTCGCATGCCCCGGTTCGATACCGCCGATGGCGCTGCCGCCGACCTCCCGCGCGGGGTGCCGGTCCGTCGGGTCGAGGGGCATCTCGTCACCACGGTCTTCGACTTGCTGCTCGCCCAGTACGGAGTTGGCCGGCGCGGACTTCCGGGGCAGTGGCCCACCGGCTACGACGACGCGACGGCGCCGTACACCCCCGCATGGCAGGAGACGATCACCGGCGTCTCCGCTGACGCCGCCACCCGCATTGGTCGGGAGTTCGCCCAGAATGCCGAGGAGTCACGTGGCCGGTCGATGATCGTGATGGGGGCAGGAACGAACCACTGGTTCCACTCCGACACGATCTATCGGGCGTTCCTGACGCTGACCAACCTGACTGGGTGCCAGGGCGTCAACGGCGGAGGATGGGCGCACTATGTCGGCCAGGAGAAGGTCCGCCCGATCACTGGTTATACGCAGATCGCGAATGCGCTGGACTGGAACCGACCGCCGCGCAACATGATCCAGACTGCGTTCTGGTACTTGCACACCAATCAGTTCCGCTACGACCAGTTCGGAGCCGACACGCTCTCCGCGACCACGGGGAAGGGTCAGTTGGCAGGCAAGTCGACGGCCGACATCATTGCGCAAAGCGCCCGCATGGGTTGGATGCCGTCATACCCGACCTTCGATCGCAATCCGCTCGACCTCAGCGATGACGCCGCTGCTGCTGGCAAACCGGTGGGGGAGTATGTCGTCGAACAGTTGAAGTCCGGCGATCTGGAGTTTGCCGGCGAAGATCCGGACGCGCCGGGCAACTATCCGCGAGTTCTGTCGATCTGGAGGGCGAACCTGCTCGGGTCGTCGGGCAAAGGCAATGAGTACTTCCTGAAGCACCTCCTCGGCACAGACTCGTCCGTCCGAGCCACGGAGACGCCCGAGGAACAACGACCACTGGACGTCAAGTGGAGGGACGAGGCGCCCGAGGGCAAGCTCGACCTACTCATGACGATTGACTTTCGACAGACGAGCACCACGATCTTTTCCGACGTCGTGCTGCCTGCGGCAACTTGGTATGAGAAGCACGACCTCAACACCACCGACATGCACCCGTTCGTGCACTCGTTCAACCCGGCGATAGCCCCTCCGTGGCAGACCCGTACCGACTGGGACGCCTGGCAGACGATTGCCGAGAAGTTCAGCGAGCTGGCGGCGAGCCACCTCGGTGTCCGCAAGGACGTGGTCGCAGTGGCACTCACCCATGACACGCCCGACGCGATGGCCAACCCACACGGCGTCGTACGCGACTGGAAGAAGGGCGAGTGCGAGCCCATCCCGGGAGTCACCATGCCCAAGCTCGTCGAGGTGGAGCGCGACTATGGGGCGGTCGCGGCGAAGATGAACGCGCTCGGTCCCTTGGTGGACACGCTCGGTGCCACGACCAAGGGCGTCACCTTCGAGCTCGGCGCACAGGTCGAGTATTTGCGGCGCAAGAACGGTGCCGTACGCGGTGGCGTGGCTGACGGCAGACCGTCATTGAAACGGGACGTGAACGTGTGCGAGGCGATCCTCGCGCTGTCGGGAACAACCAACGGAGCGCTGGCCACCCAGGGCTTCAAGACTTTGGAGAAGCGCACGGGCGTGAAGCTTGCCGACCTGGCTGAGGAGCACGAAGGCAAGCAGATCACCTTCGCTGACACCCAGGGCCCGCCGGTTCCGGTGATCACTTCGCCGGAGTGGTCGGGCTCGGAGACCGGCGGCCGCCGCTACTCGCCGTTCACGATCAACGTCGAACGAAAGAAGCCGTGGCACACCCTGACCGGTCGAATGCACTTCTACCTCGACCACGACTGGATGACTGAGCTCGGCGAGGGACTTCCGGTCTACCGACCGCCCTTGAACATGGCGGCATTGTTCGCCGAGCCTGCGCTCGGCACGATCTCCGACGGAGCTGGCGGCACGGAGGTCGAAGGACTGACGGTCCGCTACCTGACGCCTCACAACAAGTGGTCGATCCACTCCGAATATCAGGACAACCTGTTCATGTTGTCGCTGTCGCGAGGTGGGCAGAACATCTGGATGAGTGATCGTGACGCTGCCAAGGTCGGCATCGTCGACAACGACTGGATTGAGGCGGTCAACCGCAATGGCGTGGTCGTCGCGCGGGCGATCGTGTCGCACCGCATGCCTGAGGGGACTGTGTACATGTACCACGCGCAGGATCGGCTGATCGACGTACCGATCGCGGAGACATCAGGAAAGCGTGGTGGCATCCACAACTCGCTCACCCGGTTGCTGGTGAAGCCATCACATCTGATCGGTGGGTATGCCCAGCTCGCCTTTGCCTTCAACTACCTCGGCCCGACAGGCAACCAACGTGACGAGGTCACCATCATCCGCAAGCGCAGTCAGGACGTGACGTACTGATGAGGGTCATGGCGCAGATGGCAATGGTCATGAATCTCGACAAGTGCATCGGTTGCCACACGTGCTCGGTGACCTGCAAGCAGGCGTGGACCAATCGATCCGGCACCGAGTACATCTGGTTCAACAATGTCGAGACCCGACCCGGTCTCGGCTACCCCCGCACCTACGAGGACCAGGAGAAGTGGCAGGGCGGTTGGGAGCTGAACAAGCGGGGCCGCATGAAGCTCAAGGCAGGAGGTCGGTTCAGGAAGTTGATGACGATCTTCTCGAACCCCAAGCTGCCCTCGATCGGTGAGTACTACGAGCCCTGGACGTACGACTACGCCACGCTGACCGATGCGCCTGCGCAGGAGCACTCTCCTGTCGCGCGTCCCAAGTCGCTCATCTCGGGCAAGAACATGAAGATCGAATGGTCGGCCAACTGGGACGACGATCTGGGCGGCTCAACGGCCAACACGCACCGTGACCCGATGCTGAAGAAGATCGCGGACAAGGTGAAGTTCGAGTTCGAGCAGACCTTCATGTTCTACCTGCCACGCATCTGCGAGCACTGCCTCAACCCCTCATGTGCCGCATCCTGTCCGAGTGGCGCCATCTACAAGCGCGAAGAGGACGGGATCGTTCTGGTCGATCAGGACGCCTGCCGCGGATGGCGGATGTGCGTGTCTGGCTGCCCGTACAAGAAGATCTACTTCAACCACCGCACGGGCAAGGCAGAGAAGTGCACCTTCTGCTTCCCGCGCATCGAGGTCGGACTCCCAACGGTCTGCTCTGAGACGTGCGTGGGACGCCTGCGCTACATCGGACTGATGCTGTACGACGCGGACAAGGTGCTTGCGGCGGCCTCCACGACCGATGAGCACGGCCTGTACGAAGCACAGCGAGACGTGTTCCTGGACCCGTTCGACCCTGAGGTCATCCGCGAGGCCGAGAAGGCGGGCATTGCACGCGACTGGATAGACGCTGCGCAGCGTTCCCCGATCTACGCGCTGATCAACACGTTCAAGGTCGCGCTGCCGCTTCACCCGGAATACCGGACCATGCCGATGGTCTGGTACATCCCGCCGCTCTCGCCGGTCGTCGAGGTGGTCGCCGAGACAGGGGAGGACGCCGAGGACAAGGGAAACCTCTTCGCGGCCATCGACGCCTTAAGAATCCCGATCGAGTACCTCGCGGAGCTCTTCACGGCCGGCGACGTTGTTCCTGTGGACGCCGTGCTCAAGAAGCTCGCAGCCATGCGTTCGTACATGCGTGACATCAACATGGGTCGCGAACCAGACGCGTCGATCCCAGCGGCCGTGGGGATGACCGAGGAGGAGATGTACGACATGTACCGACTCCTCGCCATCGCCAAGTACGAAGAGCGCTATGTCATCCCTCCTGCACACGCAGAACAAGCCCACTCGCTGGAGGAGCTGGCCACCGAGTGCGCGGTTTCGGAATATGGCGGCGGGCAGAACGACCTCTTCGGTGAGGGCTCGGGCGCACCGACGCCCATTGCGGTCGAGAACTTCCAGATGTTGCAGGATCGGCAGACTTCGGACTCGCTGGCTGGTCCCGACGGCAAGAAGGGACGTGTCAATCTGCTCAACTGGGATGGCAAGGGCTCGCCGAGCGGCATCTTCCCGCCAAAGGGAGACGACTCGTGAGCGCGCGGCGCGCCAAGGCGACGATGCCCGCCACGCAACTGACGATCGCGTGGCAGTCGGTATCGCTGCTGCTCGACTATCCCGATGATCAGATGCTCGGACGGGCAGGGCTGATCAGGGATGCCACTCAACAATTGTCACCGGTGATCGCTGAGTCGATCCGCGATTTCCTCGACCACCTGGAGTCGACCCCCTTGTCGGAGCTGCAAGCTGACTACGTCGAGACGTTTGACAATCGACGTCGCTGCAACCTGTTCCTGACCTACTTTGCGCACGGAGACACGCGCAAGCGAGGGATGGCACTGCTGCGCTTCAAGCAGATCTACATCCAGGCCGGGTTCGATCTCGATGATTCGGAGCTGCCCGACCACCTGTGCGTGGTGCTCGAGTTTGCCGCCACGATCGACCATGATCTTGGCCGTGACCTGATGCTGGACCATCGCGCTGGACTGGAGCTGCTGCGGTTGTCGCTTCGAGACATGGCATCGCCGTGGTCGTCACTGATCGATGCGGTCACCGCGACCCTTCCGCCCTTGCGCGGTGAGGAGCGCGATGCCGTACGACGCCTCGCCGCCGAAGGGCCACCCGAGGAAGAGGTAGGGCTCGCTCCTTTCGCCAGTCCGCAGTTCAGCCCCGGCGCAACCTCCGGGGCCACCCTGTTGCCGATGCCGTCCTTCCCGGTAGCGCGTTCATGAGTGTCTTTCTGTTCGTTGTCGTCCCGTACGTCTGCCTAACCGTGTTCGTAGCCGGGCATCTATGGCGCTGTCGCTACGACAAGTTCGGCTGGACGACCCGGTCGTCTCAGCTTTATGAGAACCGGCTGCTCCGAATCGGCAGCCCGCTGTTTCACTTCGGAATGCTCGGTGTGGTGGGCGGCCATGTGATCGGCCTGCTCGTGCCGCAGTCATGGACCGATGCGGTGGGTATCACCGAGCACATGTACCACGTGGCGGCGGTCGGCGGCGGGCTGGCCGCAGGTGTGATGACCGTGGTCGGCATGGTGATCCTGATCTATCGCCGCCGCACGACCGGACCGGTGTTCTCCGCGACCACCGTGATGGACAAGGTGATGTACGCGTTCCTGGCAATCGTCATCGTGCTCGGCATGTGGAACACGATCGCCGGCTCGATCATGACGATCGGTGGTGAGTACAACTACCGCGAGGGCGTCTCGGTCTGGTATCGCTCGTTCCTCGCGTTCCAGCCCGACGCCGCGCTGATGGCGAACGCGCCGCTGGGCTTCCAGCTGCACGCACTAGTCGCTTTCGGGCTGTTCGCGCTATGGCCTTTCACCCGATTGGTGCACGTATTCAGCGCACCCGTGGGCTACCTGACTCGCCCCTACATCGTCTACCGCAGCCGTGACGATCAGCTCGGCAGTCACAGCCCACGCCGCGGCTGGGATCGGGTCGGCTGAGGTACTGCAGCTCGATTCTTCACGGAATCGCTTCATATCCATTTATCAACAGGGAGTCCCATGCAGAAGGAGTCACTGACCGCGCTTGCCCGCCATCACATGGAGACGGCCAAGAAGACATCGAGCGGTCGAAGCGCCCACACTGTGTACGGCGGTCACGAGCACGTCCTGCGCCAGACCCTGATCGCGCTCCAAGCGGGCATCAACCTCGACGAGCACGAGAATCCGGGCGAGGCCACCCTCCAAGTGCTACACGGCCGGGTGACCCTCGTGGCCGGAGAGAACAGATGGAACGGCTCACCGGGCGACCTGATCACCATCCCGGACTCACGCCACTCACTCGAGGCCGTGGAGGACTCCGTCGTGCTGCTGACAGTCGGCAAGCACACAAGCTGAGGTTCGTCGACGCCGGCGTGGTCCCGCGTGAGTACGTAGCAACTCCGCGCAGATCGAACACGATGCACGACTGGCGTCGACCACACCCCACTGGCGTCGAGAATCTGGGGGGAATCCCGGGGCAAGTCCTTACCGATGCGGCATCGCTG
Source organism: Aeromicrobium sp. 9AM (assembly GCF_902506105.1). Taxonomy (GTDB): domain Bacteria; phylum Actinomycetota; class Actinomycetes; order Propionibacteriales; family Nocardioidaceae; genus Aeromicrobium. The sequence continues at coordinate 12,573 of NZ_LR733303.1, forward strand.
CAGTTCAGGAGAGTGCTGGGCGCGGGCTGTAAATCAGACGGCTCAGCCTACGCAGGTTCGAACCCTGCACCTGCCACGGGAAACGAGGAGCCCCTCACCAGCGGAGACGCAGGTGAGGGGCTCTTCTCGTCGGTGGGCGCGCAACCCCGACGTGAGCTCAGGCGATCGCTGCGCCCACACGTTCGCGCAGGACGGGTATGACGTCGGTCAGGAACCACGGGTTGCGGCTCTGCCAGCGGAAATTGAGCGGGGACGGATGGACGAGGGGGATGACGTCCGGCAGGTGGTCGCGGAACGCGTGGACGGTCTCGGTGAGGTTCCGCCGGGCCCGACCGGCAAGGTAGTGGGACTGGGCATAGCCGCCGATGAGGACCGTGACCTCGATGTCCGGCATCAGCTCGAGGAGCGGGGGGTGCCACCGTTCTGCGAAACCCTTCCTCGGTGGCAGGTCGCCGGCCACGCCCTTGCCCGGGAAGTAGAAATCCATCGGCAACAGGGCAAACAGATCCGGGTCCCGGAACTGCTCCTCCGTGACGCCGAGCCAGTCGAAGAGCTTCGCGCCGCTGGCGTCGTTCCACGCGAGGCCGCTCTCCTGGGCCTTTCGTCCAGGCGCTTGGCCGACGATCGCGACTCGGGCGCGCGGGCCAGCTGCATACAGCGGCAGGTAACCGAGGTCTCGCATGGCTGCGTTGTCGGCGTCCTCGATGATCGCCTGGCGGATCGACGTGAAGCTCATCGTCACGGCTAGCGCGACTCGACGGCGAGCCGACCGCTGAGCAGGACGAACGTGGCCGCGAAGGCCTTGCGGATTCGATCAAGACGTTTGGCGTTCGACAAGAGCGCGTCGCGCACCGACGCAGCAAACACCCCGTACGCCGCGAAGACCACGAACGTCATCAGCATGAAGACCCCGCTCAGAACGAGCATGTGAATCGTGGTGTGCGGTGATCCTGCCGGGACGAACTGCGGGAGGAACGCGAAGAAGAAGATCGTCAGCTTCGGGTTGAGCAGGTTGATGGTGATCCCGGAGACGAGCACGCGGCGGGCGGACGCTGCGCCGGGACGGCTGTCGACCGCGAGGGCACCGGTGTCGCGCCAGGTCGCCCACGCCATGTAGAGCAGATAGCCGACGCCGGCCCACTTGATGGCCGCGAACGCTATGCCGCTCGCGTGGAGCACGGCTGCCAGCCCCGTGACCGCAGCCACCAGGTGCGGGACGGTGCCGAGGGTGCAGGCGAAGGCGGCGAGGATGCTGGCGCGTGCACCGCGCGAGATGCCGGCGGCCACCGTGAAGAGCGCGCCGGTTCCGGGCGTGGCGACGATCACGAACGAGGTGAGGAGGAATGCTGGACCCATAGCAGCGCAGGCTACCGAGGATTCGTCGCGTTGACACTCATCGTGAGGCGACGGAGCTCGCTCTGCCGAGGTGCCGGGCGAAGAACCGGGTGTCGATCCGATCGGCCGGCACCCGGAAGTGCGAGCCCGGGAACGCCAGCAGGGTCTTGTCCTCGGATGCGAACGCGTCGAACACCTCCAGGCCGGATTCGCGCGAGATCTCGGCGTCGTCCCACGGCAGCAGGAACTCGACCGGGATCGTGACCTGGCGCGCTGCCTCGATCACGGCGTCGTACACGAACACGCCACCGAAGATCGCCGCACGAATACGCGGCTCGGCCACGGCGAGAGGGATCCCGATCGCGCTGGCGAGCGTCATCCCCGAGTACCCGATCGGCACATCGTCGCCGACCTCAGGGAGTGAGAGCAGTGCGCCGATCGTCGCCCGCCACTCGGGCACGGCGCGTTCGGCGAGCGAGGCGTTGTACGGGGCGATCGACGGAGCCAGTGACTCGCCGCGTTCCCTTGCCTCGAGCATCGCGTCGACCCACTGCTGGTCCTCCTCCGAACGGGGCCGGTCTCCGTGGCCGGGCGAATCGATCGCGGCGACATGGAATCCATCGCGTACGACGGTCTCCCGAGCCCGCGACACGAGGCCGTGAGCGCGCTTGTGCAGTCCGCCGCCGTGGCCCATGAGCAGGAGCGGCGCGTGAGCGTCGGCGGACGCCGGCGACCACAGGACGCCGGGAACGTCTCCGACGACGAAGCTGCGGTCGACGACGCCGTCTGACGCCGTCTCCGCGGTGAAATGAAGGTCCATGGGGTGCCTTTCGATCTAGTCGGCGAGCCTGAAGGCGCCGCGGTGGACGGTAAAAGTGCCGTCGGCAAGGGCGACGGCGAAGTTGATCATCCTGGTGGGCCCGTCGGCCAGGAGGGCAGGGAGTGAGGCCTCGGTCTCCGCAGCAGCGAGCCGGCTTCCGAGGTCGTCGAACCACTGGAGGACCCAGGGCGTCTCGTCGACCCACTCGAGCGCCGTGAACCCGCTGTCCTCGATGACCCCCAGCAGATCGGAGGGTGCTGCCAAGAAGCTGTCCGTGCCGTCGATCGACCACGGCAGCGGGAGCGGGAGCGCATCCTCGCTGGCTCGGCACACCTCGAAGACCGCCAGGCAGGCGCCGCGGCGAAGCCGTTTCGCGATCTCCCCGAAGAACGCCGACTTGTCGTCGACATTCATCTGGACGTGCATCGACAAGGCGGCGTCGAAGCCGGACCGCTGTAGACGTGCGATGTCGGAATGGAGGAACTGGACCCGGGCGCCGAGACGGGCGACAGACGTCAACGCGGTCGCCGCCTCGACATATGCCTCGGTGAGGTCGACTCCCAAGACGTCGCACCCGGTGGTGCGGGCGATCTGGCGGGCGGGGCCGCCGAGCCCTGAGCCGACATCGAGGAGAGTCATACCAGCGCTGAGATCGAGGCTGGGGATGAGTCGGTCGACTGCCTCGGCCCCGCCGCCGTGGAACTGGTCGATGCCGTCGAGCTGTGCCTGGGTGAGATCGGACAGGTCCGCGCCGGCAAGCTGTCCGATCGTGGTGACCAGATCGGTTTCGGTGTATGCGCTCATGTCTCCAGCGTCGACGCAACGCCAGGTTCGGGGTATCGACCGATCGGCTCCACTTGTGTCCGCCGATCGGCTGTCTCCCCGACATGACGGAGCCCCTCGAACCAGGTGGGTGGTGAGGGGCTCAGTCGCTCAAGGCACTTCGGAGGTTGAAGCAAGACCTTGAGCTGTGTGCACCGGCAGGGCGTGTTCACCTGCCGGCTCGTCATCCAATCTAGGACCGGCCCAGACGGCACACAACAAACGGCAGGCGAACGTTCGGACCCCTGTGGTTCACCGCGGGTTCATGTCGGTCCTGCAAGGTTTGGTCGTGTCGGCCCCCGATCTGAGCGCACTCGCGTCAGACCAGCTCTCGTCCCTGCTGAAGTCGACCCAGGCTCCGCCACCCCGGACGCTCGTCGACATCCTGCGTCAGACGGCTCGCGACAGCCCCGACGCCTCAGCGCTCGACAACGGCTCGAACGTGCTCACGTACGCGGCCTTCTGCGAGGCGGCGGATGCCTTCGCCTCTGATCTGCGGGAGCGCGGGGTGGGCCGCGGTGACCGTGTCGGTGTCCGGGTCGACTCGGGCACGCTCGACCTCTACGTCGCGATCATGGGGATCCTCGTCGCGGGCGCCGCGTACGTGCCGGTCGACGTCGACGATCCGGACTCGAGGGCGCGCACGGTGTTCGGCGAGGCCGATGTCGCAGCGGTCGTCGGCAACGGGCTGGTGATCACGTCCCGGCGCGCAGGTGGTGTCGCCGCGCTCGAGGACGAGCCGCTGCCGACCGACGACGCGTGGGTCATCTTCACCTCCGGCTCGACCGGTACGCCCAAGGGTGTGGCCGTGTCCCACCGCTCGGCGGCTGCGTTCGTCGACGCCGAAGCGGCACTGTTCCTCCAGGATCGACCGCTGGGCCCGGGCGACCGGGTGATGGCCGGACTCTCGGTGGCGTTCGACGCGTCGTGCGAGGAGATGTGGCTCGCCTGGCGGCACGGGGCGTGCCTCGTGCCGGCGCCGCGATCCCTCGTCAAGAGCGGTAGCGACCTCGGGCCGTGGATGGTCGCCAACAGCATCACCGTGGTGTCGACGGTCCCGACCCTCGTCGCGCTGTGGCCGCCCGGGGTGCTCGACGACGTACGCCTGCTGATCGTCGGTGGCGAGGCCTGCCCGCCCGAGATCGGCGAGCGACTGGCTGCTCCCGACCGCGAGGTGTGGAACACGTACGGTCCGACCGAGGCCACCGTGGTCGCCTGCGCTGCGCAGCTCGAGGCGGGTACGCCCGTACGCATCGGGCTGCCGCTCGCCGGCTGGGATCTCGCCGTCGTCGACAAGGCCGGACAGCAGGTGCCGCCTGGCGAGACGGGGGAGCTCATCATTGGCGGTGTCGGGCTGGCTCGCTACCTCGACCCGGCCAAGGACGCCGAGAAGTACGCGCCCATGCCGAGCCTCGGATGGGATCGCGCCTATCGCAGCGGCGACCTGGTCTCGTACGACGGCGAGGGTTTGGTCTTCGTGGGCCGCGCGGACGAGCAGATCAAGATCGGCGGCCGCCGCATCGAGCTCGGCGAGATCGACAGCGCGTTGCTGGGACTGCCCGGGGTCGCGGCTGCGGCTGCGGCGATCCGCACGACGGAGGCCGGCAACCGGATCCTCGTGGGCTACGTGGCGACTGGACCCGAGTTCGACCTGGCGGGCGCCCTCGCGGTGCTGCGCGGCCAGATGCCCGAGGCGCTGGTGCCCCGTCTCGCCCGGCTCGAGACGATGCCCACCCGCACCTCCGGCAAGATCGACCGTGACTCGTTGCCGTGGCCGCTGCCGAGCGTCGACTCGTCCGGTGACGAGAGCCATTTCGAGGGGACGAGCGCTTGGCTCAAGACGCTCTGGCTCGACCTGTTGGGAGCCGTGGTCACGAGCCAGGCCGACGACTTCTTCGTCCTCGGTGGCGGGAGCCTCAGTGCCGCGCAGCTGGTGGGGCGGCTCAGGGAGAAGTTCCCCGAGGTCACGGTGGCCGACGTGTACGAGAATCCGTCGATTGCGGGCCTCGCGACGGCTCTTGACGCGATGTCGAACGCCCATGCGCGGCAGAACTCCCCGGTTCGCCCGGTGCGTACCTCGACGCAAGCTGCGCAGATCCTGCTGACCATCCCGTTGCGGACGTTGAGCGGTTTGCGTTGGCTGACCTGGGTCGCGGCCGGCAACCACGTGGCCGACACGCTGCTCGGCTGGTCATGGTTGCCGCAGGTCTCCTGGGCCTGGATCGCCATCGGCTGGCTCCTGCTGATCGCACCTCCGGGGCGGATGCTGCTGGCGGCACTGGGTGCGCGGGTCCTCCTGCGCGGAGTCTCCCCGGGCGCCCATCCACGGGGCGGCGGGGTGCACCTGCGCCTGTGGCTCGCCGAGCACCTGGCCGACGAGCTTCGAGCCGGGTCACTCTCCGGCGCCGCGCTCCTCACGACGTACGCCCGGTTGCTCGGAGCACGGGTGGGCTCGGACGTGGACCTGCACTCACTGCCGCCCATCACGGGGATGGTCGAGATCGGCAACGGCGCGTCGATCGAGCCGGAGGTCGATCTCAGCGGACATTGGCTGGACGGCGACACGGTGCACATCGGCACGATCTCCGTCGGCGCCGATGCGCGGATCGGGGTGCGCAGCCTCCTCGGCCCCGGGTCGGAAGTCGGGGCCGGCGCGGAGATCGGCCCGGGCTCGGCCGTCTTCGGCAGCGTGCCGGCCGGGGAGTACTGGTCGGGCGCGCCGGCGCGTCGCAACGGTGCGGCCCGTGGCCCTCTGACCAGCACGCGAGCACCGCGTCGCCGGCGATGGACCATCGCGTACGCCGTCGTGGCCGCCGTCATCTCACTGCTGCCGGTGCTGGCGGTGGGAGTCGCCGTCCTCGCCGTGTCGCCGTTCGTCAGGTCTGCGAACGACCTCGGCGACGCGCTGCTCCGTGCGTCGCTCGCGGCACCCGTCGGCGTGCTGGTCGGGTTCGTCGCACTTGCCCTCCTCGTGCTGGCGTCGGTGCGGCTGCAGTCGGTCGGCCTGACCAGCGGCACCTATCCAGTGCACAGCCTCCGTGGGTGGCAGGCCTGGTCGGTCGTACGGCTGATGGATGACGCACGCACCTGGCTGTTCCCGCTCTACTCGAGCACCCTGACCCCAGCCTGGCTGCGAGCACTGGGTGCCCGGATCGGTGACGGTGTCGAAGCCTCCACCGTGCTGATGCTCCCGTCGCTGACGTCGGTCAACGACGGCGCGTTCCTGGCCGACGACACGATGCTCGGCATGTACGAGCTCGGCGGCGGCTGGCTGCGGATCGAGCAGGTCAAGATCGGCCGTCGAGCGTTCGTCGGCAACTCCGGCATGACGGCGCCCGGACGCAAGGTCCCCAAGGGCGGCCTGGTCGCGGTGCTCTCCGCGGCGCCCCGTCGTGCAGAGGCCAAAGCCGGCACGTCCTGGCTCGGCAGTCCGCCGCAGAAGCTGCGCCGCTCCTCCGACAAGACCGACGACAGTCGTACGCACTCGCCCGAGCGTCGCGTCCGCGTGTGGCGGGCAGCCATCGAGCTGGCGCGCATCGTGCCCCTGATCGTCAACGGTCTGCTCGGTCTGCTCGTCGTCTTCGGGCTGGAGCGACTGGCCGGACAAGGGTGGCCGGTCGTCGCGGCGACCTCGGGCCTGGTGCTGATCGTCGCGGGTGCCGCTGCTGCTGTCGTGGCGAGTGGCGCCAAGTGGCTCCTGGTCGGCAAGGTGCGAGCCGCCGAGCATCCCCTGTGGAGCAGCTTCGTGTGGCGCAACGAGCTCGCGGACACGTTCGTCGAGCTGCTCGGTGCACCGTGGCTCGCGCGTACCGCGTCGGGGACGCCGGTGCTCAACCTCTGGCTGCGATCGCTCGGTGCCCGCGTCGGCCGCGGCGTGTGGTGCGAGACCTACTGGTTGCCCGAAGCCGACCTCATCCATCTGGGCGCCGGCAGCACCGTCAACCGGGGCTGCGTGGTGCAGACGCACCTGTTCCATGATCGGATACTCAGCATGGACACGGTCACCCTCGAGCCAGGATCGACGCTCGGACCCCACAGCGTCGTGCTGCCCGCCGCCACGATCGGCGCGCATGCCTCGATCGGTCCGGTGTCGCTGGTCATGCGGGGCGAGTCCGTGCCGAAGAAGACGCGCTGGATCGGCAACCCGATCGGGCCCTGGGCCGACGACGACGCCGTCGTGGCCCCCCGATGACGCGGACCGTGTCCGTCGGTGTCGAGGACGACCGCTACGTCCCGGACCACGGTGACCACTCGTTCGACGTGACCCGCTACGACCTCCAGCTCGACTACAGCGTCGATTCCAACCGGCTCTCGGGTCGGGCGATGCTCAGCGCCACGGCACTGGACGACATCGACGAGATCAAGCTCGACCTCTACCGCCTGAGGGTGTCCAAGGTCAGCGTCGACGGATCCCCGGCCAAGCACACCCACCGCAAGAGCAAGCTCGTCATCCAGCCCCGGAGCCCCATCGCCACCGGGAGCACGTTCACGGTCGTCGTCTCGTACGCCGGTTCGCCCCAACCCATGCCGGGCCTCGACGGGGACGCAGGGTGGGAGGAGCTCGCCGACGGCGTCATCGTGGCGTCCCAGCCGCACGGGGCGCCGTCGTGGTTCCCGTGCAACGACCGGCCGTCCAACAAGGCGACGTACGCCATCGAGATCACGGCGCCGTCCAACTACCTCGTCGTGGCCAACGGCGTCCAGGAGAGCAAGCGTCGGCGCTCGGCGGGCACGACCTGGCGGCACGTCGAGGAGGCGCCGATGGCGACCTATCTGGCGACGGTCCAGATCGGCCGTTACGGCGTGGTCGACTCCGGCAGCAGCGTGCCGATCCGCACGGTCCACCCGGCCGGCAAGAAGGCCGCCAGCGGAGGGCCGTTCGCCCGTCAGGACGACATGATGACGGCCTTCGTCCGGCTCTTCGGGCCCTACCCGTTCGCCGCCTACACCGCCGTCATCACCGACGACGCGCTCGACATCCCGCTGGAGGCGCAGGGACTCGCCGTCTTCGGGTCCAACTTCGCGACGGACGACTGGGACAGCGAGCGACTCGTCGCGCACGAGCTGGCCCACCAGTGGTTCGGCAACAGTGTGACCCTCACGAGCTGGCGCGACATCTGGCTGCACGAGGGCTTCGCGTGCTACGCCGAGTGGCTGTGGTCAGAGGAGTCCGGCCGGCAGGCCGCCGAGCACCATGCACAGCTCCACTGGGACCGCCTCAGCGAGCTCGACCAGGACTTCCAGCTGGGCGATCCGGGGCCGGAGCTGATGTTCGACGACCGCGTCTACAAGCGTGGCGCACTCCTGCTGCACGCGCTTCGTACGCAGGTCGGCGACGACCGGTTCTTCGAGGTGCTGCGCGCCTGGACCGAGCGGTATGCCCACGGGTCGGTGACGACCGACGACTTCATCGCGCTGACCGGTGAGCTCTGCGGGGCGTCGGTGGGCGGGTTGTTCGATGCGTGGCTGCGCGAGATCAGCCTTCCGGCGCTGACTCCGTGACCAGCGCGGGCTGAGCCTGCGACAGCACCGTCGCGGCGGCGACGTACCCGTCGGGACACGTCACGTCGAACATCCACGCGGGAGAGTCCAGCGGCTCGTCGACCGGCCAGCCGAGCAGCGCCGGCGCCGTGCCCGGCGGACTCACCTCGATGAGATCGGGATCGATCGTCAGGCCGTGCCCGGTGGCCTTGGCGACCGACTCCTTGCGCACCCAGGTCGCTATGTCGGGTGAGCCTGCAGCGGCGTCCAGACGCTCGACGTCGATTCCGACCGGGCCCGCGTCGGAGACTGCGAGCGCTGCCAGATCGCCGGCTCTGCTGAGGCTTACGTGGACGCGAGTCTCGAGCCCGACGACGTACGGCGTGCCGTGCTGGTCGCTGCCGCACGATCGGCAGGCCCGGACGATGCTGACGTCGTCACGGTCGACGCCCGCGAACGACGCGGCCAGCCGCGCGAGCTCGTCCTTCGCGGCGGCGGCGGTGGTCCAGCCGACGACGAGACGTCCGCTCCTCCCGCCACTCGCACCTGTGGTCACGTGACGGGTCTATCACGGCTGCCCGGGCCCTGTTCATCGCAGCGTCGCTGAGCGTCCATCGCGCCGTCGTCGTCCATCTCTAGGTTGTGCGCATGACGACTGACTTCGGGACCCCGCGCCTCGACATCAACCGGCTCGGCGACTACTCCGTTGTCGACGTGGACGACGACGATCCGGTACTCCTCGATCACCGCGGTCAGTCGATCGACACCTGGCGCGAGGGATACCCGTACGAGGCTCGGATGGACGTCAACGAGTACGAGCTGCAGAAACGGTTGCTGCAGATCGAGCTGCTGAAGCTCCAGAACTGGATCAAGGGCACGGGCGGACGCCTCGTCCTCGTCTTCGAGGGCCGCGATGCCGCCGGCAAGGGCGGCACGATCAAGCGGTTCACCGAGCACCTCAATCCTCGCGGCGCGCGGGTCGTCGCGCTGGAGAAGCCGAGCGAGCGCGAAGAGACGCAGTGGTACTTCCAGCGCTACGTGCAGCACCTGCCTGCCGCCGGCGAGATCGTGATGTTCGACCGCTCCTGGTACAACCGCGCGGGCGTCGAGCGGGTCATGGGGTTCTGCTCTAACGACCAGTACGACGAGTTCATCCGGCAGGCGCCGACGTTCGAGAAGATGCTGGTCAACGACGGCCTGCACCTCATCAAGTTCTGGTTCTCGGTGACGTCGTCCGAGCAGCGCACGCGCTTCGCCATCCGCCAGGTCGACCCGGTCCGGCAGTGGAAGCTCTCGCCGATGGACCTGCAGTCGCTCGACAAATGGGACGCCTACACGCGTGCCAAGGAGACGATGTTCGCCCGTACGGACACGTCCGTGGCGCCGTGGACCGTCGTCAAGAGCAACGACAAGAAGCGCGCCCGCGTCGAGTCGATGCGGCACGTGCTGGCGCAGTTCGACTACGACAACAAGGACCACGAGCTGGTCGCGCGGCCTGATCCGTTGATCGTCGGCCCGGCCGCCGAGCTGTTCCGCGACGCCACCGACTGACGGCCGCCAGCTCTTTTCAGCGAGTCATGTCGGTGCCGGCCCACGCAGCCTTGGCGCCGCTCTCGCCGATTCGGACCACCTGCACGGTCGTACCCACGACGGCGACGACAGTCAGCACCGCCACCACGATCGGGACGGCTCTCGAGATCGAGGTGGGTCGCCGATGGAGGGCGTAGCCCACCACTGCCACGGCCAGCAGGCCGATCATCCATGGCAGCAGTCCGTCCGCGAGGTGGGTGTGCCGTTCGAGGAGTGCTGAGTGCGGGACGTGTCGCTCGAGCGTCTCACCGGTCGACGTGGACAGCGGCACGAGGATCAGTCCAACGAGGCTGAGGCCAGCAGGCAGCGGGCCGGCCCACCCCCTGAAGCGCGGCCAGAGCGCCGCCAGGAGAACCGTCAGTGCCGCGAGCGGAACGATCACGACCGTCGCGTGCACGATGAGCGGATGTAGCGGCAGGCCGCGGAAGTCGTTCGGCATTCAGATGTCCCGTCTGTTGAGTGAGATTTCGTTCAGCCGAGCATCAGGCGGATCAGCTGTACGCAGACCAGGACGCAAAGGAGGCCCGCGGCGAGCACCAGGTCGCGCCGCACCCTCCGACTCGCGCGCGAACGCCGGGCGTCGTGGTCGGGCCGTTGGCCGTTGGCGGTCACGGTCCCACCCTGCGTGGAATGACCTGCACAGAACCTGATCAGCGAGGCCTTCTCCACGGCAGCCTCGCGCGTTGTCCTAGACCGCGTCGAGCTCGTCCACAGGACGCCCCGCGTCCGGGGCCGGCCCGTGTGATCCCTCGACGTCGCTGTGGGTGACGGCCAGGTACGTGACCAGCGCGGCGAAGATCAGCAGCGCCAGTCCGGTGACGGTCCCGTCGCCCCACCCGAGGCCGCCGGCTGAGTGCGACTTGCCGAGCCAGTCGGCAACCGACGCACCGAGCGGGCGCGTCAGCACGTACGCCGCCCAGAACGCCGCCGTGGCATTCAGTCCGGCACGCCAGAGCACGAGGGGCACCAGGATGAGGACCCCGAACAGCACGATCGACCAGGCGAACCCCAGCCCCATCTCGATCGCGGTGGCGTCGCCGACCGCTGTTCCGAGACCGAACGTTAGCAGCACGGCACCCCAGTAGAACCGTTCGCGCCGACTGGTCGTGATCGAGTGCACCGAGAGCGTCCCCTCGCTCGCCCTCCACCACGCGAGGAGCCCGCACAGCAGAGCCAGGTAGATCGCGGCGTCCACGGCATACGGCGTGCCGAGCGCGACATGCGGCCCGTCGGCGATCATCGTGCCGAACAAGGCCACACCCAGGACCGTGGTCCAGTAGCGCACCGGTTGATAGCGGTCGGCTCGCAGCTGCAGCCACAGGACGAGGAAGAAGCCGCCGATCCCGATCACGGCGGCCAGCGGGATGCTGACGGTGCCGAGGAAGTCGGATCCGGCCTCTCCCATCCCGGTGGTCAGCAGCTTGACGATCCAGAAGAGGAGGAAGACCTCGGGAACCTTGGTTGAGTGGAATGCTCGGGTGGCCATGGGACAAGACGGTAGGTACGTCCACCTGATCGAAACCTGACCGGCGGAGCCTCACATGCGTACGGACCGGGCGCGGCGGTGACGCAGGTACGTGATGCCCGCTGGTACGACGGACAGCCCAGCGAGCCCGATGGTGATGAGCTCGATGTGGGCAGCGATGAACGTGATGCCGCCGAAGAGGTAGCCGGCCGTCACGATCATGGCCGACCACACGGCGGCGCCGAGCAGGTTGTACGTCGTGAAGACGCGGCGTGGCATGTGGGCGACTCCGGCGACGGCCGGCACGAACGTTCGCACGACCGGGACGAATCGAGCCAGGACCACCGCTCCGGAGCCGTGGCTGTCGAAGAAGCGTCGGGCGCGGTCGGCGTTGGCCTGGGAGAACAGACGCGAGTCCTCGCGGGAGAACAGCCGCGGCCCGAGACGTCGGCCGATCGAGTAGCCGACCTGGTCGCCGAGGACTGCGGCGACGTACACGCCGAGGCCGAGCAGCCAGATCGGGAGACCGATGACCCCGGAAGCCACGAGGGCGCCGGCCAGGAACAGGAGGGAGTCACCCGGCAGGAAGAATCCGACGAGCAGGCCGCTCTCCGCGAAGACGACCGCCATGATCAGCAGCAGCGCCGCCGGACCCATGGTGTACAGCAACGGTGTCAGAGCGGCGATCATGGCGTCACGCCCGGCACGTGCGCCCGGTCCCCGTCCGTTCGTGGGGGGCTGTCGGGTCCATGGCCCCACGTCTTGCTGACGACCGCGACGAGGGCCAGCACAGCCGCGGCAAGGAGCCACGATGCGACCACGTCGCTGGCCCAGTGATAGCCCAGGTAGACACGGCTCACGCCGATTCCGAAGGCCAGCAACGCGAGGCTGCACCTGACGGTGATGCGTTGGCGCCGCGGGTGCAACAGGGGCACGAACAAGAGGACGACCAGCCCGAGGAACACCGCCGAGTTGAGGGCGTGGCCCGAAGGGAAGGAGTACGTCGAGTCGACCGGGCCCAGCCGTACGCCCGCGCCTGGGCGGTCCCGTGCGACCAACAGCTTGACCCCAACCGTGAGCGATGCGGACACCGCCATGGCGACGGCGGCGCACATCGCCAGGAACGGACCTCTGCGTTCGAGCAGGACGATGACCAGCAGCAGCGCCAGAGCGCTGACGACCACTTCACTGCCGACCAGCGTCAGGAGCCTCGCAGCGTGAGTCAGCATCCCTGATCGGGCGTTCACCGCATCCGTCGCCAGCTGGGTGTCGAGGCGCGCCGGCGCTCCGTCATGCTCACGGGCCGAGTCCGCGAGCGCGAGCACGCCGACGACCGAGCCGGCGAACACGGTCGCGGCCTGGGCAGCGAGTCTGACTGGTGCACTCATGGGGAGCCTCACGATGAAGGGCCCCGCCCGACCGTCGGGGGTCAGTCTGGGCGGGGCCGGCTTGGATGGTCAGACCGGCGCGGGCGCCAGCACGCGGTCTTCGTGCCTGGCCTTGACGGTGAACCAGAGGACACACGCGACGATGATCGCGATGAACAGCGCGCTGGTGCCGTTCGTGCCCAGGCCCAGACCGCCGTCCTTGGTGGGGGCCGTCAGGAAGTCACCCATCGAAGCGCCGAACGGCCGGGTGACGATGTACGCCGCCCAGAACGCGAGCACGGCGTCGGCCTTGAAGCCGTAGTAGATCGCGGTGATCGCGGCAATGACCCCGCCGAAGATGAGTGCGGAGGGGAAGTATCCGACGGCCAGCTTCTCGGCGACCAGGTCGCCGGCGGACGTGCCCAGTGCGAACGTGAACAGGATCGCGAGCCAGTAGAAGGCCTCGCGTCGGCGCGTCACGATCGTGTGGATCGAGAGCGTTCGCTCGCTGCGGTACCAGGCCACGAACGAGACGACGAGCCCGGCGCCGAAGATCGCCGTGGTGGTCCAGAGACTGACGCCGAGGTTGTCGACGAGGTTGTCGGAGAACAACGTGCCGACGACGCTGATCAGCACGACGGCGAGCCAGTAGATCGCCGGGATGTATCGCCGGACGGTGAACTGCACGATGAGCACGATCGCGAGCAGGAGGGCCATGATCGCGGTCGTGGCTGAGAGGCCGAGGCCGACATTCTCGTTGAGGTAGTCGGCTGCGGTCTCGCCGACGGTGGTGGAGAGAATCTTGACCACCCAGAACAAGATCGTGACCTCGGGGACCTTGTTCAGCAGGGTCCGGGTCCAGGCTCCGCGGTCGAGATGGCTCGCCTCACGGCTGGACGTGGGTTCAGGTGAATGAGTCATGCGCCCACCTTGTGGCCAGCCACCTGCCACGAACCTGACTGGCGAGAGCCTAGGTGCGCGGCAAGGTGAGCGTGAAGCTCGTGGGCCGATCTGCCGAGGTGATCCGCACGTCGCCACCCAGCGTGCGGGCGACGCGCCGGGACAGGGCCAGTCCCAGTCCTGCGCCGTGGGACTCGCTGCCCCGCGCGCCGGAGCGGAAGACCGACTCGGGGTCGTCCATCGTGACCCCGTCGCCATCGTCGCTGACGGTGATCTCGACCATGCGTTCGTGGGCGACTGCACGGAACCCGACGGACGTACGCGCGTGCGCGAACGCGTTGTCGACGATGGGTGCCAGCGCGCGGATCGCCAGCTCGGTCGGCACCGACATCTCCACGCCGTCGAGGCGGTCGCGCGAGATCGTCAGTCCGGGTCTGTCCGGGCGATGGTCGAGCACGGCGTCGACGAGGTCGGTCGCAGTCGTGCGGCTGTCGAGTCGGGCGTCGTTGCGGGCGATCGCGAGCAGCGAGGTGATCGTCGTGCTCATGCGGTCGACCAGCTCCACGACCCGGACGAGCCGCTCGGCGACGTCCGGGCTCGGCGAGGTCATCATGGTGAGCTCCGCCTCGCCGCGGATCGCGGTCAACGGGGTCCGGAGCTCGTGAGCCAGCTCGGATGTCAGCTGCTGCTCGCTGCGCAGTGCGCCGGCGACGCGGTCCAGGAGCACGTTGAGGGTTCGGCCGAGGCGGCCGAACTCGTCATCCGCCGCTGTGGTGTCGAATCGTGACTCGAGGTCGTGCTCGCTCCAGTCCCGGGCCTGGGCCGCCATCGACTCCACCGGACCGAGAGTGCGCTTGACGGTCCACGCGGCGATGGCCGCCGAGCCGCCTGTCACGGTCACCGCGAGCGCGAGCAGACCCAACAAGGTGAGGTTGCGGGTCGACTCGTAGGGCTCGAGCGGAGCCTCGACGACCACCACCGCCTCGACCCTTCCGTCACGACGTACGGGAGCGGCGAGGAACGAACGCTCATCCCGGTCCAACCGGGTCTCCTTGCGTACGTCGGACAGTGAGTTCGCTGTCGACGTGAGCCTCTGACCCACCCGGGGGCCTTCGACGAGGGTGCCGTCGACGGCGTAGATCCACGTGGTGTCATCGATCGTGTCGTTGGGAGTCTCCAGCGCGGTCAGCCCGCCGTCGGCGCCGACCTTGACGGTCGACGAGACGGCGGTGAGCTGATCGCGCAACCGGGCCTCGATGTTCTTGTTCGTCAAGGCCGACAGGACCAGCATGACGGTCACGACCATGGCGGCCATGGCGACTGCCGTGACGATCAGCGTCGTCCAGACGATTCGGGAGATGAGCGTGCGCTGCGCGAACCTCATCGGAGGGTGAACCCCACTCCGCGGACCGTCGTCAGCTCGACCGGCGAGTCAATCGACGCGAGCTTGACGCGAAGGCGTCGCACGTACGAGTCGATCGTGTTCTCGTTGACGATGGCGCCGTCCGGCCACGCCGCGGCCACGGCCGCTCGCCGGCGCGTGACCGCGCCGGGCTCGGCGGCGATCGCCGCCAACAGCCGGAACTCCGTCGGGGTCAAGGTGGCCTCGCGGCCATCGGCGGCGACCGAGAGCCGGTCGGGATGGAGACTCAGGCCGCTGATCGACACGGGTTCGGGCCGGCTGCGTCGACGCAGTGCGTCAACGCGCACGAGGACCTCCGAGATCGCGAAGGGCTTGACGACGTAGTCGTCTCCGCCGGCGTGGAATCCGGCGACCCGGTCATGGACGGCATCCAACGCCGTGAGGAACAGGACGGGGGCGTGCTGCCCGCCGGCCCTCAACGCCTGGCAGACATCGCGGCCGTCGGCGTCGGGCAAACCGACATCGAGGATCAACACCTCGACCCCGCTTCGTACGCCGAGGTTGTCCACCGCCTCCCGCCCGTTGCGCGCGATCACGACGTCGTGCCCGTGCATCTTGAGCGCATCGGTGAGGACGCGGCGAACGCCCGGATCGTCCTCGCAGATGCCGACCACTGTCATCTCGCCATCGTGCACCATGGCATCCAACGATCCGGCACGGTTTGCCGACGTGGTCAGGTCGCGTGCAGGTTCGAGCGAGCAGTCTGGCCGCATGACAGCCATGGCTCCCTTGGCTCACCGGACGCCGGTTGCCCGAGTCGCCGGTCTCCCCGCCTGGACGATCGGCGCCGCAGCCGCCGGTGCGGCGGCTGCCCGGCTACCGTTCCTCGGGCACGCCCCGAGCCCGGACGAAGGCGGGTTCCTGGTCGTCGCTGGTCAGTGGCATGGCGGCGGCACCTCGTTGTACGGCAACTACTGGGTCGATCGCCCACCGCTGCTCATCACGATCTTCCGGTTCGCCTCGGAGCTCGGAGGGCTCGTCACCCTGCGGCTCATCGGATGTGTGGCGGTGGCGCTCGTGGTCCTCGGTGTGGCCCGCGCAGCCTGCATGATCAGCGGCCCGGTCGCCGGTCGGTGGGCGGCGCTCACGGCCGCGGGGCTGACCCTCAGTCCGCTTCTGGGCGGGTACGAGGTCAATGGCGAGCTGCTGGCGGCCCCGTTCATCCTCGGCGGCGTCATCTGCGTGATGTCAGCCCTCCGAACGCCTGGACATCACGACGCCGTCGTGCGGTCGGCCATGGCGGGCGGTCTGGCGATGTCGGCCTTGCTGGTCAAGCAGAACCTGGCGGATGCCGCCGTCTTCGGGCTTGTGGCCTTGGTTGTTGCGGTCTGGCGCGGCGAGCTGAGCCGTCAGCGCTTCTGGGCGCTGGCTGCCGGTGCCGTGGCCGGCGCTGCGGTGGTGCTCTCCGTGGTCGCAGTCTGGACCGTCGTGCATGGGACCTCGCTCGTCGGCGTCTTCGATGCGATGTATCCGTTCCGGGTCCGCGCCGCCGCCGTACAGGCGGCGGGTGGGCGTGAGCACTCATCGGCCCGACTGCACGGACTCGTCGCCGCAGCTGTGGTCTGCGGGCTGGGATTCCTCGTGCTCGCGCTGGTCCGCCACGTGATGTCTCGGCGCCGACACGACACGGCCTTCGTCGCCCTTGTGGCGATGACGGTCTTCGCCGGTGCATCAGTCCTGCTCGGCGGCAACTACTGGCATCACTACCTCGTCGAGATGGTCGCTCCGCTCTCGATCTCCGCAGGTGTCCTGGCATCGCGACGCAGCTTCGCTGCCCGGGCAGTCACCGCGTACGTCGTGTTGGCGGCGTCTGTGGCTTGGGGTGTGAGCCTGGCCCAGCCACAGGGGACCGACGCGCAGGCCGTAGGCCAAGCCATCGCGGCGTCGTCGCAACCGGGTGACTCGATCGTGACGGCGTGGGGCAACGCCAACCTGACCTACGCGACGGGGCTGCCGTCACCGTACGTCCAGCTGTGGAGTCTGCCGGTGAAGACGATCGACCCCCAGCTGGCCGAGCTGGACGGGGTGCTCAGCGGGCCGCAGGCCCCGACGTGGTTCGTGATTCGCAAGCACGTCCGTTCCTGGGGCCTCGACACCGCACGCACGAGCTCGATCCTTGGCCAGGACTATCACGCTGTCGGCCGTATGTGTGACCACGCGATCTTCCTGCGGAACGGCGTCGACCGGCCCGCGCCGCGTGTCGTCGGCGACTGCCGCGGCACCTCCACGCTGCTGAACACCATGAAGGAGCTGGCCCAGTGACCACGATCGTCGTCATCCCCACATACAACGAGGCCCTGGGTGTCAGGACCGTGCTCGACGAGGTTCTCCGAAGTGTCCCGGACGCCGACATCCTCGTCGTCGACGACAACAGCCCCGACGGCACGGGCGCCCTGGTTGAGGCCCATCCCGCGTACCTGACTCGGCTCCTCCTCCTGACCCGTTCCGAGAAGGACGGTCTCGGAGCTGCCTACCGTGCCGGCTTCACATGGGCCTTGGCTCGGGACTACGACGTCATCGTCCAGATGGATGCGGACCTGTCCCATCCGCCCGCGAAGATCCCTGAGCTCGTCGCCGCTCTCGGGCAGGCCGACGTCGCGATCGGCTCGCGCTACGTCCGGGGCGGCGGTGTGGACAACTGGACCTGGCGGCGGCGCGTCATCTCCCGTGTCGGCAATGCGTACGTCCGTGTGGTCCTGGGGCTGCGCGTTCGGGATGCCACGGCTGGGTTCCGGGCTTTCCGCCGGGACTCACTGCTCCGGCTCGGTGTGCTGGAGTCCCAGTCGAACGGCTACGCGTTCCAGATCGAGAACACCTGGCGTGCCAGCCGTATGGGCCTGACCACGACCGAGGTGCCCATCACCTTCACGGACCGGACGGTGGGGGAGTCCAAGATGTCGACGGCGATCATCCGGGAGGCCGTCCTCCGCGTGCTGGCGTGGCGATGGCACGAGATCCGAGACCGCCGACCTGCCACAGCGACGACCCCGATGAGGCGGACCAGCGATGCCCGCTCCTAGTCGCCTGCTCGCACGACTGGCGAGTCCCGAGGTCGTCAGCTTTCTCACCGTGGGCGGCGTCGGGTACGTCGTCGACGTCACCGCCTTCAACTACCTCCGGTCCGCGCCGATCCTGATCGGGCTGGACCCGACCGTGGCCAAGGCCATCGCCGTGGGGCTCGCGATGGTCGTCACCTATCTCGGCAACCGGGCCGTGACGTGGCGTGGCGAGAGCGGTCGTGATCGTCGTCGCGAGGTCGCGCTGTTCATCGTCTTCAATCTCATCGGGCTCGGCTTCTCCATCGTCACTCTTGCGATCTCGCACGACCTGTTGGGACTCACGAGCAGGTTGGCGGACAACATCTCGGCCAACGTCATCGGCCTCGCCCTCGGCACGGCTTTCCGATACTGGTCCTACAAGCGGTTCGTGTTCGCACCAACACAGATCCTTCAGACAGACGGTCACTTCTGAGCCCAGATTGGTGTGACCTTTGTTACGCTCATCCGGGGCTGAGCCGAAAGAGGAGTGCCGAGGGTGGGAACGATGTCGCTGCCTGCTCCTCCGGAGCAGGAGCCCGAGTACGGCCACGACGCGCTGGTGGTGTGCGACAACCTCGTGCGGATCTATCAGACCGAGAGCGTCGAGGTGCAGGCGCTGCAGGGTCTCGACCTGCTGGTTCACGACGGTGAGATGGTGGCGATCGTCGGCGCCTCCGGCTCCGGCAAGTCGACACTGCTGCAGGTGCTCGCCGGTGTCGACGCACCCACAGCGGGCCGGGCGCGCGTGGCCGGACATGACCTGCTCGCACTGTCGCGCAGTGAGCGGGTCGACTACCGGCGTCGCGTCGTCGGGTTCGTGCGCCAGCAGACTGCCCGCAACCTCGTGCCCTACCTGACGGCGAGCGAGGTCGTCGACCTCCCGATGAGCATCGCCGGACGCCCTCGCGCCGACCGGCGGCGTCGTACGTCCGAGCTGCTTGAGGCCGTCGGGGTCGCGCACTGTGCCGATCGCCGGCCCGACCAGATGTCCGGCGGCGAGCAGCAACGCGTCGCGATCTGCGTGGCGCTCGCCAACGAGCCCCGCGTCCTGCTGGCTGACGAACCGACCGGTGAGCTCGACAGCGAGACGGCGCAGGAGGTCTTCGCGGCACTGCGCACCGCCAACCGTGATCTCGGCGCCACGGTCGTGATCGTGACCCACGACAACGCCGTCAGCGGCCAGGTGGCCCGCACCATCGCGATCCGCGACGGGCGTACGAGCAGCGAGGTGCTGCGCAGCCATGACGACCTTGCCGCTGGTGGGCACGCACTGGGCGAGGAGTATGCCGTGATGGATCGCGCCGGCCGGGTGCAGGTGCCGCGCGAGTTCCGCGAGGCCCTCGCCCTGACGCGCCGGGTCCGGCTCGCGCTGGAGAACGACCACGTCGAGATCCGCTCGGACGGGGAGGCCCGGTGACCGAGCCCATGGTGGCCGCCCGTGGTCTGACGCGGACGTACGGGTCCGGCCCGGGCACGGTTCACGCCCTCAAGGACGCGTCGTTCGACGTCGCGGCGGGGGAGATGGTGGCGCTGGTCGGCCGCTCCGGGTCCGGCAAGACGACGTTGCTCAACCTGCTGGGCGGACTCGACCGGCCCGACAGCGGGACCGTCCGGGTCGACGGCACCGAGGTCACCGGACTCGACGACGAGGGGTTGAGCCGGCTGCGGCGCGACTCGGTGTCGTACATCTTCCAGACCTTCGGCCTGGTGCCGGCGCTGACCGCTGCTGAGAACGTCGGCGTGCCGCTGCGGCTGCGTCGTACGCCGGCAGGCGAGCGCGAGAAGCGGGTCGCCCTGCTGCTCGACCTGGTGGGACTCCGCGAGCACGGTGCCCAGCGCCCCGGCGAGCTCTCGGGCGGTCAGCAGCAGCGAGTGGCGATCGCCCGCGCGCTGGCTGGATCACCTCGACTGCTCGTCGCGGACGAGCCGACCGGTCAGCTCGACGCCGAGACCGGCCTCGCCGTGATGGGACTGCTGCGCGGGCTCGTCGAGTCGGAGGGCGTCACCGCCGTGGTCTCCACCCACGATCCGGTGATGATGGCGCTGGCGGACCGAGTCCTCACGATCTCCGACGGTCGCCTGGGATGACGGCGCGGACCGCCCCGCCGTGCTGACCCTGGTCCTCCGGCGCACGCTCGCACAGGGTCGCTTGCTCGTCGGCGTCGTCGCGCTGGTCACCCTCGGCACGGCGTTGCTGGGGGTCGGCGCGCTGCTGATCGGACCGACCCAGGACCGCGCGTTCACGGCTGGAATGCAAGAAACCTCCGCGCAGGAGACCGAGGTGACGGCGTTCTTCGGCGGCCTCAAGGCATCGGACGAGGCCGGCGTCCACGATGCCGCGCACACGGTGATCCGCGACGCTCTCGGCGCGTTGCGTCCGACGTTCACGAGCAACGCCACGTCTCGTATGCGACGGCTGGGTGACGGTCAACGACTCGGCTATCTCGCCAGCACCACCTCGCTGCCCAAGCGTGCGGCGCTGACCTCGGGGCGCTGGGCTGCCGCTGCCGGCGAGGCGGTGATCCCCGAGGCCACGGCCAGTCGGCTCCACCTCCGCCTCGGTGACCGGATCACCCTCGGCCGGGAAATCGGGGTCGATCCGGTGCAGGACCCGGTCACGCTCGTCGTGGCCGGGACCTTCCGGGCGACGTCCAGGTCCGGCTGGGAGCGTGACCCGCTGGCGGGGAGCGGCTACAGCGCGGCCTACAGCGACGGGTCGCTGCCGAGGCTCTCGCCCGCGTACGGCCCTTTCGTGGTCGACGAGGCGACCTTCCTCGCGAGCGGATCGACGATCGACGCGTTGCAGGTGACCGGACGTCCCAGGCTCGATCGGGCGACGGACGGGTCGATGAACGCAGCCGCCAAGGCAATGCGATCGGCGGACGGGCTGTTGTCGGACCGGGTGGCTGATCGGGTGGACATCAGCCGCGTCGCATCCGACCTGCCCCAGACGCTGTCCCAGGTCCACGCCCAGCAGGCGGCAACGCGGTCGACGCTCCTCGTCGTGCTGCTGCTGAGCACGGTCATGGCGCTCACTGCACTCCTCCTGGCCGGACGGTTGCTCGGCGGCGTGCGCGCGAGCGAGCGCGCCTTGCTGGCAGACCTGGGTCTCGGCCGGGGCCAGCTGGCCGTCGCGACGCTGATCGAGGTCCTGCTCATCGCCGGAGTGGCCACGCTGCTCGCCGTGCCCACCGCGGCGTTCGCACACTCCGCCGTCACCCACCTGCCGGCCATGGCTGCCGCTGGCTTGAGCCAGGGCCCGACGGTCACGCTCGGACTCGTGCTGACAGAGGTCGCGAGCGCGATCCTGCTGGCCCTCGCGCTGGCGGTCCCCATGGTGGGCTCCGCCCGGCCCGGCCCCCGGGTGGCGAGAGTCGCCCGTTCCGGTGTCGGCGTCCTCGTCGGGGTGATCGCGATCGCCGCGTGGTGGCAGCTGCACTCCCAGCCGCCGACCGCCACCACCGACGACGCGACCCTGATCCTCGCGCCCGTCATCTGCGTCGTGGCCGTGACGGTCGCGGCCGTACGCCTCGCGCCGCTGCTGCTGGGGGTCGTGGCGCGGGTCGCGACCCGGTCGACCGCGCTGGTCCTGCCGCTCGCCACGAGCCAGGCGGCCCGGCGACCGTACGCCGGCGCCGCCCTGGTGCTGCTCGCGATGTCGGCAGCCTCGGCGACGTTCGGGCTGGCTGTGCAGGCGACGTGGGAGCGGTCGCAGCACGACCAGGCGGCGACGCGCGTCGGCACCGACCTGGCCTTCGCCCTGTCGACCCCGGCCACCGATCGCGAGGCGGCCGAGATCGTACGCTCGACCGCCGGGCTGACGACCTCGGCTGTCGTCGACCGGCCCCTCGCGCTCGGGCAGTATGTCGGCTCCGGCGACGCCGACTCGGCCCCGGTGCTGGTCGCCGCCGACTCGCGCCGGGCCGGCGCTCTGCTGCGCGGCCGGCTCGACCACGGCCGTACGTGGTCGGACATCGGCGACTTGCTTGCGCCGGGACCGGCACTCGTCGGGGTGCCGCTCTCATCCGGCGGCGTGACGGCCAAGGGCACGGCGCCTCGTGGGGTGCAGGTCGAGGTCGTCCCGACGTTGCTGGTGCAGGACGCCTCCGGATTTCGCCGGTCCGTGACCGGTGGCGCTGTCCCCCTGGACGGGCGACCGCACCCCCTCCGCCAGCTCGGCAGCCTCAAGGGAGCTCACCTGGTCGCCACCAAGCTCGCGTTCAGCGGGGGCGCCGCGTCGGGCACCGCGGACGTGACGGTCGCACTGACGGTGCGGAACGCGGAGGCCGCCGCCGGCACCGCGAAGAAGAGTCCGCAGGAGTGGAAGGTGCAGATCCTCGGCGCCCCCGACACCCCGGTCGCCGGCTCCTCGACCGAGCTGAGGTCATCGGCGAGTGCCACGACGCTCCGGACCACTGCGCAGCTCGACCTCGGCTACCTCGCGTACGCCGACGGTGAGGTGCTCGCGACGGGATTCTCCCGCCCGACCGCCGTGCCGGTCGCGGTGTCCGAGCGGCTGGCCGACGTGGTGGGCACCAAGCTCGGCGGCGGCATCACCGCGACGGTCGAGGGCGTCCCCGTGCCGCTCGAGATCGTCGCCATCGTCCCGACCGTGCCGTCCGCCCCGGGAGGCGTCGCCGTGCTCGCCGACGCCGACACGTTGTCGCGCAGCCTCATCGCCGCGGGCCACCTCGAACCGGTCGTGGACGCCTGGTGGGTGGCCGACCCGACGCCTGGGACCGTCCGCACGCTCGACAAGCTCGACCTCGGCGAGACCACCACCCGCGCCGAGGTCGCGGCCCAGCTCGAACGCGGTCCGCTGCGCGCCATGGTGCCGGCCGCGCTGGTCCTCCTCGTGGTCGCGGCCAGTCTGCTTCTGCACGGAGGTGCGGCCCTGGTGGTCGGCGCCGACCGGCCGGCACGGTCGGCGGAGGTGGCCCGCCTCCGGGCCCTCGGCCTCACCCGCCGCGAGGTGACGCGGCTCGTGCTGATCGAGCACGGCATCCTGCTCGCGCTTCTCGTGCTGGCGGGCGCGCTCGTGGGAGTCGTGGCGTCCGTGGCGCTCGGCTCGAGCCTGGTCCGCTCCGACGTCGGCGTGGCGCCCGTGCCGGCGGCCGTGCTGGTCTGGCCATGGAGTCTCGAAGTGGCCGTCGTGGCAGGAGCACTCGCCGGGTGCCTCCTCATCGCCACCGTGATCACGCTCGTCGTCGTACGCCGGTCGGGTCCGGCGCAGCTGCGGGCGGCGGACGCATGATGCCGCGGTGGCACCGGGCCAGCATCCTCGGCCGGGCGAGGAGCGACATCGGCCTGCTGGTGCTGATCGGGCTCGTGGTCATGCTCGCCACGCTGCTCACCTCGGCGGTGGCGCCGTTGAGCGAGCGCACGGCGGACCGCGCGATCGCTGCCGACGTACGCGATGCCGGTCTCAAGGGGGCGGTCGTCGCCACCATCAAGCGCCCGTACGACGAAGGCGATCCGATCCGCGACCCGAAGGCGGCGGCCGCACTGCGAGAGAGGGCGAAGAGCGCGCAGGAGGACATGCCCAACGGGCTGGCCTCCGTCGTACGTCCGGGGATCACGACGATGACCTCCCCGTCGATGCACCTGCTCGACGCAGGTCCGGGGCGCTACCTCCGGTTGCCCTACCTCACCGGGCCGCGCAAGGCCCCGGCCGTGACCTACATCTCCGGCCACGCGCCGCGACCCGGGGTTCCTGCCGCGAAGGCAGGCGTCGAGGTGGCCGTGAAGAAGTTCCCCTGGCCGGTGCAGGTCGCGCTGCCGAAGCAGGCCGCCGATGCGCTCGGACTGGCAGTGGGGGACAGGTTCGAGGCCGAGGACGAGCAGCACCGCACGGCCACGATCGTGGTCAGCGGGATCTTCGTCGCAGGCGACCCGAACGACAACGTCTGGGCCGCGGTGCCGGAGCTGCTCCACCCCGTGATCGGGCACTCCGACGTGATGACGAGCGTCTCCGCGGCAGCGATCGTCACGTCCGACTCCTTGCCCGACCTGCAGCTCGCCGTGCCCTTCGACGACCTGACCACGCGTGTCGTCTTCAGCGCGCGCCCCTCCCTCGTCCGGTGGTCGCAGACTGAGCGACTCACGCGGGCGATCGTGTCGTTGAAGGCGTCGTCGGCGCGGGGCCAGGGCGAGGTCTCGTGGGACAGCCTGCTCGACAGCGTGCTCACCGACAGCGGTGCGCGGGTGTCGGCCGCGCAGGGCCAGGCGTCGGTCCTGATCATCGGGCTGCTGACGGGCGCGATGCTGATCCTGGTGCTGGCGGCCGACCTGCTGGTCCGACGACGGAAGGGATCGCTCGTGCTGATGCGCGAGCGGGGCGCGTCGTTGCTCGGCATCTTCACCGAGCTGCTCGTCGAGGCGGTCGTCATCGCCCTCGTCGGCTCGGCGCTCGGGGTCCTCGTCACCTGGTTGGTGGTCGGCGACGTCGGCTGGCTGTGGTCGGTGCCGGTGCTGGTCGTGGCGTCCCTGGCCGGACCGGCCTTGGCCACGGCGACCGCGGCGCGTGCCGCCGACGACCGCAGGGTGCCGGCCAACCGCTCGGCACGCCAAGCGGCGATGCGGGTGCGGCAGGTGCGCCGGCTGCTGGTCGAAGGCACCGTCGTGGCCGTCGCCGTCCTGACGTACGTGGCCCTCCGCCAGAGGGGAGTCGTCGGCGACAGCGACCTGACGGCCTCGTCGGCGCCGACGTGGGCGGCGCTCGTCGGCGGACTGCTGCTCGTACGCCTGCTCCCGCCCGCGGCTCGACTGGTGCTGGCTCGGGCCCGTCGCGTGATCGGCGCCGTGCCTCTCGTCGTCGCGGCCAGGACCTCCCGCTCAGTGGGCCGGGCGCTCCCGCTCCTCGTCGTGGCGGTCACGGTCGTGCAGCTCACCACGGCGATCGCACTCGCCGCGACCGAGCAGCACGGCCAGGCCGCGGGCGCACTGCAGCTGGTCGGCGGTGACGCCAAGTGGGAGACCGCGTCCGACCGGTCGGTCGTGGCGGCGGCCAAGTCCGTCTCGACCGCGCCCGGGGTACGGGCCGCGGCCGCAGCCCGCGTGGAGGACGGCATCGGCGTCTCCTCCGGGTCGAGCGCCGCGATCGTACGCCTCGTGGTCGTCGACTCGCGGGCTTACCAGCGGGTTCTGGCGGCCAGCCCGCTGCCGGACGCACCGCAGCTCTCCCGCCTGCGCGAACGGACGAGCGGCAAGGTTCCCGTCCTGTTGCGTGGCGGCGACCGCGAGCTCCGTGAGGAGCTCCAGATCCGGTGGGAGGACGCGCCTATCCCGCTCAGGGTGGTTGGAATGGCCCCGCAGGTCGGGGACACCACCGACCCGGTGCTGATCATCGACCGCGCAGCCTTCGAAGCAGCCGGCGCGACGGCCGATCCGGGCACCGTATGGGCCGTCGGACCCGGCGCCGACTCTGCTCTGAAGGCTGTCGCCAAGAAGGCCGGGACCATCGACCTCCTCACTCAGGTCACGGACGACCGTCGCTCGGCGCCACTGGCGTCCGGCCTCGTCGACCTGGCCCGCGCCTCGTCCCTGCTGCTGATCGTGTTCGCGGTCCTCGGCGTCGCCCTCGCGGCGGCAGCGGAGGCACCGGTGCGTGCCGAGTCGCTGGGTCGGCTGCGCTCGCTCGGCCTGGACCGCCGGGACGTACGCCGGGTCCTGCTCGGTGAGCTCGTCACACCTGTGCTGCTCGGCGCGGTGGTCGGCCTGGTCCTGGGGATCGGCGCGGCGCTCGTGATGTTCGGGCCCTTGTCACTCGAGCTCGTGACGGGCCAGACCTCGACCCCCAGCCTGGTCGTGCCGTGGTGGACGGCAGTGACCGTCGTCGTCCTCGTCGTGACGGCGGTGCTCATCGCCCGCGCCGAGGCGGCTCGAGTGGGCCGCACGCCGCTCGCCGCGCTGCTCCGGGGCGGGGACCAGCGCTAGCGTGCGTTGGTGCGCGGCCAGCTGAGCAGCATCGCGTCAAGCGTCTCCAGGATCCTCTCCCAGGACTCGGCGGAGCTGGGCTCGCTGCGCTCGAACCCGCCGCCGCGCTCCAGGCTGATGAAGCCGTGGAAGATGCTTCCGAGAAGTCGTACGGCGTGCGTCTCGTCGGCATCGGTCAGGTCGTAACCCCGCAGGATCGCTCGCATCATCTGCGAGTGCCGCCGCCCGGCGTCCTCGTCGGTGACCGGCAGTCGTGCGGCGTCGTACCGACCGGGATGCTCGATGGCGTAGTCGCGGTAGACGTTGCCCAAGGCGACCAGCGCGTCCCTGCCGGACCGGCCGGCCAGCGCTTCGCCGCCCCGGTCGGCCAGGTCGTCGAGTGCCATCACGGCAATGCGATCACGCAGATCGTCCGAACCCTTGACATGCGAGTAGAGGCTGGCGACCCTCACGCCGCACCTGCGGGCGATCTCCGAGATCGTGACCTGGTCGAAGCCGAGCTCGTCCGCGAGCTCTGCACCCATGACGGCGACCTTCTCGGTCGTCAGTCCGACCCGTGGCACGGCGCTACGCCTTGACCCGGTCGACGAAGGCCGTGACGCGTTCGACGAGCGCCGGGACCCGGGTGTCGGGCATACCGGTCAACGACCGTTGGTGCGGCTTCAGTGGCACGCGTGCCCGGAGGGAGCAGGCGAAGTCGGTGCACATGTAAAGGCCGACCGCGTCTCCGCTCCGGCCGCGGGACCCGGCGCGCGGGGCCACCATCAGCAGCGAGCCGTCGGGGGCTTCCGTGGTCTGGCACAGATCGCACATGGTCTGCCTCTTGCGCGAGGCGGTGGCGCTCGGCACGCGCAGCTCGATGGAGGTCAGCTCATCGACGGTGTCAGGGCCGATGACGAGGTAGGCCCGCCGGGGCGCCTTCGGGTCGACCCAGCCGAGGAAGTCGAGATCCTCAGCGTGAGGTAGCGGCCACGGCGAGGGCAACGACATCGAGGCCATCTTGCTGCGGGATGAGTTGACGAACGCTCGCCGCAGCGCGGCCGCATCGGGGATGTCCACGCTAACCAGCATAGCAGTGTGCCTAAAGGTCTTAGGTTTGCTGATCTGCCTCCTCAGGGGGCTCGTGCGCCCCATGGGACCTATGCTGCCCGTGAGGCTCCGGCGCATGAATTCGTCAGAGCGACCCATCCTTGGTGAAGGCAGGTTCGAATGGCTGGCAAGAAGCCCATTCGATCGGAGAGCCTGATGACACGAGCTGCAGCGCATCTGCGCCTGGCCGACCCCGTGTCGGACGAGCCGTCGGCCGACCCCGATCAGCTGCTCACCCGGGTGGGCCGCGGTGACGAGCAGGCGTTCGCCGCGCTCTACGACCTGCTCGGTGCGTCGGTCTACGGACTGGCCCGCCGCGTCGTACGCGATCCCGCTCGGGCCGAGGAGATCTCGCAGGAGGTCTTCATCCAGGTCTGGCGGTCCGCCGCCCGCTTCGACACGTCGCGAGGCAGCGCGAGGGGCTGGGTGCTGACGCTGGCCCACCGCCGCGCCGTCGACGCCGTGCGCCACGACCAGGCGGCGACCAATCGCGAGAACCGCTACGACTGGTCGAGCGGTCCCGCCTTCGACCAGGTCGAGGAGACGGTCAGCACCACGCTGGAGCACGAGCAGGTGCGACGCTGCCTCGACGGTCTCACCGAGCTGCAGCGCGAGGCGGTCAATCTCGCGTACTACAACGGCCACACCTACGCCGAGGTCGCCGAAGTCCTCGACACCAACCCCGCCACGATCAAGACCCGCATACGCGACGGTCTCGTCCGGCTTCGCGACTGCATGGGAGTCCCGGCATGAGTACCGACGTCCACTCCCTGCTGGCGCCGTACGTCCTCGACGCGCTGGATCCCGAGGAGCGCAACCAGTTCGAGGCACACCTCGAGCAGTGCCCCGACTGCCGTACCGAGCTCGGTGGGCTGCAGGCGACGGCGACCCGGCTCGCCGAGTCGCAGAGCCAGGCACCT
Source organism: Aeromicrobium sp. 9AM (assembly GCF_902506105.1). Lineage (GTDB taxonomy): Bacteria > Actinomycetota > Actinomycetes > Propionibacteriales > Nocardioidaceae > Aeromicrobium. The sequence continues at coordinate 40,758 of NZ_LR733303.1, forward strand.
CCCGCGGAGCTGCGCCAACGGCTCCTGACGGCGATCGGGACGACCCCGCAGGAACGCCCCGTGGTCACCGCGATGAGCCAGCGCGGCGGGCTGCGGCGGAGGCTGCCGCAGCTCGTCGCCGCGGCTGCTCTCGTCCTCGCGGCCGCCGGCGGCACCGGCTACTTCGTCGAGCACAACCGCGCCGATGAGCAGCACGACCAGAACGTCGCGATCAGGGCCGTGCTCGGTGCGCCCGATGCGGACACCAAGGCACTCAACCTGCCCAACGGCGGAACGGTTCGCCTGATCACGTCCGAGAGTCGCGATTCCGCCGTCGTCGTTGCCCGGGAGCTGCCAGCTCTCGATGAGGGCAAGGTCTACCAGGTCTGGCTCATCAAGAAGTCGGCAGCAGAGTCGCAGGGCACGTTCTCGCGTTCCGGCGAGATGGTCATGAAGGACCTCGCCGACGTGGACCAGGTCGCGGTCACGGTCGAGCCGAGCGGTGGGTCCAAGAAGCCCACGACAGCTCCGGTCGTTGACGTGCCGGTCTGACCAATCCGCGCAACGATGGGCTTCGAACTCCTCGGTAGAACGGACCGCTCGGAGCAAGGAGTCGCAGCATGGCAAGACGACAGATCGCCGTCATCGGAAGTGGCGTGTCAGGGCTGACCGCCGCGTACGTGTTGCAACGCGTTGCCGATGTCACGCTGTACGAGGCGGACGGTCGGCTCGGTGGCCACGCGCACACACACGAGCTGCTCGACCCAGACGGCACCTCCCTCAACGTCGACAGCGGCTTCATCGTGCACAACCGGCAGACGTACCCGAACCTCACGCGACTGTTCGACGAGCTCGGTGTCGAGACGCAGGAGTCGGAGATGAGCATGTCGATCCGCTGCGACGGGTGCGGCCTGCAGTACGCCGGCGCACGCGGGCTCAGCGGGCTGTTCCCGACGCTGCGCAACGCGACGAATGTCCGCTACCTCTACCTCTTGACCGAGGTCGTGCGTTTCCACCGGCGGGCCCGCCGGCACCTGGCCGCGGCTGACGCCGACACGACCCTCGACGAGTTCCTGGCGCAGGGCCGCTTCAGCCGCTACTTCCGGTCGCACTTCGTCGTGCCGATGGTCGCGTGCGTGTGGTCCTGCGCGCCGGCTGAGGCCGGTGCCTATCCGGCCCGCTACCTGTTCGAGTTCCTCGCCAACCACGGCATGTTGTCCGTGCGCGGCTCGCACCCGTGGCGCACCGTCAAGGGTGGCTCGGCGAGCTATGTGGAGAAGGTCGGCAAGCAGCTGTCGGCGGTCAACCTGCTGACGCCCGTCAGCTCCGTGACCCGGACGGCGCACGGCGTACGCGTTGTCGACGGGGACGACGAGGCGGCCGACTTCGACGCGGTCGTCATCGCGACCCACCCGGACCAGGCGCTCGCGATGCTGGCCGAGCCGACCGCGGCCGAGTCCGCCGCCCTCGGTGCGTGGACGTACTCCAGGAACCGGGCCGCCCTGCACACCGACTCCTCGATCCTGCCGTCGTCCGCGCGGGCCGGCGCTGCCTGGAACTACCAGATGCCCGACTGCGAGGCCGCCGGACCGCAGGTCCACGTCACGTACGACATGACCCGCCTGCAGCGGCTGCCGGGCAGCTCGCGCTACCTGGTGTCGCTCAACGGTGACGAGTCGGTGGACGCAGGACAGATGATCGCCCAGATGAACTATGAACACCCCGTGTTCGCGCCGGAGTCGGTCGCCACGCGACCTGCGCTGCCGGCGCTCAACGACGGGGTCGTCGCGTTCGCCGGGGCCTATCACGGGTGGGGCTTCCATGAGGACGGCTGCCGCGCGGGCGTCGCCGCCGCCGCGAGCCTGGGAGCCGTCTGGTGAGCCGGAGCGAGGCGCTCGCGAGCTACGACGTCACGATCGGGCATCACCGCCGCGACGAGGTGTCGTACGCCTTCACGAACCGCGGCCGGACCTGGCTGGTCGACCTCGACGACGTGCCGCAGATGCCTCGCGGCCTGCGCAGGCTGTGCTCGTTCAGTGCCGACGACCATCTCGGCGACGGGTCGCGAACCCTGCGCGAGAACGTCGACGACTGGCTCCGCGAGCGGGACGTCGACCGGCCGGCCAGCGTCCGTATGCTCGCCAGCCCGCGCGTGCTCGGCCACGTGTTCAACCCGCTCAGCCTGTTCTACTGCCACGACGCGGACGGGACCCTCACCCATGTCGTCGCCGAGGTGCGCAACACGTACGGGGGCCGCCGCTGCTATCTGCTCGAGACGGCCGACAACAGCAGGGCGACGGTCGACAAGACGTTCTACGTCTCGCCGTTCCACGGTGTCGACGGTCACTACGAGATCAGCGTGCCGGAACCGGGACCCGAGCTGTCCGTCACCGTGACGTTGCGCAGGCCGGGCCGCGACCCGTTCGTCGCGACGATGCGCGGCACCCGGCGCCGCGACGCGAGCCTGGCCTCCGCGCTGCGGAAGCCGTGGTCGACGCGCATGGTCGGCGTCATGATCCGGGTGCACGGCATCCGGTTGTTCCTCAAGGGCCTGCGACCGACCCCGCGACCCGTTCACCAACCCGACGAGCCGGCCAGGAGCATCCGATGAGCAGCGACATCTCCGGCGACGCCTTCCGCAACGTTCTCCTCGGAGCCGCATCGGCGATCGTGCTGGCGCTGGTCATCACGTACGTGGTCGCCAAGCTGGTGCACCGCCACAACGTCATCGACGTGACCTGGGGCCTGCTGTTCTGCTGCGTCGCGGTGGCCAGCTTCGTCGGCTCTGACGGGCACGGGGACGACTGGCGCCGCTGGGTGCTGTTGGTCATCACGCTCGTCTGGGGCCTGCGACTGGCGCTCCACATGGCGGTGCGCAGCCGCGGCAAGGGCGAGGATCCGCGCTACGCCAAGATGCTCGAAGGTCGTGGCGAGGCGGCCACCGTGCTCATGGTCTACGGGCTGCAGGGCGTCATCGCCTTCATCGTCGCGATGCCGGTCGTCGTCGGATCGCTGATCGACGAGCCGATGGGCGTGCTGGCGTACGTCGGACTCCTCGTGTGGCTCGTCGGCATCGCCTTCGAGTCGATCGGCGACCGTCAGCTCGCGGCGTACAAGGCCGACCCCGATCGCGGGCCCGTGATGGACACGGGGCTGTGGCGCTACACGCGGCACCCCAACTACTTCGGCGACGCCTGTGTGTGGGTCGGCATCTTCCTCATCGCCGCCGAGCACTGGCCCGGTGTCCTGACGATCGTCTCGACGGCGCTGATGGTCTACCTGCTCGCCTTCGGCTCGGGCAAACGCGTGCTCGAGCGCCACATGGCCGAGCGCCCCGGCTACCGGGCGTACATGCAGCGCACCTCGGGCTTCTTCCCGCTGCCACCTCGCGGCTGAATCACCAGAACCCGCCGCATGCGAGGGAGAATGCGACCAGCGCCACATGGCCGAGGCGTGAGATTTGTCTAGACGAACTTCGGCGCGCCTCTACGCTTCTCCTCATGAAGTTCACCCCCAAGGGCGGTCTCACCGCCATCGCCGCTGCGGCCCTCGTTCTCACGTCCGCATGCGCCCCCGCTGACTCAGAAGGCTCCGACGGCGCCCCCAAGGCCAGCTCTGCCCTCGCCGACTGCAAGCCGGCCGACCTCCCGCTGGTCAAGCCCGGCACGTTCACGATCGCGACCGACGACCCGGCGTACGACCCGTGGTTCAGCGACAACGACCCGTCCAACGGCAAGGGCTTCGAGTCCGCCGTGGCGTACGCGGTCGCCGACAAGCTCGGCTTCGCCAAGAGCGACGTCACGTGGGTCAAGGCCGGCTTCAACCAGGCGATCCAGCCCGGCAAGAAGGCGTTCGACGTCGACATCAACCAGTTCTCGATCTCGGCCTCGCGCGCCAAGGCCGTCGACTTCTCGACTCCCTACTACTCCGCGGCCCAGGCGATCATCACGCTCAAGGGCTCGAAGTACGCCGGCGCGACGACGTTCGCCGACCTCAAGGACGCCAAGCTCGGCGCCCAGATCGCCACGACGTCGCTCGATGCGATCACCGACCAGGTCAAGCCGGCCGCCAAGCCGCTGGTCTACGACGACACGTCCAAGGCGGCCCAGGCGCTGCAGAACAAGCAGGTCGACGCGATCGTCGCCGACCTGCCGACGGCGTACTACCTGACGGCCGCCGAGATCGACGGCGGCACGATCGTCGGGCAGTTCCAGCCGACCAAGGGCAAGCAGGAGCAGTTCGGCCTCCTGTTGTCCAAGGGCAGCAAGCTGACCCCGTGCGCCAGCGCCGCGGTCGACGCCCTGGCCAAGGACGGCACGCTCGACAAGCTCAAGGACGAGTGGCTCAACCAGGCGACCGACGTCCCCGAGCTGAAGTGACCACGAGCGAGCGTCAGCTCGAACGCGACCGCTACCGCCGTCGCCGCACCCTGACCCGGGGTGCGGTGGCGGCGGTGTCGACGCTCGTCGTCATCGGGCTGCTGGTGTACGTCGTGGGCAACTCACCGGGCTGGGACCGGGTGCACCGGACGTACTTCTGGTGGCCGGATGCCAAGTCGTCGTTCCCCGAGGTCGCCCGGTCGTTCTGGCTCAACATCCGGCTGTTCATGGTCGTCGAGGTGTTCGTGCTGATCGTGGGGATCGTGGTGGCGATCATTCGAGTCGTCCCGGCCCCGGCGCTCGCGCCGATCAAGCTGCTCGCCGTGCTGTATGCCGACGTGTTCCGCGGCACGCCCACGTTGTTGATCGTCCTGCTGGTCGGCTTCGGCCTGCCGGCGCTCAACCTGACCGGCATGCCGACGAGCCTGTTCTGGCTCGGCGTCATCGCCCTGACCCTGAGCTACGGCGCGTACGTCGCCGAGGTCATCCGAGCCGGCATCCTGTCGATCCACCCAACACAGTGGGCCAGCGGCCGCGCACTCGGCATGACGTACGGCCAGACGATGCGCCACGTCGTCCTGCCGCAGGCGTTGCGCCGGGTCGCTCCGCCGCTGCTCAACGACTTCGTCTCGCTGCAGAAGGACACCGCGCTGCTGTCGACGATCGGGCTCGTCGAGTCGCTGCGAGCCGCCCAGGTCATCTCGGGCAAGGACTTCATCTTCACGCCGTACGTCGTGGCGGCAGCCTTCTTCATCGCCGCGACGATCCCGCTGGCGCGGTTCACCGACTACCTGACGGTGCGGTCGCTGCGCCGCGAGAACGGACTGATCACATGAGGAGCGCCACGTGCTGAGGGCCGAAGCGGTCCGCAAGTCGTTCAACGGCACCGAGGTGCTCAAGGGCATCGACCTCGAGGTCACCGAGGGCGAGGTCGTGTGCCTGATCGGTGCGTCCGGCTCCGGCAAGTCGACGCTGCTGCGCTGCCTCAACCTGCTGGAGCAGGTCGACGACGGCGACATCTGGCTCGGCGACGCGGAGATCACCGATCCGCGGGTCGACGTCGATGCGGTGCGGCGGCGGATCGGCATCGTCTTCCAGGCGTACAACCTCTTCCCGCACAAGACGGTCCTGGACAACATCGTGCTCGGCCCGGTGACGGTCGGCGGTCGCAGCAAGGCTGAGGCTGCTGCCACCGCGCACGAGCTCCTGACCAGGATCGGCCTCGAGGACCGGGCCGGCGCCTACCCCGATGCCCTGTCCGGCGGCCAGCAGCAGCGCGTCGCGCTGGTGCGGGCCATCGCGATGCGCCCCGAAGTGCTCCTGCTCGACGAGATCACGTCGGCACTCGACCCGATGCTGGTCGGCGAGGTGCTCGACGTCATCCGTGACCTGCGCCGCGAGGGGATGACGATCGTGATGGCGACGCACGAGATGGCGTTCGCCCGCGAGGTGGCGGACCGCATCGTCTTCATGGCCGACGGCTGCATCGAGGAGTCCGGGACGCCGGAGCAGGTGTTCACCACGCCGAAGAGCCCGAGGACTGCGGAGTTCCTGGCCCGGCACCTGGCCTGACGGCACGAGCCCGGCTCCAAGAGGAGCCGGGCTCGTGTGCGTTGACGGTCAGGCGTGTGCCGGAGCCTTGGAGCGTCGGCGGCTGCCGACGCGCTGGCCAACGGCGACCAGGCCGAACCCGACGGCGAAGATGGCGAGGGTGACCAGGCCGTACCCGACAGGCATCGTGTCCGGGTTCTTGGGGAACGCCGAGTCGTCCCCGCCGACCCACATGCGGGTCAGGTAGAGGCCCTGGAACGTGAACGCCCAGAGATAGGCGATGGCGTACGCGACGTTGGCCGCGAGGTGCGACCGCAGGAAGAACCCGAGCGGGAACGCGAGCAGGACCGTGACGATGGCGATCATGTCAGCACCTCAGTCCATCACGGCGGCGGAGCGGCGCGCCGGGGTGAACATCAGCACGAGCGAGACGATCGTGACGACGACGAACACCGCCACGAGCACCTTGACGAACGCGGGCACGTCGACGAAGAACGCCGGCAGGGCGCTGAGCACCGACAGGATGCGGGCACCGGCGGCGACCCGGATGGCGGCGAAGCTGCCGGTGCGCCAGGCCATGATCACCGCGACGATCGTGACGAGGCCGCAGATCGAGCTGAGGATCATGATCCCCATGGGCGGCCCGGTCTCGCCGTCGGGCGTGTTCTGCAGGAAGCTCGGCAGGTCGCTGAGCCCGAGCAGGCCGGCCAGTGCGAGGCCGACCTTGTTCTTGGTGGTGAGGGTCATGATGAGCTCCTTGAGTGGAAGGTGATTCCACGGTGGCCCGGCGCGCATGCCCCCGACAGGTGTGCCGATTCCCCATTGTCCGGAGTTCTTCCCGGTACGTATAGGTGCACGTTCCCGGGTCTTTTGCCCTGAATCCTCGGCATCATGAAGGAATGGCCCCTGATCGCATCCGCGTCGTGATCGCCGACGACCATCCCGTCGTTCGTGGTGGACTGCGCGCGCTGCTCGAGTCGATCGACGGCTACGAGGTCGTGGGGGAGGCCGTCGACGGCGAGGGTGCTGTGCGGGAGACGCAGCTCCAGCAACCCGACGTGGTCCTGATGGACATCCGTATGCCGGGCATCGACGGGCTCGAGGCCACCCGCCGCATCCGGGCAGCGGTACCGGACGCGATGGTCCTGGTGCTGACGATGTTCGACGACGACGACACGGTGTTCGCGGCGATGCAGGCCGGGGCCCGTGGCTATCTGCTCAAGGGCGCCCAGCAGGACGACATCGACCGGGCCATCCGAGCGGTCGTGGCGGGTGAGGCGATCTTCGGACCAGGGATCGCCGCGAGGGTGCTCGGCCACTTCAGCCAGCCCCGATCCGTGCCCGAGGTGCCGTTCCCCGATCTGACCGACCGTGAGCGCGAGGTGCTCGACCTCGTGGCGGCCGGCAAGCGCAACCATGCGATCGCCGATGAGCTCGCACTGGCCCCCAAGACAGTCGCCAACCACATCTCGTCGATCTTCGCGAAGCTCGCGGTGTCGGACCGGTCCGCAGCGATCGTGCGCGCCCGTGACGAGGGACTCGGCAGGCCGAGATGACCGGGTGGTTCCTCGGCGCCAGCATCGCTGCGCTCGCGGTCTCGACCGGGGCGAGCGGACTCGTCCTGCTGTGGGCCCGCCGCGCGTCGGTTGCCGGCGCCCTTCTGGTCGTCGTCGCGCTCACCGGCCTCGCCGCCCTGGTCGTGCACGCGCAGGACGGCCCGTACGACCTCGAGTGGGCCTTGGCGATGGCCTCGACGATGCTGGCGCTGCCTGTTGCGGTCGCTGCGTTTCCGCGGTGGAGCTGGCGCGGCCCGGTCGACTTCGTTGCGCTGACGACGCTCGTGGCGGCCGGCGCGATCGTCGTGGCGATGTCGCACGAGTCGCACGCCCTCGACGCGATGTCGCTCGTGATCGGCTCGGTGCTCATCGTGCACGTGTGGTGGCGGCTCGAGACCTCTGACGACTCGGCGCGGGCGCCGCTGCAATGGCTCGCGGTGGCCGCCGGGTCGGTGGCGCTCGTGAGTGGTCTCCTGTTGTTCGCCGCGGACGGTGCGGCAGCCGACGGGACCGGGAGCAGCGCGACTGGAGCGGTCGTGGCGCTGATGTCGGCCACGATCGGTCCGGCCATGGCGATCGGGGTGGTGCGGCCCGATGTGGTCGACGTACGCGGACTCATCGTCTGGGGTGTCGTGGTCTGCGTCGCGATCATCGCGTACGTCTCGGTGTTCGCCGGGCTCGTCTCGCTGCTCGACTGGTCTGGCGCCCCCGACCTCTCGCCGGGCGCGCTCGGGCTGATCGGAGCGGTGTGCGCGTTGGGCTTCCACCCGCTCGTGGTCATGCTGCGCGGCATCGTCGACCAGATGCTGTTCGGTGACCGGCCGGACCCGCTCCAAGCGGCCACCAGGGTCGTTGACCGGATCGGCGACGACCCGGTCCTGGCGCTGCGGGCGATCCGCGAAGCCCTCGTGCTGCCCTATGCCTGCCTGCGCGCTGAGGGTCAGACGCTGGCGACCTCGGGCACCGAGGTGACCCACACCCGCACGTTGCCGCTGCAGCTGGGTGAGGACGCCGTCGGTGAGATGGTCGTCGGGCTGCGGGCGGGTGAGCTGATGCTCTCGCCCGGCGACGAGAACGTACTTCGCATCGTGGCTCCGCTGCTGGCACAGACGCTGCGGGCGACCGCGCTGGCCCGTGACCTGCAGGAGTCCCGGGGCGCTGCCATCGCCGCCATCGAGGACGAGCGCCGCCGGCTCAGGCGCGACCTCCACGACGGACTCGGCCCGACCCTCTCCGGGGTGGCGTTCTCCGCCGATGCCGCCCGCAACCACCTCGCCAACGACGTCGCCGCGGCCGACGCGTTGCTGGCCCGGCTGCGCGATGACACGACACAGGCGATCGGCGAGGTCCGCCGCCTGGTCGAAGGGCTGCGCCCGGCGACCCTCGACGAGCTCGGGCTCGTGGGAGCGGTCCGGCAGCACGCGGCGAACCTGCACGCCGCCGAGGGCAGGGCCCTGCAGGTCACGATCGACAGCCCGGAATCGCTGCCCGCCCTCTCGGCGGCGGCCGAGGTGGCGGCCTACCGGATCGTCGTGGAGTCGCTCACGAACGTGGCGCGCCATGCCGCGGCGACCACGGTGCACGTCAGCATCTCCTCGCACGACGGCGAGCTGCACCTGTCCGTACGCGACGACGGACCGTCGACCACGAAGTGGAAGCAGGGGGTCGGACTGTCGTCGATGCGGGAGCGCGCCGAGCAGGTCGGCGGCAGCGTCACCGCCTCGGCGCGGCACGACGGTGGCCGGGTCGACGCCGTCATCCCGATCTGACGCGGGTGCTCAGGACGGGTGGTTCTGCCGTTCGGCTTCCGCCAGACGTCGCTCGAGCTCGTTGATGCGGTCGTAGAGGTCGACCAGCGTCACTCCGTCGGCGACGACGCCGGGGCGCTGCCAGTGGCGTCTCACGAACGCCTCTCGGGTCTCGCCGGCGGCCTGCTGGAACCCCGTCGGACGGGTTGGGTTCGTCTCGATCGGACGCACATCGACCCGCCAGGCCACCTTCTGGAGCTTGAGCACGAGCATCCCGCCGAGCACGACCACCGCGAGGGCAGCGACGGGTATCAGCAAGAAGATCAGGCCGTTGGACATGCGCACTCCCTCTGTGGATGCCGGGTAGCCTAACCGGCCCGGCCCTGAGGGAAGGGCCGGGCCGGTCATCCCCTGGTCACTTCTTCCAGCGGTCCTTCAGCTTCTCCGCGGCCTCCTTGACCTTGTCGCCGTAGTCACCGTCCAGCGCCTTCTCGCGGACCTCCTGGCGGAACGCCTTGCGCTCGTCACCCGGCTCCATGGCGCGCAGCTTCGTCAGGTCGGCCTGCAGCTCGTCGGGCAGGAGCGCGAACACCGCCGCGTTCCGATCGGCCCGCCGGTTGGCGCGCTTCGCGATCCGGTCGCCGTACGTCCCGGCCTTGGCGTCCGCCACGACCTTCTTGACGGCGTCGACCCGCTCCTGGCCCTTGAGCGCGCGGGCTGCCTTCATGGCGGCGTGGAACGCGGCCCGGTCGGCCTTCGCGTCAGCCTTGTCGTCAGACGCCGCCGGGGCCTGGCTGAGCTCGCTGTCGAGCGTCGAAGCGGTCTGGGTGATCGACGCCGAGGCGGGCTGCGACGACGAGGTGAGCAGGAGCGCCGAGACGAGCGCCGCGGCGATGGCGAGCACGAGCCCGGTGATCCACAGCCGACGGCCGACGATGGTCTTCAGGGTGGAAGCGGTCATCAGTCCATTCCTTCATGGTCATGGCCGGGGCGATCCCGACGCTCCACACGCTCGCGCCTCCAGGCAAGGGGATCGTCAAGCCAATGTTCGAGCGGCGTAAGGATCGTCGGCCGAACCGCCTGTGGGAGCCGTCCGTCCTGTTTCATGGATGCGTGAGCACTACGGGCAAGGGCCTGGTCCTCGTCGTCGAGGACGATCACTCGATCGCCGACGTCCTGCGCCTCTACCTCTCGCGTGCTGGATACGGCGTGCACGTCGAGCATGACGGGTCGCGAGGGCTCACCCAGGTGGCGACGTTGCGGCCCGCGCTCGTGCTGCTGGACGTCGGGCTGCCCGAGCTCGACGGCGTCGAGGTGTGCCGCAGGATGCGTGCCCGGGACGATTGGACGCCGGTGATCTTCGTGACGGCGCGCGACGACGAGGTCGACCGCATCCTGGGCCTCGAGCTCGGCGCCGACGACTACGTCACCAAGCCGTTCTCGCCCCGTGAGCTCGTCTCGCGCGTCGCTTCGGTGCTGCGCCGCAGCTCCGGGAGCGTCGACACCTCGGCGATCGACATCGGTCGCGTACGTCTGGAGCCGGGCGCGCGGGTCGTGACGGTCGGCGGACGGGGCGTCGACCTGACCGCCACCGAGTTCGACCTCCTGGCGGCGCTGATGCGCCGCCCCGGGATCGTGTTCACCCGCGAGCAGCTGCTGTCGACGGTCTGGGGCGCTGCGGCGTACGGACAGAGCCGCACGGTCGACGTCCACGTCGCCCAGCTCCGGGCCAAGCTCGGCGACGAGTCCCCGATCCGTACGCACCGCGGCGTCGGCTACTCCGCGGCGAAGTCATGACCCGCACGTCGCCACTGTCGCGCCGCATCCTGCTGGTGACCCTCGCCGGTGGAGTCGTCGCGGCGCTCGTCGCGCTCGTGCTCACCGTCCCGGTGGTCCAGGGCGTGGCGAGGGACCAGGCGCGTGAGGAGCTCGTGCGCTCCGTCGACAGCCTCGCGGCGAAGCCCGCGGCAGCGGCACGTCTCATCGCGCAGGAGCAGAAGGTGCTGGGCCGCGACGACCGTCGCTACGCGATCGTGCGGCGGGGTGGCAACGTCACGGGCGCGGCAGGCGACCTGCTGACCGACGACCAGGTCGCCGAGCTGCTCGCGACCGGCACGCTCTCGGCCACGTCGACGGTCGACGGCGAGACGATCCTGATCGAGGGGCGCCAGACCAGGCGCGGGTTCTCGGCCGTGGCCGTGCAGCCGGTCACCGGGGTCGACGAGGCGACGTCAGCCCTGCGCCGCCGGCTGCTCCTTGCGTTGCTGCTCGGCCTCGCAGCAGCCGGCACCCTGGGCCTCGTCCTGTCCCGTACGCTCACCCGCTCGGTCGCCGCTGCGGCCGGAGCCGCCCGGCGTCTGGCCGCGGGGGAGCGAGGCGTGCCGATCGGCTCGTCGTCCGTGCGGGAGTTCGACGACATGGGCAGCGCCGTCGCATCGCTCGACGAGGCGCTGGCCGCCAGCGAGGGCCGTCAGCGCGAGTTTCTGCTGTCGATCTCCCACGAGATCCGCACGCCGTTGACCGCGTTGCGCGGCTACGCCGAGGCGCTGGCGGACGGCGCCATTGCACCGTCGGACGTACCGGAGACGGGGGAGACCCTGGTGGCGGAGACCGCGAGGCTCGACCGCTTCGTCAGCGATCTCCTTGCTCTCGCGCGGCTCGAGGCCGAGGACTTCCCGATCGACGGTCAGGACGTGTCGGTCGCCGGCCTGCTGAGCGACGTCCAGCAGGCCTGGCAGGCGACGTGCGAGCGCGAGGGCGTGACGTTGCGCGCGGAGACCGGACCCGCCACGGTGCACACGGACCCGATGCGGCTCCGTCAGCTCCTGGACGGACTGGTCGAGAACGCCATCCGGGCGACCTCGACCGGGGGAGTCGTCGAGGTGCGGACTCTCAGGACCGCGACGGAGGTGACGATCGAGGTCGAGGATGCCGGGCCCGGCCTCGAGTCCGCCGACCTGCGCGACGCGTTCGAGCGTGGGGTCCTGCATGCGCGCTATCGCGATGTGCGGGCCGTCGGCACCGGGCTGGGCCTGTCGATCGCCCACCGCCTCGCCTCGCGCATGGGCATGCGCCTCGAGGTGCGCAACGGCGTCGACCGGGGCGCGGTGTTCGCCGTCGTCGTGCCGATACGCTGACGCCGTGGTCTATCGCGCCTTCTTCGACGCCGTCTTCCGCTCGATGGATCCCGAGAAGGCGCACGAGCGTGGCTTCGCCGCGATCCGCGCCGGTCGGTTCGGCACACGTCTGGCGTTCCACCAGACGTACGCTCCGCGCATCGTGATGGGCATCGAGTTCCCCAACGCGTTCGGGCTCGCGGCCGGCTTCGACAAGAACGCCAAGGCCGTGCCCGGCCTGCTCGCGCTGGGCTTCGGCCACGTCGAGATCGGCACCGTGACGGCTCGCGCGCAACCCGGCAATCCGCGGCCGCGCCTGTTCCGGCTCGTCGACGACCGCGCGATCATCAACCGGATGGGCTTCAACAACGACGGCGCGGCCGAGGTCGCGTCACGACTCCACCGTCTTCGCGGCACCAAGGCCGGCCGCAACGCGGTCATCGGCGTCAACATCGGCAAGACCAAGGTGGTCGAGCCCGAGCACGCCGTCGCGGACTACGTCGAGAGCGCCCGGCTGCTGGCGCCGTATGCGAGCTATCTGGTCGTCAACGTCTCGTCGCCCAACACCCCGGGCCTGCGCGACCTGCAGGCCGTCGACGAGCTGCGACCACTGCTCGCCGCCGTCAAGGAGGTCGCCGACCGCGTGCCGTCCGGGCCGGTGCCGTTGCTCGTCAAGATCGCACCCGACCTGGCTGACGCCGATGTCGATGCCGTCGCCGACCTCGCGGTCGAGCTGGGTCTCGCGGGCATCAGCGCGACCAACACGACGATCGCCCGACCCGACTCGCTCACGACCTCACGCGACGTCGTCGAGGCCGCCGGCGCGGGTGGTCTGTCGGGTCCGGTCCTGGCCGATCGCTCCACCGAGGTGCTCGTACGCCTCCGAGCCCGCGTCGGCGACCGGCTCGCGATCATCTCGGTCGGCGGTGTCACGACACCAGACGACGTACGCGCTCGGCTGGCGGCCGGAGCGGACCTCGTGCAGGGCTACACCGGCTTCATCTACGAGGGCCCGGGCTGGCCGTCGAGGCTGGCCGCGGCGAGCACCTCGGCATCGTCGTCGCGCCGGTAGCTCCCTGATGAGGCGACGAGTCCGGCGAGCATGACGTCGATCGCGAACTCGAAGCGATCCGTGAGATCGCCCGTGGTCATCACCTGGGCGAAGGCGCGCATGAGCGGGAACCGATCGTGCGGGAGGTCCTCGAAGTACGACGTCAGCTGCTTGTCCAGTGCCTCGTGGTCGGCCGGCTCGCCCGCGATCGTGGTGTTCTCCCGCTCGGCCCAGATCGACTGCTCATAGGCCACGGCCCCGACGTACAGGCTGGTGAAGTCGCAGAACCACGCCGCCGCCTGGGGCGCGATGCCGCCCGCGAGACACAGCGCGATCATGCTCTCGGCGCCCGCGATTCCACCCTCGCTCGTGGGGATCGTGCCCATCGCGGCGCGAGCGGAGCCGGGATGGTTGCGGTACGCGTCGAGGATGTCGCGCAGCAGCTGCTTGACCTGCTCCTGCCATCGTTCGGGATCCGGCTCCGGCAGCGGCACCTCGGCGACCACCCGCTCGAGCACGAGCTGATCGAGCTCCTCGCGGTTCGCGACATGGGTGTACAGCGAGGCCGGTCCCGTCTCGAGCTCGCGCGCCAGCGAGCGCATCGACACGGCGTCGTAGCCGTCCGAGGCCATGAGTGACATCGCCGCGTCGACGATGCGCTCCGTCGTGAGGCGCGTCTTGCGGGGCGGCTGCGTGCGCGGGGCCCGCATCCCGAGGGGCGGGCGCGGGCGATTGTCTCGTCGGTCCGGCATGCATCACAGCGTACTTGACGCGAACGCCGTTCGCGATATAGAACGGTGTTCGTAGTCGACGAACAGTGTTCGTAATCGCGAAGGAGACGACATGGACACCAGCACCACCACCCCGACCCAGGCGAGGGGCTATCGCTACCGCTGGTACGTCCTCGCGGTCGTGCTCGTCGCCGACGTGATGGACCTGCTCGACGCGACGATCGCCAACCTCGCCGGTCCCTCGATCCGCGCGGACCTCGGCGGCGGCGCCAGCACCCTGCAGTGGATCCTCGCGTCGTACACCCTGACGTTCGCGATCGGCCTGGTCATCTCGGCGCGCCTGGGCGACCTCATCGGCCGCCGGCAGATGTTCATCGTCGGCATGGTCGGCTTCACCACTGCTTCGCTGCTGTGCGGGCTCGCGCCCACGCCGGAGCTGCTGATCGGCGCGCGCATCCTCCAAGGGCTCCTCGGCGCGGTGATGATCCCGCAGGGTCTCGCGATGGTGAAGCAGTCCTTCCACCCCGACGACCTGCAGAAGGCGTTCATCCCCTTCGGTCCGATCATGGGCCTTTCGGCCGCACTCGGCCCGATCATCGCGGGCGTGCTGATCGACGGCGACCTGTTCGGCACCGGCTGGCGGATGATCTTCCTGATCAACGTGCCGGTCGGGATCGTCGGCTCCTACCTCGCGTGGCGCTACCTGCCGGACGTGCCGAAGGACAAGGAGGCGCGCCTCGACGTCCTGGGTGCCACGCTCCTGGCCGCGGCGTCCGGCCTGCTGATCTACCCCCTCGTGCAGGGTCGCGAGGAGGGCTGGCCGGCGTGGACATTCGCGATGATGGCTGCCGCGGTGCTGCTGTTCGCCGGGTTCGTGGTGCGCGAGCGTACGAGCGCCAACCCGGTGATCGAGCCGACGCTGTTCGAGAGCCGCGGCTACGTCGCCGGCGTCGTGTTCCTCGGTACGTTCTTCGTCGCCGTCAGCGGGTTCACGCTTGCGAGCAACCTGTTCATCCAGCTGGGCCTCGGCTACTCGCCGTTCGACACGGGCCTGGCGCTCACCCCGATGGCGATCGGGATCGCGCTCGGCGCGGTCGTCTCCGGTGCGGTCCTCGGGCCGCGCCTGGGCCGGCACGTCCTGCACATCGGGCTGTTCGTCGCCGCGCTCGGACTCGTGTGGCTCGCCGTCACGGTCGGCCAGGGTGCCGGCACCGACGGGTGGGACATCGCTCCGTCGCTGCTGCTCTCGGGGTTCGGCACGGGCCTGATCTTCGCGCCGCTGTTCGACCTGATCCTCGCCGGTCTGGGGGAGAAGGAGGTCGGCACGGGCTCGGGCGTCCTCAACGCGGTGCAGCAGTTCGCCGGCGCGTTGGGGGTCGCGGTGCTCGGGACGCTGCTGTTCCACTGGCTCCCCGACGAGGGCTGGTTCGAGGCGACGCGGCACCTGGTCTGGGTGTGCGTCGGGTGCTATGCCGCGGCTTTCCTGGCCGTCTTCGCACTGCCGATGCGCGCCCGCGAGGACGCCTGACGAGCGCGATCGGTCCCGGGGCATCCCCCGATTTCGTCCCGGGGCCGATCACCCTGTATCTTTGGCTGTCGGCTTGCCCCTTTAGCTCAGTCGGCAGAGCGTTTCCATGGTAAGGAAAAGGTCTACGGTTCGATTCCGTAAAGGGGCTCTGGACTTGGATCGTTTTCTGAGTCCTTCGGACATGAGGAAACTCGTGCCCGTTGCGGCTGGGTAGCTCAGGTGGTTAGAGCACACGACTCATAATCGTGGGGTCGCGGGTTCGAGTCCCGCCCCAGCTACCGCAGAACTGCTCGACGTACGACCTTCAGCATCACCGATCAAGAAGAGGCACCCCCGTGGCCAGCAAGAGCTCAGACGTTCGTCCCAAGATCACCTTGGCCTGCACCGAGTGCAAGGAACGCAACTACATCACCAAGAAGAACCGTCGCAACGACCCTGATCGTCTCGACCTCAAGAAGTTCTGCCCGCGCTGCAAGACCCACCAGGTCCACCGCGAGACCCGCTGACCTCAGTTCTCCGAACGACGGCTCCCCCTGCTCCGGCAGGCGGGAGCCTTCGTCGTGTTGGACGCTGCTAGCGTCGCCGCCATGGACCTCGCCGAGCTGACGACGCTGCGCCTCGGTGGCCCCGCCCGGGCCGTGATCGACGCGACCTCCGAGCAGCAGCTGCTCGACGCCGTACGCGTCGCTGACGAGGCCGGCGACCCGATCCTGGTCGTCGCCGGCGGCAGCAACCTCGTGGTCGCCGACGAGGGCGTGCCCGGCACCGTGATCCGCGTCCTGACCCGCGGCGTCGAGGTCGACTCCGACGCCTGCAGCGGCGCGATGGTCACGGTCGCCGCAGGGGAGCCCTGGGACGGCATCGTCGCGCTCGCCGTCGACGAGGGCTGGGTCGGCATCGAGGCGCTCTCCGGCATCCCCGGGTCGGCCGGCGCGACCCCCATCCAGAACGTCGGCGCCTACGGCCAGGAAGTCGGCCAGACGATCGCGACCGTGCGAGCGTACGACCGGTTCGAGCGCAAGGTCCGCACGATCCACGCCGTCGACTGCGCGTTCGGCTACCGCACCAGCCGCTTCAAGGCCGAGCCGCAACGCTGGCTGGTGCTGTCGGTGGCCTATCAGTTCCGGCTCGGCGAGCTCAGTGCTCCGATCGCGTATGCCGAGCTGGCCCGCACGCTGGGCGTCGAGATCGGCCAGCGCGCTCCCTCAGCCGAGGTCCGCGAGGCCGTGCTGTCGCTGCGCCGCGGCAAGGGCATGGTGCTCGACCCCGACGACCACGACACCTGGAGTGCCGGCTCGTTCTTCACGAACCCGTTGCTGACGCCCGACCAGGCCGACCAGCTGCCGGCCGAGGCGCCCCGGTTCGCGCAGCCGGACGGCACGGTCAAGACCAGTGCCGCGTGGCTCATCGACCACGCGGGCTTCGGCAAGGGCTACACCCGCGGGCGGGTGGGCCTGTCGTCCAAGCACGTGCTCGCGCTCACCAACCGCGGACGCGCCACGACGTCCGAGCTGCTCGCCCTCGCCCGTGAGGTGCGCGAGGGCGTGCGTCACGCGTACGGCATCACGCTGGTCAACGAGCCGGTGCTCGTCGGCTGCGAGCTCTAGCCGAGATAGCCGAGAAGGCCGATGAAGGTGTCGGAGTAGTAGGGGTCGTCGTACGGGTCGTCGTCGAACCCGCCGTTGAGGCCGACGATGACGAGGACGACGATCACCAGCAGCACGAGCACCAACAGGCAGGTGCCGATGATGCCCATGATCTTGCCCGCGTTGGCCTCACCGCGCCCGGAGTGGGCCGCGGGATTGGCGTCGATCTCCTTGACCGCCTTGGCGCCGAGGATCCAGGCGACGGGCGCCAGCAGGATCGGCACGACGCAGGCGAACAGGCCGGCGAGGCTCACGATGCCGAACACCATCGCCGGCGTCGCCTGGGGGTGCTTGGGCGGCAGCGGAGCCTGCGGGTACGGGTAGCTGTATCCCGGCGGCGGGTACTGCGGCGGCGGGGGATAGGCGTTGCCCCAGTTGGGCGGCTGCTGGCCGTACCCGGGAGGTGGCGGCTGCTGACCGTACCCGGGTGGTGGCGTCGTCGGATCTGACGGGTTGCCTGGCTGCTCGTCGCTCATGGGAACACCCTTCCACATTCGCTCCGCGCAGGACGGGCGTCAGCTGGTCGAGGTGTCGACAGCGATCCCGATCGCGACCAGGCCGACGAGCGCCAGGACTCCGAAGGCGAGGAAGCAGGTGCCGACGATGCCCATGATCTTGCCGGCATTGGCCTCGCCGCGCCCGGAGTAGCCCGCGGGGTTGGCGTCGATCTCCTTGACGGCCTTGCTGCCGGTGCTCCAGGCGAACGGGGCGATGATGCCGCACAGCGCGAGACCGAGGATGCCCAGGACCATCGCGGTCGTGGCCTGCGGATGCTTGGGCGGCAGGTAGTACGGCTGCTGGTAGCCGCCCGGCGGGTACTGCGGCGCCTGGGGAGGCTGCTGGGGATAGGCGCTGCCCCAGTTGGGCTGGTGGCCAGGCGGGGTGGGCTGTGTCGGGTCCTGGTCGCTCATGGGCTCAGCCTCGCACAGCCGGACCGGCTCAGGTGCCGTAGCCCGCGTCGTGGCGCTGGCTCACGAGGATCAGCGTGCCGGCCACGAACAGCATCAGGAGGGCGAACCCCAGGATCGCCGTGCCGATCATGCCCAGCACCATCCCGGTGCGGGCCTCACCCGCGTGCCGGTATCGCGTGGGGTGGCGCTCGGCCTCACGCTCGGCGACGGCCCCGAAGTACCACGCCAGCGGGCTGACGAGGATCGGCACCAACAGGACGAAGAAGCCGGCCACCCCCACGATGCCCAGGACCATCGCGGTCGTGGCCCGCGGATGCGCAGGAAGTCGCACCGGCTGCGGCGCGTACGGGTAGGGGTGCTGATACACGTGCGGGTTCGGGTAGGGCGAGGTCATCACTCAGTCCCTTCGCCGACGGAGGTGGCCAGCCAGCTGTCGATGCTCGTGAGGGTTGCGCTCACGGTGTCTGAAGGAGCGTACGACCTGCGGATCGACATGCGGGCGAGATCGGCGAGTTCCTCATCGGTGAAGTCCTGCGCGGCCCGCAGCACGGCGTACTGACCGGCGAGGCGCGATCCGAACAGGAGGGGATCGTCGGCGCCGAGAGCCACGTCGACGCCGGCGGCGGTCAGTGTGCGCACGGGCACCTCCTCGAGCGTGCTGTAGACGCCGAGCGACACGTTGGAGGTGGGGCAGACCTCGAGGGCCACCCCTTCGGCGGCGATGCGATCAAGCACCGCCGTGCTCTCCGAGGCGCGCACCCCGTGTCCCAGCCGGTCGGGGTGCAGCTGGTCGAGGCACTGCGTGATGTGCGCCGGTCCCCGCAGCTCCCCGCCGTGCGGCACGAGCGCCAGCCCGGCTCGCTCGGCGATCGCGAACGCCGGCCCGAACTCCGTGGTGTCGCCGCGCCGCTCGTCGTTGGACAGGCCGAAGCCGATCACCCCGCGTCCGGCGTACTGGGCAGCGAGGCGGGCCAACGTGCGGGCGTCCATCGGGTGCCGGGTGCGGTTGGCCGCCACGACCACCCCGATGCCGATGCCGGCCCGGTCGGAGGCGTCACGAGCGGCGTCGATGACGAGGTCGGTGAATGCCGTGATGCCGCCGAAGCGGGCTCCGTAGCCGGAGGGGTCGACCTGGATCTCGGTCCAGACCGAGCCGTCGGCGGCATCGTCCTGCGCGGCTTCGAGGATCAGGCGACGTACGTCGTCCTCGGTGCGGAGCACGGACCGCGCCACGTCGTACAGGCGCTGGAACCGGAACCAGCCCTTCTCATCGGTCGTGCTGAGCTGCGGCGGCCAGTCCTCGGTCAGTGAGGCCGGCAGGCGTATGCCGTCGCGCTCGGCCAGCTCGAGCAACGTGCCGTGCCGCATCGAGCCGGTGAAGTGCAGGTGCAGATGCGCCTTGGGAAGTGCCGACAGCGACCGGCGGTCCGAGTGGTCAAAGGGCACAGTGGCCATCCTGCCAGTCGGCGTCCGTCACTCCTTGTCGGCGGCCTCGGCGGCCTTGCGCACCGCGGCAGCGACCCGCTTGTGCACGTCGGCGTGGAACACGCTGGGCACGATGTAGTTGGCATTGAGCTCGTCGGCGGAGACGCTGCCGGCGATGGCCTCAGCGGCGGCGATCAGGATGTCCATCCCGATGCCGTGGCTCTGGGCGTCGAGCAGCCCGCGGAAGATGCCCGGGAAGGCCAGCACGTTGTTGATCTGGTTGGGGTAGTCCGAGCGTCCGGTCGCCACGACGCGGGCGTGCTGGCGCGCGATGGCGGGGTCGATCTCGGGATCGGGATTGGCCAGGGCGAACACGATCGAGTCGTCGGCCATCGACTCGACGTCCTCCGCGCGGAGCAGGTTGGGCGCGCTCACGCCGACGAACACGTCCGCGCCGGGCAGCACGTCGCGCAGCGTCCCGGTGAGGTTGTCGGCGTTGGTGTTGTCGGCGATCCACTGCAGGGAGTCGTCGAGACCCTCGCGGCCTGCGTGCACGACGCCCTGGACGTCGCACACCACGACGTGCTTCGCGCCCGCGTGGATCAGCACCTTGAGGACGGCCGTGCCGGCTGCGCCTGCTCCGGCGAGCACGATGCGGGCGGTGCCGATGTCCTTGCCGACGACCTGGAGCGCGTTGCGCAACGCGGCGAGCACGACCACGGCGGTGCCGTGCTGGTCGTCGTGGAACACCGGGATGTCGAGGCGTTCGCGGAGCCGCGCCTCGATCTCGAAGCAGCGCGGTGCCGAGATGTCCTCGAGGTTGATGCCGGCGAAACCGGGCGAGATCGCGGCGACGGTCTCGACGATCTGGTCGACGTCCTGCGTGTCGAGGCAGATCGGCCAGGCGTCGATGTCGGCGAAGCCCTTGAACAGCGCGGCCTTGCCCTCCATGACCGGCATCGCGGCGTGCGGGCCGATGTTGCCGAGGCCCAGCACGGCGGATCCGTCGCTGACGACCGCGACGCTGTTGCGCTTGACGGTCAGGCGGCGGGCGTCCTCCTTGTCGGCGGCGATCGCCATGCAGATGCGGGCGACGCCCGGCGTGTAGATCATCGAGAGGTCGTCGCGGTTGCGCAGCGGGTGCTTGGTCGCGGTCTCGATCACGCCGCCGAGGTGCATGAGGAACGTACGGTCCGAGACCTTCTCGACCTTGACGTCGCCGATGACCTCGAGGGCCGAGACGATCAGGGCTGCGTGGTCGGTGTCGGAGGCCGCGCAGGTCAGGTCGATGCGCAGGGCCTCGGCCCCGGACGCCGTGACGTCGAGCGCGGTGACGATTCCGCCGGTACGTTCGACGGTCGTCGTGAGCTCACTGACCGCCGATCCGCCGGACGGTACCTCGAGACGGATCGTGATCGAGTAGGAGATGCTGGGTGCAGTGGCCATGGACCCATGCTAAAACATGAGGAAAGGCTCAGGTTTTTGGGTGGCGGCCCTCGGTTCGACGAGGGCGGGGCGCACCACGTACACTTGACCCACCGGTGAATATTCACTCTAGATCGTCATGCCCTCAACAGGTTTGACCCCGGAGCGAGATTCGACTGAGGGCACTAGCTCAACTGGCAGAGCATCGGTCTCCAAAACCGAAGGTTGGGGGTTCAAGTCCCTCGTGCCCTGCGAGACATGACAACCACGAACGACGAAGGAGTACCGTGAGCGACCGTCACGAGCTGGCCGGCACATCCGGCAAACGCACGTCGCCGATCACGTTCTACCGACAGGTGATCGCCGAGCTCCGCAAGGTGGTCTGGCCGACTCGCCCCCAGGTGGTCAACTACTTCTGGGTCGTTCTGGTGTTCGTGCTCTTCATGATGGCCATCGTGGCTGGACTCGACTACGGGTTCGGCAAGGCCGCGTTCTGGATCTTCGCGTAGCAACCAAAGGAATTTTGTGACTCAAGGCATCGACCCGCAGACCAGCTCCGAGACCGACGAGGTCGAAGAGCTCGAGCCGTCGACCCCTGCTGCCGAGGACGTCGACGCGCCTGAAGCAGACGTCGAGACGTCGATCCCTGCATCGGACGACGACGTCGACGACGCGACCGTCGAGGACCCGACCCTGGGTGCCGATGTCGCTGACGAGGCGCTCGAGGACGTCGTGGCCGACGAGGACGCAACCGACGAGGACGCAGCCGACGTACCGGCCGAGGACGAGCCGGTTGCCGACGCGCTCCAGGAGTTCCGCGACCGTCTGCACAACCAGATCGGCGACTGGTACGTCGTCCACACCTACTCCGGCATGGAGAAGCGGGTGAAGTCCAACCTCGAGAACCGCGTCACGTCGCTCAACGCCGAGGACTTCATCTTCGAGGTCGTCGTGCCGACCGAAGAGGTCGCCGAGATCAAGAACGGTCAGCGCAAGCTCGTCAAGCGCACCGTGCTCCCCGGCTACGTCCTGGTCCGCATGGACCTCACCGACGAGTCGTGGGGCGTCGTCCGCCACACGCCGTCCGTCACCGGGTTCGTGGGCAACTCCCACCAGCCGGTCCCCCTCAGTCTTGCCGAGGTCGAGAGCATGCTCGCCCCGGCAGTGGAGGCAGAAGTCGCAACCGCGACCGACACCCCCGATCAGCAGCAGGCGAAGGCCTCCAAGGTCGAGTTCACCGACTTCTCCGTCGGCGACTCCGTCATGGTCGTCGATGGCCCGTTCGCCACGCTGCACGCGACCATCACGGAGATCAACATCGACGCACAGAGGGTCAAGGCCCTCGTGGAGATCTTCGGCCGCGAAACCCCGGTCGAGCTCAGCTTCACCCAGATCCAGAAGGTCTGAGCCAACCGGTTCTCATCAGCACCAACCATTCAGTAGTCAAGGACCCGAGAAATGCCTCCCAAGAAGAAAGTCGCAGCCATCGTCAAGGTGCAGCTGCAGGCCGGTATGGCCAACCCGGCGCCGCCCGTCGGCACCGCGCTCGGCCCCCACGGCGTCAACATCATGGAGTTCTGCAAGGCCTACAACTCGGCCACAGAAGCCATGCGTGGCAACGTCGTCCCGGTCGAGATCACGATCTACGAGGACCGTACGTTCAGCTTCATCACCAAGACGCCGCCCGCGGCTGAGCTGATCAAGAAGGCCGCCGGACTGCAGAAGGGCTCGCCCGTTCCGCACAAGGACAAGGTCGGCAAGATCTCCAAGGACCAGATCCGCGAGATCGCCACGACCAAGATGCCGGACCTCAACGCGACCGACATCGATGCCGCCATGAAGATCGTCGAGGGCACTGCGCGCTCGATGGGCGTCACGACGGACTGACAACACTCACCAAGCAGTAGGTGGCAGGGCCCGCTGGGCCCGTTCAGACCACAACTGGTTCATACAAGAAGGAAGACCAGAGATGGCACAGCACAGCAAGGCGTACCGCCAGGTCGCCGAAAAGATCGACAAGGACAACCTCTACACACCTCTCCAGGCCACGACGCTGGCCAAGGAGTCGGGGAGCAAGAAGTACGACTCGACGGTGGATGTCTCCATCCGTCTGGGCGTCGATCCCCGCAAGGCCGACCAGATGGTGCGCGGCACCGTCAACCTCCCCCACGGCACGGGCAAGACCGCACGGGTCCTGGTCTTCGCCACCGGCGCCAACGCCGATGCCGCACGTGAGGCCGGAGCCGACTTCGTCGGTGCCGACGAGCTGGTCGACAAGGTCAACGAGGGCTGGCTCGACTTCGACGCCGTCGTCGCGACACCGGACATGATGGGCAAGGTCGGTCGCCTCGGCCGCGTCCTCGGTCCCCGCAACCTGATGCCGAACCCCAAGACGGGCACCGTGACGCCGGACGTCACCAAGGCCGTCAACGACATCAAGGGCGGCAAGATCGAGTTCCGTGTCGATCGCCACGCCAACCTGCACTTCGTGATCGGCAAGGCATCGTTCTCCGCCGAGCAGCTCGCCGAGAACTACGGCGCCGCGCTCGACGAGGTGCTGCGTCTCAAGCCCGCGAGCTCCAAGGGCCGCTACGTCAAGAAGGTCACGGTCTCCACGACCAACGGTCCTGGCGTCCCGGTCGACCCGAGCCGCACCAAGGCATACGCGACTGACGAGGCCTGAGCCTCCAGCGCCGCAACCGGCCCTATGCTGACGTGAACACGTCGGCATGGGGCCGGTGTCGTTTTCTCGGGGGCAGGCGTCGTGTTCAAGCAGGTCGTGGTGGTGGCAGGGCTGTTGCTCGTCGCCGGATGTGGTGGCAGCGGGGATGACTCCGAGTCACGGTCGCGCTTCACCAAGGACAACTTCTCGCAGAAGATGACCGCGGCACTGCTGGCCGAAGGCACGATGCACGTCGAGATGCAGGTCGACGCAGGGTCGCAGCAGATCACGATGTCCGGCGATCAGGTCATGGGCCGCAGCATCGACGACTCTGCGATGTCGATGACCTACTCCGAGTCGGGCGAGGACGGGTTCGAGATGCGGCTCGTCGACGGCATCTTCTACGCAAATTTCGGAGAGTCGTCAGAGGGCAAGTTCGTCCGGGTGGATCCGAAGGATCCTGCCAGTCCCATCGGCGAGACTCTTGCTCCTATGGCAGATGAGCTCGACCTCACCAGGTCGATCCGTGAGTTCGCCGATGCGATCACGGAGGTCGAGCAGCAGGGCGATGGTCAGCGCATCGATGGGGTGGGCACCACGCCGTACAAGGTGACTTTGGACGTGGACCGGGCGATCGAGTCCGGCGCCCTGGAGAAGGACACCCAGCTCCGGCCCGGAGCCAGTGTCGTCTACACGTTCTACATCGACGCGGACGACCGCGTCCGCCGGATGGAGTCCTCAGTCGACTCCGCACACGTACGGATGGACGTCACCAACCTGGGCGATCCGGTCGAGATCGACGCGCCTCCTGCGTCGCAGGTCATCGACGAGAGCGCGTTCACCGGCGGCTGACGGTTCTCGACTTTCGGACATCCTGTGTCCTATCTATGCTCGTGCCATGACGATCTCCAGGAAGCTCACCTCATTCGTGGCCGTCGCGGTGGTCGCCGGCCTGTCACTCTCGGCATGCGGCGACAAGGACGACTCCGCTGCTGACAAGAAGACCGGGTCCAGCGGCGGCGGCAAGTCGGTGACGCTGACCCAGGCCAACTTCTCCGACGTCCTCACCGACTCGCAGGCCAAGGCGAAGTCCAGCCACGTCGACATGTCGATCGGGGTGGGTGGCCAGACCGTCAAGGCCCAGGGCGACGTCAAGGTCGGCTCGTCGATCAAGGACGTGTCGATGGCCATGACGATGACGATGGACTCCAGGGAGATGGAGATGCGCCTGGTCGACCAGACGTTCTACATGAACATGGGACAGATCACCGACGACAAGTTCGTCAAAATCGACCTGACCGACGAGAGCAACCCGATCGCCAAGCAGTACAGCCGCATCATGGACCAGATGGATCCGGCCAGCCAGCTCCGGCAGTTCAAGGCGGCGGTGAAGTCATTCGAGAAGAAGGGCGAGCCGCAGACGATCGACGGGGTCAAGGCGCAGCCGTACGTCGTGACGGTCGACACCAGCAAGCTCGACGCGATCAAGGACCTCCCGGCTGCCTCGCGCAGCCAGGTGCCGAAGACGATCGTCTACACGATGTACGTGGGCTCGGACGACCTGCTGCGACGCATGGAGTTCGAGCTGGCGGGCGCGAAGACGACCATGGACTACTCCAAGTGGGGTGAGCCGGTCGACGTCCAGGCGCCCTCTCCGGACGAGATCTCGGACAAGGACATCAGCGAGCTGAGCGGAGCCCCCGCCGCGGCGTGATTGCGGACCGGTGAGGTGACCTTCCCGCCTTGGGAGGTCACCTCGCCACGCCTCGCTGCTGGCGGCTTCGCCGCGAACGCTCACGGTCGCTTCGCTCCCTGGCGCGCCTCAACGCTCCTCGCTGCGCTCGTCGGTCTCGGCGATTTGGTCGGGGGTCGGCCGTGCCCTATTCTGGACATACCGAAGACCGCTGGTCGGTGACTCCCAGGAGTCGCACGAAGCGCCCGGAAGGGCGGCCCGCGCAGGTTGCGAATGTTGGTCCTTTCAACGTCCCGTGCCTTGCGCCGGGACGTTTTTTCGTGTCGGGCCCGTGTACGCACATGGGGTCGCAGTCGTCGGATGGACCCATGTGCTGGAAGGAGACCCATGGCAAACCCGGACAAGACAGCCGCCGTTGCCGAGCTCGCAGAAAGCTTCCGCGAGTCGAATGGCGCTGTTCTCACCGAGTACCGCGGTCTCACCGTGAAGCAGCTGCAGGAACTGCGGCGCACTCTCGGTGCGAACGTGAGCTATGCCGTCGCCAAGAACACGCTGACCAAGATCGCCGCCAAGGACGCAGGAGTGGAGATCGACACCGATCTGCTCACCGGTCCGACCGCCATCGCCTTCATCAAGGGCGATGCTGTCGAGGCGGCCAAGGGTCTGCGTGACTTCGCGAAGGCCAACACGCCGCTCATCATCAAGGGAGGCTTCCTCGACGGGAAGATCCTCACTGCTGAAGAGATCAACAAGCTGGCCGACCTCGAGTCGCGCGAGGTCCTCCTCGCCAAGCTCGCAGGTGGCATGAAGGCCAGCCTGACGAACGCCGCGTCGCTGTTCAACGCCCCGCTGTCGCAGGCCGCCCGAGTTCTGGGTGCCCTGCAGGCGAAGGCCGAGAGCGACCCGTCGGTTCTGGCAGCGGGCCCCGCGCCTGCTGCCCCGGTCGAGGAGGCCCCCGCGGCCGAGTCGGCTGAAGCAGAAACCCCGGCCGAGGCACCCGCCGACGCCGCCCCTGTCGAAGCGTCTGCCGACGCCGAGACGACCGAGGGCTGAAAGCCCGATTCACATCGGGACCCCCTCGGGGTCTCAATAACGGAAGGACGCCCCCATGGCGAAGCTCAGCACCGGCGATCTGCTGGATGCATTCAAGGAAATGACCCTCATCGAGCTCTCCGAGTTCGTGAAGGAGTTCGAGGACACGTTCGACGTCACCGCGGCCGCCCCGGTTGCCGCTGCTGCCGCTCCTGCTGCCGGTGGCGCTGCTGCCGGTGGCGAGGCTGCTGCTGACCAGGACGAGTTCGACGTCATCCTCGAGGGTGCCGGCGAGAAGAAGATCCAGGTCATCAAGGAAGTCCGTACGATCACGGGCCTCGGTCTCAAGGAGGCCAAGGACCTCGTCGAGGGCGCCCCGAAGCCTGTTCTCGAGAAGGCCAACAAGGAAGCTGCCGACAAGGCCAAGGAGGCCCTCGAGGCCGCCGGCGCCTCGGTCACCGTCAAGTGACTCGTCGCTGAATCCATTCAAGAGCGCCCCTCCTTCGGGAGGGGCGCTTTTGTCTGCCCGGGGTGACGTGGCTCACGATTGTCACACGGAGTTACATGAGGTATGTTTCACCGGATCCCTCGGTTGTTACCGGCGAGTCACGAAGCGTCGCGAGAGCGTAACCTCGGTTGCCATATCTCGTTACTCTCTGTGTCCGCAGTCACACCGACCTAGGATGAGGTAGTTCGGCCGGCATTCGCCGGCAGACCACGGCAAGCAAGGAGGGGCCGACCGTGGGCGTTGAAGTCGTCGTCGAGGGGCTGACCAAGAAGTTCGGGAGCTCACTCATCTGGAAGGACGTCTCGCTGACCCTTCCGGCAGGTGAGATCTCCGTGATGCTCGGCCCGTCCGGCACCGGCAAGTCGGTGTTCCTCAAGACCCTGATCGGACTCCTCAAGCCCAACGAGGGGCACGTCTACATCGAGGGCACGGACATCGCCAACTGCTCCGAGAAGGACCTCTACGAGATCCGCAAGCTGTTCGGCGTCCTGTTCCAGGACGGTGCGATGTTCGGGTCGATGGACCTGTACGACAACGTCGCGTTCCCCCTTCGCGAGCACACCAAGAAGTCAGAATCCGAGATCCGTCAGATCGTGATGGACAAGATGGAGCTGACCGGTCTGGTCGGTGCCGAGAACAAGCTGCCCGGTGAGATCTCCGGCGGCATGCGCAAGCGCGCCGGACTGGCCCGCGCCCTCGTGCTCGATCCCGAGATCCTGCTGATCGACGAGCCCGACTCGGGCCTCGACCCGGTCCGTACGTCCTACATCAACCAGCTCTTCATCGACCTCAACGCGCAGATCGACGCCACCTTCCTGATCGTGACGCACGACGTCAACACCGCCCGTACGGTGCCGGACAACATCGGCCTGCTCTACCACAAGCACCTGGCGATGTTCGGTCCGCGCGAGATGCTGCTGACGTCGTCCGAGCCCGTCGTGGCGCAGTTCCTCAACGCCCAGACTGTCGGCCCGATCGGCATGTCCGAGGAGAAGGACGCCGACGAGCTCGCCGCGGAGCAGGGCATCGAGATGCCCCCGCTGCCGCCCGTACCGCTGCAGCTCGAGCCGTCCGACGGACGGCCCCGCCGTGCCCAGCGCGAGGCGGGCGCCTGGTGCCGCGACAACGGCGTCACCGCCCCTGCCGGTTCTTTCGGAGAGAAGATGCCGCTGGCTGCCGGCGGTGTTGCGTGACAACAGCCGTTGTGGCCGGGCCCGCGAGGGTTGCCGGCAATCTGTTCGCCTTCATGCTGGATGTGCTGGTGGCGCTGTTCCGCCGTCCGTTCCAGCTCAAGGAGTTCCTGCTCCAGGCCTGGTTCATCGTCAAGGTGACGATCGTCCCGACCGCGTTCGTGTCGATCCCGTTCGGCGCGGTCATCGCCCTGCAGGTCGGCGGCCTGATCAAGCAGTTCGGCGCGCAGTCGTTCACCGGCTCTGCCGCGGTCCTCGCCGTCGTCCGTGAGGCCGGCCCGATCGCCTGCGCCCTCCTGATCGCGGGTGCCGCCGGTTCGGCGATCGCCGCTGACTTCGGCGCGCGCCGCATCCGTGAGGAGCTCGACGCCATGATGGTGCTCGGGATCGACCCGATCCAGCGGCTCGTCGTGCCTCGCGTCCTGGCCTGCATGCTGGTCGCGGTCTTCCTCAACGGCCTGGTGACGGTCGTCGGCGTGGCTGGTGGCTACGTCTTCAACGTCATCCTGCAGGACGGCACCCCGGGCGCCTATCTCGCGTCGTTCACGGCACTGGCGCAGCTGCCAGACATGTATCAAGGCATGGTCAAGGCCCTCATCTTCGGCTTCCTCGCCGCGATCGTCGCGTCCTACAAGGGCAT
The DNA here is from genome assembly GCF_902506105.1 of Aeromicrobium sp. 9AM. Lineage (GTDB taxonomy): Bacteria > Actinomycetota > Actinomycetes > Propionibacteriales > Nocardioidaceae > Aeromicrobium. The sequence continues at coordinate 69,529 of NZ_LR733303.1, forward strand.
GAACGCCAAGGGCGGCCCCAAGGGCGTCGGTGACGCGGTCAACGAGGCCGTGGTCATCACGTTCACCTTGCTCTTCATCGTCAACTTCTTCATCTCGGCCATCTACATCCAGCTCGTGCCGCCCAAGGGGATGTGACGATGTCCGACAAGACAGCTCTGTCCGCCGTCACCGCCCTCCCGGCCAAGTTCAACGGCTTCCTCGACGACCTCGGTCGTCAGATGCTGTTCTACATCCGGGTCGTCGCCTCGGTTCCGCGCACGATCAAGAACTACGGCAAGGAGATCGTCCGGCTGCTCGCCGAGGTCGCGCTCGGATCCGGCTCGCTCGCGGTCATCGGCGGCACCGTCGGCGTCATCACGGCGATGTGCTTCTTCACCGGCACCGAGGTCGGCATCCAGGGCTATGCCGCCCTCGACCAGCTCGGCACCGCCGCCCTGACCGGATTCGTCTCGGCCTACTTCAACACGCGTGAGATCGCGCCGATCGTCGCCGGCATCGCGCTCGCCGCGACCGTCGGCTGCGGCTTCACCGCCCAGCTCGGCGCCATGCGGATCAGCGAAGAGGTCGACGCGCTCGAGGTCATGGCGATCCCGTCGCTGCCGTTCCTCGTCACGACCCGCGTCATCGCCGGCCTCATTGCGGTCGTCCCGCTCTACATCGTGGGCCTGCTGTCGTCGTACTTCGCGACCAGATTGACGATCACGCGGATCAATGGGCAAAGTGCGGGCACCTACGACCACTACTTCACGACGTTCCTGCCACCGAGCGACGTGTTGTGGTCGTTCGCCAAGGTGCTGATCTTCGCCGTCGTCGTGATCTTGATCCACTGCTACTACGGCTACTACGCGAGTGGTGGACCGGCTGGCGTCGGCGTGGCCGTGGGTCTCGCGGTGCGCACGTCGATCGTGGCGATCAACGTCGTCGACCTCCTGGCCTCCATGGCGATCTGGGGCACCAACGTCACCGTGAGATTGGCGGGCTGAACCATGGCTCGTACCCCTCTCCTCGAGCGTTCCGGCTCCCTCAAGGTGCTCGGCGCGGCTTTCATCGCCCTGATGCTCCTGATCCTCTGGGTGACCTACGCGTTCTTCACCAAGGCGTTCGTCAACTACGACGCCGTGACGCTCAAGACCGACACCACCGGCGTCAACCTGCCGCAGAATGCCGACGTCAAGCTGCGCGGCATGATCGTGGGCGAGGTCCGCAAGGTCGAGCCCGACGGCGACGGCGTCAAGCTGCTGCTGGCGATGAACCCCAAGCTCATCAAGGACGTCCCCAAGGACGTGACGGCCCAGCTCATCCCCAAGACGTTGTTCGGTGAGAAGTACGTCGCGCTGATCCCGCCGACGCACGATGACGGCGAGACGCTGCAGGCCGGCGACACGATCACCAAGGCCGACGTGCCGATCGAGGTCGAGACATTGCTCAACGACCTCTATCCGTTGCTCGACGCGGTCGACCCGGCCAACCTGTCCTACACGCTGAGCGCCGTCGCGACCGCGCTGGACGGGCGCGGCAAGGAGCTGGGCGAGACCTTGGTCCAGGCCAACAGCTATCTGCAGAAGGTCAACCCGGACGTACCGCAGCTCATCGACGACCTGACCAAGCTCGGCACGGTGTCCGACGGCTATGCCAACGCGATGCCCGACCTCGGCCGGCTGCTCCGCAACACCGTGGTGACCGGCAACACGATCGTCGCCAAGAAGGCCCAGCTGACGGCGTTCTTCGACGAGGCGACTGCCTTGTCCAACACCTTGACCACCTTCACGAAGGACAACGGCGACAACATCAAGGCACTCAGCAAGCTCAGTCGCCCGATCCTCGAGACGGTCGGCGAGTACTCCACGACGTTCCCCTGCTTCCTGGGTGCGCTGCACACGCTCATTCCGCGCCTCGACAGCGCCTACCGTGACGGCAGGCTGCACATCAACGTCGAGATCATCGCCCAGCCCGACGCGTACGACGCCAACGAGAACCTCAGCGCGACGCAGAAGACCTTCGACGACGCCTCCAACGGTGCCCCGGCCAAGAACGGCAAGGACATCCGCGCCGACAACGCCGCGACGCCGAGCTGCATCGACCTCAACGAGATCAACAAGGGCAAGTCCCACGAGAAGGCGATCTCCTCGCAGGCGCACCCGTTCAAGATCCCGGCCGACGTCTACAAGCTCGTCGGCATCAAGAAGCCGCACGCCAAGTTCGGCAGCGCGGCGGACTTCGCCAACCGCTCGGCCGCTTCCAGCGTCTCGCTGGAGGACCTGGTCCAGCCCAGCATCACCGGCGTCGACTCCGCCGGCGAACGCGCTGAGCTCAATGTCCTGCTCGGTGGCACGCTCGGCATGCAGCCGTCCAGCGTCCCCGACATCGGGTCCCTCCTGATCAGCCCCGTCCTGCGTGGATCGGCGGTGGAGCTCCGATGAAGCAGATCGATCGCGAGTCCCTCGGCGCCCTGGTCAAGCTCGGCTTCTTCTTCGCCTTCACCGGCATCTCGACGCTGATCCTGGCCCTCACCTTGAGCAACGGCTCGTTCGGTGACCGCAAGGAGTACAAGGCAGTCTTCGGCGACGTCACCGGCATGGCCAAGGGCGATGACGTCCGCATCGCGGGTGTCGCCGTCGGCTCGGTCAAGAAGGTGCAGATCGTCAACCGCGACAAGGCCCTCGTGACGTTCGGCGTCGACTCCGACGTCCCGTTGACCGACAACACCAACGCGACGATCAAGTTCCGCAACCTGGTCGGGCAGCGCTACATCGCGCTGACCCAAGGTGCCGACGGCGCCAAGACGACGCTCAAGGAAGGCAGCACGATCCCCGAGAGCCGCACCCAGGAAGCGCTCGACCTCAACGTCCTGCTCAACGGGTTCAAGCCGGTCTTCCAGGCGCTCTCCCCCTCGGACACCAACAAGTTCGCCTACGAGATCGTCCAGACCCTCCAGGGCGAGAGCGGCAACGTCGAGAACCTGCTGGCCCGGACATCGTCCCTGACCAACACGCTCGCCGGCCGCGACCAGCTGATCGGCGATGTCATCACCAACCTGAGCGAGGTGCTCGACACGGTCGGCAGCCGCGACAAGGAGCTGACCGACACGATCGACACGCTCCAGCAGTTCGTGACCGGCCTCAAGGACGACCGCGACGCGATCCTCAACTCGGTCGACTCGATCTCCGACCTGACCGACGAGACGTCCGACCTGCTGGTGCAGGGCCGCCCGGCGCTCACCGAGGACGTCAAGCAGCTCAACGCGCTGACCAAGAACCTCAGCTCCAGCAAGAACCTCTCGACGCTCCAGAACTCGATCAAGATCCTGCCGATCAAGCTGCAGAAGATCGGCAACGCGGCGTCCAGCGGCGGCGAGTTCAACTTCTACCTGTGCGACGTACGGGGCAGCATCACGATCCCTGCCATCGCCGGCATACTGCCGCAGACCAAGCTCGACCTCGGTGGGCCTGAGGGTCTCGCCGTCGGCGGCGCACGATGCGATCAGCCGGGGTACGCCAAATGAAGCCATTCCGCGAACGCAATCCCGTCGTCATCGGCGTCATCGGCATCGCCGTGATCGCCCTGATGATGCTCGGCGCCTTCCGCGCCGATCGTCTGCCGATCATCGGCAGCGGCGACACCTATCACGCCGACTTCGCCGAGATCGGTGGGCTCAAGGCCGGCAACGAGGTCCGGGTCGCCGGCGTGTCGATCGGCAAGGTCGAGGGCATCGAGCTCCGGGGCAACAAGGTGCGCGTCACGTTCAAGATCGACAAGGGCACCAAGTTCGGCACCGAGACGGGCGCCGACATCCGGGTGCGTACGTTGCTGGGCGCGGAGTTCCTCGCCCTGACGCCCAAGGGCCCGGGTCAGCTGCCCAAGGGCGCCATCATCCCGGTCGCACGCACGATCGCGCCCTACGACGTGGTGCAGGCGTTCTCCGAGCTCAGCAAGACCACCGACGAGATCGACATCCCCGAGCTGTCCAAGGCGCTCGACACGCTCGCCGACGTCTCGGCCAGCACGCCGGAGGAGTTCCGGGGTGCCATCAAGGGCGTCTCGGACCTCTCGCGCAACCTGGCCGCTCGTGACGACCAGATCAACACGCTGCTGGTCAACCTCAAGAAGGTCTCGGGTGTCCTCAACTCGCGCAACACCGAGCTCGTCACGCTGTTCAAGGACTCCGACGTGCTGTTCCAGGCGATCAGCGCGCGGCGCGACTCGATCCACCGCCTGCTGGTCTCGACCCAGTCGATCTCGACCCAGCTGCGAGGACTCGTCAAGGACACCCGCTCCAACCTCAAGCCCGCTCTCGACCAGCTCGACGTGGTGACCACGATGCTCCGCAAGAACGAGGCGAGCCTCGACGAGGCACTGCGGACGTACCCCGGATTCCTGCGGGTGTTCTCCAACCCGCTCGGCACCGGTCCGTGGTTCGACACCTATCTCGGCGGGCTCAACACCGGCGGCCTCGTCTCACAGATTCAAGGCGCCTTGGGAGGTGGCAACTGATGAGTCCCTCCGGTCTGGCCCAGCGGTTCGCCGGCATCTCCAAGGTGCTGACGGTGTTCGTCGTGCTCGCGCTGCTCGCCGCCGTGCTGCTCGTGGTCAACAACGGCGACGGCAAGCGCTACATCACGATCGACTTCGAGCAGACCAACTCGGTCTACAAGGGATCCGACGTCAAGATCCTCGGTGTGCCCGTCGGCGAGGTCGTGAGCCTCACGCCGCGCGGCGACGTCGTACGCGCCAAGGTCTCCTACAAGGGTGACGTCAAGCTGCCCAACGACGTCAAGGCCGTCGTGGTCTCGCCGTCGATCGTCGGTGACCGGTTCATCCAGCTCGCCCCCGCCTACAACGGCTCGGGCGCAGTGCTCAAGGACCACGCCTACCTGCCGGTCGATCGCACCGCCGTGCCGGTCGAGCTCGACCAGGTCTACAAGTCCCTCGACGACCTGTCGGTCGCGCTCGGACCCGAAGGCGCCAACAAGGAGGGCTCGCTCAGCAAGCTCATCGATGGCAGTGCCGCCCAGCTCGACGGCCAGGGCGCGCAGCTCAACGAGACGATCCACAACTTCGGCAAGCTCAGCACGACGCTGTCCAACAACAAGGACGAGCTGTTCGGCAGCCTGCGGGAGGTCGAGGAGTTCGTGAGCCTGCTGAAGACCAACGACTCGGCTGTGCGCTCGTTCAACGACAGCACGGCCCAGGTGTCCACGGTGCTCGCCGGTGAGCGCGAAGACCTCAAGGAGACCCTCCGGCAGCTCAGCCTGGCCCTCGTCGACGTCAATTCGCTGGTCAAGGAGAACCGCGGCAAGCTGCGGAGCAACGTCGACAACATCGCCTCGCTCGCGGCGCTGCTGGCCAAGCACAAGGACGAGCTCGAGGAGACCACGATCAACGCGCCGACGGCTTTGACCAACGTCGCGCTGGCCTACAACGGCACGGCCGGCAGCCTCGACACCCGCAACGACATCCCCGAGGTCCTCTTCGGCTCGGCGACCGATCCCACGACGTTCCTGTGCAACATGCTCGGTGAGACGGTGACCGACGGCATCTGCAAGACGTTGAAGGACGTGCTCGGAGGCCTGCCGCGCACCGCGCCGGCGTCGTCCGCGCCCAGTCCAGAGCCCGACCCGGTCAACCGTTCGGTCGCCGACATGCTGGCGGTGAAGTGACATGAGCACCCGACTCCTGCGTGCCGGCGTCATCGCCAGTGTCATGGCCGTGCTCCTCAGCGGTTGCGGCTTCTCGCCCTACAAGCTGCCGCTGCCCGGTGGCGCCGATCTCGGCAGCGACCCCTACACGGTCAAGGTGCAGTTCCGTGACGTGCTCGACCTCGTCCCGCAGAGCGCCGTGCGGGTCAACGACATCGCCGTCGGCAAGGTCACCGACATCAAGCTCAACGGCTGGACGGCCGTCGTCACGGTCAAGGTCAACGGCGACACCAAGCTGCCTGACAACGCCGAGGCGACGATCCGCCAGACGAGCCTGCTGGGCGAGAAGTTCGTGTCCCTCGCCCCGCCCAAGACCGGGGCCGAGGGCCGCCTGACCAACGGCGACACGATCCCGCTCGACCGGTCGAGTCGCAACCCCGAGATCGAGGAGGTCCTGGGCGCCGCGTCATTGCTGTTCAACGGCGGTGGCCTCGAGAAGACCAACACGATCGTCCGCGAGCTCAACAATGCCCTCGGCGGCAACGAGCCCGAGGTCAAGGAGCTCATCAACACCACGACGTCGTTCATCACCCAGCTCGACAACAACAAGAGCGCCTTGCTCACGTCGCTGGAGAAGATCAACCGGCTCGCGGTCGCGACCAACGACCAGAAGGCAGCGATCACCGGCGCGCTCGACGACCTGCCCGAGGCGCTGCGCGTCGTCAACGGCCAGCGCGACGACCTGGTCAAGCTGCTGCAGTCGCTGTCCCGGCTCAGTGACGTCGCCACCGGGGTCGTCCGCGACTCCAAGGCCGACACCGTCGCCAACCTCCGCGCCCTGGTGCCGACCCTCACCAACCTCACCAAGGCCGGCGACGACCTGGCGTACGCCACCAAGGCGCTGCTGACCTACCCCTTCTCCGACGGGTTCGTGGGCAACACCTACGCGAAGGCGTCGGGCAAGTGCGAGGACGGCACGCCCGCGGTCAAGCAGGGCGTGTGCTTCGGCGACTTCTCCAACCTCTCGCTGGGCCTCGACATCGGGGTCAACCAGCTCCAGACGATCCTCGACGGCTACGCGGCGACGGCCGGCATCAAGGCGCCTGACCTGCCCAAGATCATCGAGGACCCGGCCCAGGGGCTCGTGGACCTGGTCACCGGTCTCGTGCCCACCGAACCGACCGGTCAGCCCGGTACGACCGATGGGCCGACCAGCGGCACGCCCCAGCCCACGCCGACCGCGACCACGGCACCCAGCCCGGGCGGCATCTGCTCGTTGCTCGGCACGTGTCGCACGGCGGTGGCCAACACGCCGGCAGGCGATCTGGAACGACTTCTCGTGGAACCGGTGGTGGCACCATGATCTCCAGGCTCACCAAGATCCAGCTGGTGATCTTCGCGATCGTCACCGTGCTGGGTGGCGCCTTCGTCGGCGGTCGCTACGCGCAGATCGACCGACTGGTCGTGGACCGCAGCTTCCCGGTGTCGGCGCAGTTCAAGGACTCCGGCGGCATTTTCGCGGGCGCCCAGGTGACCTACCGCGGCATCCCCGTGGGCAAGGTCGGCAAGCTCAGCTTCAAGGACGACGGGGTCCGCGCGACGCTCGACATCGAGAACAGCGCCCCCAACATCCCGTCGGACGTGCTTGCCGTCGTCGCCAACAAGTCCGCGATCGGCGAGCAGTTCGTCGACCTGCAACCGCGTACCAACTCCGGGCCCTACCTCCACAAGGGCTCGTCCATCGCGCTGGCCAACACCCGCATCCCGATCGACACCACGACGCTGCTGGTCGACGTCAACAACCTGGTCACGTCGGTCAACACCGACAGCCTCCGCACCGTGGTCGACGAGCTGGGCCAGGCGTTCGAGGGCACCGGTCAGGACCTGTCCACGATCCTGGACACCTCGTCGGAGTTCATCCGGGCCGCCGACGACAACATCGACGTGACGCGTTCGCTGATCCACGACTCGACCTCGGTCCTGCAGACCCAGATCGACAAGCAGGGCGAGCTCGGCACGTTCTCCAAGAACCTCGCGCTGCTGTCCGACAGCCTGGTCGAGGCCGACCCCGACCTGCGTCGCCTGTTCGACAAGGGCAGCCAGAGTGCCGCCACCTTGAACGCCGTCGTCAAGGAGAACTCCCCGGACCTCGGCAACGCGATCCGCGACCTCGTCACCTCCGGCAAGCCCCTGTCGCAGAACGTGCTCGGGCTGCAGGCGATCTTCATCCTCTACCCCTACCTGGTCGAGGGCTCGTTCTCCGTGCTCGACCAGGTGCCGAACTCCAACAACTACAACGCGACGTTCGGACTCGCGCTCGCGGCCTCGCCGGCGACCTGCACGTACGACCAGAACGGTGGTTCCGCTTCGGGCTACCGTGAGCGTCGCGAGGAGCAGGTCATCAGCGACAAGGAGTTCAATACGAACCTGGACTGTAATGTCCCTGACAACCACATCGCGCGACAGCCTTGCAAGACCGAGTTGAATGGGAAGACACCCATCCCGTGCAAGGCCAAGCTCGATCGACCGGCTGCATCGTCGGATGAAACTGTCTCCACCGGAAAGGACTCCTGGAAGTGGCTTCTGCTCGGCCCGGCCCAACAGTGACCGAAAGGTCAAGCCGCTCCCGAGTCATCGCTCTCCTGGTCGTCACCACGGCTCTTGGCGTGGTGCTCTCGATAGTCGGCGGCATCCTGCTGCTCCTCGACCCCTCCGGCAGCGACGGTGACTCCAAGGACCGCAACGCGGTGATCTCTCGCGCCAACGACTTCGCGGTGGCCTACAACACGTACGAGGTCCAGGAGCTCGCCGACTACCAGAAGCGGCTCAAGGGACTGCTCACTCCGTCGTACGACAAGGAGTTCGTCAAGATCACCGACGCGGTGTTCAAGGCGCTGGAGTCCAAGAAGCAGAAGAGCGGCGATGCCAAGGTGGTCGGCACGGCGGTCGACAGCATCGACAAGGACTCGGCCGTGGCACTCGTCGCGGTGGACTCCAAGATCACCAACACCGACAACGAGGCGGCCGTGTTGAGGCACTTCCGGTGGAAGGTCTCGTTCGTCAAGAGCAAGGGGGAGTGGCGGATCTCGACGTTCGAGAGCGTCGCACCCGTGCAGGCCGAGGCCACGCCGGCGACGCCCAGCCCCAGCTCCACGGAAGGTGGCGCCGAATGAGCGATCCCACCGGTCCCGTTCGCCGTCGCCGCATCGCAGGCGAGGGCAAGCCCGCCGTCCCGGCGAAGAAGCCCACTGTGCCGAAGGTCCCAGCCAGGAAGGCTGCTGCCAAGAAGGCCGCGTTGCAGAAGGCCGCACCGCCGGCACCCCCGGCCAAGTCCGTCGCGACCGCCAAGGCCGCCCGCGTGCCGAAGGTCGCCGAGCCCAAGCCGGCCCGCGAGTCCGTCGATCCGGCCGACCGGGTTCCGGCCCTGCTCGTGCTCGTGGCCGCCGTCGCCCTCGTGGCAGGTGTCGTGCTGAGCGTGCTCGGTGTCCAGCACCTGCGGGGTGGGGGAGGCGACGACGGCCTCGACTCCTCCCGCGATCAGGCCGTGTCGGCCGCCGGCACCGCGGCCCAGACGATCTTCTCGTTCAGCTCCGACAAGCTCCCGCAGCACGAGTCGGCGTCCACCGCCCTCATGACGAAGTCGTTCGCCAAGGACTTCGAGAAGATCGCGCCGGCGCTGACCCAGGTCACGGAGAACCGCAAGGTCGTCGTCAAGGCCGTCGCGCGTGAGGCCGCGCCGCTGTCGTGTGGCAACGAGTGCTCCAAGGACAAGGTCGACGTGCTGGTGTTCCTCGACCAGGCGCGTCTCGTGGGCTCGTCCAAGGAGCCGACGGTGTTCGCCAACCGGGTCTCGGTGTCGATGGTCAAGACCGACGACGGCTGGCTCGTCAGCAACGTACGCGCGTTGTAGGAGTCGGTGGTTGAGGTGCGGAGGCTGCTAGCGGCCGAGCCTCGAAACCACGTGGGTGCGGCTGCCGCGTTGCGGCGCTCTGCCGCAGCGAGCCTTCAAATCTCACGGCGAGTCCTCGCCTGAAATGCCTGCTTCTGCTCGAAAAGCCAAATAGACTCCCCCACGCGGCTGGGTTTGTCAAGACCCGCCCTTGCTTCGCTGTGTCCTGCGGGTTACACTGAACTTTCGCGCTCGCTCTGTCTGCCCATGTCCCCTTGACCGGGGTCGATTGGCGTGCGCGCAGCACGATCCACCGAGCCACCCGCCTGCGAGCCCTTGGAAGGACCCCTCTTGGCCGCCTCGCGCACCTCCGCACCTGTTCAGCCCCGCCGCATCTCCTTTGCAAAAATCTCAGAACCGCTCGAGGTCCCAGAGCTTCTCGCTCTGCAGACCGACAGCTTCGCCTGGTTGATCGGCGACGACTCGTGGAAGGCCGGTGTCGAGGAAGCCCTCGCCGGTGGCCGGACCGACGTCTCCACCAAGTCCGGCCTCGAGGAGATCTTCGAGGAGATCTCCCCGATCGAGGACTTCTCCGAGACGATGAGCCTGTCGTTCCGCGATCACCGCTTCGAGCCGCCGAAGTACTCCGTCGAGGACTGCAAGGACCGCGACGTCACCTACGCCGCTCCGCTGTTCGTCACGGCCGAGTTCATGAACAACGAGACTGGCGAGATCAAGAGCCAGACCGTCTTCATGGGCGACTTCCCGCTGATGACCGACAAGGGCACGTTCATCATCAACGGCACCGAGCGTGTCGTCGTCTCGCAGCTCGTCCGCTCGCCGGGCGTCTACTTCGAGCGCGTCCCCGACAAGACGTCCGACAAGGACATCTACACCGCGAAGGTCATCCCGTCGCGTGGCGCATGGCTCGAGTTCGAGATCGACAAGCGCGATCTCGTCGGCGTCCGCCTGGACCGCAAGCGCAAGCAGAGCGTCACGGTGCTGCTCAAGGCACTCGGCTGGAGCGAGGCCCAGATCCTCGAGGAGTTCGGCCAGTACGAGTCGATCCGCCTGACCCTGGAGAAGGACAACACCACGACCCAGGACGAGGCGCTCCTCGACATCTACCGCAAGCTGCGTCCGGGCGAACCGCCCAGCCGCGAGGCCGCGCAGACGTTGCTGGACAACTACTACTTCAACGCCAAGCGCTATGACACGGCCAAGGTCGGTCGCTACAAGATCAACAAGAAGCTCGGCGTCGAAGAGGCCTTCGACCAGCAGACGCTGACGATCGACGACATCGTCTCGACGATCAAGTACATCGTCGCGCTGCACGCCGGCGAGACCGAGCTGGCGACGCCGGCCGGTCAGACGATCGTCGAGGCCGACGACATCGACCACTTCGGCAACCGTCGCATGCGCACGGTCGGCGAGCTGATCCAGAACCAGCTCCGCACGGGCCTGGCCCGCATGGAGCGCGTCGTCCGCGAGCGCATGACGACTCAGGACGTCGAGGCCATCACGCCGCAGACCCTGATCAACATCCGCCCGGTCGTCGCGGCGCTGAAGGAGTTCTTCGGCACCTCGCAGCTCAGCCAGTTCATGGACCAGAACAACCCCCTGGCCGGACTGACGCACAAGCGTCGCCTGTCCGCCCTCGGACCTGGTGGTCTGTCCCGTGAGCGCGCCGGCTACGAAGTCCGTGACGTCCACCCGTCGCACTACGGCCGCATGTGCCCGATCGAGACTCCGGAAGGCCCCAACATCGGCCTGATCGGCTCGCTCGCGTCCTACGGCCGGATCAACTCGTTCGGCTTTGTCGAGACGCCTTACCGCAAGGTCGTCAAGGGCAAGGTCACCGAGCAGGTCGACTACCTCACCGCGACGGACGAGGACCGCTTCATCATCGCTCAGGCCAACTCGATCCTGACCGAGAAGAGCACCTTCGCCGAGGACATGGTCCTCGTACGCCAGAAGGGTGGCGAGGCCGAGCTTCGTCCCGCCGGCGACGTCGACTACATGGACGTCTCGCCCCGACAGATGGTGTCGGTCGCCACGGCGCTGATCCCGTTCCTCGAGCACGACGATGCCAACCGCGCCCTCATGGGCTCGAACATGCAGCGTCAGGCCGTCCCGCTGATCCGCAACGACGCCCCGCTCGTCGGCACCGGCATGGAGTTCCGTGCCGCCGTCGACGCCGGTGACGTCACGGTGGCCAAGGTCGCCGGTGTGGTCAACGAGGTGTCCGCGGACGCGATCGAGATCATGCAGGACGACGGCTCCTACTTCACCTACCGTCTGGCGAAGTTCCGTCGCTCCAACCAGGGCACCTGCACCAACCAGCGCCCGCTGGTCGAGCAGGGTCAGCGCGTCGAGGTCGGCACTCCGTTGGCCGACGGCCCGTGCACCGACGAGGGCGAGATGGCCCTCGGGACGAACCTGCTCGTGGCATTCATGCCGTGGCAGGGCCACAACTACGAGGACGCGATCATCCTCTCGCAGCGAGTCGTCCAGGACGACCTGCTGACCTCGATCCACATCGAGGAGCACGAGGTCGATGCCCGCGACACGAAGCTGGGTCCCGAGGAGATCACCCGCGACATCCCCAACGTCAGCGAGGAAATGCTGGCGGACCTGGATGAGCGTGGCATCATCCGCATCGGTGCCGAGGTCGGCAACGGCGACGTCCTGGTCGGCAAGGTCACGCCCAAGGGTGAGACCGAGCTGACCCCCGAGGAGCGTCTGCTCCGTGCGATCTTCGGTGAGAAGGCGCGCGAAGTGCGCGACACCTCGCTCAAGGTCCCGCACGGCGAGTCGGGCACCGTCATCGGCGTCCGGGTCTTCGACTCGGCCGAGGGTGACGAGCTCTCACCGGGCGTCAACCAGCTCGTGCGCGTCTACGTTGCGCAGAAGCGCAAGATCTCCAACGGCGACAAGCTCGCCGGTCGCCACGGCAACAAGGGCGTCATCTCCAAGATCCTTCCGGTCGAGGACATGCCCTTCCTTGAAGACGGCACGCCCGTCGACATCGTGCTCAACCCGCTCGGTGTCCCCGGACGAATGAACGTCGGACAGGTGCTGGAGACCCACCTCGGTTGGGTCGCCAAGACCGGCTGGCAGATCCCGGACGACGAGAAGGACGAGTGGGCGCAGACCCTCCGCAAGATCAAGGCGGACAAGGCTGAGCCCTCCACCAACATCGCGACGCCCGTGTTCGACGGCGCCCGTGAGGACGAGATCCAGGGCCTGCTGGCCTCGACTCTCCCCAACCGGGACGGCGAGCGCATGGTCAAGCGTGACGGCAAGGCGGTGCTCTTCGACGGTCGTACCGGCGAGAAGTTCCCCGACCCCGTCTCGGTGGGCTACATGTACCTGCTCAAGCTGCACCACCTCGTCGACGACAAGATCCACGCACGTTCCACGGGTCCCTACTCGATGATCACGCAGCAGCCTCTCGGCGGTAAGGCGCAGTTCGGTGGACAGCGCTTCGGCGAGATGGAGGTGTGGGCCCTCGAGGCCTACGGAGCGGCGTACGCGCTGCAGGAGCTCCTGACCATCAAGTCGGACGACATCCTCGGACGCGTCAAGGTCTACGAAGCGATCGTCAAGGGCGAGAACGTCCCCGAACCCGGCATCCCGGAGTCGTTCAAGGTTCTCGTCAAGGAGATGCAGTCCCTGTGTCTCAACGTTGAGGTGCTCTCCAGTGACGGCTCGGCCGTCGAGATGCGCGACGCGGAAGAGGATCTCTTCCGTGCCGCCGAAGAACTCGGCATCGACCTGTCCCGGCGTGAGCCCTCCAGCGTGGAAGAGGTCTGAGCGCACTCCGCTCAGACCCCTCCACGCCCCCAGCAACACTTCTGAAAGGGAAAGAAGACCAACGTGCTCGACGTGAACTTCTTCGATCAAATCCGGATCGGTCTCGCGACCGCCGACGACATCCGCGGATGGTCGTTCGGCGAGGTCAAGAAGCCCGAGACGATCAACTACCGCACGCTCAAGCCCGAGCGTGACGGACTCTTCTGCGAGAAGATCTTCGGTCCCACCCGGGACTGGGAGTGCTACTGCGGCAAGTACAAGCGCGTGCGCTTCAAGGGCATCATCTGTGAGCGCTGCGGCGTCGAGGTCACCCGGTCCAAGGTGCGCCGTGAGCGCATGGGCCACATCGAGCTCGCCGCCCCGGTCACGCACATCTGGTACTTCAAGGGTGTGCCCAGCCGGCTCGGCTACCTGCTCGACCTCGCCCCGAAGGACCTCGAGAAGGTCATCTACTTCGCGGCCTACATGATCACCAAGGTCGACGAGGACGCGCGTCACAAGGATCTCTCGAGCCTCGAGACCAAGATCGACCTCGAGCGCAAGCAGCTCGAGAGCCGTCGTGACAACGAGGTCAACGAGCGCATGCAGAAGCTCGAGGAGGACCTCAAGGCACTCGAGGACGAGGGCGCCAAGGCCGACGCCAAGCGCAAGGTCAAGGACGCCGCCGAGCGCGAGGCCAAGCAGCGTCGCGACCGTACGCAGCGCGAGATCGACCGCCTCGACGAGGTCTGGAACCGCTTCAAGAACCTCAAGGTCCAGGACCTCGAGGGCGACGAGCTGCTCTACCGCGAGATGACGTACCGCTTCGGCAAGTACTTCGAGGGCTACATGGGCGCCACGGCGATCCAGAAGCGCCTGCAGGACTTCGACCTCGAGGCCGAGGCCGAGTCGCTGCGCGAGATCATCGCCACCGGCAAGGGCCAGAAGAAGACCCGTGCGCTCAAGCGCCTCAAGGTCGTCTCGGCATTCCTCGGCAGCAGCAATGCGCCCGAGGGCATGGTCCTCGACGCCGTCCCGGTGATCCCGCCGGAGCTGCGCCCGATGGTCCAGCTCGATGGTGGACGTTTCGCGACGAGCGATCTCAACGATCTCTACCGTCGCGTGATCAACCGCAACAACCGACTCAAGCGCCTGCTTGACTTGGGTGCTCCGGAGATCATCGTCAACAACGAGAAGCGCATGCTGCAGGAGGCCGTCGACTCGCTGTTCGACAACGGCCGTCGTGGCCGTCCGGTCACCGGACCGGGCAACCGCCCGCTCAAGTCGATCTCCGACATGCTCAAGGGCAAGCAGGGTCGCTTCCGTCAGAACCTGCTCGGCAAGCGCGTCGACTACTCGGGCCGTTCGGTCATCATCGTGGGCCCGCAGCTCAAGCTGCACCAGTGCGGTCTGCCCAAGCAGATGGCGCTCGAGCTGTTCAAGCCTTTCGTCATGAAGCGGCTGGTCGACCTCAACCACGCGCAGAACATCAAGAGCGCCAAGCGCATGGTCGAGCGTGCTCGTCCGGTCGTGTGGGATGTCCTCGAAGAGGTCATCACCGAGCACCCCGTGCTGCTCAACCGCGCGCCCACCCTGCACCGTCTGGGCATCCAGGCGTTCGAGCCGCAGCTCATCGAGGGCAAGGCCATCCAGATCCACCCGCTCGTCTGCTCGGCCTTCAACGCCGACTTCGACGGTGACCAGATGGCCGTGCACCTGCCGCTGAGCGCCGAGGCGCAGGCCGAGGCACGCGTGCTGATGCTCTCGACCAACAACATCCTGAAGCCGTCTGATGGCCGCCCGGTCACCATGCCGACCCAGGACATGATCATCGGTCTGTACTTCCTCACGCTCGAGCGTGACGGTCAGCCCGGTGAGGGTCGCGCCTTCAGCTCGGTCTCCGAGGCCATGATGGCGTTCGAGCGTCACGAGATCTCGCTGCAGAGCCACATCAAGGTTCGCATCGGTGGCGAGACCGCCGAGACGACCCTGGGTCGGGCGATCTTCAACGAGGCGCTCCCGGACGACTACCGCTTCGTCAACTACCAGGTCGGCAAGAAGGAGCTGGGTGTGATCGTCAACGATCTCGCCGAGCGCTACTCCAAGGTCGACGTCGCCAACGCCCTCGACAACCTCAAGGACACCGGTTTCCACTGGGGCACGCGCTCCGGTGTGACGATCTCCATCGAGGACGTCGTGACTCCCGCGCGCAAGCCCGAGATCCTCGCGACGTACGAGGCGCAGGCGGCCAAGGTCCAGACGCAGTTCGACCGCGGTCTCATCACCGAGGACGAGCGTCGCCAGGAGCTCATCGAGATCTGGACGCAGGCAACTGCCGAGGTCTCGGCCGAGATGGAGAAGGGCTTCGACCAGGACAACCCCATCTTCATGATGGTCGACTCCGGTGCCCGCGGAAACATGATGCAGGTCCGCCAGATCGCCGCCATGCGTGGTCTGGTCGCCAACCCGAAGGGCGAGATCATCCCTCGTCCGATCAAGGCCAACTTCCGTGAGGGCCTGTCGGTGGTCGAGTACTTCATCGCCACCCACGGTGCCCGCAAGGGACTCGCAGACACCGCTCTGCGTACGGCCGACTCGGGCTACCTGACGCGTCGACTCGTCGACGTCAGCCAGGACGTCATCATCCGTGAGGACGACTGTGGCACCGAGCGTGGTCTGCCCAAGGTCATCGCGACGAAGCTCGATGACGGCCGTCTGGTCGCCGCCGAGAACGTCGAGACCTCGGCCTACTCGCGCAGCGCCGCCACTGACGTCACCGACGCCAAGGGCAACGTGCTCGTCGCGGCCGGCGGCGACCTCGGCGACGTCGAGATCGCGCAGCTCATCGAGGCTGGTGTCGAGGAGATCAAGGTCCGTACGGTCCTGACCTGCGAGGCCAAGGCCGGAACGTGCGCCAAGTGCTACGGCCGTTCGCTCGCGACCGGCAAGCTCGTCGACATCGGCGAGGCGGTCGGCACCATCGCGGCCCAGTCGATCGGTGAGCCCGGCACGCAGCTGACGATGCGTACGTTCCACACCGGTGGTGTGGCCGGAGACGACATCACGCACGGCCTGCCGCGCGTCGTGGAGCTCTTCGAGGCACGTCAGCCCAAGGGTCGTGCGCCGATCACCGAGTCCGCTGGTCGGGTCGAGATCGATGACTCCGACAAGACGCGCAAGCTCGTGGTGACGCCGGACGACGGTTCCGAGGTGCTGGAGTACCCCGTGACCAAGCGTTCGCGTCTGCTCATCGCCGACGGCGACCACGTCGAGGTCGGCCAGCAGCTCACGCACGGCACCCCGGATCCGCAGGAAGTCCTGCGCATCCTCGGTGTCCGCCGGGCTCAGGAGCACCTCGTGGACGAGGTCCAGGAGGTCTACCGCTCGCAGGGCGTCGCGATCCACGACAAGCACATCGAGATCATCGTCCGCCAGATGCTCCGTCGCGTGACGGTCATCGAGCAGGGTGCGTCGAACCTCATCCCGGGTGACCTGGTCGATCGGGCCAAGTTCGAGGAAGAGAACCGTCGCGTGGTCGCCGAGGGTGGCACCCCCGCCTCCGGCCGTCCGGTCCTGATGGGCATCACGAAGGCCTCGCTGGCCGTCGAGTCGTGGCTGTCGGCCGCCTCCTTCCAGGAGACGACCCGCGTCCTGACCGACGCCGCCATCCACGGCAAGTCGGATGCGCTGCGCGGCCTCAAGGAGAACATCATCATCGGAAAGCTCATCCCGGCAGGTACCGGTCTCGACCGTTACAAGAACATCCGGGTCGAGCCCACCGAAGAGGCCCGTCAGGCCGCCTACGCCGTCACCGGCTACGGCGACTACGACTACGGCTTCGGCGCCCCGGACTCCGCTCCGGTGCAGCTCGATGACTTCGACTTCACGTCGTACGAGAAGTAACCAGGCACCACACGCTCAAGCCCCCGGCCGATCGGTCGGGGGCTTGTGCGTTTCCTACACCCCGTTGGCGCGCAGGACCTTGGCCAGCTGACGACCGGTCGTACGGGAATGGGCCGGCGTCTCGTAGAAGTGCCGGTGCGTGTCCGACAGCGAGCCGGCGTAGCCGCCGGGCGGCCAGTTGCAGATCTCGTCGCCCGATGCGCAGAACTCGATGGCCCGTCCCTTGAGGGTCGAGCCGAGCGCGGCACCCGGACCGAGCTTGCCGGGCCCCTTGGCGGACTTGCCGTACGTCCACGAGGCGATCGAGTCGGCCGGGTTGCGCCGCGGATCGGCGATCATCGCCACCAGCGGTATCCGCCGCAGCATCGTCGCCGAAAGCTGCGCGGCGAGCTCGTGCACGGCCTGGGCGCCCTGGCTGAAGCCCACGAGCGCGACCTTGCTTTCGGGGCACTTGAGGGCGAGCTCGGTGACGCGGGCGCGAGCGCGGACGACGCCGTCGTCGATGTTGGCCTGGTAGATCGCCGCACTGGCTGCGCTCTGGGCGCGATAGGGGATGCCCTCGAGGCGGACCGTCGTGCGCGAGTCGCGGTGCAGCTCGGTGGACATCGCACGTACGGACCGCAGGATCTCCTGACCCGAGCCGAAGTTCTTGTCGAGGGCCTGGTCGGATCCGCGCAGACCGAGCACGACGAGGTCGGCGCAGCCGGTCTTCACGAGCACCGGGACGGGCTTGCTGTTCGTGGACGAGGACGGTTTGGGCGCCGGCTTGTCAGTCGTGCCGGAGCACCCGGCGACGAGCAGCAGCGCGACCGTCGCGGCGACCAGTCTCACGTGCCGGCGGGCGAGCGCTCGCCGGCGGGGTCCGGGGAAGGGGCGGAGGTCGTTGGGGCCGGCTTGGGAACGTCCCTGAACAGCCAGGTGAGCTTGGGCTCGAAGATCGGCCGGAACGTCGTGGCGATCGGCTTGGTCATCAGCAGGTTGGCGACCACGACCGCGACCAGGCTGGTGCCGATCACCGCGCCGACGCCGAATCGGTCGATGCGGTCGAACACGTGGAACTGGTACTGGAGGTACACGATGATGTAGCCGTGGATCAGGTAGCAGTAGAACGTACGGCCACCCAGGGCCGTGGTCCACGAGCGCCGGCGGGGGACCAGTGACAGGGCCGCGAAGGTCAGGAGGAATCCGATGGCCAGCAGCTCCGCCCGCTGCGTGATGCCCTCGATCGCCGTGGCGCTGAGCGGGTCCTCGTCGTAGCGCTGCTTCCACAGCAGCCAGTCGGTCGTCCAGTTCTTGGAGTACAGGTAGCAGATCACGAGTGCTGAGCCGAGCACGACGGCCGACGCGGCACGGACGCGCGTGGTCGTGAGTCGCTCGAAGCGCTCACGGCTCATGTGCAGCCCCACGACGTAGAAGGGTAGGAAGCCGAGGATCTTGGGCAGCGCCAGGACGTTGGGAACCTCGATGAGCCCGACGAGCAGCGAGATCACGATCGAGGTCGTGATGGGGTACTTCAGCGCCCGCCAGATCGGGGTCGTCAGGCGCCACACGAACAGTGCCGCCATGAACCATGCGAGCCACTGCGGCGACAGGATCATCAGCGGATCGGGCTCACCCGTGTAGTGCCGGCTGATCAGCTGCAACGTGGTCTCGACCAGGAGATAGGGCACGACCAGGGTGCTGACGATGCGGCGTACCTGACGGGCGTCGCCCATGTAGCGGCGAGCCGTGTAGCCAGAGATCAGGATGAAGAAAGGCATGTGGAACGAGTAGATCCACACGTAGACCCCGCGGGCGGAGTCCATGTCGGTGAACTGCGTGAGCGAATGACCGATCACCACCAGGAGCATGACCCAGTAGCGGGCGTTGTCGAGGTACGCCACGCGCTCCTTGGCCGGAGACGTGGTGACGGGAAGGGGTTCGAGGGCGCTCATTGTGGTTGACTCTATAAGCACTGCCTGAAGGTGCACTATGACGATTCTGTGGGGAGCACTAGTGGTCGATCCGTCCCGCACCCAGCGCCTGGGTGCGTACGCCGTCGCGGTGCACGAAGACCGCCTGTTGCTGACCCGGATCTCGCCGATGGGCTATCCCGTCGGGACGTGGACCCTCCCCGGCGGAGGTGTCGACCACGGCGAGTCGCCGCACGACACCGTGCGCCGGGAGCTCTACGAGGAGGCCGGCCTCGAGGCGATCAGCGCCCGGCTCGTCGACGTCCACCACGTGCACATCGTCGAGGTGGGGCGCGGCGACCAGTACGAGGACTATCACGGGGTGCACCTGCTCTACGCGGTCGAGGTCGACCCCACGATCGAGCCACACGTGGTCGACGTCGACGGCACGACCGACCTGGTGCGCTGGGTGCCGATCGCCGAGATCGGCTCAGCGACTGGGCCGGTGCTGCCGGTGGTGACCCACGCGCTCGAGCAGCTGGATCAGTTCGTCGCCGGGTCGTAGAACAGCACGGTGTAGTTGCCGCGCGCCGACAGGACGTACGTCGCTCGTGCCGTGCCGCCGTTCTTGGTGCGAGTCGTGTAGGTCGTGCTGACCTCGTTGAGGTCCTCGACGACGTCCTTGGTGATGCGACCGTTGGGGCTGTTGCCCAGGACGTACTGCTCGGCGGTCACGTCGGCGTCGACGGCGTGCTTGGCCGTGATGACGACGAACCGCGGGTGATAGCCGCTCAGCAGGATCGTGGCACTCGTCGGCGCGACCCAGCCGTTGAGCAGCTTGCTCGTGCTAGGCGCGTCCTCGTCCATCTTGGGCCAGATGAGGCCCGACTTCTCGGGCTGGTCCTCGATGCCCTTGACCCCGTCGAGCGAGTTGGACTCACGTGACAGCTGGCCCTGGCGCGGCTCTCCGACGTACTCGACCGAGAGCGTCATGACCGGGTGCGTCAGGTCCGAGGGACCCGACGTGCGGGTCGTGATGTTGCCCGGATCGACCGTCAGCACGACGCGGATCTCGCGATCGCCTTGAGCCGTGCCGCGCACGTCGAGTCGGCAGCTCGTGATGCGGCGCTGCGATGCGCGGCAGTAGGCGCTCAGGTCGTCCGTGACGATGCTGGCGTCCGGCAGGAGCGCGGCGATCTGCGACAGCATCCGCCGCACGACGTCCGTGGGGTTGCCGTCGATCCGCATCAGCGAGATCGTCGAGTCGGGCTTGGGCGGGTCCTTGAGCAGCTTGAACGAGTCGTCGCTCGGCCGGGTGTCGGGCGTCGGCGTGGTCGGCGTCGGTGGGGTGCCCTCGCTGGCCTGCTCGTTGGCCTTGTCGCGGGCCTCGGCGTCCTTCTGGGCCTGGGCGGCCTTGAGCTCGGGCAGATAGGCGGCGATGAGGCGGGAGCTGCGGTAGCGGATCAAGGGTCCGAGCTGCGTCGCACCCTTGGGCGCCTGCAGTCCGTACGTGATGGGGCTCTCGGGCCCCGACTCGTGCTCGCTCACGTCGGGCGGCTGGGTCGTCGTCTGCGTCGAGGTGGGGGAGGGGCCGCCCTCGGATCCGGCACCGTCGCATGCGGCGACCATGGTCAGCGCAACCAGCGACAACACGACTCGGAAGCGTCGAGACTTCATGCGATCCCCTCGTGGAGTCCCCCTCGGGGACGCGGTCGGTCAGCGCAACGCCCCGAAACGAGATCTCGTGCACCAACACCACACGATATCGTTCCCGCCCAAGGGCTCGGGGCAGATGGTCCGGCGCCCGGAGAGGAGCACGTCATGGCCGCGCGGACCACGACGACGGATCGCGTGTTCGCGTCGTTGCGCGAGTCGATCCTCTCCGGCGAGTTCCCCGCAGGTTCCCTGCACTCGATCTACCGCCTCGCCGACCTGCTCGATGTCTCCCGTACGCCGGTCCGCGAAGCGGTTCTGCGGCTGGCTGACGTCGGCCTCGTCACGATCGAGCGCAACCGCGGGGTGCGGATCCGGGGAGTCTCCGTCGGGGACATCCGCGCCGTGTTCGAGCTGCGGCTCATGATCGAGGTCCCGGCGGCTGCGTACGCCGCGGCGCACGCAAGCGATGCCGAGGTGCAGCTGCTCGAGGCGGAGCTCGACGCGATGCGCGAGGCGGCCGAGCGTGGCGACGAGTCACGCTTCACCGCCCACGACAAGGCCCTCCATCACGCGGTCGGCGACATCCTCGGCAACGCGAGGGCGCAGCACGAGGTCGCCGCCCTGCGGGACTCGATCCAGACGCGTGGCGCGTCGACGCTGCACCGCTCGCGTGGCATGGCCGAGATCCTCGACGAGCACGTGCCGATCGTCGAGGCGATCGCGGCGAGGGACTCCGGGGCCGCCGCAGCGCGCATGGAGGAGCACCTCGTCAACACCGGGGCGCTGCTCATGGCCCAGGCGGCCACCCCTGACGACGCCGCGCCCGAACACGGCTGGGCCGACCGCCTGCGAGCTCGCCTGTACGTAGCGGGCCGAGCGGCGTCGCCGCCGGAGTAGCATGCTAGTACGCTGAACACGCCCAGACCGAAGGAGCAGCACCGTGCCGAGCTTTCATCCAGCGCACCCCGAGACGGTGTTCACGTACGGCGCGCCGGGCCTGAAGTTCGGCGTCGGAGCGCGCCACGAGCTCAGTCATGAACTCGCGCAGCTCGATGCCAGACGGGTCCTGATCGTCACGGACCCGGGCGTCGCGGCGACCGGCGCCCCGGGTGAGGTGGCCGAGGCGTTGCGTGCCGACTCGCTCGACGTGGTCGTCTTCGACCGTTCCAGGGTCGAGCCCACGGACGCGAGCCTCATCGAGGCGATCGACTTCGCCCGGGCCGAGGGCCCGTTCGACGCCATCGTCGCGATCGGCGGAGGCAGCAGCATCGACACCGCCAAGGCCGTCAACCTCCTGACGACCAACGAGGGCGAGCTGATGGACTACGTCAACGCCCCGGTCGGCAGGGCCCGGGCGCCCCAGCACCCGCTCCTGCCGCTGATCGCGCTGCCGACGACGACCGGGACGGGCAGCGAGAGCACGACGATCTGCGTCCTCGATGTCGTCAGCCAGCACGTCAAGACCGGCATCTCGCACGCCAGGCTGAGGCCGACCCTCGCGATCGTCGACCCCGAGCTGACCCTCACCCAGCCGGCGGGCGTCACCGCGGCGTCGGGCCTCGACATCTTGTGCCACGCGCTCGAAAGCTACACGGCTCGGCCGTTCGAGTCGTACGAGCACAAGCGCGCCGACGAGCGGGTGCCCTACTGCGGCGCCAACCCGATCGCCGACATGTGGTCCGAGAAGGCGCTGAGCCTCATGGCGTCGTCCTTCCGCAAGGCGGTCCGTGACGGCGACGACCTTGCTGCCCGCAACGAGGTCGCGATGGCTGCCACGTTCGCCGGGCTCGGCTTCGGCAATGCCGGCGTGCACATCCCGCACGCCAATGCGTACCCGATCGCGGGCCAGGTCCGCGACTTCCACCCGGAGGGCTACGACGCCGATCATCCGATGGTCCCCCACGGGATGGCCGTCTCGCTGACGGCCCCGGCAGCGTTCCGCTACACGTTCCAGGCATCACCGGAGCGCCATCTCCGCGCGGCCGAGCTGCTGGCCCCCGGTGCCGATCGGCCCGACGACCCGGCCGAGCTGCTGCCCCAGGTGCTCGCCGGCATCATGCGCGACGTCGGCATCCCGGGCGGCATCGGAGCGGTCGGCTTCACGGCCGGGGACATCGACGCTCTCGTCGAGGGCACCATGAAGCAGCAGCGCCTGCTGGCGACCGCTCCGCTCGAGGTCACCGAGGATGCCGTGGCGACGATCCTCGACCAGTCGATCGAGCTCTGGTGATACCCGTGACGCGTTCCTTCGGCCCCCGCAAGCGGGAGGTGCCCCCAGCGCTCGGGCGCGGCTCCGCCGCTGCACGGCTGTCGACCTTCGGTCGACCATGGTGAAGTCCGACGTCGTCGGGGAGCTCCGGCGCCTCGGAGTCGCCGACGTCGACGACTCGACCCTCGTCCGGGCGCTCTACAGCACGGACGCCTCGCTCTACCGCGTCGTGCCGCAGGTCGTCGTACGCCCGCGCAGCGTCGAGGAGGTGCTCGCCACTGTCGAGGCCTGCCGTCTGACCGGTACGCCCCTGACCTCCCGCGGTGCCGGCACCTCGATCGCCGGCAACGCGGTCGGCACGGGCGTCGTCATCGACTTCACCCGGCACCTCAACCGGGTGCACGACATCGACGTCGAGGCTCGCACGGCTCGGGTCGACCCGGGCACCGTCCACGCGGTGCTGCAGAAGGCCGCGACACCGCTGGGCCTCCGCTTCGGGCCGGACCCCTCGACCCACACCCGGTGCACGGTCGGCGGGATGATCGGCAACAACGCGTGCGGCTCGAGGGCGCTGGCGTACGGGCGCACGGCCGACAACGTCGTAGGGCTCGACGTCGTGACGATGGCGGGGGAGCAGCTGACCCTCGGCGCTGGACGACGTACGACCTCGCCGACCCTCGACCGGCTCGACGAGGTCGTGCAGACCGGGCTCGGCACGATCCGGACCGAGTTCGGCAGGTTCGGCCGCCAGGTCTCGGGCTACAGCCTCGAGCACCTGCTGCCTGAGCGTGGCTTCGACGTCGCGACGTTCTTCGCCGGCACCGAGGGGACGCTCGCCACGATGACCTCGGCGACCGTCCGGCTCGTCGAGGACCCGCCCCACCGGCAGATCCTGGTGCTGGGCTACGCCTCGATGGCCGACGCCGGCGACGACGTGCCGGCGCTCCTGCCGTTCGGCCCGACGGCGTGCGAGGGCCTCGACTCCCGGATCGTCGACGTCTTCCGGATGCACAAGGGCTCGGTGCCCGACCTGCCTCGCGGCCAAGGGTGGCTGTTCGTGGAGATCTCCGGCGACGACCCGGGACTCGTCGCCGACACCGTGCAGCGTGCGGCGGCCGCGTCGTCGGCGATCGCGAGTCGCGTCGTCACCGATCCGCGCGAGCAGGCCGTGCTGTGGCGCATCCGTGAGGAGGGCGCCGGGCTCGCGACCCGCACGCTGCCGGGCAAGGCCCTGTCGGGGTGGGAGGACGCCGCTGTCCCGCCCGCCAGGCTCGGCACCTACCTGCGTGAGTTCGACGCGTTGCTTCGTGAGAACGGGCTCGACGGCGTGCCGTACGGCCACTTCGGCGACGGCTGCATCCATGTCCGCATCGACTTCCCGATCGACGCACCCGGCGGCAAGGCCCTGTTCCGGTCGTTCATGTTCGATGCGGCGACCCTTGTGGCGTCGCACGGCGGCTCGTTCTCGGGCGAGCACGGCGATGGGCGGGCCCGCTCCGAGCTGCTGCCGCTGATGTACTCCGCCGAGGCGATCGACCTGTTCGCGCAGGTCAAGAGCGTGTTCGATCCTGAGGACCTGCTCAACCCCGGCGTGCTCGTACGCCCGAGACCGCTCGACGCGGACCTGCGCGGCCCGGAGTCGTCACGCGACCGCCTCGAGGGCCGGCTCGGGCTGCGGCTCCTGCACGACGACGGCGACTTCGGCAAGGCCGTCCACCGGTGCACCGGTGTCGGCAAGTGCATCGCCGACAACGCCGGCTCCAACGGCGTCATGTGCCCGTCCTTCCAGGCGACGCGCAACGAGAAGGACTCGACCCGCGGTCGTGCGCGGGTGCTGCAGGAGATGATCGACGGCCGCTTGGTGACCGGCGGGTTCCGGGCCCCGGAGGTCCACGAGGCCCTCGACCTCTGCCTGTCCTGCAAGGGCTGCGCCAGCGACTGCCCGACCGGCACCGACATGGCGACCTACAAGTCCGAGGTGCTCCACCAGTCCTACAAGGGCCGCGTCCGCCCGCGAAGCCACTACATCCTCGGCCGGCTGCCGTTCTGGGCCCGGGTCACGTCCCCGATCGCCTGGCTTGCGAACCTCGGCCTCCGTACGCCGGGCGTACGCTCGCTCGCCCGATGGGTCGCGGGTGTCGACCAGCGGCGCAGCCTCCCGACGTTCGCGACGCGGCGCTTCACACGAACGGCACGAGCCGTCGCCGCCTCGGGCCGGCCCAAGGTGGTCATCTGGGCCGACTCGTTCACCGAGTACTTCTCCACCGACGGCGGTCGCGCGGCGCTGGAGGTGCTCGACGCCGCGGGCTATGACGTCGAGGTGCTGAGCCGTCCGCAGTGCTGCGGGCTGACGTGGATCACGACGGGGCAGCTGGACACGGCTCGCACGATGGTCGCGCGAGCCGTCGAGCAGCTTCATCCGTACGTCGCGGTCGGGGTGCCGGTCGTCGGCCTCGAGCCGTCCTGCCTCGCGGTGCTGCGCTCCGACGCCGTCGAGCTGCTCGACGACCCGCGTGCCGTCGACGTGGCCGGCGGCGTGTTCACGCTGTCGGAGCTGCTGCAGCGCACCGAGGGCTGGCAGGCACCCGACCTCACCGGCACGACACTCGTCGTCCAGCCGCACTGCCACCAGGCGTCGGTGCTCGGCTTCGAGGCCGACATGGCGGTCATGGAGTCGACCGGCGCCACGATCCAGAGGCTGTCCGGCTGCTGCGGCCTGGCCGGCAACTTCGGTGTCGAGAAGGGTCATTACGAGGTCTCGGTCGCGGTCGCCGAGCAGCAGCTCCTACCGGCGATTCGTAACGCCACGACCGGCGCAGTCGTTGTCGCTGACGGATTCTCCTGCAGGACCCAGCTCGACGACCTAGCCTCGGTGAAGGCGCTGCATCTCGCACAACTCCTCGCCCCCTGACCGGAAGCTGACGACATGGACCACATGCTCGAGCTGGGCTCGGCCATGTCGCGGTTCGCCGAGCTCGCCGGCAAGGCGGCGGGGGACGAGTCCGTGCCCGGCTGCCCAGGCTGGACGGTCCGCGACCTCGCGATCCATCTCGGCACGACCCACCGTTGGGCGGCCGCGACGGTGCTCAGCGGCCAGCGGCTGCCGGACCCGGAACCGCTCGTCACGGAGCCGATCGTCGAGTGGTACGCCGGCACCGCGACGGCCCTGCTCGGTGCGCTCCAGGCCGTCAGCCCCGATGAGCCGGTGCCCAACTTCTCGTACGTCGACGAGCGTGCCTCCTTCTGGGTACGCCGCCAGATGCACGAGGCGACGGTGCACGCAGTCGACGTCGCGCAGGCCCTGGGCATCGACGAGCAGGAGTGGGGCCTGGCGCCCTCGATCGCCGCCGACGGCGTCGACGAGGTCCTGCAGATCTTCTTCCCGCGCATGACGGCCCGCAAGCAACGCCCGGACGTACGCTCCAGGATCCGGCTCGTCGCGACCGACACGCAGGAGTCGTGGCTCATCGCGCCGGGCGACGGCGAGCACGGCCCGCCGTTGCAGCTGCACCCCTCGCTCGACGCCGACCAATCCGTGAGCGGCACGGCGGCCGAGCTCTACCTCGCGCTGTGGAAGCGGATGGGTCCCGAACGGCTCGACTTCCAGGGAGTCGACGGGCGCATCCTGTTCGACGGCCCGACCACGCCCTGAGGGGCCGAATCCCGCCCGGTCTCGGTTTGGAATCTACCGATGCAGCCCGGTAGTATTGGCTGCTGTGCCTGAACCATTCAGGCCGATGCGCGCATCCTGCCGGATTGCACGGTGGCGAGTGCATCACGACTCATGGCTCACACCAGTCAGAAGAAGGAAGTTTGTAGTGCCCACGATCAACCAGCTGGTCCGCAAGGGCCGTCAGCGCAAGGTCGTCAAGACGACGACCCCCGCGCTCAAGGGTTCACCTCAGCGTCGCGGTGTCTGCACCCGCGTCTACACCACCACTCCGAAGAAGCCGAACTCCGCGCTCCGCAAGGTTGCCCGTGTGAAGCTCTCGAGTGGCACCGAGGTCACTGCATACATCCCCGGCGAGGGCCACAACCTGCAGGAGCACTCGATCGTGCTCGTCCGCGGCGGCCGCGTCAAGGACCTTCCCGGTGTCCGCTACAAGATCATCCGTGGCGCCCTGGACACCCAGGCCGTCAAGGGCCGCAAGCAGGCTCGCAGCCTGTACGGCGCCAAGAAGGAGAAGAGCTAATGCCTCGTAAGGGTCCGGCGCCGAAGCGCGTCGTCGAGACTGACCCCGTCTACGGGAGCCAGCTCGTCACCTCACTCATCAACAAGGTCCTGGTCGACGGCAAGAAGCAGGTCGCCCAGCGCATCGTCTACACCGCCCTCGAAGGCACCCGCGAGAAGTCGGGCACCGACCCGGTCATCACGCTCAAGCGTGCGCTCGACAACGTCAAGCCGTCGATCGAGGTCAAGAGCCGCCGCGTCGGTGGCGCGACCTACCAGGTCCCGATCGAGGTTCGCGCCTCGCGTCAGAACACCCTGGCCCTGCGTTGGCTCGTCAGCTACGCCGGAGCCCGCCGTGAGAAGACCATGGCCGAGCGCCTCATGAACGAGCTGCTCGACGCCTCGAACGGTCTGGGCGGCGCCGTCAAGAAGCGTGAAGACACGCACAAGATGGCCGAAGCCAACAAGGCCTTCGCTCACTACCGCTGGTAGGGCCGGGGAGCGACCTCGGCCTGAAGGGCCGAGGCGCTCACCAGACTTTCCACAGTTCATCCAAGACATACGAAGAAGGCGCACAGCGTGGCTACAGACATCACCACCGACCTCAACAGGGTCCGCAACATCGGCATCATGGCGCACATCGATGCAGGCAAGACCACGACGACCGAGCGCATCCTCTTCTACACCGGCATCAACTACAAGATCGGTGAGGTCCACGACGGCGGCGCCACGATGGACTGGATGGAGCAGGAGCAGGAGCGCGGCATCACGATCACGTCCGCCGCGACGACCTGCTGGTGGAAAGACAACCAGATCAACATCATCGACACCCCCGGGCACGTCGACTTCACGGTCGAGGTCGAGCGCAACCTGCGCGTCCTCGACGGTGCCGTCGCGGTGTTCGACGGCGTTGCCGGTGTCGAGCCGCAGTCCGAGACCGTCTGGCGTCAGGCCGACAAGTACGGCGTCCCGCGCATGTGCTTCGTCAACAAGCTCGACCGCACCGGCGCGAGCTTCGACTACTGCGTCAAGACGATCCGTGAGCGCCTCGGCGCCACGGCACTCGTGCTGCAGGTCCCGATCGGTGCCGAGGGTGACTTCATCGGCGTCGTCGACCTGGTCAGCAACCGTGCGCTCGTGTGGCGCGGCGAGACCGCGATCGGCGAGGACTACGAGGTCGAGGAGATCCCGGCCGACCTCGTCGACAAGGCCGCCGAGGCCCGCAACGAGATGATCGAGACGCTCGCCGACCACGATGACGAGTTCGCCGAGGCCTACCTTGACGGCGCCGACATCACGCCCGAGCTGCTCAAGCCGGCCATCCGTCGCGCGACGCTGGCCGCCAAGCTCAACCCCGTCCTCTGCGGTACGGCGTTCAAGAACAAGGGCGTCCAGCCCCTGCTCGACGCGGTCATCGACTACCTCCCGTCGCCGATCGACGTCGGCGCCATCACGGGCCTCGACCCGCGTGACGAGAGCAAGACCGACACGCGTGAGCCCAAGGAGAGCGAGCCGTTCGCGGCACTGGCGTTCAAGATCGCGTCCGACCCGCACCTCGGCAAGCTGACCTACCTGCGCGTCTACTCCGGTCGCCTCGAGGCCGGCAGCACGGTCATCAACGTGACCAAGGGCCGCAAGGAGCGCATCGGCAAGATCTACCAGATGCACGCCAACAAGCGTGCGGAGATCGCGTCCGTCGGCGCCGGCCAGATCGTTGCCGTCATGGGTCTCAAGGACACCACGACCGGTGAGACGCTGGCCGATCCGAACAAGCAGATCGTCCTCGAGTCGATGACGTTCCCGGCTCCCGTGATCCAGGTCGCGATCGAGCCCAAGACCAAGAGCGACCAGGAGAAGCTCGGCACCGCGATCCAGCGGCTCGCCGAGGAGGACCCGACGTTCCAGGTCCACACCGACGAAGAGACCGGTCAGACGATCATCGCCGGCATGGGCGAGCTCCACCTGGACATCCTGGTGGACCGCATGAAGCGCGAGTTCAACGTCGAGGCCAACGTCGGCAAGCCGCAGGTCGCCTACCGCGAGACCATCAAGCGCAAGGTCGAGAACGTCAGCTACACCCACAAGAAGCAGACGGGTGGCTCTGGCCAGTTCGCCAAGGTCATCATCAGCATCGAGCCGACCGGCGTCTCCGTCGGTGGCGAGGGTGGCTACGAGTTCGTCAACAACGTCACGGGTGGTCGCGTTCCGCGCGAGTACATCCCGTCGGTCGGCGCCGGAGCCGAGGACGCCATGCAGTTCGGTGTCCTCGCCGGCTACCAGATGGTCGACGTCAAGGTGACGCTCGAGGACGGCGCGTACCACGACGTCGACTCCTCGGAGCTCGCGTTCAAGCTGGCTGGCTCGATGGCTTTCAAGGAAGCCGCGCGCAAGGCCGATCCGGTGATCCTCGAACCCACGTTCGCGGTCGAGGTCACCACGCCCGAGGACTACATGGGCGACGTGATCGGCGACCTCAACTCTCGCCGTGGCCAGGTAAACGCCATGGAAGAGGGCATGGGAGGCGTCAAGATCGTCAAGGCGATCGTCCCCCTGTCCGAGATGTTCGGGTACGTCGGCGACCTGAGGTCCAAGACCTCGGGTCGTGCGTCATACTCGATGCAGTTCGACTCCTACGCGGAGGTTCCCAAGAACGTCGCGGAAGAGATCATCAAGAAGGCCCGCGGCGAGTAGCAGCGGTCCATCTCATAAGATGGCCTGAGGCTTCCGTACGGCGGGACCCAACGGCGTTCAACAGCAACCAATTCGAAGAAGGAGCCCCAAGTGGCTAAGGCGAAGTTCGAGCGGACCAAGCCGCACATGAACATCGGCACCATCGGTCACATCGACCACGGTAAGACGACTCTTACCGCGGCGATCACCAAGGTGCTGCACGACAAGTACCCCGACCTGAACGAGGCCTCGGCCTTCGATCAGATCGACAAGGCGCCCGAAGAGAAGCAGCGCGGCATCACGATCTCGATCTCGCACGTTGAGTACCAGACCGAGAACCGCCACTACGCGCACGTCGACTGCCCGGGTCACGCTGACTACGTCAAGAACATGATCACCGGTGCGGCTCAGATGGATGGCGCGATCCTCGTGGTCGCCGCCACCGACGGTCCCATGCCCCAGACGCGTGAGCACGTGCTGCTCGCTCGCCAGGTCGGCGTGCCCGCGATGGTCGTCGCGCTCAACAAGTGCGACATGGTCGATGACGAAGAGATCCTCGAGCTCGTCGAGCTCGAGGTCCGTGAGCTCCTGAGTGATCAGGAGTTCGACGGCGACAACGTCCCCGTCGTCAAGGTCGCCGCTCACCCGGCGCTCCAGGGCGACGCCAAGTGGGGCGAGTCGATCCTCGAGCTCATGCAGGCTGTCGACGACTACATCCCGATGCCCCCGCGTGAGACCGACAAGCCGTTCCTCATGCCCGTCGAGGACGTCTTCACGATCACCGGTCGTGGAACCGTCATCACCGGTCGTATCGAGCGCGGCATCATCAAGGTCAACGAGACGGTCGACATCGTCGGCATCCGTGAGGCCAAGCAGACCACGACGGTCACCGGCATCGAGATGTTCCGCAAGCTGCTCGACGAGGGCCAGGCCGGCGAGAACGTCGGACTGCTGCTTCGCGGCACCAAGCGCGAAGACGTCGAGCGCGGCATGGTCATCATCGCGCCCGGTTCCACGACTCCCCACACGGAGTTCGAGGGTCAGGTCTACATCCTGTCGAAGGAGGAGGGTGGCCGTCACACGCCGTTCTTCAACAACTACCGTCCGCAGTTCTACTTCCGCACCACGGACGTCACCGGCGTCGTCACGCTGCCCGAGGGCACCGAGATGGTCATGCCCGGCGACAACACCGAGATGAGCGTTCAGCTGATCCAGCCGATCGCCATGGAGGAAGGCCTCCGCTTCGCCATCCGCGAGGGTGGTCGCACGGTGGGCGCCGGACGCGTCACGAAGATCAACAAGTGAGCTAGCCACACCAGCTCAGCGAGAGCCCCGTCCTGCTTCGGCAGGGCGGGGCTCTTGTCGTTCCCGGAGCGGCGACCTGCTCGCCCTTCGTACGCCCAGATGGGAGTGGTTCCCGGTGGCGTCCTTTTGGCGGACAACGGCTCGTTGATTTCGCAACGTCGCCGTATCCTTAATGGCATGGGACACGACCACGGACACGGCACGGGTGTCGCACATCGCGGCCGCCTCGCGCTCGTGCTGTCCCTGTCCGTCGGCGTCCTGGTCGTCGAGGCCGTGGTCGCGTGGATCACCGGCAGTCTCGCGCTGCTGGCCGACGCCGGGCACATGCTGGGCGACTCGTTCGGCATCGTCATGGCGCTCGCGGCGATCACGGTCGCGCAACATGGTGGCGGCCCCGGCTCGAGGCGGACCTTCGGCTACTCCCGCACCGGGGTGTTGGCTGCCGGTGCCAACGGCCTGATCCTGCTGGGCCTGTCAGGCTGGGTCGCCGTCAGCGCGATCCGCCGCTTCGGCGACTCCCCGGAGCTGGAGGGCGGGTTGATCCTGCTCGCCGGCGGCGTGGGCCTGGTGGTCAACCTCATCGGCCTGCTGCTGCTCAGGCACGGGGCGCAGGAGAGCATCAACGTCCGCGGTGCCTACCTCGAGGTGCTGGGTGATGCCCTCGGATCGGTCGCCGTCCTGGTCTCGGCCACGGTCATCCTGCTGACCGACTGGTATCCCGCCGACGCCATCGCGTCACTCGTGATCGCCGCGATGATCCTGCCGCGCGCGATCTCGCTGCTGAGGGAGGTGGCCGAGGTGCTGCTGGAGTCGACGCCTCGCGACGTCGACCTGGGCGAGCTGCGCGAGCACATCCTGGCGATGGACGGTGTCAAGGACGTGCACGACCTGCACGTGTGGACCATCACGTCGGGCATGCCGGTCATGAGCGCCCACGTCGTGGTCGAGGAGTCGGTCACGGCCATGGATGACGCGCATGGCGTGCTCGACCGGCTGCGCGGTTGCCTGGCGGACCACTTCGACGTCGAGCACTCCACGTTCCAGATCGAGCCGGCCGGCCACATCGACTCCGAGAGCCACGTGCATCACTGAGCCGGGTTGGTCTCCAGCAGCTGCACGACCCACTCCAGGGCATCCCGCACGAGCTCGTACTGATCCGCGCCGAACTTTCCGGTGAACTCCGCCTCGAGGTCGAGGATGTGCTGGTAGCCGGCGGTGGTGAGCTCGAGACCGGCCGGCGTGTACGTGATCAGCTTCGCTCGTCGATCCTCCGGGTCGGGCGCGGTGGTGAGTATGCCCAGCGACGTCAGCTCGCGGACGATTTCTCCCATCGACTGGCGGGTGATGCCCGCTCGCGCAGCCATGTCGGAGGCGCGGGCCCCACCTCCACCCAAGGTGCTGAACACGGCGTTGTGCGCCTGCTTGACCTGGGTGAAGCCGTGCCGGTGCGCCTCGCGCACCATGTCCGCCTGCATGACGCGGTTCGCGCGGTCGACCAGCGCGATCAGCGGCGGACGCGAAGCGAACGGACCGGGGCTTGACATTCGTAAGGAGTCCTTCCTATAGTCGACAGGCATCCTTACAGTACAGGAGTTACGATGAGAACCGAGCTGTCAAGCAAGTGGGTCCGCGGCTTTGTCGGGGAGACGGCCGTGGTCGACAGCCGCGCACCGATGCTGTTCTTCGAGGACTCCTTCCCGGTGCCGGGCTACGCCTTCGCCGATGAGGATGTCCGTCTCGACGTGTTGCGGCCCGCGGCCGACCCGCCGCCGGAGGGATCGTTCTTCTACCGGCCCAAGGGCCCGGTCACCCAGTGGTACGACCTGCACGTCGATGGTCGGGTCGTGCGGCATGCCGCCTGGCGACGGGATGACCCGGCGATCGTCGACTGGCTGGTCCTCAGCTGGCAGCCCGGAGTCCTCGACAGGTGGATGGAGGAGGAAGAGGAGGTCATCGAGCACCCCCGTGACCCCCACAAGCGCGTGGAGGCCATCGCCAGCTCCCGCCACGTGGTGGTCAGCCTGGACGGCGTCGAGCTCGCCGACAGCCGTTCGTCGGTCATGCTCTACGAGACCGACCTGCCGACCCGCTACTACCTGCCACGGTCCGACGTACGGCTCGACGCCCTCGAGCCGAGCGGCAACCGCAGCCGGTGCCCGTACAAGGGCGCCGCGGTGGAGTACTGGAGTGTGCGCGACCATGCCGACGCGCAACACGTGGCGTGGTCGTACGCCGATCCGTACGCCGCAGTCGGCAAGATCGCCGGCCGCGTGGCGTTCTACAACGAGTTGGTCGACATCGCGATCGACGGCGTCCCGCAGGAGCGGCCCGTGAGCGTGTTCAGCTCGCCCTCGCACCGGCCGGTGTCCTCGGCATGATGGGGCCACGCTCGCAGACGAGCGGGTACGGGGCTGACGAGCGACTGCCTCGATTTGTATTACCCCCGGAGTCTCTGTCAGAATAGTTCGGTTGCTCCGGCTCGATCGCTGGGGCGCCGAACGTCCGGCCTCTCACGCCGATCACGACGCCGGTGCCGAACCTGAGATCGAGCTTGTCCCGCTGGAAGCGGGTCCAACCACCTAACTCGACAAGTGTGTGACGTATGCGCCCAAGTGGCCGCGACACGCCCGACCTCGGGGGTCGGTGGGAGGGAGGAGCCTTTCTCCCTCGATCCGGGGCGAGACTGCGAAGCGAACGAACGTAAAGGACAAGCGAGAGCATGGCGGGACAAAAAATCCGTATCCGGCTCAAGGCCTACGACCACGAGGTCATTGACTCGTCGGCGCGCAAGATCGTCGACACGGTGACGCGCACGGGCGCCAAGGTCGCAGGACCGGTGCCGTTGCCCACCGAGAAGAACGTGTTCTGCGTGATCCGTTCGCCGCACAAGTACAAGGACAGCCGCGAGCACTTCGAGATGCGCACGCACAAGCGCCTCATCGACATCATTGACCCGACGCCCAAGACAGTCGACTCGCTCATGCGCCTCGACCTGCCGGCCGGCGTCGACATCGAGATCAAGCTCTGAGGGGGACAGCGACCATGAGCACCAGCAGCACTGCCACCACGCGCGGCCTCCTCGGCCGCAAGCTCGGCATGACCCAGGTATGGGACGCCGACAACAAGATCGTTCCCGTCACCGTGATCGCTGCCGACACCAACGTCGTCACGCAGATCCGTACGCGTGAGACCGACGGCTACTCCGCCGTCCAGCTCGGCTTCGGCGAGATCGACGGCCGCAAGGTCAACAAGCCGGTCTCCGGTCACCTCGCGAAGGCCGGCGTGACTCCTCGCCGCCACATCGTCGAGATCCGCACCGAGGCCATCTCCGACTACACGCTGGGCCAGGAGGTCTCCCCGGAGATCTTCGCCGCCGGCGACGTCGTCGACGTCACCGCGACCAGCAAGGGCAAGGGCTTCGCCGGAGTCATGAAGCGTCACGGCTTCCACGGCGTCGGCGCTTCCCACGGTGCGCACCGCAACCACCGCAAGCCCGGCTCGATCGGTGGCTGCGCCACCCCGGGTCGTGTCTTCAAGGGTCTGCGCATGGCGGGCCACATGGGCGCCGAGCAGGTGACGACGCAGAACCTCAAGGTTCACGCCGTCGACACCGACAAGGGCGTCATCCTCATCAAGGGCGCCGTACCCGGCCCCAAGGGCGCACTCGTCGTCATCCGTTCCGCAGTGAAGGGAGCCTGACCTCATGTCCAAGACCATTGACGCTCAGCTGCCTGTCGACATCTTCGACGTACAGGTCAACATCCCGCTGATCCACCAGGTCGTCGTGGCGCAGCTCGCCGCGGCTCGCCAGGGCACGCACAGCACCAAGTCGCGTGGCGAGGTGTCCGGTGGTGGCAAGAAGCCGTACCGCCAGAAGGGCACCGGTCGCGCTCGCCAGGGCTCGATCCGCGCACCCCAGTACAACGGTGGTGGCATCGTGCACGGCCCGACGCCGCGCTCGTACGACCAGCGCACGCCCAAGAAGATGAAGGCCGCCGCCCTGCGCGGTGCCCTCTCGGACCGGGCTCGTTCGGGTCGCCTGCACGTGGTCGACAGCATCGTCGCCGGCGACAAGCCGTCGACCAAGCTGGCCCTGGCCACGCTGCGCGAGCTCACGCCGCGCCCCCGCGTGCTGATCATCGTCGATCGTGACGACACGATCACGTCGCTCAGCCTGCGCAACCTCGGCGAGGTCGTCATCCTGACGTTCGACCAGGTCAACACCTACGACGTCCTGCTCAGTGACGACATCATCTTCACCCAGCCCGCGTTCGACGCCTTCGTGGCGGCGCGCTCGGCCGAGGGTGCCAAGACCGTCGCCCTGAGTGCGCACGCGACCGAGGTCGACGCGCGCGACGCCAAGCCGGCCGCCAAGAAGGCAGCCAAGAAGGCGCCCGCCAAGAAGGCCCCGGCCAAGGCGACTGAGGCAGCGACGCTCGTCGACGCCCCGGTCGAGGACAAGCCCGCCAAGAAGGCCCCGGCCAAGAAGGCGGCCGCCAAGACGGCTGACGCCCCCAAGGCCGACGGCCCGACGGTCCCGGACAACGCGACGGCCACCCAGCCGTACGGCCCCGGTTCCAAGGCCCCCCTCAAGAGCGGCAACGCTCCCAAGGGCTTCACGATCAAGGGCAACGCCGACTCCGGCCTCTACCACACCGAGGACAGCCAGTGGTACGAGCAGACGGTCGCCGAGGTCTGGTTCGACTCGGCCGAGTCCGCTGAGGCCGCCGGGTTCAAGCCTGTTGGAGGAGACAAGTGAGCACGATCCACAAGGACCACCGCGACATCTTGATCGCGCCGGTCGTCAGCGAGAAGAGCTACGGCCTGCTCGATGACAACAAGTACACCTTCGTGGTGCACCCGGACGCCAACAAGACGGAGATCAAGATCGCCGTCGAGAAGATCTTCGGCGTCAAGGTCACCGCGGTCAACACGCTCAACCGCAAGGGCAAGACCCGCCGCACGCGTTCGGGTCTCGGCAAGCGCAAGGACACCAAGCGAGCCATCGTGAGTGTCGCCGCAGGCCAGAGCATCGACATCTTCGCAGGCCCGAGCGCCTGAGACGAGGACTGAAGACATATGGCAATTCGCAAATACAAGCCGACAACCCCGGGCCGTCGTGGCTCGAGCGTTGCCGACTTCGCCGAGATCACCCGCACGACGTCTGAGAAGTCGCTGACGGAGCCGCTGCCCAAGAAGGGCGGCCGCAACAACCAGGGACGCATCACGACGCGTCACCAGGGTGGCGGTCACAAGCGCGCCTACCGCATCATCGACTTCCGTCGCTACGACAAGGACGGCGTGCCGGCCAAGGTCGCTCACATCGAGTACGACCCCAACCGCACCGCGCGCATCGCGCTCCTGCACTACGCCGACGGCGAGAAGCGCTACATCATCGCGCCCGAGGGCCTCAAGCAGGGCATGACGGTCGAGTCCGGTGTCGGTTCCGACATCAAGGTCGGCAACAACCTGCCCCTGCGCAACATCCCCGTGGGCACGCTGATCAACGGCATCGAGCTGCGTCCGGGCGGTGGCGCCAAGATGGGCCGCTCCGCCGGCACCAAGGTGCAGCTCGTCGCCAAGGAAGGCAACAAGGCGCAGCTGCGTCTGCCCTCCGGCGAGATGCGCTACGTCGACGTCCGCTGCCGCGCCACGATCGGCGAGGTCGGCAACGCCGAGCAGTCCAACATCAACTGGGGCAAGGCCGGACGCAACCGCTGGAAGGGCAAGCGCCCGACCGTCCGCGGTGTCGCCATGAACCCGGTCGACCACCCGCACGGTGGTGGTGAGGGCAAGACGTCCGGTGGACGTCACCCCGTCTCCCCGTGGGGCAAGCCGGAAGGCCGTACGCGCAAGCGCAAGGCCAGCGACTCCCAGATCGTCCGCCGCCGCAAGTCCGGCCGCTGAGAAGGATTGGTTAACAGATGCCACGCAGTTTGAAGAAGGGCCCGTTCGTTGACGGGCACCTCGAGAAGAAGGTCGACGCGCAGAACGCGGCCGACACTCACACCGTGATCAAGACCTGGTCGCGTCGCTCGATGATCCTGCCGTCCTTCATCGGACACACGATCGCCGTGCACGACGGCCGCAAGCACGTGCCCGTGTTCATCACGGACTCGATGGTGGGTCACAAGCTGGGCGAGTTCGCCCCGACCCGCACGTTCCGCGGTCACGAGAAGGACGACCGGAAGGCGAAGAGGCGATGAGTGCAGCTACCCGTGAGAACATCAGTGCTCGACGTGAGCGTCTGCTGGGCGACGAGCCCGGTGCGTTCGCCGTCGCTCGCTTCGTGCGCGTCACCGCGCAGAAGTCGCGCCGCATCGCGGACCTGATCCGCGGCGACTCGGTCGAGAACGCCCTGAACACCCTGCAGTTCGCGCCGCAGGCCGTCGCCGAGAACTTCTACAAGCTCGTCGACAGCGCCGCGGCCAACGCCGAGACGACTGAAGGCCTCGACCGTTCCGACCTGGTCATCACCGTGGTCCAGGTCGACGAGGGCCCGACGATGAAGCGTTGGCGTCCCCGCGCCAAGGGTGCGGCCAACCGCATCCTCAAGCGCAGCAGCCACCTGACCGTGGTCGTGCAGCCCCGCTCGGTCGTTCAGGCCAAGCTGGACGCGGCCAACATCAAGAACTCCAAGAAGAAGGGCGGGGCCCGATAGTGGGACAGAAAATCAACCCGCACGGGTTCCGACTGGGCATCTCGACGGATCACAAGAGCCGTTGGTACGCCGACAAGCTCTACAAGAGCTACGTCGGTGAGGACGTCAAGATCCGCAAGATGCTCACCAAGGGCATGGACCGCGCCGGCATCAGCCGTGTCGAGATCGAGCGCACGCGTGACCGCGTACGCGTCGACATCCACACTGCTCGCCCCGGCATCGTCATCGGCCGCCGTGGCGCCGAGGCCGACCGCATCCGCGGCGACCTCGAGAAGCTCACGGGCAAGCAGGTGCAGCTGAACATCCTCGAGGTCAAGAACCCCGAGATGGATGCGCAGCTCGTCGCTCAGGGCGTTGCCGAGCAGCTGTCGGGTCGCGTGCAGTTCCGTCGCGCGATGCGCAAGGCCATGCAGACGACGATGCGCAGCGGTGCCAAGGGCATCCGTATCCAGTGCTCGGGTCGTCTCGGCGGCGCCGAGATGTCCCGCTCGGAGTTCTACCGCGAGGGCCGCGTGCCCCTGCACACGCTCCGTGCCGACGTCGACTACGGCTTCTACGAGGCCAAGACCACCTTCGGCCGCATCGGCGTGAAGGTCTGGATCTACAAGGGCGAGGTTGCGGGCACCCGCGCCGAGCGCGAGGCCGAGGCGGCCAAGCGTGCGGCCGCTCCCGGCAGCAACCGTCGTCCCGCCCGTGGTGGCGCCGCCGGTGGCGCACGTCGCCCCGAGCGTCCCGCCCGTGAGGACGCCGCTCCGGCGGCCGACGCCGCTGCTGCGGCTCCGGCCACCGCCGAAACCGTTGCCGCGCCCGCCGCTGCCAACACCAATTCAGGGCCTGAAGGAGGGGAGAGCTGATGTTGATGCCCCGCAGGGTCAAGTACCGCAAGCAGCACCACCCCACGCGCCGCGGCGCGGCCAAGGGTGGCACCGAGCTCGCGTTCGGTGACTACGGCATCCAGTGCGTGACCGCCGCCTACGTGACGAACCGTCAGATCGAGTCCGCTCGTATCGCCATGACGCGTCACATCAAGCGTGGCGGCAAGGTCTGGATCAACATCTACCCGGACCGCCCGCTCACGAAGAAGCCTGCCGAGACCCGCATGGGTTCCGGTAAGGGTTCGCCGGAGTGGTGGGTCGCCAACGTCAAGCCCGGACGCGTCATGTTCGAGCTGTCGGGTGTCTCCGAGGAGGTTGCTCGCGAGGCCATGCGCCGCGCGATCCACAAGCTCCCCATGAAGGCCCGATTCATCACCCGAGAGACAGGTGAGCTGTGATGGCGCAGCACACAACCGCAGCAGAGCTGCGCAGCGTCGCTTCTGACGACCTGGCAGCCAAGCTGTCAGAGGCCAAGGAAGAGCTGTTCAACCTGCGCTTCCAGAACGCCACCGGTCAGCTCGACAACACCGCCCGGCTTCGGGCAGTGCGCAAGGACATCGCCCGGATCTACACGATCATGCGTGAGCGCGAGCTCGGCATCGTCGAGGAGGTCGAGGCATGACCGACAAGAACCAGAAGGACGAGGCAGTGACCGAACGCACCACGCGCAAGACCCGTGAGGGTCTTGTCGTCAGCGACAAGATGGACAAGACCGTCGTGGTCAACGTCGAGGATCGCGTCAAGCACGCGCTCTACGGCAAGGTCCTGCGTCGCAACATCAAGCTCAAGGCTCACGACGAGGCGAACGCTGCCGGCATCGGTGACCGTGTCCTGATCATGGAGACACGTCCACTGTCCGCCACCAAGCGTTGGCGCATCGTCGAGATCCTCGAGAAGGCCAAGTAGGAGACGACAGATGATTCAGCAGGAGTCGCGACTCAAGGTCGCCGACAACACCGGTGCCAAGGAGATCCTTTGCATCCGTGTCCTCGGTGGCTCAGGTCGGCGCTACGCGGGCATCGGCGACACGATTGTCGCCACTGTCAAGGACGCCATCCCCGGCGGAAACGTCAAGAAGGGTGATGTCGTCAAGGCTGTCGTCGTGCGCACCGTCAAGGAGCGCCGTCGTCCGGATGGCTCGTACATCAAGTTCGACGAGAACGCAGCCGTGATCCTCAAGGCCGACGGCGACCCGCGCGGTACGCGCATCTTCGGTCCCGTCGGGCGTGAGCTTCGCGACAAGAAGTTCATGCGAATCATTTCGCTCGCACCGGAGGTGCTCTGAGATGGCCCGCAAAGGCACCATCAGCATTCGCAAGGGTGACCAGGTCAAGGTCATCGCTGGCAAGGACAAGGGCGTGACCGGATCGGTGATCGAAGTGATCGCTGACCAGAACCGCGTCATCGTCGAGGGCGTCAACCGCGTCAAGCGCCACACCAAGCCTTCACAGGCCGGTGGCGCAGGCTCGGGCGGCATCATCACCAGCGAGGCGCCGATCCACATCTCCAACGTGATGCTGCTCGCCGACAAGACCCCGACTCGCGTCGGCTACCGCCGCGACGACGTCACCAAGAACCGTCCCGACGGTTCCACCTACAGCGCTCAGCGCAGCGTGCGCATCGCGAAGAAGACCGGAAAGGAGATCTGAGCATGAGTGACACCACCACGGCGGCCCCCCGCCTCAAGACGCGGTACCGCGAGGAGATCCTCCCGGCGCTCCGTGAGCAGTTCGAGTACGCCAACGTCATGCAGGTTCCCGGCCTCACCAAGATCGTCGTCAACATGGGCGTCGGCGAAGCCGCCCGCGACGGCAAGCTGATCGAGGGCGCACTCCGCGACCTCACGGCCATCACGGGACAGAAGCCGCAGGTCACCAAGGCCCGCAAGTCCATCGCGCAGTTCAAGCTGCGTGAGGGCATGCCGATCGGCGCGCACGTCACGCTGCGCGGCGACCGCATGTGGGAGTTCCTCGACCGTCTGCTGACGCTCGCGCTGCCCCGCATCCGCGACTTCCGTGGGCTCTCGCCCAAGCAGTTCGACGGCCGCGGCAACTACACGTTCGGTCTGACCGAGCAGGTCATGTTCCACGAGATCGACCAGGACAAGATCGACCGGTCGCGCGGAATGGACATCACGATCGTCACCACGGCCACCAACGACGACGAGGGTCGCGCGCTGCTCAAGCTGCTCGGCTTCCCGTACAAGGAGAACTGACATGGCGAAGACTGGACTCAAGGTCAAGGCCGCCCGCAAGCCCAAGTTCGCGGTACGCGGCTACACCCGTTGCCAGCGCTGTGGCCGACCCCGCTCGGTCTACAAGAAGTTCGGCCTCTGCCGCATCTGCCTTCGCGAGATGGCACACCGCGGCGAGCTGCCGGGCATCACGAAGAGCTCCTGGTAATCACCTACCTCTGAAAGCCGCAGGTCCGTCGGCTCCTCACATCGAGGGGCAAGGAAACCACGGCAGGAATGGAACACACGAACTATGACAATGACCGATCCGATCGCCGACATGCTGACGCGTGTCCGCAACGGCAATCAGGCGTACCACGACAGCGTGTCGATGCCGTACTCCAAGCTCAAGGCCGGCGTAGCCGAGATCCTGAAGCAGGAGGGCTACATCACCGCGATCGAGGTCGCCGAGCCCAAGGAGGGCGAGGTGAGCAAGACGCTCACGATCACCCTCAAGTACGGGCCGCACCGCGAGCGTTCCATCGCCGGCATCCGCCGCATCAGCAAGCCGGGTCTTCGCGTCTACGCGAAGTCGACCGGCCTGCCCAAGGTGCTCGGTGGACTCGGCGTGGCGATCATCTCGACGAGCCAGGGTCTCCTCACGGACCGCCAGGCCAACCAGAAGGGCGTAGGCGGAGAAGTCCTCGCCTACGTCTGGTGAGAGGGGTCTGAACACATGTCACGCATTGGCAAGATTCCCGTCACGATCCCGTCCGGGGTCGAGGTCACGATCGAGGGCCAGGACGTTCGCGTCAAGGGCCCCAAGGGCGAGCTGTCGCACACCGTCGCGGAGCCCATCACGGTCTCCAAGGCGGACGACGGCAGCCTCGCTGTCGAGCGTCCCAACGACGAGCGTCGCAGCAAGGCTCTTCACGGTCTGTCGCGCACCCTGATCGCCAACATGGTCACCGGTGTCACCGAGGGCTACGAGAAGAAGCTCGAGATCGTCGGCGTCGGTTACCGCGTCCAGGCCAAGGGCCCGGCTGCACTCGAGTTCGCGCTCGGCTTCAGCCACCCCGTCCCGGTCCAGGCTCCCGAGGGCATCACGTTCTCGGTCGAGTCGCCCACCAAGTTCGCCGTGCACGGCATCGACAAGCAGGCCGTCGGTGAGGTCGCAGCGAACATCCGCAAGATCCGCAAGCCCGAGCCTTACAAGGGCAAGGGCGTCCGCTACGCCGGCGAGCACGTCCGCCGCAAGGTCGGAAAGGCTGGTAAGTAGTCATGGCTATCTCGATCAAGCACGCCAAGCACACGTCGCCCCGTACGGCTTCGCGTCTGCGCCGTCAGGTGCGAGGACGCAAGAAGATCGAGGGTTCGGCGGAGCGTCCGCGTCTCGTCATCACTCGCTCGAGCAAGCACATCGTCGCTCAGGTCGTCAACGATCTCGAAGGCCGCACGCTGGCCTCCGCGTCGACGATGGAAGCCGATCTGCGCTCGTCCGACGGTGACAAGACCGCCAAGGCCCGCAAGGTCGGCGAGCTCGTCGCCGA
Source organism: Aeromicrobium sp. 9AM (assembly GCF_902506105.1). Taxonomy (GTDB): domain Bacteria; phylum Actinomycetota; class Actinomycetes; order Propionibacteriales; family Nocardioidaceae; genus Aeromicrobium. The sequence continues at coordinate 111,915 of NZ_LR733303.1, forward strand.
CCGCGCCAAGGCCGCCGGTGTCGCCACCGTCGTCTTCGACCGCGCGGGCAACAAGTACGCCGGCCGTGTCGCAGCCCTGGCTGACGGCGCGCGCGAGGGCGGACTGGAGTTCTGATGAAGACTAACAACCAGAGGAGTGCCGCATGAGCGGGCAGCAGCGCCGCGGAGGCGGAGGCGGACGCGGTCGTGGAAACGACCGCGGAGCCGAGAAGTCGCAGTACATCGAGAAGGTCGTCACGATCAACCGTGTCGCTAAGGTCGTCAAGGGTGGTCGTCGCTTCAGCTTCACCGCTCTCGTGATCGTCGGCGACGGCGATGGTCAGGTCGGCATCGGTTACGGCAAGGCCAAGGAAGTCCCGACCGCGATCGCGAAGGGCGTCGAAGAGGCCAAGAAGTCCTTCTTCCGCGTTCCCCGCATCCAGGGCACGATCCCGCACCCGGTGCAGGGCGAGAAGGCGGCTGGCGTCGTCTTCCTGCGTCCCGCATCGCCCGGTACCGGCGTCATCGCCGGTGGCCCGGTGCGCGCCGTGCTCGAGGCGGCAGGCGTCCACGACGTCCTGTCCAAGTCGCTCGGCTCGTCCAACGCGATCAACATCGTCCACGCGACCGTGGCGGCCCTCAAGCTGCTCGAGTCGCCGGAGATGGTGGCGGCGCGTCGCGGCCTGACGGTCGAGGAGGTCGCTCCGGCGGCGCTCCTGCGGGCCGGCAAGGAAGGCATCGCCGAGGCCAAGGCCAAGGCAGACGCCGGAGTGGGTGCGTGATGGCGAAGATCCAGGTCACCCAGGTCAAGTCCGGCATCGGCCGCAAGCCCAATCACCGTCAGACCCTGCGCACGCTCGGTCTGAAGCGCATCGGCGACGTTGTCGTCAAGGAAGATCGTCCCGAGATCCGCGGCATGGCAGCGTCCATCTCGCACCTCGTGGACGTCAAGGAGGTTGACTGACATGACGCTCAAGCTGCACCACCTGCGTCCCGCACCGGGAGCCAAGACCGCCAAGACCCGCGTGGGTCGTGGTGAGGGCTCGAAGGGCAAGACTGCCGGTCGAGGCACCAAGGGCACCGCGGCTCGCTACCAGGTCCCCGCGGGCTTCGAGGGCGGCCAGGTCCCCATCCACATGCGACTGCCCAAGCTGAAGGGGTTCAAGAACCCGTTCCGCGAGGAGTACCAGGTCGTCAACCTCGATCGCCTCGAGGAGCTCTACCCCAAGGGTGGTGACGTCGACGTCGCGTCGCTCGTCGCCAACGGCGCGGTCCGCAAGGGCCGTCCGGTCAAGGTCCTCGGGCAGGGCGAGATCACGGTCAAGCTCCAGATCACGGCGAACAAGTTCTCCGCGTCTGCCAAGACCAAGATCGAAGCAGCCGGCGGCAGCGTCACCGTTCTCGGTTGATGCTGTCCGGGGCAGGACGCCACGTCCTGCCCCGGCTGCTTGGGTGACTGTTAGAGTCACCTTGCGGGCGAAAGCCCGCTTTTGTCCGTCATACCGAAGCACTCCGGTGCACGAGGAGGATCTCGGTGCTCAGCGCCTTCGTCCATGCATTCAGGACGCCCGACCTGCGGAAGAAGATCCTCTTCGTCCTGTTCATCATCGTGCTGTTCCGCCTGGGCTCGACCATGCCGGCGCCCGGCATCAACGTCGGCAACGTCAAGGACTCGGTCGACGCAGCCACCAACGGTGACAACAGCAGCCTCTTCGCGCTGATCAACGTCTTCTCCGGCGGTGCACTGCTGCAGCTCACGGTCTTCGCGCTGGGCATCATGCCCTACATCACCGCCAGCATCATCCTGCAGCTCCTCGTCGTCGTGATCCCCCGCCTCGAAGCCCTCAAGAAGGAGGGCCAGGCCGGTCAGACCAAGATCACGCAGTACACCCGCTACCTGACGCTGGGTCTCGCGATCCTCCAGGCGACAGGCATCGTGGCGCTCGCGCGCTCCGGCAACCTGTTCGGCGGCCAGACCACCGGTGACCTGCTCTACAACAACGACAGCATCTTGTCGTTCCTCCTGATCGTCCTCACGATGGTTGCCGGCACCGCCGTCATCATGTGGCTCGGCGAGCTCATCACCGACCGCGGCATCGGCAACGGCATGTCGATCCTGATCTTCACCCAGGTCGTCGCGACGTTCCCCGGCGCGATGTGGCAGATCAAGCAGACCAAGGGCTGGACCACGTTCGTCCTGGTCGTGCTGATCGGACTCGTGATCGTCGCGGCCGTGATCTTCATCGAGCAGGCCCAGCGCCGCATCCCGGTGCAGTACGCCAAACGCATGGTCGGCCGGCGGATGTTCGGCGGCTCCTCGACGTACATCCCCCTCAAGGTCAACCAGGCCGGCATCATCCCGGTCATCTTCGCCTCGAGCCTGATGTACCTCCCGGCCCTGATGGCGCAGTTCAACCAGAACGCGCCGTGGGCCCAGTGGGTCAACAACAACTTCGTCAAGGGCGACCACCCCTATTACATGATCACGTTCTTCGTGCTGATCGTGTTCTTCACGTACTTCTACGTGTCGATCACGTTCAACCCCGAAGAGGTCGCCGACAACATGAAGAAGTACGGCGGCTTCATCCCGGGCATCCGCGCGGGCCGGCCGACCCAGGACTACCTCGCGTACGTCCTGAGCCGCATCACGGCACCGGGAGCGCTCTACCTCGGCCTGATCGCGCTGATCCCGATGATCGCGATCGCGATCCTCAACGCCAGCCAGAACTTCCCGTTCGGTGGCACGACGATCCTCATCATCGTCGGCGTGGGTCTCGACACGGTCAAGCAGATCGAGAGCCAGCTGCAGCAGCGGAACTACGAAGGGTTCCTCAAGTAATGCGCCTGCTGATCATGGGTCCCCCCGGCGCCGGCAAGGGAACCCAGGCCGTGGCGCTGGCTCAGCGCATCGGTGGGGCGCACATCTCGACCGGCGACATCTTCCGCGCCAACGTGCAGCAGCAGACCGAGCTCGGCAAGGCCGCACAACGGTTCATGGACGCCGGCGAGTACGTGCCCGACGAGGTCACCAACGCGATGGTCGAGGACCGACTGGCGCAGGACGACGCTCGTGAGGCGTTCATCCTCGACGGCTATCCGCGCACGGTCGACCAGGTAGACACCCTCGATCGCATCCTCAACGGTCTCGGCACCAAGCTCGACGGTGTCCTCGAGCTCGTGGTCGATCCCGAGGAGCTGATCCAGCGGCTGCTCAAGCGCGCCGAGACCAGCGGCCGGGCCGACGACACCGAAGAGGTCATCCGTCACCGCCAAGAGGTCTACACCGCCGAGACGGCTCCGCTGCTCGAGGTCTACGGCACCCGTGGGCTCGTCATCGAGGTCGACGGCATGGGCGATGTCGACGAGGTCACCCGAAGGATCGACGCCGCCCTGCCCTCCTGAGGGAGCGACCGCAACCATGTTCGAACGCGGCATCGAGATCAAGACCCCGGCCCAGATCGAGTCGATGAGGGCCGCCGGCCTGGTCGTCGGCTCCGCGCTGGCGCTGCTGCGTTCGGTCGTCGCGTCGGGCATGACCACGGCTGAGCTCGACACGATCGCCCACGACCACATCCGGTCGCAGGGCGCCACGTCCAACTTCCTCGGCTACCACGGATTCACCGGCGTCATCTGCACCTCGGTCAACGACCAGGTCGTGCACGGCATCCCGGGCACGCGCGTGCTGCGTGACGGCGACATCATCTCGATCGACTGCGGGGCGATCGTCGACGGCTGGCACGGCGATGCCGCGACGACCGTGGCGATCGGCGAGGTTCCCGACGAGGTCACCGCCCTCATGCGCGTCACCGAGGACGCCTTGTGGCGCGGCATCGCGGCGGCACGACTCGGTGGCCGGGTCTCCGACATCAGCCACGCGGTCGAGGCGACCGTCGACGCTGCCGGCGACTACGGGATCGTCGAGGGCTACACGGGACACGGCATCGGGTCGGCCATGCACCAGCCACCCAACGTGCCCAACTACGGCCGCCCCGGCCGCGGTCCCAAGCTCGTCAAGGGACTGGCCCTCGCCGTCGAGCCGATGGTGACTCTCGGCTCGCCCGAGACCCGTACGCTCGCGGACGACTGGACCGTCGTCACGACCGACCGGTCGTGGGCGGCGCACTACGAGCACACCTTCACCCTGACCGACACGGGAGCGTGGGTGCTGACCGAGCTCGACGGCGGCAAGGCCAGGCTGGCCGAGCTCGGTGTGCCCTACGGAGGACACTGAGGGGATGAGGCGGCTGGTCGCGGTGGGAGCGATGTTGCTCGCTGCGGCCTGCGGCACGTCGGATCCTGCCGACCCGGGCAAGCCCTCCTCCGCTCCGACGACCACGACCACCACCGCTGCCCCGCCGGCCGCGGTGCTCTCGCCCACCGAGGCCGCGGTCGACGGGCTGATGCGCGCGCTCGACGCGGGCGACTGCAAGGCGGCGCGCAAGCTCGTCGTCACCCCGTCGGAGCTGGGGTGTGACGTCGTCGAGCAGGCCACCGACTCGTTCGCGGCCGAAGGGATCGACCTCGACGAGGTCACCTATCGTGCCGGCAAGGTCCATGACGCCAGTGCCACGGTGCGCATCACGTGGGGCAACGGCTACCCGACCGAGTCGTACGACGTGCAGAAGGTCGGCCGCCACTGGAAGGTCGTCTTCGACTCCGCAGCGTGAGGCGGGTCAGTGAGTCGTCCAGTCCGCCGCCACCACGACGGCTGAGTCGTTGCCGGGCGTCGCGTCGACGTTGTCTGCTCCGCTGATGCTCGCGGTGACCTGCGGGTTGAGGCCGCGCAGCGAGAAGGTCAGGGGCGGCACCGCGAGTCCCGTCTGCGGACGCGTGCAGGTCATCGCGGTGATGCTGTCGCCCTCCAGTGGGGATCCACAGCTCCACTCGGAGGTGAGGCCGCCCCGGAACGTGACGTCTCCTCCTGAGACGGCGACGAAGCCCAGCGTGAGGGTCAAGACGGCGCCCTTCGGAGCGTCTCCCGTCGCCGACACGTCGACCGACAACGTCCGCTGGAACTGAGGGGCCTCGTCGGTGAACGCGACGGAGACTCCATAGTCGGTCGAGGCGGGCCCCGGCGGTGTGGTTGGCGGTGTCGTCGGGGGAGTCGTCGATGGCGAGGGAGACGGACTCCTGGCAGGTGTCGTCGGCGTGCGGCGTGGTGTGGGCGCCGCCGTGGGCAGCGGCACGAACGGCAGCGGCGAGATGGTCGACGGTGACGGCGTGGGCGTCGGCTTGCTGGTGGGCCGGTGAGGGCTGGGCACGGGTGGCGACGGGGCTGCGGTTGACCGCGTGGGTGCGCTCGCCGGGGCCGCGGCGTCGGGCCCGCCGTCGGAGAGGAGCTGGGAGACGGCCACCGCGCTGACCGCAGCCACCGCGACCGTGGCAGCGGCTGTCCCGGCAACCGGGCCGGCCTTGCCAATCGCGTGGAACGGCTTGGTCAGCCAGTCGAGCACCTGGCTGAGCGTGCCGGCAGCCGCGGCGGCGCCGCCGGAGGAGAGGTAGCCCGCCGCGGCGGTGCCCAGCACGACCGGTGCCAGCAGGCCGGGCAGGTGGGAGTTGACCTCGGCCAGCTCCAGGTAGAGCGCCGCGCACCGGCTGCAGGTGTCCAGGTGCTGGTCGACCCTCGCCGTGTCGCGCTTGGAGAGCGCCTTGCGGACGTACTGACCGAGGTGCGACGTGGTCCAGCGGCAGGTGTCGTCGAGCGGCGGCGCGAGGTGGCTTTGCAGGTACGCCAGGCGCAGGCCCTCACGCGCGCGATATGCCAGGGCCGAGACGCTGTTGGCACTCAGGCCCAGCAGGGGCGCGATCTGCGCCGGCTTCTGGCCCTCGACGTCCAGGTGCCACAGGACGAGCTGCCAGCGCTCCGGGAGCGAGGAGAAGGCGTCGGAGGCGGCCTTCTGCTCGAACGTCATCTCGACGGGGTCCACGAACCGGACCACGCGATCGAGCTCGGACTCGTCGTCCGTGCTGCGTACGCGCCTGCTGGCTCGGATGCGATCGATGTGCAGGCGGCGGATCGTGCTCAGCAGGTAGGCGCGGAAGAACTCGTCAGGTCCCTTGCCGGCTCGTACGACGGACATGACGCGGAGGAAAGCCTCGGCGACCAGGTCGTCGGCGTCCGGACCGGGCACGAGCTGGCGGGCCATGCGCATCGCGGCGTCGTGGTGACGACCGTAGAGCTCGGCGTAGGCATCGTTGTCACCGGAACGGACGGCCGAGATGAGCTCGGCGTCGCTCCGTCCCGTCGAGGTGCTTGCCATCTCTGACACGGTTGGCTGCGTCTCCCGCGATGCGTGTGGTGCGAATGATGCGTAAGTGACTGTCTCTCACAACGATGTGGGGACATCGAAAGTTATCCGATGCGCTCCACGCCCTGCACCGTCGCGTTGGCGACCTCGAGCTCGCGCAGGACCGCGCGGCAGTCCGCGCAGCCGGCCAGGTGCTCGAGGGCCGCCTGCTTGCGTCGTTTCGGCAGGCGCCCCCCGAGCATGGCGGGCAGGCGATCCCGGACCTCGCGGCACTTGCGGCCTGACGCTGCGGCAGAGCGCAGGTGCTGCTTGAGATAGGCCTCACGCAACGCGGAACGGGCGCGATAGGCAAGAGCCGAGACTCCGTTGGGCGACAGTCCCAGCACGGGCGCGAGGTCCTGGGGCTTGCGGCGCTCGACCTCCACCTGCCACAGCACCGTCCGCCAGCGCGCAGGCAGCGACGTGTATGCGGCGCGGATCGCGGAGGCCTCGAACGCGTCGAGCTGTCCGGCATCGAGCCCGATCATCGTGTCGATCGCCGAGTCGTCATCGGTGGGGACGAGCTTCTGTCGTGCCTTGGCGCGGCGGGCGGAATCGTGGCGGACCGTCGTGAAGAGATAGGCGCGGAACGACGTCTCGGGTCCCTTGCCGCGCCGCATGAGCTCGAGCACCTGGGCGAACGACTCCGACACCACGTCCTCGGCCTCGTCGCGCATGCCGAGATGTCGCGCGAGGCGCTGCGCCGGGTGGGCATGTCGGCTGTAGAGCGCGGCGTACGCGTCGTGCACTCCGTCTCGCGCGAGCTGGACGAGTGCGCCGTCGTCGAGCTCGGACAGGTCCGGTCGCTCGATCTCGGATGGTTCGGTCGTTGCCATGTCGGTCCCCTGGGAGTGAGCAGACAGGAGATCTCGGTAGAGATCGTCCACCCCCCGGTGTAACCGCTTGTTACGGCTCAGTAGTAAGACGAGTCCCGATCCACTTCATGACGCGCATATGTGACCGTCTGTTTTCCGAGCCGTACGATGCGGCCGACGAGTCAGCCGATCGTGACGGTTTTGCGATACGTCGATGACGTGACGGTCGACGTACCCCCAAACGTGAAAACGTAAGCATGAGCGCCGGGAGCCTGTCCGGTCAAGAGCAGCGAGCCCCGGCCGTCGACGATCTTGACGGTCCGGTGGTGGTCGCCGGCGAAGCGCACCTGGACGGAGCCGTCCGGGGCATGGACGCCGGCCGCGGCGACGCGGATCGTGAACGTGACCTTGTGGCTGCCGGTCGTGGCGGAGGCTCGTACGGACGACGTCGCCTTGGCCCAGCCGGTCTGCGCGGTCGTGACGGTCCTGGTCGTGTAGCCCGCAGCCGAGAGCGTGACCCGCGCTGTGAGCCGGTGGCCGAGGTCGCCCGTGTTGACGCGGTGACTGCGGCCGGTCGCACCCGTGATGACCTTGCCGTCACGCAGCCACAGATAGCGCATCGCAGCACCCGACGGGGTGTGCTCGCCCGGCGCCACGCTCACGGTCTTGCCGAGCCGGACCGATCCGGTGATCACGGGCGGCTTGGCGACGCCGATGTGCCCGTAGCCGATCTCGGGGGTGTTGGGGGAGAGCGCCCAGGTGGTGGCGTACCCGTCCCGGCGCGCCGTCACCCGGACGCGGAGGCGGTGGCTGCGCTCGTGCTTCGTGGGGGTGAACGTACGTTCGGTGGCGCCGGCGATGGCCTTCCCGTCGGCGTACCACTGATAGGTGTACGTGCCGGTCGGCGACCAGGTGCCGGGAGTCGCGGTGAGCCGGGCGCCGACGCGCATCCGCGAGCCTGTGACGGTCGGCGGAGACTTGATCGTGAAGGTGCCACGGGCGACCTTGCCGGTCTGTCCCGAGATCGCCGTCGTCGTGGCATAGCCGTGGCGGCTGGCCGTGACGTGGACCGTCACCTGGAGGTCGACGTCGGCGGGCCGGGGGACAAAGGTCTCGTGGTCCGCACCGCTGACGGCCTTCCCGTCGACGAACCACTGATAGGCGTACGTGAGGTCGGGCTTCGACCACGTGCCGGGACGCGCGGTCAGGGTCGAGCCGACCTTGGGACTGCCGGAGATGGCCGGCTTGGTGGTGGCGCTCAGGAGGCCGGGGGCCAGCTGAGCGGTGGGGTCCGAGATCGAGGTGACGGCGTCGTAGCCGGCCTTGGTCGCGGTGACCTTGACGGTGACGCGGCGGTCGACGTCGGAGGGTCCTGGGGTGAACGTGCGGCCGGTCGCGCCGGGGACGGGCGTGCCGTCGACCAGCCACTGGTACGCGTACGTCGCACCGGTGGGTGACCACGTGCCGGTCGACGCCGTGAGGGTCGAGTCGACCCGGGCGGTGCCGGTGATCGCCGGCGGCTCGCTGCTCGTCAGGGTGCCGGGCGCCACCGTGGCCGAGACCGAGGTCGCCTTGAGCGTCGGGTAGCTGGTTCGGGTGGCCGTCACCTGGACCGACAGCTTCTTGCCGAGCTGGGCGGCGGTGGGCATGAAGGTCTTGCCGGTCGCGCCGGAGATGGCCGAGCCGTTCGCGAGCCACCGGTAGACGTACGTGTTGCCCTTGGGGGTCCAGTCGCCGCCCCAGGCGGTCAGGGCGGCGCCGACCTTGACGGTGCCGCGGATGGTCGGCTTCTCGTTGTTGACGATCTTGAGGTCGCTGAAGTGGATGAAGCCGTCTGGCCAGCCCGAGCCGGACTTCGTGATCTTGCGCCAGTCGAACGCGCCGCTCCAGTTGGACTCCGACACCCAGATCTCGCTGGAGGAGACGATCTTCTCGACGTACGCCACGTGGTGGCCGGTCTTGCCCCACCACGCGACCGAGCCCTGCGACGGCGTCGAGTTGGTGATCGAGGCCATCGCGAAGCCCCAGTCCTCAGCGTTGCCGACACCGGACTTGGGCCGGACGTTCGGCATGCCGTTGGTCGTGACGAGCCGGTACGCGACGTAGTTGGTGCAGTTGGTGCCGGTGTACATGCGCCAGTAGCTCGTCGACTTGTGGGTCGCGTAGCCGGAGTGCGAGTAGCCCTTGTCGCTGCACGACGTGTAGCCCGTGCAGAGCAGTGAGGAGCTGGCCTGCGCCGAGGAGGTCGGGACCAAGATGGCAGCGAAAAACAGCACCACCAGAAGGACCCGAGCACGCGACACCCGGTCACCCTACGTGACTGGTGTGACTGGTGGGAATGAATTGAACTGAATTACAACAGTGGTACTTGGTGCTGCAATCCCGCCCGAATGGGCCCCACCACTCCCTGGACTAGCTGTGATGCCCAGGCACGTTGGTCGAGATCGTGTGACGTCTCGATCTGATCTGTAGACGGGTGAAGACCTCCCGGTGTGGAGTGGAGCTGTTGAGAAACCGCTTCACGACCAGGAGGTCTTCAACGACCAGCGAGCCGAAGCCCTTGCGCCCTGGCTCGAGAACTACAACACTCGGCGACGCCACAGCGCACTCGGAGGACTCCCACCCATCAGCCGACTGCTACCAACCTGATGGCCGAGTACACCTAGTCGGCGCGCGGCGCGAGGCTGCTGTGCCTCGGGCGCGGGGCGAGCTGCTTGTCGGCGCCGTACGACTCGGTCGACACACCGATGACGTCGTCGGCGCTGCGACCCTCGGCGACGAAGACCTCGCGGGCGATGTGAGCCCAGGACCTGGGCTCGCCGCCCCCGGTGATGTGGTGGATGCCGTACGGCGCTCCCGACGACAGCAGTCCGAGGATGCCGTCGGCCAGCTCCCGGGCCGTGGTGAGCCGGCCGAACTGGTCGTCGACGACCTGCGGGCGCACGCCGTCGCGAGCCAGCCGCTGCATCGTGGCGACGAAGTTGCCGCCGTCACCGACGACCCAGCTCGTACGCACGACGTAGTGCTGCGGGACGGTCGACGTGACCGCCTCGCCGGCGGCCTTGGTCTGCCCGTAGACGCCGAGCGGCGAGACCGGCTCGTCTATGGCGTGCTCGGCCTGCGTGCCGTCGAACACGTAGTCCGACGAGACCGTCACGAGGGTCAGCCGGTGCTGGATCGCGAGGCGGGCGAGGGCCGCGACGCCGGTCACGTTGACCGCCCACGCCTCGCGTCGCCCGTCGGGCGTCTCGGCGGCATCGACGGCCGTGAACGCCGCCGCGTTGATGATGGTGTCGACGTCGTCCCAGCGCACGCGGTCGTACGTCGTTGGGTCCGCGAGGTCGAGCTCGGCGCGGGTCAGGGCCAGCGCGTCGGGGAGGGCCTCGCGGAGGGCCCGGCCGAGCTGGCCGTCGGCGCCGAGGATCACGGTGCGCCTGGGTGGCACCGGCACGACGTCGGCGAGGCGAGGGTGGTCGCGATCCTTGTCGGAGATCTCGACCAGCGGCAGTGGCCAGGCGATGTTGACGGTCTCGTCGGCCAGGTTGAGGTTGGCGTACTCCGCGTCGGGGCTCCAGTGCGCGTTGACGAGATAGGAGTACGCCGTGCCGTCCTCGAGCGTCTGGTAGCTGTTGGCGACGCCTCGCGGCACGTAGACGGCCGTCGCCGGATCGAGCTCCGCCGTGTGGACGGCCCCGAACGACTCGCCCGCGCGGAGGTCGACCCAGGCGCCGAAGACCCGGCCGGTCGCCACGGACACGAGCTTGTCCCACGGCTCGGCGTGGATCCCGCGGGTCGTGCCGGCCGAGGTGTTGAACGCGACGTTGTGCTGCACGGGGCCGAAGTCGGGCAGTCCCGCGTCGATCATCTTGCTGCGCTGCCAGTTTTCCTTGAACCAGCCGCGCGCGTCCTCGTGCACCGCCACGCGTATGACCAGCAGTCCCGGAATCGGCGTCGTGCCGGCCTGGGGCGACTCGCTCACTGGCCCTGCCGGGAGTACATCGACTCGGTCGCGGCCTTGCTCGGCCGCCACCAGTGCTCGTTGGCGCGATACCACTCGACCGTCTCGGCGAGGCCCGTGGCGAAGTCGGCGTGCCGGGGCTGCCAGCCCAGCTCCTCGCGCAGCTTGCCGGGGTCGATCGCGTAGCGCCGGTCATGCCCGGGACGGTCGGTGACGTGCTCGAACTCGTCGGGCTTCCGGCCGAAGATCGCCAGCAGCTGGGCCACGACGTCGCGGTTGCTGTGCTCGCCGTCGGCTCCGATGAGGTAGGTCTCGCCGATCGTGCCGTGCTCGAGGATCGTGAGGACGGCGCTGCTGTGGTCGTCGACGTGGATCCAGTCGCGCACGTTCAGGCCGTCGCCGTAGACGCGGGGCTTGAGACCGTCGATGAGCTGCGTGATCTGCCGCGGGATGAACTTCTCGACGTGCTGCCAGGGACCGTAGTTGTTGGAGCAGTTGCTGATCGTGGCGCGTACGCCGAACGAGCGCACCCAGGCCCTGACCAACAGGTCGGAGCCGGCCTTGGTCGCCGAGTAGGGGCTCGAGGGGTTGTAGGGCGTCGCCTCGGTGAAGCGGGCGGTGTCGTCGAGGTCGAGGTCGCCGTAGACCTCGTCGGTCGAGATGTGGTGGAGGCGGACGTCGTGCCGGCGCGCGGCCTCCAGCAGGGTGAAGGTGCCGACCAGGTTGGTCTGGACGAACGGGCTCGGATCGTTGAGCGAGTTGTCGTTGTGCGACTCCGCGGCGAAGTGCACCACGGCGTCATGCGTACCGACCAGGTTGCCGACGAGCTCCTCGTCGGCGATGTCGCCGACCACCAGGCGGCAACGCTCCGCCGGCAGGTCGGCAAGGCTCTCGCGGCTCGCGGCGTACGTCAGCTTGTCGAGCACCGTCACCTCGACATCGGTCGTCGCGACCAGGTGCCGTACGAAGTTGGAGCCGATGAACCCGGCCCCTCCGGTCACCAGGAATGTGCGCATGCGCCGAGCGTAGTAGGGGTCCGCGCGTGCGACCTCCCTAGGATGGTCCGCATGCGGGGAATCATCTTGGCCGGCGGCACGGGCTCACGGCTACACCCGGTCACGCGAGCCGTGAGCAAGCAGCTCCTGCCGGTCTACGACAAGCCGATGATCTACTACCCGCTGTCGACGTTGATCCTGGCCGGGATCACCGACGTGCTGGTCATCACGACGCCGCACGACGCCGCCCAGTTCGAGCACCTGCTCGGCGACGGCTCGCAGCTCGGCATCTCGATCACGTACGCCGTGCAGCCCAGCCCCGACGGGCTCGCGCAGGCGTTCGTGATCGGCAAGGACCACATCGGCAGCGAGTCGGCCGCCCTGATCCTCGGCGACAACATCTTCTACGGCGCGGGGCTCGGCACCCAGCTCGCGAAGTTCACCGACATCGACGGATCGGTCATCTTCGGCTATCGCGTCGCCGAACCGTCGGCCTTCGGCGTCGTCGAGTTCGACGAGCGCGGCGTCGCGGTCTCGCTGGAGGAGAAGCCGGCCGTCCCCAAGAGCCATTTCGCCGTGCCGGGCCTGTACTTCTACAGCAACGACGTCGTCGACATGGCCGCGGAGCTCGTGCCCTCCGCGCGGGGGGAGCTCGAGATCACCGACCTCAACCGCGCCTACCTGGAGGCCGGCCGACTGAGGGTCGAGGTGCTGGAACGCGGCGTGGCCTGGCTCGACACCGGGACGTTCGACTCACTGGGCGAGGCCGGCGAGTTCATCCGCACGGTCCAGAAGCGACAAGGCCTGTCGATCGGGTGTCCTGAGGAGGCCGCCTGGCGCAAGGGGCTGCTGAGCGATGACGGGCTGCGGCGGCAGGCCGAGGCGTACGCCAAGAGCGGCTACGGCGACTACCTGATCAGCCTGCTCGAGCACGGCTGACGCGTCAGCGCAGGCCGAGGTCGTCCAGCACCTGGGCGCCGGGCAGCTCGGCGAGGGCCGGGCCCGGGAGCGCCAGCTTGGAGCGGCGCAGACCGCTGCCGAGCAGCACCCATGGCTGCTCCGTCACGGCGCGGTCGACGAGGATCGGCCAGCCGTCAGGCACGCCGACCGGGGTGATGCCGCCGTACTCCATGCCGGTCTGGGCGACGGCCCAGTCCTGCGGCGCGAACGAGCACTTGCGGGCGTCGAGCGTGCGGCGCACGAGGCCGTTGACGTCGGCGCGCGTGCTCGCCAGCACGACGCAGGCCGCCGGCCGGAGCTCGCCGCCGCGCTTGCCCAGCACGATGACGCAGTTGGCCGACATCTCGGGATCGAGGCCGAACTGCTGGGTCAGGGTCGCGGTCTCGGCGAGGTCAGGATCGATCGCCACCGTGTGGGCCTTGGCAGCGACGCCGGGCGCGGCGCTGAGCGCCGCGGCGACGGGCGGTGCCAGCAGCTCGTCCCGGACCGGCTCGAGCTCGAGGGATCCGAAGCGCACCGTCATTGCGGCTCGCGGGGCAGGTCGGTGATCGCGCGGTCGACCGCATCAGGGCCGAGCGGCTGCGCGGCGACGAGGCTGCGGATCGCCGAGACCAGCTGGCGTGCCTCGACGTCGTCGGCGTGCAGCCCCGACTGCCGACGCAGCGCCGTGCCGAGCATGAGGGCGACGATCGAACCGGCCAGGGCTCCCGGTTCGGTGACCCCGACCCTCGTCAGGAGCTTGGTCGACAGCTCCTCGAGGACCTGCATGGCCCGGGCCGTGTCGTCACGGAGCTCGGGGACTCGTGCCGCGGCGAGAAAGATCGCCAGCTCGAGGGCGGCGATCTCGGGCCGGCGCACCGCGAGCAGGTGCGAGATGAACGCAGGAGCGTCGTCGAGGGACACGGCGGCGCCGGTGTCGATCGTGGTCAACGCCTCGAGGTCGCGGATCCACTTCTCGATGTGTGCGCCGAGCGCTTCGCGGATGAGGTCGTCGATCGACTCGAAGTAGTACGTCGTGGTGGCCGACGGGAGGCCGGCGCGCGCCGCGACAGCGCGATGCGTGATGGCCCGTGACCCGCCCTCGGCGAACAGCTCGATCGCGGCGGCCAGCAACTCGTCGCGCCGAAGCCGGCTGCGCTCCTGTGACAGCTGTGCGCGGATGGCCATGCAGCGAGTCTAGGCGGACGCCCGGTCGGCTCCGGAGGTGCGCCACCATGAAAGACTCGTGCCGTGACAGCGCAGATTCTCGATGGCAAGGCGGTTGCAGCCGCGATCAAGGACGAGCTCCGCGTACGCGTGGACGCCCTCCGCGAGCGGGGTGTCACTGCCGGACTCGGCACGATCCTCGTGGGCAACGACCCGGGCAGCCAGTGGTACGTCGCGGGCAAGCATCGCGACTGCGCCCAGGTGGGCATCGAGTCGCTGCGCATCGACCTGCCCGAGACCGCGACGCAGGCCGAGGTCGAGGCCGCGGTCGACGAGCTCAACGCCGACCCGGCGTGCACCGGCTACATCGTGCAGCTGCCCCTGCCCAAGGGCCTCGACGAGAACGCGGTGATCGGTCGCATCGATCCGGCCAAGGACGCCGACGGCCTCCACCCGACCAACCTCGGCTGGCTCGTGCTGGGCAAGGAAGCACCGCTGCCGTGCACGCCGCGCGGCATCATCGAGCTGCTGCGCCGTCACGACGTGCCGATCGCCGGCCAGCATGTCGTCGTCGTCGGCCGTGGCATCACGGTCGGCCGGCCCATGGGACTGCTGCTGACCCGCCGCAGCGAGAACGCCACCGTGACGCTGTGCCACACCGGCACCCGCGACCTCGCCGCCGAGGTACGCCGCGCCGACATCGTGATCGCCGCAGCAGGCGTGCCCGGCATCATCTCCGCCGACATGGTCAAGCCCGGCGCCGCGCTCCTTGACGTCGGGGTGAGCCGCGATGACAACGGCATCGTCGGTGATGTCGACCCCGCGGCGTACGAGGTGGCGGGCTGGATCTCGCCCAACCCCGGTGGGGTCGGGCCGATGACACGCGCGATGCTGCTGGCCAACGTCGTGGAGACTGTTGAGCGGCTGAACCCGTGATGGGTCCCCGGAGCCGCGGCTCCCAGCTCTACCTGCTGCACCTCCTGGCGGTGCTCGCCGGTCTGGTGATCGTCGTCGCAGGGCCCTGGCGCACGGGCGTCATCGTGATCGGGGCGGCGTTCGTGGTCGGTGCGCTGGCCCGTGTCGTCGTGCCGATCGACCACACCGGCATGCTGCGGGTCCGTGGCAAGGCGTTCGACGTCTTCTGGATGAGCACGCTGGGCGTCGCCCTCGTCGTGCTCGCGGTCGTCATCCCCGGCCAACCCACCTGACGCACCCAGAAATGGATCGAGGTGCACCACACGCGGCATGCGCGTGGTGCACCTCGATCCAAATCTCGGGGCGTCGGCTCAGATGAGGCCGAGCTCCTTGACCGCGTCGCGCTCCTCGATGAGCTCGGCAGCGGTGGCGTCCATCCGACCGCGCGAGAACTCGTCGATCTCCAGGCCTTGGACGATCTCCCAGTCGCCGCCCTTGGTCGTGACGGGGAACGAGTAGATCAGGCCCTCGGGGACGTCGTACGAACCGTCGGACACGACCGCCATCGACGCCCAGTCACCCTCGGGGGTGCCGTGCAGCCAGTCGCGGGCGGCATCGATCGTCGCCGACGCCGCTGACGCAGCGGACGACGAGCCACGCGCGTCGATGATCGCGGCGCCGCGCTTGGCAACGGTCGGGATGAAGTCGTTCTCGATCCACGCCTGGTCGTTGACCGACTCGGCCGCGTTCTTGCCGGCGATCTCGGCGTGGAAGATGTCGGGGTACTGGGTCGCCGAGTGGTTGCCCCAGATCGTCATCTTCTTGATGTCGGTGACGGGAGCGCCGGTCTTGGCCGCGAGCTGCGAGATCGCGCGGTTGTGATCCAGGCGGGTCAGGGCGCTGAAGCGCTCCTTGGGGATGTCGGGTGCGTTGGACATCGCGATCAGCGCGTTGGTGTTGGCCGGGTTGCCGGTGACACCGATGCGTACGTCGTCGGCGGCGACGGCGTTGAGGGCCTTGCCCTGTGCGGTGAAGATCGCACCGTTGGCCTCGAGCAGGTCGCCACGCTCCATGCCCGGGCCACGCGGGCGGGCGCCGACGAGCAGGGCGAGGTTGACGCCGTCGAAGATCTTCTCGGCGTCGTCGCCGATCTCGACGCCGGCAAGCGTCGGGAATGCGCAGTCGTCGAGCTCCATGACGACGCCCTCGAGCGCCTTGAGCGCCGGGGTGATCTCGAGCAGCTGGAGCTGGATCGGGGTGTCGGGTCCGAGCAGGGATCCGCTGGCGAGGCGGAAGAGAAGGCTGTAGCCGATCTGGCCGGCGGCGCCGGTGACGGCGACCTTGACGGGGGTAGTGCTCACGAGAGGTGCTCCTTGAGGCTGGGGTTCCTTTCGAAAGTAGCGCACGCTGGCGGAGGCCGACCCACCCGACCCTGCGTTCACGACACGTTCATGATCCTATTCTTGAATGATTCCAGAAAAGGTGGTTGCATGGCCGCATGCCCACGCTCACCGACCCCGTCGCACTGCTGCGCGACGCGGGACTGCGCGTGACGCGGCCGCGGCTCGCGGTCATCGACGCGCTCGGCCGGCAGCCCCACGCTGATGTCGACTCGATCGCCGACGCGGCCCGCGTCGAGCTCGGCACGGTCTCGACCCAGGCGATCTACGACGTCCTCAAGGCCTTCGCCACCGCCGGCCTCGTACGCCGCATCGAGCCGGCCGGCTCGCCCGCCAGGTTCGAGCTGCGCGTCGGGGACAACCACCACCACGTCGTGTGCCGCTCGTGCGGTGCGATCGCCGACGTCGACTGCGCTCACGGCAGCGCGCCGTGCCTGACCGCATCCAATGACCACGGCTTCTCGATCGACGAGGCCGAGGTGACGTACTGGGGCATCTGCCCCGACTGCGCCGCCACACCTGCTCATGAATCATCCATCTTGATCCGGGAGGAACCCCATGCCTGAAAGCAACGACCACAACGCCGTCGTCGGCGACATGAACGATGAGGAGAACGAGGGCCAGGGACAGTGCCCCGTCTCCCACGGCGGACGGGTTCACCCGACTGAGGGATCGGCCAACCAGGAGTGGTGGCCCAACCAGCTCAACCTCAAGATCCTGCGCAAGCACACCGACGTCGCCAACCCGATGGACGACGACTTCGACTACGCCGAGGCGTTCAACGCGCTCGACCTCGACGCCGTACGCAGCGACCTCGCGGCGCTCATGACGGACTCGCAGGACTGGTGGCCGGCCGACTTCGGTCACTACGGGCCGTTCTTCATCCGGATGGCGTGGCACAGCGCGGGCACCTATCGCATCAGGGACGGGCGCGGCGGCGCCGGCGCCGGCATGCAGCGCTTCGCCCCGCTCAACAGCTGGCCCGACAACGGCAACCTCGACAAGGCGCGCCGCCTGCTGTGGCCGATCAAGAAGAAGTACGGCGCCGCGATCTCGTGGGCCGACCTGATGATCCTGACCGGCAACGTCGCGCTCGAGACGATGGGCTTCAAGACCTTCGGCTTCGCCGGTGGTCGTCCCGACGTCTGGGAGCCCGACGAGGACGTCTACTGGGGCCCCGAGGACGAATGGCTCGGTGGCGACAAGGGTGGCGAGCAGCGCTACACGGGTGACCGTGAGCTGGAGAGCCCTCTCGCCGCGGTCCAGATGGGCCTCATCTACGTCAACCCCGAGGGCCCCGAAGGCGTCCCGGACCCGCTCGGCTCGGCCCGGGACATCCGCGAGACGTTCGGCCGCATGGCCATGAACGACGAGGAAACCGTTGCGCTGATCGCCGGCGGCCACACGTTCGGCAAGGCGCACGGAGCAGGCGACCCCGACCAGTACGTCGGACCCGAGCCTGAGGGCGCCTCGATCGAGGAGCAGGGACTCGGCTGGAAGCAGTCGCTGGGCAGTGGCAAGGGCCGCGACGTGATCACCAGCGGCCTCGAGGTCACCTGGACGGCGACCCCGACGACGTGGGACAACTCGTTCTTCGAGACCCTGTTCGCCCACGAGTGGGAGCTGACCAAGAGCCCCGCGGGCGCCCACCAGTGGCAGCCCAAGGACGGCGCTGCGGCCAACACCGTGCCCGACCCGCAGGACGGCACGCTGTCGCGTCCGCCCACGATGCTGACGTCGGACCTCGCACTGCGGTTCGACCCGATCTACGAGCCGATCTCCCGCCGCTTCCTCGAGAACCCCGACCAGCTCGCCGACGCGTTCGCGCGCGCTTGGTACAAGCTGACGCACCGCGACATGGGCCCGATCCAGCGCTATCTCGGCCCTCTGGTGCCGCAGGAGGAGCTGCTGTGGCAGGACCCGCTCCCCGCCGCAACGGGCGAGCCGCTCTCAGCTGCTGACGTCGCCGAGCTCAAGAGCCAGATCCTCGCCTCCGGCCTGACGGTCTCGCAGCTCGTCGCCACGGCCTGGGCCTCGGCGTCCTCGTTCCGCATCAGCGACAAGCGCGGTGGCGCCAACGGTGCGCGCATCCGGCTCGAGCCCCAGAACGGCTGGGAAGTCAACAACCCCGACCAGCTGGCGATCGTGCTGCGTACGCTCGAAGGCGTCCAGCAGGCGTTCGGCAAGGGAGTCTCGCTGGCCGACGTCATCGTGCTGGGTGGTGCGGCGGCGATCGAGCAGGCCGCCAAGGCCGCAGGGCACGACATCGAAGTCCCGTTCACCCCGGGACGCACCGATGCGACCCAGGAGCAGACCGACGTCGAGTCGTTCGCCGCGCTGGAGCCGGTTGCCGACGGGTTCCGCAACTACTACGGCAAGGGCAACCGCCTGCCTGCGGAGTTCCTGCTGATCGACCGGGCCAACCTGCTCGACCTCAGCGCGCCGGAGCTGACGGTGCTGGTGGGAGGCCTCCGGGTCCTCGGCACCAACTACGACAACTCCTCCACGGGCGTCCTCACCGACCAGCCGGGAACGCTGACGAACGACTTCTTCGTCAACCTGCTCGACCTCGGCACGACCTGGACCGCCGCAGCGGCCGACTCGTCGACGTACGAGGCGCGTGACGCGTCGGGCGCGGTCAGGTGGACCGGCAGCCGGGCCGACCTGGTCTTCGGCTCGAACTCCGAGCTGCGGGCGATCGCCGAGGTCTACGCGAGCGACGACGCCAAGGGCAAGTTCGTGCACGACTTCGTCGCGGCGTGGTCCAAGGTCATGGACCTCGACCGCTACGACCTGGTGTGAGACGTACGTCGAAGGGCCCGGGACTCACGAGTCCCGGGCCCTTCGGCTTGTCTACGAGCGTGGGCCGAGGTGCCAGACGCGACCGCGGAGTGCGATGACCCATCGGGCCTGGCCGGGTCGACGATCCCGGGCAAACGAACGGCTGCCGCGATAGACCTGCTCGATCGTGCGGATCGAGGCGAGCGGCTCGGGAAGCTCGCCGGTGTCGTCCGCGAGGAAGTCGACGACATCGTCGTCGGCGCAGCCGCGGCGTGGGTGTTGAGCGGACCAGGCACCGAATCGCGCGGCGAAGTCGGGGACCGTTCGCAGCAGGGGGAAGGCGTCGGTCGCCTCGCTGCGACGCTTGGTGACCAGGACGCGCGTCGTCAACGTCGCCGACCGTGGGTCGAACCCGTCGGGCACCTCGCCGGCCAGCAGCGCCCGCAGCACGTGCTGCTGTCGGCGGGCGAGCTCCGGTCGGGTCACGTCGGCACTCGGGCGCTCTGGACGGCATGGCGTACGCGCGTCAGCTCGGCGCGCACGACATCGGCGTCGACGTCGGAGTCGCGCTCGAGCAGGACCGGCGGACCGTCGGGGCCCAGCAGCTCCACCACGTGGGTCAGCAGGTCGAGGACGTCGTCGGTCATGTCGTGAGCGTGGGTGTCCCAGTAGACGCCGTCGGTGTCGGTGAACCCGCCCGCGACGTGGATGTAGGCCACGTGGTCCAGCGGCATGCGCTCGAGCTGCTCACGCGGATCGCCCCCGAGCGCCGAGCAGGTGGCGTGCAGGTTGGCGACGTCCAGCAGGAAGAAGCAGCCGGTGGCCTCTGTCAGCGCGGTCAGGAACTCGGGCTCGTCCATCGACGTCTCGGGCCATGCCAACGTGGCGGCGATGTTCTCCAACGCCAGGGGGACAGGCAGCCGCGCCTGGGTCGCACGAACGTTGTCGACGAGGACGGCCAGCGAGTCGGTGGTCCGCGCCGCAGGAACCAGGTGGCCCGCCTCGATGACGTCGGCGTGCAACGGATCCGTCCCCGCGGGAGCCTTGCCGCTGCGGACGAACGCGACGTGCTCACTGACCAACGGCGACCCGAGCGCGACCGCGAGGTCACCGAGTCGGTCGATCCGCGCCGGATCCGGGTGCTGCGCACCGGCCAGCCCGAGGGTCACGCCGTGCGGTACGACTGTGAGTCCTGCGTCGCGTGCTGCGACCAGGGACGCCGGGAGGTCGGCCGGCGAGACGTTCTCGGCGACGACCTCGCTGAATTGCATGCCGGTCCGGGACTGCGCGAGGATATCGTCGGCGATGGCAGGGCGCCAGCCCGCGCCCACACCGAGGCCGGCGACGGGCGAGCGGGACATCAGCCCCCGCCCCCTCCACAGCCGCGCCCGCCACAGCCGCTGCTGCCGCCGCACGAGTGCCCGCCTCCACCGCAGGAGTGGCCGCCGCCATGGCCAGACGATCCGCCGTCGGAGCCGCCGCCGAAGAAGTAGCCGCCGCCCGCGCCCGATGCGCCGTAGCGCCCGGCGCGACGCGAGCCGCGTGAGTAGCTGGTCGAGTAGAGGAAGACGACCACGACCGTGACCGCGACAAGGATGATGACGAAGGCAATCATGAGGACCTCCCGGTGATGTGTTCCGGAGTCCGTCGCCGTTGACGGGCGTGGGAGATGGATCGTCTCAGACAATCCGTCTCATGGGAAGAGTGGCGTCAACCGCCGTTGTAGTAGGACATGCCGCCGCCGTCAGCCCCGGGCGAACGGCCCTGGTGGCCGCCCTCCGCGGATGGCCGAAGGTGCTCCACGTCTCGCGGCGGCAGCTCCGAACCCGAGGACCGGCGTACGAGGATGACGACCAGCCCGACGACAAGAGCCGTTGCCACGATGATGAGCGCGATGGTCATGCTGCCTCCTCAGTCCGAGTCTTCGCCGACGATCATGGCGTGCGTGACGCCGGCGATCGCCGCGCCGATGACCGGCGCGAGGATGAAGACCCAGACCTGCGCCAGGTGGTCGCCACCGGCGAACCAGGCGACACCCAGCGACCGGGCCGGGTTGACCGAGGTGCCGTCGACCGGGATCGAGATCAGGTGGATCAGTGTCAACGCGAGACCGATGGCGATGCCGGCGAAGCCGACCGCCGCGCGCTTGGCGGTGACGCCGAAGATCACGTAGAGGAAGAACGCCGTCAGCACGATCTCGGTGATGATGACCGCCAGCAGGCTGTAGCCACCGGGGGAGTGGTCGCCGTAGCCGTTCGTGCCGAAGCCGCTGGCCGATGCGTCGAAGCCGTCGGCGCCATCGGCGATGACGTAGAGGACGCCGCCGGCGACGGTGGCTCCGACGAGCTGGGCCGCGAAGTAGCCGGGTGCGTCCTTCCAGTCGAACCGCTTCGCGGTGGCGAGGCCGACCGTCACGGCGGGGTTGAAGTGCCCGCCCGAGATGGGTCCGAAGGCGTACGCGCCGGTCAGGACCGTGAGGCCGAACGCCAGGGCGATGCCGAGCGTGCCGACCCCGCCTTCGCCGCCGGCCAGGACGGCCGTGCCGACGCCGCCGAGGACGAGCCAGAAGGTGCCGAGCGCCTCGGCGCCGAGCTTGTGGGACGTGGTGGGTGCAGCCATGGGAAGCCTCCTGCAGAGCGTGTGTGACCTGTCTCACAGGGTAGGGCTCCAAGTGGCGTCGCTGGGGGACGCTGGGACCGTTGATGTCGGTGAGATATCTTGATGTCAAACAATCTTTGATCCACACGTAGGAGTCGTCGCACTCATGGCCAAGATCATCTACACCCACACCGACGAGGCGCCGTTGCTGGCCACCTACTCGTTCCTCCCCGTCATCGAGGCGTATGCCTCGACCGCCGGCGTCGAGGTCGAGACCCGCGACATCTCGCTCGCGGGCCGCATCATCGCCCTGTTCGGCGACCGTCTGACCCCTGAGCAGCAGATCGGCGACGCCCTCGCCGAGCTGGGGGACCTGGCCAAGACGCCCGAGGCCAACATCATCAAGCTGCCCAACATCAGCGCCTCGATCCCGCAGCTCAAGGCCGCGATCGCCGAGCTGCAGAGCCAGGGATATGCCCTGCCCGACTACCCCGACAACCCGCAGAGCGACGAGGACAAGGACGTCCGGGCGCGCTACGACAAGGTCAAGGGCAGTGCGGTCAACCCGGTTCTCCGCGAGGGCAACTCCGACCGCCGCGCGCCGGCCTCGGTCAAGAACTTCGCCAAGGCGCACCCGCACTCGATGGGCGCGTGGAGCAGTGACTCCAAGACCAACGTCGCGACGATGGGCGCTGACGACTTCCGCTCCAACGAGAAGTCGGTCGTGATCGAGTCCGACGGCACGATCAGCATCCAGCTCGTCGGCGATGACGGCACCACGACGGTGCTCAAGGACGCGTTCCCCGTGCTCGCCGGCGAGATCGTCGACGGCACGGTCATGCGCGCTGCGGCCCTCGACGCCTTCCTCGCCGCCCAGATCGCGCGGGCCAAGGACGAAGGCGTGCTGTTCTCGGTGCACCTCAAGGCCACGATGATGAAGGTCTCCGACCCGATCATCTTCGGCCACGTCGTCAAGGCGTTCTTCCCCGCCGTGTTCGAGCAGTACGGCGCCGACCTCGAGGCGGCCGGCCTCAGCCCGAGCAACGGTCTCGGCGGCATCCTCGCCGGCCTCGACAAGCTGCCCAACGGCGCGGAGATCAAGGCCGCGTTCGAGCAGGGCATCGCCGAGGGTCCCGCGCTCGCGATGGTCGACTCCGACAAGGGCATCACCAACCTGCACGTGCCGAGCGACGTCATCGTCGATGCGTCGATGCCGGCCATGATCCGTACGTCGGGCCACATGTGGGGCCCCGACGGCAACGAGGCCGACACGCTCGCCGTGATCCCCGACAGCTCGTACGCCGGCGTCTACCAGACCGTGATCGACGACTGCCGTGCCAACGGTGCGTACGACCCGACGACGATGGGCTCGGTGCCCAACGTGGGCCTCATGGCGCAGGCGGCCGAGGAGTACGGCAGCCACGACAAGACGTTCGAGATCGCCACCGTAGGCACGATGCAGGTCGTCGACCAGGACGGCAACGTGCTGATCGAGCACGCGGTCGAGCCGGGTGACGTCTGGCGCGCCTGCCAGACCAAGGACGTGCCGATCCGCGACTGGGTCAAGCTCGCCGTGACCCGCGCCCGCGCGTCGCAGACGCCCGCGGTGTTCTGGCTCGACCCGACCCGCGCGCACGACGCCAACCTGATCGCCAAGGTCGAGGCCTACCTGCCCGAGCACGACACCGACGGCCTGCAGATCGAGATCATGGCGCCGGCCGAGGCCACGCAGTTCTCGATCGACCGCATCCGCAAGGGCGAGGACACCATCTCGGTGACCGGCAACGTGCTGCGCGACTACAACACCGACCTGTTCCCGATCCTCGAGCTCGGCACGAGCGCCAAGATGCTCTCGATCGTCCCGCTGATCAACGGGGGCGGCCTGTTCGAGACCGGCGCCGGCGGCTCGGCGCCCAAGCACGTGCAGCAGCTCGTCAAGGAGAACCACCTGCGCTGGGACAGCCTGGGCGAGTTCCTCGCCCTCGCCTCGAGCTTCGAGCACATGGCGACGACGACGGGCAACGCCCGTGCGCAGATCCTCGCCGACACGCTCGACCGGGCGACCGGCACGTTCCTCAACGAGAACAAGTCGCCCAGCCGCAAGGTAGGCGAGATCGACAACCGGGGCAGCCACTTCTACCTCGCGCTCTATTGGGCGCAGGAGCTCGCGGCGCAGGCCGACGACGCGGACCTGGCCGCGGCCTTCGCCGAGGTCGCCGGCTCGCTGGCTGACAACGAGCAGAAGATCAACGACGAGCTGCTCGCGGTGCAGGGCTCGCCGGCCGACATCGGCGGCTACTTCCGCCCTGACGACGCCAAGGCCACCCAGGTCATGCGCCCGTCGAGCACGTTCTCGGACGTGCTCGCGATCCTGGCCTGACACACCGGACGGGGGCCGGCCGCGACAAGTGTGCGGCTAGCCCCCTCCTGTGCGCGGTCGTCGCCCGGCACACTGGTGGTATGGAGATTGCAGCGGTCTCCCATGAGCCGGACGTACGAGTGCTCGTGGTGGACGATCAGGAGCCGTACCGCAGGGCGATGCAGGCGGTCGTCGATGCCACCGACGGCTTCACCGTCGTGGGCACGGCCGCGACGGGCGAGGAGTCCGTCGAGGCGGCGCGCGACCTGCTCCCGGAGCTCGTGCTGATGGACGTCAACCTGCCCGGCATCGACGGTGTCGAGGCAACTCGTCGCATCCTCGCCGCGGGCGATGGTCCGGTCGTCGTGCTGCTCTCGACGTACGACCGCGACGACGTCGACCTCGATGGATCCGGAGCGGCCGAGTACGTGCCCAAGGGTGCGTTCGGGCCCGACCGGCTCATCGAGGCCTGGGACTCAGCTCGCCGGGACGGCTGACCGCTCGGCCTCCCGCGGCAGCTGGATGACGATGCCGTTGGGACCGTCCTCGAGGCTGCCGCGGAGCGCATCGACCCGGTCGACCATCGACTGCAGAACCTCGGCGTCCAGGTCCGCCCCCGTGAGGTCGACCTCGAGGCTGTCGGCGCCCGGCACGACCCGCAGGGTCACCGAGGTCGCGCCGCCGTCGGCGATCGCGTGGGTGCAGCAGAAGTAGGCCGCGGCCTCCACCCGGTCCGGCCATCGCGCCGCGGACACGGCCGGCTCGACGACCAGTGCCGCGACGCCTTCGCTCCGCCCGACGTACGAGCCGAGTGCCGACGCGAGCCCGCTCCGGGTGAGCAGCGTCGGGTGCAGGCCCTTGGTCAGGTCGCGGAGCGACTCGAGCGCGGTCGTCGCGTCCGTGACGAAGGCACCGGCCTGCTCCGGGGTCGGACCGCTGTCAGGCACTGCCGCCAGGGCCGCGCGCAGGTCCCGGAGCCGTGACAACACGTCGTCGGCGATGGCGACCTCAAGGCGGTGGCGCTCGGAGTCGCTGGCCCGGATGAGACGGCCGCGGGAGGACGTGAGCTCCTCGGTCTGTTGGTGAAGCTGCTGGACGTGCGCGCCGAGGGCGACCTCCAGGCGTACGTTGCGGAACGCCACAGCTGCCTGGTCGGCGATGTCGCTCAGCAGCCGCTCCTCCTGTCGGCGAAGGTTGCGGGTCGCGGGCAGCCGCAGGCGGATGGTGCCGACCTCGCCGGCCCTGTCGGCGACCGGGATCTCGACCCAGTCGCCTGCCGTCCCGCGCCCGGATGCCCGCGGGGTCCACGAGGCGGATCGCTGGACGCCGTCGGGCAGGTGGAGCCGGACGTCCGACTCCACGGCCGAGGCAGCGAGCCCTGCTGCCTCCGCGACGGCCGGCAGCAGCTCGTGAGGGGCGGGGCTCTCGCCGGCGCGACGACTGAAGGCGGCCAGCGCGTC
This sequence comes from Aeromicrobium sp. 9AM, assembly GCF_902506105.1. Lineage (GTDB taxonomy): Bacteria > Actinomycetota > Actinomycetes > Propionibacteriales > Nocardioidaceae > Aeromicrobium. The sequence goes on from NZ_LR733303.1 coordinate 137,568, forward strand.
ATAGGGCTGGGCCCTGGGGCCATAGGCCAGGCGATCGGCCAGCCGGACGACCCAGCGCCGGAGCGGCTGGAAGGCCAGCGAGACGATCGCCGTGATCACCAGTGAGAGGCCGAAGCTCTCGGCCTCGCCATCGAGGCGATCGCCGACGGCCACCACCACGACGACGTACGCCGCCGTCACGAACGCGGTCGCGCAGGCCAGCGCGACCGCCCGACTGATAATGATGTCGAGGTCGTAGAGCCTGAAGCGGAGCACCGAGATCGCAATGCTGGCGATCAGGGCGACGTACGAGAGGTAGAGCGGGATGCTCGTGGCCGGCGACTGTCGGCCGGTGATGGACTGTGTGGAGAGGATCGTGACGAGGGCCAGGCCGACGAAGATCGCGGCGGTGACCACCCAGCGGAGCTGCTGCCTGGCCTCGCCCTGCGACCGGCGCAAGCGGACGACCATGCTGGCGACCCCGGCGAGCAGGGCGAGCGCGGTGAGTGTGATGCCGATCGAGCTCACCACCTCGCCGGGCGACATGCTCGCGGTGACATCTGCCTTGCTGACGATCTCGGCAGGCGGGATCATGAACAGTCCGACAAGCGACAGGGCATACCCGACGCAGGACGCCCAGGCGACCGCGCGCCACCGCGGTGAGAGCACCCGACCGGCCGGCACGGTCAGGAAGACCAGTCCGAGGATCGTGAGTGCGAACGGACCGCCGAGCGCGAGCGAGACGCACGCCGCGAGCTGCCCGTCGGAGGTCGAGCCGGGACCGCCCTCGTCGATGACCCAGGTGCTGTACGACTCGAGAACCAGGGAGATCGAGGTCGTGATCCCGATGACGACCAGCAGCCAACCGATCAAGTGGCGCCGATAGGTCATCACGATGACCGCGCCGAGGATCGAGCAGCTGATCCCGGCGAAGTCGACGAACGGCCAACCGTGGATTCCGAACGTGTCCAGCGACCACAGGGAGCTGTATGCCGAGACGATCAGCGTGTCGCCGATGACGGCCAGGGCCGAGACCAGTGCGAGCGTCCACGCGACGGCCCGGGTCATGGGGCGCTCCGCTCGACGTGAGCGGTGACCCGTGTGCCTTCGCTCGAGGTCTCGATCGTGACGGAGCCACCGACCGCGTCGAGGCGGTCCTGCATGTTGACCAGCCCGGAGCCGCCGGCCGTGCCGTCGATGTCGAAACCGGTGCCGTCGTCGGCGACCGCGGCCACGAGGTGGCCGTCGTCATCGCCCAGGGTCACGCGTATGTGCGACGCTCCCGCGTGCTTGAGCGCGTTCTGGATCGCCTCGAGGCAGCAGAAGTAGACCGCGAGCTCGACCTCCGGGTCGTATCGCTCGTGCGTCTCGTCCCGCACCTCGACCGGGGTCGTCGCCGCGGCAGTTGCCGTGGCAAGCGCCGGACCGATGCCACCGTCACTGAGCGCACCGGGGTAGATGCCGCGCGACAGGTCGACCAAGGTCTCGATGGCCAGCTCCGTGGCGTCGACCTGGTCCGCGACGACCTTGGCGGCCGCCTCGGGTGCGGTCTCGCTTAGGCTCTGAGCGAGGCGCAGGTTGACCGCCAGGGCGACCAGGTGTTGCTGCGCGCCGTCGTGGATGTCGCGTTCGAGCCGGCGGCGCTCGGCGTCCTGGGCCTCGACGATGCGGCCGCGCGACGATCGCAGCTCCTCCGACCGGACCGAGAGCTCCTCGACGCGAGCCGCGAGCTCCGCCCGGAGGCGTGCTCCTTGCAGCACATGGCCGGCTTGGGTGGCTAGGCCGTCGAACAGCCGTCGCTCGACCGGGGTCAGCGGCTGGTGCGGCCGTTCCTGGATGCGGAGCGCACCGAGCGTCTCGCCCGCGAGGCGTACGAGGAGCGTGCGCTGTCCGTCCGGAGTCGGGTCGGTCCCCCCGGACACGTAGGGGCCATCCTCCGCGCCCTCGGGCCAGGTCGCCGCGAGGACGGGTGCATCGCCGACGAGCAGCCAGACCTGGGCCCAGGCGGCTCCGGTCCCCTCGGCCAGCACGCGGGCCATCGTGGCCGGAACGTCCTCGTGCGACCGGGTCACCGAGGCCGAGAACCCGCTCAGGACGTCGTAGGGAAGCTCACGCTCACCGGCCACCAACCGGCGGGCCCGCTTCTGCAGCGCGGACTGCACGGGGCCGAGCCCGAGGGCGACCAGCAGGGTGGCCAGGATCGACAGCCGGGTGTCGGGCGACGACGTGTGCCCGATGAGCACACCACCGCCGAGCACGACGACGACGTAGACGACCGCGACGAACACCAGCAGACCGACGACGACCAGCGCGCTCCCGACGCGGTCGGGATGCAGGCGTCGTTGGGCCACCAGCGCTGTCATGGCGCGAGTCTGCTCCCGTTCGCGACTGTCAGGACAGGGCGTTGACCGCCCAAGGGGGTGGGGTCAGCCGCACGATCGCGTGGCGAACAGGCGTCAGGAGGTGGCTTCGACATACGCCAGCACCGCCATCACCCGGCGATTGAGCTCACCCTCCTCGACGAGGCGCAGCTTCTGGAACACCGAGCTGATGTGCTTCTCGACGGCTCGCTCGCTCATGTAGAGCGTCTTGGCGATCGTGGCGTTGTTGCGACCGGTCGCCATGCACTCGAGCACGGCGCGTTCCTTCTCGGTCAGGCCCAGCAGCGGTGATTCCTGCTCGCTGGCCTTGCGCGCCATGAGGCCCTCGACGACCTTGGGGTCGAGAGCCGACCCGCCACGGGAGACCTCGTGCAGCGCCCGGACCAGCTCGTCCAGCTGGGTGATCCGCTCCTTGAGCAGGTAGCCGAGGCCGGCCACGCCGTCCTCGAGGAGCTCGAAGGCGTAGTCCTCCTCGACGTACTGCGACAGGACGACCACGCCGGTCGCGGGAAACTGGGTGCGGATCTGCTTGGCCGCGACGATGCCCTCGGTCGTGTGCGTGGGGGGCATGCGGATGTCGGTCAGCACCGCGTCGGGCTTGTGGATCGCGACGGCCTTGAGCAGCGCTGCCGGATCGTCGACGATCTCGACCAGCTCGATGTCGTCGACCTGGCCGAGCAACGCTGAGACGCCCTCGCGGACGAGGTAGTTGTCGTCTGCAAACACCACTCGCAGCACCATTTCCGGAGACTATCGCAGCGCAGGGCCGCTGGAGGCGGTCCTGGACAGATCGGCACTCACGATCGACGCGACGATGTCGTGCAACGCTGCCGGGTCCTCCTGCTGGGCCAGCCGGTCCTGCCGCGAGCTCACGGCAGGGATGCGACTCACGGTCCGGATCGCGGCGTCTCGGAGGCGGGGGCGCACGCGTCCCTGCAGATCGCTCAGTGTGGCCATCTTGTCTGCGGCGTCCTGGACGGCGCGCACGGCGGGCCGGCGGCGGGACGCATACGCCGTAAGAGCAGGGTCCCGGTCCGCGCGCCGCGTGAGTTCGTGGACGAGGACTGCGGCGTCGACAAGCGCACTGTTGGCGCCTTGGCCGAGCGTCGGCGCCATCGCGTGGGCGGCATCTCCCAGCAGGACGAGCGCGCCGTCATGCCATCGCTCGGCGTCGACCCGGACTACGTTGTTGACCAAGAGCTCGTCGAAGGTCGTCACTCCGGCCCACGCCTCGGCGCTGGCAGGCAACCGCCGGATCCACGACCGGCGCAGCGACTCGAGGTCGCGGTCCGCAACTGCGGTGGCAACGGTCGGAGCGTTCGCCGCCGCGTAGAAGTAGGTGTGGCCGTCGCCGAGCGGGGCACCGCCGAAGAGGCCGAGGCGCGTCCAGAACTCGCCGGGCAGTCCGTCGATCTCGCCTTCGACGACGGCTCGCAGGTACGTCTTGCCGGTGGGAGTCATGACGTCACCGAACGAGCCGTGTCGGCGGACGGTGGAGGTCACCCCGTCCGCTGCGACCACCAGATCGGCACTCAAGTGCTCGGTGCCGTCGGCACTCTCCACGGTCACGGATCCATCGGCGGACGCCTGCCGGACCTCCGTGCCGAATCTCAGCTCGATGCCCGGCTCGTCGGCCACGGCCTGCAGCAGGATCGTGTGGAGTGCGCTGCGCCTGATCACCAGCACGTGGTCCAGCCCGGCGTCATGCGTCGGGACGGTGCTGGCGGCGATGGTGCGCCCGTCCGCGCGGCGAAGCGTGATGTGGTCGAGGGCGTGACCCGCGTGCTCGAGCTGCGCGCCGAGGCCCAGGCCGGTCAGGACGGCGAGGCCGTTGGGCTGCAGCAGGAGGCCGGCGCCGACAGGGGCCGAGGACTCGACCTTCTCGAGGAGAGTGACGGAGGTGCCGGCCTCGGCGAGGAGCAGCGCGGCGGCGAGGCCACCGATGCCGGCTCCCGCGACGATGGCGGTGGGGGTGGCGGCCGGGGACAGGGGGTTCTTGTTCATGCAACGAACGTATGGCGAGCACCCCGGTCCTCGGAATGTTGCTGGCCGCACACTCGGGGCGGCTGGCCGCCCCCCGCACGCCAGCGCGGCCGGCCCCTGAGGGGACCGGCCGCGCTGCCTTTCTTTGTTGACGATCCTCAGACGAGGACCCTGGTGTCCTCCTCCAGGAACTTCTCGTCCTCTTCGGTGAGCTTCGTCTCGACGTGCCCACCTTCCAGGTCGATGTTGGGCAGGAGGCGATCGAGCCACTTCGGCAGCCACCAGGCGCGGGCGCCCAGCAGGCTCATCGCGGACGGCACGAGGACCATCCGGACCAGTGTCACGTCGAGCAGGACCGCGACGGCCAGGCCGACACCGAACATCTTGGCCGTGACGTCAGCCATGAGGATGAACGACGCGAAGACGCTGATCATGATGAGTGCGGCGCTCGTGATGACGCGTCCCGTGGTGGCGACGCCTTCCACGATGGCCTTCTTCGCATCGCCGTGGCGCGTGAACTGCTCACGCACCCGGCTCAGCAGGAAGACCTCGTAGTCCATCGAGAGGCCGAACAGGATCGCGAACATCAGCATCGGTGCGAGCGGCATGATCGGGACAGATCCTTCGACACCGATCAGGTTCGCGGCCCAGCCCCACTGGAACACCGCGACGACGACGCCGTACGCAGCTCCGACGCTCAACAGGTTGAGCACGGCTGCCTTGAGGGGCACGAGCACCGAGCGGAACACGAGCATCAGGACCAGGAACGACAGGCCGATGACGGCTCCGAGGAACCACGGCATGCGATCCTGCAGACGGTTGGAGACGTCTTCCGACATCGCCGTTGCACCGGTGACCATCGGCTCGACCTTGCTGTCACCGATCGCGTCCGGCAGCACGGTGTCACGCAGACGGTGCAGCGTGTCCGACGTCTCGGCGTCCTGGGGCGCGCTCGTCGGCTTGACGCCGATGATCGCAAGATCCTTGCCCTTGTTGAACGTCGGCGCGTCGACCGAGTCGACGCCCTTGGCCGAGGCGAGTGCCTTGCTGACGCGAGCGACGGTGGCATCCGTGTCGGCTGCACCGTGCGTCTCGAGGACGACGACGAGCTCTCCGTTGAAGCCGGGTCCGTAGGAGTCGGCCATGATGTCGTACGCCTTGCGAGTCGTCGTCGACGACGCATCGTTGCTGGCATCGGTGAAGCCCAGTCGCATCGAGAACACCGGAGCAGCGAGCACTCCGAGGATGACGGTCGCGACGATTCCGTAGCGCACCGGGTGCTTGACGACCCGGGCGGCCCAGCGAGCCGAGCCGGAGCTGGGATCGTTGGCCGGACGCTGCTTGATGAACGGGATCTTCGCGGCGTTGACCTTCGTCTTGACGATGCCGAGGATCGCGGGCAGCAGGGTGATCGCGGCCAGCATGGTGATCAGGACCATCAAGGCTGAAGCCCAGCCCATGACCGTCATCATCGGGACACCGGAGACCTGGAGGCCGGCGATGGCGACGATGACCGTGACGCCGGCGAACAGCACCGAGAGTCCTGCGGTCGAGTTGGCCTGGCCGATCGCCTCGGGGACGGTCATGCCGTCATCGAGGTTCTGGCGATGCCTGGACAAGATGAACAGCGCGTAGTCGATGCCGACGCCGAGTCCGAGCATCATGCCGACGATGTTGGCGATCTCCGGAACGGCGATCATGCCGGACATGATGCTGAGCGAGCTGACGCCGATCAGGAGGCCGAACAGCGCCGTGACGATCGGGATGCTGAGCGCGACGAGCGAGCCGAAGGCGACCGCGAGGACCACGATGGCCACGAGGATGCCGATCTTCTCGCTGCTGGGTGCAGCAGCTTCAGCCTTGGCGTAGCCGAGGCCACCGTCGTACTCGACCTGGACGCCGGCGTCGCGGGCGGCCTTGGTCGCTGCCGAAGCCTCCTTGAACTGTGACGCCTCGATCTTGTCCGAGTCGTACGCGACGGTCGCGAACGCGGTCTTGCCGTCCTCACTCAGCGTCGGACCACGCGGGTCGTAGGGGCTGGTGGCCGATACGACCTTGTGGCCTTCCGCCAGCTCGGTGACGGACTGCTCGATCGCGGCCTTGGTGGCCGGATCGTCCAGACCCTTGTCGGAGTGAAAGATGACGTTGGACGTGTAGACGGTCTCTTCGGGGAACCGGTCGGTCACGGCGTCGGCAGCACGCTGCGACTCCGCACCGGGAATGTCGAAGCTCTCGTCCGGCGATCCGCCGATCGAGGAGCTGAGCATGAACACCGAGATGCCGATGACGACCCACGCCGCCAGGATGCGCCAGGGGTGGCGTCCGGAGAAGTGGCCGATTCGGTAGAGAATGCGGGACATGATGGAGCCTTTCGTTGAACGGTGAGCTCCAAACCGGGCGGCTGGTGCTCTGACTCCTCGACGTTATGAAGATCAGCGGGTGCCGCGGCAGTGCGTTGTCCGTCCGTCCCCAGGGGACGAGCGCCGGGTTTCCCGGTCGCTCGGCCGGGGGTGGCCTCCGCCCCAGGTGGGGGTTAGCCCCCCTACTGCCTCAGGAGCTGCGCTGCTCAGCCAGATGTGGCAGGACCAGCTCGTCCCACAGGTCGACCTGGTTGTGCCGGAAGAACCCGAAGTGACCCATGCGATCGACACCGAGCTGTTGCGGGGTGAAGCGCATGCGGGTCGTGTCGACCGAGGTGTAGAGCCCGTCGAGCGTGCTGATGCTGGTGGCCGACATCAGCTCGTCGTCGGTGAACGAGATCGACGCCATGGGCGTCTCGACCTCGGCGAAGCGCTCGCGCATCTCGGGCAGCTCGCCGAGCAGGTAGTCGGGGTGCATGCACCATCGCGACCACTGGCGCATGACATTGGCGGGGAGGTCGCCGAGGATGCGCAGCCGCCCGCCAGGGAAGTAGCCCGTGACAGCCATCGCCGATGGCGCGATGACCTTCCACAACAGGGGAGCCAGGCGGCGGGCTCGCGGGGTGTTGTGCCGCCAGTAGCCGGAACCCGCCGCGACGCTGATCGTCCGGTCGGCCTTGGTGTGGTCCGCGAACGGCAGCACCTGCCCGCCGAGGCTGTGACCGAGCCACGTGACCGGTCGGCCCCCGGCGCGTACGTGCGCGTGGTCTAGGGCGTCCCGGGCATCGAGTGCCCAGCGAACGAGATCGCTCCTGACCTGCCGCATCGGCCCGTCGAGCGACTCGCCGTGCCCCCGGTAGTCGAAGGTCATCACCGCGAAGCCGCGGTCGCGCAGCCAGGACGCGAACGTCGCGTAGTACGCCGCCGGGGTCGCCATGGCCGGCACGACCAGGATGACTCCCCGGGCCTCGCCGTTCGGTTCGAACCAGCGCCCGTGCAGCTCGTAGCCGTCGTCCGCAGGGAACGTGAAGGCGTCCCACAGCTGGTGCTCTATAACGTTCGTCATAGAACCGACGCTAGGCTATGACGAACGTTATAGTCAAGGAGTATGCTGGGCGCATGCCTCTCGATCCCCGCACCAAGATGGTCGCCGGCGCTGCGCAGCTGATCGGCGAGCGCGGCGTCGGAGCGACGAGCGTCCGGGAGCTTGCGAAGTTCACCGGTGCGCCGCTCGGCTCGACGTACCACTACTTCCCGGGCGGCAAGGACCAGCTGGTCGAGGAGGCCGTCGCGTGGGTCTCGGGTCGCGTCGAGAAGGTGCTGGCCCGGGCCGGCGAGGGAGGCGCTCTGGCGGCGCTCGACGCCTTCATCACCAACTGGCGCGAGTTCCTCGTCGCGAGCGACTACGAGGCCAGCTGCCCGGTGCTCGCCGTCGCGACGGAGGCGACCGCAACTGCGGGCCCGGCCAACGAGGTGTTCAAGACGTGGCAGGGTCTGCTCGTCCCGGTGCTGCGGCGCGACGGGGTCGCGCCTCAGCGGGCGGAGCGACTCGCCTGGCTCATCGTCGGCAGCCTCGAGGGCGCGGTCGTGATGGCGCGCAGCCAGCGCAGCCCGGAGCCGCTCGAGGCCGTGGCCGCGGAGCTCCGCGTGCTGATCACCGACGCCGTCAGCTCCTGAGCTCCTTCTCGACCACGGTCCAGCCGCGGGCGCGGGCCTTGAGGCGTACGTCGCCGAGCATCGTCGTGAGCTCGGCGGCTCGTCGCTCGACAGCGGCGGTCGCCTCTGCGCCGACGTCCTGCAGCAGGGTGAAGGCGACCTCGCCGTCGTCGCGCTGCGCCCAACCACCGACGATGCGGCCGTCGACCCAGACGGTCGGTCCGGCGTTGCCGTTGACGTCGAAGACGCGCTCGCGATGTGGTCCCAACACGAAGTCGCGGTGCTTCCACCCCATGGACGAGGGGTCGAGGGCGGGCAGCAGCGCGACCCACGGCTCGAGCGGCTCGACGGGCTCCGTGTCGTCGGCGAGGATCAGCCCGGGACGACCGTCGAGATCGACCTCGACGGTGTCGAGTGGCGCCGCGGCGGCGCGGGTCCGGGTCTTGGTCCAGCCGGTCCACCACTGCAGGTCGTCGAGCGTCGCCGGGCCGTAGGCCGCGAACCACAGGCGGGCCAGCTCGGTGGCCGCGACCACCGGGTCGGGGCGTTCGCCGAGATCGCACCAGGACGACATCGTCGCCCACCGGAACTGGGTCGACGTCCACGTGCCGCGCGGTCGCGTACGGACGACGCTGCCCTCGGCGGACAGCAGGGTCAGGAGCCGGCTGGCGACGGTCGGCGTCGCAACGAAGCGGCCGCTGCCGATCTGCACGCGCGTGGCGAGGATCGGGTCGGCCTGTGAGAGCTCGGTGCTGGTGACCTCGCCGGTCGCCTCGATCGCGGCGAGCGCCACCTGCTCGGCACGGGTGACCCAGGCGTCGAGATCGCCGGAGACGCCTGCCTCGGCGAGCGACTTGAGCAGGAGCCTGCGCTGCTCGGCAGCGACGACATCGGACGCGGCCGCGAGGCAGGTGCCCGCGACGTCGCGGGGGGCCGCGAACACGGTCCTTCGCATCGACAGGATGCGGACGAGGCTGCGGTCGTCGTAAAGGGCCTGCTCGACATCGGCCGGCGTCGCATCGCGGGTGCGGGCCAGCGCTGACAGGACGGTCGTGGCCGGATCAGTGCCGTGCAGGGCGACGACGGCCCTGGCCGCGTCGACGACGGCGTCCGTGCGGTGCTCGGTCGCCAGTGCGTGACGCCGGCCGAGTCGGGCTCGCCGCTCGGCGTCGGAGATCGCGTGCATACCGGACAGCGTGGCATCAGCCACCCACACATACGAGGCGTGAGGCGACGCACACCGTCACGATTCGTGGAACAACCGGCACCGCTGTGAGACTTGTACCTGTGGTGACCACAGTCGAGAGCTCTCCCCAGACGAACGTGAGCACCCGTCACCTGACGGGTGCGCTGCTCGCGCTGGCTCTCGGTGGCTTCGCGATCGGCACCACCGAGTTCATGACGATGGGCCTGCTCGAGGAGATCGCCGACGGCATCCACAGGTCGAACGCGACGACCGGCCACATCATCACGGCGTACGCCCTGGGTGTCGTCGTGGGTGCACCGGTCATCGTGTCGCTCGGCGCCCGGCTGCCCAAGCGTGAGCTGGCGATCGGACTGATCCTGGCCCTGGGCATCGGCAACGCGATCACCGCCATGGCGAGCGGCTACCTGCCGGTCATGCTCGCGCGCTTCGTCGCAGGGCTCCCGCACGGTGCCTACTTCGGCGTCGCCTCTCTGCTGGCTGCCTCGCTCGTACGACCTGAGTTCAAGGGCCGGGCCGTCAGCTCGGTCATGCTCGGCCTGTCCGTCGCGACTGTCGTGGGTGTGCCGGCCAGCACGGTGCTCGGCCAGCACCTCGGCTGGCGCAGTGCCTACTGGGTCGTCCTGGCGATCACGATCGCCACGGCGCTGATGATCGTCGCGTTCGTGCCCCACTCACCGGCCAACCGCGACGCGTCAGTGCGCAGCGAGCTCGCCGCGCTGAAGCGCCCGCAGGTCCTCTACGCCGTGTCGGCCGGGATGATCGGCTTCGGCGGGCTGTTCGCGATGTACAGCTACATCGCGCCCCTGGTCACCAAGGTCGCGGACAAGCCGGAGGCGTGGATCCCGTGGTTCCTGCTGGCGTTCGGCATCGGCTCGGTCATCGGGTCGTGGCTGGCGGGCATCCTCGCGGACTGGGACGCCGAGCGCTCGGTGCTGCTGGGCTTCGCAGGCACGGTCGTCGCCCTCGTGGCATTCTTCTTCGCGGCACCGCACGTCGTACCGGCCATGGTCCTGGTGTTCGCCGTCGCGGTCATCAGCTCGGTCGTGGCGATCAACCTGCAGATGCGACTGATGCATGCGGCCGGTGATGCGCAGATGCTCGGCGCAGCCCTCAACCACTCCGCGCTCAACACCGCGAACGGCCTGGGCGCCTGGCTCGGCTCGGTCGCGATCTCCGCGGGCTACGGCTACCGCGCGTCGAGCCTCGTGGGCGCCGGCCTCGCGGTCGCCGGGCTGGTGATCTTCGCACTGGGCCTCGCCGCCCAGCGCCGCTCCGTCAGGCCCTGACCGGCTCGACGCCGGCCTGCGGGCGCAACCACACCTGGTCGCCCTCGTGCAGTCCGAGCGCGGTCGCCTCGGCACGCGTCACGACGACGTGGACCGGATCCGGGTGCAGCTTGTCGTCGGGGGTCACCTCGAGGCGGATCTCGAAGCCCACCCGCGTCCACCGCGTGATGCGCCCGGTCGCCGTGGCGGCCTGCTCGTAGCGCGAGATCTCGATGTCGTGTGGCCGGATGAGGTGATCGCCCAGCCGCGTGACCGGGCCGAGGAACGACAGCACGAAGTCGCTGGCCGGTCGGTCGTACAGGTCGTCGGGGGAGCCGATCTGCTCGATGCGTCCTTCGTTGATCACGACGAGGCTGTCCGAGACCTCGAGGGCCTCCTCCTGGTCGTGCGTCACGAACACCGTCGTCACGTGCATCTCGTCGTGGAGGCGGCGCAACCAGTCCCGCAGCTCCTTGCGGACCTTGGCGTCGAGTGCGCCGAACGGCTCGTCGAGCAGTAGCACGTTGGGCTCGATGGCCAGTGCTCGCGCGAGCGCCATGCGCTGGCGCTGACCGCCGGACAGCTGGGACGGCAACCGGTCGGACCACTGCTCGAGGTGCACGAGCTTGAGCAGCTCCTGGACGCGGTCCTTGACCTCGTCCTTGGGGCGCTTGCGGATCTCGAGCCCGAACGCGATGTTCTTGGCGACCGTCATGTGCTTGAACGCGGCGTAGTGCTGGAACACGAAGCCGACGTTGCGCTTCTGCGCCGGTACGTTCGTCGTGTCGACGCCCTCGATCTCGACCGTGCCGCTGTCGGACGACTCGAGTCCCGCGATGATGCGCAGCAGCGTCGACTTGCCGCCGCCGCTGGGTCCGAGCAGCGCCGTCAGCTGCCCGCTGGGGATGCTGAGGTTGATGTTCTCGAGGGCGACGAAGTCCCCGAAGAACTTGTTGATGCCGCGGATCTCAATCCCCATCGGGGTTCTCCTTCGGTCGGAGCACGGAGACGACGACGAGGGCCGCGACCGCGATCAGTGCCAGCAGGAAGCTCGTGGCGTACGCCGTGCCCTGCTGGAAGTCCTGGTACTTCTCCTCCACGCTCAGCGTGGCGGTCTGGGTCTGGCCGGCGATGTTGCCGGACATGATCTTGACGGCGCCGAACTCGCCGAGCGAGCGGGCGAGGCTCAGCACCACGCCGTAGAGCAGTGCCCACTTGACCGACGGCAACGTGATGCGGCGGAACGTCTGCCACGGGCCGGCGCCGAGGCTGCGGGCGGCCTGCTCCTGGTCGGTGCCGATCTCCTGCAGCACGGGCACAAGCTCGCGGATCACGAGCGGCAGGCTCACGAATGCCGTCGCCATGATGATGCCGAGCGGCGCGAACGCGACCTGCAAGCCCGCGTCCTGCAGGGTCGGGCCGAGGAGGCCGTTGTTGCCGCCGTATGCCAGCAGCAGCGCGAGACCCACGACGATCGGCGACACCGACAGCGGGAGGTCGATCAGCGCGGACAGGATGCCGCGGCCGGGGAAGTCGTAGCGTACGAGCAGCAGGGAGACGCCGACGCCGAAGATCGTGTTGATGACGACGGCCCACACCGCGACATAGACCGTGAGCTGCAGCGCGAACACGACATCGGGGTCGGACAGCGCGGTCTGCAGGTTGTCCAGGCCGCCTGAGAACGTGTGCTGCACGACGAGCGAGACGGGCCACACGACGAGCAGGAAGAGGTACGCGATGACGAGGCCCCGGCGGACGTACGTCCCCGTGGTCTTGGGCTGTCGGATGCGGCTAGCCATGGTCCGTCACCTGCTTGCATCCGCTGGTTGAGGTGCGAAGGCCGCCCGCGGCCGTAGCCTCGAAACCTCGTGAGTCAGCCACGCTTGGACACCACCTTGGTGAGGACCTGCAGCAGGATGATCGCGATCAGCGCGACGCCGAGCAGCAGCACCGCGACCGATGCCGCGGCGGCCTCGTTGCCGTTCTCGATGTAGGTCAGGATGCGCACCGAGGCGACCTCGGTCTTGTTGGGCAGGTTGCCCGACAGCAGGACCAGTGAGCCGTACTCGCTGATGCCGCGGGCGAACGAGAGCGCGGCACCGGCGGTGATGGCCGGCGCCAGCGCGGGCAGCAGGATCCGGCGAAGCGTCGTGAAGCGGCTGGCGCCGAGCGACGCGGCGGCCTCCTCGACCTCGGGATCGAGCTCCAGCAGGACGGGTTCGACCGTGCGTACGACGAACGGCAGCGTGACGAACAGCAGGGCGAGGAACACCGAGCGCTCGGTGTTGGCGACGTTGATGCCGATGGGGCTGTCCGGGCCGTAGAGGCTTAGCAGCACGAGCCCGGCGACGATCGTCGGGAGGGCGAACGGGATGTCGATGATGACCTCGAGGAGGCGCTGGCCGCGGAACGAGTCACGCACGAGGACCCACGCGATCAACGTGCCGAAGACGACGTTGACGACCGTCACGATCAGCGCCTGCTCGACGGTCAGCCGCAGGGCGGCGGCGGTCTGCGAGTTGGTGAGGGTGTCGCGGAACGTTCCCCATCCGTCATCGGCCGACTGGATCACGACCAGCGCGAGGGGGATCAGGACGAGCAGGCTGAACCACGTCAACGCGATCCCCAGGCCGAGGCCTGAGGACCGCGTGAGCGACGTGGCGCTCCGGGTGCGGCGCCTGCGCGCCGCACCCGGAGCAAGCGGGATCTCAGTCGTCACGACTTGCCGGAGTCCGCGATGATCTTGGTGATGATGCCCTTCTTCTCGTCGAAGAACTTGGCGTTGACGGCTTCCCAGCCACCGAAGGTCTTGTCGATCGTGAACAGCTCGTCGATCTTCGGGAACGGGTTGGCCGGGTCGTTGGCACCCTTGACCGTACCGATGTCGACGCCCTGGACGGACTCGACCGGGCGGAAGCCGTACTGCGCGTAGATGCCCTGGCCTTCGGGGCTGATCGCGAAGTCGAGGAACTTCTTGGCGGCCGGAGCAGCCTTCGTCGTGACGGCGGCCGGGTTCTCGATCAGCAGGTTCTGCTTGGGCACGATGTAGTCGACGTCCTCACCGCTCTGGCGGGCGAAGATCGCCTCGTTCTCGTACGAGAGCAGCACGTCGCCGGTGCCGCCCTGGAACGCGGTGGTCGCGTCGCGGCCGCTGCCGGGCAGGGCCTTGACGTTGGCGAACAGCTTCTTGAGGTACGCCTTGGCGTCGGCCTCGCTGCCACCGTTCGCGATGACCGACTGGTACGCCGCGAGGACGTTCCAGCGGGCCGAGCCCGAGGAGCCCGGGTTGGGGGTCACGATGCCGACGCCGGGCTTGGCGAGGTCGGCGAACGACTCGATGTGCTTGGGGTTGCCCTTGCGCACGACGATCGCCACGACCGAGGTCGACAGGATGCCCTTGTTGGCGTTCTGGTCCCAGGACTTGTCGACGAGTCCCTCGTCGACGAGACGGGTGACGTCGGGGCTCAGCGAGAAGTGCACGACATCGGCCTTGAGCCCGCCGACGACGGCGCGGCTCTGGTCGCCCGACGCGCCGTAGGACTGCTTCCACGTGACCCCGGTGCCGGGGTCGGTCTTGGCGAAGGCATCCTCGATCGCGCCGTCCGCGGCCTTGGGCACGGAGTAGGCGACGAGCGAGAGCGTCGTCTTCTTGCCGGTGCCGGCCGACGAGGAGTCGTCGGAGCCCGAGGAAGGCGCACAGGCCGTCAGCACCGCTGCGCTCGTCGCGATCGCGACTCCGGCCATCAGGTTCCTGCGGGTGATCTTCATCGTCCTACCTCATCGTCAGGGCCCGCCACTGTGCGTGCTCCGGGCTTCAAACTAGGGGGACCGACGAGGCGTTTGAGCAGATCTCAGGATGCGAGACGTGTGCCTGCATGTCGAGATGGTGCAGGTCACATGCTTCCTGCGTTGGGTGCTCACCTCGCGAGGTTTCGTCATCGGGCGGCTTCGCGCCGATCGCGCCCCCTACTCGCAGAGCTCGTGGGGGGACCCCCAAACCTGCCCTCGGCGCTCGCTCGCAGAGCTCGCCTGGTTCAAGCAAACACGACGGTGCGGGGGCCGTTCATCAGGACGCGGGACTCCGCGTGCAGCTGGACGGCCCGCGACAACGTCTGGGACTCGACGTCTCGACCCACGCGCGCCAGGTCGGCCGCGGTCATCCGGTGATCGACCCGCAGCACGCCCTGGTCGATGATCGGCCCCTCGTCGAGGGCGGCCGTGACGTAGTGCGCGGTCGCGCCGATCAGCTTGACCCCGCGATCGTGGGCCTGCTGGTAGGGCCGCGCACCCTTGAAGCTCGGCAGGAAGCTGTGGTGGATGTTGATGGCCCGTCCCTCGAGCCGGCGGCAGGTCTCGTCGGACAGGATCTGCATGTAGCGGGCCAGCACCACGAGGTCGATGGCGAGCTCGTCGACGAGGCCGAGCAGGCGCGTCTCTGCGGCGGGCTTGTCGTCGGTGGGCACGTGGTGGAACGGCACGTCGTACGCACTCGCGAGCCGTTCGAGGTCGGGGTGGTTGGAGACGATCGCCGGGATCTCGATGTTGAGCGCCCCGGTGCTCTGCCGGTAGAGCAGGTCGTTGAGGCAGTGCCCCTCCTTGGACACCAGCATGAGCGCCCGCATCGGTGTCTCGGCCACCACCAGCCGGTATGCCATGCGGTGCTCGCCGGCCAGGTCGGCGAAACGGTCACTCAGCGCGTCCACCTCGGGCGCCGAGCCGTCGAGCAGCGTGAAGTGCACCCGCAGGAAGAACTCGGCGTCGCTCGTGTCGGAGAACTGCTGGCTGTCGAGGATGTTGCCGCCGGCCTCGGCGATCCACCGTGTGACGGCATAGACCAGTCCCGGCCGGTCAGGGCACGACAAGGTCAGGACGTACGTCGAAGGCACCCGCCCACTGTAGATCTGGACGGGTGCCTTCGGCCCACGTCACTCCGCGACGGGCACCGGCTCGGCGGCCGCCGGCGTCGCACCGGCGTGACCGGAGTGCGACGGCTTCGCGAAGAAGATCATCAGGACGAAGCCGACTGCGAACGCGATGACGGGCAGCACGAGCGACTGCGCCATGGCGTCCGAGAACGGTCCCTGGATCTGCTCGGGCATGCTCTTGCCCGACGCCTGGACGGAGCTCGACGAGTCGCCGAGGCCGTTGGCGGTGAGCCGCGCCTGGATGAGGGCCGCGACGGCCGCACTGCCGAGGACCGCGCCGATCTGGCGCGTCGTGTTGTAGACGCCGGCGCCGGAACCGGCCGAGCTCATCGGGAGGTTGCGGGTCGCGGTCGCTCCGAGCGGGGCCCACATGCAGGCGTTGGACACGCCGAACAGGGCCATCGGCAGCAGCATCTGCCAGACCGGGGTGTCGGGAGCGATGATTATGGCGAGCCAGGCCATCGAGATCGTCGCGGTGCCGAAGCCCACCAGCGTGATGTTGCGCGGGTGCACCTTGTCGACCAGCTTGCCGACGAACGGCGACAGCACCATCAGCACGACCGCCATGGGCGCCATCAGGAGGGCCGACTCGGTCGGGCTCCAGCCGCGGGCGCCCTGCGCGTAGAACTGGAACGGCAGCGCCATGGCGGTGATGGCCAGGGACACCATCGCGATGCCGCCGTTGCCCAGCGAGAAGTTGCGGTCGCGGAACAGCCCCAGGGGGACGAGCGGCTCCTTGCGGATGCGGCCCTGCCACCAGAGGAACGTGGCGAAGATCAAGACGCCCAGGACGATGAGCAACGGGACGCTGATGATGCCCGAGATCTGGCCCCAGTCGTACTTCTCGCCCTCCTGGATGCCGAACACGACGAGGAAGACGCCGATGCCGCTCAGCGCGACGCCGAGCCAGTCGAAGCTGTGCGTGTGGGTCGGGAGGGTCGGGACGAGGCGCCAGGCCAGGACGAAGCCGACGATGCCGACCGGGACGTTGATGAAGAAGATCCACTCCCACCCGAGGCTGTCGACCAGGACGCCGCCGAGGATCGGGCCGACGAGGGTGGCGACACCGGCGGTCGCACCCCACAGCGCCATCGCGCTGCCGCGCTTGGCCGCGGGGAACGTGCGGGTGATGACCGCCATCGTCTGGGGGGTGATGAGCGAGGCGCCGATGCCCTGCACGACCCGGGCCAGGATCAGCATCTCGATGCTGCCGGTCAGTCCGCACCACAACGAGGCGAGGGTGAAGATGACCAGCCCGACGAGATAGAGGTTCTTGGGCCCGAAGCGGTCGCCCAGTCGCCCGGTCACGAGGAGCGGCACGGCGTAGGCCAGGAGGTAGGCGCTGGTGACCCAGATGACGCTGTTGACGTCGGCGTCGAGATCGGTCGAGATCGCGGGGGTCGCGACCGAGACGATCGTGTTGTCGACGAGGATCATGAAGAAGCCGATGACCATCGCCCAGAGGGCCGGCCAGGGCTGGTAGTCGTCGGGCAGGTCCGTGGTCATGCCTGTGGAGGTTGCCATGTGAGGTCCTTGGTCTCGATGCGGGTGATGAGTGTGCGGATCCAGTCGCGTTGGGCGATGGTGATGTGCAGGAGGTAGGCGCCGCCGATCCAGTACGCCTCGGGCAGGTCGCGGGCGCGTACGGCGTCCAGGACCGCGGAGATCTCGAGGATCTCCTCGTCGAGGGCGTCCGCGTATGTCGTGAGGTCGGCCGCGGCTTCGTCGACGGGGAGGTTGTGTGCCTCGTCGAGCGCGACGGGGAAGTGCGGGTACTCCCGCACCGGCTGGCTGAGCAGCTCGCGGATCCGTGCCGAGAGCGCCTCGCGACCCGCGTCCGTCATGGCGTACGTCGTGCGCTCGGGCCGGTTGCCCTCGCGTGCCGTGCCGGTCACCTCGAGGAACTTGGCCGCGTGAAGGCGCTCGACCGTGTGGTAGAGCGACCCGGGGCGGACCTTGATCATGCGGTCCTCCCGGCGCTCGAGCAGCAGCTGATACATCTCGTAGGGGTGCATCGGCCGCTCGTTCGCCAGCGCGAGTGCCGCGATGGCCAGCGGTGTCAGCGTCATCGATGCTCCTCCCGGTTCATTCCATGCGAATTATTCCACGTGGAATATATAGCATCGCAGGTGCGTCGCACAACCAAGTCTCGCGAGGGGGTGTGACAGAAGCGCCGGCTCAGGGAGCGATGTTGAAGTTCCGCCGGAAGAGGTTGTCGGGGTCCCAGGCACGCTTGGCCTCACGCAGCCGCTCGAGCGTCTCCGCGGGCCAGAGCGCCGCGACGTCCTCGTCGCTGTTGGTGCCGAGGAACCCGGAGTACGAGCCGATGCCGCGGTCGGCGATCGTGCGCCACACCGCGCGCGCCGCGTCGAACTGCTCCTGCGGCGCATCGACCGGTACGAACGCAGCAGAGACCACCAGCACCTCGGCGGCACGGTGCGCGAACGCCGTGTCTGCGGGGTCGACCCGGCCGAACGCGCCGCCGAGGCCGCGCAGGAAGATCACGCGTCCACCGACGGCGTACGCCTCGGCGATCGCCTCGGCCAGTGGCTCGTCGAGCGTGGTCAGCAACGTGTTGCCGATGACGGGCAGGATGCCGTCGGGTGCGTGCGGAGCCTCCTCGAGGATCTCGGCGTATGCGCGCTCGCTGACCGACTCGGCGACGACAGGACCGATCGCGCGGAGCGGCTCGAGCGCTGCAGTGTCGTCGGAGGCCAGGCAGACGAACAGGGTGGCGCCGGCCGGGAAGTCGCCGAGTCCCGGCGTCAGTGCCAGGGTCGCGCTCAGCTCCTCGGGCGCGCTGCGCATGACTTGCGCCCACCGACTGACCAGCTGCGCGACGTCGTCGAGGGCGAACGAGATCGTCCCGAACTGCACGGTCGTGACCGGTTGCGCCTGGAACTCGAACGCCGTGACCACGCCGAAGTTGCCGGCTCCGCCGCGCAGTGCCCAGAACAGGTCGGCGTTCTCGGTTGTCGAGGCGCGCACGACGTCGCCTGCAGCCGTGACGACCTCGGCGGCCAGCAGGCTGTCGATCGTCATGCCGTGCTTGCGCACCATCCAGCCGATGCCGCCGGACTGGGTCAGGCCGCCGACGCCGACCGAGATCGTGTCGCCGGCCGTGATGGCGAGTCCGTGCTGGGCGAGCGCCGCGGCCGCGGGACCCCACGTGGCGCCGGCACCGATGCGCACCCGGCCGTCACCGAGGAGCTCGACCTGGTCGAGCCGTGACACGTCGATCACGACACCGTCGTCGATCGTGCCGAAGCCCAGGGCGTTGTGGCCGCCGCTGCGCACGGCCAGCGGGAGGCCTTCGTCGCGAGCATGACGGATCGACGCGGCGACCTCGGCGGGACTCGTCGGGCGCAGCACGACCGTCGGCTCCGCCGTACGGGTGATGGTGGCCCGCGCGGTGTCGTAGTCGGCGTCGCCTGGGCGGATCGCGAAGTGGTCGATCGTCATTGCGGCACGGTCCTTCGTGTCAGCTTGTCGTGGACGAACTCACACTAGAACCTCAATCCGGGTTGAGGTCAAGGGCCGACTAGCGGAGGATCTCGTAGCCGTGCAGGTCGTCGAACGACCCGTCCCCGAGTCGCTCGGCCGCGCGCTGCGTGCCGTAGTGCCGGTAGCCGGCGGCCACGGCGACGGCGTTGCTGGCCGGGTTGTCGGCCGCGGCGTAGAGCACGAGGCGGCGCCGGTCGAGTCCCTGGGGATCGAGCGCGTGGCGTACGACCATCCGTACGGCCTCGGTCATGAAGCCGCGCCCCCTCGCCGCCGGGTGCATCCAGTAGCCGATCTCGCCCGATGTCGGGTTGATGCCGATCATGTCCATGACCGCGATGTTGCCGAGCAGCTCGTCGGTTCCGTGGTCTGCGATCGCCCAGGTCGCCTTGGCGCCGGTCGCCGCCTGCCACACGCAGTCGGCGAGATAGCCGCGAGCGACGGCCGGCGTGTAGGGGTGGGGGAGTCCGGCCAGGAAGTGCCGGGACACCGGGTCGCTGCAGGCCTCGACGACGCGCGGCACGTCGGCCTCGGTGAACGGCCGGAGGCGCAGGCGCTCGGACTCCAGCACCGCCGACTCCGCCCACGGCGTACGAGGCACCGGGCTGTCGCCGAAGCGGAACGAGCCGGTCCACGCGTCCAGGACCTGGCCGCGTTCGTGCAGCGTGCCCGGCATGAGCCCGTGCAGGGTGAAGCCGGTCTGGTGGGCGACCCGGAGGGATGCCTCGTTGCCCACGTGCGACCGCCAGTGCACGATCTCGATGCCGCCCTCGTTGAGCGCCCAGTCGACGGCCAGGCGTACGGCGTGCGTCATGAAGCCGCGGCCCCGAGCCCACGGGTGCAGGGCGAACCCGATGTCCGCGATGGGTGACTGCCGGATGTCGATGTTGCCGGCGAACCGCCCGTCGACCTCGATCGCCCAGCCGCGGTGCTTCCCGTCGTCCCAGCCGCGCGGGAGCACCGTGAACGCGTACTGCTCGCTCATCTCGCGGGTGTTGGGGATCGGGATCGCGGTCCAGCGCTGCATCGTGGGGTCGTTCGCCATCTCGACCAGGCCATCGGTGTCCGCCGGGACGTGGGCCCGCAGCGTCACGACCCCGTCGCTGAGAACGGGGACGTTGAGCGGCCACTTCATGCGGTGGCGCTCATGGGGCGAGCGAGCGGAACGGGTCGGCCGGGTACACCCCGAGAATCTTGACGTCGGTCGTGAAGAACGTCAGCTCCTCGAGCGCCCTCGCGAGGGGTACGTCGTCGGGGTGCCCGTCGACCTCGGCGAGGAACTGGGTCGCCGTGAACCAGCCGTCGACCATGTAGCTCTCGAGCTTGGTCATGTTGACGCCGTTCGTCGCGAAGCCGCCCAGCGCCTTGTAGAGCGCAGCCGGCAGGTTGCGGACGTTGAAGATGAAGCTCGTGACGGTAGGGCCGTTGCCGGCGGGGGCGCGCCGGGGTTCGGGGGAGAGGACGACGAACCGGGTCGTGTTGTGGTCCTCGTCCTCGATGTCGGAGGCCAGGACGTCGAGGCCGTAGATCTCGGCGGCCATCGGCGGGGAGATGGCGGCCTGGCTGAGGTCGGCGGCGTCGGCGATCTCGCGGGCCGCGCCTGCGGTGTCGCCGGACATGATCGGCGTCAGTCCGTACTGCTTGATGATCTTGCGGCACTGCCCGAGCGCGTGGACGTGGCTGTGCACGGTCTTGATCGTCTCGAGGCTCGAGCCCGGGACGCCGAGCAGGCTGAACTGGATGCGCAGGAAGTGCTCGGCGATGATGTGTAGACCCGACGTGGGCAGGAAGTGGTGGATGTCGGCGACCCGGCCGGCGATCGAGTTGTCGATCGGGATCATCGCGAGCTCGGCGTCGCCGCCCGTCACGGCCGCGAAGACGTCCTCGAACGACGCGCAGGGCACGGCCTCCCAGTCGGGGTAGTGCTCCTTGGCGACGATGTGGGAGTTCGCGCCCGGCTCTCCTTGGTACGCGATCCGCTGCTTGGTGCTCACCGGCCCAGTCTCCCATTCGCTCCTTGAGCCTGTCGAAAGGACATCACACGTCCCCTCGACAGGCTCAAGAATCTTCCACGCTCGTTACCGGGCCGCCCAGACCTCGCTGACGGCGTAGTGGTTGTCGAACTCCTCCGAGCAGGCGGCGAGATCACTGACCTCCGCCTCGCCGGTGTGCACGCGCCCGAGCAGGCGGTAGTAGTCGAACCGGCGCATCCCGGGTGTGAAGATGACCAGGATGTCGGCTTCCCGGCCCGTCGGCGGGGCGAACGCGTGAGTCGTACCGGGGGGCACCAGCAAGAAGTCGCCCTTGCCGAGATGGATCACCTCGTCGCCGACGAGAACCTGCAGCTCGCCGTCGAGCACGAAGAAGCTCTCGGCGGCGCGGGTGTGGGAGTGCGGCGGCGCGCCGGGCGAGCCGACGGCGAGCCGAGCCCGGTTGACGGTCACGGCGCCGCCGGTCTCGGGTGCATCGGCCAGGAGGCCGATCAGGCTGGTCGGTCCGTCGACGACGGTCTCGGCCTGGTCGGCGCGGACGAGTACGGGTGCGAGTGTGGTGTTCATGCGATTCTCCTTGGTTGTGTTATGGATACAAAATGTCCAGAATTGTGATCTGCGGGTGACGCGTCTGCGATCGGCGAGTGGATCTAGCCGACGTTCAGGAAGTGGTTGAGTGTCGCGTCGCGGGTGTGCGGGTACGCCTTCTCGACGTCGGCCCTGATGTCGGCGATGGTCTGGCCGGCGAGGCTCGTGCGCCAGGCCAGGTCGGCCTTGCGCATCGCTCCGGACAGGATGCAGGTCTGGCGATAGTCGACCTCGTCCGAGCCGCCGGGCCCGCGACGCAGGACCTGGTCGCAGCGGAAGATGTCGTCCGGGCCCTCGATGGCCACGACGACGTCGAGCAGTGTGATGTCGTCGATGTTCTTGGCGAGCCGGAAGCCGCCCCGGGGCCCGGAGACCGAGGAGAGGATGCCGGCCCGGGCCAGTGCCTGGAGCTGCTTGTTCATGTATGCCGTCGGCAGCTCGTAGAACGCAGCCAGCTTGGTGGCGGTGACTGCCTCGTCCTCGACCCACGACAGGTTGAGGCAGCTGTGCAGTGCCCATTCGACGCCTTCGCTCAACTTCATATCCTGGATATTACACATCCAGAATAGGCTGCGCAAGCATCCACCTCGAGAAATATCGAGGTGCTACTGGACCAGGTGGGCGCCGGCTGCCGGTCGTACGACGAAGATCTCCGGCTCGCGCCACTGCTGCGCCGCGTAGCGGGCCTCGACCCGCTCGCGCACGGCCGCCACTCGCTCGACGGGGACCAGGGCTATCGCGCTGCCGCCGAAGCCGCCGCCGGTCATGCGAGCGCCGAGGGCGCCACCCTCGAGCGCCGCCTCGACGGCGACGTCGAGCTCGGGGCAGCTGACCTGGAAGTCGTCGCGGAGCGATGCGTGCGACGCGGTGAAGATCGTGCCGAGCTGGGGCCAGGCGCGCCGGCCGATCGCGCTGACGGCACCGCGTACGCGGGCGGTCTCGGTCAGCACGTGCCGAGTGCGTGCCTTGAGGGTCTCGTCGGTCAGGGCGATCGTGGCGTCGAGTGTCGCCTCGGCCAGCCAGGTGACACCGAGCTCGGCCGCCGCCTGCTCGCACTCGGTGCGTCGGGCGGCGTACTCGCCATCGGCGAGGGAGTGGTGTGCCCGGGTGTTGATCGCCACCAGCGCGACCCCGTCGTCCTCCCACGTGACCGGCACGGTCTCGGTCGTCGGGGGCGACTGGGCGGTGTCCATCAGCACGGCGTGCCCGGCCTCGCCGTAGAGCACGGCGAGCTGGTCCATCAGGCCGACCGGCGCGCCCACGAAGTCGTGCTCGGCCCGCTGCGCCAGCAGGGCCAGCTCGGTGCGATCGAGGCCGAAGCCCGTCAGGTCGTCGAGGGCCGAGGCGATGCCGCAGGTCAGGGCCGCCGATGACGACATACCGGCACCTGACGGGATCCGCGACTCGACGACGATGTCGGCGCCCTCGAAGCGGTGGCCGGCGGACATCAGGCTCCACACGATGCCGGCGGCATAGACCGCCCAGCCGTCCACGTCGCCGGGCTGCACGCCGGTACCGAACGTGACCTTCGCCGAGCCGGGGAGGTCGGACCAGAGGTTGACGGTCTCGTCGTCGCGAGGCCGCACCTTGATCGTCAAGGAGCGGTCGATCGCCATGGGCAGCACGGGGCCGCCGTTGTAGTCGAGGTGCTCACCAATCAGGTTCACTCGTCCGGGCACATCCCACCGGCGCACGTCTGTCACGCCCCGACCCTACGACGTGGGCGGTGGCTGGCAGAATGCCGTCCATGTCCGCTGACCGTCGCCCCCGAGTCCTGTCCGGCGCCCAGCCGACCGCCGACTCGTACCACCTCGGCAACTACTTCGGCGCGTTCAAGCAGTGGGTTGCCCTCCAGGACGACTTCGAGGCGTTCTACTTCATCCCCGACCTGCACGCGATCACGATCGAGTACGACCCGGCGGCCCTGCGCGAGCGCACCTACATCGCCGCGGCCCAGTTGCTCGCGGCCGGCGTCGATCCGCAGCGCAGCGCCCTGTTCGCCCAGAGCCACGTGCCCGAGCACGCCCAGCTCGCATGGGTGCTCAGCGGCATCACGGGATTCGGCGAGGCCAGCCGGATGACGCAGTTCAAGGACAAGACCGTCAAGGGCGGCTCCGAGTCCGCGAGCGTCGGCCTGTTCACCTACCCGATCCTCATGGCCGCCGACATCCTCGTCTACCAGGCCGACAGCGTCCCGGTCGGCGAGGACCAGCGCCAGCACGTCGAGCTGACCCGTGACCTCGCGCAGCGGTTCAACCACCGCTTCGGAGAGACGTTCACGGTGCCCAAGCCGCACATCGTCAAGGGCGTCTCCAAGATCTACGACCTGCAGGAACCCACCAACAAGATGAGCAAGTCGCAGTCGTCGCCCAACGGCGTCATCGACCTGCTCGACGACCCCAAGAAGGCCGCCAAGAAGATCCGCTCGGCGATCACCGACTCCGGCAGCGAGATCCGCTACGACGTGGCCGAGAAGCCGGGCATCTCCAACCTGCTGACGATCTACTCCGCCCTGACGGACCAGTCGATCGACGAGATCGTCGCGCAGTACGAAGGGCAGCAGTACGGCGCCTTCAAGGTGGCGCTGTCGCAGGTCGTCGCCGACTTCGTCGAGCCGTTCGGTGCGCGCACGCGCGAGCTGCTCAGCGACCGCGCCGAGCTCGATCGCATCCTCGCCAAGGGGGCCGAGCGCGCCCGCGAGGTGGCCTCGGTGACCCTCGACCTGGTCTACGACCGCTCCGGTTTCGTGCGTCCCGTATGACGCCCGTGACCGTCGGGATCGCGATCCCGGTGCCGGAGCCCTACGGCGGTGACCTGCGCAAGATGCGGGCCGCCTTCGGCGACCCGATGGCCCAGACAGTGCCGAGCCACGTCACGCTGATCCCGCCGCTCCAGTACGACCGCCAGGAGCTCGACGGTGTCTACGCTGCGCTCGAGCGGGCCTCGGTGTCGATTCCACCGTTCCCCATGAGACTGCGAGGCACCGGCACGTTCCGGCCCGTGTCGCCGGTCGTGTTCATCGCGGTCAGCCAGGGCATCTCCTACACCGAGATGCTGGCCAAGACGGTGCGCCGGGCGCTCGATGCCCCGGAGCCCGACTTCCCGTTCCACCCGCACGTCACGATCGCGCACAACCTCGATGACGCGAGCCTCGACCGCGCGTACGACGAGCTCAGCTCGTTCGAGTGCCAGTTCTCGGTCGACGAGTTCGCGCTCTACCACCACGACGACGCAGCCGGCTGGGTCCCGCAGCACACGTTCGCCCTCGGTCCCTCGTAGCCCCGGCCGCACCATGGACATCTGCCGGTGGCGGGTGCAGGATCAGGGCAATCGAGGAGCCCGGGGGACACATGAGGTCACGACAGGTCCGTACGTTCGCAGTCGCAGCCACGATCGGGCTGGTCATCACCGCAGTCGCGGCGGGACCGGCCCAGGCCAAGACCCCGCCGGGCAAGCCGGTCACGGTGATGTCGCGCAACATCTACCTCGGCGCGGACATCAACCGCCCCGTCACCGCGGCGCTGACGGCGCAGGCGCAGGGCAAGACCGGCCCGGAGATCCTCGTGGCGCTCGCCAACGCGACGCACGTGACCAGGGACATCGTCGACCGGACGAACTTCCCCGTGCGAGCAGATCTCCTGGCCGACGAGATCGCCCGCACCGAGCCCGACCTGATCGGGCTCCAGGAGGTCGCACTGTGGCGCTCGGGCGGGTTGCAGCTCAACCAGGTCGGCGTCCCCAACGCCACGACCGTCGACTACGACTTCCTCCAGATCCTGCTGGATGCGCTCGCCGAGCGAGGCGAGCGCTACCGTGCCGTGTCGGTCGGCAACCGGGCGGACGTGGAGGCGCCGAGCTTCACCGGCAGCCCGTTCAACGGCACGATGAGCGCCGACGCCAAGGACGTCCGCCTGACGATGCGTGACGTCGTGCTGATGCACGTCAAGGGCAGCCTGACCGCCGGATCCACCGGCGACCGGGTCTACGCGCACAACCTGGTGGTCACCGCCGCAGGTGCCTCGTTCCGCTTCGACCGCGGCTACCAGTGGGTCGACGTACGCTCCGGGGCCACGAGGTTCCGCTTCGTCAACACCCACCTCGAGGCGTTCAGCTCCGACCTCGCGCTCGCGCAGGCGTCCGAGCTGCTGACCGCCACGGCGAGCGACCGCAGCACGGTGCTGGTGTGTGACTGCAACTCCGACCCGTTGAACAGCTCGGTCAAGCCCAACGACCACGTGCCGCACAAGGCGCCCTACGAGCTGATCACCGGTCCAGGTGGCTTCACCGACGAGTGGCTCAGGTGGGCGCCGGCCGCACGGGGTTGGACCTCGGGCCTCTCCGAGCTGGTGGACGATCCGACCGCCGCTGACTTCGACCATCGCATCGACATGGTGTTCGGCCGGACCGCAGCCGGCGGCCCGCTGGCCGTGGACCGTGGCGAGGTCACCGGCACGGATGTCGCCGATCGCGACCCGGCGACCGGGCTGTGGCCGTCCGACCACGGCGGCGTCGTGCTTCGCCTGCGGGGCCTCTGACGCGTCGTCGTCAGGCCGCGCCCTCGAGCCGGTCGAGCATGGTGTTGACCTTGTCCTCGAGCTTGTCCCTCGGCGGGCGGTCGTTGAACGCCAACGTCGTGATCGCGACGACGTTGCGGCCGGTCCTGACGGTGATCAGGTCGAGGTTCATCGTGACGCCTTGAACCGTCCCGGTCGCGTGGAACGCGGCTGCCTCGTCACCGAGGTCACTGACCTCGGTCGGCTCGACCGCGACCTCCACGCTCGATCCGTCGGGCCCACCCAGCGTGAAGGCGTGGCAGGCGCGCGCGGCCTTGAGGCGGGCGCGCCACTTCTTTGTCGCCTGGGAGCTGTCGTCGTACGACTCGACCGTGTCGTTCATCGACGCCTGGTCGGCCCGGGAGAACGACGACTCGACCTGGGTCGGCGCGTTGTCGTGGGGGCCGTTCGCCAGCGCGTTGCAGGACTCATCGCCCTTGGTGATCGTGATGCCGGCGGCCGAGTCGTCGACCGGCTCGGCCTTCCAGTCCGACTCGAAGTCGTCGATCGTGAGCAGGGCCTTCTGGGCCTGTGCCTTGGACAAGGGAGCCGACGCCGGCTCGTCGGACCCATCGCCGCTGCCGCACGCGGACAGGACGAGCAGGATGCCGATGCAGACGAGCTGGCGTATGCGCATCCCGGGAGCGTAGTGCCGCCAGGTCTCCCGCGTCAGACGATTCCCAGGTCGTCCGAGACCATCGTCGTCAGGTGCTTGAGCAGCTCGGACTTGAACGCGCGGGCCGCCAGTGGCAACGCCTCGGTGCTGCGGTGGGCCAGGGCGATGACGCGCTCGAGCGAAGGGCTGTCGAGCTGGGTCGCCCGGAGCTGCGGACGTGTCGTCAGCACCATGCTCGGGACCACCGCATGGCCGAGGCCGGCCTGCACGAAGCGGAGCACGGCGCTCATCTCGCCGCCCTCGACCGAGAGCTTCGGCTCGAAGCCCGCATCGGCACACGCGCCCAGGGTGACCTCGCGCAGGTCGTAGCCCTCGCGGAACATCACGAGCGGGAGCTCCTCGAGGTCGCGGATCTCCAGGCGATCGGGCAGGTCCGCGTCGGCAGGGCTCGCCAGCACGAGCCGCTCGCGCAGGATCGGTGTGGTCTGGATGTCGGGGTCGGCGTTGTGCAGCGGCACGATCAGCAGCGCGACGTCGAGCCGGCCGTCGGCGAGCTCGCGGGTCAGCACGCGGGAGCCGGCCTCCTGCACCTCGAGCTCGATGTCGGGGTACGAGGCGTGGAACTCCTTGAGCGCCTCGGGCAGCAGTCCCTCGCACAGCGAAGGCGTGGCGCCCATGCGTACGCGACCGCGGCGCAGGGTCGCGACCTCGCGCACCGTGCGCTCCGCGCTCTCGGTGTCGATCAGGATGCGCTGCGCGTGCGGCAGCAGCGCCTCGCCCGCGCTGGTCAGCTCGATGGCTCCCCGGTTGCGGACGAACAGCGGCGTGCCGAGCGAGTTCTCGAGCACCCGGATCTGCTTGGAGAGGCTGGGCTGCGAGACGCCCGTCAGCTCGGCGGCGCGGGTGAAGTGCCGGGTCCTGGCGACCGCGACGAAGTACGTCAGCTGCTGGATCTGCACGCATGCCACGATAGTCGACGGCTATGAAAGGCGACCTCACAATGACTTGGCGGATAGGTGGCTCCGCCTTAGTGTGTGACGGTGGCCACACTCCGCACCTCCACCTCGTCACCTGAAGCCGGCGACGGCCGTGCTGCGATCGCCGCCCGAACCCTGCGAACCGACCGCTGGTGGATCCCACCGCTGACCACCGCCGTGGGCCTGATCGCGTGGATCACGTACGCGACCGTGCGCGTGTTCATGCAGAAGGACTACTTCGTCGGCGACTACAACTACCTGACGCCGTTCTACTCGCCGTGCATCTCCAACGGCTGCGTCCCCGAGTCGTCGCACTTCGGCTCGTTCCTGCCCGACGTGTGGTGGCTGCCGTACGCCGCGCTGACCCTGCCGTTCCTGCTGCTGTTCCGGATGACCTGCTACTACTACCGCAAGGCGTACTACCGGGCGTTCTGGTTCTCGCCGCCGGCCTGTGCCGTCGCCGAGCCGCACGCGACCTACTCCGGCGAGACCCGGTTCCCGCTGATCGGCCAGAACCTGCACCGCTACTTCTTCTACGCCGCGGTGCTGATCTCGCTGATCAACACGTACGACGCGATCAAGGCGTTCGAGACCGGCGACGGCGAATTCGGAATCGGCCTGGGCAACCTCGTGCTGCTGGGCAACGTCGTCGCGCTGTGGGCCTACACCGCGTCGTGCCACTCGTGCCGCAGCATCATCGGCGGCCGGCTCAACCACTTCTCCAAGCACCCCGTGCGCTACAAGCTCTGGGGCTGGGTGACGCGACTCAACGGCAAGCACATGCAGCTCGCGTGGCTGACGCTCGGCACGTTGGCGCTGACCGACTTCTACATCATGGCCGTCTCGGCCGGTTGGTTCTCCGACCCCCGCATCATCAACTGACAAGGATCGTGAATGACGGAGATCGAGCGACTGTCGTATGACGTCATCGTCATCGGAGCCGGCGGCGCCGGCCTGAGAGCGGCGATCGAGGCACGCGAGCAGGGCAAGAAGACCGCGATCATCAGCAAGTCCCTGTTCGGCAAGGCCCACACCGTGATGGCCGAGGGCGGCTGTGCCGCGTCGATGGGCAACGTCAACGACAAGGACAACTGGATGGTGCACTTCGGTGACACCATGCGGGGCGGCAAGTTCCTCAACAACTGGCGCATGGCCGAGCTGCACGCCAAGGAGGCGCCGGACCGGGTCTGGGAGCTCGAGACCTACGGCGCGCTGTTCGACCGTACGCCCGACGGCAAGATCAGCCAGCGCAACTTCGGCGGCCACACCTATCCCCGGCTCGCGCACGTCGGCGACCGCACGGGCCTCGAGCTGATCCGCACGCTGCAGCAGAAGATCGTGTCGCTGCAGCAGGAGGACCTGGCCGAGACCGGCGACCTCGACGCGAGGATCAAGGTCTTCGCCGAGTGCACCGTCACCGACCTGACCAAGGACGGCGACCGCATCTCCGGCGCGCTGGCCTACTGGCGCGAGTCCGGCCGCCACCTCGTCTTCGAGGCGCCGGCGGTCATCCTCGCGACCGGCGGCATCGGCAAGTCGTTCAAGGTCACCAGCAACTCGTGGGAGTACACCGGCGACGGCCACGCGCTCGCCCTGCGGGCCGGTGCATCGCTGATCAACATGGAGTTCATCCAGTTCCACCCCACAGGCATGGTCTGGCCACCTTCGGTCAAGGGCATCCTCGTCACCGAGTCCGTACGCGGTGACGGTGGCGTGCTGACCAACTCCGAGGGCAAGCGGTTCATGTTCGACTACATCCCGGACGTCTTCAAGGGTCAGTACGCGACGACCGAGGAGGAGGCGGACCGCTGGTACACCGACGCCGACAACAATAAGCGTCCTCCCGAGCTGCTGCCCCGCGACGAGGTCGCGCGCGCGATCAACTCCGAGGTCAAGGCCGGCCGCGGCACTCCGCACGGCGGGGTCTATCTCGACGTCTCGAGCCGGCTCAAGCCCGAGGTCATCATCAAGAAGCTGCCGTCGATGCATCACCAGTTCAAGGAGCTGGCCGACGTCGACATCACCAAGGAGCCGATGGAGGTCGGCCCGACCTGCCACTACGTCATGGGTGGCGTCGAGGTGGACCCCGACACCGGTGCCGCCTCGGTCGCAGGCCTGTTCGCCGCAGGTGAGTGCTCGGGCGGCATGCACGGCTCCAATCGGCTCGGCGGCAACTCGCTGTCAGACCTGCTGGTGTTCGGCCGCAGGTCCGGCGCCGGCGCCGCGGCCTACATCGACTCGCTCGGCGACCAGAGGCCCTCGATCAGCGACGACGACGTCCAGATCGCCGCGCGGCGGTCGGTTGCGGCGTTCGGTGACGGTGGGCAGGAGGGCTCGGAGAACCCCTACACGCTGCACCAGGAGCTCCAGCAGACCATGAACGACCTGGTCGGGATCATCCGCAAGCAGGAGGAGATCCAGGAGGCGCTCGACAGGCTCGAGGGTCTCAAGGCACGCGGTGAGCAGGTCGTGGTCGAGGGGCACCGGCAGTTCAACCCCGGCTGGCACCTCGCGCTCGATCTCCGCAACATGCTGCTGGTCAGCGAGTGCGTCGCCAAGGCGGCGATCCTGCGCACCGAGAGTCGCGGCGGACACACCCGCGACGACTACCCCACGATGGACGCCGAGTGGCGCCACGTCCTGCTGGTCTGCACGCTGGCCGACGACGGCACGGTCGACGTCGAGCGCAAGGAGCAGATCCCCGTACGCGAGGACCTGCTCGACCTGTTCGAGAGCGACGAGCTCGGCAAGTACTTCACCTCCGCAGAGCTCTCCGGAAGGAACTGAGATGGGCAACCAGGAGCACTTCCGTGTCTGGCGCGGCGACGACGAGGGCGGTGACTTCGCGGACTACGACGTCGAGGTCAACGAGGGCGAGGTCGTGCTCGACATCATCCACCGCATCCAGGCGACGCAGGCCCCGGACCTCGCGGTCCGCTGGAACTGCAAGGCCGGCAAGTGCGGCTCGTGCAGCGCCGAGATCAACGGTCGTCCGCGGCTGCTGTGCATGACCCGGATGTCGACGCTGCCGCCGGGTGAGCCGATCGTCGTGACCCCCATGCGGACGTTCCCGGTGATCCGCGACCTCGTGACCGACGTGTCGTTCAACTACGACAAGGCGCGCGAGGTGCGCGCGTTCGTGCCGCCCGAAGGGGTCGAGCCCGGCGACTACCGCATGCAGCAGGTCGACGTCGAGCGCTCGCAGGAGTTCCGGAAATGCATCGAGTGCTTCCTGTGCCAGGACACCTGCCACGTGCTGCGGGACCACGAGGAGAACAAGCCGGCGTTCGCCGGTCCGCGCTTCCTGATGCGGGTCGCCGAGCTCGACATGCACCCGCTCGACGCCGCTGAGGAGCAGGGCGTCAACCGCAAGGAGGCGGCGCAGGACGAGCACGGTCTGGGCTTCTGCAACATCACGAAGTGCTGCACCGAGGTCTGCCCCGAGCACATCAAGATCACCGACAACGCGCTGATCCCGCTCAAGGAGCGCGTCGTCGACCTCAAGTTCGACCCGATGATCCGGCGGAAGAAGCGCGCTTCACGCTCCTGACCTGCAGGGCATCGTGGATGCAGGGTTCATAGCCAGAGGCTATGAACCCTTACCTCACAATGCCTTTGCGGAAGTGCC
Organism: Aeromicrobium sp. 9AM; assembly: GCF_902506105.1. Lineage (GTDB taxonomy): Bacteria > Actinomycetota > Actinomycetes > Propionibacteriales > Nocardioidaceae > Aeromicrobium. Next base: position 169,178 of record NZ_LR733303.1, read on the forward strand.
CCACCGGTCTTAGGCTGGCGAGTTGTGGCGACTACCCAACTGAGCAAGCGACCGTCGGCGCGTACGTCGACCGTTGCGCTGAAATATGCGATGGCGGTGTCGGGGCTCATCATGGTGGGCTACCTGATCCTGCACATGTACGGCAACCTGCGGGCCTTCTCCGGCCCCGATGCCTTCAACGAGTACGCGCACCACCTGCGCACGTTCGGCGAGCCGATGCTGCCCCACGAGGGACTGCTCTGGATCGTCCGGGTCGTGCTGCTGGGCGCGGTCCTCCTGCACGCGTACGCGGCGATCACGCTGTGGCGGCGCAACAAGAAGGCGGCCGGCTACGTCGGTGGCAAGCGCTACCAGACCAAGCAGAACCGCACCGGCATCCAGCGCAGCTACGCGTCGTTCACGATGCGCTGGGGTGGAGTGACGATCGCGCTGTTCATCGTCTTCCACATCCTCAACCTGACGACCAACGACATCCATCCGGGCGGTGCGTCCGACACGGCCTACGGCAAGCTGCACAACAGCTTCGAGCACTTCTGGGTGCTGCTGGCCTACACCGTCGCGTTGATCGCGGTCGGCTTCCACCTCTGGCACGGCTTCTGGAGCGCGTTCACGACGTTGGGCCAGAACTACAGCGCCAAGCGCCGCGACTCGTTCTGGAACTCCGCTGCGATCGTCGTCGCGGTGGTCATCACCGCCGGCTTCCTCGCGCCGCCGTTCGCCATCTACTTCTTCGGCTTGGGAGGCTGACATGCCCACGAACGTCTCCGAACAGTTCCACGCCGTAGGCGAGGACATCCACGACACCAAGGCGCCCTCGGGCCCGATCGAGCGTCGTTGGGACGAGCGCAAGTTCAGCACCAAGCTCGTCAACCCGGCCAACCGCCGCAAGCTCAGCGTCATCGTCGTCGGCACGGGTCTCGCCGGCGCCTCCGCGGCCGCGACCCTCGGCGAGGCCGGCTACCAGGTCAAGAGCTTCTGCTACCAGGACAGCCCGCGCCGCGCCCACTCGATCGCGGCGCAGGGCGGCATCAACGCCGCCAAGAACTACCGCAACGACGGCGACAGCATCTACCGGCTGTTCTACGACACGGTCAAGGGCGGCGACTTCCGCGCCCGCGAGTCCAACGTCTACCGCCTCGCCCAGGTGTCGGTGAACATCATCGACCAGTGCGTCGCGCAGGGCGTCCCGTTCGCCCGTGAGTACGGCGGACTGCTCGACAACCGCTCGTTCGGTGGCGTGCAGGTCTCCCGTACGTTCTACGCCCGCGGCCAGACCGGCCAGCAGCTCCTGATTGGCGCCTACCAGGCCCTGGAGCGCCAGATCGCCGCCGGCACGGTCGAGATGAACACCCGGCACGAGATGCTCGAGCTCATCATGATCGACGGCAAGGCCCGCGGCATCATCGTCCGCGACATGGTCTCCGGCGAGATCGAGACGCACACGGCCGACGCCGTCGTGCTGGCGACCGGCGGCTACGGCAACGTCTTCTTCCTGTCGACCAACGCGATGGGCTGCAACGTCACCGCGACGTGGCGCGCACACCGCAAGGGCGCGTTCTTCGCCAACCCCTGCTACACGCAGATCCACCCGACCTGCATCCCGGTGAGCGGCGACTACCAGTCCAAGCTGACCCTGATGTCGGAGTCGCTGCGCAACGACGGCCGCATCTGGGTGCCCAAGAAGGCCGGCGACGACCGGGCCCCGAGCGACATCCCCGAGGACGAGCGCGACTACTACCTCGAGCGCATCTACCCGGCGTTCGGCAACCTCGTGCCGCGTGACATCGCCTCCCGCGCCGCCAAGTACCAGTGCGACGCCGGCAAGGGTGTCGGACCGGGCGGGCTCGGCGTCTACCTCGACTTCGCCGACGCCATCGCGCGCCTCGGCCGCCACGAGGTCGAGGCCAAGTACGGCAACCTCTTCGACATGTATGCGCAGATCACCGGCGAGAACCCGTACGAGCAGCCGATGCGCATCTACCCCGCCGTCCACTACACGATGGGCGGGCTGTGGGTCGACTACGACCTGCAGAGCAACCTCGAGGGCCTGTTCGTCGCCGGTGAGGCCAACTTCTCCGAGCACGGCGCCAACCGGCTCGGCGCCTCGGCGCTGATGCAGGGCCTGGCCGACGGCTACTTCGTCCTGCCCTACACGATCGCCAACTACCTGGCCGACGGACCGTACGAGAAGATCGACGACTCGCACCCCGAGGTCGTCGCCGCGCGTACGGCGGTCGAGGAGCGGATCGAGAAGTTCCTGTCGATCAACGGCACCCGCACCGTGGACTCGTTTCACAAGGAGCTGGGCCAGATCATGTGGGACTACTGCGGCATGGAGCGCACCGAGGAGGGCCTGATCAAGGCCATCAGCATGATCCGCGACCTCAAGGCCGACTTCTGGGCCAACGTCAAGGTCACCGGCGTCAACGAGGAGCTGAACCAGACCCTCGAACGCGCCGGCCGCGTCGCCGACTTCTTCGAGCTCGGCGAGCTCATGTGCATCGACGCGCTCAACCGTCGCGAGTCGTGCGGCGGTCACTTCCGCGCCGAGAGCCAGACCGAGGACGGCGAGGCGCTGCGCCACGACGACGAGTTCGCCTACGTCTCGGCGTGGGAGTTCGGCGACGAGCAGCCGACGCTTCGCAAGGAACCGCTGGAGTACGAGTACGTCGAGATGAAGTCCAGGAGCTACAAGTGAACATCACCGTCAGGGTGTGGCGTCAGAAGAACGCCGACGACAAGGGCCGGATGGTCACGTACGGCGTCGAGAACGTCAGCGAGCACATGTCGTTCCTCGAGATGCTGGACGTCCTCAACGAGCAGCTCACGCTGTCCGGCGACGACCCCATCGCGTTCGACCACGACTGCCGTGAGGGCATCTGCGGCATGTGCGGCGTCGTGATCAACGGCATCGCGCACGGCCCGGAGGTCACCACGACCTGCCAGCTGCACATGCGCAGCTTCGAGGACGGCGCCGTCATCGACGTCGAGCCGTGGCGCGCGGGAGCCTTCCCGGTCGTCAAGGACCTCGTCGTCGACCGCTCGTCGTTCGACCGGATCATCCAGGCCGGCGGCTACATCAGCGCGCCGACCGGATCGGCCCCCGACGCGCACGCCGTGCCGGTGCCCAAGGACGACGCCGACCACGCCTTCGACGCCGCGACCTGCATCGGTTGTGGCGCCTGTGTCGCGGCCTGCCCCAACGGTTCGGGCATGCTGTTCACGGCTGCCAAGATCACCCACCTCGGCCTGCTCCCACAGGGTCAGCCCGAGCGCGAGTCGCGGGTCATCGGCATGGTCGAGCAGCACGACCATGAGGGCTTTGGTGGCTGCACCAACATCGGCGAGTGCACGTCGGCGTGCCCCAAGGGCATTCCGCTCGACACGATCGCGCAGCTCAACCGCGACCTGCTCGGCGCCCTGGCGCACGGCAAGGCCTGACCTCACCGGTCCTTGAGCCTGTCGAAAGGACGCCCTTTCGACAGGCTCGCCCGGGGTGCGCAGTCAGGGGCGCCGGCGGCGCAGGTACGCCACGGCGACGGCGGTCAGCAGCGGCCCCCACAGGAGCAGCGGCAGGTAGCAGGCCGTCACGATCACGGACTGAACCCCGTTGAAGTAGTCGTAGAACTCGCTGCCGGCCATGCCCCAGAACACCCAGGTCCAGAGCGCCGTGAGGAACGTGGCCCCGGCGATGGCCGGGACGAAGGCGGCGAGCGGACGTACGGGTCGCCGGCCGATCAGCGGGATCCACCGCGGCACGACCTCGCCCCATGGCTGGACGAGCCCGAGCGTCATCAACGCTGCGCCCTCCGACACGAGCGACAGCGAGACGATGTAGACCCGCATCCAGAAGCCGCCGACCTCGGCATTGGTCAGGGGCAGCCCGACCACGAGGCCGATCCGCCACAAGCCGGAGGGCAACGTGAGCAGCGGAACGAGGTGCGCGATGCGCCGGATCTGCGGAGAGGCCTCGAGGGGCCTGGCGTCGAGAGTTGTCATGCGTCCAGCCTGCTCGAGGACGACGCCCTGCCCATCCCTCCGGCGAGCGATTCCACTCCCTCGGGTGAGCGGGTCCGGCGGTGGTACGAGAGTGCGGTGACGCCCAGGGCGGCGCCCCACACGACGTACGCGGGGACGGCGACCCAGAAGAAGGTCTCGGGCAGGTCCATCCGGGCGTCCGGCGGGAACGGGTTGCGGCCGTGGAGCCGCTCGACGACCATCTGGCCGAGCATGACGCCGAAGTAGGTGACGATCATGACGGAGACGCCGACGCCCGGCCAGAGCACGAGCCGGCGCGGCACCCGCCGGCCGGCGAGACCCACGACCCACCGCGGCCACACCATGCCCCAGGAATGCACCAGCGCGAGCGGCAGCAGTGTCCCGGCGAGGACGAAGCAGCCCTCGAACGCGATGCCCGACAGCGGCGACTCGTCGAACCCCACGACCGCCTGGGCCGCGATCCGGGTGAGGCAGCCGGCCATCGAGACGTACGCTGCGACGTACGCCCAGCGTGGCGTGCGATCCAGCGGCGTCAGGACGATCTGCAAGCGGTCGAGGACGCGCAGGCGGATGCCCGACTGCTGCCGGAACGACCGCGCCGCGAGTGCGAGCAGCACCCCGCCAACCGCGCAGGCGACGCGGCTGGCCGCTCCCAGGGGGTAGCGGTCGATGCCCATGCCGGGGAACACGTTGCCGATCAGGTCGAGCACGAGCATCACGGACGCGGCGACCAGTGCGAGGGCGACTGCCGTGGCGCCGATCAGGACGGGCAACGCGAATCGGCGACTGGGCCGCAGCATGGCCGCCGCCAGCACGGCCGCTGCGCCGCACAGCGCGATGCCCCACCAGCCGGTGAACACGACCAGGTCGGTCCCGATCGCGGAGAGGTGGGAGGGCGAGCCGTGGAGCTGCCAGTAGGTACGCATGGCGCCATAGGTCAGCGCCCACACCAGTGCGGTGCGGGCCAGGACGTGGTGCTGTTCGGAGGGTGACATGCCTCCACCGTCGTCGAGCCCGCGTTGCCCGGCATCGCTCGTGCGGGGGAGTGCGCTGGCGCACTCGGGGGAGGTCAGCGGGTCGTGATGAACCCGGTCTCGTACGCCTCGATGACGGCCTGCAGCCGGTCTCGGACACCGAGCTTGGCCAGCACGTTGCTGACATGGGTCTTGACGGTCTCCACCGTGACGAAGAGCTCCTGGGCGATCTCGGAGTTGCTCGCGCCCTGCGCGACGAGGCGGAGCACCTGCTCCTCGCGCTCGGTCAGGGACCACCGCCGAGCTCGAGGCGGCGTGCCGAGGTGGCTGCCGGCCATCGAGCGGATCGCCGCAGGGAACAGCAGCGACTCGCCGCGGGCCACGATGCGGATCGCGTCGACGACCTGCTCGGGTCCGGCGCGCTTGAGCAGGAATCCGCTCGCGCCGGCACGCAGGGCGTCGTAGACGTACTCGTCGTTCTCGAACGTCGTGACGACGATGACGTGGGGCGGCTCGTCGAACGCCGCGAGCAGCAGCTCCGTTGCCCGGATGCCGTCGATGCGGGGCATGCGTACGTCCATCAGCACGACGTCGGGTCGCTCGCGCCGGATGAGCGGCACGACCTCGGTGCCGTCGACCGCCTCACCGACGACCTCGAGGTCGTCCTCGGCATCGACGACGGCCCTGAGGCCTCGGCGGATCAACGGCTCGTCGTCGACGATCAGGACCCTCGTCACGGCTCGACCGGGATCGTCACGTCGAGGCGCCAGCGGCCGTCGACCTCGCGGGCGGCGACCGTGCCGCCGCGGCTCTGGATGCGCTCGCTCATCCACCGGAGTCCTCGTCCGCCCGACGGCCGCGCCGGGAGCGGACGGGCCGGCATCGGGTTCGACACGTGGATGCGTATGGAGTCGTCGTCGGCCGCGAGCCGCAGCGCGACCGGCACCGGTCCGGCGTGCCGCAACACGTTGCTGAGACCCTCCTGGGTTGCGAGGAACGCGTCGCGGGAGACAGGCTCAGGCAACGCGGCGATCGGCCCGGCGAGCTCGGCCTCGATCACGAGGCCGGCCGCCTGACTCTGGCCGATCAGCGCGTCGATGTCGTCGAGCGTCCGCCGATGACCGGGCGGGCCGTCGTCACGCAGCGTGGCGAGCGCACCGTCGAGGTCGGCCAGCGCCTGGCTCGCCGCTTGCTCGACAGCCGCGAGCGACTCGCGGGCGAACTCCGGATCGGCATCGAGCAGCTTGCGGGCGGCGCCGGCCTGGATCGTGACGATGCTGAGCGCATGGCCGACCGAGTCGTGCAGCTCGCGAGCCAGCCGGTTGCGCTCCGACAGCTCGCCCGTGACCCGCTCCATCTCGGCGAGCCTGGACGTCGACGAGCGGCCGAGGAGCCGAGGCGCCGCCCACGACATCAGCGCGCCGAGGAGCACCGTGCCGTACGCGAACACGACCAGGCAGCCGGCGCCGACGAGCGCCATGACAGGTTGCGACCGGCCCTGCCACGCGCTGTCGCCGCTCAGGTCGACCACGCCGACTGCGGCGAGCAGGAACGTGATGCCCGAGGGCAGGACGATGATCGTCGCGAAGCCGACGAGCCCGCCACAGAGCAGGTGCAGCGCGAAGAACGCCCCCGCGCGTACCCGGTCGGCGCCGCTGACGGACGACGGGATCAGCTCGGAGGTCAGCGGCCCACGCAGCAGCAGCTTCGCGGCCACGACCTCCAGCTGCCGCACGGCCTCGAGCATCGCCGTCAGTGCGATGGCTGCGAGCACGAGGACGACGCCACCGGCGGCGGCCGCCGTGACGGCAGCGGTGCGCCCGCCCCACGCCGCGACGACGGGGTAGACGCCGACCAGGAGGTAGGGCGTGAACACCGCGCCACCCAGCACGAGGTAGACCCACCGCCGCCACGTGGCGGGCGCCAGTACCTGGAGCAGGGCACGTCCCGGATTCACATCTCGATGTTGCCACGATCGCGGCGGCGGCAGATCCCCTGCACGGGGGAGATGGCCATCGACCACACTTGATTAGCATAGGTAATGAGGTATGCTAAGGATATGCCCACTGACTCGCACCAGCTCGCTCGGTCGGTGGCCCGTCTCAACCGTCGCCTCCGGCAGGAGCGCCAGACGGACCTGACCCCGACGCAGCTCTCCGTCCTCGGTTCGATCCTCAAGCTCGGCCCGTCCACGCCGAGCGCGATCGCCGCACACGAGAGGGTCCAGCCGCCCTCCATCACCCGCACCCTCACGTGCCTCGTCGACGAGGGCCTCGCGATCCGCGAGCCGCACCCCGACGACGGCCGCCAGGTGCTCATCTCGGTGTCCGACAAGGGCGACGCCGTGCTGGCCGAGGAGCGCGTACGCCGCGACGAGTGGCTCGCGCAGCGCCTCGCCGAGCTCACGACCGCCGAGCGCAAGACGTTGAGGGAGGCGACCGCACTGCTGGAACGGTTGGCTGCAAGTTGACCACCCCACGAAACCGCTCGCGGAGTTCCGACGTGATCGCTTCCACGGGCTCACGCTTTCGCGGGGACCCCGGATGAGCCCCACGTTCAGGGCGCTGTCGATCCGCAACTATCGCATCTACGCGATCGGCGCCTTTGTCTCCAACATCGGCACGTGGATGCAGCGCGTCGCGCAGGACTGGCTGATCCTGCAGCTGACCCACAGCGGCACGGCGCTCGGCATCACGACCGGCCTCCAGCTGCTGCCGGTCCTGCTGTTCTCGCCGATCGCCGGCGTCGTGGCCGACCGGGTGCCCAAGCGCACCGTGCTGCGGTTCACGCAGGCCGCCATGGCGATCCCCGCTGCGCTCCTCGGCATCCTCGCGATCACGGGCGTCGTCCAGGCGTGGCACGTGTACGCCCTGGCGTTCGTGTTCGGCATCGGCACGGCGTTCGACGCCCCGGCGCGGCAGTCGTTCGTCGTGGAGATGGTCGGCCGGGACGACCTGGCCAACGCGGTGGGCCTCAACTCCGCCTCGTTCAACTCCGCCCGCATGATCGGTCCGGCGGTCGCCGGTGTCCTGATCGCGGCCCTCGGCTCGGGCGTACGCGCCACCGGGTGGGTCATTTTGGCCAACGCGATCAGCTACGTCGCGGTGTTCGTGTCGCTCCAGCTCCTCGACGGCAGCCGCCTGCGCCCGTCGCCGGTCACCGGCACCCGCAAGGGCGCCGTGCGAGACGGCGTCCGGTACGTACGCTCGCGGCCCGACCTCATCCTGATCCTGACCTGTGTCTTCTTCGTCGGCACGTTCGGCATGAACTTCCAGATGACGAGCGCCCTGATGGCTACCGAGGTGTTCCACAAGGGTGCGGGCGAGTACGGCATCCTCGCTTCGATCATGGCCGTCGGCTCGCTGGCAGGAGCCCTGCTCGCAGCTCGGCGGGCGCGTCCCCGGCTCATTTTCGTCGTGCTCGCCGGCGCCGCCTTCGCAGTCGTCGAGATCATCTCGGGCCTGATGCCGGGCTACGCGACCTTCGCCGCGATCCTGCCGCTGCTTGGCCTGTGTGCGCTGACGATGGTCACGTCGGCCAATGCCATGATCCAGATGACGACGAGCCCGATGATGCGCGGCCGGGTCGCGGCGCTCTACCTGATGATCTTCATGGGCGGCACCCCGTTCGGCGCGCCGCTGATCGGCTGGGTCGGCGAGGAGTTCGGCGCACGCTGGATGCTGATCGGCGGCGGAGCGGTCTCGTTGCTCGGCATCACCGCCGGCACGCTCTGGTACCTGCACAAGCAGGACATCCACCGCCCCGAGCTGCAGACCGTCGCCCGGGACATGCGCTGGCCCGGCCGACCGGTCAGGACGACGTCTCTTCCCTAGGGCTGCTCAGCCTTCGGCGGCGATCGCGGCCTTGAGCTCGGCGAGCTTCTCCGCGGTGATCCGGCCCTCGGCGTGCAGGGCCTCGAGGGTCGCGATGCGGGACTCCTTGGTGTCGGCGGTGGGTTCTGCGCCCGGGGCCGAGACGAGGGCCTGGTGGATCATCGCCTGGAGCTGGCCGACGTCGACGACGTCCGACGCCTTGGGTCGCTGACGCCAGGCCGCCGCGACGGCTCGCAGGTCGACACCCGAAGAGGGCCCACCCTTCGCGCGTACGCACAAGAGCCGCAGCACCGCCCAGGCGAGCGAGAGGACGACCGCCAGCACGAAGAACGCCACCGTGACCAGCACCGGGTGGTCGAGCACATCCCAGACGTCCATGCCCAGACAGTAGTGCCGGACGCCGGCGAATCAGCGATATCCTGAGTGAATGTCCTTGTCCGATGCCCTCGCGCGTTCCGTCGACGTGGTCACTCCCGACCTCATCGAGGTGCGCCGCGAGCTGCACGCCTATCCCGAGCTCTCGTGGCACGAGGAGCGTACGACCGACCTGGTCGCGACGTGGATGGACAAGAGCGGCATCTCCTACGAACGCTTCGAGGGCACGGGCCTGGCGGCCGAGATCGGCCCCGACGGCGGCCCGATCGTGGCACTGCGGGCCGACCTCGACGGCCTGCCGGTGGTCGACACGTCCCAGGACCCGTGGAAGTCGAGCGTCCCCGGCGTCTCGCACTCCTGCGGTCACGACGTCCACGTCGCTGCCCTGTTGGGCGCTGCCGTGGCACTGGCCCAGGCCGACGCCGACGAGAAGCTGCCGGTGCGCGTGCGCCTGATCTTCCAGCCCGCCGAGGAGGTCATGCCCGGCGGCGCGCTCAAGCTGCTGGCCGCTGGCGCGCTGCGCGGCGTCTCGCGCATCTTCGCGCTGCACTGCGACCCGTCGCTCGACGTCGGCCACGTGGGCCTGCGAGAAGGCCCGATCACCGGTGCCTCCGACCACATCCACGTGCAGCTCAGCGGCCGCGGCGGACACACCTCGCGCCCGCACCTCACCGAGGACCTCACCTACGCCCTCGGCAGCCTGCTGACCCAGCTGCCGGCCGTGCTGTCCCGGCGGTTCGACCCGCGCGCGGGCGCCAGCATGGTCTGGGGCCAGATCCACTCCGGCAACGCGGCCAACGTCATCCCGTCGACGGGCGAGCTCAGCGGCACGCTCCGCATGCTCGATGCCGCGGCGTGGCACCAGGCCGAGCACCTCGTGCGCGGCCTGATCAGCGACATCATCGAGCCGTTCGGCGTCAGTGCCGACGTGACCTACACGCGTGGCGTCCCGCCTGTCGTCAACGACTTCGGCGCGACCGAGATCATGCGCCGCGCGGTGACCCAGGCGATCGGCCCCAGTGGCGTCGCATCGACCGCGCAGAGCCTCGGCGGGGAGGACTTCGCCTGGTACGTCGAGGCCGTGCCGGGTGCGATGGGCCGGCTGGGCACCCGTACGCCCGACGGTCCGACGTACGACCTGCACCAGGGCAACCTGCGGATCGACGAGCGCGCCATCGCGATCGGCGCCAAGGTGCTGGCCTGCGCCGCAGTGAGCTAGCGAGCGCAGCGAGTCTGCCTCACTGCGCGCTAACGAAGTGGGAGCGCTCACGCCGAAGGCGTCAGATGCGAAGCGTGGTGAGGTGACTCCCCAACGTGGGGAGAGGTTACGAATCGGTATCAACTGCGTTGAATGTCCCTGTGCCGCTCCCGCATGGCCCGTGTGACAACTAGGGTCTGAGGACGTGCCGGGCTCCCCGGCTCTACCGAGGAGGAATTTTGCGTCGATTGACCAAGCTTTCCGCCGTAGCTGCCGTTGCCGCGCTCGCTCTTGCGGGCTGCGGAAGCAGCGACAGTGGCGGCAGTGACGGTGGGAACAAGCCCGCCGCCAGCAAGGACGTCTGCAAGACCGCCAAGGGCGATGGACCGAAGATCGGTCTCGCCTACGACGTCGGCGGACGCGGCGACCAGTCGTTCAACGACTCGGCGTACGTCGGCCTCAAGAAGGCCGTCGAGGAGTTCGACGCGACCTGTGTCGAGGGTGAGGCGGCCGATGGTGAGGCCGAGTCCGCTCGCGAGGACCGTCTGCGCAACTTCGCCGAGAACGGCGCCACGACCATCATCGGTGTCGGCTTCGCCTACAGCGACTCGGTCAACAAGGTCGCGCCCGACTTCCCGGACGTCCACTTCGGCGTGATCGACGGTTTCGATCCCGACAAGGACGTCAACAAGAACGTCGCCTACCTCGGCTTCGCCGAGGAGCAGGGCTCCTTCCTCGTCGGCGTCGCCGCTGCCGAGAAGAGCAAGTCCGGCACGATCGGCTTCGTCGGTGGCGTCCACAACGACCTCATCAAGAAGTTCGAGGCCGGCTACACCGCGGGTGCCAAGGCTGCCAAGCCCGACATCAAGGTCGAGGTCGCCTACATCCAGGAGTCCGACCTCAAGGGCTTCGGCGATCCGGCCGGTGGCAAGGCTGCCGCGACGGGCGAGTTCGACAAGGGTGCTGACGTCGTCTACCACGCTGCTGGTGGCTCGGGCTCCGGTGTCTTCGACGCCGCGGTCGATGCCGGCGACGGCAAGTGGGCCATCGGTGTCGACTCCGACCAGTACCTGACGGCGACCGCCGCCCAGAAGCCGCACATCCTGACGTCGATGCTCAAGCGCGTCGATACCGCGACGTACGACTTCGTGAAGTCGGTCAACGACGACAAGGCGCTGACCAGCTACCAGGTCTACGACCTCAAGGCTGACGGCGTCGGCTACGCGACGTCCGGTGGCTTCGTGGACGACATCGCCTCTGACATCGACGGCTACAAGGCCAAGATCATCAGCGGCGAGATCAAGGTCCCGACCACTCCGTAGGGAGTGTTCGACCAGTACAGACGAGCCTGGGCTGGGCGCGGTAGCGTTCAGCCCAGGTTCGTACCTTTTTGTGTCACGAATCAGCGTGTGACTTGTTGCGGGAGGAGTGTCCGTGCCATCAGAAGTGGATGCGGTGAGGCTGCGAGGGATCGGCAAACGGTTCCCCGGTGTGATCGCCAACCATGACGTGGATGTGACCATCCGCTCAGGCACGGTGCATGCCTTGATCGGCGAGAACGGCGCCGGCAAGTCGACGCTGATGAAGATCCTCTACGGCGTGCAGAAGCCCGATGACGGCACGATCGAGATCAACGGCAACGAGGTCGTCCTCAAGTCGCCGACCGACGCGATCGACAACGGCGTGGGCATGGTGTTCCAGCACTTCATGCTGGCCGACAACCTCACTGTGCTCGAGAACATGGTGCTCGGCGCCGAGAAGCTGCACGGCATCGGCGACAACGCCCGCGCCGAGATCCGCCGCATCTCCGACCGCTTCGGCTTCGAGCTGGAGCCCGACGTGCTGGTCGAGCGGCTCGGTGTCGCGGCCCGCCAGCGGCTCGAGATCGCCAAGGTGCTCTACCGCGGCGCCAAGATCATCATCCTCGACGAGCCGACCGCCGTCCTCGTGCCGCAGGAGGTCGACGCGCTGTTCGCCAACCTGCGCGAGCTCCGCAGCGCCGGCAACTCCGTGCTGTTCATCTCGCACAAGCTCGACGAGGTCCTCGCGATCGCCGACGACATCACGGTCATGCGACGCGGCACGACCGTCGGCACTGCCGATCCCAAGACCGCGACCAAGCACGAGCTCGCCGAGCTGATGGTCGGCTCCGAACTGCCGTCGCCGGAGACCGGCGAGTCGACCGTGACGGACGTCGTCGAGCTCGAGCTGCACGACGTCACGCTGACCGACGAGTTCGGCCGCAACCTGCTGAGCGACATCTCGCTCGCGATCCACCGCGGCGAGATCCTCGGCATCGCCGGCGTCGAGGGCAACGGCCAGTCCGAGCTCGTCGAGGCCATCATGGGCATGCACATCCCGACGAGCGGGCGGATCACGCTGAGCGGTGAGGACGTCACGCGCTGGCACACCCGCAAGCTCCGCGAGGCGGGGATCGGCTACATCCCCGAGGACCGTCACCGCCACGGCCTGCTGCTCGACTCGCCCCTGTGGGAGAACCGCATCCTCGGCCACCAGACCGAGGCGCCCAACGTCAAGGGACCGTGGATCAACCGCTCCGGTGCCCGCAAGGACACGACCCGCATCGTCGAGGAGTACGACGTACGCGCGCCCGGCATCGACACGCTCGCCCGTGCCCTGTCCGGTGGCAACCAGCAGAAGCTCATCGTGGGCCGCGAGATGAGCGGTGACCCCAAGCTGCTGATCGCCTCGCACCCGACGCGCGGCGTCGATGTCGGCGCCCAGGCCGCGATCTGGGGGCACATCAAGCGCGCACGCAAGGCCGGCCTCGCAGTCCTGCTGATCTCGGCCGACCTCGACGAGCTGATCGGCCTGTCCGACACGATCCAGGTGATCCTGCGCGGCCGCTTCGTCGGCACGTTCGAGCCGTCCACCGTCACGCCGCAGGATCTCGGCGCCGCCATGACCGGAGGGCAGACCGTATGAACAGCGTGCGCTTGCGCAGGGTCGGGATGGCGTTGCTCGCGCCCGCCATCGCGATCGTCGTCTCGGTGCTGGTCACCACGATCGTCATCGCCGCCGTCGGCAGCTCGCCGGGCGACTTCTGGTCCGCAATGTTCAGCGACCCGTCGCCACGGCTGCGGGTCAACATCATCAACCAGACCGCGATGATCTACACGGCGGCCGTGGCCGCCGCGATCGGCTTCCGCATGGGGCTGTTCAACATCGGCATCGAGGGCCAGTACCTCATGGCCTCGTTCGCGGCCGCGTCGTTCGCCGGAGCGGCGTACCTCGGCGGCTTCCTCAACGTCGCGGTGTCGATCATCATCGCGGTCGCGGTCGGCGCCGCATGGGCCGGCATCGCCGGCATCCTGCGCACGACGCGAGGTGTCAGCGAGGTGATCTCCACGATCATGCTCAACGCGATCGCCGTCACGCTCGTCGGCTACCTGGTCGACCGGCACGGCGTGCACGAGGGCAACTCGGTGCACACCAAGACGATCAAGAGCGGCAGCATGGTCAAGGGCTTCACGCCCTACGAGCCCAGGGACGGGCAGGTCTGGGCCCTGTCGATCCTCGCCGTGCTCGTGGGCGTCGGCTTCTGGGTCCTGCTCAACAAGACCCGCTTCGGCTTCGACCTGCGGGCCAGCGGCCAGTCGCAGTCGGCCGCGCTCGCCTCCGGCGTCAACCCCAAGCGCATGATCGTGATCGCGATGATGCTGTCCGGTGGCGTCGCCGGCCTGGTCTGGCTGCCCGCGTTGTTCGGTGACGCCGGCTCGTACGGCACCTCCTACCAGTCGCAGCTCGGCTTCCTGGGCATCGCGGTCGCACTGCTGGGCCGCAACCGGCCGCTCGGGATGCTGTTCGGCGCCGTGCTGTTCGCGTTCCTGTCGGCACAGTCCAACACCCTGACGTTCGGCACCGACGTCTCGCCGAGCATCGTCCAGATCACCCAGGGCGTGGCGGTGCTCGCGGTCGTCGTGGCCTACGAGGTCGTACGCCGATGGCGCACGAGGCTCGAACGCCGCGTCGTGGCCGATGAGGTTCCCGCAGCGACGGAGGCGACGGCATGAGCACCTCGACCACCACGAAGAACGCATCGCCGGGGCTCGTCCAGAGGCTGACGAAGAACTGGTTCTACCTGACGCTGGTCGGCATCGCCGTGGTGTCGCTCGTGCGCATCGTCACCGACACCAACGACCTCGACTCGGCCGGCACGCTTCGCGCGGCGATCATCTCGACCTGCCCGATCCTCATGGCCGCGCTCGGCGGCCTCTGGGCCGAGCGCGCGGGCGTCGTCAACATCGGCCTCGAGGGACAGATGATCCTCGGTACGTGGGGTGCGGCGTTCTTCACCTATCACTACGGGCCGTGGGTGGGCATCCTCGGAGCCGCGCTGCTGGGCATGATCGGCGGTCTGCTGCACGCCGTCGCGACGGTGACGTTCGGCGTGGACCACATCGTGTCGGGCGTCGCGATCAACCTCATCGGCGCGGGGGCGGCGACCTACCTCGCCGAAGCGGTGTTCTCCGACTACGAGGGCGGTGGCCCGCGCCAGCTCATCGGGCTCGATCCGCCGACGATCATCACCAAGACCCCGGTCATCTCCGAGGCAGCGCTCGACCTCGCCGACAAGCACTGGTTCTTCGTGTCGGACGTCGCCTCGGTGGTGGCTGCTCTCACGACCAACATCTCCACGTTGACCTTCATCATCTTCGGGCTCGTCGTGGCTTCGGCGTGGATCCTGTGGCGTACGTCGTTCGGCCTCCGGCTGCGCTCATGCGGTGAGAACCCGCAGGCCGCCGAGACGCTGGGCGTCAACGTCTACCTCTACAAGTACATCGCGGTCCTCGTCTCGGGCGCGCTCGCCGGGATCGGTGGCGGATTCCTCGCCTTGGTCTCGTCAAGCGGTTACGGGGCCGGCCAGACCGGCGGCCGTGGCTACATCGGCCTGGCCGCGATGATCTTCGGCAACTGGCGGCCCGGCGGGTTGCTGATGGGCGCGCTGACGTTCGGCTACACGGACTCGCTGCGCCTGCGCGACACCGACGCCGTCCACGCCCTGCTGCTGCTCGTCGCGCTGGCGCTGCTCCTGATCGCGGCGCTGCGGGCGGTCCGCGGGCAGATCAACGGCGCGATCGTCATGGGTGTCGCCGGCGCGCTGGTCCTGGCCTGGTTCCTGCTGACCGACTCGGTCCCGCGTGAGTTCACGGTCATGACGCCGTACGTCACGACGCTGTTCGTCCTGGCGCTCGGCGCTCAACGCCTGCGAATGCCCGCGGCCGACGGCCAGCAGTATCGAAAAGGCAGCGCGGGTTAGCCATGGCACTGGGAATCTCAGGTCCGGACGACCCGATCGACTGGGAGTCGCTGGCGAAGTATGCGACCGAGGTCATGGGTCGGGCGTACGCGCCCTACTCGGAGTTCAAGGTGGGTGTCGCGGGTCTCGTCGACGACGGCCGCGTCGTGCTGGGCTGCAACGTCGAGAACGCCGCCTACGGCGTCGGGTTGTGCGCCGAGTGCGGCATGGTCTCGGCGCTGCACGCGACCGGCGGCGGCCGCCTGATCGCGGTCGCCTGTGTCGACGCCAAGGGTGCTCCCTTGATGCCGTGCGGCCGGTGCCGCCAGCTGTTGTGGGAGAACGGCGGGCCCGACATGCAGCTCATGACCCCCAGCGGGGTCAAGACGATGACCGAGGTGCTGCCTGACGCGTTCGGGGCCGACGACCTGGACCAGCGTTGACCCGTTACGCGGTCCAGCTCGATCCCGGCAATCCTGACTTCCTGCGCGATCCCTACCCGGTCCTCGCTGCACTGCGGGCCAACGGCCCAGTGCTCTGGCACGAGCCGATGGGCGTGTGGCTGGCGACGACGCACGAGTCGGTCAGCCAGGTCTTGCGCACTCGCGCGTTCGGCCGGCTCTGGACCGACTGGGAGCCGGCCGCCGAGATGGAGCCGTTCAACGCGCTGCACCGCAACCAGATGATGGAGAACGAGCCGCCCGAGCACACGCGACTGCGCAGGCTCGTGGCCGGCGCGTTCGGGCGAGGACACGTCGAGCGCATGAGATCTCGAATCCAAGACCTGGCCACGGAGATGGTGGATGGGTTGTTCGAGCCTGGCGACGACGGACGATCACCCCAGACGGTGGACATCCTCAGTCGCTATGCCGAGCCGATGCCGGTCTATGTCATCGCCGACCTGCTGGGCGTACCCCGTGAGGACCACGTACGCCTGCGCGCGTGGTCGCAGGCCATCGTGCACATGTACGAGCCCAACGTCGATGCCGCCACCAGGGCCGCGGCGATCGAGGCCAGCACGGCGTTCTCCGACTACGTACGCGCGGTCGTCGCCGAGCGGCGTACTGACCTCGGCGACGACCTGATCAGCGACCTGATCACCGAGCGCGGCCGCGGCGCCAAGCTCAGCGACGACGAGCTCGTGGCCTCCGTCGTGCTGCTGCTCAACGCGGGGCACGAGGCATCGGTCAACGTGTTCGGCAACGGCATCCACGCCCTGCTGAGCCACCCTGAGCAGCTCGCCCGCGTGACGTCCGGCGAGGTGCCGATCGACGTCGCGCTCGAGGAGCTCATCCGGTTCGACGCGCCGTTGCAGCTGTTCGAGCGTACGGCCACCAAGGACGTCAAGGTGTGTGGCGAGACGATCAAGGCCGGCCAGAAGATCGCCTGCCTGATGGGGTCGGCCAACCGTGATGCCGACGCGTTCGACGACGCGGACACGTTCGACGTCGGCCGTGATCCCAACCCCCATGTCGGCTTCGGCATGGGCCTGCACTTCTGCCTCGGCGCGCCGCTCGCGCGGCTCGAGCTGCAGATCAGCCTCAAGACCCTGCTCGACCGCTTCCCCCGCCTCGCCTTGGCTGGGGAGGCGCCGCGCCGCCCGACCTGGGTGCTGCGCGGCTTCGAGCGCATCCCCGTCACATCCGGTGGTTGAGGTGCGAAGGCCGCCCGCGGCCGATGGGGGCACCTCCCGCGAGCGCCAGCGAGTGGGGGACTCGAAACCACCACGACCAGGAGACACCGCATGACCGAACCGTTCGATGCCGTTGAAGTGATCGCGGCCAAGCGCGACAAGCACGAGCTCGACGACGCCCAGATCGACTGGGTCGTCGACGCCTACACCCGCGGGGTCGTCGCCGACGAGCAGATGTCGGCGCTCGCGATGGCCATCTTGCTCAACGGCATGAACCGGCGCGAGATCAGCAGGTGGACCGGCGCGATGATCGCCAGCGGTGAGCGCATGGACTTCTCGTCGCTGTCGTGGGGCACCGCCGACAAGCACTCCACGGGGGGCGTCGGCGACAAGATCACGCTCCCGCTCGCACCGCTGGTCGCGGCCTGCGGTGTCGCGGTGCCGCAGCTGTCGGGTCGGGGCCTGGGCCACACCGGCGGAACGCTCGACAAGCTCGAGGCGATCCCCGGCTGGCGGGCGGCGCTGACCAACGACGAGATGATGGCGCAGCTGGAGGACGTCGGTGCCGTGATCTGTGCGGCGGGCCCGGGCCTGGCACCGGCCGACAAGAAGCTCTACGCGCTGCGGGACGTCACCGGCACGGTCGAGGCGATCCCGCTGATCGCCAGCTCGATCATGAGCAAGAAGATCGCCGAGGGCACCGGCGCCCTGGTGCTCGACGTCAAGGTCGGCTCCGGAGCCTTCATGAAAACCGAGCCCATGGCGCGGGAGCTCGCGGAGACCATGGTCGCCCTCGGCAATGATGCGGGCGTCACGACCGTCGCGCTGCTCACCGACATGTCGACCCCGCTGGGCCTGACCGCCGGCAACGCCTGCGAGGTCGCCGAGTCCGTCGAGGTGCTCGCCGGCGGCGGCCCCGCCGATGTCGTCGAGCTGACCGTCGAGCTGGCCCGCGAGATGCTCACCGCTGCTGGCAAGGGCGACGTCGATCCTGCGGACGTACTCGCCTCAGGCGCCGCGATGGACGTGTGGAAGCGCATGATCTCCGCTCAAGGCGGCGACCCTGACGCGGCACTCCCCACCCCCAAGGAGACGCACGTGATCACCGCACCCACGTCGGGCACACTGACCCGTCTCGACGCCCTGAGCGTGGGCGTGGCGGCCTGGCGCCTCGGCGCCGGGCGATCCCGCCCGGGCGAGCAGGTGCAGGCCGCAGCGGGCGTCGTGATGCATGCCAAGCCCGGCGACCAGGTCACCGCAGGTCAGCCCCTGCTGACGCTGCAGACCGACACCCCGGAGCGGTTCGAGCGCGCGGTTGCAGCGCTCGACGAGGGGTACGACATCGGCACGGGGTCGCCGGACGTACCGTCCGTCGTGATCGACCGCATTCGTTAGGTTGAGGTATGCGCATCTTGAACAACAGCAAAGAGATCGCGGCGGCCGCCGGAGAAGAGCTCGGTGTCAGCGAGTGGGTGGCGATCACGCAGGAGCGGATCGACCTGTTCGCGGATGCGACGGGTGACCGCCAGTGGATCCACGTCGACCCAGAGCGTGCCGCGGACGGGCCGTTCGGTGCCACGGTCGCGCACGGCTATCTCACGCTGTCGATGCTGCCGTTCCTCGGAGCGCAGGTCTACGCGTTCGCAGGTGACGTCGCACGGGTCAACTACGGCCTCAACAAGGTGCGATTCGTCTCGCCCGTGCTCGTTGGCTCCAAGGTGCGCAACCGCGTCGAGCTGCTCGAGGTCGAGGAGATCGAGAAGGGTCAGCGGGCGACGTTGCAGCACACCGTCGAGATCAAGGGCAAGGACAAGCCGGCCTGCGTGGCGGAGACCGTCGTGCTGCTCATGGCGTCATGACACGATGACCCTGTGAGTGCCACTTCCGAACAGATCGCCAAGGCCCCCAAGGTCGCCCTCCACGAGCACCTCGACGGAGGTGTACGCCCGGCCACGATCGTCGAGATCGCCGACGAGATCGGCCACGACCTGCCGGCCGGTGACGCGGAGTCTCTCGGCGTCTGGTTCGAGGAGGCGTCGAGCTCGGGTTCGCTCGAGCGATACCTCGAGACCTTCATCCACACCGTCGCGGTGATGCAGCGGCCAGAGGACCTGGCCCGCGTCGCCCGCGAAGCCGTCGTCGATCTTGCCACCGACGGCGTCGTCTACGCCGAGCTGCGGTGGGCGCCCGAGCAGCACCTGTCGGCCGGACTCTCGCTCACCGAGACCGTCGAGGCCGTGCAGGAGGGCATCGTCAAGGGTCAGGAGGAGGCGGCCGGACTCGGCCACCCGATCGTCGTTGGTCAGCTGCTCACGGCGATGCGGCACGCCAAGCGCGGGCTCGAGATCGCCGAGGTGGCCGTCCAGTACCGCGATCGCGGCGTCGCGGGCTTCGACATCGCCGGCGCCGAGGACGGCTTCCCGCCGATCCTGCACCTCGAGGCGTTCGAGTACCTCCGCCGCGAGAACGCCCATTTCACGATCCACGCCGGCGAGGCGTTCGGCCTGCCGTCGATCTGGCAGGCCATCCAGCGATGCGGTGCCGAGCGTCTCGGTCACGGGGTGCGCATCGTCGACGACATCGACTTCGACGCCCCGGGCGGTCCCGTCCTCGGTCGCCTCGCGGCCTACATCCGCGATCGTCGCATCCCGCTCGAGATGTGCCCGTCGTCCAACCTGCAGACCAACGCCGTGCCCGACATGAGCTCGATCGCGGATCACCCGATCGGCAAGCTCAAGGACCTCGGCTTCCGTGTCACGGTCAACTGCGACAACCGGCTCATGAGCGGTACGTCGATGAGCCGGGAGTTCCAGCTCCTGGTCGACGCGTTCAGCTACGAGCTCAGCGACCTGCGCTGGTTCACGATCAACGCGATGAAGAGTGCGTTCCTGCCGTTCGACCAGCGCCTCGCGATCATCAACGACGTCATCAAGCCCCAGTACGCCGCGTTGTAGATCCGTTCCCTAAGGAGGCCGTCCACGGCCGACTGGGAGCGAGCTCTGCGAGCGAAGGGTGGTGAGGTGTCATGCTCGCTCGAGACTTTCGGCGTACGTCCCTTCGGTCGCTCGTTCCTCGCTCCCTCCCGCTCCTCGCAGAGCTCGTCGCTAGGGGACGTTGTTACGCCACGGTCCAGGCGTCGGGGCCGTCGAGCAGGTCCTGCAACGACGGGGTGTCGCCGGCGAGGGTGGCCTGCTCGCGGCTGAGGTCGTCGTACGCCGGACGGTCGACCTGTCGGAAGATGCCGATCGGCGCCCGGTGGACGACGCCGGCGTCGGTGATGCGGGACAGCGCGAACGCCGTGGTGGCATCCGGCGCGTGGGCGTCGTGGACCAGCACGTCGCCGGCGTTGGAGTCGTCGACCTCGACCACCTCGACACCACCCCCGGCCGTACGGACGACGCCGAGGTGGCCGTCGGCGCCGAACCGGATCGGCTCACCGTGCACGAGCGGGATGATCGCGTCGTCCCGGGTCTCCGGATCCTTGACGGCATCGAATGCGCCATCGTTGAAGATCGGGCAGTTCTGGTAGATCTCGACCAGCGACGTGCCGCGGTGCCGCGCCGCTGCCGAGAGCACCGCCGTGAGGTGCTTGCGGTCGGAGTCGATCGTGCGGGCCACGAACGTGGCCTCGGCACCGAGCGCGAGCGACAGGGGGTTGAGGGGTGCGTCGATCGAGCCATACGGAGTGGACTTGGTGACCTTGCCGGGCTCGGAGGTGGGGGAGTACTGGCCCTTGGTGAGCCCGTAGATGCGGTTGTTGAACAGCAGGATCGTCATGTTGACGTTGCGACGCAGCGCGTGGATCAGGTGGTTGCCGCCGATCGACAGCGCATCGCCGTCGCCCGTCACGACCCACACGCTGAGGTCACCGCGGGTCGTCGCGATCCCGGTCGCGATCGCGGGTGCGCGCCCGTGGATCGAGTGCATGCCGTAGGTGTCGAGGTAGTAGGGGAAGCGGGCGGCGCAGCCGATGCCGGAGATGAACACGATGTTCTCGCGGCGCAGCCCCAGCTCGGGCATGAAGCCCTGCACGGCGGCGAGGATCGCGTAGTCGCCGCACCCGGGGCACCAGCGGACCTCCTGGTCGGAGGAGAACTCCTTGCGGGTCTGTGGCTCGTCGGTCGTGGGTACGCCCTCGAGCCCGTGCCCGGGCATGCCAAGATCGATGCTCATTCGCCCTCCTTGATGCACAGCTCGATGAAGTGCTGGCCGAGCTCGGCGGCGCCGAAGGGCATGCCGCGCACGGCGTTGTAGCCCTCGGCGTCGACGAGGTACTTGGCGCGCAGCAGGCCGCGGAGCTGGCCGAGGTTCATCTCCGGCACGATGACCCGGTCGTACGCCGCGAGCACCTCGCCGAGATTGGCCGGGAACGGGTTGAGGTGCCGAAGGTGCGCTTGCGCGATGCGGTGCCCTGCGACGCGCGCCCGGCGGCAGCCCGCGCCGATCGGGCCGTAGGTCGAGCCCCAGCCGATCACGAGGATCTTGGCGTGGCCGTCAGGGTCGTCGACCTCGATCTCGGGGATCGTGTTGGCGATGCCGTCGATCTTGGCCTGACGCAGCCGGACCATGTGGTCGTGGTTGGCCGGGTCGTACGAGATGTCGCCCGTGCCGTCGGCCTTCTCCAACCCGCCGATGCGGTGCTCGAGGCCGGCGACGCCCGGCGGGGCCCACGGCCGGGCGAGGGTCTGCGGGTCGCGGTCGTACGGCATGAACGCGACGTCGGGGTCGGCCGTCGCGAAGCCGGGCTCGATCCGCGGCAGCGATGCGACATCCGGCAGGCTCCACGGCTCGGAGCCGTTGGCGAGGTAGCCGTCGGACAGCAGGATGACCGGGGTCCGGTAGGTGATCGCGATCCGCGCGGCCTCGAGAGCCGCGTCGAAGCAGTCGGCGGGGGACTGCGCCGCGACGACCGGCACGGGCGCCTCGCCGTTGCGGCCGTTCATCGCCTGCAACAGGTCGGACTGCTCGGTCTTGGTCGGCAGGCCGGTCGACGGGCCACCACGCTGCACGTCGATGATGACGAGAGGCAGCTCGAGCATCACCGCGAGGCCGATCGTCTCGCCCTTGAGCGCGAGCCCCGGCCCCGAGGTCGTGGTGACACCGAGCGCGCCACCGAAGCTCGCGCCGAGGGTCGCGCCGATGCCGGCGATCTCGTCCTCGGCCTGGAACGTGGTGACGCCGAACGCCTTGTGCTTCGACAGCTCGTGAAGGATGTCGGACGCCGGGGTGATGGGGTAGGCGCCGAGGAACACCTGCAGGCCCGACAGCTGGCCGGCGGCGACGACGCCGTACGACAGCGCGGTGTTGCCGGTGATGTTGCGATAGCGCCCGGACGGGATCACGGCGGGCTTGACGACATACCTGACGGCGAACGACTCGGTCGTCTCGCCGTAGTTGTAGCCCGTGCGCAGGGCCGCCACGTTGGCGTCGCGGATGGCGGGCGCACCGGCGAACTTCTTGTCGAGGAACGCGATGCTGCCGTCGATCGGCCGGCCGAACATCCAGCTGACAAGACCCAGGGCGAACATGTTCTTGGCCCGCGACGCGTCCTTGCGTGAGAGGCCGAACTCCTCGACGGCGCCGACCGTCAGGCCGGTCAGGTCGATCGCGTGCAGCTGGTAGTCGCTGAGCGATCCGTCCTCGAGCGGGTTGGAGTCGTAGCCGACCCGCTTGAGGTTGCGGGTGGTGAACTCGTGGGCGTCGACGATCGCGGTGCCACCGGCCTGCAGGTCGCCGATGTTGGCCTTGAGCGCGGCAGGGTTCATCGCGACCAGGACGTCGGGATGGTCGCCCGGCGTGAGGATGTCGTAGTCGGCGAAGTGGATCTGGAACGACGAGACGCCCGGCAGGGTGCCGGCCGGCGCGCGGATCTCAGCGGGGAAGTTGGGCAGCGTCGACAGGTCGTTGCCGAAGTCCGCCGTCTCCTGCGTGAACCGGTCACCCGTCAGCTGCATGCCGTCGCCGGAGTCACCGGCAAAACGTATGACGACACGGGTGAGCTCTTCCGTCGACCTGGACGTCGTCATCGCCACCTGCCTTCGTGTGCTCTACAACACACCGTACCCACATGCGGGGCAGCACATCGGCGTTGGGCCCAGTAAAACGAGAACGTGTTCTACATGGGCCCAACGGCGACGCGGCTAGGCAGCCAGTGTGGCGCCGACCTCGGCAACCGGCTCGAGCGCCAGCGCCAGGATCTCGGCGACGTCGGCCACGGGGCGTACGTCGAGCTCGGCCAGCACGTCCTCGGGCACGTCGACGAGGTCCACCTCGTTGCGCGCCGGGATGAAGACGGTCTTGAGACCGGCCCGCTGCGCGGCCATGAGCTTCTGCTTGACGCCACCGATCGGCAGCACGCGACCATTGAGGGTGACCTCGCCGGTCATCCCGACATCGGCCCGGACGTTGCGGCCAAGGGCCAGCGACGTCAGCGCCGTGACCATCGTGACGCCTGCGGACGGACCGTCCTTGGGCACCGCGCCGGCCGGCACGTGCAGGTGGATCGCCCGCTCGAGCGTCGCCGGGTCGATGCCGATCGCGTCGGCGTGCGAGCGTACGTATGACAGCGCGATCTGCGCCGACTCCTTCATGACGTCGCCCAGCTGGCCGGTGATCGCGAGGCTGCGATCGCCGTCGTACGCGCTGGCCTCGATGAACAGCACGTCGCCGCCGAGCCCGGTCACCGCAAGTCCGGTCGAGACGCCGGGCACCGCTGTGCGCTCCTCCGACTCCGGGGTGAACCGGGGCCGGCCGACGTAGTCGACGAGGGTCTTCTCGTCGACGACGACGGGCTTCGCCACGTCCGGATCAGTCAGCTTCGTCGTGACCTTGCGGAAGACCTTGGCGAGCAGCCGCTCCATCTGGCGGACGCCGGCCTCACGCGTGTAGGACGCCGCGATCTCGCGCAGAGCCTCGTCGGTGACCTCGACCTCGTCGGTGGTCAGCGCAGCACGCTCGAGCTGACGCGGAGCGAGGTACGTACGCGCGATCGCGACCTTGTCGTCCTCGGTGTAGCCGTCGAGCTGCACGAGCTCCATGCGGTCGAGCAACGGCTGCGGGATCTGCTCGATGACGTTGGCGGTCGCCAGGAACAGCACGTCCGACAGGTCCAGGTCGAGGTCGAGGTAGTGGTCGCGGAACGTGTGGTTCTGCGCCGGGTCGAGCACCTCGAGCAGCGCCGCCGCGGGATCGCCGCGGTAGTCGGCGCCGACCTTGTCGATCTCGTCGAGCAGGACGACGGGGTTCATCGATCCGGCCTCGCCGATCGCACGGACCAGGCGGCCCGGCAGCGCACCGACGTACGTACGACGGTGCCCGCGGATCTCGGCCTCGTCACGTACGCCGCCGAGGGCCACGCGGACGAAGTTGCGGCCCAGTGCGCGGGCCACGCTCTCGCCCAGCGACGTCTTGCCGACGCCGGGAGGGCCGACGAGCGCCATGACGGCGCCGGACCCGCGTCCGCCGACGACCTCGAGACCGCGCTCGCTGCGACGGGCGCGCACCGCGAGGTACTCCACGATGCGGTCCTTGACGTCGTCGAGGCCGTGGTGGTCGGCGTCGAGCACCTCGCGCGCGGCGGCGATGTCGGCGTTGTCCTCGGTCTTGACACCCCATGGGAGCTCCAGCACGGTGTCGAGCCACGTGCGGATGTAGCCGGACTCGGGGTTCTGGTCGCTGCCACGCTCGAGCTTGCCGACCTCGCGCAGGGCGGCCTTGCGGACGTCCTCCGGGAGGTCCGCCTCCTCGACCCGGGCGCGGTAGTCCTGGGTGCCTTCGGGCTCGTCGTCACCGAGCTCCTTGCGGATCGCGGCGAGCTGCTGGCGCAGCACGAACTCGCGCTGGTTCTTGTCGATGCTCTCCTGCACCGACTCGGAGATCTTCTCGTTGACCTCGCTCTCGGCGAGGTAGGAGCGCGCCCACTCGATCAGCAGGGTCAGCCGCAGCTCGACCTCAGGGGTCTCGAGGAGCTCGCGCTTCTGCTCGAGGTCGAGGTACGACGCGTAGCCCGCGGTGTCAGCGAGGGCGCTCGGGTCGGTCAGGCGCTGCACGGAGTCGATGACCTGCCATGCGTTGCGCTTCTGCAGGATCGTCACGAGCAGGCCCTTGTAGTCGCCGGCCAGCTCGCGGGCGTACTCGGTGACCGGCTCGTCGTCGATCAGCTCGGCCTCGACCCAGAGCGCGGCGCCGGGGCCGGTCACGCCGCCCTGGATGTGGGCGCGCTGCTCGGCCTGGATCACGGCGCCGGGCCCACCGCCGGGGAGGCGGCCGACCTGCTGGATGGAGGCGATCACGCCGTGGGTGGCGTAACGGTCCTCGAGCCGCGGGGCGACCAGGAGTTGGTCGTCATTGCTGGTGCGGGCGGCGTCGACGGCGGCGCGGGCGGCGTCGTCGAGCTCGATGGGAACGACCATGCCGGGCAGGACGACGACGTCCTCGAGCGCCAGCACGGGGAAGGCTTTCAGTTCACTCACGGGTCTCTCCTCAGAGTTGAGTCTGATGGGCTCAACTGTCGGCGAGGGGTCGGCATTCCGCTGGGTGACCCGTGTTCGCTGAGGGCGGACTCGGTGGTCCGGCCGCGCGATACCTTGGCTCCATGCCCGAGTCGATCGACGATCATGTCGTCCGCCGGTTGAATGAATGGCCCGCTCCTACCGACGTACGCGCGTCCGTGCCCGACCCCGAACGCCTGCTGGCCTACTTCGACGCCCAGCTGCAGAGCCGCCACCTCGACCTGGCGATCCGTTGGCTCCAGTCCCAGGGCGAGGCGTTCTACACGATCGGCTCGGCGGGCCACGAGAGCAATGCAGCGGTCGCGATGGCGCTTCGACCCACCGATCCGGCGCTCCTGCACTATCGCTCGGGCGGGTTCTACGCCGCCCGCGCCGACCAGGTGCCCGGCTCCACCGGGATCGACGACGTCCTCAACGGGGCGATCGCCTCGACGAGCGACCCGATCTCCGGCGGCCGGCACAAGGTGTTCGGGCATGCCGGGCTCAGCGTCATACCGCAGACCTCGACGATCGGCTCGCACCTGCCGCGAGCCTTTGGCCTCGCGTTCGCTCTGGGCCGGGCGTCCCGGTCCACGGTCACGCCGGCCTGGCCGCTCGACTCGGTCGTCGTGTGCAGCTTCGGCGACGCCTCGGCCAATCACTCGACCGCGGTCGGGGCGCTCAACGCCTCGGCCTACTGCGCACACCAGGGTGCGCCGCTCCCGATCCTGTACGTCTGTGAGGACAACGGCATCGGCATCAGCACCAAGTCGCCGGCCGGCTGGGTCGAGCGCTCGCTGACGTCGTGGCCGAGCATCGAGTACGCCACCGCCGACGGCACGCGTCCGGCGGAGCTGCTCGCAACGGCCGAACGCCTGGCGGATCGGGTCAGGGCCGAGCGACGGCCGGCGATCCTGCACCTGCGCACCGTGCGGTTCATGGGTCACGCCGGCTCGGACGCCGAGATCGCCTATCGGTCCCGCCGGGAGATCGAGGACGACTACGCCCGCGACCCGTTGCTGGCCACCGCCGGAGCGTTGATCGATGCCGGTGTGCTGACGCCGGAGTCCGCGCTGTCGAGGTACGAGGACGCCCGGGCGAGGGTCATGGAGCGTGCCAAGGACCTGGCCGGCGCGCAGCGACTCGACACCGCCGACGCGATCATCGAGCCGATCACCGCGCGCGTGCGCCGCGACGAGGTGCTGGCGACCCCGTCCCAACGGGCGGCCGGATTCGGCGGTCGCCTGCCCGAGGACGAGGGCCCGATGACACTGGCGCAGAACATCAACGCAGCGCTCAAGGATGCGCTCGCAGCCCACCCGGAGGCGTGGGTCTTCGGCGAGGACATCGGCCGCAAGGGCGGGGTCTACGGCGTCACACGGGGGCTCCGCAAGGCGTACGGGGCGGGCCGCGTCTTCGACACGCTGCTCGACGAGCAGACGATCCTCGGCACGGCCCTCGGCGCGGCGCTGGCCGGGTTCCTGCCGATCCCCGAGATCCAGTACCTCGCCTACCTGCACAACGCCGAGGACCAGCTGCGTGGCGAAGCCGCGACGCTGCGCTTCTTCTCCGGCGGGCAGTACCAGAACGGGATGGTTGTCCGGGTCGCCGGGCTCGCCTACCAGAAGGGGTTCGGCGGCCACTTCCACAACGACAACTCGGTCGCGGTGCTGCGCGACATACCCGGCGTCGTGCTCGCGGTGCCGAGCCATCCTGCCAACGCGCCGCAGCTGCTGCGGGAGTGCCTGGCGCTGGCAGGGGAGGGGCGGGTCTGCGTGTTCCTCGAGCCGATCGCGCTCTACCACCAGCGTGACCTGCTCGACGGCGATGCGGCGTGGACCGCGACCTATCGTGCGCCGGCAGCATGGCCGGCGGAGTCCGGTGCCGAGCTCGGCCGCGTACGCACGTACGGCGACGGTCGCGACGTCCTGCTCGTCACGTTCGGCAACGGCGTCCGGATGAGCCTGCGCGCAGCCGCGGCGTTGGACGGCATCGGGTGCACGGTGCTCGACCTGCAGTGGCTCTCGCCGCTGCCGCAGGAGGAGCTGCTGCGTGCTGCGGCCGGCTTCGACCGCGTCGTGGTCGTCGACGAGACGAGGCGGAGCGGCGGTGTGTCCGAGTCGGTCGTCACCGCGCTCGTCGACGGCGGGTATGCCGGGCGCATCAGCCGGGTCGCGAGTGCCGACAGCTTCATCCCGCTGGGCCCGGCTGCCGACCACGTGCTGCTCTCGGAGGTCGACATCGCCGAGGCTGTGCGCCGGATCGTCGGTTAGCCGGCCCGCTGGCCGCTCACGGCCACCGCGCGTGCCGCGAGGGTGAAGGAGTCCCCGGGACGTCCGAGGCGCTCGAAGCACGCGGCGCGGAGCTGCGCCAGCCGTTCCACGTCGAGCGACGTGGCGTACGCGCCGCCCGGCCCGATGCCGAGCAGGAACGGCTGCCAGTAGTCGTCGAAGTCCACGTACGTGGTGCTCACCTCGAGCGACCTGGTGCGTACGTCCGTCAGCCCGGCGCTCTCCCACAGCTCGGCCAGCTCGCGCTCCGTCGTGAACCGCATGGTCCGCGCCTCGTCCGTCGCGCCCGCATCGATGTCGCGGGCGGCGTCCCAGAACGTCCGCAGCATCGTCATGCCATCGGCGTAGTCCCATGTGCACGCCGCGATCGTCCCGCCGGGCCGGGTGACGCGGAGCATCTCGGCGGCGCCGGCCTCGGCGTCGGGCAGGAAGTTGAGCACGAGCTGGGACACGACCAGGTCGAACGTCATGTCGTCCCAGGGGAGGTCGGCGGCGGCCACCCGGCGTACGTCGGCCTCTGGCACACGGGCTGAGCAGGCCACGACGAACGACTCCGACGGGTCGGCGGCGGCGACGTGCTCTCCGCCGAGCCCGGTGGCGAGCACCTCGGTGAGCGCGCCCGGCCCGCAGCCGACGTCGAGCGCCCGCTGGCCCGGCTCGCCGCCGACGAACGACAAGAACGCGGCCGCGAGCTGGTTGGAGTAGCGCCCCATGTAGCGGTCGTACGCACTCCGGCTGGCGTCGAAGCTCATGGCTGCATTGACGCACCGGGGCACGCCTCGGTCAAGCCCCGGCCGCTAG
Organism: Aeromicrobium sp. 9AM; assembly: GCF_902506105.1. Classification (GTDB taxonomy): domain Bacteria; phylum Actinomycetota; class Actinomycetes; order Propionibacteriales; family Nocardioidaceae; genus Aeromicrobium. Next base: position 198,031 of record NZ_LR733303.1, read on the forward strand.
GAAAGCTTGCTGAGCAGGCTGCGTGCCTCGCGAGGCGTCATCGGCTCGCAGCCGTGGGCGACCGCCTCGGCGACGATGCGGGGCTCGTCCTTGAGCAGTCGCCAGCCCCGTCGTACGAGCACCCACGGCGACTTGCGGCCCTCGCGCAGGTCGCGGGTCAGCCGGAGCAGGAAGGTGATGACTCGATGGCGACGCAGGCAGATCGCCGCGTCGAGGATGCCGGCCTCGCGGCAGGCGTCGACGATGACCGGGGCGAACAGTCCCTCGGCGATGAACCGGCTGGCGGGAGCGGACAGCGTCTGGGTGCCGGTACGCCGGCTTGCCGCGATGTCATAGACCGGGACCTCGACCGTGCCGGACGCGCAGAGCTCGGCGATCGTCCCGACCGCGTCGACCGAGCTCCACGATGCGGGGTCGTCCCAGTCGACGATGCCGAGGCTCGAGCGCGGCATGTCGGGCTCGTCGGCGTCACGGTAGAAGTCGTCGAGGCGCAGGACGGGCCAGCCGAGTCGCTCGGCCAGGTGAGACTTGCCGGACCCCGAAGGCCCGGCGAGGATCACGACGCCCATCAGACTTGGTGGTCGCGCGGGCGGCCTCGGTCACACACCGATCGGGTGCCAGACGGTCTTGGTCTCGACGAACGCCTCGAGGCGGCCAAGCGACGGCTCGGCGAGCCAGTCGACCGGTGCCGTGGGGGCCCGAAGGACGCGCTTGAGGTTCTCGGCTGCCGCGACCTCGAGCGAGGCCGCGAGGTCGGGGTCGTTGACACCGGCCAGGTCGAGCGCGTTGACGTCCATGTGCGACGCCAGCCACGGGGCGATCTCGGCGGGCTTGCCGGTCAGGATGTTGACGACGCCGCCGGGCAGGTCCGAGGTCGCCATGCACTCCGAGAGGGTCACGGCCGGCACGGGGTACTTCTCGCTGGCGATCACGACGACGGTGTTGCCCGTGACGATCGCCGGTGCGATGACCGAGACCAGCCCGAGCAGCGGGCCGCTGGGTGCGACGGTCGCGACGACACCGGTCGGCTCGGGGGTCGACAGGTTGAAGAAGGGGCCGGAAACCGGGTTGCCGTTGCCGAGCGCCTGGACGAACTTGTCGGCCCAGCCGGCGTACCAGACGACGCGGTCGATCGCGGCGTCCACGTAGGTCGTGGCCTTCTTGTCGTTGAGTCCCTCCGCGGCGCGGAGCTGCTCGATGAACTGGTCACGGCGACCCTCCATGACCTCGGCGAGGCGATAGATGACCTGGCCGCGGTTGTAGGGCGTACGCGTGGACCAGCCGCCGAACGCCTTGCGCGCGGCGAGCACCGCGTCGCGGGCGTCCTTGCGCGAGGCGAGAGCCATGTTGCCGAGGAAGCCGCCCTTGGCGTCGACGGCCTCGAACGTACGGCCGGACTCCGAGCGCGGGAAGGCGCCGCCTATGTAGAGCTTGTGCGTCTTGCGCACGTCCAACCTCGTCATGCGGATGCTCCCTGCAGGTAGGCGGCGAGGCCGTGGCGCCCGCCCTCGCGGCCGTAGCCCGACTCCTTGTAGCCGCCGAACGGCGACGCGGGGTCGAACTTGTTGAACGTGTTGGCCCAGACGACGCCGGCGCGCAGCTGGTTGGCCATCGACAGGATCCGCGAGCCCTTCTCGGTCCAGACGCCGGCCGACAGGCCGTAGGGCGTGTTGTTGGCCTTCTCGATCGCCTCGGCGGGCGTGCGGAACGTCAGGATCGACAGCACGGGGCCGAAGATCTCCTCGCGCGCGATGCGGTGGGCCTGCGTGACGCCGGTGAAGATCGTCGGCGCGAACCAGAAGCCGCTGTCGGGTATGTCGCACGGTGCCGACCAGCGCTCGGCGCCCTCGGCGTCGCCGACGTCGGACAGCTCCTTGATGCGGGCGAGCTGCTCGGCGGAGTTGATCGCGCCGATGTCGGTGTTCTTGTCGAGCGGGTCACCCAGGCGCAGCGTCGACATGCGGCGCTTGAGCTTGTCGATGACCTCGTCGTAGACGCTCTCCTGGACGAGGAGGCGCGAGCCGGCGCAGCACACATGGCCCTGGTTGAAGAAGATGCCGCCGACGATGCCCTCGACCGCCTGGTCGAGCGGGGCATCGTCGAACACGATGTTGGCAGCCTTGCCGCCGAGCTCGAGGGTGACCTTCTTGGACGTGCCGGCGACCGAGCGGGCGATGGCCTTGCCGACCGCGGTCGAGCCGGTGAACGCGACCTTGTCGACGTCGGGGTGCTCGACGAGGGCCTGACCGGTCGCGCCGGCGCCGGTGATGATGTTGACGACGCCCGGCGGGAGCTCGGCCTGCTGGCACACCTCGGCGAACAGCAGCGCCGTCAGGGGTGTGGTCTCGGCGGGCTTGAGCACGACGGTGTTCCCGGCGGCGAGCGCCGGGGCGATCTTCCAGGCCAGCATCATGATGGGGAAGTTCCACGGGATGACCTGGCCCGCGACGCCGAGCGCCTTGGGGTCCGGGCCCAGGCCGGCATGGCCCAGCTTGTCGGCCCAGCCGGCGTAGTAGAAGAACCACTGCGAGACCAGCGGCAGGTCGACGTCGCGCGACTCCTTGATCGGCTTGCCGTTGTCGAGCGACTCCAGCACGGCGAACTCGCGGCTGCGCTCGGCCATGATGCGGGCGATGCGGTAGAGGTACTTGGCCCGCTCGCTGCCCGGCAGCTTGGACCAGACCTTGTCGTATGCCTGCCGCGCGGCCTTGACCGCCTGGTCGACGTCGTCGGCGGTCGCCTCGGTGACCTCGGCGAGCACCTCCTCCGACGACGGGCTGATCGACTTGAACGATCCGCCCTTGCCGTCGACGAACTCGCCGCCGATGAACAGCCCGTACGAGCTCTTGATGTCGACGATCGCCCGGGACTCGGGCGCCGGTGCGTATTCGAACTTGGTCATGGCAATCAGTCCAACGTCACGTAGTCGGGGCCGGAGTAGTGGCCGGTGGCAATCTTCTGGCGCTGCAGCAGCAGGTCGTTGAGCAGGCTCGATGCGCCGAAGCGGAACCAGTCGGGGTCGAGCCAGTCCTCGCCGGCGATCTCGTTGACCATCACGAGGTACTTGATTGCATCCTTCGACGTACGGATGCCGCCGGCGGGCTTGACCCCGACCTGGCGCCCGGTCTCGGAGCGGAAGTCGCGTACGGCCTCGAGCATCACGAGCGTGACGGGCAGGGTCGCGGCGGGCTGGACCTTGCCGGTGCTGGTCTTGATGAAGTCGGCGCCGGCCATCATGGCGAGCCACGACGCCTTGCGCACGTTGTCGTACGTCTGGAGCTCACCGGTCTCGAAGATGACCTTGAGGTGCGCGTGTGAGCCGTCGGGACGGGCGCACGCCTCCTTGGTCGCCACGATCTCGTCGAAGACCAGCTCATAGTTGCCGGTGAGGAACGCGCCACGGTCAATGACCATGTCGATCTCGTCGGCGCCGGCCTCGACCGCGTCGCGGGTGTCGGCGAGCTTGATGTCGAGCGCGGCGCGGCCGGACGGGAACGCGGTGGCGACGCTGGCCACGTTGAGACCCGAGTCGCCGAGGGTGTCCTTGGCGATCTTGACCATGTCGGGGTAGACGCAGACCGCCGCGGCAGACGGGCAGGTCGGATCGGTCGGATCGGGACGCATGGCCTTGTTGGCCAGGGCGCGGACCTTGCCGGGGGTGTCGGCGCCCTCGAGCGTCGTGAGGTCGACCATCGAGATGGCCAGGTCGATCGCCCAGGCCTTGGCCGTGGTCTTGATCGAACGGGTTCCCAGTCCGGCGGCTCGAGCCTCGAGCCCGACCTGGTCGACGCCCGGCAGTCCGCCGAGGGTCTTGCGCAGGGACGCGGTGGCGCCAGTCACGAATGACCTCCTGAATCGGCGCGGCCACGTCGTCGGGGCCGCATCGATCAAGATTAGGCCCTCAGGCGAGCACCACGAAATGGCCGGGCTCCGGTTGGCCCGAGGTTCACCGAGTTGTCACCAAACCAGCCCAGAAACTCTGTTGACAGGGTTTCGGTGCCGATGTCTCCTAGACCATCGACGGTTTCCTGAGAGTTTCTCAGGGCCGTCGACCGCATCGGGGGACGATGTACATCGCGTCGCGTTCCTCGCCGTCCCGAGAGGAACCTTCGTGAAGTTCACCCCACGCTCGCTCGTCGCCGCCACCGCGGTGCTGCTTGCTGCCCCCATGCTGGCGGTCACCCCCGCCGATGCGGCAGACGACGTGACGCTCAACCTGATCGGCATCAACGACTTCCACGGCCGCATCGACGCCAACACCGTCAAGTTCGCCGGCACCGTCGAGCAGGTCCGCCAGGACGGCGGCGACGCCAACTCGCTGCTGGTCTCGGCCGGCGACAACGTCAGTGCCTCCCTGTTCGCCTCGGCCGTGCAGGGCGACATCCCGACGATCGACGTGCTCAACGACCTCGAGCTCGACGCCTCGGCGGTCGGCAACCACGAGTTCGACAAGGGCTACGACGACCTGATCAACCGGCTCGCCCCGGCCGCCGACTTCCCGTTCCTCGGCGCCAACGTGTTCAAGAAGTCCGACAACAGCCCGGCCCTCGACCCCTACAAGATCTTCACGATCGACGGCGTCTCCGTGGCCGTGATCGGCGCGGTCACCGAGGAGACCGGCTCGCTGGTCAGCCCCGGCGGCATCCAGGACATCACGTTCACCGACCCGACCGATGCGATCAACGACACCGTGGATGACCTCAAGGCACTGCCGGACCCGCCGAAGGTCATCATCGCCTCGATCCACGAGGGCGCGCCCGACGGCACCCAGACATACGCGCAGAACGTCGAGCACAGCGCGGTGTTCAAGAAGATCGCCGAGCAGACCGATCCGGCCGTCGACGCGATCTTCATGGGCCACACCCACCAGGCCTACGCGTACGACGCCCCGATCCCCGGCGAGCCGGGCAAGACGCGCCCGCTGATCCAGACCGGCAACTACGGCTCCAACGTCGGCCAGATCAAGCTCACCGTCGACGGCGAGACGGGCGACGTCAAGTCGTACGTGCAGAAGAACGTGGCTCGCACCACCACCGCGGACAGCACCCTGACCCAGACGTTCCCGCGCGTCGCGGCCGTCAAGACCGACGTCGACGCGGCCATCGCGTTCGCGGCGACGATCGGCAACCAGCCGGTCGGCTCGGTGACCGCGGACATCACGACCGCGTTCACCGGCAACACCCGCGACGACCGGGCGAGTGAGTCGACGCTCGGGCACCTGGTGGCCGACGCTCTGCTCTCGAAGGTCAAGGACACCGCCCCTGGCGCGGACCTCGGCATCCTCAACCCCGGCGGCATGCGCGACGAGCTGCGCTATGCGGGCGACACGAGCTCCAACCCCGCCAACACCGACGGCGTCATCACGAACGCCGAGGCCAACGCGGTCCTGCCGTTCGTCAACAACGTCAGCAGCGTGACGTTGACGGGCGCTTCGCTCAAGAAGGTCTTCGAGCAGCAGTGGCAGCGCGACGCGGGCGGCAACGTGCCGACGCGGGCCTACCTGCAGCTGAGCACGTCGAAGAACGTCACCTACACGTACGACGCCACCCGTCCCGAGGGCGACCGCATCACGTCCGTGACGATCAACGGTGAGCCGCTGGATCCGGCCAAGAGCTACAAGGTCGCGACGTTCTCGTTCCTCGCCACGGGTGGCGACAACTTCCGGGCGTTCACCGAGGGCACGTCCGTCGACACCGGTCTCGTGGACTACGAGGCCTGGATCGACTACCTCAAGGCCAACAAGCCGGTGTCCCCGGACTTCGCGCGTCGCTCGCTGGCGGTCACGGGTGTCAAGAGCTCGTACGAGGCCGGCAGCTCGGTCGCGGTGACGCTGCCGAAGCTCGACCTGACGTCGCTGGGCAGCCCGGCCAACACGTCGGTGACGGCGAAGCTCAAGGCGGGCGACACCACGACCGACCTGGGCAGCTTCCCGGTCACCGCCGGCTCGGCGACCGTGGCGTTCGACCTGCCGGCCGGGCTGATCGGTGCTGCGACCCTCGAGGTCGAGGCGGCACCGACGGGCACCAAGGCCAGCATCCCGCTGGCGATCGACAAGGCGACGTCGACCACGACGGCCACGGCTCCGGCCAAGGCCAAGACCGGCTCGACGTTCACGGTCGAGGCCACGGTCGCGTCGGAGTCGGGCGTCACGCCGACCGGCACCGTCACGGTCAAGGACGGCACGACCGAGCTCGCGACGGGTCCGCTCGTCAACGGTTCGGCCTCGGTGGAGGTCAACGCGAGCAAGCTCAGCGCCGACGACCACGAGCTCACGGTGTCCTACTCCGGCGACAGCCTGCACCAGGCCTCGTCGGGCACGACGGAGCCGATCGAGATCGTCAAGGGCGGCTCGGGCTTCGGCGCGGTCGTCGGGTCGACGCCCTACGGCACTCAGGCACTCGTCCAGCTGACGGCTGACCCGGAGGCATCCGGCCTGGTCTACGTGACGAGTGGCGGCGAGCTGGTCGGCATGGGCTTCCTGACCGACGGCCAGGGCACGGTCAAGCTGGACAAGACCGGGTTCGTTCCGGGCGCCTACGACCTCAAGGTGTTCTACGGCGGCGACGAGAAGTTCGACCCGACGAGCACGACCGCCAGCCTGACGGTCACGAAGGGCGCGACCAAGACGACCAAGTCGTCCGTGACCAGCAAGGTCGTCCGCAAGACGACCAAGGCGACCGTCAAGGTCAAGGTGACCGGCACCGGCTTCACCGTGGAGTCGGGCACCGTACGGATCTACCAGGGCAGCACGCTCTACGGGTACGCGTCGGTCAAGGACGGTCTCGCGACGGTCAAGCTCAAGGCGTTCCCCACGTCCGGCAACAAGGCGATGACGGCGAAGTTCGCCGGCAACTCCGTCGCCCTGCCGTCCAACGGGTCGTTCACGATCAAGGTCGTCAAGTAGCCACCACCCAGTGATCGTCCGGGGACGGCTTCGCGCCGTCCCCGGACGATGCCGGCTCCATCTCCGAAAGAAGCCCTCATGAAGAAGTCCTTCGTCGCCCGGTTGGGTGCCGGCCTGGCACTCGCTGCCTCGACCCTCGCCTTGCCCAGCACAGCCGATGCAGCGCCCGCCAACCACGTCGTGATCAACGAGATCTACGTCAACGGTGGCAGCGTCGGCGCCACCTATCTCAACAAGTTCATCGAGCTGTCCAACCCGACGGACCAGCCCATCGACCTCAACGGCTGGTCGGTCCAGTATCGGTCGTTCTCCGCGACAGGCAACTTCACCGGCATCACCGCACTCGGTGATCACCACATCGAGCCCGGCGGATCGTTCCTGATCGGTGGCAACGCCAATTCGACGAACGGCACGCCACTGCCGACGCCCGATGTCAGCGACACCTCGTACTCGCTGTCGGGCAACGCCAACGGCGGGACGATCGCCCTGTCCAAGACCACTGCCGCGCTGACCGGAGACCGGGCAGCCGTCCTGAGCAACGCCAACCTCGTGGATCTCGTCGGCTACGGCGCATCCACCACGTACGAAGGCTCGGTCAAGCCGAACGGCTACTCCTTGACCGCATCGTTGAACCGGACGGGTGGCACCGACACTGACGTCAACGCCGACGACTTCGTCACTGGTGCACCCACGCCCGTTGCGTGCGGTGAGGCGTGTGACGGCGGAGGAGCGCCCGTCGATCCGCCGGTCGAGAAGACGATCGCCGAGATCCAGGGGACCGGCCCGGCCAGCCCCCTTGCGGGCAAGGCCGTGACGACGCAGGGAGTCGTGACCGCGGTCTACAAGACCGGCGGGTTCTCCGGGGCGTACATCCAGACCGACGGCACCGGCGGCGCCATCGACCTGGCGACCCACACGGCATCGGACGGTGTCTTCGTGTTCTCCTCGGCGTTCGCCGCGGCCGTCGACAAGGGCGACCTGGTCGAGGTCACCGGCACCGTGAGCGAGTTCAACGACCTCACCGAGCTGTCCACGCAGGCCGGCAACTTCACGAAGCTGGCCGGGCCCGCCGAGGGCGTCGACCCGGCGGCCGTGTCGTTCCCGCTGACCACGGCGCAAAAGGAGTCGCTCGAGGGCATGCTGCTGGCGCCCCAGGGCGACTTCACGATCACCAACAACTACGCGACCAACCAGTACGCCGAGATCGGCCTGGCTCCGGGGACCAAGCCGTTCGACACCCCGACCAACGTGGTTGCCCCCGGCGCTCCGGCGCTGGCTCTGCAGGCGCAGAACGACGAGCGGCTGGTGACGCTCGACGACGGCGCGTCGACCAACTTCTTCTCGGCCGCCAACCAGGGCACGGCACTGCCGTGGCTCACCGCGGACAACGAAGTACGCGCGGGAGCGCCGGTCACGTTCGACGACCCGGTCGTGCTCGACTACCGCAACAGCCTCTGGAAGCTGCAGCCCACGCAGCAGCTCCTCGCCGGCGGCAACGAGCCGGTGGAGATCGGCAACACGCGCAAGGCAGCGCCCGAGCCCGTCGGCGGTGAGCTGAAGCTCGGCACGTTCAACGTGCTCAACTACTTCACCACCACGGCAGACGACTTCGTCGCCCTCGGCGGCGGTCGCACGTGCTCGTACTACAACGACCGCGCGGGCAACCACATCACGGCCAACACCTGCGCGCCCGATGGTCCGCGCGGTGCGGCCGACGATGCCAACCTCGCACGGCAGCAGGCCAAGATCGTCTCGGCGATCAACACGCTCAATGCCGATGTCGTGTCGCTCGAGGAGATCGAGAACTCGGCGACGTTCGGCCTCGACCGCGACGACGCGCTGCACAACCTCGTCGCCGCGCTCAACACCGCAGCGGGCGCCGGCACGTGGGCGGCGGTGCCATCGCCGGCGACCATTCCGGTCAACGGTGAGGACGTCATCCGTACGGCACTGATCTACAAGCCGGCCAAGGTCGAGACCGTCGGCACCTCGGTGGCGCTCGACAACCCCGCGTTCGCGAATGCCCGGGCGCCGCTGGCGCAGGAGTTCCGCCCGGCGGGCGGCGCGGCGTACGAGGACTTCCTGGTCATCGTCAACCACTTCAAGTCCAAGGGCTCCGGCTCCGGCGTGGATGCTGACCAGGGTGACGGTCAGGGCGCGTCCAACCACGCCCGCACGCTGCAGGCGCAGGCGCTGATCGACTTCGCCGCGGCCCGCGAGACCGCTGCCGGCACCGACAAGGTCTTCCTGACCGGCGACTTCAACGCGTACAACGAGGAGGACCCGATCGGCATCATCGAGGGCGCCGGCTTCGTCAACGTGCCGCGTGAGCTGACCGACAAGGAGACCTACCAGTTCGACGGTGCGGTCGGCTCGCTCGACCACGTCTTCGCGTCGGCGGCGGCGTACGAGAACGTGACGGGTGCCGACATCTGGAACATCAACTCGTACGAGTCGGTGGCCCGCGAGTACAGCCGCTACAACTACAACGTCACCGACTTCTACAAGCCGGGCCCCTATCGCGCGAGCGATCACGACCCGGAGATCGTCGGGTTCGACTCGGCCGAGGCGCCGGGTCCGGTGGCGTCGACGACGACCGCGACCGCACCCGCCAAGGCAGCGTACGGGTCGACGTTCGACGTCGAGGCCAAGGTCGAGGCTGCTGATGACGCCAAGCCCACCGGCACCGTCACGGTCAAGGACGGCGCGACCGTCCTCGCGACCGGACAGCTCACCGACGGTGCGGTCACGCTGCCGGTCGATGCCGGTGACCTTTCGATCGGCGATCACACCCTGACCGTGGCCTACGCGGGTGACGCCGGGCACGAGGCTTCGTCGACGACGGTCAAGGTCGAGGTCGTCAAGGCCGATCCTGGTCTGGCGTCGACGGTGCCGACGACGCAGTACGGCAAGGCGCCGGTCGTCAACGTCACGGCCGATGCCGGGGTCTCCGGACTCGTCACCGTGACGCACGACGGCGCGTTCGCCGGGCTGGGCTTCCTGGTCGACGGCGTCGGCAAGGTCACCTTGGGCAAGACCGCGTTCAAGCCCGGCACGTACGACCTGACGGTCGCCTACGGCGGCAGCGAGTCGTACAAGTCGGACACCGCGACGGCGAGCCTGACGATCGCCAAGGGCGCGACGACGACCAAGAAGGGCACCTTCACCACCAAGGTCGTCAAGAACGTGACCAAGGCTCAGGTGCCGTTCACCGTCTCGGCCTCCGGCTTCACGGTCAACGGCGGCACGGTGAAGGTCTTCCGCGGCAGCACGCAGGTCGGCACCGGAACCGTCGTCAACGGCAAGGTCACCGTCCGGCTCGTGCCGTTCACGACCTCTGGCAACAAGGCGCTCGTCGCCAAGTACTCCGGCAACGCCGAGGCCGAGGCGTCGCAGGTGGCGTTCACGATCACGGTGGTCAAGAAGTAGGTCCGGCTCGGCTCAGCCCACCATCGCGCGATGGTGGGCTGGGCTGACCCCGCGTACGCGCTTGAAGGCGGCACTCAGCGCGAACGGGCTGCCGTAGCCGACCTGTCGCGCCACAGCAGCGATGGTCAGGTCGGGCTCGCGCAGCAGGTCGGCGGCGAGGTCGAGTCGCAGGGTCGTGAGATAGGACATCGCCGGTTCGCCGAGCACCGTCGAGAAGCGGCGGGCCAGCGCTGCCCTGGAGACGCCGACCTCGGCGGCCAGGACGGCCAGGGTCCAGGGCCGGGCGAGGTCGTCCTCGAGCAGGCGCAGCGCCGGACCGAGGACGGGGTCGGCAGCCGCCCGGTGCCAGGCCGGCGCGCGTGAGGCATCGCGGCCGAACCAGTCGCGTACGGCCGCGATGACCACGAGGTCGAGGAGGCGGTCGAGGAACACCTCCTGGCCGAGCTCGTCGCGCTGCATCTCGGCACACAGCACCGTCACCAGCTCGCCGTTCCACTCGCCGTCGCGCAGCACGAAGAGCTGGGGGAGGCTCCGCAGCAGCCGGGCACTGATCGCTCGGGTGCTCTCGTACGTACCGGTCACGATCATGGTCTCGCCCTCGGGATCGTTGCCCCACGACCTGGTGCCGAGGTCCATGACATCCTCGAGGCTGTTGCCATCGGCGTCGGTGCAGTGCTGGCCAGGGTTGATGAAGATCTGCGGCTCGGAGTCGGGCTGGTCGGCGACCGTGTAGGGCTCGGGGCCGCGCGCCACCATGACGTCGCCAGGACCCAGACGTACGGGCTCCCCGCCGGCCGGCACGACCCACGCCTCGCCGCGTACGACGACCGCGATCGACAGTGGCGCCTCGTCCTGGATGCGCAGCGACCACGGGCTCGTCAGCACCGATCGCATGAGGAACGCGCCGTTGGCGCGCGGGCCTTCGAGCAAGCCGCTGAGGGTGTCCATGGCCCTCATGCTAGACGCTCACGTATGCAGATGGGTGTTTCGACTATGGAAAGTCTCATCCTGCGCTGATGAGATGGAATCATGACCAAGACTGCACTCGTCACCGCGACCGCCCTCACGGGCCTGTCGGCGGGACTGTTCGCCACCTTCTCCTACGTGATCATGCCGGGCCTCAAGCGCGCCTCAGATGCCGCGTTCGTCGACGCGATGCGCGGCATCAACATCGCGATCCTCAACCCCGTCTTCGCCCTGACCTTCGGCGGCGCGTTCTTCGTCGGCGTGGCGGCGCTGGTGCTGGGTTGGGGCGACGCGTCGCGGCCCTGGGTCGTCGCCGGGTTGGTGCTGTACGTCCTCGGGGCGTACGTCATCACGTTCGCCGTCAACGTCCCGATGAACGACGCGCTCGAGGCCGGCAAGGGCAGCGCAGCGTCGCTGCGTGAGACGTTCGAGGACAAGTGGACGATGTGGAACCACGCCCGCGCGCTGCTGACCACCGGCGGATTCGTGTGCCTGGTCGTCGGCGTGCTGAAAATCTGACCTGAGGCCGGCTGGGTTCAGCGCAGGTTGCGGAGCCCGATCTCGTTCTGGGTCGCGATGTTCTGCTTCTGCACCTCGCGGCGCTGTCGCACGGTCTCCCGGAGCTCGTCGCGTTCGGTCTCAGACATCTCGTCCCAGGCGCGCTTGCGGCCCAGACGGAAGCTGCGGATTCCCATGGCCTTCACCCCCCTCCGCTCACCGGAAGGCTTCCGCGTGTGCGGTGGCCCACTGGCGGAACGTTCGCGGCGGGCGACCGGTGACTGTCTGGACCGTTGGCCTGACCTGGGACTCGTCGAGGGAACCGGTGACGTAGAAGTCGAAGAACGCGTCGACGTACTGGGCAGGAGTGGTCTTCAGCATCTCCTCGCGCGCCTCGTCGTCGGGTTGCGCTTCGAAGCGAAGGGCTCGGCCGAGCACGTCGGCCAGGATGGCGACCTGTTCCTCGGGCAGCATGGAGTCCGGGCCCGTCAGGGTGTAGACCTCGCCGTCGTGTCCCTCCTCGGTCAAGGAGACCGCGGCGACGGCGCCGACGTCGTAGGGGTCGATCGAAGTGTTCCGCACGGTGGCGAACGGGGCCCGCACGACATCACCGGCCTGCAGCTGCGGCAGCCAGCGCAGGGCGTTCGCCGTGAACGAGGCCGGTCGCAGGATGGTCCAGGCCAAACCTGACTCGCGAGCCGCGGTCTCGGACTCGGCCATCATCCGCGTCACGGCGTTGCTCAGGTCGCTGTTCCCGGCCGAGCCGCCGGAGAGCTGCACAACCTTGCGGGCGCCGGCCCGTTCGATCTCGCGCATGAGCCCCGGCATGTCGGCATAGCCGGGCAGTACGAACACGCCCTCTGCGCCATCGAGCGCCGCGCGCATCGTCTCGGGACGGTTGAGGTCTCCCACAACTGGCTCGACACCGGCCGGGAGACCCTGCTCGTCCGTGTCTCGAACCAGTGCGCGGACCGGGCGCCCCTTGCCGGCCAGGTTCGCGGCCACCTCGGACCCCACGTTGCCGGTCGCGCCCGTCACCAAGATCATGATCGTCCACCTTCGCCGTCCGTCGGAAGCTGCTCCGTTGGCTCGCTTCGCTGACGCACCAAAGTCTGGTTCTGTGTCGTACGGCCATCAACGCCCGATTCGATATGGCAGTGATTAGTATGAGTAATCGATGCGTGAATCTGTTGAGCTACGTGACATCCGGGTGTTCCTGGTGCTGGCCGAGGTGCTGCACTTCGGCCAGACCGCCGAGCGCGTACGGCTCACCCAGCCACGGGTCAGCCAGATCATCGCTGCTTGGGAACGGCGGGCCGGCGGGCCTCTCTTCCTGCGCACCAGCCGCAAGGTCGAGCTCACCGCGCGCGGTGAGCGGCTCCGGGTCGCACTGGCGCCCGCCTATGCTCAGTTCGACTCGGCGGTGGAGACCGCGCTCGGCGAGGCCAATGGGGTTTCCGGCGCCCTGCGCGTCGGCATGTACCTGCCCATCAGCGGCGGCCCGCACTTCGCCGCCATCACCGAAGCCTTCGTCAACGCCTACCCGGCAGCAAGCGTGGAGGTGGTCGACCTGGGCATCTCGCGCAACACCCTCGACGCGCTGCGCGCCGGTGAAACCGACCTGCTGGCCCAACGACTGCCCGTCTCGGACCCGGACCTGGTCGTCGGGCCGCGGCTGTCACGCAACGACGAGCGGATCGCGATCGTTGCCCGCCACCACCCACTGGCCGAACGGGAGTCGATCGAGTACGAGGAGCTGGGCGACTTCGTGCTTTCCGACGCACCCGGACTACCCAGCGAGATGTTCCAGAACTTCGTGCCCCCGCGGACACCGTCCGGACGGTTGATCCGGCGACAGGTCATCAACACCTTCTTCGAGCACACGGCCCTCGTCGCCGCCGGCAAGATCGTGCATCCCACCGTCCGCTCCTACCTGGACCACCTCAACCACCCCAACATCATCGGGGTGCCGATCCGTGACCTGCCACCGTCCGAGACCGCGCTCGTCTGGCAGGTCGAACGCGACGGTCATCCGGCAATCCAGGCCTTCGTGCGCACCGCCGCGTCCGTCATCGCCGAGGCAACCGCTGAGCAAACGTGATCGCTCGCGGGGCTCATGTCACGTGGGTCTGGGCTTGCGATTGCGCTTGATCGCGACGATCAGCATGATCACGAACGCCGCGATGCCGGCGAGCCCGGCCAGCACGCCGCCGGTCACTCCGTACGCCACATAGCGGCTGATGCGAGGGTTTTCGGCGTAGCCGAATTGTGCACCTCCGAGCGCGTCGCACTCCACGAAGTGCTTCGACCCCGGCTCACCCTTGACGATCCCGACCCGGCTCCAGCTGTCACCGCCGTCGGTGATGGTGACCTTCGACGCCGAGCCGCGCGCCAGCGACGACTCGTTGGTGTCGACGTCCTTGGCGACGCAGCTGGTCGCCGTGTCCTGGGGTGCGACCCAGATCGCGACGCCCCGGTCGCCGACGGTGATCGTCGTGGAGCTGCCGTCCTCGAACGGTGTCACGGCGTAGCCGGCGATGGCCTTGCCGATCCACACGGCCAGGACCACCAAGGTCACGACGGCGGCGACCGCCAGGACGGCAGCGACGGCGTACCAACCGCGGCCTGGTCGTGTGGCGGGAGAGATCGGAGTCGTCATCCGCCGAGCCTAGGGGCGCAGGGACGGGCGGCGCCGGGAAACCGGTGAGGCTGCTTGAGCGCGACGAGGCCCCGGTGGGCGGTGAGGTGGTCGCCCATCAGACCACCCTATGCACGACTGGCTCACCGCCGCGTCAACTGATGGGCGAGCAAGTCACCGCCACGAGCCTGGGCCTGCCGACCTAGATGCCCAGCGCTTCTGCCAGGTCCTTCTTGATGCCCGCGATCGCGGCATCTGCCGTCTCGCGCGAGGCCTCGATCGAGTCGTCGACGGGCACCACGACCTCGATGTAGCACTTGAGCTTGGGCTCGGTGCCGGACGGCCGGCAGATGATGCGCGTCGCACCCTCGAGGCCGAGCCGGATGCCGTCGGTCGGCGGGAGGCCGTGATAGCCGTCGGCGAGGTCGTCGACCGACGTCACCGCGAGACCGCCCAGCGACGACGGGGGAGAGGTCCGCAGGGTCTCCATCGCACGCGCGATGATCGACAGGTCCTCGACGCGTACCGACAGCTGAGCGGTCGCGTGCAGTCCGTGCTGGCGGTAGATGTCGTCGAGCTGGTCGATCAAAGACCGCCCTTCGGCCTTGAGCGCGGCGGCCAGTTCGAGCACCGTGATGATCGCCGAGACGCCGTCCTTGTCGCGGGCGATGTCCGGCGCGACGCTGTAGCCCAGCGCCTCCTCGTAGCCGAAGACGAGCGTCGGGATCTTGCCGAGCCACTTGAACCCCGTCAGCGTCTGCTCCCACGGCTGCCCGTGCGCAGCAGCCTGCCGGCCGAGCAGGTCGGACGACACGATCGAGGCGGCGTACGTGCCCTGCACGCCCTTGCGCAGCAGGAAGTCGCCGAGCAGGACGCCGACCTGGTCGCCGGTCAGCATCCGGTACGCCTCGCCGTCTCGCACGCCCACGGCGCAGCGGTCGGCGTCGGGGTCGTTGGCCACGATGATGTCGGCGCCGACCTCGGACGACAGCTTGAGCGCGAGGTCCATCGCGCCGGGCTCCTCGGGGTTGGGAAACGCGACGGTGGGGAAGTCGGGATCGGGCTCGGCCTGATCGCGTACGACGTGCAGCGGCGGGAAACCGGCGCGCGACACGGCCTCGACGAGGGTGTCCCGGCCGACTCCGTGCATGGGGGTGTAGACCGCGACGATGTCGCGGGCCCCGTCGGACGGCAGCGCGACGACGGCCTCGACGTACGCCTCGGCGACCTCGGGACCCAGCAGCTCGTACGCATCACTGCGCGGCATCTCGTCGACCCGGCCGACGGCATCGATCGCCGCCGAGATCTCGGCGTCCGCGGGCGGGACGATCTGGCTGGAGTCCTCGAGATAGACCTTGTAGCCGTTGTCCTGCGGCGGGTTGTGCGAAGCCGTGACCATGACCCCGGCGCTGCAGCCGAGGTGGCGGATCGCGAACGCCAGGACCGGTGTCGGCAGGTGCGTGGGCAGCAGGAAGGCGTGGACGCCGGCGCCCTCCATGATCTCGGCGGTGTCACGGGCGAAGATCTCAGAGTTGTGCCGCGCGTCGTAGCCGACGACAACCGAGGGCGACGAGCCGTGCTCCAGCAGGTACGCCGCGAGGCCGGCGGCAGCCTGCGCGACGATGACCCGGTTCATCCGGTTGGGCCCGGCGCCGAGCGCACCGCGCAGTCCGGCCGTGCCGAACTGCAGTCGTGCCCGGAAGGGGTCCTCGAGTCCGGCGAGGTCCTCGGCGTCGATCAGCGCCTGGAGCTCGGCGCGGGTCACCTCATCGGGATCCTGGCTCAGCCATTCGCCTGCACGGGCGAGGAGGTCGTCGGTCATGAGATTCCCTTCAGAAGGCGGGCGGTAGCTGGAGCTGGCTGACGTGCGGACCACCGACGTACGCGTTCTGGGCCTCGTCGTCCGGTCCCGGTGTCACGCCGTCGGCGTACGTCTCGGCGTCGTCCTGTGGGTCATACCCCAAAGCGCGTCCGGGACCCAGGTCCCACCACGCGCGGGTGTTGGCGGAGATGCCGTAGAGGACATGGAAGCCCGGTTCGGTGGACCGGAGCGCGGCGTCGACCATCCGCACGGCGTCGTCGGGCGACAGCCACGTCGACAGCTCGCGGACGCTGCCGGGACGATCGCCGAACGAGCCGATCCGCAGGGCGACCGAGCCGATGCCACGGCGGTCGGCATAGAGGCTGAGCAGCGCCTCGGCCGAGGCCTTGGCGACTCCGTAGTAGGTGTCGGGGCGAGGCCGCGCCCCGACGGTCAGCACCTCGCCGCTGGGCGTATGACCGACGGCGTGGTTGCTGCTGGCGTAGACCATCCTGCTGACCCCGTGCGACCGCATCGCCTCGAGCAGCCGTCCGGTGGTCTGCACGTGCGACTCGAGGCTCTCGGGCAGCGATGCCTCGTTGGGGTTACCGGCGAGATGGACCACGGCGTCGACGCGGGCCACCGCCTCGTCCGCGACAGCGGGGTCGAGACAGTCACCGACGAGCCAGCCCAACGGCAGGGCGGGACCGTCGACGAGGTCGAGACCGCGCAGCTCGTGCCCGAGCCCGGACAGTCCTCGTACGAGGGTGCGGCCGATCGAGCCGGCAGCACCTGTGACGAGGACCTTCATCAGATCCTCGGCAGCACGTCGCCGAGCAGGGCGCCCATTCGAGTGGCCGCTGCCTTGCCGGCCTCGAGGACCTCTTCGTGGTTGAGCGGCTCGCCGGTCATGCCGGCCGCCGCGTTGGTGACCAGGGAGATGCCGAGGATCTCCATGCCGGCCGCCCTGGCCGCGATGGCCTCGAGCGTCGTCGACATGCCGACGAGGTCGCCGCCGATCGCGCGGACCATGCCGATCTCGGCAGGGGTCTCGTAGTGCGGCCCGGGCAGCTGGACGTAGACACCCTCGTCGAGGCTGGGATCTGCTTCCTTGCAGAGCGCCCGCAGCCGCGAGGAGTAGAGGTCGGTCAGGTCGACGAAGTTGGCGCCCTCGAGCGGCGAGGTCGCGGTCATGTTGATGTGGTCGCTGATCAGGACGGGTGTGCCGGGGGCCCACGCCGGGTTGAGCCCGCCGCAGCCGTTGGTCAGCACGAGGGTCTTGACGCCGGCGGCGGCAGCCGTGCGTACGCCGTGCACGACGGCGGCGACGCCCTTGCCCTCGTAGTAGTGGGTGCGGCCCAGGAAGATCAGCAGGCGACGGTCGCCGAGGGTCACCGAGCGCACCGTGCCGCCGTGCCCGGCAACCGCCGGGGCGCTGAACCCGGGCAGCTCGGCGAGCGGGATCTCGTGCTCGGCGGCGCCCAGGGCATCGGCGGCCGGGAGCCAGCCTGAGCCCATCACGAGAGCGATGTCGTGGTCTGCTCCGCCGGTCCGCTCACGCAGGGCGTCGGCAGCCTGTTGGGCCAGTTCCTGAGTAGTCACCTGCCGTACATTACGACAGTCGTCGGGGCACCGACCGGTGGCGACTCGCTCGGCGGCAATGGGAGACTGATCCCGTGACCCATGTGACGATCGTCGGCGGCGGACCGGGTGGATACGAAGCGGCCCTCGTGGCTTCGAGACTCGGCGCGGAGGTCACCCTCATCGAGCGCGACGGCCTCGGCGGCTCGACCGTCCTGACCGACTGCGTGCCGAGCAAGACCCTCATCGCGACCTCCGACCTGCTCACCGAGGTGGGCACGTCCGCGGAGCTCGGCGTGCAGCTGCCCAAGGACGTCCGGGCAGACATCGCGGCGGTCAACGCGCGCGTCCTCTCCCTCGCCAAGGCGCAGTCCGACGACATCGCCAAGCGGCTCACGACCAGCAAGATCACGATGATCGACGGCACCGCCACGATCGAGTCCGCAGGCGTCGTCACTGCGGTCACCGACGACGGAGACGTGCGCATCGAGACCGATGCGATCCTGCTGGCGACCGGCGCCCACCCGCGCGTGAGTGCCGATGCCCAGCCCGACGGCGAGCGCATCCTGACGTGGGAGCAGGTCTACGACCTGCAGGACCTGCCCGAGCACATGATCGTCGTCGGTTCCGGTGTCACGGGCGCGGAGTTCGCCAGCGCCTACAACGGACTCGGCGCTGCCGTGACCCTCGTGTCGAGCCGTGACCGGGTGCTTCCCGGCGAGGACGTCGACGCCGCCAACGTCATCGAGAACGTCTTCACGCGTCGCGGCATGACGGTCATGGGCAACTCGCGCATGGCGTCCGTCGAGCGTACGGGCGACGGAGTCCGGGTGACGCTGACCGACGGGCGTACGGTCGCCGGCTCGCACTGCCTGCTCGCGATCGGCTCGATCCCCAACACCGAGGGCCTGGGACTCGAGGCGGTCGGCGTCGAGCTGAACGACGCCGGCTTCATCCGCGTCGACCGGGTCTCGCGCACCAACGTCCGCGGCATCTATGCCGCCGGCGACGTGACGGGTGTCCTCATGCTGGCGTCCGTCGCGGCGCAGCAGGGCCGCATCGCCATGTCTCACCTGCTCGGCGACGCCGTGCACCCGCTCGACCTCGGCAAGGTCGCGAGCAACGTGTTCACCTCGCCGGAGATCGCGACGGTGGGACTGTCGCAAAAGCAGGTCGACGAGTCCGATCTCCAGATCGACGTCGCGATGCTTCCGCTGGCCTCCAACCCCCGAGCGAAGATGCAGGGCGTGCACGACGGCTTCGTCAAGATCTTCGCGCGGCGGGGGATGGGCATCGTGGTCGGCGGTGTGGTCGTGGCGCCCCGGGCGAGCGAGCTGATCCACGCGCTGTCGCTCGCCGTCTCGGCGTCACTCACGGTCGACCAGGTCGCCGACGCGTTCACGGTCTATCCGTCGCTGTCGGGTTCGGTCGCCGAGGCGGCGCGTCGCCTGCACCGCCTCGCCTGACCGCACGTCACACCTCGACGGTGTCGAGCTCCGCGAGGTCAGGGCGGACCCGGTCGCGGATCGCGGCGTAGTGCGGGTTGTTCATGATGCCCAGGACGTTGCCGAACGGGTCGACGACCGACGCCGTGCTGAACGTGCCGTAGTCGATGCGCGGCTGGTTGACCGTCGCGCCCAGGGACAGCAGGCGCTCGAACGAGGCGTCGAGATCCTCCACGTGCCAGAAGATCGTCGCGCCGGCCGGCTTCTCCGTCGGCTCGGGACCGTACGACGCGTCGACCAGCCCCAGCTCGTCGAGGTAGTCGCCGATGCGGAACTCGACGTAGCCGGGAACCTGGTCGAAGTAGGGCGGCGTGCCCAGCACCTCGGTGTACCAGGCCTTGGCGGCATCGAGATCGGCGACGAAGTAGTTGACGGTGGCGAATCCTCGCAACATGAGTGCTCCTTGGTTGGTGTGTTCCCCAGTCTTCCGCACAAAGTGCTCACCCTCTGAGCACTTTGTTTGAGAACATCTCCGTATGCGTGCAGATCGCCTCGTGGCCACCCTCCTGTTGATGCAGACCCGCGGACGGGTGACGGCCGCCGAGCTCGCCGAGGAGCTCGAGACCTCGGTCGCCACGGCCCGCCGCGACCTCGAGGCGCTGTCCGCTGCGGGCATCCCGGTCTATCCGCAGGCGGGCCGCGGTGGTGGCTGGCAGCTCGTCGGCGGCGCGCGTACGGACTTGAGTGGGCTGACGTCGTCCGAGGCCCGGGCGCTGTTCCTCTTGGTCGGGCCTGCGGCTGCGGTCGCACCTGAGGCGAAGTCGGCCCTGCGCAAGCTCGTGCAGGCCCTCCCCGCGACCTTCCGCGCCGAGGCGGAGGCGGCGGCTGACGCCGTGGTCCTCGACCCATCGGCGTGGGGGAGGCGTCCACGCGAGCAGTCGCCGGTGGTCGGCCAGCTCCAGGACGCCGTCACGCAGCGCCGGCAGGTGCGCATCACCTATCGCGGCTGGGACCGTGACCCCGAGGAGCTGACGGTCGACCCGTGGGGCTTGGTCGACAAGAGCGGGACCTGGTATCTCCTCGCCGGGGTCGGCGGCGCCGAGCGTACGTTCCGTGTCCAGCGGATCGCCGACGTCGTCGTGACCGACGAGCCGGCCGACCGGCCCGACGACTTCGACGTCGCGGAGGCATGGGAGCGAGCGGTTCGGCAGATTGATGCCGTACGCCACCGCGCCTCGGCCGTCGTCATCGTCGACGCCTCGATCGTGCCCTACCTGCGATCGCAGCTCGGTGAGCAGGCCGTGGAGGCGGAGCGGGTCGACGACCAGCGCACCCGGCTGCGGCTCAGCGCGCAGACCGAGAGCATCATCGCGCGACATCTTGCCGGGTGGGGCGACGACGTCGAGGTCGTCGCGCCCTCGTCACTGCGTGCCGAGCTCGCGCGGATCGGCCGGGCGCTCGTGGATCGGCACGCAACGCCCTGACGAGGCAGCCCCTGCAACGGCAGGAATGACACCGTTGTAGTTCGCGCGATCGGCGATTTTCGGTGGAACTTCGGGCAAAACTGTGAGCATAATCGGTCGGAAAACCTCATCCGTCACTTGAGTCACACCCGTCACACAGGATCGGACTTCCCCCATGCTTTCCTGGCGTACGGCTCGGCGTACCTCGGGCCTCTCCGTCGCGGCCGTGCTGATGCTCGGCCTCTTGATGCCGTCGACCGCGCACGCGGCCGGCGTCGACGTCACGGGTGGGGAGCCCGGCAAGGTCGCGGCTCCCAAGCCACCGCCGGTCAAGGTGGCCAGGACCAAGGTGCCCGCCGTCGCTCGCGGCGGCACCGACGACGTGGTCGCCCAGCTGCCGAAGACGTCGACATCGAAGTTCCGCATGATCGGCGTCACCTGGTCGAACCAGGGGAAGCCCTCCGGGATCACGGTCCAGGTCCGCACCCGGACGAACGGCACCTGGTCGTCGTGGACCCCGCTCGACTACGACGGTGACGACGGCGAGGGCGGCAACCCGGGCACCGATCCGCTGTGGGTCGGCAAGGCCGACGGTGTCGCCGCGCGCGTCACGAGCAAGGTCGGCGCGCCGCAGGACGTACGCATCACCACGATCGATCCCGGCAGCGATGGCGAGCAGGCCACGGCCTCCACGGCCTCCGACACGGCGCTCGACGGCGTCGCCCGCACGACGACGGCGGCAGACCTCGGCGACGGCAACCCGACGTACACCCCGAAGCCCACGATCATCACGCGCAGCCAGTGGGGTGCGTCGTCGGGCACCTCGTGCGACTCGCCCCTGACCGGTGACCGTACGCGCGGCGTCGTGGTGCACCACACGGCCGGCTCCAACTCGTACGACAAGGCGGACTCCAAGGCGATCGTCCGGGCGACGCAGGCCTATCACGTCAAGGGCCGCGGCTGGTGCGACATCGGCTACAACTTCCTGGTCGACAAGTACGGCCAGATCTTCGAGGGCCGCCGCGGCGGGGTCGACCGTGCGGTCCGGGCGGCGCACTCGGGCAACCTGGCCGTCAACACGTACACCATGGGCGTCTCCATGATGGGCAACTACGACGTGACCCGTCCGTCGGCCGCGCTCAAGGCCGCGATGGTCAAGCTCATCGGCTGGCGCCTCGGCACCAACTACCTCAAGGCCAAGGGCACCTACAAGCTCGGCGGGCTGACCCTCAACATGATCGCGGGGCACCGCAACGTCATCAGCACCGAGTGCCCGGGGCGCTACGGGTATGCGTGGCTGTCGGACGAAGGCGGCCTGCGCGATCGCGTCGAGGCCTACATCTCGAAGTACTCGTCGCCGATCAAGAAGCTCTACACGTCGCTCGGCAGCACGAAGACCGGTGCGATCTACGTCGGCGAGGCGGACTCCTCGACCGGCCGGCGGCTCGACGCCAAGCTCATGGACCTGTACGCCAAGAAGGGCGCCACCACGGCGCGGTACGTCTCAGGCCTCGTCCGCAGCGAGTACGACCACAAGAGCGGCCGCAGTGGTGTGCTGGGCTACCCGCGAGGCAACCCCACGACCAGCTCGGGCACGACCCGCCAGTCGTTCGACAACGGGCTCATCTATGCCGTCAAGGGCAAGAGCAAGGCCTACAGCATCATCAGCAGCCTCGCGACCACCTACACGAAGCTCGGCGCGTACGCCGGGGTGCTGGGCCTGCCGACCGGATCGACCACGACGGTGTCGTCGGGCCTGCGATCGAACTTCGCCCACGGCTACATCGTGCTGACCAAGTCGACCGGCAAGACCGTGGCCTACTCGAGCACCGGCAAGGTCCTCTCGACGGGCACGACCGTCACACGACCCGCGACGGTCGCGCTGCCGACGGTCAAGGCCGGCGTGCACTCGGCCCGCGTCTACTGGACCGCCGTCGCCAACGCCTCGACGTACGACGTGTGCCTGATGGCCGACAAGACGCAGACCTCCTGCACACGACTCGTCACGGGAGTGACCGGCCTGACGTCGCAGCTGACCGACCTCAAGCCGACCGCCGACACCGACTGGTACGTCAAGGTGCGGGCGCTGGACGACGGCGTCAAGGGCGCGTGGTCGTCGCTGCGCGGGTTCAACCTCGTCACGGCGACCACCGGCGACTCGGTCACCGTGCCGAGCACCCGCAAGATCACGGTCTCCGGACACGGCTACGGTCACGGCATCGGGATGAGCCAGTACGGTGCACAGGGCGCGGCCAAGCAGGGCGTGAAGTACGCCAGCATCCTGTCGCGCTACTACCCCGGAACCGTGTTGGGCGGCAGGTCCGGCAACATCAGGGTGCTGATCTCCCAGGACACCAGCGACTCCGTCCTCGTGGCCGGCCGGTCGGGCCTGGTCTTCCGCAACGTCGCAACCGGCAAGACGCTGACCCTGCCTACGACGATCAGCGGCCACACCGTGACCCGCTGGCGCATCGTCCAGGTCACGAGCGACAGGAAGCGGTCGACGCTGCAGTACAAGACGACGGGCGACTACACGAGCTACAAGTCGACGAGGTGGACCGGCGACGGGCAGTTCGAGGGCCCTTCGTCGATCTCGCTGATCATGCCCGACAGCTCGGCCGTGAAGTATCGCGGTGCGATCCGCTCGGCCGTGCCCTCCTCGGGCTCCACGACCCGCAACACGGTCAACGTCGTCTCGATCGAGAACTACGTCCGTGGCGTCATCGCTGCCGAGATGCCGTCGAGCTGGATGCCGGAGGCGCTCAAGGCGCAGGCCGTCGCGGCACGCACGTACGGGGTGCGCAGCATCACGACCGCGCGCTACTACGACATCTGCAGCACGACGGCGTGCCAGGTCTACGGCGGGGCGAGCCGGGAGACCGCGAGCACCGACGCCGCGGTCGCCGCGACCAACAGCAAGATCCTCCGATACGACGGCAAGACCGCGTTCACGCAGTTCTCGTCATCGTCGGGCGGCTACAGCGCACCGGGCAGCCAGACATACCTCAAGGCCGTGAGCGACCCGTGGGACGACTGGGCGGGCAACGCCAACCACGCGTGGAGCACGACGGTCTCCGCGGCGACGATCGAGAAGGCCTACCCGGCGATCGGCACGCTCAAGCAGCTCAAGGTCACCAAGCGCAACGGTTTCGGTGACTGGGGTGGGCGGGTCAGCACGATCAGACTGGTGGGCTCGGCCAAGACCGTCGAGATCTCGGGCGACAGTGCGCGCTGGGCCTTTGGCCTCAAGTCCAACTGGTTCCGCTTCTGACGTTTCGGCGCTAACCCGTTCCCTAGGGAGGCCGCTAGCGGCCGACCGGGAGCGAGCTCTGCGAGCGAAGGGCCGTGAGGTTGCAGACCCGCTCGAGCCTTTCGTCGTACGCCCCTTCGGTCGCTCGTTCCTCGCTCCCTCCCGCGACTCGCAGAGCTCGTCGCTAGGGGACGGGCCTTTTCTGACGTTTCGGCGCTGACACGTCCTCGGGTTAGGGTCG
Source organism: Aeromicrobium sp. 9AM (assembly GCF_902506105.1). Classification (GTDB taxonomy): domain Bacteria; phylum Actinomycetota; class Actinomycetes; order Propionibacteriales; family Nocardioidaceae; genus Aeromicrobium. The sequence continues at coordinate 222,247 of NZ_LR733303.1, forward strand.
AGCGCATGCGTCCTTTCATCTCGGGAACGATCGCAGCGCTGGTGACCACGGCCTCGTTGTTCCTGCCGGCCCAGGCCGAAGACACTGCCACCCAGCCCAAGGCGGAGCCCGTCGACGTCAGCACGACGAGCGTCCCGGCCGTCACCGATGCCGTGGCCGAGGCCGCTGAGGAGGCCGACGACGACGCGGCCGACCTCGTCGCGCAGCTCCCGGCCAGGCGCACCGACGACTTCGGCCTGGTCGGCGTCACGTGGACGCGCGGCTTCGACGACAAGGACATGACGGTCCAGGTGCGGCTGCGCACGGACGGAGCGTGGGCCGCCTGGGAGCAGCTCGATGTCGAGAGCGACGAGGGTGAGGGTGGCCGTGACGGCACCGAGCCCCTCTGGGTCGGGTCCGCCGACGGCGTGGCCGTACGCGTCACGAGCCCGACCGGCGAGCGGCCCAGTGGGCTGTCGGTCGCGACGATCGATCCCGGCTCGACGCCGTCCACCTCGACCACCGCGAGCCCGGCGCTCTACGAGGGCAGTGCCGACAGCGCCGTCACTCAGGTCGCCGACGGAGCCCCGGACTACACGCCGAAGCCGGCCATCATCTCGCGTTCGAAGTGGGGCGCGAAGAAGAACACCTACTGCGACTCGCCCCGCGTCGGCAGCGAGACGCGCGGCATCGTCGTCCATCACACGGCGGGCTCGAACACGTACTCCAAGTCGCAGTCCGCCGGCATCGTCCGTGCCACGCAGGCGTACCACATGAAGGGTCGCGACTGGTGCGACATCGGCTACAACTTCCTGGTCGACAAGTACGGCCAGATCTTCGAGGGCCGGGTCGGCGGAGTCGACCGGGCCGTCCGCGGGGCGCACGCCGGCAACAAGACCGTCAACACGTACACGATGGGCGTGTCGATGATGGGCACCTACACGTCGAAGGAGCCCGCGGCCGCGACCAAGGACGCCATGGTCAAGCTCATCGGCTGGCGCCTCGGTACGACGTTCCACCCGGCCACGGGGAAGTACAAGGTCGGCCCCTACTCGCTCAATCGCATCGCGGGGCACCGCAACGTCGTCAGCACCGCGTGCCCGGGTGCAGCGGCGTACGTCTGGCTCAGCGCGAGTGGTGGGCTGCGTGACCGGGTCGCGGCCTACATCGCCAACTACTCGTCCGCGATCAAGACCCGCGTGGCGCAGCTGGGCCGCGACGTGACCGGGCCGGTCTACATCGGCGAGTACCCGTTCGCGCAGGCCGGCGGGGGCCGCAAGGCGCGGCTGCAGAGCGTCGACATGTACTCGACGACGGTCGGCACGTTCAAGGTCGGTGGCACCTACCGCGAGGGCTACAAGTCACGAGGTGAGCAGGGCGGCGTCCTGGGCGTCCCGATCGCGGACGCGCAGAAGTCGTCCGTCAGCACCGTCTCGCTGCAGCGGTTCTCCAAGGGCACGGTCTACCGCGTCCAGCTGGGGAGCAAGGTCAAGCCGGTGCTGCTCTACTCCAAGATCGAGGACAAGTACATCGAGATCGGCGAGGCGGCGAGCCCGCTCGGCGCTCCGACCATCAGCATGGTCAAGATCTCGGGCGGCCGTTACCGCGCCTACTTCCAGCACGGCCACATGACGATGAACGCCAGCGGCACGGTGGGTGTCTACCTGCACTGAGGCGCGCGGATCGCCGACAGGTCGTCTGGGATACTCATCGCATGACCGCTCTTCTCAAGTCGGTGGCAATCTCGGCTGCCGCCAACGCCGCGGCGCTGGCAGTGGCGGCCTGGATCTTCGACCGCTTCAACATCCGGTTCGGGTGGTTCATCGTCGCCGTCGTGCTCTTCACGGTCCTGACCGTGGTGCTGCGTGGTGTCGTGGTCAGCACGGTCAACAGGTTCGCCCGGGGCTACACGATCGCCGGCGGACTCGTGCTGACGTGGTTGGGACTGCTGCTGACCGATCTGGTGGTGCCGGCGAGCGGCTTCGCGATCGAGGGCGTCGGCACGTGGATCGGCGTGACCCTGATCGTCTGGGCTGCCGGCATCGCCTTCGGCGAGGTCGACTCCGCCCCGCCGCCGCGCCGCTGAGACCTACTCGCCTGCGGCGTCCTCGATCGTCGCGATGACCTCGCCAGAGGTGACGGTGGCGCCGACCTCGATCGACAGGCCGGTCACGACGCCGTCCTTGTGGGCGTTGATCGGCTGCTCCATCTTCATGGCCTCGACCACGACGATCTGGTCGCCGGCTGCGACGGTCTGACCCTCCTCGACCGTGACCTTGACGACGGTGCCCTGCATGGGGGCGGTCAGCGAGTCGCCGCTGGCCGCGGGGCCGGATGCCTTGCGCGAGTGCTTGGCCTTCTTGCCCCCGCCGTTGCTGGCGACGGCCGAGGCGCCGAGTCCACCGGGCAGCACGACCTCGACGCGCTTGCCGCCGACCTCGACCGTCACCCGCTCACGCTCAGCGGGTTCATCGGTCTCGGACGCGCCGGCATAAGGCTCGAGCTCGTTGACGTAGTCGGTCTCGATCCACGTCGTGTAGACGTCGAAGCTGCCGTCTGCGGCGGTGAACGCCGGGTCGTCGACGACCGAGCGGTGGAACGGGATGACGGTCGGCATGCCGTCGACGACGAACTCGTCGAGGGCACGGCGGGAGCGCTCGAGCACCTGCTCGCGGCTCGTGCCGGAGACGATGAGCTTGGCGACGAGGGAGTCGAACGAGCCGGGGATCGTCTCGCCCTCCTCGTAGCCACCGTCGAGGCGTACGCCTGGACCCGACGGGGGAGCCCACTTGGTCAGCGTGCCGGGAGCAGGCAGGAAGCCGCGCCCGCCGTCCTCGGCGTTGATGCGGAACTCCATCGAGTGGCCGCGGATCTCCGGGTCGTCGTAGCCGAGCTCCTCGCCCGCGGCGATGCGGAACATCTCGCGTACGAGGTCGAGACCGGTGACCTCCTCGGAGACCGGGTGCTCGACCTGGAGACGGGTGTTGACCTCGAGGAAGCTGATCGTGCCGTCGCGGGCCACGAGGAACTCGCACGTGCCGGCGCCGACGTAGCCGGCCTCGCGGAGGATCGCCTTGGACGAGTCGTAGAGGCGGCCGATCTGGTCGTCGGTGAGGTAGGGCGCGGGCGCCTCCTCGACGAGCTTCTGGTGACGGCGTTGCAGCGAGCAGTCGCGGGTCGACACGACGACGACGTTGCCGTGCGAGTCGGCCAGGCACTGGGTCTCGACGTGCCGGGGCTTGTCGAGGAACTTCTCGACGAGGCACTCGCCGCGTCCGAACGCGCTGACGGCCTCGCGCACGGCCGACTCGAAGAGCTCGGGGATCTCCTCGATCGTGCGGGCGACCTTGAGACCGCGACCGCCGCCGCCGAAGACGGCCTTGATCGCGACCGGCAGGCCGTTCTCCTTGGCGAACTCGATGATCTCGTCGGCGTCCTTGACGGCGTCCTTGGTGCCGGGAGCGAGCGGAGCGTTGGCCTTCCGGGCGATCTGCTTGGCCTTGGCCTTGTCGCCGAGGCTCTCGATGGCGGCCGGCGGGGGGCCGATCCAGATCAGTCCGGCGTCGATGACGGCCTGCGCGAACGACGCGTTCTCGGCGAGGAAGCCGTAGCCGGGGTGCACGCTGTCGGCGCCGGAGCGCTCGGCGACAGCGAGGATCTTCTCGATCGACAGGTACGAGTCGCCGGGCGTGGAGCCCTCGAGCGAGTAGGCCTCGTCGGCGAGGCGTACGAACACCGCGTCGCGATCGGGCTCCGCGTAGACGGCGACGCTGCCGATGCCGGCGTCCTTGCAGGCACGGATCACGCGCACGGCGATCTCTCCGCGGTTGGCGATCAGGACCTTGGCCAGGGGCTTGCTCACTGAATGTTCTCCTCGATCCGACACGGTTGCCTGCCGCAGTCTAGGGCGTCAGGCGGCCCACAGCCCTATGAGGTTGGTTACGCCGAGGCCCGCCCGCGCCGTCCGAGACCGAATCCAGCCGCCAGGAGAGCCACCGCTCCGAGCCCCACGCCGATCGGCAGCCAGGGCACTCCGGAGCCCTCGTCGGCAGCCGGCTTCTTGGTCGTCGAGCCGGCTCCCTTGACCTTGCCGGCGTACGTCGGCTTGCCCGTCGCGGTGCCGACGACGTCCACCGAGATCGTCACGGGCGCGGCGAAGTGCGTGCCGTCGTTGCCGAGCGGCCGGGCCATCGACAGCACGGCGTACTGGTCACCGGCGGCCGAGACAGACCTGACGCTGGTCGAGGTGCTCTCGATGTTGCGGGCCCGCAGCTCGTAGCCCTCGCCGGTCAACGTCACGGGCCGCTCGCCGCCCCAGAAGTTGCCGCCGTTGGGTCCGGTGCGGCCGAGGGAGTGCAGCGTCGGCGCGATCATCGTCACTTCCGCGAGGATGCCCGGCATCGACAGCTCCTTGGCGCCTTGGACGTCGGTCTCGAGCGTTGCGCGGATGCGCGGTCGCTGGCCCCAGCTCGCCGGGATGCGATAGATCAGTTGCTCGCCGGGTCGCAGCGAGTCGCTGTAGCGGCCCGGCTCGAGCGCCGGCGCGTCGGTGAAGCTGACCCCGCCCACGACCGGTTTCGGCGTTCCGGCCGGCTCGAACGGTGCGTCCGCCGAGGTGCGCACCTCGTCAGTCGTGATCGACGGGGGCAGCGTGGCGAAGTTCGTGATGCGCGGACGGGTGGTGACGAGCAGCTCGTACGGATCCTGCGCCGGGGCGTCGAGCCCCACCCGCGCCAGCAGGCTCGGGGCCGCGTCGCACGCGTCGTGGGACGCGCCCGACAGGCGCGGCGAGAAGCTGGCCCCGACGCTGAGGATGGACTGGTCCTGCAGGACGTTGGGCCGGAACGCGTAGTCCGCCTCGCAGCGTTGACCGTCCGGGGTCAGCAGCTCGACCTCGAGCCTGTTGGTGGTGCCGCTGTCGTAGGGCGGTCGTGCCACGGCGGAGACGATCACGTCGGAGCTCTTGGGCTTCTTGATCGTGTAGTAGCGGCTCGTGGCCTTGCCCTGGGTCGTGTCGGTGTAGCGACCGGGCTTCAGGGCGAGCGGATCGGCGGTCGACGTGCCGCCGGTGACCGGGGTGCCGGTCAGCCGGAACTTCCGCAGCGACCGGACGCTGACCGAGACGAGGCTCGAGGCGAGGTCCTCGGGCTGCTCGACGCCGTAGTAGGTGCCGCCACCTGCGTCGGCGATGCACTCCAGCGCGGTGCGGGCCCGGCCCGAGACGTTGAGGCCCACGACGTTGACGGTCAGGTCGACGCCTTGTCGGCGCAGGTCCTTGGCGACCTTGCACGGATCCGGGTCGCACGTCGGCTCACCGTCCGACAGCAGCACGATGGTGCGCTTGCCGTCCGGTCCGAGGTCCTTGGCGGCGCCCTTGAGCGCATTGCCGATCGGGGTCTCTCCGTACGGCTTGTAGCGCGCGACGGCCTTGCTGATCCGGCCTCGGTCGAGCGGGCCGACGGGTACGACGTTCTGGGTGTCGGTGCAGGCGCCCTCGTCCTTGGCGGAGAAGACCTTCGCGCCGAACACCCGTACGCCGACCTGAGCGTCGTCGGGCAGCTGGGCGACGACGTCCTTCAGGGCGGCCCTCGCCGCCGAGATCTTGGTCTGCCCGCCGGCAGACTCCTTCATCGACCCCGACGAGTCCAGGAGCAGGACGAGCTTGCCGTTGGACTCGACCTTGGTGCCGTCCTCGGCGACAGCGGGGGTGACGCCGAGAGCGAGCGCCGTCACCGCGGAGATGGCCAGGATTCGTCGCATCGTTCCCCCGAACGTCTGTGGTTGCGCACACGCTACTGGACGTGTCCGGGGTCCACCCCTTCTGGCGGTTCAGGTTAACGGTTGTTAACATGCGGGCATGACCTTCGCCCTGTCACCCGAGCACGAGATGTTCCGTCGCAGCGTCCGCGAGTTCGCCGAGGCCGAGGTCGCGCCGCACGTCGCGCAGTGGGACAAGGCGCACCATTTTCCCGTCGACCTGGTCAGGAAGATGGGCGATCTGGGCCTGTTCGGGCTCACGGCTCCTGAGGAGTTCGGTGGCGCCGACGGCGACTTCACGAGCCTGTGCGTCGCGATCGAGGAGCTCGGCCGGGTCGACCAGTCGATCGGCATCACGCTCGAGGCGGCCGTGGGGCTCGGCATCAACCCGATCCTGACGTTCGGCACGCAGGAGCAGAAGGAACGCTGGCTGCCCGACCTCGTCGCCGGTCAGGCGCTCGCCGGCTTCGGCCTCACCGAGCCCGGTGCCGGCTCGGACGCCAGCGCGACCAAGACCAAGGCCGACCTCGACGGCGACGAGTGGGTCGTCAACGGCGCCAAGCAGTTCATCACCAACTCCGGCAGCGAGATCACCTCGCTGGTGACCGTCACCGCCCGCACGGGCACGCGCGAGAATGGCTCGCCGGAGCTCTCCACGATCGTCCTGCCGTCCGGCACGCCCGGCTTCATCGTCGAGCCGGCGTACGACAAGCTCGGCTGGCACATCTCCGACACCCACCCGCTCTCGTTCGTGGACGCACGGGTGCCCGCCGACCACCTGCTGGGCGAGCGAGGCCGCGGCTACGCGCAGTTCCTCGCGACGCTCGACGACGGACGTGTCGCGATCGCGGCGCTCGCAGTGGGATGCATCCAGGCGTGCCTCGAGCTCTGTGTCCAGTACGCCGGCGAACGTACGACCTTCGGCGTGCCGATCGGCACCAAGCAGGGTGTCGCGTTCCAGATCTCCGACCTCGCCGTGATGGCGCAGGCCGGACGCGCGCTGACGTACCAGGCGGCCGCGCTCAAGGATGCCGGCGCACCCGCCAAGGAGTTCAAGCAGGCCGCCGCGATCGCCAAGCTCTACACCTCGGAGTCCGCGGTCACCGCGACACGCATCGCGACGCAGGTGTTCGGCGGCTACGGCTTCATGGAGGAGTATCCGGTCGCCCGGTTCTACCGCGACGCCAAGATCCTCGAGATCGGCGAGGGTACGTCCGAGGTGCAGCGCATGCTCATCGCGCGCGGTCTCGGCCTGCCGGTCGAGTAGGGCGCGCGGCTCGCAACCGTTCGTCGAGCTTGTCGAAACGACTCCTCGACCGCGTGGCAATCCCTAGTCTGTCCGGATGGACGACAGCAACCGCCTCGCCGAGTACCGCGAGTACTACCGCTCCCGCGCCGCCCGCTATGCCGCCAACCCGCTCTATCCCGAGACCGCGGCGGCCGAGCGAGCCATGGCGGACGCGGTCGATGCCGCCACGTCGTTCGAGGACCTGAGGTCCAAGGCGATCGAACTGTCCCTCGCCATGGGCCACGCCCTCGCCCGGGACCAGGCCAACGCGAGGGCCGCGGTGTACGCCGAGACGGGCGAGACGGTGCGTGCGCAAGGTCCTGCCGAGGTGCTCCGCAGCGTCGCGAGCACGGCCGATGCCCCTGCGCTCGCCTCGATGCTGGGTGAGATCGAGCAGCGCACCGGCATCGCGGTAACGGTCGATGAGCTGACCCGGTTGTGGGCGATGTCGCTGACGACGCTCGAGAACGTCGAGACGTGGCGGACGGCGCAGGTGCCGGACCGCTGGCGATCGGAGCTCGAGCAGCTCGCGACCGAGGCGGTCGCGACCGAGCGCGAAGCGTGGACGCAGGTCGAGGCCGAAGGGCGGCGGCATCAGGCCGGCTGGTCGTTCGACCCGGAGGTGGCCCGCGCCGAGCGGCACCGACGTCTCGTGCCGGTCGCCGCCGAGGTCTTCGAACAACGCCTCGCCGAGCACGGCTCACTCGTACGCGGAGGCCGCTGATGCCCGTCGATCCCACGATGGTGGACGCGATGCTCGGCACGTTCCGCGATCTCCTCAGTGGCGTCCGGAGCGCCGGCTCGACCGGTGAGGACGTCGACGAGATGGCGGACGCTCTTGCCGCGATGGAGGCCCTCGGGCAGGAGCTCGGCGACGTCGGCGACTTCTCGGCGAAGCTGGCAGGCGGTGGCTACTACCAGCGGTTCACGGATGCCTACACGCGCGTCATGACGGCAGCCGCCGGTGGGGGGACGACCGGCGCTCCGGCCACGATCCCGGACGACGAGACGTTGCTGGCCCAGTCACTCCAGGCGTACGAAGGGTCCCTCCAGCAGCTCCGCTCGATGAGCGGCCAGGAGGAGGCGATCGGCGTGCTGGAGCAGCTCATCGCGATCGGCCGCTCGGGAGTGAGCTATCCGGTGTTCCTCCGTCAGGTCGACGAAGCCGGCCTCAACGAGGCGCTGGGCGGGACCATCACTCCGACCCGCGAGACGCTCGTCGCAGCGGTAGAGCACTCGAGGTCGACCGGTGACGTGGCGCGCGGGGCCGAGGCGGCCGCTTTGCTCAGCCGTCGCGATGCGATGGCCGCGGCTTCGCCGAGCGGGTCGGTCGACCCGTTCACGTTCGAGCTGGAGCGCTTCCGCATCGCGTCGCAGCACGCACCGGCGATCGCCTTGCGCGATGCCGTCGTGCAACGCATCCCGCGACTTCTCGACCTCGTGATCGACTGGCTCGACGCACACACGAGCTGGGCAGCGCACGACGACCGGTTCGCGGGCTCGGATGCTGCCCAGACGCGGCGCCGCATCGAGATGGCGCGCGAGTGCAACCCGGGCTTCTACGCCGTTCGAGCGACGCAGTTCGCCGAGGCCTTCGGTCCTGCACCGTGGTGGCAGCGGCCCGAGCTGCAGCAGGAACGCGCGGCGGAGCGGATCCTCTGGACCGACGCACGGATGCAGCTGGCCCTGGACGCGATCCCGGCCTGCGTACCGATGGCGACGGCGCCGCCCGAGCTGGTCGCCCGGGCGGAGGCATTCGGCCCCAACGCGTTCTGATCCGCACCCGAGCGGCAGATCGAGGTCAGTGGGGATAGTTGAGGACCACCACGTCCTGAGGGTCGCCCTTGGTCGTGATCAGCGTTTCTCCAGCATCGTCGGGACCCGAAATGCCATGGCCCTCCCGCGCAATGCCGGCCCGGTACCTCGGGGCGTACGTGAGAGTGACGGTCAGCTTCGCCTCGCAGGTGCCGTCAGCCAGCCTCGTGCCCTGCTTGGGGATCGTGAACTCGCCGTCCTTGAGAGGTCGGTTCTCGTACTGCTTGTCAGGACCGGAGAAGGCAAGGAAGTCCTGGTAGTCGGTGGCACCGCGGATGGCGGCGCAGGTGCCAGGCGTGTAGGAGATTCCCTTGTCCCGGATGGTGATGTTCAGCTCGTGGGTCTTCGGATCGCCGGGGGCCGGCACGTACGTCTTTTCCGGCCGAGGGGTGACCTTCGGCGTCTCCGATGTCTTCGGCGTCTGAGCAGGAGCCTTTGAGGCCGGCCCGGCAGGACGCACATCGTCCGAGGGGAGGGTGTTCCTGGCGAAGACCGCTCCGCCGGCAAGCGCGGCGACGACCGCCGCCGCGGAGGCCAGTCGCAGGAGCCGGCGGTTCCTGCTCCTGGTGACGCGTGCTGCGGCGAGGATCGCCCTTCGGGTCTCGGACTCCCATTCCGGGTCGATGTCGGGAAGCACGGGGCGCAGCTCGTCGATGATGTGCGATCTCATGACTTCTCCTGCAGGTCGATGTCGGCAGCCGGGGAGAACTCGATGACGTCGATTGCCGCTCGTGCCCTGCTGATGCGTTTGCGCACGGCAGCGGCACTGACGCCCAACAACCGGCCGGCCTGTTCCGGCGTCAGCCCGTCCCAGGCGGTCAAGAGGAGAGCTTCTCGCTCCTTCTCGCTGAGCGCGGCCAACCGTCGAAGTGCTTCGAGGCGGGCTGCAAAGTCCAGGTGGGGACTGCTCTGTCCCGTCACCGCGGTGAGCAGACGGACCCGGTCCTGCAGCCTGCGCCCTCTCTGCAGCGTTCTCACGTGGTTCGAGACGACATGGCGCGCGACGCCAAGCAGCCAGGGGAACGGCGGGTCGCTGATGTCGTCCCAACGCCGCCACGCGATGGTGAACGTCTCCGCAGCGACATCGTGCGCATCGGCGGACCCGACGTGGCGGGACGCGTACGAGATGATGCGCGGCACCTCGTCACGCCAGACACGCTCGAATGCGAGCTCGCGGCCGCGGACGTCCAGAAAGTCAGTCACACTCAGTAAGTGTCCGGCACCCGTGTGGTTGTGACAGTGCTTCTCACGCTGTCTTCACGAAGGCCGGGCTGGCTCGAGGACCGAGGTGGAAGACCTACAGGTTGGTCATCTTGGCGCACGGCAGAGGTATGTGCTTGACCTCGTCGCCGAAGTCGACCTGCGCCGACTGGGTGCCTTGAAGGCTGACGATGCGGCCGAGGCCGAACGTGTCGTGTGAGACGCGAGCCCCGACTTCGTATACCTCGTCCGCGACCTCCGGCTTCGCCTGGAAGGGACTGGACGGGTGATAGCGGCGTCGCCGCGGTGAAGTTGCCATCGTCTGTCCAGTCTCCCACTGTTTGGCGGCAGAGACCAACGAAATCATCTGGTCGGCAGCGACCAGAGGTCCGTCCAGGCGATCCCGAGGTCGCCCACGAGGTCGCGGAGCAGGGGCAGCGAGAGCCCGACGACGTTGTGGTGATCGCCCTCGATGCCGGTGATGAACGCACCACCGAGCCCGTCGATCGTGAACGCACCGGCGACCTGCAACGGCTCTCCGGTCGCCACGTACGCGTCGATCTCGGCGTCGGTGATGTCGGCGAAGTGCACGATCGTCGAGGCGGCCTCGAGATACTCCTCGTCACCACGGCGTACGCAGTGGCCCGTGTGCAGGACGCCGCTGCTGCCGCGCATCCGGCGCCACCGGCCGGCGGCCTCGACCGGCCCGGCGGGCTTGCCGAAGATCTCGCCCTCGAACGCCAGCACGGAGTCGCAGCCGATGATCAACGCGTCGGCGTCGACCTGGGCGGCGACTGCTCGGCACTTGAGCTGCGCCAGGGCGGTGGCGAGGTTGGCGGCGTCGGTCGACGTGATGCGCTCCTCGTCGACGCCCGAGACGATGACCTCGGGCTGGATGCCCGCAGCGCGAAGCGTCGCGAGCCGCGCGGGCGAGGCCGAGGCGAGGATGATCCTCATCGCAGGGCTCCTTCGTCGTAGCGGGTCCGTACGACCTCGAGCCGGTCGTCGCGCAGCAAGGCGTCCGTCAGCTCCTGCGTGCCGCCGACGGCTGTCCAGGTGTTCTCGATCGTGGTCGTCACGAACCATGCGTGGTCGGCGGGCCACATGAGGTTGGGGCTGTTGATGTCGCGGCGGATCGCGTGGCCGTAGCTCGCCGCGCCCCACGCGCCGGCGTCGCTGAGCGGGCCGCCGAACAGCAGGTAGTCGTGGAAGAACGCGACCTTGGGACCTTCGAGGATCGAGGCCGGGAACGCCGGCGGGACCGGCGGGGGAGGCTTCTCCTTGCCGAAGATCCGGCCGGGCCACCGCATGGGGCCGCTGAATGCCGTGAGGAAGCCGACCGCGTCGCCGCCGTACAGGTCGCCATAGCCGTCCCAGAGCCCGAAGAAGCAGTCGTCGGGCGTCGCGGTGTGCGCGGACAGGACCTCGCACAGGGCGCGCAGGAGGCGCTCCTCAAGGTGACCCTCGTATCGTTCGTCGTCATGCCCCATCGGGCTGTGCAGCACCCGGACGTACGACTCGAAGCCGGACGGTCCGAGGTTGGCCCGCAGGATCCCAGGAGCCGCGTCGCCGACGAACCAGTCAGCCGGCGACACGTCCGCCAGTGGCCGCAGCGGCATCCTCAGCCGCCGAAGGCCGAGCGGCGCCACAGGTCCGGGCCGACCCGGTGCGGCGTGCGGGCCATGCGGGCGGGGTGCCCCCACTGCGACCGGACCTTGGGCTTGGTGCGGGCGGCAGCGTGCGCGGCTGCGGCGTTGCGGGCCGCCACGACCGCGACGAGCGCAGCCAGCTCCTCGGGCGTCAGGTCACCCTTGACGACGCGCAGGATCGGCCGATGTCCTTCGCTCGTTGAGCCTGTCGAAGCGTCGACCGGCACGTCGGGGGTCTCGTCGCTCACAGGGGGATGTTCCCGTGCTTCTTGGGCGGCAGCGTCTCGCGCTTGGTCTTGAGCAGGCGCAGGGCCTTGACGACCTCGGCGCGGGTCTGCGCCGGCTCGATGACGGCGTCGACGTAGCCACGCTCGGCCGCGAGGTAGGGGTTGCAGAGCTCGTCCTCGTACGCCGTCATGAGCTCGGCCCGCTTGGCGTCCGGGTCGTCCGCGGCCGCGATCTCCTTGCGGTAGAGGATGCCGACAGCGCCCGAGGCGCCGACGACGGCGATCTGGGCCGACGGCCAGGCGATGTTGATGTCGGCGCCGAGGTGCTTGGAGCCCATGACGTCGTACGCGCCGCCGTACGCCTTGCGGGTGATGACCGTGACGAGCGGGACGGTCGCCTCGGCGTACGCGTAGATGAGCTTGGCGCCGCGGCGGATGATGCCGTCCCACTCCTGGCCGGTGCCGGGCAGGAATCCCGGCACGTCGACGAACGTGAGGACGGGGATGTTGAACGCGTCGCACGTGCGCACGAAGCGGGCCGCCTTCTCGGAAGCGTCGATGTCGAGGCAGCCGGCCAGCTGCATCGGCTGGTTGGCGACGACGCCGACGCTGCGGCCCTCGACGCGGCCGTAGCCGATGATGATGTTGGGGGCGAACAGCGGCATGACCTCGAGGAAGTCGCCGTCGTCGACGATCGACTGGATCACGGTGTGCATGTCGTACGGCTGGTTGGCCGAGTCCGGGATCAGGGTGTTGAGCGCGAGGTCGGTCTCGGTCGGCTCGAGGTCGGCCACCTCGTCGTACGGCTCAGGCTCCTCCATGTTGTTCTGCGGGAGGAACGAGATGAGCGCCTTGACGTACTCGAGGGCGTCTTCCTCGTCGGCCGCCATGTAGTGCGCGTTGCCGGACTTGGTGTTGTGCGTGCGTGCGCCGCCGAGGTCCTCCATCGTGACGTCCTCGCCGGTGACGGTCTTGATGATGTCGGGGCCGGTGATGAACATGTTGGAGGTCTTGTCGACCATCACGACGAAGTCGGTGACGGCGGGGGAGTAGACGTGGCCGCCGGCGTTGGTGCCCATGATCAGAGAGATCTGCGGGATGACGCCCGAGGCGTGCACGTTGCGCTTGAAGATCTCGCCGTAGAGGCCGAGCGAGACGACGCCCTCCTGGATGCGCGCGCCGGCACCCTCGTTGATGCCGATGATGGGGCAGCCGGACTTGATCGCGAGGTCCATGACCTTGGTGATCTTCTCGCCGTAGACCTGCCCGAGGCTGCCGCCGAAGATCGAGAAGTCCTGGCTGAACACGCACACCTGGCGGCCGTCGATCGTGCCGTAGCCGGTGATGACGCCGTCGCCGAGCGGCCGGTTCTCCTGCAGGCCGAACGCCGTGCTGCGGTGCCGGGCCAGGGCGTCGAGCTCGACGAACGAGCCTTCGTCGAGGAGGTCCTCGATGCGCTGGCGGGCGCTGCCGCGGCCCTTCTTGGCCTGCTTCTCGGCCGCGCGCTCGGCCATGTCGACCGTGGCTTCCTTCTGGCGTCGCTGGAAGTCGGCGAGCTTGCCGGCGGTCGTGTGGAGCTCGGGATGGGCTTCGATCTCGTGTTCGGTCACGGGGGTCAGCGTAACGATCGCAGGCCCTGACCGGTATGTGAGTCTGTTCTCATGCCCTATCGCGACCTGGACCGCCCTCCGCTCGACGCCGATGCGCTGCGCACGGCCCTGACCGGCCCCGACCGGTTCTGGACCGACGTCGTCGTGACGCCGGAGACCGGCAGCACCAACCTCGACGTCGCGAACGCCGCGCGCGCCGGAGCGCTGGAAGGGACGATCCACACGACGGACCTCCAGACGGCGGGCCGCGGCCGGCTCGACCGCGCGTGGGAGTCACCGGCGGCCTCGGGGGTCATCGTGTCGGTGCTGCTTCGCCCCGACTCGGTGCCGGCGGCGCGTTGGGTGTGGCTGCCGCTGCTCGTCGGTCTCGCGGTCGACGCAACCGTGCACGAGTGCGGCGTCGAGTCAGGGCTCAAGTGGCCCAACGACGTCCTGGTCGACGGCCGCAAGATCGCCGGCATCCTGCTCGAGCGGGTCGACACCCCGCAGGGCTCGGCGGCGATCATCGGTGTCGGCCTCAACGTGTCGCTGCGCCAGGACGAGCTGCCGGTCGACACCGCCACGTCGCTCGTGCTCGAAGGGGCGACCGAGACCGACCGCACGATCGTCCTGCGGGCGTTCCTGCGCAACCTCGAGGCGCTCTACCGGGCCTGGGCGGCGGCCGGCGGCGACCCGGGCTCGGGCATCCGCGACTCGTACGTCCGTCGGTGCGTCACGCTGGGCACCCGGGTCCGGGTGAGCCTCCCGAACGGCGGCTCGCTCGAGGGTCAGGCGACCGGCATCGACGAGCTGGGACGCCTGCTGGTGGACGGCCAGGCGATCAGCGCGGGTGATATCACCCACGTCCGACCGGCAACGTGACAAAATCAACGGCATGAGCCTTCCGCGCAAGCTGATGATCGATGGCGAGCAGGTCATCGCCACCACCCGCACCCACGTCAAGGTGCTGTTCATCCCGCTGCTGATCCTGCTTGTCGTGGCCGGTGTCGGAGGCTTCGCGATCAACGCCGTCGGCGACTCCGGCAGCGGCATCCCGCGATGGATCGTGATCGCCGCGATGGTCATCCTGATCCTGTGGGGCTCGGTGCTGCCGTTCCTCAAGTGGCTCACCTGGACCTACACGCTGAGCAACAAGCGCATCGTCGAGCAGAAGGGCCTGCTGACCCGCACGGGCCGGGTCATTCCGCTGAGCCGCATCAACGACGTCGCGTTCGAGAAGAACCTCAACGACCGCATCCTCGGCTGCGGCACGCTGATCATCCATGACGCCAGCGAACAGGCCGGGCTCGAGCTCAAGGACATCCCGCACATCGAGGCGTTCCACCGCACCGTGACCAACCTCGTGTTCGAGAAGCACGACAAGACGGCGAGTGATGAGTCGGTCTGAACTCCGTGACGAGCTCGCGCGCCTGATCCTGGGCGGCGAGCTGACCCTCACCAGCTCCGAGGTCGCCGACAAGGGCGGGCTGAGCCTGGAGGACGGCCAGAGGCTGTGGCGCGCCCTGGGCTTCCCCGACACGGGTGAGGCGATCGCGTACGGCGATCCGGACGTCTCGGCGGTGGCGACCGTTGCGGCTGCCATCGAGTCTGGCGTGCTCGACGAGGAGACCGTCTTCCGCATCACCCGTGCGCTCGGCACCACGATGTCCCGGCTCGCCGACTGGCAGGTCTCGACCCTCGTCGACCAGGTCGAGCACGACGTCGAGGGTGGCAAGGCCAAGAGCCGGCTCGGCGCCGCGGTGAGCCTGGCCACCGACGCCGCGCCGGGGTTCGAGCAGCTCATGATCTACGCCTGGCGGCGCCATCTCGCCGCCGCAGCGGCCCGCATCGAGGCTCTGGGCGCGGCCGACGAGGAGCTGCTGTCGACGGTCGTGACGGTCGGCTTCGCGGACCTGTCCCGGTTCACCTCGCTGTCCAACGAGCTCGACGACTCGACGCTCGGTGCGCTGGTCGAGAACTTCGAGACCCGTTGCACCGACATCGTCACCGCGCACGGCGGCCGGGTCGTCAAGACGCTCGGCGATGCTGTCCTGTTCGTGATCGCCGATGCCCCCGAGGGCACCCGCACTGCGCTGGATCTCGTCTCGCAGATCTCGTCGCGCGACGACATGCCCGACATCCGCGTCGGCCTGGCGACCGGCTCGGCGATCAGCCGGCTCGGCGATGTGTTCGGCCCGCCGGTCAACCTCGCCGCACGGCTCTCGCACGTCGCGCGCAGCAACCGCGTGCTGATCGACGGGGCGACCGCCGCGACCCTCGGCGACGAGTTCGACACCCGGACCCTGCCGCCTCGTCCACTGCGCGGGTTCGGCAACGTCTCGCCCATCACCGTGACCGAACGGCGCGGCTTCCGCTCCCGATAGTCTGTGGTCGTGCCATCACCCCAGCTCGCAGTCATCGGCGGCGGCCAGCTGGCTCGCATGATGCAGCAGGCCGCGATCGGTCTCGGCATCCGCATCCGGCTCCTCGCCGAGGCGCCCGACGTGTCCGCCGCCCAGGTCGTGCCCGACCACGTCGTCGGTGACTACACCGACCTCGACACCCTGCGGGCGATCGTGGCCGATGCGCCGGTCGTGACGTTCGATCACGAGCACGTACCTCCCGAGCACCTCCGGGCGCTGGAGACCGAGGGCCACGCGTGCCGTCCCGGGCCGCACGCGCTCCTGTACGCCCAGGACAAGGGCGACATGCGAGCGCGACTTTCCGAGATGGGCATACCCTGCCCGCGCTTCCGCATGGTCACCACAGCTGAGGAGCTTGCGTCCTTCGGCTTCCCCGCCGTGGTCAAGACCACCCGAGGCGGTTACGACGGCAAGGGCGTGTGGGTCGTACGCTCGGCGGCCGACGCCGACGAGGCGTTCGCGTCCGGCCGGTCGCTGCTCGCCGAGGAGCTCGTCGACTTCCGTCGCGAGCTGTCCGCTCTGGTCGCCCGCTCGCCGTCGGGCGAGGTGCGCGCCTATCCCGTCGTCGAGTCCCGCCAGGCCAACGGTGTCTGTGCCGAGGTCATCGCCCCGGCGCCCGACCTCGACGCCGGCCTGGATGCCGAGGCGCGTGCCATGGCCGAACGCATCGCGACCGAGCTCGACGTCACCGGCATCCTTGCGGTCGAGCTGTTCGAGACCGCCGACGGGCGGCTCCTCGTCAACGAGCTCGCGATGCGCCCGCACAACACGGGCCACTGGTCGATCGACGGTGCCGTGACGAGCCAGTTCGAGAATCACCTGCGCGCTGTGCTGGACCTGCCGCTCGGCTCGACCGAGGCGCGTACGCCCTTTTCGGTCATGGTCAACATCCTGGGCGGCGCCGTCGAGGACCTCGAGGCGCAGCGCGCGGTGGTGCTGGCGGCGGAGCCCGACGTCAAGGTCCACCTCTACGGCAAGTCCGTCAAGGCCGGACGCAAGGTCGGGCACGTGACGGCATACGGATCAGATCTCGACGACGTGCTCGCCCGAGCCCGGCGTGCGGCAGCACTGTTCACAGACGGAGTGACCCATGACTGACTCAGCCCGCGTAGGCATCGTGATGGGCTCGGACTCCGACTGGCCCACGATGGAGGCCGCGGCGACGGCGCTGGGCGAGTTCGGCATCGCGTACGAGGCCGACGTCGTCTCGGCGCACCGCATGCCCGACGAGATGCTGGCGTACGGTCGCGACGCCCACGCGCGCGGCATCGAGGTCATCATCGCCGGCGCCGGGGGAGCGGCCCACCTGCCCGGCATGCTCGCGGCGGTGACCCCCTTGCCCGTGATCGGCGTCCCGGTGGCGCTCAAGCACCTCGACGGCATGGACTCGCTGCTGTCGATCGTCCAGATGCCCGCCGGTGTGCCGGTCGCCACCGTGTCGATCGGCAATGCCCGCAACGCCGGCCTGCTGGCCGTACGCATCCTGGCCACCGGGGACGCCGCGTTGACCCAGAAGATGCTCGCCTTCCAGGCCGACCTCGCCGACACGGCCCGCGCCAAGGGCGAGAAGATCCGCAACCCGCACGGCGGCCTCGGCTTCCGCTGACGCGTCGGTTTACCAGGAGAACCTGGTAAACCGCCACTTACCCGGGCAAATTCGCCCGGAGAAGTGCCGTCTTGCCCGGAGAAGTGCGGGTCGCCCCGAGGTTTGCCCGGTGAGGTGCTGGTTTACCAGGAGAACGTGGTAAACCGTCGCTCCTCCGGACGAACCGTCAGCTCGTGTAGAGCTTCTCGGCGTAGGCCGGGCCGTAGTAGGCCTCGATCTCCTCGAGTGAGTCGTTCGGGCGCTCGAGGGACTTGGCGATCTGCGCCCGGCTCGGCACGGCGTCAGGGTGCCACGTCTCGGGATCCCACAGCTTGGAGCGCAGGAACGCCTTCGAGCAGTGGAAGAAGATCTGCTCGACCGCGACCTCGAGGATCACCACCGGCCGGTGGCCCTTGACGACCATCTGATCGGCGTACGGCGCGTCGGCCAGCAGCGTTGCGCGGCCGTTGATGCGCAGCGTGTCGCCGCGACCGGGGACCACGAAGATCAGCCCGACGTGCGGGTTCTCGAGGATGTTGGCGAATCCGTCCGCCCGCTTGTTGCCGGGCCGCTCCGGGATCGCGACGGTCGTGTCGTCGACCACGTGGGCAAAGCCCGCCGGATCGCCCTTGGGCGAGACGTCGCACGCGCCGTTGGCGTCAGACGTCGCGACGAGGCAGAACGGCGACGCCGCGAGCCACGCACGGTGCTCGGGCAGGAACGCCTGGGAGTCCTTGTCGAGCGTGCGTTGCAGCGGGGTGCCGAGCAGGTCACGCAGCTCGGCCTGGTTGGTGATCTCGGTGCGCATACCGAGAAATCTACCGCCGTACGTACGACGTCAGGGCCGTGAGTGTCGGGGTTGCCGGCGCCGAGGCGAAGCCGAACCGCACGGCCGGCTCCACGGGTCCGAGCCGTCCGAGCTCCTCACCCTCCCAGGTCGCCCGTGCGTCGATCAGGCGGCGCACGTCCCGCGCGGCGTACCACTCGGTGCTGCCGCCGCCCGCCGAGCCGTACGTCCGTACGCCCGGCATGAGCCGGGCAGCGACCGGGTTGCAGACCTTGGCCCACGTCGCCGTGCGGCGCACCACCTCCGGCACGAGCCCCAGCAGCGGCGCGACCCACAGTCGCTGGCCAGGGGTGAAGCGTGCCTGCAGCGACCGGGTGTGCACCGACCACTCGTCGCCACGCTCGACCGAGACCGGTTCCAGGCGGACCTCGTCGAACACGTACGTCGACGCCACGAAGTCGGCGACGCTCTGGCGTGCCGCGAGCAGAGTGCGGTGGCCCGACCGGTCCTCGACCATGACATCGGCGAACGGCCCGAACGGGCTCTCGTCCCAGATGCCCACCACGATGCGCACGCCCGATGACGTCCCGAACCCGGCGATGTGCCCGGTGAAGGTGCTCGTCATGTCGCCAGTGTGTCCGATGCCACGAAAGGTGCGGTTGGGACCGCGCGATGATCGGGGTATTATTACTTGGTCGTCCTACTATCGGGAGTCCACGTGTCCGACTTGTTCGTCCTGTCCGAGGAGCACCAGGCCATTCGCGAGGCCGTCCGCGCCGTCGCCGAGGCCAAGATCGCCCCGTTCGCGGCCGATGTCGACGAGAACGCCCGCTGGCCCCACGAGGCGGCCGCCGCGCTGCTCGCCGCGGACTTCCATGCTCCCCACGTGCCCGAGGCCTATGGCGGAGCGGGTGCCGATGCACTGGCCACCGTGCTGGTCATCGAGGAGATCGCCCGCGTCGACGTCTCCGCCTCGCTGATCCCGGCGGTCAACAAGCTCGGCTCGCTGCCGCTGATGATCGCTGGCGACGAGCAGCTCAAGAAGAACTACCTCTCGCGCCTGGCGCACGGCGAGGGCTTCTCCTACTGCCTGTCCGAGCCCGAGGCCGGCAGCGACGCCGCCAACCAGAAGACCCGCGCGGTCCGCAGCGGCGACGACTGGATCCTCAACGGCGTCAAGCGGTGGATCTCCAACGCCGGCGAGTCCGAGTTCTACACGGTCCTGGCGGTCACCGATCCCGACAAGCGTACGAAGGGCATCTCGGCGTTCGTCGTCGAGAAGTCCGACGAGGGCGTGTCGTTCGGGGCGCCGGAGCGCAAGCTCGGCATCAAGGGCTCGCCGACCCGCGAGGTCTACCTCGACAACGTCCGCATCCCGGGCGACCGGATCATCGGCCCCGAGGGCACCGGCTTCGCCACCGCGATGAAGACGCTCGACCACACCCGCGTCACGATCGCGGCCCAGGCCGTCGGTGTCGCGCAGGGCGCACTCGACTACGCGCTGGGGTACGTCCAGGAGCGCAAGCAGTTCGGCCACAAGATCGCCGACTTCCAGGGGCTGCAGTTCATGCTCGCCGACATGGGCATGAAGATCGAAGCCGCCCGGCAGCTGACGTACGCCGCCGCCGGTCGCTCCGAGCGTGGCGACAAGGATCTGACGTTCTTCGGCGCCGCTGCCAAGGCGTTCGCCTCCGACACCGCGATGCAGGTCACGACGGATGCGGTGCAGCTGCTCGGCGGCTACGGCTTCACTCGCGACTACCCGGTCGAGCGGATGATGCGCGACGCCAAGATCACCCAGATCTACGAGGGCACCAACCAGGTGCAGCGCGTCGTGATGGCCCGCCAGCTCCTCGCCGGAGTCCAGTCGACGCTCTGAGCGCTGCAATCACAGCGATTATCTCCGCCAGCAAAGGTAGAAGCAGCGACCAGTCTGTTTCACGTTCCGCGAAGGCTCGCGCACGCAAAAGCACGGGTTCGCACCCAGATGCACAAGCTGTGTGACGCTTGTGTGACGGCTGAAATTCACGATACGTCCTACTTTGGGGGCTTCGAGCCCATAGGCTCGCGTGGCAGTCGGCCCTCTGTGCCGACGATGAGCCACGGTCTGCGAGCTGAATGCGGCGTTGCGGAAAGGCTGACGAAGCAGTCTAGAATTCGGGGGTACATGTGACGGTCGCGACAGAGCCGAAGTTCGATGCCCGAGGCCTCACCGCTGCCCTCGCTCTCATCCGGGGCTCGCAGCCTCTCGATGAGGTCCGGGAGGTCGTCACGTACATAAATGGGGACATCGAGCGCCAAGTCACACTCGAACTCGGTCCGACATTCATGCGGAACGTTGTGGAAAAGACAGTCGGCAGTTTTCGGCTTCCCGTGCTCATCGCCACACCCCGTAAAGGGAAGTTGAGGAGCATCTCGGACCTCCGGAACGCGGCAGGCGAAGAACTCACGCTTCTGTCTCACGACGATCACCAGTTCGTAGCGAAGGCCCTGCTGACCATGCTCCTGTACAAGGCCTACCAGCCCTGGTTGGAAGACGAGTCGGGCGCAAGAGACATCTTGATAGCGAAACAAGCCCTGCTGTTCGAGTGCGTGACACTCCACGCGGACGCAGCCGAGGAGGTGTTTAAGAGTTTGTTCACGTCGGACGGGCACCTTGACGGTGCGACACAGACCAAGTGTGTCCCGGCGCTCGTGCACGACCTCAAGCAAACCGCGGAGCTGCTGTGCACCAGGTATCTGCTTCTCGCTGACTTCGTAAGTGCCGACGAGGGCCGCAACTCCCTGACGTACAAGCATCGCCGCGCGTACAACGAGAGGCGTGAGCGGTTGATGGACAAAGCCAAGACGTTCGTGGGTGGCCGGCCGTCGTACGTACGTGTTGAGTGCCCGTGGGCACGGCGGACGGACTCGTTCCACATCACGTACCAGGTTGCGGACGGCCACTACGCCTTACGCAGATTTGCCACCCATCGGCCGAAGGCTGTCACGGGCCGCCAGCACGTCAAACACCTGACAAGGCTGCCCGATAGAAGCGCGGCAGGTTCATCGCCCCAGCTGGTGACCTGTCAGCCTTCGCCGAGCATCTCTGCTCCGCACCTTCTCGTCGGACGAGGGACGCACTCAACGGAAGCCATCGACGCGGTCTTTCTGACGCAGGAACGCCCGCTGGGGTCCGCAGGGGCGACCTGGTTGACGTGCTTCCTGACAACAGCGTTGGCGTCGCTGCTCTCGCTGTTCGGGTTCCTCATACCGCTGGCCCAAGTGACAAGCCCGGCAGTGATCTTGGCACTCATCGCGGCGATTGGGACATTTTCCAATTCATCGTTTCGCACCGGAGATGACGGCGTTTCCGTTCTCTCCAAGGCGTTGGTCTTCTTCAACGTTGTGCTGGCTATCTCGTTCTGCTGGGTGTGGGTCGTGCTGCAGAGCCGTTCCTCTACCAAGGAGGCTGCTGACATCCAATCGATCAACGGATGGTTGTCAGTGGGACTGGTCGCCGCACTGTTCCTGGTGTTGATCTTCGCGACCGTGCGAGTATGTAATGCTGTACTTAACTTCCAGAAGGTGATTACCCATGACGACTGACGCTCTAGAAGCAGAGACAGTCGCAGAGCCCGAACAGCCGAGCGAACCGTGGAATCCGCGCGGTGGCGAGTCGGTAGCGGTCGACGACTTGGCCGAAGTGGACCGCTTCGCAGGCCCGCACGAGGACGGCGTGGACCCAATTCTGTTCGATGACGAGTTCAGTCAGTCGCTGATTACTGGACTCGTCGAAGCCGGCGCGACTGGCGACATCGCGAAAGCGATCAGGAAGCACCTCCCGAACCTTCCACCCGAGGCTGCAGCAGCTTCGCGTTGATCTTGCGTGGCGGATACCGCTCGAATGCCGGTTTCAGTCGGCAGATGCGGCTACGATCACGGCATAAGAACGGGCCAGTGTTGGCCACCCCGAACAGGAGAACAATGGCGTACGTGGCGATCAAAGTTCCAGGAAGGACCCTTGAGGGTTCTATCGCGGAGGTCTCCAAGTTGACGTTCTCTGCCGAGTCCCACTCCGCATGGGAGAAGGCGATGTCTGCCATCGAGCAGGCTGAACGACACGTAGACGAAGACTCCCAACTCATCTGCATTCACTGACCTGTAGTCACACGACAACTCGTCATATTCCTTCATGCCTTCTTCCTTTCTCGACTGGTCTCCGGATGACACCCCGGGCCATGTCGTCGTCATCAATGACGATGAGGACTGGGAGGAACTTGAACGCCGCTATCGGGGCGAAGGCGTCAATAGGCCGCTGAGGCGTGTGTTCGAGATCGCGGCCTTGCATGGTGTTCGTTCTGTGCTGGTCGAGTACCGGTACATAGATGCTGACTGGCGCAGCCAGCACGCTGAGTTCTATGGCGCTACGTTTCGCCGGTTCCCGTCGGTATGCCACCGGTTGCACTTCTTCACCGTCGAGATCCCATCTGACCTGCAGGACTTGGACCAGTACCAGGACCACTACAGGGGGTACATGGTTCTTCGACCCACCCCCAATGCTCCGGTGGGCCGGACGATGATCAGCCCGCCTCCTGACATGGCTGGAGCGGTTGTTGCGCAGGCCACTGAGACAGTTCATCTGTTCGGTTGGCCGTTCATGGTGTCGGCGATGCCGTTCATCAGTCAGGACCGTCAGTACCTGAGGTGTGCGCACGCTTCGTTGTGGATGGTTCTTCGGCACGCAGAAACAGTGCACGGGCTTGGACGGAAGTTGCCGAAGGACATTCATGAGGCGTGCAGTGGTGGGAGTGTCATCGGACGGCAGGTTCCTTCGGCGGGTCTGACCCAGTCGCAAGTTCTTGATGGGTCTACGCGTCTGGGCTTGTCCATGGCTCGGATGCCGGTGCCGGCGAAGAACGACGAGCCGGACCCTGGTGCCATCACCTTGTACAACGTGGTGTGTCGTTATGTGAGTTCTCAGCTCCCGCCGATCGTGTTGTCACCGAACCATGCGTGGGTGGTGGTGGCTTGGAGGCGAACGCCCAGCGTCGGGCATTCGAAGTTGACGTTGTGGCGGCACGATGACTCAGCTGGTCCGTACATCAAGGTCGATGACCCGTACGACGAGCCGAACCCGGCGCACAAATGGAGCACGATTTTGATGCCGCTGATGACCAAGATGTACATCGCTGCCGAGCGTGCTGAGGTCAGTGGCGGAGCTTGGCTGAGGACGATGATCGACTCGTACGGTGAGCTCGTCTCCGTAGCGGCCGAAGCTGCGGCTGCTGATGCTTTGGCGGTGCAGACGTACGCAGTCAAATCGACCGAGTTCAAGGCGAGGTTGGCCGGTAGGGGGATGCCAGCAGAACTTGAGGCGCTCTACCGGTTTGCTCACATGCCTAAGTACATTTGGGTCATCGAAGCTGTCGATCGGCGTGCGCGGTCGAAGGGTTTGCCGGATGTCTTGGGAGAGGTCCTCATCGACTCCACTGAGTCCGAAGGGCAGCGGGCCGACGCGAGCGAACTCATTCTGGCAGCGCACGTGGGCGGGGTTGCGTACAGCACCGGTCCTGATCACAGGTCAACGCAAGTCATCAGAGACCTCGACCCGGCGCTCTACAGCAGTGACCTCAGTGCGCAAGGGACCGTACTGGTCTGAGGGTGTTTGGCTCCGCAGTGTGCAGCGGGGTCGAAAGGGCAGGGTAGCGAACCGGCGAGGTTCCTATGCCTTGGTTCGCGCGCCGTTCACCGAGATCTCTGGACGCGTCAACACAGTGCCTGTGAAGCGACCTTGTCCGGAAACGCGTGTGCTTGTTGAGGAGACGCCGCACGCTATTGCTGCAACGTTTCGCACGCGCACGGTGCCCTCTTGAGCGCTGAATGTTCCTGGTGCGCGCCTCGCGTACGACATCGGTTGCCCGTTGACGAAAGGTAGGGTTACGTCATGCGCGACCACGACGTCAGAGTCGCCCTCCGAGCTCGCTTGGACACCGAGCACGCTGAGGAACGTGACACCACGTTGATTGTCGATGAGTTGGGTCTGTGCGGCCTGGCTCGCGTAGACGTGGCTGTGGTGAATGGGGCGCTGACTGGCTATGAGCTCAAGAGTGAGCGTGACCGGCTTGACCGGCTGCCAAATCAGGTTCGGACGTATGGCCTGGTTCTGGATCACGCCTACCTGGTGGTTGCCGAACGGCATCTGAAATCGGCTCGGGCGCTAGTCCCAAACTGGTGGGGCATCCTGGTTGCGTCCGGCGGGTCGGGGAGCGTCGAGTTGCGGCACGGACGACTCGCGCGGCGAAACCGTCACGTGGATCCGCACCACCTGGCGCAACTGCTTTGGCGCGGTGAAGCACTTGAAGTTCTGCACCGGCATGGGCTCGATGCTGGTGTGCGCACCAAACCGCGGCACGTGTTGTGGCAGCGGCTTGCTGGTGGGCTGGACTTGGACGTGCTGCGCGCTGAGGTTCGTCAGAACCTTAAGGCGCGCCGTGAGTGGCGAGAGAGTCCAGCACCACGTGAAAGTGTCGCGACATCGCCGTCTTCAGGTACGACCCCGCGTTTCCTGGCCCGTCGGCTCCCGTAGCCACCGCTGCGATGTAGGCGTCACCTGGGCTGAATGAGGCGCCCGCGAAGTATGGTGCCGCCACAACGTCCTTGGCGAGCTGGACGTACTGGGGGCTTGGATTGTTCTTTGTTGCGGCACGGTGTACGACCCATTCGCCGGGGACCGCGTACCGGATGTTCGGGATGGGGCTCCAGCTCACGTCTGAGTACGTGGGCACGCCTACTCCGTAGTCGGCGTACACCAGGGTTCGAGTAGTCCACCGCGAACTCAGTTGGTTGAACGCGGCCGCGTCAGTGCGTGGGATGCTTCCCACACTCGACGGGGGCACGTGTTCGCCCACCAGTTTGGGAAAGGCGGAGAAGGCCGTCACGACGTTCCGCCATTGGGTGAGGTGAGGGAGCGCGTTCAGGGCTGTGAGTGCGGCGGTCGATTGCACAGCGACTCCGCCAGATACGAGCCCAGCGTCCAGGACGAGATCTGCCTGAGCTGCGGTTACGCCCACGGCTTGGAGTGTTTGATCTATTGCTGTGGTGAGGGCGGCGGGGGTTTCCTCGAGCGCTTCCTCGCAGTCAATGCGTAGAACGACGCCACGTTTGTCGGCCTTGACGGTTGCGGCTACCGCGGCGTACAGGCTGGCGGTCTCGTCCAGGGTGACGACCGGAACTGCGTCCACGCCGGCCGTGCGCAGGGAGGTGAACAGGGTGGTGGTGCGGTTGGCCCATGTCGCGTCCGCGACTCCGGTCCAGTTCACCGGCTGAACCCAAACGACGTGCCCGGCGTGTGGCCAGCCGCGGGCAATCGCGTTGGCCTTTTGCAGATCGACGACTTCAAGCAGCGGAACGAACGAGTCAGGCGCTGTGGTCTGTATGGCGAGAAGCTCGCCCTGCTTTGCCTTGAGCACGGCGACGTACGAGGGGGAGGGTGCAGGCATGTTCGGTGCGACCATGGTTGTTTGTTCCTCAGCAGCGAATGAGTGGTGGCAGCACTGCACCCCCCGGAAATGCAGCGCTGACTGTTGGTCCCATTCGGGACGCCGAGATTACCGTCGCCTTTCACACAGAAAGTCCACCCGCATTGTCGGGTGGGCGTCTGTGCGTCAGCCGGCGGGAGGGTACGGGTCGTCCTCGTACGTTCGCTCGTCTTCGATAGTTCCATCAGTGCGATGGATGAGCAGCTGGCTCGGGGTGTTGGCCTTGGCGACGCGCACACCCGCGTCGATCGCCGGATCCTTGGTTTCGTGGGACGACAGGGTCTCTCCGGCATGTGTTACTTGCCAGGTTTGCACCTTGTGCACGACGTCGTAGCGCTTTCTTGCCATGTTTCCTCCAGGGGTGGTGACTGGCGCCAGGTTTCTGCCGCCCTCATACCTACAAGTCACGACACGGCGGGTCGCATTACATGACAGGTGTGTTCATTCCTGGCGGCGTCGCGAGTTTTGTCATCCAAAGGTGGGGTGCGGGGGCCGGCATCCGGCCGCGCGGACGCTTTCCAGGTGCGCGGGACTGGTCGAGTCACTCGGTCGCGTGTGGTCCGCGAGCTGGAGTGAACCTTGAGTCCAACAGTGCTGTGAAGGAGTAGATAGCGGGCGCTTTGATGTTCAGTTCGGGGTCATTCTTGATGAGGATGTCTTCGGACCCGAAAAGCTCACCGGTCTTGCTGCTGATGATGAGGACTTTGCGGAATTGTGGCGAGTCCTGGGGAAGGAGGGAGATGCCAACGCCGTTGCGTCCAGCTCGGTCTTTGACCGTGCCCAGGGACCGTAACGTTCGTTCGCTCGCTAAGACCTCCCACAACTTGGCCGCGACCTTCGGTGGCACGACGTACTGGGTGTAGAGGCCCCAGACCTGTTGAAACAGGCATGAAGCACGAGCCGCGCTGGGGGTCCGTACTTCGCATTCGCCGGCGTCCATCAGTGACTTGCGGACTTGCGACACTGGACCGTCGAGGTCTCGAACGAACGATGCTTTCAACCCGCTGGGCGGGTAGGTCTCGTTCATGAGGTTCTGGACGGTCTTCGGGGGTTGGGTGTTCAGGCCGCGACCGTCGGGTGACAAGGGTGTTCCTGACTGTTCCTGGACGCGAACCGACCCGTCGGGCCTGAACCAGGACTGGCGCCGTTTGGGAATGAGTTGCGCCGCTTGGGTTGCTTCGAGGCTGGCAAACCAGTTGTCGCTCAGGATGTACTGGGTGTCGCCGGTTCCAAGCTGACGGGTGTTGGCTTGGGCGGCCTTCGCCAAAGACAGCAGATCGTTCTGCGCGGGTTTGCCGGGCGCGAACGCGATGTTGCTGGCGTTCGCGAACTCATAGTCCAGAACCGGAGGGCTGGCGGCTGTTGCCGCGTGTTCCTGCCAGGGCGCAACAGAGACTGTGATGACGCCGGCTACTGCCGCCGCTGCCGCGGCCATCCGAATGATGAGCTTGCGGCGCGGCCGGTGGGCCGCAAGCTCATCAGGTTTGTCGTGTGGGGTGGACGAACGTGACTTGACCCGGGCGAGCATGTCTTCGGCACTGGTTGGTTCTATCCCGACGGCCTCGTGTGTCACCTCGCCGGGCATGCCGAGCGCTTCGGCTTCGGCCCGGAGCAGGTCCAGCTCATCCGCGCCCGGGTTGCGGGCGTCTTCGCGCGTCATGAGGCCCCCTTTCCGATGCTCGGCTCTGACTCGTCCGCGAGTGCTTGCAAGGTTTTGATGCGTGCGCGTAGTCGGGACACGCGGGTTGTGAATGTGCCTACAGAGATGGAGAGCATCGCAGACGCTTGTTCGCGGGACACCCCTTTCATGAATGCCACATCGAACAGGTCCCGCTCCAGAGCACTCAGTTGTTGGTAGATCCAGTGACCAACCGCGGACTCGACCACAGAGTCCGAAACGTCTGCAGTGACGGCGGGGCGAGGACGGAAGTCGTGCGCGAAGCGGCTGTCGTGATGTTTGCGGTGGAACCTGTCTGACTCCTGCAAGATCTTGTACCGACAGATCGTGAACACCCAACCGACCCGCCCGTCCGGGTCGGTTGGGCATTCGTCGCGTTTGTCCCAGACGGTTTCGAAGGTCAGCGCGACGGCGTCGTCGGCGGCTTGGGGCGAGAGCCGGCGTGCAGCAAATGAGAAGAGTCGGCCACTCATCTGGCGATACAGAGCGGTGAACTCCTCTTCCTCCACCCGTTGATCTTACCGGCGAGCACATGCTGGACTAGCAGTTCGTGATCGTTGCGAGGTAGACGGCTTTGGCGTTGTCCTGCCAGCCCGACAGGCTGCTTGCGCGGTCGCCCGGGTCCAGGCACACGTAGCTGCCGGACCCGTCAGTTGTCGAGTGCAGCCAAGTGCGCTTGGACCGATGGTTGTAGTACGACTCGACCGTTGAGAGACCGATGGCCTTGTAGGACCCTGTCGCGTTGATCTTCTTGATCGTGCCGCTGTAGTTCGGTTGACTCCACAGGCACATGTAGCCGCTCGGACAGTCCCCGATGGCTGCGTCGGCTGGACCGGCTGACAGGAGATTGGCCGCAGCCACTGCGGTGAGGATGGTTGCTGACGTGAGGATTCTTGGTGTCTTCATGACACCAGATCCCGCTCAAATGGCAGTGATTACCGGCGTCTCATCCGTGTAAGAACATGCTCGGAAGGTGGAAATCTGGAGCAGTGCCTGAAGCAGAGTGCGACCGGAACACTGAGCCGTAGCCCGCTGACGATGGCATGTAATCGCTGACGCTCTGGGTGGACTAGCAGGGTGAGGCAGAACAGAAATACGTGACCGTGGTGTGCCGCCTTACCCAAGCGAGACGATTAGACCGAGGAGCGCGAGCATGATGGTTGCGTTGATCATCCCGAGGACGGTGAGCGTCGCCATGCGCGTGCCTCGGGTCAATTTCCGCTGGCGAAGCCGGACGTCGACAGACCAGAGAAGTTCGGCGCCGAGATGAGCGCTCGCGACGAGAACCGCAGCCGTAGCCAACGCCCCAACTACGGGCGGAAGTGTGAGGTTTTCGACGATGTGAAGGTGCATGGTGGTGACAGTCCTGCAGGTGTGGGAAGCGGCAACGATTCGCGCTCGGATGTGACTGGCGCCTGTGGTGGGACAGACTCTGGCTGGTGGACACGTACACCGCCATGGCCCGATAGATGGTTGGTCCCGCTCCACTACGCGAGTTTGAGCAGCGGCGCAGTGATGGGCTATATGGCGGGGCCGCCGAGTAGTTGGGCCTCGAACATGGAAGGGGCAGGGTGGGGGCCGTCGGCGCTGTTGGTCATCGCCGTTTGGGTCGCTTTGGACAGGTGGAAAGACCACTTGGTGGGCGCGGGCAGCGACTGGTTCAAGTTCGTTGCCGAACTGGCAGGTTTGTCATTACCGATGGTGGTGGTTGGGGCGGCGATGTCGATCTCAGTACGGAGGGCGGTTGAGAGCGGCGATGGCAGGTTTGTTGCTGGTGCGGTTGCCCTTGGGTGTTCAGCTTTGATCGGCATCTTCGCTTGGTCGTTCGTTGCTCAGCGTCGTGGCCGGCGCCGTGCGTCTGAAGAATCTGCTACTTGACCGTGACGGTCGAGCTGGTTGTGGAGTACGAGCCTGTGCCAACGGAGTTGACCGCGCGCACCCTGAACTTGACCTTTTTGCCCTTCTTGAGCGACTTCCAGGTGTACGTCCTGGCAGATGCGCTGATCTTTCGGACGGAGCCGGTACTGGACCAGATTTCGTAGCGTTTGATGGGCGAGTAGTTGGTGGCCGGTGCGCGCCACGAAATTGTCACTTTGCCTTTACCGGCGGTGACGCGGGGTTTCGCCACGGCGCCGGGTTTCGTCGCGGCCAGGACGCTGACCGTTGCTGATGGCGCGCTTTGGCCGGCGTCACTTCGCGCAACCACGACGAACTGGTACCGCTTTCCCGGGGTCAGCCCGGTGACCTGTGCGGTTGTGGAGCTGGCCAACTGCTCAGTCCCGGTGGTGATGTTCTTGACCACGTAGCTGGTGACGTCGAACGCTGATGAGTTCGCTGGCTGCACCCACGACAGGTTCGCTCTCCGGTCACCGACGACAGCCTTGGCGATTGGTGCGCTGGGTGGCACATCGACCGCGAGGGGTTTCGACCAGCCGGTTGAGCTGTCGCCAATGTTTGTCACCGCGATGACGCCGAACTCGTACCGGCCCCCGAGCGGGACGGGGACGGTGACCGAGTCCTGGTCTGCTCCGACGGTGGCAAGGTGCTGGTTTCCCGCGAAGACCTTGTACTCGGTGACCGTGACGCCGTTGACGTGTGAGGGTATCCAGTTGACGTTCACGTCCCCGTCGCCCAAGTGCTCCGCGGTGACCGCACCAGGTACGAGGGTTGCGTTGGTCGTGTTGACGTCGCGAATGATGACGTCGCTGGCGCCGACTGCGTTGATGGCTCTGACGGTGACGGTGTACGGGAACTGGTCACGGAGCCCCGTGAATGTGTACGTCGTTGCGCCCGGTCCCACCTCTGCTGTGCGGATGGTGTCGTTGAGGGGTTCTCTGAGGGTCAGTGAGTAGCCGAGGACCGGGGAGCCGCCGTCTGTCGCGGGCGGTGACCAGAGAGCGGAGATGGACCGGGTCGTTCCGATGGCTATGACGCCCCATGGTGCGTTCGGCCGTAGTGCTGGGGTGCCTGCTGGGATGTCGTCGAGGACGGGTTCGACCGGCACGATGGTGGTGCGTCCGATTTGGTTGCGGGAGTCGTTGATTTCGTCCAAGATCTCTGCCGAGTTTGTGGTGAACCAGTAGTTCCCGGTTGCGTCCACTGGGCTGGTCCCGGCCGAGTCGATGACTTTGCCCAACGTCCGCTCGAACGTGTTGCCGTGAACTTGGACGCGGTTGCCCAAAGTGTCGGTGCTCTTGATGAGGACCGCTGAGGCTGACGTGCGGCCACGGAATCGGTTGCCGTCAATGATGGCTGCGCTGCTGGGTGTGCTGGTGGATGTGTAGGTGAAGGTGAATCCGCCGAACTGGTCGAATGCGTTGTTCTTGGCAGTGAACGCTTTCGGCTGCCGGACGCTTGAGCTGCTGGAGATGTCTTGGATGTTGGAGTTCTGCAGGGAGTAGGTGGCGTTGGCGCTGGGGGAGTAGAACAGCGAACCGAAGCCAGTGATCTTTGCGTGGTTGACGTCGATGCGTGCGGCCGCGGACGCGACCCGTGCGAAGTAGCCGGCGCTGCCCCGAAGTTCGACGGGCGCCTCTCTGGACCCTCCAACGTCCAGAGTTCCGGCGACCAGGAAGCCGTCAGTGGCCCAGGGGGAGATGACCACGGTTCCGGGCTCGAGAGTGAGGGCGACGCCAGCATCCACTTGGACTGTTGTTTCCAAACGGTAGGGGCTACCGGCAGCAGTCCATGTGGTGTCCGTGGAGATTTTGCCGTTGCTAATGATGGTGCCGGTGTCGGGCTCAGCGGCGGAGGCTTGTTCTGCCATCACGGGTGCTGCGGCCAATGTTGCGAGTGCTGCGAGCAGGGCAATGCCCCTGCGCAAGATGTTCACTGTGCTTCCGTCCCCTGGGTGTCGCGCGATTGCGCTCCTAAGGGTAGGCAGTTCCTTCGCGGGGCGTGTGCGAAATGGACCACTCGCAAACGCCATGCTCGAGCGGGTAGAACGTGGCAGAGGTCCGAGTAATCGAGTGCCGGTCAACATCACCAACGCAGCGGTCCTAATTCGGATGCGCACAGCGGTGCGCGCCTGTTGGAGTGTAGACCTCTACACGCAGTGTGGTGGTGAGATGCCTTCTCGTCGTCACAATCGCGCAGGTGCGAGGGACGGCATCATCTCCGCGGAGCTACAAGCCGCGTTGCTGAGGGAATGTCACCAGCTCGGCTCCATCGTGGAAGCGGTGGAAAGAGTTCAGGCCCTCAACGACTTCTTCGCTCAGCTCGATTTCGAGCTGGAACAGTTCGCAGACGTGCGCCTGGATGCGGTCGCAGAACTGCGTGGGCGAGGGTGGTCCTATGACCGCATTGCGAGTGAGACGAAACTGAGCAAGTCTCGAGTCGCGCAGCTCTCAAGGGCGGCTCGTCGAGCG
Source organism: Aeromicrobium sp. 9AM (assembly GCF_902506105.1). Lineage (GTDB taxonomy): Bacteria > Actinomycetota > Actinomycetes > Propionibacteriales > Nocardioidaceae > Aeromicrobium. The sequence goes on from NZ_LR733303.1 coordinate 254,111, forward strand.
CCTTAACGTCGATCCTGTCTCCGCGCGGACGGCGGCCGGTCGGAAGGTCATTGTTGCCCCGCCAGCGGGGCTGAGCCCCTGTTGTTGGTTCAGCCGTCGCACGGCTTCGCGGACGTACGGTAAGACGTCGTGCCCTGCCAGACGTACCGGTGACCGTCGTCGTCGGTGTACCGCACCCGCAGTGGGCCGGCGGTGGCACCGGCCTTGGTCTTGACACCGGCGATGAACGACACCGTCCGGGTGTGCCCGCCGGGCACGGTTGCGTCGTTGCCCTTGGGTGCCTTGTCGAATGCTGATTGCACGTCGGCCTCGGCCGCGTCCAGCTTGGGTGGCCACCCGTTGCGGGCACCGACCAGGGTCTGGTCGGACGAGTCGGGAATGAGCATGACCTTGGTGCCCAGCAACTTCATGCCCTTGGTGTCGGTCAACCGGATGCTGGTGATCGTCAGCTTGCGGTCCGACGTGTTCTTGGTGACCTCGACCCCCAGCGTCAAGAGCCCGTCAGCGGGTTGTTGAAGGCACACCACGGCCTTGTCCGGGTACGTCTCCAGCGGTCCGTCCGTCTTGGGCTTGTCGTCGGACCCGCCGCACGCGGTCAGGCCGACCAGGAGCGCGACTGCTGCCAGGGGCCGGTGCCAGGTCACTTCGGTTTCGCGATCAGCACCTGGGGAGACCCCGTCGGGTAGGCACTGCGCCCGCATAGCTTCCCGTCCTTCGTGAATGTGACGGACTGGCTGACCTTGGAGCTGTAACCGGACTGGGCGCTGAGCTCGACCACGGTCATGCCAGAGTTCGACACGCCTCCGCTGAACTTGTACGCCTTCGAGCTGGTCTTGGACAGCCCGGACCCCTTCTCGTACGGGGTGCACTTCTTGGCCGAGGGAAGGGTCCGGTTCAGGGTGCTGGTGCCCCCGCGCCAGCCGACGGGCTCAATTTTGAACACGTCCGAGCACGTCCACCCGGCAGTGCAGGTCACGTACTGGCGCTTCTGGTAGTGGAACAAGGTCCGGTACTTCACGCTCTTCTTGCCGGTGCGGGTGCCGAAGTTGATGGTCGAGGACGACGACCGGCTCCGGGTCCCGGATGCCTTGAACGTGCCCTTTTTGCCGGTCGACGAGACCGCGACACCCAGGCTGGACGATGCGGACTTGGTGTAGGAGAACTTCGCTTTCACGTACGCGGTGGTGGACGCCCACTGGCCGACGTACGCCCACCGGGACCCGTAGTCCTTGACGACGCTGATGGACGTGGACATCTGGGTGACGTCACGCCCGTCTGCGTTGCTCGAGGCGGACTTCTGCACCGTTTGCGCGCTCGAGCTGCCCAGGTTGAACGACACGGTCGCGGGGGAGCCGGTCACCGCACCGTCGGCTGCGGCAGCGCGGGCAGCGTCGGCCGAGTACGACTTGGCGGCGTCCACGGCAACGAGGCGGGCTGGGCCGGCGGACGTGTCGAGCTGGCGTTGGAAGTCGGTCGTCTGGACGCGGGAGCCGTCTTGCGCGACGGCGGTGAACGTGACGATGCCGGCCGGGTCGGCCAGCGTGGCGGTGTCGAAGGAGGCCGGCACCGCGATTGTGTATCGACCGTTGTTGTCGGCGGTCGCGGATCCGACCAGGGGCATGGTGGCGGTCGCGCCTTGCTTGAGGTTGTTGCTCGCTTGGGCTTCGGCGAACACGGCAACCTTGGCTCCGGCGGCTGGGGACCCAGCCGCGCCAACGACAGTGCCGCTGACCAGCGCTTCGGTCGGTGTCGCTGCTCCGGCCGCGACGGTGTTGGCGCCTATCAGCAAGGTGCTGAGCAGCAGGGTGGACGGTACGACTCGCTTCATCACTGTTCCCCCGAATGTGATGTGAAATGACTTTTGCAACGGGTTGTCAGAATTGCACATCGGCCCCGCTTTTGTCAGTAGGCAAGATTGAGGCATTTGGCCAAATATTCGGGAGCACTCCGCGGGTGGGTAGACCTCTGTACACGCCTCGACGATGTCTGATAGAAACGACACGTGCAGAAGATGCGGGCAGAAGCGAAAGCCGCGAAACTGGAGCTCACTCCGGCATGGGTCGGCGCCCTGACGAGTCTTGCCGACCGCGTACAGCGGGAGTCGGACCCCGCCGTTGCCATCCGCTCGGTCAACCGCACCTTGCGAATGATGCCCTGTGTTCTCCAGCGCCTGGCCGCCATTCGCATACTGGCGGTGGGAAGGCTGCGAGTCAACGGGCTCAGCTATGGCGACATTGCAACCGCCACAGGTCTGAGTAAGAGTCGCGTCGCTCAATTGTCGGCCGCTGCCACTCGCGCCTCACATGCGAACGGGTGACACGCGTATGCCGTGTCAATGCGGGAGCGGTGACTTCGTCTATGGTGTAGACCTCTGCACGATGGAGGCATCGTGACTCGCGATCGGCATCGAAATCATCACCCCTTCTCGCCTCGGCCGCATCAATCCGGGCGCAACCGCTCGAACGAGCGGCCCGTGGCGCCTTCGGACGCGGATCTGGACAGTCTGGGCGCCGGCCATCCTGGGTTTGACCTGTTCGTCTTTGACCAGGGTGCGTACTGGGCTGACGAAGCCGGTACCAGGTACCGCATCGATTTGATGAGCGCGGACGAACGTCGAGAACTGATTCATTGGCTGTCTCGGCATGCGGGTCACTTCTATGTTCAGGTGCTGGCGCGTGAACTCCTCGCGATGCTGCGCGAGGCGCCGGGCACCCTTCCACCCATGACACAGGAGTCCGCTGAGCAGTGGTTGAGAGCGACGCCGTTGGTGAGGGCTCTTGAGCACCATTCGGCCGGGGGAGCGCCATGACGGGGCGGTGGCGTAAGGCCGCATGCGCAGGTCCTGTCTGGAGTGCGTGGTTATGTAGTGGTCTACACCAGTGGTGGCCCAATGTGTCCGCCCGTCGTACCTACCGGTCTAGGGTGATGTTGTGCGTAGAACTTTTGGCTCGAGGCCACCTCGCGAATGGCTCATCAGCGGGTCGTGGCCGGACGGAGAGTTCGACCCCGACGCACCTGAGGTACTGGCTCACGCGGTTGCGGTCTCGGTCGCGTTGGCGGCTGCGCTCAAGGGGCGCAACAAATCGGAGGTTGCGCAGGCTGCTGACATCCGGCGTTCGACTTTGTACGACATTCTGGCGGGGAACACGTGGGCGGACATGGTCACGTTGGCCAAACTCGAGTCGTGCCTGGGCACGGCGCTGTGGCCGCGTGAGCCGGCACCGGAGCTCCGACGCCCGACCGGATAGTCAGTCAGGCTCCGCCCTGGACTGGCTTCGTAGTCTGCGTGGGACGACCTCGAGGGCGGCAAGTCGTCAACTGGAACATCGGGTTCGAACGGACCGTGTTGATGGCTGACGACAACGCGGGCGACGGGCTCGAAGCGGGTGCCGATGAAGGCGAAGTCGCTCCCAGTGCTTTGGTTCAGCGACTGGGCCCGTTCTGGACTCCCGAACACACCAGCCAAGCGTTGGAAATGTCTGGCGTTGAGGAGTTAGAACAAGCCATCGCGGCGGGCCGGGTCTTGGGACTGCAGACCTCAGATGGGGCACTCGTCGTACCAGTCTTCCAATTCGAGTCCATCGAGGGTCGGGTCCGCGTGCGGCCACACTTGGACATCGTCATGACCCGTCTCCGCTCGTGCGACTCCTGGTCCGTGGCGCTGCTCATCCGCGATACCCCGATGCCAGAACTAGGCGGGCTGACCGTCATCGAAGCTGCCGCTCAAGGCCGCGTCGCAGACCTACAAGCGTTCGCAAATGTCGTACACAGCGAGTGGGGCGACCCCTTCTGACACCCGACTTCGAGGAGGGTGGCGCCCCTCAGGTCAGGTCTACGACCGAAGCACCGTCGGCAGCACGCTGAACCGCTTCGGTGCCGCCAATGGCGGCAGACTTCGACTCGTACGCCTCGCTGCTGGCGACAACCTCGCCATTGCGTGCTTTGAGACGGAACCGGAACTTGCCGGCGCTGTCGGTGAACACCTCGAATTTTCCGGCCATGCTCAACTCCCATGCGGTAGCGCGGTGAAGCTTGAGACGACCGTAGCGGCACCTCGCCACTTTGACGAGCCCCCACCATTCAGCCCGGTCTCCGAACAGCACGGAGACGCCCGACCAACCTGCCGGACGGTCGCGTCACCCGGACTCTTGACGTCTGCGAGCTGGTCCGGACCGTCTGGGGAGTCTCGTCCCCTACCCGCAAGGACCCGCCATGTCTGTTCTGGACACCGCCATTTACACCATGTCCGTACGAGTTTCCGGTCCAGTGGACCAGCTCGTGAAGTTCAAAGAGCTCCTCGAAGCTGCAACCCACGACGACGTCATCGACTTTCGCCGCCTCGCGCACTTCAGCATGCAATACGTGCAAACGGGCGTATTCGACGCCACACATGTCAGCCTTCCACCGAGCGGTGAGGGGCCAGTTGTGGCGCGCTCATTGGAGGTGCCGGAGTTCCGGGACTCCGAGGACCGAGGTCGGGAACTCTTCTGGATTGCTGCCACCAACGACAATCCGCGAGAGGTCATGTCTGCCATCTCTGAGTGGTTTTGGGACTTGCAGTTCCTGTGCGACTGGGGCTACAACTTTTACCCGGCACCTGCTGATGGTGTTTCGGTGTTCACTGAAGGGTCGGAAATCCTGTTGTGACCCTGGCCAGATTGGCGCGACGCCCCAGCTCGCGACCGCCGAGCTGGGGCGACTCTCGATGGCCCGACTCGCGGCGAACTGAGTATTGACGAACCGAAGATGCGCCTGAGGCGCGTCGTTGGGTGGCTTGCCGGCGCTCGGTGTCGGTCAGATGCTTCTCGGAGAGAACGTGAATGTGGTGTCCCCGAATTCGTCCTCATCGACAGGTGATTCCGCGAGGAGCTGTTGGACCGCGTCTGCAAGTTCTGGACAGGTGAAAAGGGGCTGGGGCTCGCGTCCGGCGGGACGTGCCTGCGGCAAGGTGCTCATGGACCGGAACTGTCCCGGCCCGTCGCCGTTACGCCACGATTGACGCTGACTGTGGCGCGCTCCTTGCGCATCGCAGAACTGGTGCGTGGCCTGGCGAGTCTGAACCCTTGCGTTTGGCGGTCGTTACGCTGACAAGATGTCCTCTCGAACCCCGTTTCGCTGTCCCTTTTGTGGCGAGGCGGGCGTCAAGACCCGCGAGCACGTATGGGCTCAGTGGATGCGGAAGTCGGTAGGTGCCCAACAACTGCTCAAGGGCGCAACAGGGCGGCGCGTGCCGGTTGCTGTAGGTGACCTGCAGATAGACGAACGCGGGAAGTATCAACTCGTAGAGCGCGACATCGTTCGAGTCGCCGAACTGCTGCCTCACGTCACCATCGACGTTTGTCTAGGCTGCAATGGCGGTTGGATGAAGCGGCTTGAGGACGATGCCAAGACGTTGATGGGCCCCTGGTCCGCGGCGGGTTGGCCTATTCAGCTTGACCAAGATGCGCAAACCGCACTAGCCGTGTGGGCTACGAAGTCCTGGATGGCTTACGCGCTGATCCACCAGCGAGACGAAGGGCCGTTCACGAGTGATGAGCGACGGGCCATGGTCAGCGAACCTGGGCCCCTTGCGCGAACGCGGATCTGGGTGGTGCATTCTGACGCGCCGACAGCGTGGGTAGGAATGGGGCTACACCCAACTCTTATGAAGCCGTCGGATGAGGTTCCAGACGTCACAACAGAAATGGACAATGCAGGATTTGGCTTCCTCGCATACAACGAACTGGCCTTTTTCATGGCCATCGCGCCAGAGCCGAAGTCCCCACTGCTCGATTTCGTTGAGGAGGACATGGACTCCAATGGTTTCGCGAAACGAATTTGGCCTGCGTCTGCTCCGACAAGTTTTCCCCAGCACTGCGCGCCGGCGCCCGTCATGTCCGACCTTCTCGCGATCCCGGGCAACTTTCACCGGGCTACAGGCTTGCCCGTTGTAGGTCTGGGCAAAACAGAACTCGAAGATGTGCGTCGGGCGTACGAGGCCGGTGCTGACGCTTTCCAGATCCGCGCCGTTTGGCAACCCGAGTCTCTGGCTCGACTCGAACGAAAGCGCATCTCGGATGACCCTGATGGGTACGCCAAGACGTGGCGGCCGTACAAGGTTCTGGGCGGCATTGAATGGCACGGCGGACGCTTCGAGGCCGCAGTCGAGCACTACCGAACCGCGCAACGTTTTGGTGCAACCGTTCAAGACATCGGCTCACAACTTTGCGACGCGCTGATGTTCGCCGGAGAGTTCGCGAAAGCTCAGCGCGTGTGCGATGAGGTGATGTCTGAGGGCCGCAATGAATGGCGGGATGTCTTCCGCGACGCCATTCTTTATGAAGTCGTCGAAGAACTCGGACTGAAGCGACAAAAGCGCCGGCGGCGTCGAGAAGACGTGACGATGACTGTCAGCGACGAGGCAATTCGTGTAGCCAAGCGCTATTTGCGCAGGTCAGATGCATTGGACGTCGTGTCGTGGAGCGTTCTCGCCCACGATGTGCGCCCAGACACCAGATTGAGCACCGTCATGGCGAGCGCCTACTTGGGTGATTCAGTAATGCCGTGGTTCGGGCTCAGTTGCGAAGTGGTGCCACTTTCGCCCGGGGAACCCCTACGTGACGCGGTATCTGAAGGACTGGCGGACTCTGCGACGGTGGTAGCCGAGTTGCTGCGGCTATTCGATGAATCGGCTGATGACGACCTCCTCGAGGTGCGGCAATTCGTTGAAGAGTCTTCGCATCGCACAGCTGATAGTTGAGACCTCGAGTCACGAGAGCCACCCACCCATCGTGGTCGCGACCACGGCCGGTGTCTAAGTTTCGGTCGAGCCGGTTGAGCTGTGATTCGCAGATGCGGGTTGTTCAAGGAGTGGGACGTAGTGGGTGGTTGCTGTGGTGGGTTGGTTGACCGAAGGTCTGGCAGGGTTCGCGGGTCGAGAAGGCACGTCGAACCGCCCAGAAAGACGAGGCACCTAACAGCTTGGATCCGCCGAGAAGCGGACGCTGTTGCCGCTTGCTCTCCCAGCATTCTGTGCTTGGACTTGCCCCAACTCGCGAGTAAGGCGGCATCGTTTACAAGCCCCAGCATTCCGCGCGCCCTAGCATGGACTCGGCTGGGAAAGCGGGACGATGTCTCAGACCGTATTGGAGGGATCAAGTCTCGATGTACAACCTGCTGATTGGCTTCCCTGAAGGCACTGCCCACGCGAGTCGGATGTTCGAGTACACCACGGACAGTGTCCGAGGGCATGTCGCACCGCATGGGGGTCCAGACCCTGCAGTACTAATGGGGTTGCCGACTTTGGTGATGCCAGAGATCGGACAAGGTGAACCGGAGTTCGCTCGACTGGGCCAAATCATGGACCTCGCCCGGCACGGTGCTAGCTACAGATTCCGGTTCGTACCGGACGCAAACGTGTCCCCATTACCCCTTGAGAAGCTGCTGGCGGACGCAGACCGCTGGGCCATTGAAGACTTCGAGTTCTATCGAACCCATTGGGCAGTAAAGGACGTCGACGCGTACGCGGCGTTGTGGGGCACGGTGGCGGGCACGTCAATGCCGGGGCCGAAGGCATTCCGTCTCCCCACACATAAGCTCCAGTCGCACGACTTGGTCGCGGTCATGATGCCGTTCGAGGCCAAGTTCACGCCGGTGTACGAGACGTTGCGTCAGGCGTCAGCCGACGCCGGGATGCGGTGCCAACGTGCAGATGACATCTGGAAGAACGAGCACATCCTGGATGACGTACTTGAGTTAATCTGGACAGCTCGAGTAGTCGTCGCTGATCTGACTGATAGGAACGCGAACGTCTTCTATGAGACGGGTATCGCGCACACGATTGGACGCGACGTCGTGCTGACGACTCAGAACATGGAGCATGTGCCGTTCGATCTGAGGTCGATTCGCGCGCTGACCTACTACCCAAATCGGGAGGGCCTGGCGGCTTTGAAAGATGGGCTGAGTGCGAGGCTAGAAACGCTCATCAACGCCTCGTAGCAATTCGTGACACGGCTAGTGTGCGCGAAGCGGGCGGTTCCATGACATTGCGTTCCGTGGTGCCGCATGTCGTCGCACGAGAACGCAGACTCTAGGAGAGCAGTTCTGCCCGGCGTCAGCGAGAATGCTCGGCGCGGCAATTTTCCCGACGGAGAAGGACCGCGCTTGAGTGCGGTAGAGAAGTATGCGGTCAGATTGTCGGTGATGGCGACAATGCCGCCGGACAAGGAGATGTTGTGGGCGAGCGACTGGCGGTGTTCCCGACTGCGATGACCGAGGCGGTGTGCAACGTGGTCGCCGCGACGGACTATCCGGCGCTATCCACCTCGGAGTTGGAGAGGGTGCTAAGCGCCGCAAAGCTCGGGTTGGAGGATGGGCCGAACAAGCGCACACGCCTGCTCATCACCCTCAACAACGCCCAGGTCACGCAGCACGCCGGCAACGTGCTGATCGTGTTCCTCAACGCGGCGATGCACCCTTCGCGATACGTCAGCGACCCGAGCCGATTCGCTCAGCTCCAGGGTCAACTCAACGAGGTTCTAATCCTGTTCGGGTTCCGCGTTAACGACAAGGGACAGTTTGCGCGAGCGCCGAAGGTCTCCACCCTAGGTGAAGCAGCGCAACTGTCGGGCGAGCTCGTGGCCGAGTTGCGGCGCCGCGCCTGCCACCCGGTTCTGCTTGCGTATTGCGACGAGGAACTGCTTCGGAAGTCGCTGTTCCACGCGATCCAGGAAGCCGCAAAGTCGATCCCCGACCGGCTGCGCCGACACGCCGGCCTCGGGACAGACGGCGAAGACCTCTACGCGGCGGTATTCGGTGGCAAGGTCACGGAGCCGCTAGTCACTATGACACCGTTCCAAACAGAGTCCGAGAAGAGCGAGCATCGCGGCTTCAAGACCCTGCTGACCGGGATCCACGGCCACTATCGCAACCCGCGCGCCCACGCGACTCGACTCGGTTCGGACGAGGATAAGCAAGACTTCTTCGAGGCCTTTGCGCTGTTCTCGTACGTGCACCGGCGCCTGGACCGCGCCGATGTGGCCCGGTAGGACCACCCTCTCAAGGATGATGTCGCTGACTGACCGTGCCGGGCATCCAGACGTTCGGCGATAGGTACGTCTTCGGCCGGCTTCAGTCCTGTTCGCCGTCGAGCCGTACGCGGAAAGGTTTGCTCTGCTCCGGCAACTTCTTCGTAAGGGCGGCAATCTCGCGAGCCACGTCGACAAACGAGCCGTCGTGACGGGCGACAGACTCGCGGAAATCAGCCATATCGATGGAGTACTCGCTCACCGCCACAGCCCCGTACGGACCATCGCACGCGATACGGACCCGGTGGGCAAGGGATCCGGATCTGTTCACAAGGTCCGGTGAAGGCCCCAGCGTCCAATGGAGCGTGCGCCCTGGCGCGAGAGACGACAGGCCCTCCTGGAGGCGTTGATGCATCGCCTCCAGGAAGGCGCCCTCGTGATCGGTTGGTAACGGCGGGTCAATCGTGACTCGTACGTTTGTGGCGACGGTTGGACCGGAATTCCCGATGACAAACTCCAAATTCCAGCCGTTGCGGGATTGCAGTCGAACGTCGGCCCAAACATATGGCGACGATGAGCCCTCCGCGATGGCTTGTTGAAGATCTGTCTGCCTCCTCATCTCCCGCACCTGCTGTCGGACGAAGCGGCCGGACACAACTGTGGCAATTGCGGCAGCCGCCGCTGCCAATGCGGCAACTACTGCGATCCAAGTCTCCATAGATTGCAAGGTACGCAGGCACACCGACACTTGAGGCGCATATACCCCGCCGCCTGCCGGCTCTGCTTCTTATTCAGCCCTTCTGGCGTCATGCGACTTCAACCAGGTATCAAACTTCTGCGGCTGAGGAGGCCGCCGCTCGTCGCACCGGGCGACACATGCCGCAAGGTGCTTCAGGTAGAACTCGGCCTTCGTCTGCCAGCCGGGGTCGTATTCGGCCAGAGGCTCATCCCACACTCTGCGATCAATAGCGGCGAAGACTTGTGGACCAGCGAACGCGCCTACGGCTGCGTTTGCCTCCCGGTAGATGAACCGCCAAGATCTCGGAAGCCCGACGCTGTACGTATTCCAGGCCTTGTTCCAGCCCAAGATGGCGTCCGAAAACTCGCGACCAGCAACCATGCCGGAGTCGGCCATTACGACTAGGTCCTGGAGTCCGTACAGGTGAGGTGTCAGTTGCTCAACGGCGCGGGAGCGGCGTGCGAGCTTGTAGTCGTACCGAGTCGACGCCCGCGTGACGCCGAACGACACGACGCCGGAAACGGCTGCGGACAACAGTAGGAGAGTCGCCTGGCTCATGTGACGATCGTGGCGCACGCCGGTGTCAGAACCTCGTTGCCCGATCTGGCAGACGCGGCTCCTAGGACGGTGCGTCTTTCCGGCTCCCCTTTGTTGTCAACCCGTGGTCTGGGGTGCTTTCCTCGGCGGGGCTTTCCTGCCGGTGCTCGGCGGTTGTAGCGTCAGTTGTGCGGGTCCGGGAAGTGGCTGATCCGAAGTGTCGATGTGCGGGGGCAGGTCGACCGCGCTGGATTCTTGAGACGCCCCGCAGTGCCCTCCCGGACCCGTGCCAGCGCTATCGGGCGCGGTGGCCAGAGCTGCTCGTTCGGCATCGGCGAGGAGTTGTCGGTAGAGCGCGTCGGAGATCCTGCGCTTGAGGCAGCGCAGTGCCTCGAGCTTGGTCTTGCCGGCGGAGAGCTTGCGCCGGTAGTAGGCCCGACCTTCGGTGTCGAGGCGGATCTGGCTGATCGCGGCGATGTGGATCATGTGGTTCATCCGCCGGTTCCCGGCCCGCGACAGCCGGTGCCGGTTCTGTTCACCGGAGGAGGCGTCCAGGGGTGCGGTGCCGTTCCAGGACGCGAACCTGTTGCGATTGGCGAACCGGGCGATGTCGCCGACGTCGGCCAGAGTGCGGGCAGCGACCACGGGTCCGACACCGTGCAGGTCCATCAGTCGTGACCCGCGGGCCTTGACCAGGGCCTTGAGTTCGGCGGTGGCTTTGGTCATCTTCTTCTCGACCGCGATCAGGTCGGCGAGCTCGTCGGCCGCGATCTTGCGGCGGGTCTTCCCGGCGATGTCGCGGGGGCGCACCGACGCGAGGATTGCCTTGGCTTGCAGGGCTGTGAGGTCTTTCTTGGTCGTGCCGGGGACCAGTTCTGCCAGCAGCCGCTGGAGGCGGTTGACGGTCTGGACCCGCAGCCGGGTCAGTTCGTCTCGCCGGTCGCACAGCATCCGCAACGCTTCGAGCTCCCCGTCGGCGCGCAGCACCCGCAAGGTCTTGGTGCGGACCGCGACGACAGCGATGGAGTGCGCGTCGCGGGCGTCGGTCTTGCGGTTGTGGCCGGTGTCGAAGAGCCGGACCCTGGCGGCGAGCTTGGCTGGCACGTCCACGACATGCTCGCCGGCCTCGAGCAGACGTTGCGCCAACGGTCGGCCGGCGCCGTTGGATCCCTCGATCGCCCAGATCCGGTCGGGCCAGTTCTTCGCGTAGGTTCGCATCGCGGTGTAGCCGGCCTGGTCGGTGCCGAAGCGGCCAGAACCCAACCGCTTCTCGTGTCGGTCGATGACCTCGATGGTCGCCGACAGCTTGTGGGGATCGACCCCGATGATCACCTTCGTCATAAGCGTTCTCCTGCTTGCCTCGTACCGATAGGACGGCGAGGTGGGCAGTGCTACCACGAGCTGGGCAGTCCCCTTTCGAGCCACGCCTCGTCACGGTGCCCGACGGACTGCAGACCGGAAGAGAGCCACACCAACACTCGGTGGGCAGCCGCGTGGAGAGCCTCCCGCCGGACACCTGGACCGAGTCTGGCCAGACGCCGGTCCTACCGCAATCGTCTAGTAGCCGCAAAAGGGGCCGCGCCAATTATGCCTCTTCCATGCCGACCGCGGAAGTGGCTGCGAAGCGGTCTTCGATATCCGTCAGCGTCGTCCGCAGTGGGTCCGAGTCGAAGGCCTCTGCGATCGCATGAAGCGCGATGTCAAGCGCGACAAAACACCTTCCTTCCAAGGACTCATCGCGCGATGCATGGGGCGTTCGGGAGAGCTTGTAGCCACCATGGATCTGCTCCAGGTATGGCGTCGCCGAGGCGTGGGTGGCGTGGCTCAGGGAGGTCTCACTGAGCCACGCTACGTAGACGTGGGCTAGCTCGGTGACTTCGAACCGCTCTGCGATGTTCCCGCCCCCTTTCACCTGCGGCGCAGGAGGTCTAGCTTCAATCTCAGCGAGGAGCTCAGCCCACGCATCAGGCCACTTTGGGTCATCCGGATACAGGTCTTGCGCCTCGGCAGTCGCGAGTGCTCGCTTGAGGTTCTTAGCCCACCGCTTATGGGAGTTGTGCAGCCCACCAAGGCCTGCGTCCCAGACCTGACGGAGCCAGTGCATCCCAACTGCGTACTCGATCGCCGCACGCACCAGGGGGCTTGTCGTGCTGGCTAGCCCAGCGTCATGCACGATAAGAGCGCCTCTCACGCTGTCGATCGTTTGGACGAACCAAGAGTGAATGACGGCTACAACTGCGCTATCGGTGGATGTCGCAAGGCTGCCCTCGCAAAGGTCAAGCAACTCCTCCAGGATTGTCCGCTGGTCGTGAGGTGAGGTCCCCTGATCCATGGGCACAGTCTTCCGCAGAACGAACGCTGGGACTCCGGGGAGCTGCAGGCTTGAACGCAAGGAAGCCTCACCGACCCCGCCTTAGGAGTACGTCTAGCTGTTTTGACGCGCTGTGCCCTCTGCTTCGCCTTTCGAGGGTCGATTGAACTGGTACGAGACACTGAGGTGGTCGTTGTCCCAGTTCTCGCTTTCGATCACGACGCCGCGTTCCTTTGCTTTCGCCAGGAGCAGCCGACCAAACTCGTTGACACCCATGCGTCGCGCGAAGTGCGGAAGTGGCCTCGCACGCCCCGTCGGCCCGAGCAGGCGCTGAGAGACGCCTCCCCGGATCGGAGTCGGGCGAGACTCCCCGCTCTCGTGCACCCATTTCCCAACCGCGCCGTGCAGTTCCTCTGGGGACCAAGGTCGTGCTGTTGCCCCCGGCCCAAGCACATCGTGCAATGTCCGGACAAGAACCGCCTTGTCATTCATCGTGTCAGCAATGTCTTCGATATCGGCCTGAATCTGTGCCTTGTTCTGGTTGGTGAGGGCGATCATGAGGCCCAACGCAAGGGCGATCGCCGCGAACGCGACACCAAGACTGTTAGAGACACCAGTTTGTTTGAACGGCTCGAGACGACCAACTTGTGACGCAGCGCCGACCATCGCACTCATGAACGTGAGGGTTGCGAGCCTGCGTTGCTGGTGCCTTATTTCCGACGTACGAACCCGGACAGCTCCGCGAACAACATCGTTAGTCTCGTTTCGCAGCTCTGTTCGTCTTGCTTGTTCCTCCATGGGCCTCGTGGCAGCCAAAACTATTTCACGGACCTGATTCATCGGAACCAAAGCAGTAGACGACTGGACTAGCGTGTCGCGAGCTTCAACAACCCGGCTGAAAGAATTGGCATCGCCACCTCGGTCAGGATGCCCTTCGGCCACAAACCGGCGAAATGCGGTTTGGATTTCGTCCGCAGACGGGTTCGCATCGAGCTGCAAGACTTCTAGTGCTTCGTCACGGTTCACCTCGGCATCATCGCGTACCCAACGCTGCTGCGGTCATCCTTCTTGACCCTCGGTTGCGCTGGTTGGTACGCCGCGATCTGTCCTGACGGCTGTCGCGGGATGCACACACACGCAACGATCCGATCGTCGGTCACGCGCGTGCCAAGTCCGACGGGCTCGGGGTCGAGTCCGACTACGAGCGGAGCTCGAGCGCACTGCGGCGATCATGTCGGCGCGCTAGCACCCACCGCGATCGCCCAGCTTTGCTAGACTGACCGTAAGGCAGTTGATCTTTTCTGCAGAAACCGGACGACGCACTGAGCCACCACGGTCGCTCAAGGTCGGCCGAGCAAGGTCTGGGACGCATTCCACGCCAAGCTCAACCCGGTCGAAGCCGAAGGACAACTCCGACAGGCTGCGCCACGCATCTTGCATGGAGATCCTGGAGGGGAGCACGAGGCCGACCTACCTCGACACCGACAAGAGCCGGTGTTCGGCAAGGTCAGGAGCCCTAGTGAACTCCCCACCCAGTATTCGCGCAGCCCACCGCCAGCGCCGACGAGATGTCGAGCGCCCAGCGGGGGTCGTGTGCTGCACGACCTGAGGTGCCGCGATGACATCGCCAAACCTCAACAGTCTCGACTCACCCTCAAGTGCGCTGTGCGCTGTGCACCGTTGCCCTCGCGACGAGTGCCTCGACGACCACGTCCTGGGTCCCAGATGGGGACGCTTCGTAGTCTCCTTCGAGAACTTCGCCGACGGGGTCGTCGTGATCTTGCTCGCGTGCGTACGGATGCTGCGCGTCGTTTTCGAGTGCACCGTCTGGTCTGCGACCGTGATCTCAGCCGCAGACTTCTGCCTCATGTTGCTCGGTCACGGCTCTGTGTCGGACTCCCTCATGCTGACTGTCGGACAGGTCCAAGTCCCGCCCCTGATCTACACGATCGTTATCGGGACCCTGACGTCGCTGCCGCGGCTCGTCTCATGGCTTCGGACCAAGAAGTGACCTCACCCTGCCCGGTCCCGGGTATCGCCCACGCGAATGAAAGTTTCCCACATGTCTGAAGACACCACGATCCCACCGGTCAAGATCCCGGCGCTTCCCGATCTGGCGCGAATGCCAGCCGTCCGGAAGTTCAAGGACGCGTTGATGACACGCGGCCACCACGCCCACGCGGCCAACGCGATCTCGCTGGCTGTGTGCGATCCAGCGGCCGCGAGGCGACAGCTCGATGAACCTGGACGCATGCGCGTCGAAGGTGGCTATCTCGAGGTCGTGCACGTGGACGTGTGGACACCGGCGCTGATCCCGTACCCGGTGAACCCTCGCACCTCCACGACCTATGCATATCCTGCTGAAGATCGCGAAGACCGCAAGGCGCCGTTGCCCGACCTGGTGCCGGCTCTGGACGACGCAGCCTGCGAACTCGTCATTCCGCCGATGCCCACGGTCGATCTCATCAGCGCCCTCGACGCGCAAACGGAGTACTTGCGAGCCACGAACAACCTTCAGGAGTCCGTCGGCCTGCTTGGCATCCGCCAACCCATGCTTCTGCTGCCACTGGTCGTCGCGAGCCCCGACTCCGAAGAGTGGACTGAGTCGAAAGCTGACACCGCTGTCCTTTCCACCGTGGACGGCAGTTCGCGACTCACGGCAGCGTACGCGCATCTGGACGTTGAACCGTCTGAGGTCTTGTTGCGGTTGGCCCCGAACGAGCGCGCCCTCCGTCAACGGGTTGGCAACGTATTGACGCTCGCCGGGCGGTCTCTCGACGCCCTTTCCGACGAAGAGATCTCGCAATTGCGGGTCATCGCCGCGCCCGCGTCAATAATCGTGGGATTTGTCCGAGACGATTCGGCAAGCACCCTGGCCGACGCGATCTACTCTCGCCTCGGCACACTCCACGTGGACCCGCCGCGACCATGGAGCACATCCAACCGCCTGGACGTCCAACTCGATGTAGCTTTGCGCGCACTTGAGAGTGCCGGCCGGATCGAGCCAGCCGAAGCAGCGTGGCTGGGCGCACACCTGGATGCTGAGGAAACAAGGAACGCTGGGTTTCGAACTGACCCGGATGTTAGAGCGGCTTACCTGCTCAAGCAGCTCGGCAAACGAGACAGCATCACAAGCCAAGCGCTGCGGGCCCTGACGTCAAAGTCAAAGGTGACGCCACGGATGCGTGCCGAGCTCGTAGCGGAAGGGACAATTCGCTCATTCCGCAGCTCACTGACCGATTCGCAGATCACATCGACCCGAGCGTTGTTGACTGCGATCTACCAGATGGACGAGCTTCAGTCCGGTTGGACGGTTCAACCACGAGCCGACCTCGCGAAAGACACTGGTTTTGCCGCTGACGCTGTTGCGGAACTCGAAACAGTCGGCGGTCCTGGACCACACATTCGTCGCGTCCTAGCGCTCGCCTCCTATTGGTTGGCTAGGCACCGTGTCATCGCGCGCCAGACACGCGGCGGGCAAGAGGACCGGCGAGACATCACCGCCGTTTTGTCACTCATGGTCAACGACGAGCACGGTGTGCGGCAACTCATCGCCGTCATTCACGACGGCAGGTCGGGGCAAGCGCCCAGGCGCATCGACGCAGCGGGTGGAACAGTAGTCGCCGCCAACGGCGAACCCGTGCTCCTCGACAGTGCGTGGATTCGACAGACCTGGCAACTCAAGTCCGACGAGCCTGAAACCGACGAAGAGCCTCTAGCTAGTCCAGCGGCCACACTCCTAAAGCGCCAGAACTCTTTGGCGCTCAGCCTCAAGGGCACCCGCGAGGCACTCAAGAAATTGGATGACCCGAAAAACGAGGACGGCACGCCCCTCGTTGAAACGCTTGGACTTCCGCCGGAATTCGTCGCGTCATTGCTGTCAGAGGTAGTTGCATTCCAACAGCGCCTACTGCTCCTCGGCGTCTACGGATCGGCCCGAACCCCAGACGACTTGGAGAATGAAGACCTTTAAGTCAGGAAAGGATGCCTCATGCGGTTCGTTGTAGACGGCATGGAGTTTGACCTCACGGCGGAGGACATTTGCGCGAGCCTTCGAGGGAGAACACCAGGTCCAGTGCAGACGCATTGGGTAGAGGTCGAAGGCGTTCGTTGGCCCGTCAAGCAAGCGCTCGCCATCGCGTTACAGCCCGATCGACCACAGTTCCAATCCCAGACCGCGCGGCGCCAGCTAGCGAAGCTCGGGTTCTTGATCGGACAAGACGGTCAGCGTGCCTCGAGTGGTCATCAGGCATTCGACGAACTTTCATTGCCAGTGTTGGACACGGTCGCCGCCACCGTCTCATTCTCCTGGCGAACAGCTGGCAGTGTGACACTCGACCCGGCTGGCATTCCATGCTTCCCAGCCCTTCCGCACGTGCCAGGCCTGTACCGCTTTGACTTCGAGCCGTTGAGCGGCGACTCCTTGCCATCCATCTACATAGGGGAGTCAATAGATCTTGCCAAACGAGTAGGGAACTATCGAAATGCCAAGACGGATCGATCCAGACAGCGGACGAGCCGACGCATCCACAAGGAACTCGTCTCACATTTGTCGCACGGCGGGTCAGTCACCTTGTCCATCGCATCGTCCGCTTCACTCGGCGTCGGCGGCGCCCAGATGGACTTGCGCTGGACATCTGCGAGGCGAATGGCCGAGAACGCCGCAGTCCTTCTGGCGCAGATGACTGGAAGAGCGAAGGTTTTGAACATCGACGCTGACCTTTCAGACGCGCCGATCTTTGAGTCTGACTAGATGATGGACGACCCCAGGCTCGACCTCGATTTAGCTCACCGGCTCAACGCACACTCGGTCATCACCGCACTGCGCTCTCGACGCGCGGTCTTTCACTCGGAGGCGGACTTTCAGCACGCGTTCGCTCAGGTGATCCACGATCTCGACCCGTCGATGCAGGTCAGACTTGAGGTACGTCAGACGAACGCCGAATATCTGGACCTGTTGTGTTTCGACGCTGCCAGCAGAACAGCGATTGAGTTCAAGTACGTCACTGCCGCATGGGACGGGGTGGACGCTGCTACGGGCGAAACCTTTCATTTGCGCCACCACGGCGCACCGGATCTCGCTCGACGCAACTTTGTCTTTGATAGGTTGGAGCGTTTCTGTGCGGCTTCGCCGAGCACCAACGGCTTGGCCATTCTTCTGACGAACGACGCCGCGCTGTGGAATCGACCACGCTCGAGTAGGCCGACAAGAGACCACGCGTTCCGAATTCACGAAGGTCTAGATGTACTCGGCGGAGACGTTGGTGACAGTTCGGGTCTTGTGAAATGTGAGGACCTCCGGGCTTAGTGGGTGATGTCTAAGTCGCCCAGAGGCCCAGGAGGTCCTCATGTCTCACCGTAATGCCCGTTTGAATGTCCGCGGTCGCCTGTTGATCGTTTCTCGAGTCCTCGACCACGGTCGTCCGGTCGCGCATGTCGCGAAGGAGCTGGGGATCTCCAGGCAGTGCGCTCATCGTTGGATCAACCGGTTCAAGGCCGAGGGGCCGGCCGGTTTGCAGGACCGGTCGTCGCGTCCGCACCGATCACCGTCTCGGACGTCTCCGCAGGCCGAGGTGGTGGTGCTGGCGATGCGGGCCAAGCATCGCCGCGGGCCCGATTGGATCGGGCCCGAGATCGGCCTGCCAGCGCGGACCGTGTCATCGATCTTGCGTCGTCACCAAGTCCCGTTTTTGCGTGAGTGTGATCCGCTGACCGGTGAAGTGATCCGGTCCTCGAAGCAGACCGCGGTCCGTTACGAGCGGGAGTCTCCGGGCGATCTGGTCCACATGGACGTCAAGAAGATCGGCCGCATCCCGATCGGTGGAGGTTGGAAAGCGCACGGGCGAAGCGAAGGGGTTCGCGAACGCGGCATCGGTTTCGACTACGTCCACTCGCTCGTCGACGACCACACACGGCTGGCCTACTCAGAAATCCTGCCCGACGAGAAGGGCCCAACCTGCGCAGCGTTCCTGCTCAGAGCAGCGAACTATCTCGCCGCCCGCGGGATCACCCGAATCCGTCAGGTGATGACCGACAACCACTTGAGTTACAAACGATCGAACGACGTGCGAGATGCTGTCGAGCTGCTCGGCGCCGAGCACATCTTCATCAAAGCCCACTGCCCCTGGCAGAACGGCAAAGTCGAAAGGCTCAACCGAACTCTCCAGGCGGAGTGGGCATACCGGCAGATCTTCTACTCAAACGACGAACGCGCCGCCGCACTTGCGCCCTGGCTCGAGCACTACAACAATCGACGACGCCACTCAGCCCTCGGAGGACAACCACCGATCAGCCGTGTGTCACCAACGTCCTAGCCGAGTACATCTAGAACTCGTCGGGACCTTGGAATGGGCTACGGGGACTTACCCGGCCAACACGAGGCACCTTGCTGGTCACTACCCGCTCGCGTGGCAAAAGTACGGGGACCTTGAGGGTGTCCACGGCGAGTTCAGATGGTTGTTGGCGCGCGTCAAGCCAACGCCACGGGACCAATAGAGACTTGCGACTCCGGATGCACATCGTTCGGCGCAAGCTATCCAGGTATCAGGCCGAAGGTGTAACCGCCCTCAAATTTTGGAGCGCCACGGGAAATGATTCAGTACGGCAAGGGCTGCTTCGCCGTCAGTCTCACTGTCGATAGCCGAGCCAAGTTGTTGTCGGCGTGGCAGTTCGCCACCTACCGATACGGCCCATGTTTCGCCCGCATCTGTTCGATCGGGGGAATGTCGGGTGAGGCGCCCGGTCTCGAACAACCAGCTCCCAACTACGACCGGCGCCGACGGCGTCCCGCTTTCCTGCGGTCCCCGAAAATCTGGTGCAGCGAAGACAGTGTGCACTTCGCGGAAAGGCGGGGTGTTCTGGTTGCCAGCGAAATTGTGAAACGTGACGAGCATGCCGACGGGAGCGGCGCGCGGGAGCCACGAGGCAAGGATGGCGTAACAGATGAACGCTGGGATGGGCCAAACATAAGGATTCGATGTAGTGGCCAACATGCAGGTCCCGCGCTGCAGCGTGACCAAGATTGGCTCAGGCTCTCGCAGCAACTCGACTGAACTCCTGAATTGCTTCATCCGCACGATCCTCTAGGGCGTTTATCGAGCACCGTCAGGTTGGCGAAGGGGTCGGCGTCGCCGGGGTCGAGGTGGTTGGTGTGTTTGGCGGGGTCTTGGCAGCGTCATCATCGCGCGCGACCCATGCGGCCAGCGCGCACAACACCAAACCAGCAATCAGCAGGGCTATGGCACCACGTGTTGCTTTCCCGAACTCAGCAAAGAGCCCCTTGATCGCATCGATCACGTCTGCCGGATCGGCCACTGCCGACCGGCGTGACACGCCAGGCACGCCGCTGAGTGAGTGACCGCGGTAGTCCACGATGAGGACGTACGCCGCTGCCGCGAGAATAAGGACCCCGGCAGTGAAGAGCAGGCCGGCAATGACGCGTTCGGTGGTTCCATCGCCGTTGCCGCGAACGGCATAAATCCAAGCGGGGAGGGCAAGGAATGCGCCGGCTCCGGCGAGAACGCCGGCGAGAATCCTCGCGAACTTCGTTGGCCACTGGATGGGGGTTTCGACCGGCTCCAGGGATACTTCAACTCGCTCGGACGAGACGACCTTCTCCCCAACACTTACCCGGGCCGAGTACCAGCCGACTGCGTCTGGTTTGCCGACGACCCGAAGTTGGCTCTTTGTCTCGCCAGGAATGGGTCCGTCTTCGAAGTGCCACTCGTAGGTTGCGTCACCATCAAGTGAAGGCTTCGCGATGAAACTTCTTGTTTGCCCCACCTCAAGCGCGAGGGTGGGAGGTTGCACATCAACTGTGAAATCGGCCATCTTCGTCTCCGATTGCTCGTCCCCTGAAACCGCAGACTACTCGCGTTGAGAAGGCACGTATCGCTAACCGGATGATCGCTCCCGGGTTGGCTCCTGTCACCGGACTCAACAGACCGCGCGCTTGGCCCGGCCGACACAGCCACTTAGGTCGAGCCTTGCTTCCCGTGCGGCGCAGAACGGTTTGCCGCGTTCCACAGGTCAGACGTCGACCGTTTGCGAGTCGTTACGCTAGCGAAATGTCGTCTCGAACTCCGTTTCGCTGTCCCTTTTGTGGCGGTGCGGGTGCCAAGAATCGCGAGCATGTGTGGGCTCAGTGGATGCGGAAGTCGGTGGGCGCACAGCAACTGCTCAGGGGCGCGACAGGGCGGCGAATTCCCGTTGCCGTCGGTGGTCTTCAGACCGACGAACGCGG
Source organism: Aeromicrobium sp. 9AM (assembly GCF_902506105.1). GTDB lineage: Bacteria > Actinomycetota > Actinomycetes > Propionibacteriales > Nocardioidaceae > Aeromicrobium. Next base: position 274,945 of record NZ_LR733303.1, read on the forward strand.
GAAATATCAGTTGGTGGAGCGCGACATCGTTCGCGTCGCGGAACTGCTCCCTCACGTGACCATCGACGTTTGTCGCGAATGCAACGGTGGGTGGATGAAGCGGCTCGAGGACGACGTCAAGAAGCTCCTTGGCCCTTGGTCCGTCGCGGGTTGGCCATTTCGTCTCGATCAAGATGCACAGACTGCGCTAACGACATGGGCGACGAAGTCCTGGATGGGGTACGCGCTAATTCACAAGCAAGACAAGGGGCCCTTTACGGCCGGGGAGCGACGAACCATGGCTGACGCCCCCGCCCCTTTGGCCCGAACGCGGGTCTGGATTGTGCATTCCGACGCATCCTCAGCTCGTGTAGCAATGGGACTGCAGACGACTCTCCTGAAGCCGCTGGAGCAAGTTCCAGACGTGACCACAGAAATCGACAACGCAGGGTTCGGTTTCCTCGCATACAACGAACTGGCCTTCTTTCTCGTTGTCGCCCCACAACCAAACTCCCAGCTGCTGGATGCGGTTGAGGAGCAGATGGACTCATCCGGTTACGCCAAACGGATCTGGCCTCCGTCTGCGCCGGAAAGCTTTCCGCGACAGTGCGCACCGTCGCATGTGATGTCCGAACTTCTCGCAATTCCAGGCAACTTTCAAAAGGCTGCCGAGTTGCCCGTTGTCGGTCTGAGCAAGTCCGAACTCGAGCAGGTACGGCGGGCCCACGCGGTCGGCCTGAATACTCAGCAGATCCGCGCCATCTGGCAGCCCGAGTCTCTGGCTCAGCTTGAGCGAAAGCGCATCTCAGATGACCCGGACGGGTACGGGAAGACGTGGCGTCCGTACCGGGTCCTCGGCGGAATCGATTGGCACGGGGGACGCTTTGAGGCTGCAGTCGAGCACTACAGAACAGCACAACGCCTTGGCGCAACCGTCCAAGACATTGGGTCGCAGATGTGCGAGGCCCTCATGTTCGCGGGGGAGTACGCCGAAGCTCAGCGCATGTGCGAAGACGTCATAGCGCAAGGCCCCAACGAATGGCAGGACATGTTCCGCAAAGCCATACTCTACGAAGTTATCGAACAGTTCGGTCTCGAGCGACAAAAGCGCCGCTGGCGTCGCGAAGACATCACCGTCACTGTCAGCGACGACACAATCCATGCGGCCAAGCGTCACCTGCGGAGGACGGATGCGCTGGACGTCGTGTCCTGGAGCGTCCTCGCCCATGATGTTCGCCGCGGCACAAGACTGAGCACCATCATGGCCAGCGCCTACTTAGGGCAATCAGGCTTGGCATGGTTTCTACTCACCTGCCAGGTGGCGTCGTTCCCGGACGAAGAGCCGCTCCGCGGCGTGGTTGCTGACGCCCTGGCAGAGTCGCCCGAAATTGTGGCCGAGGTACTGGAGGAGTTCGAGGAGGTGGACGCACACGAACTCAGGGATGCGCGCCAATTCGTCGAAGACTGCTCCCAGCGCTCGATAGCGCAAGCTCGCACGAGCCCGTCCTCCCTCACCCGGGCGGGTCACTGAATAGGTGCATCGCCGGGTCGCGGCGACGCTGTGACCTCTGGCGGGGGTGTTGGGTCGGCGGGGCGCTCCAGCAACACTGCCCGACGTGCGACTGTGTATTTCTCTCCGGTCATGGCCATTCTGGCCCGAACCTCGACCTTGAAGTTGCGGTTCTTCGTCATGAGTTGTTCCTTCTTTCGGTCGGCAAGTAGCGGTGCCATGTGTGGTGATGGTGTGTCGGAACCAGAGCGCCTGCGGCGGGCGCCGCCTTCGACCTGGTGTGGCTCGCTCGCCGGGTTACATGTTCCATTCGGGGCGCACGCGGTAGCGCTTTTGTCCGGGGTTGGGTTGGATTTGGGACTGTGCCGAATGCGCGCGACGCCGCAGTGTTTGCTTGATGCGGCAGGATCGGGTGGCGACGTTCAGGACCTCCGCGCGGCGACCGCTCGATCACCCTTTGTATCCGGGGCCATATATAGGCTAGGTGCATCCGCGCTCGTCAGAACATGACGTGGTACAGGGCGCGGCGCGTGTCCTCCGTTGACCGTCAGTGGTCTCAGCTCGTCGATAGAGTCTCCGCTATGGGTCAAGCGCACGAAACTCGGCACCAGGTCTTCGTCAGTTCAACGTACTTGGACTTGGTCGAGGAGCGTCGCGCCGTCATCCAGGCGTTGCTTGAACTCGACTGCTTCCCCGCCGGCATGGAGATGTTCCCGGCCGCAAATGAGGACCAGTGGTCGCTTATCCAAGAGGTCATTCGACTCAGCGATTACTACGTGGTCATCGTGGGCGGTCGATACGGCTCGGTTACGCCGGAGGGGGTGAGTTATACCGAGAAGGAATATGACTTCGCTGTGGAGTGCGGTATCCCAGTGCTCGGATTCGTCCACGCCGATCCCGCCTCCATCCCTGTCGGGATGTCGGACATAGACGAGGAAGCTCGTGAACGGCTTGAGGCGTTTCGTACGAAGGTCAGGTCGCGGATGGTGAAGGAGTACAGGACCGCGGACGAACTGGCGTCGGTCGTGTCACGTGGCTTGATCCGGGCAATGAAGCAGCACGATCGCCCCGGTTGGGTTCGGGGCGACCAAGCTATGACGGAAGCGACACGGACCGCGATCGCAGAGCTTCGTGCGGCTCTGGCCGAAGCGCAAAAGGAGCGACTGCAGCAAGCTCAGAACGAAGGGGCTTCCGAAGTCGATGAGACGTTTGAGCACGGTGAGGACGCCGTAGCTTTGCAGTTCGACGCACGGTACTGGAGCGGCTATGACTTCAAGACGCAAGCCATCGAGCTGGAGTTCACCTGGGATGAAATCGTTGGTGGATTAGGTCCCCTTATGTTGGATGAGGCACCTGAATCGCTCCTTAAGTCGACTTTCGAGCAACTCGCTACCCGAGCGTTGCACGAAATTGAAGACGGAGGCTGGAGAGGAACGGAGAACCTCACGGTCCACGTCCAAGCAGATTCGTGGGGCATTGTTGTGGTGCAGTTGCGAGCACTCGGCATCATCACAAACGGAGCTAGGAAACGAACCCCGGCGGACAAGGCGGTCTACTGGAAGTTGACTCCCGCTGGGGACGCCTATTTAGTTAAGTTGACCGCGATCAGGCGGGACACTGCTGGGCCGGAGGTGGCTGAGACGCCGGTCCAGAGCTGACGCCCCGACGCCCCGTTCGGCGAGATGGTCGAGCCTTCGGTCAGCAGCGTCATTTCATCGCACGACCGCGTCAGATTCGCCGCCAGTGACGCGCCGCGGCGAGCCCCAGGCCAGTTCATCCGGTCCAAATCGTATGAGCTGGCGAAGGTACGGAAAATGACGGCCGCTGGGTCACCGCCGGCGATCGCCGGAGGTTGTTGTAAAAGGGCGCATCGGAGTTCAGGGAACCTAATCATCGCCTTGATCTCGGTGCGCTCATGGGTTCTGGATGGCTCGTGCCAGGCCGGAGCCAGTGGAGGAGGCCCAGCCAAAAGCACGGAACCATACGAAGATGACCACGAGCCACGGGATCATTACCTGCCAATTCTCGGCAGTTACGGCATCCCGGAGCCCGAATATCAGGATGCCAATTCCTCCAAGGGTGCCTACTGCCACCCCTGCCGCCAACGGCAAAACGTCTCCATGCTTCATTGCCCACCAGTCGATGACGAGGAAGTACGCGGTGATCGAAGCCTGAACGCGGAATAGTCCTTCTGAAGATGTGACGCCGAGGAATGTGGTCACTTGAGGATCTGCCAACACCTCGGTAGCGACGCCGATAGTGGTGGTTGTTGCTACGACGTGAGATGCGAGAAAGAGGCCCAGGGCGCGCACCCGCCGCGACGAACGGGCGAACAATGCGACAGCCTGCTGTTCAGATGCGTACACTCCGGTTTCGATCCGGTCAGCGAACTGGTACACCGCAATAGCGGTTCCGATCACCGCAACGATTGCCGCGGGTACGCCGGCGTCGCGGAGAAGATCGAGCAGCCGTTCAGATATCTCTTGCGATCCACCCAGGACCATCAGAGAAGCTGAAACACGGAGTCCACGAAGCGCTGAACCTCTTTCCGCATGCCTGCCCCCTGTACTTGAGCCGTCACGCGGCGGCTTCCCCCGTCATCGAAAACGTTGAAGATGACCTGCCATCCTTGGTTGAGTGTCATGTTCATGGAGTTGGTAACGCTTCCACCCCAATGCCACCCGACGCGCCAAGCCGGTTGTTCCCCTGCGGATGCGAACGGATCGTCGTTTGCATCCGGTGTGAATGGGCCGTAGGAATACGAACTCACCCCCGTTGAAACGTTGCTACGAGTTCCAAGCCGACGCATCATCCCCATGAATCGGCGCTCCTGGCCGACCTCTTTGATCACGTCGGACACCTGCTGAATGGTCCGCGGTGTGACTTTGGGACCATTTGTGAACTCGTAGGCTATTTTCGCTCCTGATCTCTGAACGTTCAGGCGTCAGCGTAGGGGCCTGCTGTGGCACCTGCCTCCGAAATGCTCAGAATGTGATGTGTTCGCAGGGCGCGCCTCATTTGGTGCGTCGGATGAGATTTCAAGCAGGTTGAGCTTGATCGACGTGGATGCGATAAGCCGGAACTTCGCTCCATCCTTCGCGATGGGTGTGGCGAGGACCTGTGTGCCGGCACCATCATTCCGCCACATCTTCAGACTGGTGAACTGAACTCCCAGTCCCCGTTGATGTCCAGACGCAAGTGCCCGTCCATCAGGGCGAGGTATCTGGGAAGGCCGCTGACCTGACGCCGAGAACGGGGCGATTCTGAAAAGCGTGGAAGAACTTCATGCAGCGCCATGAACAGTCCGGAGACGCGGGCGGCTGCGTGCTCCAACGCCGTTTGAGCATTCTCGACTGTCTGGGTGGTCGTTCTTGAGCACACCCCGTTTCCTGCTTGCCTAGGGTCGGGACCGACGAGGTTCCAAAGCGGCTCCTCGCCCTCGCTGCCGTCAGACTCCAGCATCCAAAGATTGTGGACGATCTGGTTTCGTAGCCCGCTTGCGTCCCTTGCTGCCTCAAGTGCACGGACGCCCGCGTCAATGACTGTTGGCGTCACACCTGAGTGCCGCAGTCGCGCCACGCAGTCGTTCACGAGTCGATCAGCTCCAAGGAAGCCGGCGGGACTGTTCTCAAGGGATGGATTAGGGTCGAGGGCTTCACGAACGTTCCGTAGTCCGTATTCAACACGGGCGTGGGCGCGGACGACTCGTCCAATCGTCAGCGAGAGCGTGTCCTCGTCAGTCAGAAGACGGTCGGGGTCATGTGGCGCCATGATCGAACGATACGACCAATCTGGACACGCTTCGAGGGCTTCACGGCGCCGACGACGGACCCAACGATCTGGACCCTCGTCTCGCTCGGCGCTCTTCCCAACTGCGTAGTTTGAGCGGCATCAGGGTGGGCTTCAGCCAAGAAGAAGCCTTGCGTTCGGGCTTTGTCCGCCACGCGGAACGTGTCGTCAGTGTTCTCCAATATTGCGGGTAGGGACGCACTAGGGTGAGGCGTTCTACCGACCTAGGGACACTCATGAAGAAGCACGCTCTTGCCGTCTCGATCGCACTCGTTGCGGTCGTCTTTCTGAGCGCGTGCGGCGGTGATCCAAAGGTCGAGTCTGCAAAGGGCGATACGACTGCCAAAAGCGTCGACAACGACGAGCCGAAGGCTGCCAGCAAGAACGTCAAAGAGTACTTCGAAGCGGTCGTCTCCGGTGATCCTGACCAACTCGGTGACGCAATGAAGCTCGTGGTTCCTGGATCCGTCGCCGAGGCTTACCTCAAGTACCAACGAGCCGGCGTCGATGCCTCCATCGATAACGGTTCACCAGACGAGGCAACAGAGTTGGAAACGGTTGATGACGGTTTCAAGGACTGTTCGAATCCGGACGACCCGTCCGACTGTGTGACCTGGGCCGACTTCGAGGCGACTGCCGGCAAGCTCGCAAACTTCACCGTCAACAACGTGCCGCTCAACAAGCGCATCACCGTCGGTGACGGCAGCAAGGTGAGCGCCGGACAACTCGGGACGGTGGAGTTTCTCGTCGCCTATCAATCTGTGCAATCGGGCGATCTTTTCGTAATTGTGAAGGTGGCGAGCAAGGGTGCACCGGTGGCCATCAACTCGGGCAATGCGGCATACCGCGGAGTCGACAAACGACAGTCGCAGAACTCGTCGTACTACGGCGTCGAAGAGCTAGAAGCAGATTCCACCGGGACCCTCGGCCTCATTTTCACCAAAGCCAAGGTTGGCGGAACCCTTACGCTCACCCTCAATTCTGAGGACTACATGCAGACGTCCAAAGCGAAGATCAAAACGCAGTAATCGTCGGGCTGAGGTCTCGACGCTGACAACGGAGGTCAGCGAGCGCCATAAGCGAACGCGGAGTTCCAGGCTGCGAGTACCGGCCCGAGAGCGGCGACGACGCCCGCGACGATCAGGGCCTTGCGGAACACCGTCGTTGGTCGGCTGACCATCGTGGCCGCCTCATCGGCTGTCAAGTCAGGCCACTTGTCGAGCACGAATACGACCGTGGCGGCAACGATCTCGGCACGCACAACAGACTCGTTGACTTCATCGTCGAGGTAGCGCTGCTCGAGCTTGCCAAGTTTTACCGCGAGTCCGATCCGCCCACGGAGCTGCCATTGCGCCGCCGTGCTGGTCCGATATCGCGTCGGCGGTGCCATCAACAACGTGTGCGTCACGACGCCAAGCGCTCGGCTCACCTGATCCTGCGTGGGGTCTTCGTAGTTCAGGATCCGCAGGACGTCGTCGCTCGCCGCGAGGGGCGGCCCTAAGGGAACAGCATGGTGACGCAGCCAAGATGCGATGAAGAATCCCACCACCGTCGGAAATACGACCCAGGTGAGCACTCGACCAAAAGCGACGTCGTCCATGTATCGCCCGAAGATCGATCCCAGGTTTGCATACGTAACCTCGACGTCGTCGGGTACGGGAACGATGGTCTTCGCGGAGGTTATAAAGAAAGCAAAGATTGCTAGGGACAGAGCCAAGAAGACGGCGAGACCGACTCGCTCGAACAGGGCGTGCTTGTGCCGAAGAGCCGCAACCCGCGCGTGGTACTGCGCAATTTCCTTGACCTGTCGGGCCTCGCTCAAGGTGTCGGCCGCGACCGCCTGGTAGGCGGTATTGATCTCCGAGCTCGCCGGGAGCCATTCTGCGGCCTTGCGCATGTGGTCAGCATGACCGCACAGATGCTGTTAGTCGTGGCATCACTCGCCAAATATGCCGACCAAATTGCAAACGTCAACAGTCAGCTTCGTTGTCAGCGGTCACGAGACCAGCATGTTGTGACAACACCAATGGTCAGGAGGGTGCCCGGCCCAACGCCACCGCGCCCCAGGTAAGCGAGATCGGGCCAATCAAAACCACCCCAACCAGGGTCTGAACCACCAACTCCACCTTCCAGGCGACCTCAACCCCAGCATTCAACACGCGCCGCACACGCAGAGGCCCAGACACTCCCAATTCACGACAACACGACCGTCCCAGCCCAACCCCAAGCAGTTGAAGCACTAAACCCGACACATCTACCCAACCCTCGAACGGCAACCCGCCCAACCGGGCAACCTCCACGCCACTCACCGCATCCGCCAACTTCTCACGCCACTCATCGACATCAACGACACTTCCCAATTCCACGTATCGCGCGAGCATCTTCTCGGCGGCCCACACCTTTCCAAGAAGCTCCGCCGGCACCCGCACATCCCGACCCGTGGTTGGCAACCCTTCGCGCAGCGCCGCCATCAAGGCGTAGCCGATGACCTTCCATGGAACTTCGTGGTCGGCCTTTTCGCTAAGTGCAGCACAGCCAGACGGCACGCAAAGGCAGTGGTCTGCGATGCCTAGTTCTGCCTCCAAGACCTGTTCGAACGTCAGAGGTCCTTGGCACGGGCAGATGGGATCCGACCTCGAATGGTTGCGCGGCATCACGTGGCCTGCACTGTTCCAGAGCAGAGGCAGGCCCACACGGGTTTCTTCGCCTCACCCGGTGCGGGTCCCCAGTGATGGTGATGCGAAATAACTTGTGACAGTGTCGTTTCTATCCGACACTTGCTTGCATGGCTTCTTCACCTCAATTCTCGCTGGTGGACTCCGACCCGGTCGTCGTCGAGTTGCTTGCCCGAGCCTGGTTGGTTCTGGCAGCCAACGAGTCGGCTTCAACCGACGCTCAAAGCGGGCGCGGTGGAAGGGAAGAGGCATGAGCAAGGAGCACGAGAACAACAGCGTCGAGCCGGACCCGCAAGACCAACAGGTGACGAACGAGTCCGATGGAACCGTCGCACCGGCGGCAGGTGCGCACGATTCGGCGGGCCTAGTCGTTCCCGGGTCCAGGGACGATCACGAGAACGTCGCGTCGGCGTCGAATGGTCGGGCCGGGTCGAAGAAGAAGCGGAAGAAGGCGAAACGCAAGGCGAAGAAGCTGGCTCGCAAGGCGGCGGGCGGGAAGAAGTTCAGGGGTCTGGACTGGGTTGCTACGGCCGAGAGCGTGCGCGCGGTCGAGAGGGGGGTGGGTTCGCGCCCGTTGGGTCTGGTTGTCATTCGTGAGAGTGATGAGTGGGATCTGGAGATGTTCAATGCGATGCGTGAGATGACGTACCAGAACTTGCGCCATTTGCCCGCTGTTGAGGCGGTTCGTGCGGTGGGGTTGTCACCGTTGGACGCGGACTCATTTCAGGTGTTGTGGGAGGTGGACGGTGAGACGGTCACACGTGAGGTGATGGTGTCGCGGATCCGGCACGGTGACACGAAGGCTGTGTTGTTCTTCTTCGAGGGCTATTGGCATTTGTGGAGCCAGGCGTCGGCGGCGAAGGTTTCGGAGTTTGGTTACAACAACTTCACTCGCATTCTGACTGAGCAGATTGAGCGGTTGTGCCCCGTGACGGTGTACGCGGCGAACTTGTCGCGTCTGATCCGGTCCGAGCGTGAGGCGTCACGTTTGGCTGATGCGCTTCGTGACCGGGTTGATGTGTTGGACGCGCGTGATCAGAGGTTCAACCTGTTGGGCAAGGACGCGTGGGTTGGGTTCATGATGCTGACGATCATGGGGTGGTGTGCCTCGTCGGAGCGCACCGCCATTGTGCAGCGGCTGTTGGCTGGCAGGGTTTCGCAGTGGCGACGCAACGAGTGGCCGTTGGGTGCGGGGGTGGTCCCGTTTGGTTACACGTTCGACAAGAAGACCAAGCAGCTGGTGGTGGATGTGTCGAAGCGGGATGCGGTTCGCGAGATGTTGATCATCTTGTGTTCTGATGCGCCGCCGTCGCAGAAGGCTGTCGAGTTGGACAGGGTCGGTGTGCGGTCGTTTCGTAGGGACCCGAAGACGAACCAGTACAAGCCGTTGTCAGCTCGGGTTAATGCTGAGCAGGCCATTCGCACGTTGCTGATGTGGGCGCCGGTGTGGGTGGCAGGGGAGTACTTGCACAGGTACACGAACCCGCTCGGGGACTTGGATGAGTTGTCGGGTTTGAAGGTGGTGCGGTTCCCGCGGGACAAGAAGGACCCGGGTGAGTTGCAGATGTTGTTCAAGTTGGGCACACCTGAGGGTGGGTGGGCTGAACCGGAGCTTCTTCAGGCGTTCGCGTTGAAGGCGACTTCGTTGGCGTCGCGCCTGTTGGAGTCCGGTGACTGCAACTCCCCGCGGCCTCTGGCGGTGACGGTGGCGGACTATTCGGACGATGCTGACTTGCTGCGAGGGCTGTTGTCTCCTGAGATGTTGAACCGGATGGACGGCAAAACGGTGTCCCGACGGCATGCTGCCCGAGCGCACAAGACCATTCGGCCTTTCATGGGCCGGAATTGGATTGATGGCGACTGGTTCTATGAGCTTCAGGCCAGTAGCGCCAAGTCGTACCGGATCATTCGGTGGCCGGTGTCGTCGATGGATCCGGCTGTGGATCCTGAACTTCGCCAGCACCAGCGCGACGGAGGCATGTGATGGTGCGCGACGGTCGAAGCCTGAAGTCTCTTATCGGACGGCACGCAGCCGACATGCAAATTGTCGGCTACGCCGGATTCATCGACATTCTGGACGGCATGGCTGACGCGTTCTTGGATGCCATCCGCGTGGGTGTGCCGGTTCGGATGCTTCCGGGACAGTCGGTGTTTGGCACCACGCGCAACATGACCACTGTCGATGTGCGCACTGAGAAGCTCAGCGCATTGAACGCGGCGTTGGCGGCTGCGAAGCGTGAAGCTGAGAGTGCCAGGACGATGGCCGTGAAAGCGAACGCAAAGAACAATGCGGAGCTTGAAGCCGAGTATGACTTGATGGCTGACCGGCGCACCGCCGACGTGGTCCGTTTGCGCAAAGCGGTCGCTGACTTGCGCGCCGAACCGGCTGAGGTAGTAGTGAACGAACCGTTTGATGTGCGCGCGGACGTGTGGGTGCGAGCACTGTCACGGTTGAAGTCGTGCCAAGGCAGCATGACGCAACAGGAGCGGGTCGCGTTCCAGATGATTTTCCCGAAGTTTCGGATGGAACTGGTCCAGGGCACGTGGTGGGCTGTGGCCTCGATGCGTCTGAACACTGTCGATGGTGTTGCCGAGCTCGGTCCGGTGCGTTGGCCGGTCAACACGCAGGGACGTAGCACGGTTCTTGCGTTGAATCGGCCGGCAACAGCAACTGGTGAACGCCGAACCCGCCATGAGATTGTCAGCACCCTCGTCGGGTCGGGACGGATGTGTCGGGACGCGGCGCAGACGGTCACGAATGCGCCGTTTCGCGAGTTGCGGTACCTGCTGCTTCATGAGGTGTGCGGTGAGCCGTTGCCGGACTGGGTGGGGGAGCAGTGGCGGGACCGTGTGTTTGTGGACTGGATCGTCACGGTTTACACCGACCCTGACTGGAGCTGGTCTGGTAGGGGAAAGTACGGGTCATCGCTTCTGGTGCGACAGTTCGCTGTCTGGGTGGTGGCGCAGCACGGCCTGATCTCCGGGCGGCAGCTGCGCCGGGTGATGGGTCCGGGCGCGGTGATTTTCAAGCACCTGGTTGCGCCTTTCGCGGACAAGAACACTCGCCAACGCCCCATCCAGCCGTGCCTGACTGATGCCGGCAAGGACGAAAACGGTTACCAGCTGCTGGCACCTATCGTGTGCGAGTGCGGTGAACCGGCGACCACTGTTGCCCGGGCGCCGGAGATGCTGACCGACTTGTTGTGCGACTGCCGTCAGGCCCCTGGTGGTGAGGCGCTCGGTATGCCGCCGGGGTTGAGGTTCCCTGATGACTACCATCAGATGCGCCTGAGTCTGAAACAGTGCCAAGACCTGATGAGTGCGAAACGTGCCAAGCGCCGGGCCACCCTCACAAAGCGGGAACGGGTCGTGCTGGGCCGTGCTGATTTGTTCGTGGGTGGCATCAGCGCGACTCGGTTGGCAGGTGAGCTGGGGCTGGGGTCCCTGCACGAGACCATGTTGTCTCTTCAGTCGCGTGGCCTTATCGAGGTGACTGGTCGCCACAACTTCACTTTGTGGCACCTCACTGCCGACGGTGAGCGATTCGTTGAGCAGATGGGTTGAGCCCGCCCGGCGGTCATTGCGCCCGAAGCGACCTACGCGGCTGTTGGCCTGGCCCGGGAGCTCATCATCGGGCCGCGGTGCTGAGGGCTTTGGTGCTGACCGGCTGGCAGTGGATCGCCGTCGAGTAGTCCGGCCGGGCGAGCCATCGGTCACATTCGAACATGGCGAGCAAGTTGTTCGTCCGCCGCTGTCATTTTCGGTTGGGCTGTGTGACCGGTAGATACCACTAGTGAAGGAGAACGCAATGGCAGAGGTCACGATCGTGCGGGTACACCTTGAGGGCGGCACGGGGCACGAGCACATCACTGAGTATGAGTGGGCGGACTCGTCCCAGACCAAGCGCACCGGCAAGCCGGACATGGTCAACTGGGTCAGCGAAGGCGGTCGTGCGTGGGTTGGCCAGGGTGCTTCACGGGTTGCGGCGCTCGTGGTGCGCCCGGCGCACGGCCAGCCGTATCTTCGGACGCATGCCGACGGCAATTGGGGTAACAATTTGTTGTCGTTGCCAAGGTACTAACCACGAACTTTCGTCACCAGTGCAGAGGTCTGCATGTCGAGTGGTTTAGATGTGTGAGCGTGCTGCGGCGGTTGCGAGGATCGGGTCCTGGGGCCGCAAGGTTCTGCGCCCGCGTATGGTCGAAGGCCACAAACTTCGGGGGACCTTATGAACGCGATGCGTGATATTGCTTACGACACATTTGAGACCTTCTTGGTGGAGCCGCATGGGACAGAGGAGTGGCCGATGCCGCCGGCGGTTTGGGCGTGGAGGAACGGTGAACGTGCAGCGAAGGTAAGCGTGTACACGGAGGATCCTGGGTTCGTTGGCGCCGGGGTCCAGTGGTCGGTTGAAGCTTTGGCGGCGGATGCTGTCGTGTTGATGACACCTAGGTTGGAACCCGGAAGTCCGGCCAGAGCGTCACTGATCTTCGCTACCGCCGATCGTGCGGCAAATATTCACTTGATTGAGTCTGCGGTGCTTCGTCTGGACTCAGACGTGCTGGACGTCGAGCAGGCCGAGGATGTTTCTCTTGACCGGTCGCCGCACGTGGCCGCGCTGTTGGCAACCATGAAGCTGGACCCGGCGACGCTCGGCGCAGACATGCAAGTGTTGGAAGACGTGATGAACCTGGGTGTGGAGGCGCATCGTGCTCACATGGATGTGGGTGCTGTCCACTCGATGGGCGAGTTCTTCCCAGACTCGTCTGGGGTGCTGGTGGACGTGACCCTGTATGCCCGTGAGGGCTCAGATCGCCTGAAGGTGTTGCGCGAGCGGGCACCTGACGAGGTCGAGGTCAGGACGTTGACGGGCCGGCCGTCTGCGAGCTGAAACAGTCCCGCGTGTCCGAGCCTCGTTGCTCGGCCACCGCTGTGCGGCTGAGATTTCGACGCTTGTTCGCGTCAGGCTGTAATAACGCCACCGCTCCCGGGACTAAGCACCAAAGCGTTGCATCAACGACAGCGCTCAAGCGGAAGGCGAGCAATTGAACAAGAAATCCATAGCGGCTGGAGCGCTGGTGGTGGCGGTGGGTGTGCTGAACTTTGCCCCGGCCGCCCAGGCCAGCAAAAGCATCCCGTACTTCTACAACAACGAGGGCGACAAGGACGCGAAGGCGCGGTTCTCCGCCGACGCCGGTGACTACGGCAGCGACACAGGCGACACGTTCCGCCTGTTCAAGATCAGCGCAGGCACCGTCTTCATCCAGTGGAACACCGACACCAGCGGAAGCGGCAAGGAGTCCTACAGCGGCGAGAACGACACAGGCAAGAACTTCGTGCACAACTTCGCCGAGGACCGCTACGTGAAGGTCAAGGTTTGTGAAGAAAAGGGCGCGTTCCCTGACGACTGCAGCAGCTACAAGACGGGATATGCGTGAGCCTTCGCAGTCCTAACACATCGCCAATCTTGCGGTCTCAGCAGACCGCAGCAGTCCTGTCGTGTAGTGCTTTGAGTTTTGCGTACCGCGGCCAGCCGATCCTCACCGACGTCGAGCTACGCCTCGACCCGGGCGAGGTGTTAGCCGTACGTGGGCGTAGCGGCTCGGGCAAATCGACTCTGCTGCATCTGCTGGCAGGTTTGCTCACCCCAAGTGATGGCGAGGTGGCCTTCGAGGGGCGTCGATTCGACCAATGGTCGGATCGACGCCGCTCGCGGCTGCGACTCAAGTCGTTCGGCGTCGTCTTCCAAAATGGGGACCTCATCCCCGAGTTGACCGTCGCGGAGAACGTTGCCCTGCCGTTGCAACTGTTGCGGCTCGCCCCCGACACCGTCAGCGCCAGAGTGCGAGAACTCCTCGGACAGTTCGACCTCGGCGACCTGGGTGACCGAAACATTGACCAGATTTCAGGCGGACAGATGCAACGTGTGGCAATCGCACGGGCCATGTCGCACAGACCTCGGGTGCTCTTCGCCGATGAACCGACGGGTTCGCTCGACGAGGAGACGGCCGCAGATGCCGTGTCGGCGATGATCGGCGCAGCACGAGCACTGGACACCCCACTGGTCTTGGTGACCCACAGCCAAGCTGTCGCAAGCGAGTGCGATCGCACCCTTGAGCTCGAGACGGCCCGCGCCGACCCCCTGGGCGAAACAAGGTCGCGATGATTGGCCGCTTGTCTGTGGTCGGCGTTCGACTCGCGTTCCAACGGGACTACGCGAGCGTCATTCGTGCCGCCCTTCTGGCGGCAGGCATTGCGATTGTCACGTTCGTCGCACTGTGTGGTGTTTCTGCACCGTTCGCTGCGTCGAATCAGGATGCCCGGTCGCATCATCTCGCGGTGGATGTCTCAACCAAGGACAAGCCGTCCGGGATGTCAGCCGTGGACCCAAGGCTCGTCGCCCAACGGCAATGGGACGGTCACACGATTACCCGGACCATCATTGCGGGGGCGCAAGGAAATGACCTCCGTCCACCAGGGATTGCTGCCAATCCCGGGCCAGGGGAAATGTACGCGTCACCGGATCTGCGAAAGCTGGTCAAGGACAATGCGGTGGTCCGTAACCTCTTTCACGGTTACCGCGTTGTCGGGACAGTTCATGCACAAGGTCTTACTCAGCCGCATGAGCTCCGAGCAGTTCTCGGTGCCAACGTCGAGGCACCAGGCCTGGTCCAGGTAGTTGGATTCGGTACCCAGAACACTGATGGTGGGCAAGACAGCAACACCGTTCTCAACACGGTCGTGACTGGCTTCTTGGCAATGGTCCTGGGCGTGCCCCTGGTTGTGGTTGTGGCTATCAGCGCAAGACTTTCGAGTCGCCGCCGCCGCGGACGCATCCGAACCTTGCGCGCATTGGGGCTGAGCCGAATGCAGGTTCGTTGGGTCATGGCTGTCGAGACGCTCACCGTGGCTTTGCCCGCAACTGTGCTCGGTGCCGCTACCTATTGGGGGGCATTGGCCACTTTCAGTGCCGTGCCCGGAACCAGTTTCGGCTGGTTCACCCAAGATGCACGCCTTCCACTCGCCGTCATCGTTTTCGTCGCTGCGTGCGTGATGGTGGTCGCCGGGGTCGCTGCAGCGCTAGGAGCGAGCATCGACCCTCGTCCTCTACCGTCACGCAAAGCGAGGCGTGTCAGTACGGTGGGCCGGCACGCGGGCCTGTTCGTTCTTGCGGCCGGGCTGGTGGTGCTTGGCGCAATTCGGTGGATGCCGTCAGGCGCCGGCGGTTCGAACGCACTAGTTCTTTGGATTGGCTGCGGCGTCGTCGCGGCTGGCCTGGCGCTCTCCAGTAACGACCTGACGGTGACCTTCGCTCGCGCGGCAATGCCGAGAGTGAAGCGCGGAGGAACTCTCATCGGTCTCAGAATCAACGCAACCGAACCAGGCACGGCGACGCGGATGGCGAGCATCCTGGCGGTTCTCACCGTGCTGTGCATCGGCACAGTCGCCTTCACCTCAGTTCTCAACGGCGGCTCCAGCTCCAACGCGGCCGAACTCGCGACGACGCGCACCGGAGCACCGATCGCAGTGAATGATTTCGACGGGTTCTTGAGCTTGGACACCGTCATGAAGACCGAAGGTGTCCAGGGCGTGGCCCTCATTGGTGAACTGGAGGGCGACAAAGGGAATGTTCCAACCGTTTTCGCGTCGTGCGCGGCATTGGAACGGCTCACCGAACGCAAAGCGCTGCGGTGCGATGGGGGACTTCAGTGGTTGTCTTCCACGGGGGCTCCCGTCAGCGAAGAGACCAGGGCAACCGGCAGTAAAACTGTGGTTCTAGGTGGTGTCAAGACGCCTCTTCCGGTAGCGGCCGATGTCGTTCCCGCTCCGGCTTTGGGCGTCGGCTTCGACGGGCTGCTTCTGGCGCCGTCGTCCATCAAGCCCGTCGCAGACGGAAACGCTCGGTCTTTCCTGATCAATGTGCCGTTTGATGTGGTCCCGCGGACCCTTGCGCTGCTCAGCTCAGCCGCGCCGACGGCCGAATTCGATCTCGGGGAGTTCGCTGGCCTGGACGCAGGCTCCAAGCAGTTCCCAGCCCAGGTCACGTGGCTGCTTCTGGGCATGTCCGCGAGCACGGTGTTGGGTTCTGTGGCGATCCTTATCGCCGCCCTAGGCGAGGCTGAAGCGCGACGGAACAGGCTCCGCGGTCTGTATGTCTTGGGTGCCGAACGAAACGAATTGGCCAGAGCGCACATCGTCTCAACCGGGGTCCCACTGTTGACGGTCGCGGCGGCTGGAGTCGTTGTTGGCTGGATGGTCGCTCGAGCCATGGTCGCTTTCGACGACAGGGCCTCAGTGCCAACGCACTTGTTCTTAGCTTTGGCGGGCTCCGGGGCGGTCGTCGCGGTGCTGGTCACGGCGCTGACAGCGCCTCAAGCGATGAGGGCGTTCACGCCAGCTGAAGCTTCGAAGGGTTCACTCTGACTCTTCGCTGCCACGAAAACGTGTGCTGGGTTGCACATGGACTGCGTGCGTCAAGACGGGGCCAGAGTTCGTGTAGAACTCTGGCCCCTCCATGTGACTTAGCAGCGTTTGAATGACGAGTCATCCGTCACGCGGGACGCGCACGATGCGCAAACGGCGCCCAGCCCCACGGATTCGCGGGACGGGGTCGGTTGGCCACGGGACACTCGGCGCCCTGTTTCGAAGAGCGTGCTGGTGTGCGACCTCGATGAGTGCGCCAGCTGATCGCGGATCGGTGTCCGGCGAACGCAGCGGTTGAGATGGGCTGAAAAGAGCCATGCTTCCTCCATCGGTTGTGGAGTCCTCACTGTGGGCGCCCAACCAGGCTTTGGAAGGAGCATCGAACCATCGCCGATGTTCTGTTCGTTCGTTCCCCGGGACAAATGGAACCGCTGACCAGGTGAGATGTGACGTTGTCGCGCAGTCTGGAACGCGTTGGTCGCCTCAGTCGGCAGGGAGTTTCAATCCAACCGTCAGACCCGCCGTGATTCCCAGCCCACCGCCTTCGAGCAGCACGTGGTCGTAGCTGACCCCGGCCTGTTTCAACCTTCGCCGCATGGCCGCGACAGGCGCTCCCGCAACCAACGAGTAGGCGTTCGAACGCAACGGCACCCACAGGTCGTGAGTGTCCGAGCGCATGTCTGTAACGCTAGTCGCGGCCACCGACACCCACTCACCGTTGACCTGGAAGCGTGCCCAGCACGGGGCGGGATTAGAGGCCGGGGAGTGTGGACGTTGCCGCGTACGCCCGGGATACGTCATCTGCTTGACGAGCCACATACATGTCTTGGGTGATGCTCGTCTTGGAGTGACCCAGCCATTCGGACACCGACTTCAAGTCCAGCCCAAACCCACCGGCCTGAACAGGTGCCAGCGAGTATGAAGCATAGGAATGGCGAAGCCAATGGAACGTCCACTGCCAGTCGCAATTCGATGTCGCGTCGCCCGCAAGGTGCCCGGCACGGTCTGCCCATGCCGTGACCGACCGGTACCGCGGGAACAGCCAACCGTGGTGCGGGTCATCGGCAGGGCGTTTGAGCGAGTCGGCAATGAGACTTCGCGCGACGTCCGCTGTGGCGGTCCACATGAACGCGACGCGAGCTTTCTCACCCTTGGGCGGGACAGTTGCCGGCCAAGGCTCGGAACGGTCCAGCTGACTGGTGACAGCCACTACGCCGGTGTCCAAGTCAATGGAGTCGTGCCGAAGGGCCAGCAGCTCGTTGATACGCAACCCCGTGCCCAGAGCCAGCAGAACAAGGCGCTCCCCGTACCCGGGGTACTGCTCCTCGAATGCGGCCGCGAACTTCTGGATATCTGCCACCGACGGGCACCTATTCAGCGTGACGACATCATCACTGCCTGCGCTCGGTGCCGTGTTGTACGCCCTTTTCACGATGCTACGCCGACGGCGCGGTTCGCCGAACGGTTCAGCATCCACAAAGTAGCCATGGTCAACAGCCCAAGTCGTGAACGCGCTGACCGTTCGCGCAATCGACTTGACGGTTGCTTTCGACGCAGCGTTCTGGACCGCATAGTCGAAGATGGCCGACCAGTGACGCAACTCGATGTCAATGCAGCGGGTGGTCCCGACAAGCTCGGGAACCCACACGTTCCAGTTCGACTTGTACTGCGAAATGGTGCCCGCCGGTCGCTTGTTCTTACGCATCGAGATGAGCATGGCTTGAAACGCGGCATCCACAGTGGCGAAAACCTCCGGTTGCGCCCCATGCATCAGTGCCAACTTGGCGCGGAGTCTAGTGGCCTCCGCCTCGGCGTTCTCCAGCGTGCCGCAACGCTGAATGCGGCGCTTCCCCTGTCCGGGAACGCCGCCGGTCCAATAACAAATCCGACCATCGGCGTACACGCGCACCGGGTCCATGTCGCGCCGCATTCGGCGCGAAGTGCCTTTAGTGGACACGCGCAACCCCCTTCGAACGAGACGGCGTCGTTCGCGAAACCGCCGCGAGAGCGTCAGCAGGGTGGGCTTCGGCCCCACGTGAAGGCAACTCAACCCAGGCGTAGATGGACTCATACGTCCAACGAGGAAGCGAGCCCACCATGCGCGGTGCAGGAAACGTGGCGTCTTCGCGGCGTAGGTCCGCCAGATGGCGAATGCTTATCTGCAGGACGTCGGCGACTGCCTCTGGGTCGAGCATAGGTACGTGAAGAACTGAGGGGACTGTGTCAGGCATGCACCTCCTCGTGCCGATGCGCCGCCGCCTGACAGTAAAAACGGGGCTCTCTTGAAGAAAAGTTTCCGGCTCCGCTCGTCGGCCGGTATATCTGCAAACGGAGCGCGCCGACGTACGCAATGCCATTTCGTTGACCTCCGCCGGGCAATAGAAGAATCAGTCACTCTGTCGTATTAAAACGACACATGTCAACCAAGTCCGAGGTAGTGGTTGACGTCCGCCCGTCCCCACGCACTGTCCGGGCACGAAGCCCCAGTGGGGCTCAACCGGAAAGGGGAATGGACGTGGCAAGACTGACAACAGAGGTTCAGCTAGTAGGGGACGAAGACGAGGTGTTGGCCTTTGTCGACTACTTGGGCGAGGTTGAGGGTGACCTTTCGGTATTGATCTACCGTCATGCGTTCAACGAGTGGAAGTCGGCGATGACTGACGAGGTCCGCATGAGAGTCGAGGACTATGTTGGAGCGCCGCTGTTTGCGGCAGTAACTGAAGGCCCAGAGCAGTATCAGGACCAGTTGAGCATGATGCTGGCGGTCGTCAGTGACCGATTCGCTCTGCGCGAGGCGCTTTGCCTAAGGACGTTGTTTGACTTTGCCGTAGGCGTCTGGCTTGTTGATCCTGTGACCGGGCGCAGCGACCACGTCGTGGTCGGCGAGTGACAGGACGCGGGACGACTCAGTCGCCCTCTAGGTCGATGACGAGTGGGCGAGTGCTGTCCAGACGGAGTCGCCAACGAGAGTGGGTGCAGGCCCGTCCGGACAGGCCGTTTGTCAGCCGTGCGCGGGCCGCCTTCCCGACCTTTTTTCACCTGGCCTGTTGCCATTCTCGGTCTGTGAAGCACGGGCCGCTGTTACCGCGACTCCGTCGCGGGCTACCTCTGTCCTCGCATTCGGCCAGTTCGGCCTCAACGTCTTCGAGTCGGACTTGGGCGGCCGGCAGCCTCGTGTCGATTGTGTCGATGTCGCGCGCGAGCCTCCGCGGCGGAATCAGATCGCTGGCACCCAGGCGGCGATGCCAGCGTCCTGTCGACGCACGTGCCGATTGGGTGCTTCTGAGTCTCCACACGGTCCAGATCCGCGCCCGACTCGTCTCCGCCTTGCTCGTCGCAGCCAGCGGGTATTGCTCGCAGCTGGAGCGGGTCTCGGCGTCGCCGCTTGTAAACTGACCGCGCTCCATCGTACGACCTTGGCCGGCGCCCCGGCGCCGTGATCTGTCGCCAGCCGGTGGCACAGGCGGCGGGATGATGGGTTGACGCGCGCGCCGTTACACCTACCTTCTTCATACAACCGCATATCTCGCCGCAGTCAGTCGGGAGAGTCCCACCATCACCATTGGATGGGCGCCGAAGGAGCAACACTCCCCAGAATCTCTCAGGCCCGCATACCGATTCGACTAGGCAACTCTGGAAAGTCGGGCTAAGCCCGCGCCCACGGTGCAAACCGTCTCATTCGACGGTGAAGCTCTCAGGTACCGATGACAGAGCGGGGAGGCCAAGCAAGGCGTGTATCACGCGCGCCATGACACCGAAGGCCTCCCATGACCATTTCCAGAGTTTCGGCTACCCCACTTATCGAAGGCAGCTTTGCCCGCAGACTTGAACGTCTCGGCCGTTGCGCCTGGGTCGGTGGTTCGCGATGAGCGAGCTGCGCAACACCGCGCTCTACGAAATCCACCGACAGCTCGGCGCATCATTCACCAGTTTCGCCGGTTGGAACATGCCAGTGCGCTACTCCTCGGACATTGAGGAGCATCACGCCGTAAGGGAGGCGGCTGGCCTTTTCGATCTGTCGCACATGGGACAGATTGAGCTAGAAGGTCCCGGCGCTGCCGGTGCACTTGATGCAGCCCTTGTCGGTTGGATCTCCAAGTTGGTCGTTGGCAAGGCCAAGTACACGATGATCTGCGATGACGCTGGGGGTGTCATCGACGACCTGGTGGTCTACCGGACGGGCGAAGAGCAGTTCCTGGTCGTTGCGAACGCAAGCAACCATTCGACCGTGCTGACGCAGCTGCTAAGCCGGGCCGCGGAGTTCGACACCTCTGTAACTAATCGGTCGGAGACTGACGCACTTGTAGCGATCCAGGGGCCAGCTTCGCTGGAGATCCTCCGGCAGGTCACCGACGCCCCGATTGACACTTTGAAGTACTACTCCATCCTGCGGTCCGTGATCAGCTTCGCTCCGGTCAAAATCGCCCGCACTGGTTACACGGGTGAGGATGGATTCGAGATCTACCTCAACAGTCGCGAGGCTGTGGGAGTCTGGAAGGCCTTGACCAAAGCTGGGGAGTCCAAGGGACTCAAGCCTGCCGGGCTGTCATGCCGCGACACGCTCCGCCTCGAGGCAGGGATGCCGCTCTACGGGCACGAGCTCGACATCCGAACCACTCCATTCGATGCGGGGATGGGCCGGATCGTGGCCCTCGACAAGCCTTCGGACTTCGTGGGTAGGAAGTCGCTGGAGGAGCGATCACATCGCCCCGTCGAACGTGCGCTCGTCGGACTCGAGCTGGACGGACGACGAATCGCGCGCGAAGGACAGACAGTCCTGATCAAGGGGACAGACGAACCAATCGGCATCGTCACAAGCGGTGCCCCTTCGCCCACTCTCAGGTACCCGATCGCGATGGCTTACATCGACGCTCACTTCAACGAGGCGGGAACCGAAGTGGCCATCGACGAGAGTGACCGAAGACCTTGCGATCGGAGCGGCCGCCGAGGCGACCGGGCTGAGCGTTCATGCGCTGCGTTACTTCGAGGCAGAAGGAATGCTCCTTCGTGACCTCCCGCGTACGGCGTCGGGCCGTCGCCGCTATGCCGCGGAGGACATCGAATGGATCCTTCTGTGCAATCGGTTCCGCGCTTCCGGTATGCCCATCGAGACCATCGCCGCCTTCGCGGCGCTTGTCAGGGAGGGCCCTGGAAACGAACAACAGCGACTGGACCTCCTGCGAGCGCACGAGCACCGAGTTCGCGATGACATCGGGGTCCTTCTCGATCACCTCGCGGCCATCAGCGGCAAAGTCCGCGCCTACGAGCGGCACGTCGCCGAGGGTCGCGCTGCGAACGTGTGGAATCCGCTCCGCGCTCACTGACACCCGACGACGGCGGTGAGCGACGATTAGCGCCAGCCCACTTGAAGGAAGCGCCCAGAGAGAATGTCGAACTCGTTGCCTTAGGTCTGTTCGAGACGTGGGTAGACGGCAACGCAGCCAGAAGAGATCCGCGAGTGGTAGCGCACCTTGAGTTGACCACCGTATATGGCGTCCGAATGTGACGAGCACTGCTCCAGACACTCTGTCCGGCGTACTACGGATCCGAGAGTGGGGCAAGACCTCTCGGATCCGATTTACAGCGAGGCAGTGAATCGCGAGCCATAAGACGTCAGCATGTTGATCAGGAAGGCAGCGTTACCTGCCGAAACGAACTGGGGGAGCAGGCCATGAAGAGATGCAGCCATCTTGGGGTTGGCCAGACCGTTGATGAGGCCTTGCCGGATCGCGCGTCTACCGGGAAGTGTCGCGACTGGACCATCGTGACGCAGGGTGGTGTGAAAGTGAATGGCTACGAACAGGGACTGGTAACCGAGGCAGATCAAGTACGCCGCGCCCACGACCTCGATCGTGATGAACGCCGGTTCCGAGGCAGCGATCAGGCCCATTGCTCCCAGCGCAGCGGCAAATGTCCAGACTGGCTTGATTTGTCGCGACCGCCAGCCGCAGTGTCCGGAGGTGCGGGCTGTTCGATCCTTCGCCGTGACACGCTCGCATACAGGGTCGCCGCGGCGGATCTGGGCGCACCTGGGACTGATGGGCCATCCGCATCTGCGCCGGAAGCGAATGGCCCACCGGCCGTCAGTTGTGCATGAACTGGCTCAGGCGAGCCAGTCCGTCGTTCTCATATCCCGCCGAGATGGCTTGGTCGATGACGTTCTCTAGTCCCTTCAACGCTGCGACATTCAGACCGTGCCCCGTAGCAGCCTCAATGATGTGACCAACACCCGATTTCGCGGAGGCAATCGTCGAGCGATCTCCCGGGAACGACTGTGCATCGATCTGAGCGCTGAAACGCTCGATGATCTCCGGCAGGAGAGCGCTCATGCCCTTGGCGAAGGCCGCGAATGTGCTCGCGGCGATTCCTTCGGCTTTCGCGAGCGCGAAGCCATGGACCACGCCGGACACTGTAGTTGAGAAGACGTCGAGCAGGGCCAGGTCGAGCGCCGCCGGCCTCCCGAAGTCGGGTCCCAAGTAGTGCGGAGACCCGCCTAGTGCCTCAGTGATCGGTCCAGCGGCCCCAAAGGTAGCCTCAGACCCGGCATAGAGAATCGTGGCGGCGGGTGTACCGATAGTCGGAGTGGGCGTCAGAATCGCCCCCTCCAAGTACTCGAGGTCCGCGTCACGTGCTGTCTCTGCCATGTCTCGCGCGTCCTGTGGCGCACCTGTTGTCAGGTTGATCACGATGTGATCGGGACGAAGAACGCTGAGGTCGCGGAACACCGAATGGACCGCTTCGTAGTCTCTCAGGCAGATCAGCACATACTGTGACCCACTCAGCGCTTCATGGAGATCTTCATGAGCCTCCGCGCCGGACTCGACGAGTTGCCGCGCCTTCTGGTGGGTGCGGTTCCAGACTGTGACCCCGTGCCCAGCCTGGAGAAGGGTGGTTGCGAGGGCTTGACCCATGGGGCCGAGCCCGACGACCGTTACTTGAGGAGATGAGGAATGAGAAGTGTTCATGTCCGCACCGTAAACATTCACATCAGTGTGAAGGTCAAATGATAATTTCGATTCATGAGAATTGGAGAACTGAGTCGTCTCACGGGCGTCAGCACTCGCTCGATCCGCTATTACGAGGAGCAGGGGCTCATCGTCCCTGAGCGGCAGCTCAGTGGCTACCGGGCTTATGACGAATCGGCCGTCCGCCAGGTGCACCAGATAAAGGTCCTTCTTTCGGCGGGCCTCAACACCTCTGTGATCGCGGAAATTCTGCCGTGCATCGCCGATCCCGACAACGTGCTAGCGCCACCGTGTCCAGAACTCTTGGACGGCTTGGCGGCCGAGCGGGCGAAGCTCTCAGAATCGATCGATCGTCTCGAGGCGGCGCGACGCATCATGGACACCTTGATCGTCGATAGCGACAAGCCCTTCTCGGCCCGCCTTTGACGTCACGCAGTCCTGGTGAGAAGCGCTACCCGTTCTGTACAGCTCGATGAGAAGAGGGCGGAGCAACCGACCTCGTTCTGTCATCTCGTAGACAGTTGTGGACGGGTAGCCAGAACATCGCTGCCGACGCAGAAGGCCGTCGCTGACCAACTGCCCCAACCGGTCGTTCAAGACCTTGTCGCTGATCTTGGACAGACGGGAGGCCAGCTCTTGGCCTGCCGTCGAGGCACCCGCAACCATCCGGCGATCGACGCCGGACGACGGGCTCTCAATGCGGCCGCCTTGTCGGCACAAGGTCGTGCAGCGCTGGAGTCATGGATGAGAGATGACAGGGGTGATCAGTCAGTCGGTCTGTTGGCCCTACGTGTGACCGCCACCGTTGCCGCGCCGATGATGGCAATGCCTGCGATCTGACCCGTCGAAAGAGGGTGGTTGTACACCCAGATGTCGGTCAGCACCGCGACTGCAGGGTTGATGAATGAAAGCGCTGCTATCGCAACCACGGAAAGCTGTCTGACGGTTGCATACAGCACCCAGTACAAGACGCCAGTGTGAAACAACCCCAGCGTCGCAATCCACATCCAGGACGTCCCTGACCAATCGAGGCGGTCCGCAAAGGGCAGCAGGATGACTGCGCCCAAGGCGCATTGCATGAGTGTCATCACTTGAGGGTGGATTCCCTCAGTGCGCGTGGCCGCGAAAGTGGCCACAGCGTAGAGTCCGCCAGCAGCGAGTGCGGCCGCGACCCCATCCCATCTACCTCCAACTGAAGTGACACCGGCGGCGCTCACGAACTCGGTGGTGAACAGTAGCCCGATCATCGCTGCTGTGAGCCAACACAACGATCGGACGTCCGGCGCGCGGCGCGTGGCGATCGCACTCAATGCGACGAGAAAGAACGGCTCCATGTGGTAGGTGACGGTCGCAATCGTAAGTGTCGTCGACTTGAATGCCGTGAAGAGCAACACCCAGTTGGCGACCAAGGCGAATCCGCCAAGTAGCGTCAGGGCGACGGCTCGCGCAGTGAAACGCGACGCGGCTAGAGAGCCGCTCGCTTTGGCCAGAACGAGCAATGCCGCGACAGCGAACACACAGCGCCACGCTGCGATCGTGATGGGAGAGGCCGACGCCTGAAGTGTGAAGTAGCCGATAGTTCCCCATCCGGCCATGGCCGCGCCCAAGAGGATCGTGGGCAGCGTACGACCTGCCGCTTGCGACGGAATCACGCTAGATGGCC
Source organism: Aeromicrobium sp. 9AM (assembly GCF_902506105.1). Classification (GTDB taxonomy): domain Bacteria; phylum Actinomycetota; class Actinomycetes; order Propionibacteriales; family Nocardioidaceae; genus Aeromicrobium. The sequence goes on from NZ_LR733303.1 coordinate 299,950, forward strand.
GAGTCATGCCCACCATGATGAGTGATCAGCGGTGCTCATTCCATTTACAGTTTGACTCCATATTGCTTTAGCATTGCTTAATGATAGATGTGCAAGGGCTTCGCATCCTCATCGCGATCCAGGACACCAAGTCGGTGACCGCAGCGGCAACAGAATTGGGGTACACCGCTCCGAATGTCACGCAACATCTGCGCCGACTGGAGCGCAAGCTGAACTCACCGATGGTCGAGCGTGTTGGTCGAGGGATCGTTCTCACTGAGCGGGCCCGCAATCTTGCTGACATCGGTCGGCCGCTGTTGCTGCAACTCGACGATCTGGCCGCGCGCAGCGTAGACGAGCCGGTCGGGGCAATGGACGTGGCGGCGTTTCCTACCGCCGTCCGCGGGATCGCGATTCCGGTGCTGTCAACGCTTGCGCGTTCCCACCCGGACCTGCACGTGCGGGTCCGTGAGCTGGGACCTGAGGAAGCCCTGGAGGCCGTACGGCGGGGAGACATCCAGGCCGCGGTCACCAAGACCTGGGGCCCTGGTCGGCAACCAACCATCGAAGGAGTTCTTGAACGCATTCCACTTGGAGTCGATCGCGTTGACGCGATTCTTCCGGCTAGTCATCCGCTGGCCGCGAAGAGTTCTCTGACGCTCCACGACTTGGCGGACGAACCGTGGGCCGTAACTCCGGTCGGGGATCCGTACCGTACGTGGCTCACGGGCCACCGGCTGTCGTCCCAAATCGATCCCACGATTCTCCACGAAGCGTCAGAGTACGCTTCGCTCATCGCTTACGTGAGGGATGGACTTGCCGTCGCGGCGGTTCCTCGGCTCGGTCGAGGCGAGCTACCCCCCGACGTGATGGCACTTCCACTCAGCGATGAGTCGGCGATGCGTCGAGTCTTTCTCGTGGTGCGGCGGTCGAGTCGTGGCGGCCCGGGACTGGAAGCGGTGGTCGACGAGATGGTGAGCGCGGGCCGCGCGACACTGACGTAGATGCAATAGGACGCACTAGCGAGCGCTTGCCCCGGTGGCCGTTGCCGCGTCGTCGGTCAGGTACGTTCCAGCGCCGGAGGTCACGATGCCCTCGTCGTTGAAGTGCAGGACTTCGCTGACGAGCCGGTCAGCCTGATTGCGGTAGGTGATCACGACGGTCTCCAATCCGACGAAGACATGCTGGATCTCGAATCGGAGGTCGGGGATGAGCGTCAGGCCGTTTGACCAGTACTCCCTTATTGCTTCCTTCCCGCGGAGTATGCCGGCGGTGTTCGGCATCAGTTGCGCCGCGACGGGTGAGCTGAAGACAGCGTCGTCGGCAAAGTGTGAAAGCACGCCTTCCAGGTCGTGCGAGTTCCACGCGGTGACCCAGGAGTCGGCGAACTGGCGGGCTAGATCGATTCTCATTGATACTCCAGGTGCGGGTTTAGTCGGGTTCGGGGGCAATGAGGCCCCGGAGGGCAGTGGCGGCATCGGCGGCGTCCTGCATGGTGTTGCAGATGTGGAACGACAGCCGAAGCCGTCCTGCGCGTGTTGCAGCTACCAATCGGGACTCGTCCAGAGCCAGATTGATGTCGCCGGTCGGGATAACCGAGACGATTGCGGATTCGCCTGGTGCGAAGCCGACCTCGGTTCGGAACAGGTTCGCGAGATGTACTGAGTACTTGTGCAACATTGCGGGCCCGATCTCGGTGAGGAGTTCAAGGGACGGTGCTTGCCCAACCCAACTGAACCATGCTGGCGAGACATCGAATCGGCGGGCCGTTGTGGCCAAACGCAACGGCAATCCGTAGATGGCATCCCAGGGACGCTCACCGGCATACCAGCCCGCAGCGTGGGGAAGCAGATCGGCCGCATCGTGCTCCCGGATTGTCATGAACGCGGTCCCTCGGGGTCCCATCAACCACTTGTAGCCTCCCCCCACAGTGAAGGCCCAGCGACTCGCGTCGATGGGCAGCCACCCCACTGCTTGGGTGGTGTCCAAGAGAACCTTCGCACCGTACTGATCACACGCTCGTTCGAGGTCGTCGAGCGGTGCGATGCGGCCATCCGCGGACTGAACGGCTGACACCGCTACTAGAGTCGTTCGGCCGTCGACGGCAGCTGCGATACCTTCGAGGGGAACCTCGCGCACTCGAACGCCGCGCGATTCCTGAGCGAGAAACGGGAAGATGATGCTCGTGAAATCACCCCGTGCAACGATTACTTCGCTCCCCGATGGGAGCCCCGCAGCAATGACTCCGGCAAAGGCAGAGACTTGAGAACCCACCGCGACATCGTGCGCGGACACGTTGACCAACGACGCATACAGCTCGCGGGACCTTGCTATGTAGGTGTCGTAATCGATTGGGTTGCCCATCCCCTCCTTCCATCGCCACAGCTCGGTCTGAAGAGCGTCCCAACTACGCTGCGGAGGCCGCCCGAGACTCGCGGTGTTCAAGAAGACGCATGTCCTCTCGAACTCCGATCTTGACAGGTCCGAGACTTCCGAATGATCCATGTCCATGTGCCGCCTATTCGCTCAAGCCGGCTGTGATGTCGTATGTCAAGATCACACTCCCCAAGGGCGTGCTTTCGCAGTTCGTCAACGTTAGATCACAAGGCCGACCCAGGTCGCCGAACAGGCGTTTTCCACTTCCGAGCAGCAAGGGGTGAATAAACAATCGGAGTGAGTCGATGACCCCCTCGGCGAGCAAGCTACGAGCGAGGACGCCGCTTCCAAGCATGGCAACAATCCCCTCACCGTCGGCTTTCATCGCCCTCACCCCATCAACGACATCTCCGGCAATCCGCCGCGAGTTGTCCCACTCGAACTGGTCCCGCGTCGTCGTCACGACGAACTTCTCGGCCGCATTCATGCTTGCCGCAATCGGATTGGTGTCCGGTTGGTGTGGCCAGAATGCGGCCATCTTCTCGTACGTCTTGCGTCCGAACAGGTACGCCGAAGTGTCGTCGGCCCCGCTCGAGCCAACGGTGGCGTGGATGGCCTCTGCATAGGGCGCTCCCCACCCGCCGTGCTCGAATCCTCCCTCACGGTCCTCATCGTACGAACCCAATCCTTGCATCACTCCGTCAACGGAGAGAAACTCGATCGCGACCAGTTTGCGCATGAACGCCCCTTTCGTAAGTAAGAGCACCATCCTCGATGCGGGGACGTATCGTGTCTTGAAGAAATTTGACCGAGAGGGATCAAACTGTTGCCCGACTCCAGGGACGCATCTTGCGGGCCGGTTCTGGTTCGACACAACGTCCACCCCGCCCTGCGCGGTTTCGTTGCGGGCATGGTCGGCTACCTCGAGCGCACCGACGAACCCGTGATCCGTCGTCAACCAGCCGGAAGTCTTGTACCGCTTGTTCTATCGCTCGGCCCCACGCTGGAGATCCTCGAGCTTTCTGCCGGTGGCGGTACCGGCAGTCGGTCGTCTTTCATCGCCGGCCTCATGCCGGGGTACGCGACCACATCCTTCGACGCCTCCCAGTACTGCCTTCAGATATATCTCACGCCCCTTGGAGTGGGTCATCTGCTAGGAGTGCCTGGGCGTGAACTGGCAGGGAACCTGGTGGACGTCGAGGAGGTCGTCCCTGCCTTGGGAGGTTCCTTCCTCGACAAGGTGCGAGGCGCGTCAACCTGGTCGGAGAGATTCGCACTGGCGGAGAGAGAACTGCTTCAGCTTCTGGGTAGCGGCGCCGAACACGATCCACTTGTTTCGTGGATGTGGCAGGAGATTCACGGCTCGGGTGGGCGGGCTCGCATCGGTGAGTTGGTTTTGCAGACGGGATGGAGCCAGCGTCACGTGACGTCCCGATTCTTCCAGCGCATCGGGCTAACGCCGAAGGCCGCAGCCAGCATCGTTCGATTCGAGCGGGCCTCGCACGGTCTGACCCGGCAGCCCCTGTCCCGCGTTGCATCCAGATTTGGCTATTCCGATCAGAGTCATCTCACGCGAGAGTTCGTGCGCCTGTCGGGCACCACGCCGCACGAACTCAGTAAGGGGCGGTTCACAACTGCGCACACGGCGATCGGACGGACTCAGATTCCGGACTGAGTCTCAAGGATCACGAGCTCCACCTCAGCGCTAGGTGTACTCGGCGGAGACGTTGGTGACAGTTCGGGTCTTGTGAAATGTGAGGACCTCCGGGCTTAGTGGGTGATGTCTAAGTCGCCCAGAGGCCCAGGAGGTCCTCATGTCTCACCGTAATGCCCGTTTGAATGTCCGCGGTCGCCTGTTGATCGTTTCTCGAGTCCTCGACCACGGTCGTCCGGTCGCGCATGTCGCGAAGGAGCTGGGGATCTCCAGGCAGTGCGCTCATCGTTGGATCAACCGGTTCAAGGCCGAGGGGCCGGCCGGTTTGCAGGACCGGTCGTCGCGTCCGCACCGATCACCGTCTCGGACGTCTCCGCAGGCCGAGGTGGTGGTGCTGGCGATGCGGGCCAAGCATCGCCGCGGGCCCGATTGGATCGGGCCCGAGATCGGCCTGCCAGCGCGGACCGTGTCATCGATCTTGCGTCGTCACCAAGTCCCGTTTTTGCGTGAGTGTGATCCGCTGACCGGTGAAGTGATCCGGTCCTCGAAGCAGACCGCGGTCCGTTACGAGCGGGAGTCTCCGGGCGATCTGGTCCACATGGACGTCAAGAAGATCGGCCGCATCCCGATCGGTGGAGGTTGGAAAGCGCACGGGCGAAGCGAAGGGGTTCGCGAACGCGGCATCGGTTTCGACTACGTCCACTCGCTCGTCGACGACCACACACGGCTGGCCTACTCAGAAATCCTGCCCGACGAGAAGGGCCCAACCTGCGCAGCGTTCCTGCTCAGAGCAGCGAACTATCTCGCCGCCCGCGGGATCACCCGAATCCGTCAGGTGATGACCGACAACCACTTGAGTTACAAACGATCGAACGACGTGCGAGATGCTGTCGAGCTGCTCGGCGCCGAGCACATCTTCATCAAAGCCCACTGCCCCTGGCAGAACGGCAAAGTCGAAAGGCTCAACCGAACTCTCCAGGCGGAGTGGGCATACCGGCAGATCTTCTACTCAAACGACGAACGCGCCGCCGCACTTGCGCCCTGGCTCGAGCACTACAACAATCGACGACGCCACTCAGCCCTCGGAGGACAGCCACCGATCAGCCGTGTGTCACCAACGTCCTAGCCGAGTACAGCTAGGCCAAGAACGCCTTTAGATCGCTTCGTCCCGGACGAAGGGCAGCGCGAACCTTCGGTGAACACTCCACGGCGACGCCAGGGGCCTCTCCCCACGTTCCGTTTTGGTGGCCTGCGCGAACCGACTAGGTATAGGCATCCGGGTATGCCATATTGAGGTTTTCGCATTAGACGAACATGTGTGGGTTGAATCACGCTGGCTTGGGACAAGTCAACACGTCAACCGATTACGGAGACACACATGAACGTACGGCCTGAGGCACGCGTGCAGCGCGGCCTATCCAAGGAGCATCGTCGCGTCGCCGCCGCGAGTTTGATCGGGTCAGTCATTGAGTGGTACGACTTCTATTTGTACGGGACAGCCGCCGCGTTGGTTTTCGGTTCGGAGTTCTTTCCCGGCCTTAGCCCCACAGCGGGAGTGCTTGCATCCTTCGCGACGTTTGCGGTCGGATTTGGCGCTCGTCCGGTGGGGGGACTGATCTTCGGACACTTTGGCGATCGCATTGGTCGTAAGACGACTCTTGTCGCGTCACTCTTGACCATGGGCATCGCCTCGGTGGCGATCGGAGTGCTGCCGACCTACTCGACGATCGGCGTCTGGGCTCCAGCGCTCCTGGTGCTCCTGCGTCTGATCCAGGGCATCGGCCTCGGCGGCGAGACCAGCGGTGCGGTGCTGATCTCTCTCGAGCACGCCCCGGCTGGGAAGCGCAACTTGTACGGCGGGTTCCCACAAATGGGCGTTCCTGCGGGCCTGGTCCTTGCAAACATCGTGTTTCTCGTGATCACGCATGCGGTCTCCGAGGAGGCGCTGACAACGTGGGCTTGGCGAGTGCCGTTCCTGTTCAGCGCCGTTCTTGTCGCAGTCGGGATTCTCATTCGTGTCGGAATCTCAGAGACTCCGGAGTTCCTCGAGGTGAAGCAGCGCAACGACGTGCTCGCGGCACCTGGTGTTGCGGCTGTCCGTTCCAACTGGCGCCAGATTCTCCTCACGGTGCTTCTCATCATCGGAGCTGCGGGGTGTTCGTACGTCTTCACCGTGTTCACGCTCAGCTATGGTCCCACGACGCTCGGATTCGAACGGCAGTCGCTGCTGCTGGGTGTTGCTGGAGCCTCCCTGGTCTGGATGCTCACGATTCCCTTCTGGACGTCTGTTGCTGATCGCGTTGGCCGTCGCAAGGTGTTCTTGAGTGGTTCAGTGTCTCTGGTCATCGTCGCCGCCAGCTACTTCGCTCTGCTCGACACGCGAAATGCAGTGGCCATCGGGATCGGTTTCGCAGCGATGGGATTCGTACTCCCGATGACGCATGGACTGCAGGGCAGCATCATGGCGGACGTGTTCCCCGCAGGCATGCGGTACTCAGGTATGGGTTGGATCCTCGGCCTGGCCTCCGTCATCGGTGGGCTCTCTCCGTTCATCGCGCAATGGCTGTTCGGCCTGACGGATGACGCGTCGCTCATCACGGCATACATGATCCTGATGAGCGCGGCCAGCCTTGGCTCCGCACTTGTCCTCTTCAAGATCACCCCGGAAGTGGAGATCGGACGGGCGGCAGAACCCGCTGAGGTGGCACCCAACTTCATTTGACGGCACTCGATCATCCAGACCGCTAGTAGAAAGAGAACAATCATGAAGACCGATATCGCAGTCGTTGGCGGAGGATTCGCCGGAGTGTGGAGTGCCGCTGCCGCACTGCGTGCCGCTCGGGAGAGCGACACGGACCTCGACATCACCCTGATCTCCCCAAACGACTCGCTGGTCATCCGTCCGCGCTTGTACGAGGATCAGCCGGAACTGCTCGGGGTGCCGTTGGAGGACATCTTCGGGGGAACTCAACTGAGGCGGGTGAAGGCATCCGTGCAAGCTGTCGATCCACTTTCGCACATGCTCTCCATCGAGGAATCCGACGGCACGATGGGCACGGTCGAGTACCGGAAGCTGATCCTGGCTACGGGGAGCCGCCTTGCGAAACCTCACTTCGAGGGGGCGGACCTTCTCCATGATGTCGACACCATGGAAGGCTCGATCGCACTCGATCGGCATCTTCGCCAAGAGGCGTCCCGGGGTGAACGTCCTACCGTGGTCGTGGTCGGCGCAGGGTTCACCGGCATTGAGATCGCGACTGAGCTCGTGGGGCGACTCGCAGACCTCACGCCCGATTCTGCCAATCCTGCCAAAGTCATCCTCGTCGAGCGGGAAGCCGTGGTGGGCCCCGATCTAGGGGCTGGGCCCCGCCCAGTGATTGAACAATCCTTGGCTGACCTTGGCGTAGATGTATTGCTGGGCAGGACAGTGACCCGGGTGGCTCCGGACCAGGTCGTCCTTGACGACGGGACGAGCATCTCAGCGCGTACCGTCGTGTGGACTGCTGGCATTCGCGCGTCGGAGCTCACCAAGATGGTCTCGCGTGATCGAGATCCAATCGGTCGCGTCGTTGTGGATGAATTCCTTCGGGCGACCGGCACACCCGATGTCCTGGTCGCTGGCGACACCGCTGCCGCGATCGCGGAAGAGGGACATACCGTGATGCCAAGCTGTCAGCACGCCATTCCTCTCGGAAAGTTCGCCGGCTACAACGCCGTCGCGGCGATCATCGGCACAGATCTCGCTCCATTCGAACCTGCACCGTACGCAACCTGCGTCGATCTCGGTCCTGCCGGAGCGGTGTACACAACAGGGTGGGAGCGGACTGTCCAGAAGTTGGGCGCCGAGGCGAAAGCTCACAAGCAGCGCACCAATCGGGAGCGCATCTATCCGCCGGTTCGGGACGCCGAAGAACTTCTTCGTATCGCTGACTACAAGGTGAGCACCCGACAGCAGGCTGTCACGCCTGCGAGCTGAGACTTCGCCGCGTGCGGACCCACAGGTCGCGCGGGCGATACCCCGCGGGATCGTCTCGTGCTTCCCAAACAGGAAGGCACGGGACGGTCCCCACGGAGAGGGCTGGAAATGCGGATAATCGAGCACCAGTACGCAGAGAACGACGCAACGCGTCGGGCCGTGATGTCGCTTTCGTCGATGATGCCGACGGGCGACGGTGTCTCTGTCCTTGCGCGCCGGGAAGCCTACCGACTCTGGTGCCGACAGTTCATCATCGAGCACGATGTCAAGGTGGCCACCGTCAATGCTGACGGGACACCAGCCCGATGGATCACGGTCCCAGAGTCGAAACCTGGCAGGGTCCTGCTCTACCTCCACGGGGGAGCCTACGTCGTCGGTGGGTCGGAAGGGCACGTGGAGATGGTCAGCCGGTTCGCACGAAGCTGTGGAGCGGCGGCGCTTCTAATCGACTATCCACTCGCGCCTGAGAACCCTTTCCCCGCGGCCAGGCGGTCCTCGACCCGTGCATTCCAATGGTTGTTGTCGCAGGGGTACGAGGCTAGCCAGGTGACCATCTGCGGAGAGTCTGCCGGCGGCGGCCTGACCATCTCTACGGCTGTCGCGGTACGCGACGCTGCGCTGCCGCTACCAGGGAGCCTCGTCGCCATGTCGCCGTGGGTCGATCTGACATGCACCAATCCGGCCTTCGAAACGGGAAATGACAGCTTCGTGAGTCGTGAGTCGCTGAAGGCATCAGCCGGTCATTACCTGGGAACGACACCGGCTACCGATCCTTCGGCCTCACCACTCTTCGCAGACCTGACTGGCCTACCCCGCCTGCTGATACAAGTCGGTTCACAGGAAGTGCTGCGCGGTGACGCGGAAGCCTTGGCTCGCGCCGCCGAGGCTGTAGGGGTCGAGGTCTCGTTGTCGGTCTTCGAGGGCATGCCCCATCTCTGGCACCACTTCGGGTCACAACTTGAAGCGTCGGTCGACGCCCTGGTCGAGGTAGCCGATCACGTGCACGGAATCCCGAGAGGCGAGTCGTGGTGACATTTGGGATGCCCTGCGCCCTGACATGTGGATTGAGACATGGCAGCAGTGCCAGAATGCATTTGTCAGACATAGGCAAATGCCACAGGCTGAGTGCATGAGTTCAGTAGCGCCGGACGAGATCGTCCGCAACTTCGTCGCCGGCCGATTCGTCGATCCGGACCCGACCCGTCTTTTCGACGACGTTGATCCAGTCACAGGTCGTGCGGTCGCGAGCGTGCACGAGGCGGATGCATCGCTGGTAGATCGGGCGGTGCGGTCGGCTCGGAATGCTGTCGCCGGCGAGTGGTCCAAGTGGTCAACGCGCGAGCGAGCCGCCCTCCTTCGTCGCGCCGCTCTGCGCATCGAGGAGCGGTTCGAAGAGTTTGTCGAAGCCGAGATCCGCGACACCGGCAAGCCGATCACCCACGCCCGTGAGGTAGACGTCGCTCGGGCCGTAGCGAACCTGAGCACCTTCGCCGACGTGGTGAGCGCAGCGGGTGAGTCATCATTCCGTTCAGAACTGCCTGGCGGTCGGCAGGCGTTGAACTACGTGGTTCGCAAACCTCTGGGTGTGGTCGCCGTCGTGGTGCCATGGAACCTTCCCCTCCTCTTGTTGACGTGGAAGGTGGCGCCAGCTCTCGCGTGCGGCAATGCCGTCGTCGTCAAACCGTCGGAAGAGACCCCCACCACCGCCACGCTGCTGGCGGATGTGTTTCGGGAGGTTGGGCTTCCGGACGGCGTCTACAACGTCGTCCACGGATATGGGCTGGACTCCGCGGGAAGCCATCTTGTCGGGCACTCTGGGGTCGACGGTGTGACGTTTACAGGCTCCACTGCCACCGGCACTCAGGTCATGCGGGCCGCTGCGACCGGTGTCCGGCCGGTGTCGTTCGAGCTCGGCGGCAAGAACGCAGCTGTCGTTTTTGCCGACGCCGATCTCGACGCCACCTTGGATGGTTTGACCCGATCCGTCTTCTCGAACACCGGACAGGTGTGTCTCTGCACCGAGCGGGTCTACGTGCAGCGGTCGGTGTTCGACGACGTCGTCGAAGGGCTCGCGGATCGCGCGGCACGTCTGGTTCTGGGCGATCCACGAGATACCGGCACCACGACCGGACCGTTGATCTCGCGTGCCCACCGCGACAAGGTTCTGGCGTACTTCGCGCTGGCGGAGGCCGCCGGTGCCAGGGCGGTCGTGGGAGGGGGCGTGCCAGACCTTGGCGCGAAGTATGAGGATGGGGCTTGGATCGAACCTACGCTCTGGGTGGGGATGGACAATGACGCGCGCCCCATGCGCGAGGAGATCTTTGGTCCGGTTGCAGGCCTGGTCCCCTTTGACACCGATGCTGAGGCCATCAGCTTGGCCAATGATTCGGAGTACGGCTTAGCAGCATCTGTGTGGACCTCTGACCTTGTGCGGGGACACCAAGTTGCGCAGGCAATGAATGTTGGAATGTCCTGGGTCAATACGTGGTTTCTGCGCGACCTCCGTTCACCCTTCGGCGGCGCGGGCCTGTCCGGCATCGGTCGAGAGGGCGGCGAGTCATCGCTGCACTTCTACACAGAGCCGACGAACGTGTGCGTACAGCTGTGAGCGCGGTCATCGACGAGGCTGCCAACCGACTGCTTCGCGCACATCGTGACCGAGTGCCCTGTGAGCCGGTCCGAGATCTGATCGGCGCTGGCGATCTGGACGCCGCGTATGCGGTGCAGGAGCGTGTGGTGGCACGCCGACGCGATGCCGGAGCCGTGGTCGTGGGTTGCAAGATCGGATTGACTTCCGCCGCGGTTCAGCAGCAGTTCGGCGTCTTCGAACCAGACTTCGGGGTGGTCCTCGATGACATGCTTCACCCGAAAGGGGTCGAGCTGTCGTTGGACGCCTTCCTTCAGCCGAAAGTTGAGGCCGAGATCGCCTTCGTTCTGGGCGAAGATCTGGAATCACCGACCACGTCGATCGCAGATCTTCTCGGGGCAACACGGTTCGTGCTGCCAGCGATCGAGATCGTCGATTCGCGTATTCAGTCCTGGGACGTCACGATCGCGGACACGGTGGCCGACAATGCGTCCAGCGGGGGAGTGGTGCTTGGCACGGTTCCTCACTCACTCGACGGCCTCGACCTGAGTCAGGTGGGCATGGTGCTGGACCTCGACGGCGACGACGTCTCGTACGGATCCGGCGCTGCTTGCATGGGTTCTCCGGTGGTTTCTGCAACCTGGGTGGCGCGTGAGCTCGCCCGGCGCGGCCAGCCGCTCCGACGCGGCGATGTGGTGCTCGCCGGAGCGCTGGGACCCATGGTCGATGTCAGTGGCCCAGGACGGTTCACCGCGCGCTTCAGCGAGCTCGGCGAGGTAGACGTCATTTTCACTCAAGGAGCAGTCCGATGAAGGTTGGGGCAGTAATCGTCGGGTCGGGAAACATTGGAACGGACCTGATGTTCAAGATCGAGCGTCTGTCAGACCGGTTGGTCGTCGCCGCAATGGTAGGCATCGATCAGGCATCGGACGGACTTGCCCGAGCGGCGAAGCGTGGCATTGCGACGACGGCCGGGGGCATCGAGGGGTTGGCGGCGATGCGCGAGCTGACCGACGCGCGGGTGGTCTTTGACGCAACGTCGGCCAAGGCACACGCTGAGAATGCTCGTTTCGCGCGTGACCACGGGCTACTGATGGTGGATCTCACTCCTGCCGCGCTAGGGCCATACGTCGTTCCAACCGTCAACCTCGGTCAGTCCCTCCACTCAGACAACGTCAACATGATCACGTGCGGCGGGCAGGCCACCATTCCGATCGTCGCTGCGGTCTCTCGTGTGATGCCAGTCGCCTACGCTGAGATCGTCGCCTCGATTGCTTCGCGCTCTGCGGGACCCGGGACTCGTGCCAACATCGACGAGTTCACTGAAACGACGAGTCGCGCGATCGAATCGGTCGGGGGCGCCTCGGTTGGCAAGGCGATCATCATCCTCAACCCCGCGGAACCCGCCATCATCATGCGGGACACCGTGTCCTGCCTGGTGGAGCATTCTGCGGGGGGAGATGTTCTCCGTCAAGACGCGATCACCACCTCGATTCACGACATGGTGGCAGGCGTGCAGGAGTTCGTGCCTGGTTACCGGCTCAAGCAGTCACTGCAGTTCGACGACCTCCATGAGGTGTTCGTGCCTGCACTCGGCCGGCATGTCAGCGGAACCATGGTCACCGCATTCCTCGAGGTCTCCGGCGCGGGTCACTACCTTCCTGAGTACGCCGGCAATCTCGACATCATGACCTCCGCTGCGCTCCGGACAGCAGAACGGATGCTCGAACTTCGAGAGGTGGCAGCCCGATGACTTTGTACCTGCAAGACGTCACGCTGCGTGACGGCATGCACGCGATGGGTCATGCGTACACGGTCGAGCAAGTTCGAGCGATTGCCTCTGCGGTCGATCGTGCTGGCGTCGATGCAATCGAGGTGGCGCACGGTGATGGGCTGGGCGGATCCAGCGCGACGTATGGGTTCGGTTCCTGCACTGACGCAGAATGGATCGAGGCAGCGGCGGACGTAGTCCAGCAAGCACGGCTGACCACGCTTCTCATCCCGGGCATCGGGACCATCGAAGATCTCGCGCGGGCGCACCGTCAGGGAGTCACCAGCGTCCGTGTCGCGACGCACTGCACCGAGGCGAATGTTGCCGCGCAGCACATCGACTGGGCCCGTTCACACGACATGGATGTCTCCGGTTTCTTGATGCTCAGCCACATGGCCGAGCCTGAAGAGCTCGCGAAGCAGGCGCTCCTGATGGAGTCTTACGGAGCTCATTGCGTCTACGTGACGGACTCGGGGGGTCGCCTCACCAGCCACGGTGTCACGGACCGTGTCGACGCCTATCGCGAGGTGCTCTCTCCAACCACCCAAGTTGGGATTCATGCGCATGAGAACCTGTCACTCTCGGTCGCCAATAGCATTGCCGCCGTGGAGCACGGGGCTGTCCGCGTCGATGTTGCGCTTGCAGGCCAGGGAGCGGGCGCGGGCAACTGTCCCGCTGAGCCATTCGTTGCCGTAGCCGATTTGCTCGGCTGGCAGCACGGCGCCGACCTTTTTGCCTTGCAGGATGTGGCCGATGATGTCGTTCGACCAGCGAGTCTGCACCCGGTGCGAGTGGATCGAGACACACTGACGCTGGGGTTTGCCGGTGTCTACTCCAGCTTCCTGCTGCACGCTCGGCGGGCGTCGGAGAAGTTCGGGATCGATGTTCGCTCCATCTTGATGGAGGTGGGGCGTCGACAGCTCGTGGGAGGTCAGGAAGACATGATCCCGGATGTCGCATTGGACCTCCTTGCCGCACGAGGTGACCACGCATGATCGAGGCGCTGTTTGAAGCTCGAGAGGCGTCCCGCGTTCTCGACGATGCGCACCTCAGCGGTGCCCCGATCGAGGGCCGCGTCATTCAGTGGGACATCGACTCGGCCTACGAGGTGCAGAGACTCCTCGTGGCCCGCCGCGTCGATCGTGGTGAGACGCCGGTCGGGCTGAAGCTGGGATTCACCAGTCGTGCCAAGATGCGGCAGATGGGAGTGGACGATGTGATCGTCGGCCACCTCACGGATGCCATGGAGGTACCTGACGGTGGCGACCTCAATCTCGAGGGGCTCATCCATCCCCGCGTAGAACCAGAAGTGGCCTTGCGGATCGGCGATGACCTCGATCTTGATGATCCGCGGTGCTCTGTGGAGGCCGCGATCGACGCCGTTGCCCCGGCCATAGAGATCATCGACTCTCGCTATCGGGACTTCCTCTTCAGCCACGGTGACGTCATCGCCGACAACACGTCAGGGGCGGCTTTCGTGACCGGCCGATGGGTGTCGCCTCGCGACCTGAGCAACTTGGCAGTCAGGATGACCGTGGGATCGACCGTGGCAGCGACTGGAACGACCGGGGCCATCCTCGGCGACCCGTGGCGTGGGCTGGCTCTGTTGACGAGCGTCGCTCGGTCGCAAGGGTTTGTGCTGCGGCGGGGCGACATCATCCTCGCCGGGGCTGCGACCGGAGCAGTTCCGCTGGTTGGCGGGTCCGTGACCACCACGATCGCCGGGCTAGGGCGCGTCTCCTTTACCGCCACTGGAACCTCGATGGAGGAGGCTTCATGAAACCTGCATCGATGGGAAGCGTTGTTGTCGAGGGGCTGGCCATCCCGCGCGGATCATTTCCCCACGTGAAGGTTGCGGGCGACCTCGTCTTCGTCTCAGGGACGAGCTCGCGGCGCGCCGACAACACCTTTGCAGGGGTCGAGGTCGACGAGTTCGGAACGACCAATCTCGATATACGTGCTCAGACCCGGGCCGTGATCGACACCATCGAACGCATCCTGGCTGAAGTTGGATCCGACCTCACCGATGTCCTTCAGGTCACTGCGTTCCTGACGTCGATGAACGACTTCGGCGGATTCAATGAGGTTTATGCCGAACGCTTCGACGAGAACGGTCCCACGAGGACCACCGTCGCCGTCCACCAATTGCCGCATCCCCATCTGCTCGTTGAGCTACAAGTCATCGCGAGTCGCCGGAAGTATCAGAATGAAGGAGCATCACTATGACCGCCGCAAACGTCACCGCCCCCATCAACTTCAAGGCCTGGGTCGAGGAGCACGAGCACCTGCTCAAGCCGCCGGTCAACAACTGCGCCATGGCGACCGGCTCAGACTTCATCGTTCAGGTCGTCGGCGGTCCGAACCAGCGAACGGACTTCCATCTCGACCCGTACGAGGAGTGGTTCTATCAGGTCAAGGGGAGCATGCACGTCGACTTGATGACCGCCGAAGGTCCGCGGACGGTCCACATTCGCGAAGGCGAGATGTGGCTGTTGCCCGGAAACCTGCCCCATTCGCCGCAGCGTCCAGAGGCGGGTTCCATTGGGCTGGTCATCGAGCGTGTGCGCCAGGAAGGGACCCTCGAGAAGTTTCAGTGGTACTGCCCCAACTGTTCTCACCTTGTCCACGAAGTGGAGCTTCAGGTTCGCGACATCGTCGAGGACCTCCCGCCAGTCTTCCGTACCTTCTACGAGAGCACCGAGGGTCGGACATGTCAGAACTGCGGGGCCGTGCACCCAGGTAAGGGCTGACGATCAGCGTGGTTGGATCTATCGACGTCCACACTCATTACGTGCCTCGAGGGTGGCCCGACCTGGGTACTGCGGACCACCCCATGCCGAAGCTCCGGATCGATTCAGAGCGCGAAGCGACCATCATGATGGGGTCGCGGGAGTTCAGGACGGTTCAGGACAACGCTTGGAACGCGGACGCGCGGCTTGTGCAGATGGACGCGGACGGAGTTGACATCCAGGTCTTGTCCCCGACGCCGGCCTTCTTCTCCTACGGTCATCCCTCAGAGCAGGCAGCGAAGATTGCCGCCATCTTCAATGACTTGGCGCTTGAGATCTGCGCTTCAGCGCCGGAACGTCTCATCCCGTTTTGTCAGGTGCCGCTGCAGGATGCAGATGCGGCTTGCCGGGAGCTCGAACGCTCGATCGCCAATGGGCACGGCGGGGTGGAGATTGGGAACCACGTCGGTGATCTTGACCTAGATAGTGCCGGCGTTGTGACGTTCCTTCAGCACGCCGCTTCGTTGGGAGTTCCGGTATTCGTGCATCCGTGGGACATGGCGAGCTCTCCTCGTCTGGACCGTTGGATGGCGCAATGGTTGGCTGGGATGCCGTCAGAGACTCATCTGTCCATCCTGGCCATGATCCTCGGAGGCGCCTTCGACAGACTTCCTCCCACATTGCGTATTTGTTTTGCGCATGGGGGAGGCTCCTTTGCCTTCTGGGTCGGCAGGATGGACAATGCTTGGCGCCAACGGCATGACGTCATCGGGACTTCCGAACACCCCCCGTCCCACTATCTTGGGCGGTTCTACACCGACTCAGTGGTGTTCGATCATCGCGCGCTACGCCTGCTGGTGGAAACGGTAGGGCACGATCACGTACTGCTGGGGAGCGACTATCCCTATCCACTGGGAGAGCGCCCTGCCGGACACGTCGTGCGAACCAGCCCAGATCTCACTGCTGAGCAGCGCGAGAAGGTTCTTCGGGGCAACGCAGAGCTGTTCCTAGGTCTCCGGCCACGGTTGAATGCGGCTCAGCCCGTCATGTGAAGTGCTGCGTTTCGGAGCGCCGCGATCATGGCAGTGGAAGCAGGGTTGAGCTGTCTCTCGGCGCTGAGCGTGAGGCCTACGCTATGGCCGATGGGCTCGAGTGAGATTGGCAGTCGGGAGATGCGTGGATCCTCGCGAGCAATGAGTTCAGGCATCACGGCAACATGCTCGGTCTCGAGCATCAGCTGCCGAGCAGTGAGGAATGAGGTCGTCTCGACTCGGTTCCGAGGAACCTCGAAGCCCTGCTCGAGGAAGTACGCCTCGAGCTCTCCCCGGAGTACGGTGTCCGGGCCAGGAAGGATCCACGGAAATGCCGCCAAATCGCCGAGCTCAAGAACGTCCGCGCCAGCAAATGGGTGCTGGGCTCCGACCACCACGCGCACGGATTCCTGATACAAGGGCCGGCGGATCAGGCCCTCGTTCGAGGGTGCGGTCAATCGTCCGACGATGAGATCGATCCGCCCCGCCGCGAGATCAGTCAGCAAGGAGTCAGATGGCCCCTCTTTGACGATCACAGTGAGCAAGGGATGAGCCGATTTCAGCTTTGCTATGGCGCGGGGGATCAGGATATTGGAGCCAGCCAGGTGCGTCCCGATCGACACCTGTCCTCGATCAGCGTCAGCGATCTCAGTCAGATGGCGGGCCGACTGTCGGAGCTGTGCAATCACGGCGCGAGCATGAGCCGTGAAAGCCACGCCAAACTCAGTAGGCGACAAGCCGCGAGCCCCTCGATCAAAAAGGGGGACCCCAAGCACGGCTTCAAGGTCCTGAAGACTTCGAGTGACCACCGGTTGCGTGACGTGGAGAGCCTTGGCAGCGCCGACCACGGAGCCCTGAGTCATCAGAATGTCAACGAGAACAAGGTGCTTCAGCTTGAGCCGGCCGTCGAGCAGCTTTGGTAAGTCCACACCGTGAACAGTAGTCCAACGCATGTCCGCACGCACATGAATCCGGTACGTCTGAGAATAATGTAGACATAGTGGTTCGTCACAAAAATCCCACCTTCGCGGACCCCTATGTCCTCGTTGAGGTCATGCAAGGGCGCGAAGACTCGGTGGCGACTCAGCCAGTGCATACCACCGGCGGTCGTGTTGGCCTACCCGGATGGGATGCTCGAAGGCCGATGACACATTCGCTGTGGTCAGCACATCGTGGATCGGTCCGGCGCTCACGACGCGGCCGTCACTGAGCAGGACCGCGTGCGAGGTGCTGCTAGGCAACTCCTCAAGATGGTGGGTGACCAAGATCGAGGCCAGCTCGGGCTGCGTGTGCTCCAAGTCGGCGATCGTCGTGAGTAGTTGCTCGCGGGCGGCGACATCCAGACCGGTGGTGGGCTCGTCGAGAAGGAGGAGAGACGGCTTGCTCATGAGCGCGCGCGCGACAAGAGCCCGTCCTCGTTCACCTTGGGACAGGTTCGGCCACACATCGTCACTTCTTTTGCTCAGTCCGATCTGGTCGATCAACTTGTCGGCGTGTTCGACTTGCGCGCGCTCGGGGCGCCATCGCAAAAGTGTCTCGATCGTCCCGGTCAGACCCGTCAGGACAACCTCCCGCAAGCTCAAGGGGGACCTGATCGGGTGGCGGGGATCTACATGCCCGATCGAGCGGCGCAGGGTCTGAAGCTCGACGTGCCCCAGACGCCGGCCGAGGATGTCGACCGTCCCCGAGGTCGGATGCGTCACGGCACCACAGAAGCCGAGGATGGTGCTTTTGCCGGCGCCGTTGGGGCCGATCAGTGACCAGTGCTCGCCAGCCCGGACGGCGAAACTAATGGCATCCAGTATCGTCCGGTCGCCGCGTCGAAACGTGACGTTGTCGAGTTGGATAACCGGCGCTGGGTTGGCGCTCCTGTCGTATGCCGTCATGTCAGCGCGTCCTTCATCTCTGCAAGGTGAGATCGGCTCTTGTCAGCCGCTGTGGCGGGATCATGGTCGACAATGGCCGCCACGAGTGCGGCGTGGGCACCCTGGTCATCCCCGTTGGCGTGGCGACTGTGGGGTCGCATGCGAAGGAGTTCGATCATCGCTCGGCGGATTCGGGGAACGAACCCGTCGAATAGCTCCAGGAGAACGTCGTTGTGGGCGGCCGCAACAACGGTGCGGTGCAGCGTCATGTCTGCATCCACGTACTCCTCAGTGGTCTGTCCATCAACCACACGGCGCCCGAGAGCTCGGCGCATTGCGCGAATGTCGGCGGCCGTACGCCGGAGCGCTGCTAGTCCCGCTGCTTCGGTTTCGATAGCGATTCGCCCCTCGATGACTGAGGCGATATCAGCCCGCTTGAGCACGGCGTCCCAGTCCTCGGTGGCGTCGATGGCAGTGACGAACACGCCCGCTCCCTGACGTGGATCGAGCACACCCCTGCCGGCCAGCTCACGGATTGCCTCGCGCACCGTCGACCGGCCCACCCCGAGTTGGGCAGCCAGCGTGGTTTCGCCCGGCAGTTTGTGCCCTAGGGCCCACTCGCCGGCCTTGATGCGTTCGAGCAGTATCTGCGCGGTCTGTGCACCTAATGCGTCCCGCTGGACAGCGCTCGGCATCAAAACTCCTCTGCTTGTCTGAGGTGTCGCTCATTTTCCTAGGACCGTGTCTCAGGCAGAGTACAACTTGTCTACTCCTCAGACAAGTGTGTCAACTTTCGTGGCACGTTTAGCAAGGAGAAAGGCACAAGATGCCAAAGGTTCCCGGACCCAATGCCCCATCCTCTCGGGCCGAGGCGCTGCGCGGTGGACTTCCCGCTGAGATGGGGGTCGGCGCGATCGGCGGCCTCATTGGCGGGCTGTTTGGCGGCGGCAGTGGCGTCTTCTACGTCCCCACCCTGGAAGGCCTCACCACCTTGCAGCGTCCGAGCCTGCATGGAACGGCGACTGCTGCTAACACCGCGGTAGTCGGCGTTGGAGCGCTTACATTCGCGCTAGTCGGTGGTCACCTGGACTGGAACGCAGGCTTGGGCATGCTCGCGGGGGGCACCTTCGGAGGCCTGTTCGGCGCGGCATTGATCTTGAAGGTTTCGCACAGCCTGTTGCGATGGTTGTTCGTGACCGTGTTGCTGCTCTCTGTGGCGAAGTTCGTGCTCGCTACCGCCGGTATCGACCCACTCGATGGAGGTGCCCTAGTTCCAGCAGGTGCGGTGCATAGTTGGGCCTACATCGCGCCACTCTCTGTGATATGCGGAGTCTTGATCGGTGCGTGGTCATCTGCGATTGGGCTCGGCGGGGGGCTACTCGCTGTACCCGTGATGATGGTGCTGTTTGGCTGCGACCTGCACACGGCAGTGGGTACATCGTTGCTGATGTTCTTTCCGAACTCGATTGTCGGCTGGATCATGCACGCTCGCCAAGGAACGGCAGCTCGGCGGTTGAGCCTCACTCTCATCCTCGGAGCAGCCCCCGGTGCGGCAGTAGGAGCGGTCCTGGCCTTGGTGCTGAGCGCACATGCTCTGTCTGCCGCGTACGCGGCGTTCTGTCTGTTCGTTGCCCTACGCGAGCTGGTACGTATGAGCACTCTGCACAGGCGGCCCAACTCGAAGCCAGCGGTGTCGAGCCGCTCTACGCTGAGTCAGCGTGAGTGATCCTGGTCCATTGGTCGACGCCTTTACCTGGGTTTGACGCATCGCACCCTGTAGCGAGGATCTGGACGTCGAGGAGATCGGCCAGACCGACGACCACGGGATCGGGCGACGTGTTGGGCGATCAAGAGTCGATTGCGGCCTACCGTGGGCTGACCGCCCGGTTGACTCCGAGGTTGCTTGGTAGCGACCGCCGCTGTCGGCAACGGCCAGCACGTCGGGTTGCCGGTCGTGGGGTCGTCAGCCGGTTGCCCGTGGATGAGACAAGGATCATCCCCGACGGCGCGGGCTGGGCCGGTGTCCAGGCATCATCGCCCGTCGATGCGAGGAAGGCGGCGGCAGGTCAGCTTCGAACATCGTCGCGAGAGTGGAGAGGTGGGTCTACGCCTACCCGTCCGGTGGAGTTCAGCCCATCGCGTCCGCAGGGCGTTCCTCCGTAGCGTGAACTCATCACACACTCGAACGAAGAAGGACACCATGACCCCTGCCCTTGAAGTCCGCGGAGTGAGCCGCACTTTCGGCGGACCGGCAGCCCCGGTCACGGCGCTAGATGGCATAGATCTGACTCTTTTCAACGGCTCGTTCACGGCTGTGATGGGGCCGTCGGGGTCGGGCAAGAGCACACTTCTCAACAGCGTCGTTGGCTTGGAAGCCGTTGACAGCGGAACTATTCGGATAGGTGGCCGCGAGATAACTGGCATGAACGAGAGGCAACTGGCTGAGTTTCGGCGTGCTCACGTGGGAATGGTGTTTCAAGATTTCCAGCTCATGCCTTACCTGACGGCAGCTGAGAACGTTGGGCTTCCCCTGCGCTTGGCGGGAAGGCGCGTCGACGACGAACGTGTACGCGAGTTGCTAGAGGCAGTAGGTCTCGGTGGCCGCGCGGACCACATGCCGTCAGAACTCTCAGGCGGACAGCAACAGCGCGTATCAATTGCGCGTGCACTTGTCACGGGCCCGGATGTCATTCTTGCCGACGAGCCCACAGGCTCGCTCGACTCCCAGTCAGCCGTTGAGATTCTTGATCTGTTGGTGAGTTGTGTCAACAACTTGGACGCCACGGTAGTCATGGTGACCCACGATCCTGCTGCTGCGGCTCGCGCCGAGGCGGTCGTGTTCCTGGTGGACGGACAAATCGACGGGAGTCTGGTCAACCCCACGGCCGACATTGTTGCGTCTCGACTCGCTCATCTGGGGCGGAGGGTGGCATGACGACCTTGGCACTGCGTTCTCTGCGTCACCGCGCGAGTTCATCGACTGCAGCCTTTGCGTCGATTGCGCTCGGCACTTTCATCATCGGGACGTTCGCGACCCTTATAGAAACTGCAACAGGACAGATGTCCAGTGCGGATCGCCAGACTCTAGTGACGATTGGCGCGGTAGTCGGCAGTTGGGGCGTGCTGATTGTGCTGTTCTCTGTGGCCTCGACGCTCGGGGTTACGGTGCGTCAACGCGAGTCCGAGATCGGGATGCTTCGTTCTATCGGGGCGACTCCGCGGCAAGTGCGTACACTTATTCGCTCGGAGGCGGTGTTCATCGCACTGATCGCTTCGGCTCTGGGCGCAATCTTCGCAGCCGGCGCAGGGCGGGCACTGTTGTCGCTTCTGAAGAGGCGCGATCTGATCGCAACTTCGGTAGCGGGCAAGACGGGGTGGGTCGCATTGTCAATCGTCTTCGTGATCATGATCATCGTGAGTGCCGTGGCTGCATCGGTTGCTGGTCGCAGAGCGACACGGTCGTCGATCAAGTTGCTCGCTCGCAGGGCCGCCAACGATCGCTCCAAGATGCGCTGGTATCGGATCTTGGCCGCGGTCGTCTTCATCATGTACGGCGTCGTGCTCGGCATCGTCACGATCACAGTGACAGCAAAGTCCGACGATCCGTATGCGGCCATGGCGACGTCGGGGTCCAGCTCGATTCTGGTCGGTATTGGATTTGCCTTGCTCAGTCCTGTGCTTTTGGGCACGGTGGCGGGCCTGGCCAGCCCGATCCTCGCCCGCTTCGGGGCGCCTGGCCACCTTGCGCGCTTCAGTGTCGTGCGCCGCAGAAGGATGCTCGCGGGTGTGCTCGGCCCTGTCATCGTGTTGACGGCAACTGCGGTTGGCACTCTGATGCTCGTAGGCATCGATGGCCGTACCCTCGACCGCTCGGCGCTCCAAGACGACACAAGCGGCTCGGTCAATCTGCTCAACAACGTCGTAGTGATCATGATCGCTTTGTTCGCTGCCATCATGGTGATCAACTCGTTCGCCGCCGTTTTCTCCGACCGACGAGAGGAGTTCAGGCGACTCCGATTGATCGGTGGAGATGCAGAACAGCTTTCCAGTTCCGTGATGCTGGAGGCGGTCGTCGTGGCGGGCGTGGGTGTGCTCTATGGTTCAGTCGCGTCGCTGGCGACGATCATTCCGTTCGGTGTGGCGCGCGACGAGGGCGTCATTCCTGATGGCCAGCTAGTGCTTCCACTGCTGGTAATCGTGGGAGTGGTCGGCCTCACTTTCGGGTCTGCCAAGGTCGCATTCATCCGGTTAGGAATGTCTCCCGATAGGCGACATCTCGTTATTGGTGCGCGAGTTTGAGAAGGCTCCTGTCGAATAGATCTGCCCTGCGTGCCGCGGTCAATTCCCTTGCCTCTTCTCAAGATGCTGAGTGGGTTGCGACTTGGCTGGCGTGGCAGCTCGCAGGGGACGTCGACCAAGCCGATCAGCTCTGGGCGGACGCCAACCTGGGATCGGACGTCATGTCAGCTCGCCCGTTCCCTACTTCTGGTTTGCAACCGTCGAAGACCTGTCGACTCGACGGGCGCGGCCTGGATGGCGCCCTGTCATCGCGAGAGTCGCCACCCCCCAGACCACGTATGGTCCGGAGACGGCGACTTGGAGGGGTGTAAGAGCCAGCTCGAGGCGGTCACCGTGCGGGACGACCCAAACGACGCCGGTCCACGTCAGGGCTAGTGTCACGGCAAGGAGCAGCCGGGATCGGTGCCAGGCGTAGACAAGAATGGGGGCGCACCACACCCAATGGTGGCTCCATGAGATGGGAGAAATCAGCAGAGCGGTACAGGCCGTGGCCAAGAGCCCGCCCAGTTCGTCTCCTCGACGTTGTGCGCGAAGTGCGATGCTCATCCCGAGAACCAGCAGGACGAGCACGATGGTCGCGAGGAGGACCAGCTGCCAGCCCTGCAGTTCCCGAGTTTGGAAGGCCCGGACCAGCCAGCCACGGATTGTCTGATTTGAGACGTTTTCAGGTCGCCCCACTCGCCGATCGTCAAACAAATAGCGGGTCCAGAAGTCCCAGGTGTCTCGAGTAGCGACGATGGCGGAGACCACCAGGGTGGCGGTGGTGGTGGCAATGGTGGTCAAGCCAGCTCGACGGCGACCGGTGATCATCAGGTAGATGCCGAAGATGGCGGGGGTGATCTTCAGGCCCGTTGCCAGCCCGATGCCTACGCCGGCCCAGCGGGTGTCGCGGAGTACCGTGAAATCGGCCAGGATCAGGGTGAGCAGGAGCAGGTTAATCTGCCCGAATCCGAGCGTGGCCTGGATCGGTTCGCACCACAAAGCCGCGGCGATGACCATGGCCGTTCCTGCATTCAACCGATGCCCCGAGGCGCCGGTCAGGCGTAGAGAGAGATGGGCGACGGGTATGAGCAGTGCGAGGTTGAAGGCCAAAGACATGGGGCCGAGCATCGACAGAGGCAGGACCGTGGTTGGCACGAACAAGATTGCTGCGAATGGCGGGTAAGTAGCCAGTCCATGCACGCCGGGCAGTGCGCCATAGAGGCCCAAACCTTGGCGCATGGCCATTCCCTCGGCACGATAGACCGCCATGTCGTGGAACGTCGGCGGCGAGGGGATCACTTGAAAGATCAGGTAGCAGACCACTGAGACCGCTGCTATCGACCAGGCGGTCCCCGGGTGGCCCACCACCCGCGCCGAGCAAGGCAGCAAGAACTGCCGGTCTGAGGACTTTTTCACCTAAGCGACGATCCGTCACAAGTGCTTCGGGTGGTTCCACCTCAGGTAGCGTTCCGTTTGGTACCTCGGTACCAAAGGTCGGCACATCGCTTCCTACCGGTGACGACTATCGGTGAGACTGTGGTGGTGCGTATCAAAGGAAGGTCCCTGACCGATCCGGTCAGACTCCGGGCAGGGGCCTGGGTCCTCTGGGCCACCACGCTGGTGGGCGTCCTAATCGTGGTGCGGACGCAGACGTTCTACTACGCCGATCAGTCCCCTTTTAGGGCGACGCTCGCTTCACCTGTTTTCGCCCTCCTCACGTGGAGGATCCCGCGCCTGCGGAGCGAAGCGCTCGCGGCGGGTGCGGCAGTCGTGGCCTTCTGGGCACCGCCCGGCGGCACCTATGTGTGGCCACTCATCGCGGCCTTCTCATTGCTTGCCACGGTGGAAGAGCGCAGGCGAGTGGTCGTGTCGGCGTGGGTGGGGGGTGTCGCCGGCGCAGTCCTAGCCATCATGTTCAACCCCGCCAGCGCGTCTCCAGTCCCATTCCTCGCAGTCGGTCTCGGCGGGGGAGTGGGGTTGCTGATTCGTTACCGGATGCGGGTCACTGAGTTGGTCGAGAGGGCCGATGAGCTTAGCGGACAAGCCCGCTGGCTGGAGCAGCGTGCGGTGATGGCTCGCGAGCTGCACGACGTGATCGGTCACCAAGTGACCGCGATTGTGATCCAGGCCGAGGCCGGACTGGTCACGGACGCTGAGGGCGCGTTGCGGGCGATTGGGGCCCTGGGGCGCACGGCACTGGGCGAGCTAGACAGCATGGTGGACCATCTACGAGACCTGAACACCGACCTGCAAGTGTCCGCACCGCCTCAGCTCTCTGACATCGACGAGTTGCTAGCGGCACCACTCCGGCTGCAAGGGGTCGCGACCACCGTCCATATCAGTGCCGACGTGGAACTGAACGACGTGCAGGCGCTGACGGTCTACCGCATCGTGCAGGAGGCACTCACCAACGTGGCCCGCCACGCGCAAGCGACCGAGTCCTGGGTTGAGGTGGTCCGTCTGGACCGGCACCTGCGGGTGCGGGTCACCGACAACGGCGTCGGGCCACCCTCGACGCTCGACCCTGTGGCCCGTCGCGGCTCGGGATTGATCGGGATCCGAGAGCGAGTGGCTGCGCAGGCTGGGTCATGGGAATTGGCTGGGCGGCTCGGCGGCAGCACTGTCATTGACGTGGTATTGCCCCTGGAACCGCGGCTGTGATTCGAGTAGCGGTCGTTGACGACCAGGTGATGGTCCGGGAGGGCTTCGCCCTGATCTTGGGCGCAAACGACGACATCGAAGTTGTGGTGCAGTCGGCGAACGGCAAAGCCTTTCTTGACTCCGTACGACTCGACCCCCACCTTGATGTCGCTTTGGTCGACATCCGGATGCCAATCATGAACGGTCTGAACGCTACGCGGGCGGTATTGGCGCTGCCTCATGCGCCGGCGGTGATCGTGGTGACGACATTCGAACAAGACGAGTACGTCATCGACGCGATCGCAGCAGGTGCCCGAGGTTTCCTGCTGAAGCGATGCAGCGGCCGCGAACTGGTCGAATCGGTACGACGGGTAGCGGCGGGCCACTCGATCCTTTCCCCGGAAGTGACGGGAGCGGTGCTCGAAAGGGTCCGTGCTGCAGGTCCAGTCACGTTGGTCGACCTGGCGGCGTACTCATTAACTGGCCGTGAATGTGACGTGCTGTCCTTGATAGGGAACGGACGTACGAACGCCGAGATCGCTGACGCTCTCCATCTCTCGATCTCAACCGTCAAAACCTATGTCGGTAACGTCCTCGACAAGACCGGCAGCCGCGACCGAGTCCAGGCCGCCATCTTGGCCATTCGCGCCGGGTGGGCTTGACGGCTCCCGGAGGTAGGCGCGGGCCTGGCCTATTGAAGGAGTGCCAACGAATTCGATCCTGCCAAGTCTCAACAGAAGACGCGTCAGCTCGTCGAGCGCGACAAGGTGCTCGCGATCTCCGGAGGGATGGGTACCCCCAATTTTCTCAGCACGGTGCCATACCTCAAGCAGCGGGATGTCCCGGCGATAGCCCCGAACGCGCCGAGCACTCAGATCGGCGGGACCGACACGCCGTCCATCTTCTCGGCGACGGTCGACTACGAGAAGCAGTTCACTGGCCTCGCGACATACGTCTTCAAAGACCAACCCGCGCCGAAGAGGATCGCTCTGGTCGGCGTGGCGGGGGACATCGGCGACTCGGCCAAGGTCGGCATCGAGGCAGCCGTAGGAGACAACTCTGAGATTCTGTACGTGCCGGAGAAGCCCGGCACTACCGACTTCGGCCCGATCGCGGCCCAGCTGCGACGCTTCGACGCTGACTGGATGTTCCTTATCATGACGAACGCTGACACGGGTGGCCTGCTCAAGCGACGAAGCGGATCGGCTACGAGCCGCGCACCGCGGCGTGGGCCGGCATGACTGACGAGACGTTCCTTGCAGAGTTCTCGCCGCTCGTCCAAGACATGTCCGTTGTGCTCGACGCAGCGCAGCTGACGAGCGACGACCCCAAAGTCAAGAAGTTCGTCGCCGACTTCACGAAGCAAACTGGCAAGGCTCCGACAAAGTTCAACGCGATCGGCTGGGTCCAGGCCGAACTGACGGCCGAGGGTCTCAGGCAGGCCAAGGGCCTCAACCGCCCGTGCCTCATGAGAGGGCTTGAACAAATCAAGGGCTTCGAAACCGGCATCATTCCACCCGTGACATGGGGCAAGGGCGACCGCTCAGGAGTCGAGGCGATTGGCGTCGGCAAGATCAGTGGCTCGAAGGTGACCGTGCTTGAGAACACTGTCCCGATCGACTGACGGGGCGATCGCCATGGATGGCATGTTCGCTGACATCATTCAAGTCCTCATTGGCGGGACGACGACAGGTCTGCTCTACGCGCTCCTCCTGCTCGGTGTGCTGATCGTCTTCCAGGTCAGCGGGACGATCAACTTCGCGTACGGACAGGTCGGGATGGCCGCCGCGCTCGGGTGCTGGGCACTTTACGCGCGAGTCGGCCTGCCCGTGCCATTGGCTGTGACGCTTGCCCTGATCACGGGCGCGGTGCTCTCTGCCATGATCGAGCGACTCGCCATGAGGCGAGTGTCGGCCGCGCAGCCGGGCCTTGACGTTGTCGTCACGCTCGGCATCTTTCTGTTCATCACCACAGCAATGGAACTGCTTGTAGATGCAGACTCGCACTCATTCCTCGCTCTTGGGACGAACACCGGAATCTCCGTTGGAGGAGTGTCCGTCAACGTGAGTGACGCCGTCGTTGTAATCGTCTCGACGATCGCCGTGCTCGGCGTTTGGTACTTCTGGAACCGCACCGCCGTGGGGCTGTCGGCGAGGGCGAGTGCGAGCAGCGCAACAATCGCTTCAGCCGCTGGCGTCGATGTTCCGCGACTCAAGACCGCAATCTGGGCAGTCTCGGGCCTGATTGTCGCCGTGGTCGCCATTCTGGCGGCCAGCCGGCTCGCGGTCGACCCCTTCTACATGACCTCATTGCTGATCAAGGCATTCGTCGCCGGGATGATCGGCGGCCTCAATCGATTCTGGACCCCGCTGCTGATCGCAGTGGCGCTCGGGATCTATGAGTCGTTCGTGGTGTACTCCCTTGGAGCGTCCGCAGCCGTGCCGGCAGTCTTCGCACTGGTGATCGTCGCTCTTGGTCTCACGCCTCAACGACTTGTAGACGAGCGTAAGGAGGCACGAGCATGACGATCGCCGACGTCCGATCGCCCATCACGTCGACCGGTGCTCCGAGATCCAGACGGGTGCGCTCAGCACTCGTCGCGGTGGGACTGCTAGCCCTTGTGGCGCTGCCCCCGTTTGTGTTGGGCACGTATTGGTTGTTCATCGCGACGCAGCTCCTGGCGTACGGCATCGCGACGCTAGGGCTGCACATTCTGTTCGGTCGGACGGGTCAGCTCTCACTCGCCCATGCGTCGTTCATGGGCGTAGGGGCCTACACGACGCTCGTGCTAGCCCAGCGCGACGTCGACCCACTGGTCCAACTTCTCGCCGTGGTGGGTGTAGGGCTCGTCGCTGGTGCTCTGGTGCCGTACCCACGCTCCGTCTTTCGGGTTTGCGGCTCGGCTTGGTAACTCTGGCGTTCGGCGAGATCTTTGTCTGGAGCTTGACCGAGACGACCGACCTGACGGGTGGTACGCAGGGCGCGCCAGTCCCTGGCATGCTGATCGCCGGTCTCGACACCACTCAGCCGGTGGACGCGTACTTGTTCGCCGTCGTCCCTGCGATCATTGCGACCTACGTCGCGTGGAACCTCCCTCGGACCAAGCTGGGCAGACGAATGGCCGCGGTCCGGGACTCCGAGCTCGTCGTTGACTCCGTCGGAGCGTCCGTGCGCAGCACCAAGATCATCGCCTTTCTGATCGCCGCGGTTTTCGCAGGCGTTGCGGGATGGGTGTTTGCGGCAGTGACGGGTTTCCTCGCCCCAACCGACTTCCACCTATTCTCGTCGATCTACCTCTTCGTTGCCGTCGTCATCGGCGGGTCGAGGAGCGTCGTAGGGGCATGGCTTGGAGCGTTTTACCTCGTGCTGGCGCCACAGTTCTTCAACCTGATCGACAAGGCAAACCTCTACCCGCTGACGGCGGGGTTACTCCTCACGATTGTCGCTCTTGCGGCGCCGGGTGGCCTTGCCAGCGCCGCGACGTCGGGGCGCCGTCGATTCTCTATGTGGGCGCGGCGATGAGCGCCGATCTCGTGGTGCTGCGGACCGACGCCGTCACAGTAAAGTACGGGGCCCTGGCCGCCCTGGCGGACGTGAGCTTGGGGGTAGCGACCGGCAGCATCACCGGCATCACCGGTCCCAACGGGGCCGGGAAGAGCACCCTGCTCAATGTATTCGCCGGGCTGACCCACATCTCGGCCGGCGAGGTATGGCTGGAGGATGAGGACGTCACATCTGCGTCGCCGGCCGAGCGGGTGCACCGAGGCTTGATGCGCAGCTTCCAGACGGTGCGACTGCTTGAGGATGAGTCGGTTCTGACGAACGTGCTCGTGGGTCTCGACCGTCTTCCGTACCCCGGCCTGCTAGCGCAGTTGGCCGGGACCCGGTCGATGCGACGCGCAGAGCGAGCGCCCAACGAGACAGCAACGGAGGTTCTGCAGTTGCTCGGCCTGAACCAACAGCGGCACCGCCCGGTCTCCGAGCTGCCGTTCGCGAGCCGTCGCCTCGTCGAGATCGGGAGGGTCCTCGTATCGCGTCCGTCGGTGATGCTGCTCGACGAGCCTGCGGCCGGACTGGACGAAGGGGCGCGGCGAGACCTCGAGGAGGTTCTGTTGGCTATCCATGCGTCGTACGCGTGCACTGTGGTGCTTGTCGAGCACGACGTGGGGCTCGTCCGCCGCTTGTGCTCTGAGGCGTTCGCACTCGACGCAGGCCGGCTGATCGCCGCTGGGCCTCCCGGTGACGTGCTTTCTCAGGAATCCGTCCGGCTCGCCTACTTCGGGAGTGCTTCACATGATTGAACTGCAGGACGTCACCGCGTCGTACGGCAGGGTGCAGGCTCTCTTCGGAGTGTCTCTCTCGATTCACAGGGGACAGACGGTGGCGCTAGTGGGCACGAACGGCGCAGGCAAGACCACTGTGGTCCGATCGATCCTGGGTCTGGTGGCTTCGTCCGGTTCGTTGCGCCTGGAGGGACGGGACCTCGCAGCAATGAAGACGCACGACCGTGTACGGGCCGGCAACTCCGTGGTGCACGAGGGGCGAGGCCTGCTTGGAGAGTTCACGGTCATGGAGAACCTCGTGATCGGTGGCGATGTCGACGTGAGGAAGCGCGTCGACGAGGCGCTGGACGTGTTCCCCGACCTTCGCGGCCGACTGCACGACGAGGTCGCCCTGCTCAGCGGGGGGCAGCAGCAGATGGTGGCGCTGGGACGCGCGATGCTTCGGCGCCCGAACTACCTCCTGTTGGACGAGCCTGCTCTGGGCCTTGCGCCTGTAATGGTCGATCTTGTGTACCAAAAGATTGCCGAGCTCCAGAGCGAAGGGATGGGGGTGCTACTCGTCGAGCAGAGCCTCGAGCGTGCCAAGATCCACGCCGACGAGTTATGCCTATTGAAGGTCGGCCGGATTCACCAGACCGTGGCGTCATCTGATTCGGCGCGGGTCGCGTCGTTGATCGATGAAGCCTTCGGGGGGTGATCCGCGCCGCCAGAAGCCGGCGCATAGGCTCAGGCTCTCGTGAACTCGGTCAGTTCCTGCGAAGCAGCCGCGCTGCTTCCTGAACCTTTTTGCCGTACTCGCCGATGAAGTCGCACCCGCTAGCGGCTTGCCAGGATCTCGATGTCGATCAACGAGTCACCCGAGAGGTTGGCCTAGCCCAGTAGATAGTCTGTCTGGTTACCAGGTAGGCTAAGTACGTGACTGCGAACAGTTGGTTGTACGGATTTCTCGATGTGTGCATAGTCCGGCTATTGCTCGAGCAGCGCGACTATGGGCTCGGCATCGCCAAACGCCTGGAAGACGCGGGGTTCTCAAGTGTGCCGGGAGGCACCCTCTACCCAGCGCTTGTCCGTCTCGAAACCTCGGGACTTATTGTCGGGGAGCGTGAGGCATCACGGACGGGTCCACCCCGGAAGTACTTCCGCCTCACAGAAGAAGGGCGTCGAGCAGCTCACGCCGGCGCCGCCGATTGGGAGTCCTTCAGTGCGCAGATGAGCAGAGTTATGGGCGCGGGTTCAGCAGCGGTGAGAAAATGAAGTCCGCAGATCCAGAGGAATGGCGTAGCCAGTTCCGTATCGGACTGCATGCTGCGGGAGTCGAAGTCCCCCTGGCGGCACAAATGACCGAGGACGCGATGGACGAAGCGCGCGCCGCGGAACTCCACCCGGCAGCCCTTTTCGGTCCGGCCAGGACTTACGCAGAGCAGCTCGCTCGCGCCTCGCGGGTCGCGGTGGCTGAGCCGCTCAATCGTCAGTCTGGAGGGGTGGTACTTCGGCTTTCGAGTGTTGGTAAGACGTACGGGCGCCGCCGCGTCCTAGGAGACGTCGATCTGGAGGTTCGAGCCGGGCAAGTCGTCGCGGTCGTTGGCGCGAATGGGGCAGGCAAATCAACATTGTTGGAAATTTGCGCGGGGCTCCAGAACGCCAGCGAAGGAAAAGTAGAGCGAGTGCCACACGTGGGATGGGTGCCGCAGTCCGGTGGAACATACGATTTGCTGAGCGCTCAGGAGCATTTCGAGTTGTTTGGGGGAGCGTCGAGAATTGGTCGGGGCCGATCTCGTGCGACGGGTGAACGTCTTGCGGCGCGGCTGGGATGGCGACCGAGGGCGCAACAGCCTGTGTCGGAGCTCTCCGGTGGAACTAAGCAAAAATTGAACTTGATTCTCGGAGAGTTGAGTCGACCCGAACTGTTGCTCCTTGACGAGCCCTACCAAGGTTTTGACCGGGGTAGTTACGCGGACTTCTGGGGCGAGGTGCGTCGATGGCGCGAATCCGGAACTGCCGTGGTTGTGGTTACACATCTTCTCCACGAACCTGATGAAGTCGACCATGTGCTTGAGCTCCTGCCGCATGGAGGGCCCGAATGACGATTGTCGCGCGACAAGTTCTCCACGAACTGAGCCGAAGGAAGCAAATGCTGGCCCTCCTCGCGCTGCTGCCGGTCGCGTTCTATCTTGCCCGCCACGATCTGCCGGGCCAATCCATTCGATTGCTCTCGTTGGGTCTCGGCTGGACGATTTCGACTCTTGCTCTGTTCGTAACTGTAGGTGCTATCCCAGTTGAACGACGTCTGCGGGTGGCTGGCTACTCGGTTCTGCAACTTCTTGGCGGGCGAGTGCTGGCAGTTTCTGCAGTCGGGACCCTGCTCGCTGCCGCGGGCTTTGGGCTGGTCATCGTCGACCAAGCGCTTGCCCGGCATTGGGCGCTCGCGCTGATGTTTGCGCTGGCGGTAGCGATCAGCGTTCCGTTGGGAGCGCTGCTAGGGGCGCTGCTTCGCCGAGAGTTGGAAGGGGCCCTTGCCCTCCTGACCATATTGTCGGTGCAGATGCTCGCGAATCCTGACGGAACATTCGCGCACATTATGCCGTTCTGGTCCCTCCGGCAGCTCGCAGCGTATGTCGTTGATGACGAGTCATCTGCGTACCTCACCTCAGCTTTGGTTCATGCCGGCATCACTTTGTCTTTTCTTGGGGTTGCGCTTTGCGCCATATCTGCGGTGCGGATGCGCATACACAAGGCCGAACGCCCCGAAGCATCCTCATCACTTTCTTCAACGTCAGTTGGCTAGCTCAAATGCATGATGAGCGGTGGGACGCCTTGGCGTGGTTCCAAAGAAGCACCCCTCGGGGTCACGCTGGGTACGGAGTCGACGCGGACCTCAACAGCATTTCATCCCCAGAGTCGGGAGTTCGATGCCGTTTGATAGGGGCGTTGCTTGAGGGCTGAGGAGAACCCGTGCAAGGGCGAGATCGGACCGCGGCAGGGGTTTGAACTGTCGCTCATGTTGCTACCGTATTGTGATACGGTAGCAACATGAGCGAGGGGGTTGTTCGGCGTTCACGGCGCGCGGGTGGCGAGAGGCGCGCGTACGTGCTTGATCACGCGATTGCAGTAGTCGCAGAACGGGGCTTAGCCGCTACGCGTTATGCCGATGTAGCCGAGGCATCCGGTATCGCCGTTAGTACTCTGCAGGGGTACTTCGGCTCGCGCGAAGACATGCTGATCGAGGCATTTGAACGAGCCACCGTGGTGGTCGTTGACGCGATGAACGAACTCGCGTCGCAGTGCGACGGTTCTTGGCAGCAGTTGGTCGCGATGGTAGATCAGGGCCTCAGCACACCTGCCCCCACTTGGCGAATGCTGATGGAGTTCTGGACCGCGGCCGTCCACGATGCCGAGTTGCAAGAGCACGCTGCTGCATTGGCCAAGCAGTATCGGGAACCTTATGTGAAAGCAGTGCAACTAGGTACAGAACGCGGCGCGTTCAGCCCGCGGTTCGAGGTTCAGGTAATTGTCGAGTCACTCGTGTCGAGCATCGTCGGCCTTCTCTACCCGGTGGTCCTCGGGCACTTCGCACCACAAGTCAACGCGTATCGAGAGATCGTCCTGGCGCAGCTTGCCTTCGCGCTCCGAGTCAGTTCTGAACACGTTTCTGACAGCCCGTCGGGAAACTCAAACGTAGAAAGGTAGTGCTATGTCCCATGCCATCCTCAATCCATACGGTCTGCACAACCCGGTTCCGTTCGGCTATAGCCACACTGCATCAGTCCCCGCAGGGACGGATCTCGTGTTCGTGTCGGGCCAGTACGGGTCGGGTACCGAAGGAACGGTTGTCTCGGCGGATTTCGCCGCACAGGTTCAGCAGGCATTCAGCAATGTAGATATTGCCCTCGCCGCCCACGATCTCGATCTTATGAATGTTGTCCAGTTGAGGACTTACGTCGTGGATCTTGACTTCGAGAAGCTCGCAACAATCGGGCAGGCAGTGGCGGCACGATGCGGCGACCTGCCGCCTACGCAAACTGTTATCGGCGTTGCTAGCTTGGCTGCACCCGACATTCTTTTTGAAGTCGAAGCAGTAGCCGCCGGTGCCTAGAAGTGCTGACGAGGGGTCTTCGTAGTCGACCATGAACGATTCCGGCAGTTGGGCCCGTAGTCGATATGGGACTGTGTTGCACACGTTGGGATTCGTGAACCGCCTAGGCTCATCGAGATCTCGTTCATGCTCGTTTTCGCTCGCCCAGACCGCGAGCTCGTTCGTCGTCTCGACGCCAGTCGCCCCAAGTTCTTGGCTGCCTCTGCTGATTGACCGTTCGCCGCACTCAGTGTCTTCGGCGAGGGCCGGTGCGCGCCATTCGGGACAGATCTCAGGACACTCACGACTCGGCTAGAGGATTCACGTATGAGACGCCCGACCTTTCCAGACAACGGGCCGAGTCCATCCAGAACGAGATCGAAGACCTCCGCAAGAAATACCGGGACCGAGCCCATAGGTAACGAGCATGAGATGCACCTAGCCGAGTTCGCACGCGCAGCCGAGTCTTGCCGTGAAAATGGGCATGGCTTTGCGACCTTTCGGACGATGCCCGAGACCGTCGAGCTCCGCTGGCCCGACGATGTCCTCGAACAATGGCTGTATGACCATGCCAACAACGATCACCTTCTCCGCGACTATGGATCTGTTGATCTGACCACCATCACGTGGAGCGTGGAGGCGGTCCCTCTCGAAGAACTGATTGATATTCCGACCGGCGCATCGGACGCCGACTGTATCGACTACTACGCAACGGACCCCGCGCACTGGATCCGAGTCCGCAACCTCGGAGTCCACACGATCTGCTCTGTCGTGTACCTCTTAGTTGCTGGCATCCTCAATCGCCACTAGCACTCTCAGTATCTGAGGCATTCACACAGAAGCGGACAGAAACGGGGGGCCGGACACCCTGCAACTAGCAGGCGCACGTGGTGCGCCCGCCGCCGCGGCGCAACCCAGTCAGGTCAATCTGATGTCCGGTCGAAGCCGGCCTGGCCGTGGATGTTGTATCCATCCACGGCCAGGTTGGCTCTAGTTGATAGCTCGCGCGCGCGTCGGGTCCGTCGGTTCAGATGAACGTCCGAATGCGGCGTACAACTGGGGCGCGGAACGCTTCAGGTGCAACCCGTAAGCGATGGCAGCGACAGCCGAGACCACCATCAACCAGGGCAGGGCGTTCAGAATGGATGAGGGCGTGCGTCCAATGAACTCCCAATTGCTAATCACAAGCACCAATCCGAATGACATCCCGATTGCCCCTAGTGCGGGGAAAACTATCGTCTTGGCCCAATGCCGCTCTGGACGAGACCAGAAGTAGAAAATCGCAGAGATGCACACCAACGTCTGAAGGAGCAGAATTCCTACACCCGTCAGCCCGACTGTCGCGACGCCGATCACAAGGAATGGGTCAAGGCTCGTTGCGAACCCGATCATGAGGATGAGAGCGGTTGCTCCGGTGATGAAATCGCTTGAGACATACGGGGATGCATGGTCAGGGTGGGCCTTGCCGAGCATGCGCGGAAGCATCCTGTCCCGTGCCAGCGAGTAGACATAGCGCGCGCCGTTGTTGTGAGTGCCGATTGCGCACGCTACGTAGCTGGTAAGGAACAGAAGGTTCATCACAGTGGTGGCTCCGGACCCTATAAAGCGATCCATCGTGTCGAACGTGAACGCCCCTGGATCTGCTCCTGCGACATCGCCCGACTTCTCCCCGCCGTTGGCGGCTACGAGTGACCACGCGGCCAACACATAGAAGGTCGCGACAAGCGCGACCGCACCGTATGTCGCTCGTGGGACGGTGCGATCAGGATCTTTGGTCTCGCGGCTGTAGATGGCCGTCGCCTCGAAGCCGACGAACGAAACAGCCGCGAACGCGAAGGCGAAACCTGGCGATCCGTCAAGAATGTTCTCTGGTGAGAACGAGGACAGCGAAAAAGCTCCGAAGCCTTGTCGAATCAGGATGACCAGATCCAACAGCAACACGATCAGGATTTCGAACGAGAAGACGACTGTGAGGATGCGGGCACTGACCTGAATTCCACGGCGAGCAGCCAGTGATACGAACGCCAGGAGGATGGCACCCAGCAGGATCCAACTGATTCGCCGCCCAGTGTGATCCTCGATGATGTTAGAGGCGAAGGCCGAGGTTATGGCCACAGTCCCTATGTAGCACAGCACATAGGAGACCGCGGCGATCGCTGCCGACGCCATACCGGGGAGTGTCCCGATGCCGAGCGTGATGTACGCGTAGAAGGCGCCTGGCCGGAGGACGTGGCGGCCCATTGTGGCGTAGCCAACTGCGAAGCAGGCGAGGATAACGCCCATAGCCAGGTACATGCCTGGCGCGC
Source organism: Aeromicrobium sp. 9AM (assembly GCF_902506105.1). GTDB lineage: Bacteria > Actinomycetota > Actinomycetes > Propionibacteriales > Nocardioidaceae > Aeromicrobium. The sequence goes on from NZ_LR733303.1 coordinate 335,500, forward strand.
CGATACCGACGCCACTCACCACCAGCGGCACCGCTGCAACCACGCCTGCGAGCGGTGCGGCCGCCGCGAGCACGAGGTAGATGAGGTTGGAGGTCGAAAGCTGGTTGGGCCGAAGATCGTGCGAGAAGTCCGTGGACGGTGAGCTGCGAGTCATAGTCAATCCTAGTGTCGGTGTCGTTCTCTCATAGAGAATGAATCTTTGCGATAGAGAACACTATTGACACTGCAAACCTTGTAGTCAAGGGGCGCTCGACACGCGCAGACCCGATCTGGCGCGCGTTGACAGCCTGCCTCCGGAAGGAATACGTTTTCTCACACCGCAAGTCGTTCCGTGACGCAGAACAGATTAAGTGAGACCTGAGAGAGGGGGCCGCCGCATATGGCGTACATCGATGAATCCGTAAGACCGGGCGAACCTCTGTCTGGATTCGACCTGAGTGGCCTGCGAGCTGTCGTGACCGGGGCCGGCCGTGGAATCGGACGAAGCGCAGCCTCAGCGTTGGCGACGGCCGGTGCGGAGGTCGTCGCCGTAGATATCGACGGTGACACTTTGTTGGATTCAGTCGCTCGCATGCGAGCCGAAGGAAACAAGGTCATCGCCCAAGCCGCGGATCTTCGCCACGCCCAAGAAGTTCAAGCTCTTCGGTCTCTTGTCGACGAGCTTGGCGGCGTAAGCATCTTGATCAACGCGGCGGGGGTCATTCGTCGAGCTTCCTCACTGGACGCCGGACTTCAGCACCTGGACGAGGTTTGGAGCGTCAACGTCCGAGGCCTTTACGCCGTTACCCAAGAGCTCCTGCCAGCCCTTGTCCAAAGTGGGGCCGGCTCCATCATCAACGTCGGATCGCTTGGCTCAGTGCTGGGACTTAAGGACCGGGCCGCATACGCCGCGACCAAGGGAGCGGTCCGCCAATACACCCAAAGCCTGGCGGTCGATCTGGGCCCTGCCCACGTGCGGGCGAACACCATCGCACCGGGTTATATCGCAACTGAGATGAATCGTGACTGGCTCGCCAACGATCCTGCGCAGCGCGAAAGGCTGCTCGAGCGAGTCCCTTTGGGGCGATTGGGATCGCCTGATGACCTCGCCGGCACTTTCGTCTACCTCGCTTCACCTGCATCCGCCTACGTCACCGGCCAAACCATCATCGTTGACGGTGGCTGGACAGCCTCTTAATCACTCGACAGATTTCGGAAGGATTTCGATGACACGATCACCAGATGGCATCACCCGATTCGCTGGGGTGAACGCCTCGATGGCACTCCCGATGACAGCGAACTTCTCCCCCGACTACTCGGCGCTGAGACGTTACGCGTCTTGGCTAAAAGGCCAGGGCATCATCGGTGTCACGGTAAATGCCGACACGGGAGAAGGAGCCCACCTCACCGTGGACGAGCGGCTGAAAGTGGTCGCGGCAGTCCGTGAAGAAGTCGGCCATGATTTCCACGTTGCCTCGGGCCTAATCGCTGCTCAAACAGAACAGGCAGTCGAGCTCGCCCGGCAGCTGAAGGACGCGGGCGCCGACTCGCTGCTCGTGTTCTCCATACCAGCATTCAGCGGGACGCCTTTGCCCCCCGCTCTGGTGTACGACTACTTTCAGAGGCTTTCAGACGCAGGTGTCGACCTGATCGGATTCAACCTCACGCCAAGTTTGGGCGGAGTGGTATTCGCTCCTGAAGTTATAGATCGACTTGCCTCTGTTCCAAATCTCGTCGGATTGAAGGAGGCTTCGTTCGATGCGGCGGACTACGTTCGGTCACGGGACGCTCTCCGCGGCGCAACCAGCGGAGTGGCCTTCCTTTCTGGCTGCGACAACTTTATGTATGAGTCGTTCGTACTTGGGGCCAACGGAGCGCTTCTGGGATACGCCGGTCTCGCCGCGTCGTTGACCGTGGAAGTGTTCTCCGCTGTCCAGGGACAGGACTTTCAGCGGGCCGAAACATTGAACCGTGAGCGCATGCAACCGCTCGCGGAGGTGCTGTTCGGCCAGCCGGTGCGCAACTCAAGGGCCCGTATCAAGCATGGTTTGAAACTGCTCGGTGTGATTGATGAGACGGCGGTCCGGCCACCCCTCCTCCCGCTCGACGACACGGAGAAGCAAGCGCTCGACAATGCCATGAAGGTCGCGGGGCTGCTTTAGCCGTACTAGGCAGCAGAACACATATCGCTCGGCCTGCGCGGACGTGTATGTTGCCTAGGCAAACGAGTGTCTGTGTGAGAGGGCACGAGATGCCGAGGCTTTCAGGAGGAATGCAATCGTGGCAAACACGGTCAACGGGCGCGAGGTACGGCCGGTACAGGCCCTCGTTCACGCACTGGAAGTGCTCGAAGCGCTCGGAGAGCATCGTGAACTCGGGGTCAGCGAACTCAGTCGCGAAATTGGTTTGAGCAAGACGGCCGTCTACAACATTTTGGGGACGTTCGAAAGCCTCAGATTCGTTCGACGGGATCCTTCATCGTCTCGCTACAAGCTCGGATGGCGGCTGAACGAGCTTGGCGCTCTCGTTCTGAGTGGTAACGACCTGGACCCTGTTGTGACAAGGCCTCTACTCCAGAAACTCGCGATCGAAACCGGAGAGTCCGTGTTGCTGTCTGTGTTGGACCGCGAGGGCGTCACCTATATCGATCGGGTCGAGAGCCACCGGCCGATTCGAATGGTGGCCGCCCCAGGACGGCAGTCACCTCTGCACGCAACCGCCTCTGGAAAAGTCCTGTTGGCGTACCAACCCGCTGAGGTGATCGATTCAGTTCTGGACGGGACTTTGACACGGTTTACCGATAGCACGATCACGGACCCAGCGAAGCTGCGAAAGCAACTAGCGGAAATCGCCGCGAACGAATTTGCATCGGTCGTGAGAGAGAACGAGCCGGACCTGTCCAGCGTTGCAGTGCCAATTCGGGACTACTCCAACGAGGTGATCGCGGCGCTGGCGATTGCAGCCCCAGCTGACCGACTTGATTCCGATTCCGCGCGAGAGGGTGTACTGAGTTCGCTGCGAGACACAGCGCAAGAGATTGAGTCGCACCTAGGTGTTAACCACTCGTAGGTACCGAATTCGCTGAACCGGAGGCGCCGCGAACCGTAAAGTGCGGCGCCTTTGCGTTGACGAATCCCAATGGAAGCCCTCGATCGACACGAAGGCCCCGAGATCATCAGCCAGTCGGTAGCAATCAGTAAAAGAGAATAGGAGTTAGCAGGAGGCGGGTGGGGTGAAGGGACCGACAGCTAGTAGGTGTGCTGGTTGCTGGCCTATCGCGAGGGCTCGCCGATAGTTGATCTACTTCGCACGCATGTAGGCGGGGACAACCTCCATGTGGACCCACGAGCCTGTTTCATTCATGTGCTCAAGCCCATTGAGATGCTCGAACACGAGATTTGTCTGGGTCGACGCGACGGCATCATCCATGCTGAGTTCCTCCGCAATGAACCGACGCAGTTGATGTGAAGAGGTGCAGGCAACGTGGACGAGAAAGTCCTCGCTGCCGCCCACCTGAAAGACGTCGAGAACGTTCGGCAGTCTTATGACACGTCGAGCGTAAGTGCTTACTTCTTTGCGCGCTTGAGCCTTGAGGCGGACAGCAACCATCGCCTGAAGGGGTAGACCCAGCAATCCCCAGTCGGGGTGCGCGTGATGCGATCTGAGCACCCCGCGCTTGTGCAAATTCCGTATACGCGTGAGACACGTCGACTGCGCAATCCCGAGGACCTCCGACAAATACTTGTTGGTGACTCGGGAATTTCTTGCGAGCTCCCAAACGATCCGCTCGTCAAACGCATCAAGAGGCTCAGCCAAGGGCTGCTCCGAACCGGTCACTCTAATCACCTCTCGAAGGTTATTTCGTTCGCGAATGCCAAGCCCGGCTGTGGCAGTGGAATCTTCTGGAGCTACCGCCGCCTCGGCGAATTCAATTCTGTGATCCCCTCTCAACCCGTTGACATGGAGCGGACCACAAGATTACGTTTTCTGTCAAGAACGCATGTTACGTCACAGAGAACGCCGAGGAGCATAATGTCTACCCCCTCCGTAGAAAACGCAGCAGGCGATGCCCCCACGATTTCCAGCGGGTCTGGGCCCGGCCTAGGGCTGCTAAGCGGTGTGAAGGTTGTGGCATTTACAACGTTCCTGGTGGGCCCCGCCGCCGCGCAGTATCTCGCCGACATGGGGGCGGATGTCGTCAAGATCGAAGAGCCGCGGCACGGCCCGCATGAGCGGCGCTGGAGTGGAGCGAACCACTTCTTGAACGGCGAAAGCATCCTCTACCTGATGAGTACGCGAAACACGCGCTCCATCGGACTTGACCTGAAGTCAGAGGCCGGGAGGAAAGTCGCCAGGCGCATGTGCGACGAGGCAGATGTCGTCGTCTCCAACTTTCGTCCCGGAGTGATGGATCGCCTCGGTTTGGGCTTTGATGACCTGCGGCAATCAAACCCGGGGCTGGTCTATGCGTCCGCCTCCGGGTACGGTGCCCGCTCTCCTCATAGACACTTGCCGGGGCAGGACCTTCTCGTCCAATCCATTTCGGGAATCGCCTCCGTGACTGGCTCAGAAGGGCCCCCGGTGGCATCGGGTGCTGTCGTAGCGGATCAGCACGCAGCAACACTGCTCGCACTAGGTATTGCCGGCGCTCTGGTCGAGAAGGCGCGAACGGGACTGGGTCAAGAGGTCGAAGTGACAATGCTGCAAGCATCACTTGATCTGCAGGCCGAGGTATACGCCTACCACCTCAATGGTGCCGACCTCAGAAGGCCACGAAATGGCCTAGCGACGACATACCACGAGGCGCCGTACGGGTACTACAAAGTGACGGATGGATATGTTGCTCTATCGATCAACCCGATCGCGAAAATCAGCGCCGCACTCGGGGCCCCGACAGAGCTCGAGCCGTACCTAAACCCGGACTTGGCATTCTCCGCTCGCGAAGACATCTATGACGCGCTCGAGCCCCTGCTAACCAGCTTCAAAAAGGACGAGTTGGTCAAGTTGTTCCGCGAACACGACATCTGGTGCGCGCCCGTGAAAACGTACGAGGACTTGGACACAGACGAAGTCATTGCCAGCCTCAACGCAATCGAAGAGTTCGAACACCCCGTCGCGGGAACTGTCCGGGTCGTGGGACACCCGATCAAGTACAGCTCGGGCACAGCCGCCGTGCACCAGGTTCCACCCGCGCTCGGTGAGCACACTCACGAGATTCTCGCAGAACTTGGCTACGACCACGCCACGATCGATTCGCTCAGCCAGGAAGGAACCATCCGCGCATGAACGCCCAGCTCGACCCCACAAAGAGGGAACCGTTCTACTTTGAGGATTACGCCGCCGGCCAGAAGTTCGTGAGCCGCGGACGAACGGTGACTGACGCCGACATCCGGCTCCATGTCGGATCTACCGGAGCCGATCACCCTAACCACACGGACGACGACTACAGCAGCAAGCATCCCGTGCTGAAGGGCGTCTGCGCACACGGGCTCCTTGTACTGGGCATAGTCGACGGATTCATCACAGATGAGTTGCCAAAGTTCATGGGCCCGTCGATGAACTACGGACACGAGAAGGTGCGTTACATCGCGCCGGTGTACACCGGCGACACCATCCACGCAGAAATCGAGATCACGGACTGCCGGGACAAGGATGACCAATGGGGACTGCTGGAACTCGCGGTCAATGCAGTCAATCAGAACGGCGTGACTGTGTTGTTTGACCAGCACATTCTCATCGTTCAGAAACGCGCCGCCGCCGGCAGCGGACCTAGTCAGGGTTAGGGGCATTTCGCATGCCGAAAAGCACATCGAACACAGACGGACGCGGTATGAAACACGACTATGACTTCGTGATCGTTGGGGGAGGGTCCGCCGGATGCGTGCTGGCCAATCGCCTGTCGGAAGATCCCTCGACCAGAGTCCTAGTTCTCGAAGCCGGACGCTCGGACTACCCGTGGGACCTCTACATCCATATGCCTGGTGCGTTTCAGTTCACCATTGGGAAACGGTTCTACGACTGGCAGTACGAATCCGATCCCGAACCGCATATGTTCGGGCGCCGCATCGCGCACGCCCGCGGGAAGGTCCTGGGCGGGTCCAGTTCAATCAACGCCATGAACTTCCAGCGGGGCAACCCGATGGACTACCAACGTTGGGGCCACGAGAAGGGGATGGAGAACTGGGACTACGCCCACTGCCTCCCCTACTTCAAGCGAATGGAGCAAGCAATCGCTGGCGAAGACGAGTGGCGTGGCGGCGACGGCCCGCTCAAGGTAGAGCGTGGTCCAGCAAAGAATCCCCTCTTCGATGCCGTTTTCGAAGCGGCTCAACAAGCCGGGTATTCGTTGACCGACGATGTCAACGGCTACAAGCAGGAGGGTTTCTCAACGTTCGATCGAAACATCCACAATGGACGGCGCCTGAGTGCCGCTCGCGCATATCTCCACCCAGTCAGATCGCGCCCGAACCTGGACATCCGGACGAACGCTTTTGTCTCCGGAATCATCATGAACGGCAAGCGCGCGGTGGGGGTCAACTATCGCCGGTTCGGACGGAACAAGTCCGTACGCGCGGCGGAGGTAATCCTGTGCGGTGGCGCCATCAACTCGCCGCAACTTCTCCAGCTCTCCGGGATCGGCGACGCGGAGCATCTCAAATCCGTGGGCGTCGAGCCGATCCATCACCTTCCAGGTGTTGGAGAGAACCTCCAGGATCATCTCGAAACATACGTCCAGTACGCGTGCAAACAGCCTGTGTCCCTAGCGCCCGCGCTCAAGTGGAGAAATCGCCCGTGGATCGGCCTCAAATGGCTCTTCACCCACAAGGGTCCTGCGGCGACGAACCACTTCGAGGCAGGAGGATTTGTGCGAGGGGACGATCAGGTCGAATACCCCAACCTCATGTTCCACATGCTGCCACTGGCGATCCGCGTGGACGGCACTGCACAGCCGGGCCACGGATACCAGGGGCACATCGGTCCCATGTTCTCTGACGCTCGAGGAAGTCTAAAGATCAAGTCCCCCGACCCTCGTGAGCATCCCTCCATGGTGTTCAACTACCTCTCAACTGACCAAGATCGTCGAGAGTGGGTGGACGCCATCCGGGTTGCCCGGAAAATTCTTACCCAGCCAGCGTTCGAGGAGTTCAACGGCGGCGAGCTTTCGCCGGGCGTCGAGGTTCAGACGGATGAACAGATCCTGGATTTTGTTCGCAGAGAAGCGGAGACGGGTCTGCATCCGTCATGCACCGCGAAGTTGGGCATTGACGAGATGTCCGTCCTCGATCCCGCGAGTTTCCGCGTGTGGGGCATCGAAGGGCTGCGGGTTGTGGACGCCTCGGCGATGCCGCTCATCACTAACGGCAACATCTACGCACCGGTGATGATGATCGCTGAACGCGCAGCCGATCTGATCCTCGGCAACGAGCCTCTCGCTCCACTCGATACGCCGTTCTACAAGCACGTTCAGCAGTCACCGGCCTCATGACAGGCTCGCACGCAAACGGAGAAGACAGATGACAGGCAACGAAGACGCCCGCACATACGGCCACTGGATCGACGGTGCCGATTACAACGGGTCGGGCCTGATTCCGCGCGCGAATCCGGCGACGACCATTCATGTCGCAAACTTTGCGGACGGCACGGCTGCTGATGTGGCTGAGGCTGTCGCCGCCGCGAAGAGAGCCTTTGACAGCGGCTCGTGGTCCCGTTTAAGCGGCGCCGAGCGGTCCCGGGTCCTCCTGAGGCTGGTCGACTGGATTCGCGAGAACAGGGAGTTTCTCGCGAAGATTGATGCTCAGGAGGTCGGCAAACCTCTGGCTCTTGCGCGAGGAGACGTGGACGGCGCGATCGCCCATTTTGAGTACGCCGCTGCCTTGGCTCACGAAGTACATGGCGACGCCTATACCAACATGGGTGAGGCATACCTCGGTCTCATCACGCGAGAGCCAGTTGGTGTCGTGGGACTAATCGCGCCGTGGAACTTTCCCGCGTTGAGCTACGCCGAGAAGGTTGCTTACGCACTAGCAGCCGGATGCACTGCGGTGATCAAGCCATCCGAATTCACCTCGGGCTCGACTATCGAGATCTCTCGTGCAGCGACGATGGCGGGTCTTCCCGACGGTGTCATCAACGTTGTCACCGGTTATGGACACGTCGTGGGTCAAGCCATCGTGGAGCACCCAGACGTGAACTTTGTGTCCTTCACGGGGTCGACGGTCACCGGTCGGAAGATCGCAGAGACCGCCGCTTCGCGTCTTAAGAAGGTTGCCCTGGAGCTTGGTGGCAAGGGCGCGAATATCGTGTTTGCCGATGCCAACCTGGACGACGCAGTCGATGGCGCGCTTTTTGCAGCGTTCTTCAACTCGGGTGAGTGCTGTGTGGCCGGTTCCCGCCTACTCGTTCAAGACGAGATCGCTGACGAATTCCTCGCAAGGCTGGCTGCCGCAACGGAACGGATGACCGTGGGGTTCGAAGAACACGCGGACGTAGGCGCGATGATTCATGAGCAGCACGCGGAGCGTGTCGTGGACTTCATCGATGAAGCCGTCCAGGCAGGTGGCAAGGTCCTCGCCGGCGGTCGGCGCGTAACACCCTTATCAGGGCCGGGCGCATTCGTCGAACCGACGGTCGTCGATAACGTCACACCCGACATGCGGATCTTCCGCGACGAAATTTTCGGACCAGTACTGACGGCTACTCGCTTCACTGATGCCGATGAAGCCCTTCGGCTGGCCAACGACACGGTATACGGTCTCGGGAACTCAGTCTGGACGAAAGACCTCGACAAGGCCATGCGGTTCCAGCGCGAGCTTCGCTCCGGGACAGTCTGGATCAATACGACCATCGACGGTGGTGCGCAGATGACGTTCGGCGGTACGAAGGAATCGGGATATGGTCGTGAAGTTGGAAGGGCCGGCTTGGAGGAGTTCACAGAACTCAAGAGTTGCGTAATCCGTACCGGTGAACGCGCCCCTTCATTCGGTTGATCGGGTGGCTAACACAGTCCCTCCGCCTGACAACATGACTCAGGGCACCACCATCCTCGTCGCACCAGATTCATTCAAAGGGACGTTCTCGGCGATGGAAGTCGCCGAGGCAATCGGACGCGGCATTGGCATGGACGTCGTCGACTTGTGTCCACTGGCAGACGGCGGGGAAGGCACCGTCGAAACGATGGTCGCTGCCACTCGCGGACGAATTGAAGAGGTTCAAGTTCACGATCCGATCGGACGAACGTGTCTCGGAAAGATCGGATGGCTGGATCATCGCACCGCCGTCATCGAGTCCGCCTCCGCCAGTGGATTGACCCTAGTCGACGTCGACGAGCGGGATCCGCTCGCGGCCTCGACCTACGGGACTGGCGAATTGATTGTCGCCGCACGTCTAGCAGGAGCACGCAGGATCCTGCTTGGCGTCGGCGGAACGGCCACGACTGACGGCGGTCTCAATGCGATTCGCGCCATCGAACTCGCAGGAGGACTAGGGGGTAGTCGACTTGAAATCCTATGTGACGTCCGAACGCCGTTCGAGGAGGCCGCCAAAATCTACTCTGCCCAAAAGGGTGCCTCCCCCTCCGACATCAGGCACCTGACCAAGCGTCTCCGCCAACTTGCGCTGAAGCTCCCGCGCAACCCGACTGGGATTCCAGGATCAGGTGCTGGGGGCGGATTGGCAGGGGGCCTCTGGAGTCAGTATGACGCGCGATTGGTGGCAGGAGCCCAAACGATCCTTGACTCTGTGAACTTCAACAGCCGCCTGGAGTCCGCGGTTGCAGTGGTGACGGGCGAGGGCTGTTTCGATGCTCAGACTCTCGAAGGCAAACTTGTCGCGGAAGTGGTATCACGCGCTGCGGCCGCAGGAGTGCCTGTCCACATCGTCGCGGGATCCATCGACGCGACCGCTGGGCAGATAGCCCAGATTCGGCCGGCATCGATTCGGACCGCGAGCACGCCGGAGCTGATTCGACGCGCCGGAAGCGAGATACGGCGGTTCGTGCCGACGTCTCTCGGATGAACCTCGCACGAGCGCGTCCCCCGGCGCACCCCCGTCGCGAAATCAGCGGCTTCGTAGGCGCCAATGCAACTGAAATAGCAGGTAAAACTTAATCCTGAGTCACTTGTGATGAGGAGGTCAACTCCAGTCAGTTCAACTGGGACTGTGCCGGTCATTGCAGCCATGATGACTCCTCGTCAGACAGGGGCTGGATAGGGCCGTCGTTGCCAGGGCGGCCCTCTGCATACGCTCCGGGACTAGCGACCCGTTACACAGTAGGTCTCGCCGAGTGCACACTTTTGCGCTTCTTGTGGCCGTTGTTCGTCCGCAAGCCAATGACGACGCAGTGCTGGAGATAAAGCCAATCGGCGAACGGATGGCATGGTGCTGCGTGGTGGCGCGCGCTCCGGCATGCGTTGTGTGACTGCCGTGTGACACAGCGGGAGCGAACACGCAGGTCAGGCGGCGCTTCGGCCCGAATGCTCCAAGATCACCCAGATCTACGAGGGCACCAACCAGGTGCAGCGCGTCGTCATGGCCCGCCAGCTCCTCGCCGGGATCCAGTCAACGCTCTGACAGCTGTCACTGCAGGGCACTAGCCTGCGGTGATGGACGACCTGGGCACCGTCGCGCGGTCGCTCGACCTCATGGCCCAGGGTCGCGCCCCAGAGGTGGCGGTCGAGCTGGCGGACCAGGCCGGGTCGGTGGCCCGGTCGATGATCGGCATGGCGGCCTTTTGGCTCGGCGAGTTCGAGGTGGCCGAGCGTGCGGGTCGCGCTGCTGTGACAGCTGCCGGGTCCGACGTCGAGCATCACCTGGCCCTCGCCGTGGTCGCCCTCGCGGATGCCGGTCTCATGGAGACTGCCCCCTCACCGGCACTGGACGACGTCGTCGCGGCGTTGGGTCCGTCCCTCGACGCGATGGATGACTTCGTCCGCTACCTCGTCGCCGAGGCCGCGCTGACGCAAGCGCGTCTCGGGGTCGCCGCAGCGGTGTGGGACGAGTCGGTCACAGAGTCGTGGCGGGGGCATTCCTACCGGGCCATGATGCTGGCGACGGGCGCCCGGATCGCAGCCTTCGGTGGCCGTATCGACGAGGCTCAGGGCTCGGCGCGACAGGCTGTGGCGCTGGCCGACAGCGAGCGCACGCGGCTCTTGACGATGTCGGTGGCCGGACTGGTCTCGGGCAACAGCTCTGACGTCACGTCGACCTCGGCGCTCGTGGCTGAGATCGAGGCGGCCGGGCTCGCGGCGGATGACCACCTGAGTCGCGGGCTCCACCTGCTGGCGGCCTTTGCCGCCGTGGCGATCGGCGACGTGGCCCAAAGCGCGTCGCTCGTCCTCATCGCCGGTGGCGACGCCGGCCTGTCACGCTTCACGATCATCGACCGGGCCCTGGGGCTTGAGCTCCTCGTCGCCGCCGCGGTCGCTCTGGGCGATCGTGACGCAGCGGAGGCCTGGGGCGCCCAGGCGGAGCCCCTCGCCGATCACCCGATCGCCCGCCCGACGATCCAGCGGCTCAAGGCCCGCCTCGCCGAGATGGCCGGCGACCGCGAACGTGCGATCGAGCTGGCCGAGCTGGCGGTCGAGGGGTGCCGGCTGGACGCCCGAAATGTCGAGCTGGCCGAGACGGAGGTCGTCCTGGCGCGGATCCGCGTGGCCGGCAACGACCTGTCGACGGCCAGCCGGTCGATGCGCGAGCTGGTCGCCGCCAGCGATCGACTCGGCCATCACGCCGTACGTCGGGCCGCCGGCCAGACCTTGGGCCGCGCGGGCCGCCGGCTGCCCCCGGTGATCGGCGACGGGTGGGCTGCCCTGTCTGCCCGCGAGGCGGAGATCGCCCACCTGATACTGGCTGGGCAGGAGACGACGCAGATCGCCAAAGGCCTGTTCATCTCGCCCCACACGGTGCGGGTCCACACGTCGCGGGTCCTCGCCGCGTTCAGTGTCGGCACGCGGGTCCAGCTCGTGGCTCGCGCGAGCGTCCCGCAGGGCGCCACGTCGCCGATGGGTGCGGCGCTGACGCCCCGGCAGCGGGAGGTCGTGGCACTGGTGGCCGAGGGACTGTCGAACGCCGACATCGCCGAGCGGCTCAGCGTCTCCGTGAAGGCCGTCGAGAAGAACGTCTCGGCGGCTCTTCGCCGCGTCGGTGCCCGGTCACGACTCGACCTCGCTCGCGGCTGGGCGGCCGGCTCAGTGGAGCTTGTCGTCGGCGAGCGCGAGGAGCTTGCGGCCGAGGTCCTCGAGTGCGGGCTGCTCGAGCCCCTTGGCCTGCTGGAGCGTGATGAGCGCGATGACCTTGCCGTCAGTGGTGCCTCCGGCGGTCTGGAGGCTCTCACCGCCGAAGACCGTCCCGAACGCGAGGAACGCCTTGGTGCCGACCCCGTCGACCACGACGACCTTGGGTGAGTCCATGGCGCCGGCTGCTCCCGACTGCGCGCCCTCGAACCCGCCCGTGCCCGGGTCGTCGGGCATCGCCGTGATCGAGCCCGACACGGCGCGCGGATCCTCCTGCTTGAACCCGCACCCGCCGCCCGGCTGGGTCTCCGTGGTCACGGTCGCGCCGACGACGGCCCCGAACTCCTCGGCCGTGAACGCCGTGCAGAGATCCTCCGGGATCTTCGGGGCAGAGCTCGTGGTGGCGGCCGCCGGCTTGTCGTCGGAAGCCGAGGTCTTGGCTCCGTCACTGCCTGATCCACAGGCGGTGAGCACGGCCAGCATCGTGGCGGCGGTGAGCGTACGTGCGGGTCGTGACAGGCGCATGGCATCGATCCTTCGGCAGGCGTGTTGGGTCAGGTGGCGTCAATCGGCGTCGCTGAGACGGCCCCTGGCCCGCCTCAGCGCCCGATAGAACGTCGCGCGGCTCACGTGCAGCTCTCGCTGGGCCACGAGATGCCCACCGTGAGGGTCGAGGCAGCCCCGCACGATCGCGGTGTGCATCAGCACGTCAGCGGCCGAGCTGCCGAAGGCGGCGTCGACCCGCTCGCGTACGAGCCGACGAGCGGCGTCCGCCCGCGCGGGCGCGCTGCCCTCGCCGCCGGCGAACCGGGAGGCGGCCAGCCAGTTGTCGTCGTGGAACCTGCGTACGGCCTCGATCAGCGAGCAGTCGTGGTGCGGCAGGAAGCCGCGGATCAGCCCCATGACCTCGTCGGCCACCTCCTCGATGAGGACCCGGTCCGCGTCACCGAGTGGCCCGGCGCTCAGCCGCTGGACGACGAGGTCGTGCAACCCCGCGGGGGGCTTGAGCGCCACCATGTCGACCGCCATGCAAGCAGGATGACCGCTGGCGGGGCTGTACGTCCGCCGGTTGGGGGTAGGGATGCGGCGTAATGACCGCGCCGCATCCGCCTAGGCTCGTGACGTGAGCCTGCTGCCGTTCGACCTGCCGCCGGCGTTCCTGGCGGCGGCGCGCAGCCCGGAATGGGCAGCGTGGGTCGATGGCGTGCCTCGCACCGTGCGCGACCTGCTCGACGAGTGGGATCTCGTGGTCGACGGCGAGCCGATGCACGGCTGGACGTCGCTCGTCGTGCCGGTACGCACCGACGAACGTGCAGCGGTGCTCAAGGTGGCCTGGCCGTACGAGGAGTGCCAGCACGAGATCCTGGCGCTGCAGCACTGGCACGGCAGGGGAGCGGTCCGGCTGCTGCGTGCCGATCCGCGGCGCAACGCGATGCTGCTTGAGCGGCTCTCGACCCGAGACCTGACGCAGATGGACGTCGTCGAGGCGTGCGAGGTCATCGCCGGGCTCTACGCGCGGCTGCATGTCCCGGCGCCACCACAGATGTTGACGCTGAGCTCATACATCCGCCGTTACACCGACGACCTCGAGCGACTGCCCAAGGACGCTGCGATCCCACGACGGATCGTCGACCAGGCCGTACGCGTCGGGCGTGAGCTCTCCGACGACCCGGCGTCGGACGGCACGCTGATCCACGGGGACCTGCACTTCGAGAACGTCCTGGCCGGCGAACGCGAGCCGTGGCTGGCGATCGACCCGCAGCCGGTCTCGGGCGATCCGCACTACGAGGTGGCGATGCTGCTCTTCAACCGCTGGGACGAGATCGTCGCCTCCGGCGACGTCCGCGAGGCGGTGCGGCGCCGGTTCCACGCTGCCGTCGACGTCGCAGGGCTCGACGAGGACCGGGCCCGTGACTGGGTCGTCGTCCGTGAGGCGCACAACGCCATGTGGGCGATCGAGGACGGTGATGATCCCGACCGGGTCACGACCGCGATCACGATCATCAAGGCCGTCCAGGACTAGGACGTCTAGGGCATCAGCGTCTCGACGATGCGGTCGACGTACGCCGTGAACGCCTTACCCGTGGGCAACCGGTCGGGCGTCGCGTGCGCGAGCTGGGCGTGGCCGAGATAGGCCGCGTACGCCAGCAGCGCGCGGTCGCGTGCCCGCGCCTTCGACAGCCCTTGCTCGACGTACAGGGACTCGAGTGTCGACATGCGCCGTTCGGTGACGCGGGCCAGCACGGGGGCGACGATCGGGTGGTCGGCGTGCGGCTGCAGCGCGAGCTCGATCGAGCCGGCCCCGGGCGTCTGCACGACCGCGCCGAGCACGAGCCGGAGCAGGACGCGCAGCCGATCGGCACCGTCGGCGCCCCGGTCGACGGCAGCGATGACGCCGTCGGTGTCGCGGCGCTCCCACCTCGCCAGGGCGGCCGTGATGAGGTCGTCGCGCCCTGAGAAGTGCCAGTAGAAGCTGCCCTTGGTCGCGCCGAGCGTCTTGGCGATCGGCTCCACCGCCACGGCGGGGAGGCCGTTTCGCTCCAACGCGGTGAGCGCAGCGGAGCTCCAGTCGTCCGCGGTCAACGGTGTGCGAGGGCCCTTGGCAGAAGTCATGTCCATACGCTACCGTATGGATGTCCTCCACATACGGAGGCGTATGGAGGAAATGTCATGGTCACCAATGTGCACGAAAGACTCATCCCCGTTCCGGCGGATCTCGTCGGGGAGTCACTCGACCGGGTCGGCAGCGCCGACGATCGGTGGTGGCCGTCGCCCGCCTGGCCTCCGATGGTGCTGGAGGCGCCGCTGGGCATCTGGGTCCGCGGCAGCCACGGCCCGATCCGCTACCAGGTGACCGAGCACGTCCCGGGGCGGCGCGTCGTGTTCACGTTCGACGAGGGGGTCGGGCTTCGCGGCAGCCACCGGTTCGAGGTCGTCCCGCAGGGCGCCGGGTCCTGCGTCGTGCGGCACGTCGTGGAGGGCCGCACCACGGGAACCATGCGGCTCGTGTGGCCCTTGGCCATGCGCTGGCTGCACGATGCCGTCGTCGAGGACCTGATGGACCGCGTCGAGACCGACGCGGGACACCCGCCTGCACGGCGTGCCCGGTGGTCGTGGTGGGTGCGGCAGATCAGGCGGATGACGCAACCCCGGGCGACTGGTGTGCCGGTCCCGGCGACCCCGCTGCTGGAGAACGCGTTGCCCCACGTCGACTGGGCCGATGCCTTCGCCGTGCGGCGGCCGGTCGGCAGCTCGGGGGACCCGCAGGTCTGGGCCGATGCGGTGTTCCACGCGCCACCGCTGTGGGTCGGCGCGCTCCTGGCGGCGCGTGAGTCACTCGTACGCCTCGTGGGCATCGAGCGGGCCGGCCGGGGTGTGTTCGACCCGGTTGCGCACACGGACGACGAGGTGCTGCTCGGCATCGACCAGAGTCATCTTGGCTTCCGCGCGTCGGTGCTGTGCGAGCCCGACCGCGTCGTCGTCAGCACGGTGGTGCGTCTTCACAACCGCCGCGGTCGCGCCTACTCGGCGATCGTGCGCCGGGTGCACCCCGCAGTCGTACGCGCGATGTTGCGCCGGGCTGCCGCACGCGTACCGGTGGCCGAGGCGGTTCCCGCTCGCTGAAGGGAACAGCCTGTGGCAGGCTGAATCCATGCCTCTCGTGACCTTTCAAGCGTTGTGCATCGACGCGAACGACGTGTCCGCGGTCCAGGACTTCTGGGCCGAAACGCTCGGCCTCGAGGTCGAGGAGCTCAAGGACGGCGACGCCCACCTGAGCGGCGCCAAGGCCGGTGAGGAGGTGTGGATCAACGCCGTGCCCGAACCGAGGACCGTCAAGCAGCGGGTGCACCTCGACGTCCGGGCCGAGTCGATGGAGCCGTTCGCCGGCTTCGAGCGGATCTCCAAGGAGGGCGAGCACGCCTGGACCACGCTCGCTGACCCCGAAGGTGGCGAGTTCTGCGTGTTCACCTACGGCGAGCCGCCGGCGCAGAAGTTCAAGTCCATCGTGGTCGACTCCGCCGACCACGTCGCGATCTCTGACTGGTGGGCCGGCGTCATCGGCGGCAATGTCAGTCACGACGACGGCTACTCGCCGCTCGAGGAGGTTCCCGGACTGTCGACCGAGGGATTCGACTTCGTCCCGGTGCCCGAGCCCAAGACGGTCAAGAACCGCATCCACTGGGACGTCAGGCTGCTCGACGGTGCCACTGTCGACGACCTGGTCGCGGCGGGCGCCACGATCCTGACGCCCGCCGGAGAGAGGTCCTGGACCATCATGGCCGACCCCGAGGGCAACGAGTTCTGCGTCTTCCCGAGCGAGTGACGGCGGCGGTCAGGCGGCGCGTGGTGGAATGAACCCGTGCCTGCACTCGACCTGAACACCGACGTCGTCAGCCTCACCGCCGCGCTCGTCGACATCCCTTCGGAGAGCCTCGACGAGCAGGTCATCGCCGATGCCGTCGAGGCGGCCCTGCGTGTGCTGCCGCACCTCGAGGTCGTACGCGATGGTCACACGATCGTCGCCCGTACGTCGCTCGGCCGGCCCGAACGCGTCGTCATCGCCGGGCACCTTGACACGGTGCCTGCCAACGGCAACCTGCCGTCACGGCTGGACGGCGAGATCCTCCACGGCCTGGGCACCTGCGACATGAAAGGCGGGGTGGCGATCGCACTCCTGATGGCCGCCACTGTTCCTCAGCCAGTCCGCGACGTCACCTACGTGTTCTACGAGGGCGAGGAGATCGCCGCTGAGCACAACGGTCTCGGCCGGCTGGCCCGCGAGCGTCCCGAGCTGCTCGCCGGCGACTTCGCGATCCTCATGGAGCCGTCCAACGCCGGTGTCGAGGCCGGCTGCCAGGGCACGATGCGCGTCGACATCCGCACGGCCGGCGAGCGGGCCCACACGGCTCGCGCGTGGATGGGCAGCAACGCGATCCACGCCCTCGCCCCCGTGCTCGACGGCCTCAACGCGTACGTCCCACGCACAGTCGAGATCGACGGGCTGACGTACCGCGAGGGACTCAACGCGGTCGCGATCAACGGCGGGGTGTCGGGCAACGTCGTGCCGGACGAGGCCGTCGTGACGGTCAACTATCGCTTCGCCCCCGACCGCAGCGAGGAGCAGGCGCACCAGCACCTGCAGGAGACGTTCGAGGGCTTCGGGCTGACCGTCACCGACTCGGCGCCGGGCGCGCTCCCCGGGCTGTCACACCCCGCCGCGGCGGCGTTCGTCGAGGCGGTGGGCGGCGAGGTGCACCCCAAGTTCGGCTGGACCGACGTCGCCCAGTTCACGCTGCTGGGCGTACCGGCAGTCAACTACGGCCCTG
The DNA here is from genome assembly GCF_902506105.1 of Aeromicrobium sp. 9AM. Classification (GTDB taxonomy): domain Bacteria; phylum Actinomycetota; class Actinomycetes; order Propionibacteriales; family Nocardioidaceae; genus Aeromicrobium. The sequence continues at coordinate 353,036 of NZ_LR733303.1, forward strand.
GCGACCCCACGTTCGCCCACAAGGCCGACGAGCACGTACCCGTCGAGCACCTGCACCGGGTGCGCGACCGACTCGAGAAATGGCTGACCACATGACGAGCTCCGACAAGCCCAGGCCCGACCACCGCAAGGGACCCGTACGCCTTCGCGGCGCCCAGCGGCCGACCAGCACGACCGACCAACGGCTGCTCGACTCGCGCGGTCCCAGCGACTGGGTGCACACCGACCCGTGGCGGGTCCTGCGCATCCAGTCCGAGTTCGTCGAGGGCTTCGGCGCACTCGCCGAGCTCGGCCCGGCCGTCAGCATCTTCGGCTCGGCACGAACCAAGCCGGACGACCCGATGTACGAGGCCGCCCGCCAGATCGCCGCGCGTCTCTGCGGCGAGGGCTACGCCGTGATCACCGGCGGCGGTCCCGGCGCGATGGAGGCCGCCAACCGGGGCGCGAGCGAGTGCGGCGGCGTGTCCGTCGGCCTCGGCATCGAGCTCCCGCACGAGCAGGGCATGAACGAGTGGGTCGACCTCGGCATCAACTTCCGCTACTTCTTCGTCCGCAAGACGATGTTCGTGAAGTACGCCCAGGGGTATGTCGTGCTGCCGGGCGGCTTCGGCACGATGGACGAGCTGTTCGAGGCGCTGACGCTGGTGCAGACCCAGAAGATCACGTCGTTCCCGATCGTCCTGTTCGGCACGGAGTACTGGAGCGGGCTGATCGACTGGCTGCGCACCACGATGCTCACCGACGGCAAGATCGGCCAGCCCGACATCGACATGCTGCACCTCACCGACGACATCGACGAGGCCGTCCAGTGGTTCGTCGCCAAGGACAGCTGACCGGATCCCGACCTCCGCGATTCGTGGAGCTACAGGCGCTAAACCGCCTGGATGACGCCTGCAGCTCCACAAATCGCGGAGCTGTGGGCGGGTCGCTTCAGGCGAGGCCGCGACGGGCCACGGCAGGCGGCCGATCGCCGCGGATCGACGCGACGACGTCGAGGACCTGCCGGGTCTCGGCGACGTTGTGGGCCCGGAACACCCGCGCCCCCTGCCACGCCGACACGGCAGTCGCGGCGAGCGTGCCGGGAAGCCGGTGATCCTTGTCGACGTCGAGCGTCTCGCCGATGAAGTCCTTGTTGGACAGCGCGACCAGCACGGGCCAGCCGGTCGCCACGAGCTCGTCGAGCCTGCGGGTCAGCTCGAGGCTGTGCCGGGTGTTCTTGCCGAAGTCGTGCGTGGGGTCGATCAGGATGCCGTCACGACGTACGCCGGCCTCCAGTGCGCGCTCGGCGAGCGCCGTCACGGTCTCGATGACGTCGGCGACGACATCGTCGTACGCCGAGCGGTGCGGGTCGGTGCGCGGGCCGATGCCCCCGGTGTGGCTGCACACCAGTCCGGCCCCGTGCTGCGCCGCGACCGCGGCGAGCTCCGGGTCGTGACCCGACCAGGTGTCGTTGACGAGGTCGGCCCCGAGCCGGCACAGCTCGTCGGCGACCTCGCTGCGCCAGGTGTCGACGCTGATGACGAGGTCGGGGAAGCGCGCCCGCGCCTCGGAGACGAAGTCGGCCGTCCGGCGCAGCTCCTCGTCGGCGTCGACGACGGGACCGTAGCCGGCTCGTACGCCCCCCACGTCCACGAGGTCGGCACCATCGCGGACGGCCTCGCCGAGCCGTACGAGGGCGGGCTCGAGGTCGAACGTCGAGCCGTTGTCGTAGAACGAGTCGGGGGTGCGGTTGATGATCGCCATCAGCGCGAGCTGTCCCGGCGCGAACGTCCGGGTGCCCAGACGCAGAGTGTCAGGGGCGGATGGCAGAGTCACACTCGTGAGCGTAACGACCGATGGCGACGTGATCGTGCGTTGCCCGTGGGGCAACGACCCGGCGATGATCGCCTATCACGACACCGAGTGGGGCCGAGAGCTGCGCGGCGACCGTGAGCTGTTCGAGCGCATGTCGCTCGAGGCGTTCCAGTCCGGCCTCTCGTGGGCGATCATCCTGCGCAAGCGCGACAACTTCCGCGAGGCGTTCTCCGGCTTCGAGCCCGAGGCGGTCGCGGCGTTCGGCGAGGCCGATGTCGCGCGGCTGCTCGACAACGCCGGCATCGTGCGCAACCGCCTCAAGATCGAGGCGACCATCAGCAATGCCCGCACGCTGGTCGAGCTCGACGAGTCGTTCAGCGACCTGCTGTGGTCGTTCGCTCCGCCGCAGGCGCCCGCACCGACGTCGTATGCCGACGTGCCGGCGACGACGGCCGAGTCGATCGCGATGGCCAAGACGCTCAAGAAGCGGGGCTTCCGGTTCTTCGGCCCCACGACGGCCTACGCCCTGATGCAGGCCACCGGCATGGTCAACGACCACCTCGCCGATTGCGTTGCCCGAGCCGAGGCCGCCCGCGGCGATTCTTAGACACGCCAGCCCTGCGTCCACAGGCGTGGCTCCCGGGTTTCGCCGCCGCAACCGCTTACCATCCGGACATGGCTTCAACTCGGAGAAACCCCCGGTCCCGCAGGGCACTCGGTGCCACCGGACTGCTGATCACAGCTGTGCTGGTGGCGATTGCGGGCATCGTCGTCTCGACGGTGCCGGTGCTGATCGCCGCCACGACGTACGCGGTCCTGACCGGCGTGATCGCGGCCCGGCTGCTCTCCAACGAGCTCGCTGAACGGCGCCGCACCTGGAGCCTCGAGCGTTCCGTCATGGTCGACGACAACCGCCGTGCGGCCGTGGCGCGATCGCGCGAGCACATCGAGTTCGCCAACCACATGAGCTCGAAGATCATGCTCAGGGAGGCGCAGCTGGACGAGCTGCGCGACTCGCTCGTCACCGCCGAGATCGACCTCGCCAAGGTGCGCGAGCGGGTGTCGGAGGAGCGTGCCCGCAGCAAGGCGCTCGAGGCGGACACCGAGGCGGCGAAGTCCGACCTCGAGTCGGCCCAGTTCGACCTCGCGAGGGCGCTCGACGCCCTTGCCGAGAGCGAGAGCGCCGAGCTCGACGCCCGTGCTCAGCTGCTCGCGTGGGAGCAGACGGCCTCGGACAACGAGCACCGCCAGCACGACCGCTCCGCCTGAACGGTCTAGCGCCCCTCGAAGACCGGCTTCTCCTTGGCGAGGAAGGCCTGCACGGCCGCCGCGTGATCGGCTGACTTGCCGGTCAGTGCCATCTTCTGGCCCTCGTGCTCGAGCGACGCGGGCAGGTCGTGCGTCGCCGAGAACGCCAGCGAGCGCTTGATCGCGCCGAGGGCGAGTGTCGGCCCGTCCGCGAGCGAGCGGGCCAGCGAGGCGACCTCGGCCTCGAAGTCGGCATCGTCGACGACCTTGGTGGCCAGCCCCAATGCGTACGCCTCGTCGGCGGGGATGGTCCGCGGCTGCATCAGCAGCTCGGTCGCCTTGCCATAGCCGACGAGCCGGGGGAGCGTCCACGACGAACCCGTGTCGCACGACAGCGCGATGCCGGCGAACGCGAGGTTGAAGCCGGCCGAGCGACGTACGAGCCGGAAGTCCGCGGCAAAGGCCAGCGAGGCTCCCGCGCCGGCTGCGACCCCGTTGACGGCAGCGATGACGGGCTTGGGCATCGTCGCGATCGCGGTCACGGCGGGGTTGTAGTGCTCGGCCACCGTGGTGCCGAGCGACGAGCTGCCTTCCTGCAGGTCGGCGACGTGCTCCTTGAGGTCCTGGCCGACGCAGAACGCCCGTCCCGTGCCGGTCAGGACGACGCAACGCACCGCGCTGTCAGCCGCCGCGGCGTGCAGCGAATCCCGCAGCGCGACCTTCGTCGCGAGCGTCAGGCTGTTCATCCCATCGGGCCGGTTGAACGTCACGGTGCCCACCCCGTCGGCCACCTCGTAGGTGACAGGCGGTGCGCTCTGGTCGGTCATCAATGCCTCCTGGTGGGACTGCGGTCGAACGTCCTTCGGCCATAGGCGATAATAGGAGGCACGCTTCCCGCCGTAGCGGTGGGAGCTCCAGATCGAGAGGGGAACTGATGGCCGCCATGAAGCCACGGACCGGAGACGGCCCGATGGAGGTCACCAAGGAAGGGCGCTGCATCGTCATGCGCGTCCCGCTCGAGGGCGGCGGACGTCTTGTCGTCGAGCTCAACAACGAGGAAGCAGCCACGTTGGGCGACCAGCTCAAAGCGGTCTGATGTACGGCCTCACCGTTCGCTGGTCGCTGGCGGACGCACCCAAGGGCACGCTCAAGGCCCTTCGCAGCTACGTGGAGGACGAGTCCTTCGCGAAGTTCGCGGCTCTCGACGGCCTGCGGTTCAAGTCGTGGCGCGCCCGCAAGGGTGAGTGGTTCGAGGGCACCTACGTGTTCGTCTCCGACGAGGCGAGGGCGGCCTTCCAGGCCAGCTTCGAGAAGAAGGCCGCCGACTCGGCCGGGTCCAAGATCATCGGCAGTGCGCCGATCACGATCGAGGCTTGCGAGATCGTCGCCGTCGTACGCGGCAAGGCCGGCTTCCGCTCGTCCGCCAGCTTCGAGCACGACAAGCGCGACGACGACTGACGCGCGACGTGGAACCCGAGAGCGGCGACCCGCAGGCAACGTTCCGCGAGGTGCGCTTCACGACGGAGCATGACGCGAAGGTGTCCCGGGCAGGCGCGATCGAGACCGCCCTGGCCGGTCTGGTCGTCGCGGCACTGCCGATCGTCGTCTCGATGCCGTGGTGGGCGACCGTCTTGGTCGTCCTGGGCGGTGTCCTGATGCTGGGATTCGCCGCCCATCTGCGGTGGGCCGAGCCTGAGAGCGCTTCGGACACGGCACGCCTCGAGAGCGAGGGCGTCGCCGCGCGAGCGCAGATCGCCGATGCCGAGGACGTGCCTGATGTCGGTGTCCTTCACCGCATCTCACTACTCGTGGGTGCTGACGGGCTCACGGCGTTCGAGGCCACACACCTGTGCTCCAACCGGGTGTGTCAGGGCGCCGTCGCCCGCCATCGACGCGGCGAGAGGGCCACGCTGCCGGTCCTCGTGTCACCGACCGCGGGCGAATGGATGGTCTCGCACCGACGCGCGTCTAGGTGAGCAGCTGGGCGGCCAGCAGGCCGTCACCGAGGGGCAGCAGCACGCTGCGGAGCCGCTCGTCGTTCTTGACCCGCTGCACCACGTCGCGGATCGCCGACGTCTCGGGATCGCGCTGTGCCGGGTCGGCGACGCGGTCGTGCCACAGGGCGTTGTCGAACACGATGACGCCGCCTGGGCGTACGAGTCGCATCGCCTGGTCGAGGTACTCGCCGTACTCGACCTTGTCGCCGTCGAGGAACACCACGTCGTAGCCGGCATCCGTCAGGCGAGGCATGACGTCGAGTCCGGCACCGGCGATCAGCCGGAAGCGCTGGGGTGCGTAGCCCGCGTCGGTGAACGTCTCGCGGGCCAGCCGCTGGTGCTCGGCCTCGAGGTCGACCGAGGTCAGGACGCCGTCGGGCTGCATGCCGCGCAACAGCCACAGGCCGGACACGCCAGTGCCGGTGCCGATCTCGGCAACGGCCTTGGCCTGCACGACCGAGGCCAGGAACGACAGCGCAGCGCCCCCGCCGGGGCCGACCGGAATGACGCCGACCTCGTCGGACCGGCGTCGCGCAGCGGCGAGATGATCGTCCTCGCTCATGAAGTCCTCGGCGTACGCCAGGCTGGCTGCGGTGGTGATGGTCGGCTCCTCCGTCGTGGTGGTCAAGGCCAGACTATCCGCGCGAGAGCTGTTGGCCGTGGAGGCTCAACCATGTGACGTTCGGGGAATCTGGGGAACAGTCAGCAGATTCCATGCGTTCTCTCAGGTACGGGGTGTTCGATCGATGCATGAAGGAAGACAACGTGACCACGGCAACGCTCGACTGGGATGACATCGTCGCGGAGCACTCCGCGCGGGTCTACCGGCTTGCCTACCGCCTGACCGGCAACCGTCAGGACGCCGAGGACCTCACGCAGGACGTCTTCATCCGCGTCTTCCGTTCGCTCGACTCCTACGAGCCCGGCAACTTCCCCGGCTGGTTGCACCGCATCACCACGAACCTCTTCCTCGACCGCGTACGCCGCAAGTCGCGCGTGCGGATGGACGGCTTCTACGAGGGCGCCGAGGAGAAGCTGCTGAGCTCCGAGGTGCTCCCGGAGTCGGCCGTCCACGACGCCAACTTCGACCCCGACATCGAGCTGGCGCTGGCCTCGTTGTCCGACGAGTTCCGGGTGGCCGTCGTGCTCTGCGACATCGAGGGCCTGTCCTACGAGGAGATCTCCGACGTGCTCGGAGTCAAGCTCGGCACCGTCCGCTCCCGCATCCACCGTGGCCGCACGCAGCTGCGCGAGACGCTCGCCCACCGTGCGCCCCGCAAGGGCCGGACCCGGTTTGTGGGTCCGGTCGGCATCTGATGGCTCATCTGGGTGCCGACGTTGCGGCGTTCGTGGACGGACAGCTGTCCGAGCCCGCGACGCGCGAAGCGCTGACGCACCTCCAGACGTGCGACGACTGCGCCAAGGCCGTACGCCAGCAGCGCCTGCTCAAGTCGCGCATGTCGACGGTCGCGGCTCCGGAGCCGCCGCCCGGACTCATGGCGTCGCTGGCCGGGCTGGCCGCTGCGCCACCCGAGCGCGACGGCTGGTGGGTTCGCGTACGTCGTTCGGTGCCCTTCCGTGCCGGCGTCGTGCTGGTCAGCGCCTCGGTCGCCGTGGTGATGACCGCGTACGCCGTCGGTGGCGCCGACCAGCGGGTCGGCGACGAAGTCGCCCCGCCGTTCAACCAGTACGCCGCCGACTTCTTCGGCTCGACCGCCGTGCCGGCCGGTCACGTCATCGAGGACGCGACCATGACCAAGCTCGACGGCTCGGGCTGGCCCTGTCTCGCGACCCTCGGCGGTGACCTGCACCGGGTCTCCGGTGCGTTTGCCGACCACCAGGAGGTCGTCGCCCTCAGCTACTCCAACGGCCGCAGCAAGCTCAACCTGTTCGAGCAGAACGGTGCGCTCGATCGCGACAGCATCAAGGACTTCGAGCCGGCCGAGATGGGCGGCTCCGACGTCTGGGTCCGCGACGGCGAGCCCATGGTCGTGACCTGGGACGACGACGGCGTGGTCTACACGATCGTGACCGACGCCGACCGTGCCCGGGTCGAGCAGGCGGTGTCCCAGCTGCCACGAAGCACGCATCACGACTCGCCGCCCGAGCGCGTACGAGACGGGCTGGACCGCATGACGGCCTGGCTCGACGCCGCCTAGCTGCTGCTCTCGATCCAGGCGGCGAACGCCTCCGTTGCATCGCTGGTGAGGCGACGGCGTCGGTCAGGAGACTTTGGCGTTCTCGCTGACGGCCTGCAGCACGGTCTTGACCTGGTAGGGCGTGAGGCCCGGATGCTTGGCCAGGATCAGCGCAGCCATGGCGGCGACGTGGGGTGCGGCGAAGCTGTTGCCCGTGGCAACGGTCGAGCCGCCGTCTGACCACGCGACGCGGATGTCGATCCCGCAGGCGCCGAACTCGACCGGAGGCTCGGGGTTGCATGAGAGCGACCACGGGTCGTCACTCGAGCGAGCCGCAACGGAGACGACCGAGGCGTACTCGGAGGGGAAGGTCGGACCGGGGGAGTTGTTGGCCGCGCAGACGAGCAGTGTCCGGGCGAAGTAGGCCCGGTCGGAGATGTCGTGGAGCGGGCCGTACATCGTCTCGCTCTTGCTCGACAGCGAGAGGTTGGCGACGTCGATCCCGTGCTCGACGGCCCACTGGATGCCGGCGTGGAACAGCAGTCCACGCCCCTTGAGGTTGGTGCCCAGCACGCGGATGCTGTGCAGGTCGACGTCCGGAGCGAGCGAGCGGATGATCGCGGCGCACGCGGTGCCGTGACCCACCAGGTCCTCGTGGGGCCCTTCGACGGCACGGTAGCCCTCGTCGCGGGTGGTGTCGGACTCCATGGCGACCGCGGAGGTCACCCCGCCCACGTCAGGGTGGTCGGCGTCGACGCCGCTGTCGATGATCGCCACCGAGATGCCGGCGCCGGTCGATCCGCCGAAGGCCCACTCACGTGCGTCGGCGAGCGGGAGGGACGGGAGGGTCGGCAGCTGGTGTGCAGCGAAGGCGTCGGACCACGCAGGCTTGTCGGTCATTCGTGGTGCGCCTGAACGAGCTCTGAGACTCGGCGCCCGAGCTGGGCGAGTCGCAGATCGGCAGGCGTGACGACGTTGGTCGCCAGAAGGGGCGGGAACATCGCTGCAAGTGTGCCCAAGACGTCCAAGGCCCAGTTGCCGGGGGCCGTCACGCCAGGGTCGAGGACCTCGATGACCCCGAGGACGTCCCAGGCGCTGTCGAAGAACGGCGCGGCGAGGATCGTTGTCGGCACATAGCCGGTGCGTTCGGCGATGTCGCGCGCGAAGCGTGGATCGGCTCGTACGTCACTGACCCCCACGGGCTGACCGGACATCGCCGCCCAGCCCACCAGCCCTCGGTCGACCGGAACCTCGACGCCGATGATCGCGCCCGCCCCGATGCCCTCAGCCGCGGCGAAGGAGAGCGACGAGCCGTCCGGATTCGCGAGCGCACACGAACATGCCGCGGCGTCAAACAGTTGACGCACGGCAGAAACGGATCTGGACAGGCCCTCGTCTCCTCGCACAGGCGGTGTCTCCATTCGGGTCGATGCCAGGTGCCTGCCTCGGCGTTCACCGGTCAGGAGCATGCAGGAGACCCCGTCCCCCCGGCGGGGCCTCCTGATGGCGATGGATCAACGCAGTACCCGGTGCCCCTCGACATCGTCATCGCCTTCGTCGGTCATGCGCAGTACCCGGTGGCCTTCGACGTCATCTTCCTCGTCGTCGGTCACGCGAAGGACGCGGTGTCCCTCGACGTCGTCCTCGCCGTCGTCGGTCACGCGGAGCACGCGGTGTCCCTCGACGTCGTCTTCGATGGTCCCGGCGTCGTCGGTGGCACGCAGGACGCGGTGTCCCTCGACATCTGGATCGGTGGTCTCGTCATGATGTTGGGGGTGCATGGGAGCTCCTTTTCGCGGGACGTGGGTGTTCATAGGTGAAGCCATTGTTCTCCGAATCGCAGTCTGGTTCCGTTGGCGCGCTGACACAAGACCTGTCGACTTCCTGACGCACACCGCCTTCGGGTGTTTCACTGGGGCGATGGACTGGCAGCTGCTCGACTCGTTGTCCACCGAAGAGCGTGATGACCTGCTGGCTCACACTCGGCGGCGCTCGTACGCGCGTGGCGAGATCCTGGTCCGCGAAGGGGATCCGTCCGACAGTCTTCACCTGGTCGAGTCGGGTCGCCTGGCGATCCGGGTGGACACGCCCGGCGGCGAGACGGCGATGCTCAACGTGCTGGGACCGGGCACCTGGTTCGGGGAGCTGTCGCTGCTCGGCGGTGACGCGCCGGTGCGGACGGCCACGGTCGTCGCCCTCGAGCCGGCGACCACCCGAGCCCTGCCCGCCGCGATCTTCGCTGACCTGCGGCGCCAGCACCCGGCCATCGGCGAGCTGCTCCTCACGATGATGTCGCGCCGCATCGAGGAGCTGAGCGCGCGACTGCTCGAGGCGATGTACACGGGTCTGGACAGACGCGTCTACGGCCGGCTCCTCGCGCTGGCCCGTACGTACTCGAGTGACGGCCTCGGCCGGCCGGTCACGGTCCCGGTCACCCAGGAGCAGCTCGCCGAGCTCGTCGGCAGCACGCGTCCCAGCGTCAACCAGGTGCTGCAACGACTGAGTCAGCGCGGCGTGATCGAGCTGGCTCGGGGGCGGATCGTGGTGCTGGAGCCGCCGGAGCTGGTGCGGCGGCTGAACTGAGCCGTCAACCGATGGCGGCGATGCGGCGGTCGAGCAGCTCGAGCCAGCGCAGCGCGCCGACCCGCTCGTAGAACGCACGAGCACTCGCCACCAGCTCCGAGCCCTCCGGCACACGACCCTGCCGATGCAGCCACACCCCGAGGTCAGCTCGCACGTGAGCCTCGTGGAGCGTCGATCCCCATGCCTGCGCGGTCGCGAGTGCGTCCCGGTATGCCGCCTCGACGGCCTCCGCATCGATCGAGCCGTCCTCGCCGAGAACGCCCTGCAGGCGGGACCGTTGGGCGCGCACGCCGGCCGGCCAGGGACCGCTGCTGGGCTCGACCGCCGACAGCATCTGCTGGATGGTGCCGCGATCGAGGTGCCCGCGGGCGATCTCGGAGGCCAGCAACCAGATCGGCCAGAAGTCCGCGGCGGGGGCCGTGGCCTCTTGCATGCGCCGGACGCTGTCGAGCGCTCGCGCGGGCGCCTCCGGGCGCCCGGCCGCGTCGTCCTCGAGGGCCAGGTCCAGCTCGTACTCCGCGCGCCAGCTCGGGTCGTCGAGGATCTCCGAGTCCTCTGAGATCGTCTCGGCGACGGCGTGCAGGACCTCGTTGCGCGCCGAGGCCGAGAGGCGGGTGGAGACGTCCACACCGATGGGTACGTACGCGAGAAGGTCCTCGTGCGTGAGCAGGCCGGCCGCCTCGTCCCATTCGCCGGTCAACAGGAGCATCTGCGCGAGGTTCAGCTCGCCGAAGGCGACGACGTAGTTGTCACCCATCTCGTGGGCCGTCCTGATCGCCTCTCGGCAGCGTTCGATCGCGAGCGGGAGATCGTTGTACGACTCCATGGCTGCGGAGTTGAGCAGGGCCAGGCTGTGCTCGCGCAGGGCACGGTGCTCACGGGTCAGCTCGATGGCCCGCTCGAGCAGGACGGCGCTGAGCCGCGGGAGCGCGCCGGCGCAGCTGATCGCGTAGCTCGTCCAGCTGTCGGCGATCCATCGGGGGTCGCCGGCCAGCTCGGCCAGCCGCATGAACTCGAGGGAGCTCTCCTCCAGCCCGGTCGCGTCGCCGCTGCGCATCGCCACGGAGGTGAGGGTGCGGACCAGGGTGACGCGAGCGCCGAGCAGTGCGGGGTCGTCGGGAGTCTGCGGGAGGCGGCTGAGCTGGTCACGGACCGCCTTCTCCGCCCTCGCGATGTCTCCGTCGCTGTAGCAGAGGGCGAGGGCGAGGTCCTCGGCCGCCGACGCCGCGTCGACGATCTCACCGGAGGCATCGAATCCCTCGAGTGCCTCGGCGGCGTGCTCGATCGCTTCCGCGTGGTCACCGGCGATGCGCAGCTGATGCGCCAGCCGGCCGAGCACGGCCAGCCGGTGGTCGGGCTCGCATCGAGCCAGGGCCCTGCGAAGGTGCCCGGCCGCTTCGCGTGGCGCGCCGAGCGCGGCGGCCCGGTCGGCAGCGAGCTCGAGATGCTCGGAGGCGGCGCGGGTGAGCTCCGGTACATCCGGGTCGCCGGGAACGGCGTCGAGCGCGTCGAGATAGTGCTGCGCGATGATCGGGGCCAGCTCGTACGCGTCGCTCCGTGACTCGAGCTCGGCTCCGAGCGTACGAGCCACGGTCAGGTGGGCGGCCTTGCGGTCGCGACGGGACAGCATGCCGTACGCGACCTGCCGCACCGCGCCCTGCACGAACCGGAAGTTGCCGTAGTCCGTGCTCAGCCGGTCGGTCTCGCGTCGCAGCACCTCGCGCCGGAAGAGTCCGGTGAGCGCCTGGTCGAGGTCGTCGACGTCGGAGCAGAGCGCAGCGATCCCCTCGTCGGTGAAGACCAGCCCGAGAACGCTGGCCCGGTCGACGACGCGGCGCTCGGCGGTGGGCAGGGTGTCGAGGCGGGCGGCGATCAGGGCCTGCAAGGTCGTCGGGGCTGCGAGGGCGTCGAGGTCGAGCGTGCTGGAGTCGGAGAGCAGGTGCTGGCCGTCGCGAGACACGACGAGGCCCTGGTCGATCAGCGAGCGGACGGTCTCGAGGGCATAGAGCGGGACGCCCGCAGCCCGGCTCACGAGCTGATCCCTGATGGGGCCGGGCAGCCCGCCGACCAGGTCGTCGAGCAACGAGCTCATCTCGCCGGCCGAGAGCGGTTCGAGGTGCACGACCGTGACCCGCCGGTTGCCGGTGAGAGCGTGGTGGTCGGCGAGCAGCTCGGGTCGGGCCAGCACCAGCACGAAGACCGCGTAGTCGGCGGCGGAGAGCAGGTGCTCGAGGAAGTCCAGCAACCCCTCGTCCGCATACTGTGCGTCGTCGATGACCAGCACGACGGGCTCGGGCGGGCTCGTGACGCCTTCCCTGAGCCCGACGTACTTGAAGAACGTCGTCCAGGCCACGAACAGGTCCTCGCGGGTGAAGGACGCGCCAGTCTCCTGACCGAGCAGCGCGGCCAGGCGGGGAGCCAACCAGTCTCGCTCCGATGCATCCGGCACGCAGGCGTCGAGGCCGCGCTGCAGCACGTCACGGCTGTCCAGGTCGGGCGCGTCGTCGGGGCCGGCGAGGATCGTCAACCGGCCACGGACGGCTTCGGCCAACGCGTAGTAGGCGATGCCGTCGCCGTACGACAGGCAGCGGCCGCGGTGCCACAGCACACCGGCGTCGAACCCGTCGACGTACTTCTCGAACTCCCAGCCGAGTCGTGTCTTCCCGACTCCGGCTTCGCCGTCGACGACGAGCAGACCGGGGCGCAGTGACTCCTCGACGCCGTGGAAGACCGCCTTGACGAGGCGCAGCTCCCGGTCGCGGCCGATCAGTGGGGCTTCGAGGCCGTCGTCCCGGCGATCACCGCCGGCGCCGGCGATCACCGCTCGTACGGCCCAGAGCGGCACCGGCTCCGCCTTGCCCTTCAGCGCGTGGGCCCCGGCGTCGTCGAAGGCGAAGGACGACGAGGTGAAGGTTCGCGTGGTGTCGTCGACCCACACCTCGCCCGGCGTTGCTGTCGACTGGATCCTGGCGGCCGTGTTGACGGCGTCGCCGGCGACCATGCCCTGGCCGGTCGCGCCCAGGGTGACCGCGACCTCGGCGGTCGTGATGCCGACTCGCAGTGTGAGGCCAGGCATCCCGATGCGCTCGCCCAGCGCGGTGACACGCTCGACGAGCTCGAGGCCGGCGCGAACCGCGCGTTCGGCATCGTCCTCACGCGTGATCGGCAGCCCCCAGACCGCCATGACGGCATCGCCGATGAACTTCTCGAGCTCGCCGCCGTACTGGCCGACGACAGACCTGCACTCGTCGAAGTACGCCGTGAGCATCTCGCGAACCTCTTCGGGGTCCCGGTTCTCCGAGAGCGTCGTGAACCCGACGAGGTCACCGAACAGGACGCTGGTGATCTTGCGGGCGGACCCCTTCGGCTGTGGCACCTCGACTGCTGTCGCAATGGCACCGTCCTGCGCGGCGCCGCAGGTGGGGCAGAACTTTCCGCCCGGCGGGAGCTCACTGCCGCACGAGATGCAGGCCGCTGCCGCAAGCGTGCTTCCGCACACGAAGCAGAAGCTGGCCGCGTCTGGCTGGCCGGTGGTGCCGCACGATCCACAGTCCTTCACGAGGTCAGCATCTCAGGAGTAGAGCCTACGCACGACGATGTCCTCGAGACCGTTCATCGCCTCACCCAGCTGGCTGACCGCTGCGAGGAAGTCAGCACGCTCGACGACGAGGAACTCGCAGTCGGCAGCGGCGGTCACCGTGGCGGTCCGCGGGACGTCGCGGAGCAGCCCGATCTCGCCGAAGAACTCTCCCGGCCCTTCGGTCCGGAGCAGTCGGCCACCTTGGGTGACCTCCACAGCGCCTGAGGCGATCACGAAGAAACGGTCCGAGCTGTCGCCCTCGGTGAGCACGACCGACCCGGACGGCACCTGCACGCGTTCGCTGGAGCGAGCGAGCCGTTCCAGCGCCGAGGCGGGGAGCTCTGCGAAGACGGGAACGTCGTGCAACAGGTCGAGCGCCGGCGGCGGTGCGTGCCGTCGGTCGAAGTCGCGCATCTGTGACCAGCGACTGAGGGCGACCACGACCACGAGCCCACCGGCGATCGCGATCGCGGCGCGCAGCCCCAGCTCGTCGACGAGCCACGGCGCGAGCAGCGAGCTGAGCGCCATCGGGGCGACCAGGGAGACATCGATGACGGTGTAGACCCGGGAGATCGTGTCGGCCGGCGCGACCCGCTGCGGGATCGTCTCGGACCCGAGCGCATACAAGGGCTCGGTCAGCCCGATCACGGCGAGGGCCGCCACGACGGTGACCGGGGACGGGAAGGCCGCCAGCGCGAGGAGCGGCAGCCCCCACCCGAAGGCGCCCATGATCATGTCCTCGCCGAGGCGGGAGCCGCTGAGGCGAGTCAGGATCGCCAGGCCGCCGACGACGGTCGCCACCCCGAGCACTGAGTTGAGGTAGCCGAGCCCTTCCGGACCCGAGTCGAGCACGTCAGTGGCCAACAGGACCATGAAGACCGTGAGCCCGCCCCAGGCGAAGCCGTTGGCCCCGGACAGCAGCGCCACGTTGCGGAGGTCGCGGTCGCGCACGACCAGGCCGAAACCGCCCGTGAGATCGGACCAGAACCCCGCACTGTCCTCGGGCGGCTCCTCGTCAGCCTCGGTGCTCGCCGCGTCGGCCCGGGTCTTGATGCCGAGCAGCAACAGGATCGACCAGGCGAACGTGGCGACGTTGAGCCAGAACACGACCTGGACGTCCCACTGGGCGATCATCAGGCCCGCGACGGCGGGTCCGGCGAAGATCATGACGCTCTCGAGGTTGCCGGCGAGAGCGTTCGCGGCGGTCAGGTCCGACGGGGACTCGACGAGCTCGGGCAGCAGGCCCGCCTGGGCCGCGCGGAACGGTGACCCGACGAGAGCAGCGATGATCGCCAAGGCATAGACCACGAGGGCAGGTCCGTCGACGGCCAGGGTGATCGCGGCCGCGCTGACGAGGACCGCCCGGCTCGCGTCGGAGACGATCATGAACGTCTTGCGCGAGACCCGGTCGGCGATGACCCCGCCGACCGGCCCGGCGACGGTCATCGAGACGAACCGGACCGCTTGATAGGCGCCGACCGCCCCGGCTCCGCCTTCCTGGTAGGCCCACACGACGATCGCGGTGGCGAACGCCCAGTCACCGAGGGTCGAACCGACGAAGGCGAGCTGGACCTTGCGGACCTGCGGATTGCGCAGGACGCGCATCAACCGGGCGCGGTTGGTCAGCTCGGCAGCGGGTTCGGTTGCGGGAGCGTTCTCCGGCACGGGCACCTCCTGGTCCAGCCCCAAGGTATACGCGTGCGCGGGGCAGGTGGTGGCCAAACGGCGGTCATGGCTCGATTTCGTGACGGGTTGTTCTGAGCGACGACGAAGGCTAGGTCGACTCCGGGTCGTAGGGCGGGGTCTCGCCGGGCCGCAGGATCCGTTGCTCCCTCGTGGGTGACGGCGTGGTGTCGTCGTCGAGGAAGTTCTTGCGCACGATCTCGCGCGGGTCGAGGTCGCGGAGGTTGAGGTCGGACAGGTCCTGGCCCATCTCGCGGCCCAGGTCGTTCTTGGCGTTCTCGGCCATCTGGCGGAGCGTACGCACGAAGCCACCGGCCTGCTTGGCGATGTCGGGGAGTCGTTCGGGTCCGAACACGAGCAGCGCGACGACCAGGACGACCCCGATCTCGGGCAGGCCCATGCCGAACATCGTGGGGCCTAGAGCCGTCCGGCGGGCGCGAGCCCGAGCTGCATGCCAGCCAGTCCGCGCGAACGTCCGCTCAGCTGGTCGGCGGCACCCTGCAGCACCTTGGCCGCCTCGGAGTCGGGGTCGGTCTCGACGATCGGGTCGCCGGCGTCGCCGCCCTCGCGGAGGGTCTGGTCGAGCGGCACCTGGCCGAGCATCGGGACGTCGTAGCCGAAGCGGGCGCTGAGTGTCTCGGCGACCTTGGCGGCACCGCCGGAGCCGAAGATCTCCATGCGCTCGCCGCCGGGGACCTGGAGGTAGGACATGTTCTCGATGACGCCGACGACTCGCTGGTGCATCATCGAGGCCATCGTGCCGGCGCGCTCGGCGACGTCCGCGGCAGCGGGCTGAGGCGTCGTCACGACGACGACCTCGGCGTTGGGCAGGTGCTGACCGAGGCTGATCGCCACGTCACCCGTGCCCGGAGGCAGGTCGAGGAGCAAGGCGTCGAGGTCGCCCCAGTAGACGTCGCTCAGCATCTGGACGAGCGCGCGGTCGAGCATCGGCCCGCGCCATGCGACGACCTGGTCCTTGCGCGGCTTGAGCATGCCGATGCTGATGACCTTCATGCCCTTGACCGGGACGGGCATGATCATGTCCTCGACCTGGGTCGGTCGCAGGTCGCCGACGCCGAGCATGTCGGGGATCGAGTGCCCGTAGATGTCGGCGTCGATGATGCCGACCTTGAGGCCGCGCTTGGCCATCGCGAGCGCGAGGTTGACCGTGACGGTCGACTTGCCGACGCCGCCCTTGCCCGACGCGATCGCGAAGACCTTGGTCAGTGAGCCCGGCTGGGCGAACGGGATCTCCTTCTCGGTGCGTCCACCGCGGAGCAGCTCCTGCATGCTCTTGCGCTGCTCGTCGGTCATGACGCCCATGTCGACGACGACAGCGTGCGCCGGAGCGACGGTCGCGACCGCAGCGGTGATGTCCCGGTTGAGGGTGTCCTTGAGAGGGCAGCCGGAGACCGTCAGCAACAGGCGTACGGTGATCTGCGCTTCCTCGATCGTGATGCCGTCGACCATCCCGAGCTCGGTGATGGGCCGCTTGATCTCAGGGTCGTTGACCTTGCTGAGGGCTTCACGGACTTGCTCTTCGGTGACCACTGCCATGCCTCCATCGTACGGGGGCTGCCCTGTGCTGGCGGATGAGTGTGACCTAATCACCCCTGTCAGCCCAGGGCGACGGGGAGCAGGCCGCGGGGCGTGTGGCCGGCGATCTGGTCGAGTGCGTCTGCCAGCGACGGGTGGGCGAACTCGAATCCGGACTCCCGGAGCACCCGCGAGTCGACCCAGCGGCTCTTGAGCACGAGCTCGGCCTCCGTGCGGATGACGCGGGCACCTGCCTCAAGGGCCCAGGCCGGGAGGGGGAGGCCCCGGTGCCGGCCGAGCGCGTCTCGCACCTGGCGCATCATCTCGGCGTTCGTCACGACCTCCGGTGCGGCGACGTTGACCGGGCCGCTGATCTCGGGGTGCTCGAAGGCGTACGTGACGGCTGCGACGACGTCGTCGACGTGCGCCCAGCTGAACTTCTGTCCGCCGTCACCCATCCGTCCGCCGAAGCCCATGCGGGCGAGGTTGATGAACGGGTTGAGCGCGCCTCCGCCGGGACCGAGGACGATCGACATGCGCAGCGCCACCTTGCGCACCGGTGTGGGCGCAGCGAACAGCTCGTGCTCCCAGGCGCGGGCCACGCCGACGGAGAATCCGGTGCCGAGCTCGCCGGTGACCTCGTCCATCGGGCGGTCGCGGGAGTCGCGATAGATCGTGCCGGTGCTGGCATTGACCCACAGCTCCGGAGGCCGGGCGGTGGCGGCGAGTGCGCGGCCGAGAGCCGCCGTGGTCTCGGTGCGCGACGCGAAGATCGCATCGGCGTTGCGCTTGGTGTAGCGGCAGCTCACCGAGCGACCGGCCAGGTTCACCAGCAGGTCGGCGCCCTCGAGCACGTCGACAAGAGCCGGCGGGTCGTCCCACGTCGCGTCGTTGAACGCGCCGCGGCCGATCGTTCGTACGTCGACGCCTCGGGCCGCGAGCTCGCGGGTCAGGTGCTGGCCGATGTAGCCGGAGGCGCCCGCGATGACGGCTGTCTGCAGCTTTGGATGGCTCATGCCCCCACCCTAGACCAAGAATTGAACGTGTTCAATTCAATGGTCCAGGGTGGGTCGGCATCAGGCCTGGACGCCGACGGCGAACTGCACCGAGCCGTCGGCCTCGACCTTGGCGTCGAGGATCTTGTCGTCGAGCACAGCGGCGGCACCGGCGTCGAGGAACACGCGAGCACCGTTCTCCTCGACGATCTGGTCACCGGGCTCGGAGCCCGGGGCGGGCGTCAGGGCGAGCGATTCGTCTGCCGCCTGACTGATCCGCAGGCCGGCCTGGTCTTCTGCCACGGTCTGTTCGACGATCTTCTGGACCACGTCTGCGGCGTTGTCGGTCATCGTGAGCACGTGCTTCTCCCGTTTCGGTAGGTGGCGGGTGAATCTCCCACTGTTGCTCGCGAGGATGATCGGTTCAAGCCGAAGGTGCGAGGATGTCGTGGTGGGACATCTCGACCTCAACTCCATCAGCTTCACGCTGTCGGACGGGCGACCCCTCCTCGACGAGGTCAGCCTGCGGGTCGGCGAGGGCATGAAGGTCGCCCTGATCGGCCCCAACGGCAGCGGCAAGACGACCTTGACCCGGATCGCGACGGGTGACCTCGACCCGCACGAGGGCGCCGTCACGATCTCCGGAGGCCTCGGGGTCATGCGGCAGTTCATCGGTTCGGTGCGCGACGAGTCGACGGTGCGCGACCTGCTGGTCTCGGTCGCACCGCAGGCCGTGCGCAAGGCAGCGGCGGAGGTCGATCGGACCGAGCTGCTGATGATGGAACGTGACGACGAGCGCGACCAGATGGCGTACGCGCAGGCGCTCGTCGACTGGGGCGACGCCGGAGGCTACGACCACGAGGCGATGTGGGACATGTGCACCGTCTCGGCGCTCGGCGTGCCGTTCCAGAAGGCCCAGTGGCGTCAGGTCACGACGTTGTCCGGCGGTGAGCAGAAGCGGCTCGTTCTCGAGGCGCTGCTGCGCGGGCCCGAGCAGGTGCTGCTGCTCGACGAGCCCGACAACTACCTCGACGTCCCGGCCAAGCGGTGGCTCGAGGACCAGCTGGTCGAGTCGCCCAAGACGGTGCTGTTCGTCAGCCACGACCGCGAGCTGATCGAACGGGTGGCGCAACGCATCGCGACCCTCGAGCCCGGTGCGGCCGGCAGCTCGCTGTGGGTGCATCCGGGACGCTTCTCGACATACCTGCAGGCGCGGATCGAGCGCAACGCCAAGCTCGAGGAGCGGCGGCTGCGGTGGGACGAGGAGCGGGCCAAGCTCAAGGCGCTCGTGGTGATGTACCGGGCCAAGGCTGCCTACAACGCCGACATGGCCTCACGCCTGCAGGCGGCGGTGACCCGGCTCGAGCGGTTCGAGCGGGAGGGCCCGCCCGAGGCCGTCCCGATCGCCCAGAACCTGCGGATGAGGCTCGACGGCGGACGTACGGCCAAGCGCGCGGTCGTCGCCGAGCAGGTCGAGCTCACGGGCTTGATGAAACCGTTCGACCTCGAGATCTGGTTCGGCGAGCGCGTCGCCGTGCTCGGCAGCAACGGGTCGGGCAAGTCGCACTTCCTGCGTCTGCTGGCCGGCGGCGGGTCCCGGCCCGACGTCGAGCACGAGCCGGTCGGCGACGTCATCCCGCCGCCGGTCGACCACACCGGCATGGCAAAGCTGGGTTCCCGCGTGCGTCCGGGATGGTTCGCGCAGACGCACGAGCACCCCTCCCTGCTCGGCCGTACGCTGCTCGAGATCCTGCATCACGGCGACGGGCACCGTAAGGGTATGGGGCACGAGGGCTCGGCCAAAGCGCTGGACCGCTACGGCCTCGCGAAGGCCGGCGACCAGGTGTTCGAGCAGCTGTCGGGCGGCCAGCAGGCGCGCTTCCAGATCCTGCTGCTCGAGCTGTCCAACGCGACGCTGCTGCTGCTCGACGAGCCGACCGACAACCTCGACCTGCACTCGGCCGAGGCGCTCGAGCAGGCGCTGTCGACGTTCGAGGGCACGGTCGTCGCCGTGACGCACGATCGATGGTTCGCGCGTGGCTTCGACCGGTTCCTGGTGTTCGGCGCTGACGGCCGGGTCTACGAGTCCGATGAGCCCGTGTGGGACGAGACCCGCGTCCAGCGCAGCCGCTAACGCCGCGATTCGTGAGGTTGCAGGCGTCAAAGGGCGTCGATGACGCCTGCAACCTCACAATTCGCGGGGGTCAGGCCTTGGCCTCGTCGTCGCGCTCGTCGAGGTCGGCCATCAGGCCGCGCAGCTCGCCGCGGATGAAGTCGCGGGTGGCGACCTCGCCGAGGCCGAGCCGCAGGCTGGCGACCTCGCGGGCGAGGAACTCCATGTCGGCGTTGGCCTGCGCGTTGGCGTCGCGGTCCTGCTCCTGCGTGACGCGGTCGCGGGCCTCCTGGCGGTTCTGCGCGAGCAGGATGAGCGGGGCGGCGTACGAGGCCTGCAGCGACAGGATCAGCGTCAGGAAGATGAACGGGTAGCTGTCCCAGCGGTGCCGGTCGGGGCCGTACGGCATGTTCCAGACGATCCAGATCGCGACGAAGACCGTCATCCACGCGATGAACGTGGCGGTGCCGAGGAAGCGGGCGGTCGACTCCGCGAAACGTCCGAAGCGCTCCGGATCGGCCTCGCGGCGGGAGCGGAACGAGCGTCGTACGGACCGGGGCTGGTCGAGGCGGGCGCGGTCAGCCATGCGTGACCACCTCCGATCCCTCTCCGGGAGCCGGCTCGGTGTCGTCCTGCTCGCGCCAGCCTTCTGGCAGGAGGTGATCGAGCACGTCGTCGATGGTCACCGCCCCGAGCAGGTGGGCGTTCTCGTCGACGACCGGCAGCGCGACCATGTTGTAGGCCGCGAGCAGGTTGGCGACGTGCTCGAGGGATGCCTCGGGGCGGGGCCAGTCGATGTCGTTGTCGACGATCGCGCCGACCAGGGTCGACGGTGGCTCGCGCAGCAGGGCCTGAAAGTGCACGATGCCGAGGAACTTGCCGGTCGGCGTCTCCAAGGGTGGGCGGCACACGTAGACCATCGACGCGAGCGCCGGGATCAGGTCGGGGTTGCGGATGCGCGCCAGCGCGTCGGCGATCGTCGCGTCGGGAGGCAGCACCACCGGCTCGGTCGTCATCATGCCGCCGGCGGTGCGCTCCTCGTACGTCAGGAGGCGGCGTACGTCCTCGGCGTCCTCGGGCTCCATGAGCGCCAGCAGTGCCTCGGCGGTCGCGGGAGGCAGCTCGCCGAGCAGGTCGGCGGCGTCGTCGGGGTCCATCTCGGTGAGCACGTCGGACGCGCGCTCGGGGTCGAGCACGCCCAGGATCTCGACCTGGTCCTTCTCGGGCAGCTCCTCGAGCACGTCGGCGAGCCGCTCGTCGTCGAGCTCGGTGACGACCTCCATGCGCCGCTTGGGCGCGAGATCGCGGAGCGCGTTGGCGAGGTCGGCCGCACGCATCTCGTCCATCGTGGCGAGCAGGTGGGTCGCGCCCTGGCCGGGCTCCTCGGTCGTCAGCCCCTTGACCTGGTCCCACTCGAGCACCTGGTGCGGGCCCCGACGGCCGAACCGCTTGCCGCCGCCCTGGACCGCGACATCGCTGACGTACCAGTCGCGCCGCGGGTCCTGCTCCATCGCGAGGTCGTAGACCGTGCCGCCGCTGCCGTCGGGCAAGGTCACGGTGCGGTCGAACAGCTCGTGGATCGCGAGGGTCTCGGTGCGGCGCTGCACGAACTTGCGGACGTTGAGCACGCCGGTCGTGATGATCTGGCCAGAGTCGAGCGAGGTCACGCGGGTGATGGGCAGGAAGACGCGGCGACGGCCGAGCACCTCGACGACGAGGCCGAGCACGCGGGGGCGCTGGCGCGCGGAGCGTACGGCCACCACGACGTCACGCAGCTTGCCGACCTGGTCGCCCGCGGGGTCGAAGACCGCCTGCCCCACGATGCGGGACAGGAAGATGCGTCCGGGGGTAGCGCTCACGCTCGAACTCTACCGTCGCGACCCGCCCGGATCGTGGCACGTCAACGTCGCCGACCAGCGCTGATGTCGCGGCGTCCTAGTCTGGTGAGGTGTCGAGCATCCTCATGATCAGCGGCAGCGTCCGTCAGGGTTCGGTCAACGCCGCGGTCATCGCGACGGCAGCCGCATCGATGCCCGAGGGTGTCACCGCAGTGACGTACGAGGGCATCGGCGAGCTGCCGCACTTCAATCCGGATCTCGACCACGACCCGCTGCCGGAGTCGGTCACCGAGCTGCGGCGACTGATCGACGAGGCGTCGGCCCTGCTGATCAGCACCCCGGAGTACGC
This sequence comes from Aeromicrobium sp. 9AM, assembly GCF_902506105.1. GTDB lineage: Bacteria > Actinomycetota > Actinomycetes > Propionibacteriales > Nocardioidaceae > Aeromicrobium. The sequence goes on from NZ_LR733303.1 coordinate 374,889, forward strand.
CGGTGCGATGCCGGGAGCCCTAAAGAACCTCCTCGAGTGGACCGTCGGCGGTGTGGAGACCACGCAGAAACCCACCGGGTGGATCAACCCCTCGGCGATCCTCAACCGCTCAGCCGGCACGTACGCCTCGCTGCGGATCGTGCTGGAGTACACCGACTGCCGGATCGTCGAGGAGGCGTGTGTCGACGTACCGGTGCCTCGTGCGCTCCTGGCCGAGGACGGGCTCGTGACGCCGGGGCCGGAGCGCGACGCGATCGCGGCGGCTGTGGCGGCTCTCGTCGCGGCGAGCTGAGCCGCGTCAGAGCAGGCGGAGCGTCGCGGGGTCGCGCTCGCCACTGAAGTGCCGGTCGAGCAGCGCCTCGGCCTGCGGTGACGGCGACGCCTCGGCGAAGAGGGTCAACGATGAGCGCAGCTTCTGGGCGTCGACGTCACCCAGCACGTCGGCCATCTGCACGTCGCCGAGGTCCACGAGCGCCTCGCAGCACTCGACGTACCGCTGATCCAGCAGCGGATGCGTCCCGTACGCCTGCGCCTCGTCGAGCCCCGAGATGGCGTACCGGACGGCCATCTCGCTGCGACCCAGGCCGGCGACCTGCGGGAAGACGAACCACATCCAGTGGCTCGTCTTGCGACCCGCACGCAGCTCGGCCAGCGCCCGCTCGTACGTCCCGCCGGCCTGCGCGTCGACGAAGCGCTGGAGGTCGTACGGATCGGTCACGACAGGTGCCTGGGCTGGCGGTCGGTCTTGTGCGAGTCGTCGGCGCCCACCGAGTCCTGGCCCGCGCCAGCACCGGCGGAGTCCGCGGCCGGATGCGGCTCGAGCCGCACCATGAGCGACTTGGACGTCGGCTGGTTGCTGCCCGTGGCGGTCGAGTCGAGCGGCACCAGCGGGTTGGTCTCGGGGTAGTAGGCCGCGGCGGAGCCGCGCGGGGTGTCGTACGGGACGATGCGGAACCGCTCGGCGACTCGCCGCACGTCGTCGCCGTCCCAGTGCGAGACCAGGTCGACGAGGTCGTCGGCGGCGAAGCCCTGTGCTGCGATGTCGTCGGGGTGCATGAAGACGACTCGGCGGCCGTCCTCGATGCCGCGGTAGCGATCGCTGAGCCCGTAGATCGTGGTGTTGAACTGGTCGTGGCTGCGCAGGGTCTGGAGCACGAGGTGTCCCTCGGGGACGTGCAGGAGCTCGATCGGCGACGGGACGAACTCGGCCCGGCCGCTCTTGGTCTCGAACGTACGGGAGTCGCGCGGCGGGTGGGGGAGCACGAAGCCGCCGGGGCGGTCGACGTTGTGGGTGTACGCCTCGCAGCCCGGCACGACCCGCGAGATGTGCTCGCGGATGATGTCGTGGTCGATCGCCATGGCGGACCAGTCGATGCCGTGCCGCTTGCCGACCGTCGCCTCCGCGAGACCCGCGATGATCGCGACCTCGGAGCGTACGTGGGGGCTCACCGGTGGCAAGACACCGCGCGACGCGTGCACCGCCGACATCGAGTCCTCGACCGTGACGAACTGCTCGCCGGCTGGGGTCACGAGCTTCTCGGTGCGTCCCATCGTCGGCAGGATCAGGGCGATGTCGCCGCACTCGAGGTGCGAACGGTTGAGCTTGGTCGACACCTGGACCGTCATGGCCGCGTTGCGCAGCGCCTGCGCCGTCACGTCGGTGTCGGGGGCGGCCTGCACGAAGTTGCCGCCCAGGCCCATGAAGAAGTGCGCCTTGCCGTCGCGCAGGGCGCGGATCGCGTCGACCGTGTCCAGGCCGTGCTCGCGCGGCGGGTCGAAGCCGAACTCCGCCTGCAACGCATCGAGGAAGTGATCGGGGACCCGCTCCCAGATGCCCATCGTGCGATCGCCCTGGACGTTGGAGTGCCCGCGGACGGGACACAGCCCGGCGCCGCGCTTGCCGATGTCGCCGCGGGCCAGGGCGAGGTTGGCCACCTCGCGGATCGTGGCGACGGCGTTGCGGTGCTGGGTCAGTCCCATGGCCCAGCAGTAGATCGTGGCGTCGGAGGCGCGGATCAGCTCCGCGGCCTCGGTGATCTGGGCGCGGCTGAGCCCCGTCGCGGACTCGACGACCGCCCAGTCGACGGCCCGTACGTGCTCGGCCCACTCCTCGAAGCCGGCGGTGTGACGCTCGACGAACTCGTGGTCGATGGCGTCCCACTCCAGCAGCAGCGAGCCGATGGCCTGGAACAGCGCGAGGTCGCCGTTGAGCCGGATCGGCAGGTGCAGGTCGGCGATGTCGGTGCCCTTGCCGACCACACCGCGCGGCTTCTGCGGGTTGCGGAAGTTGACCAGGCCAGCCTCGCGCAGCGGGTTGATCGAGATGATCTTGGCGCCACGCCGCTTGGCGACCTCGAGCGCGGACAACATACGAGGGTGGTTGGTGCCGGGGTTCTGGCCGGCGATCACGATGCACTCGGCGTCGTAGATGTCGCGGAGGCTGACGCTGCCCTTGCCGATGCCGATCGACTCCGTCAGCGCCGTGCCGCTCGACTCGTGGCACATGTTGGAGCAGTCGGGCAGGTTGTTGGTGCCGTACGCCCGGATGAACAGCTGGTAGAGGAACGCCGCCTCGTTCGACGCCCGGCCCGAGGTGTAGAAGATCGCCTCGTCAGGACTGTCGAGGGAGTTGAGCTGGTCGCCGATCAGTCGCAGCGCCTCCTCCCAGCCGATCTCCTCGTAGTGCGTGCCGCCGGACCGCTTGACCATGGGATGCGTGATGCGGCCCTGCTTGCCGAGCCAGTACTCGTCGTGGGCGGCGAGGTCGGCGATGCTGTGGCGGGCGAAGAAGTCCGGAGTCGCCCGTTCCTTGGTCGCCTCCTCGGCGACGGCCTTGGCGCCGTTCTCGCAGAACTCTGCCGTGTGCCGGTTCTCCGGATCGGGATCGGGCCACGCGCAGCTCATGCAGTCGAACCCGTCGGCCTGGTTGAGCTTGAGCAGCGTCCTGGCCGTGGTCTTGACGCCCATCTGGGACACCGCACGCTGCAACGACACGCGTACGCCCGTCACACCGGCAGCCGTGCGCTTGGGGTGGTGAACCTCGAGCTCGTCCTCGTCGATGGTGTTGTCCGGCATGTCGCTTCTCCTCGGTCGTTACGTGTGTGGCCTACCTGGATGCCGCTGCGTCAACGCGTCAGATGCGGCGACGTGTGACCGATCGTGGTGGCGATCTCGTCCGGCAGCGAGACGTCGTCGGTCGGCACGAGGCGCACCACGACGGACTCGCGGGCCCAGCGGTCGATCGCGTTGTCGCTGTCACTGAGGTTGAGCCGGCCGGCCTTGAGCGCGGTCGTGACCGTCACCCAGTGCTCGGACTCCGGGGCGACGACCTCGACCCGCGCGGTGACCTCGGCCACGAGTGCCCTGGTCGCCTTGCTGCGGAGACTCAGCACGACGGTCTCGTGCCGTTCGATGTCGGGCAGCGGCTGCTCGGACCCACCGGCGACGACGCAGACCGCGTCACCGACCCACTCGTGCCACACGGGATGCACCCGCCGGCCGTACGCGATCCAGAGCAGCCCGGACTTCTTGGCGAGCTCGGTGACGAGGTCGGTGCGGTTCACACCGCTCAGCGTACGGCTGCCCGGCTGCGGCGCGAGCGAGTCGCAGGGGCGGGCGCTGCGACGGGCGCCGTGCCGGTGGCCTCCCGCTCGGCGAGGCCACGGACGAACGTACCGATCTCGTCGATCGCGAGGCGAGCCTCGGGCACCCAGGCGGCAGCCGCCTGGAACACGTGGACCTGGCGGTCCCAGACCTGCAGGTCGCACGGCACGCCGGCCGAGACGAGGCGATTGGCCATGAGCTCCGCATCGGCCATCAGCACCTCGCGGGAGCCGATGTGGATCAGTGCGGGCGGCATGTCGGCGAGCGGCATGTTGACCGGGTCGACCCGATGGCCCGAGATGCCACGCCGGGTGTCCATGCGGAGCGTCACGTCGCCGAGCCGGGCGACTGCGCTCATCGGGAATGTCTGGCAGCGGTTGGCGTTGCGGTGGCCGAGCTTGCCGGCCGGGTCGAAGTCGAGCAACGGGGAGATCGCCACGACTCCGGCGGGCTGTCCCCAGCCCTTGTCCATGACGGCACGCGCCACGCTGAAGGCGAGGTAGCCGCCGGCCGAGTCCCCGGCGATCGTGATGTTCTCGGGTGCATAGCCCTGCTCCACGAGCCAGCGGAAGCCGTCGACGCCGTCAGCCACGGACTCGGTGATCGGCTCGTACGGCATCTGCCGGTAGCCGACGTTGAGCACGGGCTGCTTGGCGCTGTAGGAGATGCGGGACACGAGACGACGGTGCGTGTTGAGCCCGCAGGTGAGGAACGCGCCGCCGTGGAAGTAGAGGATCGCGCCTGCCCTCCCCGGCGATTCTGCGCCGCCGTGGATGTCGGAGACGCCTTTGGCCTGGAGCCACTCGCTGCCGCAGTCGGCGAGGTCGACGGACCGCCACATCGTGCCCTCATGCACCGGCAGGATCCTGGCGATCTGCTCGACGACGTTCGGCGGGAACACGTCGAAGGGGAGCCTGGCCCACGCGCCGAGCAAGGGGCGTACGGTGTGGCGCAGTCCGAAGCCGAGGAGCCGGGACTGGACGCTCGCGCCGCTGAAGAACTGCGGTTGAGCGGCCAGCGACAGGTGCGGAGCCATCGGAATCCCTTCGGACCAGTACAACGGCGGGTTACCCGTCGCTGCGGTAAACAGTCGTTAACGAGCATTTCACACAGAGTGACTTGCGCCACATGGGATCGTTAGCGTACTGCGAGTACGTCCAACTTTTCGTGAGGATTGCCGATGTCGTTCATGCCGCCTACGGATTCGATGTTCTTGCTGGCAGAGAACCGGGACCATCCGATGCATGTGGGCGGGCTGCAGCTGTTCGTGCCGCCGGACGGGTCGGGGCCGGAGTTCGTGCGGGACATGCTCGAGGCGTTCCGGCAGACCGACAACGTCTCGCCGCTGTTCCGCAAGCGCCCGGGCGAGCCCGTCGGCACGCGCTGGAAGAGTGACGAGACGATCGACTACGACCACCACGTGCGCCACTCGGCCGTGCCCAGCCCGGGGCGGATCCGCGAGCTGCTGCAGCTGACGTCCCGCTGGCACGGGTCGCTGCTGGATCGGCGCCGCCCCCTGTGGGAGGTGCACGTCGTGGAGGGCCTGCAGGACGGCCGGGTCGCGGTCTACACCAAGGTCCACCACGCGATGGTCGACGGCGTCTCGGCGCTGCGGCTCATGCAGCGCTCGCTCAGCGAGGACCCGGATGCCCGCGACTGCCTGCCGCCGTGGGCGTTGCCGGCGCGCAAGCCGTCGGGCGACAAGAAGGGCTTCGACCCGCTGGCCCTCGTACGTACGGGAGCGGGTGCGGCCGGTGACATCGCCGGGCTGCTGCCGGCCGGCCTCAAGATCGCCAACCAGATCATCCGCGAGGGTGACATCACGCTGCCACGCGCGCCCAAGACGATCCTCAACGGCTCGATCGGGGGAGCGCGCCGGTTCGCCGCCCAGTCGTGGGAGATCGAGCGCATCCAGCGGGTGGCCAAGTCGTCGGCGACGACGCTCAACGACGTCGTGCTCGCCATGGTGTCGGGGGCACTGCGGGAGTACCTGTTGGAGCAGCATGCCCTGCCGGACGAGCCCATGACGGCGATGGTGCCGGTGTCGCTCTCGCTGCGCGCCGAGTCGGCGGGCAAGGACACCGGGACCGGCAACGCGACCGGCGCGATCATCGTCAACCTGGCGACGGACCGCGACCAGGGCGCCACGCGCCTCGAGGAGATCGCCTACTCGTCCCGTCAGGCCAAGAAGATCCTCGGCGACCTGTCACCGACCCAGATCCTGGCGTTCTCGGCGCTCCAGATGCTGCCGCTCGCACTGACGCCGATCCCGGGATTCGTGAAGTACACCAACCCGCCGTTCAACGTCGTGGTCTCCAACGTGCCGGGGCCCAAGAACGACATGTACTTCAACGGATCACGGCTCGACGGCATGTATCCGGTGTCGATCGTCACCGACGGCCTCGCGCTCAACATCACCCTGACGAGCCGCGCGGGCTATCTCGACTTCGGCCTCATCGGCTGCCGCCGCTCCGTCCCTCACCTGCAGCGACTGCTCACGCACCTCGAGACGTCCCTCGCCGAGCTCGAAAAGGCCTGGGGTTGATCGCTGCAGCTCGCTGCAGCGACTGCTCACGCACCTCGAGGCGTCCCTCGCCGAGCTCGAAAAGGCCTGGGGTTAGAACCTCGCTCCCTAGTGAGGCCGCCCGCGGCCGAACGGGAGCGAGCTCTGCTGGGGGTCCCCCCACGAGCTCTGCGAGTAGGGGGCGCGAAGGGTCGTGAGGTCAGATGCTCGCTCGAGCCTTTCGCCGTACGCCCCTTCGGTCGCTGGCGCTCCCTCCCGCCCTCGTTCCTCGGGCTAGGGGCCGGAAGTGGCCCAGCGGTTGGCGATGAGCTGGTGGCTCGGCGTGTCGTCGAGCGACTCCATCGACTCGTAGATCCGCTCGTACGACGTCTCGGCGATCCGCCAGCCGTCGACCTCGCGGCGATAGCGGTCGCGGTAGTAGCCGGCGCCGCGGATGAGGACCTTGAACTCCGTCGCGATGACGGTGTCCTCGAACCCCCACGACGCCTCGGCCGTGTCGCCGGCGACGTCGATCTCGGGGTGGTGAGCGACGTGCATCGTGATCACGCCGTTCGAGAGCTTCTCGCTCATGAACCCGACGATCGCGTCGCGACCCTCGAGTGCGTCCAGCTCGCCGTAGACCTTGGTGCCGTAGCGGCCGACGGCATCAGCGGTGAAGGTGTCGGCGAACTCGTCCCACAGCTTCAGGTCGAGCGACCGGAAGTAGCGATACTTCAGCCGGCGGATGTCTTCGAGCGCTTCCAGGTCCATCCCCGAAGCATCCCAGCGGCCGGTGCCGAAAACAAGAACTTGTTCTAGTTGCGTACGAGGCGGTTGAGCCTGACCACCTAGGGTGTCTACATGTCATCACCCTCGGGGGCGGCGGTCGACTCCGGACGGTCGTTGCCGCGCGCCGGCGCGGTCGCCGCCATCGTGGCGGGATTCCTGCTCGCACTCACGCTGGTCTACCAACAGTTCGAGGTCTACTTCACGTTCGGTGAGACCGTCGTCCCGACCCACGCCGAGGAGACGCGGTACGTATGGACGGCCACGTTGGGACTGTCGGCAATGGCGCTTGGTCTCGTGCTTTCGCTGGTCAGCGGGAGCGGGCGCCTGGCCTGGTGCGCTGTCGGCGGCATCATCGTGATGCTGGTTGTCGCCGGCGTGTTCGCCGTGCCACACGATCGATGGCGTCCGGATCCGCCGACGTACGACCCTCCGTCGAACTACACGCCCTGCTACAGCGGCAGCGAGGACTGCGGCGCCGGCGGCTGAGCCGACGCGGCCCTGGCCTACAGGACCAGGAGGAGGATGCCGGCGACCAGGGCGACGTCTCCGCTGATCATGATCGGGAGGCCGTTGCCTCGGGCCACCTCACCGGGGGCCAGCACCTGGCGACGCGATGCTGCGAACCGCAGAGCGCCGTACGCGGAGCCGGCCAGGCCGAGGGCGATCAGGCAGATGGCGAGCACAGTCATGGCGTCATCGTGGCACGGGCGCGACCTGCCGGAGAGGCATACCGGCAGACTGTCCGGGTGAATGCCTTCCTCGCCGTCGTCGCGATCCTCGGCGTCTCGGCATCGGGGCCGCTGATGGCGGGGGCGAACGCCCCGGCGCTGGCGATCGGGTTCTGGCGCAACGCCCTCGGCACCGTCGCGGTCGCGCCGTTCGCGGCACCGACGATCCGCCGGGAGCTGGCGACACTGGGGCGCGAGGGCTGGACCGCGACGGTGTTCGCGGGACTGATGCTGGCGGTGCACTTCGGTACGTGGTGCAGCGCGCTCAAGATGACCTCGGTCGCAGCGGCGACGGCGATGGTGAGCATGCAGGTCGTGTTCGTCGTCGTGATCGACCGGCTGCGCGGAGATCGCACACCTCGCGCCGTCATCCTCGGCATCTCGATCGCGGTCGCCGGCGTGCTGGTCATCACCGGTGTCGACTTCTCCCTGTCGGCACGGGCCGTTGCCGGTGACCTGCTCGCGCTCGCCGGGGGACTGACCGCCGCGCTCTACCTGATGGCGGGCAGCCGGGTGCGCGAGAGCGTCTCGACGACGACCTACACGTTCGCCTGCTACGGCATCTGCGCTGTGGCCCTTGCTGCCGCCTGCCTGGCCGGGCAGGTCGAGATGGTCGGGTTCTCCGGGCACACGTGGCTCGCGATCGTGGGTGTGACGATCTGTGCGCAGCTGCTCGGGCACTCCGTGCTCAACCACCTGCTGGCGGTCATGAGCCCTGGCCTGATCTCGCTCCTGCTGCTGTTCGAGGTGCCCGGCGCCGCCATTCTGGCGGGCGTCTTCCTCGGCCAGACGCCGCCGGTCGGCGTGTACGTGGGGCTCGCCCTGATCCTCGGTGGTCTCGTGGTGGTGGTGCTGCGCCGCCCGCCACCCGAGCAGGTCCTGGCCGACTGACGCGCCGCGCAGGTTAACGGGAGGTAACCAAGGTCACCTCTCGCACCGGACGACATACGAGTTACCCGTCGGTACAGTCAGCAGGTCAACGTCAGCAACATTTGAGGAGCCCCGCAATGGGTCGTCTTGTCCGCACTGAAGGTCTGACCGACATCCAGGAAGAGATCCTGAAGACGGTTCGTCAGTTCGTCGAGAAGGAGATCATTCCCGTCGCGACGGAGCTGGAGCACAAGGACGAGTACCCGACCGACATCGTCGAGGGCCTCAAGGAGCTGGGCATCTTCGGGATCATGATCCCCGAGGAGTACGGCGGACTCGGCGAGTCGCTGTTGACGTACGCGCTGGTGGTCGAGGAGATCGCCCGCGGCTGGATGAGCGTGTCCGGCGTGATCAACACGCACTTCATCCTGGCGTACCTGATCCGTCAGCACGGCACGGACGAGCAGAAGCAGAAGTACCTGCCCAAGATGGCCACCGGCGAGGTCCGTGGCGCGTTCAGCATGTCCGAGCCTGCGCTCGGCAGCGATGTCGCGGCGATCAAGACCAAGGCGACCAAGACGGACGACGGCTACGAGATCACCGGCCAGAAGATGTGGCTGACCAACGGTGGCTCGTCGAACCTTGTCGCGGTGCTGTGCAAGACCGACGAGGGCGACGACAGCGTCTACAAGAACATGACGACGTTCCTGGTCGAGAAGGAGCCCGGCTTCGGCGAGACCGCCCAGGGCGTCACGATCCCGGGCAAGATCGAGAAGATGGGCTACAAGGGCATCGACACGACCGAGATGATCCTGGAGAAGCACCAGATCTCGGCCGACCAGGTTCTCGGTGGCAAGCCCGGCCAGGGTTTCTACCAGATGATGGACGGCGTCGAGGTCGGCCGCGTCAACGTCGGCGCCCGCGCGGTCGGCATCGCGAACCGGGCGTTCGAGCTCGGCATCGCGTACGCCCAGCAGCGTGAGACGTTCGGCAAGCCCATCGCGCAGCACCAGGCGATCCTGTTCCGCCTCGCCGAGATGGCCACCAAGGTCGAAGCCAGCCACGCGATGGTCGTCCGCGCCGCCCGTGGCAAGGACTCCGGTGAGCGCAACGACGTCGAGGCCGGCATGGCCAAGATGCTCGCTGCTGAGTACTGCAACGAGGTGGTGCAGGACTCGTTCCGCATCCACGGTGGCTACGGTTACTCCAAGGAGTATGAGATCGAGCGCCTCTACCGCGAGGCCGCGTTCATGCTCATCGGCGAAGGCACCTCCGACATCCAGAAGATGATCATCGGACGCAGCCTTCTCAAGGACTACAAGCTCTAGGAGCCACCCATGGCAGAGATCTTCTCGCTCGAGTACCCCCAGTCGCTCGGCGTGTTCGACAAGTACGCCGACGCCCAGAAGGCCGTCGACTACCTGTCCGACAACGAGTTCGCCGTCGAGAACGTCCTGATCGTCGGCACCGAGCTCAAGCAGGTCGAGCGGGTGACCGGGCGGTTGACCTGGGGCCGTGTCCTGCTGGCCGGAGCCGGTTCAGGTGTGTGGTTCGGCCTGTTCATCGGCCTGCTGCTGAGCCTGTTCAGCGACGGCAGCTCGTTCGGCGCCGCGATCCTGGGCGGCATCGTGCTCGGTGTGGTCTTCTTCGTGATCTCTGCTGCCGCCGGCTACGCCGCGACGCGAGGGCAGCGTGACTTCAGCTCGGTGCAGAAGGTCGTGGCGACCAAGTACGAGGTGCTGGTCGAGCACAAGTTCCTCGCCCAGGGCCAGGAGCTGCTCGCCAAGCTGCCCGGCCGCGACCCGTTCGCCGTATGACAGTGAGCGAGCGCCAGCGAGCGATCCGTGAGCGAGTCGCGCCGTTGCCTCCATATCGTTGGTTCTTGTTGGAGGCGACGGCGTGACGAAGACCAATCCCGGCAACTTCTTCGAGGACTTCGAGGTCGGCCAGGTCCTCAAGCACGCCACGCCGCGCACGGTGACCGAGGGCGACCGTGCGGCGTACGGGGCGATCTATCCGACCCGCTTCGCCGTGCCGTCCTCGGCGGAGTTCGCCGCCTCGGTCGGGCTGAGCCCGGCGCCGGTCGAGGACCTCGTCGGGTTCCACATCGCGTTCGGCAAGACCGTGCCCGACGTGTCGCTCAACGCCGTCGCCAACCTCGGCTACGCCGAGTGCCGCTTCCACCGTCCGGTCGTGCCCGGCGACACGATCGCCACGCAGTCCGAGGTCATCGGCCTCAAGCAGAACTCCAACGGCAAGACCGGCGTGGTCTACGTACGCTCGACCGCCACCAACCAGCGCGACGAGGTCGTGCTCGACTGGGCCCGCTGGGTCATGGTGCACAAGCGAGACCTCGAAGCACCGGCCCCTGAGACCGTCGTGCCCGACCTCGCTCCGGTCGTGGCGGCCGAGGACCTGGTGCTGCCGGCCGGACTCGACTTCACGACGTACGACTTCGAGGCTGCGGGGGAGCCGCACCGCTTCGACGACTACGAGGTCGGCGAGAAGATCGACCATGTCGACGGCGTGACCCTCACCGATCCGGAGCACATGCTCGCGACCCGGCTGTGGCAGAACACCGCCAAGGTGCACTTCAACACCGAGGCGCGGCCCGACGGCAACCGCCTCGTCTACGGCGGGCACGTCATCTCCCTGGCCCGCGCGCTGTCGTTCAACGGTCTCGCCAACGCCCAGCTGATCGCCGCCATCAATGCCGGTGCGCACGTGGCGCCTGCCTTCGCCGGTGGCACTGTCTATGCGTGGTCGGAGGTGCTCGACAAGGCCGAGACGTCGGCGCCGGGTGTCGGCGCCCTGCGCCTGCGCCTCGTGGCGACCAAGGGGCGCGACGAGACCATGACGCTGCGTGGTGACGATGGGAAGTACGCTCCTGGAGTGCTGCTCGACCTGGATGTGTGGGCCCTTGTCCCCCGCTGAGGAGGTCGAGGACCAGCTCTGGCTGGTGCGCCACGGCGAGACGGAGTGGAGCCTGAACGGCAGGCACACGTCGACGACCGACCTGCCGCTGACCGACAAGGGTGAGGCCGCAGCCCGTACGCTCGCCGGTCCGCTCTCGGGCATCGAGTTCGTGCACGTCCTGACGAGCCCGCGCCGGCGTGCGGTCCACACGGCGGAGCTCGCCGGCTTCCCGGATGCCGAGGTCGACGAGGACCTCGCCGAGTGGTCGTACGGGGACTACGAGGGCCTGACGACCCCGGAGATCCGCAAGACCGTGCCGGACTGGAGCGTCTGGACGCACCCGTCGCCCGGCGGCGAGACGGCGCAGCAGGTCGCCGAGCGACTCGACCGGGTCGTGGCCCGGGCACGCGCCGCCGACGGCAAGACATTGGTGTTCGCCCACGGGCACTCCTTGCGCGCCCTCGCCGCCCGCTGGCTGGGCCTCGACGTGTCCGAGGGACGGCTCTTCGCGCTCGACACGTCCACGGTGTCGGTGCTGGGCGTGGACCGGGGCACCCAGGTCGTACGCCAGTGGAACTGCCTGCCCTGAGCCGTCGGTCGCCGTGTTCCGTCTCGCGGCGTGGCGGAACGCCTAGAGGTAGGCCGCGGCGAACATGTCGACCGCCTCGTCGAGCAGTCGCCGCCAGCGTTCCCCGCCCGGATCGTTGCTGGCCTGCTGTGTGACCAAGCCCGTGAGCACGGCGGTCCACATGTCCATGGCAGCCTGGTCGGCGATGCCGATGCCGGCCAACGCCTCCTGCCCGAGGGTCAGCGCCTGGAGCGACGGCGCGTACGCCTCCGCGGACGGCTCGAAACCGGGAATCACCCGCCAGAACATCAGCTGAAGCCTCGCGGGGTTCTCGACGGCGAAGTCGAAGAACATCGACGCCATGGCGTGCAAGCGGCTTCTGGGTTCGTCCGGCAGCGGCGTCGCCACGCTGCGCTCCAGGAGCTGCCGGTAGGACTCGCCGAACATCGCATCGTAGATCTGATCCTTCGCCCGGAAGTAGACGTACAGCGACGGCGCCCGCATGCCGACGCCAGCAGCAAGCTCGCGCAGAGACCAGCCCGCCAGCCCCTTGTCCTCGCTCAGGGACCACGCCATCGCCAGGATCTCCTCGCGCGTGGCGAGATGCCGCTCACTCCGTTGCTCCACGCACTCACCCTAACGATGTTCGGGAACACTCTGGCGCCCTCGTCGGATCGGGTCTATCCTAACGCTGTTAGGAGACCACCATGAGCCCCACGGCGACAGACCAGATCACTCCCGTCACCCGCAGGTCCGACGGCGCCGCCGTCGCGACCGGTGCGTACGAGGGCCTCATCGCGCTGCTCGAGACCCTCACGGCCGATGACTGGCGGGCGCCCACGGAGTGCCCTGGCTGGAGCGTGACGGACATGGTGGGGCATCTCATCGGGAGTGCCAAGGCGGCTGCATCCAGGCGTGAGCTGATCCGGCAGAACGTCTACGGCATACGTCATGCGTCGGAGCACGACGGCAACGCGATGGACGCGTACAACGCACTGCAGATCGCCGAGCACGCTTCGCTTGCTCCGGCTGACAAATTGACGGCGCTGAAGACCGTCGCCCCGGCGGCCGTACGCGGTCGCATGAAGACGCCGGTGCTGCTCCGCATGGCGTCGATGTCGACCAAGGCCAACGGGTCGGTCGTCGACGGCATGCCGCCCAGGGGCAATCTCGGCCACCTCATGGACGTGATCTACAGCCGCGACGTCTTCATGCACAGGGTCGACATCTCGCGCGCAGTGGGACGCGATCTGCATCTCAACGACAACGACAGGCGGATCGTCGAGGACGCCGTGGGGGAGTGGGCGAGGCGTCACCAACAACCCGTCGAGGTAGTCCTGTCAGGTCCTGCCGGAGGGAAGTTCGTACAGGGATCTGGCGGGCCACGCATCGAGATGGAAGCGATCGAGTTCTGCCGGGTGCTCTCCGGCCGGGCCCACGGTAGCGGGCTCCTCGGCACCAAGATCTTCTTCTGACCTCGCACCGCCCGAGGGCGTCTCTGCAGGTCAACCGGCACGTACGGCTCGAGCACACTGCGGCGACGGGGGTCGGACCCCGTAGCCTGACCACGTGAAGATCGACCTCCACACCCACTCCGACCGGTCCGACGGCACCGACAGCCCCACTGAGCTGGTCGAGAACGCCAAGGCGGCCGGCCTCGACGTCGTGGCGATCACCGACCACGACTCGACCGAGGGCTGGAAGGACGCTGACAAGGCCGCGAAGCGGGTCGGCATCACGCTGGTGCACGGCATCGAGATCTCGACCAAGCTCGACGGCCGGAGCGTGCACCTACTGGGTTTTGAATTCGATCCCAGGCACAAGGAGCTGCTCCGCGAGCTGCGCAAGGTCATCGATGGTCGCAACTCCCGGCTGCCGGCGACGCTCGAGCGGCTGCGCGGCCTGGGCATCGACATCACGGCCGATGACGTACGAGCGCGGTCGGCCAATGCCGCCGCGACCGGCCGCCCCCATGTCGCCGACGCGCTGATCGACCTCGGTGTCGTCAAGGACCGTGCCGAGGCGTTCGACCGCTACCTCAAGCCCGGCCGGCCGGCATACGTCGACCGCTACGCCGCAGACCTGCCCACCGCGATCGGGCTGGTCAAGGCCGCCGGCGGCAAGGCTGTGCTGGCGCACCCGTGGTCGCGCGGCAGCCACCGCGTGCTGACCCGCGATCGCATCGGGGCGCTCAAGGAGCAGGGGCTCGACGGGCTCGAGGTCGACCACAACGACCACGGAGCCGAGGATCGTGCGGCACTGCGCCAGATCGCGCGCGAGCTCGACCTCGTGCGTACGGGCTCCAGCGACTATCACGGCACCGGCAAGGTCGACTTCCCGCTCGGTGGCAACACGACCGAGCCCGACCAGTACCGCCGCCTCTTCGGTCGGGCCTAGCCTGTTGCGCCGAACTGCTCGACGCGCACGATGTCGCTCGGCACGCCGGCCTCACCGAGGCTGCGGCCGACGAAGCTGACGAACCCGGCCGAGCCGCAGACGTACGCCCGCTCGATGCCCTTGGACAGCTCGGCCAGCTCGTCGGGATAGATGTGCGCCGCGACGCGATCACGGTGGTTCTCGCGGGTCAGCGCGATGAAGGCGCCGAACTCCTCGAGCTCCTCGATGTAGGGCAGCCGCTCGCGGGTCTGCGCCGACGCGACGATCGTCAGGTGCGATGCCGTGCCCATCCGTCGGGCATACCGGAGCATCGAGATGAACGGCACGACGCCCGAGCCCCCGGCGACGCACAGCGACGGGACCTCGCCTCCCCAGACGAACCAGCGCCCGATCGGCCCGCGCAGCTCGAGCTCGTCGCCGACCTCGACGACGTCGTGCAGGAAGCCGGAGACCTCTCCGCGCGGCAGGCACTCGACCATGAGCTCGATCAGCGGGTCGGCGGGATCTGAGGCGAGGGAGTACGACCGCTGGGCGGTATAGCCGTCAGGAGCGCGCAGGCGTACGACGTAGTGCTGCCCCGGCACGTGGTCGTGACGATCGGCGACCTCGAGCCGCAGCCGGACGTACGTCTCGCCGAACCGTTCCACCTCGCGAACGGTGCCGGTCGTCCACGAGCTCGCGATCGCCTCTGTCATGCGGTCGTCCCCGATAGAAGCCCACGATACGAGAACGACCGCATGAGTGCCCGATTGTTCACTCGCTGGCGCTCGCTCATGCATCACCCTGGTAGCGCTGCTCGAGCCACGGGTCGCCGCGGTCGTGGTAACCGTTGCGCTCCCAGAAGCCCTGCTCGTCGTGGTCCATCAGCTCGATGCGGGTGATCCACTTGGCGGACTTCCAGAAGTACAGGTGCGGCACCAACAGACGTACGGGACCGCCGTGCTCCGGTGCCAGCGGCTTGCCGTCGAACTCCCAGACGATCCACGCCTTGCCGTCGGTGATGTCCTCGAGCGGCAGGTTGGTGTTGTAGCCCGTCGTCGCCGTCGCCATGACGTGCGTCGCCTCCGGCTTGGGCTTCGCGATCTCGAGCAGCGCATCGACGCTGACGCCGGCGAACGTCGTGTCGAACTTGGTCCAGGTCGTGACGCAGTGGATGTCGCCGAAGTAGGACGACGACGGCAGCGCGTGGATGCCGCGCCAGTCCCAGGTCGTCGGCTTCTCGACGAGGCCGTCGACCGTCATGGTCCAGGTGTCGAGGTCGATCGTCGGGGTGAGCTCGGCGGTGAGCACCGGCCAAGTGGCGCCGGTGTCGTACTGGCCGGGAGGGAGCCGATCGTCGCCGCCTCGGCGGGCGCCTCCGGTGAAGCCGCGGGTGAAGTTGGCCATCAGCTGTTCTCCTTCAGGAACGGGAGCCATGCGTCGAGGAACCCTTGCGGATTCTCGACGGCAGGGGAGTGGGCCGCGTCGTCGATGACGTGGATCTCGGTGCCGAGCCGCTTGGCCATCGCCTCTTGTACGTCGTGGGGCCACGCATCGTCACCGGCGCCACGGCCGACCCAGAACGGCAGTTCCGTTGCGGCGACCTCGTCGATGACGTCGGGGGCGTCGATCAGGAGCTGCGTCATCGCCCGCAGCGAGGCCGGGGCGTTGGAGGTGAATCGCTTGTCGAGGAACTCCGCGATGTCGGGGGCCAGTGACGCGTCGCGCGGCATGTGGGCGCGGATCTCCGCGAGGCTCATGGCGCCGAGGGCCTGGACGAGCGGACCCAGCGGCGGTTGGCCCGGCGTCTCGCCGAGCGCGCCCGGGCCGGTGCAGAGCAGGCTCAGGCTGCGCCAGGCCGACGGGTCCGCGACCGTTGCCTGCTGGGCGACGAGGCCGCCGAACGAGTGACCCAGCACGTGGGACCGGGCCGACTCGGTCGCCGAGGCACTGACGGCCAGGGCATCGGCCGCGAAGCCGGCCAGGGAGTAGTCGTCATCGGCACCGCCAGGCGTCTCGTACTGGCCGCGCTGGTCGTACGTCGTCGCGTCGAGGCCCGAGGCTGCCAACAGGGGCAGGAACGCCGTGAAGTCCTCCTTGGACCCGGTCCAGCCGGGAATCAGGAGGACGTGGCCGATGGCGCCATCCGTCATCACCGTGTGCGCCGCGAACTCGCCGCGGCTTGTCTCGATCGTGACCGCATGAACCCCCGGAGGCGGCACCAGCGACTTCGGCGTGCTCACGTCAACGCCCACGCTTCGCGATGCGGGTGACGAGGCCCTTGGGCATGTACTGCGCCAGCAGAGCCAGCACCTTGTAGCGCAGCGACGGGATCGAGACGGACTTGCCCTTGTCGAGGTCCTTGAGCGACGCCTTGACGAGCTTGTCGGCCTTGAGCCACATCCACTTCGGCACACCCGAGACGTCCATCTCGCCCCGCTGGTGGAACTCCGTGCGTACGAAACCGGGACACAACGCCTGCACCGAGATGTTGACGTCGGCGTAGTGGATGTCGGCCCAGCGAGAGAGGTTCAGCAGCCAGGCCTTGTGCGCGGAGTAGACGCCCCGCGGCGTGAAGGCGGCGACACTCGACACGTTGATGATCTGGCCACCGCCGCGACCTGCCATGGTCTTGATCGCCGCGTCCATGAGGTGCATCGGCGCGCGTACGAGCAGGTCGAGCTGACGGTCCTCGTCGGCGATGTCGGTCGTACCGAACCAGCCGGCCAGGGACGCGCCGGCGTTGTTGACCAGCAGATCCACCGGGCGGGTCGTGTCGGTCAGCTTGTTGACCGTCGCGCGTACGCCCTCGGTGGTCGACAGGTCGGCGGTCACGACGTCGACCTCGACCCGGTGCTTGCTGCGCATCTGGGTCGCGAGGGCCTCGAGACGGTCGGTCGTACGGGCGACGATCACGAGGTCGTAGCCGCGCTTGGCCAGCTCCTTGGCGAACGCGTTGCCGATCCCAGCGGTTGCCCCGGTCACCAGCGCGCGACGTGTCATGGAGCAAGCATGCCAAACGGCCCAGCGCGCGAACGGCGAGGTCAGGCGACGTGATGACACAATGGCGACCGTGACGACGACTATCGCGGTGGCCAACCAGAAGGGTGGCGTCGCCAAGACGACGACAGTCGTGTCGCTCGGTGCCGCGCTGACCGAGCTCAAGCAGCGGGTCCTGCTGGTCGACGTCGACCCGCAGGGCAGCCTGACGTTCTCCCTCGGCATCGATCCGGAGGACCTCGACGTCACGGTCGCAGAGGTCCTGCTGGGCACCAAGCAGGCCGAGGACGCGATCGTCATCACCGACGACGGCATGCACCTGCTGCCCGCCAACATCACGCTGACCCAGGCCGAGGAGAGTCTCATCGGCCGCACGGGCCGCGAGCAGCGCCTGCGCGTGGCCCTCGACAAGGTCGCCGACGACTACGACTGGATCCTGATCGACTGCCCGCCGACGCTCGGCATCCTCACCGTCGGAGCGCTCTCGGCGGCCCAGCAGGTGCTGATCCCGCTGCAGGCCGAGACGCTGTCCCACCGTGGCGTCGGGCAGCTGCTCGACACGATCCACGACGTACGCCAGTTCATCAACTCGTCGCTGGAGATCATGGGCGTGCTGCCCACGATGTACGACGGGCGCACGAAGCACGCCCAGAACGTGCTCGCGGCGATCCGCGAGACGTACGAGCTGCCGGTCGTGACGCCGCCGATCCCCAAGACGATCCGGTTCGCCGAGGCGCCGGCGATCGGCCGCTCGGTGCTCGCCACAGCGCGTACGCACAAGGGCGCCGAGGCCTACCGCCAGGTCGCCGCCGGCATGCTCGCCGACAGCAAGAAGAAGAAGTAGTAGACCCCGACGCCCTCGCAGCTCAGACGGCCTCGAGCAACGCCGCCTGCTCCTCGGCGTGCCGCTGCACGGCGTTGCGGTCGGGCAGGAACAGCGTGGCCACCGCCGACAGCAGGTAGCCGCCGGTCGCCCACCATGCCGCGTGCTCGACCCCGTCGCGCAGCCCGGCCTCGGTGAACCGGTCGCCGACGACGTGGAAGAACACGGCACCGATGATCGCGATGCCGAGTGCCGAGCCGAGCTGCTGGAACGTGCTGTACGTCCCGGATGCGGCGCCGGCGTCGTCGGTCGACACGGTCGAGAGCGCGATGTCGATCAGCGGCACGACCAGCAGGCCCAGCCCGATTCCGGCCAGCAGCATCGGCGGCGTGGCGTCCCAGCCGCCGAAGTCGGCGCCCTTGGACGACACGACCTGGCCGACCCACCAGATCCCGGCGGCCTGGCTGATCGCGCCCGTGAACGGGATGACCTTGCCGAGCTTGAGCCCGAACGGTGCGGAGACGCCGACGCCGACGAACGCGCCGAGGCTGAACGGCAGCAGCACGAGGCCGGCGTGGATCGCGCTGAAGTCCAGACCGCTCTGCACGTAGATCACGAGCGTCAGGATGAAGCCGGCCATCGCAGCCGAGAACGCGGCCTGGGTCACGAGGCCCGCCGCGAACCCGCGGTTGCCGAACAGGTGCATCGGCAGGAGTGAGGACTGCGTGAGCCGTTCGGTGCGCCGCTGGTTGGCGACGAACGCGGCAAGGACGACCACCGACGCGGCGAGCATGCCCCAGATCCAGGCGGGCCAGCCCTGCTCGCGGCCCTCGATCAGCGGGAACACCAGCAGGAACGCGCCGGCAGTGGCGAGCACGACCCCGGGCAGGTCGAGGCGGGTCGCCCACTCCGACACGGTGTTGGGGACGTACTTGAGCGCCAGCACGATCAGCACGATTCCGACGGGGATGTTGATGAGGAAGATGCTGCGCCAGCCGACGCCGAAGGCATCACTCGTGATGAGCCAGCCGCCGAGCAGGGGTCCGACGGCCGCTGCGGTGCCCGAGACGGCGCCGACGATGCCGAAGACGTTCGCGCGTTCCTTCGGGGCGTACATGACCTGCACGGTCGACAGCAGCTGCGGGACCATAAGGGCAGCGAAGCCGCCCTGCACGATCCGGGCCGCGACGAGCGTCTCGCCGTTGCCGGAGAGGCACGCGGCGAGCGACGCCAGGGTGAAGCCCGCGACGCCGAGGACGAAGATGCGCTGCCGGCCGAAGATGTCGCCGAGCCGGCCGCCGGTGATCAGCAGGACGGCGAACGTCAGTGTGTAGCCGCCCAGGACCCACTCGAGGTGGGCCGGGCTGGCGTCGAGGTCCGAGCGGATCGCCGGCAACGCCACGTTGACGATCGTGACGTCGAGCAGGTCCATGAACGCGGCGAACATCAGGACGGTCGTCGCGATGGCGCGGTTGGGTGTTCCAGGGGTGTTCACGTGTGTCTCCTTGTGAAGGAGCTGCTCGCTACCCTGTGCTTGGAGGCCGGGGCTGCTTGCAGCTCGGTTTTCGATCCCCGGTCGATTGCCGTCGGCCGGGGATCACTGAAATCTCTAGGGGTCGATGACCAGCAGGTGGCCGAACTCCTCCATGAGCTTGGCCGTCGCCTCCTCGCCGGAGTGTCCGGCCGCCCTGAGCTCGTGGATGCGGCGCCACATCTCCATGCCGCCGAGCCGGTCGTGCTCGATGTCGCCGACGAGCTTCTCGACGAAGGCGATCTCGGCGCGGCGCAAGGCCTCGGAGTAGTCGCCCTCGACCATGAAGAGCTCGGGGAACCCGGCCGGGAGGTGCGAGCGCACGCCGTCGTACTGGTTGCTGGTGATGCGCAGGGCCTTGAGCCGCAGCTTGAGCAGCTCGAGCGCCTCGTCGACCGGCAGGGCGCCCATCAAGGACAGTGCCGCCTCGAAGTCGGTGAACTGCGGGGTGGGGTCGCGCAGCATCTCGCTGAGCCACTCGTGCATCGCAGTGGCACCGTCGTCGGTCAGCTCGTAGACCGTGCGCTCCGGGCGGTTGCCCTCGCGCAGGGTCTCGCGGGCCGACACCAAGCCCTTCTTGCGCAGCGACTCGACGACGGCGTAGAGCGAGCCGTAGTTGAGCCGGATGCTCTCCTCCTTGCTGCGCTGGCGCAGGGTCGTGGACATCTCGTACGGGTGCATGGGCTTCTCGAAGAGCAGCGTCAGCACCGCCAGGTACAGGGCGTTGGCTGGTCGCTTCATGGCTCTCCTTCGAATTACTCGACTACAAATACTCTAACTAGAGTAATTCGGGTTTGGCAAGTCTGCGAGCCGCTGGGGATGCGCCGATTAGGATGGGGGCGTGTCCAAGCACCGCGCCTCCCATCGCATGGTCCGCCGGCGGGGACGTGTCGGCGCACTGGGGCTTGCCGTGGCCATCACGATCGCCGTCGGCGGCGCGGCCGTCGGCATCCTGCCGCAGCTCAAGGCCGACCGTGCGGCGGCCGACACGTCATCGGCGCTGGCACCCGCCGCGATCGAGACCGCAGCGCTCGACACGCTCGTCATCCCCGAACCCGCCCCGAAGCGGCGTGCGGCAGCGGCCAGCGTCACCAAGGTCGCTGCGCTGCCCGCAGGCTCTGGCACCGGGCGACGCATCGTGTTCGACCAGAGCGATCAGCGGGTCTGGCTCGTCGAGGACGACAGCACGGTCGAGCGTACGTATCCCGTCTCGGGCAGCCGCTTCAACAACCTGCAGCCGGGGACCTACACGGTGCAGTCCAAGTCCCGCCACGCCGGAGCGTTCGACGGCAGCGGATCGATGGAGTACTTCGTACGCTTCGCGACCGGCTTCAGCGAGCCGATCGGCTTCCACTCCGTGCCACGCGACAACTCCGGCAACCTCGAGCAGACCAAGGACGAGCTAGGCACCCGGCTGTCCGCAGGATGCGTACGCCAGTGGCTGCCCGACGCGATCGCCCTGTGGGACTTCGCCCCGGTGGGCACCAAGGTCGTCGTCACCGCCTGAGCCCGACGGCTGAGGGTGGGGGGCCGACGGCTGACGGGTCACTTTTGGCCCACTGACGGGTCGGTTGTGGTCGCCCAAACTGGGCAAGAACTGACCCGTCAGTGGGCCAAAAGTGACCCCTCAGCGTACGTCGGGCTGAGGTGACTAGTCGGTCTTGGCGACCGGGGCTCCGCCGCGCGAACGCGTGCGGTTGCGGTTGCGACGGGGACGCTGTCCGCCCTCGCTCTGCTTGTCGCCGCCCGAGGACTGCTGCGACTTCTGCTCGCCACCGCGTCCGCCGCGGTCTCCACCGCTGTGCTCGCCACCGCGACCACCGCCACCACGACCGCGTCCGCCGCGGTCGTCGTCCTTCTTGGGCTCACGCGGCGACGGATCCTTGATGCGACCCTTGACGCCGCGGTCGATGCCGAGGTCGTGGAACAGGTGGTCCGACGTCGAGTAGGTCTCCTGCGGCTCGTCGAACGGCAGGCCCAGCTCGGTGTTGATGAGCTTCCAGCGCACCAGGTCGGCCCAGTCGACGAACGTCACGGCGATGCCCGAGGCGCCGGCACGGCCCGTACGGCCGATCCGGTGGACGTACGTCTTGTGGTCCTCGGGGCAGTTGTAGTTGATGACGTGCGTGATGCCGGCGACGTCGATGCCGCGAGCGGCGACGTCGGTCGCGACGAGGATGTTGATCTTGCCCTCGCGGAAGCGGGTCAGGGCCTTCTCGCGTGCCGGCTGCGCCATGTCGCCGTGCAGCGGCGAGGCGGGGAAGCCGCGGTCGATCAGCTCGTCGGCGACGCGCTGCGCGGTGCGCTTGGTGCGCGTGAAGACCAGGACCTTGCCGACGTCGTCTGCCTGCAGGATGCGGCCGACGATCTCGGCCTTGTCCATCTCGTGCGCCTGCCAGACGAACTGCGCCGTCGCCGGCACCATCTGGTTGTCCTCGCCGGACTCGGCGCGGATGTTCATGGGGTGGCGCATGTGCTTGCGGGCCAGCCCGACGATCGCGCCCGGCATCGTGGCCGAGAACAGCATCGTCTGGCGGGTCTCGGGCGTCTTGGCCAGCAGCGACTCGACGTCGGGCAGGAAGCCCAGGTCGAGCATCTCGTCGGCCTCGTCGAGGACGAGCGACTTGACGTGCGACAGGTCGAGCGCGCCGCGGTTGGCGAGGTCGAGCAGACGGCCGGGCGTACCGACGACGATGTCGACGCCGGTCTTGAGCGCGTCGAGCTGCGACTCGTAGGGGACGCCGCCGTAGATCGTCAGGTTGCGGGTGCCGCGGCGCTTGGACGCGATCTCGATGTCGCTGGCGACCTGGATCGCGAGCTCACGGGTCGGCGCGACGATGAGCGCCTGCGGCTTGCCGGCGACGATCTGGTCGTAGTCGGCGTCGTGGGGCGCGACCGTGCGCTGGATGACGGGGATGCCGAACGCCAGCGTCTTGCCGGTTCCGGTGCGCGCCTGACCGATCAGGTCGGTGCCCATGAGAGCGACGCCGAGCGTCATCTCCTGGATTGGGAAGGCTTCTTGGATGCCGACGTCACTCAGTGCGTCGGCGATCTCGGGCATGACGCCCAGATCTTTGAACGTAGTCAGGGTCTTCTCGAATTCTTGAGACTCGTGTGATTTCTGGGCCCAGTCTATCGTCTGGAGCGCCCGGCCTTCCCGCTACGCTGCGGAGCATGGCTTCCAAGAACGTTCCGCCGCCCTCGACGTTGGACGATCCGGTCTACCGCAGGGGCGTGATCGAGCTGCTGGGCATCCTGGCGTACGGCGAGATCAGCGCCTGCGAACGGCTCGCCGAGGACGCCAAGATGGCGCCCGACCTCAAGACGAAGGTCGAGATCGCGGCGATGGCGACGGCCGAGTTCGGGCACTTCGAGAAGCTCCGTGACCGGCTCGTCGAGATCGGCGAGGATCCCTACGAGACGATGCAGGAGTTCTCGACGATCTTCGAGCGGTTCCACCGGCAGACCGCGCCGTCGGACTGGCTCGAGGGCCTCGTCAAGGCGTACGTCGGCGATGGCCTGGCGGCAGACTTCTACCGCGAGATCGCGGCCTACCTCGACACCGACACCCGGGCGCTCGTGCTGGACACGTTGAGCGGCACGGGGCACTCCGACTTCGTCGTCGACGCCGTGCGTGGTGCGATCGAGAAGGATCCGCGAGTCGGTGGCCGGCTGGCGCTGTGGGGCCGGCGGCTCATGGGCGAGGCGCTCAGCCAGGCGCAGACCGTCGTCGCCGAGCGCGATGCGCTGAGCACGGTGCTGGTCGGCGGCGTCGACCATCCCGGCATGGACCTGGCCGGCATCGGCCGCATGTTCACCCGCCTCACCGAGGCCCACGCCGCCCGCATGGAAAAGCTGGGGTTGGCTGCCTGACCGTCGGAGCGGTGACTTAGGGCCCAGGCCGAGCATGCGCGTGGGCCCTAAGTCACCGCCCAGGCTCAGGACTCGCGCAGCTCGGCCGCGCGTTGCTCGAGCTGACGGCGCTCCTGCTCGGTCGGCGCGAGCTCGATCGCCTGCTCGACGGCGATCAGCGCCTCGTCGCGCAGGCCGGCGCGGCCCAGCAGGTCACCGCGTGCGGCGGCGACGAGGTAGTGCCCGGCCAGCCGGGGATCGTCGGCCGCCGTCTCGAGGGCGGCGAGGCCGGCGAGGGGACCGTCGCTCATGCCGACCGCGATCGCCCGGTTGAGCGCGATGACGGGTGTCGGCGCGATGTCGAGCAGCTCGTCGTAGAGCGCGACGATCCGCACCCAGTCGGTCTCGTCCGCCGACGGCGCCGTCGCATGAGCTGCGGCCAGGTCGGCCTGCACGGCGTACGGGCCCCGCACCGTCCATGGGCGGCGCAGCAGGGCGACCGCCTCGTCGATCTCCTCGTGGCGCCACCGCGACCGGTCCTGGTGCTCGAGCGTCACCCGCTCGCCCGCGACCTCGCGCGCGTCGCGCCGTGCGTGCTGCAGCAGCATCAAGGCCAGCAGGGCGCGCGTCTCGTCCGACTTCGGCATGAGCCCGACCAGCAGCCGGGCGAGCCGGATCGCCTCGTCGGCGAGCGAGCCGGCGCCGGTCGCGTAGCCTTCGGTGAACACGAGGTAGACCACGACGAGCACGCCGTCGACGCGCTCGGCGAAGTCGTCGGTCGGTACGCGGTAGGGGATGCCGGCATGCGCGATCTTCTGCTTCGCCCGCAGGAGGCGCTGTCCCATCGTCGCCTCCGAGGTCAGGAACGCCCGCCCGATCGCGCCTGTCGAGAGTCCGGAGACGACCTTGAGCGTCAGGGCCACGCGGGCTTCGAGAGCGAGCGCCGGGTGGCAGCACGTGAAGACCAGCCGCAGGCGGTCATCGCCCATCGGTGAGGCCTCGGGTCCCTCCCCGGTCAGCTCCTCGAGCTCGGCGAGGTCGGCGAGCTTGCCGCGCTCGACCTGGGCGCGGCGCAGCACGTCGATCGCCCGGCGCCTGGCTGTCGCCGTGAGCCACGCGGCAGGGTTGTCGGGTATGCCGTCGCGGGGCCAGGTCACCAGGGCACGCTCGGCGGCGTCGGACACCGCGTCCTCCGCGAGGTCCCAGTTGCCGGTCGTACGGATGAGGGAGGCGACGATGCGCAGCCGTTGCTCCGCCATGGCCTCGGTGAGCGCGCGACGGATGTCGTCCGCCGCGCCCCCACCGTCGGTCATGCGCTCAGCCCTCGAACGGCCAGAACGGACGCACCTCGATGGTGCCGGCTGCTGACATCGGGTGCGTCGCGGCGATGGCAATGGCCTCGTCGAGGTCGTCGCACTCGAGGATGTCGAAACCGGCGATCCACTCACGGGTCTCGGTGAACGGGCCGTCGGTGATCAGGAGCTCACCACCGCGCCGGCGGATCGTCGTGGCGGACTCGGGCGGCCGCAACCGCTGGCCGTCGAGCCGCTTGCCGCTGCCGTCGTGCTTGGCCACCCAGTCCTCGACCTTGTCGACCGCCGGGTCGCTGGGGCGGTCGGCGGCCTCGGGGTCGCTCACGATCAACATCATGTACTTCATGCCTGCTCCTTCGATCGGATCTCATCGTCGTACACAGGCACGACGAACGGGCCACCTACGAATCCGACAGGATCTGCTCGACGACCGAAGATTTCTCGTCGGCGTAGTCCTGCACGTGCTCCCAGTGCTGCGCGGCGAGGCGCTGCTTCGTCGTCAGGTAGAGCTCGAGCGCGGCCGGATCGGCGCGCAGCCGGTCACGGAACATGATCATCCGGTCGTGCTCCGGGGAACCGTCGGTGAACACGTGCAGGTTGACCCGTGGCTCCTCGAGGCGCAGCAGCCGGTGCTCGTGCCAGCCGGGTTCGCGGACATGCAGGACGTAGCCGATCGCCTCGAGCGCCGGGACGTACGCGGACTCGTCGGCGCTGTCGACGACGAGCAGGTTGATGTCGATGATCGGCTTGGCGGCCAGCCCGGGCACCGACGTCGAGCCGACGTGCTCGACCGCGGTCGCGACGGGTCCCAACGCCGTACGGATGCCAGCTGCAAGCGTCTCGTACGTCGCCGCCCAGGCAGGGTCGTACGGGGACAGCACGATCGAGCCGTCCACCCGCGTCGGCGGAAGGACGTACTCGGTCACGCGCTTACTTCGAGGCGGCGGTGACGGCTTCGCTCGCGGCGAGGCCGAAGCCGACCTTGCGTCCGAGGTCTGACGTGAAGTCGAGGTAGGCGACCTTGCTGGCCGGCACCGCTACCGTACGGCCCTTGGTGTCGGTCAGGGTGAACACCGCGTCGTCCTTGAGCGCGGTGTCGAGCGCCTTGAGCACGGCGTCGGGCGTCGACTCGGTTGCCACTGACAGCTCACGCGCGGCGTGCTGCACGCCGATCTTGACCTCCACGGTCACTCATCTCCTTTGATGTCATCTTCGTTGCGGGGGAATGCGCCGATGCCGCGCCAGGCGAGGCCGGCGACGAGCTGGACGGCTTCGCTGCGGGTCAGGCTCGAGTCCTGCGACAGCCAGTTGCGGGCGCCGACATGGCCCATGCCGACGAGGCTGACGGCCAGCAGGTGCGATGACGCGACCGGGAGGCCGGTGTCCTCGCGGATGACCTCGGCGATCGCGGACGCCGACTCCTCGATGACGCGGTCGATCTGCTCGCGTACGGACGGGTCGCTCGTGAGGTCGGACTCGAAGACGAGGCGGAACGCGGCACCCTGGTCGGCGACGTAGTCGTACCAGAGCTCCATCGTGGCCCGGACGCGCTTGCGGTTGTCCGTCGTCGAGGCCAGCGCCGTCCGGACGCCCTCGATGACCGTGTCGCACGAGGTCTCGAGCAGCGCGAGGTAGAGGTCGAGCTTGCCGGGGAAGTGCTGGTAGAGCACGGGCTTGGAGACGCCCGCGCGCTCGGCGATCTCGTCCATCGAGGCGGAGTGGTAGCCCTGCTCGACGAACACCTCGAGCGCGACCTCCAGCAGCTGGGCGCGCCGTGCCGTGCGAGGCAGGCGGCTCGTGCGCGGACGCAGCGGGGTGGTTTCGGTCACGCGCCCCAGAGTAGTCGGTGCTGCCCGACATCCGGACGCCCACCGGCGGCGTTGCGTCGCCGGGGAACAATGGACGGTGGATGCGGTGTTATGCCGCCAGATCCGTTTGCACCGCACCGCAAGCACAGAGGAGAACCCGTGGTCGCCCCACTCGTGGAACCCGCCGACGAACTCACGATCGACGAGGTCCGCCGCTACAGCCGGCACCTGATCATCCCCGACGTCGGCATGACGGGCCAGAAGCGGCTCAAGAACGCCAAGGTGCTCGTGATCGGCGCCGGCGGCCTCGGCAGCCCCGCGCTGCTCTACCTCGCCGCGGCGGGTGTCGGCACGCTCGGCATCATCGACGACGACGTCGTCGACGAGTCCAACCTGCAGCGCCAGATCATCCACGGGCAGTCCGACATCGACAAGCCCAAGGCCGAGTCGGCCGCGGCATCGGTCGCCGAGACCAACCCGTACGTCAAGACGATCGTGCACAACGAGCGGCTCGACAACGACAACGTGCTCGAGATCTTCAGCCAGTACGACCTGATCGTCGACGGCACCGACAACTTCGCGACGCGCTACCTCGTCAACGACGCGGCCGTGCTGCTCGGCAAGCCGTACGTCTGGGGCTCGATCTACCGGTTCGAGGGCCAGGTGTCGGTGTTCTGGGCGCAGGAGGGCCCGCAGTACCGCGACCTCTACCCCGAGCCGCCGCCGCCGGGTATGGTCCCGTCGTGCGCCGAGGGTGGCGTGCTGGGCGTCCTGTGCGCCTCGATCGGCTCGATCATGGTGACCGAGGCGATCAAGCTCATCACCGGCATCGGCGACCCGCTGATCGGCCGGCTGATGGTCTACGACGCGCTGGAGATGCGCTACTCGACCCTCAACATCCGCCGCGACCCGACCGGTGTGCCGATCACGGGCCTGATGGACGACTACGAGGCGTTCTGCGGCGCGATCAGCGAGGAGGCGGCCGAGGCCGCAGCCGACTCGACGATCTCGGTGACGACGCTCGACGGCTGGCTCAAGGAGCGCAACGACGGCGGGCGCGACTTCGTGCTGGTCGACGTACGCGAGCCCGGTGAGTACGAGATCAACAAGATCCCCGGCTCGATCCTGATCCCCAAGGGCGAGTTCCTCAACGGCAAGGCCCTCGAGCAGCTGCCCGGCGACAAGCAGATCGTGCTGCACTGCAAGTCCGGCGTACGTTCGGCCGAGGCGCTGGCCGTGCTCAAGGGCGCGGGCTACAAGGACTCCGTGCACGTCGGCGGCGGCGTCGTGGCCTGGGTCAACCAGATCGACCCGAGCCAGCCCTCGTACTGATCCAGCCCCGCCCACGGCAGAGTGGTCCCATGGATCGTGAGTTCGTGGAGCGGGTGCTGGACCTGGTCGAGCGGATCCCGATCGGCCGGGCCGTGTCGTACGGTGCGATCGCCGAGCACCTGTCCGCCGGCTTCGGCCCGCGCTACGTCGGCCGGGTCATGGCGATGGAAGGTCACGCCGTGCCCTGGTGGCGCGTCGTACGAGCAGATGGGGCCATGGCTCCGCCGCTGATGGCCGAGGCACAGCTGCACTGGCTCGAGGAGGGCACGCCGGTCCGCAACGGCCGGGTCGACATGAAGAACGCGGCCTGGCGGTTCGACGGCTGAGTGTCACCCCCGTCTGGTGGGATGGGGGGTATGCCGGTGGAGTACGTGTTGGAGAGGCCGAGCGTCGAGCCGCTCGTCGCTCCGGTGCTCGACGCTGACCAACAAGCGGTCGTCGATCATCTCGGCGGGCCGCTGCTCGTGCTCGCCGGGCCGGGCACGGGCAAGACCACGACGCTCGTCGAGCTGGTCGTCGACCGGGTCGAGCGGGGCGATCGAGGGGAGCTCGGAGGCCTTGCTCCCGAGGAGATCCTCGTCCTGACATTCAGCCGCAAGGCAGCCGCTGAGATCCGCAGTCGCATCGCGCGCCGTCTCGACCGCACGACGGCGACCACGCCGGCCATGACGTTCCACTCGTTCTGCTACGGCATGTTGCGCGCCGAGCAGGATCCCGGCGACTACGCCAGTCCCATGCGGCTGCTGAGCGCCCCGGAGCAGGACGCGGTCATCAGCGAGGTGCTCGCCGGCGCCGACCCCGCGACGTGGCCCGTCGAGCTGCGCCAGGCACTGCAGACGCGCGGCATGGCGACCGAGCTCCAACGCCTCATGGCGACGGCTCGCTCGCGCGGCCTCGACGCGTACGACCTCGAGCGACTCGGCGAGGCGACGGGGCGTGACGACTGGGTGGCCGCCGGCCAGTTCTTCGACGAGTACACCTCGGTCGCGGCGCTGCAGAACACGATCGACCACACCGACCTGATCTTCCAGGCCGTCAGACTGCTCGACGACGCCGCGCGCAGGGCCCGCTGGCGCGATCGGTTCTCGCTGATCGTCGTCGATGAGTACCAGGACACCGACCCTCTGCAGGTCCAGCTGCTCGAGGCGCTGGCCGGTGACGCGAGGGACCTGGTCGTGGTCGGCGATCCCTATCAGTCGATCTACGGGTTCCGCGGCGCCGACGTCCGCGGCATCCTCGACTTCGCCGACCGGTTCTCGACTCCCGCGGCGCGGGTCCCGATCATCACGTTGCGCCACACCAACCGCTACGGCCCGACGATCGGTGCCGCCGTGCGCTCGATCATCGACAATCGCGGCGTCCTCGGCGCGGTCGACGGCGAGGCATACGCCGCACTGCGGTCTCCGGTCTCTCGCACACGCGACGAAGGTGAGGTCACGGTGCAGACGTTCTCGTCGCCGACGGCCG
Organism: Aeromicrobium sp. 9AM; assembly: GCF_902506105.1. Taxonomy (GTDB): domain Bacteria; phylum Actinomycetota; class Actinomycetes; order Propionibacteriales; family Nocardioidaceae; genus Aeromicrobium. The sequence goes on from NZ_LR733303.1 coordinate 404,368, forward strand.
AGGCCGAGCACATCGCGCTGCTGCTGCGCGAGGCCCACCTCCACGACGAGGTCGACTGGCACGACATGGCCGTCCTCGTGCGTTCGGGGATCCACGTCGGCCGCCTCCAGCGCGCCCTCACGGCGGCGGGCGTGCCGGTGGAGGTGGCCGGCGACGAGATCCCGCTGGCCGTCGAGCCCGCAGTGCGCACGCTGCTCTCGGCGGTGCACGCCGCCGACGAGATGCAGGCCGGCCAGACCCTCGATCCCGCCTCGGCTGCCGCCCTGCTGACCGGGCCGCTCGGCGGGCTCGACGCTGCGTCGTTGCGCCGACTGGGCCGGGTCCTCCGACGTGACGCGGCCAAGGACGGCAGCAACCCCCCGCCGTCTCGTGTCCTCGTCGCCGAGGCGCTGTCCGACCCCGCTCACCTCAGTTCGCTCGCCCGACCCGGCAGCCCCGAGGGCGACGCGGTGGTTGCTGCCGCCCGGCTCGCCCGGCTGCTCAAGGTCGCCGCCGAGCAGATCGCCGTTCGCGAGTCCGCCGAGCAGGTGCTCTGGACGATCTGGGAGAAGTCCGGGTGGAACCGGCGGCTCGAGGCCGAGGCCACCGGAGGTGGCGAGGGCGCTGCCCGGGCCAACCACGACCTCGACGCGCTCGTAGCCCTGTTCGTCGAGGCGGCGCGCGCCGAGGAGCAGCAGGCACGCCTGGGCATCGCCGAGGTCGTCAAGCGGCTCGAGGCCCAGCAGATCCCGGCCGACAACCTCGCCCAGCAGGGCACGGGAGCCCGGGCCGTCCAGCTCATGACGGCGCACCGCGCCAAGGGTCTCGAGTGGCCGCTCGTGGTCGTCGCGGGTGTGCAGGACGGCGAGTGGCCCGACGTCCGCATGCGCGGCAGCCTGCTGCAAGGCGACCGGCTCGGCCCGGACGGCCTGCTGCCTCCGCCCGCGGCGCGCGAGGCACTTGCAGAGGAGCGCAGGCTGTTCTACGTCGCCTGCAGCCGTGCCCGGTCGCGACTCGTCGTGACCGCCGTGGCCAGCGGCGACGACGCCGGTGCCCAGCCGTCCCGGTTCGTCGGCGAGCTGCACGCCCACACGATGGGCGCCACGGGTCGCGTGCTGCCCGGCACGCGCCACCGTCCACGTCGCGCACTCAACCTTCGCGGCGCCGTGGCGGAGCTGCGCCGACTCGGGGAGTCGACCGACGACCCGGCCGTACGCGCGCGGGCCGCCGAGCTGCTGGCACGCCTCGCGGAGCACCCGCGGGCCCGTTCGGCGCACCCTGACCAGTGGTGGGGCCTGCGCGAGATCACCACCAACGACACACCGATGCACGACCCCGCCGAGCCCTTGCGGATGTCGGGCAGCTCGGTGTCGACCCTCGCCGAGTGCCCGCTCAAGTGGTTCCTCGGCCACGAGGCCCGCGGCGAACGTGGGACCACAGCGGCGCAGGGATTCGGCTCGATCGTCCACGCGATCGCCGCAGAGGTGGTGACCGCCGGCCTCGATCCCGATCCCGATCGGCTCGCCGAGCACCTCGACGGGGTGTGGCACCAGCTCGAGTACGCGCCGTGGGTCGGCGCCCGCGAGCGCGCTGCCGCCAAGGAGTCGATCGAGCGGTTCTGCCGCTGGCACCTCGAGCACGGCCGCGAGGTCCTGGCCGCCGAGCACCGGTTCGAGGTGACGACCGACGTCGACGGCCGCCCCGTGGTGCTCAACGGCTCGATGGACCGTGTCGAGCTCAGTGACGACGGCGTCCACGTCGTCGACCTCAAGACCTCCCGCACGATGCCCACCGGGCCCAAGATCGCCGAGCACCCGCAGCTCGGCTTCTACCAGCTCGCGGTCGCGCAGGGCGCGACCGAAGACCTCGCCTCCGGCGCGCCGGCCGCAGGCGCCGAGCTGGTCCAGCTCCGCAACGACACCAAGGGCGTACCCGGCTATCCCAAGGTGCAGCCTCAGGACGCTCCTCGTGGTGACGAGCCGTTCTTCGCCGTCGAGCAGCTCCGCCGATCCGTGCATGCGGTCGACGCCGAGGAGTTCCCGGCGACGGCTTCGCTCGACGCGTGCCAGTACTGCGAGTTCGCCCGGGTGTGCCCGGCCAAGGACGAGGGTGCCTCGATTCTCACGGAGCGCGCATGAGCGAGGGAATCACGTGACCACCCGACTCGTACGCGACGAGGACCACCTGCGGGAGATCCTCGGCATCCCCTTCACCCAGCCGCAGATGGACGCCATCACGGCGGGTCCCGACCGGCCCAGCGCCATCATCGCGGGCGCGGGGTCCGGCAAGACGACCGTCATGGCGGCTCGTGTCGTGTGGCTTGTCGGACACCTGGGCGCGCCGCCCGAGCGCGTGCTCGGATTGACGTTCACGACCAAGGCCGCCGCAGAGCTCGGTCAGCGCATCCGCGCGAGCCTCGAGCGGCTCGGGGTCGAGCTCGACGGTGAGCCGACCACCGCGACCTATCACGCATTCGCCGGCTCCCTGATCGCCGAGCACGGCCTGCGGCTGGGCGTGGAACCCGATCTGCGCATCGTCTCGGACGCATCGCGCTTCCAGCGCATGGCGAGGTCGATCGAGTCGTTCGACGGCTCGCTCGGCGCCATCACGACGTACGTCCCGTCGCTCGTGGGGCAGGTCATGGGGCTCGACGGTCAGCTCTCCGAGCACCTCGTGAGCACCGATCAGCTGCGCGCACACGACCTCGACGTGATCCACGCCTACGAGACCGCCGACAAGCCGCCGGCGGTGCTGCGCGATGCGGCATCAGCGGCGCTGCGGCGCATCGAGCTCAGCCATCTCGTCGACCGCTACCAGCAGGCCAAGGTGGACGACGGGGTCATGGACTTCTCCGACCAGATGGCCTGGGGTGCCCGGCTCGCCAACCTGCCGCAGGTGGGTGAGGCGTTGCGGGAGCGCTACGACGTCGTGCTCCTCGACGAGTACCAGGACACGTCGGTCGCGCAGCGCGACCTGCTCCAGGCGCTGTTCTCCGGTGACGACCCGGCGAGCGGCCGCGGTCACCCGGTCACCGCGGTCGGCGACCCTGCTCAGGGCATCTACGGCTGGCGCGGCGCTGCGACGGGCAACCTCGAGGGCTTCCTCGACGACTTCCCGGCCACTGACGGGGGCCGCGGCAGGCTGTTCTCACTCGTGGAGACCCGGCGGTGTGCCCCCGAGATCATCGCCGTGGCCAACCACCTCGCGGCGCCCTTCTACGCCTCGTCGTCCTCGGTCAAGCCGCTCGAGTCGGCGGTCGACGCGCAGGGTACGGTCGACATCTCGTTGCACGCGACGGTCGACGACGAGGTCCGCGCCCTCGTCGAGGGGATCCGCAACACCCCGGGACGCCTGCGCGACATCGCGATCCTGGTCCGCGTGGGTCGCGAGAACGGTGCCATCGTGCAAGCTCTCCGCGAGGCGCACATCCCGTTCGAGATCGTGGGACTCGCCGGTCTGCTGTCCCAGCCCGAGGTGCTCGACGTCCTGTCGTTGCTCGAGGTGGTCGAGGACGTCACGGCCAATCCCGCGATGCTGCGCCTGCTGACCGGGTCGCGCTGGCGGATCGGCCCGCGCGACCTTGCCCTACTCGGTCGCCGCGCCTCCGCGCTCAGCGGTCGGGCGTCCCGCGGCAGCGCTGACCCCACGCTCGCGGATGAGCTGGCCCGCGCGGTGGAGGGCACCGACCCGACCGAGATCGTGTCGCTCGCAGACGCCGTCGACGATCCCGGCGACCTGCCCTACTCCGACGAGGCACGCTCCAGGTTCGCCGAGATCGCGCACCTGGTCGCTTCAGTACGCGCGCACGTCAGCGATCCTCTGCTGGACCTCGCCCGTCGCGCTGTGCGCGCGCTCGACCTCGACATCGAGCTCGAGGCCGGTGACGTGTCCGGCGGCGCCGACAACGTCGCCCTCTTGCTCGAGGCCGTGGCGTCCTACGCCGGCACCGATCGCTATGCCTCGTTGTCCGGCCTGGTCGCCTACCTGGCCGCCGAGGAGTTCTACAACGAAGGCATGGAGGTCTCGACGCCGTCCGAGGCCGAGTCGGTCAAGCTCCTGACGATCCACAAGTCCAAGGGCCTCGAGTGGCCGACGGTCTTCGTCCCGCTCGTGTCCGGCACGATCTTCCCCTCGACCCGCGGCCGCGGCCGGTGGACCACCAGCGCGCAGACCCTGCCAGTCGCGTTGCGCGGCGATGCGGCCAGCCTGCCCGACATCGAGGACTGGACCCCCGCCGCCAACAAGGACTTCATGGCAGCCGACCGGGCCGATGCGTTGATGGAGGAACGCCGTCTGGCCTACGTCGCCTACACCCGCGCCGCCCGGCGGCTCGTCGTCAGCGGGCACTGGTGGGGCCGTACGCAGCAGAAGCCGCTCGGACCGTCGCCGTTCCTCATCGAGACCCGTGACTTCCTCGAGGGCCAAGGGGTCAAGCCATCGGTGTGGGCCGACCAGCCCGACGACGACGAGACCAACCCGCACCTCGTGCTCGCCGACGGCATCCCGTGGCCGGCCGGGTTGCCGGCGCTCGGCGGCAGGCATGCCCTGGCCGGCGACGTCCGGGCAGCACTCGCGGGCGCGCTCGACGTACCGGAGCCCACCGATCCCGAGGCTCCGGAGCTGCGGCGCCTCGGCGAGCTCGAGAACGACATCGAGCTCCTGGTCGCCGAAGCCGCCGCTGACGACTCGCCGGTCCAGACCGTGCCGTGGCCGTCGACGATGTCGGCGACGGCCGCGATGGCACTGGAGAAGGATCCGGCCCAGTTCGCCCAGGACCTCGCCCGGCCGATGCCGCGACGTCCTTCCGGCGCAGCGCGGTTCGGCACCCGGTTCCACGCGTGGGTCGAGGCGCACTACGGCCAGCAGACGCTGCTCGATCCCACCGAGCTGCCCGGACGCGGCGACGTCGACCTCGAGTCCGACGAGGAGCTGGAGCAGGTGAAGGAGTCGTTCCGGCGCAGTCCCTATGCGGACCTGACGCCGGCGCAGATCGAGGCACCGTTCTCTCTCGTGCTCGGCGGGCAACAGTTCGTGGGTCGCATCGACGCGGTGTTCCAGACGCCCGAAGGCTTCGAGGTGGTCGACTGGAAGACCAACAAGCAGGCCACCGCCGACGAGCTGCAGCTCGCGATCTACCGGCTCGCCTGGGCGGAGCTGCGCGGCATCGACCCGGCGACCGTCACCGGGGCGTTCTACTACGTACGCCTCGGCGAGGTGAAGCGGTTCGACGACCTGCCCGGCCGCACCGAGCTCGAGCGGAGGCTCGGACTAGCGTAGAGACGTGGACTACGCCTTCGACCGCACCCAGCACGACCGAGCCGCACACCTCCGCAAGGACGACGCCTGGCGTACGCCCGACGTACGCGTCCTCGTCATCGGCGGTGAGCACGTCGCCACCGTCGGCGGCACCGGGATCCGGTGGATCAGCCTCGACGAGGCGCCGCAGGGCGAGTGGATCTTCCTGGGCATCAAGGACGGCATCCGCTACGCAGCCGTCATGGTCGACCGGGTCCCCGCAGAGCTCGAGCCGGTCAGCCTGCGCGTCCTCGGCCCGACGATCGCGGCCGACGAGGCGTCGCTCGGCGTGCACGCCGTGGGCATCGCCCGGTGGCACGAGAACCACCGCTTCTGCGCCAACTGCGGCCAGCCGAGCGACATGGCCGAGGCCGGCCACGTACGCATCTGCCCCGCGTGCGGCACGCACCACTTCCCGCGCACCGACCCCGCGGTCATCATGCTGATCACCGACGGCGACGATCGCGCGGTGCTGGGCCGGGGGCCGCAGTGGCCCGAGGGCCGGTTCTCGACGCTGGCGGGCTTCGTCGAGCCGGGGGAGTCGCTCGACGACGCCGTACGCCGTGAGGTCATGGAGGAGGTCGGCATCCAGGTCGGCGAGGTGACCTACGCGGCAAGCCAGCCGTGGCCCTTCCCGTCGAGCCTGATGCTCGGCTTCTTCGGCCAGGCGCTGACCACGGACATCACGATCGACGAGAACGAGATCGCGGAGGCGCGCTGGTTCACGCGCGACGACGTCACCGAGATGACGGCGGCCAGCGAGATGCTGCTGCCGCCCAACGTCTCGATCTCCCGCTGGCTCCTGCAGCAATGGCACGGAGGGACCATCCACGGCAAGTGGGCTTGACGTTGACGTAGCGTCAACCTTGCATGGTGGGGTCATGACGACACACACCGCCGCGCAGGCGCCCGCGATCGAGGTCACGGACCTGCGCAAATCATTCGAAGACAACCACGTGCTGCAGGGCATCGAGCTCACCGTCCCTGCGGGCACCGTCTATGCCTTGCTGGGTCCCAACGGGGCGGGCAAGACGACCGCCGTGCGCATCCTCACGACGCTCATCTCCGGCGACGCCGGCACTGCGACGGTCCTCGGCCATGACGTGAGCACCGAACCAGACGCGATCCGCCTGAGGATCGGGGTCACGGGTCAGTTCTCGGCGATCGACGAGCTGCTCACCGGCCGTGAGAACCTCCAGCTCATGGCCGATCTCAACCACCTGCCGCGCCGGCAGGGTCGCGCCCGCGCCCAGGAATTGCTCGAGCGCTTCGACCTGGTCGATGCCGCTGATCGGGGCGCCGCCACGTACTCCGGCGGAATGAAGCGTCGACTCGACCTGGCGATGACTCTGGTCTCCTCACCCAGGCTGATCTTCCTCGACGAGCCGAGCACGGGCCTCGATCCGCGAAGCCGGCGAGAGCTGTGGCAGATCATTCGCGAGCTCATCAATGAGGGGGTCACGATCTTCCTGACGACCCAGTATCTCGAGGAGGCGGACGAGCTCGCCCACAAGGTCGGAGTTCTCGACCGCGGCACGCTCGTTGCCGAGGGCACCCCGGCCGAGCTCAAGCGCCGCGTACCGGGTGGACGGGTCGACGTCACGTACGTCGATCCGGTCGCGCTGAGCACGGCGGCCGGCGCCATCGCCGGAGCCACGGCCGACCTGGAGTCGCTCACCCTGAGCGTCCCGCACGACGGCACCTTGGGCGCCCTGCAGGAACTGGTCGGCCGCCTCGACAGCGAGGCTGTCGCAAGCCTGGAGGTCCACACTCCCGACCTCGACGACGTGTTCCTGGCCCTCACCGGTCACCGTCCTCAGCCTGCGGAAGAACGCCCCGAGAACACCACCGAAGCCCCGATGACCGAGGAGGTCGCCCGATGAGTGCAGTCACTGCCACCACAGCCCCGGTCAACTCCGGCCCGAACGCGGTCCTCGACAGCTGGACGATGCTGCGCCGCAACCTGCTGCAGATGGTCCGCTACAAGTCGCTGACGCTGATGCTGATCGCCCAGCCGCTGATCTTCCTGCTGCTGTTCGTCTACGTCTTCGGTGGCACGATGGGCGCAGGCCTCCCCGGCGGTGACGGTCGCTCGGACTACATGGCATTCATCATGCCCGCGATCGTCGTCATGACGGTCGTCTCGGTCTCGCTGAGCACCGCGTACACGATCGCCCTGGACATGGAGAAGGGGATCGTCGACCGATTCCGGACCATGGCGATCGCCAAGTCGGCAGTCCTCACCGGGCGGGTGCTGGGTGCGATCGTCTTCACCGTCCTCGCATTCGTCGTCGTCATCGCGGTGGCAGTCGTGCTGGGCTACCGCAGTGATGGGACCGTGCTCGGCTGGCTCGGTGTGATCGGCCTCGTGCTGCTGATGACGCTGGCCCTGACGTGGGCAACCGTCGCCCTCGGCCTGTCTGCGCCGAACGCCGAGACGGCGAGCAACACGCCGATGCCGTTGATGTTCCTGCCGTTCCTGTCCAGCGGCTTCGTGCCGACCGATTCGATGCCGGCCGGCCTGCGCTGGTTTGCCGAGTACCAGCCGTTCACGCCGATGATCGACACGCTGCGCGCCTGGATGTCGGGTGCCGGCGCCGGTTCTGACGCCTGGCTGGCCATCGGCTGGTGCGGGTTGATCGGTATCGGGTGCTTCCTGTGGGCGCGCAGCCTGTACACCAAGGTCCGGGCACACTGAGTCCATGTTGACGATCGGCCAGCTGGCTTCCTACGCCGGCGTCACGGTTCGGGCAGTGCGCCACTACCACCAGGTGGGGCTGCTGCCCGAACCCGAGCGCGACCACTCGGGCTATCGACGCTACGGCGCCATGGCCGTCGTCGAGCTCACCAAGATCCGTACGCTCGCCGATGCCGGAGTGCCCTTGTCGAAGGTGGCCGAGCTGCTCGAGGCCGACGACGCGACGTTCGCCGAAGCCGTCACGGAGATCGACAGGTCACTGCGAGAGGAGATCAAGCGTCTGCAGGCCAACCGCGCGCAGATCGCCCAGCTCGCTGCCGGCGACAGCCTCGTCGTCCCGCCGGAGGTGGTCGCGTACCTCGACCGGCTGCGGAAGCTCGGGGTGTCGGAGCGGATGATCGACGGCGAACGCGACGGCTGGATCCTGGTCGCCGCTCGTTGGCCCGACCGGATCGCAGAGTGGATGCCGGACAAGTTCGCACAGCTCGAGGATCCGCTGGTGGTCCGGCTCTACCGGGTGCTCGGGAAGGTCCTGGACGCCGGCGGGGACGACGTGATGCTGGCGGAGGCCGCGGACCTCATGGTCGAGATCATCGAGCGGGCATCCGCAAGAGGTGAGCTGGACACCCCGGACGAGGCGTTCGACGACCAGCCGTTCGTCGAGCTGCTCGACGGCCTTGTCGCCGAGTCCGCGCCTCAAGGGAAGAGGCTGCTGGAGCTGATCGCTGAGCGCGGCTGGACTGGGTGGACCAGACCGGAACGGACCGCGTGATCAGGCGACTGACGCGAGCTGCGCCTTGACCTGCGCGAGGGAGGGATTGGTCAGTGCCGTGCCGTCGGCGAACACCAGCGTCGGGACGGTCTGGTTGCCATTGTTCGCCTGCTCGACGATGAATGCGGCGTCAGGCTGCTGCTCGATGTCGACCTCGTCGAATGCGATGCCCTCACGCTTGAGCTGGCCCTTGAGCCGGTGACAGTACCCGCACCACGGGGTGGAGTACATCGTGAACGTGCCGGACATGGAGTGTCTCCTTCGACGACTAGGCTGGATCATCTCAGTGCTTGATGATGTCAACGTCATTGCCAATTCAACCATTCCTTGAGGAGTTTGCGTGCCCGAAGCTGACGACCTGCTGACGGGGCTCGATCCTGAGCAGCGTGAGGTCGCGCAGGCGTTGCGCGGACCGGTCAGCGTCGTCGCGGGTGCCGGCACCGGCAAGACCCGCGCCATCACGCACCGCATGGCGTACGGCGTGGCGACCGGCATCTACAAGCCGACCGAGGTCCTGGCAGTGACCTTCACGACTCGCGCGGCGGGAGAGATGCGCACCCGGCTCCGGCAGCTCGGCGCCGACGGGGTCCAGGCCCGCACGTTCCACTCGGCGGCGCTGCGGCAGGCGCGCTACTTCTGGCCGCAGGTCTACGGCGGCGAGTTCCCGGAGGTCACGGCGTCCAAGTTCGCGCTCGTCGCCGAAGCCGCCAGGCGCCTCGGCCTGCGCACCGACACCCCGCTGCTGCGCGACCTGTCGTCGGAGATCGAGTGGGCCAAGGTGTCCAACATCCGTCCAGCTGCCTATGCCGCATCGGCCGGTCCCGCGCGTCGTGAGGTCGCGGATCTCGACCACGCCACGGTCGGCAACATCATGACCGCCTACGAGGACGTCAAGCGCGATCGCGGGCGCATCGACATGGAGGACATCCTCCTGATCACCGCGGCGATCCTCGCCGACGACGAGCGCATCGCCGCCCAGGTGCGGCAGCAATATCGCTGGTTCGTGGTCGACGAGTTCCAGGACGTCAACCCGCTCCAGTCGACCCTGCTCGAGCTCTGGCTCGGTGGTCGCAACGACATCTGCGTCGTCGGCGACCCGCGCCAGACGATCTACTCCTTCGCCGGTGCGTCGCCGCAGATCCTCACCTCGTTCGGCCGGCGCCACGAGGGCGCGCAGCGGATCGAGCTGGTCCGCAACTACCGCTCGACACCGCAGATCGTCGCCGCGGCCAACGCCGTGTTCAGTCGCACCAACGGCACCGACGGCGTACGCCTGCAGTCGCAGCAGGGGCCCGGCGACCCGGTGACCTACATCGGGTTCCCCGACGAGCAGGCCGAGGCCGCCGCCGTCGCGAGCGAAATCGCGCTGTTGCACCGCCGGGGCGTCTCCTACAAGGAGATGGCGATCCTGTTCCGCATCAACGCCCAGTCCGAGGCGTTCGAGGAGGCGCTCGGCGAGCACGGCATCCCCTACGTCCTGCGCGGTGTCGAAGGGTTCTTCCGTCGGGCCGAGGTACGCCAGGCGGTCACCCTGCTGCGTGGCGCAGCCCGTGGTGGCGAGGGCGGCGGTGAGCTGGTCCAGGAGGTGCGGGCGATCTTTGCCGCGATGGGGCACACCGACGAGCCGCCCAACGGGGCCGGTGCGGTGCGTGACCGTTGGGAGTCGCTGCACGCGATCGTCTCGATGGCCGCCGAGCTGGTCGAGTCCGATCCGGCCGCCGACCTCACGGCCCTCGTCGCCGATCTCGACCGCCGCGCCGACCAGGCGCACGCGCCGGCTGCCGACGGCGTGACCCTGGCGACCCTGCACTCGGCCAAGGGCCTGGAGTGGGACGCCGTGTTCTGCGTCGGCATGCACGAGGGCATGATGCCCAGCGTCCACGCCGACACGCCGGCGGCAGTCGAGGAGGAGCGCCGGCTGTTCTACGTCGGCCTGACCCGTGCGCGGCACGACCTGATGATCTCGTGGGCCGTCACCCGCAACCGGGGTGGCCGCGGCAACCGCAGGCCGACCCGCTTCCTCGACCCGCTGCTGCCGGCCGATCACGAGGCACGGCAGACCGCCCGCCAGCCTCGCGAGCGCAAGGTCGCCAAGTGCCGCGTCTGCAACACGGTCCTGGCGGTCGCCGACCGCAAGCGTGGTCGCTGCGAGGACTGCCCGGCGACGTACGACGAGGAGCTCTACGAGCAGCTGCGGGCGTGGCGCACGGAGCAGGCGACCGAGCAGGGCAAGCCGGCCTACGTGATCTTCACCGACGCGACGCTCCAGTCGATCGCGGAGGTCAAGCCGGCCGACCCGGACGCCCTCGCCAAGGTGCCCGGCATCGGTCCGGCGAAGCTCGAGAAGTACGCCGACTCGGTGCTCGAGCTGATCAGGGCGCGGTAGGGCCCACGCTCCTCGAGCTTGTCGAAGGGACGCTCACGTGCGTTGGGTGCTGATCTCGCGAGGTTTCGTCACCTGACGCCTTCGGCGTGATCGCTCAACCTGCCTCGGGCGTTCGGCCGCGGGCGGCCTCAACCCTCGGCAAACCCAGGGAGGGAGTCCTCCAGGATCTCGCGGAACGGGGCGGTCGCGCCGAGCTGGCTGAGCACGCCGACCCCACCGAGCCACACCCGGTGGATCAGCAGGTACTGCGGCGGCAGGTTGATCTTCATCGCGGTGCCCATGCCCTCCGACGTCAGGGCGCTGACCCGCAGCGTCTGTGCCCGCATCCACTCCCGGCTGAAGGTGAAGCGCTCGACGCTCGCCGGCTCGACGAACGGGCCGATGTAGCGCGCGATCGTGTCGGCGTCCAGGTCGGTCGTCCGCTTGAGGAAGCCCTCGTCGCGGAGCCCCTCCAGCACCAGGTCGTAGTCGCCGGCGACCGCGTAGCGCAGCAACCGGCCCACGGGCTCGGGCAGGCCGTCGGGCAGCCGCGCGACGGCGCCGTAGTCGACGACGCCGAGGCGGCCGTCAGGCATGATGCGGAAGTTGCCCGGATGCGGATCGGCGTGCAGCATCCCGGTCCGGGCCGGCCCAGCGAACAGGAACCTCACGTACGCCAGGCCGTACCTGTCGCGCTCCTCCTGGGTGCCGTCGGTGATGACCTGGGCCAGCGAGTGGTCGCTCTCCAGCCAGGTGGAGACGAGGGCGCGCTCGGTGTAGGCCAGCACGTCGGGCACGACGATCTCGGGGTCGTCGGCGAACTCTGCCGCGAACACGCTCTGCGCGCCCGCCTCGAGGTTGTAGTCGAGCTCCTCGACGACCCGGTCCTGGAGCTCCTGGACCAGCGGCTTGACGTCGAGGCCGGGTGCCAGCGTCCCGAACAGCCGGGCCAACCGGGCGATCTGGCGCAGGTCGGCGGTCAGGGCCTTCGCCGCGCCGGGGTACTGCAGCTTGACGGCGACCTCCTGCCCACCGGCCCACACCGCGCGGTGCACCTGGCCGATCGACGCCGAGGCGGCCGGCTTGTCGTCGAACGAGATGAACTGCTCGCGCCAGCCGGCGCCGAACTCCTCGGCCATGACGCGGTGAACCGTGCCGGGCGGCATCGGCGGCGCCGAGTCCTGCAGCTTCACGAGCGTCTCGCGGTAAGGCCCGATGAACTCCTCCGGCAACGCGGCCTCGAAGATGCTCATCGCCTGCCCGAACTTCATCGCGCCGCCCTTGAGCTGCCCGAGCACCGAGAAGATCTGGTCGGCCGTACGTCGCTGCACCTCGTTGAGCACGACGTTCGCCGGCGCACCCACCATGCGCTTGCCGAGCCCCAAGGTCGTACGCCCGGCGAACCCGACGGGCAGCGAGGCGAGACGTGCCGTGCGGAGGAACGCGCTGCCGGTCAGCGGTCGTCCCTTGGGCTCGTCCTTGCCGGTGGAGCCGGACTGGTCGGGCCGATCGGGAGAATTGGGCACCTCGTCAGGATAGTCGGGAGCGTACGGTCAGGCGGCTCGAAGCAGGTCGCACGTGCAGGCGTGGTGGAACGCCAGCGGCCACGTCGTCCGGTCGTCGTGGGCAGGTCCGACGACCAGGCACCGGCCGAGCGTGCGGTTCGGTCGGCCGTCGGCGTGCGCCAGCACCTCGACGGTGACCTCGAGCGCCGCTGCGTGGGTCGTCGCCGCGTCAATCGCCGGCGGCGTCATGGTCACGGTGTGCCGGCCCAGTTGGTGCAGCAGAGCGGGCCAGGCGCGATCCCAGTCGGCGCGGTGCAGGTCATGACAGGACACGCACGGGGTCAGCCCGGGGCGTACGAGCGGCCCGATCCGCACCCGGTCCTCGTCGATCACGACCGGCAGGTGGTCGAGGCCGAGGCGGACGGGCTGCTCGAACACCGCGCGCGACGGCTCGCCGCACGACACGATGACCAGGAGGTCCGGATCGTGGGCGTCGACGTTCCCGATGCCTGCATCGGCCAGCACAGACTGGACGATGGTCGCGAGGCGGCTGCTGCCGGCGTCGGAGTGAACGGCGACGGCGTACGGCGGCCGGCGGCGCAGCTGGTCAGGGTCGTCACCGCCGAAGTCGGCGTGGCGCGCCTCGGCGTCGAGGCCTCGTCGCCCGGCACCGCTCCACCGCGTCGCGTCGAACACCACGCCTGCGGCGCGCAGCTCGGCGAGAACATCGGCCACCGGGATCGTGAGCTCGGGGATCGTCGTACGAACGATCGTGACGAGGCGATCGACGTCGCGCGCCCCGTCGAGGAGGCGGAGGAGGTCGACCAGCCCCGGACGGTCGGGAATGACGATGCCGGGGGAGGTGCCGACCTGCAGGTGCGTGGCATCCCGGCGCAGCAGCGGTGCGCCCGGGCGGAGCGCGGGTCGGAAGGACATGCCGTCAGCGTTGCTCTTGCTTGCATCGATGACGAACAGGTCATCCACAAGTTGGGTGCTTGACTCGAGCGGTTTCGTCATCAGGCGCCTTCGGCGCGATCGCTCAACCTGCTTCGACGCGCCCCCTGCTCGCTGCGCTCGCGAGGGTACCCCCAGCTCGCAGAGCTCGCTCGGTCTCACCAAAGTGTGCGGAGGACCCGACATGGTGTCGGATCCTCCGCAAAACCTGGGGAAGTGCGGGGCCCGGATCCCCGCTGGTGGCTCAGGCCTTACCGAGGATCCGGTTCAGCTTGGTGCCACAGACCGGGCAGACGCCCTTGGCCATACGAGTGCCCTTGTCACTGACGTGGACCTCTCCAGTCGCCTCGCGCTTTTCCTTGCACTTGACGCAGTAGAACTCGCCACTCCATGTTTCCGACATTGCGGCCTCCTTGCCGATGTGGTGCTAGTCACGTTCAGCGTACGCGTGGAAGGCCTGTTTCACGCTCAGCTGAGCGTAAACGCGTTCGGCGCGTCGGAATGCTTGTCCTTCGCTCGCAGAGCTCGCTCCCGCTCGCAGAGCTCGCTAGGAACCGCAGAGGAAATCAAAGGCCCCCGGCGGAGCCTGCCTTCCCCTTGCGAGCTCCGCCGGGAGCCTCGAATGGCGTTCAGGCTAGGCCCGCCGGGCCACGCCAGCAACCGGTTTCCAACAACTGTTGTCCACGCCTGTGGATAACAATGGGGACAACTTGTGGGGAACGCCGAGGAGGCATGTGGACGACGCGGTGCACAACCTGTGGGTCGTCCCGGTACGAGCAGCGGATGCCCCTGTGTGACCAGCCGCTTTGCACAGGCGACGTTGTGGACGGACAAAAAATCGTCACCACGAGATAGATTTCCCGTCATGGGAGAGGTCGAGATCCGGCGCAGTGCACGCCGCAAGCGCACGGTGCGGGCCTATCGCGAGGGCGACAAGACCATCGTGCTGATGCCGGCCCACCTCTCCAAGGCCGAGGAGGAGCGCCACGTGCGCAGCCTCGTCGAGCGCCTCGATCGCCGAGAGCAGCGCGTACGCCCCAGCGACGACGACCTCCAGGCGCGCGCCGCCCAGCTGTCGATCGCCTGGCTCGAGGGCCGCGCCGTGCCGCTCTCGGTGCGGTGGGTCAGCAACCAGAACAGCCGCTGGGGCTCGTGCACCAACGTCGATCGCAGCATCCGGCTGTCCGACCGGCTCAAAGGGATGCCCGAGTGGGTCATCGACTACGTCCTGCTGCACGAGCTGGCGCACCTCATCGAGCCCAATCACAGCAAGCGCTTCTGGGCGCTGGTCGACGCCTATCCCGAGACGGCGAAGGCTAAGGGCTTCCTCGAAGGCGTGTCCTGGCAGCAGCGGTCAACGCCCTGACTGAGTCGTCCGTGTCGGCGGGCAACGCGTCGACGTCGAACCACGCCAGGTCGTCCGACTCGTCGCTGATGACGTGCCGCGCGCCCGCAGGAGCCACCGCGACGTACTGCACGTCGAGATGATGCGCCGGCCGGATCGGTCCGCAGGGCACCTCGTGGCGTGACAGCAGCACCGGCACGGGGTCGATGACGAGGTCGCCGATGCCGCTCTCCTCGCGGCCTTCGCGCAGCGCGGCCTCCGCGAGCGTCGCGTCACCGGGTTCGCAGTGACCGCCGGTCTGCAGCCACCGCTTGATCACGCGGTGCAGGGTCAGCAGGACGCGTTCGTGGTCGGCCGAGAAGATGATGGCGCTGGCCGTCAGGTGATCGGGATGGCACTCGCGGCTCATGGCGTCGGCGTACGTCTCGGTGTGCGCGACGTAGAGCCGGCGCAGCCGGTCCTGCTCGTCGTCGGGCGCCGACCAACCGCTCAGCACGCCGCGCGCGTCGTCGCGCAGCGTCACTCGCGAGGGCTGTCGGAGCCGCTGTCGGGCCCGGCGTCGCCCGGGTCGTTGTCGAGCAGCTCACCGAGTGCGGCGTCGAAGTCGTCGTCGCTCTGCGTACGGTGCTCGCCCTGCGCGAAGCCGAGCGGGTCCTCGAGGTCGGCCGCAGACGGCATGAGGTCGGGGTGGCTCCACACGGCGTCGCGGGCGTCGGGTCCCTGACGGTCACGGAGCGCCGCCCACAGGGTCGTCGCCTCGCGGAGCTTGCGGGGCCGCAGCTCGAGGCCGACCAGCGACGCGAACGTCTGCTCGGCGGGACCGCCGGCCGCACGGCGGCGACGCATCGCCTCGGCGAGCGGCGCGGCTGCGGGCATACGGTCCTTGGTGGCCTGGCTGACGATCTCGTCCACCCAGCCCTCGATGAACGCCAGGAGGGTCTCGAGCCGGTCGAGCGCCCGCTGCTGCTCGGGCGTGCGCTCGGGCTCGAACAGGCCGCCGGCCAGCGCCTGCTGGAGCTCCTCGGGGCGCGACGGGTCGAGGCCTGACAGCTGCGACTCGATCGCGCCGACGTCGATGCGGGTGCCGCGTCCGAACTCCTCGATCGCGCCGACGAGCGCCGGGCGCAGCCAGGGGGAGTGGTGGAACAGGCGGTGGTGCGCGCACTCGCGCAGCACGATGTAGAGGAGCACGTCTGACGCCGGGTGCTCGAGGCCCTCACCGAACGCCTCGACACCGGACGGCAGCACCGCCGCGATGCGCTCGGGGCCGAGCGGGATGCCGATGTCGGTCGACGACACGACCTCGCCGGCGAGCCCACCCAGGGCCTGGCCGACCTGCTGGCCGAACATCGCCCCGCCGGCCTGCGACAGCATGCCCATGAGGGGACCGGCCATCGCCTTGGCCTCCTCGGGCAGCGCCTCACCCATGGCCTTGACGACGTGGGCGGCGATCGGCTCGACCAGCTGCTGCCAGGTGCCCGACGTTGCCTCGATCCACTCGGCCTTGCTCCAGGCCGTTGCGGTCGTGGCGCCGACCGGGAACGAGGTGACGGTGTCGAGCCACGACTCGGCGAGCTGGGCGGCGTCGTCGACGGCACCCTGCTGGGCCGAGTTGGGCGACGGGTCGGCGCCGGCCGCGGCCACGGTGTGCCGGGCGACGTCCTTGGCCAGGTCGAAGTTGACGCTGCCCTCGTGCGGGGCGAACATCTTCTGCATCTGGCCCATGATCTGGTTCATGTCCATCTGGCCGCCCGAGAACGCGCCGAACAGCTGCTCCATGGGCGTGCCCTTGAAGGGGTTCTCGGGCTCTTCGTTCTCGTTCTCGGCCATACGTCAACAGTAGCGACCGGATGCGCGGGTCCCACGGATTCTGTGTTCGCCCTACGATGAATCCGACATGACTGCCGTACGCCTGCTCGACATCCGTGACGCTCCACTGAGCCTCGACGAGGTGTACGCGGCGGTGACCGACCCGGCGGCCGGCGGCATCTGCGTGTTCATCGGCACCGTGCGTGACCACGACGAGGGGCAGGACGTGTCGGCCCTCGGCTACTCGTCACACCCGACCGCGCTCGCCCGGCTGCAGGACGTCGCCGAACGCATCGCGACCGAGTGCGACGTGGTGGCCCTGGCGGGCGTGCATCGCGTGGGCGACCTGGTCGTCGGCGACCTGGCCGTCGTCGTCGCGGCGTCGGCGGCGCACCGGGCGCAGGCGTTCGAGGCGTGCCGGCGGTTGATCGACGAGCTCAAGACCGATGTGCCGGTGTGGAAGCACCAGACGTACGCCTCAGGTGATGCCGCATGGGTGGGCTCGCCCGACGCCCCGGCCGCAGGCACACAGGTTGCCGGGACTGACTAGGCTCACCATGTGTCCGACCCGTCGAAGCTGAGCGCTCGCTACACGACGATGGTCGTGGCGACGATCTCCCTGATCGTGCTGACGTGCGTGGCGTTCATGGTCCCGGTCCCGTACGTCCGGATGCAGCCCGGCCCGGCGTACGACACGTTGGGCAACTTCGACGGCAAGCCGATGTTCACGTTCGGCGACGACGTCAAGACGTACCCGACGACGGGCTCCCTCGACTTCACGACGGTACGGGTCGGCGGCCCCGATGCTCGCCTCTCGCTCGCGGGTGCGGTCGTCGCGTACTTCGACGGGGACAAGGCAGTCGTCCCCAAGGACCTGATCTATCCCGAGAACGAGACCGCGAAGCAGTCCACCGCCGAGTCGGCCGCGCAGCTGTCGGGCTCCAAGGACTCGTCGCGCGTCGCTGCGCTGCGCGCCGCCGGCTACACCGTCAACGGCCGTCCGTCCGTCGCCGGACTGGTCAAGGGTGGCGCCGCCGAGAAGCTCCTCAAGGTCGGTGACGTGTTCACCGCCGTCGACGGCACGAAGGTCGCCACGCCGGACCAGGTCGTCAAGGCGGTCGGCACGCACAAGCCGGGCCAGACCGTACGCCTGACGGTCGAGCGCAAGGGCAAGTCCGTCGACGTCCCGGTCGTGACACGCGCCGATGCCAAGGACAAGAAGACGCCGAGGGTCGGCATCACGATCGGCGAGACGTACCAGTACCCGATCAAGATCGACAACAACGTGGGCCGCAGCATCGGCGGGCCGAGCGCCGGCACGATGTTCGCCCTCGCGATCTACGACAAGCTGACCCCCGGCTCGCTGACCGGCGGCAAGAAGATCGCCGGCACGGGTGAGATGACGCCCGACGGCACGGTCGGACCCATCGGCGGCATCCGGCAGAAGATGGCCGGCGCCGCCAACAAGGGCGCGACGATCTTCCTGGTGCCGGCCGCCAACTGCGGCGAGGCCACGGACGGCGACGACGACGGGCTCAAGCTCGTCAAGATCTCGACCCTCAAGGACGCCATCTCCTCGCTCGAGAAGCTGGCCAAGGACCCCGACGCCAAGGTGCCGTCATGCAGCTGATGCCCGACTCGCCCCTGCGCCAGGCCGCCCTCGAGGTCGAGTCCCACGTCGCCGCCGAGGGCTGGGATCAGCCGCCGCGACTGTTCGCGCTCGTGCCCACCGCCGACCTGATCGCCAAGGAGCCGGGCCTCGCCGACCAGCTGTCGGACGACCCCGCGAGCATGACGCCGGTCGAGCAGGAGCTGCCCGCCGACCGTGAGCTCGAGGACCTGCTGACCGAGATCGTCTGGCCCGACGCCGTGACCGGCTGCGCAGCGGTCGTCGAGCGCATCATGCTGCCGCCCGAGGCCGAGGAATCCCTGCCCGACGACCCGGACGAGCTGCTCGCCGTCGTCGCCGCACACCCCGATCGCCGCGAGGTGCGGCTCGTCGCCGCCGTCGTGCGCGACGGTGCCGCACACAGCGCCGTACGCGCGAGAGAACCCCACGATGCCGAGCTGCTGGAGGGGCCCGACCTCGTGCCGGGCCTGATCGAACACCTCCGCCGCACTCTGGCATAGAGTCTTGTCACCCCGTCACCAGGAGCCACGTGAGCGACATCTTCGGAACCCCCCGCCCCCGCAGGGAGCCCCGGCGCGGGCCTGATCGGCGTCAGCGGGTGCTGGTGCCGACCCTCATCACGCTGGCGGTGCTGCTGTTCCTCGGCTCGATCTTCACGAGCGTGTGGACCGACCGCCTGTGGTTCAAGTCGGTCGGCTACAGCGACGTGTTCCGCAGCGTGCTGTTCACGCGTGTCGCGCTGTTCATCATCCTCGGCCTGATCTTCGGCCTGTTCGTCATCGGCAACCTCTACATCGCCTTCCGCACCCGTCCCGACGCCGCTCCGATGCGGCGCGACGACCCGGCCTACCGCTATCGCCTCGCCCTGACGCCCCTGCTGCGTCCTGCCGCGATCGGTCTCGGCCTCGTGCTCACCGGGTTCGCCGGCTCGGTCGCCGCGGCCCACTGGGACACGTACCAGAAGTGGCGCCACAGCACGTCGTTCGGCATCAAGGACGCGCAGTTCCACAAGGACGCGAGCTTCTACGTCTTCGAGTACCCGTGGTGGCGGTTCCTGGCGTCGTACTCGTTCGCGCTGATCGTCATCACGGTCCTGGCCGTGCTGTTCCTCAACTATGTCTACGGCGGCATCCGCATCGCGGGTCGCGGGCCCAAGCTGACGCGCGCCGCGCAGGTGCACCTGTCGGTGCTGGTCGGCATCGGCGTGCTGCTCAAGGCGGTGTCGTACTACCTCGACCGGTTCGGTCAGGTCATCGCGACGGGCGGTCTGGTCGACGGCGTCACCTACACCGACGACCACGCTCGCATCCCGGCCAAGAACATCCTCATCGGCGTCGCGATCGTCTGCGCGCTGCTGTTCTTCGCGGCGATCTTCATCCGTTCGTGGGCGCTGCCGGCGATCGGCCTCGGCCTGCTGGCGCTGACCTCGATCCTGATCGGCGCGATCTGGCCGGCGGTCATGCAGGGCTTCCAGGTCAAGCCGTCCGAGCCCGACAAGGAAGCGCCCTACATCGCACGCAACATAGAAGCGACACGGGAGGCGTACGGGATCAGTGACGTCGAGACCGAGTCCTACTCGGCCAAGACCAAGCTCACCGACACCGAGCTCGCCGACTCCGCCGAGTCGCGGGTCAGCACCCGACTCCTCGACCCGACGCTGATCTCCGACGCGTTCGAGCAGCTCCAGCAGGTGCGCGGCTACTACGCCGTGCCGACCACGCTCGACGTCGACCGCTACAAGCTGGGTGCCGACCAGCAGCCCCAGGACGTCATCATCGCCGCGCGTGAGCTCAAGCTCTCGGGCCTCCAGCAGAGCCAGCGCAACTGGGCCAACGACCACACGGTCTACACCCACGGCTACGGCATCGTCGCGGCCCGCGGCAACGAGCGCGGCCCCAACGGCGAGCCGGTGTTCGTCGCCAAGGACATCCCGCAGGTCGGCGAGCTCAAGACCACGACGCCGCCCCGCATCTACTTCGGCGAGCAGTCGCCGAGCTACTCGATCGTCGGCCGGCCCAAGGGCTCGGAGCCGATCGAGGTCGACACCCCGCAGGGCGGGGTCTCGTCGGACAAGGCGACCAAGGAGAACGCGACCCAGAACACGTACGACGGCAAGGGCGGAGTGCCGATCGGCAACACGTTCAACAAGCTGCTCTACGCGTTCAAGTTCGCCGAGCCCAACATCGTCCTGTCGAACCGGGTCAATTCCGAGTCCAAGATCCTGTACGACCGCGAGCCACGTGACCGGGTCAAGAAGGTCGCCCCCTGGCTCACGGTCGACGGCGACTCGTACCCGGCCGTCGTCAACGGTCGCGTGGTCTGGATCGTCGACGGCTACACGACCAGCAACTCGTTCCCCTACTCCGAGCACCGCTCGCTGCGCGAGGCCACGGCCGACACGCTCACGAGCAGCAACTCGCAGACCGCGCTGCCGACCGACCAGGTCAACTACCTGCGCAACTCGGTCAAGGCGGTCGTCGACGCGTACGACGGCACGGTCAAGCTCTACCAGTGGGACACCAAGGACCCGGTCCTCAAAACGTGGATGAAGGTCTTCCCCGATGTCGTGGAGCCCAAGAGCGAGATCAGCAACGGGCTGCTCGAGCACCTGCGCTACCCGGTCGACCTGTTCAAGGTGCAGCGTGACGTGCTGCAGCGCTACCACGTGACCGACCCGCAGGCGTTCTACAACGACAACCAGCGCTGGAAGGTCCCCGAGGACCCGACCGCGCCGACCGGCTCCAACGCGCTGCAGCCGCCCTACTACCTGTCGACGGCCCGGCCCGGCGAGGACGAGCCGAAGTTCTCGGTGACCAGCGTCTACCTGCCCAACAGCCGGCAGAACCTCGCCGCGTTCGTGTCGGTCAACTCCGAGGCGACCGACACCGCCAACTACGGCAAGATGCAGATCCTGCAGCTGCCCAACGACACGCAGATCTCCGGTCCGAGCCAGATCGCCAACGACTTCCAGGCCGACAAGGGTGTCTCGCAGGCACTGCTCCAGTACCAGCAGTCCAAGACGACGACGATCAAGTACGGCAACCTGCTGACCCTGCCGGTCGGCAACGGATTGCTCTACGTCCAACCCGTCTACATCCAGCGCAGCGCGATCGAGGGCTCCTACCCGGTGCTCCAGTTCGTCATCGCGTCGTTCGGCAAGGACGTCGGCTTCGGGCAGACCCTCGACGAGGCACTGCGGGTCGCGCTCGGTCTCGAGGAGGGCTCTGCGCCCGACGACTCCGGCACGCCGACGACGCCCGACGACCAGAGTCCGGGGCAGCAGACCGCCTCGGCGCTGCTCGACGACGCCAAGGCGCTGTACGACGACGCGCAGAAGGCGCTCAAGGATGGCGACCTCGCGACGTACCAGTCGAAGATCAACCAGATGGGCCAGAAGATCGAGGACGCCCAGAAGGCCGTCGCGGACGAGAAGTCCAGCAAGAAGTAGGGCAGCGGGGACCCCGGATTTGATCCGTGGGTCCCCGACCCGTAAAGTGGAGCAGGCGACGCGGGGTGGAGCAGCTCGGTAGCTCGCTGGGCTCATAACCCAGAGGTCACAGGTTCAAATCCTGTCCCCGCTACCAAGGAAACGGCTGGAACCAGAGGGAATCTGGTTCCAGCCGTTTTGGTTTCGTGACCTCCAAGAAGCCTTCGTAGAGACCTGCTCCGCAAGCCTAGGTGACAGTTCGGTCGGCGAACTTACTCGAATTGCAGCGACTTTCCGCGAATGCGGTCGGGATTCTGACGCATCTGGCGTGGCGGGAAAGGTGCGGATCCTGTTTCCCGCTACAGCCTGGGCTCCACGTTGCTTGATGCCAGCGGAGAGGCATTGGCAACCGAGGGCCGAGGCCGGAGCGTTCCTGGACGGCACGCCGAACGGTATCCCGGTTACTGCCCAGTACGCTATGGCCCGCCCCAGACCTCCGCTGGACGAGTTTGAGCCCCAAGGGGGATCGTTTCCACTCGGGAGGTTTCCGCAATCCGCCGCAATTGCCGGGCTGATGTTGTCCGTCTCTGGAAAGCTCAGTCATGCTCCTTGAGCACCCGCTCGGCCGCTTCACGCATCGTGATGCCCAGCACGTCGGCTTCTTCGGTCAGCACAGCGCGCGCCTCGTCGATGGAGAGCTCGAGGGTCTCCGCGAAGAACCCCGTGGCCTGCTCGATCAGGGCTAGGGACTCGACCTGCTGCGCGATCCGCGTCGACTTGGCCATGCGACGTCGCAGGCGCCGACCGGGGAGCCCACCCACCGCAGTGTTCTGCCCGTCCCTCAGCACCGGCTCCTCGTAGGCCAGCCGGCGACGCCTCTTCACCACGTTCGATCCCTCGTCCTGCCTTCGTCCCACGGGTGCGCAGCCTTGCCAGTAACGTAGGCCGCCGTCCCCCGATCCGCAAGAGACGTCAAGTCACGGCATGCGACGCGTACCGCAGTGGTGGGGAACCCTCGCAGCAGCCATCGGGAACATCGTGCTCCTGCGGCTGGTGATGCTTGGCTCTGCTCTGGCGTGCCGAGCCCGACGACCTCGCCCTGCGCGACGCCGACCGCTGCAGTGGAATGCTCACCCTGTAGGCGCGGATTGATCGGGGCGGAGTGACGCCGCCGGGCTACCTTTCGTTCCGCGGGTCGTCGGCGGTGGCGGCGGTGCCGGTGAGGGCGGCGGCGAGTTGTGCCCGGGAGTCGATGTTCAGCGCTCGGTAGATGTTGGTCAGGCGCAGTTCGACTGTGCGTACGGATACGAACATCTCTTGGGCGATCTCGCGGTTGCGCAACCCGTGCACGACGTGCTGCGCGACTGTCTGCTGCTCGGCCGTGAGCTTTTCGAGTACGCCCTCTTGGCGGGTCGAACGGGGCGCAGCAACTCGGGCGCCTGCCTCGGAGTCTTTTGTCCAGGCATCGGCACCGGCAGATCTGAACGCTGCAGCGGCGGTCATCCTGGTCCTCATTGCCTCGGCGCTCATTCCCAGCTCATCCTGACGATTGGCGAAGCACCTGAGGGTCCGACCCAGTTCGTAGGGAAGCTCTCCAGGTCCGAACTGCTTCACGGCGGCGTCGAACAGGTGAAGAGACGGCTCTCCGCTCTCCACAAGGGCCCGGCAGCGAAGCAGAGCGAGATCGCCCCACCTCGAACGGTGAACCGAGAGCCGGCGCTCAAGGGCCGCCACGGTTGCAGCGGCTTCCTTGATGCGACCGGTGTGGACACAGACCTCGGTGTAGTCGGCCCAATGGCGCAGCAGCGACGGGTTGCGGAATCGGGTGGATGCTGCGCTGACTGTGCGCAGAGTGGTGACGGAGGAATCGGCGTCGCCTTCGAGGAGTTGGATCGTCGCGCGGAGCGCATGTGCGCGCGCCTGCAGTGCCTGGGCGGCCTCCTGGGAGGCAAGTTCGAGGCACGTGTCGATGTACTCGTTGGCCTCGTCAAAGTCCCCTAGGGAGTAGGCGTACCAGGCTTTGAAGTAGGCGAAGGTGGCGGTCCCACGGGTGAGTGATGCGGCTGCGGCTGTCCAGGAGTCGATGGCGACGCGTGCCATGCGGAACTCGCCCGCGTTCTTCTCGTTGCGAATGATTCCGTAAGTCGCAAGATCCGCTCGAAGACCTGTGTGCCCGATGGGATGGTTCCTCACAGCGGTGAAGAGTCGTCGAGCCCCCTGATAGTCCTCGCGGACCGACAGGCCTCTTGCCCGCAGCAGTAGGAGGTCCGGATCGGTGATCATGGAGTCGAGGTCCGGGTCGGGGACCGTGTCCTCCTCAACTGATCTGCCATCGAGACCGTCGATGATGTCGCGCATGGCCTCCATCTTGAGTTGGGTGAGTTTCGGGGCGTTGTCGGCCAGTAGCAAGCCTTCGTCGATGAGGCGGCGTGCATCATCGATTTCCCAACGCTCGGTGCGATGGGCCGCGCCGAGGCAGAGCATCGTGCAGGCTCCGTCCAGGTTGGCGTCGGCGTGCAGATGAGCGAGGGCGAGCAGCTCGTCGTCCACGACCTGTTGGCGGTGGAAGAACCGGGCGATGAGCTTGATGTTGAGCAGATCCATCGACTGCTCGGGATGGGTGGGGTGCGCGCGGGCGGTGTATCGATCCGCGAGGTAGGGGTGGCCGTCGCGCAGGAGCAGGCCGCAAAGGACGATCAACTGCCGGGCGTGGTCTTCGATCCGTTCCGCTCGGCTGAGGGCACGCTCAATGAACTCAACAGCAGCGCCGACGCGCCCTTCCTGCACGAGCGTGATCGCAGCATCGAGCAGCGACTCAACCTTCTCGGAACCTTCGGCCGACCAGCTTTGGTGCCAAGTCGCCAATCGTTCATCGTGCAGGCTGCACGCTTCCGACAGCGCACGGTGACGTTCTCTTCGCGACCTCGAGCCCTGATCCCAGTAGAGCCGACTCCGTAGCCGCTGATCCGAGAAGACGACATACTGCCCGCGTCGCTGCAGCACGCCCGCATCGATGAGCTCCTCCACGTCGTCGTCAGACTCACGAATGAGCGTGCGTATCGCGGCGAGATGGGACATGGGGGCAAGCGCAACCAGCTCAAGGACGCTGCGGGCTCCTGCACTCAGGCTGCCTTCGCTCGCGGCGCTCACCAGATGCACGGTGTCGGTGGGGCGTGGGGGCAGGACCAGCGAAGCCTGGCCTTGGTCCTGGTCTGCGTGGAGCACCGCCACCTGCTCTTGAAGGATCCGGGGATTGCCGCCTGAGTAGTCCGCGAGAAGGTACAGGGTTGATCCGAGGTGGCGAGTGCCGGCGGCCGCTAGGCGGACGAGATCGTCTGTGCCGAGGCGGGTCAGTCTTCCCGCAGCGAATCCCCACCCGGACTCCACCGGCTCAGGATCGGTGGCGGTGGCAACCAGCCACAGCGAGGTACCGGCCAGGTGAGACACGATCGTTCCGAGGACAGCGCGGCTTGCACTGTCCATCCGGTCCAGGTCGTCGATGAGTGCCACGGTCGGTGGCAGCTCGAGGTCGCGGATCAGGGCCAGCAAGTCATGCGCGGCAGAGAAGAGGGCATCGGGCTCCTCAGACCGCAGGGTGAAACGGCGGTGCGACTCCAACGCCTGTTCAGGACTGAGCGCGGCGAAAAGTGACCTGAAACCGGCGAGCGGAAACCGCCGCTCCGAACGGTTGACGTGCATCAGGACGGAATTGATCGATGCTGCGGAGTGAACCTGTTCGAGCAGGTGGCTCTTGCCGATGCCGTGCTCACCTAGCAGCAGCAATCCGCTCTCATCCGGTGCCTGAGTTAGGGCAACTACACGTGTAAGGGCTTCGGCGGGACTGATCGATTCCACGTGAAGTTGCTCCTCACGGCGCGAGCCCCGGGCATAACTCTGGCGACGACTGTGATCGGCGCGCACGCAAAACCTGTGCGCATCTCGCTCCCTCTCTATTGGTGAGTCCCTCCGACCCCCAAAACAACCGTCCTAAGTGTCGTAAATCCCGAACAGAGGACAGCCCACGCGGTGCACGTATCACCCCATCATGAGTGATGCGCTCCGACATGTCACTGGCTTCACGTCGCTCGCGACGAATCTGAGACTCGATTGCGCTCAACGTCGCGAGTGCCCCGCCCACCCGTCGAGCTTCGGGATATCGAGGGAGGTGCGGGCAGAAGGGATATCAAACCGGGCCGGGCGCAGCCTCTATGAGCAAGGCAAGACTGACTGGTCGGAGCGGAACGCCGCTACAGGGCAAGCCACTCTGACGACAACTCCAGTTGGTGCGAAATGGGCAACTCATGTAGGTCGGAAGGGGACCGGTAGAGGCTCAAACTGGTCATGCGCGCAGGTGGTTGAAGGTGACACTGTGGCGGTGCGGGGTTGGACGGCACTAAACAAGACTCCCTCCCGAGTGCATTGCGAGAACTCGTGCAAACTCCCACCCGAGCTGATGGCTTACGCCATACCTCGAGTCCAACCCCGCCTCCGAAGTCGGCCAGGCTGCCTACTCCTTGGCATTCGCCGTTCGCTCTATTGTCTCCCCTATGAGTGCGCCTGAGGAGCCCGTCGCGACCACCCTCGACCAGCTCGCATCCTACGAGGGAATCACCGCCATCTTCCAAGCCGGCGCCAATGCGGACAGCCATCACTGGGAGCTCCGATCGTCGGTCGGCGACCTGCTCGCGCTGACCGCCCGTGTTCACCGCGGCGGCCGGGCTGCCAAGGCGATGCGGAAGGTCTTGGCGGTCACCGGAATGGACGCCGGCAACGACGTACATGCAGAGCTACGCGGCGCGCAGGGTCGAGTGTTGGCGCGGATCAGCTCTCTCAACGCCGCGCCGGCGACGGTGACGGTCGATGACAGCGCTGGCCAGCGGATCGCACGAAGTGTCCGCGACAAAACTCTTCTGCTGCGGGTGCAGCACCCCGACGCCATCGCAGTGCACGCTGCAAATGATGAAGTCGTGGCACGGCTCCCCTGCGAGGACGATGGGCCGTGGTCAGTGCATGATGGCGCCGGAACGGTTGTCGGCGAGCTGTTGGCGGGCACGCCCGGACCTTCTTTGGCGCCGCACTGGATCCTGTGGATGGACTCGAAGACGTTGCTCTCCTCTGCCACCTACGCCGCTAGCCAGCACCTGGGCATTCGACGCGTCACGCAGTACACATTTCTGCCACACATGGGGCCGAGCGGATCGCGCAAGACACTGCCGGTGGAGCTGGTGCTGCTTCCCCTGCTGGCGGGTCTGACCTACTGAACAATCCAGCTGGGTGGGTTTGGCTCAAAGCAATTGCGACCTCCAGCGGTCCTCACAGCCATGAGCAGCTTGTCTCTGCGGTCCTGCTCGCGTCTGGGTCAAGGCGCTCTGTCCCAGGTCCAGAGCGTCGCCTTGATGCGACCCACGAACGGGTTGGCAAAGTTCCAAGAACTACCTGATCGCTTCAACCCGGGAACAGGCACCTATCGGTTCCGGGTGATCGTCCCGGAAGATCGGGACAGCGTGCCGATGGCCTGGCCGCGCCCGGCTACGAGCATGGAGTCATCAACATCCATGCGAAGGAGTCGCGATGACCACGAGGAACAGCGCGCGAC
This sequence comes from Aeromicrobium sp. 9AM, assembly GCF_902506105.1. Taxonomy (GTDB): domain Bacteria; phylum Actinomycetota; class Actinomycetes; order Propionibacteriales; family Nocardioidaceae; genus Aeromicrobium. The sequence continues at coordinate 431,743 of NZ_LR733303.1, forward strand.
GCGGTGGAGCCTGTGTCGCGGTGGCCGTCGCGATGCTCGTCCTCGGCGCCTGCGACAGCCATGCCACAGCGACCGACTCGAGAACGAAGCCGAGCAGCCCGAAGACGTCGGACCCGTCGAGCGCAGCCACGACAACCGGTCGACCCCTGATGCTGCGCAACAGAGTTGCGGGTTTCGACGGCAGGGTCATGGACGGCTCGGTGCTGGGAGAGTCGTCGTTCTGTCCGGGCGGTCTCCTGCACCACGAGCGCGGGAGTCCCGACATCGGGTTCCCTGCCGTCAACGAGCTGCGATGCAAGGACGGGACCGTGCGGATCGGATTCGGACCGGGTCCTGACCAGATGGAGCACCTGGTTCAGACCAGCGAGTGGCGGATCCTCGACGGCAGTGGACGATACGAGGGTGCCACCGGCGACGGGCGGATGATCGTCCAGTTCGAGGACGGGGAGCCTCCGCGCGGTGTGGAGACCTTCGTTGGGTTGGTCATCCTCGAGAAGGACCGGTCATGAGGGGCGTCAAAGACCCCTGAGCAGCAGAAAAGCTGACCAGGGGCCTTCGTCACACGCGTCGGTGCGCTGCTGAGTCGGCCGTCACTCCGCCATGGCCGGCTCGGCGGCCTGGGCGGGCGGGGCTACCTTGTTGACGCGGATCAGCGCGAGGGACGCGATGAGCGCCAGCACCGTCACCACGAGGGCGGCCTGGAACGCGTGCTGCTGGCCGGCGACGAAGATGTCGGACTGACCTGCGGCGGTGCGTGCGCGCACGCCGAGCTCGCCGGCGCGGTCGGACGCGGCGTGCGCGAAGACCGTGCCGAAGGCGGCCAGGCCGATGGCCCCGCCGACCTGCTGGCCGGTGTTGAGGAGCGCCGAGGCGAGGCCCGTCTCGTGCGGCTCGACGCCGTTGACCGCGGTCATGGTCAGCGGCACGAAGCTGCACCCCATGCCGAGACCGAGCAGCAGGAGCGATCCGAGGAACGGCCAGTAGCTGCTGCTCGCGTCGAGCTGTGCGAACGAGATCATGGCGACGATGGCCAGGATCGGCCCCGCGGTGAGGAACGGCCGGATGCCGACCTTCGGGATGAGGCGCCGGACCACCACGATCGACATGAACATGATCGTCGCCGGCATGGGCAGGAAGCCGATACCGGTGTGGAACGGGCTCCAGCCGTGCACGTTCTGCAGGTACTGCGCCATGAAGTAGAACGTCGTGAACATTGCCGCCGCCAGGAACAGCATGATGAGGTAGGCGCCGGTGCGGTTGCGGTTGTTGAAGATCCGGAACGGCATGAGCGGGTGGGTCGAGCCCAGCTCGATGAACACGAACGCGACCAGCAGCGCTGCGGCGATCGCGAGCGTCACCAGCGTGGTGGTCGATCCCCAGCCGTCGCTCGCAGCCTTGGTCAGGCCGTAGACCAGCGTCGACATACCGGCTGTGACGGAGATGGCGCCGGGCAGGTCGAGCTTGGTGCCCGAGCCCTGCGACTCGTTGAGCACCCGCGGCGCGAGGAAAAGCACGATCGCGCCGATGGGAGCGTTGATGAACAGGGCCCAGCGCCAGCTGGCGTAGTCGGTCAGCACGCCACCGAGCAGCAGCCCGAGGGCGCCACCGGAGGCGGCCATGGCCGCGAACACGCCGAACGCACGGGCACGGGCCGCCGGCTCGGTGAAGGTCGTGGCGAGCAGCGCGAGCGCGGTGGGTGCGGCGATCGCGCCACCGGCTCCCTGCGCGGCGCGGGCGATGATGAGCATCGCCTCGCCGTTGGCGAACCCGCCGACCAACGATGCGGCCGCGAAGATCGAGATGCCGATCATGAACATGCGTCGGCGACCGAACAGGTCACCGGTGCGCCCGCCGAAGAGCAGGAGCCCGCCGAAGGCGAGTGAGTACGCCGTGACGACCCAGGTGAGGTTGTCGGGCGAGAAGTTGAGATCGTCGCGGATGCTGGGCAGCGCGACGTTCACGACGGTGGCGTCGAGGACGACCATGAGCTGCGCGACGCAGATCACGGCCAGGGCGAGCCCGCCGTTGCGGGTTGCTTGCGAGGGTGGTGCTTCAGTCATGGGGTGTCTCCGTGTCTGTGGTCGAGAGGGGGCGTGGGGGGCGGCCGAGCACCGGGAGCAGCACGCTGCTGACGATCTGCTCGGCGTACGTGCGGCCGGCCGGCTGGCCGGTCATCAGGACTCGCTGGAGCATCAGTGACGGCATGAGGCTCGCGGCCATGGCGACGTCGATGTCGGGACCGAGCTCGCCGCGGTGACGCGCGCGTTCGAGGATCCCGGTGATCCGCGCGATGCGCGGCTCGGTGAAACGGATCCTGAAGGCCTCGAGCAGCTCGGGCTCACGGGGGAGGGCGGAGCAGATGCTCGCCATCACCTGCATCAGCCGCTCGGTGTGCGGACTGCACGAGGCCGCGATCATCAGCTCGATGTCGCCGTCGAGAGATCCGCTGTCGATGGACTCGAAGGCAGGCTTGAGGGTCGCCATCGCGTCGATGACGAGCTCGGCCTTGTTGCTCCAGCGGCGGTAGACCGTGGCCTTGCCGACGCCGGCCTCGGTGGCGACGGCCTCCATCGACAACCGGTCGTAGCCGTCGCGTACGAGGAGGTCGATCGCTGCGTCGATGATCGCCTCGTCGCGGCTGGGGTCGCGAGGCCGACCCCTGGCAGGGGCCTCGGAGATGGCGGGATTGGTTGTTGGCACGACGAAGAGCGTATCACGAAACGGAACGAGTCCGTATCGTAAAGATCTGGGCAAATGGTTGCGTTTGCCAACTGTTTGCCTGACGGTCTGCCCACGGCCAATTCGGTTGCCTAGCGTCTGTGTCCTCGGGAAGGACGTTGACATGACGTGGACCCCAGCGGCTCGGGCCCGCGGGATCAGCAAGCAGTTCGGACAGGTGATCGCCCTCGGCGGCGTGGACCTCGACATCGATGCCGGTCAGGTGCACGGCCTGGTGGGGCCGAACGGCGCGGGCAAGACGACCCTGCTCGGGTTGCTGCTCGGTCTTGCGCTGCCCGACGCCGGCACCCTTGAGATCCTGGGCACGCCCGTGCGGCGAACCCTCGCGGTCCCCGAGGGTGTGGCCGGCTTCGTGGATGGCCCGGGCCTCTATCCGGCACTGTCCGCGCGGCAGAACCTGACCGCGTTGGCTTCGCTGCGCGGCATCCGCGGCACGACCGACGTGGACGATGCGCTGGAGCAGGTCGGCCTCGGCGACGTGGCCGACAGTCGCGTCCGGGGCTTCTCGCTGGGCATGCGACAGCGGCTCGGGCTCGCGGCGGCACTGCTCATCCGCCCACGGCTGCTGGTCCTCGACGAGCCGGTCAACGGTCTGGACCCGGCCGGCAAGCGGCATGTGCACCGGGTGATCAGCGCGCTCTCGGACGACGGGGTCGCGGTGGTGCTGTCCAGTCACCGGATGGATGACGTCGCCGCGCTGTGCTCCGACGTGACCCTGCTGGCCACGGGCCGCGTCGTGTTCACCGGGCCGCTGGCGAAGCTGGCCGCCGAGAGCGACGACCTCGACTATCGGGTCGTCACGTCGGAGCCGACCCGGGCCGCGACGGTCGCAGCGGGCACACCAGGCCTCCGAGTGCTCGAGGCCGGTGACCCCCTGATCGTCCGCGGGCCGGTGCTCGCGCTCGACACCCTCGTCGTACGACTGGTCGAGGCCGGTCTCGGGGTACGTGAGCTCACCCCGGTCATCTCACCGCTGGAGGCGGCGTTCCTCGCCCTCACCGGCACCGAAGCAGACGAACAAACGGGCCAGGAGCCGACGCAGTGACCACAACACTTTCACCGGCCGCCGAGCCGGTCGGAGCCGCGCGCGTCCTGCCCGGCTTCAGGTTCGAGCTCGTCAAGCTTCTCGCCCAGGGTCGCGTACGAAGTGCCCTGCTGGTCTGCCTCCTTGCACCAGCCGGTTTCGTCTCGGTGATCAGTCGGCAGAGCTCGTTGCCGACCGACACGGTGTTCGGCCGCTGGATGCACGACACCGGATGGGCCGGGTCGCTGGTGGTCCTAGCCTTCGCGTGCAGCTGGGGGCTGCCTCTGCTGGTGTCGCTGGTCGCGGGCGACGTGTTTGCGGTCGAGGACCGGCTGGGCACCTGGCGCCACCTGCTGGTGGCAGTTCGCTCACCACGCCGGATCTTCGCGGCCAAGGCGCTCGCAAGCCTGACCCTGATCCTGCTGCTCGTCGTCTTCCTGGTGGCGTCCAGCGTCGTCGGTGGCCTGACGGCAGTCGGGAACCACTCCCTCATCGGCCTGGACGGACACAGCTTGGCCGCGGGGGAGGCCGGCCGGATCGTGCTGCTGACCTGGCTATGCGTGCTCGCGCCGACGCTGGCGTTCGCCGCGATCGGTCTGCTCGGCTCGGTGGTCCTGGGCCGGTCGCCGATGGGCCTGCTGGTCCCGGCCGCGCTCGCCCTGGCGATGAACCTGGTGCTGATGCTGCCCGTCCCGGTCGTGGTGCGTCTCGCGCTGCCCAGCAACGCGTTCCTGGCCTGGCGCGGGCTCTACACCGAGCCGGCGTCGACCGGCCCGCTGCTGATCGGGGTGCTGGTCAGCCTGATCTGGGCGGCGGTGGCGACCGGGCTCGCGTACGTGTTGTTCGTACGCCGCAACTTCACCGATCTGTCCAACGACGGCGCCGGTCGTCGTACGCTCGTCGCCGCAGCGCTGCCGCTCGCCGCACTGGCCGGGGTCACCGCACTGGTCATCGGCGCCGTGACTCCTGCCAGTGGGACCGGCATCGAGAGGGGCAAGCTCGAGCACTCGTTGTCGACCGCGTTCGCGCACCTCTACGTGCTGCAGACCCGCGAGCTGCACCGCCCCGCGGTGACGGAGGCGCAGCTCGCGGCCCACACGACCTGCGACAAGGGCGGGTCGAGGGTCGAGGACCACGGCCCCGGCAACGACTGGCGATGCGTCGTGACCTGGCGCCTCCCGGGCGCAACGGCCACGGGTTCGGCGATCTACCAGCTCGACGTCACGGCCGAGGGCCGGTATGTCGCCGACGGAGACGGACCGAAGGAGGTGAACGGCTCGTTCCAGGTGCGCACCGCGACCGGCGACACACCTAACCCCCTGTGGCAGCTAGACGGCTACGTCGACCTGCTCGATCAGCACTGAACTCGATCACCTCTGAGAAGGGAACAACCCATGCAGGTGCGTCAACGTACTCGCGTCACGGGCGTCCGATCCGGACTCCTCACCAAGAACAGACTCACGCTCCTCGTCGCCGGTGCCACGGCACTCGCGGTCGTGGGCACGGGTGCGGCGGTCGCCGGGACCTCGGCCTTCGGGGACCACCAGGTGGGCACCGAATATGCCAACGGCCTCCAGATCTCCTCCAACCAGGTGCTCAAGCCTCTGGGCGAGCGCCTCTCCACGCCGTACGGGAAGATCATGGGCTCCACCGTCAGCCCGGACGGCCGCTTCCTCGCCGCCACGTCCAACGACCGCTCGGTCTCGTTGCAGGTCTACGACCTCTCGACGTACCAGCTGATCTGGCGCGGTGGCTCCGCCGCCGGGGTCAACCTGAAACTGACGGACAACACCGTCGGCCAGGAGGGCCCGGTCTACTCCCCGGACGGCAAGTTCCTGTTCATGCCGAACGCCACCGGCATCACCCGGTTCCCGGTCAATGCCGACGGCACCCTCGCAGCCGGCACCACGATCGCGATCCCGACCGTCGGCACCAAGCAGGCCCTGACCAGCGGGCTGACCTTCGCGCCGGACGGGACGCTGTACGCCGCCGTCAACGGCCAGAACACCGTCGTCGCGATCGATCCGGTCGCGGGCACGATCACCCGTACGTGGAACGTTGGGGTCGCACCGCGACAGGTGCGGTTCTTGGGCAGCAAGCTGTACGTCAGCAACGAGGGCGGCCGACCGGCCAAGACCGGCGAGACCACGATGGACTCGTACGGCACCGCCGTCGCCGCCGACGGCTACCGCGGCACCTCGACGACCGGGACCCTGAGCGTCATCGACCCGACCGCCGCAGGCGACAACGCCGGCACGATCAAGGTGGGCCTGCACCCGACGGCGCTCTACGCGAGCGGACGAGTGCTCTACGTCGCCAACACCAACGACGACACCGTCTCGGTCGTCGACACCGCGAAGGACCACGTCGTCCAGACCATCGTCACCCAGCCGTGGCGCGGCTCGGCGATCGGCTACGAGCCGAATGGCATCGCGGTCGAGCACGGTCGGTTGCTGGTCACCCTGGGCCGGGCCAATGCGGTCGCGGTCTACAAGCTGGGCCGCAACGCGCTGGACCCGGTCAGCTACGTCGGCCTGGTGCCGACCGACTACTACCCCGAGGACGTCTTCGCGGTCGGCGGCCAGACCGTCGTCGCCAACCGCCGTGGCATCGACGCGCGGGGGCAGAAGATCACCTCCAACCAGGGGCTCGGCACGACTCCGGCGACGGCGTGGGGCACCCACGGCACCACGGCGTCACTGACCCGGTTCACGTTGCCGAGTGACCAGAAGATCCGCGACACCTACACCCAGAGGGTGTTCGCCCAGAACGGCTGGGGCAACGCTGGCACCGACGTCAAGCACTCACGCGGTGGTCGCCACGTGCGCGCCGTGCCAGTGCCGAAGCGGATCGGTGATCCCTCGACGATCAAGCACGTCTTCCTGCTGGTGAAGGAGAACCGCACGTACGACCAGATCTACGGGGACATGCCCGAGGGCAACGGTGACGCGACGCTGGCCCAGTTCGGCGAGCAGACCACGCCCAACCAGCACGCGCTGGCGCGCCAGTTCGGGCTGTACGACAACACGTACGACGTCGGCACCAACTCGGCCGAGGGTCACAACTGGCTGATGCAGGGCGACAACCCGGAGTACACCGAGTCGAGCGCCGGCGAGTACACCAGGTCGTACGACACCGAGGAGGACGTGCTCGGCCACCAGCGCTCCGGCTTCCTGTGGACCGCGATCCAGTCGGCCCGCAAGAGTGCGCGCAACTACGGCGAGTTCGAGTACCCGGAGGGCAAGCCGTCGGGCTCGTGGCAGCAGTACTACTGCGCCGTCGACAGCGTCGAGAACGGCGGAGACCCGGCCCAGCTCACGACCCCGGAGCTGAAGGGTGACTACGGCTCGGTGATCCCGTCGCTCAACGCCATCAGCGATCCACTGTCGCCGCCGTTCGACCTGTCGATCCCGGACGTCTACCGGTCCGAGATCTGGAAGCAGGACTTCGAGAAGAAGGGTCCGGCTGACTTCCAGATGCTGTGGCTCTCGAGTGATCACACTGGCGGCCCGTCGACTCCGCGTGCCGGGGTGGCCGACGGCGACCTCGCAGTCGGCAAGGTCGTCGACGAGATCTCGCACAGCAAGTACTGGAAGAGCTCGGCGATCTTCGTGGTCGAGGACGACAGCCAGGCCGGTGTGGACCACGTGGACGGCCACCGGGCCCCGATCCAGGTCATCAGCCCGTGGGCCGTTCACGGCAAGACGGTCTCGACGTACTACTCGCAGATCTCGATGGTCCGCACGATCGAGCAGATCCTCGGTGCCGAGCCGTTGAACCAGAAGGTGGCCGCGGCGACGCCGATGTTCGACGCGTTCCGGTCCAAGGCGGACCTGAAGCCCTTCAACGCGGTGCCCAACCAGATCCCGCTGACCGAGAACGTCAACCCGGCGCCCGCGTGCGGCCCGGACACGACGGCCTCCAAGGTGGAGGCACCGAAGGTCCCGGCCAGTGCGGCTCCGCTCGCCAAGGCCTGGGGCACGTGGGCGCAGAAGCAGCACTTCAGCGGCCGTCAGGCGCGGGCGGACTACGCCAACCCGGAGCAGATGAACCGGTACACCTGGTACCAGGCGCACAACTGGACCAAGCCGTATCCCGGTGACAAGGAGCTCTATCTCCCCAAGGAGGTTCCGGGGGCTGCCATCCCGTCCGCCGAGGTCGACTAACCCGAGGCTTCACGCGAAGGGCCCGTCGGCTGCCAGGCCGGCGGGTCCTTCGTACGGTCCTGTGGCGATGCGCCCGACGCCTGACGATGAGTAGAGTTCCGGTCATGGCAGCTGACTGGCGCACCACGATCGTCAACACCGTTCGCAATCTGATCATCGACGCGGTGCCGGACGTCGTGGAAGAGGCCAAGTGGCGCAAGGCGTCGAACCCCGACGGCGTGCCGACCTTCTCGCACAGTGGCCTGATCTGCACCGTCGAGACCTACAAGGACAAGATCAAGGTGACGTTCGCCAAGGGTGCATCGCTCGCGGATCCGGCCGGCCTGTTCAACGCCAGCCTCGACGCCGGCACCCGCCGCGCCATCGACATTCGCGAGGACGACACGCTCGACCATGCCGCGTTCACCGAGCTGATCCGCAGCGCGGCCGCCGCCAACGAGGGCTAGCAGCGGGCGTAGCTCATCACCGCAGGTGCCTGGCGCCTGCGGCAGCTTTGCGCGCGCGAAAACGGCGTATGGCTACGGGTGACCGAACGTTGCACGGCGCATCTGGTCCTACCTATACGAGGCTCGAGAGCGCATGGGATGGCATGAAGCCTCCAGAAAGGGTGTAGACATCCTATGTCTTCCCGGATAGTGTGACGGCCACCACAGCGAGGAGGCTGATCGGTGCACGACATCCAGACGACAGACGAATCCGGCGAGAGCAACGTCGAGGTTCCCCGCGCGGAGCAGCAGCAGACTGCCGATCCGGGATCGGCTGCACCCGTCGGGCCAACCGCCCGGGACAACGAGGTCAGCGTCACGAAGCTCCGACTGGTCGGCGCGTTGCTCGTGCTGCTCAAGCTCGGTCCGGTGCTGATCCTGCTCGTCCTGGTGCTGGTCATGTCCAGCCTCTCCCCGGTGTTCGCCACGTCGCAGAATCTCGGCAACGTCCTCTCGCAGTCGGCCGTGATCGCGATCCTCGCCATTGGTCAGCTGCTCGTCATCCTGACTCGCGGCATCGATCTCTCGGTGGGCTCGACGCTCGCGCTGTCGTCAGTCGTCGGTGCGACGGTCTTCGGCTCGACGGGCGGGGGCGCGCTGACCGTGGCCGCGATGCTCGGCACGGGCGCCGCCGTCGGCCTCGTCAACGGTGTCGTCTACGTGTACGGCAAGCTGCCTCACCCGTTCATCATCACGCTGGCGACGCTGAGCATCGCGAGAGGACTGGCTCTCGGCATCTCTGACGGCCAGCCGATCCGCAACATGCCCGGAATCGTGACTGACATCGGCGGTGGCTCAGCCACTTGGATCGCCTCGTGGCTGCCGAACTCGGCCTTCCTCGTCGCCCTGGTCGCGATCATGGTGTCGGTCTTCCTCAGCCGGGTCGTCTGGGGTCGCTGGATCTATGCCGTCGGGGGCAACCCCGAGGGCGCCCGGAGTCTCGGCATACCGCGTTCCGCAGTGCTGGTCTCGGTGTACGTCTGCAGTGGGGTGCTGGCCGGCGTCGCAGCGATCGTCACGTCGGGACGCCTCAATGCCGGGTCGCCGACGTTCGGCGATCTCGCCGAGCTCGATGCCATCGCCGCCGTCGTGATCGGCGGCGCGAGCTTCCTCGGCGGCCGCGGATTCGTCAGCCACGCGCTGATCGGAGCCTTGATGATCGGCGTCATCCGCAACGGGATGAACCTGCTCAATATCGAGGCCTACCTCCAGCTGATCGTCATCGGTGTCGTGATCGTCCTCGCGGTCGAGTCCGACGTGGTGCGAGGGCGCCTGGAGAACCGGTTCCGGGTCATGAAGGGGGCCGCGGCATGAACGCGTACCCGGCCCTGGCGGTTCGCGGAGCGACCAAGCGATTCGGTGCGGTGCTCGCGCTCGACGATGTCGACCTCGAGGTGCACCACGGCGAGGTGCTGGCCATCCTGGGCGACAACGGCGCCGGCAAGTCCACCCTGATCAAGTGCATCAGCGGCGTGCACAAGCTCGACTCCGGCGAGATCGAGGTTGACGGCGTGCCCGCCTCCATGGCGAGCCCGGCCGTGGCCCGGGCCGCCGGCATCGAGACGGTCTACCAGGACCTCGCGCTCTTCGACAATCTCGACGCGACAGCCAACTTCTTCGCGGGCCATGAGAAGGCGGTGCCGGCCTGGCTCCCGCGCGGCATGCGATGGATGCGCCGACGCGACATGGCGCGCTCCTCGTCCGAGCTGCTCGACCGCCTGAAGATCCGGCTGCCCGAGAAGGCGTCGACGGTCGGCATGATGTCCGGCGGCCAACGCCAGGCCATCGCTGTCGCACGTACGGCCGCGTTCGCCTCGCGGGTCGTCATCCTGGACGAGCCGACAGCAGCCCTGGGACTTCGGGAGTCCCGCCAGGTCCTCGACCTCGTTCTTCGGCTCCGCTCTGAGGGCTGTGCAGTGATCGTGATCTCCCACGCGATGGACCACGTCATGGAGATCGCCGATCGCGCCATCGTCATGCGACGCGGTCGCACCGTGGGCGAAGAAGTGCCGACTCCCGAGAACCGGGCTCGGCTCGTCTCGCTCATCGTCGGAGGTGAGGTCTGACTGAACGTGCCGAACCGACCACCACGTCAGCATTGCGCTCGGGCGAGACGTTGACGGCTTGCTTTCCGAAGGGATCACAGGAACATGAAAAGAAGGACACAGATTCTCGCCGCTCTTGCGGCGTCGATGACCCTGATGCTGGCAGCCTGCGGCAGTGACTCGAGCCCGGGCGACAAGGGGTCCAAGGACAAGAAGGGTGACTCCGTCAAGATCGGGTTCATCACGAAGTTCCCCGTCGACTTCTACGACACGATGGTCGACGCAGCCAAGGACTGGGACTCCAAGGAGTCCGGCGCGACGGTCGTCTACGCCCAGGGCAAGAGCGGAACCGACGACGAGGGCGAGATCGCGGCGATCCAGGCGATGGTCACCCAACAGGTCGATGCCATCGTCATCACGCCCACGAGCCCCAACGTGCAGGACGACCTGCAGAAGGCGGTTGACGCGGGGATCAAGGTGATCCTGGTCGACAACGACATCCCGGACTGGGACGGCAAGACGTCCGTCGTCGCGACCGACAACCTGGCCGGCGGCAAGCTCGCCGGCAAGTGGCTCGCCGAGAACCTGCCCGAGGGTGCATCGATCGCCGTCCTCCAAGGCGTGCTCGGCAACCCCTCCCTCGATGCGCGCGTGACCGGGATGCTCGAGTCGCTGGGCGACGCCGCGAAGGTCGTCGCCAAGGCGCCGACGGACTGTGACCAGACCAAGGGTCTGGACGCCGCCCAGGACATCCTCACCGCGAATCCTGACGTCGATGCGATATACGCAGCGTGCGGACCGCCGCTGCTCGGCGCGCTCGAGGCGATCAAGTCCGATGGCAAGGAGGGCAAGCTGATCACGGTCGGCTTCGATGCCTCGCCTGACGAGCTCACCGCGATCGCTGGCGGCACCGAGTCCGGATCAGTGGCACAGTTCCCGGCCAAGATGGGAAGCATGGGCCTCCAGGCCGCGCTCGACGCGATCAACGGAGACGACGTCTCGGCCAACATCGACACCGGGACCGAGATGGTGACGAAGGACAACGTCGCCGAGTTCCAGTGATCTGGCAGCTGCAGTAGCCAGCGCCGCGCCGGTCGGACCTCCTCCAGTCCGACCGGCCGGCGGGACGACGCGCAGGCGTTCCGGTGAACCCAAGGGAGAGGAGTCGACGTGAGAGCAGGCAACGACCCGTTCGTGGACAGCCACGTCCACTTCTGGAACCTTGCGCGCTTCGACTACGAGTGGCTGGCCGGCGAGAGTGACGTGCTTCAGCAAGATCGCCTGCCGGGACACCTTCGCGCAGACGTGGATCAGCTGGACCGACTCGACCTCGTGGGCGTGGTGTTCGTCCAGGCGGACTGCCGCGCTGACCAGGGCATGCGCGAGGTCGCGTGGGTGCACGAGCTCGCCGATGCAGGGGCGCCGGTGCTCGCGATCGTGGCCCACGCGCCTGTGGAGCATGGCACCGACTGTGCGGGCAAGCTGGCCGAGCTCGCGGCGACCGATCTGGTGACCGGAGTCAGACGGCTGCTGCAGGACGAGCCGCCGGGATTCGCCACGTCACCGCAGGTCATCGACGGCGTCCGGCTGCTGGCGATGCACGGGCTCTCGTTCGACCTCTGCGTCCGCCAGCACCAGATCGACGAGGTGACCCGTCTGGTCGCAGCGTGTCCCGAGGTCATGTTCGTCCTCGACCACCTCGGCAAGCCCGTCATCAGTCCTGACCACTTCGCAGCATGGGCCGCCGCCCTGGTCCGCCTGGCCGCACTCCCGAACGTACGGTGCAAGCTCTCGGGTCTCGCCTCCGAGGCCGCCGACGATGCGCGCACGACCGAAGCGCTGCGCCCGTGGCTGGAGCACGCACTGGCGGTGTTCGGCCCCGACCGATGCATGGTGGGCAGCGACTGGCCCGTCGTCACCTCCGTGAGCACGTACGGCCGGTGGTTCGAGGTCGTGCTGGAGGTCCTGGACGAGCTGTCTGCAGGCGACCGGACCCGCGTGCTCACCGCGACTGCCGAGGACACCTATGATCCTCTCAACCGTGCTGCTCGAGCGAAGGATCCGTTGCCGTGGCTCTGACTGACGAGGCCATCCTCCGGATCAAGGAAATGATCGTGAGCGGCCAGCTGAAGCCGGGCGACAGGCTCCCGCGCGAAGCCGACTTGTCCGAGACGCTGGGCCTGTCCCGCAACTCGCTGCGGGAGGCCGTGCGAGCGCTCGCCCTGATCAACATCCTCGACGTGCGACAGGGCGACGGCACGTACGTGACGAGCCTCGATCCGAACGTGCTGCTGGATGCCCTCACGTTCGTCGTCGACTTCCACCAGGACGACAGTGTGCTGGAGTTCCTGCGGGTGCGCCGGATCCTCGAGCCCGAGGCCGCAGCCATGGCAGCGCCGCGCGTGACGCCCGAGGAGCTGCAGCGGATGCAGGACGTCATCGATGCCTCGAGCAAGGACTCCTTGCCAGAGGACCTGCTGTCGTTCGACATCGACTTCCACCGGATGGTGAGTGTGGCGTCGGGCAACTCGGTCCTGGCATCGCTCATCGAAGGGCTCTCCAGCCCGACCAATCGCGCACGGATCTGGCGAGGCCGCACCGAAGTCGGCGCCCAGGAACGTACGAGGCGTGAGCACCAGGCGATCCTGGATGCCCTCGCGGCAGGTGAGCCCGAGCTCGCGCACGCCGCGATGGTGGTTCACGTGGCGGGCGTCGAGGCGTGGCTGCGCCGCGCGCGCTGACTCGCTGATTCATCCCACATCTCCATAAACATCGGATCTATAATCCAATCTGTTGCCTGAAACGTGCCGGTACGGCAAGATGATGGCTATAACATCCGATGAATTGAACAGGTTGCTAAGACGAAGGGAGCGACGGTGGCACGTTTCGTCTCGATCGACACGGCCGACGTACGGTTCCCGACATCCCGCGAGCTCGACGGTTCGGATGTGATGAATCCTGAGCCGGACTACTCGGCGGCCTACCTCGTGATCACCACGGATGCGGGTGACGGGATCGAGGGTCACGGCTTCACGTTCACGACCGGCCGGGGCAATGAGGTGCAGACCGCTGCGGCCTCGAGCCTTGCGCCGTGGCTGGTGGGTCGCGACGTCGATCACGTGCTGGCCAACCTCGGCCCGTTCGGCCGCGAGCTCACGACGGACCCACAGCTGCGCTGGCTCGGACCGGAGAAGGGCGTCATCCACATGGCCTGCGGGGCGTTGATCAATGCCCTGTGGGACCTGCGCGCCAAGCGGGAGGGCCTGCCGCTGTGGGATCTGCTCTCCCGGCTCACCTCCGACGAGATCGCCGACCTGGTCGACTTCACCTACCTCTCCGACGCCCTCACCCGGGACGACGCGCTCACGATCCTGCGGGCCGCCGAGCCGGGGCGGGACGACCGCCGGGCCGCTCTGCTGGAGCAGGGCTATCCGGCGTACACCACGACGCCGGGCTGGCTGGGTTATGACGACGCCAAGCTTGCTCGACTGGCGGGGGACGCCGTGGCGGACGGTTTCGAGCTGATCAAGCTCAAGGTCGGTGCCTCCCTCGATGAGGACATCCGTCGGATGGGCATCGCCCGAGCCACGGTCGGCCCTGACGTCGGCATCGCGATCGACGCCAACCAGCGTTGGGAGATCGACGAGGCGGTCGCCTGGGTGACTCAACTGGCGAGGTTCGACCCGACCTGGATCGAGGAGCCGACCAATCCCGACGACATCCTCGGGCACGCCGCCATCAGGGCCAAGGTGGCACCCGTCAAGGTCGCGACCGGCGAGCATGCGCACAACCGGGTGATGTTCCGCCAGCTCCTGCAGGCCGACGCGATCGACGTCGTCCAGATCGACGCCAGCCGCGTGGGCGGGGTCAACGAGAACATCGCCATCATCTTGTTGGCGGCGAAGTTCGGCGTGCCGGTGTGTCCCCATGCCGGCGGCGTGGGCCTCTGCGAGCTCGTCCGGCACCTGTCGATGTTCGACTTCGTGGCGGTCAGCGGCACGACCGAAGGCAGGTACATCGAGTACGTCGACCACCTCCACGAGCACTTCATCGACCCCGCCATCGTGCGAGGCGGTCGCTATCTCGCGCCGACGATGCCCGGGTTCAGCGCCCAGATGCGGGCCGAGTCGCTCGCCGCGCACCGATTCCCCGACGGCCCGGTCTGGCTGGAGGCGTGATGCTGGCAGCACAGTACGTCCGTGGCGGCGGCATCGAGGTCGTCGAGGCCGACCCGCGCCGGCCCGGACCGGGTGAGGTGCAGATCGATGTCGCCTACGTCGGCATCTGCGGCACCGACCTGCACATCCTGCACGGCGCGATGGACGAGCGGGTCGGAGCCCGGGCCGTCATCGGGCACGAGACGGCCGGCCGCGTGCACGCGGTGGGCGATGGCGTCACGGCCTGGTCCGTCGGCGACCACGTCACGGTGATGCCGCTCGAGTGGTGCGGCACCTGCCCGACCTGCGTCGCCGGCCACCGGCACATCTGCGACCGGCTGAACTTCGTGGGAATCGACTCGACGGGCGCCCTGCAGGAGATGTGGACCCTGCCGCAGCACCTGCTCGTACGCCTGCCGGCCGAGCTCTCGCTGCGGGACGCCGCCCTGGTCGAACCCGTCGCCGTGGCGCACCACGACGTGAGACGCGCCCGGCTGGAGCCGGGGCAACGGGCGGCTGTCGTGGGCGGTGGCCCTGTTGGTCTCCTGATCGCGCTGGTGGCCGCCGCCCAGGGCGCGGAGGTCCGTGTCCTGGAGACCAATCCGTTCCGGCGCTCCGTGATCGCGGCCCTGGGGATCGACGTGGTCGACCCTGTCGACATTGCGGCCCTCGTCGAGGAGTGGACCGGCGGAGCCGGTGCGGAGGTGGTGTTCGAGGTGTCAGGCGCTCAAGGTGGCCTGGACTCGGCGGTCGACCTGGTGCGCGCTCGTGGCCGGCTCGTCGTCGTCGGGATCCACGCCCAGCGCCGTGAGCTCGACCTGAAGCGGGTGTTCTGGAAAGAGCTCGAGATCGTCGGCGCTCGTGTCTACGAGTCACAGGACTTCGCCGACGCGGTCGCGTCGCTTGCGGCCGGGACGATTCCGGTGGAGGCGTTGATCTCCAAGGTCGTTCCCCTCGAGTCGGCCGCTGAGGCGTTCGAGATCCTCGACCTCGGTGGGGCCGTCATGAAGGTGCTCGTGGACTGCGGTGGAGCTGAGCCCCAGTGACGATCGGCATCCCCGGCACCAGCCTTGCCGCCTTCAGCCTCAAGGGCCGGCTGGCCGTGGTGACGGGTGCCCGGCGTGGCATCGGGCTCGCCATCGCGACGGGCCTTGCCGAGGCCGGTGCCGACATCGTCGGGGTCAGCGCCTCGCTCGAGCCCGACGGCAGCGACGTCCAGCGCGCCGTCGAGAACGCGGGCTGCACGTTCACCGCCCACCAGGTCGACTTCGCCGACCGGGAGGCAGTCAAGGCCCTCGCGGAGAGGCTGGTCGGCGCCGATCGTCCGGTCGACATCCTGGTCAACAACGCCGGCACGATCGCCCGCGCCCCGGTCGTCGACCACACGGACGAGGCCTGGGATCACGTCATCGAGGTCGACCTGACCAGCCAGTTCGTCCTCACTCGCGAGGTGGGGCGAGCGATGGTGGAGCGGGGATCGGGCAAGGTCATCTTCACGGCCTCGATGCTCAGCTTCCAGGGCGGCATCAACGTCGTCGGCTATACCGCGGCCAAGAGCGCCATCGCCGGGATGACCAAGGCGCTGGCGAACGAGTGGGCGTCGCACGGCGTCAACGTCAACGCCATCGCGCCGGGATACATCGCCACCGACAACACCGAGGCCTTGCGCAACGACCCGGCGCGATCAGGTGCGATCCTCGACCGGATCCCGGCCGGCCGCTGGGGCGAAGCCCGTGACCTCAAGGGCGCCGCGGTGTTCCTGGCCAGCTCGGCGTCGGACTACGTCCACGGCACGGTGCTCCCCGTCGACGGGGGATGGCTCGGCCGATGATCGACGTGCCGGCGTTCCATCAGGCCCTCGGCGTGCTGCCGGTCATCGTCATCGATGACGAGGCGTACGCGCACCAGCTGGCGGAGGCGCTGGCGTCCGGCGGACTCCCGTCGGGCGAGGTCACGCTGCGGACCGCAGCCGCCCTCGGTGCGATTCGGGAGATGGCACAGGTGCCGGGGTTCGTCGTCGGCGCCGGGACCGTGGTCCACCCGAGCCAGGTCGAGCACGCGATCGCCGCCGGGGCCCACTACGTCGTGTCGCCGGGCTTCGGGCCCGCCGTGAGTCGGGAGTGCGCGACGCTGGGCATCCCCCTGATTCCGGGCGTGGCCACCGCGACCGAGATCCAGACAGCCCGGGATGCCGGCTGGTCCGTGCTCAAGTTCTTCCCCGCTGCGGCGGCCGGGGGCGCGCGCATGGTCTCGGCACTGTCTGCGCCGTTCCCGGACGTGCGTTTCGTCCCGACCGGAGGCATCGGCCTCGCCACGATGCAGGAATACCTCGAGATCCCCTCGGTCCTGGCCGTCGGCGGAACCTGGATCGCTCCGCAGGCGATGATTCGATCGGCTGCCTTCGACCAGATCGCTCAGCTGGCGGCCGGTGCGACAGCGCTCGCGAAGGAGATGCGATGCCCCTCGTCCTGAAGCCGGCCGAGCAGTGCCGGTACGACGCGCTGTCCCTGGGCGAGGTGATGTTGCGCCTCGATCCCGGTGAGGGCCGCATCCGCACCGCCCGGCAGTTCCGGGCCAGCGAGGGTGGCGGTGAGTACAACGTCGCGCGAGGGCTGTCGCGGTGCTTCGGGCTGCGGACGGCCGTGGTGACCGGACTGGTCGACAACGAGGTTGGTCATCTCGTCGAGGAGCTGATTATGGCCGGCGGCGTCGACGCCAGCGGGATCGTGTGGGCGCCGAGTGACGGGATCGGCCGTACGGTCCGCAACGGCTTGAACTTCACCGAGCGCGGGTTCGGCGTCCGTGGTGCGAAGGGGGTGTCTGATCGAGGTTGGACCGCGGCCAGCCAGCTGCGTGCCGGCGACGTGGACTGGGACCACCTGTTCGGCACAGCAGGCGTGCGCTGGTTCCACACCGGTGGGATCTTCGCCGGTCTCTCCGAGACCACGGCAGACGTGGTCGTCGCCGCCGCCGAGGCAGCGAGACGCCACGGCACGGTCGTCTCGTACGACCTGAACTACCGACCGAGCCTGTGGCAGTCGATCGGCGGTGCGGACCGCGCACGCGAGGTCAATGCCCGCATCTGTGGCCTGGTCGACGTCCTCATCGGCAACGAGGAGGACTTCACCGCAGCCCTCGGCTATCAGGTGCCGGGCGGCTCGACAGACCTCGCCACACTCGATCTCGCCGGCTATGCCGAGATGCTCGGCGCCGTCGCGGCCGACCTCCCGAACCTCGAGGTCGCGGCGGCGACCCTGCGAACCGTCAGGTCGGCGACCCGCAACGACTGGGGCGCGTTGGCATGGTCGGACGAGACCGGGATCGTACGGGCGACGCAGCGCGACGACCTGGAGATCCTCGACCGCGTCGGTGGCGGCGACAGCTTCGCCTCAGGTCTGGCGTACGGCCTGCTTGCCGGGCGTCCTCTCCAGGAGGCGGTGGAGTACGGCGCGGCTCACGGCGCGCTCGCCATGACGACTCCGGGCGACACCTCCATGGCGACCCTTGCCGAGGTCGAGGCGCTGGTCCGCGGCGGCAGCGCACGCGTGCAGCGATAGCCGGCCGTCGACCACAGATCAGGCGGCCGGGGGCTCCCACAGCTCGATCGCGTTGCCTTCCGGATCGTGGATCCGGGCGAAGCGGCCGGTCTCGGGTGAGTCCCACTCGGGCTTGACGGTGACCTCTGTCCCGCCGATCTGCAGCTGGGCAAGAAGGCTGTCGAGGTCGCTGACACGGAGGTTGAGCATGAACTGCTTGTCCGCCGGCCAGTAGTCGGTCCCGGCCTCGAACGGCGCGAACACGAGGGGGCCGCCCTGCACCTTCCAGCTCCACTCCTCCGGCTCGCCGGTGTCCGGTGCTGCGCAACCGGCACCGACGCCGAGGTGGTCGCGATACCAGGCAGCGAGGGCTTCGGGATCCTGCGCGCGAAAGAAGATCCCGCCCACTCCGAGTACCGGCACCGGCGCTCCTCTCGTCTCGCCACCTCGTGGAGGCGCCCCGATGCTATCCGGTCAGGTCGACGACCAGGGCTCGATGGTCAGAGATCGGCAGCTGCCGCGCCTCGCCCGCCGCTCGCGGCCACGCGTCGCCGCTGAGCACGTGATCGAGCTGCTCGTGTGGCGACTGCACGGGGAATGTGGGTGCCGTGACCAGGCTGCGCATTCCCGTGATGGCGGCGGCCCGCTCAGGGACCATGTTGAGGTCACCCGCCAGCACGAGGGGCCGGCCGAGCCCGCTCAACGACCTGGCGAGCGAGTGCAGCTGCCGTCGACCCCACCAGGGGACGAAGGACAGGTGGGTGTTGGCCACCGTCAAGGGCCCGCCGGGAGCGTCGACGAGTGCCGCCACGGCGACCCGGGGCTCGTCCCGCACGAAGGTCGGCAGCCGGCTGCCGCGGAACCACATCGGCACGGGGGTGTGCAGCGTCGGCAGCCGGATGACCTCCCACGCGACGACGGGGTGCCGGCTGAGCAGCGCGATGCCGTACGCGGCAGCGTCCGGCTGTTCGCTGCCGGTCGCCGCGATCCAGGTGGCGCCGGGGCTCCCGCTCAAAGCCGCGACGAACCGGTGATCGACGGCCCCCATCGCGTCCGCTGCCGCTGCGGTCAGGTCGGCGTGCCCGGACCTGGGCTGGTTGCGGTCGACCTCCTGCAGCGCCAGGACATCCGCGTCGAGCGACGCCACCGCCGCTCGGAAGACGTCCAGCGAGACGTGGTCGTCCGACGCGTTGCGTCCGTTGAGGATGTTGAAGGTCGCCACTCGCATCGATCAGGACGTACCCGCGATGGGTGACATGACGCGCCCCGACGCGGGTACACGTGTGAGGTGACGAACAACAAGGACGCGGGCCCGGACCTGCGCGAGGCGCTCAAGGTCGTAGCAGTGCACCTCAAGGAGAGCGACATCCCCTTTGCGCTGGCGGGCAGCTACGCGCTGTGGGCGCGTGGCGGGCCGGAGCCCGACCACGACGTCGACTTCGTGGTCGCGCAGGACGATGCAGCCAAGGCGGCCGAGACGTTGGCGGAACGTGGCCTGGACGTCGTGCACCCACCCGAGGACTGGCTGTTCAAGGTGTACGTCGACGAGTGCATGGTCGACGTGCTGTTCCAGACCAACGGGGTCCCGATGGTGCGCGAGACGCTGGCCGAGGTCGAGGAGCTCGAGGTCGAGTCGATCCTGATGCCGGTCCTGTCGGCGACCGAGCTGATGGGGCAGAAGCTCAACGCTCTGGAGGAGCATGCCTGCGACTTCGGTCGGCAGCTGCCGGTGGCCCGCGCGGTCCGTGAGCAGGTGGACTGGGCCGAGGTCCGCACGGCGACCGCGGACAACCCGTTCGCTGCCGCGTTCCTGTTCCTGCTCGAGCGACTGGAGGTCGTCGAGCGCCCGGGCGACTAGCGCGGCTCGAGGACGATGACGGGGATCTCGCGATCGGTCCAGGAGTCGTACTTCGCGAAGTCGGCGTACAGGTCGATGAGCCGGGGCCACAGGTCGTCTCGCTCCTGCGGGGTGGCAACGCGCGCCCGTACGGGGCGGGAGCTCTCCTTCGGGAGCTGGACGTACGTCTCGGGGTGGGCGACCAGGTTGGCGTACCACTGCGGGTTCTTCGGCAGCCCGCCCTGAGAGGCGACGATGATGAGATCGGGACCGTTCGGAAGGTAGAGCAGGGGAGCGGTGAATGCGTTGCCCGACTTCCGCCCCACGTGCTCGAGCAGCAGGATCGGCACCGGCTTGCGGAAGCCCGCGCCGATGCGCCACGTCGCGCCGATCCGGCCGTTCGTCAGCCGGAAGGCACGTACCTGGGCCTTGGAGCCGTACTTGATCAGCCTGGCCGTGAACCGCGAGTCCAGCCCCGGCGGCCGCTCGTCCGGCAGGGAGAAACGTCCCACGTCAGCGCTCCCCGGCGGGTGCCGTGGTGCCGCCAAGCGGGATCGGGTCGAGGCCGAGCTTGCGGTGGTCCCACGAGCGGGTGCGTTCGGGGTCGAAGCGTACGGCCACGCGCTTGTGCAGCATGAGCTCGACGAGCGGCTTCATCTCCTCGGTGTAGGGCCCGTTGTAGCGCTCCCACACGTTGACGCCCACGGCCCACAGCGCGTCGGGGTCGTCGACGATCGTGCAGCGTCCCTCGAACGAGACGCCGCGCAGGGTGTCGTACGTCAGGCCGTCCTCGAGCAGCACGGTCGCCCGGGGGTCTCGTCGGATGTTGACCGCCTTCTGGGCCTTGGCCTTGGTCTCGAACCAGATGACCCCGTCGATGACGGCGAACCACATCGCCACCGCGTGGGGATGGCCGGTACGCCCGAGGGTGACCAGGCTCGCGGTGCGCCGCGTCGGCATGTAGCCGGCGATCTCCTCGTCCGTCATCTCGACCTGTGACCGCTGGTTGATGCCCATGGGACCGTTCCTCCGTAGCAAGCGCTTGGTTGACCTGAACGATAGAGGGTCTTCGCGCGGACCGGGCGCCGAGCGAGCCACTACGCTGCCGAACATGAGCCGCATCTTCACCGTCACCTTCGCCTCGGTGTATCCGCTCTACGTGGCGAAGGTCGAGAGGAAGGGGCGCACCAAGGCCGAGCTCGATCAGGTCATCGAGTGGCTGACCGGCTTCGACGAGGCGGCGCTGAGCCGTCACCTGGCGGCCGGGACGACGTTCGAGGAATTCTTCGCCGACGCGCGGCTCAGTCCTGACGCATCGTTGATCACCGGCGTGGTGTGCGGGGTGCGCGTCGAGCAGATCGACGACCCGTTGATGCAGAAGATCCGCTACCTCGACAAGCTGGTCGACGAGCTGGCGAGGGGCAAGTCGATGGACAAGGTCCTGCGGACGTCATGATGTGGTGGCAGGCAACCTCGACGCAAGGACAGTGATCACGTATGGACCCGGTCAAGATCGGACTGGTCGGCTACGGCTTCGGCGGGCGCTACTTCCACGCGCCGCTGATCTCCGCGGCGCCCGAGTGCGAGTTCGTCGGGGTGGTCACCACGTCGGCCGAGCGACGTGAGCTCGTGGCGTCGGAACACCCGACCGCTGCCGCCTTCGACTCGCTCGAGGACCTGGCCGCCGCCGGCGCCGAGGCGGTCAGCATCTCCACTCCTGCGGCGACCCACTCAGAGCTCACGGACCGGGCGAGCTCGCTCGGCCTCTCGGTCGTCTGCGACAAGCCGTTCGCGCTCGATCCGCCGGCCGCTCGCCGCTCGGTCGAGCTCGCTGCTGCCCGCGGCGTGACCCTGAGCCCGTACCAGAACCGCCGTTGGGACTCGGACTTCCTGACGGTGCGTGGGCTGGTCGATGACGGGACGCTGGGGGAGGTGCGCAGGTTCGAGTCGAGGTTCGAGAGGTACGCACCCGACAACGGTCCCGGCGAGTCAGGCGGCGGGACGCTGCTCGACTTCGGCGCCCACCTCGTCGACCAGGCGCTCGTGCTGCTCGGCCCGGTGGAGTCGGTCTACGCGGAGGCACGCACCCGCGAGTCCGGTCTCGACGACGACGTCTTCGTCGCACTGAGCCACGTCAACGGCGCGATCTCGCACCTCTGGGGCAGCTGGAGCCAGTACGCCGTGGGCCCACGCTTCCGGGTCACCGGCACAGACGGGTCGCTGGTGATCACGACCGGAGATACCCAGGAGGAGGCCCTCGTCGCCGGCGAGAACCCGGCGACGATCGACGTCTGGGGCGAGGAGGCCGCCTCCGACCTCGACCGCATCTTCACGGCGGGCGGTTCGGAGCCGGTCGAGCTCGCGCGCGGAGCGTGGGACACGTACTACCCGGCGTTCGCCCGAGCCGTACGCGGTGAGGGTGCACCGCCGGTGCAGGCGGCCGACGCGGTCGCCACGGCGGACGTGCTGGAGGCTGCACGAGTCGGTGTCGCGACCGGCTCGACGGTCCGCCCCGGAGTCGCGTCATGACCGGCCGCGAGCTGCTCGACGAGCTGGCGGCCCAAGAGGCGCGGCTCGTGTTCGACAGCTTCGACGAGCAGACCGCGTGGGACCTCGGCGTCGCGCTGCGTGAGGCCGGTCTGGCCGCTGCGCTGCCGATAGCGATCTCGGTCCGGCGCAACGGTCAGCGACTGTTCCATGCCGCGCTGCCCGGCGCCTCGGCCGACAATGACGGCTGGCTCGCACGCAAGAGCGCCGTCGTCGACCGCTATGGGCAGTCGTCGCTGCGCGTCGGCGAGCAGTTCCGGGTCCGTGGCGGCTCGTTCGACGAGGACTCCCGGCTCGACGTGGCCGACTTCGCGGCCCACGGGGGAGCGTTCCCGATCCTCGTACGCGGCACCGGCTGCGTCGGGACTGTCGCGGTCTCCGGGCTGCCCCAGCTGGAGGATCACCAGCTCGTCGTCGACATCCTGGAGGCATACCTGAAGATCCCCTGACCAGCAGTGATGCGGGTCAGGGGATCTCAGGCAGCTGGTGCTACTTCACCTCGGAGCGCATCAGCGACCAGAGGCCGAACGCCATGGGTGCGACCAGCCAGACGACGCCGGTAACGGCGAGGTTGGCCCACTGCTCGCCGTTCAGCGATCCGTTGAACAGCGCGCCCTGGGCGTAGTTGAAGTCGACCCACGGCTGCAGGTTGGAAAACCAATCCTGGGTCGCAGCCAGCACCTCGGTGATCGCGGTCAGCGCGAACGAGTAGACGAAGTAGGCGACGATCGCGGCCGACGAGTTGCGGATCACGACACCGAGCATGAAGCCGACCAGCATCCCCAGGACCTGGGCGAGCACGATGTTGGCCAGGTCGACGAATCCGGCATCCCACACCGGGGCGATGCCGAGGATGGCCGAGCCGACGACGGTGCCGACGGCGCCGATGGCCATCGCGATGAGCATCGACACGACGCTGATGCCGACCGTGACCCCGGCCTTGGCGGCGATCGCCCGGCTGCGGTGCGGCACGAGCGTGAAGGTCGTGAGTCCGCTGCGCTGGCTCCACTCGCTCGTCACGGACAGCACCGCGACCATCGGCAGGATGATGGCCATGGGGAAACCGATCGCGGTGGCGAAGGTCGAGTAGGTGAGCTCGGAATCCGGGGCCCACAGCAGGACGGCGCCGGTGGCCAGCAGAGAGGCGATGCCGATGCTGGCCATCAGCCAGAAGCCGGCCCGGGTGTCGAAGCACTTGCGCAGCTCGACGGAGAGGAGCCGGGTGAACGGGATGGGTCGCGGCTCACGTCGTTCGACCCGGGCCGTGGTGGTCGCGGGTGCGGCGGTGATGGTGCTCATGCTGCTGCTCCTTCGGTGATGGTCTCGCGCTGGGTGTCGGCGGTGAGCTCGAGGAACATCTCCTCGAGGCCCGCGCCTTCGGCAGGTCGCAGCTCGCGGAGCTGGATGCGTGCCTCGAGGGCGACCTTGCCGACGAGGTCGGTGTCGGCCTCGACCCGCAGGGCGTCATCGCTCCCGGTCGCGGCGCTTGCGCTGAAGCCGATGCCCGACGCGGCGAGTGCCTGGGAGAGGGCCGTGACGTCGGTCGTACGTACGAGGGTGTCTGCGGTCGCGAGCAGGTCGGACTTGGCGCCCTGGGCGACGATCCGGCCGTTGCCGATGACCACCAGGTCGTCGGCGATGACCTCGATCTCGTGCAGGAGGTGCGAGGACAGCAGGACGGTGGCGCCCTGGTTGGCGTACCCACGCAGCAGGTCGCGCATCCAGCGGATGCCCGCCGGGTCGAGGCCGTTGGCCGGCTCGTCGAGGATCAGGACCTCGGGCTGTCCCAGCAGGGCCGTGGCGATGCCGAGCCGCTGGCGCATGCCGAGGGAGTAGTTGCGCACCCGCCGGTCGGCCTCGCTCGGCGTCAGGCTGACGAGGTCGATGATCTCGTCGACCCGCGACGACGGCAGGCCCATGGTGCGCTGGGCGACGGTGAGGATCTCGCGACCCGTGCGGCCGGCGTGCTGGGCGGAGGCGTCGAGCAGGACCCCGACCTCGAGCCCCGGGTTGGGCAGGTCGCGGAACTGGCGGCCGCAGACCGTGACGCCGCCGGAGGTCGCAGGTGTGAGACCGACCATGACGCGCATCGTGGTGGACTTCCCGGCGCCGTTGGGGCCGAGGAAGCCGGTGACCCGTCCGGGCCGGGCGGTGAACGTGACGTCGTCGACCGCGGTGAAGCCGCCGTACGTCTTGGTGAGGGAATCGACTGTGATCATGGGCTCCACTGTCGGTGTGGCGGGCCCCTTGGCGCATCGGGGAAACCGTGACCCGCAGCCCCCACGCACCCCTGAGCTGACCCTGAGGACCGCCCTGAGGTCCTTAGTACGCGGTGTAGCCCCCGTCGACCGGCAGCACGGCGCCGGTGACGTAGCTGGACTCCGGCGAGGCCATGAACAGGACCGCGTCGGCCACTTCCTGTGGGACCGCGAGCCTGTTCATCGGGATCGCCGACTCACGCATACGCCTGTACGCCGCGGGGTCGCTCTGGCGCTCGAAGGACGCTTCGATGATCTCGGTGGCCGTGAGGCCGGGTGCAACGACGTTGACCCTGATCCTGCGATCGGCGAGCTCGATCGCCGCACCACGTGCGAGCGCGATCAGACCGCCCTTGGCGGCGGAGTACATCGTCTCCTCGGGCTTCCCGACCATGCCGAGGCGCGAGCTGACACAGACGATCGAACCGCCGGCGTCCGGCATCAACGGAATCGTGTGCTTCATGACGATGAACGCGCTGAGCAGGTTGCCGTGCAGCACGTCCTGGGCGTCGGCCAGCTCCATGTCGACGATGAGGGCGCTGACCTGCCGGCCATGGCACAGGACGACCACGTCGAGGTGGCCGCCGCAGTGCACTGCGGCGCGACGGGCCAGGTCGCGTACGAAGTCCTCATCGTTGAGGTCGCCGCTCACGTAGAGATCGCCTTCGTCAGGTGTCGTGAGCTCCGGCTTGCGCCCGGTCAGCACCAGGCGCGCGCCCTCTCGACTCAGCGTCTCGGCGACTGCCGTGCCGATGCCGCTCGTCGCGCCGGTCACCAGCGCGTTGACGCCCTCGAGTCGCATGTGCAGGTCAGCTCGCCAGGTTGATGATCGTGTTCTTGGGCTCGGTCATCGCCTCGACGGCGAACTGCACGCCTTCGCGACCGATGCCGGAGCCCTTGAACCCACCGAACGGCATCGAGTCGATGCGCAGGTCGCTCGTGCCGTTGACGACGACCGCGCCGGTCATCAGCTGCGCCGAGACTGTGAAGGCGGTCTGGACCGAACGGGTGAACACCCCGGCCTGGAGTGCGTAATCACCGGTGTTGGCCGCCGAGACGGCATCAGTGAGGTCATCGAACGGGATGATCGTCACGACCGGGCCGAAGACCTCGTCCGTGAGGACCCTGGCACCTTCGGCCACCTCGGTGAGGACTGTCGGTTCGTAGAAGGCACCCTTGCGAACGCCGCCGACATGGATGACGGCACCCTCGGCCGCAGCGGCGTCGACCCAGGCCTCGACGCGTCGTGCTGCGGACACGTCGATCAGGGGACCGATGTCGGTCTCGGGATCCATCTTGCTGCCGACCTTGAGGCGACGGGTCGCCTCGACGGTCCGGCGGAGGAAGTCGGCGTGGACGGACGCATCGACGTACACGCGTTGCACCGACAGGCAGTTCTGGCCTGCGACTCCGAACGCTCCGGCGACGACCGCCTTGACGGCGTCGGACAGGTCGGCGTCGTGGCACACGATCGTCGGATTGTTGCCGCCGAGCTCCATCAGCATCTTGCGAGGACCTGCGGCGGCAGTGATCTTCGCGGCGGTGCTGGGTCCACCCGTGAACGACACGACGGCGACGCGTTCGTCCGTCACCAAGGACTGGCCGGTGTGTGCGCCCCCGCAGACCACCGCGATGCGCCTCGGGGGCACGCCGGCGGACAGGAGCAGGTCGACAAAGGCCAGGGCGGTGAGCGGTGTGTGGTCCGAAGGCTTGAGGACCACCCCGTTGCCACCGATCAGCGCCGGGCCGACCTTGTGCGCGACGAGGTTGAGGGGGTCGTTGAACGACGTCAAGGCGGCGATCACGCCCACGGGTTCGCGGGTGAACCAGCCGATCTTGTTCTGTCCGTTGCGACTGGCCTCGAACGGGATCGTCTCGCCCTTGAGGAACACCCCGGCCTCGGAGGACAGGCGCAGGGTCTCCGCGCAACGGGCCACCTCACGTCGCGCCTCGGCCAGGGTCTTGACACCTTCGGACGCGATGAGGTGGGCGAATCGGGTGGCTTGTTCCTGCATCAGCCGCGCTGCCTCGCGAAGACTCTCGCTGCGCGCCCACAGGGGCCAGACGTCGTCCGACACGGAATGGTGAACGCCCGAGACGGCCGCCGCCACGTCTGCCGGCGAGGACTCCGCGACGTACGCCAGCAGTCGACCGTCCTCCGGGTCGAAGACCGGCACTGTGAGGTCGTTGCGCTGCCACTCACCGTCGATGAACGCGCCACCGGGCATGGTGAGGGCGGGCTGTTCGGTCTCCAGGCACTGCTCGGATGTCGACATCGCGGCGCTCCTCAGCTGTTGAATCGGTCGATGATCTTGGCCCCGCCGCCGATGAACGGCAGGAACCACGGCGGGCCGAAGTGGCCGGGCACGGCGCGGTAGGGGAGGTTCTCCCAGGCGTTGCGTGACGGCTTGCCCACCATCGAGAGGGCTATCTGCTTGCCCATGTAGGCAGCCATCTGGACACCGTGGCCGCTGTAGCCCAGTGAGTAGTGGATGCCCTTGTGCTGGCCCGCGTGCACCATGCGGTCCATGCTCAGGTCCACCAAGCCGCCCCACGTGTAGTCGATGCGGGTCGATGAGAGGTAGGGGAACACCGTGCTCATCGCGTCCTTGAGGATCTCGGCGCTCTTGAGGTCCGAGTCCGGGCTCGACAGCGCGAACCTCGCCCGTCCTCCGAACAGCAATCGGTTGTCCGGAGTGATCCGGAAGTAGTAGGTGAGCATCTTGCTGTCGGCAGCCATGCGCCGGTTGGGCAGAATGCGGTCGACCGTCTCCTGCGGCAGCGGCTCGGTCACGACGATGAAGCTGCCCACGGGGATCGTCCGGCGCCTGAGCCACGGGGTCACGGAGCCGGTGTAGCCGCTCGTCGCGATGAGGACCTGGTCGACCTGGGTCGTCCCGCGACTCGTGTGAACCGTGTGCCCGCCACCCGCGCGGTCCGCCAGCTCGGTGACTGCTGCGTCCTCGCAGATCGTGACGCCCGCGCGGGTGCCGGCTCCGGCCAGGCCGTGCGCGAACTTCCCGACGTGCATTCCGGCCCCGAGCGGGTCCACCATGCCGCCCGCGTAGAAGTCGCTGCCGATCTCGGTGTGGAGATCCTCCTTGCCGACCACGCGCACCGAGTAGTCGGCTGCATCGGCGAGGATCTGCTGGGTCTTGCGCATGCCATCGACCTGCTTGGCGTTCATGGCCAGGCTGAGCTTGCCCGAGCGCTCGAAGTCGCAGTCGATCGAGTTCTCCTTGATGAGGTCCTCGATCGTGTCGATGGCCCGGTTGTACTCCGCGAACATCTCGATCGCCCGGTCTCGGCCGTAGCGCTTGATCGCCTTGCCGAGACCAATGGCCAGGCCGGTCGTCGCCATGCCGCCATTGCGGCCGGAGGCGCCCCAGCCGACCGTGTGCTGGTCGAGCACCACGACGCTCGCGCCGTTCTTGGCGGCTTCGAGGGCCGCGGACAGGCCGGTGAAGCCGGCGCCGACGATCGCGATGTCGGCGCGCTCAGGCACCGGATTCTGGCGGTGGTCGCCAGAAGGAGTCGCGGTGTCGAGCCAGTACGGCGTGAGCTTCATGATGTGCCTCCTGGTTTACGGGTCAGAGCCCGAGGAGCGTGTTGAGCTCGTCAGAGTCGTGAGCGATGTTGGCGAGCCGTCCCGGCAACGCCATGGAGACGAACGTAACTCACGGACTGCAGATTGTCGACCGTCGGCAACAGGTTTGTTGACAAGTTACAATGTGGTAACCAAGATATGTATGTGTGGCGACTCGGTGTCGCCTCGCGGAGCACGACGATGGGAGCGGAACGTGGCAGAGTCCGGCCTGAGCAGGCTGAAGGCGTTGGAGCGCACCTCGACGTCGGACCGCATCAGCAGCGAGCTGCGACAGATGATCATCGAGGGGGCGCTGCTGCCTGGAGAACAGCTGGGTGAGGCGCGTATCGCCGACCAGCTGGGTGTGTCTCGAGCGCCGGTCCGCGAAGCACTCCAGCAGCTGGTGCAACAGAAGCTGGTGGTGGCCACGCGCAACAAGGGCGTCTCGGTCGTGACATTCACGCCCTCGGACATCTGGGAGATCTACGACGCCAGGTGCGCCATCGAGAGCCACGCTGCGGTACGCATACTCGAGGGCGGACCAGGGGCGCGCGTGCGCGCGACAGATGCGTTGCGCACGGCGCTCGGAGCCTTGTCGGCAGCGGTCAAACGCGGAGATCCGAGGGAAATCTCGACGACGGACCTGAGCTTTCACATGACTCTCGTCGCCACGGCGGACAACTCTCGCCTGGTCGATGCCTACTCCATCCTGTCTGCTCAAGCTCTGACCTGCATCAACCGACTGGAGATCGTGTTGCCGTCCGGTGAGGAGATCATCGATGACCACGGCGCCCTCATCGACGCTCTCGCCACCGGCGAACGGGACGTGGTCGTCAAGGCCATCACCGATCACCTGACGGTTGCCGCGACCAACCTCACCACCCGGCCGGCCTAGCGGCCCGCCGACTCTCACACGAATGCCCCCGACTGTTCAGTCGGGGGCATTCGTGTGCGCCCGCGCGACGACCGACGTGGCGAGGGTCGGGGTTGTGGATCACTCTCATGGCGTCGGGAGTCAGGCCGTCGCACTTCGCGCAGCAGGCGGAGCATTCGCATGGGACGAAAAGTTTTTCTTGCAGATTGTCGACAATCGGCTGTGAACGTGCTTCGATGAGTGAATTCATTCACATCGCTTGAAGGGAACGACCCATGAGAGTCGGAACGAAACTCGCAGCAGCCGCCGTCGGATCAGTGCTCCTGGTCACGACCGCCGCCTGCGGAAGCGACACCAGCAGCACTGGTGGAGATGGCGCGCGCAAGGGCTCCATCGACATCGGGCAGGTGAAGGCCGATCCCGCGGTCGAGAAGTTGGTTCCGGCGGATGTGAAGAAGCGGGGCAGCCTGACGATGGCGGCAGACCTGCACTACCCGCCGACGTCGTTCCTTGCCGAGGACAACAAGACGCCGATCGGCTACAACGTCGAGATCGCGCAGCTGCTCGGGAAGAAGATGGGCCTCAAGATCAAGATCAAGAATGTGTCGTTCGACAGCGTGATCCCCGGCATCTCGGCGGGACGATACGACTTCACGGCGACGAACATGACGCCGACGCCTGAGCGCCTGCAGGTGCTGGACATGGTCAAGTACTGGTCCGACGGCTCGTCGGTGGTCGTCAGCAAGGGCAATCCGCAGAAGTTCACGATGGCCGGTGACTACCAGTCCTTCTGCGGGCGCAAGATGGCGGTCATCACCGGCACGACGCAGCAGGAGACGTACGTGCCGCAGATCTCCGCGGCATGCAAGGCCAACGGCAAGTCCGCCATCGACTCGGTGGTCCTGCCGAACGTCCAAGCGGCGCTGACCCAGCTGTCGTCCAAGCGGATCGAAGCGGTGTTCTACGACACGCCGTCGCTCGCGTGGGCCGCCAAGCAGCAGCCACAGGCATTCGAGCTCCTGCCGAAGCAGTACGTCAAGAAGGAGGGCGACAACATCGTCGCCCTGGGCCTGGACAAGGGTTCGCCTCTGACGCCGGCCCTGCACGCGGCGATGCAGTCGTTGATTGACGGACCCGAGTACAAGGCGACACTGGACAAGTGGGGGCTCGGCTCCGGCGCGATTCCCAGCGCGTCTGTGGCGAAGTAATGACCACCGTCCTATCTGAGGAGGAGGTGACCCGCATGGATGCCACCGAGAAGCCGAGGCTGCACAGGCGGGGTTGGCTCGAGTACGCCGCATGGACTGCGTGCGCGCTGGTCGCGGCGGGTGTGGCTCACACCCTGATCACGAACGAGAACTATCAGTGGGACGTGGTGGCGAAGTACTTCACGACCTCAACAGTGCTGCGGGGCTTGCGGTTGACGATCGTCTTGACGGTCGTGGTGATGTTCTTCGGCACGATCCTGGCGATGGGTGTCGCGGTGATGCGGGCATCGTCGATCAGGCCGGTGCGGTTGCTGGCGTCGGCGTACATCACATTCTTTCGTGGGACGCCGGTGCTGGTGCAGCTGATCTTCTGGTTCAACATCGCGGCGCTGTATCCGAACATCGCGATCGGGATCCCGTTCACCGACGTCTCCCACGGTGTTGACGTCAACAAGCTGTTGAGTGCGACGACCGCGGCGATCATCGGGTTGTCGTTGAACGTGGCGGCGTACCTGGCCGAGATCATCCGGGGCGGTTTCGCGTCGGTGGATCGGGGTCAGATCGAGGCGGCGGACTCGTTGGGGATGAGCAGCGCGACGAAGCTGCGGCGGATCATCATCCCCCAGGCGATGCCCACGATCATCCCGGCGACGGGCAATCAGGTGATCGGCATGTTCAAGGAGACCTCGCTGGTCAGCGTGCTGGGTGTGGCTGAGCTGCTGCAGAGCACCCAGCTGATCTACGCGCGGACCTACCAGACCATCCCGCTGCTGATCGTGGCCTGCCTCTGGTACCTGATCATGACCCTCGCGCTGAGCTACCCACAGTCACTGATCGAGAAGCGCTACTCGACTGTCAGGTCACGAGTCAGCAACCAACCCGTCATCCTCGATGACGTCCTGGCAGGAGGGGAGGCACGATGAACGGCGAAGCAATGGTCAAGGGTGACGGAACCGTCTACGCCCGCGGGCTCCGCAAGTGCTACGGCGACCGGGTGGTGCTCGACAGCATCGACCTGGACGTGACGTGCGGCGAGATCGTGTGCATCATCGGGCCCTCCGGCTCGGGCAAGTCCACCCTGTTGCGGTGCGTTGACGGGCTTGAAGAGGTCGATCGCGGGATCTTGCGGGTCAACGGCGACGATCTCGGGTTCTTCGAGACCGAGAACGCATACCGGGCCATGAGCCGGGTCGAGGTCGCGGCGCAGCGCACGCGGATCGGGATGGTGTTCCAGCAGTTCAACCTGTTCCCGAACATGACCGCCCGCGAGAACGTGATGTCGGGCCCCGTGCTCGTCAAGGGAGCACCGAAGAAGCCGGCAGCGCAGCGCGCTGACGAGCTGCTGTCGAGCGTGGGTCTGGAAGGACATGGCGACCACTACCCGTGGCAGCTGTCCGGAGGCCAGAAGCAACGCGTCGCGATCGCTCGCGCCCTGGCGATGGACCCGAAGGTCATGCTCTTCGACGAGCCCACCAGCGCGCTTGATCCCGAGCGGGTGGGCGAGGTCCTGGCCGTCATGAAGGGCCTTGCCGAGCAGAGCATCACGATGCTGGTGGCCACCCACGAGATGGGCTTCGCCAAGGAGGTCGCCGACAAGGTCATCTTCATGGACGGCGGCCTGATCGTCGAGCAGGGCCCGCCTGCTGAGGTCCTGGGCAATCCGCAGGAACGACGCACCCAGCAGTTCCTCGAAAAGGTGCTCGTATGACCGGTGGCCGGCTCGAGGCGGATGTCGTCGTCGTCGGGGCCGGCTCAGTGGGAAGCATGGCCTGCTGGCAGCTGGCCTCGCGCGGCCTGCGCGTCATCGGGGTGGACAGGTTCTCGATTCCCGGTCCCTTCTCTGCGTACGCCGGGGAGTCCCGCATCTTTCGCAAGGTCTATGTGGAAGGCGGGCACTACACGCCCCTCTTGCAGAGGGCGCAGGATCTGTGGCGTGAGCTGGAGAAGATCAGCGGGACCCGCCTGCTCAACACCACGGGCGCGGTCACGATCTATGACGAGCACAATCCACGGTTGGCTTCACTCCTGGCGGCTGCTCACGAGCACGGCCTCGACTCCAGGCTTCTGCGCGGCGACGAGGCCAGGAACACGTATCCCGAGCACCTGATCAGGGACACCGATGTCACGGTCTTCGATCCGGAGGGTGGTTACCTGAGCTCGGAGAAGGCGGTGACCGCCGCTCTTATGGAGGCCACCCGGCTGGGTGTCACGTTCCTGGGAGGCAGGAAGGCGCACAGCGTCGAGACCTACGATGACCGCTACATCGTCCGGACCGAGCACGAGGAGATCATCGCCTCCCGGGTGATCATCTCGCAGGGCAACGGTGCCGGCGCCGTGTGCAAGGAGCTCGGTGTCCACCTCTCGGTTCTGCCGCAGGTGCTGACCTGGTTCCCCATCGCGGACCGATCAGCATTCAGCAGGGCGGACCTGCCGGTCTTCCTCAGGCGTGCGGAGGAGGCCGGACGGTCGGACGACGTCCAGTTCTACGGGTTCCCGAGCGCTGATGGTTGGACGGTGAAGGCCGTGGCGAGTGTCTTCCTCGACGAGGTCGAGTCCATGGAGAAGCCTCCCACCTGGGACGCCAGCCACCTGGACTCCATCCGGGCATGGGTCCGGGAGTTCATCCCGGGACTGATACCGGAGCCCGTGCGGGTTGCCACGTGCGCGGACGGCTATCTCCCCGACCACACCGGCGCCTTGGGGACGGTGCCCGGGATGGACGGCGTCGTCGTGGCGGTCGGCTTCTCCGGACACGGCTTCAAGATGGCCTCTGCGCTGGGCGCCGTTGCGGCCGATCTGGTCCTGGACGGCACCACTGCCACCGACGTCGGTTTCATGAACCCCGCCAGGTTCCTCGGACCTGACGCGCGACTCACTTCTTTGGCTCTGAGCTGAGCCACTCACAATTTCCAGCTTTGCATCAAACCGTGATGCAGGACGACCAGGAACGGAGCACATCATGACCACCACGAACGTCCGACCGAAGTACATCTCCTTCGACGTCTACGGCACGCTCATCAGCTGGGACACCGATCCCACGACCCGCCGGCTGCTCGCCGGCCGTCTGCCCGAAGAGCAGTGGCCGACGTTCAAGAAGGTGTTCCGCGGCTACCGGTACGACGAGGTGTGCGGTGACTACAAGCCCTATGAGCAGATCCTGCAGGACTCGTTCGACCGGGTGTGCAAGCGGTTCGGCATCGGGCCGACCGAAGGTGCCGGCGCGGAGTTCGCTGATGCTGTACGCAGCTTCGATGCTCACGAGGACGTACCGGTTCCGCTGAAGCTCATGGGTGAGAACTACCCGCTGGTGGCTCTGTCCAATGCGGACGACAGCTTCCTGGAGATCAGCATGCCCAAGCTCGGCGCTGAGTTCCACGCGGTGCTGACCGCCGAGCAGGCCCAGGCCTACAAGCCGCGCTACCAGGCCTTCGAGTACATGCTGGACACCCTGAACGCGTCGCCGGAGGACTTCCTGCACATCTCGTCGCACACGCGGTACGACCCCATGCCGATGCACGACATGGGGTTCCGGAACCTGGTGCTGCTGGACCGTGGCTACGACCCCGTCACCGAGGGCTACGACTACGTCGCGATGCAGTCGCTTGACGAGGTCAACAAGCACCTCGGCCTGTAGTCAGGCACTCGGGGTCGGCTCGTCCCTGCACGGCCGGCGAAGCAGTCAGTCGCGGCCGTGCAGGATCTCGAGGACGCGCTTGCCGTTGCGCTCGATGTGGCTTCGGACGTGCTGAGCGGCGGCGGCGGGGTCGCCCGACTCGATGGCCTCGAGGATCTCCCGGTGCTCGGTGAGGATGTCGTCCGGGTGCTCGAACTCCCGATCCTCGAGCGACAGCACCGTCAGGTAGAAGCGAAGCTCGACCAGCAGGCCGGCATAGAACTCGTCGATCCGGCTGCTGTGCAGCATCGAGACGATGGTCGCGTGAAAGGTGAGATCCACGTCGACGATGCGGAGCACGTCGTGCGAGGCGGCGGCGTCGACGAGGTCCTCGTACGCCTTGCGCAGCGCGTCGAGCTCCGGCGCCTCGGCAGCGCGGGACACCGCAGCGGTCTCGAGGCGTTCGCGAGCGGCGTAGAGCTCCTCCACCTTCTCGGGGGTCGGGGAGATGACGACGGCGCCACGGTTGACCTCGTGTCGCACGAGACCGCTGAGCTCGAGGATGCGGACGGCCTCGCGCACCGTGTTGCGAGCCACGCCGAGCTCGGTGGCGATGGCACTCTCGCGCAAGCGAGATCCCGGGGCGAAGGCGCCGGCGACGATCCGCGAAGCGAGCCCGGCGGCCACCTGCTGCGCGGCGGTCGACCGGGTCACGATGAGGCCCTCGAGTGCTGACATACCGAGAAGAATAGCCGCTCACGAGCTCTTGCGCGCTACAGTTCAACTGTTCTACAGTTGAACACATGACGATCGTTACCGCCGCCAAGCCGGGTGCAGCGCTCTGGAACCCGCAGGCGCACATGCCCACTGCCCGCGCCAAGCGCCTCGTGATCACCGGAGGCCAGGGCGCGTGGCTCGAGACGTCGACGGGTGACAGGCTGCTGGATGCCACGGCCAGCCTGTGGCACGCCAACATCGGCCACGGTCGCGAGCGCCTGGCCCGTGCTGCGTACGACCAGATGGTGAAGCTGGAGACCTATCACACGTTCGGGCGCTTCTCGAACGAGCCGGCGCTCGAGCTGGCCGATCGGCTGGCTGAGATGGGACCGATTCCGGGCGCCAAGGTCATGCTGACCAGCGGGGGATCGGACTCGGTCGACCTCGCCTGCAAGCTGGCGCGGCGCCACTGGCAGCTCGAGGGTCGAGCCGACAAGAAGATCATCCTCAGCCGCGACGGCGGCTACCACGGCCTGCATGCCTTCGGCACGAGCGTGGCCGGGCTGC
The DNA here is from genome assembly GCF_902506105.1 of Aeromicrobium sp. 9AM. GTDB lineage: Bacteria > Actinomycetota > Actinomycetes > Propionibacteriales > Nocardioidaceae > Aeromicrobium. The sequence continues at coordinate 467,102 of NZ_LR733303.1, forward strand.
AGTACAACCGCGATGGCTATGGCACGCCATCGTTGATCCCGGAGACGGCCCGGATCTCCACGAACGACATCGACGCAGTACGCCGGTCGGTGACCGAGCTCGGACCCGACAACATCGCGGCGATCATCGCCGAGCCCGTCATCGGGACGGGCGGGGTGATCGGTCCGGCCGAGGGCTACCTCGAGGGGCTCGAGGAGCTCTGCCGTCGTCACGACATCCTCCTGATCGCCGACGAGGTCATCACCGGCTTCGGCCGCACGGGTCGGCAGTTCGCGTCCCAGCGCTGGGGCATCCGCCCGGACCTGGTCACGATGGCCAAAGGCGTCACGTCGGGCTATGCGCCGCTCGGTGGCGTCCTGGTGGCCCCGCAGGTGGCTGATCGGTTCTTCGAGGGCGCGGACGCGCCGATGTTCCGCCATGGCCTGACCTACTCCGGCCACGCCACCGCGTGCGCGGTCGCGCTCGCCAACCTCGACGTGATCGAGGAGGAGCAGCTGGTCGAGCGCGCGGCATGGCTGGAGAACGTCCTGGAGAAGGTCGTCGCGCCGCTCACGGACCACGAGCTGGTCGAGGAGGTGCGGGCGGGTGCCGGCTTCATGGCGGGCATCCACCTGCACGACGGCGTGGTCGGCGACTCGATTGCGGAGGCTTGCACGGATGCCGGCGTCCTGATCCGCGTCATCCACGACAACACGCTGCAGATCTGCCCGCCGTTCGTCACGACCGAGGACGAGCTCGACCTGATCGCCACCACGATCGCCCAGGCGTTGGACGCCTACCTCACGAGAAGGACGACATCATGACCCAGACCCAGCTCGCCCCGCCCGCCAACTCGCTCGACACGGCCGACGTGCTGGCCGAGGTTCCGCGGGACCTGTTCCTCGCCGGGACCTGGACACCCGCCACCGGCGGTCGCCGGATGCCGGTGGTCAATCCGGCCACCGGAACCGAGCTGACCGAGGTCGCCGACGCTGACGAGAACGATGCGCGGGTCGCGGTCGAGGCCGCGCGGCTCGCTCAGCGGTCGTGGGGACGCACCCCCGCGCGCGTGCGGTCCGAGATCCTCTACCGCGCGTACGACCTGATGGTCGAGCGGACCGAGCACCTCGCGCACGTGATGACGCTCGAGATGGGCAAGACGCTCGCCGAGGCCCGTGGCGAGGTTGCGTACGCCGCGGAGTTCTTCCGCTGGTTCGCCGAGGAGGCCGTGCGCGTCGATGGCGGATACAGCCACCGCCCGGACGGTGCCGCTCGCAACCTTCAGGTCAGGCAGCCGGTCGGCCCGTGCCTGCTGATCATCCCGTGGAACTTTCCGCTGGCCATGGGTGCCCGCAAGATCGGCCCGGCGATCGCTGCCGGTTGCGTCAGCATCTTGAAGCCGGCGCCGCAGACGCCGCTCTCGTCGCTGGCGCTCGCGCAGATCCTCACCGAAGCCGGACTGCCCGAGGGCGTGCTCAGCGTGCTGCCGACCAGCCAGTCGGCCGAGGTCGTCAAGGTGATCCTCGACAGCGGTGTCATCCGCAAGCTTTCCTTCACGGGCTCCACGGCGGTCGGCAAGCACCTCCTGGCACAGGCCGCCGAAGGTGTCCTGCGGACGTCGATGGAGCTGGGAGGCAACGCGCCGTTCCTCGTGCTCGAGGACGCCGACCTCGACCGGGCCGTGGAGGCAGCGTTCCAGGCGAAGATGCGCAACATGGGCGAGGCCTGCACGGCAGCCAACCGGTTCTTCGTCCACACGGCGGTGGCTGAGGAGTTCTCCGCCCGACTCGCACAACGCATGGGCGCGCTGATCGTCGGCGACGGCACACGGGATGGGGTCGATGTCGGTCCGCTGATCGACGAGGCCAGCCGGCAGAAGGTTCGTACGCTGATCGCCGATGCCGTCGATCGGGGCGCATCGGTGCTCGTGGGCGGCGACAGCCCTGATCGGCCGGGCTACTTCGTCCAGCCGACCGTGCTGCTCAACACCCACCCCGACAGCGCGATGACCTCCACCGAGATCTTCGGTCCGGTTGCGGCGATCCAGACATTCACGGACCTCGACGACGTGATCGACCGGGCAAACGACACCGAGTGGGGCCTGGTGGGATACGTCATGACGCAGGACATCGACAACGCCCTCGACGTCGCCGAGCGACTCGAGGTGGGCATGGTCGGCATCAACTCTGGCGTCGTCTCGAGCCCATCCGCACCGTTCGGCGGGGTCAAGCAGTCGGGCCTCGGCCGCGAAGGCGGACGCGTCGGGATCGACGAGTTCCTCGAGATCAAGTACATCTCGATCCCGGTCCGGTCATGACAGGGCGCGCGCATACGGTCGACGTGATCGCAGGCGATGGCATCGGCCCCGAAGTCATGGCGGCCGCTGTCTCCTGCGTCGACGCGCTAGCGCCATCTCTGGGCTTCACGATGAGCTGGCGGCCCCGCGAGTGGGGCTCGGACCACTTCCGCAAGCACGGCCGGATGATGCCGGTCGACGGCCTCGACCAGATGGCCACGGGCGACGCGATCCTGCTGGGCGCCGTCGGCGACGTCGACATTCCCGACGACGTGACCCTGTGGGGATTGCTGATCCCGATCCGCAGGGACTTCGAGCAGTACGTCAATCTGCGACCGGTCCGGCTGCTACCGGGTGTCGTGTCGCCACTCGCCGGTGTGAGCCACCTCGACATCATGGTCGTCCGGGAGAACGTCGAGGGGGAGTACTCCGAGGTCGGCGGACGGCTGTATCGCGCGCAGCCGGAGGAGATGGCGGTGCAGGAGTCGATCTTCACCCGGACAGGTGTCGAGCGGGTGGCCACGTACGCGGCCGAGCTCGCCCAACGACGTCAGGGGCGGCTCATCTCCGCGACGAAGTCCAACGGGATCATCCACACGATGCCGTTCTGGGACGAAGTCGTGCAGAGCTGCGTGGACGCCACTCCCGGCGTGGTGGTGGAGAGTGTCCTGATCGACGCCCTTGCAGCTCGCATGGTCCTCAAGCCCGAATCGATCGATGTGGTCGTCGCCTCCAACCTGTTCGGCGACATCCTCTCGGACCTCGCGGCCGCAGCGGCCGGTTCGATCGGCGTGGCACCGAGTGCCAACCTGAACCCGCCTCGACGGCATCCCTCGATGTTCGAACCCGTTCACGGGTCAGCGCCCGACATCGCGGGCCAGGGCATCGCCAACCCCATCGGCCAGATCTGGTCCGCGGCCATGATGCTCGAACACCTCGGTGAGGACATCGCTGCCCGGGTGCTGGTCGAGAGCATCGAGGCCACTCTGGCCGAGGGTATTCGCACGCCGGACCTGGGTGGCACGGCGTCGACGGCGGAGGTCGCCGGAGCAGTCGTACGCCACGGAGTCCGCATCCTCGACGCCGGGCTTCCCTCAGGATGGGTGCTCGCCGAGGCGCCCTGAGTCCCAGACGGTCACGAATCGAGAAGCGCCGTCGACGAGCGCGCACCTAGCGTGAATCGCATGACAACCATCGATCACATCACGCTCGAATCGGCCGACCCCGCGTCCGCCGCCTTCTACGACACCGCCTTCGCGCTCGGCTCACGGGTGCGCGTACGCGCTTCGGATGCCCCGACCGACGGGTTCCGGGGCTTCACGATGTCCCTGGTGGTGTCCCAGCCCGCCAACGTCAACGCACTGGTCGATGCCGCGCTCGCCGCCGGCGCCACGGCCCTGAAGCCGGCGGCCAAGTCGTTCTGGGGCTACGGCGGGGTCGTGCAGGCCCCCGACGGGGCGGTCTGGAAGATCGCCTCCTCGGCCAAGAAGGACTCCGCCCCGGCTTCGCGGGATGTCGACGACATCGTGCTGCTGCTCGGGGTCGACGACGTCAAGGCGACCAAGGCGTTCTATGTCGGCAAGGGCCTGACGGTGGGCAAGAGCTTCGGCAGCAAGTACGTCGAGCTCGAGACCAGCCCCATCAAGGTGGCCCTGTACGGGCGGCGGGCCCTGGCCAAGGACGCGGGCGTCGCACCCGAGGGCAGCGGATCGCATCGGCTCCAGATCGGCGGCGACGCGGGATCGTTCAACGACCCCGACGGGTTCGCCTGGGAAGCAGCGGCGGGCTGATGTGCCAGCCGGCGAAGGCGCAGGCCATGCTCGCGGCTCAGCAGTCGCAGGGTCAGGACCCGATCAGTCCCAGCTCGAGGTCGAGCCGCCCGGCCAGCTCGTCGACCGTGGTCCCGAAGGTCTCGACGACGGTGACGCCGCTGCCGCCGACGAGGAATGTGGCGTGTTCGGTGTAGACGCGGCTGACGCAGGCCAGGCCGGTGAGCGGGTAGGTGCATTTGCGTACGAGCTTGGGTGCGCCGTCCTTGGCGAACAGGCTCATCATGACGAAGACGTCCTTGGCGCCGATGGCGAGGTCCATGGCTCCGCCCACGGCGGGGATCGCGTCGGGGGCGCCGGTGTGCCAGTTGGCGAGGTCGCCGCGTTCGGAGACCTGGAAGGCGCCGAGGACGCAGACGTCGAGGTGTCCGCCGCGCATCATGGCGAAGGAGTCGGCGTGGTGGAAGTACGACGCGCCGGGCAGCTCGGTGACCGGGACCTTGCCGGCGTTGGTCAGGTCGGTGTCGATGTCGTCGCCGGTGGCTGCTGGGCCCATGCCGAGCATGCCGTTCTCGGTGTGCAGGACGATGCCGGAGTCGGGGGAGAGGTGGTCGCCGACCTGGGTGGGTTGGCCGATGCCGAGGTTGACGAAGGAGCCGTCGGGGATGTCGCGGGCGACGGCTTGTGCCATCTCGTCGCGGGTCAGCGGTCCGCGGTCGAGGTGCTCGATGGTGCGGTCGAGGGTCACGGTGATGGTCATGGTGTCTCCTGTGCGACGTGGACGATGCGGTCGACGAAGATGCCGGGGGTGACCACGACTTCGGGGTCGAGGTCGCCGAGGGCGACGATGTGGCTTACCTGGGCGATCGTCGTGGCAGCGGCGGTGGCCATGACGGGTCCGAAGTTGCGGGCGGTCTTGCGGTAGACGAGGTTGCCCATGGGGTCGCCGGCGTGGGCGCCGATGAGGGCGACGTCGCCGTGGATGGGCAGCTCGAGGACGTAGTCGCGGCCGTCGATCGTACGGGTCTCCTTGCCCTCCGCGAGCGGCGTGCCGACGCCGGTGGGGCAGAAGAACGCACCGATCCCGGCGCCGGCGGCGCGCATCCGTTCGGCGAGGTTGCCTTGCGGCACGACTTCGAGCTCGATCTTCCCGGCCCGGTAGAGGTCGTCGAAGACGTACGAGTCGGACTGGCGCGGGAACGAGCAGATGACCTTGCGGACCCGGCCGGCAGCGAGCAGGGCAGCAAGCCCGGTGTCGCCGTTGCCCGCGTTGTTGCTGACCACCTCGAGGTCCGTGGCGCCCTGCTCGATCAGCGCGTCGATCAGGGCGACCGGCATGCCGGCCATGCCGAACCCGCCGACCAGCACCGTCGACCCGTCCTTGATGCCCTCGACGGCCTCGAGGGCGGTCTGGGCGATCAGGGTCATCGGCTCGACTCGTTCTCGAGCACCACGGCGAGCGCCTGGCCGACGCCGATGCAGATCGCCGCGACACCCCAGCGCTCGCCGGACTCGGTGAGTCGCTTGGCGAGGGTGCCGAGGATGCGGGCGCCCGACGCGCCGAGGGGGTGGCCGATCGCGATCGCGCCGCCCTTGGTGTTGACGATGTCCGGATCGACCTTCCACGCGTCGACGCAGGCCAGCGACTGCACGGCGAACGCCTCGTTGAGCTCGACAGCGCCGACGTCGGACCACCTGATGCCCGCCCGCGCCAGCGCCGCGTTGGCGGCCTCGACCGGGGCGAAGCCGAAGTACTGCGGGTCGAGCGCATGCACGCCGCGACCGGCGATGCGCGCGACCGGGTTGATGCCGATCGAGCCCGCGGCCTCGGCCGAGCCGATCAGCAGCGCCGATGCTCCGTCGTTGAGGGGGGAGGCGTTGCCTGCGGTGATGGTGCCGTCGGGGCGGAACGCGGTCTTCAGGCCGGCCAGCTTCTCGGGCGTGGTGCCTTCGCGGATCGACTCGTCGCGCGTCAGCTCAGCTCCCTCGACAGGGGTGACGAGGTCGTCGTAGAACCCGGCGGCCCATGCGGCTGCCGCGAGCTCGTGTGACCGGGCGGCGAATGCGTCTTGCCGCGCGCGGCTGATGCCGAACCTGTCCTGCAGCTGCTCGTTGCACTCTCCGAGCGAGACCGTCCACTCCTTCGGCATCCGCTCGTTGACCAGGCGCCAGCCCAGCGTCGTCGAGACCGCCGCCATGTCGCCGGCGGGGAACCCACGCGACGGCTTGGGCAGCACCCACGGGGCCCGGGTCATCGACTCGACCCCACCCGCGACGACCACGTGAGCATCGCCGGTCTCGATCGTCCGTGAGGCCATCATCGCCGCGTCCAGGCTCGAACCGCAGAGCCGGTTGACCGTCGTCGCCGGGACGCTGGACGGCAACCCCGCCAGCAGCACGGCCATGCGCCCGACGTTGCGGTTGTCCTCACCCGCGCCGTTGGCATTGCCCCAGACCACGTCGCCGATCGCGGCCGGATCCAGCCCCGGCGCCTTCGCCAGCACACCCGACAGCGCGGTCGCGGCCAGGTCGTCAGGGCGTACGCCCGACAGCGCACCGCCGAACCGGCCGAAGGGCGTACGGGTCGCGGCATAGAGGTGGGCGCTGGGCATCAGCTCTCCTGATCGATCTCGGCCAGGACGTCCTGGGCGATGCGGAAGGCGGTGTTGGCGTCGGGGACGCCGCAGTAGATCGCGGTCTGCAGGAGCAGCTCCTTGATCTCGTCGTTCGTGAGTCCGTTGGTGCGGGCGGCGCGGAGGTGCATCGCGAGCTCTTCGTGATGGCCGCGCGCCACGAGTGCGGTGAGCGTGATGAGGGAACGGCTGCGCCGGTCGAGGCCGGGACGGGTCCAGACCGATCCCCAGGCGTACTGCGTGATGAAGTCCTGGAAGTCGGCGGTGAGCTCGGTCGTGCTGGCGATCGCGCGGTCGACGTGCGCGTCGCCGAGCACCTCGCGGCGCACGGTCATGCCGGCCTCGCGCACCTCGGCGACGGTCGGCGACGGATCGTCCGGTGGTTCTCCCGTGGCGTGCTCGCGGATGAGGCGGGCGACCTCTTCGGGACTCTCGGCGGGAGCAAGATGCCCGACGCCGTCCAGCACGACGAGCCGCCCGTTCTTCACACCGATGGCTATCTCCTCGAGGCCTGCCGGTGGCGCCGGTATGTCGTCCGCGCCCGCGACCGCGAGGACCGGTGTCGTGATCTCGTGCAGGCGGGGCCGTACGTCGAACGTCGCGAGCGCCTCGCAGACCAGCGCGTAGCCCTCCCGGTCCGCGTCCTGCAAGGCATGGAACAGCGCGGCTCCTGTTTCGGGTTCGCGCTCGAGGAAGCCCGGGGCGAACCAGTTCGCGGCGGAGCGTTCGAGCACCGCCGGAGTGCCGGACGCGCGTACGGTCGCGGCGCGCTCGTGCCACCCCTCGGGCTCGCCGATCTTGGCGCCGGTGCACAGCACCACTGCGGTGTCGACGCGATCCGGCGCGTCGAGCATCAGCTGCAGCCCCACGGCGCCGCCGACCGAGTCGCCCGCGTACGCGAACGTCGTGCCCTGCTCGCCGCGTTCGGCGAGCATGTCGTCGACCATCGCGAGCACCCCGGCAGCAAGCTCGGCGACCGTGAACGGCTTGGCCGCGGCCACGTTGGTGCCGTGCCCGGGCAGGTCCCAGGCGAGCACCTCGAAGCTCTTGGCCAGCTCAGGCGCACATCGCGTCCAGAGCGTACGCGCGGAGGTTCCGAGCGACGGGCCGAGCACGAGCAGCGGAAGGGCCGGTGATCCGCCGAGACGCACGGCGGTGACCTGGGGGACGGTCATGCGTTCTCCTCGAGGAAGATGCGGGCGCGTTCGACGGCGCCGGCGACGAGGTCCTCGGCGATGCCGAGGTATGTCGTGGGGTCGGGATCGGCCTTCGCGTCGAGGAGGTCGGCGATGCTGCGTCGTTCGGCGAGCACGTCGTCGGCGGAGCGGTCGAGCGTGGCGCGCATGCGTTCGGCATCGACGTGCAGGCCCTGGAGCAGCTCGGTCGTCTGCGACCCGGCGACCGCGGTGCGGCGGCCGAGGGTGTGCAGCGTCGACCACTCGGCGTGCCAAGCGCCGTCGGGCCGCTGGTCACCGGCGATGGCCGACGACGTGTGGAGGGTCGACGCGAGGGCCGGGGCGGCCAGGGCCGCGCGACGGACGAGCACGGAGAGGACGGGGTTGTGCTTGTGCGGCATGGTCGACGACCCGCCGCGGCCCTCGACGCTGGGCTCGGCCAGCTCCGCGATCTCGGTGCGCGACAGCGTCGCCACGTCGGTGGCCACGTGCCCCCACGCGTCGGTGCACGACACCAGGGCGTCGGCCGTGCGGGTGACCGGACCACGCGACGTGTGCCAGGGCCGCAGCTCGCGCAGACCCAGAGCCTCTGCGGTGATCGTGACGAGCTCTGCGGCGACGGACTGCGGGTCGTCGAGCCCACGCAGTGCTGCGAGCTCGGTCGCTGCCGAGAGGGTGCCGACAGCACCGCCGAGCTGCACCGGCAGGAGCGCGCGGGCGTCGACGACGAGGTCGGCCGCGTCGAGGATGCCGTCGAGCCAGCCGGCGGCCACCGCGCCGAACGTGGTGGGGACGGCGTGCTGGGTGAGCGTACGGCCGACCATCGGCGTCGACACGTGGCGCTCGGCGAGGATCGACGCCGCGATGACCTGCGAGCGCAGCTCGTCCAGCAGCCGGTCGAGGACGCCACGCAGGGCGAGCATGAGGGCCGTGTCGAGCACGTCCTGGCTGGTCAGGCCGCGATGCAGCCACGTGGCGCTGTCGATCCCGGTGCGGGAGCGGAGCAGGGCGACGAGCGCAGGCACGGGGTTGCCCGCCGCCTCGGCGCTGCGGGCAAGCTCGTCGACGTCGTCGGAGGTGACGAGGCCGGTGAGGTCGCCGTCGCTCAACGCAGGCGCGAGCCCGGCCACGACGAGGGCGTCGAGCCAGGCGTTCTCCACCTGCACCATCGCCTCGAGCAGCGTGGCTTCGGACATCAGCTCACCGGCGCGTTCGTTGCCGGGCCAGAACAGATCAGTCATGCCTGCAGTCTGCCGTTGTCGGGAAACGTGAGGAACACCGTCTCGCCCTCGCCCTGCAGGCGGATGTCGAACACGAGCCCAGATGCGTCGGAGGACGCGATGAGGGTGCCGCGTCGATCCTCGGGCAGCGAGGTGAGGAGGGCGTCATCGTGCAGAGCGGGGTGTTCCGGCACGTACGCCCGGGAGAACAGCCGGTCAAGCAGTCCACGGGCGAACACCGTGACGGCGAAGAACGGTGCGTCTCCTTCGGCCGCGCCCGGCAGCACTGTCGTGAAGGAGTAGCGCCCAGCCGCATCGGTGGCGGCGCGGCCCCAGCCCGTGAACGTCCAGCCGTCGCGGTGCAGCGAGCCGGGCGCCTGGACGATGCGTCCCTCGGGATCGGCCTGCCAGATCTCGATCAACGAGTCGGGCACCGGGTCGCCCGCGCCGTCGAGCACGGTGCCGTGCAGGCGAATCGCATCGGGGTGGCCGGCGGGCACGAGCTCGGCTCCGCCTTCGTACGGCAGGCCGTAGTGGAAGAACGGCCCCACGGTCTGGCCGGGCGTCGGCATCAAGGTGCTCATGCTTCGTCCTCCAGCCACGTGCGGTGACTTCCGGTCAGCACGATGTCCCAGCGATAGCCCGTGCTCCACTCGGGAGTCGTGAGGTCGTGGTCGTACGTCGCCACGAGTCGCGCCCGGGCATCGGCATCGGTGATCGACTGGTAGATCGGGTCCAGAGCGAACAGCGGATCGCCGGGGAAGTACATCTGCGTGACCAGCCGCTGGGTGAAGTCGGTGCCGAACAGCGAGAAGTGGATGTGGGCGGGACGCCAGGCGTTGCGGTGGTTCTTCCACGGGTACGGCCCGGGCTTGATCGTCTGGAACGAGTACGAGCCGTCGGCCGCGGTGATCAGCCGGCCGGCGCCGGTGAAGTTGGGGTCGAGCGGCGCGGGGTGCTGGTCGCGCTTGTGGATGTAGCGACCCCCTGCGTTGGCCTGCCAGATCTCGACGAGCTGGTGCGCGACCGGCCGGCCGTCGCCGTCGACCACTCTTCCCGCCACCGTGATCCGCTCGCCGATGGGCTCGCCGCTGTGCTGGATCGTCAGGTCGGCCTCGAGCGGGCTGACGTCCTGCGGGCCGAAGCACGGCGCCCAGCGCTCGATCGTCTCCGGATCGGTGTGGTGCAGGTCCTTCGTCGGGTGCCGCAGGACGCTGCTCCGGTACGGCGGGTAGTCGAGCAGCGGCTGGGCGTCGCCCCGGTCCCCGGCCTCATACGCCTTGGAGGCGGCAGCGATCTCGTCGCTGACCTCTGCCTGCGTGGACAGCTCGGATGCCTGGGTCACGATGAGCACGCTAGGCGCGAGGCGGTGGGTGGTGCGAGACTTGTCTTCCACTGAACGAAAGGGTCGCCGTGGCCGGCAACAGCGCGGAGTCCGGGATCACCGTCGCCTCGCGCGTGCTGGCATTGCTGGGTTCGTTCGATCCCGAGCACCGAGCGCTGACTCTGAGCGAGATGGCCCGGCGGGCCGGTCTGTCGTTGCCCACCGCCCATCGACTTGTCTCCGAGCTCGTCGACTGGGGTGCCGTGGTCAGGCGCAGCTCGGGGAAGTACGTCATCGGGCGCCGGCTGTGGGACCTCGGGCTGCTCTCGCCGACCCAGTCGGGACTCCGACAGGTCGCCTCGCCGTTCCTGCACGACATCTACGGCGCGACCCTCGCGACGGTGCACCTCGCCGTGCGTGATGAGCTCGACGTGCTCTATCTCGACCGGCTCTCGGGCCACGCGTCGGTGCCCGTCGTGAGCCAGATCGGCTCGCGCCTGCCGCTGCACGCCACGGGTGTTGGCAAGGTGCTCCTGGCGTACGCGCCGGAGGACGTCCAGACCGCGGTGCTGTCCGATCTCACCCGCATCACTCCCTACACGATCACGCAGCCGGGGCTGCTGCGCGATCAGCTCCGCCGGGTGCATCGCGAGGGGTATGCCACGACGGTCGAGGAGATGAGCCTCGGCGCGTGCTCCGTCGCGGTTCCGATCCGGGCGTCGAACGGTCAGGTCGTCGCGGCGCTCGGCATCGTGGTCCCTACGCTCAAGCGCGACCGGGCGAGGCTGGTCGCCGCGCTCCAGGTGGCGGCGCAAGGCGTTGGCCGGAGCCTCGGCGTCTAGTTCCACTGGATGGAAGACCGAGATGGTCTGGCGACGGCACGGGGCATTGACTGACGGCATGCGAACTGAAGTCGCCATCATCGGCGCCGGCCCCGCGGGTCTCCTGCTGTCCCACCTCCTTGCCCAGGACGGCATCGAGTCCGTCGTCGTCGAGATCCGGTCGGCCGAATACGTCGCGTCCCGGATCCGGGCCGGTGTGCTGGAGCACTCCACCGTCGAGCTGCTCGAGTCGGTGGGTCTCGGTGAGCGGCTGCGACGCGAGGGCGATGAGCACCGCGGCATCCACCTGCAGTGGCCAGAAGAGCGGCATCACATCGACTTCGTCGACCTGACCGACCGCAGCGTGTGGATCTACGGGCAGACCGAGGTCCAGAAGGATCTCGTCGCCGCCCGCGCCAGCGCAGGGCAGGAGATCCACTACGAAGTCACCGACACCGCGCTGCATGACCTCGACACCGAGCGCCCGTACGTGACGTTCACCGATGTCGACGGCGTGGCGCAACGCCTCGACGCCGATGTCGTGGTCGGCTGCGACGGCTCGTTCGGCCCCAGCCGTGGAGCGGTCCCGGACTCGGTCAAGCAGTCCTGGGAGCGGGTCTATCCGTACTCGTGGCTCGGCATCCTCGCGGATGTCGCGCCCTCGACCGACGAGCTGATCTACGCCTGGCACCCCGACGGCTTCGCGATGCACTCGATGCGCTCGTCGACCGTCAGCCGCCTCTACCTGCAGGTGCCCAACGGCACGGACGTGGCTGACTGGTCCGACGAGCGCATCTGGGACGGCCTCGCCACCCGGCTGGGTCACGGGCAGGACGGTTGGCAGCTCAATCCCGGTCCCATCACCGAGAAGAGCGTGCTCCCGATGCGCAGCTTCGTGCAGACGCCGATGCGGCACGGCCGGCTGTTCCTCGCCGGCGACGCGGCGCACATCGTGCCGCCGACCGGAGCCAAAGGCCTCAACCTCGCTGTCGCCGATGTCGCGATGCTCGCGCCTGCTCTGGCCGCATTGCTGCGCAAGAAGGACCCGACCCTCGCCGACTCGTACTCCGACGACGCGCTCCGACGGGTCTGGCGCTGCACGCACTTCTCGTGGTGGATGACCACCATGCTGCACACCAGCGACGACCCGTTCGACGCCCAGCTGCAGCTGTCGCAGCTGCGTTGGGTCACCTCCAGCGAAGCCGGCGCCGCAGGGCTGGCCGAGAACTACGCCGGCCTGCCCATCGGCTTCTGATCGGTCCGACACTGCGATGCGTTTGATGACGCAGCCGACCAGCAGATCCCCATGGGTGACGGAGGTCCTCGTCAGAGCGAACCCGAGACTGCGCGTCCTTCGAAGAACACCACCTGTGGCTTCGTTTCCAGAAACGTGTCGGTATCTGAGGAGAAGAGGTCCTCGTCGAGGACGACGAAGTTCGCGATCTTGCCAGGTTCGATAGATCCCGTCCGATCATCGATCCGGAGCTGCCGCGCGCCGTCAATCGTGTAGCCCTTGATCAACCGTTCCAAGCTCAATTTCGACGCAGCATCGGGCCGGACGCTGTCGGGGTGCCGCGACGGGTCGAGGGGGTACTGAGGATCGACGCGGTTGTGTGCCACATGGATGCCGAAGAACGGGTTGCCCCTGTTCAGCTCGTACTGGGTGACCACATCGCTGGAGAAGGTCAACGCGGCGCCACTCGTCGCGATGTCGTTGAACGCGTACATGCGGTTCCAGCGCTCGTCTCCGAGGTACTTCTTGGCCTCCTCGCCGAAGTATCCGCCAGACCAGTGCGTCGTCCAGTTCACGATGATGCCCAGCTCTGCCGGACGGCTCATGTCGGCAGGGTCGACCAGTTCGCAGTGGGCGAACGTGACCTGGATCCGCCACTCGTCGCCGTCCTCGGTGGCCCGTTTGCGAGCTGTCTCTACCGCATCGCACCCGTTGCGAAAGGCCCTGTCCCCCACCATGTGGATGTGCAGGTCCACATCCGACCTGTTGCACTGCACCAGGCACGCCGTCAGATCATCGAGGTCCATCTGGATCTCGCCGTGGTTCTCTCCGCAGCGGTCGTCGCTTTGCGGTTTGAGAAGTGCGCTGTTCCCGCTCTCGTTCGTTCCGTCCAGGAAGAGCTTCAGCGTTCGGATCCGGATGTGGTCATTCCCATACGTGGCCTGATAATGATGAACTGTCTCGATGGCCTCCGGAAGATCGTCAAGCGTGCGAAATCGTGGCGCCCCTTCGTAGTGGACGTGCAGTTCTCCAGCGGCGTCGAGCTCGGCAACCGAGCGCAGTGTGTCTTCGTCGGCGACGAGTGCCTCGAAGAGCGCGGTCACGCCATGTTCGGTCATGAACTGGAAGAACGGCCGCATGCCCTCGGCGGTCAATCCCGTCGGGGGCCGCCACCCCAGGCGCGCGTACATCCTCTCGATGAAGTGATGGTGGACATTTTCGAGTAGATGTCCGGTGGGTTCACCGGTCTCGTCGCGGGCGAACATCTCGAGCCCTGGCACAGGGTCGGGAGTCGCGGCGGTGATCTCCATCAGCTCGAGCATCTTCGAGTTCACCCAGTGTGAGTGCTCGCTGAAGTCCTGACACAGAACGGGTCGATCGGATATGGCGCCGTCGAGCAGTTCCTTCGTTGGTTGTCCTCCGCCGAACAGGGTGCTCGGGTAGTACTCGAAGTAGAGGAAAGGCATCTCCTCGGGCGGGTGGGCTTCCCCAAAGGCCCGGATGAACTCGAGAAGCGCCACCACATCGTGCGTCCAGGGAAGTCGCACGTGCCATTGGCTCTCGGCGACGAGGGAGGGGTGGGTGTGCGAGTCGATGAGGCCCGGCAGCACGAGCCTGCCGAGCATGTCGTGCACTGTGAACGAACCGTCGTCGCTCCAGTCCGATTCCTGCCCGACGAACACGAAGCGCCCTTCACGTACGGCGATGGTGTCAGCCCACGGCTGTTGTTCGTCCGACGTGTAGACCTTCGCGTTCTTCAGAACGATGTCCATCAAGGCTCCTCCTGCTTCTCGGTTCGAGAGCAACTGGGCGCTGACCCTACACAGGCGGCCGCCGCAAGGACCACTCGGTGAGCGACTCGTACGCGGCGGCAGCTCTGAGGGTCGCGGCGTCGGCATGTCGTGGGCCGATGAACTGGATCCCGACCGGGAGGCCTTCCGCGCTGAATCCGCACGGCACAGTGATCGCCGGAAGGCCGGCATGGCTGGGCGGTTCGGTCAAGCGGTGGAAGTCTGTCGCTGGGTGGCTGACGGGCTTCCCGTTGATCTCGGTCGGACCTGCTTCGCGGCCCGGGTGGGGAAATGCCGTCACCGGCATGGTCGGGGTGACGAGGATGTCGAAGGAGTCGAACACCTCCGCGAAACCGTTCGATATCTCGCCTCGGGTTCGCATCGTTGTTCGGTAGTACTCGAGGGCGCCCAGCTGCTGACCCTGCCGAGCCATCTCCAGCATCATGGGATGCACGGTGGAGGAGTCCGCGGCGCCGGAGAGCAGATCGTCGCCGAGCTCATCCGCGAACGCAGGTGTCCAGAACGCCTGGAAGTAGGAAACCGGGTCAGGCAGGTTCAGGTCGACCTGCTCGACGACGGCGCCGCCTGAGCGCAGGTCTGCGAGCGCCAGTTCCACGATCTGACGTACCTCGTGATCGACGTCGGCCGTCCCGAAGTCAGGCGAATAGGCAATTCGCATCCCGTTGAGCGATGCACCGATGGTGGCGCCAACCCAGTCATCCGACGTCCATGGCAAGGACAGTGGATCCCGGGCGTCCGGGCCCACGGCGACTGACATCAGCAGGGCTGCGTCGCGGACGTTACGCGTCAGCGGGCCGTCCGTCCCGACGGACTCCCAAGGCGTCTGGACTGGGAAACGACCCATCGATGCCTTCAGGCCAACGACACCGCAGCACGCCGCCGGTACGCGGATCGACCCGCCGCCGTCGGACCCCCAGGCAAAGGGTGCAACCCCGGACGCGACGGATGCCGCCGCCCCGCCGCTGGAGCCGCCCGACGTGTGGGTCGTCGCCCATGGGGTGCTGGTGCGTCCGGTCAGCTGGCTGTCGGTCACCCCGAGCATGCCGAACTCCGGTGTCGTCGTCTTGCCGATGAGAATGGCACCGGCCGACTTGAGGCGGGACCAGGTGACGGCGTCGCGTTCAGGGATGTGGTCGGTGAAGCTCTTGGACCCGTACGTCGTGCGTACGCTGGCCGTGTCGCACAGGTCCTTGACCGTGATCGGCACGCCGTGGAGCGGGCCAAGATCGGCTTTGGGGTCGAGGAGCGCCTGCTCGGCGACCTTGGCGCCCGCCAGTGCCGCGTCAGCGGTGACGGTGACGAAGGCGTTGATCGCCGGCTCGACCTTTTCGAGTCGCTCCAGGACCGCGGTGACGGCCTCCGTGGGCGAGATGTCCCGCGCACGAATCTTGTCAGCGAGCTCGTGGCCAGGCATCCACACAATCTCGGTGTTCATGCGCGGTCACCGTCGCCCAGTGTCCAGAGGACTCGCCATTCGGCTGTCATCGCGGGTTTGACTCGATCGCGCACCTCGAGCCAACAGCTCAGGAGCAGCAGCTGGCCATCACCGCGGGGGATCACCTCAGAGACGGTGCCGCGGATCCGGAAGACGTCATCCACCGTCACAGGGCTGACGAATCGCACGCGGTCCAGACCGTAGTTCCAGCCGGTCCACGCCGGATCGTCGATGTAGAGAATCTGGTTGGAGAGGTGGTCGAGCAGGCTCAGCAGATGGAAGCCCTCGACCAAGCCATCGGGGAAGTTCGAACCTTCAAGAGCGACGGTGTTCTGGTCGGTGTAGGTCGCGAAGTCGAACGGTTGGAGGCGATCGGCATCGACCGAGAACCATCCTCCGGTGAACTCCCGACCTTGCATGCTCGAGATGTCTCCCCAGGAGGAGGACACGGTGGTGATGTCGGTGGTGGATGGCGTCACTGTCACGTCCTCATCGGGCAGAATCAAAATGTAGTGACCACTATAACTGGAGAATGTAGCGGTTACTATAGTTGGCACGCGCCTGAGTCTGGCCGCGTTGATCGTGGACGTGGATCGGGCGAATGCTCGCGCATCCGAGGGGACTACGAAGGGGTTTGCATGGCACGCCACGTCGATCACGTAGAGCGCAAGAGAGAGATCGCGCAGGCCGCGATCCGGATTCTCGGACGCGGCGGAACCTCGGCGCTCACCCTCAAAAGTCTTGCTGAAGAGCTCGGAGGGTCCATCACCCTGGTCACCTACTTCTTCTCGAGCAGGGCGGAGATCTTCGCTGCAGTCGTCGACGACCTCGTCGCCGGTTGGGATGAGGAGCTGGCTCAGCTCGAA
Organism: Aeromicrobium sp. 9AM; assembly: GCF_902506105.1. GTDB lineage: Bacteria > Actinomycetota > Actinomycetes > Propionibacteriales > Nocardioidaceae > Aeromicrobium. Next base: position 483,665 of record NZ_LR733303.1, read on the forward strand.
GAGGGTGCGGACGCCGTCGGACGTCTCAAGATCCTGCTGGAGTGGTTGTTGCCCCTGGATCCGGAGGACGTGGCGAACGAGTCGGGACGCATCGCACTCATCCCACACCGGGGGGAGCACGCGAGTATCGACCGCTTCTTCGACGTCATGGAGTACCGGATGCGCGGGCTGCTTCGCTCGCACCTCATGGGTCTCGTCCCCGCCAATGAGCTGGAAGCGGCCGTGAGCCTGCTGCGCGCGACGGTCAACGGCGTCGTGCTCTCGACGGTCGAGCACCCGAACCTGTGGAGCCGTGACGACCAGCTGGCCGTCATCGATGCGGCGATGCGGTCGCTGAGCCTCAAGGAATCACTCTCCTCCTAGGCGGTGTCAGCAGACTTCACGAGCAGCGAGTCCACCACGATGACGCGGCCGCTGCCGTGCTCGATCAGGACGGGGTTGAGGTCGGCCTCCTTCACGAGGTCGCCCAGGTCGTAGGCGAGCCATGAGAGCCGCGAGACGAGCTCGGTGAACGGTTCGCCGGAGGTGTCGGGCGCGAGGTTCCGATATCCCCTGAGCAGGGTGCCGAGCCGAGTGGTCGACAGCAGCCGGGCAGCCCGCATCGGGTCGATCGGCGCCAGCGCCTCTGCTGCGTCGCCGATCAGCTCGACGAGTGTCCCGCCCATCCCGAGTCCGATCGTCGCGCCGAGGCGGGGATCGGCCACGTAGCCGGCGAAAGCCTCGAAGGCGGCCCCGACCTGCTCCTGGACCTCGAATCCGGCAACTCTCGCACCAGGAGCCTCAAGACGTACGTTGGCCAAGATCTGCTCGGCTGCCCGCTGCAGTTCTGCTTCGGTTCGGATGTCGAGCACGACTCCGCCGACGTCCGACCGGTGCGCGATGTCGGGCGACGCGATCTTGAGGACGATGGGAAAACGGTGCGCGCGTGCCCACACGATGGCCTCGTCCGCGCTGGCCACAGTGCCCGAGGCGACAGTAGGTATGCCGTATGCCGCGAGCACCTCATCACGCAGGGTGGGGGCGAGGCTCTCGGCCCGCAGGATGCGGTCGCGAAGGTCAGTGACCGTGGTGGCACTCGGGAGGTCACCCTGCCGGTGGGGAGGCCTGATGATCGCCGCGCTGTTGGCCGCTGCACCCCGCAATGCGACGAGTGCGTTGCGGATTCCGCGGATCACCGGGAGGTCCGGTCCGGCGAGCTCCAGCGTGCGTTCGTGGATGCTGACCGACGAGCTCGAGGCAATGACGAAAGGCCGGTTCGGGTGCTGCGCGGCGGCGGCGCGTACCGCAGATATGTAGCAGTCCTCGAACTCGAGCTCCGCCATGCTCAGCGTCTGTTGGGCGTCCAGCACGACCAGGACGGCATCGATGCCGTCGTCGGCAGCCAGCGCAAGCAGGGACTTGTCGTAGGCGTCATCGCCCGCGACCACACTGCCCCCGGCATCGAGAGGATTGTGGACGGGCATGTCCGGGAGGAGTCCTTCGAGCAGGCCCTGCGTGGCGTCGGCGAACTGCGGGAGTGCAATCCCAAGCCCGTCGGCGAGGTCGGCCGTCATTGCCGCCTGCCCACCCGAGATCGTGACGACCCCGACACGGGTGCCCGCGACCGTGCGGTCCCCAAGCATCGACAGGCACTGCAGCGTGCTGGCGAGCTCGTCGTAGTCGTCGACCAGAGGCACGTCGATCGCCTCGAAAAGACTCGTGTACGCGGCATCTCGTGACAGCACGGCGCCGGTGTGAGCCGTGGTGGCCAGACCGCCGAGGGCGGTGCGGCCCACCTTGAGGGCGACCACGGGCTTGCCGGCCGAGCGGGCCGTACGCACTGCCGTGGTGAACGCCTCGGCATCCTGGATCGACTCGATGACCAGCCCGATCACGGCGGTCTGTGGATCGTGGGCCAGCCACGAGATGTAGTCGGCGGTGGTGGTCCCCAGCTCGTTGCCGGTCGAGATGATCTTGGAGAAGCCCGAGGGCGCGGCCGATCGCGCGACGAAGATCGCTGCTGACCCGGACTGGGTGACCAGCGAGATGTCGCCCGCGGGCAGGTCCATGAGGATGCCTTCGTCGATCCACAAGGGGATGCGGTCGGACACGTTGATGAGGCCCATGCAGTTGGGCCCGTGGACGAGCATTCCGGAGCTGGCGGTGAACTCGCGGATCGAAGCGATGTGTTCAGCTGACAGTCCGGCACTCGGCACCACAGCCGCAGGACAGCCGATCGAGTCGAGCTCGCGCAGCGCCTGAAGCACTGCTTGTGCCGGAAGCGCGACCAGTGCCACGCCCACCTGCCGATCGACCAGCTCGGCGATGGCGGTGTGGGCCATCAGTCCCTCGATGGTGCCGCCCGATGGATTGACGACGCTGATCCTGCCGCCGAATCCAGAGCTCTGGAGGTTGCGGATCGCCTGATTCCCTCCGGCGTCGTCCCGCTTGGCCGACGCTCCGATCACGGCCACGTGCTGCGGCGTGAACAGCGAGTCGAGCTGCGAGGGTGAGACAAGCGTCGGCATCTGGATCCTCCATTGGGTGTGTAGTGCGCACTATACAAATGAATCGTTTGGCTGACCAGTGCCAGCGCAAACGAGTCATCGGTGGGGCACCGTGTTAGACCAACGATTGCGAGACCACCCCGGAATGACAGGAAAAGAGGTCGAAGATGTAACAGGAAGCCTGATGATTGTTACGATCGCGAGAAATATTCTCAGAACCCTTGTTGGATCCATAGTGCTTGCTATAAATTCGCTTCTACGTGATGCGGGTCACCCGGCCCGGCACCCCTTTTGGAGGAGTTTGAATGTTGCAGTCGCAGAGGTTCGTGAGAGGTCGCCGACGGTGCGCCGCAGCAGCCGCCGGGGTGTCGCTCCTGCTCGTCGCAGCGTGTTCAGGTGGGTCCAGCAACGACGACAAGACCGTCGACGTGTCGAAAGACCTCGCGTCGACCATGTCGCCGGCCAAGGGTGACATCGACCAGCTCACCTGGAACCTGACGGCGGGCGAGCCTGACACCCTGGACCCGCGCAACGCGGCGACCTACGGCGGAGGCCAGGTCACCAGCAACCTCTGTGATCCGTTGGTGCGTGTCGACGCCGACTACAAGCTCACCCCGAACCTCGTGTCGTTCAAGCAGGTGACTCCGACCAAGCTGGTCTACACGCTCGTCGCGGACGCGACGTTCTGGGACGGCAAGCCCGTCACCGCCGAGGACATCGCCTTCAGCCTCAACCGGGCCAAGGCGCCCGACTCGATCGTGAGCTTCATCTACGCCAACGTGAAGTCCATCGAGGCCACCGGCGACAAGGAGGTCACGGTCACGTTCACCAAGCCGGATGAGCTCTTCAACAACGAGATGAGCACGATCGCCGGACTCGTGGTGGAGAAGGCGTACACCGAGAAGAACGCCAAGACATTCGGTACGTCAGCAGGCGGTCTCATGTGCAGCGGACCCTTCAAGCTGGACAGCTGGAAGACCGGCGACAGCATCACGATGAGCCGCAACGACAACTACTGGAACGACACCTACAAGGCGCACGCGGCGTCGGTGAAGTTCACCTTCGTGACTGACTCGACGGCGCTGACGCAGGCTCTGAACGCCGGCGAGATCGACGGGGCCTACGAGGTCTCGCCTGACGCCATCACGTCGCTGAAATCCAATGGCCGCAACGCGGTCGTGTTCGGCCCGTCGACCCAGTCGCTCAAGCTCGACGTGGCGAACCCGGGCGGCGTGACTGCTGACCGGACGTTCATGCAGGGGTTGCAGAAGATCGTGGATCGGAAGGCCTTGGCGAAGGTGATCTACAAGGGCGCCGCAACGCCCCTCTACTCCGCGATCACTCCCACGACCTGGCCCAACGATCAGCGCGCCACCTACCAGAAGGCGTACGACGTGCTGGAGAAGGAGCGCGCGTTCGATGCCAAGGGAGCCAAGAAGCTCATCGAGCAGTCGGACTACGACGGGCAGAAGCTCGTCGTCGCGATCCCGGCCGGCAACTCCGTCCTCTCCAAGACGGCCCAGCTGCTCCAGCAGCAGGCCAAGCAGGCGGGCGTCACGATCAAGATCCTGTCGCTCCAGCCGCTCGTTTACAGCCAGGCAGGCTACGACGCCACCAAGCGCAAGGGCATCGACTTCCTGCTCGGCACCTCGTTCAACGGTGTGCAGGATCCACTCGAGCCGGCCGGCTTCGTCTACCTGCCCAAGGCCTTCTACAACTACACCGACCTTGATGACCCGGCCGTGACGGATGCCTTGAACACCGCTCGGGAGACGTTCGACGGTGACAAGCGCGCCGAGCTGTTCATCAAGGCGCAGACGACGTTCGAGCAGGCTTCGGCGACAGTCCCGCTGCTCAGCACGAACACCGTGACAGTGCTCAACAAGAAGTACACCGGCGCCGTGACATCGTTCGCCTACTGGGCGATGCCGCAGATGGCTCCGATCGGAGCGGCCAAGTGATCTCGAACACCGGACGCCTTCGGTGAGCGTCAGTCCTCCGGACGCCGCCGCCGGTCCCTCGCGGGGCCGGCGGGCGGCTTCGCCGGTTCGCCTGCTCGCGGGCGCCGTGGGCACCGTCCTGGCCGCATCGTTCGTGATCTTCTCCTCACTCAGTGTTGCACCGGGTGATCCGGTCTCCCAGATCCTCGGGCAGAAGGCCACGGACGCTCAACGAGCCGCGATGCGGACTCAGCTCGGCCTCGACGACCCGCTGCTCGTGCGCTACTGGCACTGGCTCACGGGCGTCGTTCACGGCGACTTCGGCACGTCGCTGACCTATCGGCAGAGCGTGTCGGGCCTGCTGGGTCCACGCATCCTGACCACGCTCGCCCTCGTGGTGATGTCGGCGGTGATCATCCTGCTGGTCGGTGTCGCATTGGGCGCGTTCGGTGGCACCAGTCAGCGTTGGCGTCCGGTCGTCAACGGGGTCGTCGGTTTCGGGGTCGCGATTCCCGGATTCGTCGCCGCCAGCGTGCTGATCAGCATCTTCGCGGTCAAGCTCGGGTGGTTCCCGACGTACGGCGCGGGTTCTGGGTTCGTCGACCGGATCTGGCACCTGACGTTGCCGGCCGTCGCGCTGTCGCTGGGATGGACGGCTTACGTCGCTCAGATGACTGCCGCTGCTGTGAAGGAGGAGGCGAGCCGGGAGCACGTCATGACGGCGACCGGGCGGGGCCTTCCCCGCCAGCTCGTCTTTCGCCGGCACATCATGCGAAACGCGTCCATCCCGGTTCTGACGGCGTCCGGCCTCACGGTTGCGGGCCTCGTCGCGGGGTCGGTGGTGATCGAGTCGGCCTTTGCCGTCGACGGCATCGGCTCGCTGCTGATCAAGAGCGTCTCCAACAAGGACTACTCGGTCGTCACGGCGATCTCGCTGCTGATCGTGATCGTCTTCGTCCTCGTGACCACGGTCATCGATTTCGCTCAGGCAGCTCTGGATCCGCGGCTCCGTGACGGAGGGAAGGTGTGATGAGCACTCTGACGGCACGTCTCAGCAGTAGGCGCACGAGGACTGGTTCGGTCGACAAGGTGGTGCTGGTCTTCGGGACGGTCTGCGGATTCCTGATCCTCATGGCCGTGTTCGGGCCACTCCTCGCTCCGCATCCGCCCTCGCAGACGGACATCCTCGCAACCAGTCAGGGCCCGAGCGGCCAGCACCTGCTCGGCACGGACTCGTTGGGTCGCGACATTCTCTCCCGCTTGCTGGCAGGTGCTCGGCTCAGCTTCCTCGGTCCCGGCATCATCGTGGTCGTGAGTGCCACCGCCGGCACGGCGTTGGCGATCGCTGCGGCATGGCACGGCGGGTGGCTCGATCGAGGACTCAACCGCGTTCTGAACGTCATGTTCGCGGTGCCCGGGATCCTTGTCGCGGTGCTGGCGGCCGCGGTGTTCGGGGCTGGGTTCTGGGCTCCTGTCCTCGCCCTCTCGCTCGTCTACATTCCCTACGTCGCCCGCGTCGTACGGTCGGCAGCGGTGCGCGAGCGCCGGATGCCGTACGTCGAGGCGTGCGAGCTCGCCGGGTTGTCAGCGTGGCGGATCTGCACGCGCCACATCCTCCGCAATGTGTTCCCCATCGTCATGGCGCAGGCCACGATCGGGTTCGGCTCGGCGTTGATGGACTTCGGCGCCACCTCGTTCCTCGGCCTGGGCGTCCAGCCGCCGAGTGCTGAGTGGGGTCTCATGGTCAGCGACGGCCGCTCCGAGCTCCTCGACGGCGCCTTGCAGCAGAGCCTTTCAGCGGGCGCCCTCATCGTCCTGACCGTCGTGTCGTTCAACATCGTCGGTGAGCGCCTTTCCAGTCGTATAGGAGCCAGCGGATGACGTCAGATCGGTTGCTCAGCATCGAGGGCCTGAGGGTCGACCTCCCGAGTCGGTCGGGGTCGCGTGAGCGCAGGACCGTTATCCACGACGTGACCTTGAGCGTGGACGACGGCGAGTCAGTTGGGCTGGTCGGGGAGTCGGGGTCGGGCAAGTCCATGACCACCAAGGCGACCATGCGGCTCCTGCCGCCGGGAGCGAAGGTCTCGGGAGGCTTGACCTTCCGGGGCGAGTCGGTGCTGGACTACTCGCGCAAGGAGCTCGCGGCCTACCGGTCGCGCAAGGTCTCGATGATCTATCAAGACCCCCGCGCCCACACCAACCCCCTGCTGACCATCGGGGACTTCCTGGTCGAAGGCGTCGTCGCCACGGGCCAGATGAGTCGCGCCGACGCGCTCGACCAGGCGTGCGCCCTGCTGGTGGACGTGGGCGTGACCGACGCCGAGCGGCGGATGCTGCAGTATCCGCACCAGCTCTCCGGCGGTCTGCTCCAGCGCATGATGATCGTGATGGCCCTGATGCCGTCGCCGGAGCTCATCCTCGCAGATGAGCCCACCACGGCGCTGGATGTCACGGTCCAGTCCGAAGTCATGGCGATCCTTGCTGAGCAGATCCGCGAGCGCTCTCTGGGCATGCTGTTCATCACCCACGACCTCGACCTGGCAGCGGCTGTCACGGACACCCTCGCAGTGATGTACGCCGGCGTGATCGTCGAACGCGGACCGTCGGACGAGGTGTACTCCAAGCCTCGCCATCCCTACACCGCCGCGCTCCTCAAGTCGCGGCCGAGCGCGGTCAAGGTCGAGCGCCTCGAGACGATCCCCGGCCGGCCGATCTCGGCGTACGAGGCGGGCCCGGGCTGTGTCTTCGCCGCGCGGTGTCCGTTCGCGACCGAGGAGTGCCGTGAGGTACGCCCCGCGCTGCGCCAGGTGGGCGGGCGGTCCGTGGCGTGCCACCGGGCCGAGGACATCGCATCCGAGCTCTTCGAAGGATTGAGCGCATGACGACGCATCTGCTGGACGTTCACCATCTGCGCAAGGTCTTCCATGTCGGGAGGGCCAAGGGCCGCTCCGAGGAGCTGGTCGCCGTCGATGACGTGAGCTTCTCGCTGGAGCGGAACAGCTCGCTGGCCGTGGTCGGCGAATCAGGATCCGGCAAGACGACGACCGCGAGGATCATCGCGGGCCTGGAGTCGGCGACGGGTGGTTCGATCGAGCTCGACGGCAAGCCGCTCGCCTCGCCGGACAGCCCTCGTTCACGCCGGCTCAAGGCGCGAGAGATCCAGATGGTGTTCCAGGATCCGTTCGGTTCGCTGGATCCGCGCCAGAAGGTCGGTGCGTGCATCGACGAGCTGCTCGCGGCGCACTTCGATCACGACAAGGCGTGGCGTCGCGATCGGACGATGGAGCTGCTTGCCCAGGTCGGTCTCGACGAGCGACACGCCGACGAGCTGCCGCGCCGCCTTTCGGGCGGGCAGCGGCAGCGCGTCGCGATCGCCCGGGCGCTTTCGCTCGAGCCCAAGCTGCTGATCCTCGATGAGGCTGTCTCGGCCCTCGACGTCAGTGTCCAGGCGCAGGTCCTCAACCTGCTGAGCGACATCCGCGAATCTCTCGACATCACGTATCTGTTCGTCTCACACGACCTCGCCGTCGTGCGGCAGATCAGCGACCACTGCATCGTGATGGACCGCGGGCGCATCGTCGAGATGGGGTCCACCGAGTCCGTCCTCGACTCGCCGGCCGAGGACTACACCAAGCAGTTGCTCGACGCGATCCCGCGGCCGGGCTGGACGCCCAGCAGGCGACGAGACCTGCCGGCGTCAGTCTGAGGCGCCTCAGAGTCCGAGCAGACGGCGCGCATTCTCCTTGAGGATCAGGGGACGCGCCTCGTCCTTGATCTCGAGAGCGTCGAAGGCCGTCAGCCAGCGCTCGGGGTCGATGACTGGGAAGTCAGACCCGAACAGGACCTTGTGCTTGAGCAGGGTGTTGGCCTGGCGGACGAGCTGTGTCGGGAAGTACTTGGGGGACCAGCCCGACAGGTCGATGAACACGTTGGCCTTGTGCGTGGCGATCGAGATCGACGCGTCGACCCACGGCACGGCCGGGTGTGCCATGACGATCTGCAGACCGGGGAAGTCTGCCGCCACGTCATCGATCAGCATGGGGTCGGAATAACGCAGCTTGAGTCCCGCGCCTCCCGGCAGGCCCGCACCGATTCCCGTCTGGCCCGTGTGGAAGACCGCAATCGCTCCGAGCTCCTCGAGTGCTGCGTACAGCGGGTAGAACTGGCGCGAGTTGGGCTCGAACGCCTGAAGCGTCGGATGGAACTTGAACCCCTTGATGCCGTACGAGCTGACGAGCCGCCGGACCCGATCCACGGAAGCCCGGCCGCCCCATGGGTCAACCGAACCGAACGGGATCAACACGTCCGAGTGCGCGGCCGCTTCCTCGGCGATGGCCTCGCTGGAGATGGCCGGATGTCCACTCGCCGAGGTGGCGTCGACCGTGAAGATCACAGCCGCCATGTTGAGCGCCCGGTAGCGCGTGGCGATGTCGGGAATGGACGGTGCGCGGTCCTCGGGGTTCTTGAAGTAGGCCGCTGATGCCTCCATCAGCTCGTCGTCGAGGGAGAAGTGGCCGTGGCCGTCGGTCTCCACGTGGACGTGCATGTCGATCGCGACGAGTGCGTCGACGTCGATCGTGTGGCCTGTGCTCATGGGCAATCTCCTGGTGGTTTGCGCGGTCAGGGCAGGACGGTGGCAGACGACTTGTGGGCCAGCAGCGCGAGCAGGAGGTCGTCTCGCTCCTGGATCAGGTGGCCCAGGTCGCGGCCGGCCAGCTCCTCGTCGACGCCGTCGACCAGCGCGTCGATGAGCGGGGGAGTGAGTCGGACGTCGCCGAGATCGTCCATCCAGGTCTCGGCCGCGGGGCCGAGGTGGTTCAGCACGTGCCGCAGGCCCCCATCGCCCCCCGAGAGGTGCTGGTTGGCCAAGGGACCGAGAACAGCCCAGCGGAGGCCGGGGCCATGCGCGATAGCGGTGTCGATGTCAGCGACGGTCGCTGCGCCGGAAGCGACGAGTGAGTACGCCTCCTGCCACAAGGCCGCCTGCAATCTGTTCGCGATGTGCCCCGGCAGCTCTCGGCGTACGTGGATCGGCTTCTTGCCGACGCTCCGGTAGAAGTCGAGCGCCTGCTCGATCACCCAGGGCGCGGTCCGGTCGTTTCCCACGACTTCCACGAGGGGAATGAGGTGCGCGGGGTTGAACGGGTGACCGACCACAACGCGTTCGGGGTGGTGCTCGCACATGGCCTGGAGCAGCGAGGGTGTGATGCCCGACGAGCTGCTGGCAATGATGGCCTGCTGGGGCGACTCGCGGTCGATGGTCGCCAGCAGAGCACGCTTGAGATCCGGGTCCTCAGGACCGTTCTCCTGGACGAACGTCGCTTCAGCCACTGCTTCGGCGACGGTCGGTACGAAGACCAGCCGGCCGCGATCCGCAGTCTCGTGCAGGCCAAGGCGTTCCAGCGCCGGCCACGCGGCGTCGACCGCGTCGCGGGTGGCTCCTTCGGCTTCCGGATGAGGATCAGTGGCGACCACGTCGTGCCCGTGAGCCAGGAACAGTGCAGCCCATGACCGGCCGATCACCCCCGTGCCGATGACCGCGATGCGACTCATCGACCGGACCGCTGTGCTGCCGCGGCGACGAACGCGTCGATCGAGGTCGGATCGGCGAGCACGTCGAGTGACATGACGGCGTCCACTGGTTCGCCGAGCAGGATGCGCTTGACTGGCACCTCGAGCTTCTTGCCGGTGCGGTTGATCGGAATCGACGGGACCACCGTGATGGTGTCCGGCACGTGGCGGGGAGACAGCTGGTTGCGCAGCTCTCGGCGAATGTCGGCGTGTGATTCCGTGCTGATCTCGTGACCAATCGCGGGAACGACGAACAGCATGAGCTCGCCCATGCCACCCGAGCTGTCCTCCAGGTGGACGACGAGACTGTCACCGACGGCGGGCAAGGACTCGAGCACGCCGTAGAACTCGGCGGTCCCGAGGCGCACGCCGCCGCGATTCAAGGTGGCGTCGGACCTGCCGATCACGACGCAGCTGCCGCGGTCCGTGAACCGGATCCAGTCGCCGTGGCGCCATACACCGGGGTAGGTCTCGAAGTACGCCGCGCGGTACTTGCTGCCGTCGTCGTCGCCCCAGAACCCGACCGGCATCGAGGGCATGGGCACCGTGATGACCAGCTCGCCGCGTTCACCGACGACCTGCCGACCCAGCTCGTCGTACGCCTTGGCCGCCACGCCGAGGCACGCTCCGGAGATCTCGTTGACCCAGACCGGCTGGACCGGACTGCCCTGGACAATGCCGGCGCACAGATCTGTTCCGCCACTTCCCACGTTCAACAGGACGTCGTCGCCGAACTGCTCAGCGACCCATCGGTAGCCCTCTGCAGGCAATGGACTCCCCGCCACGGCGACCTGCCGAAGACGCCAGAGTCCGTGCTCCTCGCGTGGTCGGAGATCGTGCTCACGGCTCGACATCAGCAGACCAGGGCTGCAGCCGAACATCGTGACGTCGCACGCACCGGCAATGCGCCACTGCTCGGAGACGTCCGGGAACATCGGATTGCCGTCGAACATGACGATGGAGGCCTTGGTCAGCAGCGTTGAGGCCAGCATGTTCCACATCATCCAGGCGGTCGTCGAGAACCACATCATCCGATCGTCTCTGCCCAGGTCCCAGCTCAGGGTGTGATTCTTGAGGTGCTCGAGCAAGATGCCACCGTGGCCATGCACGATGGCTTTCGGCTTGCCGGTGGTGCCCGAGGAGAACAGCACGAACAGGGGATGGTCGAACGGCACGGGCTCGAACTGCAGCGCGGGTGCGGCGTCGGCGGTGCCCACGAGGTCCGCCCAGCTGATGCTTCCCGCGGGTCCCTCGCCGAGATAGGGGACGTGGACAACTGCGCTGAGGCTCGGCAGCGCCGCGATGATCTGCACGCACTGCTCAGTGCGGTCGATCTCCTTGTCCCCGTAGCGATAGCCGGCGATGGTCAGCAGCACCTTGGGCTGCAGCTGCTCGAATCGGTCGATCACGCTTTGGGCGCCGAACTCCGGGGCGCAGCTGGCCCACACTGCTCCGAGGCTCGCGGTGGCCAGGAAGGCCACCAGGGTCTCGGGGATGTTCGGAAGATATGCCACGACCCGGTCGCCGCGTCCGACGCCGAGTCGTTCGAGGCCCTGTCGCACTTTGGCGACTTCGTGATGCAGCTGGTCGAACGTCAAGGAGTGTTCGGGACGCGTCTGGGAGTGCGCGACCACGGCAACGGTGTGGTCTCCAAGGGTGTCGCGCAGCAGGTGCTCGCTGTAGTTGAGGCGCGCGCCCGGGAACCAGGAGACGTCCGGCATCACCCCTGGCTCGAGGTTGCCCGTGACAGGCGCGTGAGAGGTCACCCCGAAGTAGTCCCAGATCGCTGCCCAGAACGCGCCTGGCTCGCTCACTGACCAGTCCCACAGGCCGTCCCAGTCGCCTACCTGCACATCTCGCGTCTCGGAGAGCCACGAGATGAACTTTTCGACGTGGTGCTCCTTGGAGCGGGACGGGTCGGGGCTCCAGAGCAGCTCGGGTGTTTCGGTCATGCTTGCGTCACCCGCTTCGCTCGTCCGTCAAGGAATGCCTGCATGCGGACCTGAGCCTCGGGACTGCTGGTCGCGACGGCTGCCATCAGCGACTCCAGGAGGTATCCCTCGCTGGTGCCGGCGGCAGCGATCCTCGGCAATGCCTGCAGGATCGCGAAATTGGTGATCGGGCTGTTCTGGGCGACCGTGCGGGCCAGCTCGAGCGCCTTGGCCTCGCCGGCCCCATCGTCGACCAGGTAGTGAGATATGCCGATGTCCTGACCGTGCTGTGCGTCGATGACCCTACCGGTCAGCATCATGTCGGCCATGCGGTGCGCGCCGATCAGACGGGGAATCCGTACGGAACCACCTCCACCGACGAACAGCCCACGGCTGCCCTCAGGAAGGGCGTAGAACGTGGAGCGCTCGGCGACCCGGAGGTGCGTCGCCGAAGCCAGCTCAAGGCCGCCGCCGATGACCGCGCCGCGAAGCGCGGCGATCACCGGCACGGACGAGTTCTCGATCGCCGCGAACGCGCGGTGCCACATCTGCGAATGCGCGACGGACTCGATCGGCGTCTTCTCCGTCAGGTCCGAGAGGTCGAGTCCGGCGGAGAAGTGCTCTCCCGCCGACGTGAGCACGACTGCCGCGGCCGTGGCGGGCAGGTTGGTGAACAGCGACTGGAGTCCGAGGACCGTGTGGTCGTCGAGGGCGTTCCTCTTGTGCGAGCGGGCGATCCGCACGACGGCGATGTCGTTGATCAGCTCCAGCGAGACGCTGTCGGGCAGGTCGACCGACGGGTTCGCTTGAGACGGAGTTTCGAAGTTGGATGACACGGTGACTCGCTCACATTGATTAACAGGATTCCTGATAATTATGAAGGGTGGAGCCCGAAAAGTCGATAGGGTGAGGCTGAGCATCTGAGAGGGCGTGCGGTGTCGATCAAAGGCGACGTGATGGATGAGTCGAGCTCGCCGTCCCTGCTTTACGCGGTCAAGCAGGTCGAGCAGGTCGTACGGGCGAGGCTGGATGCCGTCTTGCGCCCTCACGGCGCGACCGCGCTGCAGTACACCGCGCTCACGGTTCTGCAGCACAGGGACGGCATGTCGTCCGCCGAGCTGGCGCGCAATGCGTTCGTCAGACCGCAGTCGATGGCCGATCTCGTGTCGGCGCTGGAGTCGCGGCGGCTGGTGGTGCGCGTCAAGGACGCCGCAGATCGCAAGCGGATCAACGTCATGCTCACGGACGAGGGTCGCGCCTTTCTGAGCGCCTGCGAGGCGGAGGTCGCTGACCTGGAACGCACGATGCTGCGCGACCTGACTGATCACCAGGTCAAGGTGCTGAGGTCGGCGCTCAACAGCTGCCGACGGTCGCTGGCTTAGCTCAGGAGATGACTACGTCTGATGTCGGGACGGCGCAGCAGATGAGCGTCTGTCCTGCTGGTGCGGGGGTCACCGGCTCGAGCGTGTAGAAGACATCGCCGGTGACCTTGACCGCGCAGGTGCCGCACGCCCCCGCCCGGCAGCTTGCCGGCAAGCTCTGGCCCCGCTTGTCTGCAAGATCGAGAAGTGTCCCGCACGACGGGTCCCATTCGTACACCTGCCCGGACCTGGCGAACTCGACCCGGAACGGCCCAGCTCGAGGTGCTTCACGCGGTTCCGGAACGTCGTGACGAGGGGAGTAGAACGGGTCGGCGTGGATCGCGTCGTCGCCGATCCCTCGCTCGGCCGCAAAGTGTCTTACGTCCTGGAGGAAGGTGGCGGGCCCGCAGACGTGAAGCTCGGTCTGGCTCGCATCCGTGATCAAGGAGCTGAGGAACTCACCGGTCGGTCGACCCTCGTGGTGGACTCCCGGGTGGGCGTCCGACCTGGTGAGGAAGAGATGGTGCCGCACGTTCGGCAGTGCCGTTGCCGCCCGCTCGATCTCGTCCCAGTGGGGGATGGCTTCGCGCGACCTGTCCACGTGCACGAAGTCGACGGCGCGGTCGCTGTTGGCGTCCTGCAAGGCGCGGGCGATCGACAACGCCGGGGTGATGCCGATGCCGGCCGTCAGCACGACCAGATGGTCTGGACCCTGCGGGTCGGCGGTGGCTTCACCGTACGGACCCGAGACCAGCACGTCGGCCGATGCGCGAAGGTCGTGGACGATCGGCGAGGCAAGTCCGTCCTCGAGTCGGCGCACGGTGATGCGTACGCCCCGAGCGTCGACGCCGGAGATTGTGTAGTTGCGCCACCATGGCCGCTCGCCGGACGTGCCGTGGAGTCGCAGGTGCTGACCGGGCGCGGCTTGCGACAGTGTTCCGGTCGAGTCCTCGATCAGGAGGCTGGCGGCGTCTCGCGCGGGCGCTTCCACGCGCGAGATCGAGCCTGGCCGTGGCGCAGAACGCGCCTCGTTCACGGTCGCCCCGGCGAGACTGACCGCTGGTTGGGGCCGGCGGTCAGAGTCGATCGGATCGCCGTCGTGGATCTCCCCGGTTCTGACGACCCGCGCGTACACGCCGCAGAACAGGTGCCCGAAATGCGCGTAGAGCGCGCCGGGGAGGTTGATGTCCCTGCCACCCCGCGTCGGGTCCACCGAGATGGCCTGGCATCTCTCGATCGGTCGAAGGACCTCCAGCTCGACGCCTCCGATCGTGATGGTTCGCCCGAGGAGGTGCAGCTCGCTCCACGGCTCGTCGCTGTCGACGTAGAGGTTGGCCCGGAATCGCCGCGGATCGAGGTCGTGGCCGACTGCTCGTCCGACGGCACGCACGCTGGCCTCGTTGATGATTGAGATCGGCGCGTCGGCAAGATCCCACAGGTGGCTTCCTGATGAGACCAGCCGAGCGGTTGTGGTGCTCGTGCCGAACCATCTGCTCACGGTGCCTGGCGTGAGTGCGGAGTCGTCGGCGATGGCGCCGCTGGAGTCCAGGGTGACCGCCGCGGTCTCGCCGCGGGGTGTTCGAACCTCGATCTTGGCGCCGTTCTCGGAGTCGATCGCCCGGGCCGAGAAGCCCCCGAGGTCGGGCCGGGCGTCCAGAGCATGGAAGGCGTCGTACGTCGTCCAGTGTCCGAACGGGCTCAGCGGGACCCGATCGTGGGTGAGGCCCAGGACGCGATCGAGCGCGATGCCGTCCCGGCCGAGGTCGGTGGAGGTGAGCTGCTGCCCCCCGAGGCCCTTGACCGGGTACCGCCAGATCTGGGTGATGCGAAGTGGCGCCGCCACGATTTCTCCTCTGGGATCCGCGCGGGAAGGTTGCCTGCAGAGACGCAAACTGATTTTATAGTACTCACTACAAATAAGGATGTACTAGAGGACGAGGACGGCATCATATGAAGCACTCGACGGTGTTCGAGCGCGAGGCTCCGTCCGTGGCCGCGGTCACCGCGAGCCTCGCCGGAAGCCGGCAGTCGGTGTTCTGGCTCGACGAGCTTGAGCAGCCGGTCCACCCGGTGCTTCAGGGTCAAGCCCGCGCGGACCTGACGGTCGTGGGCGGCGGCTACTGCGGTCTGTGGACGGCAGTGCTGGCGAAGCGTCGCAACCCCGGCGCTCGGGTCGTCCTGCTCGAGGCGGAGAGGATCGGCTGGGCTGCGTCGGGCCGCAACGGGGGATTCGTCGAAGCGAGCTTGACGCACGGCGAGGAGAACGGCCGGAGCAGGTGGCCGGATGACTACCCGGCGCTCGAACGTCTGGGCCGGGAGAATCTAGCCGGCCTGGAGTCAGACGTGGTCTCGCTGAGCCTCAACTGCGACTTCGAGCGGACCGGCGTCTTGTCCGTTGCGTACGAGCCACACCAGGTCGCATGGCTCGCCGAGATGCCGGAGGGAGTGGCGCTGGGCGAGGCAGAGGTCCAGGCAGAGGTCGCGAGTCCCATCTTCAAAGCCGGTCGGTGGGTCAAGGACGACACTGCACTCGTGCATCCGGGACGACTCGCGGCAGAGCTCGCGCGCGTGGCCGGCGACCTCGGCGTCGAGATCCACGAGCACTCAGGCGTGATCGGCCTCGAATCCTCGCGGACGGGTCCTGTCACGGTGCGAACGGCCAAGGGCAGCGTGGCGAGCGAGCGGGTTGCGCTCGCCACGAACGTCTTCCGACCTCTGCTGAAGCGTTCACGGCTCATGACGGTGCCGGTCTACGACTATGTCCTGATGACCGAGCCCCTGACCGCGTCGCAGAAGGCCGCGATCGGCTGGCACAACAGACAAGGCCTGGCCGACCTGGCCAACCAGTTCCACTACTTCCGGCTGACCCCGGACGATCGCATTCTGTATGGCGGTTATGACGCGATCTATCACGCGGGACGCAAGGTCAAGGCCGAGTACGAGGATCGCCGCTCGTCTCACGAGACGCTCGCATCGCACTTCCTGACGACGTTCCCGCAGCTCGAGGACATCCGGTTCAGTCACCGGTGGGCAGGAGCGATCGACACGTCGACGCAGTTCTGCGCCTTCCACGGGCTCGCCCGGCGGGGTCGAGTGGCGTACGCCGCTGGTTTCACCGGACTGGGTGTGGCTTCGACCCGATTCGCGGCCGAGGTCATGCTCGACCGGTTGGCGGGGGAGAGCACCGAACGTACGCAGCTGGAGATGGTGCGCAAGAAGCCGCTGCCGTTCCCGCCGGAGCCGTTCGCGAAGGCGGGCATCGAGGCGACGAAGTGGTCCCTCGATCGTGCCGATCACCGCGAGGGCCGGAGAAACCTCCTCCTGAGAACGCTCGATCGCCTGGGACTGGGGTTCGACTCATGACCAAGAAGCTCGCCGAGACGGCGCTCCTGACTGCCGACGCGGCCGGGATCCGTCTGGATCACTCGGCCGTGCCTGGTTCCGATGTCGCAGGCGGCACGCCCACCACGGGTTTCACCGACCTGGGCGCGGTGGAGGGGGTCACTGTCGGGATCTGGGAGATCACGCCCGGGATCGTCACGGACACGGAAGCCGAAGAGGTGTTCGTCGTGCTGTCCGGAAGGGGCCGCTTGACCTTTGAGGACGAGTCGAGCGTCCTTCTGGCCACTGGGACCGTCGTTCATCTCCGGGCGGGACAGAAGACCAGATGGACCATCTACGAGCCGCTTCGCAAGATCTACGTCATGCCACCGGATTCGTCAGCGGGCAGCTGAAGGGCTTCGCTCAGAACGGGGGCCAGGGAATCGCGGGCATGTCACCGCGTGGAGCCGGGAACCGGGCCTTGCGCAGCAGCCGCTCACAGCGCGTGGCCAGCACGGCGACCTCGACCTCGGTGAGCAGCCCGGCGAGGGTGTCGCCCAGGTCGCCGGTCAGCGCTGACCGTACGCGCTCGACGCCGTCGAGCTCCTCGGCTGTGAGGTCCAGGCCGAGCCAGCCCCACAGGACCGTGCGCAGCTTGTGGTCGGTGTGGAAGGTGAGCCCGTGATCGACGCCGTGGCGGTGCCCGTCGGTCATCTCGAGGACGTGCCCGCCCTTGCGGTCGGCGTTGTTGACGATGATGTCGAAGACCGCCATCCGACGCAGGGCCGGCGAGTCCTCGTGGATCAGCGACACGGGTCGGTCGCGCTCGTCGAGCCCGTCGAAGACATGGCACCAACCCTCGTCGGGCATGCCGTCGGCGGCCACCAGGGTCACGGCCTGCTGAGTTGGGTCGGTCTCCTGCCAGAGCTGCACCATGCCGGGTCCGAGCGGCCCGTCGCGCAGCCACGTCGGTGGGGCGACGTTCCAGCCGAGCACCTCCGAGACCGCGTACGCCGCCACCTCCCGGTGCGCGAGATTGCCGTCGGGGAAGTCCCACAGCGGGCGCTCACCGGCGATCGGCTTGTAGACGACCTCCACCTCGCCGATGTGCGCCAGGAATGTCGCGTTGGACGCCGACAGGATCCGGCTCGACAGCTCGAGGTCGCCCTCGACGAGCTCGGCGGCGATCGTCACCGGAACCCGTCGGGCAGCTCGCAGATGTGATCGTCGGAGTCCATCGGCAGTCGGCACAACGGGCAGATCGGCCGGCCTGCACCGACTATCTCGCGGGTGCGCTTGGCGAAGGCCCGGGCCGTGCCGACCGGGATCCGGACGATGAACGCTTCCTCCGGCTCCACCTCGATGACCTCCACGTCGTCGAGCTCGTCGACGTCGACCTCGATGATCGGGAACGCCTCGATGACGACCTGGGCCGTTGTCGGGTCCCAGCCGAGGCTCATGACGCCGGCGCGGAACTGCTCCTCGATCGGCAGCTCGAGCGGGTCATTGTCGACCAGGCCCTCGGGAGTCAGTGCCGGCACGCTGTAAGGATTGCCGTCCTCGCCCATGAGCTCGTCGAGGACCTCCTCGATGCGCTCGGCGAGCGCCGCCGACTGGTCCTTCTCGAGCGAGACGCTGACGATGTTCGACCCGGCGCGGGCCTGCATGAAGAACGTACGCGACCCGGGTTGTCCCACCGTGCCGATCACGAAACGGTCGGGCCAGTCGAAACCGTGGACGATGGGAGGCATGTAGCCATGTTAGGAGCGAGCGGAAGCCGGCCCCTCAGGGCCTGCTCCGCCGCCCACCGGCGCATCGTCCGTGCTGGGCTTCGACTTGAGCCACGAGAGGTCGCCGGAGTCGGTGTTGACGGCCACGACGTCGGGCCGGCCGGGGGAGTAGCGCACGACCGAGGCGGACGCCGGATTGACGTTGATGCGCTGGAACAGGTCGAGGTGCATACCCAGCGCATCCGCCAGGATCGACTTGATGATGTCGCCGTGGCTCACGGCCACCCACACGGCGTGCGGTCCGTGCTCAGCGGTGAACTCGGCATCGTACCGCCGGATCGCGGCGACGGCTCTGGCCTGCATCGTGGCGAGCGACTCCCCGCCGGGGAACACCGCAGCCGACGGCTGGGTCTGCACGACCGACCACAGGTCCTCCTTGGCGAGATCGCCGAGCGCCCGGCCCTGCCAGTCGCCGTAGTCACACTCGGTGATGCCTTCGTCGACCTGCTCGGCCGGAGAGCCGGCCTGATGGTCGAGGATCGCCGCAGCCGTCTGCCGGCAGCGTTCCAGCGGACTGGACACGACGCCGGCCAGCGGGAGCTGCGCGAGCCGTTCGCCCACGCGTACGGACTGGTCCTTGCCCGTCTGGTCGAGCGCGACACCGGCGGCTCGCCCGGCGAGGATGCCGCTCGCGTTGGCGGTGGTACGCCCGTGCCGCACCAGGATGACTGTGGCCATGCCTGTGAGCCTATGTGAGTTCCGGGCGTCGTCACGCCTCGCGCACGACCTGCAGCCGTCGCACGTTTGTCAGGTCATTTGTCCGGATGTCGAGACATACGCTGCCGGGAACGTTCTGCCGGCCCGGAAGCGAGCATGCTCGGGAAGATGCCGGGATCGGGGGGCACGGGGGAACGGCATGCGACCTGAGTTCCAGGACGTCGTTGACGAGGTGCCGGGGTTGCTCGGCAGACCCGTGACGCTCGAGGACCGCAACGTCAACCTCGTCGCCTTCGCCCCACCTCCCTCAACTGCTCGTCACCACGTCATCGACGCACCGTTTGGAGACACGCATGTCAGCCGGACCCGAGCTCAAGAAGACCCTGACCCAACGCCAGCTCTCGATGATCGCCATGGGCGGTGTCATCGGTGCCGGCCTGTTCGTGGGGTCCGGCGCGGTGATCGCTGACGCCGGTCCCGGCGCCTTCATCACGTACGCCGCGACCGGAGTCCTCATCATCATGGTGATGCGGATGCTTGCCGAGATGGCGGTGGCGAACCCATCCACCGGCTCGTTCGCCGACTACGCGCGCAACGCGATGGGCGGCTGGGCCGGCTTCTCGGTGGCGTGGCTCTATTGGTACTTCTGGGTCATCGTCGTGGGGTTCGAGGCGGTCGCCGGAGCCAAGATCATCCAGTACTGGGTCGACATCCCATTGTGGATCTCCGCCCTGGTCCTGATGGCCTTGATGACGTCGACCAACCTGTTCTCGGTGTCCTCGTTCGGCGAGTTCGAGTTCTGGTTCGCAGGCATCAAGGTCGCGGCGATCATCTTCTTCATCGTGTGCGGCAGCCTCTTCGTGATCGGTGCCTGGCCCGACAAGGGGTTCGACTTCAGCAACCTGTGGGACCACGGCGGCTTCATGCCGAACGGCCCGACCGCCCTGTCCGCAGGTGTTGTCACGGTCATCTTCTCGATGGTCGGTGCCGAGGTCGCGACGATCGCGGCCGCCGAGTCCGAGAACCCCGAGCGAGCAGTCGCCAAGGCCGCCAACTCGGTCATCACCCGTATCTGCCTGTTCTTCGTGGGCTCGGTGTTCCTGCTCGCCGTGATCCTGCCCTGGAACTCCCAGGACCTCTCCGGTTCGCCCTTCGTGGCAGCGTTCACCGAGATGGGCATCCCGTATGCCGACGACATCATGAACGCCGTCGTCCTGACCGCGGTGCTCTCGTGCCTCAACTCCGGCCTCTACACGTCCTCACGGATGCTGTTCGTCCTGGCTGCCCGTCGCGAGGCGCCCGCACAGCTCGTCAAGGTGAATGGCCGTGGTGTGCCGATGGTCGCGATCCTCGCGTCATCGGTCGTCGGATTCCTCTGCGTCATCGCCGCCGCGATCGACGAGGACGGCGTGTTCTTGTTCCTGCTGAACTCCTCGGGCGCGATCATCCTGTTCGTCTACCTGCTCATCTCGATCTCCCAGATCAGGCTCCGCCTGCGAGTCGACGACTCGACCCTGAAGGTCAAGATGTGGCTGTTCCCGGCGCTCTCGATCCTGACGGCGGTCGGCATCCTCGGCGTTCTGATCCAGATGGGATTGACCGACGATGTCCGATCGCAGTTGGTGCTCAGCCTGCTGTCGTGGGCCGTCGTGCTCCTCCTGTACGCCGTCAACAAGTTCGTCCTCAAGCGCTCCGACGTCGGCGCTCCGGCCTCGACCGAGCAGGCTCGCCGCGTGCTGGTGCTGGCCAACGAGACAGCCACCTCCGGCGAGCTCCTCGACGAGCTGCGGCGGATCGATTCTGAGGGCGCTGCGACGTACTTCGTGTGTGTCCCTGCCAGTCCCGTCGAGACGGGCCAGGCAGCGGTCAAAGGTCCCGTCAACGTCTGGGACGCGACCGCACTCGCCGCACGCGAACGGCTCGAGTACACCCTCGAGACGCTCAGGTCGGAGAACCTCGACGCATCGGGCGAGCTGGGTGACTACCGACCGCTTCGTGCGCTCAGCCAGGCCGTCGAGGCCTTCCGACCCGACCAGATCGTGATCGCGACCAGGCCGCTCGCGGACTCGGTCTGGCAGCGCTACGACGTGGTCGACCGGGCCCGGTCGACCTACCCGATTCCGGTCACCCACGTCATCGCACAACCCGTCGCGGCCACCACGGCGGAGGACGCGTGACTGTCGTCGCCGGGTGCACCCTCAAGGAGAGCGGCAACGCGACCCTGGAGCTGGCCGCGATGCTCGCGCGGTCGACAGGCGAGGACGTCGTGGTCGCAGTGGTCGTCGCGGCAGCGTGGCCGCCCAGCACCGAGCGCGTCGATGCGGAGTACCGGACGTACCTCACGAAGCGCGGCGAGCAGGTGATTGCCCAGGCCGAGAAGTGGATGCCGGCCGACATCGACGCCACCTTCGTGCTGCACCACGCCGCATCGATCCCGTCGGGGCTGGTGGAGGTGGCACGGCTGCACGACGCGAGTGTGCTGGTGCTGGGCTCCTCCGAGAGCGGCGGCCTGGGTCATGTCGCACTCGGCAGCGTGGCTGACCGCATCGTGCACAGCTCGCCCATCCCGGTGGCACTCGCACCTCGCGGCTTCCGGGCCGAGCCGGGTGGCCGGGTTCGCCGGGTCACTGCCGCGTTCAACGGCACTCCCAAGGATCGGGCCCTCGTACGCTCCGCAGCCGCCTATTCCGCTCGCGCGGGCGGCTCGTTCCGGGTCGCGTCGTTCTCGGTGCGGCCCAAGATGCTGTTCGCCGCGACGCTGGCCGGCTCCGGGGAGGGCCTGGTGGTTGACGAATGGTCTCTTCAGGCCGGCAAGGTCATCAACGAAGAGCTCGACCACCTGAGCCGTCTCCCCGACATGCCGAGTCGGCTCGAGTCGGTCATCGGCGAAGGGCACGGCTGGCGTGAGGCGATCGGCCAGGCGCAGTGGTCGATGGGTGATGTCCTGATGGTCGGATCCAGCTCCCACGGCCCCCTCGCGTCGGTGTTCCTGGGGTCGCGAGCCTCCAAGATCCTGCGCTACGCACCGGTGCCCGTGATCGCACTGCCTCGTCCACGTACGTAGGTCGGACACCCGGACTCGTCCGGGCGCGTCCATGCTTGGCGTAGCGCCTGGACGAGCCTGGCTTCGTGAGCGGCGATCAGGAGATGCGCCTCCCGTTCGCGCGCCGTCAGGCTTGCCAGTCTTGCGGGCGTGACCGGCCTTCGTGGCGAACCCGGTAGCGAAGATGGGTCGCTTCGCGGCCCTCGATCGTCCGGACGTGCTCGAGCTCGACGCGATCACCGTCGAGGGACTCGAAAAGCCTCCGGCCAGCGCCGAGCAGGACGGGCACGAGGTGGATCTCCAGCTCGTCGAGCTCGCCGGCTGCGAGCAGCGACTGCGCCGCGCCTGCCCCGTGCACCATCACCGCGCGATCGCCAGCGGCCGCCCGAGCTTCGGCAGCGCAGGCGACGACGTCATCGAAGTACGTCACGAGGGCCGGCGGATCGTCGTCCTCGTCAACGTGATGGGTCAGGACGTGGATCGGTACGCCGTCGTGGTGGTCACCGCCCCACCGGCCGGCGAGCTCGTAGGTCCGACGACCGGAGATCAGTGCCGCGGTCGCCAGCGCCTCGGCGTACACCTCGCCATTGGGACCAGGAGCCAACCGGTCGTCGAGCCAGTTGAACAGCCGCCCACCGTTGCGGCCGAGCTCCTGCCCGGCCCGGTCGTCGGGTCCGGCGATGAACCCGTCCAGGGACATCGACATGTAAAGCCTGATCGGTGCGTGCATCTGTGTCTCCTCTGATCGTGTCGCCGGCGTCGAGCGCCTTCAAGAGTGCAACGAACACGACGACCCTCATACGACACCGTCGCGACAATTCCGCTCCGCCCATCCCAGACCCACCGACTGCCCGGAGGACCCGTCATGGCGCCGTGTTGATCCTGTGGCTGATCAGAACCTTCGCTACCGAGAGGCGCTGCGCCGACCGCTATCGGCCAATGACAATCGGCTCCGATTGCGAGTAGTCCGTCTCCAAGGAGGCCTCGCCCGGTCGAACGTCCTCGGGCAGGACAAACGTCCATTCCGCGCGGCCGAGCTTCTTCGACGAGGCCGCTGCATCGGTCGTGCCCAATGACCACTCTCGGCTTCCCTGACGCAGCCGCAGCTCGATGGCCTCCAGTGGCTCGACGGTTTCTGGCTCGTCCTCGTGATCGCAACCGAACGCGCCCTCGGTGCCGCCGCCAGTATCGTCACAGCCGTCGACGAACTGATGTCCGCGGACGACGACGTCAGTTCCTGCTTGGATCCGGGCGGGCACCTCGATGGTGGGTGCGGCACAACTCGCAGTTGCCGCCCCGGAAGGGGCGAACGACAAGCCTGCGAGGAGGGCGAACACCCCCATCAGCCGCGATCGAGCCATCCCGACAACCTACGACAAGCACGATCGACCGTCTTGGCATCGCTCAGTCAGAAAAGTTGTCTCACAGGTGTGTCACACCGGCAGGGGTGCTGGACACTTACGGGTTGTGAGCAACTTTCTAGACGTACGGCACCGGGAGCTGGCGTTCGAGCGGGTGTGGCGAGACGAGATGCCGCGCATCTTCAACTACGCCGCCCGCCACGTCGGCGCCTCGGACGCCCATGACGTAACCGCTGAGACGTTCACGGTTGCGTGGCGACGGTGGGACGACATCACGGAGCCGCCCTTCGCGTGGCTCCTGGGCGTCGCGCGCAACGTCGTGAGCAACCACGTGCGTACGTTGCAGCGTGGCCGGCGCCTGGACGACCGCGTCCGACTGCTGACTGCCGTCACCGCGCACAGTGCGGCGCACGTGGATTTCCATGAACGCCTCGAGGCGGTCCGGCGGCTCGCGGCGCTCGGTGAGAAGGAGCGCGAAGCCCTGTTGCTGACCGCGTGGGACGGACTGAGCACCGAGGAGGCCGCGACCCTGCTCGGCATCAGTCCGGCCGCCGTACGCAAACGCATCAGCAGAGCGCGGGCAGCGATCGACGTGGCCGAGGTCGTTCCGACTGCCGACACCGATCCGCAGGAGGACTCGTGAACAACCACATCATCGACGCGCTGCGCCCCGAGCCCCCGGCAATCGACCCCGTCTGGGAGGCCGAGACGGTCCGGGCGATCACCGAGGGTCGAGTCGGCTCAGGAAAGCTCACGACGAACCGCAGAGGACGCCTGATGGGTGCCGGTCTGGTTGCTGCGGCCGTCGTCGCCCTCATCGCGGGAGTCGCGGTCGCCCGGCACTCCCTTCCGCCCGATCACGTGCGTCCCGCCGAGCCTGTGAAGGACAAGATCCAGAAGATCACCCCGGCGAAGGCGGAGAAGCTGAAGCTGGGCGACACCCTCGATGTCGTTGCCGAGCTCCCCAAGACGTACAACGGTGACGGGGTCCTTTTCTCCTCGTTCATCGCGAGCAACGTCCTGGTGGGTTCAGCGACACCGGAGCTGGACGAGGGCGCACCAGGGGTGGAGTCGCTCGCGCAGTCGCACCCCGTCATGTACGACCTCGACACGAAGAAGTTCACTCTTCTCGACGACCGAGACCGTCCCGATCCCACGCAGGTCGTCGATGTGTCCGGCGATGGGGACACCGTGGTCTGGGCCGAGCTGGTTGGCACCAGCATCGGCACGAGCGAGTTCACGATCTACTCGTACGACCAACGGACGGGACAGGTCACCACCCTGGGCGCCTTCAACGACCCCGATGGACAGATCGTCTACGGCGACGACCTCGCTCTCGCCGGCGACACGGCGTACTTCAGCACGGCCGCCTACCCGGCGAAGCGGGGACAGCAGGGGGTCTACGCGGTCCCCGTCGACGGGTCCAAGACGCCCCGCATGATCGCGAAAGGCGGCCAGGGCGTACGCATCTCCGGTGAAACACTGACGTACGCGATGAGCAACCCGAAGAACAAGGAGCAGCCGAGATACTTCACCTACGACCTGCCGACCGGGATGACGATGCCGGTCCCGGTCAGCGCCCACGCCGATGATCCTGGTTTCTGTGGCGCGGAAGTCACCAAGGCCTGGGAGACGTGGTGCGTCGGTGAGCCGGCGACTCTCACGATCAAGGAGGCCTCGGGGCGCACCACCGAGTTCGACCCATTCCCCGTCGGGTCGCTCACTGCCCCCGATCCGCACGATGTCATCGCCCTCGGGCGGTGGACCGGTATCGCAGCGACGACGGACGACGGCCAGGATCGCGAGTTCCTGGTCGATCTCGACACCAAGGAGATGAAGGTCTTCCCGGACAACACGTCGTTCACCTCACTGAGCCCTGACGGCTCCACGGTGCTGATCAGCTCCTACGCGGGCAAGGGACCGGGCCCGCAGCGCCTCGTGCGGATACCCGACTGACGGAGCCGAGCCGGCCACCCGAGCTCAGCGGGTGGGATCGATCATGGTCATGCCGGCAACCGTCGCCTGGTCGAACCGCGGCAGCAGCTCCGCGGCTTCGCCGAGCCCGATGGTTCGCTCGATCAGCCGTTGCGGTTGCAGTGATCCAGCCTCGATCAGCGCAATCATGCCGGGATAGTCGGTCGCGGCCATCCCGTGGCTTCCGAGGACGTCGAGCTCCCACCCGATCACTCGTGACATCGGCACCCTCGGGTGTCCGCCGATCGGTGGAAGCAGCCCGACCTGCACGAGCCGGCCCCGGCGGCGCAGGCTGAGGATGGCGTCGGCACAGGTCTGCTCGCTCCCGACGGCATCGATCGCGACGTGGCTGCCACCGCCGGTGAGGTCACCGACCGCCGACGGGATGTCGGTGCCGTCGGCAAGGAGGGTGTGGTCCGCGCCGAGCTCGGCAGCCACAGCGAGTGCCTCCCGGTTGCGGTCCACGGCGATCACGCGGGCGCCGAGCGCGCGGGCGATCATCACCGCGCTCAGCCCGACCCCGCCGGCACCGATCACGGTGAGCCACTCACCCTCGGTGACTCGCGCGCGTCCCACGAGAGCGCGGTACGCCGTCGCGAACCGGCAGCCGAGGCTGGCCGCGGTCGCGAAGTCCACCTGCTCGGGAATGGCGACCAGGTTCCTGTCCGCGGCGTGCAGAGCGACGTACTCAGCAAAGGAACCCCAGTGTGTGAACCCGGGCTGTTCCTGGTCAGGACAGACCTGCGCGTTCCCGCCCAGGCACCACTCGCAGTGCCCACACCCGCAGACGAACGGAACGGTGACTCGGTCCCCGACCTTCCACTTCGTCACGCCCTCGCCGACCTCCACGAGCTCACCGGCGAGCTCGTGGCCGGGCACATGCGGGAACGAGACCTCGTCATGTCCTGCCCAGGCGTGCCAGTCGCTGCGACACATGCCAGTCGCAACGACACGGACGGCGACGCCACCGCCCGGAGCCGCGGGTCGCGGGACGTCGCGTACCTCGGGTTGAGACCCGGCAGCGGCGACCACAAGAGCGCGCATCGCCACATCCTCCCAGACAGGTGCCTTCCTGTGTGTCGGCTTGACGTCAGCTGATGCCGGCGGGCGCCTTGTAGGGGTCCGGCGTCGCCTCGGGTGGCACGATGCGCACCGGGTGAAGCGGAGATGGCTCGACGAACAGGACGCGCGCAAGCCAACCGGGCAGCCACCAGTTCCATCGGCCGAACAGGCTGACCAACGCCGGCACCAGCAGAGCCCGCACGATGGTGGCGTCGATGAGGATGCCGACCCCCAAAGCCGTACCGAGGACCTTGGTGTCGGTGCCGGGTGACGTCGCGATGGCCGAGAAGGAGAAGAACAGGATGAGGGCAGCGGAGGTGACGAGCCGTCCGGTCCGGCCGATGCCGGTGATGACGGCCATGCCGGTGTCGCCCGTGCGGTCGTACTCCTCACGCATCCGGGTGAGGATGAAGACCTCGTAGTCCATCGACAGTCCGAAGAGGAACGCGAAGATGACGACAGGGAGCCAGAAGTTGATCGCCCCAGTGGGGGCTACGTCGAAGATCGCGCCGGAGCCGTGGCCCAGCTGCCAGAAGAAGACGACCGATCCGAAGACGGCGGCAAGCGAGATCAGGTTCACGAGCACCGCCTTGAGCGGAAGCAGGACCGATCGGAAGGTGCGGACCAGCAGGACGTACGTGATCAGGGCGATCAACGCCAAGACGTACGGGAACTTGTCGTAGACGGCGCTGAAGTAGTCCTGAATGGTGGGGCCGACGCCGGTGATGCCCACGTGGCCGCCGGCCACTGGATCGACAGCTGCCCGGATGTCGGAGACGACTGTTGAGGCATCACTGTCGAGCGTTGCCTGCCTCGGGAACACGTCGATGACGGCGCTGTCACCGCGGATGGTGCCGACGACAGCCATTTGGATGCCGTCGACCCCTTGGGCTGCCTGAGCTGCTGCCTCGGCGTCGCCGGCAGGCACGAGGACTTCGATGGGGGTCAGCACTCCGGCGCCGACGCCGCCGTCGGTGAGCGTTTGCAGGGTGTCGAAGCGGGGACCGTCCTGCGCAAGGGACTCGAGGCTGGAGCCGGGCCCGATCTTGAGGCCGAACACCGGCGCGATGAGCAGAGCCAGGACGATCGTCGCCGTCGCCGTGGCGATGACGCGGTGCCTGACGATGAGACGAGCCCAGGCGGACCAGCCGCGCGAGGCCGTGCCTTCCTTGCGTATGCGGGGAAAGTCGATGCGCGGGCCGACGCTGGAGAGCAGCGCGGGGAGGAGGGTGAGCACCACGCCAACGCTCACCAGGGGGATCAACATCCCTGCGACGCCCATGCTGCGCAGGGCCGGGACAGGCAGGATCAGCAGCGCCAGCAGGCTGATCGCGACGGTGACGCCCGACGCCATGACGGCATGTCCCGCCGTCTTCATCGCGATCACGACCGCCTCTTCGTTGCTGCGCCCGTGAGCGCGTTCCTCTCGCCATCGCGACACCACGATCAGGGAGTAGTCGATCGCGACTCCGAGCCCGATGAGCGCGACGAGGAACTGGACGGTGATGCTGACGTCGGTGAACGTCGTGAGCAGCAACACGAGCATGAACGTCGTCAGGATCGAGACCGCCGCGATGAGCAGCGGCAGCAGCGCCAGGAACGATGCGTACACGAACAGCAGCACCAGCAGTGCCCCTGCAGCGGCGATCAGGGTCTCGACCAGGACGCTCGAGTCGTCCTGCTCACCGCCTGCGGAGAGCAAACCGTAGGAGGTCAGGCTGCTCTCGAAGCCCGCTGCGTCGGCCGCCTTGGTCAATGCGGGGTCGAGCTCCGTCTCGATGTACGCACCGAACGACACCGGCACCGGGGCCTGGATCAGGGCGTACGTCGTGCGTCCGTCGTCGGTCACGAAGCCCGGATCCTTCGTGCCTGCGAAGTCGACGACGCGCAGCTTCACGTCCGGGACAGCGGCCACGCCGGCGCTGATGACACCGGCCACGGCATCTTTGTTCTGCTCGACGGTCTCTCCGCTCGGCACGGTCACGACAGCGATGTAGGAGTCGAACGTGCTCACGCCATACGTGTCGACGAGCTGTTGCTCGGCGTTGTCGCCCGGTTGGCCAGGCAGTGAGAAGTCCAGCGACCACCTGTCAGCCAACGGACTGACCGAGACCATGCCGCCGATGAAGAGTGCCACCCAGACGGCGCTGACGATCCGGCGGTGATGCATGACCAAGCGGGCGAAGCGCTCCATAAGGACTCCTAGATGAAGACCACACCGGAGCAGCACCGTGGGGCGGCTGGGACAGCGTGCCTCCATGTGCGACGCTACGCGCCACGCCGGGCCGGCGAAACGCTCGAACAGGACCGCTTTGCGTACGAAAGGGACGACTTTCGACCAGGCCGTTTCACACCTGACCGCCCGCGGCCGGGGCTCAATGCCGCGGTATGGGGCTACTCTCGAAGGAACGGCAACGGGGGCGGTCCTGCGCAGGGGAGCGAGCGCGCATTGTGACCCTTCCAGGAGAGCCCCATGGCCGAACGACAGGCACCACCGGAGCAGCTGCTCACCCCCGCAGAGGTGGCCGCCCTGGTCTACGTGGACCCGAAGACCGTCAGCCGTTGGGCCAAGGCGGGCAAGATCCCCGCCACGCGAACTCCTGGTGGGCATCGGCGATTCCGCTGGTCGGACGTTCAATCGTTGATGCCGAAGAATCCGAGTCGGGAACCGCTCCCCGACAAACGCTCCGCGATTGATCTCGCGGTCGCCGAGGCGGTTAAGATCGCGCTGGAGGCACAGGCCGAGTCGGCAGTACGTGCGGCGGCGAGGGCGCGTCGCGCCAGGGCGTTAGCCGCTTCTGAGGCTGCGCGGCTGGTCGCCGGCGAGGCAGCCTGTGCCGCCGCCGACATGCGGTCGAGGGGCATCGTGCAAGCGAGCCGACTCGCCGAGGCGGCAGCGCAGGCGAAGAGACTCGTCTCCATCTCGGGCACCGAAGCACACTCGGCTCTCGCCGCGGTTCGCATGGCGGAGACCGTGCAAGCTGCCGCTGATGCGGCATCGGCCGACACTGCCGGGGCGGCAGCCCGTGTCGCCCAGGCAGTCACCGATACCGCCGCGCACGTGGCGGTGATCGTGGCCGAGTGCGAGGAATCCATCGATCGGGAGACCACCGCCACGGCAGAGGCTCTTCACCGTGCGACCGAGACTGCTCGTGTGACCGCCAGGAGCCGCTCGGGGGCCGCTCGGGTCACATGACGGTGAGCAACTTCCGTGCGGAAGGAGTTGTCAGGAGGCGCCTACGTCGTCGGAGTCGACGAGGCGGCCGGCTGCCTCGGCCGTGACCTCGGTGATCTCGTCCAGGGTGATCTCGCCCCCGGGTCGGTACCAACGCCACGCACCGCCCACGAGCGCCAGGAGCATGCGCGCGGTCAGCAGAGCGTCGGTGACGCGGAAGACGCCATCGTCCATGCCCTTCTGGACGAGGCCGGTCCAGTTGTGCTCGATCTCATGGACCAGGGCGCAGCACAGTATCCGCTCTTCTTCCTCTTTCTTTGAGTGCCTCGGGGTCGCGAGCAGATCCATGTGGTTGTGCAGGATGCGTCGCTGCAACGCGTCGCGGGGGGAGGCCTCGTACGCGCTCGCGACCGCGGCGGACAGCGCTCTGGTCGAGTCGGGGGCGGGCTCCGTGGCGGCACTGAAGCGCTCCACGGAATCGCTGAGCTCGAGCCGCATGATGGTCAGCAGGCAATGCGCTTTGGACTCGAAGTAGTGGTAGAGCGCGGTCTGCCCGATACCGACATCCTCAGCGATCGCGGCCCACTTGGTGTGCTCGAAACCTGCTTCGCCGAACCGATCGATCGCGGTGGCGATGATGACCGCGCGCTTGGATCGCGGGCCCTCGGTTTGTTGTGTGTTCCCGGCTGTGCTCATCGCTGCGATATCCCAACTTGAGAGGCCAGCTTCGACCATGACCTGAACTCGGCTCACTCGTACAGTGCCATGGGCGAAACCGGGTGGCAACGTCACCCTGCGCCCGTGTCCCCGGGGCTGGATAGGCTGTCACTGTCTGGCGGGGTGAAGGGACGGAGCGAGTGGCGCAGTCGGGTCCATCTGGCGCTGACCGGGGCCGCGCGGCGCTCGCCACCGCTGGGCAGGTCGCCCTCGTCGTCGGGCTCTGGTTCTCCTACCTGCTCTGCCGGCACCTCTTCGAGGGCTCGGAGCACGTGGCCCGAGCGCACGCCGACGACGTCTGGTCGTTCGAACGTACGCTCCGACTGCCGAGCGAGGCGCGCCTGCAGGACTGGGTGCTCGGCTCGGACACCGCCGTCCGTGCCATCAACGCGATCTACCAGTACGTGCACTTCCCCGCGATGGTGTGCACGTTGGTCCTGCTCTACGCCCGGCGCCGCGAGGTCTACGTCTGGTTCCGCAACGTGCTGATCCTGACGACAGGGCTCGCTCTGGTCGGTCACATCGCGTACCCGTTGTCGCCACCGCGCCTCGAGCCGGCACTCGGGATGGTCGACACCGGCACCGAGTTCGGCCAGAGCGCGTACGCCGGCAAGCCGGGCACCGGCTTCACCAATCAGCTGGCCGCCATGCCCTCGATGCACGTCGCGTGGGCAGCGCTGATCTCGATCGCGGTGATCCTGTGCCTGCGTACGCGCTGGCGCTGGCTCGCCCCTGCGTACGCCGTCGCGATCCTCCTGGTCGTGGTCGTGACGGGCAACCACTACTGGCTCGACGGCATCGTGGGCGTGGGGCTCCTGGCCGTCTCGATGACGGTGTTCCGGCCGCCTCGGGCGTCTGCTGTCCCCGTTCAGCCGGCGGTCGCCACGCGGGACTCGTTGCGCTTGCGGGCGCGGTAGGCGGCGGCCTTCATCTTGTTGCCGCACGTCTCCATGGCGCACCACTCGCGTCGGCCGCCGCGCGACGTGTCGAGGTAGGCCTGCGTGCACCCGGGGCGTGAGCACTCCTTGAGCAGGGCCGCCTCGGGACCGCCGAGGATGTTGATGGCGTCGCGGGCCACGGTCGACAGCGCCTGGGCTGCGGTCGCGTCGGTGCGCCGGCCGTCCCGGGTGAGCTGAGGGACGACCGACGGCTTGCGCGCTGCGTCGTTGACCAGGGCCATGGCGGTCCGGTCGTACGCCTTGCCGGCCAAGCGCTCTGTGACGAGCCCGTAGATCGCCTCCCTGAGCTCGACCGCGGCGCGGACATCGGTCTGGCGCGAGGCCGTGACCTGGTCGACGATCCCGGACTCGTCGAACCACGAGTCGAGTTGCGCGGGTGAGGTCAGCATCTCGGTCGGCGACTCGTCGCGACGTGCGCGAAGGGTCCCGATGAAGTCGAGCGAGAGGTTGCCACAGGGAAACGCGTGATCCATGGTCACCATTCTGACAGGTGACGCACGGAACAACAAACCTCCTTGACCGGTGACGTTCATGGTGGGAGAGTCATAACCAGTCAGACCGGTGACGGACGGTATCCGTCAGAGGGGCCCGAGAGGGTCAAGGAGCAGGAATCATGGACATGAAGCTCGAGGTAGTGGTGCTGCCGGTCTCCGATGTGGACCGTGCCAAGGAGTTCTACGGGGCGCTGGGTTGGCGGGAGGATGCCGACTTCTCCGCCGACGACGGGTTGCGGGTCGTGCAGTTCACGCCGCCTGGCTCTGAGGCGTCGGTGATCTTCGGCGACAAGCTCACGACCGCGGTCGCCGGATCGGTCCGGGGGATGCATCTTGTGGTGTCCGACATCGATGCGGCGAGGACCGAGCTGGTCGGCCGCGGTGTCGACGTCTCCGAGGTCTTCCACGACGCCGGCGGCGTCTTCCACCACGCAGGCACCGAAGGGCGGGTTTCGGGGGCTCATCCCGACCGGGCCGACTACGGCTCGTTCGCCTCCTTCAGCGACCCGGACGGCAACGAGTGGGTCGTCCAGCAGGTCACGACCCGCGCTCCGGGCCGGTGAACGTGATGGTGACGGAGCAGGTCGTGCTCGCCGCACTCCAGCAAGCGGCTGCTGCGCACGGGGTGCACGAGGCCGAGGAGCTCGGCGGCGTGTACGACCAGGAGTGGCCGCGCTGGTACGCCGCGCACATGACCGAGACGTTGGCGAAGGCGGGTCACCCGGCCGATGCGATGGTGCTGCAGGCGGCGCTCGAGAGTGCCGCAGCCGCGCACGCTGCGCACGAGAAGGAGCTGGGCGAGAAGGACCCGGACTGGCCCGAGTGGTACGCGGCGCACATGACGCCGGTGCTCAACGGGTGAGTCCTACTGACCCAGCAGGATCTCGAGCAGGTTCTTCGGGGTCGGCGTGGGAGTCGGTGAAGGCGCCGCAGTCGTGGGCGCAGGCTTGGCGGTCGGTGCCGGCTTGTCGGCCTTGGCGACCGGCTTGACGACCTTGACGGCGGGAGCCTTGGGCTCGGCGGTGGTGACGCGTGGCGTGGGCTTCGGCTTCTTGATGGCCTCGGGGCGGCGTTCCGCGACGACAGGGGCGTCTGCGGACGCCTGCGGCAAGGACGCGACGTGGTCGGCCGGCGCGGTGTCGGCGCGGCTGAACGTGAGCACGGTTGCCGTCGCGATCGTCGCCACGACGGCGGTGACGGCGACCTTGTGGATCTTGCTCATCCGCATGGGAGGGCTCCTCGCGGGCGTACGGGCTGACAGTGGGAGTGTGGCGTTGACGGCATCGGCGACGCGCGAGCCAGCCTATCGGTCGGTCTCCTCCTCGACCGAATCGTCTGGAGTCTGGGACTCCTGGAACGCCAGGGCGGTGCACACGTCGAGATGTGCCGCGCCAAAGGCAAGTGCGACGAGCGTGCGCCGGTTCATGAGTGCCTCCGGAAATAGATTCCATGGAATGTATGTGCTAGCGTAGCAAACATGATTCCGAGGAATATACTTACGTGGAATGTTGATGGTGGAGCATGACCGACCTCGACACGGTGTTCGCGGATCTCGTCCGCTACCAGATCGGCCTGTGGAACGCGGTCGACGCGAGGCTTCGTGCCGACCACGACCTGCAGCTCAGCCACTTCGAGCCCCTGCAGATCATCGCGGCCCGGTCGGGTTGCCGGGTGTTCGACATCGCCGAGGAGATGGTCATCTCGGTCGGCGGCACCAGCAAGCTCGTCGATCGTCTCGAAGAGGCCGGTCGCGTACGCCGCACGGCCAACCCGGGCGACCGCAGGTCGTCGATCATCGAGCTCACACCGGCCGGCAGGCGACTGCTGGCGAAGGCGACGGCGACGTACGAGGACGAGCTCGACGTCCGGCTGGGATCGCTGATCTCCGCGGATGAGCTCGACCGGCTCGCGTCGACGCTCGCGACGTTGCGCTCCGCCACGTCCAAGGGCGGCGACGATGACTGAGACGATGCGGGCGGTCGTCCTCGACGCGCCGGGACCGCCCGAGGCGCTGGTGATCCGGGACCTGCCGGTGCCGACACCCCCGCCAGGCTGGGTCCTCATCGAGGTCAAGGCGTTCGGTCTCAATCGCTCAGAGCTGCACACCCGGCTCGGTCTGGCCGATGGGGTGACGTTCCCAAGGGTCCTCGGCATCGAGGCCACCGGCGTGGTGGCCGCCTGTCCCGGCGGCGAGCTCGAACCGGGTCAGCAGGTCGTGACGATGATGGGCGGCATGGGTCGCCAGTTCGACGGCGGCTACGCGGAGTACACCTGCGTCCCGGTGGATCAGGTGATCGCGTTCGACAGCGGGCTCGACTGGGCCACGCTCGGAGCGGTGCCCG
The DNA here is from genome assembly GCF_902506105.1 of Aeromicrobium sp. 9AM. Classification (GTDB taxonomy): domain Bacteria; phylum Actinomycetota; class Actinomycetes; order Propionibacteriales; family Nocardioidaceae; genus Aeromicrobium. Next base: position 517,849 of record NZ_LR733303.1, read on the forward strand.
AGATGCTCCAGACCTCGTACGGCTCGCTGACTGTCGGGCTCGACGCGCAGCCCGGACAGAGCATCCTGATCCGCGGCGGCACCTCGTCGGTCGGGATGGCGACGGCGATCCTGGCCAAGCAGCGCGGCATGACGGTGTTCTCGACGACTCGCAACCCGGCGCGAGCAGCGTCGTTGACTGCGATCGGCGTCGATCACGTGATCGTCGACGACGGGGATGTCGCCGCGCAGGTGCGGGCGGTCGCGCCGGACGGAGTCGACACGGCGCTCGAGCTGGTCGGCACGCCGACCCTGCCCGACACGTTGCGCAGCGTCAGGGTGCACGGCGTCGTGTGCTTCACGGGCATGTTGTCGAACGAGTGGACCGTCCGCGACTTCTACCCGATCGGCTACCTGCCGCGTGGCGTGCGGCTCACGGGCTACTCGGGTGAGGCGGGCGACCTGCCGGCCGCCGTTCTCCAGGACTACCTCGACGCCGTCGCCACGGGGGAGGCTCAGGTCCCGCTCGACCGGGCATACTCCTTCGACCAGATCGTCGAGGCGCACCGGGCGCTCGAGGACGGTCACGGCAGCGGCAAGCTCGTCGTGACGGTCTGACCGGGAGGCGGGAAGTTCGCCCGGTCGGGTAGTTTCGCGCCATGACGGAGTCCCCAGGCAACCCGGTGATCCTCGTGGTCGCCACCGCTGAGCACCACGCTGCATTGTCTGACGAGTTCGCGAGCCGATACGCCCGCGACTACGACCTGCATGTCGTGCAGGGCGGCGCCGAGGCGTACGAGCTCAAGCACTACCTGATGACCGAGGGTCGGCAGATCGCGTTGATCGCGGTCGACCACTCGCTCGAGGGCGGTGCGCTGCCGATGCTCGACAAGCTGCGCGTGGCGTCGCCGGCCAGCCGGCGGGTGGCGTTGGTGCCGGTGGCGGGTTTCGCGGCCGCCCTGGACGAGCTCAGGCCGGCACTGGGGCAGGGCCGCCTCGACACGTACCTGATCATCCCGCAGGGTGCACGCGACGAGGAGTTCCACACCGCGATCTCGGAGTACCTCTCGGACTGGAGCTGGTCCTCCACCGCCCCAGTCGTCGCCGGCGTCCGCATCGTCGACGACGGCTCCCAGAGCGCAGTGCCGGCGATCCGCGACTTCCTGGATCGCATGGGCATCGCGTACGAGCGCTTCCATCCGGACAGCGAGGTGGGCCGGGAGCTGATCGCGGCGGTCGACGGCGAGGCGACGCTGCCGGTCGTCGAGACGTTCAACCGGGGCCTCGTGAACGGCGCGACCGAGCGCGCCGTCGCAGCGGCGTTCTACGGCACGCCGGCCGACCTGGGTGAGGACTTCGTCGCCGACCTGCTGATCGTCGGCGGAGGACCGGCCGGGCTCGCCGCTGCGGTCTACGGCGCGTCGGAGGGGTTGGAGACGGTCGTCCTCGAGTCCGAGGCGATCGGCGGACAGGCCGGGACGAGCTCGATGATCCGCAACTACCTCGGCTTCCCTCGGGGCGTCTCGGGCATGCGCCTGGCGCTGCGGGCGCGGGTGCAGGCCACGCGCTTCGGTGCGCGGCTCTACACCGGTCGCGCCGTCACGGCGCTGCGCGTGGGAGACGTGCACGAGGTTGACTTCGACGGCGGCACGTTGCGGGCGCGCTCGGTGCTCGTCGCGTGCGGCGTGACATACCGGCGACTCGGCGTGCCGGCCCTCGAGGAGCTCGAGGGCCGCGGCGTGCACTACGGCGCGGCGACCAGCGTCGCGCGCGACATGCAGGGCCGTGACGTCTACATCGTCGGTGGCGGCAACTCCGCGGGACAGGCCGCGCTCCACCTGGCCCGGTTCGCCAACAGCGTCACGATCGTCGTACGCCGCGCGAGTCTCGAGGAGACCATGTCGGCATACCTCATCAACGAGATCGCGACGCACAAGCGCATCTCGCTGCGGACCGGCGCACGGGTCGTCGACGGTGGCGGCGAGGGACAGCTGGAGTGGATCTGCCTCGAGACCTCCGACGGGGCGATCGACCGGGTGCCGGCACAGGGTCTGTTCCTGCTGCTGGGCGCCGATCCGGGCTGCAGCTGGCTGCCGTCCGAGGTGGTGCAGGACGAGCGCGGTTTCGTCCTCACGGGTCGTGAGATCCCGATGGACCGCTGGGTCGACGGCCGGCCACCGGCGCCGCTCGAGACCACGACACCGGGCATCTTCGCTGCGGGTGACGTGAGGTCGGGCTCGATGAAGCGCGTCGCGTCGGCCAGCGGCGAGGGCGCTGCGGCTGTCTCGCAGGTGCACGGGTTCCTCGCGCCGTCGGCGCCGTAGGGCTCGTTCTCAAAGGCGTCTCACCATTCGAACAGGTGTTCGACAAAGTCGGGGTTTGGCGGTATGGTGGTGGGATCGAGGGTGAAGTCTTCGCAGCAATCTCTCGACGTGACTGGATTCGACTGAGACCGGCCCGTGGTGCATCGAGCTTGGGTGTGCCGCATCTGACAGAGGCCAAGCGTGCGACCGCTCTTCGTTCTTGAGGTGTGTCGTGTCGGTTGCTCCGGTCGTGTCGCTCCCGCACCCGTTGGTGGGTGCGGTCGAGCAGATCGAGAGCGCGCTGGACCGTATGCCGTTGGCTGCCTGGGCTGGTCTGGAGCCAGCTGAGGTGCAGGGGCTGGTGGAGCGGTTGATGCGGGTCGAGGCCCGGGTCAAGGCGCAGCAGGCTGCCGGGACCAGAGCTCTGGACGCGTCGGGTCTTGCCAAGTCTCGGGGTGCGTCGTCGACCGGCGCGATGCTGGCCGGCGCGTTCGGTGGCGACAGGCGTGCTGGTGACCAGATGGTCAACATGGGCAAGGCGCTGGAGTCCGCGTCTCGGACTGAGGACGCGTTGGCTCGTGGTGAGATCGGCCCGTTGCAGGCGGCGATCATCGCAGGAGCTGTGGCGGACTTGCCCGACGACACCACCCCGGAGCAGAAGCAGGCGTGCGAGGACACACTGATCGGCGACGCCGGGCGATACAACCTGAAGGACCTGCGCAACCGATCGAGGCGGATCACGGACCAGTTCAAACCAGCACCGGAGGTCGACCAGATCGAGAACCAGGACTTGGAACGCCGCGAGGAGGACGCGTGGCGGCGGGCCGAGTTCTGGATGGTCGACAACCGCGACGGCACCCATCGGGGTGGGTTCGTTCTTCCTGACGCGCAGGCCGACATGTTGCGCACCGCGATCGAGGCGATCAGCGCACCGCGCCGCGACCATCTGCACGACGATTCGCCGGCCGCGGAGTCGTACTACGACCGCGACCTGGCCCACCGGCACCGTCTCGGCATGGGATTCGCCGAGCTGTGTGGCCACCTGCCCGCTGACCAGCTCCCCGGCAAGGGCGGACTCGGCGCCACCCTCATCGTTCGCCTGGACCACGAGACCTTGGTTGACGGCATCAAAGCCGCCACCTTGTCCACCGGCACCCGGTTGTCTGCCGGGCAGGCCCGGCAGATGGCCTGCCGGCTCGGCATCATCCCTCAGGTCTTTGGTGGCAAGTCCCTCCCGCTCGATCATGGGCACGAGCAGCGCACCTTCACCAAGACCCAACGCCAGGCGTTGGAGAACCGCGACGGCGGCTGCACCTTCCCCGAATGCGACAGGCCACCCGAATGGTGCGAAGCACACCACTGGAACACCAGATGGGCCGACGGCGGCGAAACCAAACTCGAGGACGGCGTCCTGGTCTGCCCGTTCCACCACCGCACCATCCACGACACCGCAACCGCGATCCGGATGTCACCCGTCGACGGTCACCCCGAATACCAACCACCCGGATCCAAGGTCTGGAAGAGGAACCACAGATGGCGACCTTAGGCGCGGTCACCGATCCAGTGACGAGCAGCTACCCGACGGGACTCTTCGTCCCGTGCGACGCGCTGCGCAGAAGGCCGGTCGCCGTGGGCTCCGCCGTCGGCAACGGGATAAACTGCACAGCCTTCGACAGCGGATTGATGGATCACCATGGAACTGAACAGCGCATCGTCCGCCTCCTCGGCGCCGCCAACCGTGCCTGTTTGGTCCATCGTGGTTTGTGGGCTGGTGCTGGCGCTGTATGTCACATTTCATTGGCGGTTCAGGACCGGATGGAGCTTGAGTTCCGACACCCTGCTTGGCCGGCCGGTAAAGCGCCATTTGGTCATTGGCATGGGCTTCACAGCTTTGCCTGGAATATTCATGATGGCGAGCGGGACAGTTTTGCTTCTGGTCGGTCGAGTGTGGCGAGGCTCTCACAGCTGGGTCTTCGGATACACAGTCCTCAGTTTGGGCCTGGTGTTGTTGGGATCGTTTGTCTGGTTCGTGAAGGAGTTCTTACGGCCCACGAGGCGACGCACCCCCGATTGGCTCAAGCACGACGAGCAGTGGCAGGTCATGTCCGGTCGACGCTAGGCATGCGGACCGGGCCGTGGCTGGTCTTCATGAATTTCTGGTGTGTCCGCTCGCCACGTGGTTCAGTCGGCTCGGGACGGCCGCCAGCTCGTGACGAGCATGCCCGCCGCGCCGACGACTCCAGCGGCGGCGGCGCCCAGGCCGATCGCGATGCCGTCGAGGTCCAGGTCGAGGGCGTGGTCGAGCGATGCCTGCCCGCCGCCGAGCACGGCGAGGGCGGTCAGCGCGAAGGCGAACGTCATGACGTACTCGTAGCCCTCACCCTCGCGGAAGATGAAGAAGCCGTTCTTGCGGTGCACCGTCACGAACGCGACCGTCATGATGCCGATGCCCGCCGCTGCGGCGAACGGCACCAGGAAGCCCACGAGCAGTGCGGCGCCCGCCGCCAGCTCGAGGTAGGAGCTGACCGCTGCGTGCACCTTCGCAGGACGCAGGCCGATGCTCGCGAACCAGCCGGTCGTGCCCTTGAGCCCGCCCGGCCCGAATCCGTGGTTCCAGCCGTGGGCGATCAGCACGACTCCCAGCGGGAGTCGGAGGATCACAGCGGCGACGTCGAGCTCGTTCATGGGTCTCCTTGGGTGCGTGCGTCCGACAGCCTAGGGGCGGGCGCGGACCCACCTGGTCAGCAGGCCGCCGTCGCCCTCGATCGCGTGCCCGAAGGTCATGGCGTGGTGCGCGGCGTCGTGGCCGTGGGCGATCCGCGGCGCGTGCCCACCGGCGAGGACCGGGGCGATCGTGAGGCACAGCTCGTCGACGAGGTCCAGCCTGACCAGCTCGCCGTGCAGGCTCGGCCCGCCCTCGCACAGCACCCGGCGCCATCCACGCTCCGCGAACTCGGCGAGCACCGCGGTCCAGTCGATGTCGCCCTGACCGGCCGCGATGACCTCGATCGTCTCGCGGAGCGTCGCGACCGCATCGGGCTCGGCGTCGGCCGTCGTCACCACGACGATGCCGGGGCGCAGGAGCGCCGGCGGGATGCCGAGGCTGCGGCTCACCAGCACCATGGTCGGCACGGGGGACAGGCCGAGCCGCATCCGCAGCTCGGTGTCGACGCCGAAGTCCTCGTAGCCCTCGTCGCGGGCGGTGCCGGCGCCGACCACGATGACGTCGGCGAGCGAGCGCAGCAGCGCGAACACCTGCGTGTCGGTGTCACCACCAAGAGTCCCCGACTTGCCGTCCTGGCCCGTCGCAGCGCCATCGAGTGTCGACACGAAGTTCGTACGCACCCACGGCCGGTCGCTGTCGGGGTACGCGTAGAGGCGTTCGAGCTCACCGGCGTCGAGGGTCATGGCAGCAGCCTACGAAACCCGGCGCCACGATGCCCGGCTGTGCTGCCATGGCGCTTCCCGTTGTGGGTCGAGTTCCATCTCGACTGAGAGTTTGTAGGCTGGCCGCATGGAAGACGTCAACGTCTCGCAGGCGCCGTCGGGTGACGGCTGCGCCGAGTGCCTGGCCGATGGCGGCTGGTGGGTGCACCTTCGCCGGTGCGCCGCGTGCGGGCACGTCGGCTGCTGCGACACCTCGCCGATGCAGCACGGCACCAAGCACTTTCAACAGACCGGCCATCCGATCATGCAGTCGTACGAACCGGGCGAGGACTGGTTCTGGGACTTCCGGACCAACGAGGCGCTCGACGGCCCGCAGCTCGCCCCGCCACACCATCACCCGGAGGGCCAACCAGTCCCGGGACCGGCCGGCGCCGTCCCGGTCGACTGGCGCGCGCAGCTCAACTAGTCGGTCGGCTTGGTCTCCGGCTCGGGCTCGGGCGCACCGCCAGGTCCGGGATCGCCACCAGGCAGCACCTCGGGGAATGCCGGGTCCGGCAGCTCGGGGGCCTTGGGCTCGCTCTCTTCGTCCTCCCCGGGTCCGGTCGGCTCCTGGTCGGGTTCTGGCGGGGCAACGGTCATGCTTCCTCCTGGTCGGCGGTGTGCCGAAGGCGTACCCGCGACAGGTGGCCCCAATCGCTGGCACGATGAACGTGCTGACGTACGAAGGGAGCTCCCATGACCACCGACGGACTGCCACAAGCGGTTGCCGACTTCTTCGAGGCGACCAACGCCGACGACCGCGACCGGTTCCTGGCGGCATTCGCCGACGACGCGGTGCTCGACGACTGGGGTCACCTCTACGCCGGCAAGGACGCGATCGCGGGCTGGAACGAGACCGACAACATGGGCGTCTCGAGCCACATCGACGTGACGGGCTTCGAGCAGCGCGACGGGTCGTACGTCGTGTCGATCCAGGTGACCGGCAACGGCTACAACGGCGGCGGCTCGATGACGTTCACGCTCGATGGTGACCGCATCGCCCGCGTCGTCATCGCCGGCTGAGTCACTCCGGGCCGCGCAGGCCGCCATCGCGTGCGTCACGGGCGAGCCGCAGGCTCCGCTCCTCGCTGTCGAGCACGGACTCGAGGCGCAGGTAGATCGCGCCGTCGATCTGCTGCTCGTCACGCAGCGTCGTGAGGGCGTCGCGCTGCGCGGCGAGCAGGTCGAGCCGCAGATCGGTCTCGAAGTCGAGGAAGTCGCGCACCGTCGCGGCGCGACCTTCGTCGTCGGGAGCCGGGACCGTCGCCCGCTGCTTCTCGAGGGAGTGGCGGATGCTGTCGATCACCTTCTGCTGGTGCGGCGTCTCCGCCGAGGCCTCGCCGAGCCGGTCCAACGAGACGGCGATCAGCGCGTGGCGGGCGAGGTCGTGCTCTCGCGCGGCCGCGTCGTCGGGGTCGTAGCGGGCCCAGCGGATGACGCGTGGCAACGTCATGCCCTGGACGACGAGGGTCAGCAGCACGGTCCCGCCGGTCACGAAGATGATGAAGTCGCGCTCGAGGAACGGTTGACCCGCGTCGGTCCTCAACGGCACGGCGAGGGCTGCCGCAAGTGAGATGCCGCCGCGTACGCCGGCCCACATCGTCGGCACGCGACGCCGGTTGTCGACCCGGCGAGCCCGCTGCGACGGGCGTCTGTCGATCGTGCGGATCAGGATCGTGGAGGTGAAGGACCAGACGATCCGGCTCAGGACGACGGCGAGCGTCGCGACTGCGACCGCCAGGACGCCGTCGCGCAACGTGTGGGACTCCAGGGCTTCGGTGGCCCTGGGCAGCTCGATGCCGACGAGCACGAACAGTGCGGCGTTGAGCAGGTAGGACGTGAGACCCCAGAACGAGTACGTGCGCAACCTGCTCTCGGCCGAGATGAGTCGCGGGGCATAACGCGCCACCGTGAGGCCGCAGACCACCACCGCCAGAACGCCCGACACGTGGAGCTCCTCCGCCGGCAGGAACGCCATGAACGGCGTCGCGACGCTCAGCACCGTGCCCAGCATCGGGTCGTGGAGGTAACGGCGCACGAGGATCACGATCCCAGCCACGGCGACCCCGATCGCGATGCCGCCGGCGTACGAGAGCACGAGGTCGAGCCAGATGCTGCCCCAGTGCACCCGCTCGCCGCCGACCGCGACGTCGACAGCCGCGGCGACCAGCACGAGCGCGGTCCCGTCGTTGATCAGGCTCTCCGCCCGGAGCATCGTCATGAAGCGCCGAGGCAGCATGTACGCGATCGCCGCCACCGCAGCGGCGTCGGTCGGCGCCAGCACCGCGCCGATGATGAACGCCGTCGGCCAGTCCGTGTCGTTGAACTCGTGCAGCGCCCAGGCGACGACCGGCGTCGTGAACAGCACGAGCCCCACGGCGAGCAGCACGATGACCCGCAGGTTGGCCCGCACCTCGCGCAACGACGTGGTGAGCGCCTCCCAGTAGAGCAGGGCGGGCAGGACGATCGTGAGGATCAGCTCGGGCGCGAGCTCGACGTCCTTGATGTGCGGGACGAGGCCGATCGCGAGCCCGCCGAGCAACAGGATCGGTGGCTCGACCAGGCCGAAGCGCCGGCAGAGCGCGCCGAGGACGAGGATCGCGACCAGGACCACGACGAGGGGCTCGAGCACGGCACCATCGTTCCAGATCGGTCAGGCCACGGTGCCGGAAAGCAAGGCGTCGCGGCGGGTCCACGACCAGTGCAACGCGATGACCGAGAACGCGAGGGTGATGAGGTTGATCGCGGCCTCGATGACGCCGCCGGCGCCGGTCGCGTAGATGCCGTTCTCCAGGTCGTACAGGACGTCCATGCCGAACAGGTACATCCCGGCGGAGCCCGCGGAGATCAGCCAGAGCAACGCCGTGGGGGAGCGCCGGTTGAGCGCCACGAGGGCCAGCACGCACGTGAGCCCGAGCCAGGCATCCGCGAGCGGGAAGGCATTCTCGAACTCGACGTATGCCCGGGAGGTGTCGCTCTCGATCCACGAGCGCTGGGTGAACCAGATGCTCCAGTACGCCACGTCGATCGCGACCGCGATGACGAGCATGATCCGGACGCCGCGAACAGTCATGGCGGTCAGCGTAGACCGGCGATTGGTTGAATGGACGGCATGTTTCCCGAAGGACTCACGACCCGTCCCCTGACGATGGGCGACGCGGCAGCCGTCGCCGACGTGATCCGGACGTGCGAACGGCACTTCGTCGGTGAGGCGTTCCTCGACGAGGGCGACATCGTGGGCATGTGGTCGACGCCGGGCATCGACCTCGCCGTCGACTCACTGGGCGTCTTCGAGGGCGACGTCCTGATCGCCGGCGCGATGGTCGACGACCGCCATCACCTGGTGGTCGAGGTCCTGCCGTCCCATCTGAGCCTTGGCCTCGGCACGGCGCTGGCGGACTGGGTCGAGCACCGGGCGCGGACGCGCGGTCTTGCGTACGGCGAGCAGGAGACCGCCGTCTCCGACGCGGACGCCTCAGCTCTGCTGACCCGCCGAGGCTACGTCTCGACGCATCGGGACTGGGTCCTGCGGATGGCAGCCGACGCGGAGCTGATGCACCACGAGCTGCCGGGCGACGTCACGATCGGCCCGCTCGAAGAGGCGGACGCGCCCAGCGTGCACACCGTCATCGAGGACGCGTTCGAGGAGTGGGAGGGCCGCATCCGGCGCTCGTACGAGGACTGGCGCACCGTGATGCTCGAGCGCGACGGCACTGATCCGGAGCACTTCCGGGTCGCGAAGGCCGGCGGCGAGGTCGTGGGTGCTGCCATCGTGCACGACAGCGACGGCACGACCTGGATCCCGCAGCTCGCGGTGCGAGCCGATCGTCGCGGTGAGGGGATCGCGCAGGAGCTGCTGGCGCAGGCGTTCGAAGCGGGTCGGAGTCGCGGTTGCGCGACGGGCGAGCTGGCGACATCTGAGCGCACCGGGGCGCTCGGGTTGTACGAGCGGCTGGGCATGCGCGTGGTCGCGGAGTTCCAGACCTGGCGGCTGGACCTGCAGGACAACGCAGGACCGGCGCCCTCCGAGGAGGACGCCGGTCGGCGCTGATCAGCCCTGGCGGGCCTTGAGGCGCGGGTTGTTCTTGTTGATCACGAACGTGGTGCCGTGGCGGCGTACGACCTGCGAGCCGGGCTGGTTCTTGAGCGACCTGAGCGAGTTGCGGACCTTCATGTCTGATCCTTTCGTGTGGGCCAATCCCACACACATGACAACGATTGTCAGGTAGGGACTATTCCCACGACCCTGAACGGCCCTGCTTGATCGAGCTGCGGCGCTTCTTGGCGTCGAGCCGGCGCTGCTTCGAGGCCCGGCTGGGCCGGGTGGCGCGGCGCGGCTTGGGCGGCACGATCGCCTGGGACACGAGGTCCTCGAGGCGTACGCGCGCGGCTTCGCGGTTGCGGTGCTGCGAACGGTACTGCGACGACACCACCGTGATCGTCCCGCCGACCAGCCGGTTGCTCAGCCGCTGGGCGGCGAGCTCCTTCTGGGCGGGGGAGAGCGCGGTGGTGTCGGTCAGCGACCAGATCAGCTCGACGCGGGTGTCGGTCGTGTTGACGTGCTGGCCGCCGGCGCCCGAGGAGCGGGAGAACCGCCAGGTCAGCTCGCTCTCGGGCAGGGAGAGGCGTCCGTTATGACTCATCGTCCGCAAGTATGCGGTACATCGCCTTCCGGGCGTCCTCGACCACCGCGGTGGCCTTCTCGCGCTGCTCCGGGGTGCCAGCCTGCGCGACCTGCTTCCAGGCATTGATGAATCCCTTGAGGCTGTGGGCGAAGTCGCGCATGTCGTTGGCAGGATCGCCCTTGGCGTCCTCCCACGGCGTGCCGAGCTGCTCACGGTTCTCCTCGACGTACGTCGTGCCCTCGTCGGTCAGCGTCGCGGTCTTGCGACCCTCGACGCGCTCGAACGTGATGAGCCCTTCGTCCTCGAGCTGCTGGAGGACCGGGTAGATCGAGCCGGGGCTGGGGTTCCAGCTGCCGTTCGACCGTTCGCCGATCTCCTGGATCAGCTGGTAGCCGTGCTGCGGCTGCTCGCTGAGGAGCAGGAGTGCCGCGGCGCGGACGTCGCCGCCCCGTCCGCCACGACGGCGACCACGGGGGCGGCCGGGACCGCCGAAGCCGGGGCCGAAGCCCATCTCGCGGCCGAAGCCGGGACCAAACTCACGACCGAAGTCGCGCTCGGGGTGGTGCCTGCCGCGTCGGCGATCGGCCGGGCGGCGCTGTTCTGAGAAGTCATTGCTTCGCATGGGGATGACCCACTTTCTGTCTTTCGATCGACTACCGATCGGTTGTCGATAGCTAAACGATATATCGCTAATGGATCGAATGCAAGCGCGGGCTCGTGAGAACGTGAAAATGCCCGGTCTCCGAGGGGAGACCGGGCACTGACTGCGGGCGGACTCAGCCGCCGGCGACGTAGTTGTTGAGCTGGTCGCGCTCGAACTCGAGCTGCTCCATGCGGTACTTGACCGCGTCGCCGATGCTCACGACGCCGACGATGGCGCCGTCGTCGATCACGGGGATGTGGCGGACGCGGTGCTCGGTCATGATCGTCATGAGCCCGCCGAACGAGTCCTCCGGCGCGCACAGCTGCACGTCGGTGGTCATGATCTCCGCGACCGTCATGTCTCGTGCGTTCTCGACCGTGCGGAGCTTGCGGACGATGTCGCGCTCGGACACGATGCCCAGCATCGCCTTGCCGTCGTCGCTCACGATCAGGGCGCCGACGTTGAGCTCAGCCAGCACGTCGAGCAGCTCGCGCACCGTGGAGTCGGGGGTGATGGTGTAGACAGCGTCGCTTCCCTTGGAAGCCAGGACATCGCTCACGCGCATACGGGACACACTCCTAGTCTCTTTCTCGCAGCGTAGTCCCGGTTCGCCCCCAACGGGGAGATTCCCCTGCGGGCGATCAGGGAGAGTCCTCGACCTGCTCCCGCGTGAAGTCGAAGCTGCGCACGTTGTCTCGTTCCGGTTCCGGTTCCGGTTCCGGCTCGTCCGTCCACGACTCGTCGGGCGGTCCCTGGTCGGGGAAGTGGCCGAGATAGGCCATCGCGGCGTCGTGCAGCCGGCCGTTGGTCGCCAGGGCGTTGTCACCCCACGGTCCGGGCTGGCCCGCGAGGCTCGTGAACGTGCCGCCGGCCTCCCGCACCACGATGTCGAGTGCCGCCATGTCCCAGATCTTGAGCTCGGGCTCGGCGGCGATGTCGATCGCGCCCTCCGCGAGCAGCATGTAGGACCAGAAGTCGCCGTACGCGCGGGTGCGCCAGCACCGGCGGAGGAACGCCGTGAACGCATCCGCCTTGCCGATCGCGTCCCAACCACCCAGCGAGGCGTACGAGAGCGAGGCGCTGTCGAGGTCGGAGACCTGGGAGACCCGGATCTCGCGCGATGCCATGAGTGACTTGCCGGTGTAGGCGCCGGTGCCCTTGCTGGCCCACCAGCGACGGCCGAGCGCGGGTGCCGAGACGCAGCCGGCGACGATCTCGCCGTCCTCCTCGAGCGCGATGAGGGTCGCCCACACGGGGACGCCGCGGACGAAGTTGGAGGTGCCGTCGATCGGGTCGATGATCCAACGCCGACCGCCGGGCCCTGACGTGCCCTCGACCTCGCCGTTCTCCTCGCCGAGCACGATGTCACGGGTGCGCGCCGACTTGAGGGTGCGCCGGATCGCGGCCTCGACAGCCTCGTCGGACTCGGTCACGTACGTCATGTCCGGCTTGGTGTCGACCTGCAGATCGATCGCGCCGAAGCGGTCCATCGAGAGGTTGTCGGCGTTGTCGGCGAGCACGTGAGCGAGGCGCAGATCGTCGTTGTACGAGTGAGCCATGGCCCTCAGAGTACGGCTTTGAGGCGCCGAAACGCCCTGCGGCTGGCCGTCAGTAGTCGTCCTTCTGGTTCATGCTCGCGAGGATGCGACGGAACGACTCCACCCGTTCAAGTGAGAGCGTTCCGTCGGCGACAGCGATGTCGAGGGCGCACTCGGGCTCGGTCGCCGAGTGCAGGCAGCCTCGCGGGCAGTCGCGGGTGACGTCCTGGAGGTCGGGGAACGCCTTGATGAGGTCGTCGATCTCGACGTGTGCGAGGCCGAACGACCGGATGCCGGGGGTGTCGATGATCCAGCCGCCGAACGGCAGCTCGAGGCTGATGGCCGACGTCGACGTGTGCCGCCCTCGCCCGGTCACCGCATTGACGTAGCTGACCGAGCGGTTGGCGTCCGGCACGAGCGCGTTGACCAGCGTCGACTTGCCGACCCCGCTGTGGCCGACCAGGACGCTGACCCGGTCGCGCAACGCCTCGCGGATGTCATCGAGGTCGCCGTCACGGCGCGTCACCACGACGCGTACGCCCAGGGGCTCGAACATCGCGACGATCTCGTCGGGGGAGCCCAGGTCGGACTTGGTCAGGCAGACCAGCGGTTCCATGCCCGCGTCGAACGCGGCCACGAGGCAGCGGTCGATCAGGCCGGCGCGGGGCGGGGGATCGGCGAGTGCCGCGACGATCACGAGCTGGTCGGCGTTGGCCACGATGATGCGCTCGATCGGGTCGTCGTCGTCCGCGGTGCGGCGCAGGACCGTGCGGCGCGGGGTGACCTCGACGATCCTGGCGAGCGAGCCCTCGTCGCCGGTGACATCGCCGACGACCCGGACCTCGTCGCCCACGACGACACCCTTGCGGCCGAGGTTGCGCGACTTCATCGCGGTCACGGTCCTGCCGTCATCGTCGAGAGTGACGGTGTAGCGGCCGCGGTCGATCGTCACGACCCGGGCGGTGTCGGCGTCGTCGTAGTTGGGGCGGATCTTGGTGCGCGGCTTGGTGTGCCGGCGCGGCCGCTCGAACTGCGCGTGCTCGTCCTGCTCCCTCATGTGGCCACGTCCATCATCTCAGCGCGCTCATGACATCAGGCGTTCCCAGACCGGGGCGAAGTTGGGGTACGTCTTGACCGTCGTCACGACGTTCTCGACGAAGAGCTCAGGTGTGCGCAGGCCCAGGATCACGCCGGCGTGGGCCATGCGGTGGTCGTTGTACGTCTGGAATGTCTCGCCGTGCAGCGGGCGAGGACGGATCAGCAGGCCGTCGTCGAGCTCCTCGGCGTCGCCACCGAGCCGGTTGATCTCGGTGACGAGTGCCTTGAGGCGATCGGTCTCGTGACCCCGCAGGTGCGCGACGCCGACCAGGGTCGACGGCCGCTCGGCGAGGGCCGCGATGGCTGCCACGACCGGGGTCAGCTCGCCGACGTCGTGCAGGTCGAGCTCGACGCCGTTGAGCACCGGGCCGGCGGCGAAGACGAGGTCGGCACCGTCCTGCTCGACCGTGCCGCCGAACGCCGGGACGATCGTCCGCCAGGCGTCTCCGGCCTGGTCGGTGTCGACGGGCCAGTTGCGGATGCGGACCCGGCCGCCGGTGACGAGGGCGGCGCCGATGAACACTCCGGCGTTGGACAGGTCGGGCTCGATCTCGACGTCGAGGGCGCTGATCGGGCCCGGGTGCACGTGCCACCGGTTGGGCTCGTCGGTGTCGACGCGTACGCCGCGGCGGCGCAGCTCGGCGACTGTCATGTCGATGTGCGGCATCGACGGCAGGGTGGCGCCGGTGTGCCGCAGCTCGAGACCCTTGTCGAAGCGCGCGCCGGCCAGCAGGAGGGCCGAGACGAACTGGCTGGACGCCGACGCGTCGACCTCGAGGGCGCCTCCGGTGACGTGACCGGCTCCGTGGACCGTGAACGGCAGTGCACCGCGGCCGTCGTCGTCGACCTGGATGCCGAGGTCGCGGAGCGTGGCGATCGTCGTGCCCATCGGGCGGACGCGGGCGTGCTCGTCACCGTCGAACGTCACCGGTGCCGTGCCGAGGGCCGCGAGCGGAGGGACGAAGCGCATGACGGTGCCGGCGAGGCCGCAGTCGATGTCGGCGGGCTCGGTGCGATCCCACGCCGACGGCGTGATGGTCCACGTGACGCCGTCGCGCTCGATCGTTGCGCCGAGCGTCGTGAGCGCGCCGAGCATCAGCGTCGTGTCGCGCGACCCGAGCGGCCGGGTCAGCACCGACGGCCCGTCGGCGAGGGCGGCAAGGATCAGGATCCGGTTGGTCAGCGACTTGGAGCCGGGGACCAGCACCTCGCCGTCGAAGGGCGTGTCACGGTAGGGCGCGAGCCAGGGCAGCGGGGCAGTCATCACCCCCAGCCTATCGGCGCGACGCCGGCGGTTTACCAGGAGAACCTGGTAAACCACCACTTCTCCGGGCAGATGTGCCCGGAGAAGTGATGGGTTGCCTGGTGAAGTGCGGCGTCAGCTGCGCAGGTGGTCGATCTGGTCGTGCACCGACGCGGCGGCGTCGACGACCTTGTCCTTGGCGCGACGGCCGATGAACTTCTTGTGCGGGTCGGGGTCGAGCGTCGCCATGAGCAGCCCGCCGGTCATCGACACGTTCTTGAGGAAGTGGATGCGCTGGTTGGCGCGGGCGCCCGGGTCGGTCTCGTTCCAGTAGGGGTGGCCGGCGAGGGTCGTGGCCGGCAGCGTCGCGGCAAGGCCCAGGGCGGCGAGCCGCGGGAACCGGCCGGTCGCGAGGGCAAGGCCGGCGGCGAGCTGGGCTGCGCCGTTGAACCGGGTCAGGTTGGATCCGTTGACCGGGAGCTCCGGCGCGAACTTCTTGATGCGGTCCGCTGTCGCCTGGGCCTTCGCGGCACGCGGACCGGGATCCTTGAGCGCGGTCGCACCGCCGTAGATGAACATCGAGGCGAGCATGGGACGGGCCACCGTACGCAGGAGGGTCATGCCTCATTCATACCCGACTGCGCAGCAGAGGCAAGCGCAGCGTCAGCCCAGTGGCCAGAGCCCGGCCGCGAACGAGGCGGAGTCGTTGCCGGGCGCAGGGTCGCCGGGCGCGGAGACGGAGATCGTGCCCCCGGACTGGATCAGGTCGCGCGAGCTGGCGACGAATGTCGTGCCGCGGCCCGCCGCGAGCCGGGTCGAGCAGGTCAGCGTCCGGAGCGACTGGTTCGGCGCGGCGTTCCCGCAGCTCCACCCGGGGCTGATGACACCGCCGACGTGCACGGCGTGCTGGAACTCCAAGGTCACGGTCACGGTCTCGGGACCCGGACGCCCGGTGTTGGTCGCGCCGATGTCGACCGAGATGTGTCGCTCGAGGAGGGGCAGCAGCTGGCTCGTGACCCGGACCGAGGCGATGCCGTAGTCGGTCGGCGCGATCGGTTCGACGGCTGGCGCAGTCGGTTTCGGCGGAGGCTCGTTGGATGGTTTCGGGTCTGCCGGCTTGTCGGTCCTCACCGCGGCGGGCGCAGCAGATGTCGGCCGCGGGGTGGGGGCAGGGGCCGGGGTCGTGACCACCGGCTCCGGCTCTGGCGAGGACTTCCGCGGGGCCGTCGTCTCGGACGGCTTCGGGGTGCTCGTGCGAGGCGCGGCCGCCGGCGCGCGGTCGTCGGCGGTGGTGCCGAGCTCATTGGCCACCACGACGGCACCGACCGTGGCGACTGCGACCACGGCCGCCGCCACGACGCCCTGCGTGCCGGCCCCGGTGACGGCACTGCCGGCGGCCTTCGCCGGAGCCATGGCGGCTTCGACGACCGCGCTGATACCGGTCGCGGCCGCACCAGCGCTCACATAGCCGGCGGCCGCCGAGCCCAGCAGTGCCGGGCCGAGGATCCCGGAGAGATTGGAGTTGATCTCGGCCAGCTCGAGGTAGAGCCCGGTGCACCGGCTGCACTCGTCCAGGTGCGACTCGACACGAGCGGAGTCGCGGGCGGAGAGACCCTTGCGGACGTACGAGCCGAGCAGGCTCGTGGTGGTGCGGCAGCTCGCGTGCAGGGTCGGCGCCAGGTGGTTCTGCAGGTACGCCTGACGCAGTCCTTCACGTGCGCGATAGGCCAGGGCGGAGACGCTGTTGGCACTCATCCCGAGCAGCGGCGCGATCTCGGCGGGCTTCTGGCCCTCGACGTCGAGGTGCCACAGCACGAGCTGCCACCGTTGGGGCAGCGACCCGAACGCCGCTGCTGCTGCCGCCTGCTCGAAGCGCATCTCGGCGGGGTCGACGAAGGCGACCGTGCGGTCGAGCTCGGACTCGTCGGCCGTCGGCCTGACCCGCTTCCTGCGGCGAGTGCCGTCGATGTGGATCCGGCGGATCGACGTCAGCAGGTACGCACGGAAGAACTCGTCGGGTCCCTTGCCGGCCTGCAGGAGGGTGAGCACCCTGGTGAACGACTCGGCGACGAGATCGTCGGCGTCGGGCCCGGGGACGAGGTGCGCGGACAACCGCCTCGCAGCCTCGCGATGCCGGTCGAAGAGCTCACCGTACGCGTCGGTGTCGCCGCTGCGTACGGCCGCGATGAGCTGGGCGTCGCTGGCCTCGAAGCGTGTGGTGCTGATGTCTGACACGGTGTCCCTTCCGACCAGCACAACGACCCACCCGCGAGGCGGTCACGAATCTCTCGCGTAACCGCGTCATGTGCGCACGTCCGGTGCGTCTCACATGTGTCCGAACGAGGAAGGGAGGGGTTCTTCATGCTCAGCTCGGGACTGGATGACGTGCTCCTCGCCGAAGCCGTACGAGAAGGCCGTCCGGACATCGCCGATGTTGCACTCGAGGTGGGAGCGAGTGCAGCGCGGCTCGGCATCCCGCTCCATGAGGTCGTTGACCACGTGGAGCGGGCCTTTGCCGGCCGTGAGCCGTCGTACGCCGTCACGCGGGCGGCGGTGCTGGCGTGGGCCGACGAGGCGCTGGTCCTGCACGCGGACACCTCGTGCGAGGACCCGCTGACCACCCTGGCCACCACGCCGTACGTCAGGTCGCGGCTCGGGGAGGTCTATCGCGGAGCCGAGCGCGACGGGCACCTCGTCGCCGACCGGGCCGCCCTCGTCGTGGTCGAGCTGCCTCGCGAACGCTCAGGCAACGAGCTCGAGCAGTCGCTCCGTGCCCTCGACGTCGCCGAAGCCATGCGGACGGTGTTCGCGGGTGACGAGACCGTGGCACAGACCTCGCCGCGCCGGTTCGTCGCACTGGTCGGCCGCGAACGTGCCGATGTGTTGACGATGAACCTGCTGCGCATCCTCCTCGAGCGGGTCTTCCGGGGCCCGATCCAGTCCAGGCTGTGGGTCGAGGAGCTGCCCCCGTCGGTCGACGGGATCGCCCGCGTGCTGGCCGGTCTCGCCGAGTAGGCGACGGTGTCGGTGCCACCGCATACGCTGGTCGCATGTGTGGGCGATACGCAACGACTCAGACCTCGTCCTCGCTCAACCAGGCGTTCGAGGTCGACCTGGCCAACTCCTTCGTCGAGCTCGAGGCCGACTACAACATGGCGCCGACCAAGCTCGCGCCGCTGATCATCGGGCGACGTCCCGAGGAGCTGGCCGCCGATGCGCCGCCGCAGCGCGAGCTCATGACCGCGCGGTGGGGCCTCATCCCCAGCTGGGCCAAGGACCCGTCGATCGGCAACCGCATGATCAACGCCCGGTCCGAGACCGCGGCCGAGAAGCCCGCGTTCAAGAAGGCATTCGGCAAGCGGCGCGGACTCGTGCCGGCCGACGGCTACTACGAGTGGTACGCCGGTGAGCCTCGCGAGGGTGAGCGCAAGCCCAAGAAGCAACCGTTCTACATCACCCCCAAGGACCACTCGGTGCTCGCGATGGCCGGGCTCTACGAGTTCTGGAAGGACCCCGCGACCGACGAGTGGGTCACGAGCTACACGATCCTCACGACGAGCGCCGAGGACGACATGGGGCACATCCACGACCGGATGCCGCTGTTCCTCGAGCCCGACGCCTTCGACGCGTGGCTCGATCCCGCGCCCAAGCCGCCCGAGCAGCTGCTCGAGCTGCTGATACCGGCAGCACCGGGTCGTCTCGACGCCTTCCCGGTCTCGACCGAGGTCAACAACGTCGCCAACAACGGGCCGGACCTGATCAAGCCGCTGCCCCCGGAATAGCGGGTGCCTCCAGACGGTTGAACACCGCAGGAGGTTCGATGCTGACATACGCAGATCACGGGCTTGAGAGGTCGATCACGCCCCTCGGCAAGCCAGTTGTGCCCGGAGTAGGCTGGGAGGCGATGACCGTCACCGGCGAGACCCCTGAGAGCGCCGACCCGCGCGAGACCGAGACCTCGGAGCAGCAGCAGGCGCGCTTCGAGGTCGACGCGCTGCCGTTCCTCGACCAGCTCTACTCCGCTGCGCTGCGAATGACCCGCAGCCCGCACGATGCCGAGGACCTGGTCCAGGAGACGTACGCCAAGGCGTTCAGCGCTTTTCACCAGTTCAAGCCCGGCACCAACCTCAAGGCTTGGCTCTACCGCATCCTGACCAACACCTACATCAACTCCTACCGCAAGAAGCAGCGCCAGCCGCAGCAGGTCACGGACGAGATCGAGGACTGGCAGATCGCCCGGGCGGAGTCGCACGGGTCCAGCGGCCTCAAGTCGGCCGAGATGGAGGCGCTCGAGCACCTGCCCGACAGCGACGTCAAGGACGCGCTGCAGGCACTGCCCGACGACTTCCGCTACGCGGTCTACCTCGCCGACGTCGAAGGTTTCCCCTACAAGGAGATCGCCGAGATCATGGACACGCCGATCGGCACCGTGATGTCGCGGCTGCACCGAGGCCGTCGCATGCTGCGCGAGATGCTGGCCGACTACGCCCGCGATCGCGGCATGGCCGTCACGGGAGCAGGTGACAAGTCATGACCGAGCCGTGTGAAGGTCCCGACTGCGAGAAGGCACTCGAGAACCTCTATCTCTTCATCGACCAAGAGATCGACACCGCGAGCTGCGCCGAGATCCAGTCGCACATCGATGGCTGCTCGGACTGCCTGAGCGAGTACGACCTCGAGCGGGTCGTCAAGTCGCTGGTGTCGCGGTCCTGCTCCGAGGTGGCCCCCGAGCCGCTGCGCGAGAAGGTGCTGTTCTCGATCCGCAAGGTGCACCTCGAGATCACCGAGCGCAAGACGATCTAGACACGTCGGCAACGAAGAAATCCCCGTCCGATGGACGGGGATTTCTTGTTGTTGGTCCTACAGCTCACGCGTTGGGGCGCTTGCCGTGGTTGGCGCCCTTCTTGCGACGCGCACGACGCTTGCGGCCGGTCTTGCCCATGATGATCCTCCTCGGAAGTCGACGTCTCAGTCTCCCACAGGCGCAATTCGCGCCAGGAATCGCTCCCGGTCGACGATGACCCGGCGGATCTCACCGGTCGCCAGCAGCGTGCCGCCGGCGTCGTGAGCCGCGACCTGGAAGCGTACGAGCCGGCCGTCGGTGTGGATCACGGTCGCTGTCGCGGTGACCTCGGCGCCGACGGGGCTCGCGGCGAGGTGTTCGAGGTCGACGCGCGTGCCGACGCTGCTCTGCGCCGGCCCGAGCTCGAGCGCCGCGCAGGTCGCCTCCTCGCACCACGCCAGCACCTGAGGCGTGCCGAGGACGGCGAGGTCCCCACTGCCAAGCACCTGGGCGGTGTCGGCAGCCGTGACGAGGTGCGTGACGCTGGCGGTGTCCATGCGCAGAAGACTACGACGACCAGGCGGTCCAGAGGTCCGCGTAGCGGCCCCCGACGGCGATCAGCTCGTCGTGGCTGCCCTCCTCGACGATGCGACCCTCGTGCATCACCACGACCCGGTCGGCCGACTGGGCCTGGGTCAGGCGATGCGCGACGATCACGGACGTACGTCCTCGGGTCGCGGCGATCGCGGCGTCCTCGAGCTCGCGCGCACCTGACGAGCCGGCTTCGGCGGTGGCCTCGTCGAACACCGCGACCCGCGGGTCGTGCAGCAGGACGCGGGCCAGGGCCAGCTGCTGAGCCTGGGCCGGGGTCAGGGGATGACCGTGATCGCCGACCACGGTGTCGAGCCCGTCCGGCAGCGCCTCGAGCCAGGAGAGGGCGCGTACGTCGGCCAGCGCGTCGCGGATCTGCTCGTCGTCGGCACCAGGCAGGGCCAGGTCGACGTTGTCACGCACGGTGCCGGAGAACACGTGGACGTCCTGCGTGACGAGGGCGATGGACGATCGCACGTGGGACGGGTCGAGGGCGTCGAGGGCGAAGCCGCCGATCCTGACCGTGCCCGACGTCGGCTCCAACAGTCCGGCGGCAATCGCGCCGAGGGTGCTCTTGCCGGCACCGGTCGCGCCGACCAGGGCAACCCGTTCGCCGTCGGCGACCCGCAGTGTCACGTCCGTGAGCACGGGGTGGCCATCGACGTACGCGTGGCCGATGCCGATCAGCTCGAAGGACCCGGTACGCACCGGAGACGGGCCGCTCGGTGCCGACGGCGGCTCGAGCATCGCGACACCGGCGAGCCGGGCGAGCGAGGCGCCGGCCGACTGGATGTCGTCGAAGATCATCAGCAGCGCGCCGATGGGGTTGAACAACCGGTGGAAGTAGAGCGCCGCCGCCGTCACGGCGCCCACCGTCGTCAGGTCGTCCCGCACCAACAGGAAGCCGGTGCCGAGCACCAGGCTCAGGCCGATCAGCTCGGACCGGTTGGTCCGCGCGCCGAAGCGGGTCAGCAGCGAGAACACGTCGAGGCTGATCGTCATGGCGTGCTTGGAGTGGTGCGTGATGCGGTCGATCTGCGCCTGCTCCCGCGACAGCGCCCGCAGGGTCGACGCGCCTTGGACGCCGCTGACCAGCACCTCGGCGCGCTCGCCCTGCGCGATGCGTTCCCGCCGGTAGTACGGGCCCGAGCGTGGGAGATACCACCGCAGGCCCAGGACGTAGAACGGGGCGGAGGCCAGCCCGGCGAGGCCGAGCCGCCAGTCGAGCGCGAACAGGCCGCCGGCCGTGAACGCGACGGCGATGAGCGACTGGATCAGCAGGGGGACGATCTGGGTCAGCGACTGGGCCACCGTCCGCACGTCGTCTCCCATCCGCGACAGCAGGTCGCCGGCTCCGGCCTCCTCGAGTCGGATGCTGTCGAGGTGCAGGGCGCGGTCGAGCGCCTGCTCGCGAAGGTCCGCGAGTGCCGGTTCGCCGGATTTCGCCAGGTAGGTCACCGACAGCGACGTCCCCAGGCCCGCCACGACGCTCGCTGCGGCGATCAGCAGGGCTCCGTTCAGGACGCGCGACGAGTCGCCATCGGTCGTCACGGTGTCGACGATGTCGCCGAGGATCCATGGAGCGACGAGTCCGACGAGTCCGACGACCACGAATGCCGTGGCGGACACCAGCAGCGGGCCGCGGTGCGCGCGCAGCATACGGGCGGCGAGGCGCGTCGTCTCGGCCCGAGAGGCGATCGGCAGCAGGTGTCGACTCATCGCAGCACCGCCTCCCGGTAGGCGTCCTGGTGGGCCAGCTCATGGTGTGTTCCGGTCGCGATGATGCGGCCCTTGCTGATCAGCAGCACCCGCTCCGCGCTCGCGAGGATGGCCGGGCTCGAGGTGATGACGATCGTGGTGAGATCGGAGCCCGCAGAGTGCCGGAGCGCCTGTATGCCGTCGGCGATCCGCTGCTCGGTCATGGCGTCGACGGCGCTCGTGGGCTCGGCGAGGACCAGGATCGGAGCGCGCGTCGCCAGGGCGCGGGCCAGCGCGATGCGCTGGCGCTGGCCCCCGGAGAATGTGGCCGCTCCGGCCGTGACGGGTTGATCCAGCCCGTCAGCGTGCAGGTCGACGACGTCTCGCGCCGCCGAGGCGACCAGGATCTCGTCGAGTGCAGCGTCGTCGAAGGCGCCGTCGGGATCGATCGTCGACCGGAGCGTGCCCTCGAACAGGTCGACGTGGTGCTGGCTCACGACGACCCGCGAGCGCAGCGCGTCGATCGTGAGCTCGTCGACCGGGTGCCCGCCGAGGGTCAACGAGCCCGTACGGTCCTCGGGCAGCACCTCGCTGCGCAGGAGCCGCACGAGCTGGTCGCTGCTCGTCGTCTCGTCGACGACGATGCCGAGGAGCTCGCCACCCCGCGGCGAGACGTCGAGCTCCTGGAGCGGGTCCGACGTCAGCCGGGTCATCGCGAGCTCGGGCCGTGGGTCGTCGAGGGTCGTGCTGCCGTACGCCACGAGGGCCGGCGTGTGGAGGAAGTCGACGACCCGCCGCGCCGAGGCGAACGACGAGGCCGCCTGCGCGCTGGTCTCGCCGAGCCCGGTGATCGGCTCGGCGAGGAACTGGGTGAGCCCGACGATGGCGATGAGCTCGCCGATGCTGATCGTGCCGTCGAGGGCGCGGGTGCCGGCGAGATAGGCGACCAGGGCGAGGAAGAGGCCGCTCAGCGTCGCCGTGAGGCCGAACATGTAGCCCATCGACCGGGCCGTGCGAATGCTGGCGTCGCGTGCTGACGCACTGTGCGTGCGATAGCGTGATGTCGCGACGTCCTCGGCGCCGACGCCCTTGAGCGGCCGCAGTCCCTTGACCAGGTCAGTCGCGATGCCGGTCGCCTTGGCGATGCCGGCCTGCTGGTCGCTGGTGTGCCGCGCGATGAGCGGGGTCACCACCTGGATCACGGCGAGCACGAGAGGCACGCCGAGCAGGACGACGATGCCGATCGTGAGATCGATCCTGATCAGGACGATCGCGCTCACCAGCACGCCGACGAGGCCGGCCAGGGTGTAGCCGACGTGCCACAGGAACCGGCCGATCGTCTCGGCGTCCGAGGTGGCCAGGGAGAGCGTCTCGCCGGGCAGCAAGCCCGTACGCGCACCGTCTGCGCCAAGGACGTGCTCGCTGACCTCCACGCGCAGCAGATGGGTCTCCAGCTCGAGCGCTCCGACTCCGAGGCGCGCGCCGAAACGGTACGAGTAGCTCAGCACCACGAACAGCGCGACGAGGACTCCGCCCCACGTGGCTAGCTCGCCCAGGTCGCCGGTCGCGACGGCGCGGTCGATGACGACGCCGATGACGACGGGCACCATGGCCTCGCACAGGAGCCACGAGCAGATCAGGGCGTAGCAGCCGAAGAGTCGGGCACGGTGGCGGCGCAGACCGCGGGCCAGGAGTGCCGCCGCTGTCCGTGGAGGAGAGGGGACAGGCACTGAGTAAGGCTAACCTCACCGACGGGGGCGAGGTCACCGAGGTCGCGTCACATCGACAGCGAGAACGCCCAGAGGTGGACGTCGGGCTCGGGTGACCAGTCGAGCTCGGGGCGGCGGACGAACCCCAGCCGGGCATACAAGCGGTGGGCGGGCACCATCTCCAGCAGCGAGAACAGCAGCACCTCGGTCAGTCCGGCCTCGCGCGCGAGCTCGAGACAGCGTTCGACCAGGGCCCGGCCGATGCCGCGCCCGCGCGCCTCAGGCGCGATGGAGAGCGTGCGGAACTCGCCCTGGTGCGGCTCCTTGGCCAGTTGTGCGTCACCCGAGCCGTACGGACACCAGGTGACCGTGCCGACCAGCTCGTCGTCGTCGATCGCCACCAGCAGCGTGCTCTTGCCGGCGCGCGCGGCGGCGTCGGCGAGCCAGCCGGCGTAGGCGTCGTCGAACGTCCCGTCGGGATAGGTGAGGTAGCCGTCGGCGTCATATCCCGCGACGCTCAGCGCGCCGACGGCCTCGTACTCCGCCTCCAGAGCCGGACGGATGACGACCACGTCAGATGCCGGTCGTGTTGCGCGGGTATGCCGCGTTGACGTCCGTCATGACGTTGACGAGATAGGGGATGCCGGACGCGAATGCGCGGTCGAGCGCCGGCCCGATCTCCTTGGGGTCGGTCACCATCTCGCCGCCACCGCCCAGTGCCGTCACGACCTGGTCGTAGCGGGTCTGCGGCGCGAGGTCGGCCGCGACGTCGTAGCCGTAGAGCCACTGCATCGGCCCCTTCTCGAGGCCCCACGCGGAGTTGTTGCCCACGACCATCACGACGGGGAGGTTGTGGCGTACGAGGCTGTCGACGTCCATCAGCGACATGCCGGCCGCGCCGTCGCCGTACAGCAGCACGACCTGGCTGGACGGCCGCGCGATGCGGGCAGCCATCGCAGCGCCCATGCCGGCGCCGAGGCAGCCGTACGGTCCGGGGTCGAGCCAGCCGCCGGGGCGCTTCGGCTCGACGAACTTGCCGGCGAACGACACGAAGTCGCCACCGTCGCCGATCACCACGGCGTCGTCGGCCAACCGGGGGAGCAGCTCGCCATAGATGCGGGCGGGATGGATCGGGTCGGCCTCGGCGGTGAGCAGCTCGCTGTCGCGCTGGGTCGCGGCGGCGACCTCGGCCTGCAGCGCGCCGATCCACGATGACCAGTCGGGGCGCCGGCCGTGCTGCGACGGGGACGTCAACGTGTCGAGCAGGCCGGTGAAGAACAGTGTCAGGTCGCCGCTGGCCGACGCAGCCAGCTCGGCGTGCGTCGACACCTGTCCGGGGGAGTCGGCGACGTGGACCGTGCGGGCCGGGGTCGCGCCGTCCTTACCGCCGAAGATGCCGTAGCCGAGGCGGAAGTCGAGCGGCGTGCCGACGACGATCACGAGGTCGGCCTGGTTGAACGACGTCGAGCGTGCCTTGGTGACGAGCTGTGGGTGGCCGCCGGGCACGATGCCGCGGCCCATGCCGTTGGAGATCACCGGGATGCCGGTCTCCTCGACGAAGTGCAGTGCGGCGTCCTCGGCGTGGTCGGCCCAGACATCGGTGCCGAGGACCAGCACCGGACGCGAGGCGGCGCGGATCAGCTCGGCGATCTTCGCCAGCGAGTCCGGATCGGGCTCGATCGGAGCCGTCGTGTTGCCCTGAGGCGGCGTGGTCACGGTCGTGCTGTTGAAGAACTCGTCCATCGGCACGTCGACGAACGTCGGGCCGCGGTGGGACGATCCGGCGAGCGTGAACGCCTCGTCCATCGCCGGGGCGATGTCGTCGACCTTGTGCGCCGTCGTGGCGGACTTCGAGATCGTGTCGACGATGGGCGGCTGGTCCAGCTCCTGCAGGCTGCCCGATCCCCAGCGGTTGTTGGGCGCCCGGCCGCCGACGACGACGAGCGGCGAGCCGGCGAAGCTGGCCTGCGCGATGGGGCTCACGCCGTTGGTCACGCCAGGACCCGCAGTCAGCACGGCGAGGCCGGGCGTACGTGTCAGCTTGCCGATCGCCTCGGCGGCGAACACGGCCGTGGGCTCGTGGCGTACGTCGATGATCGGCATCGCCGGCTCGGCCTTGACCGCCGCGTCGTACATCGGGAACACGTGGGCGCCGGAGAGCGTGAACATCGTCTCGACACCGTGTGCGCGGGCCACGTCGACGGCGTGGACTCCGCCGTGACCTTCTCGGGGCTCAGAACTCATGTGACGCAGGTTACTGGAGCCTCAGGCGAGCGGCTTGGCCCTGGTGGTCGGCCGGTAGAGCCACGGGCTCTCGGCCCGGATCTGGTCGAGCACCGCCAGCAGCAGGTCGGCCCGGTGCGCGGGCTGCTCGGCGAACAACTCGGCGTCGGCGCGCAGGTCGTCGCGGCCCTGCACGCCGAGCGCGAGCTGCAGGTGGAGGGCGCGCAGGAACGACGACGTGTTGCGGACGCTGGGCGAGGGCCACTCGGCTTCAAGGTGGCCGCGGGTGCGGGGTGGCTTGATGCCGGCGCCGAGCCGGGCGAGCCAGGGCTCGACGATGCTCGGGTCGAGCTCGTTGCGGTGCAGGAGCGTCATGACGGCGTACGCCAGACGGTCGTCCTCGCCGTGGCGCCAGATGTATGCCGTGGGCGTCAGCACGCGGTCGGCGATGACGTCGAGCAGGACCGTCAGCTCGAGCCGGCCGAAGTGCCGCGACCGCGCCAGGGCGGCGAGGAGGTCGGCGCCGTGGGCGATCGAGTTGGCCCAGCCCTGCTCGGGAATCCAGCCGCGGTGATCCTGCTCGCGGACGTACCAGGCGGTCGCCCGGTCGCCCCAGTCGAGGACGGACGAGGCCGACATGAGGTGCTCGTTGTTGTCGCGGCCGATGATCTCGGCGAGCATCAGCGCGCTGTAGGACCGGCGCATGACCGAGACGTCACCGTCGTGGCCGAGGCCGTAGCGCAGCCCGGGGGCGATGCCGTCGCCCAGGCCGGACAGCAGCTCGTCATAGACGCCGCGGGTGATCCACGTGGTCAGCAACGGGTAGGCGAGGTCCTCGCGCCAGCGCGGGTTGGAATGTCCCAGCATCTCGACCAGCTCGACGGTGCTCTCGTCGAGGCTGCGGTCGGCGGGCACGTTCATCCCGTCCTGCATCACGGTTTGCCAGTACGCCTCAGACACTCACTCATCGTGTCACGTTTCTCCCACTACCCTGACGGGGTGCCCTCGCTGGATGACATCGCGCGCTTCCAGACGTCGCTCAGCCCTGACGACGTCGCGTGGCTCCATGCCCTGGTGACGGACTGGCAGATCATCGCCGACCTGTCGTTCTCGGACCTCGTCCTGTGGGTGCCCGACGCCGAGGCCAAGGGCATGTGGGCAGGAGCGCAGATCCGGCCGACCACGGGACCTACGACCCTCTTCGAGGACGTGGCCGGCACCTTCATGCCGTCAGGACGCATCGACGAGCTCGAGGCCGCACTCAGCACGGGTGAGGTCGTGGCCGAGCGGGTCGAGGAGCTGTCCGACGGTCGTCGCATTCGCGTGGAGGTCATCCCGGTCACGCATGGGGGCCGCACGCTCGCCGTGATCTCCCGCCGCAGCGCCGAGTCCGCGTTGCGTACGGCCAGCACGCTCGAGGCCTCCTACTTCGAGGCCGCCGGGGAGCTCACCGAGATGATCCGTCGGGGCGAGTTCCCGTTGCCGGGCAGCCGCTCCGAGGTCGCCGACTCGCTGCGGGTCGGTGACGGCTTCGTGCGTACGAATGCCGCCGGCACCGTCCGCTACGCCAGTCCCAACGCGATGTCGGCCTACCGGCGCCTGGGCCTCGTCGGCGACCTCGTCGGCACGCAGCTCGGGCACGTCACGACCGGGCTCGTCGACCGCCGGCCGACCGATCGTGGCCCTCGCGGCATCCTGACCGGTGATGCCAGCACCGAGGCGGAGGTCGAGAACGCCGCCGCCTCGCTGCTGCTGCGCGTCATCCCGCTGCGCGCAGGCGGCCACCGCAGCGGTGCGCTGATCCTGCTGCGCGACGTCACCGAGCTGCGGCTCCGCGAGCGTGAGCTGGTGTCCAAAGAGGCGACGATCCGCGAGATCCACCACCGGGTCAAGAACAACCTGCAGACCGTCGCCGCCCTGCTGCGACTGCAGGGCCGGCGGATGGAGCTGCCCGAGGCGCGAGCGGCCCTCGACGACGCCGTGCGCCGGGTCGGCTCGATCGCCCTCGTCCACGAGACGCTGAGCCAGTCGTTCGACGACAACGTCGCCTTCGACGAGATCGCGGACCGGCTGCTGCGCACGGTGCTCGACGTGGCCGAAGAGGCCTCCGGAGCCGGCCGGGTGAGCGCCGACCGGATCGGCTCGTTCGGGCTGCTGCCCGGCGCCGTCGCCACGCCGCTCGCGATGGTGCTGACCGAGCTGATCCAGAACGCCTCGGCGCACGCGTTCGGCGAGCAGGGTGGCACGCTGACGCTGGCGGTCAACCGCATCCGCGACCGCGTACGCCTGCGGGTCAGCGACGACGGCTCCGGCCTCCCGGCGGACTTCGACCCCGCGGGCAGCCTCGGGCTGTCGATCGTGACGACCTTGGTCGAGGGCGAGCTGCACGGGTCGCTGGCGTTCGAGCCGCGCTTCGGTGGCGGCACGACGGTCGCCATCTCGCTCAACGTCTAGATACAAAGAACCCCGCGGCCGAGGCCACGGGGTTCACCGATACGTGCGTACGTCAGGCAGTACGAATACGTGCCCGAGCATTGCGGCGCTTCAGCGTACGACGTTCGTCTTCGCTCAAGCCTCCCCACACACCGTGGTCCTGTCCGGACTCGAGTGCCCACTGGAGGCACTGCTCGCGGACATCACAGCGGCGGCATACGACCTTGGCCTCTTCGATCTGCAAGATGGCGGGACCCGTGTTGCCGATGGGGAAGAAGAGCTCAGGGTCCTCATCGAGGCATGCAGACTTGTGACGCCAATCCATGTGGACACTCCTTCCCGTTCGGTGTTGCGCCCTGGGCAGGCCTGTTTGACCCGGTACCAAGGCTTTGACCTCCATGTTTTCAACATTTCAACTGCATTACAAGGGCCACGACGTGCGCGAATTGTCGGATCCGTCACACGCTCCCTACGCTGATGCCGTGAGCGCTAACGCCAAGCCGTCCGGCACGGCCCGAATCCTGCTACTCGTGGCGGCCGTGATCGTGGTCGCGGAGGCCATCACCTGCCTCGTCCTGGCCGTCATCGGCATCGCGGACCTCGACGGCGACAGCGTCGGCACGGGCATCGGGGTGTCGGTGATCCTGGCGATCTACGGCGGGTTCCAGGCCTGGGCCGCGTGGCGGGTCAACCTCGGCGACCACTGGGCGCGCAGCCCGCTCGTGGTGACCCAGGTCATCCAGCTCATCATCGCCTTCAACCTCGCCGACATACCGGTGTGGATCCCCGTCCTGGTGGGCGCCTCGGCAGCGGTCGCGTTGGCCTGTCTGCTGGCACCCCCGGTCAACCGCGCGCTCGGTGCTGACCAGCACGTATGAGAGACTGACAGCCGGGCACAACCCGTGTGACCCTGCTTCGGCGGGGAGCAACGAGCGGCATACTTGCCGCGCCGGCGACCTGATCGGTCCCGATGAGAACGTACGGAACGGCCCCGAGGGATAGCCACCATGGTTGCGACTGACATCGACGTGCACGCCGACACTCCAGACCCCGACGACCCGATCTTCGCGCTGCACCGCGGCGGCAAGATGGCGATCGCCGCGACGGTCCCGCTGCGCAACGCCCAGGACCTCGCGATGTCCTACACGCCCGGCGTCGCCCGGGTCTGCGAGGCGATTGCAGCCGACCCGGCGCTGGCCCACGACTACACCTGGGTCTCCAACACCGTCGCGGTCGTCACGGACGGCACCGCGGTGCTCGGCCTCGGCGACATCGGCCCGGCCGCCTCGATGCCCGTGATGGAGGGCAAGGCCGTGCTCTTCAAGCAGTTCGGTGGCGTCGACGCGATCCCGGTCGCGCTCGACACGACCGACGTCGACGAGATCGTCGAGACGATCGTGCGCCTCGCCCCGACGTTCGGTGGCATCAACCTCGAGGACATCTCGAGCCCACGGTGCTTCGAGATCGAGCGTCAGCTGATCGAGCGCCTCGAGATCCCGGTGTTCCACGACGACCAGCACGGCACGGCGGTCGTGACGCTGGCGGCCCTGATCAACGCCGCACGGGTGACCGACCGTGAGCTCGACGATCTCAAGGTCGTCATCTCGGGTGCCGGCGCAGCCGGGGTCGCGATCATGAAGATGCTGCAGTCGGCCGGCGTGCGGAAGATCGCCGTCGTCGACCGCTCCGGGGTCATCCACCCGGGCCGGGAGGGTCTCGACGTGGTCAAGGCCGGCATCGCCGAGGCCACCGCGCCCTGGGCCAAGCCCGGGACGATCGCCGACGCCCTCGACGGGGCCGATGTCTTCGTCGGAGTCTCGGGCGGCACGGTCCCCGAGGCCGCAGTCGCCTCGATGGCGCCCGACTCGATCGTGTTCGCGATGGCCAACCCCCACCCCGAGGTGCACCCCGACATCGCGCACAAGTACGCGCGGATCGTGGCGACCGGCCGATCGGACTTCCCCAACCAGATCAACAACGTGCTCGTGTTCCCCGGCATCTTCCGTGGCGCGCTCGACGTGCGGGCCACGCGGATCTCCGAGGGCATGAAGCTCGCGGCCGCCAATGCGATCGCCGACCTCGTGGGCGACGACCTCAGTGAGACGTACGTCATCCCGTCACCGTTCGATCCGCGGGTAGCCTCGGCCGTGGCGCGGGCCGTCACGGACACCGCGCGGCGTGAGGGCCTGGCCCGTCGCCCGTACTGATCAACCACAGGAGCCGCATGTTCGCCGTCTACGCAGGCACGATCGATCCCAAGGACCCGCTGAGCGGGCTCGTCGTGGGCGAGCGCCCCGACCCGGAGGTGCCGGACGGCTGGACGACCGTGACGGTCAAGGCAGCATCGATCAACCACCACGACGTGTGGAGCCTGCGTGGTGTGGGCCTGCGCGAGGAGTCGCTGCCGATGATCCTCGGCTGCGACGCCGCGGGGCTCGACGAGGACGGCAACGAGGTGCTCGTGCACGCCGTCATCAGCGACCCGTCGTGGCGCGGTGACGAGACGCTCGACCCCAAGCGGTCGTTGCTCTCCGAGCGCCACCAGGGCACGTTCGCCGAGAAGGTCGCGGTGCCGACCCGCAACGTCGTCCCGAAGCCGGCCGGCCTGTCGTTCGCCGAGGCTGCCTGCCTGCCGACCGCGTGGCTGACGGCGTACCGCATGCTCTTCACCCAGTCGGGCCTGCAGCAGGGCGACACCGTGCTGGTGCAGGGTGCCGGTGGTGGTGTCGCCACGGCCGCGATCACGCTGGCGCGGGCCGCGGGCTTCCGTGTCTACGCGACGAGCCGCGACGAGGACAAGCGCGACAAGGCACTCGAGATCGGCGCCCACGAGGCGTTCGAGTCCGGTGCGCGGCTGCCGAGCAAGGTCGACGCAGTCATCGAGACCGTGGGAGCGGCGACCTGGTCGCACTCGGTCAAGTCGATGCGCCCGGGCGGCACGATCGTCATCGCGGGCGCTACGTCGGGCGACGCCCCGTCACACGCCGAGCTGACCCGGATCTTCTTCCAGCAGATGCGCGTGCACGGCTCGACGATGGGCACGCGCGACGAGCTGCACCGGCTCGCGCAGTTCATGGACGTCACCGGCACCCGCCCGCTGATCGACCGGGAGATCCCGATGGCCGATGCCGCCGACGGCCTCGCCTCGGTCATCGACGGCGACGTCTTCGGCAAGATCGTCCTGACGCTCTAGTCACCGAGATTCGGCGGCGCATCAACCGTTCTGCAGCCGCAAGGCCATTGGAATGGTTGATGTGCCGCCACATCTTGGTCGCAGACCTTATTCGTCCTCGTCGTCGAGCCGCGCCAACCAGGTGGCCAGGCGCTCGACCGGGATCTCGAACTCGGGGTTGAGGTCGACGAACTCGACGAGGCGCTCGGAGAGCCAGGCGAAGGTGACCTCTTCGTCACCTCGCCGGCTCTGGAGCTCCTCGATCCCGCGGTCCGTGAAGTACATCGATCAGCTGAAGGCCTGCTGCATCAGCGTGGCCTGCTCCTCGACGTGCCGGTTGTGCGAACCGACCGACGGCGCCGACGACTCCGGGCGCGAGACCCGGAGCAGCGGGAGACCGTCGAACTCGCCGCTGAAGTGCAGCGCGACGTGCGGCCACGGACCCTGGTTGGCCGGCTCGTCCTGCACCCAGCGCACCTCGCGGGCGTTGACGAACTGGCCGACCGCCGCGTTGAGCTCCGACGTGGGACGCGGGTAGAGCTGCTCGAGGCGCACGATCGCGGTGCGGGACTGGCCCGACTCGCGCTTCTCGCGCTCGGCGAACAGGTCCCAGGCGATCTTGCCCGAGCAGACCAGCACGCGCTCGACCTTGGACGCGTCGACCGAGTCGTCGCCGATGACCGGGCGGAACTTGCCCGACGTGAAGTCGTCGGGCTGCGAGGCCGCGGCCTTGCTCCGCAGCATCGACTTCGGCGTGAAGACGATCAGCGGGCGGTGCTGCGTCTGCAGGTTCTGCCGGCGCAGCAGGTGGAAGTACGACGCGGGGGTCGAGGGCTGCGCGAGCGTCATGGCGTCGTTGGCGCACAGCTCGAGGAACCGCTCGATGCGAGCCGACGTGTGGTCGGGCCCCTGGCCCTCGTGGCCGTGCGGCAGGAGCAGCACGACGCCGGACTTCTGGCCCCACTTGCTCTCACCGGCCGAGATGTACTCGTCGATGACCGACTGGGCGCCGTTGACGAAGTCGCCGAACTGCGCCTCCCAGATCGTGAGCGCCTCGGGACGGGCGACGGAGTAGCCGTACTCGAAGCCCAGCGCGGCGTACTCGCTCAGCAGGGAGTCGTAGATGTAGAACGTGGCCTGGTCGTCGCCGACGTTGGACAGCGGCGTCCACTCGTTGGCGTTGGTGCGGTCGATGATCGTCGCGAACCGCGAGGAGAACGTGCCGCGTCGCGAGTCCTGACCGGCGAGGCGTACGGGCCGGCCGTCGAGCAGCAACGAGCCGAGCGCCAGGATCTCTCCGGTGCCCCAGTCGATCGGGCCTGCGCTGATCGACTGCGCCCGGCGCTGCAGCTGCGGCAGCACCTTGGGGTGGACCGTGAAGCCCTCGGGCACATTGGTGTAGGAGTCCGCGATCGCCTTCATGGTCTCGGGCGTGATCGCCGTCAACAGCTCGCCGGCGTGCTCGGGCTTGTCGGGGTAGTCAGGCGTACGCATGTAGCCGGGGTCGGTCGTGCTCTCCTTGACCTCGGCGAAGTTGCGCTCGAGCTGCGCCTGGTAGTCGCTGAGTGCGGCCTCGGCCTCCTCCAGCGTGATGTCGCCACGACCGACCAGCGCCTCGGTGTAGAGCTTGCGCACCGACTTCTTGGCGTTGATCGTGTCGTACATCAGTGGCTGGGTGAAGCTGGGGTCGTCGCCCTCGTTGTGACCGCGGCGGCGGTAGCAGACCAGGTCGATGACGATGTCCTTGTGGAACGTCCGGCGGTACTCGTAGGCCAGGTGCGCCACGCGGATGCAGGCCTCGGGATCGTCGCCGTTGACGTGGAAGACCGGCGCCTGGATCATCCGGGCGACGTCGGTGCAGTACGTCGAGGAGCGCGACGACGACGGTGCCGTCGTGAAGCCCACCTGGTTGTTGACGATCAGGTGGATCGTGCCGCCCGTGCGGTAGCCGCGCAGCTGCGAGAGGTTGAGCGTCTCGGCGACCACGCCCTGCCCGGCGAAAGCGGCGTCGCCGTGCACGAGCACGGGGAGGACGGGGTACTCGGCACCACGGTTGAGCCGGTCCTGCTTGGCGCGGGCGATGCCCTCGAGCACGGGGTCGACGACCTCGAGGTGCGACGGGTTGGCCGCGACCGAGACCTTGATCTTGTCGCCGTTGCCGGAGGTGAACTCACCCTCGACGCCGAGGTGGTACTTGACGTCACCGGAGCCCTGGACCGTACGCGGGTCGATGTTGCCCTCGAACTCGCGGAACACCGAGCCGGCGTGCTTGCCTGCGATGTTGACGAGCACGTTGAGCCGGCCGCGGTGCGCCATGCCGATGCAGACCTCGTCGAGCTGGTCGGCGGCGGCCGCCTCGCAGATCTCGTCGAGCACGGGGACCGTGGTCTCGCCGCCCTCGAGGCTGAAGCGCTTCTGGCCGACGAACTTGGTCTGCAGGAACGTCTCGAAGGCCTCGGCCTGGTTGAGCTTCTGCAGGATCCGCAGCTGCTCCTCGCGGGGCGGCTTGGTGTGCGGGCGCTCGATGCGCTCCTGGAACCAGGCGCGCTCGTCGGGATCCTGGATGTGCATGTACTCCAGGCCGATCGTGCGGGCGTAGGAGTCGCGCAGGATGCCGAGGATCTCGCGCAGCTTCATGAAGCGCTTGTCGGTCTTGAACGACCCGGTGGCGAACTCGCGGTCGAGGTCCCACAGCGTCAGGCCGTGCGACGCCGTGTCGAGGTCGGCGTGGCTGCGCGGCCGGTTGTCGAGCGGGTTGGTGTCGGCCATCAGGTGACCGCGTACGCGGAACGCGTGGATCAGCTCGAGGACGCGGGCCTGCTTGTGCACCTCGTCGTCGTGGCTGACCGCGATGTCCTGGGCCCAGCGGATCGGCTCGTAGGGGATCTTGAGGGCGCGGAAGATCTCGTCGTAGAAGTTCTCCTCGCCGAGCAGCAGGGCGTGGATCTTCTTGAGGAACTCGCCGGACTGCGCACCCTGGATGACGCGGTGGTCATAGGTCGAGGTCAGCGTCATCATCTTGGAGATGGCCATCTGCGCGAGCGTGTGCTCGCTGGCGCCCTGGAACTCCGGCGGGTACTCCATCGAGCCGACGCCGATGATGACGCCCTGGCCCTGCATGAGGCGGGGGATCGAGTGGTTCGTGCCGATGCCGCCGGGGTTGGTGAGGCTGACCGTGGTGCCCTGGAAGTCCAGCACCTCGAGCTTGCCGTCGCGCGCCTTGCGGACCATCGACTCGTACGCTGCCCAGAACTCGGCGAAGCCCATCGTCTCGGCGGCCTTGATCGAGGGCACCAGCAGGGTGCGCGAGCCGTCGGGCTTCTTGAGGTCGATCGCGAGGCCGAAGTTGATGTGCTCGGGCTTGAGCTGGTTGGGCTTGCCGTTGACGACCTCGAAGCCGGTGTTCATCTCCGGCATGGACTTGAGCGCCTTGACGATGGCCCAGCCGATGAGGTGCGTGAACGACACCTTGCCGCCTCGCGCACGAGCGAGGTGGTTGTTGATCACGATGCGGTTGTCGAACAGCAGCTTGACGGGAACCGAGCGCACACTCGTCGCGGTCGGGACGGCGAGGCTGGCGTCCATGTTGGCGACGGTGCGGGCGGCGGCGCCGCGCAGCACGACGTTCTCGACCTCGCCGGGTCCGGTCCTGGGCGCGTCGGCAGTCTTGGCGTTGGGCGTCGCCGGGGGCGTGGCCGGTGCCTTGGGGGCATCGGTCACGGGCGGCACGGGCGCCGGGGGATCGACGTGTGACGGCGCGGCGATCTGGCTCTGCGCGGGAGTCACGGTCGCGGGCTCGGTCTTGGGTGCCGGGGGAGCCGACGACGTCGGAGCCGTCGGTGCCGGACTGGGGGCCGCGGTCGGAGCTGGTTCGGTCTTGGCGGCCGGCTCAGCGGCGGCGGGCTTCTCGGCCGGTTCGGCCGGTTCGGCCTTGGCGGCAGGTGCCTGCGTGGCGGTCGTGCTGGCCGCGCCGTTGGCTGAGGTGCCGTTGGTGGAGGCCCCGTTGGCCAGCGCCGCACCATCGCCGGTCTGGAAGAACGTCACCCACGTGGCGTCGACCGATGCGGGATCCTGCCGGAACCGCTCGTACATCTCTTCGACGAGCCACTGGTTGGTGCCGAAATCAGGGGTTGAATGGTCTTGTGAGGACTCGGCCACAGCCTCGATCGCCTCTTCCGAATTGTGTGCTGGCGCGCGTGCGAAAACTACCTTCAACAGGGTAACGCGGCGCCCCATCCGGCTGCAGGCAGGTTCGCACTGCAATTCCCGGTGATCTTCACCGCGGCACACGCCGACGTGGTGGATCTCACCTTTTGCGCGAGCAGACCGCCGGTCAGTCGGCCAGCACGAGCACCGGTTCGCGGTCGACGAAGGCACCGAATGCCGCCACTTCGGCATCGAGCGCACGGCGGACCGGGCCGCTGAGTCGCGGCGGATGGTCGACGACGACCGTGACGGCCTTGGCGGTGACGGTGCGCGACCACCGGGCGCACAGCCGGCCCTCGATCATGAGCAACCCGCTGCCGCGCATGACGTCGTCGACCGTGCCGTCGAATCCGGCATAGTCCTCGGGGTCGCGCGCGTAGGAGATGTACTCGTCGAAGTTGGACAGCAGCATGACCCGCGGCACCTCGGCGTCGACCGGCCCGTCGAGCGTCCAGTACGCCTGGCCGTCGACGTCGAGCGGCCGAAGCTCTCCGAGCTCGATGGCCCGCCGGCTGTCGGTCAGCGTCAGGCTGGTCCACCACGCAAGGTCCTTGTCACGGAACGGGCCGTGACCCTGCGCGTAGCGGCGGGCGGCGGCTGCGAGCAGCTCGTCGTACGTCTGCTCGACCGTGGTCGGTGCCAGTGCGACGTAGGTGTGCTGCTTGCCCCGCATGGGCCCGTTGGCCGCGAGCAGGCTGATCTCGGCGTTCATGAGCTGGTGCACGAGGAAGCGGCCGTCGCCCAGGAGGCCGGCCTCGACGAGGGCGGCGCCGAGCTCCGCCCTCGTGTGCGGTGCCCCGTCGGCGAGCGTGGCATGGATGACCTCCAGGCCTTGGTCGATGAGGTGCTGGCCGAGACCCATCGCCGCCCAGCTCGAGTTCATGAGTCTGCGGATGCGGGGCGCGGTGAGGGTCATCAGCCAGTGCAGGTCGGCGGGGTCGACGTAGTGCCACGTCGGCCGCAGGATGTGCGTGCGCAGGAAGTCGCCGCGCTCGAACACGGCCTGCGCGTCCGCGAGCGTCAGTCCGGTGGTGCGGCGGGCCACGGCCCACAGCGCCATGTCGTGCAGCTGCGACTGGACACACCCGAGGTGACGTACGACGTCGGCGGCCGAATCGAATCGCGGCGAGACCAGGCCTTGGGCGTGCAGGCGTCCCGGGATGGTTGGCTTCACGGGCCCAGCATCTCGTACGAACCCGACGTTTTGCGTACGCGTGCGGGCGGTGCAATAGGCTCGCGTGGCGAGAACCCAAGACGAAGGTGGAGATCGATGAGTACTGGGACGACCTCAGGACGCAACCGGCTCGTGGTGCCGGCCGCAGCAGGAGCCATCCTGCTGGTCATCATCATCGGGATCTTCCTGGTCAGCAACGGCGACGACGACACCCCGGCGGCGCCCAAGGCGACCAAGACCACGGCAGCTCCGAAGAAGGCGCCGCAGGACAAGCTCAAGGGCTCCGGCGACGCGCCGAAGGCGATCACGATCAAGACCGCCACGGTCGCGCGCGGGTCCACGGTGTTCGCCGTCGGTGCCGAGCTCCCGGACATCGACCTCAAGAAGATCGACACCGTCAACCTGATGCTGGGCCAGGACAACGGGGAGGAGCTGTGGCGTGTGACGACGTTCCAGGACTCCCGCGGCGGCTTCGTGTTCCCGCAGTTCTACCGCGTCAAGGACGGCAAGGACGAGCAGTTCGCGTGCACCGCCGGTATGCGGATCAAGGGTGTGCAGCTCACCATGAACGTGCCGCTGAGGTGCCTGGACGATCCCGAGAAGCCGCTGCGTGCGCGCCTCGAGATCACTGACCGCGATGGCGGCGAGGAGAAGACCTCGACCTCCAAGGCGCTCAGCGCTCCCAAGGCCTAGGGCCTAGGGCCTAGGGACTAGGGCGTCTCGAGGGCCGCGTCGAGGGTGATGTCGACTCCGGCCAGCGCCTTGCTGATCGGACAGCCGACCTTGGCAGCGTGCGCCGCCTCGAGGAAGCCTGCCTCGTCGATGCCGTCGACCTCGCCACGTACCTTCAAGACGATGCCCGTGAGCTTGAAGCCACCCTCGGGATCAGGGCCGAGGGTCACCTCCGCCGTGATCTCCATCGACTGCGGAGTGGCGTCTCGTGCGTTCAGCTGACCGGCGAGCGACATGGCGTAGCAGGCCGAGTGAGCCGCGCCGACGAGCTCTTCGGGGTTCGTGACCCCGCCGCCGTCGTCCGACGCGCGCTTGGGGAACGAGACCTCGAACGTGCCGAGGCCCGAGCTGGTGAGCTCGACCTGTCCGGAGCCGTCCTGCAGGCCGCCGTCCCAGGCGGTGCGAGCTGTGCGTGTGGGCATCGTGAAACCTTCTTCCGTCGGGTGTCCCACCGACGCTACTGCGAGGGGTTGCACGCGAACAGGTCAGAAAGTGTCGAGGCAGTGAAACATTCGGGCCGTGCTGCGGCATGTACGTGATGTCATGTCCACATCGACCGGAGGTTGTCACACCCATGATCGAAGTCCCCACGTGAAGTCCGACGCCGAGCTCCTCGCGTCGTCGGGGCACGACCCGCAGGCGTTCCGCCAGCTCTACGACCGCTACGCCGAGGCCATCCACGCGTTCCTGCTCCGCCGTACGTCCGACCGCGAGGCCGCTCTCGACCTCACCGCCGAGACGTTCGCCCAGGTGTGGACGTCGCGGCACCGGTTCGTCGACCAGAAGGGCGGCTCGGCCGGACCGTGGCTGTTCGGCGTGGCTCGCAACGTCCTGCTGAGGTCGGCTCGCGAGCGCCGGCTGATCAGCGAGGCCAGCGCAGCCCTGCGGATCACCCACGGTCGCTCGTCCGTCACGCCGGACACCTCATGGGTCGACGGCATGGACGCCGACCTCGAGACCGCCCTGGCGAGCTTGCCCGATGCCCAGCGCATCGCGGTCGAGCTGCGCGTCCTCGACGATCGCCCGTACGACGAGGTCGCCGAGGCGCTCGACTGCACGCCGACCGCGGCCCGCATCCGCGTGTCTCGTGGCCTGGCCCGCATGCGGACCTCACTCCAGCCCGTCTCGAACCCCAAGGAATCCTGATGAACACGACCGACAACACCGAGCTCACCCGCATCGGCGACGACCTCGAACGAGCCGTCGCCGCCCAGATCGCCGGATCCATCGTGGTGCGTCGCCGCCGCAAGCACCGCTCCCGCACGACGATCGCCGCGTTCGTCACGACGGGTGTCGTCGTGATCGGCGGCGGGGCAGCGGCGGCGGTCAGCCTGCTGTCGTCCGACACCGTCGAGCAGGGCATGCCGGGCAGCAGCGTCATCTTCATCGACACCGACCCGACGTGCACCAAGAAGAGCGACGTCGAGTTCGACTGCACGCTCGCCAAGGCGCCCAGCAAGGAGATCCTCCCGGACTACAAGGGGGCCAAGGAGACGTTCAACGACGCCGACGACAACATCGCCGGCGGCTGCATCGGCCAGGACTCGGCCGGGCTGCACTGGACCTGCTACGCCGGCAAGAAGGCCGTCGAGATGGACATCATCGGTCCGGACCTCCTGGGCCAGCACACCAACGGTCCGGCGGCCGGCTGAAAAAAGATCGTCCCGGGTTGTCGAATCGCCCCGCGTCCGTTCGACGCATGGGTGAAGGCGCCGACAGTCGGCGTCCACGACAACCCGGGAGACGATCATGGGATCCATCACCGCAAGCCTCTTCATCTCGCTCGACGGCGTCATCGAGGCGCCCGAGACCTGGCACTTCGACTACTTCGACGACGAGATGGGCGCGGCGGTCGGCGCGCTCATGGGCAACGCCGACGCGACCTTGTTCGGCCGGCAGACGTACGAGGAGATGGCGGCGTACTGGCCGGCCGCCGACCCGCAGGACCCGTTCACGGCGCAGATGAACGGCGCCCGCAAGTACGTCGTGTCGGACACGCTGACCGAGGCGACGTGGGAGAACTCGTCGATCATCAGCGGTGACGTCGTGGCCGAGCTGACCGCGCTCAAGCAGGAGACCCGGCTCGGGACGACCGGCAGCGCCACCTTGGTGCGCTGGATGCTGGAGCAGGGCCTGGTCGACGAGCTGCACCTGCTGGTGCATCCCGTCGTCGTCGGTGGCGGCAAGAAGCTGTTCGCCGACGGCGCCAAGGTGCCGCTGGAGCTCCAGTCCGCCACGACGTTCGCGACGGGTGTCCTGCACCTCGTCTACGGTCCAGCTGCCAGCTGAGTCGTACCGGCTCAGATGCCGAGCAGCTCGAGGGACACGTCCCAGAGCCGCTCGGCATTGGCCGGGTCCAGGGCATACGGCGCGACCCCGGTCATGTCGTTGGTCGGACGGTCGACGACGACCGCCTCCTGGTTGTTGACGAAGTAGCGGCCGCCGACGCCCTCGAGCAGCGGGCTCGTCGCCAGCAGGACCGAGGTCGAAGCCCCCTGCTCGGTCGTCTTGCGCTTGTCCGGCGGGGTCTGTGCGCCTCCGGTGTGGCGCTGGAGGTTGGTCGCGATGGCGCCCGGCATCAAGGAGTTGGCGGTGATGCCGTCGGCGGCCCAGCGCCTCGTGGCCTCGACCGCGAACAGGACGTTGGCGGTCTTGGACTGGCCGTACGCGGCCCACGGGTCGTACGGCATGAACCGGAAGAACAGGTCGTCGAAGATCACCGGTGAGCGGAAGTGCGCGCTGGAGCTGACCGAGACGATGCGCGCGTGGTGGGCGGCGGCGAGCGCACCGCGGAGCCCGTGCGCGAGCTTGAAGTGGCCCAGGTGGTTGGTCGCGAACTGCAGCTCCCAACCTTGTGCGGTGTACGTCTCGGGGGTGGCCATGACGCCGGCGTTGTTGACGAGGATGTCGAGTGGACCCGTCCAGTCGGCCACGAAGGAGTCGACGCCGGCGAGGTCGGTGAGCTCGAGGCGGCGTACGTCGACCGTGCCGCCCTGCGTCGTCTCCTGGATGTCCCGCGCCACCCGGTCGCCGGCGTCCAGGTCGCGCACGGCCAGGGTCACCTCCGCCCCGGCGCCGGCCAGCGCTCGCGCGGTCTCGACGCCGATGCCGGAGGCGCCACCGGTCACGATCGCGCGCTTGCCGTGCAGATCGATGCCGGCGACGACGTCAGCGGCTGTGGAGGCGATGTCGAAGGGCGTGGTGATGCGGTCCATGCCCTCCAGCATGCGGGATCAGGTGAGGTGTGGGTATTCGGGGGAGCGGTTCTGGAACGCCAGGATGTCGGGGTTCTGGATGACACCGTCGCGGATCTCGATGGCCCGGCGCAACGTCTCGTCGGCGTCCCAGGCCTCGGGACCGGCCAGCACCTCAGGCACATACGGGAGCAGGGCCTCGCTGATCTCCCAGGTCGCGGAGTCCCAGAGGTAGGACGGACTGTGATCGACCGCGTAGTAGATCACGCCGTTGCCCACCGTGAAGGCGGGATCCTCGAAGCTGGTCGGCTTCGCCCACTCGAAGCCCATGCCCTCGTCGCACGAGACGTCGACGACGATCGTGCCTGGGGCCAGCTTCGGCAGGTCGTCGTTCGTCAGGAACGTCATGGGGGAGTTGGGGTCCTGGAGAACGCAGTTGACGATGACGTCGTGCTCGGCGAGCAGGGCCGGCATCGGCACCCAGTCGCCATCGATGCTGGCTCGACTCTCCGCCGGGGACGCCGCCGGGTCGAAGTGCACGATGCGGGCCGAGTGGATCGGTGCGCTGACCTGGGGAACTCCCCGCTGCGTGAAGACGTCGACGTCATGGATGCCATGAGAGCTGAGCGCCGTCACGGCGCCGCGAGCGGTGGCCCCGAAACCGATCACGGCGGCGCTGAGCTGTCGGCCGTACGTGCCGGTCAGCCCGCCGATCTCCATGGCCTGCAGCACGGAGCAGTAGCCGGCGAGCTCGTTGTTCTTGTGGAAGACGTGCAGCTGGAAGGTGCCGTCCTTGCTCCAGTGGTTCATGACCTCCCACGCGATGAGGGTCAGCTTGCGGTCGATCGCCGCCTGCGTGAGCGCGCGGTCCTGCACGCAGTGCGGCCAGCCCCACAGGGTCTGTCCTTCACGCATCTCGAGCAGGTCCGACGGCTGCGGCTTGGTCAGCAGGATGACGTCGCACTGCTGGATCAGCTCGGTGCGGCTGAGGATGCCGCCGACGTACGGTCGGAGCTCGTCGTCGGACCAGCTGAAGTTCTCGCCGTAGCCCTCCTCGAGGAACACGTGCGGACGCTGTGCCTCGGTGAGCCGCTCGAGGTGGCGGGGGTGGATCGGCAGGCGCCGCTCGTTCTCCTTGGCGGTGTGGGCGATGACGCCCAGGTCAAGCTGTTTCATGCCGGCTCCGTCGGTGCGTGTTCCACAGGTTTCTCCGCTGCTCGGTGAGGAACGGTCGCGCTCGGCGAGGCTACACCCGGCCGGCGCCCAGCCCGTCTTCCAGCAGGTCGAGCGTGCGGCGGCCGAGGGCCAGGACATCCTTGGCGATGCGCTTGCCGTTGTGCCCGGCCAGCGCCTGCCGGTGCACGGACTCCTTCATGGCCCGGTTGACCCCCATGAGGGCGTTGGCCGCGACCCATGCCTCCGGGTCGTCGGGACGCACGCCGCGCTCGTCCGCGACGAGCTCGGCCAGGGCGCGGGTGAAGCGGTCGAAGGTCTGGCGTTCACGCCCCTGCAGGGCGGGGCTGCCGGCGGTGAGCCGCGCGACGGTCGCGATCCGTTCGATGCCCGCCGGCTCGCTGCCAGCCAGGGCGCCGCGCGGCTGCAGCACGAAGTCGCGGAACGCGGTCAGCACCGTGGTGCCTGCGGGGCGGCCGCGGATCGTGTCGATGAGGGCGTTCTCGAACGCCTCCATGCCGTCGTAGACGAGGTCTTCCTTGCTGGGGAAGTAGTTGAAGACCGTGGCTTCGGAGACGTCGGCTGCCCGCGCGATCGTGGCGACCGGCACCTTGTCGAAGCCGCGTTCGGCGAAGAGCGCGATCGCGCAGTCCTGGATCCGCTGCCTCGTCTGCTGCTTCTTGCGCTCCCGCAGCCCGGTCTCGATCGTCATGACCCGAGCATACCAGTTGACATTGGGGTGAGACCAAACTTAGAGTGACCCTAAATATCGACCGAGACCGGAACGCCGACAGGAGAAGCTCATGACCAGTACCGCACCAATGCCCCCCGATGTATCCGAGACGGGACCCCTCGAACGACACGTGGTGGCGGTGGCCGCCGTGGTCGTGCTGGGTGCCGTCATGACCGTGCTCGACTCCACGATCGTCAGCGTCGCGATCGAGACCCTGGGACGCGACTTCGGCTCGCCGTTGCCGACCATCCAGTGGGTCATGACGGGCTACATGCTGGCCCTGGCCGCGGTCATCCCGCTGACCGGCTGGGCCGCGGCGAGGTTCGGGGGCAAGCAGGTGTGGCTCTTCTCGCTCGCCCTCTTCATCGGCGCCTCGGCGCTGTGCGCGACGGCATGGTCGACCGAGAGCCTCATCGCGTTCCGCGTCCTGCAGGGCCTCGGCGGCGGCATGGTCATGCCGGTCGGCATGACGCTGGTCGCGCAGGCCGCCGGCCCCCAGCGGATGGGGCGGGCGATGAGCATCGTCGGCATCCCGATGATGCTCGGGCCGGTGCTCGGACCGGTCGTGGGTGGTCTCGTGGTCTCCAACGTGTCATGGCGGTGGATGTTCGTCCTGAACATCCCGCTCGGCCTCGCCGCGCTGTGGCTGTCGTACCGAGTCATCGAGCGCAAGCCCAGCATGCGTGCGGAGCGGCTTGACGTCTTCGGGCTCTCGGTGCTGA
This sequence comes from Aeromicrobium sp. 9AM, assembly GCF_902506105.1. Lineage (GTDB taxonomy): Bacteria > Actinomycetota > Actinomycetes > Propionibacteriales > Nocardioidaceae > Aeromicrobium. The sequence continues at coordinate 561,246 of NZ_LR733303.1, forward strand.
CCCCCTGCGTCGTGGCGTTCGTGTACGGATTGTCGGTGCTCGCGGAGCGCGGCGGACTCGACGAGGTCAGGGCCTGGGGGCCGTCGGAGCGGGCGCCGCGCTGATCGCGACCTTCGCACGACATGCGCTGCGGGCCGACAAGCCGTTGCTCGACCTGCGGCTGTTCGCCCATCGGACCTTCGCTCTCGCGGTCACGATCCAGGTGTTGCTCGGTGCCGTGCTGATCGGCTCGATGCTCCTGCTGCCGCTCTACTACCAGGTCGTCCGGGGCGAGTCGGCCAGCGCGACGGGCTTGCTGCTGGTGCCGCAAGGCGTCGGTGCGGCTCTGGCGATGGCCGTCATTGGCCGGCTCGCCGACCAGGGCAAGGGGCGGGTCGCGGTGCTGACCGGGCTGCCGCTCATGGTGGCGGGCCTGGCCGTCTACACCGCGTCGACCGCTGGCACGAGCTATGTCGTGATGTCCGCGGCCCTGCTCGTGATCGGCATCGGCACGGGCTGCGTCATGGCGCCCGTGATGGCGTCGGCGTACGCCACGGTCGACCGGGCCGCCATGCCCGGAGCAACCGCCACGCTCAACGTGACCCAGCGGATCGGTGGCGCGATCGGCACGGCGATCTTCGCGGCCGTGCTGCAGCACCAGCTCAGCCAGGCACGGACCGGTGGAGCGGACGTCGTCGAGGCGGCTGCGGATGCCTTCGGCAGCACGTTCTGGTGGCCCCTCGCCCTTGCCGCAATGGCGATCGTGCCGGCGGCGCTCCTGCCCCGCGCACGCCGGACCTCTGGCGACGCCGACTGATCCGCCCGACAATCAAGAAAGAAGGAGCAGCGTCATGACAGTTCAGCTCAACCACACGATCGTGGAGTCCCGGGACAAGCGAGAGGCCGCGACGTTCTTCGCGGAGATCCTCGGACTGCCCGACCCTCAGGCATACGGGCCGTTCCTCGTCCTGCAGACGGGTAACGAGGTCTCGCTCGACTTCATCGACGCCCAAGGGTCGGTGCACCCGCAGCACTACGCCTTCCTGGTGACCGACGAGGAGTTCGACGAGGTCCTGGCTCGCATCAAGGATCGCGGGCTGTCCTACTGGGCCGATCCGTTCCACGGCCAGCCGAACGAGATCAACCACAACGACGGCGGCCGCGGGGTCTACTGGTCCGACCCCAACGGCCACAACCTGGAGATCATCACTCGCCCCTACGGAGGGTGAACGACAGCGCCGCGGCCGGTTGGCCGCGGCGCTCTCGTCGTCCTCTGCCTATCCCTTCAGGCTGCCGAAGAACTCGCGCAGGTCGGCGGTCACGGCGTCGGGACGCTCCAGCGAGGCGTAGTGGCCGCCGGTCTCGTGCTCGGTCCAGTGCACGACGTTGCTGTTGTCGCGGTCGGCGAACGTACGGATCGACTTGAAGTCGTCGGCGAACACCGCGACACCCGTCGGTGCGTGGTTGACCGCAGGCTCCGTCCCGGCGTGGGCCTCGGAGTAGTGGTAGCGGCCGACCGTCGCGGAGGTGTTGGTGAACCACTCGAGTGACACCTCGGTGAGGATCTGCACGGGAGTGACCAGGCTCGTGCCGTTGCCGAACGACATGAACAGCTCGTTCCAGGCCAGCTGTCCGACGGGGGAGTCGGAGATCCCGACGGCGACCGTCTGCGGTCGCGATGCGTTGATCGCGTTGTAGCCGCCGACGGACTGGAACCACTTCATGTGCTCGAGCGCCGCGTAGTCCTTGGGCTCCAGCTTCTCGAACTCCGCGGGGTCGCCCGACGGGAACGAGAAGAGCTGCAGGACGTGCAGTCCGAGGAAGCCTTCGGGCTGCAGGAGCCCGAGCTCGCGGGCGACCATCGCACCGCCGTCGCTGCCGTGGGCGCCGTAGGAGTCGTAGCCCAGCCGGCGCATCAGGGTGTCGTACGTACGAGCGACCCGCGCCATGGTCCAGCCGTGGTCGGTCACCGGCGTGCTGAACGCGAAGCCGGGCATCGACGGCACGACGACCGAGAACGCGTCCTCGGCCTTGCCACCGTGAGCGACCGGGTCCGTGAGTGGGCCGATCATGTCGAGGAAGTCGACGAACGATCCGGGGTACGTGTGGAGCAGCAGCAGCGGCGTCGCGCCGGTCTCGGCCGACGGCACGTGGATGAAGTGGATCGTCTGGTCGTCGATCTCGGTCAGGTAGTGCGGGAACTCGTTCATGCGCGCCTCTTGCGCACGCCAGTCGAACTCGCCGCGCCACTGGGCCACCATCTCCTGGAGGTAGTGGTTGGGCACGCCGTACGTCCAGTCGTCGCCGGGTGCCGCCGCGGGATAGCGGGTGCGGGCGAGCCGGTTGTCGAGGTCGTCGAGATCGCTCTGGGGGATGTCGATGACGAAGGGGCGGATGTCGGATGAGGTGCTTCGCGATGTGGTCATGAGACAACCGTAGAATCGATATAGGAACAGTTCTTTCCTAGTTTTGAGATAGTTTTCAAACATGTCTGGAACGTCTGCGAGGCTCCTCGCTCTCCTCTCCCTCCTGCAGTCCCGTCCGCAATGGTCGGGCACCGAGCTCGCCGAGCGACTCGAGGTCACGACCCGCACGATCCGCAACGACGTCGATCGGCTTCGCAACCTCGGCTACCCGGTCAACGCCGAGCGTGGGGTGCACGGCAGCTATCGGCTCGGCGCCGGCGCGGCCCTCCCGCCCCTGCTGCTGGAGGACGACGAAGCGATCGCGGTCGTCCTGGGTCTGCGAGCTGCGTCGACCAGCTCGATCGAGCGGGTCGCCGAGAGCAGCGCGATCGCTCTCGCCAAGCTCGAGCAGGTGCTGCCGTCGAGGTTGCGGCGGCGGGTCAACACGCTGTCGCAGGTCACGACCCAGGTCGCTGACGATGCCGGCGTCCCCGACGCGGACCCGCGGTTCGACCCCGAGATCCTCACAGCCGTCGCGGCCGCGATCCGGGACGTCGAGTGGCTGCGCTTCGAGTACGACGGCGAGCCCCGGCTGGTCGAGCCGTACCGGCTGGTCAGCTGGGAGCGTCGCTGGTATCTCCTCGGCCGTGACCCGGAGGGCGACACATGGGGGGTCTTCCGGCTCGACCGGGTCGTGCTGCGCATGCGTACGGGCCGCCGGTTCACGCCGCAGCCGCTCCCGGACGAGGACGTCAGCGCGTACGTCATGCGGGCCGTCGCGTACGAGGGCTGGGCCGTGCACGCGCGCATCACCGTGCTCGCCCCTGCGTCGGCGGTCAGGGAGCAGATCAACGCGGCCGTCGGCATCGTCGAGCCGATCGACGATGAGACCTGCGTGCTGATCACCGGCGCCGACAGCGTGTCGACCCTGGCGGTGTACGCCGGGCTGCTCGACATGGACATCCGGGTCGAGGAGCCACCGGAGCTCGTGGAGCGGATGAAGGTGCTGAGCCGCCGCTACGGCGAGGCGGTCGGCTGACGGCGGCGCCGCGGCCCGGCGCACCGGCGTGACGTCCTAGTCGGACGCGTGAGCCGAAGCATCGGTCCACGCGACGCGGGTCACCAGCGCGCGGTGGTCGGTGCCCGGCACGGCTCGCACATGGGCGTCCGTGGTCGTCAGCGGGCCGCGCATGAAGATGTGGTCGAGCCCGAAGAGCGATGGCAACTTCATGCCGACGATCCGGACTCGCTGCGACGGCGACGGCCAGGTCGGCCGCCAGATGAGCCCGGCGTCGGCGCTGGCGTCGCGGTAGTCGGAGTCCAGGAGTCGGCGGATCTGCGGATGGTCCAGCGTGGCGTTGAAGTCGCCGACGACCATGGTCGGGCCTCGCGACTCCTTGGCCGTCGCGAGGATGAGGTCGAGGTCCTTCGACCACTGCCGAACGCCGTTGTTGGGCGCAATCGGGTGCACAGCGAGGAGGCGCAGCGGCCCACCGGCCGTGGCCATCTCGATGCCGAATCCCGGCGAGCTGGTGTCGATCTCGGTCTGGTCGCTCAGCGGATCGTTCGTGAAGACCATGATCCCGTCACGATTGCCCTCCGGTGCGCCGGCCCGATGTGGCAGCCGTCGTGCGAGCCCGCGCTGGTCCAGCTCGGCGAGGGCGGACGGGGTGATCTCCTCGACGACGAGGACGTCGACGCCGTTGCGGTCAACCGCCTCGAGCAGGGCATCGGGATCGGCGCGACCGATGTGCAGGTTGACCGTCATGACGGTCATGGCCTTGTCCGTCGCGGACCCTGGTGCGTTGGCCAGGAACGGCTCGACGAACCACCACATGTGGAGCAGGAGCAGCGATGTGACCAGGGCCAGGGCCGGCGCGGCAACAGGCCGGGCCGTGCTGCGAAGGTCCCAGGACAAGGCGACCAGCACGGCCACCGCCAGCGTGTAAGGAATGATCGCCACCGGCGTGAACGCGCGCAGGATGACCCACTGGAGGGTGTCCCCGGGCAGCAACCGTGCCGTCGTGATGGCGAGTGTCGGGATCACCAGCAGGGCGACAAGGAGGCCACCCACGAGCCGCGCCACCGGCAGCGACGACTCCGCGGTCGACAGGTCAGACCTTCCAGCGGCGGAGTGTGACCTTGGCGTTCCGCAGGGCCATGACCTCGGCTCGCAGGTAGCGCCGGTGCCCGCCCATGGTCCGGATGACCGTCAGGTTTCCCGCATTGGCCCACTCGCACACGGTCTTGGTGTGCACGTCGAAGATCGCAGCGACCTCGGCGGGCCGCATCAACACGTCAGGCTGGTTGACCACCTTCATCCCAGAACCCCCTGGTCCTGTGCTGAGTGCGACGGTGTTGCGGACATGCGTTTGACGGCCATGAAAAAACTCCCCTGTAGTTGGTTCGCGCCTGAAGATTCCTGTCCCCGCCGGCGGTTCTCACGCTGTGCCGGGATATCGAGAACAATGCAGCCCTTTGAACTGACCAACACCAGAAATGCCGAAGTGCTACGGGGGTCCGCAATCGCCCGAAATGGAGGGTTGCGGGGGTCCACAACACCTGCGGCTAGCCGCCATCGCATGTCGTGACGGGGTGGCCGGGGTGTGCCGCACGACGGCTCACCCGCAGGTCAGCGCCTCAGGAGTCCGACGACGTCCCGTTCGGTGGTGAGATGTCGGCGACGTTGGCGCCGGTGAGCACGGCCACGAGCTGCGCTCGCGACGGCACACCGAGCGAGCGGTAGATGTGGGTGAGCCGCAGCTCGACCGTGCGGACCGACACGGACAGCTCCTCGGCGATCTCGCGGTTGCGCAACCCGTGCACGACGCGCCTCGCGACCTCACGCTCGTCCTCGTTGAGCTGTTCGAGCATCCCGGCGCCACCTCCCGTGGCCGGTGCGGCCGCGCGTGCTGGTACGAGCTGGTCCGTGCGCGCCGCCCAGCCGTCGGCTCCGCAAGCCTGGAACGCTGCGATGGCCGCCATGCGGGTGTGGCGGCTCTCCACCGGCATGCCCAGATGTTCCTGGCGGATCGCCAGGCTCCTCAACGTCCGGCCCAGCTCGTAGGGCAGCTCGTCGCGGCCGAAGGCCCTGACGGCCGCGTCGAACAGTGCGAGCGACGGTCGACCGGGCTCGACGAGGGCGCGGGCACGCAGCAGGGCCAGGTCCCCCCACCTCGATCGGTGCGAGGAGAGCCGGCGCTCGAGAGCCGCTGCGGCGGCCGCTGCTTCCTGCGTACGACCGGTCATGACGCACGCCTCGGTGTAGTCCGCCCAGTGGCGCAGCAGGGTGGGGTTGCGGAAACGGGTCGAGGCGGCGCTGACCAGACGCAGCTCGATGACCGCCGCGTCCGTGTCGCCGGTCATGAGGCGCAGGGCACCGCGCAGTGCGATGGCGCGCGCCCGGAGCGCTGGACTGGCCTCGAGCGACGCGAGCTCGAGGCACGTGTCGATGAGCTCGTCCGCCTCGTCCACCTCGCCGAGGGAGTACGCGTACCACGCCTGTATGTACGCGAAGGCGGACGTGCCGCGGCTGAGCGACGGCGATCTGCCCTCCGATGAGTCCACTGCCGCTCGGGCCAGCCGGTACTCGGTCGCCTTGAACTCGTTGCGGATCGTTCCGTACGTCGCGAGGTCGTGCCGGAGCGCATGCTGGGTCGCCCCACGGTTCTGGACGACGGTGAAGAGCTGCCTCGCCTCGGAGTAGGCCTCGCGCACGGTCAGGCCACGAGCCCGGAGCAGGAGGAGGTCGGTGTCAGCGGTCATGGTGTCGTCGAGCCCGGCGGTGGGGGCAGCCTCGATCGCGGTGCCCTCCAGGCCGTCGATGAGGTCTCTCATGGCCAGCAGCTTGAGCCGGGTCTGCTCCGACACGTTGTCGGCGAGGAGCATGCCGTGCTCGACCAGGCGGCGGGCCTCGTCAGTCTCCCAGCGCTCCGACCGGTACGCGGCCACGAGGCAGAGCATCGCGCTCGCGCCTTCGGGGTTGGCGGCCGAATGCAGGTCGGCGAGCGTCGACAGCTCGTCGTCGACCAGGTTCTTCTTGTTGAACAGCTGGGCCATGAGCCGGATGTTGAGGATGTCCATCGACTGCTCGGGAGCTGACGGCGATGCGCGGGCGCGGGCGCTGTAGCGGTCGGCCAGCATGAGGTGGCCGTCCCTCAACAGGTGGTTGCACAACCGGATCAACAGGAGCGTGTGGTCCTCGACGTGCTCGGCTCGACTCAGGGCACGCTCGGCGAACTCCACGGCAGACCCGATGTGGCCTTCGTCCGCGAGCGACGTGGCCGCGGCGAGGAGGTCGTCGGCGCTCTGCGGCCCGCGGGTGGCCGAGCTGCGGTGCCATGTCGCCAATCGCTCGTCATGCGGTTCACACGCGTCCGCCAGGGTTGCGTGATGCTCGCGGCGTGACTTGGAGGTCTGGTCCCAGTAAAGGCAGCTGCGCAGCCGTTGGTCGGTGAACGTCAGGTAGGGCCCCCGGCGCTTGAGCAGGCCCGCGTCGATGAGGTCCTCGATGTCGTCCGCTGCATCCGGCAGGACCCGGCCGAGCGCAGCGAGGTGGCACAGCGGAGACAGGGCGGCCAGCTGGAGGATCTCGCGCGAGGTGGAGCCGAGGGTGTCGAGGGTGCTGGCGGCCACCTGGTCGATCGTCCGGGTGGCGCGTGGCGGCAGGACGATCGAGGCCGACCCGTGCTGCTGGTCGTCCTGCAGCTGGGCGACCTGCTCGGCGAGGATTCGCGGGTTCCCGCCGGCGTACGTGGCCAGGATGCGCAACATCGACTCGTCGAGGTCGTGGTCCTTGGCGGTGATCTCGACGACCTCGCCGTCCGGGAGCGGGAGCAACTCGAGGGGGGTGAATCCGGAGAAGACCTCGGTCGACTCCATGTCGGTTGCGGTCGCCACGAGCCACAAGGAGGTTCCGGCGAGGTGGGAGGCGATGGTGTCGAGGACCGTGCGGCTGGCGCTGTCCATCCGGTCGAGGTCGTCGATGAGCGCCAGTGTCGGCGGGAGGTTCAAGCCGCGGATGAGGTCCAGCAGGTCGTAGCTGGCCGCGAAGAGTGCGGCAGGGTCCTCGGACTCGACCGAGAAGTAGCGGTGGGACTCAGAGGCCGGGTCCTGGCCGATCGCCGCGAACAGGGACGCGAAGCCCGCGAGCGGGAAGCGCGACTCCGCGGGATGGACCCGGACGAGAACCGTCGGGGTGGCCGGCTCGGCGTGAGCGGTGGCCAGGAGATGGCTCTTGCCGATGCCGTGCTCGCCGATGACGAGCAGGGCCCTCTCCTCGGTCGCCGCCGGGAGCGCGGCTAGCGTCGCGAGCGCGTCGGCTCGACTGATCGCCTCCATTCGTCGTCGCTCCTCACACTGGTGTGTCGTGCCACGACTGCACCGGTCGCGGCCGGTGCACGTGCGCCCATGGATGAGTGCATTCGCATTCCCTCCTCATGGTCGACCGCGCCTGCCGGCGCGATCGGACCATCGATCAGTTCCACGTCATCCACACAGTCGTGGAGGACGCCACTCCGCTCCTCGTGACGCCATCATCACGCAACATGAGACATGATTTCCCCCCTTTCGCGTATCTTGCCCCGCAAATGACGCCGGATTCCAGAGTTTCTGGTTTCCAGTGCCGCGGAAACCGCAGTAACCGGAGAATTCGGAAATCGACCGATGGTCTCGATCGGCGAAGAGTTCAGGACCGGCGATTTCGGCAGTTGCGTACCCACCATTCGTGCCATTGCGGACAGCCGGTCGCAGGAGTGAAGTGGTCGTTGTCAGCAAGCCCATGAGACGGCTCCGCCAAGCCGCTCGCCGCCAGAATGCGAGTGAGTGATGAAGGCAGATCAAGGACTTCGGGTCGGAGTCGTCGGGTGTGGATACTGGGGTTCGAAGCACGTCCGGACCCTCCTGTCGCTGGAAGCGGTCTCACGCGTGTGCGTGATCGATCCGAGCGACGAGAGACGCGGCGCGGTCACTCGCGTGTACCCGCGCGTCGAGGAGTACAAGACCCTCGGTGAGGCGCTCGGACAGATCGACGCGGTGGTGATCGCCGCGCCGCCGACGCTGCATGCGCCGCTCGCGCTGGAGGCCATCGCACACGGCGTCCACGTGCTGGTCGAGAAGCCACTGGCGCCGACCGTGCAGGAGGGGCAGGCCATGGTGATGGCCGCCGAGAAGGCCGGCGTGACCCTGATGGTGGGCCACACGTTCGAGTACCACTCCGCGGTGTGGGAGCTCCGGTCGATGGTGCAGCGAGGCGATCTCGGCGAGCTGTACTACCTCGACACGGCCCGACTCAACCTCGGTCTCTACCAACGCGACGTCAATGTCGTCTTCGACCTGGCCCCGCACGACGTGTCGATCCTGAACTACGTCCTCGGATCGACGCCGTCGATGGTCGAGTGCTGGGGAGCGCGCAACGCGCACCCGAGGCTCGAGGATGTCGCACAGCTGCGGCTCTACTACGAAGACCCCGGCGTGTTCGCCAACGTGCACGTCAGCTGGCTGAACCCGAAAAAGGTTCGCGAGGTCACGATGGTCGGCAGCAACAAGATGGTGGTCTTCGACGACCTCAAGGCCGAGCAGCGCGTCAAGGTGCACGACAAGGGCGTCACTGCCTTGACGGACGGCGCCGACCTCACCGCGATCCCGATGTCCTACCGGCACGGCGACATCGTGTCGCCCTACCTGGAGATGAACGAGCCGCTGCGCGTCGAGGACGAGCACTTCCTGAACTGCGTGCAGACCGGGTTGCGCCCCCTCTCAGATGGCGAGAGCGGCCTCGAGGTCGTACGGGTGCTGGAGGCAGCGCAGCGCGCCATGAGCGAAGGAGTCGCTGTCCGTCTGCCCGGCCGAGCACGGGATCTCGCTCCCGCGCCGTCGCCCCTGGCACCCCCGACCAGCGAGGTCGTCAAGCCCGCCCTCAGCGGCGCCGCACAGGCGGAGTGGGCCGGATGAGCGCGCGCATCGAGGCGATGGCACCGCCGCACCTGCCCCCGTCGAGCTCCGTGCCCTTCCTGGATCTCGGCACCACGACCGCCGTGGTCGCGACCGAGGTCCGGGTCGGCTGGGAGAAGGTCATCGCGTCCAACCGCTTCGTCGGCGGCGAGGAGGTCGAGGCGTTCGAGGAGGAGTGGGCTGCCTACTGCGGCACCGAGTACGCGATGGGGGTCGGCAACGGGACCGATGCGTTGGTCCTGGCCCTGCGCGCCCTGGATCTCGGCCCCGGCGACGAGGTCATCATCCCGGCGAACACGTTCGTCGCCACGGCAGAGGCCGTCGTCCTCGTGGGCGCGACCCCGCGGTTCGTCGACGTCTCCCTGGAGACCGGGTTGATGGGTGCGGACGAGGTCGAGGCCGCGATCTCGGAGCGGACGCGGGCGATCATCGCGGTTCATCTTTTCGGTCAGCTCACCGACATGGAGGATCTCGGGCGATGTGCGACACGACACGGACTGGTGCTGATCGAGGACGCCGCCCAGGCTCATGGGGCGACGTGGCGCGGCATCCGGGCGGGAGCCTTCGGCGCTGTCGGCTGCTTCAGCTTCTACCCGGGCAAGAACCTCGGGGCGTTCGGCGACGCCGGCGCGGTGGTCACCTCTGACCTCGGCATCGCCGAGCGCATCCGGTCGATGCGCGACCACGGCAGGCCCGGAGGCTCCGAGGACCGGCACTACAACCACGTCCGCATCGGCACGAACAGCCGGCTGGACACGGTTCAGGCCGTGACGCTGTCGGCCAAGCTGCGGCACCTGGACCAGTGGAACGAGGACCGCCGCCGCCTGGCTCGCCTGTACGCCACCGAGCTTCCGCCGACGGTCGTGCCGCTGGGCCAGCTCCCGCACTGCCGAGGTGCCCACCACCTGATGGTGGTCCGGGTGCCGCAGCGGGACCGGGTACGTGCTGAGCTCGCCGCGCTCGGCATCGGCACTGGGGTCCACTACCCGACGCCGTGCCACCAGCTGGAGCCCTATCGGCACTGGTCTCCCGGCGAGCTGCCGAACGTGGAGAGGCTGTCGGGACAGATCGTGTCCCTGCCGATGTATCCCCGCCTGCCCGACAGCGACGTGCTTCGCGTCTGCGAAGCGCTTGCACACGTCACGGCCGATCTGGAGCCCGTCGGTGACCGGCTCGGAGAGTGAGCCCCGGCAGGTCTTCCTCTCCGAGGAGGACGGCTGGGCGTACGGCCCGTGGGGGCGGGGATTCCTGCGCTGCGGGACGGTCGTCTACAGCGGGTGCACGATCGGCGAGCGACTGGAGACCGGCCACAACGTCGTGATCCGCGAGGACTGCGAGCTCGGGGACGACGTGTCGATCTGGAGCAACACGGTGATCGACTACGGCACCGTGATCGGCAACGGCGTGAAGATCCACTGCAACTGCTACGTCGCGCAGTACACCGAGATCGGTGACGGCGCGTTCCTCGCCCCGGGTGTGAGCATCGCCAACGATCTCTACCCGGGGCAGGACAGCTCGCGCGAGATGATGTCCGGGCCGTACATCGGCGCGGGTGCCCAGCTCGGCGTGAACGTGACCGTCCTGCCCTTCGTACGGATCGGGGAGGGCGCCATCATCGGCGCCGGCTCGGTGGTGACCCGCGACGTGGCACCCGGCACGGTGGCGTTCGGCAACCCGGCCCAGCCGCGTGGGCGGGTCGAGGACCTGGTCCCGGTCGAGGACCGGGTCGACGGAGCGGTACGTCCCGCCGGGCACCGGTTCTCGCTCCGGAAGCCTGATGTGCCGGCCGCCGAAGAGGCGGTCCCATGAATGCCTGGCTGGCCGAGCACGTCGGTGCCCACCGTTCGCGACGGGAGTACCACCGCGAGGTCCGCCAGTACGTGGGCAAACGCACCTTCGACGTCGTGATGGCATCGCTCCTGCTGATCGTGCTGTCGCCGGTGATGCTGGTCGCGTTCCTGGCGATACGCGCGACCAGTCCCGGCGGCGCGGTGTTCCGCCAGGTCCGGGTCGGAGCGCTGAAGCAGCCGTTCGTCCTGCTGAAGTTCCGCACGATGGCGCAGGACTGCTCGCACGAGGCGCACGAGGCCTTCGTCCGCCAGATGATGGCCGGAGACGATCCCCGGCAGCGCGACGGCATCTACAAGCTGGTCAACGACCCGCGCGTGACCCCGGTCGGGCGCGTTCTCCGGCGCACCAGCATCGACGAGCTTCCGCAGCTGATCAACGTGCTCCGCGGCGACATGTCGCTGGTGGGCCCGCGTCCCGCCCTGCCGTGGGAGGTCGAGCTGTTCCCGATCTCGGCCTCGGTCCGGTTCCTCGTGCGACCCGGGCTGACCGGCCTGTGGCAGATCAGCGGCCGCAACCGGCTCACGATGCTCGACGGGTTGCGCCTCGACGTCGAGTACGTCAAACGGTGCGCGCTGGCCACCGACCTGCTGATCATGTGCTCCACGCCCGTGACCATGCTGCGTGGGGGCGCTCGATGAAGCGAGACGTCAGCGATCCGCCGTTCGCCTCCGAGGACCTCTCGATCGGTGCCGGTGCAGCACGCGACACCATGACGGTCGCGGTGTGGACCATGATCAGCCGGATCACCGGGCTGGCCCGGGTCATCGTGATCGGCGCGGTGCTCGGGCCGACGTTCTTCGGCAACTCGTACCAGCTGACCAACGTGCTGCCGAACCTCGTCTTCTACGGCTTCCTGGCCGGGTCGTTGCTGTCATCCCTGCTGGTCCCCGCCCTGGTGCGGCACATCGACGTCGGCGACGGCGAGGAGACCGGACGAGTGGCCGGCGGATTCCTCGGCGTCGAGTGGTCGATCCTCCTGCTCGCGGCTCCGGTGGCGGTCCTCGCCGTACCGCTGTTCCTGCCCAACGGTGAGGCGACGCTGGCCCTCGCGGTTCTCGCGATCCCCCAGGTCTTCTGCTACGCGATGGTCGCCTCGGCGACCGCCGTGATGTACGCCAAGCGCCGCTACCTGCTGGCCGCGGCCGCGCCGGCCCTGGAGAACCTGGGCGTCATCGCCGTCCTGGTCCTGGCCGGCTCCATCTATGCCGATCCCGCGAACGGACACGTGCCGACGGGAGCGGTGCTGCTGATCGGCGGCGGATCCACGATCGCGGTGGTGGTGCACGCCGGCGTCCAGTGGTGGGGTGCCCGCCGGTGCGGCGTCACGCTCGTGCCGCGCGCGGGCTGGCGCGACGCGGACGTCCGGCAGGTCGTACGCCGCGCGGTCCTGTCCATGGCACAGGCCGGGCTGCTGGCCGCCCAGACGTTGCTGCTGCTGGCCATGGCCGGGAAGGTGGCCGGCGGGACCGTGGCGCTGCAGATGTCCCTGAGCTTCTACCACCTGCCGCTCGCGCTCGCGGCGGCCCCGGTGGGTCTCGCGCTGCTGCCGCGGCTGTCCAGGATGACCGGCGAGGACGCGGCGCGTGACTTCTCGGACGCGTATCAGCGCGCTGTCGGGCTGGCCCTGTTCCTCGTCGTCCCGGCGGCACTCGGCTACCTCGTGCTCGCGGTGCCTTTCGCGAACGTCGTGGCGGCCGGGCAGATGTCCACCACTGCGGGTGTCGCGATGGTGGCCGGATCGCTGAGTGCCCTGGCGATCGGTCTCGTGGGGGAGACGTTGTTCGTCATCTCCACCCAGGCCGCGTACGCGCGAGGCGATGCCAGGTCGCCGCTGCGCTCGATGATGCTCCAGGCGGTCGTCTGCCTGGCCCTGGTCGTGCCGGCCGCGTTCGTCGACGGTCGAGCGCTGATCACGGCGTTGGGTGGCGCATTCGCCGCTGCCTCGATGGTCGGTGGCATCCACCTGTCGCTCCGGGTACGCCGCGGGCTGGCTCCTGCGACGAACCGGCTGTGGCCCTCCGTCGTACGCACGATCGTCGCCAGCCTCGCGATGGCCGCGGTCGCCGGGTCGGTCGCGGCCGTCGCGATGGCGACGCTCGACGGCTCGGCCGGTTGGCTCACGGCCAGTGCCGCGGGCACGTTGGCCGGTGGCGTGTCTTATCTGGGTGTCCACCGATCGCTCGGATCGGCCGAGCTGACCTGGTTGCGCGACGGAGCACGTGGCCGGGCCGTTCCCGAATCGAGTCCGGCATGAGTGTCCTCATCGCGGACGACTACGGCGCGGTCCTGGCCCGGGCAGACCGGGTCGATCGGCTGCGGGCGTTCGTCGTCCTGGTGCTGGGCGTCGGGGTCGCGGCCGGGACAGGCCTGCTCGCGGTGCAGCAACCCGTGGCATGCCTCGGACTGCTGCTCGGCGCTGCCCTGGCGGTTGCCGTCTGGCGACGCCCGGCGGTTGCCGCCTACGCCATCGTCGGCATCACGCCGCTGGTGGTCGGGATCGACCGGGGCAGGCTCGTTCCGCAGATGCGGGTCAACGAAGCCTTGACCGTGTTCCTCGTGGGCGTCCTGTGCGCGCGTGCCGCTGTGCGGCCGCGAGCGGGCCGCTTCCACCTCCGACTCGACCCGGTGTCCCGCGCATTCGTCTGGTTCGCGATCGCTGCGTCGCTGCTCCCGCTCGTCTTCATGGCGGTTCGTGCGCGCCCGATCGAGATGGACGACCTGACGTACGCCGCCGTGATGTGGAAGTTCCTGCTCCTGTACGCGGTGGTGCGCGTGACGATCCGCAACCAGCGCGAGGTCCGGATCGCCCTGTGGGTGTCGATGATCGCCGGCGTGCTCGTGGGCGCGATCGGCATCTTGCAGTCGCTCGACCTGCTGGGCGTACGCGCGATGCTCGAGCCGTTGTTCGCCCCGTTCGGCTACACCGACGTCGTGTCGTCGGCGCGGGCCGGCTCGACGGTCGGACTGCCGGCCGCCACGGCGGACCTCATGGTGCTCAACCTGGTGATCGCCCTCGGGATGCTCTACCGCAAGCCGTCGCTGGCCTGGTGCCTCGCGCCGATGACCCTGGTGTTCGTCGTGGCCGTGTTCTCGGCCGCGGAGTTCTCCAGCGCCCTCGGCCTCCTGATCGCCCTCGTGTGTGTCGCGGTGCGGCTGCGCCGACTCGACCTGCTCAAGTGGTCCGTCGTGGCCCTGCCCGTGGCGATCGTGGCCCTGTGGCCGACGATCGCGCCGCGCATCGAGGACTTCTCGTCCCTGCACGGCATGCCGACGAGCTGGCTGGTGCGCTACCACAACCTGTCGACGTACTTCTGGCCGCCGATCGTCGACGGCACCAACTTCCTGGTGGGGGTGCGGCCGGCCGCGCGGGTGCCGGTCGACGAGGGTGCCTTCGGGTTCATCTGGATCGAGAGCGGCTACCTCTGGCTGCTGTGGGGCGGCGGTCTGCCGTTGCTCGCGGCCTTCTGCTGGTTCGTCTGGACGAGCCTGCGGGCGACAGGGCCGGCCGCGCGGCTGCTGGCTGACTCGTCGGCAGTCGCGGGCCTGGCGGCGTACACGGGCCTGGTCTCGTGCGTCGTCCTCATGATCTTCGATCCGCACATCACCTACCGCGGCTCGGCCGACGCGTTGTTCGGCCTGCTGGCCCTGTCCGCATGCGGACACCAGGTCGTGGAGCAGAACCGACGACGACAGCAACGATCTACCCAAGGAGAAGCACCGTGAAGGCATCGACACTTCCGAGTGACCGCGAGACGGGGATGGTCCGTCTGTACGCCTGGGTGATGATCGTCACCGTTGGCCTGGCCGTCGGCGTCGCGCTGCTCGGCACCCGGACCATCCCGCAGTACTCCACGAGCGCTGAGGTGCTGGTGGGCCCGACGATCACGTCGAGCGGCAACTACATCGAGCCCTCGATGCCGACCGAGCAGCGGGTGGCGACATCCGCGGACGTGATCGGCAACGCGGCGGCGAAGCTGGGGGTGACGTCGACGCAGGCCACGGAGCACGTGTCCGTGACGGTCCCGGTGGACACCAAGATCCTCGTGATGACCTACACCGATGACTCCCCGGGAGCAGCACTCTCGGGCGCCAAGGCCATCGCTGAGTCGTACCTGCGGGCCCGAAACCCGGAGGACGGCAAGAACCCCGTGGCGAGCATGGTCAGTCCACCGGAACGGCCGTCCACCCCGGTGGGTACCAACTATCCGGTGATCCTGGGTGCGGCGATCGTCGCCGGTCTCCTGGTCGGATTCGGTCTGGCGCGCGCCTGGGACCGGGTCCGAGGCCGGATCCGCACCGTCGCCGACGCCGAGCGGTGCGCCGACCTGGATGCGCTGGTCGTGACGCCGCTCCTGCCGCGGAGGTCGATCGATCGTCATCCGCGATTCCTCGCTGGCCGATCACAGCTCACCTCGCTGGCGGCACGGGTGCTCGGCCAGGTGGAGGAGGGCCACCAGTCCAGCCTCTTGGTGACCGGGGCTGCCACCGACTGTGGCAGCACGGCGGTCGCCGCGACGACTGCAGTCGCCCTGGCACGGATGGGGCGGGTCGTGGTGCTGGTGACGGCGGACGACGAGGTCGTCACGCGCATGTCACGTGAGCGCGATCCGAAGCGCAAGAACGAGCGGCCCCCGCGGGACCTGTGGCCCGATGCCCGGCCGGCCGAGCAGGACGGACTCCACCTCGTCTCCGTGGCGGAGTGGGACTCAGCCGGTGTCGCAGCGGCCCGGCTGACGAACCTGCTGCCCGAGCTCCACCAGCGGCTGCCCGAGGCGCTGATCGTCATCGACGGCCCGCCGGCGTGGTACAGCGCGGGAATCGCCCTGCGGGTGGACGAGATCCTGCTGGTCGTGGCGTTGGGACGCGGTTCGCGCAAGTCGTTGGCGTTGGCGGTGCAGGCGCTCGATCATTGCGCCGAGAAGATGATGGGCCTCGTCGTCACGCCGCGCGGCCGGCGTGGACGACCCCAGCTCGGCTCGCTCAAGGAATGGGCCGCGCGCCAGGTGAAGAAGGTCGTCTTCCGGGTCGCGCCACCGACCGTGGACTCCGAGTCGATGGCCGGTCGCGTGTCAGGGCTCGCGGCGCCGCCCGCACCGACCTGGACGGAGAAGAAGGTGATCCAGGCGGTGCGGTCGAGTGCCACCAAGTCGAGCCGGCCCGCCAACGTCGCACGTCGCCCGAAATCCAAACCGAGCGGTGAGCCGACGAGCTCAGTGTTGTCGTGATGTCGACCAACGCGACGGTGGGGAAGGGGCGGCTCTGGGCCGTCCTCGTCGTGGTGCTGCTGCTCACGGCCGTCATCGCGTTGGTGGCCGTCAGCCTGCGCGACTCGACCATGGCGACGGACCGGCGAGACACGCCGGGTTCCACGGTGGCACCCGATCCGGACGGATACTTCAAGACGAAACCGGCCGGCTCATGGAAGAACCTGCCCTCGGACGAGGAGTGTTCCCGGGAAGTTCACCACTCACCGTGGGAGCCGCGACCCAGCAACGCCAAGGCGAATCACGCCAAGCCCGACGCCGCGGCCGTGCACCAGTCGCTGACCTCGCGGCCGCGGGGCAACAAGGACACGTACGCCGCCCGCTACAACACGTGGCTGCTCCCGAGGGTGAGTGGGCAGAACACCGGCACGACGGACGAGAACATCCAGTGGGCGGCCTGCAAGTGGGGGATCTCCGACAACCTCCTCAGAGCCATGGCGGCCGCGGAGTCGACCTGGTACCAGGACCTGCACGAAGGCGACGGCTCCTGTGTCGAGAAGCGTGGCTGTGGCGACATGGTGGACGAGGCCACACCCGCGTCCCGGACGTTCTGCGACGAGCTCAACCGGTTCGGGTACGACTACAGCCGCGACTACGGCGAGGGAATCTGTCCCCGGACGTTCTCGATCATCGGTGTCATGTCCTGGCAGGACCCCGACTGGGGCCCGATGGACGAGAACCAGAACGGGACGTTCCCGTTCAACCGGGACTCGACGGCATTCGCGCTCGACTACGCCGCCTCCCACCTGCGCGGGTGCATGGAGGGCTGGATCAGCTGGCTGAGCAGGCGCGACGGGTTCGAGAAAGGTGACGTCTGGGGATGCGTCGGGGTCTGGTACGCCGGTGACTGGAAGATCCCGGCGGCCCGCGACTACACGGCCAGGGTCAAGTCACTGATGAACGACCGGATCTGGCTGCAGCCGAGCTTCGCGGACTAGGCGACGGCCGCGCCTGCGGCTGCCGGCCAGGTCGGCGATGATCGACAGGTAGACCTCGCTCTGTCGCTCCCACGCCAGGTGGAGCCGGACGCGCTCGCTGCCCACCTCACCGAGGCGCGAACGCTCGGCGGAGTTGTCGAGCAGGCGGATCAGCTCGAGGGCGATGACCTCGGTCTCGCCGGGAGTGACCAGGACGCCGGCGCCTTCGGCAAGCCGACGGGTCTCCTGCACGTCGTACGCGACGAGCGGCAGGCCGACCCCGAGGTACTCCATCGCCTTCACGGGCGTGACCTCCAGCTGCAACGAGGTGTCGACGCCGATGTCGGCCGCAGCGAGATGACGGTAGAGATCCAGCTCGGGCAGCCACCCGGGGAACCAGACGTTGTCGCTCAGGCCCCGCTTCTCGACCATGGCCTGCAGCTCTTCGAGGCACTCCCCGTTGCCGAGGAGCATGAACCCCACGTCGTCGCGGCCCCACTCACGGACCATGAGCTCGGCGGCCCTGATGACGTCGTCGACCCGGTCCTGCCGGCCCATCTTCCCGGCCCACGTGACGACCCACGGGAAACCCCGGCGCAGCTCGGTCCGGTTCGCCAGGTGCTCGGCATCCCGAGCCCGGTCGAGCCGGTCGAGGACCGGGCCGTTGCGGACGACATGGATGCGCTCAGGACGGCCGCCGGCAGCGATCAACCGGTCGCGCAGGTGGTCGTTGACGGTCACGCTCGCGTCGACGTTGGCCTGGGTGCGCCGCTCCAGCCAGTGCAGCACCCGCATGGCCTTCGCGGGCGCGGAGGCGTATCGCTGTGCGAAGGTCTCGGGCATCAGGTCGCGCTGGTCGAGCAGCACACGTATGCCGAGCCGGCGAGCGACCGCCGTCGCCGGGAAGTACAGGTCGGGCGGCTGGCAGATCTGCAGCACGTCGATGCGGTCGCGCACGTGCAGCTGCACCAGGCGCGGGATCTGCCGCATCAGGGAGGTGACGTACTCACGAAGGTGACCCTTCATGGACGCGCCGTCCACGGGTGCCCGGTACTCGACGAGCCGCAGACCCGGGCGGTTGCGCCATGGCTCGTTGGCGTCGTCGTGACGGGTGATCACCGTGACGCGATAGCCCGCGGAGCACAGCGCCTCGACCTGCTTGCACAGCCGGTTGTCGTCGGCCAGCGAGACGTTCTGCACCATCGCCGCGATGTGCGGCGGCCGGTTGTCAGTCATGTGCGGCGACGGACGTGTCGGGAACCATCACCCTGCCATGGCGACCGACCGGCGGTGACGACCACGCCACCACCGCCTCGCCGGCGGCAGGACCGTGAACGGTCCAGGCACCGTCGGCCAGCACCGGGGTCGACTCGGCCCGGCGGCGCCACCAGGCGGCGACCTCCCGGGGGAGCGCATGCCATGCGCCGGGGTCGGCGCGGAGCTGGTCCAGCAGCTCCTCCCACGCCGTCAGCATCCCTGGGCAGTGGACGTAGTCGGGATGGGCGATCATCAGGACCATCCCGCCCCGGGCCCGAACTGCCTCGACCTTCGACTGCCACACCGAGCCGTCGGTCATGCCGAGGATCTCGAACAGGGTGTGATCCTGCGGCAGCGTCAGGGGGAGCTCGACCAGGTCGTCGATGAAGAACGGCAGGTACGTGCAGCAGCCACCGGGCGTCGGCTCGTGCGGCGCGCTGTCGGTGTAGGACGAGTCGTAGTCGAAGCCCAGCAGCGGCATCAGTTCCCAGGATCGCTGGGTGGCCGGAGACCGGAAGCCGACGGCACCCCACCGGTCCGCCCACTCCCGGATCGCCGGGAGCCGCTTGCGCAGCATGCGCCCGGACGCCAGGTCCTTGCCGTCGTGGCGCAGGCCGTGCACGCCGATCTCGCAGCCCTCGGAGCGCAGCCCGTCGAGCAGCTCGTCGGCGACCGGGTAGCGCTCCGGCACGAGGTTCCATGAGGACCGGAGACCCCGAGCCCGCTCGGGTGCTCGCAGCGCCTCGATCGAGTCCCGGCCCGTCGAGGTCTCGACGTCATGCGTGAGCACGAAGGCAGAGGTGTGCCCGTTGGGCCACGGATGCACGTACGGGACGGGTTCGCCGGCGACCCGCTCGAGCCGGCCCAGCAGCCAGTCGTACAGGTCGTGCAGGGCGTTCTCCTCGGGCCAGCCGGGGAAGTCCGGGTACGTGTGGTGTGCGGCGTGACGGCGACGGAGCAGGAGCTGCACCTTGCGCGGAAGCGCCGGCCGGATCGTGTAGTAGATCGTCACCAGCAGGTGACGGAGCCGGTTGCGCAGGCGCGCGTCGCCGAGCATGGTGTAGCGCTCCGACCACAGCCACGACATCGCCTCGCCGGGATCGAAGGGGAGGAAGATGCTGCCCTGGTCGTTGGTCCAGACGTGCCCCACGGCGGTGCCTTGGGGATTCTGGACGGGGGTGAGGGGCCGCCACCCCTCACCCCCGGTCCACCGACGGCATCCGAGATCCTCGGGCGACCCGGTGAAGACCGGGCACACGAGGTTGATGCCATCGAGCTTGTGGTGGCCGGGCTTGGTGCCCGGCGCGTGACGGCCCGCGTCAGAGCGGGCCCAGAGGAGCCTCGGCCCGAGCGGCGACGAGGAGGCGTGCAGTGCGCCGACGTGCTTGGGCAGGTTGCGGCCCATGCTCTCGTCCACCGTGATCGGGACACGCATGTAGTCGCCGAACGCGAAGGGGACCGATGACGTGAACATGTGCACCTTCTTGTCTAGAGTCCGCGACGGACGGCGAGGAAGGGCAGCAGCCCCACCTCGGCCACCGCCGGCAGGGGATCGTCGGTCGACCAGACAGCGCCCACGTCGATGCCGCGCAACGAGCGGAGGTAGTCACGGGCGCGGAGACGACGTTTGCTGATGTCCCGGACGGCGTTCGGCATGTCGGTGGCCAAGCGGGCCCACCGCACCCCGGCGCGGGCGCGGCAGGGTTCCACCGACAGCCCCATCTGGTCGCGGAACAAGAGGGTGGGGAAGTCGACGCCGGCCGCGGCGCCGAGGCTGTGGTAGCCCCACGTACGGGCATTGACGTCGAGCAGCTTGACGGCGCCGTCGCGCTCGTCCCGCTTGTACTCCAGCTCGACCAGGCCGTAGTAGTTCATCTCGCGGAGCAGCCGCAGGGAGGGCTCCTCCAGCTCGGGCAGGTCGACGGTCTCGACGAGCGTGCTGGCGCGGCCGAAGTCGGAGGGGTGCTGGCGTCGTCGCACGACAGTCATCGACCCCACGGGCTCGCCGTCCTTCACGAACGCGCAGTAGGCCAGCTGGCGGTCACCGCCGCCGGGGACCAGCTCCTGGACGATCACCTCGTCCGCCGGGATGATCTTGGTCGCCAGGCGGAACTTCTCGACCAGCTCGGCCCGGTCGTTCGCTCGCCACGCCTTGGCGCCGGTGTCGTAGAAGAAGTGCTCCTTGATCGCGGGCTTGATGATCACCGGGCTGTCCAGCGCGATCTCGGCCAGGTCCGCCTCGCTTCGCGGGAACCAGCACCGGGGCACACCGATGCCGAGCCGCTCGGCCACCTGGTAGGTCTGCCGCTTGTCCCACGCGACCTCGACCGTCTCCCACGTCGGCGTCGGGACCCTGAACGTACGAGCCAGCTCGTCCCGGTTCTGTGCCACGGCGGCGACGGTCTCCTCGCGCGTCGGGAACAGCACCCAGCCGTCCAGGCCGAACCGGCGGGCCGCCTCGTGGAGGGCGTCCATGGTGGCCTCCGAGCTGCGCAGTGAAGGCACCCGAAGGGAACGTTGGACGTACCGAGACCGGGGCGAGATGGAGACCTCGTCGTCGAGGACCGCGACCGGGATGCCGCGCCTGCCAAGGCTTCGGGCGATGCCGAGTCCTTGGTAGTCGCCGCCGATCACGAGCGCTCCGGGCGTGCGGCTCGATGCCGCGCGTCTGGAGGCTCGGCTGGTCGCGGTCGTCGACATCAGGCGACAGCCTGGTGACGCGGTGCCCGTCGAGGTGTACGCCGATCCTGCGCCGCGACGGTCTTGGCGACCGCCTTGGAGCTGAACCAGCTGCCGGCCACGAACCGCATCACCGGGCCGTACGACCGGGCGGCCGGAGCCCCCAGGAAGTGCAGCCGGGGCACGGAGGACTCCAGGCCACGCTTGAGGATCGGGTAGCCGTCGGCGCAGCGGACCTGGTCGGCCAGCGTCTTGTCGAGGAACGGGTAGCGACGGATGTCGACGTCGTACCCGGTCGCGAACAGCAGATGGTCGACCCGGCGACGGGTGCCGTCCGACAGCTCCAGGTCGAGCTTGCCCTGGTTCGGGACCGCGCTCTTGACGACCGCGCCCGGGGTGATCGGCACGTTGGGCAGTCGCGGCTTGAGCCAGGACGCGCCGGCCGGCCGGATCGCGCGGGCGGCGATCACGTCGAAGATCGGCCGGGGGAAGCGACGGAACACCTCGGGAGTCGCGACGAGTCGCGAGATCCCGATCGGGCCGACGTCGGTGGGTGCATAGAACAGCGGTGAGAACCGGCCGAGGCCGTCGATCAGGCCGTCGCCGTGCAGGTAGTGAACCTGTGGCTGGCGCGCCAGCACCTCGACGTCCACACCACCTTCGTGCATCAGCGCTGCGGACTCCAGCGCGCTCTGCCCGGCCCCGATGATCGCGACGCTCTTGCCGCGGAACGGTTCGTAGTCGCCGTGGTCGGCCACGTGGGAGGCGAGGTCACTCGGCAGGTCGCGCAACATCGCCGGCCGCCGGGTGAACTCGGCGATGCCGGCAGCCACGAGGACGCGGCCGGCCCGCAGGTGGGTGCCGTCGTTGAACGTGAGCTGGAAGCCGGCGTCGGTGCGCTCGAGGTGCACGACCTGTCGGCGGATGACGTCGGGAGCGACGCGCTGCTGGTACCAGTGGCCGTACTCGATGAAGGTCTCGAGCGACAGGTGCCGCTCGACCACGGCCTGGGTGTCCTCGGTGTACCCCTCCATCGACAGCGGGCCGGTGACCTCGCCGATCGACGAACCGTTGCGGCGTGAACGCATCCACAGCCCCTGCGGCATGGTGTGCCAGAACGACATGGGGTCGCCGATCACGCATACTTCACGCCCGGCAGCCCGAAGGCGCTCAGTGGCTCCCAAGCCATGGGGACCGGCCCCGATCACCGCAATTTCCGTCTCGTCCATCGCCGTCTCCATTTCTGACGTGAGGTGTCATGGAGACAGGGCCTCACGGGTGGTTTTCACCGACGTTAGGCGCAGGCATGGGACGGCATAATCCCACGTTCGGACCATCTTTTAGCCGTATTGGCAGGATGACGACAAATCGCACATTTGGTGTCAGAGACTGCCCGCGAGCTGGTTGGTCTGCAGCTCCGACCACGACAGAGAGTCCCGGACCCGCTGTCGCGGATCCGGGACTCTCAGGCAGCCTTGGTGTCGGCCGTGTCAGGTGACGCGAGACACCGGGGACACGTCATGGTCGCCGCCACCCGTCGCCATCCCGGCGACTTGGAGCACCAGGAGCACCGCGCCGACCGCGACGAGCGACCAGCGCATCCACGACCTCTCGGAGCGGAGCCGCGTGTAGGCCAGGACGAGGCCGATCACGATGCCGAGACCTGGCACGAAGAACCCGGCGACAAGCGTTGCAGCCGCCCACAGGACGTACTCGGATGTCTTGACGGAATGTTGGGAATCGATCGTTGCACTGTTCATGTCGTTGGCCTCACGGGAAGGTGATGGTTCCGCCGTCATAGGCGTTGGCGTGCATGTTGTGGGACTGGTAGATGGGGATTCCGCTGGCCACCACGTGCACCTGGTAACGGTCCCACAGCGAGATGGCCGGCCCATTGAGGTCGTACCGCTTCTCGACGCTGCAGGACGTGACCTTGATGCTGTATCCGATCCCCGAACCGAGGTCGCACGTGTGATAGCCCTTGTAGCCGTACGTCGTGGTGGTCGACCAGACGTGCCCGGCCTTGTCGAAGTACACGCGTCCGATGTGCTTCTCGACCCAGTTGATGTAGTAGAGGCCACGCTGCGACTGCTCGAATGTGCGGGTGTAGATCGTACGAGCGGCAGCCGCCGCCGCGAGGGTGGTGCCGTCCGTGCTAGTGGCCTTGGCGTCGGTTGCGAGCTGAGTGCTCGTGGCCTTGCCGATGGCGCCGACCGAGACGGTGGATGCCACGGTGCAGCTTCCGGCCGTGTCCGCGGTCTCCGCGCAGTCGGAGTCGGTCACGTTCCGCGTGTAGGTCGCGGCTGTCGACCCGCTCATGGTGACGGCCCCTGACTCGCTGACCACGACTCCGGTGTCCGGCGAGTCGGCGGCGACCGCCGCGCCGCCAAGGGCGATGGTCGCGACGCAGGTGGCGCCGGCCGTGATGATTCTTCGCAACATGTACTACCCCCGATGAGATTGCGGCGAGTGCCGCAAGATGTGCGCTCACTGTGGCAGCGGCAGACGAGCGCGTCAACCTTTCTTGAAAGGAAGTCTCGTGAACATTTCCGGCGTGCGACGCGGCCGCCAAAAGCGAAGGCTGTGTGACGATGCCGGGCGCTGAGCGCACTCCTCCCCGAATCCTGAACGCCGGGGAGCTGCGAGGTGATCTCCCGTTTCAGACTGCGCCCCCGGCAGGACTCCGTCGGGCGCTGAGCGCCCTCCTCCCCGAATCCTGAACGCCGGGGATTTGCGAGGTGATCTCGCGTTTCACACTGCGCCCCCGGCAGGACTCCGTCGGGCGCTGAGCGCCCTCCTCCCCGAATCCTGAACGCCGGGGATTTGCGAGGTGATCTCGCGTTTCACACTGCGCCCCCGGCAGGATTCGAACCTGCGCTTCCGCCTCCGGAGGGCGGCGCTCTATCCCCTGAGCTACGGGGGCCAATACGGCCAACTGCGGTGTGAGCCTACCCCACAGGCGCTACCGTGTTGCCGGTGCCCAGAGTGCTTGTCGTCGACGACACCGCCTCGATCAGATTCCTCATACGTACCAATCTGGAGCTCGCCGGATTCGACGTGGATGAGGCGGTCGACGGTGCCGATTGTCTCGAGTTCCTGCGCGCGTCCGAGGTCATTCCCAACGCCATCACGGTCGATGTCATGATGCCGCGGCTCGACGGCATCGCGACGGTCTCGGCGATCCGCGCCGATCCCAGGACGCGGCACATCGCGATCGTGATGGTGACGACACAGGGGCATCCGGCCGACATCCAGCGGGCCAAGCAGGCCGGCGTGGATGCGTACGTCACGAAGCCGTTCGACCCCGACGCCCTGATGGCCACGGTCTCCGAGGCGATCGAGCTCGCAAAGAATCGTGGCGACGAGTGAACGAAGTCCTTGAGTGGTGCCACCCCGAGACGTACGGTTGCTGTACACGGATTGGAGGTGGTTCGAGGATATGAATAGCTCTTGGACTTGTGAGGTGGCTGTCCGCTAGCCGCAAGGCTCAGCTAGTGGCAGCGAATACACCGCAGCCACCCGACCCGCAGGGCGTCGAGTTGTCCACTCGACCGCGCTCCTACTCTCCGGAGGCGAGCGCAGCCCTGCGGGTCGTCCACGTTCCGGGGGCATTCCCAGGGCGGATAGTCTTGGCGGGTGACTCCCGAGCAGCTCTCTGCGGCCATCGTCGGTGCCCTCACCTCCCTCAGCGAGGCGGGGACGATCACGCTGCCCGACGGGGTGCCGGCCGAGGTGCTCGTCGAGCGCCCCAAGGTCAAGGAGCACGGCGACTACGCCACCAACATCGCGCTGCAGCTGGCCAAGAAGGCCGGCATGAATCCCCGTGAGTTCGCACAGCTCCTCGCAGATCAGCTCGGCGCGACCGACGGCATCGCGAGCGCCGAGATCGCCGGCCCGGGGTTCCTCAACATCCGCGTCGAGGCCGGCGCCCAGGGTGCGCTCGCCCCGCAGATCGTCGCGGCCGGTGCGGCGTACGGCACCAGTGACCTCTATGCCGGGCAGAAGGTCAACCTCGAGTTCGTCAGCGCCAACCCCACGGGTCCGATCCACATCGGCGGTGTCCGGTGGGCCGCGGTCGGCGACTCGCTCGGCCGCATCCTGACCGCGATCGGTGCCGAGGTCACGCGGGAGTACTACTTCAACGACCACGGCGTCCAGATCGACCGCTTCGCCCGCTCGCTGCTGGCCAACGCGCGCGGCGACGAGGCGCCCGAGGACGGCTACGGCGGCCAGTACATCTCCGACATCGTCGCCAACGTGCTCGCGACGCACCCCGATGCGGCCACCTTGCCCGACGCCGAGGCGCTCGAGACGTTCCGCGCCCAGGGTGTCGACCTGATGTTCGCCGAGATCAAGAAGAGCCTGCACGAGTTCGGGGTCGACTTCGACGTCTACTTCCACGAGAACGACCTGCACGAGTCCGGCGCGGTCGAGCGTGCCATCGCCAGGCTCCGCGAGCTCGGCATGATGTACGAGCAGGACGACGCCACCTGGCTGCGCACGTCCGACTTCGGCGACGACAAGGATCGCGTCGTCATCAAGTCCGACGGCCAGCCGGCCTACATCTCCGGCGACCTCGCCTACTACCTCAACAAGCGCGAGCGCGGCTTCGACCGCTGCATCATCCTGCTCGGCGCCGATCACCACGGCTACGTGTCGCGGATGCTGGCGATGTGCGCCGCGTTCGGTGACACCCCCAAGATCAACCTCGAGCTGCTGATCGGCCAGCTGGTCAACCTCGTACGTGACGGCGAGCCGCTGCGCATGAGCAAGCGGGCCGGCACCGTCATCTCGCTGGAGGACCTGGTCGAGGCCATCGGCGTCGACGCGTCGCGCTACGCCCTCGCCCGCTACTCGATGGACTCCACGATCGACCTCGACCTCGACCTGTGGGCCAAGCAGGACAGCGACAACCCGGTCTACTACGTTCAGTACGCCCACGCCCGCCTGTCGTCGATCATCCGCAACGCAGTCGACCTCGGCGTCGTCATCGACGAGTCGACGTTCGACCCGTCCCTGCTGGCGGTCGAGCAGGAGGGTGCGCTGCTGCGAGCGCTCGCCGACTATCCGCGCATCGTCGCGCGGGCCGCCGAGCTGCGCGAGCCGCACCGCGTCGCGCGCTACCTCGAGGACACGGCCGCGGCGTTCCACAAGTTCTACGACGTCGCGCACGTGCTGCCCAAGGGCGATGAAGAGCCCACCGACCTGCACCGGGCCCGGCTGATGCTTGTCGCGGCGACGCGGCAGGTCATCGCCAACGGCCTCGGCCTGCTCGGCGTCAGCGCCCCGGAGCGCATGTAGATGCGGAGCCACGAGGCAGGCGCCCTGCACGGTCAGTCCGGCGATCGCGGGCCGGCCTGGCTGCGTACGCCCGAGGACCCCAACGAGCTCGTCCCGCACCTGTGGTCGTCGTCGGTCTCCAAGGTCGACGGCGTGCTGACGGTCGCGGGGGAGTCGGTCACCGACCTCGCCGCAGAGTTCGGCACGCCGACGTACGTCGTCGACGAGGACGACTTCCGCCGCCGGGCCCGCGGCTTCAAGGACGCGTTCCCGAACGCCGACGTCTACTACGCCGGCAAGGCGTTCCTCTGCGTTGCTACCGCCCGCTGGATCGCCGAGGAGGGGCTCAACCTCGACGTGTGCACCGGCGGTGAGCTGGCCGTGGCGCTCAAGGCCGAGTTCCCGCCCGCGCGCATCGGCCTGCACGGCAACAACAAGTCGGTCGCCGAGCTGCGCCGCGCGCTCGAGGTCGGCGTCGGCCGCATCATCATCGACTCGATCGAGGAGATCGAGCGGCTGCGCGACCTGACCGCCGAGCTCGGCGTGACGGCCCCGGTCATGATCCGCGTGACCGCAGGCGTCGAGGCCCACACCCACGAGTACATCTCCACGTCGCACGAGGACCAGAAGTTCGGCTTCTCGATCGTCGGCGGCGACGCGCTCGACGCCGTACGCCGGGTGCTCGCCGAGCCGGGGCTCGAGCTGAGGGGCCTCCACTCGCACATCGGCTCGCAGATCTTCGTGACCGACGGCTTCGAGGTCGCCGCCCGCCGGCTCCTGCGCCTGCACGCCGAGATCGAGAAGGAGCTCGGCGTCGCGTTGCCGGAGTTCGACCTCGGCGGCGGCTTCGGCATCGCCTACACGACCCAGGACGACCCGTCGACGCCCGAGGATCTCGCGCGCGGGATGCTCAAGATCGTCGACGACGAGTGCGCCGCACTGGGGATAGCGATTCCTCATCTGTCGATCGAGCCCGGCCGCGCGATCGCCGGGCCCTCGACGTTCACGCTGTACGAGGTCGGCACCACCAAGTCCGTGGCGCTCGACGGCGGGGCATCGCGCCGCTACATCTCGGTCGACGGCGGCATGAGCGACAACATCCGCCCCGCGCTCTACGGCGCCGACTACTCCTGCACCCTGGCGTCGCGTGCGTCGGACGCGCCGGCTCTGCTCAGCCGCGTCGTCGGCAAGCACTGCGAGTCCGGTGACATCGTGGTCAAGGACGAGTTCCTGCCCGGTGACGTCGCGGCCGGCGACCTCCTGGCCGTGCCGGGCACCGGCGCATACTGCCGATCGCTGGCGAGCAACTACAACCACGTACCCCGTGCCGCGGTCGTCGCCGTGCGTGAGGGTGAGGCGCGCGTCATCCTGCGGCGCGAGACCGAGGACGACCTGCTCGCCCTCGACATCGGCTGACCGCGATGACCCACCGCTACGCCGCTCGGTTCGTCGCGATGGTGGTGGCGGGGCTCGTGGTCGGCGGGGTCGCCGGGGCGAGCGGCGGCGGTACGTCGTCGATCGTGCTCGGCTGGGCGTCCGCCTCCCTCGTGTATGTCGCATGGGTGTGGCTCGTGATCGCCCGCATGGACCCGACAGAGACCGCCAGCCATGCGGCGCGTGAGGACCCGGTCCGTGGAGTCGCCGAGGGGCTGATCCTGGTCGCCAGCCTGGCGAGCCTGGCGGCAGTCGCGATGCTGCTGGTCGACGCCAGGTCGGCCTCCGACACCCGTGGTGGCGTCCTCGCGGCGATGGCCCTGGGCAGCGTGGCGCTCTCGTGGCTGCTGATCCACACGCTCTTCACGCTGCGCTACGCCAGCCAGTACTACTTCGGAGAGCCCGGCGGGATCGACTTCAAC
The DNA here is from genome assembly GCF_902506105.1 of Aeromicrobium sp. 9AM. Lineage (GTDB taxonomy): Bacteria > Actinomycetota > Actinomycetes > Propionibacteriales > Nocardioidaceae > Aeromicrobium. The sequence continues at coordinate 589,685 of NZ_LR733303.1, forward strand.
AACAAGGACGAGCAACCGCGCTACGTCGACTTCGCCTACGTCGCGTTCTCGCTCGGCATGACGTTCCAGATCTCCGACACCAACCTGCTCACGAGCGCGTTCCGGGCGACGGCGCTGCGGCATGCCCTGCTGTCGTACGTCTTCGGCACCGTCGTGGTCGCCACGACGATCAACCTCGCCGTCAGCCTCTCCAGCTAGCGCTTGAGCAGCCGGCGCGGGCCGGGACCCGTGCTGGCCAGCCAGTCGCCGGGGTTGTAGAGCGTGCAGCTCTTGAGCGACAGGCAGCCGCAGCCGATGCAGCCGTCCAGGTCGTCGCGCAGCCGCTGCAGGTGGTCGATGCGGGAGTCGAGGTCGGCGCGCCAGCGCTGGGACAGCCGCGCCCAGTCGGCCTTGGTCGGCACCTTGTCGTCCGGCAGGGACTCCAGCGCCTCCCGGATCCGGGCGAGGCTGATCCCGAGTCCCTGGGACACTCGAATGAATGCGATCCTGCGGAGCACGTCGCGGTGGTAGCGACGCTGGTTGCCCGTGGTGCGGTCGCTCTCGATCAGGCCTTCGCGCTCGTAGAAGTGGAGAGCGGACACGGCCACCCCTGCTCGTTCGGCCACCTCTCCGGGAGTCAGCGGCTGGTGCTTCGAGATCGTCATGACCTCAACGGTACGGGTTGACCTCAAGTGCGATTGAGGTTGTGGACTGTCTCCACCGACGACGAAGGAGCAGCATGCAGGCGATCAGGCAGTACGAGCTCGGTGGTCCCGAGGTCCTCCTCTACGAGGACGTACCGGATCTCGAGCCGGGGGAGGACCAGGTACGCATCGCGGTCAGCGCCAGTGGCGTCCACTACCTCGACACCTCGCTCCGCACGGGCTTCACGAGCGCAGTGCACCAGCCGTTGCAGCTGCCCATGACGCCGGGACGCGAGGTTGCCGGGCGTATCGACGCCATCGGCGCCGGTGTGGACCCGTCGTGGCTGACCAAACGCGCCGTCGCCCACCTGGGGCTGGCGAGTGGCGGGTATGCCGAGCAGGCACTCGCGGCGGTTGCGAGCCTCCACGAGGTGCCCGAAGGCATGCCGTGCGCGGTCGCCGTCGCGGCGATCGGCACGGGCCGCACAGCGGTCGGCATCCTGGACCAGGCGCCCGTCGCCGCCGACGACGTCGTGATCGTGACGTCCGCAGCTGGTGGACTCGGTGTGCTCCTGACCCAGGCGGCCAAGGCGGCCGGCGCGACGGTCATCGGGCTCGCAGGGGGAGACGAGAAGGTCGCGATCGCCAAGGCGCAGGGTGCCGATCTGGCGGTCGACTACCGCATCGACGGCTGGGACGACGTCGTCCGTCGCGAGCTCGGCGGAGACGTGGCGACCTTGGTGTTCGACGGGGTCGGCGGCAAGACGGCCGACTCGGCGTTCCACCTGCTCGCCGCCGGAGGACGGCTGATGCAGCACGGCTGGTTCACCGACGAGCCGGCGACGTATGACGACCCGGCCAGGACCGTGACGATGCTGCTCGGACCCCAGATGCTGGCCCGGCCAGGCGGCCTGCGCTCGCTGGAGGCCGAGGCGCTCGCCCGCGCGGCTGACGGCAGCCGCGTACCGCTCGTCGACGCTGTCTTCGCCCTGTCGGATGCCGCCGGAGCGCACCGTGCGCTCGAGGCCCGGCAGACGTACGGCAAGGTCGTCCTGATGCCAGACTCGCTCCTGTGACCGCACCCGCTGCCCCGTCGGAACGGTTGTGGCTCGGGCCGCACGGCCGCGTCGTGGCGGGCATCTTCTCGCTGGCGTTCCTCGTGGCGTTCGAGTCGCTGGCCGTGATGACGGTCATGCCCGTCGTGGCCGACGAGCTTGACGGGCTGAGCCTGTATGCCCTGTCGTTCGCCGCGCCCACCGCCGTGGCCGTCGTGTCGATGACGATCGCCGGACCGTTGATGGACCGACGCGGTCCCGGGCTCGCCCTGCGGGCCGGCGTCGTGATCTTCGCTGCAGGGCTGGTCATCGCCGGTCTCGCGCCGACGATGGAGGTCTTCCTGGCGGGCCGCGCCGTCCAGGGCCTCGGCATGGGATTCGTCGGCGTCGGCCTCTACGTCGTGATCGGCAACGTGTTCCCCGAGCACATGCGGGCGCGCGTGTTCACCGTCATGACGAGTGCCTGGGTGCTGCCCGCCCTGGTCGGCCCGGTCATCGCCGGATTCATCGCCGACCGGGTCGGCTGGCGTTGGGTGTTCCTGTCCGTCCCGGTGATCGCGATCGGGTCGCTCCTGCTGATCTGGGAGGCGTTGAGTCGTCTCGACGGCGATCCCGGCGTCGTGTTCGATCGCCGGCGGCTCCGGTGGGCGTGCCTGACCGCCGGCGGGATCCTCGCGGTCAGCGTGGCGGGACAGCGTGGCGTCGACTGGTGGCCGGTCCTGTTGGTCGTCGCGCTGGCGCTCATCGTGTCGTACGCTCCGCGGCTCCTGCCTCAGGGCACCTGGCACGCGCGGCGGGGACTGCCGAGCGTCATCGCGACCCGGAGCCTGTTGGCGGCCGGCTTCTTCGGCGCCGAGACCTACGTCCCGCTGTCCTTGGTCGAGCACCGGGGACTGAGCGTGTCGCACGCCGGGCTGTTGCTGACGAGCGCCGCCGTCCTGTGGTTCAGCGGCTCGTGGGTCGCTGCCAACGTGCCGGCGCTGGCGTCGAAGGCGATGCGGGTGCGCCTCGGTGCGGCCTGCGTGCTGGTCGGGGTCGGCTCGGGTTTCCTCACCCTCACGGATGCCGTCCCGGTGCTCGTGATCGCGGCGGGCTGGAGCGTCGGCGGTCTCGGCATGGGCCTGGGCGCGTCGACGCTCGGTGTGCTCCTCCTGGACCACTCGGCCCCCGGTGAGCAGGGTGCCAACAGCGCTGCGATGCAGACCAGTGACGCCGTCGTGCAGTCACTCGTGCTCGCGATCGGGAGCGTCGTGTTCGCGATCATGCTGGGCGTGGACGAGATGACCGGGTACGTCCTGGTGTTCGCGTTGGCGTCCGCGACCGCGCTGTGTGCACTTCTCGTGTCGGTCAGGGTCGTCGAGGCCGGTGACGGACCGGCCTGAGCCGGACTCGGCCGGCGTGTTGGGGTCAGCCCTGGCACGCCGAGACGTAGCCGGGACCGCGCGCGGTGTCCTGGGCGACGACGACGCCGTCGATCGTGATGCGGCACGTCACGTACGTCGCGTTGATCATCACCTGGGCCACGAGGCGCGCCACCGGGGGCGGGCCGTACAACGTGCGTGTGACGGTGAGCGTCTTGCCGATGACGCTCGGCCCGCCGCGCTTGCCGTCCCGGAAGTCGTACGCCTCGTAGAGCGGGCCGTCGGACTTCAGGGTCAGCGTCACGCGCAGGCGCCGCACCGGGCCCTGAGGATTGGCGTACACGTCGTCCGACGGGGACAGGAGCTGGTTGCCGCCCAACGTCGCCACCACCGGGTCATCGCTCGTCGGCGACTCCTTGTCGGTCGGGACGGTGTCGTCGTCAGACGAGGCGAAGTCGTCGTCGGGCGAGCCGAGATCCCTCTTCAGCGGCGCGGACGACACCTCGTTGGACGCGTCGTCGCCGCGGACGAGCTGCACCCCGGCGAACACGGCGACCAGGCTCGAGACGACGATCAGAGCGATGACGACGCGACGCGGGCGGTCGGATCGATAGTGATGCCTCATGGTGATCGTCGCTTCTTCCGAGTTGGGGGGCCAGGGACCTTCACCTATCAACGACCGGACCGTCTCGCGGCTATGACGAGACAAGCTGGAACCGATGCTCGGGTTCTGGTCCTCGTCCCGGCGGAGGGACCGCCGCCGATACCCTTGACCGGTGAGCGCATCCTCGTGGACCCCCGGCCGTCCGCTCCGCGTCGCCCTGTTGGGCTGTGGAGTCGTTGGCACGGAAGTAGCCAGGTTGCTCACGAGCGACTCCGCAGAGCTGGCGCAGCGCGTCGGCGCCCCGCTCGAGCTCGTCGGCATCGCCGTACGCCGGCTCGGCCGCGAGCGCGACCTCGACGTCCCCGCTGAGCTGTTCACGACCGACGCCGCCGGACTCGTCTCGCGCGGCGACATCGACGTCGTGATCGAGGTCATCGGCGGCATCGAGCCCGCGCGTGAGCTGATCCTCGCCGCGCTCGACAACGGCGCCTCCGTCGTGACGGCCAACAAGGCCCTGCTCGCCGAGGACGGGGCCACGCTGTTCGAGGCCGCTCAGAAGGCCGAGCGCGACCTCTACTTCGAGGCGGCCGTCGCCGGCGCGATCCCGATCGTCAGGCCGCTGCGCGAGTCACTCGCCGGCGACCGCGTGCAGCGGGTGCTGGGCATCGTCAACGGCACCACCAACTTCATCCTCGACGCCATGACCACGACCGGCCAGGGCTTCTCCGAGGCGCTCGACGAGGCGCAGCGCCTGGGCTACGCCGAGGCCGACCCGACCGCCGACATCGAGGGCTTCGACGCCGCGTCCAAGGCCGCGATCCTCGCGGGTCTGGCCTTCCACACCCGCGTCACGATCGGTGACGTGCACCGCGAGGGCATCAGCGAGGTCACGGCGGCCGACGTACGCTCCGCGGCCGAGATGGGCTGCGTCGTCAAGCTCCTGGCGATCTGCGAGCAGCGCGAGACGCCCGACGGTCCTGCGGTGTCGGCGCGTGTGCACCCCGCGATGATCCCGCTCTCACATCCCCTGGCCTCGGTCCACGGCGCCTACAACGCGGTGTTCGTCGAGAGCGAGGCCGCCGGCCAGCTCATGTTCTACGGGCCCGGCGCCGGCGGCGCGCCCACCGCGAGCGCCGTGCTCGGCGACGTTGTGTCGGTCGCGCGCAACCGTCGTGCCGACGTGCACGGTCCCGGCGAGTCGACGCATGCCCAGCTCGAGGTGCTCGACATCGGCCGGGCCCGCACCCGCTACCACGTGTCGATCGATGTCGACGACCGCGCAGGCGTGCTGGCCTCGGTGGCCGGGGCGTTTGCGGAGTTCGACGTGTCGATCCGCACGGTGCGCCAGGAAGGCAGCGGCGACGACGCGCAGCTCGTCATCGTGACGCACGAGGCCGACGACGCAGCACTGTCCGCGACGGTCGCCTCCCTCCGCGGGCTCGACATGGTTCGCGACGTGTCATCGGTGATGCGCGTCGAGGGAGGATCCTGATGGCTCACCTGTGGCGCGGCGTGATCGAGGAGTACCGCGAGTGGCTCCCGGTCACCCCCGAGACCCCCGTCATCACCCTCGGCGAGGGCGGCACACCGCTCGTCCACTCGGCCTGGTTGTCCGGCATCGTCCGCGGTGACGTGTGGCTCAAGGTCGAGGGCAGCAATCCGACCGGCTCGTTCAAGGACCGCGGCATGACCGCGGCCGTCTCGGTCGCTGCAGGCGAGGGCGCCAAGGCCGTCGTGTGCGCATCGACCGGCAACACCTCTGCCTCGATGACGGCGTACGCCGCCAAGGCCGGCCTGACCCCCATCGTGCTGGTGCCGCACGGCAAGATCGCGGCCGGCAAGATGGCCCAGGCGGTCATGCACGGAGCCGAGGTCATCCAGGTCAAGGGCGGCTTCGACGAGTGCCTGCAGCTCTCGCGGGCGCTGGCCGACCACTACCCGGTCGCCCTGGTCAACTCGGTCAACCCCGTCAGGCTGCAGGGCCAGAAGACGGCGTCGTTCGAGATCGTCGACGCACTCGGGGCGACGCCTGACCTGCACGTGCTCCCCGTCGGCAACGCCGGCAACATCTCGGCCTACTGGCTGGGCTATCGCGAGTACGCCGAGGCCGGCATCGCCACCAAGACTCCGGTCATGTGGGGGTTCCAGGCCGCAGGAGCCGACCCCATCGTCCAGGGCGCGCCGATCCCGCACCCCGAGACCGTGGCGACCGCGATCCGCATCGGCAACCCTGCCTCGTGGCATCTCGCCGAGGCGGCGCGGGACGAGTCCGGTGGGCGCATCGCCGCCGTGACCGACGACCAGATCCTTACGGCGCAGCGCGACCTCGCATCGCACGACGGCGTGTTCGTCGAGCCGGCGTCGGCGGCCGGCGTCGCAGGCCTGCTCGCCGCTGCGTCCGAAGGCGAGGTCGAGCCGGGCCAGATCATCGCCGTCACGGTCACGGGCCACGGGCTCAAGGACATCGACACGGCCCTTTCGGGAGCCGGTGCGCTGGTTGACGCGATCATCGAGGCCGACGTCGACGCCGCGGCAGCCGCCGCAGGCCTCAGGTGACCTTCGTCAGCGGACCGGTGACGGTTCGCACGCCTGCTTCCAGCGCCAACCTCGGGCCCGGCTTCGACGCGCTCGGCCTGGCGCTGACGCTGTACGACGAGATCACCGCCGAGGCGGTCGACACACCCGGGCTCGAGATCGAGGTCTCCGGCGAAGGAGCCCGCGACGTCCCGAGGACCAGCGACCACCTGGTCGTCACCGCGATGACCGCAGCGTTCGACCTGCTCGGCGTACGGCCTGAAGGCCTGCGGCTCGAGTGTGTCAACGCGATCCCGCACGGGCGGGGCCTCGGCTCGTCGGCAGCGGCGATCGTCGGTGGCATCGTGCTGGCCCGCGCGCTCGTCGAGAACGGCGACGAGCGGCTCGACGACCGGGCCGCGTTCCAGCTCGCGGTCGACCTCGAGGGGCACCCCGACAACGTCGCCGCCGCGATGTTCGGCGGACTGACGATCGCCTGGATCGACGGCGCCTCCGCAGAGGTCGAGCGGCTCGGCACCGGGGTGCAGGTCACGGCATTCGTGCCGCCCGACGCGGTCTCGACCGAGAAGGCGCGTGGCCTGCTGCCCGAGACCGTCCCGCACCGTGACGCGGCGGTCAACGCCGGTCGCGCCGCGCTGCTGGTCGCCGCCCTCACGACGGCGCCCGAGCGGCTCATCTGGGCGACCGAGGACCGGATCCACCAGACGTACCGGGCCGAGGCGATGCCGGAGTCCTACAAGCTCCTGCGGCAGCTGCGGGTCGAGGGCATTCCGACGATCATCTCGGGTGCCGGACCCACGGTCCTGTCCTTCGCGCGGGGCATCGGTGAGTGGGCCCCGGCCGGCTGGGCCGTGCACGAGCTCGACGTCGATGTCGAGGGTGCTCGCCCGCTCTGAACACCCTGTCGACATGAACCCGAGGGGAATGCCGGATGACCCTCTGGTGTTACAGTGGGCGAGTCGGAGTCGAGTGCGAAACTCCCCGACAGTGACAAGTAGCAGTGCCATTCAAGTCGCCCGTCGGATACGGGCAAGCCTTTATGCGATCCGGATCTCTCCGGACATCAGGCCTTGTGGCCTCATCCAAAAGGAACCTACGTGACTGAAACCACCACACCTGAATCCTCCACGCCTGCGGCAGACGCCGCGGCAACCGCCCCCAGGAAGACCGGGGGAGGACTGGGCGGAAAGGTCCTCGCCGAGCTCCAGGCGATTGCCGGCGAGCTGGGCATCAGCGGCGCCGAGAAGATGCGCAAGGGCGCCCTCATCGACGCCATCAAGATCGCCCGCGGAGACGCCGGCACCTCCACCAAGGCCGCGGTCGCCGCGGCCGCGCCCAGCAAGGTCGACACCTCCAAGGGTGACGCCACTGCGGCAGCCAAGGCCGAGCAGCCCACTGAGGCGCCCGCCGCGGCCGAGCCCAAGACCGGCTCCCGCAGGAGCCGCAACCAGTCGGCCGGCGACTCCAAGAACGACCAGGACAACAAGAACGACCAGCCCGGGACCGAGTCGGACACGTCCGACAAGGCCGATTCGCGGGGCGACTCGCGTGGCGACGACTCCTCCGACGACGAGTCGGGCCGCGGCCAGGGCGGCCGCAACCGCAACCAGAACCAGAACCAGAACCGCGACAACGACGGTGGCAACCGCAACCAGGGCCAGGCCGGCAACCGCAATCGCAACCAGAACCAGAACCGCGACAACGACGGTGGCAACCGCAACCAGGGCCAGAACCAGGGCCAGGCCGGCAACCGCAACCAGGGCGGCTCGTTCGAGGACGACGACGACAACGGCATGGGTCGCCGCCGCAACCGCCGCGGACGCAATCGCAACTCCGGCGGACGCGGCTCCGAGGTCGACACGACCTACACCGAGGACGACGTCCTCGTGCCCGCAGCCGGCATCCTCGACATCCTCGACAACTACGCGTTCGTCCGCACCACGGGCTACCTGCCCAGCGAGAACGACGTCTACGTCTCCCTCTCCATGGTCCGCAAGTGGGGGCTTCGCCGCGGCGACGCCGTCATCGGCCAGGTGCGCCAGCCCCGCGAGGGCGAGCGCAAGGAGAAGTTCAACCCGATGGTCAAGATCGAGTCGGTCAACGGCATGACCCTCGACGAGAGCCTCAAGCGGGTCGAGTTCGCCAAGCTGACGCCGCTCTACCCCTCGGAGCGCCTGCGCCTCGAGGGCGAGGCCGGCGGACTCACTGGCCGCGTCGTCGACCTGGTCGCGCCGATCGGCAAGGGCCAGCGCGGCCTGATCGTGTCGCCGCCCAAGGCCGGCAAGACCATGATCATGCAGCAGGTCGCCAACGCGATCACCGAGAACAACCCCGAGTGCCACCTGATGATCGTCCTCGTCGACGAGCGTCCTGAAGAGGTCACCGACTTCCAGCGCACCGTCAAGGGTGAGGTCATCGCCTCGACGTTCGACCGTCCGGCGACCGACCACACGACCGTGGCCGAGCTGGCCATCGAGCGCGCCAAGCGTCTCGTCGAGCTGGGTCATGACGTCGTGCTGCTGCTCGACGGCATCACGCGCCTCGGCCGTGCCTACAACCTCGCGGCCCCGACCAGCGGACGCATCATGTCCGGTGGTGTCGACTCGTCGGCGCTCTACCCGCCGAAGAAGTTCTTCGGCGCTGCCCGCAACATCGAGGACGGCGGCTCGCTGACGATCCTCGCGACGGCGCTCGTCGAGACCGGTTCGCGCATGGACGAGGTCATCTTCGAGGAGTTCAAGGGCACCGGCAACTGGGAGCTCCGCCTGCGTCGCGACCTTGCCGACAAGCGCATCTTCCCCGCGGTCGACGTCGACGCCTCGAGCACGCGCCGCGAGGAGCTGCTCATGGGCAAGGACGAGCTCGCTGTCGTCTGGAAGCTGCGCCGGGTCCTCTCGGGCCTCGAGAGCCAGCAGGGCCTCGAGCTGATCCTCGACAAGCTCAAGAAGACCACCAGCAACGTCGAGTTCCTGATGCAGATCAACACGACGCTGCCGCAGGACGGCACCAACAACGGCAAGTAGTCCAGCGCCGTCAGTGAGCGCCCGTCGACCTCGCGGTCGGCGGGCGCTTCGCGTCGGGGCTGGACCGAATTCAACAGTCGTTGATATTCTGGCGGCATGAGGCGAGCGACGCTCGGCACCACAGCGTTCTTCTTCGCTGCGCCCGGCACGGTCGCCGGTCTCGTGCCGTGGTTGCTCACCCACTGGGACCGACCTGCAGGTGGGCTCCGAGTCGCGGATGTGCTCGGCGGCGGGCTCGTCGCGATCGGCCTTGCGGTCGTGATCGCGGCGTTCGCACAGTTCGTGCGTGAGGGTCGAGGGACGCCGGCCCCGATCGCGCCGACCGAGCAGCTCGTCGTCGGTGGGCTCTACCGGTATGTCCGCAATCCGATGTACCTCGCCGTTGCGGCCGTCATCGGGGGACAGGCTCTGATCTTCGAGAGCTCCGCCGTCCTCGTGTGGTTGCTGGGGTTCATGGTCCTGGTCCTCGCGTTCGTCACGGCGTACGAGCAACCGACCCTCCGACGGACGTACGGCGCGGGCTACGAGGCGTACTGCGACGCGGTGCCGGGGTGGTGGCCGCGACTGACTCCTTGGCGTGGATGACAGCGGGTGTCCGGGACTCACCCAGCCGTCGTTGTGGCTCGCAACTAGGGTTGGCGTCATGACGACTGCATTTGACTTCTCCGCGACGGCGATCGACGGCACCGAGCGGCTGCTGGCCGACTACAAGGGGAAGGTCCTGCTCGTGGTCAACACCGCGACGCAGTGCGGCTTCACCCCGCAGTTCAAGGGGCTCGAGAAGGTCTACCAGGAGTACGTCGACCGTGGCCTCGTCGTGCTCGGGTTCCCGTGCGACCAGTTCGGCCACCAGAACCCGGAGTCGGACGAGGACACCGCGGTGTTCTGCGAGCGCAACTTCGGTGTGACGTTCCCGCTGTTCTCGGAGATCGAGGTCAACGGCGACAATGCGCACCCGCTCTACCAGTGGCTCAAGTCCGAGAAGTCCGGCCTGCTCGGCAGCACCAAGATCAAGTGGAACTTCACCAAGTTCCTGATCAACGCCGACGGTGAGGTCGTCAAGCGCTACGGCTCGACGACGGCTCCTGAGGACATCAAGTCGGACATCGAAGCCCTCCTGCCCGCGTAGCCCTCCGCTGACGGGTCACTTTTCGCCCGCTGAGGGGTCACTTCTTGCTCACCGACGGGTCAGAAGCTGCGCAGGACCAGGTCCACAAGTGACCCGCGGATGGGTGAAAAGTGACCCGTCAGCGTGGGGGGAGCCTGTGACAGGCAGGGAATTTATCCCGCCTCGATTTCCTTATACGTACTGCCGACTGGCACAATCAATCCTTGGTTCTGGTTCACGGATCGCATCCCGCGAGACGACCCAGCGACCGCCGAGAGGACATCATGAAGCAAGGCATCCACCCCGCGTACGTCGAGACCCAGGTCACCTGCACCTGTGGCAACTCGTTCACCACCCGTAGCACCGCCACCGACGGCACCCTCCGTGCCGATGTGTGCGCCGCGTGCCACCCGTTCTACACCGGCAAGCAGAAGATCCTCGACACCGGCGGCCGCGTCGCCCGCTTCGAGAAGCGCTACGCCAAGAAGACCGAGAGCAAGTAGCTCCACTCCGGCACCGACCCGTACGCCTGCCGTACGGGTCGGTGCCGTTGTCGTGTCCGCACCAGTCGTTGCCCGCACCGAGTCCGAGGAGCCATCGTGTTCGAAGCCGTCGACACGCTCGTCGCCGAGCATGCCGAGCTCGAGGTCCGCATGTCCGACCCCGCGGTGCACTCCGACCAGGGCTTGGCCAAGAAGCTGGGGCAGCGCTACGCCGAGCTGACCGCGATCGTCAAGACGTACCGCGACTACCAGCAGGTTACGGACGACCTCGAGGCCGCACGTGAGCTCGCCGCCGAGGATGACTCGTTCGCCGCGGAGATCGAGACGCTCGAGCCCCGCCTGCACGAGCTGAGCGAGCGGCTGCAGCGCCTCCTCGTGCCTCGCGACCCGGCCGACTCCAAGGACGTCATCATGGAGATCAAGGGCGGCGAGGGCGGCGAGGAGTCGGCGCTGTTCGCCGGAGACCTGCTGCGGATGTACACGCGCTACGCGGAGCACCGCGGCTGGAAGACCGAGATCCTCGACGCGACCGAGTCGGCCCTCGGCGGCTACAAGTCCGTCACGATGGCGGTCAAGGCCAAGGGGACGCCCGAGCCGGGCGAGGCGCCCCACGCACTGCTGAAGTTCGAGGGCGGCGTGCACCGGGTGCAGCGCGTCCCGGTCACCGAGTCGCAGGGCCGCATCCACACGTCCGCGGCGGGCGTCCTGGTGCTGGCCGAGGCCGAGGACATCGACATCGAGATCCACGACAGTGACCTTCGCATCGACGTCTACCGCTCGTCGGGTCCTGGCGGCCAGAGCGTCAACACGACCGACTCGGCCGTACGCATCACGCACCTGCCGACCGGCATCGTCGCGAGCTGCCAGAACGAGAAGAGTCAGCTGCAGAACAAGGAGCAGGCGATGCGCATCCTTCGCGCCCGGCTCCTCGAGGCGGCCCAGGCAACTGCAGATGAGGAAGCTTCTCAGGCCCGAAAATCGCAAATCCGAACTGTGGACAGATCTGAACGAGTACGCACCTACAACTTCCCGGAGAACCGCATCTCCGACCACCGCACGGGCTACAAGGCCTACAACCTCGACCAGGTCATGGACGGTGCCCTCGAGGACGTCATCAAGTCGCTCGTCGATGCCGAGCTGGCCGACCGCCTCGCCGCCGTCGAGTCGGGTGAATGAGCGAGCGCCAGGGAGTGAACAATGGGGCACTCATGCCGTCGCCTTTGTACCGTTGCTTCTCCTCGAAGGCGACGGCGTGAGCGCGGTACGTACGCTGGCCGAGCGGCTGCTTGCCGAGGCCACTGAGAAGCTCGAGGCCGCCGGTGTCAGCTCGCCGCGCCACGACGCAGAGTCACTGCTGAGCCACATCACCGGGGTGCCACGAGCCTCCCTGGTCAGCCGGGCGAAGCCCAACGGACTCCAGCGTGACGCGTTCCTCGAACTCGTCGATGCTCGCGCCCGGCGGTTCCCGTTGCAGCACCTGACCGGGTCGACCGGCTTCCGCTACGTCGACATCGAGGTGGGCCCCGGCGTCTTCGTGCCGCGGCCCGAGACCGAGGTCCTCGCGGGGTGGGCGATCGACCACGCCAAGACGATCCCTTCGCCCGTCGTCGTGGAGCTGTGCGCCGGTGCCGGAGCCATTGCGCTGTCGGTCGTCCACGAGGTGCCCGGCGCGTCGGTGCATGCCGTCGAGCTCGACGAGAAGGCGTACGAGTGGGCCCAGCGCAACCTGGCCGGCACGGGCGTGGACCTGCGACTCGGCGACATGGCCGACGCGTTCGGCGACCTCGACGGCACGGTCGACGTCGTCGTGGCCAACCCGCCCTACATCCCGCTCGACGCCTGGGAGAGCGTGGCGCCCGAGGCCCGCGACCACGATCCGGCGCTTGCCCTGTGGTCCGGGGACGACGGTCTCGACGCGATGCGTGTCGTCGAGCAGGTCGCCTGGCGGCTGCTCAGGCCCGGTGGCGTGGTGGGGGCGGAGCACGCGGACGTGCAGGGCGAGTCTGCGCCCGAGGTGTTCCGCGCGCGTTGGGACGGCGTCAAGGACAACCTCGACCTCGCCCAGCGCCCCCGTTACGTCACGGCTGCCAAGCCACGCGGATAGGCTCTCACTCATCATGGGCGGCGAAGAACTGGCACTGATCGGTGCTGCGATCGCCGTCGGGATCGGCGCCGCTCTGCTGCCGGTCTTCGTCAACGCCGAGGTCTACGTCGTCACGATGGGCGCCACGGTCAACAGCAGGCCGTTCCTCGCCCTCCTGATCCTCATCCATGTGGCGGCCACGACGGTCGGCAAGGCATTCGTCTTCCAGCTGGCCAGGCGAGGGACCAACAAGATCCGGATGGTCAATCCCAAGCCGCCGCGCAATCGCGTGACGGCGATGTCCCGGCAGGTGGGGCACAGGTTTGCCCAGACGCGGTTCGCCAAGTGGATCAAGAAGGGCAGCGACTGGCTGCTCACACTGCTGGACCGCCCGTACTCCGGAGGGCTGACGGCCTTCATGTCGTCTCTGATCGGCGTCCCGCCGCTGGCGATCGTCACGATCCTGGCCGGCGCCTCGAAGCAGCCGCAGTGGCTGTTCCTGACGATGGTGTTCATCGGCCGGTTGATCCAGTTCCTCGCGATCGCGTTCCTCCTCCACCAAGTCTCGTGGTTCTGAGCGCGCCGCCTAGTATGACCGGGTGAAGTTCGACTGCAGCGTGGACGAGGAGTTCGATCGCGGGCTCGCGGCGGCGCAGGCAGCCCTCGAGGAGGGCAAGCTCGTCGTCCTGCCGACCGACACCGTCTACGGCATCGCGGCTGACGCCTTCAACCCCCGCGCCGTGCAGAACCTCCTCGACGCCAAGGGTCGCGGCCGCCAGATGCCGCCGCCCGTGCTGGTCGGCGCGCCCACGACGCTCGACGCCCTCGCGATCGACATCCCGTCGTGGCTCCGGTCGACCGTCGAGGCGCTGTGGCCCGGTCCGTTGACGGTGATCTGCCGCCAGCAGCCCTCACTGACCTGGGACCTCGGCGAGACCCACAACACCGTCGCCGTACGCATGCCGGCCGACCCGCGCGCCCTCGCGCTGCTCAAGCAGACCGGGCCGCTGGCGGTCAGCAGCGCCAACACGACCGGCGACCCGGCGGCGACGACGATCGACGAGGCCGAGGACATGCTCGGTGGGCGGGTCGCGGTCTACCTCGACGGCGGACCCAGTGCGTCGGGCGTACCGTCCACGATCCTCGATGCCACCGGATCGACCCCGCGCCTGCTGCGCGCCGGCTCCATCACGCTCGAGCAGCTCCACGCGTTCAACAACACGATCGAGCCGCCCGACGAGCCGGACGAGGACGCTTAGTGCGCGAGTATCTTGTCGTCTTCGGCATCGCCCTGGGGGTGACGTATCTCCTCGCGTCGATCGCCCGCATGCTGGCCTACCGCTTCGGCGCCGTGGCCCGGGTCCGCGACCGTGACGTGCACGCGATCCCGACGCCCTACTTCGGCGGGCCCGCGATGCTGGGCGGCCTGATCGCCGCCTACCTGGTGGCGACCCACCTGCCGTTCCTCTCGCTCGCCGACGACGGGGTGTTCAAGGACGCCCGAGCCGTGGTGCTGGGCGGCACCGTGGTCTGCATCGTGGGCATCGTCGACGACCTCTACGAGCTCGACGCGCTGAGCAAGTTCGCCGGTCAGGTGCTGGCCGGCGTCATCGTCGTGGCGCAGGGCGTGCAGTTCGTCTACCTCCCGCTCTACGGCAACTACATCGGGCTCGACCAGGCACAGGCCCTGATCTTCACGGTGCTGCTGATCGTCGGCACCGCCAACGCGGTCAACTTCGTCGACGGCCTCGACGGGCTCGCCGCCGGCATGGTCGCCATCGGTGCCGTGGCCTTCTTCGCGTACGCGTTCGTGCTCGCGGTCGAGAACGGCGAGACCCGTGCGATCGCCGCCGCGCTGCTCACCGCGGCGCTGGCCGGCGCGTGCATCGGCATCCTGCCGCACAACTTCTTCCCGGCCCGTATGTTCATCGGCGACTCCGGCTCGATGCTGATCGGCTTCGTGCTGGCCTGCTCGTCGATCAGCCTCACGGGCCAGTTCCCGGCGACCAGCATCTCCGAGGGCATCGGGGGAGCGCAGAACAGCTTCCTGCCATCACTGCTCCCGCTGATCCTGCCGTTCGCGATCCTCGTCGTGCCGTTCGTCGACCTGGCCCTCGCCGTGGTCCGTCGCACCCGAGCGGGCCGGTCGCCGTTCAGCCCCGACAAGATGCACATCCACCACAGGCTCCTCGAGATCGGCCACTCGCACCGCCGTGCCGTCCTGCTGATGTACGCCTTCGCGGGCCTCGTCGCGTTCGGCAGCGTCGTCATCAGCCTGTTCAGCGGCTGGCAGTCGATCGCCGGGTTCGCCACCCTCGCCGTCATCACGATCGCAGCGGTGTTCCTGCTGCCCAAGCTCGAAGAGAAGGTCTGGTCCTCATGAAAGCGCTACGCCCCGTGCTCCTGCCCGTGCTGGCGGTGACTGCTGTCGTGGCGATCGCCGCCGGCATCTTCGCCGGCTGGGAGGGCGTGCTCGGTGCCGTTGTCGGCGGGCTCGTCGTGATCCTCTTCCTCGGCTCGACACCGGTCGTGCTCAGCCCGCTGGTCAAGGCCAGCGCGACGCTGTCGCTGCCCGTGGCGCTCGGCTTCTTCACGACCAAGGCCGTCGCGATGTTGATCGTCCTGCTGCTGCTGTTCGACGTCGGCGGGGTCGCGACGCACATCGACTCGCGCTGGTTCGGCATCGCCGCGATCGCCGCGTCACTCGCCTGGACCCTGCTCCAGATCAGGGCATTCAAGCGTGAGCGGGTGCCCACCTATGACCTGGGTAACAACGAGTGAGGTAGCCCTGATAACCTCTGGATTGCGACCAACCATCCAGCCCTCGAGGCCGGAGAACATGTCGCACGACAATGACGCTGGCCGTTATGCCTGACTCGACGCTATGTCGCAGGCGACCACGCCATGACACGAAGGTGACCGAGTGACTCTCGCCTTGACCGCTTTTGCCGCATCGGCTGAGCCGCCCAGCCCAGGACCCGCTGATTTCGATCTGCCCGCGGTCTTCCACATCGGTGAGTTCGGCGTGACCAAGCCGATGCTGCTCGTGGTCCTGTCGCTGTTCGTGATCGTGGGGCTGTTCAGCACCATGGCCCGCCCGGCCGCGGTCGTGCCCGGTCGCATGCAGTTCGCCGGTGAGCTTGTCTACGGCTTCGTCCGCAACGGCATCGCTCGCGAGAACATCGGCTCGGCCGAGTTCATGCGGTTCGTGCCCTACCTGTTCACGATCTTCCTGTTCGTGCTGGTCAACAACTTCTACGGCCTCTTCCCGTTCCTCCAGTTCCCGTCGATGTCCCACATCGGCTACCCGCTGGCGATCGCGATCCTGAGCTGGCTGGTCTACAACGGCGCCGGCATCAAGAAGAAGGGCTTCCTCGGCTACCTCAAGCACGAGACCGTGCCCGGCGGCATGAAGGGCCCGATCCTCATCCTGCTCGTCCCGCTGGAGTTCCTGTCCAACATCCTGCTGCGTCCCATCACGCTGACGCTGCGTCTGTTCGCCACGATGTTCGCCGGCCACCTGCTGCTGATCCTGTTCTCGCTCGGCGGCTCCTACCTGCTGCTGCACTCCGACAACTCGCTCGCCCTGCCGGCAGGCCTGGTGTCGTCGCTGCTGGCGATCGCGATCAGCTTCCTGGAGATCTTGATCATGTTCCTCCAGGCGTACGTCTTCACGCTGCTCTCGTCGATGTACATCGGCGAAGCGCTCGCTGACGAGCACTGAGCAAACCCCAGACCCACAACTTCATACGTTCCACACGATTCACCAGTTACGCCCCACCAGCGATGCTCACCAGAGCGTCACAACGAAAGGAAATGCCGTGGAGTCCATCGGCACTCTGAACATGGTCGGTCTCGGCCTCGCCGCGATCGGCCCCGGTATCGGCGTCGGCCTGATCTTCGCCGCGTTCGTCACCGGTGTCGCCCGTCAGCCCGAGGCTGAGGGCAAGCTGCGCCAGATCGCCATCCTGGGCTTCGTCCTCGCCGAGCAGTTCTTCATCATCGGCCTGGCCCTGGCGTTCGTCCTCAAGTCGACGAACACCTGATCCCGACACCTCGACAGAAGGCACGCCCATGATCACGTCACGTCTCGCTCTCGCGGCGGCGGAACCGGAGGACACCAACCCTCTGATCCCGCACACGCCCGAGATCGTCATCAGTCTGATCGTCTTCGGGTTGATCTTCTTCCTCCTGAAGAAGCTCGTCATCCCGGCGTTCGAGAAGGCCTATGCCGAGCGCACCGCCGCGATCGAGGGCGGTATCGAGGAGGCCCAGGCAGCCCAGAAGGAAGCCAAGGCCGCTCTCGACCAGTACAACGAGCAGCTCGCCGGAGCCCGTCACGAGGCTGCGGCGATCCGCGAAGAGGCCAAGGAGCAGGGCGCGCAGATCATCGCCGAGCTCCGCGCGCAGGCGCAGGCCGAGGCCGAGCGCATCACCTCGACGGCGCACGCGCAGGTCGAGGCCGAGCGTGCTCAGGTGCTCGCGCAGCTCAAGGGCGAGGTCGGCTCGATGGCCACGCAGCTGGCCGGGCGCATCGTGGGCGAGTCCCTCGATGACGACGCCCGCCAGAAGCGTACGGTCGAGCGCTTCATCGCCGAGCTCGAGGAGTCGGCCAACTGATGCGTGGCATTTCAGCGAAGTCCCTGGTCGACGTCCTCGCCGCAGTAGATGCGGCGAAGGGCAAGGCCGGCGACCTCGGAGCCGAGCTGTTCGGCGTCGTCTCGACGCTGGACGGCGCTCCGGCGCTTCGCCGGGTGCTGACCGACCCGTCCACCGAGGCCTCGGCCAAGGTGGGGCTTGCCAAGCAGGTCTTCGGCGGTCAGGTCAGTGCCGACACCCTCGCGGTGCTCAACGCCGCCGTCAGTGGGCGTTGGGCGTCGATGCGCGACCTGACCGACGGACTGGAGACCGCCGGTGTCGCCGCCGAGGTCGCCGCCGCTGATGCGGCCGGTGAGCTCGACGCGCTCGAGACCGAGCTGTTCGAGGTCGAGCGGATCGTGCGTTCCGACGCCGACCTGCGCCAGATCGTGTCCGACCGGGGCATCCCGGCCGACGCCAAGGGCAGCCTGCTGGCGACCCTGCTCGAGGGCAAGGTCACCGCGTCGACACTGGCGCTGGCCACCCAGGCAGCGGCAGCGCGGACCGGATCGTTCGAGAAGGTCCTGTCGGGCTTCGGTGACACCGTCGCCGCCCGTCGCAGCCGGCTGCTCGCCGAGGTGCGGGTCGCCTACGAGCTCGCGGATGCGGAGAAGACCCGTCTCGCCAAGGCCCTGGCCAAGAAGTACGGACGCGACGTCCACCTCAACATCGTCGTCGATCCCTCGGTCGTCGGAGGCATTGCCGTCTCCGTCGGTGACGAGGTCGTCGACGGCACCATGTCCACTCGCCTCGAAGTCGCCCGTCGGCGACTTGCAGGCTAGATCACCCACCGACAGCACCCCCTCAACTCCAAGAAGGCAGGCAATAACATGGCGGAACTCACGATCCGTCCGGACGAGATCCGCGACGCATTGCAGAAGTTCGTGGCCGACTACAAGCCCAGCGCCGCTGCGACCGAAGAGGTCGGCGTCGTCGCCGAGGCCGGTGACGGCATCGCGCGCGTCGAGGGACTGCCCTCGGCGATGGCCAACGAGCTGCTCGAGTTCGAGGACGGCACGCTGGGCCTCGCGCTCAACCTCGACGTCCGTGAGATCGGTGTCGTCATCCTCGGTGAGTTCTCCGGCATCGAAGAGGGCCAGACCGTACGCCGCACCGGTGAGGTGCTCTCGGTCCCCGTCGGCGACAACTACCTCGGCCGCGTCGTCGACCCGCTCGGCAACCCGATCGACGGCCTCGGCGACATCGAGACCACCGAGCGCCGTGCGCTCGAGCTCCAGGCTCCCAACGTCATGCAGCGCAAGAGCGTGCACGAGCCCATGATGACCGGCCTGAAGTCGATCGACTCGCTGACGCCGATCGGCCGCGGCCAGCGCCAGCTGATCATCGGTGACCGCCAGACCGGCAAGACCGCGATCGCGATCGACACGATCATCAACCAGAAGGAGTTCTGGGCGTCGGGCGATCCCGACAAGCAGGTTCGCTGCATCTACGTCGGCATCGGCCAGAAGGGTTCGACCATCGCGGGCATCCGCGGTGCGCTCGAGGAGGCCGGCGCCCTGGAGTACACGACGATCGTCGCGGCTCCCGCGTCCGACTCGGCCGGCTTCAAGTACCTCGCGCCCTACACCGGCTCGGCCATCGGCCAGCACTGGATGTACGCCGGCAAGCACGTCCTGATCGTGTTCGACGACCTCTCCAAGCAGGCCGAGGCCTACCGCGCCGTGTCGCTGCTGCTCCGCCGCCCGCCGGGCCGTGAGGCATACCCCGGTGACGTCTTCTACCTGCACTCGCGTCTGCTCGAGCGTTGCGCCAAGCTCAGCGACGAGCTGGGTGCCGGCTCGATGACGGGCCTGCCGATCGTCGAGACCAAGGCCAACGACGTGTCGGCCTACATCCCGACCAACGTCATCTCGATCACCGACGGCCAGATCTTCCTGCAGTCCGATCTGTTCAACGCCAACCAGCGTCCCGCCGTCGACGTCGGCATCTCGGTGTCGCGCGTCGGTGGTGCCGCGATGACCAAGTCGATGAAGGCCGTCACCGGTTCGCTCAAGGTCGAGCTCGCGCAGTACCGCGCGATGGAGGCGTTCGCGATGTTCGCCTCCGACCTCGACGCCGCGTCCAAGCAGCAGCTCGCCCGTGGTCAGCGCATCATGGAGCTGTTCAAGCAGGGCCAGTACGCGCCGTTCCCGACCGAGAACCAGGTCGTCTCGATCTGGGCCGCCACGACCGGCAAGCTCGATCCCGTGCCGCTGCAGGACGTGAGCCGCTTCGAGACCGAGTTCCTCGACTTCCTCAAGCGTTCGCACGGTCCCGTGCTCGACGCGATCCGTGAGTCGGGCAAGTTCGAGGACGACAACGAGCAGGCGCTCGAGGGTGCCTACACCGAGTTCCTCAAGCAGTTCGAGACCCACGAGGGTGAGCAGATCATCGTCAAGGCGGGTCACGAAGAGTTCGAGGCCCTGGCCGACGAAGACGTCGAGCAGGAGCAGATCGTCAAGCAGAAGCGGGGCTGACGATGGCAGCGTCCGTACGCGAGCTTCGCGCGAAGATCAGGTCGACACAGGCGACCAAGAAGATCACGCGCGCCATGGAGCTGATCGCTGCGTCGCGCATCATCAAGGCGCAGCAGAAGGCAGCGGCGGCAGCGCCGTACGCCCGCGAGCTGACCCGTGCCGTCTCCGCCGTCGCGACCTTCTCCAACGTCGACCACCCGTTGACGACCGAGAAGGACAACCCGACGAAGGCGGCGATCCTGGTGATCGCCAGCGATCGCGGGCTCGCGGGGGCCTACTCGTCCTCCGTGATGAAGGAGGCTGAGCGGCTCGTCGAGAAGCTCCGTAGCGAGGGCAAGGAGGTCGACCTCTACCTCTCTGGTCGCAAGGCGGAGGCCTACTACAACTTCCGCGGCCGCGAGTTCGTCGAGTCGTGGACCGGTTTCTCCGACAAGCCCGAGTACCAGCACGCCCGTACGATCGGCAACACCCTCGTCAAGACGTTCAACACCGACGAGACCAACGAGGAGGCCATCGACCCCGAGCGTGCGGTCGACGAGCTCCACGTGGTGTTCACCCGCTTCAAGTCGATGCTGGTGCAGGAGCCCGACGTCATCCGGCTGCTTCCGCTGGAGGTCGTCGAGGGCACCGAGGAGCCGACCGAGCACGAGGTGCTTCCGCTCTACGAGTTCGAGCCCTCGGCCCACGAGGTGCTCGACGCGCTGCTGCCGAAGTACATCCACAGCCGGATCTACTACTGCCTGCTGCAGGCCTCCGCCTCGGAGCTTGCCTCACGGCAGAAGGCGATGAAGTCCGCAACGGACAACGCCGAAGACCTGATCCAGAAGTACACCCGAACCGCCAACCAGGCCCGCCAGGCCGGTATTACCCAGGAGATCAGCGAGATCGTGGGCGGCGCCAACGCGCTTGCCGACGCCACCGCTGGGAGTGAGTGAGAGAGATGCCAACCGCCAAGAAGACCGCAGACACCCAGAAGTCCGACACGTCGGACCAGAACCTGGCCGACGGCCGGGTCGCGCGCGTCATCGGCCCGGTGCTCGACATCGAGTTCCCGAGCGACGCGATCCCCGAGATGTACAACGCGCTCACGGTCGACACCGAGCTGGACGGCGTCACGGAGACGCTGACCCTCGAGGTCGCCCTGCACATCGGCGACGGACTGGTCCGCGCGATCAGCCTCCGTCCGACCGACGGCATCGTGCGCGGCGCCAAGGTCACCAACACCGGTGGGCCCATCTCGGTCCCCGTCGGTGACCAGACGCTCGGCAAGGTGTTCAACACCACCGGCGACGTCATGAACCTCAAGGAGGGCGAGAAGTGGGAGGTCAAGGAGCGCCGTGGCATCCACGCCAAGGCTCCTGCCTTCGACCAGCTCGAGTCCAAGACCGAGATGTTCCAGACCGGCATCAAGGTCATCGACCTCCTGACGCCCTACGTGCTGGGCGGCAAGATTGGCCTGTTCGGTGGTGCCGGTGTCGGCAAGACCGTGCTGATCCAGGAGATGATCGCCCGAGTCGCTCGCGACCACGGTGGTGTGTCGGTGTTCGCCGGCGTCGGCGAGCGCACGCGTGAGGGCAACGACCTCATCGCCGAGATGGAGGAGGCCGGCGTCCTCGGACAGACCGCCCTCGTCTTCGGCCAGATGGACGAGCCGCCGGGAGCGCGTCTTCGCGTCGCCCTGTCGGCCCTGACGATGGCCGAGTACTTCCGCGACGTCCAGAACCAGGACGTGCTGTTGTTCATCGACAACATCTTCCGCTTCACGCAGGCCGGCTCCGAGGTCTCCACGCTGCTCGGCCGCATGCCGTCCGCCGTG
The DNA here is from genome assembly GCF_902506105.1 of Aeromicrobium sp. 9AM. Classification (GTDB taxonomy): domain Bacteria; phylum Actinomycetota; class Actinomycetes; order Propionibacteriales; family Nocardioidaceae; genus Aeromicrobium. The sequence goes on from NZ_LR733303.1 coordinate 611,511, forward strand.
GGCTACCAGCCGACGCTGGCCGACGAGATGGGCGTGCTGCAGGAGCGCATCACCTCGACCCGCGGTCACTCGATCACGTCGCTGCAGGCCATCTACGTGCCTGCGGATGACTACACCGACCCGGCCCCGGCCACCACTTTCGCCCACCTCGACGCGACGACCGAGCTCAACCGTGAGATCGCGTCGATGGGCATCTACCCGGCCGTGGACCCGCTGACCTCGACGTCGCGCATCTTGGACCCCCGTTACATCAGCGCGGAGCACTACACGACCGCCAACCGGGTCAAGAGCATCCTGCAGCGCAACAAGGAGCTGCAGGACATCATCGCGATCCTCGGTGTCGACGAGCTCAGCGAAGAGGACAAGACGCTCGTGTCCCGCGCGCGTCGCATCCAGCGCTTCCTGTCCCAGAACACCTACGTGGCCAAGCAGTTCACCGGCATCGAGGGCTCGACCGTCTCCATCGACGAGACGATCGACGGCTTCACCAAGATCTGCGACGGTGACTACGACCACGTGGCTGAGCAGGCCTTCTTCATGTGCGGCGGTCTCGAAGACGTCGACAAGAAGTGGGAAGAAATCCAGAAGAGCCTCTGATGGCAGACCTCTTGCAGATCGAGCTCGTCGCCGCCGACCGCGTGGTGTGGTCGGGGCAGGCGAGCCAGGTCATCGCCCGTACGGTCGAGGGTGACCTCGGCGTCCTGTCCGGTCACGCGCCGCTGCTGTCGCTGCTCGTGCCGGGCGTCGTCGAGATCAAGCCGCCGGATGGCGAGGTCGTACGTGCTGCGGTCGCGGAGGGCTTCCTCTCCGTGGCCGACAACCACGTGTCTATCCTGAGCGAGGACGCGTTCCTGGCATCGGAAGTCGATGCGAGTGCGACGCGGGCCGAGCTCGAGGCGGCGCAGTCCGACGGCGACCAGGACGCAGTCCTGCGCGCAGAGGCCAAGCTGCGCCTCATCGACAAGGCGTCCTGACGAACGGAGGGAGATCGTGATGCCACTGTGGATGTGGTTCGTCGACTCCCTTGTGTTCGTCTTCGCCCTGCTCGTCCTGCTGATCGTCGGGCTGTTGGTGCGCCGCCGTTTCCTGGCGCGCTCCGGCGGCACCTTCGAGATGAGCGTCAACCGGTCGACCGAGGCGCAGGCCAAGGGCTGGATGCTGGGCCTGGCGGTCTACAAGGACACCGAGCTCGAGTGGTTCCGCACGTTCTCGCTGTCACCGCGCCCGACCTACCGGTTCACCCGCGGCGACGTCATCATTGACGGGCGCCGTGAGCCGGTCGGCCACGAGGTGCATGCGATCCATTCGGGCCACCTGATCGTGGCCACCGAGAACGCTGCGGGCGTCCGTCAGTTCGCGATGAGTGCCAACGCGCTGACCGGGCTGCTGTCGTGGCTCGAGTCCTCGCCCCCGGGGCAACGGGTCAACAACGTGCTTTGAGGCATCTGTACAGGTTCTTCCGTTCTGGTTGACGCGTCCGTGAGGCCGGGAGAGAATCGGGAACAAGGAACGGATTCCCGTTTCTACAGGGAGCAGGTGCATCGTGATCAAGCGTCTAGTAGCCGCAGCATGCGTGTCGATTCTGGCGGTGGTGGGAGTTGCCCCAGCCGCGAGCGCTGCTGGTGGGCACCACGGATCCCGCGTCGTTCAGCACGCGATCGACTGGGACTGACCACATAGGTTCTGATGGCACTCACCTCGGTGAGTGCCATTGGCATGCCCTCAGCACTCCACCCGTCCCCTAGGGAGGCCGCCTGCGGCCGACCGGGAGCGAGCTCTGCGAGCGAAGGGGCGTAACGCTCCTCGGTCGCGGTGGGAAGTCACGTCACCATGCTTCGCAGGTGGCGGCTTCGCCGCGTCACGCTCCCGCTTCGCTAGCATCCTTCGAGGTTCGGCCGCTGGCGGCCTCTCTCTCAGGACCGCCCGGGACCCACAGCACGTCTCCGGCTTCGTGGTTGGCGTACCGGCCGAGGATGAACAGCAGGTCGCTGAGCCGGTTGAGGTACTTCGCGGTCAGCACGTTCACGGTCTCGCCGTGCTCCTCGAGGGCCGCCCACGCGGAGCGCTCCGCACGGCGGGTCACGGTGCAGGCGATGTGCACCGCCGCGGCCGCCGGCGTGCCGCCCCGGAGGATGAACGACCGGAGCTTGGGCAGCTGCTCGTTGTAGTGGTCGCACCAGCCCTCGAGCCGGTCGATGTAGTCCGGCTCGACCCGCAGCGGCGGGTATTCCGGGTTGTCCACGACGGGGCACGACAGGTCGGCGCCGACGTCGAACAGGTCGTTCTGGATGTGCGTGAGGACCGCGACGACGTCCTCGTCGAGCGTGCCGAGGGAGATCGCGAAGCCGATGTGGCTGTTGGCCTCGTCGACATCGGCGTACGCGGCGAGGCGCAGGTCGAGCTTGCTGGTCTTGCTCATGTCGCCCAGGTTGGTGGTGCCGTCGTCGCCGGTTCGCGTGTATATCCGCGTCAGATTGACCATGACCACACTCTACGAGTGTGAGCAGGAACGCCCTCTGGAGGCAGTGACCCCAAAGGTTACGGGGAGGTAACCTGACGAAATGCCAGACAAGGACGTGCCTGACAAGCCCTGGGTGATGCGTACGTACGCCGGCCACAGCTCGGCCGCGGAGTCGAACGCTCTCTACCGTCGCAACCTGTCGAAGGGCCAGACCGGACTCTCGGTGGCCTTCGACCTGCCGACGCAGACCGGCTACGACCCCGATCACCCCCTCTCTAGAGGAGAAGTGGGCAAAGTCGGAGTACCAATTGCGCACCTCGGCGCGATGCGGCAGCTCTTCCACGACATCCCGCTCGACGAGATGAACACGTCGATGACGATCAACGCCACCGCGATGTGGCTGCTCGCGATGTACCAGGTCGCCGCCGAGGAGCAGGGCGTCGACCCGGCAGCACTGTCGGGCACGACGCAGAACGACATCATCAAGGAGTACCTCTCCCGCGGCACGTACGTCTTCGGTCCCGCGCCGTCGCTGCGCCTGACGACTGACATGATCGCCTACACGGTCGGCACGATCCCGAAGTGGAACCCGCTCAACATCTGCAGCTATCACCTGCAGGAGGCCGGCGCGACGCCGACGCAGGAGCTCGCGTACGCACTGACGACCGCGATCGCGGTGCTCGACGCGGTCCGCGACTCCGGCCAGGTACCGGCGGACGAGTTCGAGAACGTCGTCGGGCGCATCTCGTTCTTCGTCAACGCCGGCGTCCGCTTCATCGAGGAGACGTGCAAGATGCGCGCCTTCGGCCGGCTCTGGGACGAGATCACCCGCGAGCGCTACGGCGTGCAGAACCCCAAGATGCGCCGGTTCCGCTACGGCGTGCAGGTCAACTCGCTCGGCCTGACCGAGGCGCAGCCCGAGAACAACGTGCAGCGCATCGTGCTCGAGATGCTCGGCGTGACCCTCAGCAAGGACGCCCGGGCTCGTGCCGTGCAGCTGCCCGCGTGGAACGAGGCGCTGGGCCTGCCGCGGCCGTGGGACCAGCAGTGGTCGCTGCGCCTGCAGCAGGTGCTTGCCTTCGAGTCCGATCTCCTGGAGTACGACGACATCTTCGAGGGCTCGGTCGTCATCGAGGCGAAGGTCGCCGAGCTGATCGACGGCGCCAAGGCCGAGATGGACCGGGTCCAGGCGATGGGCGGTGCTGTGGCGGCCGTCGAGTCGGGCTACATGAAGCAGGCCATGGTGTCCTCGCACTCCGAGCGACGGGCCCGCATCGAGGCCGGCGAGATGAAGGTCGTCGGCGTCAACTCGTTCACCAGCACCGAGCCGTCACCTCTGACCGCCGATCTCGACACCGCGATCATGACCGCTGATCCCGAGGCCGAGGCCAATGCCATCGCGGACGTGAAGGCATGGCGCGAGCAGCGCGACCAGGCCGCCGTCGACGAGGCGCTCAACCGGCTGCAGCGCGAGGCCAAGTCCGACACCAACTTGATGGCGGCGACCCTCGAGGCCGTACGCGCGGGAGCGACCGTGGGGGAGTGGGCCGGTGCGCTGCGCGAGGTGTTCGGCGAGTACCGCGCACCCACCGGCGTCAGCGGCGTCGGCAGCGTCGCCGAGGCAGGCGCCGAGCTGTCAGCCGTACGCGAGAAGGTGCAGCGCACGGGGGAGGAGCTCGGCACCCGGCTGCGCTTTCTCGTGGGCAAGCCCGGCCTCGACGGGCACTCCAACGGCGCCGAGCAGATCGCGGTGCGGGCGCGCGATGCCGGGTTCGAGGTCATCTACCAGGGCATCCGCCTGACGCCTGCGCAGATCGTCGCCGCGGCTGTCGCGGAGGACGTGCACTGCGTGGGTCTGTCGATCCTGTCGGGCTCGCACATGGAGCTCGTCCCGGACGTGCAGAAGGCGATGGCCGAGGCCGGCATCGGCGATGTGCCGCTGATCGTCGGCGGCATCATCCCCGAGTCCGACGCCCGCAAGATGGAGGCCGCCGGCGTGGCCGCCGTGTTCACGCCGAAGGACTTCGGCATGACCACGATCATGGACCGCATCGTCGACGAGATCCGCAAGGCCAACGACCTGACGGGGTGACTGTTTACCAGGAGAACCTGGTAAACAGTCACCCCTCCGGGCAAATGTGCCTGGTGAAGTGGTGGTTTACCAGGTTCTCCTGGTAAACCACCACCGTCAGTTCAGGACGCGGAAGTCGGCGGGCAGGCCGCCACCGGCGACGATGTCGGTCGTCAGGTCCTGCAGCGCCATGAGGGCGACGGACTGGCTGAACGGCCCGAACGACACCCGGGCGACGCCGAGCTCCTCCATGCGTGCCAGCGGCACCGAGCCCGGAGCGCCGATCAGGGTCAGCTTCTGCGGGCCCCACGCGTCGACGAACGCCTTGATGTCGTCCTCGGACACCTTGCCGGGGACGAACACGACCGGGGCACCGGTGGCGAGGTAGACGCGGCCGCGCTCGATGGCGTCGGCCAGCACCTCGTCGTGCGGCTTGTCGCCGGCCTTGAGGAACGCGTCCGTGCGAGCGTTGAGCACGAAGTCGATGCCCTCCTGCTGTGCCGCGTCGAGCACGGCCTCGACCGCGGCGGCCGCCTCGTTGATCGGCTTCAGCTGGTCCTCGAGGTTGGCGCCCACGACGCCGACGCCGATGGCCTTGAGCGTCGTCTCGCGGGGGTTGCCGTAGCCGGCCTCGAGGTCTGCCGTGACGGGCAGGTCGGTGGCCGCGACGATGCCGCCGACGGCCTCGATCATGAGCTCGACGGGGATGTTCTCACCGTCGGCATAGCCGTACGCCGCGGCGATCGAGTGGCTCGCGGTGGCCAGGGCCGTGGTGCCCTCGACCTCGGAGACGACGCGGGCGCTGATGGCGTCCCACACGTTGACGACCTTGAGGAGCTTGGGGTCGGAGTGCAGGGCGAGGAGGGTCTGGGCCTGGTTTGCGAGTTCGGTCATGACGACAACCGTACGACCTGGTCCCTCCTCGCCTCCGGCGGGAATCAGTCGGCGACCAAACCTGCCGCCGGTGCGATCCGTGCCGCCTGCCGCGCCGGCAGCACGCACGCCACCAGTCCGGCCGCGGCGGCGACGGCGAAGATCACCGCGATCTGCGCCCACGGGACGGTCAGGCTGGGTGCCGTCGTGAACAGGCCGTCCGTGACGGTCTTGACCCCGAACCACGCGTACAGCGTGCCGAGCGCGATCCCCAGCACGGCCGAGACGCCGGCCATCAGCAGTGCCTCGATCGCCAGCATCGCCCGCAGGCCGGACCGCTCCAGCCCCATGGCCCGCAGCAGGGAGTTCTCCCGTACGCGCTCGAGCACCGACAGGCTCAGCGTGTTGCCCACGCCGATCAGGGCGATCAGCACGGCGATGCCGAGGAAGCCCACCGTGATCGCGAGGACGATCGCCAGGATCTTGAGGATGTCCGCGCGCTCGGGCAGGCCGCCTGCGATCGTGAGGTCTGCCGTCCTGGTGATGGCGTGGACGTCGGCAGTGACGTCACCGGCGTCGGCACCGTCGGTCGCCCGGACCCAGGTGGCCCGTGTGGTCGTGGAGGCACCCAGCCGGTCAAGGAGCGAGCGGCTGACGATCGGGTCGTCGCCGAGGCCTGACACATGGCGCACCGTGAGCTCACGCGACTGACCACCGACGTCCAACGTGACCCGGCTGCCGCTCTCGATGTCGCCGGACGTGTCAGGGAGCACGATCTCGCTGTCGCCGAGTCCGCGCAGCGGGTTCCCGCGCACCGTCGCGCGAGCCGCACCGTCGACGCCCAGGACCGTGACCTGCTGATCGCCCAGCCGAGCCGTCGTGCCGGGGACCGCGACCGCCCGGGTCACGCCGTCGACGGCGGCCAGCCGCTTGCTGATGCCGTCCGGCAGGGCACCCTTGTCGGCGCTCACGAGCAGGTCGACCGGCAGGTTGCGGTCGAGCGACGTGTTGACCTTGTGGGAGATCGACGCGGATCCGACCACCACCGAGGTGATGAGGGTGACGCCGATCAGCAGTGCCGTCGACGTAGCGGCGGTGCGCCGGGGGTTGCGCATCGAGTTGGCATGCGCGAGCCGGCCGGGAGCTCCGCCGAGGTGGGCCAACGGGCGGGCTGTGCGGATGACGGCCGGCACCAGCACGGGGGCCAGCAGGAGCACGCCGACGAACGAGAGCATGCCCCCGAGCAGGCCCGCGACGATCGTACCTTGCAGGCCGACCAGCAGGCCGCACGCTCCGACGGAGATCAGGCCGGCAGCCGAGACGATGCGCAGTGCGCCTGCCTTCGTACGTACCTGCACCGACTCCTGGGGCTGGAGCGCGGCCAACGGTGACCGCGAGCCGGCTCGCCGGGCCGGGAACCAGGACGCCGCCACGGTCACCCCCATTCCCAGCAGCACCGGAAGGAGGACTCCTCCGGGCGTCAGCGTGGGCGTGCCCATCGGCGTGGACGGCGACCAGTGGCCGATGGCGGCCCCGCCGGCGAGCGCGATGACGTATCCGAGCGCGACGCCCGCCGCGGCGCCCGCGGCGCCCACCACCAGTCCTTCGGCGACGACCGAGCGGGCGATCTGGCCCCGCACGGCTCCGACGCACCGCAGCAGGGCCAGGTCGCGGGCGCGCTGGGCGAGCAGGATCGTGAACGTGTTGGCGATGACCAGCGCCCCGACGAAGAGGGAGATGGCCGCGAACACGAGGATCAGCTTCTGGAAGATGTCGATGCCCTTCGTGGCCTGCAGGCGCAGGTCCCGCTCGTACGTATCCGCGGTCATGACCTGCACTCCGGCAGCGGCGTGGTCGAGGCGCGAGGCCACCGCACCTGGATCGCCCGTGACTGCGAAGATCTCGTCGACCGGCTCGGCGACGTCCCCGAGCACGGTGAACGTGCGCTCTGGGACGTACAGGACCGAGCGGAGGGGGCCGTCCTGGTCGTCGACGATGCCGGTGACGGTGAGCGCGAGGTCGCGGCCACCGGCGTGCAGCGTCACCTCGTCGCCCGTACGTATGTGGCGCCGGTCGGCCTGCGACGCCGAGACCGCGACCTCGCCGCGCGCTGTCGGCAACCGGCCGGCACTCACGTCCTGCCAGCGCAGGGCCCGGTCGGTGGCGACGCTGCCGATCGAGACCGTCCTGGGGCCGTCAGGAAGCGTCGCGTCGATCCACCCGCGCCAGTTGACGGCGGACGCGGTGACGCCAGGGTCGGCGATCGCCTTCTGGCGCAGCGAGGCGTAGGGGCGCACGCCCTCGGTGGCGGTGGCTGCGACATCGGCACCGCGATACTGCCGGCCGACGGTGTCGTTGGCACCCTGCCTTGCGGCGGCACTCAAGGTGTTGATGGCGACGATGAACCCGGTGGCGATGAGCACCGCGACGAACGCAGCGACGTAGCGCCGGGCGTACGTCCGCATCGACGCGAGGATGACGTTGCGCACGGCTCAACCACCGATCCGGCGGAGCGCGTCGAGGATGCTGTCCTGCGTTGGGTTGTCGATCTGCGTCGCGACCCGGCCGTCGGCAATCAGGACGACCCGGTCGGCGTACGCGGCGGCGGACGGCTCGTGCGTGACCATGACGGTCGTCTGGCCGAGCTCGCGCACCGACCGGCGCAGGAAGCCGAGGACCTCGGCGCTCGAGTGGCTGTCGAGGTTGCCGGTCGGCTCGTCGGCAAAGACGATCGTCGGCCGGCTCATCAAGGCGCGGGCGATCGCCACCCGCTGCTGCTGGCCGCCGGAGAGCTGGCTGGGCCGGTGTGCCAGGCGCTCGCCGATGTCGAGCACCTGGACGAGCTCGTCGAACCAGGTCCAGTCGGGATCGGTGCCGGCGAGGTCGAGCGGCAGCAGGATGTTCTGCTTGGCGGTCAGCATCGGCAGCAGGTTGAACGCCTGGAACACGAAACCGACATGGCGCCGGCGGAAGCGGGTGAGCTCGTTGTCCGACAGCGACGTCAGCATGAGGTCGCCGACCTGCACCTCGCCAGAGGTCGCCTGGTCGAGGCCGGCCAGGCAGTGCATCAGCGTCGACTTGCCGGAGCCGGACGGACCCATGATGGCGGTGAACTTCGCGGTCTCGATCGTCAGGTCGACGCCGGCGAGCGCGTGCACCCGGGCCTCTCCGTTGCCGTACGTCTTGGTGAGTCCGGCCGCTCGGGCGGCGATCGCGGGGATCGTGGTGGGTGGGTCGAGGACCGTCATGCCTGCTCCTGTGGTGAGTCATCTGGTGTCGTCACCACGCTAGGAATCGGCGGCGCCGGATTCGTCAGTCCAGGGGCGCGGCCTGCGAGCCGCGCGTCATACCGGAGTCGTACGTCAGCGGTCGCCGGGACTGACGAGCCCAGACTCGTAGCCGAGGACGACGAGCTGCACACGGTCGCGGGAGCCGGTCTTGGCCAAGATGCGACCGACGTGCGTCTTGACCGTTGCCTCGGCGAGGAACAGGCCGCTCGCGATCTCGGTGTTCGACTGCCCTTGGGCGATCAGCTCGAGCACCTCCCGCTCGCGAGCCGTGAGGTCGGCCAGCCTCCGGTCGTCCCGGGGGTCGGGTGCCTCGTCGGCGTCGAGGAACCGCTCGAGCATGCGCCGGGTCACGCTCGGCGCGACGACCGCGTCCCCTCCGTGTACGTCACGGATCGCGCTGAGCAGCATCTCCGGCTGGGCGTCCTTGAGCAGGAATGCCGAGGCGCCGGCGCGCAGCGCGTTGTAGACGTACTCGTCGAGGTCGAACGTCGTCAGCACCACGACCCGCGGGCGTTCCGATCTCGCGGCGAGGACCCGGGTCGCCTCGACGCCGTCCATGCGCGGCATGCGGACGTCCATCAACACGATGTCGGCCGAGGTGACGGCAAGCCGCTCGGTGGCCTCTGCCCCGTCCCCGGCCTCGCCGACGACCTCCATGTCGTCCTGCGACTCGATCAGCATCCGGAACCCGGCACGTACGAGCTGCTGGTCGTCGACCAGGAAGACCCGGATCATGCCGGGTCCATGGGGATGACAGCGTGCACCCGGAAGCCGCCACCCGGGCGAGGGCCCGCCTCGACCTCGCCGGCATGCACGGCGATGCGCTCGCGGATGCCGAGCATCCCGTGACCCTGGCCGTCGTCGGTCGCCGTGCCGCCGCGGCCGTCGTCGTCGACCTGGATGCGTACGGAGTCGGTCGTGATCCGCAGGTCCACGGCTGCTGTGACGTCGGGCCCGGCGTGCTTGAGGGTGTTGGTGAGCGCCTCCTGGACGATGCGATAGACCGTCAACCCGGTGGCTGCGTCGAGCCGGTCGAGATCGCCCAGCACGGTGAGCTCGACGGCCAGGCCGCTGCCGCGCAGCTGCTCGACCAGCTCGGAAATGTCGGCCCCCCGCGGAAGGGGAGTCATCGGTTGGTGACCAAAGTCGTCGTCGCGGAGCAATCCAAGCAACCCTCGCATCTCGGCCAACGAGGAACGACCTGTCTCCGAGATCGTTCGCAGCGTCTCGATCGCGACCTCGGGCCGCTTCTGGGCGGCATACAGGGCCCCGTCGGCCTGGATGACCATGACCGACAGGCTGTGAGCCACGACATCGTGCATCTCGCGCGCGATGCGGGCGCGCTCCGCCGCCGTGGCGATCTGCGCCTGCTGCGCGGCGTCGCGCTCCAGCTGCTCGGCGCGTTCCTCGAGCCCGGCGACGTACGCGCGACGGGTGCGGGCGAGGTAGCCCAGCATCCAGGCCGCCACCACGAGGGCTGACAGCGGCACGAAGTAGGAGATGGCCTCGCCGACGTCGCTCATCGACTGCGCCCACCGCACGCCGGCGACGGCAGCGCCCAGGAACCCCGTGCCGAGCGACGCCGACACGGCCCACATCGGACCGTACGCGGCGACGGCGTGCAACGAGACCAGCAAGGCGATGTCGCCGTAGTGAGGAGTGTCGAACACCACGGCCTGGGCCAGCAGCAACAGGCAGATCACGGTGAACGTGGCCACCGGCGCGCGGCGCCGCATGGCCAGGGGGAGGATCAGCGCGATGTCGAGAAGGCTCTGCGCCGTACCGGTGAAGACGTACACCAGCAGGGGGATGAGCAACAGCACCCCGGTGAGGCCGACGTCCTGCCAGAGCGTGTCGATGCGACGCCACAGGTCGGGTCGCTCGCGCATGTGCCTCAGCCTAGTGAGGCGAGCGGTGTCACACGTCCGACCACGGGATGACTTTGGCCAGCCACACCTTCGTGGTGACGTCCCGCGAAAGGCCCTAGGCTCGGGCCACCGCTCAAGCAGCGATCTTGTGCTTGGTCTTGCTCTTCTTCTTGACCTTGACGAGCTTGCGCTTCTTGACGGTGAAGCCTTCGGGCAGCGTGCCCTTCTTCATCATGAGGATGGGACACCGCTTGCATGCAGGCTTGCTGCTGCAGCACTTCTTCTTGGGTGTCGGCACAGGTCTACGATATCAGCGTGAGGTGAGGCTCGCCTAAGGCGAGAGAATGGGAGCATGGTCACATGGCAGCACCAGCATTCGTCGCGAAGCTCAACGAGCAGCTCGGCTACGAGTTCGGCGCGCATCAGCAGTACGTCGCCATCGCGGCCTACTACGACGCGCTGACGATGCCCCAGATGGCGACGCTGTTCTACCAGCAGGCGCTCGAGGAGCGCGACCACGCGATGATGATGGTGCAGTACCTCCTCGACGCCGACGAGACGCCGATCATTCCTGCGCTCGAGGCTCCCAAGGTCGACTTCACCGACGTCGTGGAGCCGGTCACCGCGGCGCTCGCGCAGGAGAAGCGCGTCACCGAGCAGATCAACGAGCTGACCCGCATCGCGCGCGACAACAACGACTTCGCGTCCGACCAGTTCATGCAGTGGTTCATCAAGGAGCAGGTCGAAGAGGTCTCCAAGATGAGCGACCTGCTCGCCGTGGTCACGCGCTCCAAGGACGACTACGAGCGCATCGAGGACTGGGTCGCCCGCGAGGAGAAGAGTGCCGGCGGCGACCCGACGGCTCCGCCCATCGCCGGTGCCTAGAGCCCTTCTCGTCTGCTGCGTCGTCCTCGTGGCGACGCTCGCGGGGTGCGGCAAGGATGCCGACAGCGGCGCAGCGCCGTCCGACAAGACGGCGCTGACCATCACGCTCGTCTCCGACGAGGGCGTGGATCCTGAGACCTACACGCTGACGTGCGACCCTCCCGGCGGCGACCACCCGCAGCCTGCGGAGGCCTGCAAGGCGCTCGACGCGGCCGGCGCCGGCGTGTTCAAGCCGGTCGCCAAGGACCAGCAGTGCACCTTGGTCTATGGCGGCCCGCAGACCGCGACGGTCAAGGGCACCTACAAGGGCGAAGCCGTGGACGCGGCGTTCAAGCGTACGGATGGCTGCGAGACCGACCGTTGGGAGAAGCTCGGCACGACGTTCTTCAACCTGCCCCTGCAATGAGCAGGGCTGCCGTGGCTAGAACAGTCGCAAGGACGGGTCGTCGATGCCGCGGAGCTCGTCGTAGTTGACGACGACGCACTCGATGCCGCGATCCGTGGCGAGCGTACGCGCCTGGGGCTTGATCTCCTGGGCCGCGAAGATCCCGCGCACGGGGCGCAGCGCAGGGTCGCGGTTCATCAGCTCGAGGTAGCGCGTCAGCTGCTCGACGCCGTCGATGTCGCCGCGCCGCTTGATCTCGACCGCGACGGAGCTGTTGGCGGCGTCCTTGCAGAGCAGGTCGACCGGGCCGATCGCGGTCATGTACTCCCGGCGTACGAGGCTCATGCCCGGCCCGAGCGCCGTCGTGTGCTCGGCGAGGAGCTCCTGCAGGTGCTTCTCGACGCCGTCCTTCTGGAGTCCGGGGTCGATCCCGAGCTCGTGCGCCGAGTCGTGGAGGACCTCCTCGATGCGGATGCGCAGCGTGTCGTCGGTCTTGCCGGCGGTGACGGTCCACTCCGTGACGCCGTCGTCGGCGAGTCCCTCACGCAGGGTGCAGGGCGGACTCATCCAGTTGAGCGGTTTGTAGGAGCCACCGTCGGAGTGGATCAGGACCGATCCGTCGTTCTTGACCATGATCAGCCGGGTGGCAAGCGGAAGGTGCGCTGCGAGCCGGCCGGCATAGTCGACCTGGCACCGCGCGATGACAATCCTCAAGAGACCCTCGTCAGGGTGCCGAGCTTGAACACCAAGGCGTCGTCCTCGACCGTGCCGACATCGGTGTTGCCGTCGTCCCCGACCAGCGAGACCTTGGTGCCGTCCAGCTCGTAGGTGCCGACGCGGAAGTCGGTCACGCCCTCGAAGTCCTCGACGTACGTGCCGTCCTTGTGGAAGTGGACGACCCACTTCGCCTTGACGTCGTGCCAGTCGCCCACGAGCGCGGATGCGGCGTCGTCGGTCGGGTCGGGCGCCGGCGTCGTCGGGCTGTCGGTCGTGGTCGACTCGGTGGCAGTCGGCTTGTCGGCCGGCTCATCGCTCTTGCCACACGCGCCAAGCACTAGCAGAGCAAGGCCCACGATGGCTGTAACCATCGTCATACGTCGATTCATCGTTCTCCCATGGAGCCAACAGCAGGGTCAGGTTAGTCTGACACGACCCGCTTATTACTCAGGAGTAGCCATGCAGGAAATCGTCGAAAGACTGGCAGCGAGCGATCGCACCGCTGACCTCGCCCGCACCTTGCTGCTGCCCTACCTCAACCACGCCGCCACGATGTACGAGAGCGGATACGCGACCCACGACGACATCGATGCCGCGATGCGCTTCGGCTGCGGCTACCCGATCGGCCCGCTGGCGCTGATCGACGCGCTCGGGCCGCAGACCGTCGCGACCGGGCTCGAGAAGCTGTATGCCGAGACCGGCGACGAGCTGCACCAGCCGGTCAGCATCCTGACCCAGATGGCCGCCGACGGCACGACGTTCGCCCAGGCGGTCGGCGAGGACGAGGTCGACGAGCCCCAGCTGCGCCACGAGATCGAGACGGTCGGCGTCGTGGGCACCGGCACGATGGCGTCCGGCATCGTCGAGGTCTTCGCCAAGGCCGGCTACGACGTCGTCTACGTCGGCCGCAGCGCCGACAAGCTCGACGGGGTCCAGGCGCGCATCACCAAGAGCCTGGACAAGGCGATCTCGCGCGGCAAGCTCGACGAGGACGGCAAGTCGGCCGTGCTCGCCCGGCTCAGCGGCTCGACCGAGCGCGAGGCCCTCGCCGGCGCCGACATCATCGTCGAGGCGATCGCCGAGGACCTCGAGATCAAGCTCCAGCTGTTCCGCGACCTCGATCGCATCGCCAAGCCCGGCGCGATCCTGGCGACCACGACCTCGTCGCTGTCGATCACCTCGTGCGCTGCCGCGACGTCACGGCCGCAGGACGTCATCGGCATGCACTTCTTCAACCCCGCGCCGGTCATGAAGCTCGTCGAGGTCGTGACCGCGGACGAGACCACGCCGGAGGTGGCCGAGACCGTACGCGCGCTGTGCCTGTCGACCGGCAAGCACCCGGTGTCCTGCGGCGACCGAGCCGGTTTCATCGTCAATGCCCTGCTGTTCCCGTACCTCAATGACGCGGTCAAGCTGCACGAGGCCGACGGTGGTTCGCTGACCGAGATCGACGACGCCATGAAGGCGACCAAGCTGCCGATGGGACCGTTCGAGCTCCTCGACGTGGTCGGCAACGACGTGTCGCTCGCGATCCAGGAGACGCTGGTCAGCACGTTCGGCCACGCGGGCTGGTTGCCGGCGCCGACCCTGCAGTCACTGGTCGCCGAGGGCAAGCTCGGCCGCAAGACCGGAGCGGGCTTCCACACGTACTGACGGGCCAAAAGTTACGCGTTTCAGGCGAGAGTTCTTTTTCCTGCGACGCCGGTAACTCCGGGTTGCTGACCTCGTTGCTCTGTCCAGAGGGGTATGTGGACAGGAGCAACGATGAACGGCACGTCGCTCGTGATCGTGGCTGCACGCACCGTACGCGTCGCGGCCATGATCGGTGTGGCTGGTCTGCTGGTCGGCTACATCGCGGTCGCCTCGTTCGCGAGCCGCTATGGCGCGTCGACCCCGATGGCGCTCGACAGCAAGAGCGATCAGACCGCGTTGTCGACGGCGGTTGCCAAGCAGGAGTCGGCCGGGCTCACCTGCAGCGAGAAGCCGATGCTGACCGACGTCGTGCTGTTCCAGCGTGACGGCGAGGCCAGCGTCACGATCTTGACGTTCGACCAGGCGCTCGAGGCGTCGAGCGCCCGTGAAGGCTGGATCAGGCGCTACTGCGCCTAGTCCACCTCCGTAGACTTGAGACATGTCCCGTCGCCGCGTCGCCCCTCGCGCGCACCCGCCGCTGCGGACCCCGACGGAGCAGGTCGAGGACAAGGCTGACGGCTCCTGGTACGTCCGGCAGCTGCGCGGGTCGGGTGCCGCCAAGGACTACCGTTGCCCGGGCTGCGCGCAGCTGATCCGCCCAGCCACCCCGCACATCGTCGCGTGGCCGGTGCAGAAGGCCCTGCTGAGCGAGGCAGCGATCGACGAACGCCGCCACTGGCACACGGCCTGCTGGGCCAGGAAGCACTGAGGACAGGACCTAGATGAGCGAGAAGATCCGTGGCAACTCCGTGCTGCCTGCGCGACGTGAGCAGATCACGCTGGAGACGGCCGACGGCTTGAGCCTCGTGGGTGAGCTGGCCCTGCCGCCCGAAGGCGATCCCGTCGCGACGATGATCTGCCTGCACCCGCTGCCGACGCACGGCGGGATGATGGACAGCCACCTGTTCCGCAAGGCGTCCTACCGGTTGCCTGCCCTCGCCGGCATCGCCGTCCTACGCTTCAACACCCGCGGCACCTCGAGCGTGCAGGGCACGAGCGGGGGAGAGTTCGACAACGCCGTCGCCGAGCGCTTCGACGTCGCGGCCGCGGTCGAGTACGCCGAGTTCGCCGACCTGCCGCACGTCTGGCTCGTTGGCTGGTCGTTCGGCACGGACCTGACCTTGATGTACGGACTCGAGCCCGTCGTCGAGGGCATCGTGCTGCTCTCGCCACCGCTGCGCTACTCGACCCCTGAGCACCTCAAGGCCTGGGCCGACTCCGGCAAGCCCGTGACGGCACTCATCCCCGAGCACGACGACTACCTGCAGCCGCCAGAGGCGCGCGAGCGCTTCGCCGCGATCCCGCACGCCGAGCTCATCGCCGTCGAGGGCGCCAAGCACCTGTGGGTCGGCGACTCCGAGCGCGTGCTCGACGAGATCACCCGCAAGCTGGCTCCGGCCGTCCCGGTGCCGTTGCCGGACACCTGGGACGGCCCGATGGAGCGCGCCGACTCATCGGCCTACCGCGACCGCACGGTCGCAGCGTTCAAGGATGTTCCTCGCTAGCCGGGTTCCGCGCTAGCTAGCTGGTCTTCTCCTCGACGGCCTCGTCCTCGGACTCGGCCGTCTCCTCGGCCTCGGCCTTGGCGGGCGCCTGCTGAGCCTTGGGCTCCTCGGCCTTGGGCTGCTCGGCCTTGGCCTCGTCGGCGGCCGGCTTGTCGGCCTTGGACTGCTCGGCCTTGGCCTTGGGGGCGTCGTCCTTGACGGTCGTCGGCGCGAACGTCGAGACGATGTCGCGGAGCTGACCCATCTGCGCCATGATGCCGTCGCGCTTGCGCTGCAGCTCCTCGACCTCGGCCCGCAGGACACGCGTCTGGCGCTCGGCGTCGGTCGTCGCGCTGACCCGGATGTGCTGGGCCTCGGCGCTGGCGCCAGACACGAGCTGGCTCGCTTCGGCCTTGGCGTTGTCGAGCAGGCGTGCGGCCTCGGCGCTGGCGGCGTCACGGGCCTTGGCGGCCTGCTCCATGATGTCGCGCGCACGGTCGTCGGCGGCCTTGGCGCGGGTCTCGGCGTCCTTGACCAGCTTGGCGGTCTGATCGGTGGCCGAGGCGTGGTTCTCGGACGCCTCACGCGCGAGGCGCTCCTTCTCGACGGCGAGCACGCGGCGGGCCTCGGTGACCTCGCGATCGGCGGCCGCGCGGGCCTGCTCGACCTCGCGGGTCGCACCGAGACGCATGTTCTGCGCGTCCTGCTCGGCGGCGAGCTTGACCTGGGCGGCCTCACGCTCGGCGTGGGCCCGCAGGTCCTCGGTGTGGGCGATCGCGTCGGCGTGCATCGCCTCGGCGTCCTCGAGGAGCTGCTTGCGCTTCTCCTCGAGCTCGACGACGGCGCGACCGCGCATCTCCTCGGCCTCGTGATTGGCGGTGGCGCGCACGATCGCGGCCTCTTCCTCAGCCTTCTTGACGAGCTCGTCGGCCTCGCGCACGGCCCGGTTGCGTACGTCCTCGGCCTCCTGCTCGGCCAGGCCGAGCAGCTGGGCGGCGTGGTTGCCCAGGCCGGTGTAGCTCGGCTTCTCGACAGCCTCGACGCGGTCCTTGAGCTTCTCGATCAGGTCGCGGAGGTTCTCGTTCTCGCTCTGGACCGACTTGAGGCTCTCGGCTGCCTTCTGGAACTCGGCTGACTGGGTGCGGACCCATGCGTCGACGGCGTCGCTGTCGTAGCCGCCGCGACGGGCGAGCGGGAAGGAGGCGTCGCCGGACTTCTCGGCGGCGTCGAAGATGGACAATCCGGACTGGTCGGACATGCTGTACCCATTCGTGAAAGAGAGGGAGTTGTCAGGTTGGGTCAACCATACCTGTCACCAAGGTGCACCGACACGGACGATCTCGGCCGCTCCTCGCGGAGCGACCGAGATCGTGGACCAGAGGCTCAGATGCCCCGACTGCGCCGATGGGTTCCTCGGATCTTCGTCCCTCAGATCCCTCGGAACCTGTTGATCTTGTCGAGGTGCACGGCGCGCTTCTCGGCGTCGCGGACGCCGAGGCCCTCCTCGGGAGCCAGGCACAGCACGCCGACCTTGCCCTGGTGGAGATTGTGGTGCACGTCGAGCGCGGCCTGGCCGGTCTCGGCGAGGGGATAGACCTTGGAGACGGTCGGGTGGATCAGGCCCTTGTCGATCAGTCGGTTGGCCTCGAACGCCTCACGGTAGTTCGCGAAGTGCGAGCTCTTGATCTGCTTGAGGTTCATCCAGAGGTAGCGGTTGTCGTACTGGTGCATGTAGCCCGAGGTCGACGCGCAGGTGATGATCGTGCCGCCTTTGCGGGTGACGTAGACACTGGCGCCGAACGTCTCGCGGCCGGGGTGCTCGAAGACGATGTCGGGATCCTCGCCGCCCGTCAGCTCACGGATCTTGGAGCCGAGACGCTTCCACTCCTTGGGGTCCTGGTTGTTCTCGTCCTTCCAGAACTTGTAGCCCTCGGCGGAACGATCGATGACGTGCTCGGCGCCGAGCGAGCGCACGATCTCGGCCTTCTCGGGCGAGGAGACGACGCACACGGGGATCGCGCCGCCGTTGAGTGCCATCTGCGTGGCGTACGAGCCGAGGCCCCCGGACGCACCCCAGATCAGGACGACGTCGCCCTGCTTCATGTTGGCGCCGTTCTTGCTGACGAGCTGGCGGTACGCCGTGGAGTTCACCAGGCCGGGGCTGGCGGCCTCCTCCCACGAGAGGTGGTCGGGCTTGGGCATCAGCTGGTTGGACTTCACGATCGCCAGCTCGGCGAGGCCGCCGAAGTTGGTCTCGAAACCCCAGATGCGCTGCTGCGGGTCCATCATCGTGTCGTCGTGGCCGTCGGGGGACTCCAGCTCGACCGACAGGCAGTGGGCGACGACCTCGGCGCCGGGCTTCCACGCCGTGACGCCCGGGCCGGTGCGCAGCACGACCCCGGCGAGGTCGGAGCCGACCACGTGGTAGGGCAGGTCGTGGCGCTTGGAGTACTCCGACAGGCGGCCGTAGCGCTCGAGGAAGCCGAACGTCGAGACCGGCTCGAAGATCGAGGTCCACACGGTGTTGTAGTTGATCGCGCTCGCCATGACCGCGACGAGTGCCTCACCGGGCGCGAGCTCGGGGATCGGGACGTCGTCGAGGTGCAGGCTCTTGCGAGGGTCCTTGTCGCGGCTCGCGAGGCCCTCGAACATGTCGACCTCGTCCTTGTGGACCGTGATCCCCTTGTACGTCTCGGGGAGGGCGATGCTCGCGTACTCCTCGGAGGAGGTGTCGCCGGCCTGGATGGCGTCAAGAATGTTCTGCACGTCTGGAGTCCTTCGGTCGGTGTTTCCGCGATGTTACTAAGCGTTAACTTCTGCGGCTATGCGAGAGGACTGTGATCCCGAACTCAGTGGGAGGCGGCCGGCTCGACCAGCTCGACGAGAACGCCGCCCGCGTCCTTCGGGTGCACGAAGTTGACCCGTGAGTCGGACGTGCCGCGCTTCGGGGCGTCGTAGAGGAGCCGCACACCGCGCTCGCGGAGGATCGCGGAGACCGCCTCGATGTCGGCGACGCGGTAGGCGAGCTGCTGGATGCCCTGCCCGTTGCGGGCCAGGAACTTCGCGATCGTGGACTCGTCGCTGAGCGGGGCCAGGAGCTGGATGCGCTGGTCGGAGTCGCCGACGGCCAGCATCGCCTCGCGGACCCCTTGCTCCTCGTTGATCTCCTCGTGCACCGAGTGCAGGCCGAACGTCGAGGCATAGAACTCGAGGGCGTCGTCGAGGTCGGGCACCGCGATTCCGACGTGGTCGATCGCGAGGAGCAGGTGGTCGGGGACGAGTGCGCTGTCGGACATGGAGACGAGGGTATGGCACCGGGACGGCAGTGCGGCGTGATCCATCGCACAGAACGGCATACCGACGTTACCTCTGAGTAAAGTGGAGATCACGGTCTTTTCGAAGACGTGTCTTGCGAAGGAGCAGCCCCATGACCCAGTCCGTGATCGTCGCCGGTGCGCGAACCCCGATCGGCCGCCTCCTCGGTGGCCTCAAGACCCTCTCGGGGTCGGACCTGGGTGGTCTGGCCATCAAGGGTGCACTCGACAAGGCCGGTGTGACCGGCGAGCAGGTCGACTACGTCATCATGGGCCAGGTTCTCGGAGCAGGAGCCGGCCAGGTGCCGGCCCGCCAGGCCGCGTTCAAGGGCGGCATCCCGCTGACGACCCCGTCCATCACGATCAACAAGGTCTGCCTCTCGGGCATCAACGCCATCGCGCTCGCCGACCAGCTGATCCGCGCCGGCGAGCACGAGATCATCGTCGCGGGCGGCCAGGAGTCGATGACCCAGGCCCCGCACATGCTGCTCGGCTCGCGTGAGGGCACCAAGTACGGCGACACCAAGCTGACCGACCACATGGCGTACGACGGACTGTGGGACGCGCTCACGGACCAGGCCATGGGTGGGCTCACCGAGCAGATCAACGCCGACGGCACCCAGTTGAGCCGTGAGGAGCAGGACGCGTTCAGCGCCCGCTCGCACCAGCTCGCCGCGACGGCGCAGAAGAACGGTGTCTTCGACGACGAGATCGTCCCGGTCGAGATCCCCCAGCGCAAGGGCGACCCGATCGTCGTCAGCGCAGACGAGGGTGTTCGTGGCGACACGACGACCGAGTCGCTCGGCAAGCTGCGCCCCGCCTTCAACAAGGAAGGCACGATCACGGCCGGGTCCGCCAGCCAGATCTCTGACGGTGCGGCCGCGGTCGTCGTCATGAGCAAGGCCAAGGCCGAGGAGCTGGGCCTCTCGTGGATCGCCGAGATCGGCGCTGCCGGCGTCGTGGCCGGCCCCGACTCGAGCCTCCAGCTGCAGCCCGCCAACGCGATCGCGAATGCCGCCGCCAAGGAAGGCATCGCGATCAGCGACATCGACCTGTTCGAGCTCAACGAGGCGTTCGCCGCCGTCGGCATCGAGAGCACTCGCGCGCTCGGCGTCTCCGAGGACAAGGTCAACGTCAACGGCGGAGCGATCGCCCTCGGCCACCCGATCGGCGCCAGTGGCGCACGCATCGTGCTGCACCTGGCGCTCGAGCTGGGGCGTCGCGGTGGCGGCATCGGCGCGGCAGCCCTGTGTGGTGGCGGCGGCCAGGGTGACGCCCTGATCATTCGCGTCCCCCAGAAGTAGTTCCCAGACGGTGAGCCGAGGCAGCCGCGCCATTCCCGTCGCCGAGCTCGTGGAACGTGCACGAGCCGGCGAGGCACGGGCCGTGGCGCGGCTGATCTCGTTGGTCGAGGACCGCTCGCCGTCGCTCCGCGAGGTCAGCGCGGCACTGACTCCGCACACCGGGTCCGCGCACATCGTCGGGATCACCGGCTCTCCGGGCGTCGGCAAGTCGACGTCGACCTCGGCGCTCGTCACCGCGCTGCGGGCCCAGGGCAAGCGGGTCGGCGTGCTGGCGGTTGACCCGACGTCGCCGTTCTCCGGCGGCGCGCTGCTCGGAGATCGCGTACGCATGCAGGACCACGCGACCGACGACGGCGTCTACATTCGGTCGATGGCCAGCCGGGGGCACCTTGGTGGTCTCTCGGCGTCCGCGCCGCAGGCGTTGCGGGTGCTGGATGCCGCCGGCTGCGACGTCGTGCTCGTCGAGACCGTCGGGGTCGGGCAGTCCGAGGTCGAGATCGCCGGGCTCGCCGACACGACCCTCGTGCTGCTGGCGCCCGGCATGGGCGACGGGATCCAGGCGGCCAAGGCCGGGATCCTCGAGATCGGTGACATCTTCGTGATCAACAAGGCCGATCGTGAGGGCGCCCAGTCGACCCGGCGCGAGCTGCGCTCCGTGCTGGCGATGACGGAGCGAGACGACCACGCGTGGAAGCCGCCGATCGTCCTGACGGTCGCGACCCGGGGCGAGGGTGTCGACGAGGTCGCGGAGCAGGTTGCCGCGCATCGCCTCCACCTGGGGGAGTCCGGCGAGCTTGAGCGCCGGCGACTGGCGCGGCTGCGGCGCGAGATCGAGGCCCTCGCGCTGACCGAGGTGCAGTCCCGGTTCGCCGGGCTGTCGGGCGATGCCCGGCTCGACGCCCTGGCCGAGCAGGTCCTGGCCGGCGAGACCGACCCGTTCGCGGCCGCCGACACCCTCGTTGAGCACGTCTGACGGCAATTTTCGACGTACTCGGCCCTCCCGGCGCGCCTTCGCGGCATGCATGGAGGCGTTCGACACAATGGTCGGGTGCTCAAGAAGGTCTTCCTGCTGCTGCTGATCGGCTTCGCGATCTATTACCTGCTGTCGACGCCCGATGACGCCGCCGACTTCGTGAGCAGCGCGTTCAGCGGGATCATCGACGCCTTCCAGCAGGTCGGTGTGTTCTTCAACGAGCTCACCAACTAGGCGTCTGATGTTGCGGGCACTGCTCGACCGGTTGCCTGATCAGGAGGTCGACAGTCACCTCCTCGCCGAGGAGGGCGAGGTCGTGATCGACCTCGTGCGCCACCACAACATCGTGTTCTGGAAGCCCCTCGCGGAGGTCGCCGGCACGGTCATGCTGTGGATCCTCGCCGTGATCGGCCCCATCCAGCTCGGCTGGCTCCTCATCGTCGGCGGGTTCGCCCTCGGCCTGCACGCGATCTACCTGACACTGCGCGAGCGGCGCGACGTCTTCGTGGTGACCAACATGCGCGTGTTCAGGGCGACCGGCGTGTTCTCGGTCCGCATCGCCACGATGCCGATCACCCGCATCCTCGACATCACCGTCGAGAAGCCGCTGCTCGGTCGGATCCTGGGCTACGGCCACTTCATCTTCGAGTCGGCGGCTCAGGCCCAAGGGCTCCGCCACATCCGTTACATCGGCGATCCCGATGCCCGTGACCTCACCATCCAGCGAGTCGTACAGCGCTCGGGTCTGCGCGGCCGCACCATCGAGCAGCGTCTCCTCGAAGGGAGCTGACCACCACCTCGCCCTCACCCGTCAGGCAGTTCGCGCCGGTTCCTACACTGGACGCATGAACTTCTCGCGCCCCGGCGCCATCGACCTCTCCGCGCTGAAGCAGCCGCAGGCCCGTCCGGGCCAGCCCGCCGCCGGCGGCGGCGGTACGTACGTCGTCGACATCACCGAGCAGAACTTCCAGTCCGACGCTCTCCAGGCCTCCATGAACCACGTGGTCGTCCTGAGCCTCTGGTCGCCGCGTTCGCCACAGAGCGAGAGCTTCAACGCGCTGCTGGGCAACCTCATCTCGCAGTACGGCGGGCAGCTCGTCCTCGCGCAGGTCGACATCGATGCCAACCCCGCGATCGCGCAGGCCCTGCAGGCCCAGGCCGTGCCGCTCGTCGTCGGACTCGTCAAGGGTCAGCCGGTCCCACTGTTCCAGGGCACGGTCGACGAGGCCGAGGCGCGCCGCTACTTCGACGAGCTGGTCAACGTCGCCGCCCAGAACGGCGTGACGGGACGCGCGCAGCCCACCGGTGCTCCCTCCGAGGTCGCCGACGACGTCGACGAGCCTGAGGACCCGCGGTTCGCCGTTGCCGATGCGGCGTTCGCGGCCAGTGACTTCGACACCGCCGTGACCGAGTACGAGAAGCTGCAGGCGCAGTACCCCGCCGACAGCGAGGTCTCCGAGCGGCTGGCTGGCGTCAGGCTGCTGGCGCGTACGCAGGGCGCTGACCTGCAGGCCGCGCGCAAGGCCGCGGCGGACGCACCCGACGACCTGGACGCGCAGATGCTGGTGGCCGACCTCGACGTCAGTGGCGGCCACGTCGACGACGCCTTCGACCGCCTGATCCAGCTCGTGAAGCGTACGTCCGGCGATGACCGCGAGCTCGTACGCCAGCGGTTGCTCGACCTGTTCACCGTGGTCGGCGTCGCCGATCCGCGGGTCGCGACGGCTCGCCGCGCGCTCGCGTCGGCACTCTTCTGAGCGATTCGGCCGCGTTCGGTCACGTCCGCCTGCCCGGTCTGGGGTGCGATCCCCGATAGGCTCACGGCGGCGTCAGTCGTTGACGCCCGAGAGGGAGTGTGGAGATGCGGACGAGGCTGAGCTGGGCACTTTCCGTGCTCAGCGTCCTCGTCGCGATCCTGGGCTTGGCCGTCATGGTCTACCTCGGCCCGGACAGTCGCGTCTCGACCGGCCCGCACCCGATCGACACCGACGGGATCGCGATCGTCACGGCACCCAGGGTCATCTCCTGGGCCGACGTGCAGGTCGACCTGCTCGCGGAGGTGCCGGTCCGCAAGCCCATCTTCGTCGGCATCGGCAACAGCGTCGACGTCGAGAACTACGTCGGCAAGACCCAGCGCCTGGAGGTCACCGGCTTCCACCGGCCGTGGGACGTCAGCACGCACGAGGTCAAGGGCCGGCCCAACCTGCCGGGTGCGCCGACCGCGCTCGACTGGTGGATCGCGCAGTCGGCCGGGCTCGGCGGCGCCAGCATCAGCACGAAGCTGCCCGACGAGACGGTCTCCGCGGTGATCCTGTCGGTCGGCTCGACCAATCTCTCCGGCGTCGAGGTCTCGCTGGCGTACGGGATCAAGGGTGGGTTCTACAAGGGCATCGCACTGCTCCTGCTCGGTCTGGCCGGCGTGTGGTCCAGCTGGCTGATGCGCCGCGACACCCGGATGTGGGTCGCCGACGCGTATGACGAGGAAGGCCCGATCATCGAGGAAGAAGTCGTCTACCTGTATGTCGACGAGGACGGCGTCGAGCACGAGCTGTCGGCTGAAGAGGCCGTGGAGTACGACATCGTCGACGAGTCGGTGGAGGTCGTGGAGGTTGACGAGGTCGACCCGCCCGAGCCCGAGGTTGCCGCCGAGCCCGAGCCCGAGCCCGAGCCGGCGCCGTTGCCGGAGAAGCCGCGCATCCCGGGCGTCATGACGGCTGCGGAGATCGCCGCGGCCGCCGACTCCCTGCCGGAGCCGGGACCCGAGCCTGAGCCTGAGCCCGAACCGGAGCCGGAACCCGAGCCGGAACCGGAGCCGGAGCCTGAGCCTGAGCCGGAGCCGGAACCCGAGCCCGAGCCGGAGCCGGAGCCGGAGCCGGAGCCGGAGCCGGAGCCCGAACCGACCCCGAAGCCGGCCGACGACGAGCGCGTCGTCTACGTCTTCGTCGACGAGGACGGCGTGGAGCACGAGGTGGGCGAGGACGAGCTGGGCGACTTCGAGATCGTGGACGACGAGGACGACTCGTGAAGCGCCTCGTCCTGCTCGCCCTGATCTGCGCGCTCGCGCTCTCGGCGTGCGCCGTGCCGCACAAGCGCGACGACCTCAGCCCCGAGAAGACCGCGGCGCGTATGCCGGAGGTCACCGCGGTGTTCAACGAGTACCGCAAGGTCCGCAACACCGCGATCGAGCTGCTCGACGCCAAGCCGTTGTCGATCGTCGAGAGCGGACCCGTGCTCGCGATCGACACCGGTTCGTTCGAGGTGTCGCAGCGGCTGGCCAAGACGCAGAAGCAGGACACCGGCTCGGTCGAGGTCACGGACGTGCAGACCCCGCGGTTCGGCAGATACCCGCTGTGGTTCTTCGCGGTCGTGCGCGATGCCGACGCGGGGGTCAACCGGGTGCAGATCTTCGAGCGCCAGACCGCCGTCGAGCCCTGGCTGCTGGTCGCCAGCCCGGAGACGCTCGCCGACACGCCGATCCCCGCGATCCGCAAGGAGGGCTCCGAGGCGCTGACCGTCAAGCCCGACGACGGCGTCGGGATGTCGATGTCGGCCACCGAGGCCGCCAAGGCATACGCCAGGACTCTTGCCGATGCGGACTCGTCAGCGGCCGGCACGGTGGCCGACGACTCGTTCATCAAGCAGATGCGGACGACAGCGGAGAACAACTCCAAGCTCGAGGGCGTGAAGTTCTCGCAGTCGTGGGGCAACGAGCCTGTGAAGTACGTCCTGCGCACCAGCGACGGGGGAGCGCTGGCGTTCGTGACCCTGCTGCGCCTCGACACGTACGAGGTCAGGGACGGCCTCACGGTCAGCTGGCCGGAGGGCACTCCGCAGCAGGCGTTCCTGTCGTCAGGCATCTCCAGCTCGGGCAAGCTGCGGTACTACCACCAGGTGTTGCTCTACATCCCCGGCGGCAACGATAAGCCCCGCGCGATCGGCCAGTACGGCGGCGTCGTGAGCGCAGATTCGCAGTGAGATGCGAAAGAGGGGTGTGACCCGCTAGCATGGTCACGTTGCACGACGTTGGATTCTACGGCTGATCAAGTTCCGCAAGGTAGCTAGTTCTTCTCGCAGGTTGGATGTGTGTCGCGACAGTCGCTCGCGAAAGGCGTGAGCGACACTCGCCAAAGAGGAGAAACAACATGGCTACAGGAACCGTCAAGTGGTTCAACGCTGACAAGGGCTTTGGATTCATCGCCCCCGACGACGGCAGCGAAGACGTTTTCGCGCACTTCAGCGCGATCGCCACGAGCGGCTACCGCTCGCTGGACGAGAACCAGAAGGTCGAGTTTGACGTCGAGCAGGGCCAGAAGGGCCTGCAGGCGACGAACATTCGTCCCCTCTGATCTTCTTGATCTGAAGTAACACCCACGAAAGCCCCGGAGCTTGCTCCGGGGCTTTCGTCATGCCTGGGACTACTCGGCGGCCTTGGGGGCTTCGCGGTACGTCGGCAGCGAACCGGACTCGACGGCCTCCAGCAGCTCGATCGCGGCGGCGGCGGCATTCGCGCGTACGGTCGGCGGATCGCACCAACGCACGGACTTGATCTCGGTGGCCTGCAGTGTCATGTCGTCGGTGAGCGAGCTGTCGACGACGCCCAGGTCGAACAGGAAGATGCACGCGTCGTCCCAGCCGCGCCAGGCCGGCAGCCAGTTGACCGTGATGAGGTCGCGGACCTCGACCGTGATGCCGAGCTCTTCCTGCAGCTCGCGGACGAGGCCGATCGAGGGCGCCTCACCGACCTCGACGACGCCGCCGGGCAGGTCCCACTCCTGCTTGTAGGTCAGCTCGCACAGCAGGACCCGGCCCTGCTCGTCGCGCAGCAGGCCCTGGCTGATGACCCGCTTGGTCGGCAGCCCGGCGTTGAGGATCGCGATGAACCCGTCGCGGCTGAACGGCTCGGGGTCGTCGACGATCCGCGCGAGGAGGGCGCGGTCGGGGTCGTCGCCGGCGCCGCGGAGCACGCCTTCGCGCCGCATGCCCGCGATCGACGCGGCCCGCACGTCGCCGAGCCGTTCGATCGGCACGCGGGCCTCGACCCGTGTCATGCCGAGGTCGTCGAAGGCGTACGTCAGGGCGAGTCGCAGGGCTCTGACGGCGACCGGGATGTTGTCGGTGCCGGCGTTCCAGCGGATCGAGGCCGTACGCCGGTCCTCGCCGCGCAGCGCGATGGTGCCGACGCGCTCTCCGTCGAGCACGATGGCGAAGCCCGTGAACTCGTCGGACCCCGACGTGGGCTCGAGCACGAGGTCGCCGTCGCGGAGGGTCTCGGTCACCCGTTCAGGCTACCGACCCTCCGCGACGAGCACTCAGCCGATGGGCCCGGCCTTGAGCGTGACGGTCGCGGTGTGGCTCGCGCCGGACGCGTCGGTCCACGACACGTCCACCGACTTCCCGGCAGCGACGCCCGCCACCGCCTTCGGGAGCTGTGCCGCCGAGGTGATCGTCGAGCCGTTGAACGAGGTGATCGTGCTGCCGCGCGTGATGCCTGCGGAGCGGGCTGCCGACCCGCTGACCGTGCCGGCCACCAGAGCGCCGTCCGACTCGCCGAGCGACTGGGCCATCTGCACGCCCAGGAATGCCGTCGCCCCGATGTGAACGCTGTCGCTCGCAGTGCCGCTCTCGATCTGCGCGGCGATCGTGAGTGCCTGCCCGATCGGGATGGCGTAGCCCGTGACGTTGGCTTTTCCGCTCGATGCCGCGGTGTTCATCCCGATGACCTCGCCATCGGCGTCGTAGAGTGCGCCGCCGGAGTCGCCGGCGATGATGTCGGCCGACACCTGGATCAGGCCGCTGAGGTGCTCGCCGCTGTCACCGATGTCCGACTGGACCGCGATCGACCGGTTGAGCGCCGCCACGGTCCCGGCGGCCGCGCTCGCGGCGCCGCCATCGCCGTTGGCGTTGCCGACGCCCGTGACCTTGTCGCCGACCTGGACGCCTCCGGAGGTGTCCGGCTTGATCGTGGTGAGGCCCGACGCGTTCTCGAGCTGGAGCACCGCGACGTCGTGCGTCGCGTCGTAGCCGACGACCGCAGCCTGGTACGTCTTGCCGGTCGAGACGACCTGCACCGTGAGCGCGGTGGCGCCCTCGATGACGTGGTGATTCGTGAGGATCTCGCCGTTCGACGTCAGGATCATCCCCGTGCCGGCCGCCTGTCCGGCGCCGTAGTCGACGGTGGAGTTGATGTAGACGAGTCCGGCCTCCTGCGCGGCGGTGGCGTCGGTGGTGCCTTCGAGGTTCTCCAGCGAACGCGCCTGGGGATCGAGCGGAAGGACCGTGGCGTCGCGGTCGGACCGATTCTCGGTCGGGAGCTGGGTCAGCGTCTGGGTCGACGCTGCCGTCGCCGCGGTGTCGTTCGCCTGCGCGGCGTACGCGAGTCCCGAGACGCCGAGTACCGCCGCGCCCGCCATCGCGGCGATACCGAGCCGGCCGGGGCGCCGACGCGTACGGACGTGCGACTGGGGCTGTCGCTCGGGTTCTGGGGTCGGTGGCTGATCGTTCATGTCGTGCTCCTCATTGAGTCCTGTCTTCGACTCAAGTCCGGATACGTGTGGGAACGCTGTGAGCCGGCACAACTTGTGTTGAGAGTTCGCATGCGTGCGTACGCTCGTGGGGTGAGTGAGGAACGCGCCGTCGCAGCCGTCGAGGCCACCGGGATCGCGTACGAGGTGAGCCGTCACGGCCCCGTTCGATCGCTCGCCGAGGCCGCCGCCGCCCGTGGCATCGAACCGTCGCAGCTCGTCAAGAGCCTGGTCGTGCGCCGTGCGGACGACGACTTCCTCTTCGTGCTGGTGCCGGGCGACCGGACGATCTCGTGGCCCAAGCTGCGCCAGCTCCTCGGTGTCTCGCGGTTGTCGATGCCCGACGCGGCGATCGCGCTCGAGGTGACCGGCTACGAACGCGGCACGATCACGCCGTTCGGTTCGTTGCGAGCGTGGCCCGTCGTGGTCGATGAGCGGGTGAGCGGCACGATCTCCGTGGGCGGTGGCGCCCACGGCGTCGGGCTCACCGTGGATGCGGCTGACCTGGTCCTTGTGCTCGACGCGCAGGTCGCGGACGTCTCCGAGCCGCAGTAGCGCGTACTCGCGGTATCCGGCTGGCCGTGACCTGTGCCACGATGCCCGGATGGAACTCGACAACGTGCTCTGGATGTTGACGGCGCTCGCCGCCGTCGTCGTCCTCCTCACGCGTATGCGGCTGTCCGCCACCGGCCGGCAGCCGGGCCATGCACAGATCCCCGGCACGATCCTCAACGCGCACACCGTGCTCGGCGTGCTTGCCCTTGCCGTCTGGATCTTCTACCTGACCTCGCCCAGTGACGGGCTCGGACTGGTCGCGCTGGTGCTCTGGTGGCTGGAGGTCGTCGTCGGGATCCTGATCCTCGCGCGCTGGCTGCCCGGCGCGGGCAAGCATGCCGCGCCGGCGGTGGACGACACGTGGGCCGAAGGGCCGTACCTGTCGATCCTGGGCCACGTGGGCCTGCTGCTCGGCGTCATCTTCTTCACCTACTGCGTGCTCGCCGGCAAGGTCGGTTAGCTGTGGGTTGACCTCAACTGCGGTTGAGGTTGTTGGCTGGTGTCAGTTCATCGGACACCACCAAGGAGCACGTCATGCCCCGAGCACTCATCACCGGCGGTTCTGCCGGCCTGGGACGCGCACTGGCCGCCGGCCTGGTCGCGCGCGACTGGGACGTCATCCTCACCGGTCGCGACGAGCACCGCCTCGCCGCCGTCGCCCGCGAGCTCGGCCGACGTGTCACGCCGCTGGCCGGCGACGTGACCGACGCGGGACACCGCTCCGCGATCGCCGCGAGCATCACGGACGGGCTCGACCTGCTGGTCAACAACGCCAGCACCCTCGGGCTGAGCCCACTGCGGCCGGTGCTGGAGCTGGACGACCAGGTGCTGCGCGACGTGTGGGAGACCAACGTCGTCGCTCCGGCCGCCCTGATCCGCACCCTCCGGCCGTACCTCGAGCCGGGCGCAGCGGTCATCAACCTCACGTCGGACGCCGCGGTCGATCACTACGAGACGTGGGGTGCGTACGCCGCGAGCAAGGTCGCGCTCGAGCACCTGACGCTCACGCTCGCGGCCGAGGAGCCCGGCCTGCGCTGGTGGGTCGTCGACCCCGGCGACATGCGTACGCAGATGCACCAGGACGCGTTCCCCGGTCAGGACATCTCGGACCGGCCGTTGCCCGAGAGCGTCGTGCCGGGCTTCCTGGCGCTGCTCGACGACCGGCCGCCGAGCGGGCGCTACCGCGCGGCCGAGCTCGTCCCGGCGAACGCGGGGGCGTGACATGACGCAGATCGACATCACGCCGTTGACCACGTTCGCTCCGCCCGGCGACCGCACGGCGCCGTCCCCGGCCGAGGCGCGCGGGCTCCGCCGCGACGACGTACGCCTGCTGGTGGCGCACGGCGACCAGCTGACCCACGCCCGGTTCGGCGACCTGGCCGATCATCTCGAGCCCGGCGACCTCGTGGTCGTCAACGCCTCGCAGACCATCGCCGGCGAGGTCGACGCCGTGCTGTCGGGCGCGGGCGCCTCGAGCGGCGAGGTCGTGGTGCACGTGGCGACCGACCTGCGCGACGGCACCTGGGTCGTCGAGGTCCGCACGGCGCCCGACGCCGCCTGGGCGGTCCTCGACGCAGCGGCCGGACAGACCCTGACGCTCACCGGAGCCGGAGAGCCGGCCGCCCTCACCCTGCTGGAGCCCTATCCACGGGAGCACTCGTCGCCCACCGGCACCGGCAACCGGCTGTGGCGGGTGTCGTACGCCGGGGAGTCCCCGCTCCACGACCTGCTCGCGCGGGTGGGGCGCCCCATCGCGTACGGCTATCTCGACCGGCGGTACCCGATCGAGGACTACCGGACGATCTTCGGCACGACCCCCGGCAGCGCCGAGATGCCGAGCGCTGCCCGGCCGTTCACCCCTGATGTGGTGACCCGGCTCGTGTCGCAGGGCATCGCGATCGCGCCGATCCTGCTGCACACCGGAGTCTCGTCGCAGGAAGCCGGCGAGGCGCCGCAGCCCGAGTGGTTCGAGGTCAGTGGATCGACCGCGCGGCTCGTCAATGCCACGAGGGCCGGGGGAGGGCGCATCATCGCGGTCGGCACGACCGTCACGCGCGCGCTCGAGTCGGCCGTCCGGGGCGCTCCAGGACAGGCGAAGGTCGAGGCGGGTGAGGGCTGGACCGAGCGCGTCGTGACACGGGAGGCACCACCACGCGTCGTCGACGGACTCATCACGGGGTGGCACGATCCGGCGGCGTCGCACCTGCTCCTGGTCGAGGCCGTCGCGGGTCCGCGGCTGACCCAGCTGGCGTACGACGCCGCCGTGGAGCGCGCGTACGACTGGCACGAGTTCGGCGACTCCGCGCTCCTGCTGCCGGCGCGGGCCGAAGCCATCGCCGCCTGACTGCAAAGAATTGTTTGCAAAGAGGTCTTTGCAGTCATAGGGTCGCTGTATGACCCTGACCAACAAGGTCGTCGAGGACCTCGACACGCTCAAGGCGGTCTCGCACCCACTGCGGATGCAGCTGCTGGGTGCCCTGCGCCGCCTTGGCCCGTCGACGGCCTCCGAGCTGGCCAGGGAGCTGGGGGAGTCCAGCGGTTCGACGTCCTATCACCTGCGCCAGCTCGAGCGGTTCGGCTTCGTGAGCGACGACGACGAGCAGTCGTCCGGGCGGGAGCGGCGGTGGAAGTCGTTGTACGACCTGACGACCTACCCCGCGACCCTCGCCGGGCTCGACGGCGGCCGCGAGTACCTCGACGTGGTGCGCCGGCGCCAGGAGGAGTACCTCCGCGAGGGCCTCGAGGCCTGGACCGATCACCGGCCCGGCATCGGCATGAGCGACTACGCCCTCGACCTCGATCCTGACGACATCGAGGCGCTGGAGCAGGAGATCTTCGCCGTCGTGCAGCGCTACGCCGGCAGGCAGGGCGCCGAGCGCGTCGTCCTGCACGCCCTGATCCTGCCCCGGCCCGCGGCATGACCCTGCGAACGCGGTTCTGGCTGCTGGCCGGCCTCCGGTGGTTGCCCACGGGGTTCGTCATCCCCGTCGGCGCTCTCCTCCCGCTCGAGCGTGGCCTGACGATCGCCGAGTACGGCATGGTCGCGGCGACCCAGGGGTTCGTCGTGCTGCTGCTCGAGCTGCCGACCGGCGGGTTCGCGGACGCGCTCGGCCGCAAGCCGGTCTTCGTCGCCTCAGCCGTCGTCGCACTGGCGTCGTACGTCACGTCGGCCCTCGCGCAGGTCATGCTGGCGTTCGTGGTCGCGAGCGCGCTGAGCGGGGTGTTCCGCGCGCTCGACAGCGGTCCGCTCAACGCCTGGTTCGTCGACGCGGTCCACGAGGACGAGTCAGTCGCGGACCGCAACGCCACGGTCGTGCGTGGCCTCTCCGGCTACGCCAGCGTGGTGGGAGCGTCGATCGCGGTCGGCGCGGTGATCTCCGGCCTGATCATCGTGTGGGCGCCGCTGGGGCGGGAGGACTCCCTGGCCCTGCCCTACTGGATCGCCACGGCACTCGCGATGGTGCAGATCGTCGTCGCGATGGTGCTCATGCACGAGGACCGGTCGGCGCGGGTCGCCGGCGTCCTGCACTCGATCCGGGCCACGCCGCGGGTCATCCTCGACGGCGCCCGGCTGTTGTGGCGCTCGCGGGTCCTGCGCGCACTTGTCGCGGTCGAGCTGTTCTGGGGTTTCGGCATGATCGCGTTCGAGTCGTTCATGCCGATCCGGCTGTCCGAGCTGCTGTCTGACCGTGACGAGGCCGCCGCCGTCATGGGTCCGGTCACCGCGGCAGCATGGGGCGTCTCCGCGCTCGGGGCAGCCATGGTCCCGCTTCTGTTGCGCCGGTGGAGCATGGTCGGGGTGTCGGTCACCCTGCGCATCGTCCAGGGCGCGACGGTCGTCGCGATGGGTCTCGCGGCCGGTCCCGCAGGCCTGATCCTGGGCCTCTTCGCGACGTACGCCGTGCACTCCGCCGCCGGCGCGATCTACGAGACGCTGCTGCACGAGCAGGTCGGCAAGGAGAACCGTGCGACGGTGCTCTCGCTGGCATCCATGGCGATGCAGCCCGCCGGCTCGATCGGCGCGATCACGCTGGGCGTCATCGCGACCGGCGTGTCGACCGGTTTCGCGATCATCGTCGGCGGCGTCGTGCTGGCGCTCGCCGCGCCACTGTTCCTCGTACGGGAGCGGGTCAGCGCGGCGGCAGGTCCCGACCCTTCAGACCGGCGGGATCTCGCCTGAGCCGCGGAGCAGGAACGACGTCGGGACGACGATCTCCTCGACCGGGCCGGCGTCACCGCCGATGCGCGACAGCAGTCGCTCGGCGGCCATCTTGCCGATCAGGTGCGGGTCCTGCGCGATGACGCTGATCGCGGGGGAGACCAGGTCGCCGAGCGAGATGTCGTCGAAGCCGACCACCGCGATCTCGTGCTCCAGGCCGAGGCTGCGCAGCGCGCGCACGACGCCGATCGTCACGAGGTTCTGCGCCGCGAAGATGGCTGTCGGCGCGGGGCTCGACTGCAGCATCGCTCGCGTCGCGGTCTCTGCGAGGTACTCGTTGGACAGGTCCATCACGACGTGCGTCGCGGCGCGGGCCGCCCAGCAGGCCTGCCGGTAGCCCTCCAGTCGCATGCGGGCCGTGGGCAGGAACTGGCGGTCGCCCATGAACGCGATGTGCCGGTGCCCGTACGAGATGAGGTGCTCGGTGGCGAGCCGGGCGCCACTCTCGTTGTCGACCACGACGCTGTCGGTCTCGAGGCCCTCGATCCCGCGGTCGACGAGCACGACCGGCATTCCGGCATCCATCTCGCGCTGCAAGGCCGTCGGGTCCGGGCCCGCCGGCATCACGATGAGCCCGTCGACCTGGTATGCCCCCATCGTCGGCACGAGCTCGCGCTCGCGCTCGGGGTCCTCGTCGAGGCTCGCCGAGAGCACGGCGAAGCCCGCAGCTCCGGCAGCGTCCTCGACGCCCCGGTGCACCTGGGCGTCGAAGGGGTTCGAGACGTCCCCGAGCAGCAGGCCGATGCTCAGAGTGCGGCGGTCCGCGCGGCGCAGCGAGCCGGCGCTGACGTCGCGCCGATAGGAGAGTCGTTCGACCGCGGCGCGTACGCGAGCGGCCGTGGCTTCGCCGACGTAGCCCTCGCCGTTGACGACCCGCGAGACGGTCTTGATGCCGACGCCGGCCTCGCGCGCGACGTCCTTCATCGTGGGCCGCTGACGAGGCGCGGGTTTGGGTGACAACGGTGTCATGGGACACAGCCTAGCCCTTGACGCGCGAATCTGTGTGAGGTAGAACACTCTATGACAACGATGTCAGACGGTCTGGCGTTGTGAGAGGAAAGCATCGTGAAAACACCATCTGCCCACCGGCGCTTCGCCGCCGCCGCGGTCGCCGTGCTGGCATCCACGCTGATGCTGTCGGCCTGTGGGGGGTCGGACTCCGGCTCCGGCGGCTCGGACAAGGTCGGCGTCTCGCTCATCGTCAAGACGACCAGCAACCCCTTCTTCGTCGCGATGCAGAACGGCGCCAAGAAGGCCGCCAAGGCGAACGGCGTCGACCTCAAGCTCGCGGCCGGCAAGACCGACGGCGACGAGGACACCCAGATCCAGGCCATCGAGAACGCGATCTCGCTGGGCCAGAAGGGCATCCTCATCACGCCCAACGGCCCCGCCGTCGTGGACGCGATCGAGAAGGCCCGCGACGCCGGCCTCTTCGTGATCGCGCTCGACACCGCACCCGACCCGGCCGACGCCGTCGACATCACGTTCGCGACGGACAACTTCAAGGCCGGTGAGTCGATCGGCGCGTGGACTGCCAAGAAGCTCGACGGCAAGAAGGCCGTCGTCGCGATGCTCGACCTGTTCAGCGACAAGGTCGTCTCGGTCGACTACAACCGCGACCAAGGCTTCCTGAAGGGCATGGGCATCCCCACCAAGGACGAGAAGAAGAACGGCGACGAGGCCAAGTCCGGCAGCTACAGCGGCGGTGACTACCAGATCGTCTGCAACGAGGCGACCAACGGCGCCGAGGACGGCGGCACGACCGCCATGGAGACCTGCCTGTCGAAGAACCCCGACATCAACGTGGTCTACACGATCAACGAGCCCGCGGCCTACGGCGCGTACCAGGCGCTCAAGAGCGCGGGCAAGGAGAAGGGCGTCACGATCGTCTCGGTCGACGGCGGCTGCGCCGGCGTCGGCTACGTCAAGGACGGCATCATCGGCGCGACTGCTCAGCAGTACCCGCTGGAGATGGCTGCCAAGGGCGTCGAAGCGATCGCGAAGCTGGCAAAGGACAAGGAGAAGCCCAAGACGACTGCCGGTCTGGACTTCTTCGACACCGGCGTCAAGCTCGTGACGGACGATCCTCAGGACGGCGTCGAGAGCGTCGACACCGCTGCAGGCAAGTCGACCTGCTGGGGCTGAGTGTCGTCGGCGGGGCGCCCTCCTCCAGGGGCGCCCCGCCGCAACCCCGCCCCGATCCCACCGAGAGGACCACCTGACATGACATCCGAACCCGAAGACACCGCGCTCGTCGACCATCCGCTCGAGGTGCTGACCGAAGCCGGTCTGACCCGCCCCCAGAGCCCGCTCGACCGCGTACGCACGCTGCTCCACCGCTATCCGGCCCTGAGCCCCGCCGTCGTCCTGATCATCTCGTTGATCGTGTTCGGCCTGCTCAACGACCGGTTCCTGAGCACCGCGAACCTGTCGCTGGTCGTGCAGCAGGTCGCCGTCATCGGCGCGCTCGCGATCGGGCAGACGCTGATCGTGCTGACCGCAGGCATCGACCTGTCCGTCGGCGCAGCGATGATCCTCTCGACCCTGGTCGCCGCCGGTGTGGCCACTGACCACGGCTGGCCCGGCCCGCTGGCACTGCTCGCCGCACTGGTCATCGGTGTCGCCACGGGTGTCATCAACGGTGTGCTCGTCACCCGCCTCAACCTGCCGCCGTTCATCGTCACGCTCGGCACCCTCAACGTGTTCACCGCGGTCGCGCTGCTCTACTCCGACGCCGCGACGACCCGCGGCATCGAGATGCCGGGGCTCCTGACCTGGACCGGCAAGTCGTTCGACGTCGCCGGCGCCCAGATCACGTACGGCGTCGTGCTGATGATCCTGCTCTACATCTCGGTCGCGTTCGCCCTGAGCCAGACCTCGTGGGGTCGCCACGTGTACGCCGTCGGCGACGACGCGGAGTCGGCACGACTGAGCGGCATCCACGTCACGCGGGTCATCCTCAGCGTCTATGTCACCGCCGGTGCGCTGTTCGCCGCGGCAGGCTGGATCCTCATGGGCCGCGTCAACGCCGCCAGCCCCAACGCGGGCGTCGACGCGAACCTCGACTCCATCACGGCAGTCGTGATCGGCGGCACGAGCCTCTTCGGTGGCCGCGGCGCCCTGTGGGGCAGC
Source organism: Aeromicrobium sp. 9AM (assembly GCF_902506105.1). Taxonomy (GTDB): domain Bacteria; phylum Actinomycetota; class Actinomycetes; order Propionibacteriales; family Nocardioidaceae; genus Aeromicrobium. The sequence goes on from NZ_LR733303.1 coordinate 647,255, forward strand.
CTGATCGGCGCCCTCATCGTCGGTGTGTTCCGCAACGGGCTCAGCCTCGCGGGACTCGACGTGCTCTACCAAACCCTCGCCGTCGGTGTGCTCGTCATCATCGCGGTCTCTGTCGACCAGTGGATCAGGAAGGCACGCGCATGACCTCCACGGCAACCACAGCAACCAGCACCCCCGTCCTGCAGGCCAAGGGCCTCGTCAAGACGTTCGGTCACGTCGTCGGCCTCGCCGGCGTCGACCTCGAGCTGCACGCCGGCGAGGTGCTGGCGATCATCGGCGACAACGGAGCCGGCAAGTCGACCCTCATCAAGTGCCTCTCGGGCGCCTACGTCCCTGACGCAGGCGAACTGCTTGTCGAGGGTCGGCCTGTCTCCTTCGACAGCCCGGACGACGCCCGCAAGGCCGGCATCGAGACGGTCTACCAGACGCTGGCCGTGTCGCCGGCGCTCGACATCGCGAGCAACCTGTTCCTCGGGCGCGAGCAGCGACTGCCGGGCGTACGCGGCTCGGTGTTCCGGATGCTCGACAAGAAGGGCATGCGCGACCGCGCCAAGCAGCAGGTCGAGGACCTCGGCATCTCGACGCTGCAGTCCATGACGCAGGCCGTCGAGAACCTCTCGGGCGGTCAGCGCCAGGCGGTTGCCGTGGCACGCGCTGCGGCATTCGGCTCCAAGGTGGTCATCCTCGACGAGCCGACGGCGGCGCTGGGCGTACGCGAGTCGGCGCAGGTCCTGCAGCTCGTACGCGACCTGCGCGACCAGGGCATGCCGGTGATCCTCATCAGTCACGACATGCCCCAGGTCTTCGAGGTCGCCGACCGCATCCAGATCCAGCGGCTCGGCCGGCGCGCAGCGGTCATCACGCCCAAGACGCACACGCCGCAAGAGGCCGTCGCGATCATGACCGGCGCCATGGTCGTCACGTGATCCTCGTCGTGGGGGAGTCGCTCGTCGACATCGTGGTCAGGTCCGACGGCCGGCGCAGCGAGCACCCGGGCGGCAGCCCGGCCAACGTCGCCGTCGGGCTGGGCCGCCTCGGTCATCCCGTGACGCTGGCCACGAGCCTCGGTGATGACGAGCGCGGCAAGGTCGTCCGCGCGGCCCTCGAGCGCAGCCACGTCGAGATCGCACCGGGCAGCATCAGTGCTGCGCCGACCTCGACGGCCACTGCGTGGCTCGACGCGCGCGGCGCTGCCCGATATGACTTCGACATCACCTGGGACCCCGCCGGCCTCGACACCGTGCCGATCGGGCCGCTGGTCCACACCGGCTCGATCGCGGCCTACCTCGGCCCCGGAGCCGATGCGGTGGAGGCGCTCGTCAAGCGCGCGTCGGAGACGGCGCTCGTGACGTTCGACCCCAACATCCGGCCGCGGTTGCTCGACGACCGCGATGCGGTGCTGACCCGGCTGACCCGGCTCATGGCGTCCTGCGGCGTCGTCAAGGTCAGCGACGAGGACCTCGACTGGCTCTATCCGGGCATCGCACCGACCGCCGTCGCGCGGACGTGGATCGAGCTCGGGGCGGGCCTGGTCGTCATCACGGCAGGCGCCCGCGGCTCGTTCGCGGTGCATGCCGCCGGCGAGGTGCACGTGGCCTCGTCGACGACTCCCGTCATCGACACGGTCGGCGCGGGCGACTCCTACATGTCGGGGCTCATCGATGCCATGACGACGACCGGCCTGGTGGCGTCCGGCAGCGCCGACCCGGCCGCAGGCGTACGCGGGCTCTCGCTGTCGGACCTGCGCTCGTACATGCATCACGCCAACATCTCCGCGGCGATCACGGTCGGCCGGGCCGGTGCCGAGCCGCCGACGCGAGACGAGCTGCCGCCGATTGCCGGCCGCCCATGAGGCTGCGTCTCATCCTCGGCCTGGTGGTTGCGTCGGTCGTCGCGGCGTTCGGCATGCCTGCCGCATCGGGTGCTGACGAGACGACGCAGTGGCGGCCCGCGTACCACTTCACGCCGGCCACCAACTTCATGAACGACCCCGTCGGGCTGGTACGCCACAAGGGGGTCTACCACCTCTTCTACCAGTACAACCCGTCAGGAAGCACCGCCGGCAACGGCTCATGGGGGCACGCCACCAGCACGGACCTGGTGCGCTGGACCCAGCGTCCGATCGCGTTGACCGCCGACGAGAACGAGGAGATCTGGTCGGGCAGCGTCGTCGTCGACCAGGCCAACTCGTCGGGCTTCGGCACCGCGGCCAACCCGCCGCTCGTCGCGATCTACACCAGTCGCAACCGGCACACCAACCTCCAACGGCAGGCGCTGGCCTACAGCCTCGACGACGGCGAGACCTGGACGAAGTACGCCGGAAACCCGGTGCTGGACATCGGCTCCACGGACTTCCGCGATCCCAAGGTCAGCTGGCACCCGCAGACCCGTCGCTGGGTCATGGCCGTGGCGAAGTCGGCCGAGCGGAAGGTCGGCATCTACTCCAGCACCGATCTCAAGTCCTGGCGCCACGAGAGCGACTTCGGCCCCGCCGGAGCCGCCGGTGGCGTCTGGGAGTGCCCGGAGCTGTTCCAGCTGTCATACAAGAACGCCGCCGGGGTCACCACCAAGAAGTGGGTGCTCACGGTGAGCGTCTCCGGCAAGGTGCAGTACTTCACCGGTACGTTCGACGGCTCGACGTTCACGTCCCCTGACGCGTCCTACACGCCTCCCGCAGGCAAGGTCATCAGCGACTTCGAGGGTGACACCTGGGGCGCCGGGTGGTCCACGACCGGAGCGGCATTTGGAGCAGGTCCGGACACCCCACCGGCCGATGTCATCGGCGCGATGGGCAAGACGTACGTCGACAGCTTCGGGACCGGGGACTCACAGACCGGCACCCTCAGCTCCCCGGACTTCGCGATCGACCAGCGCTACCTCAACCTGCTCGTCGGCGGCGGCAAGCTCCCGCACGTCGAGGGCGGTTCGACCGGACCGCCGGAGGGCGACCTGATCGCCGACTTCGAGGCCGACGGGCTCCAGGCCGGGTGGACCGGCACGGGCGACTTCACCAACCTCGTCAATGCCACGTCGAGCGACCTCCCTGGCCGGGTCGGTCGCGGCGTGCTCGACACCTGTTGGACGGATTGCGATGCGGCCGTCGGCACCGTGCGCTCCCAGGAGTTCACGATCGATCGTGACCACATCAACCTGCTCGTCGCCGGTGGCAATCACCCGCTGTCGGGCCCGGAGCCGACCGCGGTGTCGCTCGTGGTCGACGGCAAGGTCGTGCAGACCGCGACGGGGGACAACTCGCCCAACCTGAACTGGAAGGTCTGGGACGTCAGCGCTTGGCGAGGCCGGTCCGCGTACGTCGAGGTGACCGACCAGCGCACGGCTGACTGGGGCCACCTCATGGTCGACCACATCGTGCAGTCGGACGAGGCAGCCGCTCCGTGGAGCCAGGAGACGACCGCCAACCTCGTCGTCGACGGCAAGGTCGTGCGCTCGGCCACGGGCACCAACGCCGCGTCGCTCGACTGGACGTCGTGGGATCTCGCCGACCTGCAGGGCAGGACCGGGCACCTGGAGTTCGTCGACACCGCGACCGGCGGCTGGGGTCACCTGTACGCCGACCAGGCGATGCTGTCGAACAGGCCGGCCCTCGACTCCGCCGCCCGGACGCGGTGGGTCGATCACGGCGCGGACTACTACGCCGCCGTGAGCTTCAACAACCTTCCCCACGACCGGCGGGTGCAGATCGGCTGGCTCGGCAACTGGGACTACGCCAACACCACGCCGACCTCGCCGTGGCGCGGTGCGCAGTCGATCGCACGCGAGCTCACGCTCACCGATGTGGCCGGACGGCCCACGTTGGTGCAGCAGCCGGTCGCGGAGCTCGACCGGCACCTCGGCAAGCCCGTCGTCGAGAGCGTGAAGCGGGTCTCGGGCAGCCGCACGCTCCGCGTACGCGGCACCGCTCTCGACCTCGAGGTCACGCTCACTCCCCACGGGACGAGCGACACCGGCGTCGTGGTCCGCAAGGGGCCCGGCCAGGGCACGCGGATCGGCTGGTCCCGCGGTCAGCTGTACGTCGACCGGACCGGCTCGGGGGAGGACTCGTTCAGCCCCGCGTTCCCAGCGACGCATCGCGTCGCGGTGCCGCTGGTCGACGGCAGGCTCAGGCTGCGGATCCTCGTGGACCGGTCATCGGTCGAGGTGTTCACCCGCGACGGCCAGGTGGCGATCACGGACCTGGTCTTTCCCGACCTGACGAGTGACGGCATCGCAGCGTACGCCGAGGGTGGCACCGTCGACGCGAAGGTCGTGGCGCGAAGGGTGCGGTGAGCCGCGCGTCACTACTAGGAGTCGAGGTCCTGCTCGACGAGGTCGGCGATCTTGGCGAGCACGGCTTCGTCCTCGCTCTCGACAACGACCTCGGCGCCGGCCTTCGCACCGAGCGTCATGATCATCATGGCCGAACCGGCGTCGACCGGGGTGCCGCCGGGGACTGCGATCGTCACCGGGACGCCGGCCTCGACCGCCGCCTGGGCGATCAGTGCTGCGGGGCGGGCGTGCAGGCCGACGGCCGAGCCGACGATGACGTTCTTGCTGGGCATGGGCGGGTCCTTTGAGGCGCGGGTGTGAAATTGCGTGTGTTCCTGTGGCTTTGTGTTGATTCGACCGTGTTGGTGTCGACATGTCAAGGGTCTCGGGCCACGTCTTGCCCCCGTTGGCCCTGTCCTATGCTCGACCCGACGGCGGGGCGCCCGCCGACGACGCGGCTGGAGGCACGATGGGTGAGTTCGTACGACTCGAGGTCAGCAACGGGGTGGGCACGATCCGCCTCGACCGTCCGAAGATGAACGCCCTGGATGCGCAGATGCAGCGGGAGATCATCGACGCGTGCACCGAGGCAGACGAGCGGGCCGATGTCGCGGCGGTCGTGGTCTTTGGCGGTGAGCGCGTCTTCGCTGCGGGCGCCGACATCAAGGAGATGGCGGCGATGTCCTATCAGGAGGTCTCCAGCCACGCCCACCTCCTGCAGGCGTTCACCCGCTCGCTCGCGGCGATCGGCAAGCCTACCGTCTCGGCCATCACGGGCTTCGCCCTCGGCGGCGGCTGCGAGGTCGCGTTGGCGACCGACGTACGTTTTGCCGCCGACAACGCCAAGCTCGGCCAGCCCGAGATCCTGCTCGGCATCATCCCCGGCGCCGGCGGCACGCAACGACTGTCGCGACTGATCGGCCCGGCCAAGGCCAAGGAGCTGATCTACTCCGGCCGGTTCGTCGACGCGCACGAGGCGCTCGCGATCGGTCTCGTCGACCAGCTTCACCCCGCCGACGAGGTCTATGCCAAGGCCGTCGAGTGGGCCACGCAGTTCGTCGGCGGTCCGGCGCTCGCCCTGCGCGCGGCCAAGAACGCGATCGACCGCGGCCTCGAGGTCGACCTGCAGACCGGGCTCGAGATCGAGCGCACCGAGTTCGCCGCGCTCTGGGCGACCGACGACCAGTCGGCCGGCATGAGCTCGTTCATCGAGAACGGCCCGGGCAAGGCTACGTTCAGCGGCAGCTGATTTTGCGCAGTGACCGGTCACCGACAATGCTTGACGAGTGACCGACGACGCTGATGCCCTGAGCCGCCTCGCCGCTGCACACGGTGTTGCCCTGGCGTACGAGGGATCCGACCGCGAGACCGTCACGGTCGACGACGAGATCGTCGTGGCGGTGCTGGCCCGCCTCGACGTGGACGCGAGCAGCGCCGAGTCGATCCAGCGTGAGCTCGAGCGGGTCGACGCCGAGAGCGCGCGGCATCCGCTCCCTGCGACGATCGCCGTGGCGCAGGGCTCGGCCCATCACCTGGGCGTCGCCGGCCGGGTGCTGCTCGAGGACGGCTCGACGCTCGACGTCGACGGTGAGCTGCCGGCGAACCTCCCGCTCGGCTGGCACCACCTGATCACCGATGAGCAGGAGATCACCCTCGTGGTCGCGCCGGCCCGGATGCCCGAGGTCCCGCGCACGTGGGGCTGGATGCTGCAGCTGTACGCCTTGAGGTCCGCCGAGTCGTGGGGGATGGGCGACTACCGCGATCTGGCCGAGATGGCCGGCCGCGCCGGGGCCGAACAGGGTGCCGGCGTGCTGCTGGTCAACCCGGTCCAGGCGTTCATGCCGTCGCACCCGCTGGAGCGCTCGCCGTACTCGCCGGCCAGCCGTCGCTTCGCCAATCCGCTCTACCTCCGCGTGAGCGACATCGACGCGTTCGCGGCCGCGGACGATCGGACCCGCGAAGACGTCCTGGCCCTCGCGCCGGAGGGTGACACGGAACTGATCGACTACGACGCGGTGTGGGCGGCCAAGCTCGCGGCGCTCGAGCTGCTCTGGCCCCACGCCGGCGACGTGACCCTCGACGATCCGGACCTCGAGGCGTTCGCCACCTTCGCCGCCCTCGCCGAGCTGCACGGCGCGGACTGGCGGGAGTGGCCCGAAGAGCTGCGCGATCCGGCCGGTGAGGCGGTCGCGGACGCGCGTACGTCGTTGGGCACCCGCATCGCGTTCCACGCCTGGCTCCAGCTGCTCTGCCGCGACCAGCTCGACGCGGCCCGCACCGCCGCGCACGACGCCGGCATGGCGGTCGGCATCGTCCACGACCTCCCGGTCGGCGTGCATCCCGGCGGCGCCGACGCCTGGGCGCTGCAGGACGTCTTCGCCTCCGACGTACGCGTGGGCTGCCCGGCCGACGCGTTCAACCCGCTCGGCCAGGACTGGGGGCTGCCGCCGTGGCGTCCCGACAAGCTGGCCGAGTCCGGCTACGCCCCGTTCCGCGACGTCATCCGCAGCGTCCTGCGCCACGGCGACGGCATCCGCATCGATCACGTCGCCGGTCTGTGGCGCCTGTGGTGGATCCCGCCGGGCGAGCCCGCGCACCGTGGGACGTACGTGCACTACGACTCCGAGGTCATGCTCGCGGTGCTGACCCTGGAGGCGCACCGCGCCGGAGCGATCGTCGTCGGCGAGGACCTCGGCACCGTCGAGGACGTCGTCACCGAGACGATGCACGAGCGCGGGCTGCTCAGCTCCGCCGTGCTGTGGTTCGAGCGTGACTGGGACGCGCCCGGCCAGCCGCACATCCCGCCGCAGGACTGGGAGCCCGAGACCATGGCCAGCATCAGCACGCACGACCTGCCGACCGTGACCGGCTGGCTGCAGGACGAGCGGATCCGCGTCCAGGCCGACCTCGACCTGCTCGACGGGCCGGCCGACGAGGCGTACGCGCAGGCGAAGTCCGACCGCGCGGCGCTGTTCGACCTGCTGCGCGCCGAGGGCATACCTGCCGACGATCCGGTCGTCGCGCTGCACGCCGTCATCGCGCGGGCGGCGTCGCGGCTCGTGCTCAGCTCGCCCGCCGACGCTGTCGGCCAGCTGCAGCAGCCCAACCTGCCGGGCACGGTCGATGAGTATCCCAACTGGCGCATCCCACTTCCTGTCGATCTCGATGCGTTCTTTGCCGACGAACGGGTACTCGCTGCCGTGGCCCCGTTGCGCGCAGCCCGGCCGGCCACTTCATGACCGACATCGAAGACGAGGGGACGCACGTGCAACCGTGGCCCGGCAAGTCCTATCCGTTGGGCGCGACGTTCGACGGCACCGGCACCAACTTCGCCCTGTTCTCAGAGGCGGCCGAGTACGTCGAGCTGTGCCTGTTCGACGAGGACGGCACTGAGACGAGGATCCGACTCGAGGAGGTCGACGGCTTCGTCCACCACGGCTTCCTCCTCGGCATCGCCCCGGGCCAGCGCTACGGCTTCCGCGTGCACGGGCCGTACGAGCCCGAGCACGGCCACCGCTGCAACCCCAACAAGCTGCTGATCGACCCGTACGCCAAGGCGATCAGCGGTGACCTCGACTGGGACCCGGCGCTGTTCGCGTACGACCTGGAGCAGCCCGACCAGCGCAACGACGACGACTCAGCCGGCCACGTGCCGTACTCCTTGGTGGTCAACCCGTTCTTCGACTGGGCCAACGACCGGCTGCCCCGCACGCCCTACAACGAGACCGTGATCTACGAGGCGCACGTCAAAGGCCTGACCCAGACGCACCCGGACATCCCCGAGAGCCTGCGCGGCACGTACGCCGGCATCGCCCACCCGGCGATCGTGGCGCACCTCAAGTCGCTCGGCGTCACCGCGATCGAGCTGCTCCCGGTGCACCAGTTCATCACCGATCACTACCTGGCCGAGAAGGGCCTGACCAACTACTGGGGCTACAACACGATCGGATTCTTCGCGCCCCACGACGCGTACGCCTCACGGCCCGGCCGGCAGGTCGAGGAGTTCAAGGGCATGGTGCGTGCCCTGCACGAGGCCGACATCGAGGTCATCCTCGACGTCGTCTACAACCACACCGCCGAGGGCAACCACCTCGGGCCGACGCTCTCGATGCGCGGCATCGACAATTGCGCCTACTACCGCCTCGTCGAGGACGACGAGCAGCACTACATGGACTACACCGGCACCGGCAACTCGCTCAACGTCCGCAGCCCGCAGACGCTGCAGCTGATCATGGACTCGTTGCGCTACTGGGTCACCGAGATGCACGTCGACGGCTTCCGCTTCGACCTCGCCGCGACGCTGGCGCGTGAGTTCTACGACGTCGACAAGCTCGCGACGTTCTTCGAGCTCGTGCAGCAGGACCCGGTCGTCAGCCAGGTCAAGCTCATCGCCGAGCCGTGGGACGTCGGCCCCGGCGGCTACCAGGTCGGCAACTTCCCGCCGCTGTGGACCGAATGGAACGGCCTCTACCGCGACACGGTCCGCGACTTCTGGCGCGGCGAGCCCGCGACGCTCGGCGAGTTCGCCTCCCGCATCACCGGCTCGTCCGACCTCTACCAGGACAACGGCCGCCGCCCGTACGCCTCGATCAACTTCGTCACGGCGCACGACGGCTTCACGCTCAACGACCTGGTGTCCTACAACGACAAGCACAACGAGGCCAACGGCGAGGACGGCCGCGACGGCGCCGACGACAACCGCTCGTGGAACTGCGGCGTCGAGGGTCCCACCGACGACCCGGCCGTCCTGGAGCTGCGACGACGACAGCGCCGCAACCTGATGGCCACGATGCTGCTGTCGCAGGGTGTCCCGATGGTGCTGCACGGCGATGAGCTCGGCCGCACGCAGGGTGGCAACAACAACGCGTACTGCCAGGACAACGAGATCGCGTGGGTCGACTGGGACCTCGCGGAGGACGAGGCGGAGCTGCTGGACTTCACCTCGGCGCTGACGGCGTTCCGGCGGCGTCATCCGGTGTTCCGGCGGCGTCGCTTCTTCCAGGGCAAGCCGATCCGCAAGGCCGACGAGCTGCGCGACATCGCCTGGTTCACGCCGTCGGGCGAGGAGATGAAGGAGCAGAACTGGGACGACGCCTTCGGCCGGTCGATCGCCGTGTTCCTCAACGGCGACGCGATCGCCGACCGCGACGTTCGCGGCATGCGCATCGTCGACGACTCGTTCCTGCTCGCGTTCAACGCGCACGACGAGGACATCGAGTTCACGCTGCCCGACGGTGACTACGGCAAGACCTGGACCGTCGTCGTCGACACCACGACCGGCGCCGTCGAGCAGCCCGGCGGTGACATGTTCGAGTCCGGCGCCACGGTCAACGTGCGCTCGCGCTCGCTCGTCGTCCTGCAGCGGGTGCCCTCATGACTGTTCCCTCGTCCACCTACCGCCTGCAGCTGCGGCCGGAGTTCGGCTTCGAGGACGCTCGCGCCGTCGTCGGCTACCTCCGTGACCTCGGCATCGGTGCCGTGTACGTGTCGCCGGTCCTCGAGGCGACGCCCGGCTCGACCCACGGCTACGACGTCACCGACCCGACGCGCATGCGCGACGAGCTGGGCGGCGAGGAGGGTTTCCGCTCGCTCGCTGCCGCCGCCCGCGAGGCCGGGCTCGGGCTGGTCGTCGACATCGTGCCCAACCACATGTCCGTCGAGGTGCCGGCGGCCAACCCGTGGTGGCACAGCGTGCTGCGCGAGGGCCAGGCGTCCGCATACGCGCACCACTTCGACATCGACTGGTCGCGAGGTCGCGTGCTGGTGCCGGTGCTCGGCTCGGCCGACGACCTCGCCGAGCTGACGATCGAGGGCGACGAGCTGGTCTACGCAGGCCACCGCTTCCCGATCAATCCGCAAACGGTCCTTGAGCTTGTCGAAAGGACATTGACGCCTCGAGAGGTCCACGACCGGCAGCACTACGAGCTCGTCGACTGGCGGCGCGGCAACACCGAGCTCAACTACCGCCGCTTCTTCGACATCACGACCCTGGCAGCGGTGGCCGTCGAGCATCCTGAGGTCTTCGACGACACGCATCGCGAGATCCTCACCTGGGTCAACGCCGAAGAGGTGACCGGCCTGCGCGTCGACCACCCCGACGGGCTCGCCGACCCCGGGGCGTACGCCCGCAGTCTCCGCGAGGCAGCACCGAACGCGTGGATCGTGATCGAGAAGATCCTGCACCCCGGCGAGCAACTGCCCGCGAGCTGGCCCGTCGAGGGCACGACGGGCTACGACGCGATGCGCGAGCTGTCCGGTGTGCTGCTCGATCCGGCGGGGGAGGCGACGTTCACCAAGCTCGCCGAGCGACTCGGCGTTCGTACCGACTACGCCGCGGTCGAGGAGGAGGCCCGGCGTCTCGTCACCGACAAGATCCTCGTCGCCGAGGTGCGCCGCATCGCCGCGTTGGTCACCGGTGTCGATGCCGAATCGGCTCGGGCGGCGGTCGCCGAGACGATGATCGCGTTCGGCGTCTATCGGGCCTACCTGCCAGAGGTGGACACGACCTGGTCCGATGCGATCGACCGCGCTCGCTCACGGCGCCCCGATCTCGATGCCGCTCTCACGGCACTCGACGAGCAGGTGCGTGCCGATCCGGCCGGCGAGCTGGCGACCCGCATCCAGCAGACCTCCGGCATGGTCGTCGCCAAGGGCACCGAGGACACGACCTTCTATCGCTTCACCCGGTTCGCTGCGCTCAACGAGGTCGGGGGCTCGCCCGACGTGTGGGGCCTGAGCCTCGATGAGTTCCACCGGCTCGCCGCCGCGCGGTCCGCCGATCGGCCGGCCACCATGACCGCGTTGACGACCCACGACACCAAGCGTTCTGAGGACACCCGCGCCCGCATGGCCGTGCTGTCGGAGGTCGCTCACGAGTTCGCCGACACCGTCGCCTCGTGGACCGAGCGGTGCGGCATCGACGACCCGTCGCTCAACCTGCTCGCGTGGCAGACGCTCGTCGGCGCCTGCCCGATCAGTGACGAACGGCTCGGCGACTACCTGCTCAAGGCGGCGCGTGAGTCCAAGCTGCGCACGACCTGGACCGAGCCCGACGAGGAGTTCGAGAAGTCCGTCGCCGCCTGGCCCTCGCGCGTACGCGATGAGCTCGGCGACGAGGTCGAGGATTTCGTCCACCGGATCGAGGCGGCTGGCTGGTCCAACTCGCTGACCCAGAAGCTCGTCCAGCTGACCGCGCCCGGTGTGCCCGACGTCTATCAGGGCACCGAGCTGTGGGACTTCTCCCTGGTCGACCCCGACAACCGCCGACCCGTCGACTACGGCCTGCGCCGTGAGATGCTGGCCCGGTTCGACGAGGGTCTCATGCCGGACCTCGACCTCTCGGGCGCGACCAAGCTGCTCGTCGTGCAGCGTGCCCTCACGCTTCGCCGCGATCGGCCGGAGCTGTTCGAGGGCTATCGACCGTTGGCCGCCGAGGGTCCTGCCGCCGATCACGCCCTGGCCTACGCCCGGAGCGAGGATCTCGTCGTCATCGGCACGCGCCTTCCGGTCGGCCTCGAGGCGGCGGGCGGCTGGGGCGACACGACGTTGACGCTCACGGATGGCGAGTGGACCGACGTCATCACCGGGACGGACGTCAGCGGCGGGCAGATCTCACTGTCCGCTCTGCTCGCTCGCTATCCGGTGGCGCTCCTCCGCAGACTCGGTGACTGAGGAGCCGCGAGGGACGAGCGGCGTCTCGAAATCAGGGTCGCCAGCGGTGGTTTCTCTGCCAGACGCCATGGGGTTTCTTGATCTCGATGTGGCCGTCGGTGGCTTGGCGGAACTGCCAGTTCTCGTCGTGGGCCTGGTGGTGGTGCCGGGAGCACAAGAGGGCACCGTCGTCGATGTTGGTGGTGGATCCGTTGGCCCAGTCGTCTTTCCAGTGATGCCCTTCGCACCAGCCCGGGGGTGCTTCACAACCGGGGGTGATGCAGCCGAGGTCGCGGTTGGCGATCGCGATCCGCTGCGCCGGGGTGAACAAGCGCTTGGACCGGCCCATGTCGATCGGCAAGGACCCGCCGTTGAAGACCATGGGCAGGATGCCTTGGGTGCAGGCCAGGCGGCGTAGCTCACCGGAGCTGATCCGGGTGCCTGTCGTGAGTGTGGCGGCGCCGATCTTCTTCTTGAGGTCTTCGAGGTCGATGTTGACCGTGATGACTGCGGGGGTGCCTCCGGTGGTGGGCAGCTTGTCGGTGGGGAGTTGTTCGATGAGGTGCGCGAACGCGCGGCCCATGCGTTGAGGGTAGGTGAGCTCGTCCTGGTCGCGTTCCTGTTCGGCGGTGAGGTGGCGGCGTCGGGGTGCGGCGATCGCGTCGAGTGCCGACTTGAGCATCTCGCCGTGCAGCGAGGGGAGTCGGCCGCCGAATCGCCAGGTGCCGTCCTTGTCGTCCACCAGCCACGCCTCGGTGCGGGCCCAGGCCTTCTTCTCGCGCAGTCGCAGTGCTTCGTCCTCATCGACCTTGGCTTCAGGCTCGGGTTTGAACGCGTCCGAGATGCGCAGCGCCCTCTGGCGCAGGTCCTTGATCGGGAACCGTTTCGCGTCCGCGATCAGCGTGGTCTCGCAAACGTCGCGCTGCTCGGGCGTCACTCCCTCAGGCAGTCCGGCCATGGTGCCGGCGATCACCGCGGCTTGGGTCTCGGCCAGCTCACCAGAGGCCAACGCGTCCTCGGTCTTGGGCGCGGACGACAGTTGGTTGGCGACCCGGACGGACCGGTCGGCCTCCCACTTGTCGCGACCGAACCCCCGTGCCAGCACCTCACCGGTGCGCTCCTTGTCACCGAGCCCGGCATCCAACGCGCGGACGGCGGCAAGTTCCTGGGCGGCGAGCCGGGCCTTGATCCGCCGCAACCGTTCCACCGCGTGCCGCTGGGTCGCGGGATCCAACGAGTCGTACGCATCCGTGGGCATCTCGTTCAAGATCGAGTCGAGCGCGTCCAGGCAGCCCACCAGTGGTGGTGGCGATGGGACAAGCTCGGCAACCATGATCCCCCGATCACTAGAACGTATGTTCGACTGATTCCAATCTAGACCACACCACCGACAGTGTCGATGGCCTCCAGATGATCATGTGGAAACCCGCAAACATGCCGATCTGGAGCGCCGCACTAGGCTCGAATCATGGACTTCAGATACCTCGGCAACAGCGGCCTCAAGGTCAGCGAAATCATCTACGGCAACTGGCTCACGCACGGTTCCCAGGTCGAGAACGACGCGGCACTGGCATGCGTACGGGCGGCGCTCGACTCGGGCATCACGACGTTCGACACCGCCGACGTCTACGCCAACACCAAGGCCGAGTCCGTCCTCGGCGAGGCGCTCAAGGGCGAGCGCCGCGCGTCGGTGGAGATCTTCACCAAGGTCTACTGGCCGACCGGTCCCGGCGGACCCAACGACACCGGCCTGTCGCGCAAGCACATCATGGAGTCGATCAACGGATCGCTCGAGCGGCTCGGCACCGACTACGTCGACCTCTACCAGGCGCACCGGTATGACGTGGAGACGCCGCTCGAGGAGACCATGCAGGCATTCGCCGACGTGGTCCGTCAGGGCAAGGCGCTCTACATCGGCGTCAGCGAGTGGACCGCCGACCAGATCCGCGCCGGCCACGCGCTCGCCCAGGACCTCGGCATCCACCTGATCTCCAACCAGCCGCAGTACTCCATGCTCTGGCGGGTCATCGAGGACCAGGTCATCCCCACGAGCAAGGAGCTCGGCGTCTCGCAGATCGTCTGGTCGCCGATCGCGCAGGGCGTGCTCACCGGCAAGTACAAGCCCGGTGCAGCACCGCCCGAGGGCAGCCGCGCCACCGACGAGAAGGGCGGCGCCGACATGATCAAGCGCTTCCTCGACGACGAGGTGCTGACCGCCGTGCAGAAACTGCAGCCGATCGCCGATGGCCTCGACATCACGATGGCGCAGCTCGCCGTCGCATGGGTGCTCGCCAACGACAACGTCGCCGCGGCGATCGTCGGCGCCTCACGGCCCGAGCAGGTCGAGTCCAACGCGCAGGCGTCGGGCATCACCCTCGACGGCGACGTGCTCAAGGCCGTCGACGAGGCGCTCGGCGACCTGCCCGAGACCGATCCGGCGCAGACCAAGTCGCCGGAAACCCGCGTCGTCAGGTGACGTTCACGGTCTGGGCCCCCGACCTCCAGCGCGTACGCCTGCAGGTCGGCGGCACCGATCACGCGATGCAGCCCGGCGAGGGCGGCTGGTGGCACGCAGACGTCGAGGCGGAGCCCGGCACCGACTACGCGTTCCTGCTCGGTGACGACGACACTCCGCTGCCTGACCCGCGCTCGCGGTGGCAGCCCAGTGGTGTGCACGCGGCCTCCCGGACGTACGACCACGACGACTTCGCCTGGACCGACGCAGACTGGCATGGTCGCGCCCTTGAGGGGTCGGTGATCTACGAGCTGCACATCGGCACGTTCACCCCCGGGCGTACGTTCGACGCCGCCATCGAGCGGCTCGACCACCTCGTCGACCTCGGCATCGACCTCGTCGAGGTGCTGCCGGTCAACTCGTTCGACGGCGACGCGGGCTGGGGCTACGACGGGGTGCTGTGGGGCGCGGTGCACGAGCCGTACGGGGGACCGGACGGGTTCAAGCGTTTCGTCGACGCGTGCCATGCGCGCGGGCTCGGCGTCGTGCTCGACGTCGTCTACAACCATCTCGGGCCGTCGGGCGCCTACCTCGACCGCTTCGGCCCCTACTTCGCCGGCCAGAACGACTGGGGGCCCGGGCTCAACCTCGACGGGCCGCAGTCCGACGAGGTGCGGCGCTATGTGCTCGACAACGCGCTCGGCTGGTTCGAGCACTTCCACGTCGACGCGCTGCGGCTCGATGCCGTGCACGCGCTGGCTGATCGGCGGGCATTGACCCTGCTCGAGGAGCTGTCGGCAGAGACCGCTCGTATGTCTGACGTGCTCGGCCGGCTGTTGACCTTGATCGCGGAGTCCGACCTCAACGACCCGCGTATGGTCATGCCACGCTCGGCGAACGGGCTCGGCATGGACGCGCAGTGGAGCGACGACCTGCACCATGCGCTGCACGTACGGCTGACGGGGGAGACCGACGGCTACTACGCCGACTTCGCCGCGCACAATGCGCTGGCCACGACGTTGCGCGGCGCGTTCTTCCACGCCGGCACGTGGTCGTCGTTCCGCGAACGTACGCACGGCCGTCCCGTCGACACCTCTCAGCTGACCGGCACCTCGTTCCTCGCGTACCTGCAGAACCACGACCAGATCGGCAACCGCGCCACCGGCGACCGCATCTCGGCGTCCGTCTCGCCCGGCTTGCAGGCCTGCGGTGCGGCGATCGTGCTGCTGGGCCCTTGCACGCCGATGCTGTTCATGGGGGAGGAGTGGGCGGCCAGCACGCCGTGGCAGTTCTTCGCGTCGTTCCCCGATCCCGAGCTTGCCGAGGCCGTACGCACCGGTCGCCGCCGCGAGTTCGGCCGGCACGGCTGGGGCGAGTCCGAGGTGCCCGACCCGATGGACCCGGCGACCGTCGAGCGTTCGACCCTGGACTGGTCGGAGCTGTCCTCGCCGGACCATGCCTCGATGCTCGGCGTCTATCGCTCCTTGATCGCGCTGCGCCGCTCACAGCCTGAGCTGGCCGATCCGTCGCTCGACGGTTTCGTTGTCGAGGTCGCCGACGACGACTCCTGGCTCGTCATGCACCGCGGTTCGCTCCGCGTCGTCGTCAGCTTCGCCGAGGAGTCGTTCGAGGTCCGTACGTCCGACGACCGCGTGCTGCTGTCGTGGGGGTCAGCGGGCTAGTCGCGGTCCCAGTCGCGTGACGACTCGTCCTTGTCACGCGCGAGCCGGTTGCGCCGCTCCTCCTCGCGCTTGGAGTACGTGGCCGCCCGGATGGCCTCGTCCGACTCCAGGCCGCTGCCGAGGCCGCCGCCGACGGTGGCGGCTGAGGCCACGAACCAGGCGAGGACGAACAGCTCTTGGTAGCCGAACGACCTGTTGAGGTAGCCGCCCCTGACGGAGGGATCGAGGACGAACATCGCCCATACGAGGTTCACGACATACAGGGCGAGGTAGCAGATGACCACGCCGGTCGTCAGGGTGATCAGGGTCGAGGCGTTGTAGAGACGGGATCGCTCCCGGGCCTCGTGGGAGTCGTTGTCGGGACGATCCCAGAGCCCGCCATCGATCACGAGCCAGGCGACGACGAGGGATATCGAAGCGATCGTCGCGACGATGAGTCGCCACCACGCCATGGAGTCGGCGAGCAGCCACACGGTGGAGTTGATCGTCGCGACCGCCCCTGTCGCCAGCGCCGCGACGAGCGCTGACTTCAGTCCGGGCACGAGCAGCCACGGGCGGTTCGCCAGCACCATCCCGAGGAGCAGGCGCCACCGGCCACCCGGTCGTGCCACCGGAATGCGGCGCTCGTCCGTGGATGAGTCAGCCAGGCCTTCGACGAGCTGAGCGATCGCGTGCCGAGTGCGAGACCGCATACGCAGACCGCCCAAAGCGGGCAGCGACAGCACGGCCATCCGTTACCCCGGATCGGTCTGGACGAGCAGGTAGCGGCTGTCGTCGTCGCGGAGCGGAAGCTCCGTCAGGCCGACCACCAGGTCCCAGTCGTGTCCCGCGGCTTCATCTCTGAGACGGCCCAAGGCGGTGTCGACGTCCTCGCAGTCGACAGTGAACGGCTCACTCACGACTTCGACGTCCCAGCCGCCAGGATTGTCGCCGTCCGGCGGATCGAGGTCACTCATCTCGTGCGCGATCTGTGTGGGCAGTGCTGGATCAGCCACCAGGCCGATTTGGAGCTGCTTCATATGGGCGAACTACCCACGATCCTCGTTCCGACACATGCTACCTGCGCGTGGCTAGCGAGCTCCGGAATCCGGTACGCCGGTGTAGTCGGGCAGCTCGGGACCGCCGACCGCTCGCTCGATCAGCGCCATGAGGGCTTCCATGTCGGGCTCCGGGCCCGGCTCGGCCTCAGGGTCGGCGGTGAGCATCTGTACGTGCATACGGCCGATCTCCTGGTTGTCCTCGACGTACGTACGCATCCGCGCCTCGTAGGCGGCGAATCCGGCCACCGGGTCCCAGTCGGCGGCGGCCAGCTCTCCGGCGAGCATGTATGCCCCGACCAGCGCCAGTCCGGTGCCTGCGCCAGACATCGGCGACGCGCTGAATGCGGCATCCCCGAGCAACCCGACCCGTCCTTTGGCCCAGTGGTCCATCACGACCTGCGCGACCTGGTCGAGGTAGAAGTCGGGGGTGTCGTCGAGGTGCTCGAGGATGCGCGAGGTCTCCCAGCCCACGCCGGCCATCTGCTCGCGCAGCAGCCGCTTCTGGCCCTCGACGTCGCGGTAGTCGATGTAGAAGTCGGGTGACGGGAACGAGAGCATGGCGATCGCCTGACTTGCGTCGTGGATGGGTCGCAGGCCCGCGGAGCGCCCCGCCTCGTGGTAGTCGATCAGCCAGCGATCGAGACCAAACTCGTTGGGAACGCTGTAGAACGCCAGCACGAGCCCGAGGTGCCGGACGTACTGCTCGCGCGGCCCGAAGACCATCCCGCGCAACGCCGAGTGCAACCCGTCCGCGCCGATCACCAGCTCGAAGCGCCTCTGGTCTCCGCTCGCGAAGGTGACGTCGACCCCATCCGCGTCCTGGGTAAGATCGGCGATCCGGTCGCCGAAGACGTACTCGACACCGTCGCGCGTGTCGTCGTAGAGCACCTGGGCGAAGTCGCCGCGCAGGACCTCGATCTCCGAGATGTATCCGTCGCCGTCGTTCTCCTCCGCGCGATGGGTGTCCAGCACCTTCCCTTCCGCGTCCACCACGTACGCGCCAGCGGTGTCGGTGCACACCGCGCGTATGGCCTCGTCGAGCCCCATGCGCCGGATGACCTCCTTGGCCACTCCGCGCGCGTCCACGGCCTGCCCGCCCGGACGCAGCCCGGGCGACTGCTCGACCACCGTCACCTCGGCGCCCCTGCGCCGCAGCCAGTGCGCCAGCGCCGGACCTGCGATGCTCGCTCCCGAAATCAAGACCCTGTTCGTGCTCATCGTGTCCCCTTCTCATCCGTCGGCTGTCGGCCGACTCTCACCCACTCCACGAACGGGTTTCGGCGAATACGACAGCCGCCGAGGGCTCATCACCCACGTCCACGACGACGACCGGACGCGAGCGACCCTCGACCTCGTGGTTCCCTGAGCCGAGCGAAGGAAGGTCTCGGCCGGCCGGTCCGACTTCGGTTTGTGGAGCGGACGCGAGGATTTGAACCTCGACCCATTCCCTGGAAGGGAAGCGTGCTGCAACTACACCACGTCCGCGAAGCCAGCCTCTGTCGAGCCTGACAACTTCCGATTATGAACCATCTCGAGCACCATCCGGGTGGCAGGTCCTCGGCAACAACCATCCTGTCTGCGGTCGGTGACATAGTCGGGACAGCCGAGCCGAGGAGTGACTGGATATGAGTGAAGTCCCCGACGTGCCACCCGCCGTGGTTCTCAGGAATGTCGAGGACCAGGACGTCGAGGTGTTCTTCGAGCACGAGGCGGATCCGCAGGCGGTCGAGATGGCGGCGTTTCCCGCTCGCGACAGGGATCAGGTCGCGGCGCACTGGGCGAAGGTCCGCGGGGACGACACCCTCGTGGTGCGCACGATCGTTGCGGATGGCGCGGTGGCGGGCTACATCTGCAGCTGGCCGCAGGACGGGCAGCAGCTGCTCGGCTACTGGATCGGGCGCGAGTTCTGGGGCCGCAGCGTCGCGACGCAGGCGCTCGGCCTGCTGACCGAGGAAGTGTCGGTCCGACCGCTGTACGCCCATGTCGTCGCGCACAACGCGGGTTCGATCCGTGTCCTGGAGAAGTGCGGGTTTCGGCGCGATCGCGCGGAGGACGCGAAGCCGCCCGCGCCTGACGATGGCATCGAGGAACTCACCTACGCGCTGAAGGCCTAAGAGCCCGCCGGCCGGTCACCCAGCTTCGCGCGGAAACTCGGCACGAACTGTCGCTGGAGGTCAGGACGCCAGCAGTACCAGTGCGCAGGCCGGTACGTCGTACGACCCGTCGTCGCAGCGGTACTGGGTGATGAAGTCCGCGGCCGTCGTACGGGCGGCGGCGAGCTGCTGGGGCGAGGCGTTCGCGAGGGCGGCCGCGATCGGGGGTGCGAGCACGCGGACCATGTCGAACAGCTCGTCCGCGGAGGCGTACCGGCGAGTGTAGGAGACGACCTCGACCGAGACGTCGCCGAACCCGGCCTCGCGGGCGAGCTTCTCGAGCTCGTCAGGGTCGCCGAGTGAGAAGGGGCCGCCGGGCTCGGTCGGCATGGGGCCGTTGAGGAGGCCGGTCATCATGGTGGCGAACCCGACGCTGACCATCCACGGGTTGTTGTCGGGCGTACCCCAGACCGTGGCGGCGAGCCGCCCGCCGGGTCGCAGGACGCGGCGGATCTCGCGGAGCGCTTCGACCGGCTCGGGGACGAACATCAGGCCCATCCGGCACACGACCGCGTCGTGTGCCGCAGGCGGCCCCGCGATCGCGGCGGCATCGATCGTCGCCACGCTGGCAGTGGGCGCGTTCGCGAGCCGTCGCTCCAGCACCGCAACGAATTCCGGCGCGACATCGCTGGCGACCAGCGACCCGTCCGGCCCGACCAGCTCAACCAGGTGGGTGGCGAGGTGACCGGTGCCCGCGCTGAGCTCGAGCACGTTCTCGCCCGGCGCGATCGCGGCGGCAGCGAGCAGCGCCTCGGTCACGGTCGCGCTGGTCTCCTCTATGCCCGCGGAGTGGGCCTCCCAAGAGGCCGCCACGCTGGACCAGTCTGATGCAGTCATCATGATCACCTATACTTTCGATGTAGTGTTACTACGTTCAATACAGTGATGGTGTATCCAATGAATGAGTCTGTCAAGAGGCCTTACGATGCAACCCGTCGTCGCGCCCAGGCCCGCGAGACCCAGCGGGCGATCCTGCGGGCGGCGCACGACCTGTTCGTCGAGCAGGGCTATGGGCGCACCACCATTGCGCAGGTCGCGGAGCGTGCGGGTGTCTCGCCCGAGACGATCTACGCCACGTTCAAGAACAAGGCGACCCTGCTGCACCGCACCTGGGACGTGACCATCGGCGGCGACGACGAGGAGGTCGTCTTCCACGAGCGACCCGAGGTGGTGGCGATACGGGCCGAGCCGGACCTGGCCACGCGGTTCATGATGCACGCGAAGTTCTCCACGGCGACCGCACGTCGGATGACCCCGTTCGTCAGGTCGGTGCATGGCGCCGCCGCCAGCGAGGCCAGCGCCGCCCAGATGGCGGCCGAGATGGAGGGGCAGCGCCTGGCGGGACTGTCCGTGATGGCGCGCGAGGCCGCGGCAACCGGACAGCTCAAGGTCACCGAGGAGGAGTGCCGCGACCTGATCTGGGCGATGACCGACGGGCACCTGTGGCACCAACTGGTGGTCGAGCGGGGCTGGAGCGATGAGCAGTACGCAGATTGGCTGGGCCGGATGTGGGTCAACCTGCTCGTGCAGGATCCGGTCCGTGACCTCGCGGCCCGAGACGCAGCGCGCGCGGCGGAGTGACGCGGGCATGCCTGGCCGCGGTGGACTGGCGTCCACGGGGTGGCGCTGCTCGGAACCTTCTAGCATCGGGTGATGAAGTGGCTGGTGCGGATTGCAGCTGGTGTGCTGATCGCGTTTCTCGGACTCACGATGTTCCGAGTAGGCGGATACGCCAGAGCGAACATCTTCGCCATTGCGGCCATCTTGTATTGCGTGGGGAGATTTGAGGGCCTCGAAATGAACAACTTCTGGGGCGACGACGATGACGATGGCCAAGGTCCACTCAAGCCCACCTTACAACCCCGACCTACGCGTGCCATGACGAGATCGCGGCGACAAGACGCGGCTCGAGGACTTATCTCTCAGGTCGGGCCTTTGCTGTTTGGTGGGCTCTGAAGCGCGCCTTCTTCTGGCGGTTCCCGCACGTGTTCATGTCGCACCATTTGCGGGTGTGGCTTTGGCTGGTGTCGAGGAAGACCGCTCGGCAGGTCGACGACGCGCACAAGGCGAGCCTGCCGTCGCGATCGCCGGCGATGGTGCTGATGGCGTCGGCCGCGATCACGCTGAGTGCGTCCTCGACGCAGGGTGTCGGGCTGAGCTGCCAATGTCGCTGGCCGTCAGGCGTCAAGCTTGCCGCGGCCCAGCCTTGGGCGCTGCAGTCGTTGATCAGACGGACGGCAGTGGTCGGCAGCACGTCTTGGGTGGCGGCCGCTGTCGCCGCAGCATGAATCGCCTCTCGCAGCGCCCGAGCGCGTTCGAGCTGAGCATTGCTGCAGGACTCAACTGGAAGGCCATGGATCTCCAGCCAATCGGTCAGTCGTTGCGGCGTGGGAATGCGCTCGACCGCCGTGCCATGGCGTTCCGAGAGGGTCCCCGTGAACGCCGTCGCGAGCACCTTCCCGGTGCGGAACTGAGGGAAGCCAGCAGTCATGGAACCACCATAGCCGGTTGCGGATCGACGAGTGCGTTGGTAGAACCGTCATAGAAGGTTCCATATTTTGGGGGGTTGGGAGCGATGGTTGACCTTGCGGTTCTTCCGGGCTTCGTTGCCGTCATCTTGCTGTTCCTCATCCCGCCCGGGCCCGACATGGCATACGTGATTGCCGCTGGTCTCGAGGCCGGTCGGCGAAGCGCCGTGCACGCGATCCTGGGCATCGGGACTGGCATGAGCGTGTACGCGACCGCAGTCGTGATCGGCGTGGGACGGGCGGCTCACTCGTACCCGATGTTGCTCGACGCCGTGAAGCTGTTGGGCGCGGCCTACCTCTTGTGGCTCGCGTACGTGACCATCCGCGGCGCCCATAGATCGACCGGCGATGTTCGTGGCGCTTCAGCCACGCGGCCGTACCTCCGTGGGGTGATCGTCAGTCTGACCAACCCGAAGCTGCTGCTGTTCTTCCTTCCTGTCCTCCCGCAGTTCACAGGAAATGCGCTGAATACCGAGATGCAGTTGGCGATGCTGGGCGCCATCAACGTGATGACCGAGGTCCTGCTCTACGGAACCATCGGAGTGACGGCAGGGACCTTCCAATCCCGTTTCAGGAGTTCCCGTAGGGCCGGTGCGGCATTGAACTACATGGCCGGCGCCGTCTACCTGGGACTGGCGGGCGTAGTCGTGGCGGAGGTCTTGGCGGGTTGACCTCGTGGACTCACGTCGCGACGCTTCGTACACGGGCGGGCTTTCGGTGCTTCGGGCTCTTTGTCTGTCAGTTCAGCCGTCCCCGAGTCGGACGCGGCGGAATGCCGCTGGAGGGCAGCGTCCGACGGCCAGGCCTGTGGCGACGACCGTCCGGACCGCTGTCTACAGATCCACCGTCCCGCTGATGCCGACGACGGTCTCGCCGCCGATCCAGATGTCTTCGCCGACCTGGTCGACGTGGATGCGGCCGCGGCGACGGACGGCGGTGCCCTGCGCGGCGACGTACGACGAGGGCGCGCGACCGGTGCCGATGAGCCACTGGGCGATCGAAGCGTTGAGGCTCCCGGTCGCCGGGTCCTCGCCGCCGGGGCTGGAGGTGAAGGCGCGGATCTCGACGGCGGTCTCGGAGCCCTCCGGGTGCGGGCCGACGACGCCGACGCGGTTGTTCTCGCCGAAGAGGGCCTGATCGGGCTTGAGGTTCAGCACGGTCTCGGCGCTGTCGAGCAGCACCGCGACCCAGCCGGGACCGTTGTCCGCCCATTTGGCATCGACGACGCGAGCGGGCTCGACGCCGAGTCCGTCGATCACCCGCTTCAGGTCTGCGTCGTCGACCGCGCCGTCGCGAATGAGCGGGGGAGCGGCGAAGGCGAGCCGGTCGCCGTCCTGACGGATGCGGATCAGGCCGGCGCCGCATTCCTGGACGATCGCGCCGGGCGTGCGAGGCGTACCGCCGGCCTCGAGCCAGGCACGCGCTGAGCCGAGGGTGGGATGGCCGGCAAACGGAAGCTCGCGTTGCGTGTTGAAGATGCGTACGCGGTAGTCCGCGTCAGACGAAGGACGCAGCAGGAACGTCGTCTCCGCGAGGTTGGTCCACCGCGCGAACGCGGCCATCTGCTCATCCGTCAGGTCGTCCGCGTCATGGACGACGGCGAGGGGATTGCCCTCGGTGATGGTGGAGGCGAACACGTCGATCTGGCTGAACGGATGCATGTCGCCAAATCTGCCACGTCGGGTTCAACCGACTGTCAGAGTGTTCGTCGTGACTCCAGACGTATGGACCGATGCGGCACTGACGCGACTGCAGGCTGCCGGCTACAAGGCGGTCGAGGTCGACCAGACCGTGTTGCCAGGAGCGAGGGCCGTACGGCGCTCAGACTTCCGAATCAGGTGGTTCCTGACGCGCCTCCACACGTTCGTGGTGTTCGTCGTCGTCGAACGTGCGACCGAGGCGGACCTCTCGGCGATCACGGACCTGGCCGCGAAGTGGGCCAAGAGCGTCAAGGGTGGTCTTCCCATCGGGTTCCAGACCGGCGTCGCGGTCATCCCGGTCATCGTGAGCTCGTCGGCCGATCAGGCAGCGCAGGCAGCCGCGCTCGCGAAGCCGCGGAAGCGATTCTCGACAATGGCCTTCCCGGTGATCGTCGACCCGGCTCGCATGATCATCGCCACCCACAACCGGACCGTCGCGTGGGGCATCGCGTACATGGACTTCCTCGCCGACCAGCAGCGGATCGTCGTCGGTGCGCCGGAAGCTCCCGTGCTCGGCACGCAGGGTGGCCGCGCGCTGGTGGTGGCCTACAAGCTGCTGCTGCCGTTGCTCGGTCTCCTGGTGCTCGCGGGGGTCGCGACGTTCCTGCTGCTCTAGGCGGCCGGGCGGCTCGGCACGTCAGGTGCGGTCGAGCGTTCCATGCACAAGAGCTGCTCGCGCTCCTCCCACGAATCGACGGCCTTGAAGCCGAGCCGCACGTACAGCCCGATCGCGTCGTGGCGCCACTCCCACACCGACAGACGTACGGTGTTGGTGCCCGACTCCTGTGCGTGCGCGAAGGCAGCCTCGATCAGCTTGGATGCGACACCTCGGCCGCGGACTTCTGGGTCGGTCCACAGCCGCTTGATCTCTGACGCACCGTTCTTCGACGCCGTGACGACGAGGCAGCCGACGGCGGCGTCGCCGTTCATTGCCACCAGCGCGACGTCATTCGCGAACGTGGCCGACGGGTGCTGCACCTCTGACCGGTAGCGCTCCGGCAGCTCGTCGACGCTCTCCACCGCTGCGCCCTTCTCCGACTCCGTACGCAGGTGGTAGGCGGCCAGCAAGCGGGGCAGACCCCGGTCAGCGGCCTGGTGGCCAGGTGAGCGGACGACGACGATGCCTGGGTGCACCGCCCAAGTGTCTCAGCGCTATCGGCAGGGGTAGCCGATGAGGTGCTGCAGAGAGCGACCGGTGGCTGAGTAGGTCGCGGCGAATGCGCCGAGCGCTGCGACGACCGCGACGAACGCTGTCCTGAACGGACGACGGCGGGCGGCAGTGAGCATGCGGAAAGCGTAGGGGATCTGCGATCGGTGGAACGTGGTTTCGAGGCTACGGCCGCTGGCGGCCTTCGCACCTCAACCACCGGTTCGGAGCGGTCAGGCTTTGTTGCCGGCGAGCAGGAGGCCGCCGCCGAGGCCGATCATCATCGTGCCGCCGGTCGCGTTCATCTGCGACATGCGGCGCGGTGACCGGGCGAACCACGTGCGGGCGGCGCCGGCGACCACGGCCCACACCGAGTCACACACGAACGCGATGACCGTGAAGATCAGCCCAAGGATCAGGATCTGACCGGGTATGCCGCCGCGGTCGTGGTTGACGAACTGGGGCAGGACGGCGACGAAGAACACGATCGTCTTGGGGTTCGTCGCACCGACCACGAAGCCCTGCCACAGCAGGCGCCCGCCCGACTTCGGCGCCTCGGCCGGCTGGTCTATCGGCGTACGGCGATGCCGGATCGCCTGGATGCCGAGGTAGATGACGTACGCGCCGCCGGCGATCTTGACCACTGTGAAGGCGATGATCGAGTCCGACACGATCGCGCCGATGCCCAGCGCCACAGCCGTGATCGGCACCAACCCGCCGAGCTCGTTGCCCGCGACGCTCAGCAGCCCTCCGCGACGACCGAGTGACAGCGACCGCCCGACGACGAACAGCACGCTCGGGCGAGGGATCACGATCAGCAGGAACGACGCGACCGCGAACGTCAGCGCGGACTCCAGGGAAAGCATGGAGTGATCGTAGGGGTTGCAGCGGTATCGAGGCTACGGCCGCCGGTTTCGATCATGGACCGGGACGCGTACGCGGTGGCGGCCTCGGGGGTGCTCCAGCGTCGACTCCATGTGGACCGCGAGCGTCAGCAACGCTCCGAGCCCGACGAAGAACAGCATGATCAGCACCAGTGCGGCTCCCAGGCTGGCGGTCATCGGATGTCGTCCGCAGAAAGGGTCATGCCGTACGACCTACCCGGAGGTCCGAGAGCGATGCGCGCGACAACGCGTCTTTCGGGACGCGGAACCCAACAATCCGGCCGCAGGTCGCCGGCAGGGGTGGTGTTTCTGCGCAAAATTGGTCATGGTGGAACTCAGCGATAGTTGGAGTGACTCCAATATTCGCGTGACCCGAAAGGAACCGCATGCGTACGATCGCCAGCTCCACCTACATCACCCTCGACGGCGTCATCGACGACCCGCAGAACTGGCCCACCGTCGGCGGCTTCACCGACGCCGGCAACAAGATCCAGCAGGAACGGCTCGAGCGCAGCGACGCGATCATCATGGGCCGGCGTACGTACGAGGGCTTCGCGCCGGTGTTCTCGGCGATGGCCGGCGACCCCATCGCCGACCGCATGAACGCCCTGCCGAAGTACGTCGTCTCGAGCACGCTGACCGAGCCGACGTGGAACAACACGATCGTCATCGACCACGACCCAGTCGACGCCATCCGCGAGCTCAAGGAGCAGCCGGGCGCCGACATCATCCAGTTCGGCTTCGGCCAGCTGACCCACGCGCTCATGGAGGCCGGCCTGCTCGACGAGCTGCGACTGTGGGTGCACCCGTTCATCGTCGGCACCGAGGGCCTGCTGCACCGTCCAGGCCTGTCCGGGACGTTCGAGATGGTCGACGCCATCACGCTCGACACGGGCATCGTGATCCTCACCTATCGGGCGACGAGGTGACCGTGGACTACGGCGACTTCATGAAGCGGCTGCCCGTGCCCGACGGGTGGGCCGCCCCGACACTGCTCGAGCTCGGCGACATCCGCGCCGAGGCGATCACTCGCGGGCACCTGCACGACGACGTCGCGGGCATCAACGCGAGCCTCGACCTCATCCGGCGTACGCGCGGCGGCGGCTGGCCCACCGAGCCCGTCACCGAGGACGGCAACTACGTCGACCTGGTCTGGCACGAGTGCGAGTTCCGCGACGGCGGCTCCTACACATACGCGGTGTACGACACCGGCGGGACGTACCTCGGCTGCTGCTACCTCTATCCCATGGGCCGGCGGACCAAGCTGACCGAGGAGCTCCTCGACCACGACGTCGACGTGAGCTGGTGGGTGACGCCCGAGGCGTACGAGAGCGGGCACTACGCGACGCTGCACGCCGCCCTCCGCCACTGGGCCACCAGCGACTTCCCGTTCACGAATCCGTACTACTCCAACATCGAGACACCGCAGGCGTCCTGACCGGCGTGCCGATCGTCACGCCTGCTGGGGGCCGGTCCCCGCCAGCCACCTGAAAGACTGGTGGGCATGGCAACCCACCCGTCCTCGGACACGCAGGTCCTCGCCGGACGCCCCTTCCCGCTCGGGGCGCACCCGGAGGCCGGCGGCGTACGGTTCGCGGTCGCCAGCAGCGTCGCCGAGCGGGTCGAGGTGTGCCTCATCGACGACGACCTCAACGAGCGCCGCATCGAGCTGACGGAGCGTACGTTCGGCGTCTGGCACGGCCTGGTGCCGGGAGTCACGCCGGGCCAGAAGTACGGCTTCCGCATCGACGGCCCGTACGAGCCCAAGACCGGCCTGCGCTGCAACCCCAACAAGCTCCTCGTCGACCCGTACGCCCGGCGCATCAGCGGCACCATGACCGACATGACGGCGGCGCTCGGCTATGCCGACGATCCCGAGGGCGTCGAGCCGTCCCAGGTCGACTCGCTCGGATCGGTCCCGCTCAGCGTCGTGACGAGCCCCGGCGGCCCCGACACCGGCGTCAAGCCCGAGGTCCCGTTCGAGGAGACCGTGATCTACGAGCTCCACGTCAAGGGCTTCACGCAGCAGCATCCCGACGTGCCCGAGCCGCTCCGCGGGACCTACCTCGGCCTGGCCCATCCCGCCGTCATCGAGCACTTCCTGCGCCTCGGCGTCACGAGTGTCGAGCTGCTGCCCGTGCAGACGTTCAGCGACGAGCCCGCGCTCGTCAACGCCGGCCGGCACAACTACTGGGGCTACTCGCCGCTCGGCTTCTTCGCCCCGCACGCCGGATATGCCAGCGAGCCGGGACGCGAGGTCGAGGAGTTCCGCACGATGGTGGCCGCGCTACACGCCGCCAACATCGAGGTCATCGTCGACGTCGTCTACAACCACACGTGCGAGGGCGGGCCCGACGGCCCGACGCTGAGCTTCCGCGGCTACGAGGCGCCGGCCTACTACCTGCACGACGAGGACGGCCACATGGCCGACATCACGGGCTGCGGCAACACCCTCGAGTCCAGCTCGCCGACCGTCGTCCGCATGGTCACCGACTCGCTGCGCTACTGGGCCACCGAGCTGGGCGTCGACGGCTTCCGCTTCGACCTCGCGAGCACGATGGGCCGGCCCAACGGCGGCAAGTTCGACCGCGACTCGACCCTCCTCACGGCAATCGCCTCCGATCCCGTCCTGTCGACCTGCAAGCTGATCGCCGAGCCGTGGGATGCGACCGGCGAGGGCTACAAGGTCGGCGACTTCGGCGCGCAGTGGGCCGAGTGGAACGGCATCTATCGCGACACCGTCCGCGACTTCTGGCGCGGCGCCGCCGGGGGAGTCGACGACCTCGCCTACCGGCTGACCGGCTCATCGGACCTGTACGACCACACGCTGCGCCGGCCGTGGCAGTCGATCAACTTCATCAACGCGCACGACGGCTTCACGCTGCGCGACCTGGTGTCGTACGACGGCAAGCACAACGAGGCGAACGGCGAGGACAATCGCGACGGCACCAACGACAACCGCTCATGGAACCACGGCGTCGAGGGCGAGACCGACGATCCCGCGATCGGCTCGCTGCGGCAGCAGCAGGCCCGCAACCTGTTCGCGACGCTGATGCTCTCGACCGGCACGCCGATGTTCGTCGCCGGTGACGAGCGCTGGCGCACCCAGGGCGGCAACAACAACGCGTACTGCCTCGACGACCCGACCTCATGGGTCGACTGGACCGAGAACGCCGAGGCCGACGCGATGCTGGCGTTCGCCCGCCGCGTCGTGCACCTGCGTGCCAACAGCCCGGCGCTGCGACAGCCGGAGTTCTTCGACGGCCGGACCACACCCACGGGCCGGCCGGACCTCATCTGGCTGCGCCCCGACGGCCACGAGCTCGACGAGGCGGACTGGGAGGACGACGACCGCCGCACCCTCGGCATGTGGATCGACGGCTCCAACAGCCAGTCCCGTACGCGTGAAGGTGAGCTGCTGACAGATCACTCCTGGCTGCTGCTGATGCACGCCGGTGCCGATCCGATCGACGTCGTGCTGCCGGGCGTCGAGTTCGGCGAGACGTTCGAGCCGACTCTGGACACCACGACCCCCGACGGTGCACCTGCATCGACCGAGCCGCTGTCGGCCGGCAGCTCACTGACGCTGGCGGGCCGGTCACTGTTGCTGCTCAAGGCCCCCCGGCAGGACTGACGGCGGCCGTGATCACCATCAGTCGGCTCGCGCCGGACGACCGCGCGACATGGGAGGAGCTGTTCCGGGCGTACATCGACTTCTACGAGCGCACCGAGCCGGCCGAGATGTACGAGCGGGCGTGGCAGGAGTTCCAAGAGGGCACGCGGCTGCATGCCTTGGGCGCGCGGCTGGACGGCGAGATTGTCGGCATCACGCACTTCTTCGTCCACCCCAGCACCTCGGGCGCCGACGTCTGCTACCTGCAGGACCTGTTCACCGCCCCTGAGGCGCGAGGGCGCGGCGTCGCGGCCGCGTTGATCGCTGCGGTCGCGGACTGGGGCCGCGACCAGGGGTGCGGACGGGTCTATTGGCACACGCAGGCGTCCAACTCCACGGCCCGGCGGGTGTACGACAAGGTGGCCGACGACCCGGGCTTCATCAAGTACCAGATCGACCTGCCACCGCAGGACTGACCGAACTCACGCTTCGGGACTGCGTCATCCGGTAGTGCGTCGGAGACACGCCATACATCGCCCAGAACGCCTGCCGCAGCGACTCGACCGTGCCGAACCCGCAGCGCGTCGCGACGGTCTGCACGCTCAGGTCGCTGCCAGTCAGCAGGTGCGCCGCCGCCTCCGTGCGAGCCTTGCGGACGAAGCGGCCCGGACTCGTGCCCAGCTCCTTGATGAACAGTCTGGCGAGGTGTCGCTCGCTCATCGGGACTCGTGTTGCGAGGGCGGCAGCCGAGAGGTCCTCGTCGAGGTGTGTCGTGACGTACGAGACGGCGTCCTGCACGAGTGAGCTCTTGACCGCCGGTGGTGCGGTGAACATGCTCATCTGGGCCTGGTTGCCGGGCCGCTGGAGATAGGTGACGAGCTGGCGGGAGACGTCCCGCGCGAGGTCGGATCCGGTGTCGGCGTCGATGAAAGACAGCGTGAGGTCGAGCGCGGCCGTCACCCCGGCCGAGGTGCACACGTCGTCCTCCGCAATGAAGATCGGGTCGCGGTCGAACGCGACGTCGGGGAACCGCTCGCCGAGGAAGTCGACGTGGTCCCAGTGCGTCGCCGCCCGGCGGCCGGTCAGGAGGCCCGCCTGAGCCAGGATCCCCGCACCCGTGCAGACCGAGGCGACCCGCCTCGACTCCCGGCCGAGGCGTCGTACGTGCGCAACCAGTCGGTCGTCGGCCATCGCATCGACGTACCCGATGCCGCCGGACACCATCAGCGTGTCGAGCGGACCGCGAACCCGTTCCAGCGCGACGTCGGCGTTGATCGTGAGCCCGGTGCCGGTGTGGATCGGCAGTCCGCCGGGGGAGGCCAGCTCGAGGCGATAGAGGGCGTGCCCGTTGAGGAAGTTCGCGAGCTGCAACGCCGTGACGATGCAGGCGATGTCCAGCAGCTCAGCCGCCGGATATCCGACGACAACGACTCGGCGAGGTTCCTCCATGAACCCAACCTAGGCGTCGTACGCGCGCAGGTCAGCATGTCCCGCAGACTTGTTCCCCAAGTTTTCGGACACGCTATTCACGCTCGATGGACCCGTCGCGCCAGGCCGCGGACGCTGGCGGCATGACATCCTCACTCACCCCAACCCCAGGCATCCTGCGCTCGTGGTGGCCATTGGCCAAGCACTACGTCGAGATGGTCATCGCGATGTTCGCAGGCATGTTCCTGTTCGGCATGCTCCGCGCCACGGCGGGACTCACCGTCGAGTTCGCCGATCGTCCCGGCACCTCGTACGTCCTGATGGCCACCGACATGTCGATCGGCATGGCGGCGTGGATGCGGTTTCGGCGCCACACCTGGGCGAGCACGCTCGAGATGTGCGCGGCGATGTACATACCGGCGGTGCTCCTGCCGCTCGTCTGGGCCGACCTCATGAGCCCGATGGCGTTCATGGTCACCGCGCACGTCGTGATGATGGTCGCGATGCTCGTCGTGCTCGTACGCCGCCGGCACGAGATGCACTGCTCATGACCCACGTCGTCTTCCCGCTGTACGACGGCTTCACCGCACTTGACGTGGTCGGCCCCTACCAGATGCTGGCCTTCACTCCCGGCGTCACGGTGAGCTTCGTGGCGCCGACGCCGGGGCAGGTCACGGACGAGTGCGGCTCGCTGAGCCTGGCCGCGGTCGGCTTCGACGACGTCCCTCGCCCGGACATCGTCGTCGTACCCGGTGGACCCGGCACGGCGCTCGCGCTGGCCGGCGACCTGCCGCGATGGCTCGCTGAGGTGCACCAGCGCACGCGGTGGACGACCTCGGTCTGCTCGGGGTCGCTGCTGCTCGGAGCCGCCGGCCTCCTGCAGGGTCTCCGGGCGACGACGCACTACCGGCACGTGGACAAGCTCCCGCTGTTCGGTGCCGAGCCGACGCATCAGCGTGTCGTCGAGGAACTCGATGCGCGCGTCATCACCGCCGCCGGCGTCTCGAGCGGCATCGACATGGCGCTGCGCCTTGTCGAGCTCATCTCCGGCCGTCAGGTCGCCGAGGCCGTCCAGCTGTGGACCGAGTACGACCCGCAACCTCCGTTCGACTCCGGGTCGCCCGAGAAGGCCTCGATCGAGGTCAACGAGCTGGCGGCGTCGTACGAAGCCGCAGCGCTCGCCGCCGTCACGTCGTAGCGTCGGGTCATGACTGACAACACCGAGGGGAACGGGCCCGTCGTCCAGCTGCGACTGGTCGTGGAGGCGGACGACTACGAGCAGGCGGTGCAGTTCTACCGCGACGTGCTGGGCCTGCGGGAGCAGGAGGCGTTCGAGGCCGAGGGTGAAGGTGCCAAGGTGACGATCCTGCACGCCGGCTACGCCACGCTCGAGATCGCCAACCCGGCGCAACGGCGCATGATCGATGAGGTCGAGGTGGGCCACCCGACGACCCCGCGGCTGCGGGTCGCGTTCGAGGTGCTGGACGGCGAGGAACGTACGCAGAAGCTCGTCGACGCCGGTGCCACGCTGGTGGCGCCACCGACGGAGACGCCCTGGCAGTCGCTCAACTCGAGGCTCGACGCGCCGGGGGGTCTGCACATCACGCTGTTCCAGGAGCAGCTGTCGCTCGAGGAGCGCAAGAAGCGAGACGGTTTCGGCACCGACGCCGAGAGACACTGACCCCCCGGTCCTTGAGCTTGTCGAAAGGACGTTTCGACAAGCTCAACGTGCGTGATCGCGTGAGCTTTTCGGCTCGCGTTGCGCCCTTCGCTTCGCTCACGTTCGGCCGCGGGCGGCCTCACTAGGGGCCTTCACCCGTTTGCTCGGATCGCGCCCGGGTAGGTCCAACCAGTAGGTTCGAAGGTGACTGCACGCACTCGACGTACGGGGGAGCACTGCATGACGGGTCGACTCGGAATTGACGACGTTCGACCAGTGTCCGGAGACGGCACCCACCCGTCCAAGGCCGTCACCGGCGAGCACGTCCCCGTCAGCGCGACGGTGTGGCGCGAGGGCCATGACGCCGTGGGCTCGACTGTCGTCTGGCGCGGCCCGGGGGAGCGCAGCGACCGCGAGACCCGCATGCACGAGACGGGCAAGGACACCGACCTCTTCACCGCCACGATCGTCCCGGACGCCACCGGGCTCTGGACGTTCCGCGTCGACGCGTGGGGCGATCCGTGGACCACGGTCGTGCACTCGATCGAGGTCAAGCTCGCCGCCGGCCAGACCGACACCGAGCTCGCCAACGATCTCGAGCTCGCCGCCCGCCTGCTCGACGAGGTCGCGGGCCGCAAGGAGCGCAAGGCGCAGCGACCGGCGCTCGAGGGCGCCGCCACCGCCCTGCGGGCCACGAAGCTGCCGCTCGGCGCCCGCACCGGCCCCGCGCTGTCGGACGACGTCCGCACGATCATGCACGACTTCCCCGTGCGCCAGGTCGTCACCAAGGGACCGATCCGCTCGATCTGGGTCGACCGCGAGCGGGCGGCGTACGGCTCCTGGTACGAGTTCTTCCCGCGCTCGACCGGCGGCACGGACAAGAAGGGCAAGCCCGTCCATGGCACGTTCGCGACCGCCGCCAAGGAGCTCGAGCGCGTCGCCGACATGGGCTTCGACGTGGTCTACCTGCCGCCGATCCACCCCATCGGCCGGGTCAACCGCAAGGGCCCCAACAACACACTGACGCCGGGCAAGACGGACCCCGGCTCGCCGTGGGCGATCGGTGCCAAGGAGGGCGGCCACGACGCGATCCACCCGGAGCTCGGCAAGGACAAGGACTTCACGGCGTTCGTCCAGCGCGCCAACGACCTCGGCATTGAGGTCGCCCTCGACCTCGCCCTCCAGGTCGCGCCCGACCACCCGTGGGTCAAGAAGCATCCCGAGTTCTTCACGACGCTGCCCGACGGCACGATCGCGTACGCCGAGAACCCGCCCAAGAAGTACCAGGACATCTACCCGCTCAACTTCGACAACGACAGCGACGCGATCTATGCCGAGATGCTGCGGGTGACGCTGCACTGGGTCGAGCGCGGCATCCGCATCTTCCGGGTCGACAACCCCCACACCAAGCCGCCGGACTTCTGGGCGTGGCTCATCGAGCAGGTCAAGGCCGAGCATCCCGACGTGTTGTTCCTCGCCGAGGCGTTCACCCGCCCCGCACGGTTGTGGGGCCTGGCGCGGCTCGGCTTCACGCAGAGCTACACCTACTTCACCTGGCGCACGACCAAGCAGGAGCTCACCGAGTTCGGTGAGGACCACCGCGACAACTGGGACATCGGCCGGCCCAACCTGTTCGTCAACACGCCGGACATCCTGCCTGAGCACCTGCAGGTCGGCGGCCCGAGCATGTTCGCGATCCGCGCAGCCCTCGCTGCCACCCTCGCGCCGACGTGGGGCGTCTACTCCGGCTTCGAGCTCTACGAGCACGAGGCGGTCAGGCCCGGCAGCGAGGAGTACCTCGACTCCGAGAAGTACGAGCTGCGGCCCCGCGACTACGACGCCGCCCTCGCCGAGGGGCGCTCGCTGCAGCCGTGGCTGACGAGGCTCAACGAGATCCGCCGGGCCCACCCAGCGCTGCACCAGATGCGCACGCTGCACTTCCACCACATCGACCACGACGCGCTGATGGTCTACTCCAAGCAGGACCCGGCGACGGGCGACACCGTGCTGGTCGTCGTCTCGCTCGACCCGCACGAGGCGCGCGAGGGCACGATGTGGCTCGATCTGCCGGCGCTCGGCTTCGACCCCGGTGACCGCCTGATCGCGCACGACGAGGTCACCGGCGAGACGTACGACTGGGGCGAGTCCAACTACGTACGCCTCGACCCGCTCCGAGCCGTCGCACACGTCGTGAGCCTCACCAGACGCACGTACGAAGACGCCGACGACACCACCCTGAATGCCTGACCGAGAGGTGACCCACATGCCGCAGGACACCGCCCCCGACGCAGGCCTGGTGGGGTTGGAAGAGACTCCCCACACAGGCGAGGCGATCGCCGAGGACGGCACACTCGTCGAACCTCAAGCCGACGACTTCGGCCACGCCGAGCAGGCCACGAGCGACCCCGAGTGGTTCAAGCGCGCCGTGTTCTACGAGGTGCTCGTCCGAGCGTTCTCCGACTCCAACGGCGACGGCACGGGCGACCTGCGCGGCCTTGCCGACAAGCTCGACTACCTCCAGTGGCTCGGCGTCGACTGCCTGTGGCTGCCGCCGTTCTACGCCTCGCCGTTGCGCGACGGCGGCTACGACATCAGCGACTTCCGCGCGGTGCTGCCTGAGTTCGGCACGGTCGAGGACTTCGTCCACCTCCTCGAGGAGGCGCACAAGCGCGACATCCGCGTCATCACCGACCTCGTGCTCAACCACACCTCCGACGCGCACCCGTGGTTCCAGGAGTCGCGCAACCATCCCGACGGGCCGTACGGCGACTACTACGTCTGGAGCGACGACGACCAGCGCTACTCCGACGCGCGCATCATCTTCGTCGACACCGAGTCGTCCAACTGGACGTACGACCCGGTGCGCGGGCAGTTCTTCTGGCACCGGTTCTTCAGCCACCAGCCCGACCTCAACTTCGAGAACGAAGAGGTCCAGGAGGCGATGCTCGACGTCCTGCGCTTCTGGCTCGACCTCGGCATCGACGGCTTCCGGCTCGACGCCGTGCCCTACCTGTTCGAGGAGGAGGGCACCAACTGCGAGAACCTCCCGCGTACGCACGAATATCTCCGCAAGTGCCGCGAGACGGTCGACCGGGAGTATCCCGGCCGCATCCTGCTCGCCGAGGCCAACCAGTGGCCCTCCGACGTCGTCGAGTACTTCGGCGATCCCAAGGTCGGCGGCGACGAGTGCCACATGGCGTTCCACTTCCCGCTCATGCCGCGCATCTTCATGGCCGTGCGCCGGGAGTCGCGCTTCCCGATCTCGGAGATCCTCGCCCAGACCCCGGAGATCCCGACCGGGACCCAGTGGGGCATCTTCCTGCGCAACCACGACGAGCTGACGCTCGAGATGGTCACTGACGACGAGCGCGACTACATGTACCAGGAGTACGCGAGCGACCCGCGCATGAAGGCCAACATCGGCATCCGGCGACGGCTCGCGCCCCTGCTCGACAACGACCGCAACCAGCTCGAGCTGTTCACCGCGATGCTGCTCAGCCTGCCGGGATCGCCGGTCCTCTACTACGGCGACGAGATCGGCATGGGCGACAACATCTGGCTGGGCGACCGTGACGCCGTACGTACGCCGATGCAGTGGTCGCCCGACCGCAACGCCGGCTTCTCGAGATCCGACCCCGGCCGGGTCTACCTGCCGCCGATCATGGACGCGACGTACGGCTACGAGGCGATCAACGTCGAGGCGCAGCAGGGCAATGCGATGTCGCTGCTCAACTGGACCCGCCGGATGATCGAGGTGCGCAAGCAGCACAACGCGTTCGCCGAGGGGGAGTTCGTCGACCTCGGCGGCTCCAACCCCAGCGTGCTGGCCTACAAGCGCGTCTGGGAACGACCCGACGGTGAGAAGGACGTCGTGCTCTGCGTCAACAACCTCTCGAGGTTCCCGCAGCCCGTCGAGCTCGACCTGTCCGACCACATGGGTTTCACCCCGGTGGAGCTGACCGGGAGCGTGCGGTTTCCCCGCATCGGCGAGCTGCCCTATCTGCTGACCCTGCCGGGCCACGGCTTCTACTGGTTCCAGCTGTCCGAGCTCGGCGACGAGGGCGAACGGAGGAGCCAAGCATGAGCGGAGTTCTCATTTCGACAAGCTCAATGAGCGTGTTGTCGCGGCGCGAGCTGTCGGTCCCAGAGCTCGTCGAAAGGACGGTGACGGCATGAGTGGACCTGTTGAAGCGAGTGAAGAGGTGACGTCGCGCGACGAGATGGTCGAGCACCTGGCGGCGGCGCTGCCGGCCTGGCTGCCGACGCAGCGCTGGTTCGGCGGCAAGGATCGCGAGATCACCGCCGTACGCCCGCTGTCGTGGACGACGCTGCTCGACGGCGACCCGCTGCTGATCCACCTCGTGGTCGAGGTCGAGCAGGGTGACCGCACCGAGCCCTATCAGCTGCTGATCGGCAGCCGCCAGAGCCAGGTGCCCGATGTGGCGGCCTCGGCCTCGATCGGGCTGGAGAACGGGCTGACCTGCTACGAGGCCAGCGGCGACGCCGACCTCACGGCCTGCCTGCTCGAGCTGATCATCGCGGGGGAGGACGTCGACGGCCTCCGCTTCGAGCGCGAGCCCGACGCCGAGCTCACCGGTGGCCTGCGCGCGCACCCCATCACGTCCGAGCAGAGCAACACGTCGCTGGTCTACGGCAACCAGTACATCCTCAAGCTGTTCCGCAAGCTCACGCCCGGGCTCAACAAGGACCTCATGCTGCACCGGGCGCTTCGCGACGTCGACTGCCCGCACATCGCCGACCCGCTCGGCTCGATCTCGGGTGAGCTGCACGGCGAGGAGCTGACGATCGGCATGCTGCAGCGGTTCATGCCCGATGCCGCCGACGGCTGGGTCATGGCCACCACGAGCGTCCGCGACTTCATGGCCGACTCCGGGGGACTGCCGCCGGAGGAGCTGGGTGGTGACTTCGCCGGCGAGGCCTACCGGCTGGGCAAGGCCGTCGCGCGGGTCCACGCCGACCTCGCGACGGCGCTGGGCACCGAGCAGGCCGACGGCGCCGAGCTCGAGCGCACGGTTGCCGCGATGGTCGCGCGCCTCGACCGGGTCACCGCGGAGGTGCCGAGCCTGGCCGATCACGGTCCCGGCCTGCGGGCCGCGTTCGCGAAGCTCACCGACATACGAGAGCCCGTGTCGATGCAGTACGTCCACGGCGACCTCCACCTCGGGCAGGTGCTCCGCACGATCAACGGCTGGCTGTTGCTCGACTTCGAGGGCGAGCCCGCCGCGTCACTCGCCGAACGCTCCGCGCTGCGGTCGCCGTTGCGCGACGTCGCGGGGATGCTGCGATCGTTCGACTACGCCGCGCAGCAGCTGCTCGTCGGCCAGCCGGAGGATCCCGAGCGCACGGCCCGGGCGATGCAGTGGGCGCAGCGCAACCGTTCGGCGTTCTGCGACGGCTATGCGCACGTCGCCGAGCACGATCCCCGCGACAGCGCCGACCTCTTGCGTGCCCTCGAGCTCGACAAGGCGGTCTACGAGGTGTCGTACGAGCACGCCAACCGGCCCGACTGGCTGACCGTCCCGTTGGCCTCGATCGACCGCATCATGGAGGAGACGTCATGAACGAGACATACTCCTGGCCCGCAGCGGTGGGCGAGCTCGACCTGCACCTCATCAGCGAAGGTCGCCACGAGCGGCTCTGGGAGGTGCTCGGCGCCCACGTGCGTACGTACGACGGTCCCGACGGACCGGTCGAAGGCACCTCGTTCGCGGTGTGGGCACCCAACGCCCAGGCCGTGCAGGTCGCCGGCGACTTCAACTTCTGGGACAGCGGCAGCCACCCCATGCGGTCCCTCGGCGACGCCGGGGTGTGGGACCTGTTCGTGCCGGGCATCGGCATCGGCACGCACTACAAGTTCCGCATCCTCGGCCCCGACGGGCAGTGGCACGAGAAGGCCGACCCGATGGCGTTCCGCGCCGAGGTGCCGCCGGCCACGGCGTCGGTCGTCACGACGCCGCAGCACACGTGGACCGACGCCGCGTGGGTCGCCAAGCGCGACTCGACCGCGTGGCTCGAGGCGCCGATGAGCATCTACGAGGTGCACCTCGGGTCGTGGCGGCCGGGCCTCGACTACCGCGAGCTCGCCGACGAGCTGGCCGACTACCTGACCGAGACCGGGTTCACGCATGTCGAGCTCATGCCGATCGCCGAGCACCCGTTCGGCGGCTCGTGGGGCTACCAGGTCACCTCTTACTATGCGCCGACTTCGCGGTTCGGCTCGCCCGACGACTTCCGTTGGTTCGTCGACGAGCTGCACCAGCGCGGTTTCGGCGTCATCGTCGACTGGGTGCCGGCGCACTTCCCGCGCGACGAGTGGGCGCTGGCGCGCTTCGACGGCACTCCTCTCTATGAGCACCCGGACCCGCGCCGCGGCGAGCAGCCCGACTGGGGCACGTACGTCTTCGACTTCGGACGCCCGGAGGTCCGCAACTTCCTCGTGGCCAACGCGCTGTTCTGGCTCGAGGAGTTCCACCTCGACGGCCTGCGCGTCGACGCCGTGGCGTCGATGCTCTACCTCGACTACTCCCGCAAGGACGGGGAGTGGGTCGCCAACCAGCACGGAGGCCGGGAGAACCTCGAAGCCGTCCAGCTGCTGCAGGAGCTCAACGCGACGGTCTACAAGCACCACCCGGGCGTCGTCATGATCGCGGAGGAGTCGACCGCGTGGCCCGGCGTCAGCAAGCCCACCGACAGCGGCGGGCTCGGATTCGGCTTCAAGTGGAACATGGGCTGGATGCACGACACGTTGAGCTTCCTCGGCCACGAGCCGGTGCACCGCTCCTACCACCACGGCGAGATGACGTTCTCGATCGACTATGCCTGGACCGAGAACTTCATCCTGCCGCTGTCGCACGACGAGGTCGTGCACGGCAAGGGGTCGCTGTGGCAGCGGATGCCGGGCGACGACTGGAACAAGGCGGCCGGCGTACGTTCTCTGTTGGCGTTCATGTGGGCCCACCCGGGCAAGCAGATGCTGTTCATGGGCGGTGAGTTCGGCCAGGCGAGCGAGTGGGCCGAGTCGCGGTCACTGGAGTGGCACGAGCTCGACCAGCCGCTGCACTCCGGGATCCTGCACCTGGTCAGCGACCTCAACGCGTACTACCGCGAAGCGCCCGCGCTCTACTCGGCCGACGGCAAGCCGGAGGGCTTCCAGTGGATCGACGCCAGCGACGTCGCCGGCAACGTGATCTGCTTCCTGCGCATCGGTTCCGACGGCTCGACGCTCGCCTGCGTCGCCAACTTCTCGGGCGGCCCACACCACGACTATCGCGTCGGGCTGCCGTCGTCGGGCTCGTGGCGCGAGGTGATCAACACCGACAGCGAGGTCTACGGCGGATCCGGTGTGGGCAATCTCGGCGCGGTGGAGGCGACCGACGAGCCGTGGCACGGGCAGCCCGCCTCGGCACTGCTGCAGCTGCCGCCCGCGGGCGTGCTCTGGCTCGCGCCTGCGTGACTTGGGCCACATCGGCACATGACTTTCCGACGGTCACGATCGTTGATCCAGAAGTGACTCCAGCGAGCCGCGATCCGGCGTGTCCGGCGCGATTCGCCGGGTGTCGAGAACCAATGTGACACACGGTACGCATGGGGCATACTGAGCAGCGAAGTGCCACCAGCGGCAGATGAAAGGGAGTCATGACCGACTCAGAGTCCAACCAGCCGGTCGAGCGTCGGCGCGCCGACCCGTTGCAGGTCGCAGCGGATCAGCTCGCGAGCGACGAAGGGGACAGCGCACCCGCGCCGAAGCGTGAGTCGGCCGAGGTCAACCACCCCTCGCCGCGCCACACTCCGGTCGACGCCCTCTCGCAGGCCGCTGCGAGCATCGAGGAGGACTCGTCCGACGAGGGCGATGACGACAGCCCCCGCGCCCGCCGGGCTGCCGCCCGTGCTGCGCGCCAGGCCGCAGCCGACAAGCGCAAGGCCGAGCGGGCCGCCGCCAAGGCGTACGCCGCGTCCAAGCGCCACGCCGTACGCAACGACGGCGGTGGGGCTGATGACGCTCCCAAGGAGAAGACCCTCGCCGAGAAGCTCGACGCCGCTCGCGAAGCCGTGTCGACCCCGCCGGATCAGGTCGAGGCCGAGGCCGAGACCACCCAGACATTCGATGCCGTGAACGACCACGCTCCTGCCGAGGAGGCGGCTCCCGAAACCCCCGCTGCCGAGCAGCCCGGCGAGACCACCGCCGCGTGGCCCGCGGTCGAGGACACGCCCCGCAGCTCGCCGTTCTCCCGTCTGGGCAGCGCGCCGACCGCAGGACAGTTCTCGAACGACGAGGAGCCGTCCGCACCGCAGCCCGAGGCCGCCGAGCTCCAGCCCGAGGTCGTGGAGGAGCCCGTCGTCGAGACGATCGAGAACGAAGCGCCGGCCGCGGAACCCGCTCCCGCTGAGCCGGAGCGCGAGCCGGAGCCTGTGCCGGTTGCGGAGCAGGAGCCCGCCCCGGTCGCCGAGCCTGAGCCTGAGCCTGAGCGCGTTGCCGAGCCGGAGCCTGCTCCGGTCGAGGCCCGCCAGGAGACACCGGCTCCCGAGCCGGTCGCGCAGTCGACCCCGGCAGCCGAGCCCGCACCGGCCACGTTCGCCGAGAAGCTGGCGGCAGCCAGTGCGGCCGCGCAGCAGCGTGTTGCCGCGGCACGTGCCGAGGCAGCCCGCCTGATGGAGGAGGCTGCCCGCGAGCGCGCTGAGGTGTCCGCACGCCTGCAGTCCGACGAGGCCGCCCAGCGCGAGATCGCGGCTCAGAAGCTCAAGGCCGCTGAGCAGGCCGCCGCCGAGCGGGTCAGTGCCGCCCAGCAGGAGGCCGACCGGGTCACCGCGGAGATCGAGCGCGAGCGCGCGGCCGCGGCCGCCAAGATCGCCGAGCTCCAGAAGGCCGCCGACGAGCGGGTCGCGGCTGCCAAGGCCGAGGCCGAGCGCCAGGCCCAGCAGCGCATCCAGCAGGCCAACGCCGAGGCGTTGCGTCTCGCCGACGAGGCCGAGGCCGAGGCCAAGCGGGTGGCTGAGCGCCGCCTCGCCGAGTCCGAGAAGGCCGCCGAAGAGGCCGCCACCCGGCGCCTCGAGGCAGCCGAACAGGATGCGCAGCGCCGCATCGAGGCTGCCCGTGCGGAGGCCGAGAAGGTTGCCGCCCAGGCTGCCGCCGATCGCGAGGCCGCGCTGACGCAGCTCGCCAAGGAGCGCGAAGCCGCTGACGCCCGCCTGGTCGAGGTCAAGGCCGAGGCCGAGCGCATCGTCGCGGAGGCTGACCGTACGTCCGCCAGCCACGTCGCCGCGGCACAGGCCGAGGCCGAGAAGGTCGCGCAGCAGGCGGCCGCCGATCGTGAGGCCGCACTGGCCCAGCTCGCCAAGGAGCGCGAGGAGGCCGACGCCCGACTGGCCGAGGTCAAGGCCGAGGCCGAGCGCACCGTCCGCGAGGCCGAGGAGTCAGCCGGATCCCACGTCGCTGCCGCCAAGGCTGAGGCGGAGAAGTTCGCTCAGGAGACCGCCGCCGAGCGCGTCGCCATCGCCGTACGCGTGTCCGACGCCGAGCGTGCCGCGGAGGAGAAGCTCGTCGCCGCCAAGGTCCAGGCCGATCGACTCGCCGCAGAAGCCGCTCAGCGTCACGCGGAGGCCGCCGCCGAGCTCGCGCGTGAGCGTGACGAGGCCAAGGCACTCGTCGAGCGGGCCAACGAAGAGGCCGACAAGCTCGCCAAGGAGGCCGAGGCAGAACGCGCCGAGGCCGCCGAGAAGCTGGCCGAGGCCGAGCGCATGGCCGCCGAGAAGATCCGTGCCGCACAGGCCGAGGCCGAGCGAGTGGCCGCCGAGGCCAACGAAGCCGCTCGCCTCGCCGGCGAGGCTCGCGAGAAGGCCGAGCGCAAGCTCGCCGAGGACGTCGAGGCAGCTCGCCTCGACGCCGAGCGCAAGATCGCCCAGGCCGAGAAGGACGCTGCCGAGCGCATCGCCCAGGCACAGGCCGAGGCGCGCCGTCTCGCGGAGAAGTCCGAGCAGGATGCCCGTGAACGTGTCGCCGCGGCACAGGCCGAGGCCGAACGCGTCACCGTCCAGTCCAAGCGTGATGCCCAGGAGCGACTTAGCCAGGCCGTCGCCGCGGCTCGCTCCGCCGCTGAAGAGAAGCTGCAGGAGGCAGAGCGCACGGCGCTCGAATGGGTCGCCGCCGCCGAGGCCGAGGCTGAGCGCGTCGCGCAGGAGCACATCGTCATGGCGAACCACTCGTCGGCGTCGACGCCGCTGACGACCCCCGAGCCACTCGTCGACGAGTACGTCGATGAGGCGCCGGACGCCGCAGACACCGATGATCATTCGCCCGAGGAGGTGAATGACGACTCCGGGCAGGTCGCCCCCAAGATCAAAAAAAGGGTCGTCCGACGCAAGTGAGGTCCTGACTGCCGGCTCGATCGTCGCCGATCTCGACGACGACGAGCCCGACTCGGTCGAGCCTGTCGCACCCGAGGAGTCTGACGTCCTCGAGACCGACGAAGACGTCGTCGACGACGGCGAGCTCGTCGCCGACGCCGACCCCCCGGAGCCGGTCGAGGACGTCGCGATGGCGTCGATCGCCCCTGCGGGTCCCAGCCGGCGCGAGCTCAAGGCGCAGGCCAAGGCTGCGCGTCGCCAGGAGCGCGAGGAGGCCGCTCAGGCGAAGCTCGATGCCAAGAGGGAGGCGCGCGAGGCTCGCGCACAGGCGAAGCACCAAGCCGTCGAGGATCGCGCACAGGCCAAGCAGCAGGTTCGCGAGGAGCGCGAGAACGCCAAGCAGCAGGCCCGCGAGGAGCGCGAGAACGCCAAGCAGCAGGCTCACGAAGAGCGCGAGACCGCCAAGCAGCAGGCGGCCGCGGCCCGTGAGCAGGAGGCCGCCGATCGCGCCGCGGCTCTCGAGCAGGAAGCCCGCGAGCAGGAAGCCCGCGAGCAGAAGGCCCGTGAGCAGGAAGCCCGTGAGCAGGAAGCTCGTGACAACGAGGCCCGTGAGCAGGAAGCCCGTGACAACGAGGCCCGTGAGCAGGAAGCCCGTGACA
The DNA here is from genome assembly GCF_902506105.1 of Aeromicrobium sp. 9AM. GTDB lineage: Bacteria > Actinomycetota > Actinomycetes > Propionibacteriales > Nocardioidaceae > Aeromicrobium. The sequence continues at coordinate 690,482 of NZ_LR733303.1, forward strand.
ACGAGGCTCGTGAGCGGGAGGCCCGCGACCAGGAAGCGGCTGACGCCGAGGCGCGCGAGACGACCGACGACGAGGTGGAACAGACTCCTGAGTCCTCCGCCGAGCCGATCGTGGAGCCCGAGGCGCAGCCCGTGGCTCCCTCTGAAGCGAGCGTAGGACTGGCCAAGCGACTCGAGGCCGAGCGCGTACGACTCGCCGAGCAGCGCGAGCAGCGTGAGGCCGAGGAGCAGCAGCGACAGGAGCGCGAGAAGGCCGAGGCTGAGGCTGCCGAAGCCAAGATCGCTGCCCGCCGCGAGCGCGATGAAGCGAAGTCGGCGACCCGCCAGGCTCGCGTCGACGCGAAGCTTGAGCGCAAGCAGGCCAAGCAGGCCCGCCTGGACGCGAAGCTGGCTGCCCGCCAGCAGCGCAACGAGGAGCGCGAGCAGGCCGCCGCAGCCAAGGTGCAGGCTCGTGCCGAGCGCGCGGCTGCCAAGGCCGCCGCGCGCGTCGACACGCGTACGGCCGCGATGGAGGCCCCGGAGCTGACGGCACCTGACTCCGCAGGCGGGGAGGTCGAGGTGGAGGTCGCTGCCGCGGCAGCGCTCCAGAGTGCAGATCTCGGCGCTGTCGAGGAAGTGGTCGCCGAGCCCCTCGCCGAGGAGCAGCCCGAACCGGTCGACGAGACAGTGGATCCAGAGGAGTCGCCGGACGACGCCACGGAAACTGAGGCCGTCGAGACGCCGGTCGGGGTCGACCGTCCGGATCGCCAGCAGGCCAAGGTCGAGGCCAAGGAGGCCAGGCTCGCCGCGCGCCGTGAGCGTGCCGACGCCAAGCAGGCCGCCCGGCAGACCCGTGAGGAGGCCAAGCAGGCGGCCCGTAGCGAACGCATCGCAGCCAAGGAAGCCCTCCGGCTCGAGCGTGCTGAGGCCAAGAACGCCGCGCGACAGGCACGCGAGGACGCCGAGGAGGCCGAGCGCCGCGAGCGTGAGGCGGTCGAGCAGAAGGCACGTGAGGACGCCGAGGCGGCGGATCGCCGCGAGCGCGGGGAGGCCGTGCAGGCCGCGCTGGCGGCCGCCCAGGTCGAAGCGGAGGCCGAGGCCGAGCCGGAGGCCGAGGAGGTCGACGAGTCATCGGCCGACGACGACGTCGCCAACGACGCCGTCGACGATGCCGAGACGGAGGTCGAGGCCGAAACCGAGACCGCCGACGAGACCGCCGACGAGGTCGACGACGAGGTCGAGGTCGACACCGCGGTCGCCGCGCAGGAGGCCGCGGGCGACGCCAAGGACGCAGCCCGTCGCGAGCGCCAGGAAGCCAAGGAGGCGGCCCGTCGCGAGCGTGAGGACTCCAAGGCTGCCGCCCGCGAGGCCAAGGCAGCGCGCCGAGCGGAGAAGCGGGACGATCGCATCGTCGAGGCTCCCCGCGAGCCCAAGGTCTCGTTACTCGAACGCCGGCGCCAGAAGGCCGATGGACGCGAGCCCGGCGCCAGCTCGGGCGGTCGTAACGCCGTCGCGGTCCTCGCTGTCGCGGTCGGCGTCGTGGGTCTCACCGCTTCACTCCTGCTGGCCATCGGCGCATTCATGGCGGCGCTCGGCACGACCGACAGCAACGCGGCGTACGACGCCCTCTCATCGGTCTGCGACCTGCTGGTCGGCCCGCTCCGTGATGTCTTCACCTTCTCGGGCACGAACGCCGAGATGAAGGAAGCCGTCGTGGCATGGGGTGCCGGCTCGATGATCTACGTCCTCGTCGGCATGTTCGCGCAGTCCTATCTCCGGTCGCGCATCGACGAGGACTGAGCGTGCAAGTGTGACCTAACCCATGCGACACATGGGTCGATCCGATTGCTACCTCTAGGTAACATTCAGATGACGAAGGGCCGCCAGTTTCGGCGCCACATGGCGTGGGATGGTGGCTCTCACACAGTCCAGAGACTGCCGTGACGGCCGCTCGGTCGTTGCGCCCCAGATTCACAGGAGGGTCCTCGTGACCAAAATCGTTGTCGCTGTGAAGTACGTACCGGATGCCACGGCTGACCGGAACTTCAGCGCCGATAACACCGTCGATCGTGTTGGCGTGGACGGTCTGTTGTCCGAGCTTGACGAGTACGCGGTGGAGCAGGCGCTCCAGGTCGTCGAGGCCGGCGAGGGTGAGGTGACGGTCCTGACCGTCGGCCCCGAGCAGGCTTCGGATGCGGTGCGCAAGGCGCTGCAGATGGGTGCCGACGCGGGCGTGCACGTGCAGGACGACGCGATCCACGGCTCCGACGCGTTCGCGACGTCGCTGGTGCTGGCCGAGGCCATCAAGAAGCTCGACTACGACCTGGTGTTCTTCGGCATGGCGTCGACCGATGGTGGTCTGGGTGTCGTCCCGACCCTCGTGGCTGAGCGTCTGGGCCTCCCGGCGGTGACGTATGCGTCGGAGGTCAGCGTCGATGGCGACACGGTCAAGATCCGCCGCGACGGCGACGTCGCCACGCAGGAGATCGAGGCGTCCGGCAAGGTCGTCGTCTCGGTGACGGACCAGTCCGGTGAAGCTCGCTACCCGTCGTTCAAGGGCATCATGGCGGCGAAGAAGAAGGACGTCCAGGAGTGGACGCTGGCCGATCTGGGTCTCGACGCCGGCTCGGTCGGCCTCGACAACGCCTGGACCAAGGTCGAGTCGTTCGAGCCCCGCCCGCCGCGCACTGCCGGTGAGATCGTCACGGACGAGGGAGACGGCGGCGCCAAGCTCGTCGAGTTCCTCGCCTCCAAGAAGTTCGTCTGAGAAGGGCACTGACACATGACTGAAGTACTCGTACTGATCGACGCCCCTGACGGCAAGGTCACCAAGCCCTCCCTGGAGCTGTTGACGATCGCTCGCCGCATCGGCGAGCCGTCCGCGGTCGTGTTCGGCACCGCCGACAACGACACGCTCAAGGAGTACGGCGCGGAGAAGATCTACACGTACGACGACGCCGCCTACGACGAGTTCCTGGTCGGTCCCAAGGCCGAGGCGCTCGCGCAGCTCGTCGCCGACAAGTCCCCGGCCGCGGTGCTGGTCGGTGCGTCGACCGAGGGCAAGGAGATCAGCGCCCGCGTGGCGCTCAAGACAGAGTCCGGTTGGATCAGCGACGCGGTCGACGTCCAGGCCGATGGCGGCAGCATCACCACGACGCAGTCGGTGTTCGCCGGCAACTTCACGGTCAAGGCCAACGTGACCAAGGGTGCGCCCGTGATCACGGTCAAGCCCAACTCGACCGCCCCCGAGGCCGCACCGGCTGCCGGCGCTGTTGAGGCCGTCACCGCTGACATCTCCGATGCCGCCAAGACCGCCAAGATCACCTCGTCCAAGCCCAAGGAGGCTTCGGGTCGCCCCGAGCTGACCGAGGCCGCGATCGTGGTCTCCGGTGGCCGTGGCACCGGTGGCGACTTCTCCGAGGTCGAGGCATTCGCCGACAGCCTCGGCGCAGCCGTCGGCGCCTCGCGTGCTGCGGTCGACTCGGGTTGGTACCCGCACTCGTTCCAGGTCGGCCAGACCGGCAAGACCGTGTCGCCGCAGCTGTATGTCGCCAACGGCATCTCCGGTGCGATCCAGCACCGCGCCGGCATGCAGACGTCCAAGACGATCATCGCGGTCAACAAGGACGACGAGGCACCGATCTTCGAGCTCGTCGACTTCGGCGTCGTGGGCGACCTCAAGGCCGTCCTCCCCGCCGCCACCGAAGAGATCAAGAAGCGCAAGGGCTGATCACAGCTCCCCACGACGGCCGGCTCACCATGGTGGGCCGGCCGTCGCTGTGTTTGCCCTGCGATCGCACCGTGTGAGCGTTCTCCATGATCCGCGGGAGCCACCCTGGACCCCTCCGGCGAACTATTGACTTCGCTGCACGGAGCCACCCGTACCTTTTGGTAACACTTTGATTAAGCAACGCTCCAATGCTGTTCCGTGAGCCTGCTGTGGTGATAGTCATAGGGGGCGCGCGCCAGCGTGCACCAGACAATCACAGGAGGAATCCATGCGACTCTCTCGGCGTACCCGCCTTGCGGGTGTGGCGTTGATCGCGGCCGGCAGCCTTACCCTGGCGGCTTGCGGCGGCGGCAGCGACGACAAGAGCGAGGGCGGCGGCAGCACCAAGTCCGTCATCACGGTCTATGGCACCAACCCCCAGAACCCGATGATCCCGACCGCTACCAACGAGGTCGGCGGTGGAGACCCGCTGGACAACCTCTTCTCCGGCCTGGTGGCCTACAACACCGACGGATCGGTGACCAACGACGTCGCAGAGTCGATCGAGCCCAACAAGGACAGCACGGTCTGGACCGTCAAGCTCAAGGACGGCAAGAAGTTCACCGACGGTTCGGCCGTCACGGCTGACTCGTTCGTCAAGGCGTGGAACTACGGCGCCAACCCGGCGAACAAGCAGCTCAACAACTACTTCTTCTACCCGATCAAGGGCACCGACGACGTCGGCAACACGGTCGGCGGCGCCAAGACGGTCTCGGGCCTCAAGGTCATCGACGACAAGTCCTTCACGATCACGCTGAAGTCCTCGGAGTCGGACTTCCCGCTGCGTCTCGGCTACTCGGCCTACTTCCCGGTCCCGGACTCGGCCTACGACTCGGCCGGCAAGATCACCAAGGAGTACGGCAACAAGCCGATCGGCAACGGTCCGTACAAGCTGTCCAAGACCGGTTGGGAGAAGAACAAGCAGATCTCGCTGGTCCCCAACCCGGACTACGACGGTCCGCACAAGGCCAAGAACGGCGGCCTGACGTTCAAGTTCTTCAACTCCGTCGACTCGGCCTACACGGCCGTCCAGTCGGGCACGCTCGACGTCCTGGACCAGGTGCCGCCGAGCGCGCTCACCACGTTCGAGAGCGACTCCGCCGTCAAGGCGTACAACGAGCCCGGCTCGAGCTTCTCCTCCTTCACGATCCCGGAGCGCCTCGCGCACTTCGGCAAGAACGAAGAGGGCGAGCTGCGTCGCGCGGCGATCTCAATGGCGATCAACCGTCCCGAGATCACCAAGAAGATCTTCAACAACGCTCGTACGCCGGCCAGCGACTTCACGTCGCCGGTGCTCGACGGCTGGACCGACAAGGTCACCGGCAACGAGGTGCTGAAGTTCAACCCCGAAGAGGCCAAGGCCAAGTGGGCCGAGGCTGACAAGATCAGCAAGTGGAGCGGCAAGTTCCAGCTCGCCTACAACAACGACGGCGCTGGCAACAAGGAGTTCTCCGAGGCGATGGCCAACCAGATCAAGAACACGCTGGGTATCGACGCCGAGCCGAAGGCTTACCCCACGTTCGACGAGCTGCGTACGGTCGTCACCGACCGCACGATCAAGACGCCGTTCCGCACCGGTTGGCAGGCTGACTACCCGTCGATGCTCAACTACCTCGGACCGATCTACGCCACCGGCGCCGGATCCAACGATGGTGACTACAGCAACAAGGACTTCGACAAGCTGATCCAGGACGCGTCCGCCGCCACCGGCGACGACCGCTACAAGCTGATCGGTGAGGCGCAGGCCATCTTGATGAAGGACCTGCCGGCGATCCCGCTGTGGTACCAGAACGCCACCGCAGTGACCGCAAAGGATCTCAAGGGATTCGTGTTCAACTGGAAGCAGAAGCCTGACTACTACGCGCTGACGAAGTAGTCCGAGCGGCACCATTGGCCGCGGGGGTAGCCTCTATCTGGGCTACCCCCGCGCGCTACGTCCGATTTCGGTGCACTATGGCATTTCGATCAAGTGCCAACGCATCGTTTCCATTCTTCTCACCTTCCAGGAGGCCTCGTGTGGTGGTATGTCGCCAAGCGACTGCTCCAGGCCATCCCAGTTTTTCTCGGGGCCACGCTCATCATCTTCTTCTTGACGAAGCTGCGCCCTGGTGACCCGATCCTTGGCCTGATCGGCAACAAACCGGTGTCGCCGGAGGTCCGAGAGGCCCTGCGGGACCAGTTCCACCTCAACGACTTCATCGGCCTGCAGTGGCTCTACTTCCTCAAGGACGTCGTCACCTTCAATCCCGATTTCGTCGGGCTCGACGGCCAGCCGGTGTTCCAGAAGATCGGCAACGCCTTGCCTGTCACTGGCACTCTGGCGCTCCTGGCCCTCGCGATGGATGCTGTCATCGGCATCGTCGTCGGCACGATCGCCGGCCTTCGTCGCAACGGCTGGTTCGACTCGGTGACGCTCGTCATCTCCCTGATCCTGCTCTCGATCCCGATCTTCGTGGTCGGCTTCGTGCTGCAGTTCCTGTTCGGCGTGAAGTGGGGCATCTTTGCCGCGACCGTCCCGGTCGACTGGAACGTGACCGACCTGTTGCTGCCGGCGTTTGTTCTCGCGATCGCCAACATCGCCACCACGACTCGGCTGACGCGCACCTCGGTCGCCAACAACATGAGCGCCGACCACGTGCGCACGGCTCGGGCCAAGGGCCTCTCCGGCGGTGTGGTCATTCGCAATCACGTGCTGCGCAACTCACTCGTGCCGGTCGTCACCTACATCGGCATCAACCTCGGATCGCTGATGGCCGGTGCCATCATCACCGAGGGCATCTTCAACGTGCAGGGCATCGGCAACCTCGCCTTTGGCGCCGTCAGCAGAGGTGACACCCCGTTGACCGTGTCCGTCGTCTCGGTGATGGTCATGCTCTATGTGTTCATGAGCCTGATCGTCGACCTCCTCTATGCCGTTCTCGACCCGAGGATCCGCTATGTCTGAGATTCAACCGGCGACCCGACCGGGTCAGGAACGATACGTCGCACCCATCGACGAGACCCCACTGCGCGCGATCGACGTCGTCGATGTCGATGCCGTGCCGGAGAGCCAGTGGCGAGAGGCTTGGAAGAGGCTGCGCGTGTCGCCCCTGTTCTGGCTGGCCTCCGTCATCATCCTGGTGCTCGCCGTCATGGTGGCCTTCCCCACGCTGTTCACCAGCGCCGACCCCAACCAGGCGTCGCTGGGCAAGCAGTTCGCCAAGCCCAGCGAAGGCCATCCGTTCGGATACAACTTCCAAGGCGCCGACATCTGGGCCCGTACGGTCTACGGTGCGCGAGCCTCAGTGGCAGTGGGCGTCTTCGCCACGGTGGTGACCGTCGTGCTGGGCGTGATCACCGGAGCCATCGCCGGCTTCTACGGCGGCATCACCGACACGTTGGTCTCGCGCCTCAGTGACATCTTCTTCTCGATCCCGGTGCTGCTGGGCAGCATCGTGGTCATCTCGGTGATCAACAACCTCTACCCCAACCGAGGCTTCTGGGGCTCGGTCTTCGTGGTGGTGCTGGCCCTCGCGATCTTCGCGTGGCCGCAGATCACGCGTCAGATGCGTGGCGCCGTCCTCGAGGTCAAGAACCTGGAGTTCGTCGACGCCGCCACGGCGATCGGCGCGTCCAAGCTCACCAACCTGCGCCGCCACATCGTCCCCAACTCGCTGTCGCCGGTCATCGTCTCCGCAACGATCTCGCTCGGCGTGTTCATCGTGGCCGAGTCCGCCCTGTCGTTCCTCGGTATCGGCCTGCCGCAGACCATCGTGTCGTGGGGCAACGACCTGTCGGACGCACAGAACCTCGTCCGCTCCGGCCAGCACCTGGTCGTGATGTGGGTACCCGCGACGGCCCTGGCCGTCACCGTGCTCGGCTTCGTCCTGCTGGGTGAGGCCGTTCGCGAAGCGCTCGACCCGAAGGCGAGGAAGTCATGACCGAGACGCCACTGCTCGAGATCAAGGACCTGCGAGTCGGGTTCCGCACCGGCAAGAAGAAGGTGCTCACAGCGGTCGACGGGGCCAGCCTCAGCATCTACCCGGGACAGACGATCGCCATCGTCGGTGAGTCGGGATCGGGCAAGTCGACCCTGGCCCACTCGGTCATCGACCTGTTGCCCGGCTCAGGACACGTCATGGGCGGGGAGATCCTGTTCGAGGGTCGCGACATCTCGCAGGTCGACCGCAAGGCCGTGCTCGCGCTTCGCGGCTCGTCGATCGGACTCGTCCCGCAGGACCCGATGTCCAACCTCAACCCGTTGTGGAAGGTCGGCCGCCAGATCAAGGAAGCGCTCGTCGCCAACGGCGTCGCGTCCGGCGACGCGGCTGACAAGCGGGTCGTGGAGCTGCTCGAAGAGGCTGGGCTTCCTGACGCCGAGCGTCGGGCCCGGCAGTACCCTCACGAGTTCTCCGGAGGCATGCGTCAGCGAGCCCTGATCGCCATGGGCCTGGCAGCACGTCCCAAGCTGCTGATCGCCGACGAGCCGACTTCGGCGCTGGACGTGACGGTCCAGAAGCAGATCCTCGACCACCTCGACCAGCTCACCGACACCCTGGGCGTCGCGGTCATGCTGATCACGCACGACCTCGGTCTCGCGGCCGAGCGTGCCGACCACCTCGTCGTGATGTACCGCGGCCGGGTCGTCGAGTCCGGACCCGCGCGCGACATCCTGCAGCATCCCGAGCACCCCTACACCAAGCGGCTCGTGTCCAACGCGCCGTCGTTGGCGTCGCAGCGGCTGTCGTCCGTACGCGCTCGCGAGGAGGTGCGTGAGCAGGCGGTCCAGACCGCGGCGGAGATCGCCGAGGAGATCGCGCACAGCGACACCGAGTTCGGTGAGGGCCGCAAGGACGTCATCGTCGTCGAGAACCTCACGAAGATCTTCACGCTGCGCGGCGCCAAGCCGTGGCAGAAGGTCGACTTCGCCGCAGTCGACGACGTGTCGTTCCGGCTGCGCCGCGGCACCACCACGGCGATCGTGGGGGAGTCCGGCTCGGGCAAGTCGACGGTTGCCCGCATGGTCCTCGACCTGTTGCCCCCGACCTCGGGCAACGTGATCTTCGACGGTCGCAACATTCGCGAGCTGACGTCCAAGGCGGAGCGCCTGAAGCTGCGGCGCCAGATGCAGCCGGTCTTCCAGAACCCGTACGCCTCGCTGGATCCGCTCTACTCGATCTACCAGTCGATCGAGGAGCCCTTGCAGCTGCACGGCGTCGGGACCAAGAAGGAGCGCGAGGCCAAGGTCCGCGACCTGCTCGACAAGGTCTCCTTGCCGACCACGGTGATGTCGCGCTATCCCGGCGAGCTGTCGGGTGGACAGCGGCAGCGCGTGGCGATCGCCCGTGCGCTGGCCCTCGATCCCGAGGTCGTGATCTGCGACGAGGCCGTCTCGGCCCTCGACGTGCTGGTCCAGGCGCAGATCCTCGAGCTGCTCAACGACCTCCAGGCCGAGCTCGGCCTGAGCTACCTGTTCATCACGCACGACCTTGCGGTGGTCCGGCAGATCGCCGACGACGTGCTGGTGATGCAGGACGGCAAGGTCGTCGAGGCTGCTCCGGTCTCCGAGGTCTTCGACAACCCGCAGAAGGACTACACGCGCAAGCTGCTGGATGCGATTCCGGGCGCGACGATCGAGCTCGGGGCCTGATTGCCCGTATGCCGGCATGACCGCGCGCGCTGCCGTACCCTGACGTCCAGGAGAGAGTAGCTAGCGCAAAGGGTCGGCATGAGGCGCGTTCTCCTCTCTTCGTACGTCGTGGCGGTCTGTCTGCTGCTTCCTGCGCTCGTGCCGTCCGGCGCTGCCCAGGCGCAGCAGCCGTCGCCCTCGGTGGCGCCGGGTGACGCGACGGGCCTGATCGTGTCCACCAACGGGCTGATCTCCGACGGCGTCCTTCGCACGGTCTCCTCGCTGCTGGGTCGCGACATCGTGAGCCAGGTGCCGCTGGGCGACTCATTGGTCTCGTTGCGATTCGACCGGGGCCTGCCGGCGGCGACCGTCCGACTGCTGACGTCCGTGCTCAACGCCCTGCCCGGCCTGGCCGCGGTCAGTCCGGACCTCGTCGCCACGAGCGACTCAGTGCCGCCCAACGACTCGTACTTCCCGAGGCAGACCAACCTGTGGTCGCCGACCCAGGCGGCCACGGACTCGGGCGCACCGGCCGCGCCGGGGTCCGACTACAGCATGGACGCGCCGACCATGTGGGACGCCACGCGTGGGTCGAAGTCGGTCGTCGTGGCGATCGTCGACGGAGGCATCGCGGCACACCCCGACCTGGCCGGGCAGACCGTGCCGGGCTACGACATGATCGCCGACAGCCGCAACGCCAAGGACGGCTCCGGTCGTGACGCGAACACCGCCGATCCGGGCAACAGCTCGAACGGGACCTTGTGCGCGGCGCATGCCAGCACCTGGCACGGCACCCACGTGGCCGGCATCGTCGCGGCCCTGCGCAACAACGGGATCGGCATCTCCGGGATCGCGCCGGGGGTGCGCATCCAGCCCGTACGCGTCGTGGGTCAGTGCGGCGCCTCGCTGTCCGACGTCGTCGCCGGCATCCGGTGGGCATCCGGCGGTGACGTGCCCGGGGTGCCGCGCAACAAGACGCCCGCCGACGTCATCAACCTCTCGCTCTCGAGCACGGTCACTGACTACGCGTGCCCGGCGGCCTACCAGGACGTGATCAACGAGGCTCGTCGACGAGGTGCGGTCGTCGTGGCCTCGGCCGGTAACCAGAGCGCGTCGGTCCTGACCCGTACGCCGGCCAACTGCGCGGGCGTGCTGTCCGTGGGAGCCACCGACGTCGACGGCAGCGCCACGTCGTACACCAACGCCGGCCGGACGATCGGGATCATGGCGCAGGGCGGGGAGACCGGTGAGGGGCAGGGGATCTGGTCGACCGTGAACGCCGGAACAGGCGGGCCGACCCGGTCGACGTACGGCCAGATGGCCGGCACGTCGATGGCGGCGCCGTCGGTGTCCGCCGCCGCGGCGCTGGTGCGATCGCTCGGCAGCTTCACCAACGACCAGGTCGTGCAGGTGCTGAAGGCATCCGCGCTGAAGCCGCCGGAGCTCAACGACTACTACACGTGCATCTCGCACGACAAGTCGACGGGAGCCGAGCGCAATGTCTGCGGCGCCGGCATCCTCAACCTGGCGGCGATCCCGGCCCCGGTGGGCCACCCTGTGCTGGCAGGCGGCTCGACGGTCGGCAGCACGCTGTCGTTCGCGCCGAACCGGTGGAACGGCCACCCCGACTCGGTGACGCACCAGTGGTTGCGCAACGGGGCGGCGATCGCGGGAGCCACCGCGACGTCGTACCAGCTGACCGCTGCCGACCTGGGCCGCACCCTGACGGTGCGCTCGACGTCGCACACGCCGGGCTATCCGGACTTCTCCGGGGTGTCGGTCGCCAAGGTCGTGCCCAAGGCGAAGGCATCGGTGACGCTGCGGCTGTCGTCGACCCGGGCGCGGGTGTCGAGAACGCGACTGTATGCGTACGTGACCGTGACCGCTGCGCAGGGCCAGGCACCGACCGGCACGGTCAGCGCGTATGTTGATGGTCGTCGCGTGGCGCTCGTGACCCTGAGCTCGGGGGCCGTGCGCGTGCGTCTGCCGGTGTTCGCGAAGACCGGTCGGCACAAGGTCCAGGTGCGTTTCAACGGCAATCCGCGGGTGGCGGCGACGTGGTCGCGATCGTTCCTGGTGAGTGTGTCGAAGTAGCCCTTTCGGTGGATTGACTCCTTCGAACACATGTTCGAAGATGGGTGAATGACCGTTGCGCCCGCCCCGAGCCTTGATGAGCTGCGAGCCCGCGTCGACCAGATGCAGGGCCGCCCTGCCGCGCAACCGGTCGCGACGCATCCGGCCTTCGCCGGACTGCTGCAACTGCAGACCGGATCAAGCTATGCCGTCGACTCGGCGAGCCTCGCGATGGCCCTCATGGCGGGTCCTTCGGCCGATGGTGCCTGGTGTGGTGTCGTGGGCTCGGCGGAGTTCGGTCTCGAGGCCGCTGCGGCCGCCGGGGTCGAGCTGCGGCGGACGATCCTGGTGCCTGCTCCGGGCGAAGCGTGGCTCGAGGTCACGGCCGCGCTGATCGACGTGCTGGGCGTGGTCGTGGTGGCCGCGCCCGCAGACATCTCCGGCAAGGACGTCAGCCGCATCAGTGCCCGGCTGCGCCAGCGCGGTGGCGTCCTCATCGCATACGGTGACTGGCCGCGATGCGATGCCCGGGTGTCGTTGCGCGATGCCGAGTGGGTCGGTCTCGGCCGGGGTCACGGGCACCTGCAGGCGCGCCGGGTGACGGTCGAGGTCCGCCGCGGCGCCGGCCCGGCCCGCACGGGACAGCTGTGGCTGCCTGATCAGGCCCAGGTCATCCGCCGGGCCGAGGTGCAGCCCGTCCAGCTGCGGAGCGTGAGCTAGGTGTCAACCGGTCGGACGATGGTCCTGTGGGCGCCGGACTGGCCGATCGTCGCGGTCGAGAGCTCGGCATCGACGCCGGCGGCGGTGCTCCACAAGGGTCAGGTGCTGGCGTGCTCACAGGCCGCGCGGGCCGAGGGCGTACGCCGGGGCATGCGGCGCCGCGATGCGCAGTCGAGGTGTCCGGGCCTGGCCCTGCACGACTACAACCCCGATGCCGACGCGCGGGCCTTCGAAGCGGTGCTGACCGCGATCGAGGAGCTCAGCCCCGGTGTGGCCCCGCTGCGGCCGGGGCTCTGCGCGATCAACGTGCCGGCCCGCTTCTACGGCGGCGAGGCCGAGGCGGCGGCGATCATCGCGGAGCGGCTCGTACGCCTGGGGGTGTGGGACGTCCGCGCCGGCATCGCCGACGGGTTGTTCGCCGCCGAGCAGGCTGCGCGCCGGGCACTGGCCCAGGACAGCCTCGTCGTACCTGCGGGCGGGTCGGCGCAGTTCCTGCGGGACCTGCCGATCGATGCGCTCGACGACCTCGTGGGGGCCCCTCCCGCGAGCTCTGCGAGTGGGGGAATGGTGGGGCTGCTGCGCCGCATGGGGCTGCTGACCCTGGGCGACTTCGCTGCCTTGTCGCCGGCAGACGTGCACACCCGGTTCGGCACGCACGGCGAGCTCCTGCACCGCATGGCTCGCGGGCTAAATCCTCAGCCGATCAGCCGGCGGCAGGTGCCGCCGGAGTTCGAGGCGACGCTGATGCTGGAGCCGCCGCTCGACCTGGCGGAGCAGATCGCGTTCAGCGTACGCACGACGGCCGAGAAGTTCGTCACGGATCTCGCGGGTCACGGGCTGGTGTGCACGACGGTCCTGATCGAGGTCGACACCGACGGCTCACTGGCGACATCCCGGCGATGGATGCATCCGCGCTGGTTCGGGCCGACCGACCTGGTCGACCGGGTGCGCTGGCAGCTGCAGGTCGACGGTGCCATCCGGGCGCCGGTCGATGCCGTACGCCTGATCCCTGAGGTCACCGAGCCGCTCGGCGACCATGCCGACAGTCTCTTCGGCGGTGGCCCCGACGAGCGGGTCGAGCGGGGGGTGGCGCGGGTGCAGAGCATCGTCGGCCACGAGGCGGTCGTCTCGGTCTCGGTGCAGGGCGGACGCGGGCCGGGGGAGCGGCAGCTGCTCGTCCCGTGGGGTGAGCGTCCGGTCGCCGCCCGTGCGGTCGGGCTGCCGTGGCCGGGCAGCCTGCCGCCTCCGGCACCGGCGACGGTCTACACCGAGCCGCAGCAGGCGATGGTCGTCGGTGCCGAGGGGCAGGCCATCGGGGTCACGGGTCGCGGCATGGTCACGGGCGAGCCCGCGCGGTTCCGGGCCGCGGCCGGCCAGGACTGGCAACCCGTCGCGTCGTGGGCCGGGCCGTGGCCGGTCGACGACCAGTGGTGGGACGAGGCGGCGGCCCGGCGCATCGCCCGGTTCCAGGTCGTCGGGGTCGACGGCAGCGCGTACCTCATGATCGTCGAGCGCGGCCACTGGTGGATCGAGGCTAAATATGATTAGTGAGCTCGCGCCCGATGGTGCTCAGGACGTCGTGGTCGTCCGGGCCCGACAGCTTGCCTCCTGCCTGTGTCCTCCCCGCATTGCGCAACGTCATGGTTACGAGGATGGGGAGGTCCAGTAGCTATGGGGTGGAACAACCCGGATGTCTCGTGGCGTGAGCTCGAACGGCGACTGTCCGGCAAGCCGGAGCCCGACGGCGGCGATGCGCCGGGCTGGTCGCGCAAGCGTGCCAAGACCCAGCCCAAGGAGATCGCCCGCCCCGAGGGTCCGGTCGTGCCCTACGCCGAGCTGCACTGCCACAGCAACTTCAGCTTCCTCGACGGTGCCAGCGGTCCCGACACGCTGGTCGAGGAGGCGATCAGCCTGGGCCTGCACGGGCTGGCGTTGACCGACCACGACGGCTTCTACGGTGCGCCGCGGTTCGCCGAGGAGGCGGTCAAGTACGAGGGCCTCGGCCTCAAGACGATCTTCGGGGCCGAGCTTTCGCTCGGGCTCAGCCGGCCCCAGAACGGCACCGCCGATCCCGAGGGCAGCCACCTGCTGGTGCTCGCTCGCGGGGTCGAGGGCTACCACCGGCTCGCCGCCGCCATGACCGACGCGCACTTTCGCGGCGACGAGAAGGGCCGGCCCGTCTACGACCTCGAGCAGCTCGCCGAGCGCGGCCGCGACCACTGGCTGATCCTCACCGGCTGCCGCAAGGGTCACGTACGCCAAGGGCTCGCCAACGGCGGGCTCGACGAGGCGGCGACCGCCCTCGACCAGCTCACCGCGCTGTTCGGCCTCGACAACGTCGTCGTCGAGCTGATCGACCACGGCTTCCCGGCCGACAGCACGACCAACGACGCCCTCGCCGAGCTCGCCGCGATGCACGGGTTGCCCACGGTCGCGACCAACAACGTGCACTTCGCCAAGCCCGGCGCCCGCCAGCTCGCTGCGGCCATGTCGGCGGTCCGCGCGCGTCGCGGACTCACCGACATGGACGGTTGGCTGCCGGCGACTGGTGCGGCACACCTGCGGTCCGGCGCGGAGATGCAGCGCCTGTTCCATCGTCACCCGGGCGCTGTCGAGCGTACGGTCGCGATCGCCGACGAGCTCGCGTTCGACCTGCGCGCCGCCACGCCGAGGCTGCCCCACCGCGGCATCCCCGAGGGGCACACCGCGATGAGCTATCTGCGTGAGCTGGCCGAGCAGGGCATCCGCGAACGCTATGCCCACAACCTCGACGAGGCGCGCGAACGCATCGACCGCGAGCTCAAGGTCATCGAGGAGAAGGACTTCCCGGGCTACTTCCTGATCGTCCGCGACATCGTCATGGAGGCCAGGCGCCGCAAGATCCTGTGCCAGGGCCGGGGCTCGTCGGCCAACTCGGCGCTCTGCTACGCCCTGGGCATCACGGCGGTCGACTCGATCTTCTACAACCTGCCGTTCGAGCGCTTCCTCGCCACGACCCGCGAGGAGGAGCCCGACATCGACGTCGACTTCGACTCCGACCGGCGCGAGGAGATCATCCAGTGGGTCTATGACACGTACGGCCGGCACAACGCCGCACAGGTCGCCAACGTCATCACCTACCGGCCACGCTCGGCCGTACGCGATGCGGCCAAGGCGCTGGGCTACTCACCCGGGCAGCAGGACGCGTGGTCCAAGCAGATCGATGCGTGGAGCGCGATCTCGGCCGAGGACACGGCCGACGTGCCCCCACAGGTCATCTCGCTGGCGCAGCAGCTGCTCGGCGGTCCCCGTCATCTCGGCATCCACTCCGGCGGCATGATCCTCACCGAGCGGCCCATCGGCGAGGTGTGCCCCATCGAGCGCGGGCGCATGGACGATCGCACGGTCCTGCAGTGGGACAAGGATGCGTGCGAGTGGATGGGACTGGTCAAGTTCGACCTGCTGGGCCTGGGCATGCTGGGCGCGCTCGACCACACGATGCGGATCGTCGCCGAACACCTGGGCGAAGAGTGGGACCTCGCGTCGATGCCCAAGGAGGAGGCCGCGGTCTACGACATGCTGTGCCGGGCCGACTCGATCGGGGTGTTCCAGGTCGAGAGTCGTGCCCAGATCGGCACGCTGCCGCGGCTGCAGCCCCGGTCCTACTACGACCTCGCGATCGAGATCGCCCTGATCCGCCCAGGTCCCATCCAGGGCGGCGCGGTGCACCCCTACATCCGGCGGGCCACCGGACGGGAGCCCGTCACGTACGCGCACCCCGTGCTCAAAGAAGTGCTTCAACGTACGCTCGGCGTCCCGCTGTTCCAGGAGCAGCTCATGCAGATGGCGATCAAGCTCGGCGGCTGCACCGGCGACGAGGCCGACCTGCTGCGCCGGGCGATGGGCTCCAAGCGGGGCATCGAACGCATCGAGTCGCTGCGGCTCAAGCTCTACGAGGGCATGGCCGGTCACGGCATCACGGGGGAGGAGGCCGACACGATCTATCTCAAGATCCAGTCGTTCGCCAACTTCGGCTTCGCCGAGAGCCATGCCCTGAGCTTCGCGCTGCTGGTCTATGCCAGCTCGTGGCTCAAGCTGCACTATCCCGCGGCGTTCCTCGCGGCGCTGCTGCGCAACCAGCCGATGGGCTTCTACTCCCCGCAGTCGCTCGTGACCGACGCCCGCCACCACGGTGTCACGATCCTGCGGCCCGACATCATGCACTCGCAGGCGCAGGCTGACCTCGAAGCCCCCTACTCGCAGAGCTCGTGGGGGGACCCCCACCTGGACAATGCCGAGGCGACCGGGCTCGACAGCTGCCTGGCTCGCGAGCAACCACCGGTCGAGACGTTCGTCCGCGGTACCCCCGATCCGACCCCCGCGCACCGCCGCGACGGCAACTTCGCCGTACGCCTGGGGCTCGACGAGGTGCAGGGCCTTGGCCTCGAGGTCGCCCGGCGCATCGTGGCCGAGCGCGACCGGCAGCCGTACAAGGACATGGCCGACGTGTCACGGCGGGCAGGGCTGACGGTTGCCCAGATGGAGTCGCTGGCCACTGCGGGAGCGTTCGACGGGTTCGGCCTGTCGCGTCGTCAGGCGTTGTGGAACGCCGGATATGTCGAGAACTCCGACCAGCTCGAGGGCACCTCGGTGCAGCTGCCGCCACCGATGCTGCCGGGCATGAGCGAGGTCGAGGAGACCATGGCTGACCTGTGGGCGACCCGCATCTCGCCAGAGAAGCATCCCGTCGAGTTCCTCCGCCCGCTCCTGACGTCGGAGGGCATCTACTCCGTCGCCGGGCTCGCCGACGCCGAGCCCGGCCGGCGGGTCAAGGTCGCTGGCCTGATCACCCACCGGCAGCGGCCTGCGACGGCCGACGGCGTGACGTTCCTCAACATCGAGGACGAGACCGGGATGCTCAACGTCGTGTGCTCGATGGCGCTGTGGCAACGCCATCGCCGGGTCGCCCGCAACTCCGCGGGCATGGTCATCCGCGGCATCCTCGAGCGCTTCGACGGCGTCACCAACCTCGTCGCCGACAAGCTCGAACGCATCGAGACGGTCTACCCCGAGGCTGCCGCCGCGATCCCCGCCCGCCACCAGGGCCGCGACTTCCGCTGACGGGTCACTTTTGGCCCCCTGACGGGTCACTTTCGGCACGTGAATGTCGACAACCGGTCGTTCTCGAGGAGAAGAACTGACCCGTCAGTGGACGGCAAGTGACCCGTCAGGGGGCCAAAAGTGACCCGTCAGCGGGGGTTTGCGTCAGGTGGGGAGGAATGAGCGGACGGTGTCGATCGTGTCGGCCTCGGCGGGCGGCTTGTCGTCGCGATAGCGGATCACGCGGGCGAAGCGCAAGGCGACGCCGCCGGGATAGCGGGTCGACCGCTGGACGCCGTCGAACGCGATCTCGACGACCTGCTCTGGCCGCACCGTGACGACGTAGCCGTCATCGTCAGTCTGCAGGTCACGGAACCGCTCGGTCTGCCACGCGAGGATATCGTCGGTCATGCCCTTGAAGGTCTTGCCGAGCATCACGAATTCGTCGCCGCCACGGGCTCCCAAGTGGATGTTGGACAACCACCCGCTGCGCCGGCCCGAGCCCCGCTCGACCGCCAGCACCACGAGATCGAGGGTGTGCACGGGCTTGACCTTGACCCAGGTCGCGCCGCGTCGACCTGCGGCATAGGGCGCCGTCAGGCTCTTGATGACCACGCCTTCATGCCCGAGCTTCAGCACCTGCGCCGCGAACTCCTCGGCCTCCCGCGGGTCTGCGGTGATGAGCCGGGGTACGCGGTGCTGCTCGGGCACGACGGTCTCGAGCGCGGCGAGGCGCTCCGCAGTCGGGGCGTCGACGAGGTCCCGGCCGTCGAGGTGGAGCACGTCGAAGAACGCGGGAGTCAGCCGGACCGTGCCGCCCACTGTCGCCGCCCGGGACGCGGTCTCCTGGAACGGGCGGGGCCGGCCGTCGGGGCCGAGCGCGAGCACCTCGCCATCGAGCACGATGTCGTGGCAGGGGAGGGCGCGGGCGATCTCGACGACCTCGGGGTGGCGGCTGGTGACGTCGTCGAGCGATCGCGTGACGACGAGGACCTCGTCGCCGCGCCGGTGCACCTGGATGCGGACCCCGTCGAGCTTGGTGTCGACGGCGACCTCGCCGCCGCCAGCCTTGGCCATCGCCGACTCGACCGTCGGCGCTGTGGAGGCGAGCATCGGCAGCACCGGCCGGCCGACCTCGAGCGTGAACGCGGCGAGAGCGTCCTCCGTGCCGCTCAACGCCGCGGTGGCGACAGCGACCGAGGAACCGGCCATCATCGCGGCCCGGCGTACGACCGCGACGGGGATGCCACCGGCGACGGCGAGACCTTCCTGGACCAGGGAGTCGAGCGCGCCCTGACGGACTTCGCCGGTGACGATGCCGCGCAGCCAGCGCTGCTCGTCGACCGTGGCCCGGGCGAACAGGCTCCGGGTCGCGTCGGCGCGAGCGACCTGCGAGCCGGCGCCCGCCAGCTGGGCGATGCGCTCGAACGTCGCGTCGACCTCACTCACCTCGAGGGTCGGCTCGCTCGCCGGGTCGGGGAGTGCTTGCAACGACCGCCAGCCGAGACCGGTGCGGCGCTGGCGCAGGACGCCGGCGAGGTATGACGTGACGACGGGGACGGCGTCCGGCTCGGTGTCGCCGGCACGCCTGAGCAGGTCGGCGAACGCCGCGACCTTCGCCTTGCGCGAGCGCGTCGCGCCGACCGCAGCGGAGGTGGCGACCACGTCGGCGAGGAGCATGCCCCCATCATCGGCGCCGCCACCGACATCGCAAGACGAATGACAGCGCGACTTAGGGTTGACATGACTTTAAGGGGTCCACTACAGTGACCTTAGAGTCAAAGCAACCTTAAGTACGGCTGAGAGCAGGAAGGCACGCGCGTGACGATGCAGTCGGCGATCGACCAGCGGGTCTCGCTCGCGGTCTCGACCGTGATCTTCGCGCTCCGCCCGCACCCCGAGAGCGGACTCATGACGCTGTGGCTGCCGCTCGTGCGCCGCATCCGTGAGCCGTACGAAGGCCAGTGGGCCCTCCCCGGCGGACCTCTGGAGGCCGACGAGGACCTCGCCGCCAGCGCTCGCCACACCCTCGAACGTACGACCGGGCTGACCCCCAACTACCTCGAGCAGCTCTACGCCTTCGGCAGCCTCGACCGCTCCCCGGACGACCGGGTCGTGTCGATCGTCTACTGGGCGCTCGTGCAGCCCGACGAGGTCGCCCGCGCGGTGGACGGTGAGAACGTCGAGTGGTTCGTCGCCGACGAGCTGCCGCCGCTGGCGTTCGACCACACCGAGATCGTCGACTACGCGCTCGCCCGGCTGCGCGCCAAGATCACCTACACCCCGATCGCGCACGGCTTCCTGCCCCGCGAGTTCACCCTCGCCGAGCTACGAGCCGTGCACGAAGCCGTTCTGCGTACGCATCTCGACCCGGCCAACTTCCGCCGTCAGGCGCTGGCCAGCAAAACCCTCGTCCCCACGGGCACCTGCCTGCAGGGCACGAGCCACCGGCCACCGGCCCTGTTCCGCTTCGAGGCAGGACCCCCGTCAAACGCCCCTGAGGAGCGCAGATGACCACCTCCGTCAATGACCTGATCGTCGCGGCACCCGACACCAGCTGCGATGTCGAGCTCGCCAAGGGACCGTGGGAGTTCGACAACGTCCCCGGCTACGGGCCGGGCTCGTCCGAGAACGACGTCATCCCCGAGCCCGTCGTACGACCGGGGCAGCTGCCTGCCGAGTACCAGCGCATGACCGACAACGAGCTGCACGCCCGCATCCGCGCCGCCAAGGACAAGCTCGGCAGCCGGCTCGTGATCCTCGGCCACTTCTACCAGCGCGACGAGGTCATCCAGTACGCCGACTTCGTCGGTGACTCGTTCCAGCTCGCCAACGCGGCGTTGACCAAGCCCGACGCCGACACGATCGTGTTCTGCGGCGTGCACTTCATGGCCGAGACCGCCGACATCCTGGCGCGTCCCGAGCAGCACGTGATCCTGCCCAACCTCGCCGCCGGCTGCTCGATGGCCGACATGGCCGACGAGGACTCGGTCGAGGCGTGCTGGGAGGACCTCATGGCGGTCTACGGCGAGGAGCCCGACGCCGACGGCAGGCAGCCGGTCATCCCGGTGACCTACATGAACTCCTCAGCCGCCCTCAAGGCGTTCTGCGGCCGTCACGGCGGCATCGTCTGCACGTCGTCCAACGCCGCGACGGTCCTCGAGTGGGCCTTCGAGCGTGGCCAGCGCGTCCTGTTCTTCCCCGACCAGCACCTCGGCCGCAACACCGCCAAGGCGATGGGCATCCCGCTGGAGCAGATGCCGATGTGGAGCCCCCGCAAGGAGCTCGGCGGCAACACCGTCGAGGAGCTCAACGACGCCAAGGTCATCCTGTGGCACGGGTTCTGCTCGGTGCACAAGCGCTTCTCGGTCGCCCAGATCGACAAGGCGCGCGCCGAGTTCCCCGGCGTCAAGGTCATCGTGCACCCCGAGAGCCCCATGCCGGTCGTCGACGCCGCGGACGCCGCAGGGTCGACCGACGCGATCCGCAAGTACGTCATCGCGTCCGAGCCCGGTGACGTCATCGCGATCGGCACCGAGGTCAACATGGTCAACCGGCTCGCCGCCGAGTTCCCCGACCGGACGATCTTCTGCCTCGATCCCGTCGTGTGCCCGTGCTCGACGATGTACCGCATCCACCCCGGCTACCTCGCCTGGACGCTCGACGGGCTCGCCGAAGGTGAGCTCCGCAACGAGATCGTCGTTCCCGACGACATCGCCACCGACGCCAAGGTCGCGCTCGAGCGCATGCTCGCGGCGCTCCCGAAGTAAGGATCCGCCATGCGCAACAGCATCATCGTCGTCGGCAGTGGGGTGGCCGGCATGACCGCGGCACTCGAGGCCGTCGACGCGTACGACGTCACGCTCTTCACCAAGGCCGACCTCGCGCAGAGCAACACCCGCTACGCCCAAGGTGGCGTCGCCGTGGTGATCGACGCGATGAGCGACCCCGGCGCGCCGCGTCTCGGTGACACCGTCGAGTCCCATGTCGGCGACACCCTGGTTGCCGGCGCTGGGCTGAGCGACGAGGAGACCGTGCGGATCCTCTGCGCCGAGGGTCCCGCTGCGATGGACGAGCTCATCGCCCGAGGGGTCCAGTTCGACCGGCACGACGGCGAGCTGTCGCACGGCCTCGAGGCCGCGCACTCCTACGCGCGCATCCTGCACGCCGGGGGAGACGCCACCGGGGCCGGCATCGCGTACGCGTTGATCGACCGCATCCGCGAGAGTGCCGTGACGGTGCGCGAGCGTACGACCGTGGTCGACGTGATCGTCGCCGACGGCCGCGCGATCGGCGTACGCCTGCTCGACGGCGAGGAGGTGCTGGCCGACTCGGTGATCCTCGCGACCGGTGGCGCAGGCCAGCTGTTCTCCCACACGACCAACCCCGAGGTCGCGACCGCCGACGGACTCGGCATGGCGTTGCGGGCCGGAGCCGTCGCCGCGGACCTGGAGTTCTACCAGTTCCACCCGACGTCACTCGACGCACCGGGCAACTTCCTGATCTCCGAGGCCGTGCGCGGCGAAGGCGCGACCCTGATCGACGCCGACGGCAAGCGGTTCATGCTCGATGTGCACCCCGACGGCGAGCTGGCGCCGCGCGACGTCGTCGCCCGCGGCATCGCAGCCCAAATGAAGGCAAAGAATCATGGTCCAGTTTGTCTTGACGCTACGCATCTAGGTTCAGAGTTTCTGGCCAAGCGGTTCCCCAACATCGACGCCGCGTGCCGCGCGCAGGGGTTCGACTGGGGCGAGGTGCCGATCCCGGTGACACCGGCTGCGCACTACTACATGGGCGGCATCCGCACCGACGAGTGGGGACGCACCTCGATCCCCGGGCTCTACGCCGTCGGCGAGGCCGCCTGCAACGGGCTGCACGGCGCCAACAGGCTCGCGTCCAACTCGCTGCTCGAGGGTGCGGTCTACGGCACCCGGGTCATCGAAGGCATCGGCGACCCTGCACCGCTCACCGACTTCGACGCCGACTGGCCGGCACCGATCGCCGTCGATCTCGCGGACGACCCCGAGGGCGATGACGTCAACCGAAGCGACCTGCAACAGCTCATGTGGGACGCCGCCGGCCTCTCGCGCAACGGCGAGGACCTCGAGCGCGCTCTGGCGACGCTCAGCCAGTGGCGGGCGCCGGATGCCACCGACGCGAAGTCGGCCGAGGACGCCAACCTGCTGGTCGTGGCGCGCGCGGTCGTCACGAGCGCTCTGGCGCGACGTGAGTCGCGCGGTGGCCACTACCGGACGGACTTTCCCGAGAGCGATCCCGCCCAGGCCACCCACTCGTCGATCGCGCCGCAGCATGCTTGAGCGGCGGCAGATCCAGCGCGTCGTCGACCTGGCGCTCGACGAGGACGCGCCGTTCGGCGACCTGACGTCGCAGACGCTGGTGCCCGAGACCGCGGTGGCCCGTGCCGACCTGGTGGCCCGCGAGCCCGGTGTGTTCGCCGGCGCCGAGGTGTTCGAGGTCGCGATGACCACCCTCGACCCGGCGGTCAAGGTGACCCTCGAGGCGTCGGACGGTGACTCGTTCGATCGCGGTGCCGTGCTCGCCCACGTCGAAGGCCCCGCGCGTGCCGTGCTGCAGGCCGAGCGGGTCGCGCTCAACCTCGTACAGCGCATGACCGGCATCGCGACGCTCACCGCGACGTACGTCGAGGCGGTCGCCGGCACCAAAGCGCGTGTCGTCGACACCCGCAAGACGACTCCGGGCCTGCGCGCGATCGAGCGCCACGCCGTACGCTGCGGCGGCGGCCACAACCACCGCTACTCGCTGTCGGACGCCGTGATGGCCAAGGACAACCACCTCGCGGTGATCCCTGACCTCACCGCTGCGCTCCGGCGGGCCAAGGCCGACCTGCCGCACACCACGCACATCGAGGTCGAGGTCGACCGGCTCGAGCAGCTCGACGCCGTGCTCGAGTCCGGAGCGGCGGGCACGATCATGCTCGACAACTTCAGCCTCGACGACCTCCGCACGGGCGTCGCCACGATCGCCGGGCGCGCCCTGGTCGAGGCGAGCGGCGGCATCACGCTCGACACGATCGCCGATGTCGCGCGTACTGGCGTCGATGTCATCTCGGTCGGCGCGTTGACCCACAGCGTCCGCGCGCTCGACCTCGGGCTCGACATCACGGTGTCCTGAGTGATCTACCTCGACGAGGCGGCGACGACTCCGCTCAAGCGGGAGGTGCTCGAGGCGATGTGGCCCTACTTCGGGCCAGACTTCGGCAACCCATCGAGCCACCACGAGGTCGGCGAGTCCGCCAGCCGCGCGCTGGAGCAGGCCCGCGCAGACGTGGCGCAGGCGCTCGGCGCACGAGCTGCGGAGATCACGTTCACCTCCGGCGGCACCGAGTCCGACAATGCCGCGATCAAGGGCATCGCGCTCGCCGCACCACGCGGCAAGCACGTCATCGTGTCGTCGATCGAGCATCCCGCGGTGCTGGAGTCGGCGGAGTTCCTGGGTCGTCTGGGCTACGACGTCACGATCCTCGACGTCGACCACGACGGCATGGTGCAGCGCGCCGCTCTCGACGCAGCCCTGCGTGACGACACGACGCTCGTGAGCATCCAGTACGCCAACAACGAGGTCGGCACGATCCAGCAGATCGAGACGCTCTCACGTCTGGCTGCCGACAAGGGCGTGCCCTTCCACACCGACGCCGTCCAGGCCGCCGGCTGGCTGGACCTCGACGTCGAACGGCTGGGCGTGCAGGCCATGAGCATCTCCGGTCACAAGCTCGGCGCACCCAAGGGCATCGGCATCCTGTACGTCCGACGCGGCACCCGTTTCGAGCCGCTGATCCACGGCGGCGGACAGGAGTCCGGTCGACGGTCCGGCACCGAGAACGTCGCCGCCGCGGTCGGCATGGCCACCGCGCTCAAGCTGGCGGGAGGCTCGATCGACGAGGTCGTCGCCCGCCGCGACGCGTTCATCGACCGAGTCCTGGCCGACGTGCCCGGAGCCGAGCTCACAGGCCACCGCAACCACCGGCTGCCGGGCAGCGCCTCGTTCGTCTTCCCGGGCACCAACGGCGAGACGATCCTGCTCGAGCTCGAGGCGCGCGGCATCGTGTGCTCGAGCGGATCGGCCTGCGCCGCGGGCAGCGACGAACCGTCCCACGTGCTGACCGCGATGGGCTACGAAGGCCCGGTCGCGCAGACCGCGGTCCGCTTCACCTTCGGGCGTACGACGACCGCCGAGGACCTCGACACCGCGGCGACCGAGCTCGCACGAGCGGTCGCCGCAGTGTCGGCGCTCGGTTAGACCGCCAGGCCGCCGTAGACGTACGAGCCGGGCTGGGCCGGGTTGGGGATCAGCGTGACCGAGTCGCCGACCCGGGGGATCTGCAGCTTGGAGACCATGATCTGGTCCAGCTGAAGGGCTTGGCCACCCTCAAGGGTCACGCTGAGATTGACGACCGGGTCGTTGTTGATCATCGTGCCGGTGTCGGCGAGCGCTGTGACGGTCGCCTTGATCCCGGGGATGCCGGCAGCGGCGGCGGCAGCGTTGGCTGCGACGGCCGCCTGCGCGTCTCGCCCGGCCTGCAGGCCCTGGCTCATCTGGTCCGTGAACTCCTTGCCCATGAACCCTTTGGTGACCTTGCCCATGACGCCCTTGCCGCTGACGAGTCCCTCAGCCTTCTGCATCGCGTCTTCTGTGCGTTCTTCCTGGCTCTTCTTGCTGTTTCCGAATAGTCCCATGCTCCGATAGTGCCATTGGAGAGAGCCTGACGTCCCTGTTTTTCGTATAGACGTTAGGGCTTGCCGGACGGCGTCTCGGTGTCCAGGGACTCCACGTGCAGCGTCATCTTCTTGAGCAGTCGGTTGATCGTGGTGCGCTCGTTGGGCGTCAGCACCGCCACCATCTCCTCCTCCTGCGAGCCGCGGAGCGCCATGGCCTGGCGCCAGATGTCGGCACCTGCCTTGGTGATCTCGACGACGACCCGACGCCTGTCGTCCGGCGCCGCGGTCCGCTGCACCCACCCCGCCTGCTCGAGCTTGTCGAGCCGTCCGGTCATGCCGGCACCTGACACGCCGAGCTCGTCGGCGAGGTCGGTAGGGGAGGCGGTGCCGGGGGTGTCGCGAATCATGAGCGAGTGCAGGGTCTCGTACTCGAAGTCCTGCAGCCCCACCTCGGTCACCGCCCGCTGCATCGTGCCCTTGAGGTAGCGCTGCAGTCGACCGATGCGGACGACCACACCCTCGACGTCGTCGTCGAACGGCACGTCGACCCAGTGATCGCGCCACCGCGCCACGTGCCGGTCGGTCCAGTCGCTCTCGGCCATGCCGGAATGCTATCCCGTTCGACCGCCATCTACTTAGTTGACGAATAGTTCGCTGGCGAATTACTTTTGGCGTATGAACGTGCAGATCCTCCGCTCGGGGCCGCTCGCCCATCCGGCGTATCGCCATCTCGTCGCCGGTGCCGCGGTCAGCGCGCTCGGCAACGCGATCACTCCTGTGGCACTGGCGTTCGCCGTGCTCGACCTCGGTGGTTCCGCGACGGACCTGGGGCTGGTCGTCGCCGCGTTCGCGGCAGCCGAGGTGGTCACGGTGCTCGCGGGCGGAGTCCTCGGCGACCGGCTGCCGCGCCAGCTGATGCTGCAGGGCTCGGCCACGGCCGCCGCCCTGGCTCAGGCCTTCGTTGCCATCGCGCTGATTGCCGGCTGGGCCACGATTCCGCTGCTGGCCGTCGGGGGAGTCGTCAACGGGGTCCTCGGCGCCCTCAGCGGGCCGTCATCCTCGGCACTGACCCGGCAGACCGTCCCGTCCGAGGAGCTGCCCCGGGCGGTGGCCATCCGTCGGCTGCTCCAGAACGGTGCGATGGTCATCGGGTTCTCCGGCGCCGGCACGCTCGTGGCCGTGTTCGGTTCGGGCTGGGCCATCGCGATCGATGCCGCGACCTTCGCGATCGCCGCATTGTGCTTCGGGCTGATCCGCGTCCCGCTGGTCGCCATCGAGAAGTCGCCCTCACTGCTGGGCGATCTGGGCGCCGGCTTCGCGGAGGTGTTCCGGCACACCTGGCTGTGGCTGCTGATCGGCCAGGCGCTGCTCTATCACCTGTTCTACGGCGGCGCGCAGGGCGTGCTCGGCCCGATCGTGGTGGGGGACAGCCTGGGCCGGTCGGCCTGGGGCTGGGCGCTGGGAGCACTGATGCTCGGCTTCATCATCGGAGGCCTGGTGACCCTGAGGTGGCGGCCGCGACGCGGGCTGTTCGTGGGCACCGCACTGCTGGCGCTCACCGCGGCATTCCCCCTGGCGATGGCGTTGTCGGACCACCTGCCGTTGCTCCTGCTCGGCGCATTCCTGCACGGCTTCGGTCTCGAGATCTTCAGCGTCAACTGGGACCTGTCGATCCAGCAGAACGTCGCCGAGGACAAGCTGGCGCGCGTCTACTCGTTCGACATCCTGGGTTCGTACGTCGCCCGGCCGATCGGGCTCGCCGTCACCGGCCCGATCGCCACGGTCGTCGGATTCGACCGCTGGCTCCTCGTGGTGGCCGCCGTGATGGGCGGGTCGGCGCTGCTGTCGCTGTGCTCACCCGCCGTACGGCACCTCGAGCGGCGATCAGAGGTTCGGGTCGAGGTCTGAGCGTCAGACGACGGCGTCGCCGAATGCCAGGGCGTCGTCGATGATCTCGAGGCCGCGGCGGACCTCGTCGTCACTGATGATGCACGGCGGTACGACGTGAATGCGGTTGAAGTTGGCGAACGGCAGCATGCCGGCCTTCTTGCAGGCGCCGATGATGTCGTTCATCGCCGGGCTGCTCCCGCCGTACGGCGCGAGGGGTTCACGCGTCTCCGGGTCGGCGACCAGCTCGATGGCCCAGAACGCACCGATGCCCCGCACCTCGCCGACGCAGGCGTGCCGCTCGGCGATCTCGGCGAGCCCGGGCCCGAAGACCTCGGTGCCCAACCGGGCCGCGTTTTCGACGATGCCCTCCTCGGCCATGGTGTTGATCGTGGCGACCGCGGCAGCGGCGGCGAGCGGGTGGCCGGAGTAGGTCAGGCCGCCGGGATAGGCGCGATGCGCGAACGTCTCGACGATCGCGTCGCTGACGACGACACCGCCGAGCGGGACGTAGCCGGAGTTGACCCCCTTGGCGAACGTGATGAGGTCCGGCACGACGTCGAAGTGGTCGATCGCGAACCAGGCGCCCGTGCGGCCGAAGCCGCTCATGACCTCGTCGGCGATCAGCATGATGCCGTGCTCGTCGCACAGTCGGCGTACGCCGGCGAGATAGCCCGGCGGCGGCAGCATGATGCCGGCGGTGCCGGGGATCGTCTCGAGGATGATCGCCGCGATCGTCGACGGACCCTCGTTGCGGATCACGTGGTCGAGGTGCTGGAGCGCGCGCTCGCACTCCTCGGCCTCGGTCGTGGCGTGGAACTCCGAGCGATAGAGGAACGGACCGAAGAAGTGCACCGTGCCGGTCGACGCCGAGTCGTTGGCCCAGCGCCGCGGGTCGCCCGTCACGTTGATCGCGGTCTGCGTGCCACCGTGGTAGGACCGGTACGTCGACAGGACCTTGGGCCGCCCGGTGTGCAGGCGGGCCATGCGGATCGCGTGCTCGTTGGCGTCGGCGCCGCCGTTGGTGAAGAAGACCCGCTCGAGACCGTCGGGCGTACGCTCCGCGATGAGCCGCGCCGCCTCGGACCGGGCGTCGTTGGCGAACGGCGGGCCGATCGTGCACAGCTTGGCGGCCTGCTCCTGGATCGCCGCGACGACCTTGGGGTGCTGGTGCCCGATGTTGGTGAACACGAGCTGGCTCGAGAAGTCGAGGTAGCGCGTGCCGTCCTCGTCCCACACCTCGCTGCCGGATGCACCGGCGATGACCATGGGTGAGATCTCGGCCTGTGCGGACCAGGAGTGGAACACGTGGGCGCGGTCGAGGTCGTACGTGCGGCTCATGCGGGGCACTCCTTGGATCGTTGCGTTGTCGGCTTGCGAGGTTTCGAGGCTACGGCCGCGGGCGGCCTTCGCACCTCAACCGGCGATGGCGGTCACTCAGTCGTGCGTGGGGAAGGCGAGCTCGAGGCCGCCCGACGGTGACACCGCGGGGTCGGCCCAGCGGCTCGTGATCACCTTGCCACGCGTGAAGAAGTGGATGCCCTCGACGCCGTGCGCGTGCGTGTCGCCGAACAGCGAGTTCTTCCAGCCGCCGAACGAGTAGTAGGCCATCGGCACGGGGATCGGGACGTTGACGCCGATCATGCCGACCTCGACCTCGACCTCGAACTTGCGGGCGGCGCCGCCGTTCTTGGTGAAGATCGCGACGCCGTTGCCGTACGGGTTGGCGTTGATCAGCTCGACCGCCTCGTCGTACGTCTCGGCGCGCACGACGCTGAGCACCGGGCCGAAGATCTCCTCGGTGTAGATGCTCATCTCGGACGTGACGTGGTCGAACAGCGTGGGGCCGAGCCAGAAGCCGTTGTCCTCGCCGTCGACCGGGGACTCGCGGCCGTCGATGACGAGCTTGGCGCCGGCCACGTCGCCGGCCTCGATGAACGAGGCGACCTTGTCGCGGTGTGCCAGCGTGACGAGCGGTCCCATGTCGGTGCCGCGGGTGCCGTCACCGATGCGCAGGGTCTTGGTGCGCGAGGCGATCCGGTCGACGAGGTCGTCGGCGACCCCGCCGACGGCGACGACGACGCTGATTGCCATGCAGCGCTCGCCGGCCGAGCCGTATCCGGCGTTGACCGCGGCATCTGCGGCCAGGTCGAGGTCGGCGTCGGGCAGGACCACCATGTGGTTCTTGGCGCCACCCAGGGCCTGCACGCGCTTGCCGGCCTGGCTCGCGCGCTCGTAGACGTAGCGGGCGATCGGGGTGGAGCCGACGAAGCTGATCGACTTGACGTCGGGGGAGTCCAGGAGCGCGTCGACCGCGACCTTGTCGCCCTGCAGCACGTTGAAGACGCCGTCGGGCAGACCTGCCTCCTTCCACAGCTCGGCCGTCCACAGCACGGCGGTCGGGTCCTTCTCGCTGGGCTTGACGACGACGGTGTTGCCGGCGCCGATCGCGATCGGGTAGAACCACATCGGCACCATGGCCGGGAAGTTGAACGGGCTGATGATGCCCACGACGCCGAGCGGCTGGCGCTTGGAGTGCAGGTCGACGCCGGTCGAGACGCTCTCGGAGTGCGAGCCCTTGAGCAGGTGAGGCATCCCGCAGGCGAACTCGACGACCTCGAGGCCACGCGAGACCTCGCCGAGGGCATCGGAGAGCACCTTGCCGTGCTCGGACGTGATGATCGCGGCGAGCTCTTCCTTGCGCTCGTTGAGCAGCTCGCGGAAGCGGAACAGCACCTTGGTGCGGGTCGTGATGGATGCGGACGCCCAGCCCGGCGCAGCGGCCTTGGCCGAGGCGATGACGCGCGCGGCATCCGTCTCGTCGGCGAAGGCGACCTGCGAGGTGACCTCGCCGGTCGCGGGGTTGGTCACGTCGCCGAAGCGCCCGGAGTTGCCGATGTGGATGCTGTTGTCGAGCCAGTGGCCGATGACGTTCTTTTCGCTCATGCCGTCGATCCTCCGCCGTCAGGGGCCTCGCCACAACCGGCAACCTGTCGCCGAATTCATTGGATCCTTTACACAGTGTCAAACTAGACTCGGTGCATGATCCCCACGATCCGCTCGATTCTCGCCGGGCCCGCTGTCCAGGCCGGCCAGCCCGAGGTGCTGAGCGGATCCGGTCGCCTGGACCGGCCGGTCAGATGGGTCCACGTCAGCGAGGTGCGCGAGGTCGCCGACCTGCTCGAGGGTGACGAGCTGCTGCTGTCGACCGGCCTCGCGATGCGTGGCACCGAGGCCGAGGCCGCCGACTATGTGGCGGCGCTCATGGCGGCAGGCGCCGCGGGCCTCATCGTCGAGCTCGGCGACCAGCTCCCGTCGGTGCCGGCCGCCGCACTCGAGCTCGCCCGGTCCGCGGACTTTCCCCTCGTGGTCCTGCACCGCCAGGCGCGGTTCGTGCTGATCACCGAGGAGGTGCACCGCGGCATCGTCGCGGACCGCTTCGACTTCGTACGCTTCGCGCAGGACGTGCACGAGACGTTCACGGCGTTGAGCCTCGAGGGTGCGGGCATCGAGGAGCTCGTACGCGCCGGGGCCGAGATGGCCGGCTCGTCGATGGTGCTGGAGGACCTCAACCGTCGCGTCGTGGCCTTCCACGCCATCGGCCGGCCGGCCGAAGGCCTGCTCGCCGACTGGGAGCGGCGCTCGCGCCTGTGCCCGCGGCGCGAGGGCACCGGACTCGGCGGGCTCGAGGGCTGGCTGACCACCGTCGTGGGCACGCATGGCCACGAGTGGGGTCGCCTGGTCGTCCCCAATCCAGCGGCGGACCAGCAGCGCCTCGGGATGCTCGTGGAGCGCGTGGCCCAGGCCGTCGAGCTCTCCCGGATGATCGAGCGCGACCAGCAGTCCGTGCAGCTCCAGGCCCAGGGCGGCTTCCTCAGCGAGCTGCTCGACGGGCGACTGGGCGACGAGGCGACCGCTGTCACCCGCGCGCGGGCACTCGGGCTCGGACCCGGCAGCTCGTACGTCGGTGCAGCCGTCCAGGCCGACGTGCCGGCCGACGAGGCTGCGGGCGCACACCGAGCGCAGCGCCGCCTGGGTGAGCGGGTGGCGAGGGCCCTGACGGTCTCGCGGCAGTCGGCGATCGCCGGTGTGGTCGGCGACGACCAGATGGTCCTGCTGCTGGCCGTGCCCGGGCGGTCGACCGCGGATGCGGTGCTCACCGCATTCGCCGACGCCATGCGTCTCGACCCCGGCCTGGCACGGGTCACGATCGGTGTCGGCTCCGCCGAGGCGGACCTGCTGTCGGCCAGCCGCTCGCTGCGCACCGCGCAGCACGTCGCCCGGGTCGCCCACGAGGCACTGGTGCCGGGACCGGCCTACTTCCGTCAGGCCGACATCCGGCTGCACGGGCTCATAGCCCAGCTCCACGACGACCCGCGCGTGCAGTCGTTCGTCGAGGCCGAGCTCGACCCCCTATTGGCGTACGAGGCCAGGCACGGCGGGGGACTGCTCGAGCTGCTCCGCCAGTTCCTCGCCGCAGGGGGCAACAAGTCGCGGCTCGCCCGCACGTCGCACCGCAGCCGGCCGGCCCTCTACGCCAAGCTCGCGCAGATCGAGAAGGTCCTCGGCGTACGCCTCGACGATCCCTCGTCGCAGCTGTCGCTGGGCGTCGCGATGCTGGCTCACGACCACGCTCGCTGACGCCCGGACCGCGTTCATACGAACGTTACAAATAATCACTCCAATGAAACGTTTGTGCCATTGAATCTCTGGACGGGCCACGTTCACCCTGCTTAGAGTGAGCGACTTACGACGGTCTGTGATCTGGACCACAAGCGAGAGGGAGCCAAGTGACGGTCATCAGAGCCGCGATCACGCAGACGACGTGGACGGGCGACAAGGAGTCGATGCTCGACAAGCACGAGCAGTTCGCGCGCGACGCCAAGGCGGACGGCGCGCAGGTCATCTGCTTCCAGGAGCTGTTCTACGGTCCCTACTTCGGCATCACCGAGGACAAGAAGTACTACCGCTACGCCGAGCCCGCGGACGGCCCCATCGTGCAGCGCTTCGCGGCGCTCGCCAAGGAGCTGTCGATGGTCATGATCCTGCCGATCTACGAGGAGGACATCACCGGCGTCTACTACAACACCTCGGTGATCGTCGAGGCTGACGGCACGATCCTCGGCAAGTACCGCAAGCACCACCTCCCGCACCTCGACCGGTTCTATGAGAAGTTCTACTTCCGTCCAGGCAACCTGGGCTACCCGGTCTTCGACACGTCGGTCGGCAAGATCGGCATGTACATCTGTTACGACCGGCACTTCCCGGAGGGCTGGCGCGAGCTGGGCCTCAACGGCGCCCACATGGTCTTCAACCCCAACGCCACCAAGCCCGGGCTGTCCAACCGCCTGTGGGAGGTCGAGGGTCCGTGCGCGGCGGTCGCCAACGGCTACTTCGTGCTCCAGCCCAACCGCGTGGGCCGTGAGGACAACGAGTACGGCGAGCTCGCCGTCGACTTCTACGGCACGAGCCAGGTCATCGACCCCCGCGGCAACTTCGTCGGCGAGCGCGGCTCGGGCACCGACGAGGAGATCCTCGTCCGCGACCTCGAGATGGACATGGTGCAGGAGATGCGCGACGACTGGCAGTTCTATCGCGACCGCCGTCCCGACTCCTACACGTCGATCCCCAAGCCCTGAGGAGGAACGATGGCAACGACACTCATCACCGGAGGGACGGTCGTCACGGCGACCGGGCGCTCGGCGGCTGACGTCCTGGTCGACGGCGAGGTCATCGTCGGCGTGCTGGCGCCCGGATCGACGCTGCTGGGCAGCGACCTCGCGAGCACCGTCGACACCGTGATCGACGCGACCGGCAAGTACGTGATCCCCGGCGGGATCGATGCGCACACACACATGGAGCTGCCCTTCGGCGGCACCGCGGCCTCCGACACGTTCGAGACCGGCACCCGGGCCGCGGCCTGGGGCGGCACGACGATGATCATCGACTTCGCCGTGCAGACATACGGGCAGCAGGTCATGGACGGACTCGCGACGTGGCACGACAAGGCGCGCGGCAACTGCGCGATCGACTACGGCTTCCACCAGATCATCGGCGGCGTCAACGCCGACTCGCTCAAGGCGATGGACGGCCTGGTCGACGAGGGCATCACGAGCTTCAAGCTGTTCATGGCCTATCCCGGGGTGTTCTACTCCGACGACGCGCAGATCCTGCGCGCGATGCAGACGTCGGCCGAGACCGGCCTCATGACGATGATGCACGCCGAGAACGGACCGGCGATCGACGTCCTCGTCGAGCAACTGCTGGCGCAGGGCAAGACCGACCCGTACTACCACGGCGTCGCCCGCGCGTGGCAGATGGAGGAGGAGGCGACGCACCGCGCGATCATGCTCGCCAACCTCACCGGCGCGCCCCTGTACGTCGTGCACGTCAGCGCCAAGCAGGCCGTCGAGCAGCTTGCCGCCGCCCGCGACAACGGGCAGAACGTGTTCGGCGAGACCTGCCCGCAGTACCTCTACCTGTCGCTCGAGGAGCAGCTCGGCGCGCAGGGCGACACGTGGGGCAGCTTCGAGGGCGCGAAATGGGTCTGCTCGACGCCGCTGCGCTCACGGGCAGAGGGTCATCAGGACCACATGTGGCAGAGCCTGCGGACCAACGACATCCAGATGGTCTCGACGGATCACTGCCCGTTCTGCATGAAGGACCAGAAGGACCTCGGCCTCGGTGACTTCTCCAAGATCCCCAACGGCATCGGCTCGGTCGAGCACCGCATGGACCTGATGTACCAGGGCGTCGTCAGCGGGCAGATCACGCTCGAGCGCTGGGTCGAGATCACCTCGACCACGCCGGCGCGGATGTTCGGCCTCTACGGCAAGAAGGGCGTCATCGCCCCGGGCGCCGACGCCGACATCGTCATCTACGACCCCAACGGCCACACGTCGATCGGCTACGAGAAGACCCACCACATGAACATGGACTACTCCGCGTGGGAGGGCTTCGAGATCGACGGGCACGTCGACACCGTCATGTCGCGGGGCACGGTCGTCGTGGACGACAACACGTACGTCGGCACCAAGGGTCATGGTCAATTCGTCAAGCGCGATCTCTCGCAGTACCTCATCTAGAAGAAGGCTGATCATGGATTTCGGTGTCGTCCTCCAGACCAACCCGCCCGCGTGGCGCACGGTGCAGCTCGCCAAGCTCTCCGAGGCGCACGGCTTCGACTACGTGTGGACGTTCGACAGCCACCTGCTGTGGCAGGAGCCGTACGTCATCTACAGCGCGATCCTCGCCGAGACCAAGCGGATCATTGTCGGCCCGATGGTCACCAACCCGGCGACGCGCGACTGGACCGTCACGGCGTCGGTGTTCGCGACGCTCAACGAGATGTACGGCAACCGCACCGTCTGCGGCATCGGTCGCGGCGACTCGGCCGTCCGCGTGACCAACGGCAAGCCGTCGACGCTCAAGGAAGTGCGCGACGCGACGCATGTGATCCGCGAGCTCGGCAACGGTCGGGCGGTCGACTACAAGGGCTCGACACTGCGGTTCCCATGGACGACCAACACGTCGCTCGAGGTGTGGATCGCGGCATACGGACCGATGGCCCTCAAGGCCGCCGGTGAGGTCGGCGACGGCTTCATCCTGCAGCTCGCCGACGTCGACATCGCGTCCTGGATGATCAAGACGGTCAAGGAAGCCGCCGCCAACGTGGGGCGCGATCCCGAGTCCCTGTCGTTCTGCATCGCGGGGCCGATGTACGTCGGCGACGACTGGGAGCATATGCGCGAGCAGTGCCGCTGGTTCGGCGGCATGGTCGGCAACCACGTGGCCGACATCGTGGCCAAGTACGGCGAGGATGCCCAGGTCCCGCAGGCGCTCACCGACTACATCAAGGGTCGCGAGGGCTACGACTACAACGAGCACGGCCGGGCCGGCAACACGCACACCGAGTTCGTGCCCGACGAGATCGTCGACCGCTTCTGCGTCCTCGGCACTGTGGACGACCACATCGCGAAGCTCAAGGCGCTCAAGGACATCGGTGTGACTCAGTTCGCGGGCTACCTCCAGCACGACAACAAGGAGGAGACGCTGCGGGTCTACGGCGAGTCGATCATCCCGGAGATCCGCGAGCACGTGACGGCCAAGGCCTGATGACCCGACGTTCCGCGCCGCTGGGGCGGCTGGCTCTCGGTGCTCTCGGCATCGCCGCGGTCGTGGCGGTGTGGGAGGGCTACAAGGCGCTCGCACCCGACACCGGCGTCGTGATCGGCGGCACGACGGTGCTGCCGCGGTCGACCGAGACCGCGATGCCGCACGTGTGGGACATGGTCTCGCGACTCTCCGACCCGGTCATCGGCACGGTCGGCGGCGACACGATGTGGCAGACCGTCCTCGACGCCGGGCTGTTCACCCTCAAGATCGCCGCGTTCGGCTGGATCATCGGGGTCGTCGTGGGGTTCGTCCTCGCGCTCGTCATGCAGCGCTTCACGATCGCGGAGGCGGCGGTCCTGCCGTGGATCGTGCTGAGCCAGACCGTGCCGCTCATCGCGATCGCCCCGCTCGTACGCCGTTGGGGCTCGCAGATCACCATCGGCGGGTTCGAGTGGCAGAGCGAGCACTCGGTCGCGGTCATCGCGGCCTACCTCGCGTTCTTCCCGGTCGCCGTCGGCGTGCTGCGCGGGCTCAAGGCGCCCGACGCCACGCACGTCGACCTCATGCACACGTACGGCATCGGCTGGTGGCGCACCCTGTTCAGCCTGCGGCTGCCGGCGAGCGTGCCGTTCCTCATCCCCGCCCTGCGGCTCGCCGCCGCCTCGGCCGTCATCGGCACGGTCGTCGCCGAGGTGTCGATCGGCCTGCGCGGCGGCGTGGGCCGCCTGATCATCGAGTACGCCCAGTCGGCCAGCAGTGACCCGGCCAAGCCCTGGGCGCCGATCTTCGCCGCGATCGCGGTCGGCCTCGTCGCCGCCGCCTTCGTCGGCCTGCTCGGCCTCGCCCTCAAGCCCTATCGACGTTCGGAGATCCCAGCGTGACCAGCAGCCAAGCAGTGCAAGTCAGCGGCGTCAGCCGTACGTTCGGCGGTCGCAAGGGCGCGTCGGTCACCGCGCTCGAGTCGGTCGACCTGACCGTCGCTCCGGGGGAGTTCGTGTCGCTGATCGGCCCGAGTGGATGCGGCAAGAGCACGCTGCTGCGACTCATCGCCGACCTCGACACCCCGACCTCGGGCGAGCTCAGTGTCTTCGGCAAGCCGGCCCGTCAGGCGCGCGTCGACCAGGACTACGGCATCGCGTTCCAGCAGGCCGGACTGCTGCCGTGGAAGACCGTCACGGGCAACATCGAGCTGCCCCTCGCACTCCACGGCGCCGGCCGGTCGGAGCGCAAGGGCCGGGTCAAGGAGCTGCTCGAGCTGATCGGGCTGGCCGACTTCGCCGGGCACTACCCCGACCAGCTCTCCGGCGGCATGCAGCAGCGCGTCGCGATCGCTCGTGCCCTGGCCGAGAGCCCCAAGCTGCTGCTGATGGACGAGCCGTTCGGCGCGCTCGACGAGATGACCCGGGAGCGCATGCAGAACGAGCTCGTCCGCATCTGCGCCGAGACGCAGGCCGCGGTCGTGTTCGTGACGCACTCGATCCCCGAGGCGGTCTTCCTGTCCGACCGTGTGGTCGTCATGTCGCCCCGCCCCGGCCGGATCACCGACGTCATCGACGTCAGCCTCGGCGGACCGGCCGAGCGCGACGACTCGCTGCGTGAGGACGAGGCGTTCTTCCGGGCGGTCGCCAAGGTGCGCGAGGCGCTGCACGGCGTACCCGTCACCGGAGCGCGAGGGGTCGACAGCCGATGAGCACGACGACCGCCACAATTCCGGAGCGGGCGCTCGCACGCGGATCGGCGTACCGCACGATCCTCGCGCCGATCCTGCTCGGTGCGGCCATGCTCGCGCTGTGGCAGGGCGCCGTCGACGGATTCGGAATCGAGCAGTACATCGTGCCGACACCGAGCGACATCTGGCACGAGATCAGCGGCAACGCCGGCTCGATCGTCGACGGCTCGGCGAGCACGGGTCTCAACGCCCTGGTCGGACTCGTTGTCGGTGCGCTGGTGGGCATCCTTGGCGCGATCGTCGCGGGGGTCTGGCGCATCTTCGACACGATCGTGGCGCCCCTCGTCGCGGCCCTCGCGGTCATGCCCATCGTCGCGCTCGCGCCGGTGCTCTACACGATGTACGGCGCCGACAAGGAGACCGCCCGCCAGATCGTGGCCGCGGTCGCCGTGATCGTGCCGGTCTACATCAACACCCTGCGCGGCCTGCGCCAGGTACGCCCCGTGCACCGCGACCTCATGCGCGTCTATGCCGCCTCGGCGCGCCAGCAACAGCTCGCTGTGACCCTGCCGACCGCGGCCCCGTACGTCTTCACGGGCCTGCGCGTCGCCTCGTCGCTAGCCGTCATCTCCGCCCTCATCGCGGAGTACTTCGGCGGCCCGATCGGCGGCCTCGGCAAGTCGATCACGTCGTCGGCCGCCAGCAGCAACTACGCGCTGGCCTGGGCGTACGTGTTCGGCGCGATCGTGCTGGGCCTGGTGTTCTACTGCGCCGCCCTCGCGGTCGAGATGTTCTTCACCCGGCACCGTTCCACCCCCTGATCGTCCGCCCGTGACCCACGGGCGGCCTGCAGCACCACCACCAACAAGGAGAATCGATGAAGCGCAACATGCGGAAGTGGGCAAGGGTCGCCGCCATGGTGGCTGCGGCATCGCTGGTCCTGAGCGCCTGCGGGGGCGGGAGCGACAGTGACGGCGACTCAGCGAGCGGTGACCTGACGAAGGTCAAGCTGCAGCTGCAATGGGTGCCCCAGGCACAGTTCGCCGGCTACTACGCGGCGGTCGACCAGGGCTACTACAAGGACGAGGGACTCGACGTCGAGATCGTCGAGGGCGGTGCCGACATCGTCCCGCAGGACGTGCTGTCGGCCGGCGACGTGGACTACGCGATCTCGTGGGTCCCCAAGGTCCTCGGCTCGATCGAGAAGGGCGCCAAGATCACCGACGTCGCCCAGATCTTCGAGCGCAGCGCGACGACACAGATCTCGTTCAAGGACAAGGGCATCACGAGCCCGGCCGACCTCAAGGACAAGAAGGTCGGCAGCTGGGGCTTCGGCAACGAGTGGGAGCTGTTCGCCGGCATGCAGAAGGACAGCGTGGGGGTCAAGGACGTCAAGCTCGTCCAGCAGGCGTTCGACATGAACGGCTTCCTCGCCGGCGACATCGACGCGGCCCAGGCCATGACGTACAACGAGTACGCCCAGGTGCTGGAGACCAAGAACCCCAAGACCGGCAAGCTCTACACGCCGGAGGACCTCAACGTCATCGACTGGAACGACGTCGGCACGGCGATGCTGCAGGACGCGATCTGGGCGCAGACGGACAAGCTGAAGGAGAAGGCGTACGCGGACCAGACGACCAAGTTCATCAAGGCCTCGATCAAGGGCTGGGTCTACGCACGGGACAACCCGGAGGAAGCGGCCAAGATCGTGACGGCCGCCGGTTCGCAGCTCGGCGAGAGCCACCAGCTGTGGATGACCAACGAGGTCAACAAGCTGATCTGGCCGTCGACGCACGGTGTCGGCATGGTCGACGAGGCGGCCTGGAAGCAGACCGTCGACATCGCGCTCGGCACCAAGAACGAGACCGGCGCGACGATCATCTCCAAGCCGCCGCCGGCGTCGGCGTACTCCAACACGTACGTCGAGGCAGCGCTCAAGGAGCTCAAGGCCGACGGCGTCGACGTCGACGGGAAGGGCTACAAGCCGATCGACGTGACGCTCAAGGAGGGCGGCAACTAGCCCGCACGAGCGGCACGGGACCGGCGTCACCCTCTGGGGTGGCGCCGGTCCTCGTCCGTACGGACACGGTGTGTCCTGTGTCGCAGGGCTACGCTGGTTGAGCGATGAACAACTCTGAGCAGGTGGCCTACTTCGACCATGCGGCGACGACGCCGATGGTCCCTGAGGCGATCGCGGTGATGGCCGAGGAGCTCGCCCGCACGGGCAATGCGTCGTCGCTGCATGCCTCCGGCCGCGGCGCCCGCCGCACTGTCGAGGAGGCGCGCGAGCTGATCGCCGAGAGGTTCGGCGCGCGGCCCAGCGAGGTCGTGTTCACGTCCGGCGGCACCGAGGCCAACAACCTCGCGATCAAGGGGCTCTACTGGGCGCGCCGTGCGCAGGACCCGGCCCGCAACCGCATCGTCTTCAGCTCGATCGAGCACCACGCGCTGCTCGACCCGGTGACCTGGCTGGCCAAGCACGAGGGCGCCGAGATCGACATGACGCCGGTCGACGCCACGGGCCGCATCCTCGTCGACGAGCTGCGGGCCGGTGTCGAGCGTGACCCGACGACGGTCTCGGTCGTCACGACGATGTGGGCCAACAACGAGATGGGCACGATCCAGCCCGTCGCCGACGTCGTACGGATCGCCCGTGAGCACGACATCCCCGTGCACAGCGACGCCGTGCAGGCCGCCGGCTACGTACCTCTCGACTTCGGTGCGAGCCAGCTCGACGCCATGACGATCACGGCGCACAAGCTCGGCGGCCCGGTGGGGGTCGGCGCGCTGCTGATCCGCCGCGAGCTCGAGGCGACCCCGCTGCTGCACGGCGGCGGCCAGGAGCGCGACCTGCGCTCCGGCACGCTCAGCGTCCCGCTGATCGCCGCGTTCGCCGCTGCGGTCGACGTCACGGTCGCCCGGCAGGCCGAGACGGTCGAGCGCATCGAAGGACTGCGCCGCCGGCTCGTCGAGGGCATCGTCCGGGTCATCCCTGACGCGATCATCAACGGCGACCCCGAGCCCGGACCCGACCACCGGCTGCCCAACATCGCGCACGTGACCTTCCCCGGCTGCGAGGGCGACGCGATGCTGATGCTGCTCGACGCCCAGGGCATCGAGTGCTCGACGGGATCGGCCTGCGCCGCGGGCGTACCCCAGCCCAGCCACGTGCTGCTCGCGATGGGCTATGACGACGTCGCGGCCCGCGGTTCGCTGCGGTTCAGCCTCGGCCACACGTCGACCGAGGCCGATGTCGATCGTCTCCTCGAGGCCCTCCCGGCGGTGCACCAGCGCGCCCAGAAGGCCTCGCTCGTCAGGGGCGCGTCGTGAGGGTCATCGCCGCCATGTCCGGCGGCGTCGACTCCGCCGTCGCCGCCGCGCGAGCCGTTGACGCCGGTCACGACGTCACCGGTGTACACCTCGCCCTCAGCCGCAACCCGCGGTCCTACCGTTCGGGCGCTCGCGGCTGCTGCTCGATCGAGGACGCCGGCGACGCCCGCCGCGCCGCCGACCAGCTGGGCATCCCGTTCTACGTCTGGGACATGAGCGAGGAGTTCGCCGACAACGTCGTCGACGACTTCATCGCCGAGTACACCGCCGGACGTACGCCCAACCCGTGCCTGCGCTGCAACGAGAAGATCAAGTTCGCCGCCGTGCTCGACCGGGCTCTCGCGCTCGGGTTCGACGCGGTCGCGACCGGGCACTACGCGCAGCTCGAGACCTCGGCCGATGGACAAGTTCAAATGCACCGGGCGATCGACATGGGCAAGGACCAGTCGTACGTGCTGGGCGTGCTCACGCAGCAGCAGCTGGCGCACTCGCTGTTCCCGCTCGGCAACACGACCAAGGACGTCGTCCGCGCCGAGGCCGCACGCCGCGGCATCCAGGTCGCGACCAAGCCCGACAGCCACGACATCTGTTTCATCCCCGACGGCGACAACGCGGGCTGGCTCGGCGAGAAGCTCGGCCCCAAGCCGGGCACGATCGTCGACGAGGACGGCACGGTGCTGCGGGAGCACGACGGGGCGTACGCGTTCACGATCGGCCAGCGACGCGGGCTGCGGCTCGGCATCCCGGCCGACGACGGCAAGCCACGGTTCGTGCTCGACATCGAGCCGGTCAGCGGTACCGTCACGGTCGGTTCGCGGGAGTCGCTCGCGGTCGACGCGCTGGAGTGCATCAAGCCGCTGTGGTGCGGGGCGCCTCCTGTCGGCTCGCTCGACTGCACGGTGCAGCTGCGGGCCCACGGTGACGAGCACCGCGCGACGGTGCACGTGTCGGGCTCAGACGTACGGGTCGAGCTCCACGACGCTGCGAGTGGCATCGCGCCGGGCCAGGCGTGCGTCATCTACGACGGCACCCGCGTCGTCGGCTCGGCCACCATCAGTCGTACAGCCCGCGTGGCGGTGAGCTAGCGTCCACCCTCTCGCGGGGGCGGTGACTTGGGGCCCACCGCGCGCATCATCTTGGGCCCTCACTCACCGCTCCGCAACGCGACTGGGCCCTAAGTCACCGCTCCAACGTCAGACGAAGGAATCACATGGGCACCGCCACCGGGATCGGCTCGATGCCGGGCACCGACTTCGCCGAGTCATTGCGACTCGTCATGGGTGAGGTCGGCGACTTCGTCTACGTCCCGGAGCTGCCCGCGCGTGGCGTGCAGGCCGGCATGATCGGCCGCACACTCGCGGTGCTCGACGGTCTCGACGCCGACCTGCAGCCCGACGGCTGGCGCGTCGGCGTGGGCGAAGGCGCCGACCAGCGCCGGGCCCGGTCGTTGCTCGCGCAGGACCTCGACGTCGCCGAGGAGCTCGCCGGTACGCACGAGGGCCCGCTCAAGCTGCAGGTGACCGGCCCGCTGACCCTCGCCGCGTCCGTGGAGCGCCCGCGTGGGGACAAGATGCTCGCCGATCACGGCGCACGGCGGGAGATCGCGGAGTCGCTCGCCGAAGGCCTTCGTACGCATGTCGCTGACGGGCGACGCCGCTTCCCGCAGGCTGACATCGTCGTGCAGGTCGACGAGCCGTCGATCGTGGCGGTGCTCACCGGCGGCATCCCGACGGCGAGTGGCTTCTCACGCCACCGCAGCGTCCACCCGCCGGAGGCCGACGCCCTGCTGCGGCTCGTCACCGACGCGATCTCGGGCGCCGGCGCACGCCCCGTCGCGCACTCGTGTGCGCCGGACGTACCGGTCGAGCTGCTGGCCGGCGCGGGCTTCGCGGCGATCTCGTTCGACCTGTCGCTGGCCCGGCCCGACGACGTGTGGGCCGAGTCGTTCGAGCAGGGCACCGACCTGTGGCTCGGCGTGGTCCCCTCGACCGACACCGCCGGCGTCACCGACAAGGCGCTGGTGACCCGCATCGCGGCGTTCTTCGGCCGCTTCGGATTCGACGAGGAGGCCTACTCCGAGCGGCTCGTCGTCACGCCGACCTGTGGCCTGGCCGGCGCCTCGCCCGCGTGGACCCGCGAGGCGCTGTCGCTGGCGCAGCGCGTGGCGGCCGGCTGAGTCGGATCAGCGTACGGGCTGGTCCATCGCGACGTCCTTGGTCGCGGGGTCGACCCGCACCTTGACGGTGCGCCCGACGGCGAAGTCGGCGAGCTTGACCGGGCTGATCGGCACGACCGTCTGCGTCTCGAAGGCCGCGACACCCGGCGCCTCCTCGATGCGCAGGTCGAGGCGCACCATCAGGAAGATCGAGGAGACCCGGTTGCCGGTGTCGTACGTGTCGAGGACGACGGCGGTCGCGGGCTGACCGTCGGCCAGCACCCGTTTGACCGTGCCGGCGTGGGTCGCGTGCCGGACGATGACTCGTTGGAGCACGAGGATCGCCACGACGGCGAGGGGCACCAGGATCAGGGCGGTCGTCATGCGAAGAGACTAGGAGGGCGACAGGCTCTCTGCTGCAGCGGGTGTCACCGCTCGACGATAAAGTCGAGCCATGGCGACCGATGACGACCTGAGGCAGCGGCACAAGGAGCTCGCCGAGACGATCGAGGAGCATCGGCAGCGCTATCACCGCGACGACGCACCGGTCATCTCCGACTACGACTACGACCAGCTGATCCGCGAGCTCGAGGGCCTCGAGGAGCAGCTGCCCGAGCTCCGCACGCCCGACTCGCCGACGCAGCAGGTCGGCGGCATGATCTCGTCGACGTTTGCCGCCTACGAGCACCGCGAACGGCTCTACAGCCTCGACAACGCGTTCTCGATCGAGGAGCTCGAGAGCTGGCACGCGCGCATCCTCCGCGAGGGCGTCGACAACGCCGAGTTCCTCTGCGAGCTCAAGGTCGACGGGCTGGCGATCTCCCTGACGTACGAGGACGGCGTGCTGACCCGCGGCGTCACGCGAGGCGACGGGCGGGTCGGCGAGGACGTCACGGCCAACGTCCGCACGATCGGCGCGATCCCGCACCGGCTCGAGGCGAGCAAGAAGTACCCCGTCCCGGCCTATGTCGAGGTGCGCGGCGAGGTGTTCTTCCCGACCAAGGAGTTCGAGGAGTTCAACGCCGCCTGGGCCGAGTCCGGCAAGACGCCGTTCTCCAACCCCCGCAACGCGGCTGCCGGCACGCTGCGCATGAAGGACTCGTCCGTCACGGCCAGCCGCCCGCTGTCGATGGTGTGCCACGGGCTGGGCTATCGCGAGGGGTTCACCCCCGAGCGGCAGAGCGAGGCCTACGACGCGCTCAAGGCGTGGGGACTGCCCACCAGCGACCGCGCCAAGGTCCTGCCCGACCTCAAGGCGGTCGAGGAGTTCATCGACTACTACGGCGAGCACCGGCACGACGTCATCCACGAGATCGACGGCGTGGTCGTCAAGGTCGACCAGGTCGGCCTCCAGCGCCGGCTCGGATCCACCTCTCGCGCACCACGCTGGGCGATCGCGTGGAAGTACCCGCCCGAGGAGGTCAACACCCGCCTCCTCGACATCCGGGTCAACGTCGGCCGCACGGGCCGGGTCACTCCTTACGGCGTCATGGAACCCATCCGGGTCGCCGGGTCGACCGTCGAGATGGCGACCCTCCACAACCAGCACGAGGTCAAGCGCAAGGGCGTGCTGATCGGCGACATGGTGGTGCTGCGCAAGGCCGGTGACGTGATCCCCGAGATCGTCGGCCCGGTCGTCGCGTTGCGCGACGGCTCCGAGCGCGAGTTCGTCATGCCGACCGAGTGCCCGTCGTGCGGCACCCCGCTGGCGCCGGCCCGCGAGGGCGACAAGGACATCCGCTGTCCCAACACCCGCTCGTGCCCGTCACAGCTGCGCGAGCGGCTGACGCACGTCGGCGGCCGCGGAGCGTTCGACATCGAGGTCTTCGGTTGGGAGGGTGCCACGGCGCTGCTCGACGCCGGGGTGCTGGTCGACGAGGGCGGCCTGTTCGCCCTCGACTCCGCCCAGCTGCTGCAGGTGCCGCTCTACACGCGCGCGGCCAAGAAGGCCGAGGTCGCCGATGGCGCGGACGGGCGGGTGCTCAGTGCGAACGGGCTGGCCCTGCTCGACAACCTCGAGAAGGCCAAGACCCAGCCGCTCTGGCGCGTCCTCGTGGCGCTGTCGATCCGCCACGTCGGTCCGACGGCCGCCCGGGCGCTGGCGACCCATTTCGCCTCGATGGAGGCGATCGAAGACGTCGTGGCCGGTGACGATCCAGTCCAGACCATCTCCGCGGTCGACGGCGTCGGCCCCACGATCGCCGAGGCGGTCGTCGAGTGGTTCGCCGTCGACTGGCACGCCAACATCGTCCGCCAGTGGCGGGAGGCTGGCGTACGCATGCGGGACGAGCGCGACGAGTCGATCCCGCGCACTCTCGAGGGCCTCACGATCGTCGTCACCGGATCGCTCGAACGATTCACCCGTGACTCGGTCAAGGAGGCGATCATCGCCCGCGGCGGCAAGGCATCCGGATCGGTGTCCAAGAAGACCGACTACGTCGTCGTGGGGGAGTCGGCCGGCTCCAAGGCCGACAAGGCGGAGCAGCTGGGGGTGCCGATCCTCGACGAGGCCGGGTTCGAGGCCCTGCTCGCCGACGGCCC
Organism: Aeromicrobium sp. 9AM; assembly: GCF_902506105.1. Taxonomy (GTDB): domain Bacteria; phylum Actinomycetota; class Actinomycetes; order Propionibacteriales; family Nocardioidaceae; genus Aeromicrobium. The sequence continues at coordinate 735,103 of NZ_LR733303.1, forward strand.
GGCAGACAAACCGGCCGAGGAGTCCTGACGTGCCGTCGATCGCCGGGGTCAACTACCTCGTACGAGACGTCGACGAGGCCCTGGCCTATTTCGCGGGCGGTCTCGGCTTCGACGTGCTCGAGGACGACGACAGCTCCGGCCGTCGCCGCGTCGTGGTCGCGCCGCCCGAGAGCTCCGGCGCCGCGCTGGTGCTCAAGCTCGCCGAGACCGACGAGCAGCGGGCGGCCGTGGGTCGCCAGGGCGGCGGCGTCGTGCTGTTCTTCCTGGAGACCGACGACTTCGAGCGCGACCACACCCGCATGCGCAAGGCCAAGGTGACGTTCCGCGAGGAGCCGCGCCACGAGGCATACGGCACCGTGGCGGTGTTCGAGGACCTCTACGGCAACGCGTGGGACCTCATCCAGCCCGCCTGACCAGCCGCATCCACGTTGGGCGTGACGTTCTGCAGGCGACACGCCGAAACGTGGCGGCAGAACGTCACGCTCAACGGGTCCTACGGGCGGATGTTGTGGTTGCCGGCGAACAGGTTGCCGGGGTCGTACTCGCGCTTGGCCTCGGCGAGCCGCTCGTACGTCTCAGCGGGGTAGACCGCGGCGACGTCGTCATCGCCGGCTGAGCTCAGGAAGTTCGAGTACGCGCCGCTGACGTGAGGGGTGAGCCTCGCCCAGACCGCGTCGAACGCCGGCTGCGCCGCTGCGAGCACAGGGGGCGGGCCGGCCATTGTCGTCGCGAACATCAGGTCGGCCTGCCGGTGTGCGTACGCCGTGGCGTCCTCGGGTACGCGCGCCACGGCACCGCCGACGCTGCGGACTGCCATGATCGGCGATCCCTCCTTCGCGCCGACCTCAGCCAGGATCCCGAGCACGTCCGCCGCCGACTCCTTGCCGACGAAGCCACTTCGGGTCACGAACTGCAGGCCGGGCGGCGGCACCATGCCCTCGACGAGCATGTCGGCGGCCGGGATGCGTGCGACATCGTCCTCGAGCACGGTGCCGAGCCCGCGAACCGGGTCGATCGCGCGCGCGGCGAGCTCGGCGTCGTCGCCGTCGAACGCCACGTGGACCACCACTGGTGCCGACGGGCCACCGGCGAACGGGTTCGCGAACTCGACGCTCGAGGTGAGCTCCTCGGGTGCGTCGCGAAGGTACTCGGCCCAGCCCTGCAGGACCACCGGCAGCTCGGCCGCCGGGAAGGTGATTTGCCCGAAGAAGACGTCGGTCGTCACGTGCGCCTCGAACTCGAAGGCCGTCACGACGCCGAAGTTGCCTCCGCCACCGCGGATCGCCCAGAACAGGTCGGCGTTCCACTGCGCGCTCGCGTGGACGACCTCACCGTCAGCGAGCACGACCTCGGCGGCGACCAGGTTGTCGAGCGCGAGGCCGTACTTGCGGACCTTCCAGCCGATGCCGCCGGCGAGCGTGAGGCCGCCGACGCCGACGCTGCGGGTGTCGCCCGACGAGATCGACAGCCCGTACGGCGCCAGCGCGTCCACGACCTGGCCCCACGTCGCACCGCCACCGACCCTGACGTGATGGCGGTCCTCGTCGACCACCTCGATCTCGGTGATCCGGCTGAGGTCGATCACGATGCCGTCGTCGTTGGTGCCGAATCCGGCGAAGCCGTGCCCGCCGCCGCGCACCGACAGCGGGAGCCCGGTGCCGGCGGCGAACCTGACGGCCGACTGCACGTCGGCCACGCCGGCCGGCCGCAGGACGTACGTGGGACTGCCGGCGACCAGCACGGATCGGCTGGCGAGCTCGTAGTTGGGGTGACCCGGCTCGATGATGTCGCCGCTGAAGTCACGGCGAAGGGTGTCAAGCGATGTGCTCATGAGATGCCTTCCGCAAGGATTGATCCAGATGCACCGTTGACGTACGGGACCGCGCTCGTGTGACAGTCAGCCCGCGGCCTTCTTCACCAGCGCGGTGAGCTTCTTCTCGACAGCCGGATTCATCGCGATCACGGCGAACGCGGTGGGCCACATGTCACCGTCGTCGAGCTGCGCCCACTCGTTGAAGCCGACCTCCGCGTACCGGACCTTGAACTTCGCAGCCGGCTTGAAGAACACCACGACCTTGCCGTCGCGCGCATATGCCGGCATGCCGTACCAGGTCTTGGGCGCGAGGTCGGGCACCGCCGCCCGCACGATCGCGTCCAGCGTCTCGGCGATGACCCGGTCGGCCTCGGGCATCTCGGCGATCTTGTCGCGCAGGTCCTGCTCGTCGGCGGCCGCCTTCTTGGCGCTCGCGCCTCCACGTGCGGACTTCTTGAGCTCGGCGGCGCGCTCCTTCATCGCGTCGCGCTCGGCCTCGGTGAATCCTTCGTACGACTGGGTCTTCGTCATGGTCCTGCTCCTTCGGTGAGTGGGTGTGTGGCGAGCGTATGTACGGCGACACCTGCCGCGCTTCTTGATTCCTGACCGGATCGAGCCGGCCCGTAGCATCGAGAGGTGCCTCCTCGCTCCCCACTGCCGCCGCGCCACGGGCTCGGCGCTGCATGGGTGCGTACGCCCGACCGTGGCCTGCCGAGGCCCGACCCGTGGCCGACGATGGGCGCCTGGCTGCGTGACCGGCTGCCGGAGCGGGTCGACATCGCGGGGATGCTGGCGGACGAGCGGTTCGTCTACGACAGCGGCGAGGCGGTCCGGGAGGAGCATGCATACGCACCGCACACGTTCGTCTGGTTCCACCGTGACCTGCCCGACGAGGCCGATGTGCCGGGCACGCTCCACGTGATCCACCAGGACGAGCGGCTCGTCGTGGTCGACAAGCCGCCGTTCCTGTCGACGATCCCGCGTGGCCGCCACGTCCGGCAGAGCGTCGTCGTACGTCTGCGGGACGAGCTGGGGCTGCCCGAGATCTCGCCGCTGCACCGACTCGACCGGGTGACCTCGGGCCTTCTGCTGCTGGCCACGGAGCGACGGTGGCGCGGGGCGTACCAGACGCTGTTCCAGGACGGCGCGGTCCGCAAGACGTACCGCGCCCTCGCGCCGGTGCGGCCGGACCTCGAGCTCCCCGTCGTCGTCCGCGACCACCTCGCGAAGCGGCGCGGCACCTGGCAGGCCGAGGTCGTCCCCGGCGCCGCGGTCAACGCCGAGACGCGCATCGAGCTCGAGTCACGGAACGGCGACGTGGGCGTCTACCGACTCACGCCGCGCACGGGCCGCACGCACCAGCTTCGCCTGCACATGCACGGCCTCGGCATCCCGATCGTCGACGACCCGCTCTATCCGACCGTGCACGACATCGAGGTCGACGACTTCAGCAAGCCGCTGCAGCTGTTGGCGGCCGAGCTCGAGCTCACCGATCCGATCGACGGCACGACTCGCCGGTTCGAGAGCGTACGTTCGCTGCCGCTCTGACGTGGCTCAGGGATCGGCGCGGATGCGAGCCGCGAACGCGGTGATCGACACGACGGCGAACGCCACGCCCCACCACACCAGGCCACCTGCTGCGGCATACAGGCCGACCGTGATGAACAACATGACCTGGACGATGAATCGTGTGGGGTTGGCGAGCCGCTTGTCCGACGTCGGGGCCATCCACTGCGCCCAGATGCCGATCGCGACGAACGCCAGGAAGGCGCCGAGCGCCCAGCCCTTCCAGCCGCCCGCCATGCCGTGACCGGCCGCGACGAGCAGCGCGATCATCGCGAGCTCGCACACGAACGCGAGCAGGTCCCACGGGCCGACGTCCTGCGGTTTCTGTGGAGGCATGCCGAGCAGCCTAGATGCCGACCCGCTTGATGATGCTCTCGGCCAGCTCCGCGGGTCGCTCGTCGAGCAGCCAGTGGCTCGCCCCCTCGACGATCTCGAGCTCGTACGGCCCGGCCATCCAGCGCTCGTTGATCTCGGCGCCCTTGCGACCGAGCGCCACGTCGCCATCGCTCCACACGTACGTCGTCGGGACGGTGATCTTGGTGCCGGCCTGGCCGGGCGACGTACGTACGACCGACCGGTAGTAGCCGAGGCCGCCGCGCAGCGCGCCGTAGTCGACGATCTCGGTGTGGAACTGCTCGACCATCTCGCGGGTCATCCCGGCGCCGCGCAGGAGCTTGTCGGCGCGGCCGCTCGCCAGGAAGCGCTCCGGCAGGTAGGGCAGCTGGAACAGCGCCATGTAGTACGACTTCAGTGCCTGGCCGCTGGTCAGCATCGACCGTACGAACGCGCCGGGGTGCGGCACCGAGACCGCCGTCAGCGTCGCGAGGCGTTCGGGGTGGTTGGCTGCCACCGACCACGCGACGGCGGCGCCCCAGTCGTGTCCGACGAGGTGCACGCGAGGTGCGCCGATCGCGTCGATGAGCGCCACGGCGTCGGAGGTCAGAGCCGCCAGGCTGTACGCGAATCGCGATGCTGGACGGGCACCGGGGGAGTAACCGCGCTGGTCCGGCGCGTACGTCCGAAGGCCGCGCTCGTGCAGGTGCTGTGCGACGGCGTTCCACGCCGACGCCCGCTGGGGGAACCCGTGCAGCAGGACCACGGGTGTCCCGTCCAGCGGGCCACTGTCGATGACGTCGAACGTGTGGGGGCCGTTCTGGAACTGGGTCAGGCGCGACTCGGACATGCCCTCATCATGTCAGAGAACGGGATTATCTGGATACCCGGCGGCTGAACAGGCGTGCGGACAGGGGGATCGACACGGCAAGGATGCCGAGGCACCACGCTGCCGCGATCCAGCCCTGGTTGCCGATCGGTGTGCCCATCCACAGGCCGCGCAGGGTCTCGATCACCGGGGTGAGCGGCTGGTGCTCCGCGAACCCACGCATCCACGACGGCATCGTGTCGGCCGGCACGAAGGCCGTGCTGACGTACGGCAGGAACATCAGGATCATCGAGAACCCGTTGGCCGCCTCCGGGCTGCCGAGGAACAGGCCTGCGGTGGCCGCCAGCCACGAGATCGCGAGGATGAACATCAGCACGACGCCGATCGAGGCGAGCCACTCCACCGGCGACGCGTCGGGCCGCCACCCCACGAGGAGCGCCACGCCGATCACGAGCGCCGTGGCGATGAGGTTGCGCACGATGCTGGCCACGATGTGGCCGACCATGACCGATGAGCCGTGGATCGGCATCGAGCGGAACCGGTCGACGATGCCGTTGCTCATGTCCTGCGCCACGCTCACCGCTGTGGTGCCGGCGCCGAACCCGGCACACAGCAGGAGCAGTCCGGGCACGACATAGTCGACGTAGTCGCCACCGGTGTTCATCGCGCCGCCGAAGACGTACACGAACATCAGCATCAGGATCACGGGCAGCATCAGCGCCGTGAAGAACGCCTCGGGGTCTCGGAACGAGCGGCGGACGCTGCGCGTGACCATCACGCGGGAGTCGAGGACGGCAGTGGAGACGGTCATGACGGGTTTCCTTGTCAGTGTCGGGATGGTCATGCGGCGGACCGCTCGGTGAGCGAGAAGAACACGTCGTCGAGGCTGGGGTGCACGGTCGTGACCTTGCGGACGGCCAGGCCTTCGCGCTCGAGGCGGGCGAGCAGCGTGACGATCTCGGCGGGGGAGCCGTCGGTGGGGACCTCGATGCTGAGCAGGCGCTCGTCGGTGTGCTCGGCGCCCAGGTGGGCCACCGCGCGGGCGTACGACGCTGCGTCGGCGAGCTCGATGCGCAGCAGCTCGCCGCCGATCGTCGACTTGAGCTCGGCGGCGGTGCCCTCGGCGACGATCGAGCCGCCGTCGAGCACCGCGATGCGGTCGGCCAGCTGATCGGCCTCCTCGAGGTACTGCGTCGTGAGCAGGATCGTGACGCCGTCGTCGACCAGTCGGCGGACCGTGCCCCAGACCTGCTCGCGACTGCGGGGATCGAGGCCCGTCGTCGGCTCGTCGAGGAATAGCAGCTCCGGCCGCTCGATCATGCTGATCGCGAGGTCGAGGCGCCGGGTCATGCCGCCGGAGAACGTGCCGACGCGGCGTGACCTCGCCTCGACGAGGTCGAACTCGACCAGCAGGTCCTCGACCCGCTGGCGCGCGGCCTTGCGGGGGAGATGTCGCAGCTGCGCCATCATCTGCAGGTTCTCCTCGGCGGTCAGCACCTCGTCGACCGCGGCGTACTGACCGGTCAGGCTGATGACCGTGCGGACGCCGATTGGGTCGGTGGCCAGGTCGTGACCGGCGACCGTGGCGGTGCCGGAGTCGGGAGTCAGCAGTGTGGCGAGGATGCGGACCAGGGTCGTCTTGCCGGCGCCGTTCGGCCCGAGCAGCGAGAACACGGATCCCTTCGCGACGGCGAGGTCGATCCCGTCCAGGACGACGTGATCCCCGTACGCCTTGCAGAGGCCCGTGGCGGTAACTGTGTATGTCATACACGAAACTGTATATGACGTACACTGAAACTCGCAAGAGGGCATCTGAAAGGCTGTGATCATGGCTGAACCCGACGACCAGACCGTCCTGCCACCCGGCCTCGACCTGTTGTGGGGCCGGCGCGAGGTCGGCCGTCGTGGGCCCAAGCCCGGGCTCAACGTCGATGCGATCGTGGCCGCAGCCATCGACATCGCCAACGCCGAGGGACTCGCTGCCGTCTCGATGGCACGCGTCGCCAAGGCCGTGGGCTTCACGACGATGTCGCTCTACCGCTACGTCACCAACAAGGACGAGCTGCTCCAGCTGATGTGGAACGCCAGCGCCGACGGGGTGATGGAGTTCGAGCTCGTCGGTGACACCGCGCGCACCCGGTTGCGCAGCTGGGCCATGGCGCAGCGGGAGGCCATCGCACGCAACATCTGGATCGTCCAGATGCCGATGGCCACTCCGCCGCTGGCGCCCAACTCGCTGCGGTGGATGGAGGTCGGGCTCGAGGCGCTCGACGGCACTGGTCTGGACGACGGCGACAAGATGCGCATCCTCGGCCTGATCTCGTCGCACGCACTGATCGATGCGCGCATGGCGTACGACGCGCAGCAGGCCATGGGCGCCGGTGCCACGCCGGTCGACTACACCGCGATCCTGCGCGAGGTCGTCGAGGAGGAGCGGTTCCCGCAGCTGCATCGTGTCGCCTGGTCCGGAGCCGCGGACGATCCCGGGCCCGGCGGCGACCCCTTCGCGGAGTACCGGTTCGACCTCGAGGTCATGCTCGACGGCATCGAGGTCCTGATCGAACGCGCCCGCCCCTGAGCGTCCTGCAGCGGTCACTAGGATGGATCGGTACCCCCGACTCCACCCGCAAGGATCCGTATGTCTGAGCCCGCCAAGGGTATTTCGCGTGCCGACGTCAGCCATCTGGCCGGCCTCGCCCGCATCGACCTCAGCGAGGCCGAGCTCGACCACTTCGCCGCCGAGCTGCCGGCCATCCTCGAGCACGTCGCGGTCGTCCAGCAGGCGGCCGGCGACGACGTCGAGGCCATGAGCCACCCCGTTCCGGTCAACAACGTCTTCCGCGAGGACGTCGTCGTGCCGTGCCTGACGCCGGAGGAAGCCCTCGCCGGCGCCCCGGCGTCCGACCAGCAGCGCTTCCTGGTCCCCAAGATCCTCGGGGAGGACTGATGACGGATCTCACCAAGCTCAGCGCGGCCGACCTCGCCGGCAAGCTCGCCCGCAAGGAGGTCTCGAGCGTCGAGGCCACCCAGGCCCAGCTTGACCGCATCGCCGCCGTCGACGGTGACGTCCACGCCTTCCTGCACGTCGACGCCGAAGGTGCACTCGCCACCGCGGCCGACATCGACGCGCGCCGGGCCGCGGGCGAGGGCCTGCACGGGCTCGCCGGCGTACCCATTGCGGTCAAGGACATCGTCGCGACCAAAGGCATGCCCACGACCTGCGGCTCCAAGATCCTCGACGGCTGGATCCCGCCCTACGACGCGACGATCACGCAGCGCATCAAGGCTGCCGGCCTGCCGATCCTCGGCAAGACCAACATGGACGAGTTCGCCATGGGCTCCTCGACCGAGCACTCGGCGTACGGACCGACCCGCAACCCGTGGGACCGCGACCGCATCCCCGGTGGCTCCGGAGGCGGCTCGGCGGCTGCCGTCGCCGCGTTCGAGGCAGCACTCGCGATCGGCACCGACACCGGCGGCTCGATCCGCCAGCCCGGCGCACTGACCGGCACGGTCGGCGTCAAGCCGACCTACGGCGGCATCAGCCGCTACGGGCTCGTCGCGCTCGCCAGCAGCCTCGACCAGGCCGGCCCCGTCACGCGTACCGTCCTCGACGCGGCACTGCTGCACGAGCTCATGGGCGGGCACGACCCGATGGACTCGACCAGCATCGACGCACCGGCACCCCTCGTCGTCTCGGCCGCCCGTCGCGCCGACGTCAAGGGCCTCAAGATCGGCATCGTCAAGGAGCTCGGTGGCGAAGGCTTCCAGGCCGGCGTCAGCGCCCGGTTCCACGAGGCCGTCGAGCTGCTGACCTCCGCGGGTGCCGAGGTCGTCGAGGTCTCGCTGCCGAGCCTCGAGTACGCCCTCGCGGCCTACTACCTCGTGATGCCGAGCGAGGCGAGCAGCAACCTCGCCCGCTTCGACGCGATGCGTTACGGCGTACGCGTGCCGCCCGCCGGTGCTGACGACCCCAGCGCGGAGCAGGTCATGGCCTCGAGCCGTGACGCCGGCTTCGGTGATGAGGTCAAGCGCCGCATCATCGTCGGCACGTACGCGTTGTCGAGCGGCTACTACGACGCCTACTACGGCTCGGCGCAGAAGGTCCGTACGCTCCTCGCGCGCGACTTCGCGTCGGCGTTCGAGCAGGTCGACGTGCTGGTCTCGCCGACCTCGCCGACGACGGCGTGGCCGCTGGGCGCCAAGCTCGACGACCCGCTGTCGATGTACCTGCAGGACGTCGCCACGATCCCGGCCAACCTCGCCGGCATCCCCGGCATCTCGTTGCCGGTCGGGCTCGCGGAGGAGGACGGCCTACCGGTCGGCCTGCAGTTCCTCGCCCCGCAGCAGGCCGACGACCGGCTCTACAACGCCGGCGCAGCCCTCGAGAAGCTGCTCGAGGACAAGTGGGGCGGCCCGATGCTGGCCCAGGCACCCGACCTGGAGGTAGTGCGATGACGACCGAGACATTGGTTCCCGTAGACGAGGCTCTTGAGAAATACGACCCGGTCATGGGCCTCGAGATCCACATCGAGCTCAACACCGCGACCAAGATGTTCTGCGGCTGCCCGACCGAGTTCGGCGCCGAGCCCAACACGCAGGTCTGCCCGGTGTGCCTCGCGCTGCCTGGTGCGCTGCCGGTCGTCAACGCCAAGGCGATCGAGTCGGCGATCCGCATCGGCCTCGCGCTCAACTGCGAGATCGCCGAGTGGTGCCGGTTCGCGCGCAAGAACTACTTCTATCCCGACATGCCCAAGAACTTCCAGACGTCGCAGTACGACGAGCCGATCGCGTTCAACGGGCACGTCGACGTCGAGGTCGACGGCGAGACGTACCGGATCGACATCGAGCGCGCGCACATGGAGGAGGACACCGGCAAGTCGCTGCACGTGGGCGGCTCGACGGGCCGCATCCACGGCGCCGACTTCTCGCTGGTCGACTACAACCGCGCCGGCATCCCGCTGATCGAGATCGTGACCCGCACGATCGAGGTGCCGGGTGACAAGGCTGCCGCGGTCGCCCGCGCGTACGTCTCGTACGTCCGCGACCTGATCGGCGGCCTGGGCGTCTCGGACGTACGGATGGACCAGGGCTCGCTCCGCGCCGACGTCAACCTCTCGCTCAAGCCCAAGGGCTCGACGACGCTGGGCACGCGCTCGGAGACCAAGAACGTCAACTCGTTCCGCTCGGTCGAGCGCGCGGTCCGCTACGAGATCTCGCGGCACGCGGGCATCCTCGACGAGGGTGGCTCGGTGCTGCAGGAGACCCGGCACTTCCACGAGGACACCGGCACGACGTCGTCCGGTCGGGAGAAGTCCGACGCCGACGACTACCGCTACTTCCCCGAGCCGGACCTCGCGCCGGTCTCGCCGTCGCGCGAGTGGGTCGAGGAGCTCCGGGCCACGCTGCCCGAGCCGCCGGCCGTACGTCGTTCGCGCCTGCAGGCCGACTGGGGCTTCAGCGACCTCGACATGCGCGACACGATCGGCGCGGGTGCGCTCGACCTGATCGTTGCCACGGTGGAGGCGGGCACGACGCCGCAGGCCGCCAAGAAGTGGTGGCTCGGCGAGATGGCTCGACGCGCCAACGTGACCGGATCTGATCTCGACGCTCTCGGCATCACGCCGACGCAGGTCGCGGAGATCCAGGCGCTCATCGACTCCGGTCGGATCAACGACAAGCTCGCGCGATCGGTGTTCGACGGCGTCATTGCCGGCGAGGGCACTCCCGAGGAGGTCATCGTCGGCCGCAAGCTCGAGGTCGTCTCCGACGACGGTGCACTCGGCGCGGCAGTCGATCGTGCGATCGAAGCCGATCCCGACGCGGCGGAAAAGATCCGCGGCGGCAACCTCGGCGTCGCCGGCGCGCTGATCGGTGCCGTCATGAAGGAGATGCGCGGTCAGGCCGACGCCGGCCGCGTACGCGAGCTGATCCTCGAAAAGCTGACCTGACCTCCGCGATTCGTTGACTTACAGGCGCTTCCCGCGCGCGGTAGCGCCTTCACGTTCACGAATCGCGGCGGATGGCGGTGCGGGCGATCAGGTCCTTGAGCTCCTCGAGCACGACGTCGGGGTACTCGATCGGGATGAAGTGCGTCGCGCTGAGTTCGCGATAGCGGGACCCGGCGACCCGCTCCGAGGCCGAGAGCATGTCGCGGGCGCCGGTCAGCATGTCCCACTTGCCGGCGATGAACGTCACCGGCACGGCGATGTTCGACAGCGACACGCGCTGATGCTCCGACACCCCGAGGGCGAGCTTGGCGTACCAGGACGGATGGGTCGTGCAGAACTCCTGCATCAGCGTGCGGAGCTCGGCGGTGTCGGCTGCCGGGTTGATCAGCCGGGTCATGCGCAGCATGTTGGCCGTCGCGTTGGTCCACGGGATCCGCCGCGTGAGTGGCGCCAGGGCCCGTCCCGACACCGATGCCGTACGCGCGAGGCCGACCATGAGCTGCTTCGACACGACCGGCGGCATCCGCAGGGGAGCGAGCATCGTCGCGAACGTGTTGCCCGGCACGCCGGCGACGGCAAGGATGCCGGTGACGCGCTCGGGGTGGCGGCCGGCCAGCTCGAACGCCACCGTGACGCCGGCCGACCAGGCGGCGACGACTGCCGACTCTATGCCGGCGGCGTCCATCACGGCGAGGGCATCCTCGACGAAGGCGTCGAGGTCGACCCGGCCGTCTGCAGGTCGGTCCGAGCCACCGACACCGCGGTGGTTCCACGACACGACGTGGACGCCGCAGTCGGGTCGCAGGAGTGATGGCCAGGCGTGCGGGTTGGTGCCCAGCCCGTTCGAGAGGAAGACCGTTGGTCCTTCGGCGTCGTTCGTCCAGGCCCTGAGGCGAGTGCCGTCGGCGCTCTCGACGTCGTAGTAGCGGACGAAGGCGGCCGCGGATGGTTTCACAAGCGCTGATTGTCCATGGCGCCGACCACCGGCCGCAACGGAATGGCTAGATCCTGGCCGCAATGGCGTCGAGGAGCCGGTCGGCGCCGCCGCCGGACTGCGGCAGGAACAGGCTCGGCTCGGCGAGCTCCAGCTCGATCAGCACGGGCGCGCCGTCATCGGCCGTGACGAGGTCGACCCGGGCGTACAGCAGGGGCTCGGTGAACCCGAGGATGTCGCGAGCTGCGGCGAGCGCGGCCGTGGAGACCTCGAGCTGGGCATCGCTCGGCGTGCGCGGGTCGATGGACTCGCGGCTGTCGCGGTCCTGGCGCACCCCTTCGCCCCGGTGCAGGAGCTGGCCCTTGCGGATGGCGTGCGAGAACTCCCCGCCGAGGAACAGCATCGCGGTCTCGCCCTCGTCGTCGACCGACGAGATGTAGGGCTGCGTCATCGATGTGCGCCCGGCGGCGACGAGCTCCGCGCTGTGGGCGTAGACGTCGTCGGGCGAGCCCCACCGCGCCGTGTCGCGGGATCCGGCCGAGATCGTGGGCTTGACGACCCATTCGGTGTGATCGCCGAGGTCGTCCCCGGGTGCGACGTCCCAGCGTGTCTCGATGATCGGCACGCCTGCAGCCTCGATCTGGCGCAGGTAGACCTTGTCGGTGTTCCAGGCCAGCACCTCGTGGCTGTTGTGGAGCCGGGGGACCGACGCAGCCCACGCGAGGAACTCCTCGCGTCGCGTGAAGTAGTCCCAGCACGACCGGACGACGACGGCGTCGTACGCGCTCCAGTCGACGGCGGGATCATCCCAGACGGTGATCTCCGCATCGATGCCGCGGCGGCCGGCGGCGTCGAGCAGCAGCGGCAGGTCGGGGTCGAGCTCGATGGCCCAGGACGTGCTGACGAAGGCGATGCTCACCGTCTCATCGTGCCATTGGCGACGCTCACCCTGCATCAATGTTTCAGGATTGATATGGCCAAAACAACGACTGAGCATTGATTCATTGGAATCAATGCCCAAGGGTTGATAGTATGGGCGGCATGTACTACGTCATGACGATCGACCAGCGACGGAGCCAGGCAGGCCCGGACGCCGTCCCGGCCGCGGAGGAGCTCCTCGCCGGCAGTGCGCCGGTCCGCGCCTTCGAACGTACGGCCGGCGACGAGATCCAGGGCCTGCTCGACGACCCGGGCGGGGTCGTCGACCTGACCCTGGCGCTGGCCCGCACGCGGACCTGGTCGATCGGGATAGGCATCGGCGACGTCGAGACGCCGTTGGCCGACTCGGTTCGTGCCAACCGTGGAGAAGCCTTCGTGGCGGCCCGCCGAGCCGTCGAGCGAGCCAAGTCCTCGCCCGTACGGACGGCCGTCGAAGGCCACGCCGCTGAGCACGCCGAGACCGCACTCGTCCTGCTCCTGACGATCGTCGAACGGCGGAGTGAAGCCGGCTGGGAGGCCGTCGACGCGATGACGACGTCCGCGACGCAGGCCGAGGCCGCCGCCAAGGTCGGCATCTCACCACAGGCGATGAATCGTCGGCTGCGCGTGGCAGGGTATGTCGAGGAGCAGCGGGGAAAGGCCCTCGCCGTCCATCTGCTCGGGGAGCTGTCGTGATTCTCTACGTCCTGGTGATTGCCGCCTGGCTGCCGGTCGCCGTCGGCTCGACGGGACGGGCCCGCGCGTGGTGCGCACTGGCAGCCGGGCTGCTGCTGGCCGCGGCAGTCGTCGTTCGGGTCACGGCCGACATCGACGTCGACCCCGGGGTCCTGGGGCTCTATGCGGCGATGCTCGCGGTCGCCGGTGGATCCGTCGTGACGACTGCGGTCTTCCACGTGATCGACGAGCAGTCCGACGAGGACGCCGACCAGTCGATGGAGGCGGCCGGCCGGATCCTTCGCGGCGGCACGTGGATCGGTGCGCTCGAACGACTTGCCGTGTTCGGCTCGTTGGCCGTGGGCATGCCGTCAGGAGTCGCCCTCGTGCTCGCGGTCAAGGGCCTCGGCCGCTACCCCGAGCTGCGCAGCGGAGACCGGCCGGCGACGGCCGAGCGCTTCATCATCGGCACCCTGGTCAGCGTGCTCTGGGCGGCGGTGTGCGCCTACGTCGCGACGGGCTTCGCGCCGGCGTGGTTCGCAACCTCGGGTATCGCGGGCTGACCGGCTCGACCGGCTCGTCGTCCTGAGCCGTAATCTTGGGGCATGGCCTCCGAGAACGACATCGACATCAAGCCCCGCAGCCGCACCGTCACCGATGGCCTCGAGGCCACCGCATCGCGCGGCATGCTCCGCGCGGTCGGCATGGGCGACGACGACTGGGCGAAGCCCCAGATCGGCGTGGCGTCCAGCTGGAACGAGATCACGCCGTGCAACCTGTCCCTCGACCGGCTCGCCAAGGCCGTCAAGGTGGGCGTGCACGCCGGCGGCGGCTACCCCCTCGAGTTCGGCACGATCTCGGTCTCCGACGGCATCTCGATGGGCCACGAGGGCATGCACTTCTCGCTCGTCAGCCGTGAGGTCATCGCCGACTCGGTCGAGACGGTCATGATGGCCGAGCGCCTCGACGGATCGGTCCTGCTCGCCGGTTGCGACAAGAGCCTGCCGGGCATGCTGATGGCCGCGGCCCGGCTCGACCTGTCGAGCGTCTTCCTCTACGCCGGCTCGATCATGCCGGGCAACGTCGACGGCAAGGACGTCACGATCATCGACGCGTTCGAGGCTGTCGGCGCCTGCATCAAGGGCCTGATCACCCGTGAAGAGGTCGACAAGATCGAGCGTGCGATCTGTCCCGGCGAGGGCGCCTGCGGCGGTATGTTCACGGCCAACACGATGGCGACTGCGGCAGAGGCCCTCGGCATGAGCCTGCCCGGCTCCGCCGCGCCGCCCGCGATCGACAACCGTCGCGACGACTTCGCCCACAAGTCCGGTGAGGCCGTCGTCGAGCTGCTCCGCAAGGGCATCACCGCCCGGCAGATCATGACGAAGGAGGCGTTCGAGAACGCCATCACGGTCGTCATGGCGCTCGGCGGCTCGACCAACGCCGTGCTCCACCTGCTGGCCATCGCCCGCGAGGCCGAGGTCCCGCTGACGCTCGACGACTTCAACCGCATCGGCGACAAGGTCCCGCACCTCGGCGACCTCAAGCCGTTCGGCCGCTACGTCATGAACGACGTCGACAAGGCCGGCGGCACGGCGGTCATCATGAAGGCGCTCCTGGACGCCGGCCTGATGCACGGCGACGTCATGACGGTGACCGGCAGGACGATGGCCGAGAACCTCGCCGGCATCACCGAGAAGCTCGACGGCGACGTCATCCGTACGCTCGACCGCCCCATCCACAAGACCGGCGGCCTCACGATCCTCAAGGGCTCACTCGCACCGGACGGTGCGGTCGTCAAGAGCGCCGGCTTCGACTCCGACGTCTTCCGGGGCACCGCGCGGGTCTTCGACGGCGAGCGCAAGGCGATGGACGCCCTCGAGGACGGCACGATCGTGGCGGGCGACGTCGTCGTCATCCGCTACGAGGGCCCCAAGGGTGGACCCGGCATGCGCGAGATGCTGGCCATCACGGGTGCCATCAAGGGTGCCGGCCTCGGCAAGGACGTCCTGCTGCTGACCGACGGCCGCTTCTCCGGCGGCACGACCGGCCTCTGCGTCGGTCACGTGGCACCCGAGGCCGTCGACGGCGGGCCGATCGCCTTCGTCCGTGACGGCGACCCGATCATCCTCGACATGGCCAACCGGACCCTCGAGCTCGACGTGGACCACGACGAGATCGAGGCTCGCAAGGTCGGCTGGGAGCCGCTCCCGCCGAAGTACACCAAGGGTGTGCTCGCCAAGTACCGCAAGCTGGTCAGCTCGGCCGCAGACGGCGCCGTCTGCAACTAGTCGAGATGACCCGCACGCGGCGCCTCCTGATCCTGATCGGGGCCTGCGTGCTGCTCTGCTCGGTCTCGGCGACGGCTGAGGGCGAGGCCGGGGCGGCGCTCGGCGCAGGGACAGCTGTCGTCGCGGAGGCTGCGCAATCCGACCTCACGATCACCATGCCGTCGTCCGCCAAGGACGGATCGCAGGTCACCGCGCAGGTCTCGTGGCAGCGCACGGCCGATGGTGCTCCGCTCTCGGGACAGGTCGCCCTGGACTTCAGGCGACGGGGCCTCGAGACGTGGCGGACACTGACGTCGGTCGACGTGGTCGACGGAGCGGGGCAGGTCGTGCTCACGCCGCGGGACGACGGCAGCTACCGCGTGCGGTGGGCCGGCAGCCCGGAGATCGCTCCCGTGGAGTCGAGCCCTGCAGTGTTCGACAACCGGCCGGTCGGTGGAGTCGTACTGCGCATCGGCCAGTACAACCTCCCCGGCCCCGACAAGCTCTCGCGCTCGAGCACACGGGCGATCAAGGCGGCACTGTCGATCAAGGCGGCCGACGTCGACGTCGTGACGTTCAACGAGCTCGTGGGCCCGGGCCACAACAGCGCCACCAACCCGCCGTCCAGCTTCGCGCGCACCGTGCTCAGGGCGTTGGGGTCGAAGTGGCGGCTCATCACGCCGACGATGAAGTACAACGAGAACTACATCGCCTATCGCCCCGATCGGGTCGAGCTCATCGTCCAGTACGCCGACCGGGTCGTGCCGGGCATCGGCACGGGTGAGACACGCAGGAAGACCGCTCGCCACGTGACGCCCGTGCTCTTCAAGGACCGCGGCTCGAACCAGCCCGTCCTGGTTGCCGCCACGCACCTGGTCAACAACAACCGCGCAGGCGCCCGCAAGCAGGCCTACGCCGTGGGGAGACACACCGCAGAGCTGTCGAGTGGCTATCCCGTGGTCGTCGGTGGTGACATGAACACCCCCGACCAGCTCGCCGGCCTGACGAGCCAGGGCCTCAAGGACGTGCGCCGTGCGGCCGTGCAGCGCACCAACGCGACGTACTCGACGTACGTGAAGTACTCGAGGACCAGGCCGGTGAAGGACGCGAGC
Source organism: Aeromicrobium sp. 9AM (assembly GCF_902506105.1). GTDB lineage: Bacteria > Actinomycetota > Actinomycetes > Propionibacteriales > Nocardioidaceae > Aeromicrobium. The sequence goes on from NZ_LR733303.1 coordinate 751,504, forward strand.
TGGATCATCGACCAGATCTATGCGCCCAAGAGCTGGACCGTCAGCCGCTGGGTGACCGCTCTCGGCGCCAGGAACGGCAGCTTCACCCGGCCACGGGCATCCGACCACCTGCTGGTCTGGTCCACCCTCAAGGGACCGCGCCCGTGACCTAGCCGGCCGGGAGGGCCCGGTCGAAGAAGCCGACGACCCGGCGCTCGTACTCCTCGGGGTGCGTCTGCAGCCCGCGGATGTGCTTGACGTCATCGATCTGCCACACCTCTGCCGACGGGCCGATCCGGTCGGCGTACACCGTCGACATCGTCTCGCGGTTGCCACCGTTGGGTGCCCAGATCACGAGTACGGGTCGCGGTGCAATGCGTGGCGCAAGATCGACCAGGCTGGTCGGCGGTGCGGTGTTGGAGAACAACGCCGTACCGGCGTCCAGCGTCACCATCTGGTGGAACCCTCGCACGAGAGCGAAGCCGTTGAACTCGTGGACCTGCTCGCGCAGTACCCGCGTTCCGGCGCCCTCGGAGACGACGGCCGCGATGTCCTTGTTGCCCGCCGCGGCCTCGAGCATGAGCTCCCCGCCGACCGAGAACCCGATGCCACCGATGCGCCCGGGATCCACGTCTGCGCGCTTCTTGAGGAAGTCGACTGCCGCGTCGATGTCGCGGGCGCCGCCCCAGCCCAGCAGGTTGCCGTCGCCGTCGCTGGCGCCCTCGCCCCGGCGGTCGAACAACAGCACGCCGTAGCCATTCTTCGCCAGCATGCGAGCGTGCGCCTGGGGCCCCTTGCGACCCGGGAACGCGATGACCGCTGCCCCGTTGCGCGATGGGATGTACCAGCCCTTGAGGTGGAGACCGTCGCTCGTCTTCAGCGTGACGTTCTCATGAGCGGTGCCGAGGTGAGGTGTCTGCAGCTCGGCCCGCGAGACATGCGTGACGACGTAGCTGAAGCCGAAGATGGCGACGATCTCCAGCATCACCACCGCCATCAGGGCACCCTTGGCCGTGCGCCGCGCATATCGGCGCTTGCGGCTGTCATCCAAGCGGCGCGAGATCCACAGGGTGACTGCGGACAGGCCCACGAGGACGACACCGGCCGGCGCCGCAAGCACTGCGGTGTAGTCGTCGTTGCGGAGACCCACGTTGCCGAGGTGGCTGATCGGCTCGACCAGACCGACGACGAGTCCGGTGAGGCCGGTGCCGAAGGCGATGAGCGCGCGGTTGCCCGCCCTGACCCGGTCGTACGCCCAGGCGCCGAGGCCGATGAGGCCGAGGGGGACGAGACCGCTCACGAGGTGGTCGAACGGGGACACCCCGGGATTGGGCTGGAGGAAGTTGTCGTCGGCGATGTGCAGCATGACGGCTGCGATGGCGGCGAAGAACACCCAATGGCGTCGCAGGGCGGACACCGGCTGGGCAGGAGTCAAAAGATCAGATTCGCCGTTGACGGCGGGCTCGATGAGTGAAGTCGGGGTCATGTCGTCGACGCTAGGGGCGGGGGACCGCGTCGCGACACCGAGCTGGCCGCACGACGGGTGGGGGTTCCCGCCCGTATGAGGAGGCCAGCACGTCCCCCGCGTCATGGACCGGGCGCCCGCGACTCTCGTAGTGGGGATCATCATTTCTTCTTGGGGGCATCCTTGCGCGCATCACGTCTCGTCACTGCGGTCTTCGCCGCTCTGCTCTCGGGAGGACTGCTGGTCATCCCGCCGGCGAGCGGAGCCGGATCGGCCACCATCTCGGGCCGCATCACGGATGCGTCGGGCAAGCCGCTCGCCGGCATCACCGTCGCGATCTGGGACCGGAGCCGTGACGGCAGCCCGCCCGTCGCCGCCTACCGGGCGACATCGGCAGGCGACGGGACGTACTCGGTCGCCGTCGCGCCTGATGAGTACTTCGTGTGCGCCGGCGGCATCGTCGGCCAGGCGTTCCGCATCGACGAGAACACGGCCCCTGGCCCGATCACGGCTGCGGACCGGCGTCATGTCGGTGAGTGCTCCGGCGGCTCGTACATCCCCCTGGACCTGGATGCCTGGGGCACCCCCTTCACCGTCGCCGCAGGCGCGACGGCGTCAGGCCGGAACCTCGCCCTCGACGACCCGGCGCGGATCAGCGGCACCGTGCGAACGACCGGCGGCGCCCCGCTCGCGGCGGTCAGAGTCACGGCCACGGATGGCCCGCACCTCGAGAACCACGTCTACGACGTCGTCGAGTCCGCCATCACCGACGCTGCCGGGCACTACGTGATCGAGGCGCTGGTCCCCGGTGACCCGTTCTGCGTCGAGTTCAACGCGGCTGGCGATCTGGCGTACTCCTCGACGGTCTGGGGTGGCAGCGGATCGGACTGCGACGAGGGAAGTCCGCACCTGCTCAGCTCGCGACCCGGTCAGGTGCACACCGGCGTGGACGCCACGCTGAAGCGGACGGCCCCGCCTCTCACGAACGTCGGCACCGCCTACTTCGTCGGCACTCCCAAGGTCGGCTACACGCTGGAGGGTCGCCCGGGCACATGGAGCCCGGAGAACCCTGCCGTCACGTACGCCTGGTTCGACGGATCGAGGGCCCTCGGCACCGGTCCGACGTACGTCGTGAAGCCGGCCGAGCTGGGTCACACCATCACCGTCAGTGCGACGGCCTCGGCGCCAGGACGCGCCCCGACCACGGTCGCCTGGACCAAGCCCGACAAAGTTGTCGCCGGGACGTTCTGGATCGCCGGCAACCCCACAATCTCCGGGACGCTCAAGGTCGGCAAGATCCTGACGGCGAGTCCCAAGACGTCGGTCCCGACCGGCGCACGCACCTATCGCTGGCTCCGCAACGGCGTCGCGATCAGTGGAGCGACGAAGTCGACCTACAGGCTGGTCACGGCGGACAAGGGCAAGAAGGTGTCGGTGCGCGTCCACTACTCGCAGACCGCGTACGGCTCGACATCCCGGACGTCGCCCCGGACCGCCACGATCAGGTAGCAGCAGGCTGGCGTTGGCACCGGCGCACTACGATGGGCGGGTCATGAGCGCTGATCCGTCCCACCCCGCCGAGGCCCGGGACAACCCGATCGATCCGGACGAGCTCGCGGTCGCGCTCAAGGTCCTGGCCGCTGCCGAGCGGCTCGCCGAGGACGATGCGGACTACGTCGCCCTGCGGCGCGCCTGCGGCAAGTTCTACAAGAACGTCAAGAAGCACCGCCGCCTCGACAAGCGGGCCCAGGTGGCCGCCGCCGACCAGGCCGTCGTCGCCGCGACGGCGACCGGATCTCCGCGGCGCATCGACGACGAGACCGAGGGTCTGCCGCTCGTCTCGAACGCCGCCGGCGCCACCGCCGGCACCCTGCTCGTCGCCCGTCCCTGCTACATCTGCAAGCAGAAGTACACGATCGTCGACGCCTTCTATCACCAGCTCTGCCCCGACTGCGCCGCGCTCAACCGGTCCAAGCGTGACGCGCGCACGGATCTCACGGGCAAGCGCGCGCTGCTGACCGGCGGCCGGGCCAAGATCGGGATGTACATCGCGCTGCGGCTGCTTCGCGACGGCGCCCACACGACGATCACGACCCGCTTCCCGCACGACGCCGTGCGCCGCTTCACGGCGATGCCCGACAGCGCCGAGTGGATCGACCGGCTCCGCATCGTCGGCATCGACCTGCGTGATCCCGCCCAGGTCGTCGGCCTGGCGGACTCGGTCGCCGAGCAGGGTCCACTCGACATCCTCATCAACAACGCCGCGCAGACCGTACGACGGACACCCGGGGCGTACGCACCGCTGGCGGAGGCAGAGTCCGCGCCGCTGCCCGACGGGCCGCTGCCGGAGCTCCTGACCTTCGGCCACACGAGCGACGCCCACCCGGCCGCGCTGGTCGGGTCGGTGTCCGCGCACCCCGTCCTGGCCGGCGACGCACACACCGCCGAGGAGCTCACGTCGATGGCGCTGAGCGCCGGCTCGGCGGACCTCGAACGCATCGACGCCGGCGGCCTCGTGCCCGACACGGTCGACGTCAACAGCTGGACCCAGCGAGTGCACGAGGTCGATGCGCTCGAGCTCCTCGAGGTCCAGCTCTGCAACACGACCGCGCCGTTCATCCTCGTGAGCCGCCTGCGGCCGTCGATGGCGGCATCGGAGGGCCGGCGTACGTACGTCGTGAACGTCTCGGCGATGGAGGGCCAGTTCAGCCGCCGCTACAAGGGGCCGGGCCATCCGCACACCAACATGGCCAAGGCGGCACTCAACATGCTGACCCGCACCAGCGCGGGGGAGATGCTCGAGCAGGACGGCATCTTGATGACCGCCGTCGACACCGGCTGGATCACCGACGAGCGACCGCACCCGACCAAGGTGCGGCTCGCCGAGGAGGGGTTCAAGGCACCCCTCGACCTGGTCGACGGTGCAGCCCGCGTCTACGACCCGATCATCCGGGGCGAGGCCGGCGAGGACATTCATGGCGTGTTCCTCAAGGACTACGAGCCGTCTCCGTGGTGACCAACGAGGAGATCCTGCGGTCCCAGTGGGCCGCGCTTCGCAGGTGGATCGAGTCCTCCGGCCTGCTGCAGCACGCGCAGGAGCAGAGCGTGCTGGAGGCCTGGAACGTCCACGAGCTCGTCACGCACCTCGGCCGCTCGTTCCTCGACGTGCCACTCCTGGGTCCGGCCCCCGGGGCCGAGCCGCGAACCCTCCGCGAGTTCATCTCCGACTACGGCGCGGCATCACGCGAGATCGCCGACGGGACCAAGCAGCTGGCGCGCTCGTTCTCCGGTGATGTCCTCGCCGGCATCGACAACTGCGCCCGCATCGGCTTCCGGGCGCTCGACGCGCTCCGCACCGACGTCGTCCGCGGTCCGCGCGGCGCCATCACCCGCGATGACTTCATCCTCACCAGGGTGATCGAGCTGGTCGTGCACGGCGACGACCTCGCCCGCTCGGTGCCGGCGATCGAGGCTCCACCGCTGCTCGACGTCTCACGCGCTGCCGTCTCCGGCGCGCTCGTCAAGGCGTACGTCGAGGTCACCGGCCGCGAGCCCGAGATCGGCGACCACCTCGTCTGGATCCGGGCCGCTACAGGCCGCACGCCCTCGGAGGACGAGGCGCTTCCCCTGCTGTGAACGCACGTCGGCCCGGAGAGCACGCTCTCCGGGCCGACGTGGTGCTGGTGGTTACGGCTTGGCGCACTTCTCGACATCGCCGGCGATCGCGTCGCGTGCCTTGTTGTCGGCCTTGGTGGGCTTGAAGTCCTCGTCCTGCTCCTTCAGCGCCTTGACGGCCTTGTCGGACAGCTTGGAGTCGACGATGGCCTCGGCGATGCAGTCGGCCTGCTTCTTGGTGAGCTTCAGCCCGAAGACGTTGTCCTTCTTGGAGAACTCCTTCGACAGGTCGCCCTTGCTCGGGCGGTCGCCGCCGCCTCCGCACGCGCTGAGCGAGAGAGCCGCGACAACGGCTACGGCGGTGAGTGTCTTCTTCATGTAGATGTCCTTTGGGAGCTGCCCGCGTCGATGACGCGGATCGTCAGGGCCAACATCGTGCCAGTCTGCCGACGGCCTGTCAGACGGTGCAGGATTTTGGTGACGCAATGTGACGAGCGCGACTCATCGCTGTGGTCCACATGTTGGTACTTCTCGTCTCACCACTTGACCATCCCACGACCGGGGACGAGACTGAACGCGTGCATGCAGAGATTCTTGTAGTACCCCGCTGACGCGATGGCCTGATCCGGCCCCGCGTCTCCCTCGAATGCCTCACGGCCGAGGGATTTTTTTATGCGAACAGCCGGGTCACCGAACGACATACGATGGACCGAAACCGAAGGACAACATCATGACCGAGCAGCTCACGGGGGCCCAGAGCCTCGTGCGGGCGCTGGAGCACGCCGAGGTGGACACGATCTTCGGCATCCCGGGCGGCGCGATCCTGCCCGCGTACGACCCGCTCTTCGACTCAGAGAAGATCCGGCACATCCTCGTGCGCCACGAGCAGGGTGCCGGCCACGCCGCGCAGGGCTACGCCATGGTCACCGGCAAGGTCGGCGTCTGCATGGCGACCTCCGGCCCGGGCGCGACCAACCTCGTCACGGCGATCGCCGATGCCCACATGGACTCGGTCCCGATCGTCGCGATCACGGGCCAGGTGCCCAGCGGGGCGATCGGCTCGGACGCCTTCCAGGAGGCCGACATCCGCGGCATCACGATGCCGATCACCAAGCACAGCTTCCTCGTGACCGACGCCGACGAGATCCCGCTGGTCATCGCCGAGGCGTTCCACATCGCCAGCACCGGCCGGCCCGGTCCCGTCCTCGTCGACATCGCCAAGGACGCGCTGCAGGCGCAGACCACGTTCACCTGGCCGACCGAGCTCGCCCTGCCCGGCTACCGGCCCACGACGCGTCCTCACGGCAAGCAGGTCCGCGAGGCCGCGCGCCTGATCGCGGCGGCCGAGCGCCCGGTGCTGTACGTCGGCGGCGGCGTGATCAAGGCCGAGGCGGCGGCTGAGCTCAAGGTCCTCGCCGAGATGACCCAGATCCCGGTCGTCACGACGCTCATGGCTCGCGGCGCCTTCCCGGACTCCCACGAGCTGCACCTCGGCATGCCCGGCATGCACGGCACCGTCGCGGCTGTCGCGGCGCTGCAGAAGAGCGACCTGTTGATCTCGCTGGGCGCCCGGTTCGACGACCGGGTCACCGGCCACCTGCCGTCGTTCGCGCCGCTGGCCAAGATCATCCACGCCGACATCGACCCGGCCGAGATCTCCAAGAACCGCACGGCCGACGTCCCGATCGTGGGCGACTGCCGTGAGGTCATCGCCGACCTCATCGCGACCCTGCAGAAGCAGGCGGCCGAGGACGGCGTCGAGGGCGGCTTCGCGGCGTGGAAGGCCCAGATGCTGGGCATCAAGGAGCGCTACCCGGTCGGCTACGACAAGCCCGAGAAGGGTCTCGCCCCGCAGACCGTCATCGAGCGCATCAGCGCGATCGCCGGTCCGGAGGCGACCTACACCGCGGGTGTCGGGCAGCACCAGATGTGGGCCGCGCACTACGTCGACTTCGAGCGCCCGCGCCAGTGGCTCAACTCCGGTGGCGCCGGCACGATGGGTTACGCCCTGCCGGCCGCGATGGGCGCCCAGGTCGGGCTCCCCGGCACCGTTGTCTGGGCGATCGACGGCGACGGCTGCTTCCAGATGACCAACCAGGAGCTCGCGACCTGTGCGATCGAGGGCATCCCGATCAAGGTCGCGGTCATCAACAACTCCTCGCTCGGGATGGTCCGCCAGTGGCAGACCCTGCTCTACGAAGGTCGCTACTCCAACACCGACCTCAACACCGGTCCGGAGTCGATCGGGGCGCGACGCATCCCCGACTTCCTCAAGCTCGCAGAGGCGTACGGCTGTGTCGGCCTCCGCTGCGAGAGCGAGGAGGACCTCGACGCGACGATCGAGAAGGCCATGGCCATCACCGACCGCCCGGTCGTGATCGACTTCGTCGTCGAGCGCGACGCGATGGTGTGGCCGATGGTCCACGCCGGCACGAGCAACGACGCCATCCAGATCGCCCGCGACCTGGCCCCGCAGTGGGACGAGGAGGACCTCTGACATGACTTCACACACCCTTTCGGTTCTCGTGGAAAACACCCCCGGTGTTCTTGCTCGGGTCTCGAGCCTGTTCATGCGCCGCGGCTTCAACATCGACTCGCTCGCGGTGGGTCCGACCGAGATCCCCGAGATCTCACGGATGACGATCGTGGTCAACGTCGACGAGCTGCCGCTCGAGCAGGTCACCAAGCAGCTCAACAAGCTCGTCAACGTCCTCAAGATCGTCGAGCTCGACTCGCACAGCGCAGTTGAGCGCGAGCTCATGCTGATCAAGGTCAAGACCGATGCCCAGACGAGGGGACAGGTGCTGGAGACCGTCCAGCTCTTCAGGGCTAAAGTGGTCGACGTTGCCACCGATGCCGTGACGATCGAGGCGACCGGAGACGCGGGCAAGCTCACCGCGATGCTGAACGTTCTCGAACCATTCGGCATCCGCGAGATCGCCCAGTCGGGGCGCGTGGCCATTGGCCGCGGATCCCGTTCCATCACAGACCGCACCCTTCGTGCCGTTCCCGGCACGCAAGCAGGCTGAACACTTCAAGGAGTACTACCCCGTGGCTGAACTGTTTTACGACGACGACGCAGATCTGAGCATCATCCAGGGCCGCCATGTGGCGGTCATCGGCTACGGCAGCCAGGGACACGCGCATGCGCTCAACCTGCGCGACTCCGGCGTCGACGTACGGGTGGGCCTGCTCGAGGGATCCAAGAGCCGGGCCAAGGCCGAGGAGCAGGGTCTTCGTGTCCTCGGTGTCGCCGAGGCGGTGGAGGAGGCCGACGTCGTCGTCATCCTCACGCCCGACCAGGTCCAGCGTCACGTCTACGCCGAGTCGATCGAGCCCAACCTCGTCGACGGCGACGCGCTGGTCTTCGGCCACGGCTTCAACATCCGCTTCGGCTACATCAAGCCGCCCGCGGGAGTCGACGTCACGCTGGTCGCGCCCAAGGCGCCCGGCCACACGGTGCGCCGTGAGTTCGTCGCCGGCCGTGGCATCCCCGACATCATCGGCGTCGAGCAGGACGCGACCGGCAAGGCGTGGGACCTCGCGCTCTCGTACGCCAAGGCCATCGGCGGCACCCGCGCGGGCGTCATCAAGACGACGTTCACCGAGGAGACCGAGACCGACCTGTTCGGCGAGCAGGCTGTGCTGTGCGGCGGCGTCTCCCACCTGGTCCAGGCCGGCTTCGAGACGCTGACCGAGGCCGGATACCAGCCCGAGATCGCCTACTTCGAGGTGCTCCACGAGCTCAAGCTCATCGTCGACCTGATGTGGGAGGGCGGCATCGCCAAGCAGCGCTGGTCGATCTCCGACACCGCTGAGTACGGCGACTACGTCTCCGGCCCGCGCATCATCGACGCCTCGGTCAAGGAGCGCATGCAGGACGTGCTCAAGGAGATCCAGGACGGCACGTTCGCCTCGCGCTTCATCGCCGACCAGGACGCCGGCGCTCCCGAGTTCCTGGCACTGCGTGAGAAGGAGGCCGGTCACTCGATCGAGGCCACCGGCAAGGTCCTGCGCTCGCACTTCTCGTGGAAGCAGCAGGACGCCGACTACGTCGACGGCCAGGCAGCGCGCTAGCCACAGCTCGAGCGACAGGGGCGTCACCGCATCAGCGGTGACGCCCCTTCGTCGTCCGGTACGCGTGTGGAGTTCAGCCGCTCCTCGCCTGGTGTTCGTCCCGGCGCCGACAGTCGGTCGCCATCGGCGACTTGGCTCGAGGCATGAATCGACTCCAGCACTTGATCACCAACCGCGCGCTTCGCCGTGTCCTCACCGGCGGGGCCGCTGTCGCCCTCGCGGCAGCCGTGGTCTCGCCGGCCGCAGCCTCGGCTCATCGGGGCCACGACCACCCGAGCTCCTACGACGGCCCCCGGCTGCTGGCCCGGGCCCTCCTGTCCGCGGACTACCAGGCGGCCGGCCCGCCGTCGGGCGCCCTGGCGACTCCGGCCAACGGGCGGAAGGGCCCGTTCCCCGGACAGGTGATCCCCGGCTTCTCCGCCGCGATCGACAACGGCGACGGCACCTTCTGGGCGCAGCCGGACAACGGCTTCGGTGCCAAGGGCAACTCGGCCGACTTCCTGCTCCGGCTCTACCTCGTCAAGCCGCAGTGGAAGACCGCCAAGGGCGGTGCCGGCAAGGTCACGGTGCTGCGTCACATCACGCTGTCCGACCCGCGCCACACGATCGACTTCCCGATCGTCAACGAGACCGGCAACGGTCGGCAGCTGACCGGCGACGACTTCGACATCGAGTCGGTCCAGCGCGGCCACGACGGATCGTTCTGGATCGGCGACGAGTTCGGCCCGTTCCTGCTGCACGCGGACTCCCGAGGCCGCCTGCTCTCGGCCGCGGTGCCGTTCCCGCTCGGCATGTCGCCACAGAACCCGCTCCTCGGCGGCACGCAGCCCAACGTCCAGCGCAGTGGCGGATTCGAGGCCATGGCGGCGTCCAAGGACGGTCGCTACCTCTACCCGATCGTCGAGAGCGCTCTGGTCGACGATTCGGACAAGCTCCGCCGCGTCATCTCCGAGTTCGACACGCGTACGGGCCGCTACACGGGGAAGACGTGGAACTATCACGTCGACGTCGAGGCCAACTCCGCCGCTGACGCCCAGATGATCCAACCGGGTGTGCTGCTGGTCCTCGAGCGTGACAACTTCGACGGTGCCGCCGCTGCGACGAAGCGGGTGTACAAGGTCAAGCTCGGCAAGCCCGGCATCAGCCGGCCTCTCGCGAAGTCTCTCTTCGTGGACCTGCTGAAGATCTCCGACCGTCGCGGCATCAGCAACGGCGGCGGTTGGGGCACCGGCGCCCAGTTCTCGTTCGGCTTCCAGTCGGTCGAGACGCTCGTCCCGCTGTCGCACGGCCGCCTGCTCATCGCCAACGACAACAACTACCCGGGCAACTCCGCACGATTCCCCGGCACGCCGGACGACACCGAGATGATCATCATCAATCCCGGAAAGTGATCCCGTGGCCACGCTGGGAGTGGGATGTCCCGCTCCCAGCGTCGGTCAGGCGATGAGCTCGAGGACGTCGGTTCGTTGGCGGCGGGCGTCATGACCGGTGTTGGCGACCACGTCGTCGTACGCCAGGCGCAGCCGCCGGACCGCCTCGGTCAACGTCTCGTGCGACTGCGTGAAAGGCAGCCGGAGGTGGCGTTCGCCGGCCGTTCCGGCGTGACTGAAGAAGCGCGGTCCGGGGGTCAGCAGCAGGCCGTGTCCGCTGGCGGCCGTGGTCAGCCGCGACGACATGCGATCGGGGAGCGTGACCCAGAGGTTGAGGCCACCCGGGGGACAAGGGGCCTTGATGTCAGGCAGCTCGCGGGCGAGCTCCGCGAGCAGGTGGTCGCGGGCCGCCCGCAACCGCGCTCGTCCGGCCGCTGCGGTCTGTCCCCCCTCGGAGAGCAGCTCGGCGAAGACGAGCTGGTCGAACGCCGACGAGCCGATGTCGTCCATCATGCGGGCCTGGATGATCGGCATGATCGCAGCCTTGGGTGCGCGTATCCAGCCGACCCGGAGGCCACCCCAGAACGACTTGGAGGACGACCCGATCAGGAGGGCGCGGGGGCTGTACGTCGCAAAGACCGGCGGGAGCTCGACGCCGTCGAGGTTCATCTCGCGCAGTGACTCGTCCACGACCGGCACAACGTCGTGGCGACGCATCTCGTACGCCCAGGCACCCCGCTCGGCGTCACTCATGACGGCTCCCGTCGGGTTGTGGAAGTCCGGCACGAGGTATGCCGCGCGGTGTGGCGACCCGTCGAGCGAGGCCCGCAGGGCAGTGGGACTCCACGGCCGGTCGTCGATCGGCAGGGGAGTCAACCGGCCGCCTGCCGCCACGAACGACTCGTGGGCGTGCGGATAGCTGAGGCCCTCGACCACGACCCGCTGTCCGGGGCCCAGCAGAGTACGGGCCAGCAGCGAGACCGCGCCCATCGCGCCGGCGGTCACGATGATCTGGTCCGGGTCGGTCGGCAGACCGCCGTCGGTGTAGTGCTGGGCGAGGGCTTCCCGCAGGACGGGCAAGCCGTCGGGCAGGTAGCCCGTCGTCGACAGCAGGCCCGGCAGCTTCTCGGCGGCTGCCTCGAACGCGCGGGCCAGTCCGGGTGGGCCGACCGGAGCCGAGTACGTCAGGGCGATCGTGTCCGCGTCGTCCGGGGTCATGATCACGCTGCTGGCGTTGGAGACGGCCATGGGCAGATGGACGATGCTGCCCGAGCCCTGTCGCGAGACCAGCAGACCCGAGTCGCGCAGCTCGGCGTACGCCCGGCTCGTCGTCGTGCGACTGACCCCCATGGCCGTGGCGAGCTCGCGCTCGGACGGCAGTCGGCTGCCGTCGAGAATCCGGCCGTCGATCGCCAGGAGCCGGATGCGGTCGGCAATCTCGCGATAGGCAGGGCCGGCGAAGTCCTTTGGGCCGAGGAGGGTGGCAAGCGTTGCAGCGGCAAGTGAAGTTGTCACAAGGCCACTGTTTCACAATTGGCTATGTATTTACAGGCCAATCGGGCGCAATCTGGATACATGAACCAGATCATGCCCGTCCTCGTCCTTGTCATCACCGTGGTGGCGATGGCCGTCCAGCTCGTCCGTACGCTCCGCAGCGACGGATACGGGCTGCGGCCTCCACCGCGCAGCCATCGAGGGGAGGTCGACCGCACGAGCCCCTACCGGAGTCTGGTGTGATGGCCGACATGGTCAACCGCCTTGCTCGTCTCTTCTTCGGCCTGAGCCTCTACGGCTTCACGATGGCGATGATGGTCGAGTCGACCCTTGGGCTGGATCCGTGGGACGTCTTCCACGAAGGTCTGGCGCAGCACCTGCCGCTGACCTTCGGGCAGGTCGTCATCCTGGTGGGTGCCATCGTGCTCCTGCTGTGGATCCCGCTGCGGCAGATGCCTGGGATCGGCACGGTCTTCAACGTCATCGTGATCGGACTTGCCGCGGACGCCGGCATCGCCGCGATCAACCAGCCCGACAACCTGTGGTTGCGCGGCCTGCTGCTCGGCGGCGGTGTCGTCGGCAACGGTCTGGCAGGAGCGATCTACATCGGTGCCCAGCTGGGTCCGGGCCCGCGCGACGGCCTGTGGCTCGGCCTCGTACGCCGGACAGGTCGCAGTGTGCGGCTCTGGCGCACCGTCATCGAGGTCAGCGTTCTTGCTGTCGGGTTCCTGCTCGGCGGAACCGTCGGGGTCGGCACGGTGTTGTACGCGCTGACGATCGGGCCGATCGTGCAGTTCTTCCTGCCGCACATGCAGGCTCGTACGTCAGACGGTGCGAGCCGGCCTCATTGGTCCGGCACGATCCGCAAGCGGGGCGTGTTGCGCACCGACGGGTGTGTGATGACCGGTCCGGAGGTCGGGTCGGGCGAGGCGGAGTAGATGCCCTGCGCCGAGTCGCACTCGAGGACCTTCAGGTCGGCGAGCTGATCGACGTTCTCGACACCCTCGGCCACGACCAGCAGGCCTGATCCGTGCGCGGCGTTGACCAGCAGCGCCAGGAGGTCGCGAGCTCCCGGCTCTTCGGAGTTGACGAGCGTCGTGTGGATCTTGATGGCGTCGGCCGGCAGGTGCTGGATCTGTCCGATGGACGTGCGGCCCGTGCCGAAGTCATCGATGCTGACGAACACGCCGGCGTGGCGCAGGGCGCTCAGCGGGAGCGCCGCGTTCGGCACGTCGACCAGGGCCATCTCGGTCACGCCGATCGTCAGACGGTGCGGGGCGAGGTCGGCGCGCGCCAGGGCATCCTCGACCTCCTGCACCAGACCGGGGGAGGCGAGCGTGCGTCCCGAGATGCTGACGGTGACGGTGAGGTCGCCGAACCGTTCGGGGTCGGAGGCGGTCAGCTCTGCGAGCTCGACCGTGGCCTGGTGGAGCGTCCATCGATCGAGATCGCAGATGAGGTCGGTGGCGGCGGCGATGGGCAGGAAGACCTCGGGCCGCTGCACGCCGCGGATCGGGTGCTTCCACCGGACCTGTGCCTCGTAGCCCTCGACGAACTGTGTATGCACCGCGACGACGGGTTGGTAGTGGACCGCGATCTCACCCGAGGCGAGCGCCGCCCGCAGCTCCTTCTCGATGGTGGTGCGCTCGTGCAGCTCGGCCCGCAGCCGGTTGTCGAACACCTCGATCCGGCCCCGGCCGGACGCCTTGGCCCGCCGGATCGCCACGTTGGCCTCGTGCAACAGCTGGTCGGGCTCGGTGCCGCCGTCCATGCTGGTGGTGGCGCCGATGCTCGCGCTGACCGCGATCCTCGTGCCTGAGACGTCGATCGGCTGGTTGACGGTCCGCAGCAGGTGCGCGGCAAGAATCATCGCGTCGTGGTCGGAGGCAACCGAGTCGAGCAGGATCACGAACTGGTCGCCGCCCAGGCGGCCCACGACGTCGACGTCGCGCACCAGGTCGCGCAGTCGCTGGCCGACCGCCCGCAGGACCAGGTCGCCGATCCCGTGGCCGAAGCGGTCGTTGATCTCGTCGAAGTCGTCCAGGTCGACGACCAGGAGGCCCACCGAGGTGCCGTCGCGGCGACCCCGGCGCAGCGCCGCGCCGATCTGTTGGCGGATGTAGGGGCTGTTGGACATCCCGGTGAGCGCGTCGTGGGAGGCCTCGTGGAACAGGTCGGAACGCAGCTGGTCACGTTGCCGCACCGTGGAGCGGATCTCCTCGATGTTGTACGCCATGCGCGCCACCACCAGCAGTGACAGGACGCTCGCGCCGAGGACGACGGTCCAGGTGTCGACGTGCAGGCCGCTGGTCAGGCTCGCGACGACGAGGGCAGGGGCGATCAGCATCGCCGCGGCGAGCACCCCGAGACGACGTGCGGTGAAGGGTGCCGTCCTGGCTGTCGGCGAGGAGAGCTGCGTCATCGCCGGGTGCAGCGCGGCGGCACCCCACAGGACGTACGAGCCGAGCCACAGCACGTCGAGCACGACCCAGTAGTCGGTGGTCTCTGTCGCGAAGAGCGTGTCGGCGACGATCAGCGGCACGAGGGCGCCCACGAGGAGCCGGAATGCCGGCGACCGGGTACCCGGTGCCGCGACCAGGCGCACGACGAGGGCCAGCAGGATGATGTCGCCCGCCGGGTAGGCCGCTGCGATGGCCCGCTCGAGCCACGGTGTGCCCGATTCGTCGACGATCGGATCCGCGACGAAGACCCACGCCAGCAAGCCGACACCGAGCGTCACGATGGCGCTGTCGATCAGCCCGGCAGGGTCGCGTTCGGGTCGACGGCTGTGGACCAGCACCGCGAGACCGGCGGCGAGCAGCGGGTACGCCGAGAGGTACGCCAGGTCCGAGGCCGCCGGGTTGGTGCGGACGAGGTCGGGCAGGTCGTAGAACAGGTCGCCAGCGACCCAGGCCGCCTGACCGGCCGCCATGAGGTACCAAGGCAGCGGCTTGAGGGGTTTGTTGACCCGCACGCCGACCAGGATCGCCGCGACGCACGAGGCGCCGATCGCGAAGTAGATCGGCGTCGTCGGCGAGAGGAGATAGATCGCGATCGCGATCGTGCCGCCGACGAGGTAGATCCGGGTCATGGGCGCTCCTTTCGCGTCGATGCCGACCATCGGTGCCTGGACCTCCATCTTGTCCCACTTCCCGCGAAGAGACGTGCTGTCCTCGACACTTTGCGGGATTTCACGCGTGAGGAGTCGCACACCGGCTGACACGGCACGCTCCCGCCGGTACGTTTCTCGCAACGTGGTCACCTCCCGGTGGTCCGGTGTCGAGGGGGTGCACACGCGTGGCCGACGTACCGATCGGCAGGGCACGCCGCCTTCCGCCCGAGCTCGCGATGCTGCGCATCAGCCACGCTCGCCACCGGCTGCCCGCGGTGTTCGGCACGGGACTGCTCATCGTCCTCGCGATCGGGGTCATGGTCGGCGGCGGCATCTTCTCGCTGGCCGGCAAACAGGCGGCGACGATGGCCGGGCCGGCCGTGATCGTCTCGTTCATCATCGCGTCGGTGGTGTGCCTGCTGGCCGCGCTGTCGTATGCCGAGCTGTCCTCGACCCTTCCCACTGCCGGCAGTGTCTACACGTTCGCGTACGTCGCGTTCGGTGAGCTCTGGGCGTGGATCGTCGGCTGGGCCCTCGTGCTGGAGCTCGTCGTGGCAGCAGCCGTCGTGTCGCGCATCTGGGCGGCCTACTTCACCGCCACGCTCGACGGGTTCGACATCGGCATCCCGACGTTCCTGGCGGACCACTCGCAGGTCGACAAGGGGACGGGCTGGATCGCGGCGGCACTCGTCGTCGTCCTCATGCTCCTGGTGATGACAGGGGCCAAGCTCACGGGGCGCGTGCTGGCGATGATCGTCGCGGCCAAGCTCGTCGCGGTGGTGCTGGTCATCGCGGTCGGCGCCCGCCACGTCGACAAGGCCAACTACTCGCCGTTCGTGCCTGACGTCAAGGAGGGCGCCGGTGCCAGCGGAACCGTCCTGCAGAGCCTGCTCGGGGGAGCGGGGGACGCGTTCGGCGTGATGGGCATCTTCACGGCTGCCGGCGCGATCGTCTTCTCGTTCATCGGCTTCGACCTGATCGCCACCGCGGCGGAGGACGCCAAGGACCCCCGCCGGTCGATCCCTCGCGCAATGCTGGCATCGATCGGGATCGTCACGGTCCTGTACGTCGCGATGGGTGCCGTCCTCGTCGGGCTCCGTCCCTATGGCGAGCTCAACACCGCCGCGCCGGTCTCGGACGCTCTGCGTGCTGCGGGATCGCCGGGCTGGAGCGCCAACGTCATCAACATCGGCGCGTTGTTCGGACTGACGACGGTCGTGCTGGTGGTGCTCATCGCGCAGAGCCGCGTGCTGTTCGCGATGGGGCGTGACGGGCTGCTGCCCCGCGGACTCGCGCACGTCGGTGCTGGCTCGTCACCGTCACGGGCGGCTCTGGTTGCCGGCATCGTGGCGGCCGCGTTGGCCCTGGATCCCGGCACGGTCAAGCGTGCGGACCTGCTGGTGCTCGGCACCTTGTTCGCGTTCGCCTTCTGTGCCGTCGGGGTCATCCGGCTGCGCAAGTCACAACCCGACCTGGAACGCGGTTTCCGGGTCCCTCTGGTTCCCTTCATCCCGATCGTGTCGGTGCTGGCCACGCTGTGGCTGTCGCTCAACCTGGCCGCGAACACGTGGCGCGACTTCGCGATCTGGATGGTGGCCGGGCTCGTCCTCTACTTCGCGTACGGGCGACGTCACAGCGCCCTGGGCAATCGTGAGGAGCCGCCTGCGGCTCCACCCGAGCCGGAGCCAGGGCCACCGGGCTCACGACCGCCCGGCGCCCACCGAGCCGGATATCGCTAGCGCCGCGTCGCGATGATCAGCGAGGCGTCGACGTCGATCAGCATCTCGACGGCGGCGAACCGCTCGTCGGTGAGCCACTGCTCGCGGACCGTGTCGACCCGGCCCTCGACGATCGGCGGCCAGAACGCTGACGGCACGAAATCGTCGAGCACCGCGATGCCGCCCGGCTCGAGCAGGTCGGCGATGACGTCGATGTCCTGCATGACCTCGCGGACGTCGACGAACAGCAGCGAGAACGGGGCGTACTGCTCGAGGGTCGACCAGTCCCCGGCGATCACGTCGACGTTGTCGGTGTCGGCGAAGATCTTCTGCACGTCGCCGGCGAGGGCCGGATCGAGCTCGGCACTGACGACCCGGGCGTCCTTGGGCGCGCCGCTGGAGAGCCAGGCGGAGCCGACCCCGCAACCCGTGCCGAGCTCGGCCAGCGTTCCGGTGCGTGAGGCGGCGAGCGAGGCCAGCAGTCGGCCGGTCTCGTTGCGGATCGACGTGATGAACCCGCGTTGGCGGGACAGGTCGAGAGTGCTCGAGACAAGCGCGGGGACTTCAGCGGGTGCACTCACGTGGCCAGTCTGTCACGATCCACGGACGGAGCACGCCCGCCTCGTCTCGGGCGTTGAGACGCCGACCACGTTTCCCGGACACGACGGTGATGCGCCCCTAGACTGGCCAAATCATGCGGAAGCAGCTCGTAGTAATCGCTTGCCGCGGCAGGGCCTCTTAGGGCTACACCCTGCCGCGGAGTTTCGGCGTTGGCCCGCCGTTCCGCCGCAGGGTTGCTGATCATGATCTGATCGCTCGCTTTCGTACTCTCCTCGGATGATCTCCGGACATGTGTCTGGTGGAACGGCGGACCCCCGCCGGACCCCGCTCCCGTCCACACCGAAGGAGATCGCCATGGAACCCCAGCTGATGGAGTGGGGCCCCGCGCACCTGCGCGACGAGGCCTCGACCCCCGACTTCGAGTCGTCCGAACGACCCGACGACAACTGACCACATACCAAGACGCGGGTTTCATATCCTGAGACTTGCCTGCCTAGAATGACGCCCATGACTCGCTCGTTTTCCCTTGCAGTGGTGCCCGGAGACGGCATCGGACCCGAAGTGACCGCACAGGCTCTCCAGGTCCTCAACCTCGTCGCCGCGGATCACGACACCGCGTTCATCAGCACCGAGTACGACCTCGGCGCCAAGCGCTGGCACGCGACGGGGGAGACCCTGCCCGACTCGGTCCTCGAGGAGATCCGCGGCCACGACGCGATCCTGCTCGGCGCCGTGGGCGATCCGAGCGTCCCGTCCGGCGTCCTCGAGCGCGGCCTGCTGCTCAAGCTGCGCTTCGCGCTCGACCACTACGTCAACCTGCGGCCCTCCAAGCTGTTCGCCGGCGTCCCGACGCCGCTTGCCAACCCCGGCGCAATCGACTTCGTCGTCGTTCGCGAAGGCACCGAGGGTCCCTATGTCGGCAACGGCGGCGCGATCCGTGTCGGCACGCCGCACGAGCTCGCGACCGAGGTCAGCATCAACACGGCCTATGGCGTCGAGCGCGTCGTCCGTGACGCCTTCGCCCGCGCGCAGGCCCGCCCGCGCAAGAAGCTGACGCTGGTCCACAAGAACAACGTGCTGGTCCACGCCGGTCACCTCTGGACGCGCACGGTCGACGCCATCGGGCCTGAGTTCCCCGACGTCTCGGTCGACTACCTGCACGTCGACGCCGCGACGATCTTCCTCGTCACCGACCCCGGCCGGTTCGACGTCATCGTCACCGACAACCTCTTCGGCGACATCCTCACCGACCTCGCCGCGGCGATCACCGGCGGCATCGGGCTGGCCGCCAGCGGCAACGTCAACCCCGACCGCACGGCGCCCAGCATGTTCGAGCCGGTCCACGGCTCGGCGCCTGACATCGCCGGCCAGCACAAGGCCGATCCCACCGCCGCGATCCTCTCCGGCGCCCTCCTGCTCGAGCACCTCGGCGTTCCCGAGGCGGCCGCGCGCATCAGCTCGGCCGTCGAGGCGGACATCGCCGATCGCGGCGCTGCTCCCCGCAGCACCGAGGAGGTGGGAGAGGCCATCGCATCACGTGTGGCCGAGGGCGTAGCGGTCGGTTAATGACCGCTTACCTTTGACCCCAGAAAGTACTAACGTGATTACTATGACTTCCAACCTTTTCGCGAGCAGGTTCGAGCCCAACCCCGCCGCGAAGTCCGACGCCGAGCGCGAGGCCATCCTTGCCAACCCCGGCTTCGGCAACCACTTCACCGACCACATGTTCCTGGCCGAGTGGACGCCCGACACGGGTTGGGCCGATGCCCGCGTCGTGCCCTACGGCCCGCTCATGCTCGACCCGGCGACCGCCGTGCTGCACTACGCACAGGAGATCTTCGAGGGCCTCAAGGCGTACGTCCACGACGACGGCTCGGTCTGGCTGTTCCGCCCCGAGGCCAACGGCGAGCGCATGCAGCGCTCGGCGCACCGCCTGGCCCTACCGGAGCTGCCGCTCGACTGGTTCCTCGGCTCGATCCGCGAGATCGTCGCCGCCGATCGCGCGTGGGTGCCGTCAGGAGGGGAGAAGAGCCTCTACCTGCGGCCGTTCATGTTCGCCTCCGAGGTCTTCCTCGGTGTGCGCCCGAGCCAGCACGTGACCTACTCGGTCATCGCGTCGCCGGCCGGCGCCTACTTCCCCGGTGGGGTCGAGGCGGTGTCGATCTGGTTGTCGTCCGAGTACTCGCGCGCCGGTGCCGGCGGCACCGGCGCGGCCAAGTGCGGCGGCAACTACGCCGCCAGCCTGCTGCCGCAGCAGGAGGCCGCCCAGCACGGGTGCGCCCAGGTGGCGTTCCTGGACTCCACGGAGCACACGTGGGTCGAGGAGCTCGGCGGCATGAACCTGTTCTTCGTGCACGCCGACGGCTCGATCGTCACCCCGGAGCTGTCCGGCTCGATCCTCGAGGGCGTCACGCGGGACTCGATCATGCAGATCGCCCGCGACCTCGGCTACGACGTGATCGAGCGACGCGTGAGCATCGACGAGTGGCGCGACGGGACGGCCGACGGCTCGATCACCGAGGTGTTCGCGTGCGGCACGGCCGCGGTCGTGACGCCGATCAGCTCGCTCAAGTGGGACGGCGGCGAGGCCGTCAGCGGCGACGGCGAGACCGGCAAGGTCACGACCGACATCCGCTCGGCACTCGTCGACATCCAGTACGGCCGCGCGGCCGACCGGCACGGCTGGCTGACGCAGATCGCGCCTGCCTGACGCCTTTCCCGCGAAGGGGATGACTGTACCGGTGAGTACAGTCATCCCCTTCCGCATGTGAGCACCGGGTTGCTCTATGGTCGCCATGTGGGGCTCAACGACGCGCCCCGTACTGGAGGCTGCACATGACCATTGCCACGCGTTCCGAACACGATCTGATCGGCGACCGTGACGTCCCGCTCGAGGCCTATTGGGGAGTGCACACACTCCGCGCGCTCGAGAACTTCCCCATCACCGGCATCCCGATCGGCACGAGTCCGTTCCTCGTCGAGGCGCTGGCGGCCGTCAAGGAGGCCGCGGCGAGCGCCAACCATGATCTGGGCCTGCTCGACGACGAGCGCTTCGCCGCGATCCGGGATGCCTGCGAGGAGATCCGCAGCGGAGAGCTGCACGACGAGTTCATCGTCGACGTGATCCAGGGCGGTGCCGGTACGTCGACCAACATGAACGCCAACGAGGTCATCGCCAACCGCGCCCTCGAGCTGATGGGGCACAAGAAGGGTGACTATCACGTCATCCACCCCAACGAGCACGTCAACCTGAGCCAGTCGACCAACGACGTCTACCCGACGGCGGTCAAGATCGCGATCATCCTGGCGACGCACGCCCTGCTCGATGCGATGGCCATCCTGGAGGACTCGTTCGCGGCCAAGGCCGACGAGTTCCACGACGTCCTCAAGATGGGTCGCACCCAGCTGCAGGACGCCGTGCCCATGACGCTGGGCCAGGAGTTCCGGACGTACTCGCTGATGATCTCCGAGGACCGGAGCCGGCTGTCCGAGGCTGTGCTGCTGCTCCACGAGATCAACCTCGGCGCGACGGCGATCGGCACGCAGCTGAACGCGCCGGAGGGCTACGTGCCCTCGGCGTGCGAGCACCTGTCGAGGATCACCCGCCTCCCGCTCGAGAGTGCGGTCGACCTGATCGAGGCGACGCAGGACTGCGGCGCCTTCGTGCAGCTCTCGGGCACGCTCAAGCGTGTCGCGGTCAAGCTGTCCAAGATCTGCAACGACCTCCGGCTGCTGTCGTCCGGCCCGCGCGCCGGCTTCAACGAGATCAACCTCCCCGCCGTGCAGGCCGGGTCGAGCATCATGCCCGGCAAGGTCAACCCGGTGATCCCCGAGGTCGTCAACCAGGTCGCGTTCCAGGTCATCGGCCATGACATGACGGTCACGATGGCCGCCGAGGGCGGTCAGCTCCAGCTCAACGCGTTCGAGCCGGTCATCTGCTACTCGTTGTCGGCCGGCATCTCCCGGTTGCGTGAGGCGATCCTGGTGCTCGCGACCCGCTGCGTCGACGGCATCACCGCCAACGTCGAGCTGTTGCGCAGCGAGGTCGAGAACTCGATCGGCCTGGTGACCGCCCTCAACCCCTACATCGGGTACGCCGCGGCCACCGACGTCGCTCAGGAGGCTCTCGCCACAGGTCGTGGAGTCGCCGAGATCGTCCTCGAGCGTGGGCTGCTGCCGCCCGAGAAGCTCGAGGCGATCCTGCGACCGGAGACCTTGGCCCACCTGGCCCCCAAGCGGAGCAAGCGCGAGGACTGACGTCAGGGCGCGAACAGCGACTCGGCGGGGTCACCGTCGAGCGTGACGACGAGGACCTGGTCGTCGGCGTCGTACGTGATGTCGACGTCGATCGATCGCCCCTTGGGCGTCGTGGCGGCCTGGGCATCACCGAGGCCGTACGCGATGTCGCGAAGGGTGACGGTGGCCTCGCCGACCGGATCGTTGGCGGGCCACTCGGCGAGCAGGCGATGGACCAGGCCGGCGAGGACCGCGCTGTACATCGCGTGAGCGGACTCGTCGACGCCATCGAGGACGATCTCGGGCAGGCCGAACGACCGGAGGCCGACGGTGCGGAACCGACCGTCGGCCAGGTCCTGGTAGTCGACGGTGTACCACTGCGTCGCGTGCGCGAGGGAGACCTCGTCGGAGCGCAGCTCGACGACGCGCGGGATGCTCAGGTCGATCACGACACCGTCGTTCTCCTCGGCGAGCAGGAGCGCGTCGATCCGGGCGTCGCGGATCGCGAACGCGGCGTCCTCGAGGGTCGTCTGACGCAGGATCAGCTGCTGGTGCGGCCGCGAGCGCAGGCGGCGCATCGCGACCTCGGACGAGCCGTAGTGCCGCAGCAGCTCGGGGGAGGGCGGGGCGATCAGGTCCTCGGACTCGAGGGGCTCCGTGGTCATGACGGCGTACATGACGCTCGGCTCCACATCGAGTGGGACGGGTCTGGCGGTCATAGGTCGATCAGTCTAGACTGAGCCGCATGCAGAGCATCTCGATCATTATCGACAGGCGCGCCGGGCACTGAAATAAGCCCCCGACGCGCTGCCTCCCATGTTCTGGGGGGCATTTTTTATGTCAGCACAGCCAGACCGAGACGCCGACCGGACCGAAGGACACCGCAGTGAACGCAGGACACCAGAGCGTGAGCGACTTCCACGTCTACGACACGACGATGCGCGACGGCGCCCAGCAGGAGGGCCTCAACCTCTCCGTGCAGGACAAGATGCACATCGCGCGCCACCTCGACGACCTCGGTGTCGGCTACATCGAGGGCGGCTGGCCAGGCTCGAACCCCAAGGACACCGAGTTCTTCGCCCTCGCGGCCAAGGAGCTCGACCTCAAGCACGCGACGCTGGCCGCGTTCGGTGCGACTCGCCGCGCCGGCGTCCAGGCCTCGGAGGATCCGCTGATCCAGGCGCTGCGCGACTCCGGCGCGTCGGTCGTGACGCTTGTCGCCAAGAGCCACGACCGTCACGTCACCGAAGCCCTGCGCACGACGCTCGAGGAGAACCTCGCGATGGTGCGCGACACCGTGACCTACCTCCGCGAGGAGGGGCAGCGCGTCTTCGTCGACCTCGAGCACTTCTTCGACGGCTATCGCGCCAATCGTGACTACGCCCTCGAGGTCGTACGCGCTGCGGGTGACGCCGGTGCCGAAGTCGTCATCCTGTGCGACACCAACGGCGGCATGCTGCCGCACTGGGTCACCGAGATCGTCACGGACGTCGCGCAGACCGGCGTACGCCTGGGCATCCACGCCCACAACGACACGGGCTGTGCCGTCGCCAACTCGATGGCCGCCGTCCAGGCCGGCGCGACCCACGTGCAGGGCTGCGTCAACGGCTACGGCGAGCGCACGGGCAACGCCGACCTCATCACGTGCGTCGCCAACCTCGAGCTCAAGCTCGGCATGACGGTCCTCCCGGAGGGCTCGCTGGCCGACGCGTCACGGATCTCGCACGCGATCGCGGAGATCACGAACTATCCGCCGTCCGCCCGCCAGCCCTACACCGGCGTCTCGGCGTTCGCGCACAAGGCCGGCCTGCACGCGAGCGCGATCCGGGTCGACCCCAACCTCTACCAACACATCGACCCGGCGCTGGTCGGCAACGACATGCGCCTGTTGGTGTCGGAGATGGCCGGTCGGGCGACGATCGAGCTCAAGGGCAAGGAGCTGGGCTTCGACCTCGCGGACGATCCGGTTCGCCTGGCCCGCGTCACCGACCGGGTCAAGGCCATGGAGCAGGCCGGCTACACGTTCGAGGCCGCTGACGCCTCGTTCGAGCTGCTCCTCGCCGAGGAGATCGACGGCGTACGCCCGTCGTACTTCGACGTCGAGTCGTGGCGCGTCCTGGCGGAGTCCGCTCGTGGCGACGACGCCGTCGCCGAGGCCACGGTCAAGCTGGTCGCCGGTGGCGTACGCCTGGCCGTCATCGGCGAGGGCAACGGTCCTGTCAACGCGCTCGACCACGCGTTGCGCCAGGCGATCGAGCAGGTCTATCCGGACGTCGCGAGGTTCCACCTGATCGACTTCCGGGTCCGCATCCTCGACCAGGGCCACGGCACCGATGCCGTCACCCGGGTCCTGATCGAGACCTCCGACGGCAAGGACTCGTGGGTCACGGTCGGCGTCGGCGCCAACATCATCGAGGCGTCGTGGGAGGCCCTGGTCGACGCGCTGACGTACGGCCTGCGCCGACACGGCGTGGCGTCACGCACCAACGGCTGACGGATTGACCCGGTCTCCCGGCGCTGGGACGGTGTGGGGGTGAACGTGCCCACGCGCCGGCTCGTGGTTGCCCTGCCGGTCGTCCTGACGGTCGTGATCGCGATCGCCATCGGTGCCCTGGTCGTCGTGCAGGACCAGCGACAGTCGGCGCAGGTGTCGGAGGCCGAGACGGTCGCGCAGGACTACCTCGCCAACGTCGCGAAGTTCCGCTCCTCGGTGATCGCCAAGGTGGAGGCGGCCGACGCCGGAGACCCGGGAGCGCTGAGCAAGGTCGTCGATCGGGCGATCGCCCGGCCGCCGCACCTCGGCGACGCGCCGGCGTACGGTCGCGAGCACTCCACGTCGTACGCCGAGGCCGCGCAGACCGAGGCGACCGTGCTCCGGCCCTTCAGACGGCTCAGCGCGACGCTTCGCGAGGCCGACGATGCGTTGGCGTTCATCGAGGCGGCGCGCAAGGTGCTGGAGCTCCGGGCGACCGACTACGTCGGCTACGGGTTCATCACGACCAGCGCGAGGGTCAGGGCCGAGCTCATCCCGGCGTTCGTGCGGGCGCGCGACGAGTTCGACCGTGCTCCGGTGCCGAAGGGCAAGGCGGAGCTGGCGAAGAAGGTGCACGATGCCGCGCAGTACGTCATCGACCAGGCGACGCTGCTCGCCGAACGGATCGAGAACCGGCAGAACTTCTCGTTCAGCTATCGCGAGGAGTTCCAGGCGGTGGCCGACGCGGTGAGCGACTATGCCACCCAGGTCAAGGGCGACATCGCCGAAGCCGTCGCGGGCGTGACCGCCGACGCGTAGACAACCGGTCTTCGATAGCGTTGCCGCATGGACTCCCGGGGGAAACGCAACGTCATCATCGCCAGCATCGTCGCCGCCAGCCTGCTGGTCGTGGCGGTGATCGGGACGACGGCGTTCTTCGTCGTGCGCAACCAGCACCGCCAGGACGACGTCGCCGAGGCGGCACGTGTCGCCACGGCCTTCAACAAGAAGGTCGCGGACTACCGCTCGTCGGTCGAGCAGGCGCTCAACACCCGGCAGCTCGATGACGCCCAGCAGATCAAGGTCGCGTTCGACAAGGCCGTCGTCAAGACCCCCGAGCTCGGCGACGCGCCCGAGTGGGGCAAGACGCACTCCAAGTCGTACCGGGCGGCGGTCAAGTCCCAGAAGACCCTCAAGGAGCCCTACGACGACGTCGCGAAGGTGCTCGACGAGGCGGTCGTCGGCCAGCCCTTCGTCAAGGCTGCGAAGACCGCGCTCAAGGTGCAGATCAACGACTACGTCGGCAAGGGCAAGTACTTCTACAACGGCTCGGTGTTCCGCAACAAGCTGGTGCCGGGTTTCAAGAAGGTCATGGCGAAGTTCGACAAGGTCCCGGTCCCCAAGGGTCGCGAGTCGGTCGCGCGCAAGGTGGATGCGGCCCTCAACGGCATCATCACGGACGGCAAGAAGGCTGCGGCCGAGCTCGATGCGGGCCGGAGCACCCTGATCAACGCGCGGTCGGAGTACATCGCGGCCAGCTCAGCCGTGCTGACGTACGAGCGTTCGCTGGAGTCGCGTCTCGAGTCGGCGATCCAGAAAGCCGCTTCGGTCGTCAGCGGCCAGTCCTCGACATAGGTGTGTGCAGGATGCCGGCCTCGTAGTAGTCGTCGCCGGAGCGCACGTAGCCGAAGATCTCGTACCAGCGCTCGAGGTACGACTGGGCGTTGAGCTGCAGCTCGCCGTCACCCCAGAGGCGCGACACCTCGGCCATGAGCTGACCGGACAGCCCGCGGCCGCGTTGGTCCTTGCGGGTGCACACGCGGCCGATGTGGCGTACGCCGTCGTCACCGACGTAGACCCGCAGATAGCTCGTCGGACCGTCGGCATCCGCGAACCACAGGTGGGTCGTCGTGGGCTGCAGGTCGCGGCCGTCGACGTCCTCCTCCTCGACCTGCTGCTCGACGGCGAAGACGGCGTCGCGGATCTTCCAGATGTCGTAGACGTCCTGCGCTGTCAGCGCATCACCGGTCACGCAACGCAGGCCCATGACCCCAGCGTAGAAGTACCTTCATCAGATGAGGACGTCGGTGGACGAGGCGATGCGCGCCGTGCCGCGCGAGCACTTCCTGCCGCCGGAGCAGCACCGTTCTGCCGACCTCGACCAGGCGCTCGAGGTCGGGCACGGGCAGACCTGTTCCCAGCCATCGACCGTCGCAGACATGTTGCAGCTGCTCGACGTGCAGCCGAGCATGCGGGTGCTGGACGTCGGCTCGGGCACCGGCTGGACGACGGCCCTGTTGGGGCACCTGGTCGGGCCGGATGGCTGCGTCATCGGGTGTGAGATCGTGCCCGAGCTCGTCGAGCGGGGACGGGACAACCTCGCGGGTGAGGACATGCGCTGGACGCGCATCGAGGCCGCCGAGCACGGCACGCTCGGCCGACCTGAGAACGCACCCTACGACCGGATCCTGGTCTCGGCGATGAGCGACAGCCTTCCGTACGAGCTCGTGGAGCAGGTCGCGCCGGGCGGGATCCTGGTCATCCCGGTGGCGGGCTCGATGACGCGTGTGGTCGTCGACCCGGCCGGCGTGCCGAGGATCAGCAGGCACGGGACCTATCGTTTCGTCCCGCTGATCCGCTGAGTCAGGCGCGGGCGGCCACGCAGGTGTTGCACGTGCCGAAGATCTCCAGCGTGTGCGCGACGTCCTGGAAGCCGTTCTCCTCGGCGATCTTGTCGGCCCAGCGCTCAACGGTCGGCCCCTCGACCTCGACCGTACGTCCGCAGGACCGGCACACGAGATGGTGGTGGTGCCCGGCGCTGCACTGGCGGTAGAGCACCTCGCCGTCGTCGTTGCGCAACGCGTCGACCTCGGCCGCGTCGGCGAGCACCTGCAGGCTGCGGTAGACCGTCGACAGGCCGACGGACTCGCCGCGCTGCTTGAGGATGTCGTGGATCTCCTGAGCGCTGGCGAAGCCGTCGAGGTCCTCGAGGATCGCGACGACGGCGCGGCGCTGGCGGGTGTTGCGGGGTGCTTCGACCATCAGATGTCTCCTCGTCCGAAATCTACTGGGTGGCGCCGACTCCGGACCCGCCTCGTGGCTGCGCCGAACAAGGCGGCCACGGCGAACACGGCAAGGGCGAGCATGACGATCGTCGGCCCGGGCTGGGTGTTGATCTCATAGCTCGACACGACGCCGCCGAGAGCCGCGACCAGGCCGATCGCCATCGCCGCAGCATGTGTCGTACGGAAGCTGCGGGTCAGCTGCTGCGACGCGGCGACGGGTACGACCATCAGTGCCGAGACCAGCAGCAACCCCACGGTGCGCATCGCGACGGTGATCGTCACGGCCGCGAGCACGGCGATGAGGATGCTGTAGACGCGTACGGGGACGCCGCTGACCCGCGCGTGCTCCTCGTCCTGGCACACCGCGAACAGCTGCGGCGAGAGACCGACGGCGAGGCTGATGACGAGCACCGCGAGGATCGCGACGATCTTGAGGTCGCCGTCCGACACCGTCGTGATCGAGCCGAACAGGTAGGTGTTGAGAGAAGCCGCGCTCTCGCCGGCGAGGTTCGTCAGCAGGACGCCGCCGGAGAGCCCGCCGTAGAACAGGATCGCGAGGGCCACGTCGCCGCTCGTGCGACCGAACATGCGCAGCAGCTCGATCACCACGGCGCCGACGATCGCGACAGCGACAGCGGTCAGCACCGGCGCGATGCCGGTGAGCAGGCCCAGCGCGACGCCGGTCAGTGCCACGTGACCGATGCCGTCACCGAGCAGGGCGAGGCGGCGCTGCACGAGGAACGTGCCGATCGCGGGAGCCGCGAGGCCCGTGAACACCGCAGCGATCAACGCTCGTTGCATGAATTCGTAGCTCAGCATCTCGGTCATGCCGCCGCCTCGCAGAAAAGGGCACGGTAGCGCGGCGACGGCATGAGTGCCTGTCGGTTCGCTTCGCAAGCTCCGCTCACGTCCCTCACCTCCAGACCCCTTCGCCCGTGAGCCCCTCGGGGATGGGCGGCTGTCCCGTGTGCGCGTGGACGTGGGCGTGGTCCTCCCCGACGAGGCCCTCGCACGGACCCTCGTACGCGACCTCGCCCGCATGCAGCACGATGGCGCGATCGATCAGTGGGCGCAGGGGGCCGAGCTCGTGGGCGACGAGCAGCACCGACGTGCCCTCGTGCACGAGACCACCGAGCAGCTCGGCGAGGGACTCCTGGTTGTCATGGTCCACCCCGGCCGTCGGCTCATCCATGATCAGCAGCTCTGCCTGCGAGGCGAGGGCGCGGGCGATCAGCACCCGCTGTTGCTGGCCACCCGAGAGCTCGCTGAGCGACGAGCGATGACGGTCCGGCAGTCCCACTCGCGAGATCGCGGCGTCGACCGCTGCGGCGTCGGCTTTGGTGCTCCAACCGAAGAGCCGGCGGTGGGCGAGCCGGCCGCTCATCACGACCTCATGGACGGTCGCGGGCACGCCAGCGACGGCACGTGAGCGCTGCGGGACATACCCGAGGCGGTGCCGGTCGTGGAAGCGGTCGAGCGGCGTGCCGAACAGCTCGACCGTGCCGTTGCTCATCGGGACCAGGCCGGTGGCCGCGCGGACGAACGTCGACTTGCCTGAACCGTTGGCGCCCAGCAGGGCCACGAACTCGCCGGCGGACACGTCGAGGTCGACCTGTCGCAGGACGGGCCGACCATCGAGTGCCACGCTCACGCCGCGTGCCTTCAGCGGCTGCGTGCTGTCAGTGCTCATGAACAGGAGTTCGCCTTCCTCAGGGTCTCGAGGTTCTTGCGCATGAGCGTCAGGTAGGTCTGGTCCTTGGTCGCGTCGGACAGCCCCTCGATGGGATCGAGCGTAGCGGTCGTCGCGCCGGTCTCCTTGGCGATCGTGTCGGCGATCGCCGGGCTGACCAGCTCTTCGGTGAAGATCGTGGTGATCTTCTCCTTGCGGACGAGGTCCGTGATGTCGGCGAGCTGTGCCGGCGACGGCTCGTTGGAGGGGTCGATGCCGGCGATCGGCACCTGGGTCAGGTCGTAGCGGGCCGCGAGGTACTGGAACGCAGCATGGCTCGTGACGATCGTGCGCGTCTTGCAGGTCTTGAGCCCGGTGGCGAAGTCCGTGCCGAGCGTCTGCAGGTCGGAGACCAGCTTCGAGGCATTGGCGGCGTAGTCGGACGCGTGATCGGGGTCGACGGCCGACAGCTTGGCCTCGACTGCCCTGGTCACGGCGACCATGTTCTCCGGGTCCAGCCACGTGTGCGGATCGATGTCATCGTGGTCGTGACCGTGACCCTCCTCCTCGGCGCCGGCCTGGAGCGGCTTGAGCTTGATGACGGAGGCGACGTCGACCGTGTCCTTCGGGGAGCGGTCGGCCTGCTTCACGGCGTCGTCGACGGCGGCCTGGAAGTGCTTCTCGTAGATCACGAGATCGGCACCCTGGACGGCGCCGACCTGCTTGGGCTTGAGCTCCAGGTCGTGCGGCTCGACGCCCGGCGACGTCAGGTTGGCGACGTCCACATGGGTGCCCCCGACCTGCTCGGCGACGTACGCGAACGGGTAGAACGACGCGACCACGCTGGTCGTGCCGTCGTTGCCCTTCGCGGAGCTGCCACACGCGGCAAGGAGGAGGACGAGGGGCAGCGCGCCGAGCAGGGCGAGGGGCTTCTTCATGAGAACGATTCTCAAGTAGTTGGGAATCATTGTCAACTGACGACGGGGAGACCCGGCGTGACGTGGGTCACGGTATGCTGTCCGGGCACCACGTAATTCACCCATCACTCGGATCGTCCGGCACGTACCTGCCGGTGAAGGGAAACATCAGCATGTCTTCAGTAACGTTCGAAAAAGCCACTCGCGTCTTCGCGGGTCAGGACCGCCCAGCGGTCAATGAGCTCGACCTCCACGTCGAGGACGGTGAGTTCCTCGTCCTGGTCGGCCCCTCCGGCTGCGGCAAGTCCACCTCCCTGCGCATGTTGGCGGGCCTCGAGGAAGTCGACGAAGGTCGCCTGCTCATCGGTGACCAGGACGTCACCGATCTGCCGCCCAAGGCCCGCGACATCGCGATGGTCTTCCAGAACTACGCGCTCTACCCGCACATGACGGTCGCCGAGAACATGGGCTTCGCGCTCAAGATCGCCGGCGCCAACAAGTCGGACATCAGCAAGCGCGTCGCCGAGGCGGCCGCGATGCTCGACATCACCGACTACCTCGGCCGCAAGCCCAAGGCCCTGTCGGGTGGTCAGCGGCAGCGCGTCGCCATGGGCCGCGCCATCGTGCGCTCGCCCCGCGTCTTCCTGATGGACGAGCCGCTGTCCAACCTCGACGCCAAGTTGCGCGTCCAGACCCGCACGCAGATCGCCCAGCTGCAGCGCCGGCTCGGCACGACGACGGTCTACGTCACGCACGACCAGGTCGAGGCCATGACGATGGGTGACCGCGTGGCGGTGCTCAAGGACGGCGTCCTGCAGCAGTGCGCCGCGCCGCGCGAGATGTACGACCGCCCGGCCAACCTGTTCGTCGCCGGCTTCATGGGCTCACCGAGCATGAACCTGATGGAGCTGCCGGTCGTCGACGGCGGGGTGAGCTTCGGTGACCTCGTCGTGCCGGTCGCCCGCGACACCCTCGCGACCGCTGATGCGGCCAGCGTGACGCTGGGCATCCGGCCGGAGAACCTCGTCGTCAGCGACAGCGGCCTCAAGCTCGAGGTAGACGTCGTCGAGGAGCTCGGCGCCGACGCGTACGTCTATGGGCGTGCGAACGTCGGTGGCTCCGAGCGCACCATCGTGGCCCGGGCCGACTGGCGCAAGCCGCCGGCCAAGGGCGAGACGATCTTCCTCGCTCCGGACGACGTGTCCGCGGTCCACGTCTTCGCCACTGACTCGGGCCAGCGCCTGAGCTGACGCCTCTGGTCCTTGAGCTTGTCGGAAGGTCCTTTCGACAAGCTCAAGGACCGAGTCCGCCCAAGCAGCTTCGGCTCAGAATCGTTGCCAGTCGGGCTTGTTGTCCCAGGCCTCGCGGTAGTAGTCGGCCAGCCGCAGCTCGGTCGCTGCGGCCTCGTCGATCACGACGGTGGCCCGGGGGTGCAGCTGCAGGATCGAGGCCGGGCAGAACGCTGACACCGGGCCCTCGACGGCCGTCGCGACCGCACTGGCCTTGCCAGACCCGGTGGCGATGAGCACGAGATGCCCGGCGCCGAGGATCGTGCCCAGGCCCTGCGTCAGGACGTGCCGGGGCACGTCGTCCATCGAGTCGAAGAAGCGGGCGTTGTCCTCGCGAGTCTGGCGTGTCAGGGTCTTGACCCGGGTGCGCGACGCCAGGGACGAGCCGGGCTCGTTGAACCCGAGGTGGCCGTCGGTGCCGATGCCGAGCAGCTGGACGTCGACCCCGCCTGCATCGGCGATGGCCGCTTCGTAGCGAGCCGCCTCCGCGGGGATGTCCTGCGCCTCGCCGTCGGGGCCGTCGACCCGGTCCAGACCTGCCTCGTCGGTGAACTCGCGACGGATGACCGAGTGGTAGGACTCCGGGTGCGTACGGGGGAGTCCGACGTACTCGTCGAGCAAGAACGCCCGGCACTCGGCCAGGCTGAGCGCGCCCTCACGGCGGCGGCGCACCAGCTCCCGGTACGCGGGGAGCGGCGACGAGCCCGTGGCCAGGCCGAGGACGGCGCCCGGACGTACGTGCGAGACCACGATGTCGGCGACGAGAACCCCTGCCGCGTCCGGGTCCGGGACGATCACGACCTCCACGAGCCAGCCTCCTCGTCTCCCGCACCCAACAGTGCGGCGCCCAGTGCACCGGCCGGATGTCCGGCCGGCAACCACCGTACGCGTTCGGCGATGCCGGCGAGGCGTCCCAACGACGTGTTCTCGTCGCTGCGGAGCTTGTGCAGGATGGCGTCGCGCAACGCAGGAGTCGCCGACACCACGCCTCCGGTCACCAGGACGCAGGTGACGTCGACGCTGTAGGCCAGCAGGCTGATGGCCTGCGCGATCCCAGACGTCAGCTCGTCGCGGATCCGCACGGCGTCGAGGTCGCCGGCATCAGCGGCGTCGAACAGCTCGGCCGCGGTGCCGGCCCACTGCCGGCGTACGCCACTGCCTGACGCATACAGCTCGAGGCAGCCTCGGCGCCCGCACGGGCACAATGGCCCGGTCGGGTCGTGCACGAGATGCCCGATCTCTCCGGCCATGCCGCGCGATCCGTGCCGCAGGCGGCCGTCGAGCAGGAGCCCGGCGGCGATCCCGGTGCCCACGTTGAGCAGGGCGAGGTCGTCGACGTCCGATCCGTGCTCTCGGAGCCACTGCAAACCGCCCAGCGTCGCGGCCTTGACGTCGTTCTCCACGGTGGTCGGTGTGCCACCGGTCCCGGCGGAGACGGCGGCCGCGAGCTCGAGGGGGTTGCCGTCGAGGCCCAGGTTGACCGCATGCGTCACGGCGCCGCCGTGGACGATGCCGGGCACGCCGAGCCCGATGCTGACGATCTCGGCGTCGGCCGGCAGCGCTGACCGCAACGCCGTCACCATGTCGAGCGCGACGGCCACGACGCCGTCCGCGCCCTTGCGGGTCGGGTGCGTGGCCTCCGTGACGATGTCGTGCGGCTCGTGCGCAGTGACGGCGATGCCGTGAACCGTCGTGCCGCCGATGTCGAGGCCGAGCCGGATCTTCATCGCTCTCCCCGCATCGTCATGGCCAGTGCAT
Source organism: Aeromicrobium sp. 9AM (assembly GCF_902506105.1). Classification (GTDB taxonomy): domain Bacteria; phylum Actinomycetota; class Actinomycetes; order Propionibacteriales; family Nocardioidaceae; genus Aeromicrobium. The sequence continues at coordinate 784,302 of NZ_LR733303.1, forward strand.
CGGTGAGCACGGTGGCCGACCCGTACGTACGCACCACACGGTCGTACGCGTCGAGCGCCGGATCGGGCCAGCCGAGCTCCACCAGGACGGTACGTGGATTGGTGGCGAGCTGCTGCCGGATCCAGTCCCAGACCTCCGGGACTGCGGTGGCGCGGCGGACGACGACGGCGACCTCGCCGTCGAGCACGCCGGTGTGGATGACGTCGTCGGCGGTCAGGTCGAGGAGATCACCACCGAGCTCCAGTAGGCCCCACGTCGTCTCGCCGACCGCGAGGTTGGTGCCGGTGTCGATGCGGACGACCGTCGCCGGGCCGTCGAGGCGGGGCGCGCCGGCGACCAGGCCTGCGGCGACCTGTTCGGCCGCCTTGCGGGCCGCGGTGACGACCTCCTCGGAGTCGTCCGGCACGGTGATGCTGCTCCACGTCTCGCGAAGGACGTCGACGCGCTTCGCCGCTTCGGCGAGCCGGCTCAGCGGCAGCTCGCCGGCATCGACCGCCCGGCACACCGCCTCGACGGCTTCCTCGATGGCGCGCGGCGAGTCGGTCTGCTCAGGACCGAGGCACAGCAGGTCGGCCCCGGCGGCGAGCGCGAGCACCGCCGCACCTCCGATGCCGTGCACGGCGCTCGCTCCGGCCATGTCGAGCGCGTCGGTGACGATCACGCCACCGAAGCAGAGCTCGTCACGCAGCAGCCCGGTCAGCACGGCGCGACTGAGCGTCGCGGGTTCGTGGTCGTCGAACGCCTCCAGCAGCACGTGCGACGTCATGACGGTGGCGGCGGTGTCGACCACCGCGGCGAACGGTACGAGCTCGCGGGAGCGGAGCAACTCGGCCGAGGCGCTGACGCGGGGGAGGCCCAGGTGCGAGTCGGCGCTGGTGTCGCCGTGACCGGGGAAGTGCTTGACCGATGCCGCGACGCCCTGCGAGGCGAGCCCTTCGACGTACGCGACGGTGTGCCGGGCGACGAGTGCCGGATCGGCGCCGAAGCTCCGCGTGCCGATCACGGGATTGGCGGGGTTGCTGTTGATGTCGGCGCTCGGGGCGAGGTCGAGCCACACCCCGGCCCGTGCCAGCTCGGCGCCGATCCCGGCGGCGATCACGTGCGTGGTGTCGACGTCGTCGTACGCGCCGAGGGCGGCATTGCCGGGGTAGGGGCTGCCCTCGCGGGCGTGCAGGCGCGTGACGTCGCCGCCCTCCTCGTCGAGCGCGAGCACCGCGGTCGGGTCGACCCGCCGCACAGCGCGAGCGAGGTCGGCGAGGTCCGACGACGGTGCCATGTTGTTGCCATAGAGGCAGATCCCGGCGAGACCCTCGGCGTACGCCGTGGGCAGCCAGTCGGGCACCTCCGGACCGGCGAACGCGCCGAGCATCACACCGTACGCGAGCCTTCGCAGCTGGCTCATCCCTTGACCGCCCCGCCGACCATGCCCGAGGTCATCCGGTTCTGCACGATCATGAACAAGATGATGACGGGTGCCGCGACGAGCGTGGCGCCGGCCATCACGGCGGGCCAGTCGACTGCCTCGTTGGAGACGTCGGTCAGGCCCTTGAGCCACAGCGGCAGGGTGCGGTTGGACGGGTCCATCACGACGACCGCGAGGGTGTACTCGTTCCAGGCCTGCAGGAAGCCGTAGACGCTGCTCGCGACGAGGCCGGGGGCCAGCAGCGGGAACGTGATCGTGAAGAACGCGCGCGTACGGCTGCAGCCGTCCGTCATCGCGGCCTCCTCCAGGTCGATCGGGATGCCGTCGACGAACCCGCGCAGGATCCACACCGTGAACGGCAGGATGAGCGCGGTGTAGAGCAGGCCGAGGCCCACGACGCTGTTGAGCAGGCCCCAGTCGTTGAGCATCTTGTACTGGGAGATGAACAGGGCCTCGGGCGGGATCATCTGGATCGCGAGCACCGTGAAGATGAACGAGCGCCGGCCGCGGAACCTGAACCTGGAGATCGCGACCGCGGCGACGAACCCGCAGAGCACCGCGGCGACGATCGCCAGCAGGGTCACGGTCAGGCTCAGCTTGAGCGAGTCGACGAACGACTCGTCGAACACCCGGCCGAAGCCGGACGCGCTGAAGTCGGGCAGGAACGACGGGTTGGGGGAGCGGAGCGCCTTAACGGGCTGGAACGCGCTGTTGGCGATCCAGTAGACCGGGAACGCCCAGATGAGCGCGAGGACGATCGCGACGGCGCCCCACAGGCGGGCTCGGGCGTTCATCGGGGTTCCTCCTTGAGCAGGGACCGCACGTAGCGGAAGGTCAGCGCGAGCGTCAGCACCAGGACGAACATGGCCATCGCGGACGCGGAGCCGTAGTCGTTCTGGCCAATGCCGATCGAGTAGATGTAGGTGCCCAGCAGGTGCGTCTCGCTCGGGGTGCCGCCGACGTTCTGCAGGAAGTTGATCTGCGCGAACACGCGCAGGTCCCACACGAGCTGCAGCAGCATGACGATCGTGAGCACGGGCTTGATCGTGGGGTAGACGATGTGGCGGAACCGCTGGATCGCGGTCGCTCCGTCGAGGTGGCTCGCCTCGATCGTCTCGTCCGAGACCTGCGTCAGCGCCGCGTACGCCGTGAAGGCGACGAACGGCACGCTCATCCAGATGATGATGACGCTCGCGACGAAGAAGAACGAGAGCGGGTCGATGAGCCAGTTGTGGCCGTCGAAGCTGGCGAAGCCGAGCTTGCGCAGCGACCAGTTGACCAGGCCGTAGCGGGTGTCGAACAGCCACTGCCAGGCCGTCATCGCGGCAATGACCGGCATGGCCCAGGCCAGCAGCATGCTGACCTGCAGGATCAGCCGGGGCGCCGTCGCCACCCGCTTCATGAGGAGTGCCACGAGGATGCCGACGACCATCGTGATCGAGGCGTTGACGAGGCAGAACGCCAGGGACCGGGCGATGACGGTCCACATCGTGCGGTCGGTGACGAGCTCGCGATAGTTGTCGAGGCCGACCCACGGGGCGGGCTGGCCGAACTGCTGGGCGCGACCGAACTCGTGGAACGACAGGACGAGCTGCCGGCCCAGGGGGTAGGCCATGCCGACGACCAGCACGAGGATGGCCGGGACCAGCAGGGCGTACGGTCCGGCCTTGCGCCTCAGACGTGTGCTGCTCATGCGGTCCCTCCCTTCCTGATCATCGTCGTGACGTGGTTTCGAGTCCCCCTACTCGCAGAGCTCGTGGGGGTGCCCCCACCGGCCGCGGGCGGCCTCCGCACCTCAACCACCGCTGGTTGAGGTGCGAAGCGAGCTCTGCGAGCGGAGCCTCGAAACCATGTCCTACTTGTTGAGTGCTGCGTTGAGCTTGTCGTCGGTGGCCTTGGCCGCCGAGGCGACGTCATCGCCACTGGCGATCTTGCCGAAGAACTCCTCCATGACGCTGGCGCTCTCGACCGATGCCCACTCCGGCGATGCCGGGGTCAGCTTGGAGTTGCTCGCCGCTGCGACGGCAGCCTTGGCGAACTCGTCGTCGCCCATCAGGCCGGTGAACGAGTCGTTGGCCGGGCCGAGGCCGTTCTTGGCCAGCTGCTCCTGGAACTCGTCGCTGTAGATCAGCTTGAGCAGGTCGAACGAGAGGTCCTGGTTCTTGGACTTCGCCGAGATGCCCAGGTTGGAGCCGCCGGCGAACACCGGAGCGGCGCCGCCGTCGACACCCGGGAGCGGGAAGCCGCCGAGGTCCTTGGCCAGCTTCTCGTCGACACTCCACCGCGCCCAGCTCGGCGCCATGAACATCGCGGCCTCGCCGTTGTTGTAGGCGGTCCAGGGCTCGGCGTCCTTGCCGTCCTTGGGTGCTGTGGTCGCCTTCTCGTACAGACCCTGCAGCTCGGTCAGGCCCTTGATGCTCTCGGGCGACGACAGGGTGGCGACCCACTTGCCGTCCTCCTGCTTGGCGATGTCACCGCCGTTGGCGAAGATCCAGCTGATGCCGTTGCGCCAGTCCTGCCCCGGGAGCCAGAAGCCGGAGAACTTCGAGTTGCCCTCGGACTTGAGCTGGGTCGCGGCCTTGTTGAAGCCCTCGAGCGTCGTCGGCACCTCGATGCCGGCGTCCTTGAACGCCTTCTTGCTGTAGAAGATGTAGCGCGAGCCCCAGTAGTAGGGGACTGCGGAGACCTTGCCGTCGTACGTGCCGGCCTCGACGAAGCTCTTGGGACCGATGTTGCTGCCGAGGTCTTCGAGCTTGTCGGTCAGGTCGGTGAACGCGCCGACGCTCGTGAACGTCGCGGCCTGGGTGTTGCCGACCTCGACGACGTCGGGCGTCTTGTCGCTCTGGAGAGCGGTGTTGAGGCGGGGGATGAGCTCACCCCAGTCGATGTGCTGCACCTTGAGGTTCTTGCCCTTGTGCTGCGCGGCGAACTCCTTGACGAGCCAGTCCTCCACCTTCTTGGGGGTGTCCTCCTTGCCGGCGAGCCACAGGGTCACGGTGTCCGAGCCGCCCTCTGCCTTGTCGCCGTCACTGCTGCCACCACAGGCGGCGAGTGCGGTCAGGGCGAGGGCTGTTGCCGCCGTCGCTGCCGCGATCTTGGTGAACTTCATGAGTTGTCCTCTTTCGGGTCGTTCCTGGTCGTACGTCGTGGAGTTGGGCCGGACTGTGGGTGCAGGTCACACCACCCCTAGCTCGCGGTAGCGCACGAGCGCGGCCGCGCCCGTGAGCACGAGCTCGTCGGCGAGCGGGGCCAGGCGGATCTGGACGCGCTGGGCGACGAAAGGAAGGGTCTGGTGGGCGAGCGCGCTGCGTACGGCGTCGAGGAGCGGGCCCTCGAGCAGCTCGGCGGGACCGTAGAGCACCACGTCGGCGATCCCGAGGGTCGTGACGACCGGGGTCAGCACCGAGGCGAGCCGGGTGCCGACGTCGGCCCGCGCGGCGTCGCTGTCGAGCTGGCGCAGGGCAGGTGCGGCGAGGAACGTCTCGAGGCACCCGCGGTTGCCGCACGCGCACTGGCGACCCTCGGGGTCGACCACGACGTGGCCGATCTCGCCGGCCGACTGCAGGGGACCCGAGAGCGCGCGGCCGTCGATCATGACGCCGCCGCCGACGCCCTGGCCGATCGTGAGCAGCAGCAGTCCGCCGTCGTCACCCGCGCCGAACGCGCTCTCGGCGACCGCTGCGACGTTGGCGTCGTTTCCTGCGTGCACGGGAAGGCCGATGCGGGTGGAGAGCTCGCCGGTGAGGTCGAGGTCGGTCCAGCCCAGGTTGGGTGCCAGGACGACGGTGCCGTCGCCGTCCACGATGCCCGGCGTGCCGATGCCGACGCCGAGGATCCGGCGGCTCGTCGCGTCGCGCAGGCGGATCGCGAGATCGGCGATCACCGAGAGGTCGTCGCCGCGGACGAAGGGGACCTGCTCGCGAGCCAGGATGTTGCCGTCGAGGTCGACCACACCGCCGGACAGCTGGCCGTCGGCGGACAGGTCGAGCGCGATCGTGACGGGGGCGTCCCCCGAGAGCCCGACCAGCGTTGCGGGCTTGCCCATGTGGGTGCCGGGCCTGGTGCCCAGCTCACTGATGAACCCTTCGTCGATGAGCTCGGCCACCAGGTCGGAGATCGTGACCCGCGTCAGGGACGTCTCGCGGGCGAGGTCGGCACGGCTCCGCGCGCCGTCGTCGACGAGCTGCTGGAGGATCAGCGCGCGGTGATGCCGCCGGGTGTCGGCGGGGCGTACCTTGCCGACGGGTCGACGGCCGGCAGTGCTGCGCGTTCGGGCCTCATTGATCTGGGTCACATAGTTAATAAAGCGTACTAACAAAGTCGGGGTCAAGGGATTCCGGCAAGAAAAGCGGGGAATGCCTCAGCAGCGCCCGCCGCTGGGCGTGATTTCCCGGCCGACTAAAGTGGGTCGAACCCTCGGGCGTACGTCATCACGATGACTGCACAGGCCCGCCGACACCCAGCCGGATTGGAAACACCTCCCCATGGCATCGACCGTCGACAACGTCATCAGTCTCAGCAAGCGCCGCGGCTTCGTCTACCAGTGCGGGGAGATCTACGGCGGCACCAAGTCCGCCTGGGACTACGGCCCGCTCGGTGTCGAGCTCAAGGACAACATCAAGCGCCAGTGGTGGCGCTCGATGGTGCAGGGCCGTGACGACGTCGTCGGTCTCGACTCGTCGGTCATCCTGCCGACCGACGTCTGGAAGGCCTCGGGCCACCTGTCGGCGTTCGTCGACCCGTTGGTCGAGTGCCGCAACTGCCACAAGCGCTACCGCCAGGACCACCTGCAGGAGGCGTACGCCGAGAAGAAGGGCCTCGCCGATCCCGACGAGGTCGGCATGGACCTCATCGTGTGCGCCAACTGCGGCACGCGCGGAGAGTGGACCGAGCCCCGCATGTTCAACGGGCTCCTCAAGACGTACCTCGGCCCGGTCGAGTCCGAGGAGGGGCTGCACTACCTGCGTCCCGAGACGGCACAGGGCATCTTCATCAACTTCGCGCAGGTCATGACTACGTCGCGCAAGAAGCCGCCGTTCGGCATCGGCCAGATCGGCAAGAGCTTCCGCAACGAGATCACGCCGGGCAACTTCATCTTCCGCACCCGCGAGTTCGAGCAGATGGAGATGGAATATTTCGTAGCCCCTGGGACCGATGAGGACTTCCACGAGTACTGGATCAAGGAACGATTTGATTGGTACGTAGGGCTCGGCATCGATCCTGACAACCTGCGCCTCTACGAGCACGCGCAGGAGAAGCTCTCGCACTACTCCAAGCGCACGGTCGACATCGAGTACCGCTTCGAGTTCGCCGGTTCGACCTGGGGCGAGCTCGAGGGCATCGCCAACCGCACCGACTTCGACCTCAAGACGCACAGCGAGCACTCGGGCAAGGACCTGCAGTACTTCGACCAGCCCAACAACGAGCGCTGGACGCCGTACGTCATCGAGCCCGCAGCGGGCGTCAACCGTTCGATGATGGCGTTCCTGATCGACGCTTACGTCGAGGAGGATGTGCCCAACGCCAAGGGGGGCACCGACAAGCGCGCCGTGCTGAAGCTCGACAAGCGCCTCGCGCCGGTCAAGGCCGCGGTGCTGCCGCTGTCCCGCAACGAGGATCTCTCGCCCAAGGCGCGGGCCCTCGCGGCCGAGCTCCGTGGCTTCTGGAACGTCGACTTCGACGATGCGCAGGCCATCGGCAAGCGCTATCGCCGGCAGGACGAGATCGGTACGCCGTACTGCATCACGGTCGACTTCGAGACGCTCGACGACCAGGCCGTCACGATTCGTGAGCGCGACTCGATGACGCAGGAGCGCATCGCGCTGGACCAGGTCACCTCGTGGCTCGCGGCGCGCCTGCCCGGTTGCTGATCCGCTGGTGAGCGACAATCGGCACGTGTCGCCAACCAAGATCGTTGCTGCCGTTGCGTCAGTCCTGCTCGTCGCAGGCTGCTCGGGGTCGTCGGACGGCGGTGACAAGAAGTCCGACGCCGTGCCGGTGCCCAAGGGCTTCGACCTGCCTGCTGGGGTCACGCTGACCAAGGGCGGCACGACGCTGACCGAGGACAAGCCGGCGAGCGTGATCTACCAGGTCGGCGACAAGGCGGCCAGCGCGATCACGGTGACCGTGTCGTCGGTGCGCAAAGGCTCGATCAAGCGAGACTTCGCGTTCTTCTCCCTCGACGACGAGAGCAAGGCATCGAGCCCGTTCTACGTCGACATCACGGTCAAGAACGAGGGCCCCGCGGGGCTCGGTGGTGCGGCGCTCCCGATCTACGCGCACGACTCCAGCAACACCAACCTGCCGGCCAACCAGATCGTCGGCACGTTCAACCCGTGCCCCCGCCCGACGCTGCCCAAGACCTTCCTGCCCGGCTCCACTGCCAAGCTCTGCCTCGTCTACCTGGTCCCCAAGGGCAAGGCCCTGCAATCGGTCGACCTGCAGACCGGTTCAGCCAAGGACGCCATCACCTGGACGCCATAGGACCGTGCTGGACTCGCTGCGGAAGGACGCGGTGAGGGATGCAGGCTTGCTGGTGCCATCGCGGTGAGGTGTTGAGCCTGCTGCGGGAGGGCGCCGAGCTCAGGGGTCCGTTATGGCCCGTCGACGAGCCGGCGACGCGGCGCGAGACGACGACGTTGCGACGCTTGTCGATGGGCGATAACTGACCCGTGAGCGCTGGTGAGCGCCTGGCGCCGTGAGGTGAAGGCGCGAACGCCGGGAGGCCGAACCACCGAATCGCATGACACCTGTCATGGGGGACTCGTGACCGAAGGTCGAGGGTCGAGGCCTCGAAACCGCAGACAGTGAAGGCATGAACTCTTCCATTCCTGCCGTCAGCATCGACGGCGTCGTCAAGAGGTTCGGCGCGGTCACTGCGGTTGACGGCCTGAGCCTGCAGATCCAGCCCGGCGAGGTCGTGGCCTTCCTCGGCCCCAACGGCGCCGGCAAGACCACGACGGTCGACATGATCCTGGGCCTGTCCACCCCGACCGAGGGTTCGGTCCAGATCTTCGGCGGCGACGCACGCAAGGCCGTGGCCCTGGGCCGGGTCGCCGCCGTGATGCAGACCGGCGGCCTGCTCAAGGACTTCACGATTCGCGAGACCGTCGAGCTCACCGCCTCGCTGTTCAGGCCGTCCCGGCCGGTCGACGAGGTGCTCGACCGCGCCGGCATCCTCGACGTCGCGGACCGCATGGTCGGCAAGGCGTCAGGAGGCCAGCAGCAGCGGCTGCGATTCGCGCTCGCGCTGCTGTCCGACCCCGACCTGCTGATACTCGACGAGCCCACGACCGGCATGGACGTGCAGGGGCGCCGTGAGTTCTGGAACGCGATCCGTTCGGACGCCGCTGGCGGTCGTACGACCGTGTTCGCGACGCACTACCTCGAGGAGGCCGACGCCTACGCCGACCGCATCGTCCTGGTCCGCAAGGGCAAGATCGTCGCGGACGGCACGGCTGCCGAGATCAAGGCGCTGGCCGCCGGGCGTACGGTCAGGGCGACCCTCGAGGGAGCCGACACCGACGCGTTGGCGAAGGTCGCTGGCGTCGACTCGGTCGACGTACGCGGTGACTCGGTCCTGGTCCACGGATCCGACAGCGACGCGATCGCGCGCTACCTGCTCAACCACACCACAGCGCGCGACCTGGAGATCACGTCGCGCAACCTCGAAGACGCCTTCATCGCCCTGACCGGCGACGGCGCCGAGGTCCGGACCCCCGAAGGAGCACTCGCATGACCACCATGGCAACCACGCGTACGATCCCGCCGCTCGGCGGCTTCTCACCGGCGTTCCTGCGCCTGGAGTTCCGCCGCATGCTGCGCAACCGCCGGTCGGTGATCTTCACCTTGATCATGCCGAGCGCGTTCTTCCTGCTGTTCGGCACCGACGGCAAGTACAAGACCGAGTCGGCGGGCCACGGCAACGTCACCGCGTACGTGATGGTCAGCATGGCTGTGTACGGAGCGATGATCGCGACGACCAGCGGCGGCGCGATGGTCGCGACGGAGCGCGCTCTCGGCTGGAGTCGTCAGCTGCGGCTGACCCCGTTGCAGCCGGTGGCGTACGTCGCGGTCAAGGTCGCGGTCGCGATGACGATGGGCCTGGCGGCGATCGTCGCCGTGTTCATCGTCGGTGACCTCTCAGGCGCCGAGCTGCCGTTCGGAAGGCTCTTGCTGTGCGGCGTGCTCGGCTGGCTGTGCACGCTGGTGTTCGCGGCGTTCGGGCTGTTCATGGGCTACCTGCTGCCGAGCGAGAACGTCATGCAGCTGCTCGGTCCTTCATTGGCGCTGCTGTCCTTCGCCGGCGGGTTGTTCGTGCCGCTCAACCAGATGAGCGACGTCTTCGCCGACATCGCCAAGTTCACCCCCGCGTACGGCGTCGGTGTCATCGCCCGCTGGCCGATGGAGCACGACGGCAACGTCGCTCTCGCCGTCGTCAACGTCCTGGCCTGGGTCGCGATCTTCGTCGGCGGTGCGGCGTGGCGGATGAGCAAGGACACGAAGCGAGTCTGATGACTAGCCTTGGCCCCGTGGCCACACACGACACCGACCCCCAGGACCGCGCCCGCTTCGGGCGCCTCCTGGGGGCCGGTATCTGGCTGTTCTTCCTCGGCAACCCGTTGGGGGCCCTGTTCCGGAACGACAACCAGCTCGAGCGCTACAGCGGTGTCGTCGCTCTGGTCGTGTTCGTCCCGGTCTACCTCTACGGTCTGGGCCAGATCCCGCGGTTCCACATCGAGCGCAGGTACCTCGCCGCCTGGACGTACGTCTCGGTGCTGCTGGCCTGCTTCGCCGTCACGATTCCCGGCGCCGGCGACCAGTCGATGACGTGCCTGGTGTTCATCTCGGCCTTGGCTGTGGCGATCCTGCCCAAGTGGCAGGCGGGCGGGGTGGTCGTCGTGACGTTCGCGGCGATCACCGCGGCCGGCTTCTGGGTCGACGGCTGGTCGGCGCACGGCAACAACTTCGCGGTGCTCCTGGCCGCAGCGGCTGTGTGGTCGTTCCGCCTCGCCTGGCAGCGCCAGGCCAAGCTCATGGCGGCCGAGCGCGATCTTTCCGAGCTGGCCGTCGAGGAGGAGCGCGCCCGCATCGCCCGAGACCTGCACGACATCCTGGGCCACTCCCTGACGGTCATCTCGGTCAAGGCCGAGCTCGCCGAGCGGCTGTTCGACGACGATCCCGTACGCGCGAAGGCGGAGCTCGAGGACCTGCAGCGGCTCTCCCGCGACGCACTGGCCGACGTACGTTCGACCGCCCAGGGCATCCGCGGCATCTCGTTGCCGGGTGAGATCGCGTCCGCACGCATGGCGCTGGAGTCGGCCGGGATCGAGCCGCTGCTGCCGACCGTTGCCGACGAGGTGCCGTCGAGGTGGCGCGAGCTGTTCGCCTGGACATTGCGCGAGGGCGTCACCAACGTCATCCGGCACAGCGAGGCGTCGACGTGCGAGGTCGAGCTCGACGCCGATCGCATCCGCGTGACCGACGACGGTCGCGGACCCTGCCCCGACGACGGCAGCGGCAACGGTCTCGAGGGGTTGCGACAGCGTGCCCGGCTCGCCGGGGCGACTGTGACGACCAGCGCCGGCCCTGGTGAACGCGGCTTCTCGTTGACGGTGACGGTGCCGGCATGATCCGCCTGCTGCTGGCCGACGACCAGGCACTCGTGCGCGGTGCCCTCGCAGCGTTGCTCCAGCTCGAGGACGACCTCGAGGTCGTGGCCGAGGTGTCCCGCGGCGACGAGGTCGTCGACGCGGCTCGCGAGAGCACACCTGATGTCGCGCTGCTCGATGTCGAGATGCCCGGCATCGACGGTCTCGCGGCAGCACGCCTGCTGCGGGATGCCGTGCCGACGTGCCGCGTCCTGATGGTGACGACGTTCGGGCGGCCGGGCTACCTCAAGCAGGCGATGTCGGCGGGCGCGAGTGGATTCGTCGTCAAGGACACCCCGGCCAGGCAGCTCGCCGACGCGGTCCGCAGGGTGCACAGCGGACTGCGGGTCGTCGACCCGACACTCGCCGCCGAGTCGCTGACCCAGGGCGACTCGCCGTTGACCGAGCGTGAGGCTGACGTGCTGCAGGCCGCACGGAGCGGTGGCACGGTCGCCGTGATCGCCAAGACGCTGTTCCTGTCCGAGGGCACGGTGCGCAACCACCTGTCCAGCGCGATCGGCAAGACCGGCGCCCGTACGCGCGCCGAAGCCGTACGCGTCGCCGTCGACAACGGCTGGCTCCTCCCGCACTGACCCGTCGGGCGGTGACCTAGCGCCCAAGCAGATCGAGGGGCGGTGACTTAGGGCCCAAGAGGTCGGCGCAGGTGGGCCCTAAGTCACCGCTTCGGGGTTAGGAGGAGGCCTGAGACAATGGGTGGCATGTCCACCGCCACGCTGCCGCGCACGCTCCGGCTCGGGGACCTCGAGGTCCCCAACCCGGTCGTGCTCGCGCCCATGGCGGGTGTGACGAATGCGGCGTTCCGTCAGCTGTGCGCCGAGCAGGGCGCCGGCCTGTACGTCTGCGAGATGATCACCTCTCGAGGCATCGTCGAGGGCGACAAGACGAGCCTCGCGATGCTCACCTTCGCCGCCAACGAGACCTTCCGATCGGTGCAGCTCTACGGCATCGACCCGCACACGATCGGCCGGGCCGTCGAGATCCTGTGCGCCGACCACGGCGTCGACCACGTCGACCTCAACTTCGGCTGCCCGGTCCCCAAGGTGACGCGCAAGGGCGGGGGAGCCGCACTGCCCTGGAAGGACACCCTCCTCGGCGAGATCCTCACAGCCTCGGTGAAGGCCGCGAGCCCGTACGGCGTGCCGGTCACGATGAAGACCCGAAAGGGCATCGACGACGACCACCTGACCTACCTCGATGCCGGTCGCATCGCGCAGGACACCGGGTGCGCCGCGATCGCGCTGCACGGGCGTACCGCGGTGCAGCACTACTCGGGCCGCGCCGACTGGCAGTCGATCGCCGAGCTCAAGGCTGCGGTCGACATCCCCGTGCTCGGCAACGGTGACATCTGGGAGGCCGCCGACGCGATCCGCATGGTCGAGGAGACCGGTTGCGACGGTGTCGTGGTGGGGCGTGGCTGCCTCGGCCGTCCCTGGCTGTTCCGTGACCTCGCCGCGGCGTTCGCCGGCGAGCAGGTCGTGGAGCTGCCGACGCTGGGCGAGGTCGCCGGGGTCATGCGCCGGCACGCCGAGCTGCTCGGCGACCTGATGGGCGAGGAGCGCGGCTGCATCGAGTTCCGCAAGCACATTGCTTGGTACCTCAAGGGATTTGCTGCCGGCAAGGACGTACGCAGCCGGCTCGGCATGGTGTCGTCGTACGCCGACCTCGACGACCTCCTCGGCCGGCTCGACCCGACGGAGTCCTACCCGCTCCACGAGCTCGGCACGCCCCGCGGCAGGCAGGGCACGCCCAAGAAGGTGTCGGTGCCTGACGGCTGGCTCGACTCGCGAGACATCGTCGTGCCGATGGATCCCGACGCCGAGGACGGCACCTCAGGCGGCTGAGTCTCCCCGAGATTTGGAGTCAGATGCACCACCGAAGCTGTTCGCGTGGTGCATCGCGATCCAAATCTCGGTGCGTTAGGCCCGAGCTGCGCGAGCGCGGTCGAGCTGGGCCAGCACGATCGCTCGGGCGTCGCGCTCGTCGAGGTTGCGGCCGTCGGCATCGACGGGGCCCTGTGGCGTGTGCACCTCGATCGTCGCGAGTCGTCGGCGGCGCTGCAGTGGTCCCTGCCGCAGCTCGACGGACTGCGTCTTGTGGTGCGGGACGATGCTGGTCGTGCGCTCGATCCAGCCCTCGCGGGCCACGAACGTACGCTCGTTGGCGCCGACCCATCGATAGCGCCAGCCGATCGGGGCGAACATGCGCGAACGCTTGGGCGCCGCGGTCTGCGGCACGTCGTCGACGGCCGATCCCGGGATGAGCTCGGCGATCACGGCATCGGCCAGGATCCGGTCGGAGATCGGCAGCAGGATCGACGACGAGTCGACCCCTTCGTCGTCACCGTGCGCGGCATAGCCGGCGATGTCGACCTCGAGCCGCAGCCAGCCGAACCTGCGCCACACGAACGGCTCCTTGATCGCGATGCCTTGGACCCGCGAGAACGGGATGGTCTGGGACGTACGCGACAGCAGCCCACGCTCGATGCGCAGACCACCTTGACCGCGGGACAGGGTGAAGTCCCACTGCTGCAGGATCCGCTTCGCGATGATCTGCGCGAGCCACGTGCCGAGCGGGATGATGCCGCCAAGCGCGACGACGAACTCGCCGAACCAGATCGCGCCGACGATCAGCACGATCGAGCCGATGGCAGCGAAGAGGAAGTCCAGCGAGAGCACCGTGCCGATCATGACGCGCTCGGGCGGCACCACCGTGATGATCGTGCGCTGCTCCTCGACCGCTTCGCCCTCGTGCGTCTCACCGTGTGCTCGCGCCAGCAGCACCCGGCGCAGGTCGCGCGCATCGGCGAGGGCGAGGAAGCGCAACGACGTACGCGAGTCCTTGCCGCCGGCCATCTCGATCCGCAGCTCGGCGAGGCCGAAGACGCGGGCGACGAGTGGCTCGGCGATGTCGACGGACTGGATGCGTTCGTACGGGATGCGGCGTGACGCCTTGGTGACGATGCCGCTGTTGATGCGCAGCTCGGTGCCGTCGATGACGTAGCGGGTGAAACGCCAGCTCAAGTAGCCGACCAGCATCCCGACGACGAGCCCACCGCCGAGGGAAATCACCAGGCTGAGCACCGCGCTCATGTCGCCCCAGCCGTCGCCGGTGAAGATCGAGCTGATCAGGCCGAACGACGCTGCGGCGGCCCACAGTGCGCCCTGGACGACCGACGTCAGTGGATGCGTACGGACGCCGACGGCCTCCGGCTGGACGTCAGACACCGGCACCATGGGCCTCGCCGAGCTCCGTCAAGCGGTTGCGCAGCCGCGTCGCCTCGGCTGCCGGCAGGCCCGGTATGTCCGCCGCGGTCTCGGCGCTCGCGGTGTGCAGCGTGACGGTGGCGACGCCGTACGCCCGGGCGAGCGGCCCGGCCTCGACGTCGACGAACTGCATGCGTCCATAGGGGATCGCGACGAGGCGCTTGAACATCACGCCGCTCGTCACGAGCAGGTCGTCGTCGTTCTCCGTGTAGCCCCAGCTGCGCTGGTTGCGACCCGCCCACGCCCAACCCCACACCGCGCCGACGAGCGCGAGCGCGATCAGCAGTGCGCCGATCCACCGGAGGTCGGAGAGCATGAGGAGCAGCAGGACGCCGGCAAGGGCGATCACGCTGACCGGGATCAGGATCAGGATGCGCCGGATCGTCGCGAGCTTGGGCGAGACGCGCTGCCAGGTGCCTGACGGGGGAGTGAAGAGTTCGTCCACGTCGCGACCTTACGCGGAGCGCCCGCCGTACGTGTGCACGGCGGGCGCTCCGGTCGATCAGGTTGTCGCTGGTGGTGGAGTCGGGTCCGGCGAGGCCGCGCTCGTCGCGGTTGCCGGGGTGTCCATCGGCTGGTCGATGAGACCCTCCATCGACGAGTTGTCCCCGTCCTCGTCGCGGCCTGGTGTCCGCAGGTTCCACTTGCGGATCACGAACCGGAACAAGAAGTAGTAGATCGCGGCGTATCCGAGGCCGATCAGTATCAAGAGACCCGGTTTGGTCGCGATGTTCCAGTTGAGCAGGAAGTCGAACAGGCCTGCGGAGAATCCGAACCCGTCGTGGATGTCCAGCGCGTTGGTCAGGGCGATCGACGTGCCGGTCAGCACGGCGTGAATGACGTACAGCGGCCAGGCGACGAACATGAACGAGAACTCGAGCGGCTCGGTCACGCCGGTCAGGAAGCTGGTCAGCGCGGCGCCGATCATGATGCCGCCGACGGCCTTCTTCTGCGCGGGCTTGGCCTCCTGCCAGATCGCCAGGGCGGCGGCCGGCAGGGCGAACATCATGATCGGGAAGAAGCCGGTCATGAACGATCCGGCCTCCGGGTCGCCGTGGAGGAACCGCTGGATGTCGCCGGCGTACGTGACCCCGCCGGTCTTGTACTCGCCGAACAGGAACCACGGTCCGGAGTTGAGGATGTGGTGCAGGCCCAACGGGATCAGCAGCCGGTTGAGCGTGCCGTAGACGAAGCCACCGATGACGTCGTTGTCGGCAACCCAGTCGGAGACGTTCTTGAGGCCTTCGTTGAACGCCGGGTAGATCAGGCTGAACAGGACCGAGATGATGATCGCCGCGAGCGCCGTGATCATGGGGACGAAACGCCGCCCTCCGAAGAACGCCAGGTAGTCGGGCAGCTTGATCCGGTAGTAGCGCTGCCACAACAGACCTGCGGTGATGCCCATGACGATGCCGCCCAGGACGCCGTAGTTGACCAGCTCCTGGGTGCCGCCCTTGGCCGGCGGGTCCAGGACGAACGGCGACATCGCGTCGCCGACGCCCTTGAACACGAGGTAGCCGACGACGGCTGCGAGTGCGGTGGAGCCGTCGGCCTTCTTCGCCAGGCCGATCGCCACGCCGACCGCGAAGAGCAGCGGCAGGTTGGCGAAGAGTGCGTTGCCGGCTGCGCCCATCACGGCGGCGACCTTGACCCAGCCCCAGCCGTCAGCACCGAGCAGGTCCGGTTGTCCGAGGCGGAGCAACAAGGCCGCTGCTGGCAGGG
Source organism: Aeromicrobium sp. 9AM (assembly GCF_902506105.1). Classification (GTDB taxonomy): domain Bacteria; phylum Actinomycetota; class Actinomycetes; order Propionibacteriales; family Nocardioidaceae; genus Aeromicrobium. Next base: position 800,381 of record NZ_LR733303.1, read on the forward strand.
CGGCGATCGGCAGCATGAGGCTGCGACCGAACTTCTGTAGGGGCGCGAGGTTGAAGCCTCGCCTTCCCGCTGTCGTGCTGGTCATCTTGATTTCCCCTCGGTGTTGGTGGTGCTGCGGACTCAACGTGCGGACGGGCCTCGTTGGAGGCTCATCGACAACTGGTAGCGATCGCCGCGATAGCGGCTGATCGTCTGTTCGACGGGACCGTTCGTCGACGACGCGACGCGGTCGAAGACCATGACGGGCGCGGTCTCGGCGACCTCGAGCAGGTGGGCGTACGTATGGCCGGCCTGCTCGGCCCACGCGGTCTGCTGGGCGTCGGTGATCACGAGGCCGTACGTCGCCTCGAGGACCGCGTAGATCGAGCCGCTCAGGTCCTCGTCGCCGAGCGCCGGGAACAGGTCGTGTGGGTACCAGCTGATCTCGTGCGCCATCGGCTCGTCGTCGGCCAGGCGCAGGCGCTCGATCTCCCAGAGCTGGTCGCCGGGACTCCGGCCGAGCACCTTGGCGGTCGCCTCGCCGGCCGCGACGACGGCACACGAGAGCACCTCGGTGCTGGGCCGGTGGCCGCGCTGTCGCATGTCCTGCGTGAACGATGCGAGGTGCAGGTTGCTCTCGACACGCGGCCGGGTGACGACGGTCCCGCGGCCCGGCACCGTCGTCAGTCGCCCTTCGTTGACGAGGCTGCTGATCGCGGCGCGGACCGTCGCCCGGCTGACGTCGTAGCGCGTCGTCAGGTCGCGCTCGGACGGGATCATCGCGCCGGGCTGGAGCTCCTCGTCGATCGTCTTCAGCAGGGCGGCGCGAAGCTGCGCGTGCTTCGGCAGCAGGCTGTCGTTCAGCACGATCAGCTCCTCTCGACGGGTGCCCGAACCGCTGGTACGATCCGGTACGTACCAGTGAGGATGGACGCGAATCGCCCGGCATGTCAACCCCTACGCACACGAATCGAGGCCCAGACGGTGACAACACTCGTGGAGGCCCGGCGACTCGTGGGGCTGCCTGACGACGAGTCGGGTCAGGGCTGGCTCGAGGTCGCCGGAGACCGGATCAGCGACGCCGGGCGCGGAGCACCACCTCGTACGCCCGATGTCGCCCTCGCCGATGGCGTGCTGGCACCGGGTCTCGTCGACGCGCAGATCAACGGTGCGTTCTCGATCGACTTCGCCGACGCGGACGCCGACGAGGTCCGCACGGTTGCCGAGCGCATGCTGTCGACCGGCGTCACGGCCATGGTGCCGACCTTCATCACCGCGACGGTGGAGCAGCTCGTCGAGCAGGTCAGCCGCTACGGCGCAGCTCGCCGGGCCAGCAACACGGCCGGATCGGCGACGCGGCTCCTGCCTGCCCACGTCGAGGGTCCGTTCCTCTCACCGAGGCGACGCGGTGCCCACCGCGAGGCGCTGCTTGTCGATCCGACACCCGAACACATCGCGCCGCTGATCGAGCTGAGCGACGCGATCTCGTACGTGACGCTGGCGCCCGAGCGCGAGGGTGCGCTCGAGGCGATCAGGGCGTTCGTCGCCGCGGGCATCCGGGTCGCCGTCGGGCACAGCGACGCCACCGACGACCAGGTCCGTCTCGCTGCCGACGCCGGAGCCACGCTCGTCACGCACCTCTACAACGCGCAGAGCCCGTTCCATCACCGGGCGCCCGGTGTCGTGGGCGCAGCGCTCACCGACCCGCGGCTGACTGTCGGGATGATCGTGGACGGGCATCATGTCGAACCGACGGCCGTACGCCTGGCCTTCGCGGCGGCGCCCGGCCGGATCATGCTCGTGACGGACGCCGTGGCCGCGCTGGGCATGCCCCCCGGTGTCTACGAGCTGGGCGGCGACCAGCTCGAGGTGACCGCCGGCCAGCCCGCCTTCCGTGCTGACGGCACGATCGCCGGAGCTGCCGAGACCCTCGACGCCGATCTCGGTCACGCCACGAGCTTCGGCATCGACCTGGTCGAGGCGATCCGCGCGGCAACACGTACGCCCGCCGACGCCCTGGGGTTGACCGACCTCGGCCGGATCGAGCCGGGCGCTCGGGCCGACCTCGTGCTGCTGGGCGATGACCTGCGCGCCCGCACGACCTGGCTCGGCGGTGTCCGGGTCTGGTCGGCCGATGACACGATGCACGAAGGACCGGGAGCCACCGTGGCCTCCGGGACGTTCTAGGAGGAATCCCATGGTCACAGCTGAAGAGATCGTCGCGGGACTTGGTGGCCGCGACAACATCGTCGAGATCGAGCCGTGCATCACGCGGCTGCGCACCGAGGTCGAGGACGCGTCGCTCGTCGACCAGGCCGCGCTCAAGGCTGCCGGCGCGTACGGCGTGGTGATCTCTGGCAACGTCGTGCAGGTCGTCGTCGGTCCGGTCGCCGACACGCTGGCGAGCGACATCGAGGACCTCGATTGACCACCGTGGTGGTCGCCCCCGTCGCGGGCACGGTCGTCGCGCTCGCGGACGTGCCTGATCCGGTGTTCGCCCAGCAGATCGTGGGCTCGGGCATCGCGATCGACCCCGAGCGCGCCGAGTCGACCGTCGTGGCGCCTGCGGACGGCAAGCTGCTCAAGCTCCACCCGCACGCGTTCGTGCTGCTCACCGCCGCCGGCAAGGGCTTGCTGGTGCACCTCGGCATCGACACGGTGCAGCTCGAGGGCGAGGGGTTCGAGCTGCTCGTCGCAGAGGGTGACGAGGTGACGGCCGGCACCTCGATCGTCCGTTGGGACCCGGTGGCGATCGAGGCCGGCGGACGGTCGCCGATCGTGCCCGTCGTCGTGATGGACACGGCACCCGACAGCGTTCACTCGGACGTCACCGGCGCGGTACGCGTGGGGGACGAGATCTTCACGCTCTGACGAGCGAGCAGCCTGTCTGGAAGTTGACCCGAATCGGCTGCGGTGGGAGACTGGCAGACGCAGATCAGCCTCATCTGCCCCTTCCCCTCAGTTCCATTCCGCGGAGATTCTTCATGGCCAAAGCACTCATCGGCTACATCGGAGGCCCGACCTCCGATCAGCTGCGCGAAACCGCCGCACTCCACCGTCGCATCGCCGACCTCGAGGCCGAGATCATGCGCCTCAAGGTCGAGAACGACGGCTTGCTCCGGACAATCCGTGAGCGCGTCGACAACGTCACCGCCGGCGACTTGATGGAGCCTGCCGCTCACTGAAGTCCCAGCGGTCTACGCTGACCTCAATCAGTTGCCGTCGTAGGAGTCAGCGTTGTACCTCAAGAGCCTCACGTTGCGTGGGTTCAAGTCCTTTGCGTCCTCGACGACCCTTCAGCTCGAGCCCGGCATCACGTGCGTCGTCGGTCCCAACGGCTCCGGCAAGTCCAACGTCGTCGACGCCTTGTCGTGGGTCATGGGCGAGCAGGGCGCCAAGTCGCTGCGCGGCGGCAAGATGGAGGACGTCATCTTCGCCGGTACGTCCGGCCGTCCGCCGCTGGGTCGCGCTGAGGTCGTCCTCACGATCGACAACACCGACGGCGCGCTCCCGATCGAGTACACCGAGGTCACGATCTCGCGGACGATGTTCCGCAACGGCGGGTCCGAGTACGCCATCAACGGCAACACCTGCCGTCTCCTCGACGTCCAGGAGCTGCTGAGCGACTCCGGCATCGGCCGCGAGATGCACGTCATCGTCGGCCAGGGCCAGCTCGACAGCGTGCTGCGGGCGACCCCCGAGGAGCGCCGTGGCTTCATCGAGGAGGCCGCAGGCGTCCTCAAGCACCGCAAGCGCAAGGAGAAGGCGCTCCGCAAGCTCGACGCCACCCAGGGCAACCTGACCCGGCTCAACGACGTGCTCACCGAGCTGCGTCGCCAGCTCAAGCCGCTGGGCCGGCAGGCCGAGGTGGCCCGCCGCGCCGCGGTGATCCAGGCGGAGGTCCGTGACGCGAGGGCTCGCATCCTGGCCGACGACATCGTGAGCGCCCGAACCGTCATCGCCGAGGAGCTCGCCGACGAGACCGCGCTCAAGGAGCGCCGCCAGGCCGTCGAGCAGACGATCGCCGCAGCCCGCGAGCAGGAGACCGAGCTCGAGGACCAGCTGCGCGAGGACTCGCCACGGCTGTCCGCCGCGCAGGAGACCTGGTACAGCCTCTCGGGCCTGCGCGAGCGCATCCGGGGCACCGCGGGGCTGGCCAACGAGCGCGTACGCCTGGCCGCCGTCGAGGCCGAGGACCGCCGCGTCGGCCGCGAGCCCGAGGAGCTGGAGGCCGACGCCCGTCGTGCCCAGGAGCAGCTCGAGCAGCTCAGCGCCGGTGTGCAGCAGGCGACCGAGTCGCTCGAGGCCGTCATCGCCGAGCGCAACGAGGCCGAGGTGGCCTACACGGCCGAGGAGCGCCGGGTTGCAGGCCTGCTGCGGGCCGCCGCAGACCAGCGTGAGGGCCTCGCGAGGCTCCACGGCCAGGTCAACGCGCTCAAGAGCCGGGCCACCGCCGCGGGCGAGGAGATCGGCCGGCTCACCGCTGCTCGCGACGAGGCCGAGAACCGCGCCGTCGAGGCGCACCGCGAGTTCACCAACCTCGAGAACCAGATCGCCGGCCTCAACGCCGGGGAGTCGGGGCTCGACGAGGAGCTCGAGGCGGCCGAGGACGGGCTCGCCGAGATCACCGAGCACCTCGCCTCTCTGACGGCGCAGTCGCAGGAGGCCGAGCGCCAGCAGGCTGCGTTCGCCGCCCGCAAGGAGGCGCTCGAGCTGGGCCTGGCCCGCAAGGACGGCGCCGGTGCTTTGCTGGCCGCGACCGACGAGATCAGCGGTCTGCTGGGCTCGGTCGCCGCACTCCTGACCGTACGCGCCGGGTTCGAGACCGCGATCGCCTCTGCGCTCGGCTCGGCTGCCGATGCGGTCGCCGTCGACCACCTCGACACCGCGGTGTCGGCGATGGAGAAGCTCAAGTCCGAGGACCTCGGCCGGGCCGGCATGCTTCTGGGTGGCGGCGAGGTCGACGACTCCACGTGGCCGGGACTGCCCGACTACGCGACGTACGCGATCGACGTGGTCGACGGGCCTGCCTCGCTGCAGGGCGCGCTGCGTCGGCTGCTGTTCAAGGTCGCGGTCGTCGACAGCCTCGAGCAGTCGCAGGACCTGATCCGCCACGCACCCGACGTCACGGCCGTGACGCATGACGGCGACGTCCTGGGCGCGCACTTCGCGGCCGGTGGCTCGACCTCCAAGCAGAGCCTGATCGAGGTCAAGGCTGCGATCTCGCAGGCCGACGAGGACCTGACGCGCGCACAGCACACGCTCGAGCGGCTGCGTTTCGAGCACGAGGCCGCCGACACCAAGCGCGCTGCCGCCCAGGAGCGGGTCGACGCGGCTCTCGGCCGGCTGCACGAGTCGGACGCCACGATGGCCGCAGTCGCCGAGAACCTCGGTCACCTCGGAGCCACCGCGCGAGCCGCACGAGGCGAGGCGGACCGCCTCGCTGCCGCGATCACCAAGGCCGAGGAGTCACAGGCCGGCGACCTGTCCGGGCTCGCCGAGCTCGAGGATCGGCTGGCTCAGGCTGAGGCCGCGCCCGAGGAGGAGCCCGACACGGCCCTGCTCGAGGAGCTGGCCGACAAGGCGTCGGGCGCCCGCCGCGCCGAGACCGATGCACGACTCGCGCTGCGTACCAACGAGGAGCGGGCCCGCGCGCTCGAGGGCCAGGTCACGGCGCTGTTCGAGGCCGCCGAGGCCGAGCGCGAGGCACGCATCAAGGCCAAGGAGCGGCGTGAGCGCCAGCTCCGCGAGGCCGAGACCGCCAAGGCCGTGATCTATGCCAGCGACCTGGTGCTGGCCCGTCTCGAGCAGTCGATCGCGCAGGCGTCGACGCTGCGCACCGAGATCGAGGCATCCCGCACGGGGCGTGAGGAGACACTGCGAGGCGTACGCGTTCAGCTGCGCGAGCAGATCGCCGAGCTCGACGGCCTGACCGACTCGGTGCACAAGGACGAGATGGCGCGCGCCGAGATGCGGCTGCGCCTCGAAGGTCTCGAAGGGCGCGCGCTCGAGGAGCTCGGCCTCGAGGTCGAGACTCTCGTCGCCGACTACGGCCCCGACCAGCTCGTGCCACCCATCACGGTCGAGGGCGAGGACGACTCCCTGCCGGCCGAGGCGGTGCCCTACGAGCGCGAGGCGCAGGTCAAGCGCCTGCGCAACGCCGAACGGTCGATGGCCATGCTCGGCAAGGTCAACCCGCTCGCGCTCGAGGAGTTCACTGCCCTCGAGGAGCGGCACCAGTTCCTCTCCGAGCAGCTCGACGACCTGCGCAAGACCCGTCAGGACCTGCTCGAGATCGTCGAGGAGGTCGACGCCAAGGTCGAGCAGGTCTTCACCGAGGCCTGGTACGACGTCGAGAGCGCGTTCCAGCACGTCTTCAGCCGGCTGTTCCCCGGCGGCGAGGGCGCGCTGATCCTCACCGACCCGCAGAACATGCTGACGACCGGCATCGACGTCGAGGCCCGCCCGGCGGGCAAGAAGGTCAAGCGCCTGTCACTGCTGTCCGGTGGCGAGCGGTCCCTGGTCGCGGTCGCGTTCCTCGTGGCGCTGTTCAAGGCGCGGCCCAGCCCGTTCTACATCCTCGATGAGGTCGAGGCGGCGCTCGACGACGCCAACCTCGGTCGTCTCCTCGAGCTCTACGAAGAGCTGCGGGCCAACTCCCAGCTCGTCGTCATCACGCACCAGAAGCGCACGATGGAGGTCGCCGACGCGCTCTACGGCGTCTCAATGCGCGGTGACGGGGTCTCGGCGGTCATCAGCCAGCGCCTGCGCGAGGAAGAAACGGCCTCTTGACCGAAGAGGGTCCGCGGCTGCGTTCGGACTTCACGGTCCTGCGCACGATCACGACGCGGTGGGAGGACGAGGACGTCTACGGTCACGTCAACAACGTCGTCTACTACTCGTTCTTCGACACCGCGGTCAATGGCTTCCTGATCGAGGCGACCGGCACCGACATCCGTACGCTCGACGCCGTCGGCCTGGTCGCCGAGACGCAGTGCGAGTTCCTGCGCGAGCTCGGCTTCCCGGGCGACGTGCAGGCCGGGCTCGCCGTCACCCGGCTGGGCACGTCGAGCATCGTCTACCGCATCGGCCTGTTCCAGGGGAGCTCTGACGAGCCGGCCGCGATCGGTCGCTTCGTCCACGTCTACGTCGATGCGATCACGCGCAAGGTCACGCCGGTGCCCGACGCGATCCGCGCAGCAGTCACCCCGCTGGTCACTGCATGAGGGTTCTCGAGGCGTAGGGTCCGAGCATGAGCGACCGGACCACGTACGTCCTCGTCGACGGCGAGAACATCGACGCGACCCTGGGGCAGTCGATCCTCGGCCGCCGGCCCAACCCGCACGAGCGCCCGCGATGGGACCGGCTCCTGCAGTTCGCCGAGGACACGTGGGGCCAGCCGGCGACGGGCCTGTTCTTCCTCGCCGCCAACGGTGAGCTGCCGATGCCGTTCGTGCAGGCGCTGACCGCGATCGGCTTCCGCCCGATCGCGTTGTCGGGCGACGCTGACGACAAGGTCGTCGACATCGCGATCCAGCGCACCCTCGCCGAGCTGTCGCACCGTGACGCCGACGTCATGCTGGCGAGCAACGACGGCGACTTCATCGAGGAGCTCGAGCCGCTGGTCGGGACCGATCGGCGTACGGCCCTGCTCGCGTTCCGCGAGTTCCGCAACGCCGGCTTCGTGCCCCTGTTCGAGCGGGGGTTGGAATTCCACGACCTGGAGTACGACGTCAAGGCGTTCAACGACCGGCTGCCACGCATCCGCATCATCCCGATCGATGAGTTCGACCCCAACGAGTTCCTCTGAGTCCTCGCCGCGCCCTGATGGCAACCGCGGCGCTTCTGCATAGGATCGTTGCGTGACCCTGCCTGTGCTGCTCCTGATCATCCTCGCCGTCATCGTCCTGATGGGCGTCGGCATCAGCCTCGTGATGGGCCGCGGTCGCAAGGAGCTCCCGCCTCCGTCGGAGCTCGATCGGGTCACCGAGGAGGTCATCGACCATCCGGAGCACCCCGAGCCGCACCTCGAGGACGAGGAGCCCGCTGCCGCCGTCGACACGATCGAGCGGCCGGAGGCGCCTCAAGGTCGTCTCGTACGTCTTCGCGCCCGGCTCGCCCGATCGCAGGGCACCCTCGGCAAGGGGCTGCTGGTGGTGCTCAGCCGTTCGACGCTCGACGACGATGCGTGGGAGGAGGTCGAGGACACGCTGCTCGCTGCCGATGTCGGCGTCACTGCCACGGACGAGCTCGTCGCCAACCTGAAGACTCGCGTACGCGTCGAGGGCATCGACGACCCCGCGGCCGCCAAGGCCGCGCTTCGCGAAGAGCTCGTGGCACTGATCGACCCCTCGTACGACCGAACGCTCGACTCGACCGGCGCTGACGGCAAGCCCGGCGTCGTGCTGGTCGTCGGCGTCAACGGCACCGGCAAGACCACGACCGTTGGCCGGCTGGCGCGCGTCCTCGTCGCAGAGGAGAAGACCGTCGTGCTCGGTGCCGCCGACACGTTCCGCGCTGCCGCCGCCGACCAGCTGCAGACGTGGGGGGAGCGCGTCGGCGTCCCGACCGTCCGCGGCCCCGAGGGTGGCGACCCGGCGAGCGTCGGCTTCGAGACCGTTCAGCGTGGCATCGCCGACGGCACCGACGTCGTGCTGGTCGACACGGCCGGTCGTTTGCACACCAAGGCCGGGCTGATGGACGAGCTCGGCAAGGTCAAGCGCGTCATCGAGAAGCAGGCTCCCGTGACCGAGGTGCTGCTCGTCATCGACGCCACGACGGGCCAGAACGGCCTGACGCAGGCGCGGGTGTTCGGCGAGGTCGTCGACGTCACGGGCATCGTGCTGACCAAGCTCGACGGCACCGCCAAGGGCGGCATCGTCATCGCGGTGCAGCGCGAGCTCGGCGTGCCGGTCAAGTTCGTCGGCCTCGGCGAGGGCGCGGACGACCTGGCCCCGTTCGACGCCGAAGAGTTCGTCGACGCGCTGCTGTCCTGACCGAAAGATCTCACACGCCTCCGATCGGGGGCTCACGCTCGACGTAACACGGTGTTTACACAGCGCCCGCATTCGTGATCCGGATGCAACATGGGTGGGCGAATACCGAAACCCTCCGACGCCAGTCTGTTCGGCAGCAGTTCGTCCCTCGTCCTGCTGCTGCACACACTTCTTTCGGAGGTTTCATGGATACCGGCGATACCGCGTGGATTCTGGCCAGCTCGGCCCTGGTCCTGCTCATGACGCCAGGACTGGCGTTCTTCTACGGCGGCATGGTCCGCTCCAAGACCGTGCTCAACATGATGATGATGAGCTTCCTCGCCCTGGCAATCGTGCCGGTGCTGTGGGTCCTCTACGGCTACTCCCTCTCGTTCAGCCCTGACGGCAACCAGTTCCTCGGTGGCTTCAAGCGGCTCGGCCTCGACCACGTCAGCGTGGGCACGGCCTACGGCACGATCCCCGAGTACGTCTTCGTGGCCTTCCAGCTGATGTTCGCGATCATCACGGTCGCGCTGATCAGCGGTGCGATCGCCGACCGCGCCAAGTTCGGCGCCTGGGCGCTGTTCATCGTGATCTGGATGACGGTCGTCTACTTCCCGGTCGCGCACTGGGTCTTCGACTTCGGCGAGAACGGTGGCTGGATCGCGACCAAGCTCAAGGCGTTCGACTTCGCCGGTGGTACGGCGGTCCACATCAACGCTGGTGCCGCCGGACTCGCCCTCGCGCTGGTGCTCGGCAAGCGCGTCGGCTGGAAGCGCGACCCGATGCGTCCGCACAACCTGCCGTTCGTCCTGCTCGGTGCCGGTCTGCTGTGGTTCGGCTGGTTCGGCTTCAACGCCGGATCCGCCGTGGGCGCCAACGGTCTCGCCGGCCTGGCATTCGTCAACACCGCGGTCGCCACGGCTGCGGCCATGGTCGGCTGGCTGCTCGTCGAGGTCGTCCGTGACAAGAAGGCCACGAGCCTCGGTGGCGCCTCAGGTGCCGTGGCCGGGCTCGTCGCGATCACCCCCGCCTGTGGCACGGTCTCGCCGCTCGGCTCGATCGCGATCGGCGTCATCGCCGGCATCCTCTGTGCGCTGGCTGTCGGACTGAAGTACAAGTTCGGCTACGACGACTCGCTCGATGTCGTCGGTGTCCACCTGGTCGGCGGCATCGTCGGCACGCTCCTGATCGGCTTCTTCGCGACGAAGGGCAACACGGGCGGCATCGGCAGCATCTTCTACGGCGGTCACTTCGAGCAGTTCGGCAAGCAGGCGGTCGCCGCGTTCGTCGTCCTCGCCTATTCGTTCGTCCTCACGTTCATCATCGGTAAGTTGATCGACGTGACGATCGGGTTCCGCATCAGCGAAGAGGATGAGGTTCTCGGCATCGACCAGGTCGAGCACCTGGAGACCGCGTACGACGAAGCCGGAATCATCGGCGGGTCCGCTCTGAAGACGGGAGTCTGAACATGAAGCTGGTTACAGCGGTCATCAAGCCGCACAAGTGGGAAGAGGTCCGCGAGGCCCTCGCTGCTGCGGGCGTCGCCGGCATGACGGTGACCGAGGCGAGCGGCTATGGCCAGCAGAAGGGACACACCGAGGTCTACCGCGGTGCTGAGTACGACGTCTCGCTGGTCCCCAAGATCCGCCTCGAGGTCGTCGTCGACGACGCCGACGTCGAGAGCGTGGTCAGCACGATCACCGGTTCGGCGCAGACCGGCAAGATCGGTGACGGCAAGGTCTGGGTCATCCCGGTCGACTCGGTCGTGCGCGTTCGCACGGGCGAGACGGACGAGGCAGCTCTCTAGGGCTGAACGACCATCAACGGAGCCGCCGCAGCACCTGACCGGGTGCTGCGGCGGCTCTGTGCTGTGTGTCCGGCGCCTGCGTCACGCGGGCCCCTGCGTACGATCACCACCGTGACCCACGAGTTCGACAAGGCCGCCCTCGCGCAGCAGCGGAGCGACCGGGCGCTCGAGGCCGATCGCCGGCTGCGGCAGCTGTTCGCCGCGGCGGTGCCGGCGGACGGCACAGACCCGCGCGAAGGGCCGGGCATGGCGCTGGTCGCGGTCGGCGGCTACGGCCGCTCCGAGCTCTCCCCGTTCAGTGACCTCGACGTCGTGCTGCTCCACGATCCGTCCGTCGACGAGTCCGTCGTCCGCGAGGTCGCCGAGGCGATCTGGTATCCGCTCTGGAACGACGGGGTCGCCCTCGACCACTCCGTGCGTGACACGGTCCAGATGCGCGCCGCTGCCGCGACGGATCATCGCGCCGCGATGGGCATGCTCGACGCACGTACGGTGGCCGGCGACTCGGGACTCGTCCTGACGTTGCGCTCCCAGGTGCTCGCCGACTGGCGCCGCGACGCGCGTACGCGGGTCGAGGAGGTGCGCGACGCACGCAACTCCCGCATCGAGCGTTCCGGCTGGCTCGCCCACGCTGCCGTGCCCGACCTCAAGGAGTCCGGGGGAGGGCTGCGCGACAGCGTGATCCTGCGTGCGCTGGTCGCTACCTGGCTGATCGACGTGCCCCACGGGGAGTCCGAGGCGTTGCGATCCGACCTGCTCGACGTACGCGACGCGCTGCACCAGACGGTCGGTCGCCGGGTCGAGCGACTCGACGCCGAGGTCATCCCGGACGTCGCGCGCTTCCTCGGCATGGGCGCGGAGGAGCTCGACCTGCACACGCGTCAGCTCGGCCGCCGCATCGCCCACCTCGCGTCGCTGTCGTGGCACAAGATCGACGCCGCCCTGGCACCGCCGGCCAAGCGCAGCATCACCCCGACCGGGCCGGCCGTGACACCGCTGGCCGAGGGCGTCGGCGTCCTCGACGGCGAGGTCATCGTGACCGGGAAGGCCGATCCGACGACGGATCCCGAGGTTGCCCTGCGCGCCGCTGCGGCGGCCGCGCGCGCAGGCCTCCCGCTGGGTCCGGGCTCGGCCGTGCGCCTCGCTCAGTCGATGGGCGAGCTGCCCGATCCGTGGTCGCCGTCGTCGTCCCGGCTCATGGTCGACCTGCTCAGCTCGGGCCGAGGCCTCGTACGCGTGTGGGACGAGCTCGACTTCGCCGGCGTCATCGACCTGCTGCTGCCCGAATGGGTCGCGATACGCCTGCGTGGGTCCTCGTCGCCGGTGCACCGGTTCACCGTCGACCGGCACAGCCTCGAGACCTGCGTGTACGCCGCCAAGGTCAAGCGCGACGTGGCCCGCCCCGACCTGCTCGCCGTCGCTGCCCTGCTGCACGACATCGGCAAGGGCGTCGAGGGCGACCACTCCGAGGCCGGCGAGCCGATGGCCGTACGCATCGCGCAACGCTGGGGCTTCAGCGACGAGGACGCTGCCGTCGTCGGCAAGCTCGTGCGCTGGCACCTCCTGCTGCCGACGATCGCCACGCGTCGTGACATCGAGGACCCGTCGACGGCAGCCAATGTCGCCGAGATCGTGGAGACCGAGGACTTCCTCGATCTGCTGGCCGCCCTCACCGCGTCCGACGCGCAGGCCACCAGCCCGGCCGCATGGTCGCCGTGGCGGCAGGGCCTGACCGACGGGCTCGTCGAGAAGGTGCGTGAGGTGCTCGACGAGACCATCACGACGCCGACCGCCGGCGACTACGAGGGCTGGCCCGCCGACGTGCCGATCCCCGAGCACGGGGCCATGGGACCGGCCGACTTCGCGCTCACGGTCGAGGGTCACCAGGGTGGTTCGCTGCTGACGATCGTCACCGCCGACCGGCAGGGCGTCATGGCCGACCTCGCCGGTGGCTTAGCGCTTGCGGGGCTGGCGATCCGGTCGGCGCGCACCGTCACGCTCGGCGGCGCTGCGGTGTCGCTCTGGGAGGTGTCGCGGTCCGACATCGACCCGGCGCGGCTGACCGATCGGTTGCGCCCCGCGATGGCAGGAGAGCTCGACCTGGCAGGTCGCCTCGAGCTCTCGTCGATCCACGACGCACCCGACGCGCGCGTGCGCCTGCTCGACCGGCTCTCGGAGACCGCGACGCTCGTGGAGGTGCGCGCGCAGGACCGCCGAGGGCTGGTGTGGACCGTCTGTGACCAGATCGCCTCGCTCGGCCTCTCGATCCGCTCGGCACACATGTCGACGTACGGCGACGAGGTCCGCGACGTGTTCTACGTCGTCGACGGCGAGGGCCACCCCCTCGACGATGCCACCGCGACGACCCTGCGCGACGGCCTCGCGACGGCCCTCACCTGACCCTGGGGCGGTGAGTGAGGGCCCACTTGCGTCCAGCAGCGGTGGCTCAGGGCCCACGTGCGGCGCCTCGGTGGGCGCTAAGTCACCGCCCACGAGGGGGAGGGGCCACGGGGTCTCGGTTAGAGTTGACCGAACCCCTTTCTCTCCATTCGAGGATGACGACCGACGTATGTTCGACACCCTGCAAGACCGCCTGCAGTCAGCGTTCAAGAACCTGCGCGGCAAGGGTCGACTCTCCGAAGCTGACATCGACGCCGTCGCGCGCGAGATCCGCGTCGCGCTGCTCGACGCGGATGTCGCCGTGCCGGTGGTCCGCGACTTCATCGCCAACGTCAAGGAGCGGGCCCGCGGCGCCGAGGTGAGCCAGGCGCTCAACCCCGCCCAGCAGGTCATCAAGATCGTCAACGACGAGCTCGTCACGATCCTCGGCGGCGAGACGCGACGCATCCGCTACGCCAAGAACCCGCCGACCGTCATCATGCTCGCCGGCCTCCAGGGTGCCGGCAAGACGACCCTTGCGGGCAAGCTCGGCCTCTGGCTCAAGGGCCAGGGCAAGTCGCCGATGCTCATCGCGGCCGACCTCCAGCGGCCCAACGCCGTCAACCAGCTCCAGGTCGTCGGTGAGCAGGCCGGCGTCAAGGTCTTCGCCCCCGAGCCCGGCAACGGCATCGGTGACCCGGTCAAGGTTGCGACCGACGGCCTCGCCGAGGCCCGCCGCACCCTCCACGACGTCGTCATCGTCGACACCGCCGGCCGCCTCGGCATCGACGAAGAGCTGATGCAGCAGGCCGCCGACATCCGTGCCGCGGTCGATCCCGACGAGGTGCTGTTCGTCATCGACGCGATGATCGGCCAGGACGCCGTGGTCACCGCCGAGGCGTTCCTCGAGGGCGTCGACTTCACCGGCGTCGTGCTGACCAAGCTCGACGGCGATGCCCGTGGTGGCGCGGCGCTCTCCGTACGCTCGATCACCGGCCGGCCCATCATGTTCGCGTCGACCGGTGAGAAGCTCACCGACTTCGACGCGTTCCACCCCGACCGCATGGCGTCGCGCATCCTCGACATGGGCGACATGCTCACCCTGATCGAGCAGGCCGAGAAGGTCATCGACACCCAGGAGGCCGAGAAGGCCGCCGAGAAGCTCATGGGCGGCTCGTTCACGCTCGATGACTTCCTCGCGCAGATGGAGGCCATCTCCAAGATGGGCTCGATGTCCAAGCTCGTCGGGATGCTGCCGGGCATGGGCGCCATGAAGGAGCAGCTCGCCAACTTCGACGAGCGCGAGGTCGACAAGATCAAGGCGATCATCCGCTCGATGACGCCGGCCGAGCGCAACAACCCCAAGATGATCGACGGCTCCCGTCGCAGCCGCATCTCCAAGGGTTCCGGCACCGAGGTCAAGGACGTCAACCAGCTCGTCGACCGGTTCTTCGATGCCCGCAAGATGATGCAGCAGATGGCCAAGGGCGGCGGCGGCATGCCCGGTATGCCCGGCATGCCGGGGCTCCCCGGTGCCGGCAAGCGCGCGGGTGCGAAGCAGAAGCCGCAGCAGAAGAAGAAGGGCAAGCGCGTGTCGGGCAACCCCGCCAAGCGCGCTGCCGAGGCCGCAGGCGCCACCAAGAAGGACGGCGCGAGCGCGTTCGGCTTCCCGGCTGGTGGCAACGACGAGTTCGAGCTGCCCAAGGAGCTCAAGGACCTGCTCTAGGCAGGATGCATCGCTCTGGTCCTCAAGCGGCGGTATGTCGTGAGGGCGACGATGAGCAGGCACGTGGCGGCGGCGACCGAGTCGGCCAGCAGCTCGGCGCGGGCACTGACCTCGTCGTCGTAGGGTGCGGCGACGAACGGCACGACGACGCCGTTGAGTGCCGGCCCCATGGCGAGCCAGAACGCATGGGCCGCCGTCCACCGGCTGCTGCGTGACCACCTGCCAACGCCCAGCACGACCGCGGTGATCACGGCCGCCGCAACGAGGAGCGACGCGCCGTTCTCGGCCGGCAGGTAGAACAGGAAGGCGATGAACCCGAGGCCAGCCAGCAGCCAGATCGGCGGGACGGCGAGATGCGTGGTGGGTCGCCGCTGCCACGACAGCGCGACTGCGACCAGCAGCGCGACCACGCCCAACGCTACGACGACCTGGTGCGGTGCCGCCTGGAAGCCGTGCCCATCCTCGTCCTTGACGCCGAAGTGGTTGACGATCGTCGCCAGGACGTACAGCACGCCCACGATCCAGAGGCCGCGACGACCGAGCCAGGGCCCAGCCGACCGGCGGGACCACGCCTCGGCGATCACGATGGGCACCGAGATGCTGACGACGACGTGTCCGGTCACGAATGCGACCAGGTAGTAGAGGCTCACGTCGACACCGTCGATGTGGACCGGGTGCTGGAAGTCGTAGCGGGCGTAGTCAGGGTTGAACAGGGACTGGTCGACGACGCCGGCCTGGAAGGCCCCGAACGCAGCGGCGAGGAGCAGGATCGTCGGCCAGCCCCGGCCGGATCGGCGCGCGACCTCGCGGATCAGCACGGCCGCTCCGCCGTACATCGGTCCCAGGAACAGCACGACCCAGAGCATCTCGGTGAACGGGATGCCGCCCCAGGACATCTCCGCCATCCACGGGGCGATCACCATCAGGGCGAGGACAGGTGCCCAGCGGGTCGATGGTGGCTGCATGGCCAGAGCGTATGGATCTCATCGCCCGGCACGCATCGGCCGGAGGTCTAGCGCCGGCCCGCCGAAGGTCGGACATCTCCCGCGGGTGCGCCCAGGCCCCGGCGGCCATACGTTGGGGGCATGGGGAAACCACCGCTCGTCGTGGTCATGGGCATCTCGGGTGTCGGCAAGTCTGCCGTGGGGCACGAGCTCGCTGACCGGTTCTCGCTCGACTACGCGGACGGCGACGACTTCCACTCCGAGGCCAACATCGCCAAGATGTCGGCCGGCACACCGTTGACCGACGAGGACCGCTGGCCCTGGCTGGCCGACATCGGGGTGTGGCTGCACGAGCACGACGCCGATGGCGGGGTCATCAGCTGCTCGGCGCTCAAGCGCGCCTACCGTGACGTCCTCGTCGACGCCGCCCCACGTACGTACTTCCTGCACCTCACCGGCGACCACGACCTGATCAAGTCGCGCATGGAGCACCGCGACCACTTCATGCCCGCCTCGCTGCTGGAGTCGCAGGAGAAGACGCTCGAGCCGCTGCAGGACGACGAGAACGGCTGGGCCTTCGACATCACCCCGTCACCCGCCGAGATCGTGGACGCCTTCGCCGCCCGCGCCGGCCTCGACCAGGAGGACACCGCATGATCACCAGTACGCTCATCGCCGCGGCGCCGCCCGAGCCGGTCAAGGCCGTGGCCGGCACGGGCCAGCTCATCACCGCGGCACTCGTCGGTGTCGCGGTGCTTGTCGTGCTGATCACGTTCTTCAAGCTGCACCCGTTCCTCGCCCTGATCCTCGGCTCGCTCACGGTCGGCGCGATCGCCGGTCGCAACATGCTCGACGTCGTGGGCAGCTTCAGCACCGGCGTCGGCGACACGGTCAAGGGTGTCGGCATCCTGATCGCCCTGGGCGCGATGTTCGGCAAGCTGCTCGCGGACTCCGGCGGTGCGGACCAGATCGTCGACACGATCGTCGGGAGGTCCAGCCAACGCATGCTGCCGTGGTCGATGGCCGCGATCGGCGCCATCATCGGGCTGCCGATGTTCTTCGAGATCGGGTTGGTCCTGCTGATGCCGGTCATCTTCCTCGTCGCCAAGCGCGCCGAGCGGTCGATCATCGCGCTCGGCATTCCGGCGCTCGCCGGACTCTCCGCGATGCACGGGTTCGTACCTCCGCACCCCGGGCCGCTGGCGGCCATCCAGGCCGTCGACGCCGACCTCGGACGTACGTTGGCCCTCGGCATCCTGGTCGCGATCCCCACGATCGTCGTCGCGGGTCCGCTGTTCGCCCGGTTCGCCGAGCGTTGGGTGCCGGTGCCGGCGGGCGACCTCTACGACGCGACCACCGAGAAGCGCGAGGTCCGGCCCAGCTTCGGGATCACGCTGGCCACGGTGCTGCTGCCGGTCGTGCTGATGATGGGCAAGGCGTACTCCGACATCGCCCTCGACGAGGGGACCGGACCACGCAAGGTCCTCGACTTCATCGGTGAGCCGTTCGTCGCCCTGCTGATCTCGGTGATCGTCGCGATCTTCACTCTCGGCCGGGCGTCGGGGATGGACAAGGACGACATCAGCGACGTCCTCAACAAGTCGTTGCCCCCGATCGCCGGCATCCTCCTGATCGTCGGCGCCGGCGGCGGGTTCAAGCAGACCCTGATCGACACCGGCATCGCCGAGGTGGTCGCCGACTTCGTCGAGGACAGCGGTGTCTCGGTCCTCCTGCTGGCGTGGCTCGTCGCGGTGCTGATCCGTGTGGCGACGGGTTCCGCAACGGTGGCGACGATCACCGCCGCCGGCATCATGTCGCCGATCGCCCAGGACCTCGGCAGTACCGAGGTGTCGCTGCTCGTGCTGGCGATCGGTGCGGGGTCGGTGTTCTTCTCGCACGTCAACGACGCCGGCTTCTGGCTGGTCAAGGAGTTCTTCGGGCTGTCGGTCGTCCAGACGATCAAGAGCTGGTCGATCATGGAGACGATCCTGTCGGTGACGGGCCTCGTCGTCGTGCTGGGCCTGAACCTGGTGGTGTGAGTCCCGGTGGTTGAGGCGCGGAGGCCGCCCGCGGCCGAAGCCTCGAAACCACCTTGATTGCGCCGGGACTTCATCTCACCGGGTTTCGTCATCTGACGCCTTCGGCGTGACGCGCTCAACCTGCCCTGAGCGTTCGCTCGCAGAGCTCGCTCAACTCAGGACATCTGTCATGAATTTGTGACAGGGCGGCGAGATACCCTGAGGCAATGCTCATTCCGCTCCTGCGGACGTACCTTGCGCCTTACAAGAGGCCGATCGCACTCGTCCTGACCTTCCAGCTGATCCAGACCCTCGCCAACCTCTGGCTGCCCGGACTCAACGCCGACATCATCGACAAGGGCGTCGTCCAGGGCGACACCGGCTACATCGTCCGCACCGGCGGGATGATGCTGATGGTCACCGTGATCCAGGTCGTGTGCACGATCGTCGCGGTCTACTTCGGTGCCCGCACCGCGATGGCGCTCGGCCGTGACCTGCGCGCAGGCGTGTTCAGCAAGGTCGAGACGTTCGCCGCGCGCGAGATGGCACAGCTCGGGGCGCCCACGCTCATCACCCGTTCGACCAACGACGTCCAGCAGGTCCAGCTCATCGTGTTCCTGGCCCTCACGCTGCTGGTGGCAGCACCGATCATGTGCTTCGGCGGCATCTTCATGGCGCTGCGCCAGGACGTCGAGCTGTCCGGGTTGTTGCTGCTGGTCCTGCCGGCGCTGATCATCAGCATTGGCCTGGTCATCCGGCAGATGAGACCGCTGTTCCGGGTCATGCAGGTCAAGATCGACGGCATCAACGGCATCATGCGTGAGCAGATCATGGGCATTCGCGTGATCCGCGCGTTCGTCAAGGAGCGCTACGAGGCGAAGCGGTTCGGCGACGCCAACCGCGAGACGATGGAGGTCGCGATCGCCGTCGGTCGCCTGACGTCGATGATGTTCCCGATCGTCATGCTGATCATGAACGTGTCGGTCGTCCTGGCCACGTGGTTCGGTGGCTACCGCATCGGCAGCGGTGAGCTGCAGGTCGGCACGCTGACGGCGTTCCAGAACTACCTCGTCCAGATCCTGATGTCGGTCATGATGGCGACGTTCATGCTGATGCTGTGGCCGCGCGCCGAGGTCGCCGCCGAGCGGATCACCGAGGTGCTCGACACCGAGCCGAGCGTGCTCGCGCCGGACGACGCGGTGCAGGTGACCCTCGATCGCGGCCAGCTCGACATCCAGGGCGCGTCCTTCGCCTTCCCCGGTGCCGAGCACGACGTGCTGCACGAGATCGACCTGGTGGCGCGGCCGGGTGAGACGACCGCGATCATCGGCTCGACCGGCAGTGGCAAGTCGACGTTGCTGGGACTGATCCCGAGGCTGTTCGACGCCACGGCCGGCTCGGTCAGCATCGACGGTCACGACATACGCTCGCTGCACCCGGAGAACGTCTGGTCGTCGATCGGCCTCGTGCCTCAGCGGCCGTTCCTCTTCAGCGGCACCGTGGCGTCCAACCTGCGCTACGGCCGACCCGACGCCACCGATGAGGAACTGTGGGACGCGCTCGAGATCGCGCAGGCCAAGGACTTCGTCGAGCGTATGCCCGAGCAGCTCAACGCCCCGATCTCCCAGGGCGGCACCAACGTCTCCGGCGGGCAGCGCCAGCGGCTCGCGATCGCCCGGGCCATCGTCAAGCGGCCGCCGATCTACCTGTTCGACGACTCGTTCTCCGCGCTCGATTATGGGACGGATGCCGCGCTGCGGGCCGCCATGCGTACGGCCACCGCCGAGGCGACCGTCGTGATCGTCGCCCAGCGGGTGTCCACGATCCGCGACGCCGACCGCATCGTCGTCCTCGACGAGGGCCGGGTCGTCGGCACCGGGACGCACCACGAGCTGATGCAGTCCTGCGAGGTCTACCGCGAGATCGTGCTGTCCCAGCTGACCGAGGAGGAGGCCGCATGAGCGAGCGAAGCGAGCGAAACGAAAGAGTGCTCAGGCCGTCGCCTGCGATCCTTGCCCTTTCTCTGCAGGTGACGGCATGAGCGGTAGAGGCCCCGCGCTCGCGGGCATGGGGATGCCGCCGGCGCGGGCCAAGGACTTCAAGGGCTCGCTGCGGCGCCTCATCGACCGGCTGCTGCGTCAGCGCATCATGGTCTGGGGCATCGTCGGGTTCGGCGTCGTGGCCACCACGATGGCGGTCATCGGACCCAAGGTGCTGGGACACGCGACCGACATCGTGTTCACCGGCTACCTCAACGGCCAGTTCCCTGACGGAGCCACCAAGACGGAGGTCGTTGCGCAGCTGCGCAACGAGGGCAACGACAAGCTCGCCTCCTTGGTGTCGTCCGTCGACCTCCAGCCCGGCGCCGGCATCGACTTCCACGGCCTCGGGCTGGTGCTCTCGGGAGTGCTGGTCCTCTACGTCCTCGCGTCGGTGCTGCAGTGGTTCCAGGGGGTCTTCACCACGACGGTCGTGCAGAAGACCATCACCGACCTGCGCGACGACGTCGAGGCCAAGATCAACCGGCTCCCGCTGTCCTACTTCGACCGTACGGACCGCGGAGAGGTGCTCTCGCGCACCACCAACGACATCGACAACATCGCCCAGTCGTTCCAGCAGACCATGAGCCAGCTGTTGACCTCGATCCTCATGGTCATCGGCACGCTCGTCATGATGCTGGTCATCTCGCCGTTGCTGTCGCTCGTCGCACTGCTGACGCTGCCGCTGGCGTTCGCCATCACCAAGGCGGTGACCAAGAGGTCGCAGCCGGAGTTCATGAAGCAGTGGGCCAGCACCGGGCGCCTCAACGGCC
Source organism: Aeromicrobium sp. 9AM (assembly GCF_902506105.1). Lineage (GTDB taxonomy): Bacteria > Actinomycetota > Actinomycetes > Propionibacteriales > Nocardioidaceae > Aeromicrobium. The sequence continues at coordinate 821,024 of NZ_LR733303.1, forward strand.
ACATCGAGGAGGTCTTCACGGGCCACGAGGTGGTCAAGGTGTTTGGTCGTCAGCAGGAAGCCCGCGACGAGTTCGACACCCGCAACGACGCGGTGTTCGCCGCGTCGTTCAAGGCGCAGTTCATCTCCGGCGTGATCCAGCCGGTCATGATGTTCGTGTCCAACATCAACTACGTGCTCGTGGCTGTCATCGGCGGCCTGCGGGTCGCGTCGGGCACCCTCAGCATCGGCGACGTGCAGGCGTTCATCCAGTACTCCCGGCAGTTCACCCAGCCGCTGACGCAGGTCGCCTCGATGATCAACCTGCTGCAGTCGGGTGTCGCCTCCGCCGAGCGGGTGTTCGCCCTGCTCGACGAGCCCGAGGAGCGGCCGGACGAGGCCGACGCGCCGTTCCCCGACCCCATACGCGGCCGGGTCGTCTTCGACGACGTGTCGTTCTCCTACCAGCCAGACGAGCCGCTGATCGAGCACCTCGACCTGACGGCCGAGCCGGGCCAGACCGTCGCGATCGTCGGCCCGACCGGCGCCGGCAAGACGACGCTGACCAACCTCGTCCTCCGGTTCTACGACATCCAGGGCGGCCGCATCACGCTCGACGGCGTCGACATCGCCCGGATGGACCGTGGGCTGCTGCGCGACAACTTCGGCGTCGTGCTGCAGGACACCTGGCTGTTCAAGGGCGCGATCCGCGACAACATCGCCTACGGCGCACACCGCGCGTCGGAGGAGCAGATCCTCGCGGCGGCCGAGGCGGCGTTCGTCGACCACTTCGTGCGCACCCTGCCCGACGGCTACGACACCGTGATCGAGGACGAGGGCACCAACGTCAGCGCCGGTCAGCGCCAGCTGCTGACGATCGCGCGGGCATTCCTCGCCGATCCGGCGATCCTCGTGCTCGACGAGGCCACCAGCTCGGTCGACACCCGCACGGAATCGCTGGTCCAGGGCGCGATGGAGCAGCTGCGCTCGGGCCGTACGTCATTCGTCATCGCGCACCGGCTCTCCACGATCCGCGACGCCGACCACATCGTCGTGATGGAGGACGGCCAGATCGTCGAACAGGGAAACCACGACTCGTTGCGGGCGGCCGGGGGAGCGTACGAGCGCCTCTACTCGGCCCAGTTCGCCGCCCCGGCGACCGACTCAGCGGTTGGCGCCCTTGAGTGAGCCCGTGCTGGTGCCACCCTCGGAGACGAGGCAGGTGACCTCGGGATCCACCTTCCAGGAGTCCTTGAACGGTCGCAGGTAGGCGATGACGAGCTCGGTGCTGTCAGCCGGCACCCCGACGTAGTCCTCGTACCGCTGCACGCAGCCCGCCTCGGCGAGCCGGTCGACCTCGGGCTGGCCGGGGAAGTCCCCGTCGCCGAGATCGAAGTTGGCGAAGGCCTCTTCGCGGTGCGGCTTGCTGCACGGGGTGAGCTCGACCGTGAGCTGGGTCGAGGCGCTCGGCTCCTTGGTGAGGCAGTCACCGGTGCGGATGTTGCCCACGAGCACGTGGCCACCTTCGACGACCTGCCCCGAGGAGTCGCGTTCGGGCTGGCTGCTGACGATGGCCACGATCGCGATGACGAAGCCCGCGACCCACAGCACGCTGATGATGAGTGCTGAGATCGCCATGCCCTTGCCATGAGGACGACCGTCCTTCGACCGGACGAGCACGATGATCGCGAGGATCACCGCCGCGATCAGGGTCAGGACGAAGAATCCGAAGATCGCCAGCACGAGCGCCGTGATCGCCATGGCCTTCGACGGTGCTGCGGACGGCGGGGGGTAGGCGCCCTGGGGTGCGGAGTACGCCTGACCGGGATAGGGCTGCTGGGGATATGGCTGTCCCGCCGCCGGCCAAGGCGGCTGGAGCGGGTCACGTGGCGGCTGCTGCTCGGTCATGAGAATCCCCTCAGGCGGCGCTGCGTACGCCGACGCGACAGGCTAACCCAGCGGGAGCCGCTCCATGGCGAAACGGTGATCAGTGCGCCAGGAACTCCGCGACCCGGTCCTTGGGGCGGCCGATGATCGCCCGGTCGCCACGGATGAGCACGGGCCGCTGCATCAGGCGCGGATGGTCGACGAGCAGGTCCGCCACGGCCTCGGCCGTCACGTAGTCGTCGGCTTCGAGGCCCTGCGCCTTGAAGAAGCCGTCCTTGCGCACGAGCTCGGCCGGCGGGTCCTCGAGCTTGCCCAGCAGGTCGAGCAGCTCAGCATGGTCGAGCGGCTTCTTGAGGTACTGGACGACCTCCGTCTCGACGCCGGCCGACGACGCTTCGTCGAGCGCGTGGCGCGAGGTCGAGCAAGCCGTGTTGTGCAGGATCGTCACGTCAGACATGTCGCGAGCATACGACCGTCAGTCGGGAGACGGACTCAGCGGCGGGAGTTCTTCAGGGTGCCGGTGCTTGGCTTGCCCACGGACACCATGCAGGCGACATTGCGGTTCTTCTCCCAGCTTCTTTCGGCCGGCAGGATGTAGGCGATGTCGAGCTCGGACTTAGCGGCTTCGACCCCGACGAATGCCCCGAAGCGGTCGACGCAACCGATCGTGGTGAGTCGTTCGACCTCCTTGTCGCCCGGATAGTCTCCGCGCTCCAGGTCGAAGGTGGCGTACGTCTCCAGGGCGTGCGGTTCGGCGCAGGGCGTGACGTCGACCGTGTACATCACCTTGTCGTCGAATCCGTTGACGATGCAGTCTCCCGTCCGTACTTCGGTGACCAGGACCTCGCCGCTCCGCGTGACCGCCCCGGACACGTCACGGTCGGCGTCGTCGGCGGCATCGCCGATGAGGACCGCGACGATCAGGACGATCCACAACGGGATGATGACCAGTGCCGCGATCGCCATGCCCTTGCCATTGCCGGGGCGGTGCTTGGAGTCGCTGATGACCTGGATCGCGAGGATCAACGAGATGATCCAGGTGATGAGCCCCGGGAAGCAGGCGAGCCCCAACGCCCACCCGGCCTTGGTCTTGGACGGCGGCGGCATGGAGCGCCGAGGGTCGTACGACTGCGGTCCGCCTGTCGGGTAGCTCGGGAAGGCGGGAGCGTACGGCTGACCGGCCGGGGGCTCGGTCGGTGGTGGAACCTGGTCGCTCATGGTGTCCTCGGGCGTCGCGTGACGGGAATGGCTGCGACAGGCTATCGCGGTTCGATTCGGCTGTCCGTGGAACGCCCGCATGCGAGCATGACCGGATGTGGGAAGCGTTTTCGCACAACCTGAAGGACCCGGCCGGCGCCGCCGTGCCGTTCTTCCTGCTCTTCATGCTCATCGAAATGGCTGCAGTCAGGCGCGAGGATCGCGAGGATCGCGAGCTCGCGGGCGAGGCGCCGCGGGGGATGGGCTACCTCAGGGAGGACACCCGCGCGAGCCTGACGATGTTCGTCGGCTCGATCGCGTTCTCGGCGATCTTCCGCACCGCGGCATTCCTGCTCTACACCGTCCTCTACGTCCACCTGGCGCCGTGGCACCTCTCGGCCAGGAACCCGTGGACGTGGGTCGGCGTGCTGCTCGGCGTCGACCTGCTCTGGTACACCTACCACCGGTTCTCGCACCGCGTACGCCTCGGCTGGGCGGGCCACCAGGCCCACCACTCGAGCGTCTACTTCAACTTCTCGACCGCGCTGCGGCAGAAGTGGAACCAGTGGTTCGAGGTGCTGATCTGGCTGCCGCTCCCGCTGCTGGGAGTCCCGCCGTGGATGATCTACTTCACGTTCTCGATCAACCTGATCTGGCAGTTCCACCTGCACACCGAGAAGATCGACCGGTTCCCCCGGTGCTGGGAGGCCGTGTTCAACACCCCGTCGCACCACCGTGTGCACCACGGTTCGGACCCGATCTACCTCGACCGCAACTACGGCGGCATCCTCATCGTGTGGGACCGCCTGTTCAGGTCGTTCCAGGCTGAGCTGCACCGGCCGACGTACGGGCTCACGTATCCGGTCGGCACCTACAACGTGTGGCAGCTGCAGTACGGCGAGTACGTCAAGATCTGGCACGACGTCAGGCGGGCACCACGATGGAGGGACCGGTTGGCGTACGTCTTCGGGCCGCCCGGCTGGCAGCCGCCGCAGCCGGCGCCGCGTGACTTCGTCAGCCCGTCCTGACGGTCAGGTGCCGGCCGGGTCGATGACGGCGCGAAGAGCGGCGACGTGGCCGTCGAACGCCTTGCGACCGACCGGCGTCAGACGTACGCGCACCCGTCGCCGACGGTCCTCGAGGGGTCGCTCGATGCTGATGTAGCCGGCACCCTCGAGCGTCGCGAACTGCTTGGACAGGGCTGAGTCGGAAAGATTCAGCCGATCGCGTACGAAGGCGAAGTCGATCCAGTCCGCCGAGGCGAGGAGCGCCACGATCGACAGGCGCGTGGCGGGGTGGATCAGCTCGTCGAACTGCGGCTGTGAGCTCATCCGCGCCGAGCCGAGCGCCGGGCGAGGAAGGCCACCAGGCCGGGCCCACCGCACACGATCGCGACGGCAGGGGCGATGCTGGCCATCGTCGATGCGTGGCGGGCCCCGTCGGCGTCAGCGAGGAAGCCGAGCGCCACGGTGATGACGCCGAGCGCCACGATGCAGGCGAACAGCACGATCGGCAGGTGCCGATCGACGACATCCGCCCGGATCGTGAGACTCGACGACCGCCGCCGCCCCGACAGCACGCGCTGCGCCACCGCCGCGTGCACCGCACCGAAGACCAGGGTCGCGCCGCTGATCACCCAGGCATTGCCGAGGTCGCTGGCCACGCCGAGTGCGACCCAGCCGGCTGCGAGCCCGCACCAGTACCAGGCCGGAATGCCGATCTGCGCGATGACCTCCTGCTCCCGGTCGGCGATCACCTTGAGTGCGAGCCGGGCCTCGGCCTCGCTGATCTCGTCTGTCATGTCGTACCCACTTTCCTGTCAGGAAAGTGAGGCTACGGTTTCCTGGTGGGAAAGTCAACGTCGCGTATCGCGGGTGACCAGTCGTGTGGAAAGAATGGGTCCATGGATCACGTTCGGTATGACGTCGACGAGAACATCTGCACGATCACGATGGACCGGCCCGAGGTGCGCAACGCCGTGGACGGCCCGATGGCCGCCGACCTGCGCGAGGCGTTCCAGCAGTTCGAGGAGGACGAGTCGCTGGCCGTCGCCGTGCTCACCGGTGCCGGCGGCACGTTCTGCGCGGGCGCCGACCTCTCGGCGGTCGACGACCCGGAGCGCCGCAACGAGCTCGATCCCGAGGGCCTCGGCGGAGGTCCCATGGGGCCCAGTCGCCTGGAGCTGACCAAGCCCGTCATCGCGGCGGTCTCCGGTCACGCCGTCGCGGGCGGACTGGAGCTCGCCCTGCTCGCCGACCTGCGGGTGGTCGAGGAGGACGCGGTGTTCGGCGTGTTCTGCCGGCGCTGGGGTGTGCCCCTGATCGACGGCGGCACGGTGCGCCTGCCGCGGATCATCGGCCAGGGCCGGGCGCTGGACATGATCCTCACCGGCCGTCCCGTCGGTGCCCACGAGGCGCTGCAGATGGGGTTGGCCAACCGCGTCGTCCCGGTGGGGGAGTCGCTGACCGTTGCGCACGATCTCGCCGAGCAGATCGCCGCGTTCCCGGCCGAGTGCATGAAGGCCGACCGCGCCTCCGCCTATCGCCAGTGGGACCTGCCCCTCGATGCCGCGCTGCGTTCCGAAGGCGCCAACGGCGTACCGGTCGTGATGCAGGAAGGCGCCGCCGGAGCCGCCCGGTTCGCCGGCGGCGAAGGCCGCCACGGCGAGTTCTGAGGCGGGGAAGTCCTGGGGCGCGGCCGAATTGGAGCCGTGGCCCGTGTTCTGGCAGAATGGGCCCTTGCGTCCGGTACGCGTGGAGACCCTCTCATCTTCAAGCGCCGGCTCACCGATTTCGTCGGCCGTGTCCCCACGCGGCTCCGGCAGGTCACCACAAACACACATCTGAGGAGACACCACACTCGTGGCAGTCAAGATTCGCCTGAAGCGTATGGGCAAGATCCGCACGCCGTTCTACCGCATCGTCGTCGCCGACTCGCGCACCAAGCGTGACGGACGCGTCATCGAGGAGATCGGCACCTACAACCCCAAGGCAGACCCGTCGATCATCAAGGTCGACGGCGACCGCGCCCAGTACTGGCTCGGCGTCGGCGCCCAGCCGACCGAGGCCGTCGCAGCCCTGCTCAAGATCACGGGCGACATCGGTGGCAAGAACACCATGAAGTTCGCGGACGAGAAGCGCAGCAAGGAAGACATCTTCCAGGAAGCGCTCAAGGAGCTCCACAACGAGCCCAAGGCCGACGCGACGACCAAGAAGGCCGCTGCTGCCAAGAAGGCTGCCGCCAAGGCTGACGAAGCGCCCGCCGAGGAGGCCAAGGCTGAAGAGCCCAAGGCTGACGAAGCGCCCGCCGACGAGGCCAAGGCCGAAGAGGCACCCGCCGAGGAGGCCAAGGCTGAAGAGCCCAAGGCCGACGAGGCACCTGCCGACGCTGCGCCCGCCGACGAGGCCAAGGCCTGATCGTGGCAGCCCCCATGATCGAGGTCATCGAGCACCTCGTCGCCGGCATCGTCGACAGCCCTGACGATGTCAACGTGCGCGCCAAGCAGACGCGCAACGGCGAGCTGTTCGAGGTCCGGGTCAACCCGGACGACCTCGGCAAGGTCATCGGTCGCCAAGGCCGCACGGCCACCGCCATCCGCAAGGTCGCGGGCGCAATCGCCGGACGTGGCGGCGCGCGCATCGACTTCGTGGACGTCGACCGTCGCAACTGACAACCATGCAGGTCGTCATCGGCCGCATCGGCCGGGCCCACGGCATCCGTGGTGAGCTGAACGTCGACATCCGAACCGACGAGCCCGAACGGCGTTTCGCCCCGGGCTCGTCGGTCGTTTGCGGCGACCGTACGCTCACGATCGCGCGCGCCCGGCACCACAGCGGACGCCTGGTCGTGTCGTTCGAGGAGGTCCCCGACCGCACCGCCGCCGAGGCGTTGCACGGCCGGATCATCGAGGCCGACATCGACCCGCTCGAGCTCCCGGGCGATCCCGACGAGTTCTACGACCACCAGCTGGTCGGGCTTGAAGCGCGTACGGGCGACGCGGTCGTCGGCACCGTGACCGGCATCGTGCATGGCCCCTACCAGGACACGCTGGCGATCAAGATCGACGGCCGCGAGGTGTTCATCCCGTTCGTCACCGAGATCGTGCCCGTCGTCGACGTCACGGGCGGCTTCGTGACGATCAACGAGATCGCGGGACTGCTCGACCCGGCCGAGGCCGAGAATGCCGCCTCGGACGTGGCGGTCGACTGACGTGCAGATCGACGTCGTCTCCATCTTCCCGGCCTACCTCGACGCGCTGCAGCTCTCGCTCGCCGGCAAGGCGCAGGTTGCCGGTCTGCTTCAGGTCACGACGCACGACCTGCGCGACTTCACCACCGACAAGCACCGCAGCGTCGACGACACCCCCTATGGCGGGGGAGCGGGCATGGTCATGAAGGCCGAGCCGTGGGGCGAGGCGCTCGACGCGTTGGCCACCGACTCGGCCGTCATCGTCGTGCCGACGCCGTCGGGCACGCCGTTCACACAGCGGATGGCTGAGCGGCTCAGCGCCGAGGAGCATCTCGTGTTCGCCTGCGGGCGCTACGAAGGCATCGACCAGCGGGTCATTGACCACGCCGCCGGCCGGTGGCGCGTCGAGGAGGTCTCCCTCGGCGACTTCGTGCTCAACGGCGGGGAGGTCGCCGCGCTCGCGATGATCGAGGCCGTCGTTCGCCTGATCCCCGGCTTCATGGGCAATCCGGAGTCGCTCGTCGAGGAGTCGCACGGTGACGACGGCCTGCTGGAGTACCCCGTCTACACCAAGCCGGCCAACTGGCGGGGCCTCGACGTGCCAGAGATCCTGCTGTCCGGCAACCACGCAGCGATCGCCGCATGGCGACGCGAGCAGGCGCTCGAGCGTACGCGGCAGCGCCGGCCCGACCTGCTCGCATAGCCGATTTCCTTCGGGGCATGCGCATGTGGCAACATTGACCCTTGGCGCCGACGGTTCTGCCTCAGGGGAATCGTGTTCACCGCCGCATCAAAACTTCCGCATTCGTACGCTATCCGTGGGTGACCTGTGGCACCGGCGAGGAGTAGATCATGACCAACATCGTCGATCAGGTCGCCAGCGCATCGCTGCGCACCGACCTCCCTGACTTCCGCCCCGGCGACACGCTCGACGTGCACGTCAAGGTCATCGAGGGCAGCCGCTCGCGCATCCAGGTGTTCAAGGGCGTCTGCATCAAGGTGCAGGGCTCGGGCATCGGCCGCACGTTCACGGTCCGCAAGGTCAGCTTCGGCGTCGGCGTGGAGCGTACGTTCCCGCTGCACACCCCGGTCATCGAGAAGATCGAGGTCGCCACGCGCGGCGACGTCCGCCGGGCCAAGCTCTACTACCTCCGCAACCTGCGCGGCAAGGCTGCCAAGATCAAGGAAAAGCGCGACGTCTGAGCACCGGTGAGTTGCCTGCCGCGCCGTTGATGGTGCGGGTTAGGCTCACTGCGTGACACGTCTGGCCAAGGGAGCAACGATCCGGCGCGATGCCGGGCTCTACGGCTTCGAACGCGCGCTGGCCCGCCAGGGTCTGCACCCCGTCGCGGGTGTGGACGAGGCGGGCCGCGGCGCGTGCGCCGGCCCTCTCGTGGCGTCTGCCGTGGTCCTCGAGCGACCCATCAAGGGACTCGCCGACTCCAAGCTGCTCACCGAGAAGCGCCGTGAGGCCTGCTTCGACCTGATCATGGAGCGCGCGGTCGACGTGTCGGTCGTCGTCATCCCGGCGGCCGAGTGCGACCGCATGGGCCTGCACGTCGCCAACATCGCGGCACTGCGCCGGGCCCTGGCTCGTCTCGCGGTGCGACCCGGCTACGTCCTCACGGACGGCTTCCCGGTCGACGGCCTGGGCGCTCCCGGCCTGGCGATGTGGAAGGGCGACCGTGTCGCGGCGTCGATCGCGGCGGCATCGGTCATCGCCAAGGTCACCCGCGATCGCCTGATGGTCCAGATGCACGAGGACTATCCGGCATACGATTTCGCCACGCACAAGGGCTACAGCACGTCGACCCACCAGGAGGCGCTGAAGCTGCATGGGCCGTGCGCCGAGCACCGGCGCAGATACGTCAACGTACGAGCAGCAATGGAAGGCGTCACGAATGAGCTCTGAGGATCTCGAGCGGTACGAGTCGGAGATGGAGCTCGCGCTCTACCGGGAGTACCGCGACGTCGTGACGATCTTCAAGTACGTCGTGGAGACCGACCGCCGCTTCTACCTGTGCAACCAGGTCGACGTGAAGGTGCGCTCCGAGACCGGCGACGCCTACTTCGAGGTCTCGATGAACGACGCGTGGGTCTGGGACATCTATCGCCCCGCTCGCTTCGCCAAGAACGTCAAGGTGCTGACGTTCAAGGACGTCAACGTCGAGGAGCTGCAGGGCTCGGACTTCAAGGTGCCCGGCGCCGACGACTGACGTCGAGAGCCAGCACCGCGCGCGCGTCCGTCGGCCGGGCGACCTCGCGGAAGCCCGCGTCGCCGAACAGGCGCACGGAGCCGTGGAACAGCTCGTTGCTGCTCGCCTTCCGCCGGTCGGTGTCGATCGGATACGCCTCGACGACCCGCGCGCCGTGAGCCGCGGCGTGATCGACCGCTGCGGCCGTCAGCGCTGTGGCGAGCCCTTGGCCGCGATGGTCCCGGCGTACGACGAAGCACGTGATCGCCCAGACGTCGGCGTCATCGATCGGCTCGGCGCTCGCCTTGACGATGCGTGAGCGGGCCAGTGCCGGCTGCGAGGGTCGAGGACCGACCCGGACCCAGGCGGCAGGGACGTCATCGACGTACGCGATGAGGGCCGGAGCAGACTCGGCCTGCTTGAGCTCACGCCGGAGCAGGGCGCGCTTGTCGTCGCTGCTGCTGGCGTCGAAGTCCTTGCGCCGGATGATGAACCACTGGCACGAACAGCTCGCTCCGTCGCCGCCGCCGGTCAGGGTGTGCTCGACGTCGGACCAGGGGGCCTCCGTCGCCGGCTCGATGCGGATCGTGGGCATGCCCCATCGTACGAATGTCGCCCGACAGTGTCAGTGCGCGAACGGCGGTGGCCCGAGCAGCACCATGCCGCCGTTGCGCTGACCTGACGCGGCGATCCGGTCGAAGTCGACCTCGCCGGTGCTCACGTCGTCGGCGATCGGATCGCTCGCGTCCCAGAAGAACGACTCGATGTTGCCGGGCGTCTGCAGGCACAGCATGCGAGCGAACGGCGACGTGACCATGAACGCGTGGGGGAGCCCGCGGGTGGCGAGCATCATGCCGCCCTCGGCGATGCTCTGCTCGGTGCCGTCGAGGTGCATCAGGATTTCACCTTCGAGCACCATGAACATCTCATCGGTCTCCGGGTGGAAGTGCAGGGGCGTGACCTTGCCCTGCTCCATGCGGTCCTCGAACATCAAGAACGCGCCGTCCGAGTCCTTGGCCCGAACTTTCCACGTGTGCACACCGCCGCCGGCGAACCAGCGACGTTCGCCCTCGGTCGCGGCCTTGACGATGGATGTGGGTGCGGCTGTGTTGTTCATGACGCCTTCTCCTTGATCCGTGTCGTGGGACACCAGTCCCATAACGAGACTGCAGTACCATCTTGTGTATGTCAACACCGTACGAGGCCAGTGGCCGCGTCGAGCAGAAGAGCCGTACGCGCACGGCGCTCGTGACTGCAGCGCGCGAGATGGTCTCTCGCGGGCTCGCACCGAGCGTCCCTGAAACCGCTGATGCGGCGGGGATCTCGCGCACCACGGCGTACCGCTACTTCCCCAACCAGCGCACGCTCCTGGCGGCCGCACATCCGGAGACGGGGGCCGAGTCCATGCTGGGGGACAACCCGTCGACAGATCCGGCGAAGCGGCTCGACGAGGTCATTGCCCGGTTCACCGCCGTGATCCTGGAGACCGAGGCGCAGCAGCGAACCATGCTGCGACTCTCGCTCGAGGACGACCCGGAGGCGCGCGGCGGGCAGCCACTGCGCCAAGGACGCGCCATCGGCTGGATCACCGAGGCGCTAGACCCCCTACGCGATCAGCTGTCGGACGACGAGCTGCACCGGCTGGTGCTGGCGATCCGCAGCGCCACCGGGATCGAGGCGCTGGTCTGGCTCACCGACATCGGCGGGCTGTCCCGCGAGGCGGCAGTCGAGCTGATGCGGTGGTCCGCCCAGTCGATGCTGCAGGCCGCCCTCGGCGCTACTTCTCGTACAGGTTGACGTGGTACTTGATGATCGCCGAGCCGTCGCGGTTCACCGGGTCGAACACGCCGCCCACGCCGACGGTCAGGTAGCCGATCTTGGTGTTGCCGCCGCCTTCGACCCGATGATTGGCCTCGACGCCTGAGGTCGGCCGGTTCTCGATGTCTTGCCGCCATTGGTCGACCGGTTCGGTGCCCATGCCGAACGCCTTCAGGGACGTACTCATGACCTTGTAGGCCGTCTCGAGCGGCATCGGCGCCATGCGGAAGTCCATGCCTGTCGGGCGAGTGGGATCGGCAGGATCCTTGTGCATGACCCGGTCGAACACCACGAGCGTGGCGTCGATCGTCAGCTCGTGATCGTCCGGCAGCAGGAAGCGGACGCGCCGCGGCTTCCTCGTCTCGTAGCCCACGTAGTCCTTGCCGGAACGCAAGCCGACGTCGTCAGCCGAGGGAGGAGTCCGCAGGTCCCACACCTCGACCCCCTTGTCATCGGTCGGCGCCGTCGCGTGCGGGGTCTCCTTGCCACTGGGGTCCTTGTCGTCGCCGTTGAAGCTCACTGTGCATCCTGTCGTCGTCAGAAGTCCGACCAGCGTCATCACGATCGCCCGTCTCACCATCCCGCCTTCACCTCGACATCGACGTCGGTGCCCTCGACGAACACCTCGGCGAGATCGTCGATGCGGTGGTGGATGCGGAACTCGTCGATGCGGTCACCCATGTCACGGTCCATGATGTCGGCAAGTTCCTCGCGCCCACCGGGCCGATCGAGCAGGTCGACGTAGGCCGGCAGCGTGTCGTTGGTGAAGTAGTCCCAGCGATCCTCCCAGTCGGCGACGTTGCCGGTCGGGATGGGGATCGACACGTCGACCGATGTGGTGACCTTGCCAGGACCCCACGGGTCCACGGTGACAGAGGCGCCGAACTCCGTCGGCGAGTACTGGCCCATGGTGTGCGCGCCGGGCACCGAGACCTGGCCGACGGTCGAGAACATCTTGGTGACCAGCTCGCCGGTGCCGGGGTGGTTGCGCATGTCGTCGTAGTCGTCCTGGATGATGTCGTGCTGCTCGCGGTAGGCCATCTTGTAGGCGGCCTCGTGCAGCTCCTCGGGCGTCGAGGTCGGGTCGTTGATGACGCGCCAGGAGTCGAGCATGTCGTCCGTCGCGTACGGGTTGGTGGTCTTCTCGAACAGGCCGGCGTCCGCCATCTCCTGGATGGCCGGCATACCCCCGTCGGCGTACGCCTGGTTCATCGAGCCCATGTCGAGGAAGATCTGCTGCTGCATCGACAGGAACTTCTGCTCGAACCACGTCACCTCGTCCTCGCCGAGGTTCGCCAGCTGCTCCGCGGCTTCGCGGGTCAGCGGGTACGGAAGGGGCACCCAGTCGGGGATCTTGCCCGAGGCGTCCTGGTACTTCTGCAGGATCTCGCGCATCGTGCCGAGGTCGAGGAACCCGGCCGCGAAGGACGGTCCGACGAGGTTGGCGAGTCCGGCCCACTCCATGTTGGGGTTCTTCTTGAACAGCTCGCCGTAGTAGTCGTAGACCTTCTCGATGATGTCGCTGAGCGCCGGCGCACCCCGGGTGATGTCCCAGTCGTCGATGTTGATCCCGGCTTCCTTCAACGCCTTGGACTGCCAGTAGACCTGCAGCAGCTGGGCGTAGTCGCGTGGGTCGAGGCCGAGCGATCGGGCGAGGTCGAGACGCAGCTGGAGCACCTCGAGCGGGGTTCCGAGCTCTGGGGGATCGAAGAGCCTGAGCGCGCGTGCGGCTTCGTCGCGGGTGAGGGTGATCGTGGGGTAGAGCACCAACGCCTCGAGAGGAAGCAGGCCGTCGGCGAACATCCGCCGGATGTCGGCGTCGGAGGGGTTCCTGAGCAGGTGGGCGGCGTGATGGGCATCGTCGTCCAGCTTGCGGAGCGCGGTGCGGTAGCGCGGACGCAGATCTGCCTCGATCGCGCTGTTGGAGGCGGGATCGGGACCGGTGTGGTCGGGGTCGTGGCGCTCACGGTTGGCGGCTGAGACCCTCGTGGCGTACTCGTCGTTGAGCGTCTTGACGGTCGCGTCGAACGTGGTGGCATCGGCGGCGAAGCCACGGATCGCTCCGATCGCGACCAAGGCATGGCTCGCGAGGCGGGCAGCGACTTGCTGGCCCGGCACGACCTGGCCGATGACGGCGCCGGTGATGCTGCCCTCAGTGTGCGAGCCGGCCTGACTGGCGTCGGAGTGCAGCTCCGTGGCCAGCGCCGTCAGGCGACTGGCGTTGATTGCCGGCGTCTCCATCGAGTCGTCGATGGCGGCCGGCGTCGTGCCGCCATAGAGCTCGGCGTAGTTCTCGAACGGTCCCCCCATGGGTGACAGTGTGCCCGAAACCGCAGTCGTCCCGCGACCCGAGCCCGTCCACAGGCCCGGCCGCGCCTCCGGCCGTCCACAGGGAGTCGCAGCGAGTCCTCCAACAGTCGGCCGACCCGGTGAGGCTGGCTTGATGACGTACGCGCGCAACAAGGCCCTCGGCACCTACGGCGAACGAGTCGCCGCTGATCATCTCGAGGCACTCGGCATGGTCGTGCTGGCCCGCAACTGGACGTGCCGGTTCGGCGAGATCGACATCGTCGCCCGCGACGGGTCGACGCTCGTGATCTGCGAGGTCAAGACCCGCACGAGCAACCATCACGGCGGGCCGTTCGAGGCGATCACCGGCCACAAGGCGACGCGGCTGCGTCGGCTCGCGATGCACTGGCTCGAGGTGAACGACGTCCAACCGCCGAGCCTGCGCATCGACATCGTCTCGGTGGTGGTCCCGCCCCGCGGTGCACCCGTCGTCGATCGCATCGCCGGGGTCGCCTGATGGCCGCGGCGACGCACTCGGTCACGCTCGACGGCTTGTCCGGGCGGCCGATCGAGGTCGAGGTCGACATCTCGGGCGGGATGCCTGCCACCGTGCTGGTCGGGCTCGCCGACACGATGGTCAACGAGGCGCGCGACCGATGCCGTTCGGCGGTCTCCAACTCCGGCACGACGTGGCCCGACCAACGCGTGACGATCAACCTGGCACCGTCGACCCTGCCCAAGACGGGTTCGCACTACGACCTGGCGATCGCCCTGGCGGTGTTCGCCGCCAAGTCGCTCGTGCCGGCTGAGCGTCTCGCTGATGCGGTGTTCCTCGGCGAGCTCGCTCTCGACGGGCGGCTGCGGGCCATACGCGGAGTGCTGCCGGCGACGCTCGCCGCTCTCGAAGCGGGCTTCGACCGGGTGTTCGTGCCCGAGGTCAACGTGCCAGAGGCCGAGCTCGTCCGGGGCATCTCGGTGGTTGGCGTCCGCTCGTTGCGGCAGACCGTTGCCCTGCTGACGGGAGGTGAGGAACCCGACGACCCGCCGGTGCCGGCGCTGGACGAGATCCCCGGCATGTCGTGGACGTCGGCGGACCGGCTGTCCCACCTCGACCTAGCGGACATCGCAGGCCAGGAGGACTCACGGATGGCTCTTGTCGTGGCCGCGGCCGGCGGCCACCACCTGTTGATGACGGGGCCGCCCGGCATCGGCAAGACGATGCTGGCCCAGCGCCTGCCCGGCCTGCTGCCCGATCTCACGCACGAGCAGTCGCTGGCGGTCAGCGCCGTCCACTCGGTCGCCGGCGTGCTGCCGAGCGATGCTCCGCTGCTGCGACGGCCGCCCTTCCTCGACCCGCACCACACCGCGAGCGCCGTGTCGATCGTCGGCGGTGGCAGCAAGGTGATTCGTCCCGGCGCGCTGTCGTTGGCACATCACGGAGTGCTGTTCCTCGATGAAGCACCTGAGTTCGCCAGCAACGTGCTCGAGGCGTTGCGGCAACCGTTGGAGAGCGGTCACGTGGTTGTGTCCCGTGCGGCCCAGACAGCGGCGTACCCGGCACGATTCCAGCTGCTGCTCGCCGCCAACCCGTGCCCGTGCGGTCTCAGCTCCGCCGTCAGTGACCAGTGCCGGTGCACCCCGTTGATGCGGCGCCGCTATTCCGACCGGCTCTCCGGGCCGATCCGGGATCGCATCGACATCCACCGCTCACTCTCCGCCCTGTCGAGACCGGAGCTCACCAACGCGCTGGCGGGCGGCCGGACGACGGCCGAGCTCGCAGCCAGCGTCGCGGAGGCGAGGGAGCGTCAGGCACACCGACTGCGTGAGACGACGTGGCGGCTGAACAGTGAGGTCCCGGGTGTCGAGCTGCGCAAGCACTGGCCCGTCAGTGATCAAGGCCGGGTCCTGGTCGACCAGCAGCTGCGCACCAACAAGCTCAATGCCAGGTCCGCTGACCGCATCTTGCGGCTGTCGTGGAGCGTCGCCGACCTGCACGGGCACGCCGTCCCAACAGGCGACGACGTCGACACGGCGCTGTCCCTCCGGCGCGGCACCCCGCTGGGCAGCGCCCTTCGCGACATGGTGCAGGCGTCATGACGCGGCAGGACAGGCTCGGGCTGAGCCTCGTCGTCGAGCCCGGCGATCCTCGACTGCGCAACCTCCTGCTGACGTACGAGCCCGCGGAGATCCTCGCCGCGATCCTGGGCCGGCATCGGCTTGGCGAGATCCGGATCCCCGACGCGTGGGCCGAACGAGGCCGCGCACTCGATCGCACGGCCGAGATTGCCGCCGCGAGAGCCAAGGCCGCAGGGCTGCGCTGGGTCACCCCTGGCGACAAGGAGTGGCCGATGGCGCTGTCGGACCTCGACCACGTCGAGCCCCTGCACGGCGCGACCGGAGCGCCCGTCGGGTTGTGGCTGCGCGGAGTCGGCCATCTCGCCGAGCTGTGTGAGCAGAGTGTCGCGATCGTCGGCGCCCGCGAGTGCACGACGTACGGCGCGGAGTGCGCTTCCGACCTGGCGGCCGACTGCGCCGACGCGGGGTGGACCGTGATCAGCGGAGCGGCCTACGGTGTCGACGGCTGCGCGCACCGAGGTGCGTTCATGATGAACGCACCGACCGCCGGGGTCCTGGCGTGTGGCGCCGACCTCGACTACCCGAAGTCCCACGGCGCGCTCATCGCCCGGATTGCCGAGGTCGGCGTGGTCATCAGCGAGCAGGCGCCGGGGGAGAAGCCGCTCAAGAACCGCTTCCTGTCCCGCAACCGCCTCATCGCCGCCCTGACGCAGGGGACGGTCGTGATCGAGGCGGCGGAGCGCAGTGGCTCGCTCAACACGCTCAACTGGGCCGATCAGCTCGGGCGCACCACGATGGCGCTCCCTGGCCCGGTGACCTCGAAGCAGTCGCTGGGGGTGCACGCCGCGATCCGGGCCGGCAAGGCGGTCGTCGTGACGCGTGGCCGCGAGATCATCGCGGAGCTGTCGGGCTTGGGTGCTGTCGCCGAGGAGCAGCCGTCCCTGCCGCTCACCGAGTTCGACCGGCTGCCGCCGGCCGCCCGGTCCACGTTGGACGGCCTCGACTGGGCCGCAGCGCGCACCGTCACCGAGATCGCCTCCACGGTGCGACTGGGCACGCGAGAGGTCAGGGCCGCCCTCGACCTGCTCGAACGACGTGGCCTGGTGCTTCGGGCCGGAGCCGAGTGGCTGCTCGCTCGCCGTGCTGACGTGGGCTGAGCCGCCGGCCTACCAGGGCACTCCAGAGCGCAGGATGACGTTGGCATACGGCGTCGCCTCGCCCGTACGCACGACGAACCGGCAGTCCGCGATACGGCTCTTGAAGTCATCGTGATCGAGCCGCTCGGGCGACACGTGCTCCTCCAGGACGCGGAGGATGTCGGGGTTCTGGGACTCGATGTCCTTGGAGACCCAAGCGGCCTCGACATCGACCGTGGCCAGCACGGGCCGCAGCACCGAGACGAAGCCCGGCAGGCCGTAGACCACCCCGAGATCGATGACCGGCACACCAGGTTGCACCGGCAGCCCGGAGTCGCTGATCGCGAAGAGGTCCGTGTGCCGGAGGCCGGCGAGGGCACCCACCAGGTCGGCGTGGATGAGTCCTGACAACTGCACGTGAGTCTCCTATCGGGGGGTGGATGTCGGCTCTGGCAGCAGGTGCAAAGCCTCAGCTGCCTCGGCGAGATCGGGGTACGAGCTGTGGGTGCCGGCCGCCTGCACCGAACGCGAAGCCGCTGCGGTGGCCCAGCTGACAGCCTGCGACAGAGTCGCCCCCGAGCCCAGCCGGGTGGCGAGGTGGCCGATGAAGACGTCGCCGGCACCGGTGGTGTCCCGGACCTCGACCTGCGGCGCAGGCTGGGTCCCTTGCTCGTCGGACGTCGTCCAGACTGCACCGTCAGGCCCCAACGTCGTCACGACACTGCGGGCTCCTCGCCGTACCAGCTCGGCCTGCGCGACCAACGCATCTGACGGGTTGCCGATCTCACGGCCGCTCAGGTGGGCGAGCTCGTGCTCGTTGACCACGAGCGGATCGCAACGTTGGAGCACCGCGTCGGAGACGTCGCGCGCCGGGGCGGCGTTGAGGACGAAACGGCCCGCCGTGAGCTGCGCGGTCCTCTCGATCGTCTCGTCCGGCACCTCGAGCTGGCAGATCACGACGTCAGCGGCGGCCACCAGGTGGTCCGACTCCTCGTGCGAGTCGTGCCACGACCAGTTGGCGCCGCCGACCACGACGATCGTGTTGTCGTGGTCGGCGACGTTGATGTACGCCACGCCGCTCTCGGTCCCCTCCACGACGTGGAGGTGCTGATGGCCGACCCCGTACGTCTCGAGACCGCTCCTCAGGATCTCGGCATCGGGGTCACCGCCGACCCGGCCGACGAACTCGACGTCAGCGCCGGCGAGCTGGGCCGCGACGGCCTGGTTGGCTCCCTTGCCACCGACATTGCGCCGGACGTGGTCGGCGATGATGGTCTCTCCCGGCACGGGAAGGTGCGACAGCTCGACGACCACGTCGAGGTTGATCGACCCGACCACCACGATGGCCGGGCGCGACGGGTCAGTCGTCACCGGAGATCGTCCCCGTGATGAGGCCGACCAGCTGGTCACCGTTCACGTCGCCCACCGCACGATGCGCGACTGCGCGACCCCGCCTGAGCGCGACGACGGTGTCCGAGACCCGCATGACCTGGTCGAGGTCGTGGCTGATGAGCAGCACCGTGACGCCCTGGTCGCGCAGCGAGTGGATGAGCCGCTCGACGGCCGCGGTCTCGCGGACACCGAGAGCTGCGGTCGGCTCGTCCATGATGACGAGCGACTCGCCCCAGGTCACGGCGCGAGCGATCGCGATCGACTGGCGCTGACCGCCCGACATCCGCCGCACTGTCGTACGTACGGACGGCACGTTGACGTCGAGTCGCTCGAGGATCTCCGAGCTCTTGTCGATCATCCCCTTGCGATCCAGGATGCCCAGGAGCGGGATCGGCTTGGTGAGCTCGCGGTTGAGGTAGAGGTTCTGCCACACCGTGAGGTCCTCCACGAGGCCGAGCTCCTGGTAGACCGTCTCCACGCCGAACGAGCGCGCGTCCTCGGGTGAGCTGAGCTTCGCGGGCTCGCCCTTGAACAGGATCTCGCCGTCGTCGGGGGAGTGGACGCCGGTCAGGCACCGCACCAGCGTCGACTTCCCGGCGCCGTTGTCGCCCACGATCGCGGTGACCTCGCCGGCTGCGATCGTGATCGACAGGTCGTCGAGCGCGCGTACGGCGTTGAAGGTCTTGACGAGGTGGCGCGCCTCCAGCATGGGCGCAGTTGTCGTGGTCGTCATGGTCGTCCTCACTCCCTGACCCGCGCGAGCAGGGCAGACATCAGGACCACGGCTCCCACCGCGATCGGCTGGTAGTACTGCGAGATCCCGAGGATCGTGAAGCCGTTGACCAGACTGGTCAGCAGGACGGCTCCCGTGACCGATCCCAGGACCGAGGCCTTGCCGCCGAAGAGCGAAGATCCGCCCAGGACGACCGCCGCGATCGAGCTCAGCAGGTAGTTGGTCTGCAGGCTCGGGTCGGCGCCGCCGTTGCGGGCCACCAGCATCACGCCGGCGAGGCCGCAGAGGAGTCCGGAGCCCGCGTAGGCGTACATCCGGACCCGGCGAGCCGGGATCCCCGTGCCGCGAGCACCCTCAGCGTTGCCGCCGACAGCGAGCAGGTGCGTGCCGATGCGCATGCGGAACAGCAGGAAGGCCGTACCAAGGGCTCCGACGAGTGCGATCAGCCAGAACCAGCGCACCGGTCCCGCTCCGTCGAGGGCGATCGACTGCAGGAAGTTCGAGGACACCGCGACGGTGTTGCCCTGCGTCAGGAGCAGCGTGATGCCGCTGACGACGCTGAGCGTCCCGAGCGTGACGATGAAGTCGACCATCCCGAGGTAGCCGATCAGGAAGCCGTTGACCAGCCCGACGAGGAGGCCACCGAGCAGTGCAGCGGCGACGCCGATGGCCATCGAGTGACCGTGGCTCACGGTGTAGCCGAGCAGCGCCGCCGCCCAGGGCAGGTTGGCGCCGACGGACAGGTCGATGCCGGCGACGACCACGGCGAACTGCTGACCGAGCGCCAGGACCACGAGGATCGATGACGCGACGAGCAGGTCGCTGATGTTGTCGGTCGTCAGGAAGTCCGGCGTCGCGATGAAGAACGCGAGCCAGACCAGCACGAGTGCGAGCGGTGCGGCGAGCTCGGCCAGCATCGATGCGTCGATGCGGCGCGACTGCTTGCCGCCGTCATCGGTCGAGTCGGGGTCAGCTGCCGGGCGCCCAGTCGACGCCCGGCTCATCAGCAGGTTCACTTCGAGATCAGCTTCTCGATCGGGTTGTCGAAGGGCTCGATCGGCTTGGGGAACGCGGAGATCTGCTTCGCGGCGTTCGCCTTGTCGATGAAGGCGATCGGGGCGACGACGCGGGCCGGGATCTTCCTGCCCTGGTGCAGCGCGAGGCACGCCTGGACGGCGAGCTGGCCCTCGGCGTACGGGTACTGGGTGATCGTCCCGTACAGCGTTCCGTTCGCGACGGCCTTCAACGCGTCCTGGATGCCGTCGACCGAGATGACCTTGATCTTGCCGGCCTTGCCGGCGTTCTTGATGGCCTGCGCTGCGCCGAGCCCCATGGTGTCGTTCGCGGCGAAGATGCCGGTGATGTCCGGGTGTGCCTTCAGCAGCGCCTCGGTCACCTGCAGCGCCTTGTCCTGCTCGTAGTCGGCGGGGGTGCGCTGGACGATGTCGAGCTTGCCCTTGACGGTGTCGCTGAAGCCCTTGTTGCGGTTGATGCCGTTCTGCTCGCCGGCGATGCCCTGCAGGATCGCGACCTTGCCCTTGCCGCCGAGAGCCTCGAGCATCTTCTGGCCGGCGATCTGGCCGGCCTGCAGGTTGTCCGAGCCGATGAACGAGGCGTACGAGACGCCGGCCTTCTTCGAGGCGGCCGCATCGATCTGGGTGTCGAGGTTGAGGATGGGGGTCTTCTTCCGCGCGACCGGCACGAGGGGCGTGATGACGTTGGTCGCGTTGACCGGGACCACGCCGAAGCAGTCGTAGCCCTGCGTGGCCAGCGTCGAGATCTTGGCGTTCTCGCCGTCGGCGTCGGTCTCGCTGCTTCCGGCCTGCACGTTGACCTTGACGCCCTGGGCCTTGCCCTCGGCGATCGCGCCGTCGCGGAGTGCCGCCCAGTAGGGGTTCGTGAAGTTGCGGGTGGCGATCGCGATCGTGAAGTCGCTCTTGGCCGCCGAGCTCGAGTCGCTGCCTCCGCGGCCGCAGGCGGCAAGCATCGTGAGGCTCGTCGCGGCGACGATTCCGATCATGGCGGTGCGCCGGATTGAAGTGGTCATGATGTCCTTTTCGGGTTGTGCTCAGGGGCTGTTGATCGTTGCGATGACGCCAATCAACACGTGTTGATTGGGTACTCTGCATGGGTGATCGGGGTCACGTCAAGACCTCACAGTGAACTTTCGGAAATTTGTTCGTTACCGGGGACAGGACGTTGCGCCCGCTAGCGTGGCGGTTGTCCGGCAGGACAACCAGGCGGAGGAAGGTGCACCCAGATGGCCGTGACCAGGGCAGATGTCGCACGTCGAGCGGGCACCTCGCCAGCCCTCGTGAGCTATGTCCTCAACGGTGGTCCGCGGAAGGTCGCACCGGCGACCGAGGAGAGAATCCTTCTGGCGATCAAGGAGCTCGGCTACCGTCCCAATGCCGTCGCGAGGTCGCTTCGCATGGCCCGAGGACACTCGCTCGGCCTGATCCTGCCCGACAGCTCGAACCCCTACTTCGCCCTGCTGGCGCGAGCCGTCGAGGAGGTGGCCTACCGGCACGGATACCCGTTGCTCGTCGGCAACGCGGCCGACACCAGTGAGCGCGAGATCGGCTATCTCCACGCCTTCGTCGACCGTCAGGTCGAGGGCATCCTCGTGATCCCGACAGCCGAGGACGAGGTGCTGGAGGAGGAGTTCGCCAAGGTCGGCGTACCCCTCGTCGTGCTCGACCGATCGCTCGACGACGCTGCGTTCGCCAATGTCGTCGCGGCGTCGGTCGACGGCTCCCGTGACGCTGTCCGGCACCTGATCGAGCACGGTCACACCAAGATCGCCTGCCTCAGCGGACCGGCAGTGTCGGTGTCGGAGGAGCGAGTCGCCGGGTTCCAGCAGGCACTGGCAGATGCCGGGCTGGAGCCGGGCCGGGTGCTGTCCCGGCCGTTCGGCGGAAGCGCCGGATACGACGCGCTGCCGGCCCTGCTGGAGGGACCCGAACCGCCCACCGCCTTGTTCGTCACGAGTGACCTGGCGGCGATGGGCCTGCTCCGTGCCGCCTTCGACCTCGGCCTTGACGTGCCGCGGGACCTGGCAGTCGTGTCGTTCGACGGCATCGAGTACGCCGCCTACACGCGACCGGGCCTCACCACCGTGAGCCAGCCGATCACCCAGATGGCCGAGGTCGCCACACAGCTGCTGATCGACGCGCTGGGCGGTGGCTCGATCCCGCCCGGCACACGGGTGTTGCCGACCGAGCTGGTTCGCCGCGGTTCCTGTGGGTGCTCGGACGAATTCGCCGGAGCGATCGCCAAGGTCGATGCGACTGGCGAAGGGGTCGTGCCGTGAGCGGAGATCACGGTCCCGACGTCTTCGAGCCCACGGTCGACGCCGACATGGTGCACGACCTGGTGAGCCGTCTTGCCAACGCGAGGTTCCCGGCCCCGCAGCCGGTCGACGACTGGCCCGCCGGCACCCCGGTCTCGTTCGCCCGCGACCTCGTGAACGCGTGGGCCACGACATTCGACTTCGACGCCTTCGCCACCCGGCTCGCGGACCTTCCGCACTTCCGCATCCAGATTGACGGGATCTGGACGCACTTCCTGCACGCCCGCAGCCCGCACCCCGGCGCCAAGCCGCTCATCGTCACGCATGGCTGGCCGAGCTCATTCCTGGAGATGGTCCCTCTGCTCGACCGCCTCACCAGGCCCGAGCAGCACGGCGGACGCGTCGAGGATGCGTTCCATGTCGTCGTGCCGTCCATGCCCGGCTTCGCGTACTCCGAGACGGTCCCTGATCTCGGTCAGCTGACGGCCGCATCGATTGCCGACCGCTGGCACACCCTGATGACCCGGCTCGGCTACGGATCGTTCTTCGCGTCCGGCGCCGACATCGGGGCACGAGTGACGGCGTGGTTGGCGGTCCGGCATCCCCACGCGGTGCTGGGTGCGCACATGGACACGAATGCGCTGTTCCCCGAGCGCATCGCGGGTGTCCACGATGACCTGAGTCCGGAGGAGGAGGCCTGGTTCGCCGGTATGGAGGCGTGGTCGGACCGGGACGGCGGATATCACCTGCTCCAGGCGACGAAGCCGCTGACGGTGGCGCTCGCGGTCTCCGACTCTCCGGTGGCGCTCGCCGGGTGGGTCGCCGAGAAATGGCACGACTGGAGCAGCCTCGACCTCACCGCCGATCCCGGGCGGACCATGTTGCTGTCGCTGCTGACCCTCTACTGGACCACCGGCTCGTTCGGTTCCTCGGTCGTGCACTATCACGCGCATGACGTGGCGCCCGGCGCTCGGCCCGGCGCCCACGAGGATGCTGCGCCGATCGCGTTCTACGCGAATGAGTTCGACATCGCGGGACTGCCGCCCCGATCGCTGGCGGAGCGACAGTTCCACCAGCCGCGATGGACCGTCCTGCCGCGCGGCGGGCACTTCGTGGCCGCCGAGGAGCCGGACCTGCTCGTGGCCGACATCCGCGCCTTCGCCGCCACCATCCCCGCCCAGTGACGCCCCGGTAGTCGTCACACGGCGCGCCGACGTGGGCTGAGCGGGGACCCGACGCACACTGGTGTCGATGACAGCAGAGTCAGAAGGACCGGGCGAGGCCTGGTCGGCGGTCCTGGCCGCCTATGAGCAGCACCTGCGGGCCGAGCGCGATCTCTCGGCCCACTCGGTGCGCGCCTACCTGACCGATCTCGAGAGCCTGGCCACGCACGCGGAGCGGCTCGGCGTCCACGACCCCGCCGGACTGTCGATCCGTACGCTCCGCAGCTGGCTCGCCAACCTGCAGACGCTCGGCCGCGCGCGCACGACGATCGCCCGCAGGGCCACCTCCGCCCGCGTCTTCACGCTCTGGCTGGCCAGGACCGGACGCGCGCCAGCAGACGCGGGCGCCCTGCTCGCCAGCCCGAAGGCGCACCGGGAGCTACCGGTGGCACTCAGCGAGGTCGAGGTGCGGGCGCTGCTCGACGCCACGGTGCAGTCGCTTGCCGACGACGGACCCCGCGGCCTCCGCGATCTCGCGATCCTCGAAGTCCTGTATGCCACTGGCATCCGGGTCGGTGAGCTGGTCGGGCTCGACATCGACGACCTCGACCGAGGGCGACGAGTCGTCCGCGTGTTCGGCAAGGGGCGCAAGGAGCGCTCGGTGCCGTACGGGTTGCCGGCATCCGAGGCGATCGAGCTGTGGCTCGAGCGTGGGCGGCCGGCGTTCGCCACGGACTCCAGCGGTGCGGCGGTTTTCCTCGGGACGCGGGGGAGCCGTATCGATCAACGTGCCGTGCGGCGGATCGTCCACGAACGCCTCGCCGCGGTTGACGGTGCGCCTGACCTCGGGCCCCACGGGCTGCGCCACACCGCGGCGACCCATCTGCTCGAAGGGGGCGCGGACCTGCGCAGCGTGCAGGAGATCCTCGGTCATGCCTCGCTCGGCACGACGCAGATCTACACCCACGTCAGCAACGAACGTCTGAGAGCCGCCTACAAGCTCGCCCACCCCAGGGCCTAGCCCCGCGAGCGGCGCCGTGTGGCTGCTCCACGAGGGTCAGACGTCACCACACTGCGCCGGTCGCGGAGATTTGCTACAGGAACTCCTGGGGGTTCACGGGGTGGCCGGACTTGAGAACCATGAAGTGCAGGTGGCAGCCGGTCGACAGCCCGGTGTTGCCGGAGCGACCCACCACCTGACCGGCCCTGACCCGGTCGCCGACGGACACCGACTGCGAGGTCAGGTGGTTGTAGGTCGTCTCGAAACCTGGTTGGTGACGGATCACGATCCGCTTGCCGTACGCGCTGCTGTAGGACCTCCCGACCACGGTGCCGGCCGCTGCGGCGTGCACGGGCGTGCCGCACGGAACGCCGAAGTCCGTGCCGTCGTGGAGCTTGCGCACGCCGGTGACGGGATGGACACGCATGCCGTACGGCGAGGTGATGGGACCGCCGACCGGACGCTGCAGACCCTGACCGCCCACACCGGCTGGAGGGGCTGGTGGCTCCCCTGCAGGATCGATCAGGCGGAACCGGCCACCGCCGAGCAGCTCGAGCGGATCGAGGTAGTCCTCGCCCGCCAGGCGGCCGAGGTGGAGGCACGCGCCTGAGCAATGGCTCGGCGAACCCAGCAGCGTGCCGATCACCTGGCCGGCACGCACCGCATCGCCGGCCTTCACCCGCGCCTTGACGGGTTCGTAGGTCGATCGCTCACGCCCGTGGTCGATCGTCACGACGCCGGTGCCACCCACCTGACCGGCAAACACCACGTGTCCGGCGGCGACGGCGCGCACCGGGTCGCCGGCAGTCGCGCTGAGGTCGACGCCGCGATGCCCAGGTCCGTATCGGGTGGCCGGCGGATCGAACCGCTCACCGATCGCATGATCGTCGAGCGGCCAGGTCCATGGGTCTTGCGCCGCGTGCGCCGGTGGCGACGCGACGACGAGCAGCAGGAGGGCGACCATCCAGGTTCGGCGCAGCATGTGACCAGCCAAGACCCGGGTGGCCGGGCCACGCACCGGTCGGCGTACGAGCTGGGGACAACCGCGCGAGAGGCCATGGATTGTGGATTTCCTCCCGAGCGGTGCGGTGCCCTAGACTGGGAGCAACCACTTTTTCGGAAGTGGAATTCGCGCGCCTGTTTCCGTATGACGCGAAAGCTGAATACGGCTGCGGTCCTGGTCTCCCGGCAGGGAGTGGGTCGCCACGGCAGGCGCCAGGTCACCGTCAACCGGCGGTGAGACAAACCAGGAACGGCACACGTGTGCCACAAGGAGATACGACCATGGCCGTCGTCACCATGCGCCAGCTGCTCGAGAGCGGCGTCCACTTCGGGCACCAGACCCGTCGCTGGAACCCCAAGATGAAGCGATTCATCTTCACCGAGCGCAACGGCATCTACATCATCGACCTGCAGCAGTCGCTCGCCTACATCGATGCCGGCTACGAGTTCGTCAAGAACACCGTGGCCCGCGGCGGCACGATCCTGTTCGTCGGCACCAAGCGCCAGGCGCAGGAGCCGATCGAGGAGCAGGCCAAGCGCGTCGGCATGCCCTTCGTCAACCAGCGTTGGCTCGGCGGCATGCTCACCAACTTCCAGACGATGCACCAGCGCCTTCAGCGTATGAAGGAGCTCGAGGAGATCGACTTCGACGACGTCGCGGGATCCAACCGCACGAAGAAGGAGCTCCTCGGCATGAGCCGCGAGTACGCGAAGCTCTCGCGCACCCTCGGCGGCATCCGTGACATGGGCCGTACGCCGTCCGCCGTCTGGATCGTCGACACCAAGAAGGAGCACCTCGCGGTCGACGAGGCCAAGAAGCTCGGCATCCCGATCATCGCGATCCTCGACACCAACTGCGACCCCGATGACGTCGACTTCCCGATCCCGGGCAACGACGACGCCATCCGCTCGGTCGGCCTGCTGACCCGCGTCATCGCCGACGCCGTAGCCGAGGGCCTCATCGCCCGCGGTGGCAACAAGACCGGCGAAGAGGAGCCCGGAGCCGAGCTCGGCGCCGAGGAGCCCCTGGCGGACTGGGAGCGCGAGCTCCTGGAGCAGAAGGACGCCGCCCAGACCGGCGCCGTCTCGCCGGTCAAGGCCGACGCTGCTGCTGATGAGACCGCCGTGACGGTCGAGGACGCCGCTGCCGAGACCGAAACGCCTGTCGCCGAGGCCGTCGCCGATGAGGCTCCGGCCAAGAAGGCGCCCGCCGCCAAGAAGGCGCCGGCTGCCAAGAAGGCCGCTGCGTCCGACGAGGCTCCGGCCAAGAAGGCGCCGGCTGCAAAGAAGGCTGCCGCGTCCGACGAGGCTCCGGCCAAGAAGGCGCCGGCTGCCAAGAAGGCTGCCGCGTCCGACGAGGCTCCGGCCAAGAAGGCGCCGGCTGCGAAGAAGGCTGCCGAGAAGGTCGACGCCGACGCCGCCGAGTGATCTCGGCACACACGACTACCTGAGAAGCGAGAAGAGAAACATGGCTATCACCGCCACAGAGGTCAAGAAGCTCCGCGACGCCACCGGCGCCGGCATGATGGACGCCAAGAAGGCGCTCACGGAGGCTGACGGGGACTTCGACAAGGCGATCGAGGTGCTCCGCATCTCGGGCGCCGCCAAGGCTGCCAAGCGCGGCGCCGAGCGTGAGGCCTCGGCCGGGCTCGTCGCCAACTACGGCAGCGCGATCGTCGAGCTCAACTCCGAGACCGACTTCGTCGCCAAGAACGAGCAGTTCATCGCTCTGGCCGAGGAGCTCGCCGTGCTGGCCGACAAGGTCAAGCCCGCCGACGCTGCCGCGTTCGCGACCGAGACGCTCGACAACGGCAAGACCGTTGCCGAGGCCGTCGCGGACCTCGCGGTCGTCATCGGCGAGAAGATCGAGCTCGGCCGCGTCGCCAGCTTCGACGGCAACGTCGCGACCTACATGCACCGTCGCGCCAGCGACCTGCCGCACGCCGTCGGCGTGCTGGTGGAGTTCGAGGGTGACGACGCCGGTCACGACGTCGCTCGCGGCGTCGCGATGCAGATCGCTGCGATGCGTCCTCGCTACCTCACGCGTGAGGAGGTCCCCGCGGACCTCGTCGCCAAGGAGCGCGAGATCGCC
This sequence comes from Aeromicrobium sp. 9AM, assembly GCF_902506105.1. Lineage (GTDB taxonomy): Bacteria > Actinomycetota > Actinomycetes > Propionibacteriales > Nocardioidaceae > Aeromicrobium. The sequence goes on from NZ_LR733303.1 coordinate 848,462, forward strand.
GAGGCGACGGCACGCGAAGAGGGCAAGCCCGAGCAGGCGATCGCCAAGATCACCGAGGGACGCCTCAACGGGTTCTTCAAGGAGAACGTGCTGCTCGAGCAGGCGTCGGTCCAGGACAACAAGAAGACCGTCAAGGCTCTCGTTGACGAGGCCGGCGTGACGCTCAAGCGTTTCGCACACATCGAGGTCGGCGCCTGACTGGCAGGCTGACTTAGGCAAGCACCCGCACGACAACATCGGAGGCCGGAACGTGGACACTGACACCGCTCAGGAAGTCGACGCTCCGGCCTCTGGTCATGCACTCAAGCGCGTCCTGCTGAAGCTGTCGGGCGAGGTGTTCGGCGGAGGCAAGATCGGCATCGACCCCGACGTCGTCAACGGCATCGCCAAGCAGGTCGCCGAAGCCGTGGCGGAGGGCGTCGAGGTCGCGATCGTCGTCGGTGGCGGCAACTTCTTCCGCGGTGCCGAGCTCAGCCAGCGTGGCATGGACCGTTCGCGGGCCGACTACATCGGCATGCTCGGCACCGTCATGAACTGCCTGGCGCTGCAGGACTTCTGCGAGAAGCAGGGCATCGAGACCCGCGTCCAGTCGGCCATCACCATGGGCCAGGTCGCCGAGCCCTACATCCCGCGTCGCGCGATCCGCCACCTCGAGAAGGGGCGCGTCGTGATCTTCGGCGCCGGAGCCGGCATGCCGTACTTCTCGACCGACACCGTCTCGGCGCAGCGTGCACTCGAGATCGGCGCCGACGCGGTGCTGATGTCCAAGAGTGGCGTCGACGGCGTCTACTCCGCCGACCCCCGCACGGACCCGACGGCCCGCAAGTTCGACGAGATCACGTTCGACGACGCCCTGCGTCTCGGGCTCAAGGTCGTCGACGCGGCAGCATTCGCGTTGTGCATGGAGAACAAGCTCCCCATGATCGTGTTCGGCATGGAAGGCGAGGGCAACATCGCCCGCGTGCTCCGTGGTGAGAAGATCGGAACGCTGGTCCACGCCGCCTAGGCGTACGGACCGACCAGAACCGGATGGAGACATCGTGATTGACCAGACCCTGCGTGACGCCGACAGCAAGATGGCACGAGCCGTCGAGCACACCCGCGAGGAGTTCGCCGCGATCCGCACGGGCCGCGCCCACCCCGCGATGTTCGCGCAGATCACGGCCGAGTACTACGGCCAGCAGACCCCGCTCAACCAGCTGGCCGGCTTCCAGGTCCCCGAGCCGCGGACCGTCATCATCCAGCCGTACGACGCCGGCGCCAAGCCCGCGATCGAGAAGGCCATCCGCGAGTCCGACCTCGGCGTCAACCCGAGCGACGACGGCAAGGTGCTGCGCGTGACGCTGCCCGAGCTGACCGAGGACCGCCGCAAGGAGTACATCAAGCTGGCGAAGACCAAGGCCGAGGAAGGCCGGGTCTCCGTACGCAACCTGCGCCGGACCGCCAAGCAGGCGCTCGACAAGGCCGAGAAGGACTCCGAGATCAGCAAGGACGAGAACGTCGGCGCGGAGAAGCGGCTCGACGCGATGACCAAGAAGCACGTCGACACGGTCGATGAGCTGCTCAAGAACAAAGAGGCAGAGCTCCTTGACATCTGAGTCTCCTGCCGAGACCCCACAGTCGGCGGAGACACCTGTCGCTCCGGAGAAGAAGACGAGCCGCGCCGGTCGCAACCTGCCGGCCTCGATCGCGGTCGCGGTCGGCCTCATCGGGCTCGTCGTGGCGACACTGTTCATCCAGAAGGAAGCGTTCATCCCGGTCGTGGTGGTCGCCCTGGCGATCGGCCTGTTCGAGCTGACCCGCGCCTTCTCGACAGCGCGCATCAAGATTCCGGTGCTGCCGGTCCTGACGGGCGGCTCGATCATGCTTGTCGGCAGCTATTGGGGCGGCATGGAGACAGCATCCGTCGCCCTGGCCCTGACGATCATCGGCACCTTGGTCTGGCGGCTGTCAGACGGCGCCGAGGGCTTCGTCCGCGACAGCAGCGCCGGTGTCTTCGTGCTGGGCTACCTCTACCTCATGGGGTCGTTCGTCATCCTGATGCTCGTCGAGGACGACGGGCCGTGGCGCATCGTCGCGTTCATCGTCGCCACAGCGTCGTCGGACATCGGCGGGTATGTCGCCGGCGTCCTGTTCGGCAAGCACCCCATGGCGCCCACGATCAGCCCCAAGAAGTCCTGGGAGGGCTTCGCCGGCTCCCTGATCTTCGGCGTCGCGGCGGGCATCGTGACCATCACGTACGCCCTCGACGGCGACTGGTGGGTCGGCATCATCCTCGGCATCGCCGGCGTCGTGTTCGCCACGCTGGGCGACCTGTCCGAGTCGCTCATCAAGCGTGACCTCGGCATCAAGGACATGGGTGACCTGCTGCCCGGGCACGGTGGCCTGATGGACCGCCTCGACTCGCTGATTGCCGTGGCGCCGGTCGCCTGGTTGATCCTGCACACGCTGGTCCCGGTCAGCTGATCATGTCGGCGGCCCGCCGATGACTGCGCTCCGGGACTACTCGGCGGCGGTCACCCAACCCACGCTGACGGCCGGGCCGGCGCGCTACGACGAGGTCGTCGGCCCCGACGGCAGCCTCCGGGCCGGCTGGAAGCTGCTCGCCGAGACCGCGGTCCAGCTGACTGATGCGGACCTGCGACGCGTCAGCGGGGACATCGAGCGGTTCCTCGCCAACGACGGCGTGACCTACACGCCGCCGGAGGACGTGCCCGGACCGTGGCGGCTCGACCCCATACCGCTCATCATCGACGCGGCCGAGTGGGCGCACCTCGAGACCGGGCTGGCGCAGCGTACGGAGCTCCTCAACGCGATCCTGGTCGACCTCTACGGTCCGCAACGGCTGCTCTCGTCGGGCGTCCTCCCGCCGTCCGTCGTGTTCGGCCACGAAGGCTTCCTCCGGGTCGTCGCCCGCGCGTCGGCCGCCGACACGCAGCCCCTGCTGCTGGCCGCCGCCGACCTCGGACGCAACGGGGCAGGGGAGTGGCAGGTCCTCGCCGACCGGGCCCAGGCGCCGTCGGGCATCGGCTTCGCGATGGAGAACCGTCGCGTCATCTCGCGCGTCATGCCGGAGATGTACCGCCAGGCCGGGCTGCACCGCATGGCACCGTTCTTCCAGGCGCTGCGCTCGACCCTGATCGACTCGGCGCCCGACACCAGCCCCAACCCCCGCGTCGTGGTGCTGTCGCCCGGCACGCACTCCGAGACCGCGTACGACCAGGCGTTCGTCGCCTCCAGCCTCGGCTTCCCGCTCGTCGAGGGCAGCGACCTCGTGATGCGGGGTGGCGCGGTGTGGATGCGGGTCTTCGGCCGCCTCGAGCGTGTCGACGTGATCCTGCGCCGCGTCGACGCCGCGTGGAGCGACGCGCTTGAGCTCCGCAAGAACTCTCAGCTCGGCGTCGCGGGCCTGTCCGAGGCCGTGCGCCGCGGCAATGTGCGGGTCGTCAACGGTCTCGGCTCCGGCGTGCTGGAGAACCCCGGCCTGCTGCCGTTCCTGTCCGCGATGTGCGAGATGTTGCTCGACGAGCCCCTGCGCCTGCCGTCGGTGCAGACGTGGTGGACCGGCGATCCGCGCTCGCAGGCGTACGTGCTGGACCACCTTGACGACCTCGTCGTGCGGTCGATCGACGACCCCGCCGACCTCTCGGACCGGCCCCGTGACGAGCTCCGGTCCGCGATCCTGGCCGAGCCGCACCGCTATGTCGGTCAGGAGCCGCTGGTGCTGTCGCAGTCGCCGACCCTCGACGCCCGCGGAGTGAGCCCGCAGGTCCTGACGCTTCGGACGTTCACGCTGCGGTACGGCTCGACGTACCGGCCGCTCATCGGCGGCCTGGCCAACGTGTTCGAGTCCGGCCGGCCGGCGTCCAGCAAGGACGTGTGGGTGCTCAAGGACAAGCCGGAGGACCCGGACCAGGGCCTCACGGACGTGCTGCCGCTGACGAATGTACGCGCTCCGGCGGCGATGGTGCCGCGGGTGCTGGAGGACATGTTCTGGTTCGGCCGCTACGCCGAGCGGGCCGAGGACATGCTGCGGCTCGTGCTCACGGCGCACGCCAGCGCCGAGGACTTCCGGTCACGCCCGCACACCGCCGGCGGGGCGAGCCTCGCGGTGCTGATGCGCGCGATCGCGAGGCTCAGCGGCTCACCGTACGGGCCGGACCAGCTCGACGAGGACTTCCGGTCGCTGCTGCTCGACGCCCACCGTCCGGGGTCGGTGGCCCAGTCGATCAGCGCGCTGCGCGACTCGGCCCAGAGCGTGCGCGACCAGCTCTCGCCCGACACGTGGCAAGCTTTCAGCTCGACCGACCGCGCCTCGGCGGCGCTCAAGAGCTACCACTACAGCCACCAGGTCGCCGAGAGCGCCGGCCGCATGCTGACCGGCATCCTGTCGCTCCAGGGCGTGACGGCCAACATGATCCGCGACCCCGGCTGGCGCATGATCGGCACCGGACGCGCGGTCGAGCGGGGCCTCCAGCTGTGCCACCTGCTGCGCTCGACCACCACGGTCAGACGCGGGCTCGACGTCGACCGCGACCTGCACACCGCCGTGCTGTCCGCCGCGGAGAGCGCCGTCACGCACCGCATGCGCTATCGGGGCTACGTACGCCTCGCCGGTGTGCTCGAGCTGCTGCTGACCGATGGCGACAACCCACGGTCGCTGGCCTTCGGCATCGCCGAGCTGCGTGAGCACCTCGCGCCGATGCCGGGCTCTACCGGCTCGACACGGCCTGAGCGCCTGCTCGACGACCTCGCCGAGGAGCTCGATCGCGCCGACATCGCGGCGTTGACCGCGATCTCGGGCGAGAACCGGCCCAACCTCGAGCGTTTCCTCGACGCGTACGTCGCACAGCTCACCCGCTTTGCCGATGCGGTCGGCGAGCTGCACTTCGCGGCCGGTCCGGCGCCGCGCTCGTTCGGATTCGCGGCGGTGAGCGAATGATCCGCTATCGGGTGACGCACCGGACGACGTACTCGTACGACGACGACGTCAGCGACAGCCTCGGCATCGCCTACCTCGTGCCGCGCGAGCTGCCCTGGCAGCGCGTCGTGTCGCACGAGCTGACGCTCGACCCGGTGACCGAAGACGCGACCACCGACCTCGACTACTACGGCAACACCGCGACCTACTTCCAGGTGACCTCCGCGCACCAGGTGCTCGACATCCTCGCGACGAGCGAGGTCGAGGTCGAGGCGCCGGCCCACGACGCTGCGACCTTGGCGTTGCCGTGGGAGTCGGCCCGGCCGATGCATCGAGACGATGTGGCCGACGCCTGGCAGGCTCAGGACTTCGTCCTCGCCTCCTCGCTCGCCGACCAGACCGCCGCGGCGCGTGCGTACGCCGCCGAGTCGCTGACCCCAGGACGGCCCGTGGGCGAAGCGGTCACCGACCTGATGCACCGGATCCACGCCGACTTCACCTACGACAAGACCGCGACGACCGTGAGCTCGACGGTCGACGACATCTTCGCCAAGCGGGCCGGGGTGTGCCAGGACTTCGCGCACCTGACGCTCGCCTGCCTGCGGACGTACGGGCTGGCGGTGCGATACGTCAGCGGCTACCTCGCGACGACGCCGCCACCCGGCAAGGAGCGCATGGTCGGCGCCGACGCGACCCATGCCTGGGCCGCCGTGTGGATCCCGGACGGCGGCTGGCTGGCGGTCGATCCGACGAACGACCAGTGGGTCGACGAACGCTATGTGACGGTGGCGTGGGGCCGCGACTATGCCGACGTACCGCCGGTCAAGGGCGTGATCTTCACCGAGGCCAAGTCCTCGAACCTCAAGGTCGAGGTCGACGTCGCCCCGCTCGACCTCGCTGGTTGAGGTGCGGAGCGAGCTCTGCGAGCGAAGCCTCCAAACCAGTGGTCAGTGGTTTCGAGGCTTCGGCCGCGGGCGGCCTTCGCTCCTCAACCACCGGAAGAGGCGGAACCGGTGAACCCTGACAGGATTGGTCTGTGAAGGCCTTCTCGTGCAGGAACTGCGGCAACCCGCTCTACTTCGGCAACTCGAGCTGCGTGAAGTGCGGAACCCGCCTCGGGTTCTCCCGCGAGGAGAAGGCGATCGTGCCGGTCGACCAGCACGGCCAGTACGTCGACGCGTCGGGGCGGGTGTGGCACGTGTGCGCGAACTCGGCCCTGTCCGGCTGCACGTGGCTGGCCGATGCGCCCGGGGGCCGGTGCTTCAGCTGTGAGCTCACCAGGACCCGACCGTCAGACGACGACGTCAAGGGACTGTCGGAGTATCCGATCGCCGAGAGCGCCAAGCGTCGCCTGATCGTCGAGCTCGACGACCTCGGGTTCGCGATCCCCACGCGGAAGGAGGATCCCGAGCACGGGTTGGCGTTCGACCTGCTCTCGAGCGTCAATGAGAAGGTCACGATCGGCCACGCCGACGGCGTCATCACCCTCGACCTCGCCGAGGGCAACGACGTGCACCGTGAGCAGCTGCGCGTGTCGATGGACGAGCCGTACCGGACGATGCTGGGCCACTTCCGGCACGAGATCGGGCACTTCTACTGGCAGCAGCTGGTCACCGGCGACCTGCTCGAGGAGTTTCGCGACCTGTTCGGTGACGAGCGCCAGAGCTATGCCGAGGCGATCGACCGGCACTACAGCGAGGGCGCGCCGGACGGCTGGCAGGACAACTTCATCAGCCAGTACGCGACGATGCATCCGTGGGAGGACTTCGCCGAGACGTTCGCGCACTACCTGCACATCTGCGACACGGTCGAGACCGCGTCGGCATACGGGCTGGCCACGGTCGCGGCGCCGCGTCAGTTCACGTCGTTCCGTGACCTCGTCACCGGTGTGTGGGTCCCGCTCAGCATCGCGCTCAACCAGATCAACCGCAGCATGGGCAAGGATCCGCTCTACCCGTTCGTGATCCCGCCGCCGGTCCTCGACAAGCTCGACTTCGTCGCCCGGCTCGCACGGTCGTAGCTCTGCGATTCGGGGAAGTCGGGCCCCGAATGAGAGAATGGAGAACGTGTCCTCCGTCAACCCGAACCCGCTGCCGCTCGTCTTCGAGCAGAAGCGCGGCCGCGTCAAGCCTCCGCGGCACCTGGCCGACCTGAGTGCTGACGAGCGTACGGCTGTCGCCGAGGCGCTGGGCGAGCCTGCGTTCCGGGTCAAGCAGGTCGCCAACCACTACTACTCGCGCCTCGAGCGCGATCCGGCCAACATGACCGACCTGCCGGCCGCGAGCCGCGACCGGATCGTCGCCGAGCTGTTGCCGACGCTGCTCAACCCGGTGCGCACCATGGAGGCCGACAAGGGCGCCACGGTCAAGTCGCTCTGGAAGCTGTTCGACGGAGCGCTCGTCGAGTCGGTGCTGATGCGCTACACCGACCGCGCCACGATCTGCGTCTCCAGCCAGGCCGGCTGCGGCATGGCGTGCCCGTTCTGCGCCACCGGACAGGGCGGCCTGGAGCGCAACATGAGCTGCGCCGAGATCGTCGACCAGGTGCAGGACGCCGCAGGCAAGATGACCCGCGGCGAGATCGCCGGGGGACCCGGTCGCCTCTCCAACGTCGTGTTCATGGGCATGGGCGAGCCCATGGCCAACTACAAGGCCGTCATCGGTGCCGTACGCCGCATGGTCGCGCCCGCTCCCGACGGCCTCGGCATGTCGGCGCGCAACATCACGGTCAGCACCGTCGGACTGGTGCCCCGCATGAAGCAGCTCGCCGACGAGGGCATCCCCGTCACCCTCGCACTGTCACTGCACGCGCCCGACGACGAGCTGCGCAACGAGCTCGTCCCGATCAACACCCGCTGGTCCGTGCACGAGGCGGTCGAGGCGGCGTGGGAGTACGCCCAGAAGACCAAGCGCCGGGTGTCGATCGAGTACGCCATGATCAAGGACATCAACGACCAGGCCTGGCGTGCCGACCTGCTGGGCGACGTCCTGCAGTCGTACGGCGACTGGGGCTGGGTGCACGTCAACCTGATCCCGCTCAACCCGACACCGGGGTCCATGTGGACCGCGTCGCGTCCTGAGGACGAGCGCGAGTTCGTCCGCCGCCTGATCGCCAAGGGCATCCCGACGACCGTCCGCGATACCCGCGGCAGCGACATCGACGGAGCCTGCGGCCAGCTCGCTGCCGTCGAAGGCTAACGTCCGCTGACGGGTCACTTTTGGCTCCGTGACGGGTCACTTGTGGCGCTGGCCCAGGCGACAACTGACCCGTCGGGGGACCAAAAGTGACCCGTCAGGGGGCGAAAAGTGGCCCGTCAGCGGGGGCTAGGCGAGGGCGGGCTTCGGGGTCAGCAGCTCGAGGTTGCGGTCGGCCTTCGTGCCTTCCTGGGCCGACCGGCGCTGCTGAGGATCGTTCATCGCCAGCTCGCGGGCCAGGCCGGCCAGCGCGACGGGATCATTGAGCACGCCGCCGTACGCCGCAGGGCCTGCGTGGTCGACCATCGTCGTGAAGATCGAGAGCGTGCCGTCGTTGTTGTCGACGAGCTCGATGAGCCGCGACTGCTGCGGGAAGTCGATGTGCGACGCCGTGTTGATCTCCCAGAAGCCACCGGAACCGTCGGGCCGGGCGTGCGACCACACCTGGTTCTGATGCGTGTGGCCGTTGACCCACGCGACGACGTTGGGATGCGACAGCAGGAGCTTCAGCACCGCGTCGCCGAGGACGCGGGGCTGCAGATCCAGACCGGTCGCGATGAGCGGGTTGTCCATGGTGCCCGAGGTGTGGTGGCTGAACACCAGGACGTACTTGCCGGCCGACGCCGCAAGCAGGTTGGTCAGCCACGTCATCTGCTTCTGGTCGAGCGACCCGGTGTCGTAGCCGTTGGGGTTGACCGTGTCGAGCACGATGCAGCGGACGTCGCCCTTGTCGAACGTGTAGTAGGCCGTGCCGTTCTTCTTGTTGTCCGCCGTGAAGCCGTGCCCGACCGGTGTGCCGGTGGTCTTGAAGTGTTCGGCGACGACCTCGGCGCGCGTGATGTGGCGGCGCTTGAGGTCGGGGGAGACGAGCCGTATGGACGACAGCCCGATCGCCCCGAGCAGCACGTTGGGATCAGCGGTCGTGAGGCTCGTGAGCAGGTCGGTCTGGGAGGCGCCGGGCGGGACCGCCATGACCTTGAGCAGCCCGGTCGACACCAGGCTCAGCGGCAGCGAGTGCGGGAAGTTGCCCTGGACGAGGCCGTCGTGGTTGCCGAACGCGGTGTACCAGGGCATCTGCAGGCCCTTGGCGGTGAACGGCTTGCGAGCGGCGGCGAGCAGGCCGGGCACCTGCGGGAAGCCGAACCGCGACTTGTAGATGTCTGCCTGCTGCCCGGCCGGCGGGGTGTCGGGGTGCCAGTAGTGGCGGTCGTACGTGACGTTGTCGGAGACGCCCTCGTACTGGGACAGGTTGCCGGAGTCGGGGGTGATCTGCTTCCCGCCGTCGAGGATGTCGATGTTCCAGCGGAACTCGTTCTGCTGGCAGTTGTCGGAGTTGTCGCCGGTCTGGATCGCGAACGCCAACGGGGTGCCGCTGACCGGGGCGGCCTGCACGTCGTTGATCGCCCGGACCATCGACTCGGCGACCTGGAGCGTGAGCATCTCGTGGGCGCGGTAGCTCGACGAGAGCAGGCCGATGACGGGGTCGCCGGGGGAGTACTGGTCCTCGAGCCGGTCGACGTACTCGAGGCGCATCGGCGATTGCGCGTCGACCAGGTGCACGTCGGTCATGTGGGCGAAGGCGAGCACCGGTGTGCGGGTCGTCGTACGTGCGGGGTTGGCGGTGCCGCCCAGGTCGGTACGCACCGTGTGCGGCTCGCCGGCCTGCACGACCACGGGGGCGTAGCCGCCGGCGCCAGGAGTGCCGCGCACGAGCGTCTTCGCAAGCGTCGTGTGCTCAGGGGTGAGCTGCCCGGTGACGGCCCAGGCCGCGGAGGACAGCGCCATGTCGGTCAGCGCCGTCGCGCCGCCGATCACGACACTGGACTGGATGAGGGCGCGACGAGACAGGACCATGCACCAACAACGACTCGGCTGCTGTGACGTTACTCACAAGTCATATAGCCGTCGTGCGGGCACGGCGGGCGGCCCCTGATCAGGGCGGATAGCGTGGTGGCGACCCGAAGGAGACCCATGCTCGGTGTGACCACGGACGGACCTGTCGTCGTCCTCGAACTGCAGCGCGAGGACCGGCGCAACGCGCTCAACCTCGAGCTCTGCCGCGCCATCCATGCGGCGGTCGACGAGGCGGTCGCCGGCGGTGCCCGTGTCATCGTCGTCACGGGCCAGGGCACGGCGTTCTGCTCGGGCGCCGACCTCGGTGGGGTGTACGGGCCGGAATTCCTCGACGCGCTCTACGGCATGCTGCACCACCTCGCCAAGCTGCCGGTGCCGCTCATCGCGGCGGTCAACGGGGCGGCGATCGGTGCCGGGACGCAGCTCGCCATCGCGTGCGACCTGAGGGTTGCCGACGAGAAGGCCACGTTCGGCGTGCCCACGGCCCGCAACGGCCTGGCCGTCGATGCGTGGACCATCCGCACGCTGTCCGACATCGCCGGTGCCGGGCCGGCACGTCGCCTCATGCTGGCGGCCGAGACCTTCGACCGTGACACAGCGCTCGGCATGGGCCTCGCGGATCGCCCCGGCACGCTCGACGACGCCGTGGCGTGGGCTCACGAGATCGCCGAGTTCGCGCCGCTGACGCTGGCGCACAACAAGCTGATCCTCAATGGGTCCGTCGATGACGACGCGGCGATCGCCGAGAGCTTCGACGCGGTGTGGGCGAGCGCCGACGTACGCGAAGGGGCCGCTGCGCGGGCCGAGAAGCGTACGCCGAAGTTCGAGGGGCGCTGATGACGAGCGTGATCTACCGGGTCCTCGACGCGCAGGTGATCCACGGCCTCGCCGACAACCTCGCGATCGAGGATCAGCGCGGCACGATGTCGTACGCCGAGCTGCTCCACGAGTCCGCCTCGATCGCCGGGGCGTTCACGAGCGTCGGCATCACCCCCGGCACAGGCTTCCACATCGATGTCGCACCCGGTCGCGAGCTGGTCGTCGCGGTGCTGGCGTGCGCACGCATCGGCGTGCTGCCGTCGCCGGCCGCAGACATCCGGCTCGCCGGTGTGCCGCCGGTGCTGCACCTGCCGGACACCGAGGTGCCGTGGCACCTGCTGATCCAGGCCGGACGCACCGATCCGGAGCCGGCGCCGCCTGACGATCCCGAGGGCTACGAGTCCCGGATGCGCGAGGCATACCCGGACATCTTCAACGCGCTCGAAGCCGGAGAGACGATCGTCACTGTTGGGTGACAGTGGGCCGAGCGAGCGCTCAGCGCACACCCCAGGAGTACGTCTGCTTCTCCAGGCGCAGGTAGACGAACGTCTCGGTCGTCACGACCCGCTCGAGCGCGCTGATCTGCTCCGACACGATCTCGAGGAGCTCGTCGTCACTCTCGGCCACGAGCTCCGCGAGGATGTCGAAGCGCCCCGTCGTGATGACGATGTAATCGAGCTTGTCGATCGCGGAGAGCTCGGCGGCGACCTGCCTGACGTTGCCGCTGACCTTGACCCCGATCATCGCCTGGCGGGCGAAGCCCATCTGCATCGGATCGGTCACGGCGACAACCTGCATGACGCCGCTCTCGATGAGCTTCTGCACGCGATGTCGCACCGCGGCCTCTGACAGGCCGACCTCCTTGGCGATCGCCGAGTAGGACAGGCGGCCATCATCCTGCAGCAGCTCGATGATCTGCTTCGCGGTCTCGTCGAGGTGCTGACCCCGACCCTCCACCGGTTTACGCTCGCTCATGATCGACATCATGCCCCACGACGACGGATTCCGTCGCCCCCATTTCGGCGCAATTGTGACGCTTTCCTGAGCGAAACACGATGTTTACGCCGGAATCCCTTGTCGTGGGCCTAATATCTTGCGAGTATTCGTTGACCGGCTAAAAGTGAGGGTGGCGCATGGCGGAGCTCGATCGACGGACAGTGCTCAAGGGGGTCGGGGGTGCCGCATTCGTCGGTGTGAGCGCAGCGGCGCTCAAGTACGGGTTCAACACTCCGGACCAGAAACAGAATCCTGCCGATCGCATGGCCAAGGACGTCTCGGCCACCGACAAGAGGCTGGTCTTCTCCAACTGGCCTGAGTACATCGATGAGGACGACGGCAAGTACGTCTCGACGCTGAGCCAGTTCGAGAAGGACACCGGCATCAAGGTGCAGTACACCGCCGACGTCAACGACAACAACGAGTTCTTCGCCAAGGTCAAGAACCAGCTGGGCTCCGGCACGTCGACCAAGCGCGACCTGTTTGCGCTGACCGACTGGATGGCCGCCCGCATGATCCAGGTCGGCTGGATCCAGAAGCTCGACGCCTCCAAGGTGCCCAACCTGCACGCCAACATCATCGACTCGCTGGCCAAGCCCGAGTGGGATCCCAAGCGTGACTACTCCGCCCCGTGGCAGAGCGGCCTGACCGGCATTGCGTACAACAAGAGCAAGGCCGGAGAGATCAAGTCGTTCTCCGAGCTCATCAGTCGCAAGGACCTCAAGGGCCGGGTCTCGTTGTTGACTGAGATGCGCGACACGATGGGATTCATGCTGCTCATCGAGGGCGCCGATCCGGAGAACTTCACCGACGCCCAGTGGCAGAAGGCGACCGATCGGCTGGCCAAGGCGAAGGGTGACGGGCAGTTCCGGTCGTTCACCGGCAACGACTACGTCCAGGACCTCGCCTCGGGCAACGTCCTGGCCTGTGAGGCCTGGTCGGGTGACATCGCGAACGCGGGCGACGAGAACCTGGTGTGGATCCCGCCCGAGGAGGGGATCATCATCTGGGCGGACAACATGCTCATCCCCAACATGGCGACCCACCAGGACAACGCCGAGAAGTGGATCAACTACTACTACGAGCCCGAGGTCGCCGCCAAGCTCGCCAACTACAACAGCTACATCTGCCCCGTGAAGGGCGCGCAAGAGGCGATGGAGAAGGTCAATCCCGACAACGTCCACAACGAGCTGATCTTCCCGACCGAGAAGACGCTGGCCAAGACTCACCGATTCATGGCCCTCGACGAAGCTCAGATCCGCACCTACGAGAAGGACTTCAGCGATGTCACAGGTTCATGAGACGGGCACAGCGACGCGAGCGCCGAGCGGGCCCTCGCGCGACCTGAAGCTCGCGCAGCTGACCAAGGAGTACGCGACGTTCACCGCCGTGAAGGCGCTCGACCTGGTCGTTCCCCAGGGCAAGTTCTTCGCCCTGCTCGGCCCGTCCGGCTGTGGCAAGACCACGACGTTGCGGATGGTCGCCGGCCTGGAGACGCCGACCTCCGGCACGATCCATCTGGGCGACACCGAGATCACGTACGACAAGCCGTACAAGCGCCCGGTCAACACCGTGTTCCAGAACTACGCGCTGTTCCCGCACCTCAACATTGCCAAGAACGTCGCCTTCGGGCTCGAGCGTCGCGGGATCAAGGACCACAAGAAGCAGGTCGCGGACATGCTCGAGCTCGTCGAGCTGACGTCGCAGGCACACAAGAAGCCGACCCAGATGTCAGGCGGTCAGCAGCAGCGCGTAGCCCTCGCCCGTGCCCTGATCAACCAGCCTGAGGTGCTGCTGCTCGACGAGCCGCTCGGTGCTCTGGATCTCAAGCTCCGCCGCGGCATGCAGCTCGAGCTCAAGCGCATCCAGACCGAGGTCGGGCTGACGTTCGTGCACGTCACGCACGACCAGGAGGAGGCCATGACGATGGCCGACACCATCGCGGTCATGAACCAGGGCGTCATCGAGCAGATGGGTGCACCCAACGAGCTCTACGAGAACCCGCGCACCACCTTCGTCGCCAACTTCCTCGGCCAGTCCAACCTGATCGCGGGAGAGATCGAGGGCCGCGACGGCGACCTCGTCAAGGTTCGGGTCCAAGGAGCCGTGGCGTCGATCCCTGCTGACCGTGCGCATTCGGAGTCCGGCAAGGGCTGGCTCGGCATCCGTCCCGAGAAGGTCCTGATCGCCGAAGCAGGGCAGCCGATCGATGCTCCGGGAGACGTCATCACCGGCGGGTACGTCACCGACGTGAGCTTCGTCGGGGTGAGCACCCAGTACATGGTCAAGATGCCGTGGGGTCAGGAGCTCATGGTGTTCGAGCAGAACACCGGAGCGCGCCGCATGCTGCCGGTCGGCACCAAGGTCGACATCTCCTGGCGACCGGAGTTCGCGTTCCTGCTCGACGCCAGCCAGGACGCCAAAGCCGGCATCGAGGAGGACTGAGTCATGACCTCGACTGCTGGCGTCGCGCCGGCCAACCCCCACGAGACCGCCACCAAAGCGCCCCGCGGCCGCAAGCTCACGGGCTACTGGCTGATCCTGCCGGGCGCGCTCTGGCTCCTGGTCTTCTTCGTCATCCCGTTCTACTCGCTGCTTGCGGCCAGCCTGTTCGACCCCAAGGGTTCGCCACTGACCGGCTACGACATGACGTGGCACTTCGGCAACTTCGTCGATGCGTTCGACCAGTACAAGGGCCAGATCGGTCGTTCGATCCTCTATGCCGGCATCGCGACGCTGACCTGCCTCGTGGTCGGCTACGTCCTGGCGTACGCCATCGCGTTCAAGGCCGGGCGTTGGAAGAACCTCATGCTCGTGCTGGTCATCGCGCCGTTCTTCACGAGCTTCCTGCTGCGCACGCTGTCGTGGAAGCTGATCCTCGCCGACGACGGCTGGGTCGTGAGCGCCGCCCAGACCCTCCACCTGACGAACCTCCTCAACCTGATCGGCCTGACGAGCACCGACGACAGGTTGCTGGCGACACCGTTCGCCGTGATCGCCGGGCTGACCTACAACTTCCTGCCGTTCATGGTGCTGCCGCTCTATGCGAGCCTCGAGAAGGTCGACATCCGGCTGATCGAGGCGTCCGGCGACCTCTACGCGTCACCGATCCGCGGCTTCTTCAAGGTCACGTTCCCGCTGTCGCTACCCGGCGTGGTGGCGGGCACGCTGCTGACCTTCATCCCAGCCGCCGGTGACTACGTCAACGCGCAGCTGCTCGGCAGTCCGAACACGAGAATGGTCGGCAACTCGATCCAGAACCTGTTCACCAGCCAAGGTGACTACGCCGCGGCCGGTGCGCTCTCGGTCATCCTGATGGTCATCATCGTGGCGGCCGTGATGCTCTACGTTCGCACCGCCGGCACGGAGGAGCTGGTATGAGGGCCGCACGCCGGTGGGTCGGCAATCACTTGATCCTGGGACTCGGCCTCCTGATCCTCGCCTACACGTTCGTGCCGATTGCCATCGTCGTGCTGATGAGCTTCAACGACAGCAGCAAGTCGCGCAACGTGTACAAGTTCCAGAAGTTCACGACGGACCACTGGCTTCACCCGCACGGGTGGGCCAACGGCATCTGGGACTCGGTGCTCCTGAGCATCAGCATCGCGGCGTGCGCGACGGTGATCGCGACGGTGCTCGGCACGCTGGCGGCGTTCGCGCTGGTGCGTCACCGGTTCGCGGGTCGCTCGGCGGCCAATGTCATCATCTTCCTGCCGATGGCGTCACCCGAGATCGTGATGGGCTCGTCGCTGTTGGCCCTGTTCGTCTCGGCGGGCTACGGCGGGCACCTGGGCTTCATCACGATCCTCATCGCGCACATCATGTTCTGCCTGTCGTTCGTCATCGTGACGGTCAAGGCGCGTCTCGCCGGGCTCAACGACAACCTCGAGCAGGCGGCGATGGACCTCTATGCCACGGAGTCGCAGACGTTCAGGCGCATCACGTTCCCGCTGGTGCTGCCCGGCATCGTCGGCGCCGCCTTGCTGAGCTTCTCGCTGTCGTTCGACGACTTCATCATCACGAACCTCAATGCGGGCCAGCGGGTGACGTTCCCGATGTACGTCTACGGCGCCAACCAGCGTGGCGTGCCGATGGAGGTCAACGTGATCGGCACGGCGATGTTCGTCATCTCGATCGTCATCGTCGTGGGCAACGAGGTCGTCCGCCGGCGCCAGGAGAAGGCCCTCGCGGCTTAGGTGGAGGTCCGCTGCGGGAGGGCCCCGTGAGGTTGAAGGGCCGCTGCGGTAGGGCGCCGTGAGGTTGACGGTCCGCTGCGGTAGGGCGACGAGCTCAGGGTCCGTCATGGCCCGTGACGAGCCGGCGTCGCAACGACGCTTGTCGATGGGCGACAACTGACCCGTGAGCGCTGGTGACAAGGACGCAGACCACCAGCGGGCGACGCGAACGCGCTAGCCCTACCCCAGGTGGTTTCGAGGCTTCGGCCGCGGGCGGCCTACGCACCTCAACCACCTGGCCAGCTCAGAGGTGACCCTGAGCCTCAGTCAACACCGCTCGCAAGATTGACTCCATCTCGTCGAAGTGGCTCTGGTCGGCGATGATCGGCGGCGAGAGCTGGATGACCGGGTCGCCCCGGTCGTCGGCGCGGCAGTAGAGGCCGTTCTCGAACAGCGCCTTCGACAAGAATCCGCGCAGCAGCCGCTCCGACTCGTCGTCGTCGAACGTCTCCTTGGTCGCCTTGTCCTTGACCAGCTCGATGCCGTAGAAGAAGCCGTCACCGCGTACGTCGCCGACGATGTCGAGGTCGAGCAGCTTCTCGAGCGTCGAGCGGAACGCGCCCTCGTTGTTGCGGACGTTGTCGTTGAGCTTCTCCCGCTCGAAGATGTCGAGGTTGGCCATCGCGACGGCGGTCGACACGGGGTGGCCGCCGAACGTGTAGCCGTGGGCGAAGCTGTTGTCGCCCTGGAGGAACGGCTCCATGACCCGGTCGGTCGCGATCATGGCGCCGAGGGGGGAGTAGCCGGAGGTCAGACCCTTGGCACAGGTGATCATGTCTGGCAGGTAGTCGTACCTGGTCGCGCCGAACATCTCACCCAGCCGGCCGAACGCGCAGATGACCTCGTCGGAGACCAGCAGGACGTCGTGCCGGTCGCAGATCTCGCGAACCCGCTGGAAGTAGCCGGGCGGGGGAGGGAAGCAGCCGCCGGCGTTCTGCACCGGCTCGAGGAACACCGCGGCGACGGTGTCGGGGCCCTCGGCGAGGATCGCGTGCTCGATCTGGTCGGCCGCCCAGATGCTGAAGTCGTCGATGTTGTCGCCGTGCTCGGGCGCACGGTAGAAGTTCGTGTTGGGCACGTGAACGGTCGACGGCACGAGCGGCTCGAACATCTGCTTCAGCGCCGGGATGCCGGTGATCGACAGGGCGCCGTGCGGGGTGCCGTGATAGGCCACCTGACGGCTGATGACCTTGGTCTTGAGGGGCTTGCCGGTCAGCTTGAAGTACTGCTTCGCCGCCTTCCATGCCGTCTCGACGGCCTCGCCGCCGCCCGTCGTGAAGAAGACCCGGTTGAGGTCGCCGGGAGCGTACGACGCGATCCGCTCCGCGAGCTCGATCGCGTTGGGGTGCGCGAACGTCCAGACCGGGAAGAACGAGAGCTCCGCGGCCTGCTTGGCGGCGGCTTCGGCCAGTTCCTCACGACCGTGTCCGACCTGCACGACGAAGAGCCCGGCGAGTCCGTCGAGGTATCGCCGCCCCTTGGCATCCCAGACGTACATGCCGTCACCCTTGGTGATGATCGGGATGTCGTGGGCGTCGTCGTAGCTCCCGTGCCGGGAGAAATGCATCCACAGGTGGCGCTTGCCCGCCTTCTGCAGCCGGTCGTAGTCCTCGTCGGAGTAGTTCATGCTGCCATCTTCGCAAGATCGGTCGGCGGAGCACAAGGGAATCAGTCGTGTGATCTGGTGTTTGCTTCGGATTCCGTTGCTTCCCGCCTGAGGGTGCGGTTGGATGGAGCCATGGATCGAACCATCACCAACGTGATCAACGGCGAGCACGTCGCCGCAGCCAGCGGAGCGACGTACGAGGTCATCGACCCGTCGACCGGTCAGGTGTACGCCTCGGCGCCGCTGTCCGGTGCGGAGGACGTCGACCGCGCGTTCGGCGCAGCGTCGACGGCGTTCGAGACCTGGCGGGACACCACCCCGTACGAGCGCTCCAAGATGCTGCACCAGTTCGCCCGGGCCATCGAGGACCGGGCCCAGGACATCGTCGACGTCGAGTCGCGCGACACGGGCAAGCCCAAGGCGCTCACGATGAGCGAGGAGATCCTCGGCCAGGCGCTCGACGCCATGACGTTCTATGCCGGCGCCGCACGCGTGCTCGAGGGCAAGTCGGCGGGGGAGTACCTCCGCGGCCACACGTCGATGATCCGCCGCGAGCCGATCGGCGTCGTGGCCCAGGTGACGCCGTGGAACTACCCGTTCGTCATGGCGATCTGGAAAATCGCGCCGGCGCTGGCCGCGGGCAACACGATCGTGCTCAAGCCCAGCGACACGACCCCGGCCTCGACGACCCTGCTGGCCGAGATCGCGCAGGAGTTCTTCCCACCCGGTGTCTTCAACGTCGTGTGCGGCGACCGCGACACCGGTCGCGCGCTGGTCACGCATCCGACGCCGCAGATGGTCGCCATCACCGGTTCCGTTCGTGCCGGCATGGAGGTGGCCGCCTCTGCGGCGGCGGGTCTCAAGAAGCCGCACCTCGAGCTCGGCGGCAAGGCGCCCGTCGTGGTGTTCGACGACGCCGACCTCGCGGCCGCCGCCGAGGGCATCGCCGGCGCCGGCTACTTCAACGCGGGCCAGGACTGCACCGCGGCGACGCGCGTGCTCGTGCACCCCAGGGTGGCAGCGGACTTCACCGCTGCGCTGACCGAGGCCGCCCGCGGCACCAGGGTCGGCATGCCCGACGACGACGTCGACCTGGGTCCGGTCAACAACGCCAACCAGCTGGCCTACGTCAAGGAGTTCATCGACTCGCTGCCGGACCACGCGACGGTCGAGACCGGCGGCTCGCGGATGACGGCGCTGGGCGACGGCTACTTCTTCGAGCCGACCGTCCTCTCCGGCTTGCTGCAGGACGACCACGCGAGCCAGGACGAGATCTTCGGGCCGGTCATCACGGTCCAGCAGTTCAGTGACGAGGACGAGGCGGTCCGCTGGGCCAACGGCGTCGACTACGGCCTGTCGTCGTCGGTGTGGACCAAGGACCACGGTCGCGCGATGCGGATGGCCCGCCGCCTCGACTTCGGTTGCGTGTGGATCAACACCCACATCCCCATCGTCGCCGAGATGCCGCACGGCGGCTTCAAGCACTCCGGCTACGGCAAGGACCTGTCGATGTACGGTCTCGAGGACTACACCCGGATCAAGCACGTCATGACCAACCTGGACGCCTAGCCGGGCGGAGGAAGGGGCCATGGTGGAGCACCACGACACGATCGTGGTCGGTGCCGGCGTGGCGGGCCTGACCGCCGCCCGGCTCCTGTCGCGCGCAGGCAGACGGGTCGTCGTGCTCGAGGCGCGCGATCGGGTCGGCGGCCGCGTGTGGACCGACCGGCGCGACGGACTCGCCACGGACCTCGGAGCCTCCTGGATCCACGGGACGATGGACAGCCCGGTGGCGGCGGCCGCCAAGGCATTCGGGATGCGGATGCACGAGTTCACGGTGGGTGGCTACCAACCGGACGGCCGACCGATCGCCTACTACGGCCCGGACGGCAAGCGCTTGTCGGACGCCGCGGCTCGGCGCTTCGCCGACGACATCCACACGGTTGACGCCCTGCTGCCTGACGTCATTGCCGCCTCGGAGGCGGACGCGTCGTACGCAGACGTCACCGAGCGCGTCCTCGCGTCGCTGGGGTGGGACGAGGCTCGCGTGGAGCGGGTGCGCGAGTACCTCCGGCATCGTTCGGAGGAGCAGTACGGAGTCGCGAGCGAGGACCTCGCCGCCCACGGGCTCGACGATGACGTGATCGACGGCGACGAGGTGGTGTTCCCGGACGGCTACGGACGTCTCGCCGAGGGACTTGCCGCAGGCCTCGACATCCGCCTCGGGCACGTCGTGTCGCACGTGCGCTGGGGATCGGACAGTGTGGTCGTCACAGGTGGTGGGAGTGAGATGTCGGCAGAGGCCGTGATCCTCACGGTGCCGGTCGGGGTCCTGCGCAGCACCGACCTCATCATCGAGCCTCCGCTGCCCGAGCCGGTGGCTGGTGCCCTCAGCCGGCTCGAGATGAACGCCTTCGAGAAGGTCTTCCTGCGGTTCCGGACCCGGTTCTGGGACCAGGACGTCTACGTCGTACGTCAGCAGGGTCCCGAGGGTGCGTGGTGGCATTCCTGGTACGACCTCACCTCGCTCGACGGCACTCCGACGCTCCTGACGTTCGCGGCCGGACCGGCGGCTAGAGCCACGCGCGGGTGGGAGGCGTCGCGGATCGTGGAGTCGGTGCTCGTGCAGCTCCGGCGGCTGTATGGCGACCGGGTGGAGGAGCCGGTCGAGGTCCAGACCACCAACTGGCAGGACGACCGGTTCGCGCGCGGCTCGTATGCGTACATGACGGTGGGCTCGACGACCGCTGACCACGACGATCTGGCCACCCCGGTCGGCGGGGTCCTGCACGTCGCGGGTGAGGCGACCTGGACGGACGACCCGGCGACCGTGACGGCGGCCATGGCCTCCGGCCACCGGGCCGCGGTCAACGTCCTGCAGCACGACATCCCGATCGAGCAGGCCTGGGAGACGCACTGACGGGCCCACCGCCTGACCGGGCTGGACTATCCTGACCGCGTCCAGCCGAAGGAGTCCGCATGCCCAAGCGCGAGATCGTCCCCGAGCCGATCGTCACCGTGATCGACGACTACGACGGCAAGGAGCTGCACCCCGACACCCCGCCGGAGCGCTACCGGATCAACGGGCGGACGTACGAGCTCTACCTGTCGGACGAGTCCAAGAAGGCTGTCGACGACTTCCTGCGCCACCTCCTCGACGGAGCGGAGGAGGTCCGCGACACGTACACGCCGCGCGGCGGCCGTGGTCGCGGTGGCTCAGGTGTCGCGATCCGCGACGGCTACACGATCCACGACCTCCGCGAGTGGGCCCGCGCCAACGGGCACCAGGTCAGCGACAACCGGCGCGCACCGTCGAAGGTCATCGAGGCGTTCAACGCCGCGCACTCCTGACGTACGCGCTAGATGTGATGTCCAGGCAGGTTGTTGAGTCTGCTGATAGGCGTGCCGCTGATCGCGGAGTGGATCCTGTGGTGATTGTAGAAGTGGATCCAGCCCGGTAGTGCTGCTCGCCGCTGGGTGTCTGTGTCGTAGAAGCGGGCGTAGGCCCAGCCGTCGGCGAGGGTGCGGTGGAACCGTTCGATCTTGCCGTTGGTCTGGGGCCGGTAGGGCCGGGTTCGCTTGTGCTTGATGCTCAGCTCGTCGCAGGCGTCTCGCCAGGCGAAGGAGCGGTAGCAGCTGCCGTTGTCGGACAGGACGCGTTCGACGGTGACGCCGTGGTCGGCGAACCAGGCAACAGCGCGTCGGAGCACGCCGACAGCGGTGTCGGCCTTCTCATCGGCGCAGATCTCGACGTAGGCGACGCGGGAGTGGTCATCGATCACGGTGTGCAGAAAGGCCGTGCCAGTTCTGGGCTTGTAGTCCTTCCCGCGGGGCAGTCCTGTTGTCGCCCACTTGTTCGCTGCGCCCTGCTGGCGGCCGACGAAGCGGTGTCCGCCGCCGTCGGGGATGTTGCCGAACTTGGTGACGTCGACGTGGATCATCGATCCGGGGTGTGGGTGTTCGTAGCGGCGGATCGGTTCGCCGGTGACCCGGTCGATGTGGCTGAGTCGGTTGAGCCGACAGCGCACCAAGACCGCGTGAACCGTCGAGGCGGGGATCCCCAGCTGGCCGCCGATCTGGACCGGCCCGAAGCGGTGCCGCCACCGCAGGCGCACAATCTGCCGCACCACTTCAGGTGGCGTCTGATGCCGGCACGACCGCGGCCGGGACGACCGGTCGGCCATCCCGGCTGGCCCCTCATCTCGGAACCGGGCGGCCCATTTGCGGGCTGTGACTGTGGAGACCAGGAACATTCTTGCCGCCTGCGACGGCGGCCAGTGATCCTCAACGATCAGTTTCGCGAGCCTCAAACGGGCACGAGGGGTCAAAGCAGCGTTAGCGTGGGACACGAAGGCCTCCTGTGTGCGGAGCGGTTACTAGACATCTCCACTCCACAACCGGAGGCCTTCGCCGTCCAGCAGATCAGGACCGTGTCACGCAACAACGTCCCTGGGCATCACAGCTAGAGCAGGCCGGCGTCGTGCATCGCGATGGCGACCTGCACGCGGTTCGTCACGTCGAGCTTGGTGAAGATGTGCGAGATGTGCGCCTTGACCGTGGCGACGCTCATGTGGAGGTCGGCGGCGATCTCGGCGTTCGACGAGCCCCCGCCGACGGCGATCGCCACCTCGCGCTCCCGCTCCGTCAGGCAGGACACCCGTGAGAGCGCCGCCGCGTCGTCCCGCTGACCGGGTGCCGCGTCGGTGACCTGGCGGATCAGCTGTTGGGTGATCGTCGGCGACAGCATGGGCTCGCCGTCGACGACCTTGCCGATCGCCGCGACGATCTCTGCAGGTGGCGTGTCCTTGAGCAGGAATCCGTTGGCGCCGGCCGCGAGCGCCCGGACGACGTACTCATCGGCATCGAACGTCGTGAGCACGATGACCTTCGGCGGGTCGGCCAGCTCCAGGATCTCGGCGGTGGCGGCGATGCCGTCGAGCACCGGCATGCGGATGTCCATCAGGACGACGTCGATGCCGCCCGCCAGCACGGCGTCGACCGCATGCCTGCCGTTGACCGCCTCTCCGACGACCGTGATGGTGTCCGACCCGCCGAGGATCAGGGCGAGTCCCGCGCGCACCAGCGGGTCGTCGTCGGCCAGCAGCACCCGCGTCGTCATGCCGTCACCTCCATGAGAAGCCAACGATACGGAGGCGACGGCATGATCCCTGCCTCATGATTCGCTCGCTGCGCTCACTCATGCGGGCCACGGTAGCCATGCCTTGACGACGAACTCGCGTCCCGGGGTGATGCGATGCTCCAGCCGTCCACCCACCAGGGCCGTACGCTCGGCCAGCCCGATCAGCCCCAGGCCCGACTCGGGCGCCGCGGCACCGTTCGTGCCGACCTCCAGCAGGTTGGTCACGACGATCAAGAGCCCGGCGTACGGACTGCCCGTCACGGAGACGGTCACCAGCGTGTTGGGTGCGTGCTTGCGGGCGTTCGTGAGGCTTTCCTGCACGACGCGGTAGAGCGTACGGCCGATGGTCTCGGGGATTCCCTCGAGCGCGACGAGCTCTTCGGTCTCGATCCGCATGCCCGACGCGCGTGCCTCGTCGAGGAGGGCGGGCACGTCGACGGCCGACGGTTGCGGCCGCTCAGGACTGGAGTCGCCCGGATCGTCTCGGAGGATGCCGAGGACGTCCCGCAGCTCGACGAGTGCTTGGTGCGAGCTCTCCTGGATCACTGCCGCGGTGGCCCGCATCTCCTCGGCGGTCAGGTCCTCGCGAAACGTCAACGCGCCGGCGTGCATCGTGACGAGCGAGATGCGATGCGCGAGCACGTCGTGCATCTCGCGGGCGATGCGGCCCCGCTCAGCCGTACGGGCCTGGGCCACGCGGGCGGCCTGCTCGGCCTCGGCCGTGATCGCGCGTTCGCGAAGTGTCGCAAGCAGCTCACGACGCGAGCCGATGTACATGCCCCAGCCGACCGAAACGGCGATGACCGCCATGATGAACGGGATCGTGAACGCGAGAACGTCGTCGCTGACCGGGTTGACACTCTCTGCCGTGATGCTCGCGGCCAGGGCAAGGCTGCCGACCGGGATGATCTCGCGCCAGCGCCGTCGCGTCGACATCGACACGAGGGCGAGGGTCGCCGGACCGGACGCCGACCACGACACGAACGACAAGGCGTTGGTGATGACCGCGACCTGCACCGGGAACGCGCGTCGCCAGTGGACGAGGACCAGGCCGAGGAGTCCGAGAGCAAGGTCGGTCCAGAACCACCACCGCTTGTGGTCCCACTGCCAGCCGGACAGCTCGAACCACGACAAGCCGGAGATCAGCAGCACGACGGCATAGCGCCAGACGTGACTCCACCAGCGGAGCTGGGGTTGGTAGTCGACGGCCTGCACGTCCCAAGGCTAGGGGTCGGGGCAGCCGCGCACGACGGCCGATCGGCTGGCCACTCTCATACTTTCGGCTATCGAGCAATGGTCGCTCGACCGATGTTTCTGCCCCCTTCCCGGTGCAGACTGGGTGTCATGATCACAGTTGAAGGTCTTACCAAGACGTATGGCGGCTTCAAGGCCGTCGACAATGTCTCTTTCGAGTGCAAGCCAGGAGCCGTCACCGGCTTCCTCGGCCCGAACGGTGCCGGAAAGACGACCACGATGCGCATCATGGCCGGGCTGACCATCGCCAGCTCGGGTGCGGCTCTCGTGAGCGGCGTCCAGTACCAGGACATCCCCAACCCCGGAACCCAGGTGGGCGTCCTGCTTGACGCCTCCGCGCAGCACGCAGGACGAACGGGACGCGAGATCCTCACGCTCAGTGCGCTGACAATGGGTCTGCCGATGTCACGCGTCGACGAGATGCTCAAGCTCGTCAGCCTGACCCCGGACGAGTCGAAGCGCCGCGTCAAGAACTACTCGCTCGGCATGCGGCAGCGCCTTGGCATCGCCAACGCGTTGCTGGGCGACCCCAAGATCCTGATCCTCGACGAGCCGGCCAACGGCCTCGACCCCGCGGGCATCCACTGGATGCGCAGCCTGCTGCGTGAGTACGCCAACCGCGGCGGCACTGTCCTGCTGTCATCGCACCTGCTGCACGAGATCGAGGTCATCGCCGACGAGATCATCGTCATCGGCAACGGCCGGATCGTCGCCCAGGGCACCAAGGCGGAGCTCCTGCAGACTGCAGGCACGTTCGTGAAGGCCGGCGACATGTCGGCACTTGCCAACGCACTGACCACCGCCGGCATGGCGGCGTCGCCCTCAGGAGACGGAGGACTGCGTACCGAGGCCACCCCGGAGCAGGTCGGCAAGGCCGCGGCGTCCGCAGGCGTCGCGCTGATCGAGCTGCGGCCCGCCGAGGGCGCCGGCCTCGAGGAGATGTTCCTCGAGCTGACCGCCGGCACCCAGCGTGAAGAAGTCACCACCGAAGGAGCAACGGCATGAGTGCCACCGCAATCGCCATCGACACCAACCGGCCGGGCGTACCCCTGAGCCGACTCTTCAAGGTCGAGCTTCGCAAGATGTTCGACACGAGGTCGGGCTTCTGGCTCATGATGAGCATCGCCATCGTGTCGACCATTGCCACGATCATCGTGATCCTCGTGCAGGGTCTTGCCGACGACCCGGGAGTCACCTACGGCACGTTCGCGGGGGCGATCGGGTTCCCGATGGCCGTGATCCTGCCCATCATCGCGATCCTGGCGGTGACGGGCGAGTGGAGCCAGCGCACCGGGCTCATCACGTTCACGTTGACACCTCACCGCAGTCAGGTCATCGCGGCCAAGGCCCTGGCGGCGGTCGCCGTCGGAGTCGGATCCATGATCCTCGCGATGGCGATCGGCGCGCTGGGCAACGTCATCGGATCGACCATCACCGGCGGCGACATGGTCTGGGACGTCGGCGTGGGTGACTTCTTCCTGATCATGCTCGGCAACGTCCTGGGGCTCCTGATCGGGTTCATGCTGGGCGTCCTGATCCGCAACTCCGCCGGGGCGATCGTGGCGTACTTCGTCTACTCGTTCCTGTTCCCGACGATGTTCGGCATCCTCGCTGAGCTCGTGGGATGGTTCAAGGATCTGCAGCCGTGGATCGACTTCAACTTCTCGCAGAGCAAGCTCTTCGATCCGCCCGTGAGCGGTGAGGAATGGGCGCAGCTCGCCACCTCGAGCATCATCTGGTTCATCATCCCGATGGTCTTCGGAATCTGGGCGGTCCTGAGGTCCGAGGTCAAGTAACCGAACTCCCGGGGCGGAGGGGGCGCGGCGACAGGACATCCCTCGTCTGCCGCCGCTCCGGGGCTGAACCCGATGGCGGCACTCCTTGCGGGAGTGCCGCCATCGGCATGTCCGGGAGTAGGTGACCCGGAGCCCATCAGGGACAATGGCGGCATGCGCAAGCGTGTCGCCGTTCTCGGCTCTACGGGATCCATCGGGACCCAGGCCCTCGAGGTCATCGCCGCCAACCCCGAACGCTTCGAGATCGTCGCGCTGGCCGCAGGCGGCAGCAACCCGCGGCTGCTGGCCGAGCAGGCCATCGCGTTCAACGTGCCACTCGTCGCCGTTGCCAAGGCGAGCGCGGCCGAGGACGTTCAGCTCGCGCTGTATGCCGAGGCGCAGCGCCAAGGTTATGCGCAGGGAGACCACCGGGTGCCCCGGTTGCTGGCAGGACCCGACGCGGCGGTCGACGTGGCCCGCATCGAGTGCGACGTCGTGCTCAACGGCATGACCGGTGCCGTCGGCCTGCTCCCGACGCTCGCCGCCCTCGAGGCCGGTACGACCTTGGCCCTCGCCAACAAGGAGTCCCTGATCATCGGCGGCGAGCTCGTGATCGGCGCAGCCAAGCCCGGCCAGCTCGTGCCGGTCGACTCCGAGCACTCGGCCCTCGCGCAGGCGATGCGCGGCGAGCGCAGGGACGACGTACGCCGCCTGATCGTCACCGCCAGCGGTGGGCCGTTCCGCGGACGTACGCGCGCCGAGCTCGCCGACGTCACGCCCGAGCAGGCCATGGCACACCCGACCTGGGACATGGGGCCGGTCATCACGATCAACTCCGCCACGCTCGTCAACAAGGGTCTCGAGGTCATCGAGGCCAACCTGTTGTTCGACATCGGTTTCGATCGCATCGAGGTCGTCGTGCACCCGCCGTCGATCGTCCACTCGATGGTCGAGTTCACCGACGGCGCCACGATGGTCCAGGCGTCGCCGCCCGACATGAAGCTGCCGATCGCGCTGGGCCTCGCCTGGCCCGACCGCGTGCCCGATGCGGCTGCCGGCTGCGACTGGACCCAGCCCGCGACGTGGGAGTTCTTCCCGCTCGACGACGAGGCGTTCCCCGCGGTCAGCCTGGCGCGCAAGGCCGGCACGTTCGGGCGTACGGGACCTGCGGTGTTCAACGCCGCCAACGAGGTCTGCGTCGACGCGTTCGTCGCGGGTGACTTGGACTTCCTCGGCATAGTGGACACGGTGGGTGTGGTCCTCGACGAGCATCTCGGCGATCCGGACGTCGCCCACCAGGACCTGACCCTCGACGGCGTGCTCGGCGCCGATGCATGGGCCCGCACCAGGGCCGCGGAGCTGGTGGAGAAGCGATGAATGCCCTGATCTACACCCTCGGTGTCATCGCTTTCATCATCGGCGTCGCGGTCTCGATCGGCCTCCACGAGCTCGGCCACATGTATCCGGCCAAGAAGTTCGGCATCAAGGTCACGCAGTTCTTCGTCGGCTTCGGCAACACCGTGTGGTCGGTCAAGCGCGGCGAGACCGAGTACGGCATCAAGTCGATCCCGCTCGGCGGCTACGTCAAGCTCGTCGGCATGCTGCCGCCGGCCAAGGACGCCGACCCGCACGAGGTGCGCAAGACCAACACCGGACTGTTCACGCAGCTCATCTCGGATGCCCGCAACGCCGAGTACGAGCACGTGGAGGACAAGGACCTCGACCGGTTGTTCTACCGCAAGCCGTGGTGGCAGAAGCTGATCGTCATGGCCGGCGGGCCGATGGTCAACATCCTGATCGCGATCGTCCTGTTCACGATCGTGTTCATGGGATTCGGTGCGTTGAAGCCGACGACGACGGTGCAAGCCGTGTCGGACTGCGCCATCAGCGACGCCGAGGCCGGACGCACGTGCAAGGCCGACGACCCCGTCACACCGGCCAAGAAGGCCGGCATCGTCGCGGGCGACCGCATCACCTCGTTCAACGGCACGAAGATCTCGTCGTGGGACGAGCTGACCAAGCTGATCCGGGCCAACGGGTCGCGCGAGGCGACGATCGGCTTCGAGCGTGACGGCAAGGCCCGCGAGGCCAGCGTCGCCACGTCGGTGCTGGCGCGCGCCGACGTCAACGACCCCACCAAGACCGTCAACGTGGGCTTCCTGGGCGTGATCGCGACCGAGGAGATGCAACGCCAGGGTCCGGGCTACATCGCGTCGACTATGGGCACGTACGTCAAGGGCACGGCCGAGGCGATCGCCCACCTGCCGCAGCGCATGGTCGACGTCACCAAGGCCGCGTTCGGTGCGGACCGTGACCCCGAGGGCCCCATCAGCGTGGTCGGTGCGAGCCGGGTCGCGGGCGAGATGGTCACCGTCGACGACCCCACCTGGTCCGAGCGCATCCAGCGGGTCCTCGTGCTGCTCGCCGGGCTCAACCTGTTCCTCGCGCTGTTCAACTTCATTCCCCTGCTGCCCCTCGACGGCGGCCACATCGCCGGTGCGCTCTACGAAGCCGTTCGCCGCGGATTCGCCAAGCTGTGCGGTCTGCCCGACCCCGGATACGTCGACGTCGCCAAGATGTTGCCCGTCGCGTACGCCGTGGGTGCCCTCCTTATGCTGATGAGTGTGATCCTGATCTACGCCGACATCGTCAACCCCGTGAAATTGAGCTGAAAACCATGACTGATCTCGGACTTCCCGCGATGCCCCCGCCGGTGCTCGCGCCGCGCCGCAAGACCCGCAAGATCAAGGTCGGTACGGTCGACGTCGGCGGCGACGCACCCATCTCGGTGCAGTCGATGACCACGACGCTGACCTCCGACGTCAACACGACGCTGCAGCAGATCGCCGAGCTCACCGCAGCCGGCTGCGACATCGTCCGCGTCGCCTGCCCGAGCCAGGACGATGCCGACGCGCTGCCGGAGATCGCCCAGCACTCCAACATCCCGGTCATCGCCGACATCCACTTCCAGCCCAAGTACGTCTTCGCGGCGATCGACGCCGGTTGCGCGGCCGTCCGCGTCAACCCCGGCAACATCCGCAAGTTCGACGACCAGGTCGGTGCGATCGCCCGCGCGGCCAAGGACGCCGGCGTCTCGATCCGCATCGGCGTCAACGCCGGCTCGCTCGACAAGCGCATCTACGACAAGTACGGCAAGGCGACTGCCGAGGCGCTCGTCGAGTCCGCCGTGTGGGAGGCGTCCCTGTTCGAGGAGCACGACTTCCACGACTTCAAGATCTCGGTCAAGCACAACGACCCCGTCGTGATGGTGCAGGCATACGAGCAGCTGTCCCGGCGCGGCGACTGGCCGTTGCACCTCGGCGTCACCGAGGCCGGCCCGGCGTTCCAGGGCACGATCAAGAGCGCCACGGCGTTCGGCGCGCTGCTGAGCCAGGGCATCGGCGACACGATCCGGGTATCCCTGTCGGCACCGCCCGTCGAGGAGGTCAAGGTCGGCCTGCAGATCCTGCAGTCGCTCAACCTCCGTGAGCGCAAGCTCGAGATCGTCTCGTGCCCGTCGTGCGGTCGCGCCCAGGTCGACGTCTACACGCTCGCCGAGGAGGTCACCGCCGGCCTCGAGGGCATGGAGGTGCCGCTCCGCGTCGCCGTCATGGGCTGCGTCGTCAACGGCCCGGGAGAGGCCCGCGAGGCCGATCTCGGCGTGGCGTCCGGCAACGGCAAGGGCCAGATCTTCGTCAAGGGCGAGGTCATCAAGACCGTGCCGGAGTCCAAGATCGTCGAGACGCTGATCGAGGAGGCCATGCGCATCGCCGAGGGCATGGAGCCGGTCGAAGGCGGCTCGCCCGCCGTCACCGTCAGCTGATCCTGTTGCGGGCCTGCCATGGGCGAGCGGCCCGCGCGCGTCGTAGGCTGGGGGCACCATCCAGGGAGGCGCTGTGCTCAAGACGACGACGCACGTCCGTGCGTTGACGACGCCTGACCTCCCTGAGCTGTTCGCGCTTCTCGATCGCGATCCGCTGGTCAACCTGTTCGTGCGCAACCGCGTCGACGCGACCAAGCTGCAGACGCGCTGGCTCGGTGGGCAGGTGTGGGGCTACTTCGAGGACGGTGCCCTCGTCTCGGCCTGTCACGCCGGCGCCAACGTCGTACCCGTCCAGGCCACGCCCGCAGCCGTCGAGGCGTTCGCCGACCAGGCCATCGCCGACAACGTACGACCGTCGTCGATCGTCGGGCCGCGCGACGCCGTGCTGCCCATGTGGAAGCGGCTCGAGCCGCACTGGGGCCCGGCCCGCTCGCCCCGGCTCGACCAGCCGTTCATGGTGCTGGAGCGTGACAGCCGCCTGCGGCCCGACCCGCGCGTTCGCCCCGTGGTGCTCGACGAGTTCGACACGGTCTATCCGGCGTGCGTCGCGATGTTCACCGAGGAGGTCGGAGTCGACCCCGAGGCCGGCAACCGCAGCGGCTACCGCGCACGCGTCGCCCAGCTCATCTCGCAGGGCTGGGCCTTTGCGATCATCGAGGACGGCGACGTGCTGTTCAAGGCCGAGGTCGGCGCCGCGACGCCCTACGCCTGCCAGATCCAGGGCGTCTACGTCCGCCCGGACCAGAGGGGCCGGGGCATCGCCGCGCCGGCCCTCGCAGCAGTCGTGCAACAGGCGCGCGCGAGCGTCGCGCCGATCGTCACGCTCTACGTCAACGACCACAACATCGCGGCTCGCAGGGCGTACGAGCGGGTCGGCTTCGAGCAGACCGCGACGTTCGCATCGATCCTGCTCTGACATGCTCGCTGCATGAGTCGTGACATCAAGGTCCTGGCCGGCATCTTCGCGGTGTCCGGTGTGCTGCACTTCGTGACGCCGCGGACGTACGAGGCGATCGTGCCCAAGGCGCTGCCCCGCAAGCGCGAGCTCGTGCAGGTCTCGGGTGTTGCCGAGATCGCGTTGGCCGGGATGTTGCTGCATCCCAGCGGGCGACGCCTGGGTGGGCTGGGTTCGGCCGCGTTGCTCGTCGCGGTGTTCCCGGCGAATGTGCAGATGTCGGTCGACAGCGCTCGTGACTCGCGCAAGCCCTGGTGGTTCACGCTCGGCACCGTGCTGCGCCTCCCGCTGCAGCTGCCCATGATTCGCATCGCCCTCAAGGCCGCCCGAGGCTGATCCGGCGACACCGACCGAATAAGGTCGTCGGTATGCGTATGTCCCGGCTCTTCCTGCGAACTCTCCGCGACGATCCGGCCGACGCCGAGGTGCCGAGCCACACGCTCCTGGTGCGCGCCGGCTACATCCGTCGCGTCGCCCCCGGCATCTACTCGTGGCTGCCGCTCGGCCTCAAGGTGCTCGCCAAGGTCGAGAAGATCATCCGCGAGGAGATGGAGTCGATCGGCTCGCAGGAGGTGCGGTTCCCCGCCCTGCTGCCGCGCGAGCCCTATGAGGCGTCCGGGCGCTGGACCGACTACGGCCCCAACGTGTTCCGGCTCAAGGATCGCAAGGGCAACGACATGATGCTGGGCCCGACGCACGAGGAGTTCTTCACGCTGCTGGTCAAGGACCTCTACTCGTCCTACAAGGACCTGCCGCTGTGCATCTACCAGATCCAGACGAAGTATCGCGATGAGGCGCGCCCGCGTGCCGGCATCCTGCGCGGCCGCGAGTTCATCATGAAGGACTCCTACTCGTTCGACGTCGACGACGCAGGGCTCGAGAAGTCCTACCAGGCGCACCGCGAGGCGTACGTCCGGATCTTCGACCGGCTCGGCTTCGAGTACGTCATCGTGCACGCGCAGTCCGGTGCGATGGGCGGCTCGGCCAGCGAGGAGTTCCTTGCGGTGTCCGAGACGGGGGAGGACACGTTCGTACGCTCGCCCGGTGGCTATGCCGCCAACGTCGAGGCCGTCACGACTGTCGTGCCCGACGCGATCCCGTACGACGACGCCCCGGCCGCCCATGCCGAGCAGACTCCGGACACGCCCACGATCGACACGCTCGTGGCGCATCTCAACGAGCGGTTCCCCCGTGACGACCGTCCTTGGGCGGGCTCCGACACGCTCAAGAACGTGCTCGTGATCCTGCGCCACCCCGACGGCACGCGTGAACCGCTGGCGATCGGCCTGCCCGGTGACCGCGAGGTCGACGCCAAGCGGCTCGAGGCGGTCGTCTCGCCGGCCGAGGTCGAGCCGTTCGAGGCCAAGAACTTCGCCCAGCACCCCGCGCTCGTCAAGGGCTACATCGGTCCTGGAGTGCTGGGAGCCGACAGCGAGTCCGGCATCCGCTACCTCGTCGATCCCCGTGTCGTCGACGGGACCCGCTGGGTCACCGGCGCCAACGTCGACGGCTCGCACGTCATCGACCTCGTCGCCGGGCGCGACTTCACGGCCGACGGAACGATCGAGGCAGCCGAGATCCGCGCCGGCGACCCGGCGCCTGACGGTTCGGGTCCGCTCGAGCTCGCACGGGGCATCGAGATGGGCCACATCTTCCAGCTCGGCCGCAAGTACGCCGAGGCGCTCGACCTCAAGGTGCTCGACGAGAACGGCAAGCTCGTCACGGTCACGATGGGCTCGTACGGCGTCGGGGTCTCCCGCGCGGTGGCCGCGGTCGCCGAGTACGCGCACGACGACCTCGGGCTCGTGTGGCCCAAGGAGCTCTCACCGTTCGACGTGCACCTGATCGTCGCGGGCAAGGACGAGGCCGTGGTCGAGGGAGCCGAGCAGGTCTACCAGGACCTCATCGGCGAGGGCCTCGAGGTGCTCTACGACGACCGTCTCGGGAAGGTCTCGCCGGGCGTGAAGTTCAAGGACGCAGAGCTGATCGGCGTACCGACGAGGGTCACGGTCGGCAAGGGCTTCATCGACGGCGTGGTCGAGGTCCAGGAACGGGCCACCGGCGAGCGCACCGACGTACCGCTCGGCGACCTGCTGGCCCACCTCCGCGACTGATCGGGATCAGGGGAGGCCGGGGAACGCCGTGGGACGCCCGGCCCAGGTGAGCTCCGCAAGGGCGGCACGGCGCAGCCCTGCCGTTGCATACGTCCGGAGCTCGCCGACGCTCTCGCCGGCGAGGGTCAGGCACGCTGCGGCGATGTCGCGCTCGACCTGTCGTACGGCAGCCAAGGCCTGAGCCTTGGTGACCAGCCGCCCCACGTCGTACGTCAGCGCGGTCGGCACGGGCTCGATGTCCATGCGGTGCAGCCGGAACAGCAGCCGGTCGCGTACGGCGCGATGCTGGCCGTAGGACGTCCGCGCGCGTTCGGTGAGGGCGTCGAACCGCGCGCCGATGACGGGGTAGAGCCACACCGCTTCGTGCTCCAGCGCGAGCCAGTCCTGCATCGCCTCGGTCGACGTCATCGCAGGTCACCCACCGCGTGAGCGCACTGGGCGAGCCCGGCCGACATCGACGCGAGTACTCGGGCGAGTGCGGGGGAGGTCGCCTTGCCGGAGTCCGCTGCCCGCGCCCTCGAGGCGGCTGCGTACGCGGTGGCCAGCGCACGAACCGCTACGTCGCGGCCGGCGGGAGGCGCGGCGATGTCCGGCACCGTCGCGGCGACGCCGACCGCCTTGGCGTGCGCGGTGCTGATCGCGACGAAGGGGTCGAGGCGCAGACCTTTGTGCTTGCTCGCCGTGGCCTCGACGCGCGCGAGCAGGGCGTTCTGGTCGGCAGCGACGCGGGCGATGAGCCGGTCGTCGGCAGGATCTGGCTCGGAGTGGGGCTCGATGCCGACGCCGCGGGCCACGTCGTCGAGCCGATGCATGAGGGCGGCGCCGCCGAGCCCGGCCGCGGCGACTGCGGTGGCAGCGCCCGTCCCCAGGAGCGCACGTCGGCTGATCACCACGGCAGGCTAGCCGACTCACGGCGTTCACCGGAGGCCTGCCGGTTCGGTAGGGTGGTTCCCGACACCGAAGCCGGTGCCCACAACGAGCTGATCACAAAAGAACACCGGAGGACGAGCCATGGACGAACAACTGGCAGCCCTCGTGGGTGATTGTGTGTCGGCTCTCGGCTTCGACGTCGAGGCGATCGAGCTGACACCGGCCGGCAACAAGCGCGTCCTCCGCATCGCTCTCGACCGTGACGGCGGTGTCGGCATCGACCACATCACCGACGCCACGCGCGCGCTGTCCGAGGAGCTCGACGCCTCCGACGTGATGGGCTCCCAGCCCTACACGCTCGAGGTCACCTCACGTGGCGTCGACCGTCCCCTGACCGCGCCCCGTCACTGGCGGCGCAACGCGGGCCGCCTCGTACGCCTGAGGCTGGCCGACGACTCGTCGATCGACGGCCGCATCGGCGAGAGCGACGACGAGGGCGTCGTGATCGAGGGGCGCACCACCACGCAACGGCTGTCATATGACCAGATCAACACCGCGCTCGTGCAAACCGAGCTGAACAGGAAGGACGCCTGATGGACATCGACATGGCCGCATTGCGCGCCCTCGAGCACGAGAAGGACATCTCCTTCGACGTCGTCGTCGAAGCGATCGAGACAGCGCTGCTGTCCGCGTACCACAAGACCGGAGGATCCCACCCGCACGCGCGCGTCGAGCTCGACCGCAAGAGCGGTCACGTGACGGTGTGGGCCAAGGAGCGCCTCGAGGTCGAGCCGCCGCCCGAGCCACGGGACGCAAGCGACTCCTCGGAAGTCTCGGAGGAACCCGAGCAGCGACCGACTTTCACATTCACGGAGGAGTTCGACGACACGCCTGACGACTTCGGCCGGTTCGCCGCGACGATCGCCCGCCAGCTCATCATGCAGCGGATCCGCGACGCCGAGGACGAGTCCAAGTACGGCGAGTTCGCCGGCAAGGTCGGCGACATCGTCTCCGGCGTGATCCAGCAGAGCCGCCCCGGCGACGTCGCGCTCGACCTCGGCCGCATCGAGGCGATCCTCGTGGCGTCCGAGCGGGTGCCGGAGGAGAAGTACGCGCACGGCGAGCGCCTCAAGGCGTACGTCTACGAGGTCGAGAAGGGCCTGCGCGGGCCGCGCGTCAAGGTCTCTCGCACCCACCCCAACCTGGTCAAGCTGCTGTTCGCCCTCGAGGCGCCGGAGATCGCCGACGGCTCCGTCGAGATCATCGCGATCGCCCGCGAGGCCGGCCACCGCAGCAAGATCGCGGTGCGCGCCAACGTGCCCGGCGTCAACGCCAAGGGTGCCTGCATCGGGCCGATGGGTCAGCGGGTCCGCAACGTCATGCACGAGCTGCACGGCGAGAAGATCGACATCGTCGACTACAGCGACGACCCTGCGGAGTTCATCGCGCACGCGCTGTCGCCGTCGCAGGTGAAGGGCGTGACCCTCGTCGACCCCACGACGCGCTCGGCGCGAGTCGTCGTGCCGGACTTCCAGCTCTCCCTCGCGATCGGCAAGGAGGGCCAGAACGCCCGCCTCGCCGCCAAGCTCACCGGCTGGCGCATCGACATCCGCTCGGACACCGAGGCGCCCAGGACCGAGGGCGCCTGAGTCAATGGCGCGTGGGCTTCGCGAAACGGGTAGACTGGACGAGGTCGTTCGGACGTGCATCGGTTGCAGGCAACGTGCGGACAAGACCACTCTGGTGCGAGTCGTCGCAGTTCGGGAGCCCACGACCACGGTCGTGAGACCTGATTCGCGCGGCACGCTGCCGGGGCGGGGGGCGCATCTGCACCCCACGACCCGGTGCCTGGAGCTGGCAATTCGCCGCAAGGCGTTCGGTCGGGCCCTTCGAGTCGAGGGGCCGCTCGACCTGAGCGAGCTGGCGGGGATCGTCGAAACAGCATGACCACCAGGAACGCCGCACCTGCGGCGTTCATGACACGAAATCGGAGCATCCGCTCATGAAGAAGCTGTGAGTACTGCGCGATGAGTACTGCGCAATGAGCACGTTCGTCAACTAGTGGTCTGATCCTCCTTCGGGGTCGGACCCCCCTGAAGGAGAAGAGTGGCTGTAAGAGTCCACGAGCTCGCACGCGAGTTCGGTGTCGAGAGCAAAGTCGTCCTGTCCACCCTGAAAGACATGGGTGAGTACGTGAAGTCGGCCTCCTCGACCGTAGAAGCCCCCGTCGTCCGGCGCCTCAACGAGGAGCACGGCGAAGCCCTGCGCGCGCAGGGCGCCAAGAAGTCCGGCGGCAAGC
Organism: Aeromicrobium sp. 9AM; assembly: GCF_902506105.1. Taxonomy (GTDB): domain Bacteria; phylum Actinomycetota; class Actinomycetes; order Propionibacteriales; family Nocardioidaceae; genus Aeromicrobium. Next base: position 884,317 of record NZ_LR733303.1, read on the forward strand.
CCGCCGCCAAGAAGGCAGCACCGGCACCCGCCGCCGAGCCCGAAGCCGCACCGGCTCCGGTCGAGGCTGCTGCGCCGGCCGCCCCTGCCCCCACGCGTACGCCCGGCCCGACGCCTGGTCCCCGCGTGGCCCCGACGCCCGAGCCTGAGCCCGAGCCCGTCGCCGAGGCACCCGCCCCGGCCGCCGAGCCCGAGGCTCCCGCGGCAGCCGCCTCGGCACCTGCCTCGGCCACCCCGGGACCGCGTCCCGGACCCAAGGCCCGGCCCGGCAACAACCCGTTCTCGTCGACGCAGGGCATGCAGAGCGCCCCGCGTCCGCCGGCCGCACGTGCCGGTGGCCCGGCGCCCACTGGTGCACCTGGCATGCCACGGCCCAACCCGGCCATGATGCCGCGCCAGTCCGGCCTCGCCGGTCCCTCGACCGGTCGCGGTGCGCCCGGCCGTGGTGGACCTGGTGGAGCTCCCGGTCGCGGCGGTCCCGGTGGTGCACCGGGTCGCGGCGCTCCCGGCGGCGGAGGCGGCGGCGGTTACGCCGGTCGTCCCGGCGGCGGCGGTGCTCCCGGTCGCGGTGCTCCCGGTGGTGGAGGCGGCTTCAGCGGTCCTCCGCGCACGGGTGGCCCCGGTGGCCGCAACACGCGTGGCGGCACGCAGGGTGCGTTCGGTCGCGCCGGCGGTCCCGTACGTCGTGGACGCAAGAGCAAGCGCGCGAAGCGTCAGGAATTCGACCAGATGCAGGCGCCCGCCATCGGCGGCGTCCGCGTCCGCAAGGGCAACGGCGAGACCGTACGCCTGACGCGCGGCTCCTCGCTCGCTGACTTCGCCGACAAGATCGGCGGCGACTCCGCATCGCTTGTCGAGGTGCTGTTCCACCTCGGTGAGGTCGTCACGGCGACCCAGTCGGCCAACGACGAGACCCTGATGTTGCTGGGCGAAGAGCTCAACTACAACGTCGAGGTCATCTCGCCCGAGGACGAGGACCGCGAGCTGCTCGAGTCGTTCGACATCGAGTTCGGCGAGGACGAGGGCGACGAGGCCGACCTGGCCGCGCGTCCCCCCGTCGTCACGGTCATGGGTCACGTCGACCACGGAAAGACCAAGCTCCTCGACGCGCTGCGCAGCAGCAACGTCGTCGACAAGGAGGCCGGTGGCATCACGCAGACCATCGGCGCCTACCAGGTCGCGACCGAGGTCGACGGCACCGAGCGTCGCATCACCCTGATCGACACACCGGGCCACGAGGCGTTCACCGCCATGCGTGCCCGTGGTGCCCAGGCGACCGACATCGCGATCCTCGTGGTCGCGGCCGACGACGGTGTCATGCCGCAGACGGTCGAGGCGCTCAACCACGCCAAGGCCGCCGGCGTCCCGATCGTCGTCGCGGTCAACAAGGTCGACAAGCCTGACGCCGACCCCACCAAGGCTCGTGGTCAGCTCACCGAGTACGGCCTTGTGCCCGAGGAGTACGGCGGCGACACGATGTTCGTCGACGTCTCGGCCAAGGCCGGCACGGGTCTGGACGACCTGCTCGAGGCCGTCATCCTCACGGCTGACGCCTCGCTCGACCTGCGCGCCAACCCCAACCAGAACGCCGAGGGTCTCGTCATCGAGGCGCACCTCGACCGTGGTCGGGGACCTGTCGCAACGGTGCTGGTCCACCGCGGAACGCTCAAGGTCGGCGACTCGATCGTCGCCGGTCCGGCCTTTGGTCGCGTTCGAGCCATGCTCGACGAGCACGGCGAGAACATCGAGGAGGCCACCCCGTCCCGTCCGGCACTCGTGCTGGGTCTGACGGCGGTGCCCGGCGCCGGTGACAACTTCATGGTGGTCGCCGACGACCGGTTGGCCCGCCAGATCGCCGAGAAGCGCGAGGCGCGCGAGCGCAACGCCCTCCTGGCGCAGCGCACCGGCCGTCGTACGCTCGAGGACTTCATGTCCTCGATGGAGAAGGGCGAGACCGACGAGCTGCTCCTCATCCTCAAGGGTGATGGTTCCGGTTCGGTCGAGGCGCTCGAGGACGCACTGGCCCAGATCGACGTCGGCGAGGAGGTCGCACTCCGGGTCATCGACCGCGGTGTCGGTGCGATCACCGAGACCAACGTCATGCTGGCCGCCGCGTCCAACGCCGTCATCATCGGCTTCAACGTCCGCCCGCAGGGCAAGGCGACGGAGCTGGCCGACCGCGAAGGTGTCGAGATCAAGTACTACTCGGTCATCTACAACGCGATCGAGGAGATCGAGGCATCGCTCAAGGGCCTGCTCAAGCCGGAGTTCGAGGAGGCTCAGCTCGGTACCGCCGAGATCCGCGACATCTTCCGCTCCAGCAAGATCGGCAACATCGCCGGTTGCATGGTCACGAGCGGCGTGATCCGGCGCAACGCGAAGGCACGCCTGCTTCGCGACGGCTCCGTGGTCGCGGACAACCTCGACTTCTCCAGCCTGCGCCGCGAGAAGGACGATGTGTCCGAGGTCCGCGAAGGCTTCGAGTGCGGTCTCGTGCTCAAGGGCTTCAACGACATCAAGGTCGGCGACATCGTCGAGACGTTCGAGCTGCGCGAGAAGGTTCGCGCGTAAGCGACAGGTCACCTGTGTTGCGTCATAGCTTCTGAGGCCTCAGGGCCACGGAAGTTATGACGCAACACGACTTTCAGGAGGAAATCATGGCTGGACCTCGGATCCACAAGGTCGCCGACCGGATCAAGGTCATCGTCGCGCAGATGCTGGAGCGCCGGGTCAAGGATCCGCGCCTCGGCTTCGTGACGATCACCGACGTACGCATGACCGGTGACGGCCAGCAGGCCTCGGTGTTCTACACCGTCATGGGCGACGAGACTGCGCGAGCCGAGACCGCCGCTGCACTGCGCAGCGCCACCGGCCTGATCCGCTCCGAGGTCGGCAAGCAGCTCGGCACCCGCATCACCCCGTCGATCGAGTTCTTCCTCGACGCCGTCCCCGAGACGGCCAAGGAGATCGAGGACCTGCTCGCCAAGGTCAAGGAGTCCGACGAGGAGGTCGCCTCGCGCTCGGCGGGTGCGCAGTATGCCGGCGACCCCGATCCGTACAAGAAGAAGGACGAGGACGACGCGGAGCTCGATGACTGACGCTCCCGTCTCCGGGCTCGTCGTGGTCGACAAGCCGGCCGGCTGGACCTCGCACGACGTCGTGGGCCGCATGCGCCGCATCGCCGGCACCAAGAAGGTCGGCCACTCGGGCACGCTCGACCCGATGGCGACCGGCGTCCTCGTGCTCGGCATCAACCGCGCGACGCGGTTGCTCGGCCACCTGACGCTCGTCGACAAGGAGTACGTCGCGACGATCCGGCTCGGCCAGGCCACCGTCACCGACGATGCCGAGGGCGAGATCACCTCGTCAGCACCGGCGTCGCACATCGACGAGGCCGCCGTGCGCGCGGTGCTGCCGGCCTACACCGGTGACATCCAGCAGGTCCCGTCATCGGTCTCAGCGATCAAGGTCGACGGCGTGCGCTCGTACGCGCGGGTCCGCGGGGGCGACGAGGTCAAGCTCGCAGCGCGGCCGGTCACGGTCTCGGTGTTCGAGCTCGGTGAGCTGCGCGTCGACGGCGACGTGGTCGACCTCGACGTACGCGTCGTGTGCTCCAGCGGCACCTACATCCGGGCGCTGGCTCGCGATGTCGGCGCCGACCTCGGTGTCGGCGGCCACCTGACGATGCTGCGGCGTACGCGCGTGGGTGCGTTCGCGCTCGACCAGGCGCACACTCTCGAGGAGCTCGAGCAGGACCTCGTCGTGGCCGGGCTCGACGACGTGGCGCGCGCGAGCTTCCAGTCGTACGACCTGCAGGAGCGCGAGGCCTCCGACGTACGCTTCGGTCGCTCACTCACCGGCATCGACCTCGGCGCTCCCGGTGCCGTCGCGGTGTTCGCCCCGAGCGGCGAGTTCCTGGCGCTCTACGAGCAGCGCGGCGGCGTCGCCAAGCCCGTCGCCGTCTTCGTCTGAGTAGATCCCCGCTGGGAGTGACGTTTGGGTCGCGACTCGCCGTGCGACCCCGACCGCAACGTCACTCCCAGCGGGGATCGGCTGATCGCTAGGGTGAGAGACATCATGCGCATGCGCCGACCGTCGACCCGCGGCATCCTCAAGCGGGCCCTGACCACGCTGCTGTCGGCGCAGTTCCTAATCGTCGTCGCCCTGATGGTGACTACCAAGGTCCGCAAGATGATGCGCGGCGGCAAGGGCAGCGACACGTTCCCGGTGACCGCGCCGTCGCCGCTCGGGGTCGGTGACGGCAACACCGCGACCGTCTACACGTACGGCTCCGACCTGTTCGAGGACATGCTCGAGGCGATCGGCAACGCCCGCGAACGCGTCCTGTTCGAGACCTACATCATCAAGGACGACGCGATGGGCCGCCGGTTCAAGCAGGCGTTGATCGACGCCGCCAACCGGGGCGTCGACGTCTACGTCATCTACGACGGCTTCGCCAACCTCGTCGTGACCCCGAGCTTCCTGCGGTTCCCGGCACCGATCCACGTCCTCCGTTACCCCGTCTTCGCCACGGGCTGGCGGTTCTTCAGCCCGCGCCAGATGGGCCGTGACCACCGCAAGGTGCTGGTCGTCGACGACGAGGTCGGCTACGTCGGCGGCTACAACGTGGGCGCGCTGTACGCCTCGGAGTGGCGCGACACGCACCTCAAGATCGAGGGACCGTCGGTGTGGGACCTCGACAACGCGTTCGTCGACTTCTGGAACCTGCGTCGGGGCCGGAACGCGCGGATCCTCAAGGAACGCGGCGACGCGAGCTGGGAGCCGCAGATCCGGGCGCACCGCAACGTGCCGCGCCAGCTGCTGTTCCCGATCCGCGGGATGTACATCGAGGCGATCGACCGCGCCCGCGACCACATCTACATCACGGCGGCCTACTTCATCCCCGACCGTGACATCCTCCAAGGGCTGCTCGACGCGGCGGCCCGGGGCGTACGCGTGAAGATCCTCGTGCCGGAGATCTCCAACCACGTCGTCGCCGACTGGCTCTCCCGCGGGTTCTACTCCCAGCTCCTAGACGGTGGCGTCGAGATCCTGCTCTACCAGGATTGGATGGTGCACGCCAAGACCGCGACGATCGACGGTCGCTGGACGACGATCGGCACCGCCAACATCGACCGGCTCAGCCTGACCGGCAACTACGAGATCAACCTCGAGATCCTCGACGACGCGCTCGCGGCACACCTGGAGAAGGTGTTCGAGACGGATGCGTCGAACGCGCGCGTGCTGACCCGGGCCGAGTGGTCGTCGCGGCCGCTGGTCGCCAAGGCGTGCGAGTGGATCCTCGCCCCGCTGCGGCCTCTGCTCTAGGAGATCGGACGGCGTTCGTCGCCGTCGAGGACCACGACCTCGCCGCCTGAGGACGGATCGACGACGAGACGCACGATCTCGTCCACGACCTGCCCGACCGGGACGAGCGGCGGCGCCGAGATGCGGTCCTCGGGATCGAGCTCGGCGAGCTGCTGCCGCGCGCGGGGGAGGGCGATCCACCCCGGCACGACGCAGCTGACCCGCGGGCCGGAGCGCTGATCGAGGTCGCCCAGCGCGGTGGTGAGACGAACGATGCCGGCCTTGGCGACGGCATACTCCGGCGACGCGTAGGGCGTGGTCTCGACCCCGGCGACCGAGGAGACGTGGACGAACGCGCCACCCTCGGCGATCGCCGGGCGGGCGACTTGCAGCAGGCGCATCGGCGCCATCAGGTTGAGGTCGAGGACGGCCATCCAGTCGGCGGGCTCGACGTCGGGGTAGTGGGACTCGAGACCGTCCCACCCGCCTGCGTTGCTGATCACGGCAAATAACGGTCCGCGCGCGGCCGCCAGGTCGACCGCCGACGCCAGTTGGTCCGGGTCGCGTACGTCGGCCACCACCGCCTGAGCGCTGCCGCCTGTCGCCGCGATGCGGCCGACGAGCTCCTCAGCAGTTGCCGCATCAGGGTCGAGCAGCACGACGTGGGCGCCTCGGGCTGCGAGCTCGGACGACACCGCCTCACCGAGTCCGGAGGCGCCGCCCGTCACGAGGCTCACGGTGTCGCGCAGGTCGCCAGCGTCAGAGATCACCTCTCCGACGCTAGGTGCGACCACGGACAGCCGCCACATGAGAGACCTCTCATGAGCGGCTCACGCACGGCTCACGTCCCGCCGTCAGCTTGGTGTCATCAGCAACCCCCGAATGAGGAGATCATCATGGACAAGTTCATCCGTGCAGGAGCCGTGGCCCTCGTTGCCACGGTCATCGTCGGAACCGCTGGCATCGCCGTGGCCCGCAACGGCGGCGACGACACCCCGGATCCGGTCAACACGACGGCCACCACGCCGCCGCCCAGCTCCACCCACGATGTCGATGACGACAAGGGCGGTCTCCGCGATCGGGACGACCGCGACGAGCCGGGCGACGACCGCGACGACCGCGACGACCGCGACGGTCGCCACGGAGCGGACGATCCCGCCGATCACGACGACAAGGGCGGCCTGCGCGATCGGGACGACCGCGACGAGCCGGGCGACGATCGCGATGATCGCGACGGTCGTGACGATGACGATCGCCGCGGTCACCACGATGACGACGACTCGGACGACCGCAGCGGTCACGGGTCGGACGACGACTCGGACGACGACAGCGGCCACCACGGTGGCGACGACTCGGACGATCACAGCGGTCACGGGTCTGACGACGACTGACAGCACCAGCCGCACGACGACCGGGAAGGACGTCCCTCCCGGTCGTCGTGCCGTGCTCACTCGACGCGATAGCCGATGCCGCGAACCGTCGTGACGAGGTCGGCACCGAGCTTCTTGCGGAGGTAGCCGACATAGACATCGACGACGTTGGAGCCCGGGTCGAAGTCGTAGCCCCAGACCTGCGAGAGCAGCTGCTCTCGGGACAGGACGAGGCCGCGGTTGCGCATCAGGACCTCGGCGAGGGTCAGCTCACGAGCTGACAGCTCGACCTCGCGGTCACCGACGTACGCTCGACGGCGCCGCAGGTCCAGCCGCACCTCGCCGACCGAGAGATCGTCGTCTGGAGCGGGGTCGCCAGGCGTACGCAGCCTCAGTCGTACGCGGGCGAGCAGCTCGCCGAACTTGAACGGCTTGGACATGTAGTCGGCGGCACCGCCTTCGAGCGCCGCCACCGTGTCGGTGACCGAGTCGCGCGCCGTCAGGACGATGACCGGCAGGGCCGTCCGCTCCGCCGTGACACGTTCGAGGATGCGGAACCCGTCCATGCCGGGCAGCCCGATGTCGAGCACCATGAGGTCGAACTCGCCGGTGAGGGCGTAGTCGAGGCCGGTGATGCCGTCGGCGACGACGGTGGGGGTGAAGCCTTCGGCCTTCAGGCCCTTGGCCACGAACGAGGAGATGCGCTCCTCGTCCTCGACGATGAGGATGCGATTCACTCGATCTGACCTCCAGTCGGGAGGCGGAGCCTGAACGTGGCACCGACCTCGGTGTCATCGATCACGACCTCGCCATCGTGTGCCTCGGCGATCGCGGCGACGATCGACAGCCCGAGGCCGAAGCCCTCGTCGTCGCGATCGCCTCGCGTGAAACGTTCGAAGATGTGGGTCCTCTGGGCGGGGTCCACCCCGGGACCGGTGTCGCGAACCCACAGCTCCAGGCTGCCCTCTTGGATCCGTGAACCGATGCCGATCTCGTCACCCGGCTGCGTGTGGCGCGCCGCGTTGTCAGAGAGCTGCAGCAGCGCCTGGGTGATGCGCTGGCCGTCCAGCAGGGCAGTCTGCCGGGCGACGCCGTCGAGCAGCCATCGGCGATCTGCCAGAGCGCGGGCCCGGTCGATCGCGCCGTGGGTCAGCGCTTCGACGTCGGTCGGACGTGCGGAGACGAAGTCCGGGCGCTTCGCCTTGGCGAGCATCAGGAGATCGTTGACCAGCCGCGACATGCGGTCGGTCTCGTCGAGGAGCAGCGCTCGCGTGGCCGCGACGTCCTCGGGATCCGAGACGTCGAGCACCTCGAGGTGACCGCGCAGGACCGTCAGGGGAGTCCGCAGCTCGTGGCCGGCGTCGTCGAGCAGCTGGCGCTGCGTCACGAAGGCGGACTCGAGACGGTCGAGCATGTCATTGAACGTCTGCTGCAGGTCGGACAGGTCGTCGTGACCTGTGACCTCGAGGCGGGCGCTGAGATCCCCGTCGCTGATGCCGCGGGCGGTGTCGCGCAGGCGGCGTACGGGCCGCAGCAGGCGTCCGGCACTCCATGAGGCCAGGCCGGCTATCAGGATGACCGAGAGGGCCGCGAGAAGCGCGTACGTCAGCATCAGCTCGTGCAGGTCGTCGCGACTCGAGCCGACGTCGTGCACCACCACGAACGCGGCCGACTGGGTGCCTGCGCGGACGGGCTGGACCGCGACCCGGTACGTACGGCTGTCGATCTCCAGCGTGCGCGTGCCGCCCTTCTCCTTCAGCTGTTCCACCAGCGCTGGGAATGCCGCTGACTTCTGGAGCGTCGCGTCGTACTCGCCCTGGTACTTCGGCGTCCCGCTCGTCGGGAACGCGAAGAGCTCCTCGTTGTCGTCCGGCAGGTTCCGTTCGAGGAACACCTCGAGCAGCCGGTCGGCGGACGCGAAGCGGCGCTGGGTCTGCGGGTCCGGCTCCTTCTGGAGTGCCCTGAACTCACCCGTCTCCTGGCTCAGGCTCGTCTCGATGGCGCGATCGATGCGACGGGACTCCAGGACGTACAGCGTGAGCCCGACGGCGACGAGCGCCAGCGAGGTGAGCAGGGCGATCGTGACCGTGAGCCGCTGTCGCACCGAGAGGCGCGACATGGAGGGAAGGACCGCCATCAGGCCTCAGTCATCTTCTGGATGGTCGCGACCACGACTGTCGTCGTCCCCGCCACGGCCCTTGCCGCTGTGGTCATCATCATCGATGTCCTTGGGTGGCGTCACTTCGCGCTCGTAGTCGTCGTCATCGTCATCGTCGTCGTCCGACTTGGTCGTGGTGGTCGGAGTGGGTGTGGGCGTGGCAGACGGGGTGATGACGATCGGCGTGATGTCCCGCGGCTCGGGGTCAGCGCCGGCGGAGACCCGCATCGCAATGACGACGACGAGCGCCAGCGCGATGACGGCGAGCGCCGCAGCGGGGAGTCGTCTGCGCAGGTCCATGCGCCCAGCCTGCCGCATGCGTGTGCGCCGGTCGATGAGGTGCCGATGAGAGAGTTCTTAGGTTTGGCTCCCGCGCCGCCGTGAACTGCGGTGTGGCACAGTTTTCCCGTGATGATCTGGCGCGACTTCCGAGGTGCTGCGACGGATCCGCGGTCCGAACCGTCAGCCGTCACGGTCGGCAACTTCGACGGCGTCCACCGCGGTCACCAGCACGTGCTGGCGCGCACCCGCGACCTGGCCGACGGGCTGCCGGTCATCGCCGTCACGTTCGTTCCGCACCCACTCGCGGTCGTACGCCCCGAGCAGGCGCCCGCGAGGCTCACGACGATCGAGCGCCGTGTCGAGCTGCTGCGCGCAGCCGGTGCCGACGAGGTGCGCATCCTCAACTTCACCGCCGAGATGGCGGCCTGGTCACCGCAGGAGTTCGTCGACCGGGTGCTCGTCGAACAGCTCGACGCCGGGCTCGTCGCGGTGGGCGAGAACTTCCGATTCGGGTCCAAGGCCAGCGGCGACACGACGTTCCTCCGTGAGGCGGGGGAGCGGGGCGGCTTCGCGGTCGACGGGCTCGCGCTCGACGGTGGCGCCGTGCCCTACTCCTCGACCCTCGTACGCGCGTTGGTCGCCGAGGGCCGACTCGTCGACGCCGCCGAGGTGCTGGGCCGGCCGCACGAGGTGTCCGGCGTCGTCACCAAGGGTGACCAGCGAGGCCGTGAACTGGGCTTCCCGACGGCCAACGTCCCGGTCGACGAGGCGTACGCCGTGCCGCCCGACGGGGTCTACGCCGGCCGGCTCGTGCGCGCCGACGGCGAGCGCCTTCCTGCGGCGATCTCGGTTGGGACCAACCCCACGTTCGACGGCGTCGAGCGACGCGTCGAGTCGTACGTGCTGGACCGCACCGACCTCGAGCTCTATGGCGAGGCGATCCGTGTCGAGCTGGTCGACCGGCTGCGCGGGATGGTGAAGTACGAGGGCGTCGATCCGCTCATCGCGCAGATGCACCAGGACGTCGAGGAGGCCCGCGCGATCCTGGCCGACTGAAGCCCGGCGCCTGCTAGTTCTTCGCGAGCTGCGCCTCGACGGCACGGGCGACCGCCTGCATGCCGGCCAGCCGCGGGTGGAACGCGATGCCGTCGTCGTCCTCGACGGTGCCGCCGTTGGTCCATGCCTTCGCGCCGGCGCACGCGTCGTGGCCGCGTGAGGCGTCGCGCATCGACACGTACGGGACGTCGACCTCTCGCGCGGCATCGGCGAGAGCCTGGTCGAGTGCCCGCTCGGCGCCGGCCACGGCGGCCGCATCGGCGGCAGGGATGCCGATCGTCGCGCAGCTGCCCGACTCGGGCATGATCCGCAGGTAGCCCACCAGCAGCACGGTCGCTTTCGGTGCCTTGGCGCGTACGTCGTCGAGCACCGCCACGATGCTCGACACGGTCTGCCGCAGGATCGCCGGCGCCGAGTCGCGGGAGAACTGGCCGCATGCGCCGTGACCGCCCGTGCAGGCGGAGATGAGCGAGGCGAACAGGTTGCCGTCATTGCCGCCGATGCCGACCGTGACGAGGTCGGTGGCGGGCCGCACGGCATCGAGCTGTGGCGGCGCCGCGCCGGGTCCGGTGCCGTCGCGCAGGACGTCGCCCGTGGTCGCCCCGGCACAGCTGACGTCGGAGAACGCCTTCGCACGGAGCGCGCGGGCGAGCAGCGACGGCCAGTTGTGGTCCGACCTGAAGCAGAACGCGCCGTCGGGGCGGATGTCGGCGAGTCCGGGCCCCGCGGTGAACGAGTCGCCGATCGCCACGTACGAACGTACGGCCGGAAGGTCCGGGGTCCTGCTGGGCGCCGGGGTCATGGTCGTGGCTGTGCGCGTCGGCGTCGGCGCCGGCTCATCAGGCGACGACGAGCAGCCGGCGAGCAGCACGACGATCGCGGCGGCAACCGCTGCGATGCGACCCGACGACGACATGCCGACGACGCTAGCCGTACGGTGGTCACCGCTCGGTGGTGGACGGCTGCATGGCCCACCGGCGATTCGCCCCGGGAGCAGTGGCGCTGATACTCTGGACGTTGCCGTCTGATCGGCCACGGATCCAGAGTGCCCCGGTGGACAAGCCCGGGCGCGCCGTGCAACGGAACCCCCAGAGGAGAACAGTGTCAAAGAAGACTGCTGCGCCCACGGTCGCAGGAATCGCCAAGGAAGACATCATCAAGCAGTACGCGCTCAGCGACGGCGACACCGGATCCCCTGAGGTCCAGATCGCTCTTCTGACGGGTCGCATCTCGCACCTGACCGCGCACCTGCAGGAGCACAAGCACGACCACCACAGCCGTCGTGGTCTGCTGCTCCTCGTCGGACAGCGTCGTCGTCTGCTCAACTACCTGCAGAACAACGACATCGAGCGCTACCGCTCGCTCATCGAGCGTCTCGGTCTGCGCCGCTAGACCCCTGAGGCGGTCACTCCCCGTGGAGTGACCGCCTTTTCTCACAACTGCACATCGCACCACCCATGACGAGAGTGCTCAGGCACGACGAGCTCGGTCCTCGGTAGTGGCCCTCGGGATGTTCCGCACGGAATGCCCGCAGGCCTCGATCGAAGACCGACACGGTTTCACCGCCGCACAGCCTCTCGTCCCAACAGGCAGGCATACGCCTGCGGAAGGGACTTCCATGTCGGAATCCACACTTCACACCGCTGAGACAGTCATCGACAATGGCAGCTTCGGCACCCGCACGATCCGTTTCGAGACGGGCGTCCTCGCCCAGCAGGCCGCCGGCTCCGTCGCGGCCTTCCTCGACGACGACACGATGCTCCTGTCGGCCACCACGGCCGGCAAGCACCCCAAGGACCACTTCGACTTCTTCCCCTTGACGATCGACGTCGAGGAGCGGATGTACGCCGCCGGTCGCATCCCGGGCTCGTTCTTCCGCCGTGAGGGACGCCCCAGCGAGGACGCGATCCTCACGTGCCGCCTGATCGACCGCCCGCTGCGCCCGACCTTCAAGAAGGGTCTGCGCAACGAGGTCCAGGTCGTCATCACGGTCCTGGCGCTCAACCCCGACACCCCGTACGACGTCCTGGCGATCAACGCGGCCTCCGCGTCGACCCAGATCTCGGGCCTGCCGTTCACCGGTCCGGTCGGCGCCACGCGCGTCGCCCTGATCGACGGCCAGTGGGTCGGCTTCCCGACGCACAGCCAGCTCGAGAACGCCGTGTTCGACATGGTCGTCGCCGGCCGCATCGCTGGTGACGACGTCGCCATCATGATGGTCGAGGCCGAGTCGACCGAGTCGACCTGGGACCTCGTCCAGAGCGGTGTCCAGGCGCCGACCGAGGAGATCGTCGCCGGTGGCCTCGACGCCGCCAAGGTCTTCATCAAGCAGCTGTGTGAGGCGCAGATCGCCCTCGCCGAGACGGCCGCCAAGCCGGTTCGCGACTTCCCGATCTTCCTCGACTACGAGGACGACGTCTACGCAGCCGTCGAGTCCGCCGCCAAGGCCGACCTGGCCCAGGCCCTCACGATCGTCAGCAAGGCTGACCGCGAGGAGCGCGAGTCCGAGATCAAGGCCGACGTCATCGACAAGCTCGGTGAGCAGTTCGAGGGTCGCGAGAAGGAGATCGGCGCTGCCGTTCGCGCCGTGACCAAGGCTGTCGTCCGCGAGCGCGTCCTGCGCGACAAGGTCCGCATCGACGGCCGTGGCCTCGAGGACATCCGTGCCCTCAGCGCCGAGGTCGGCATCGTCCCCCGCGTGCACGGCTCCGCGCTGTTCCAGCGTGGCGAGACCCAGATCATGGGCATCACGACGCTCAACATGCTGGGCCTCGAGCAGAAGCTCGACACGCTCTCGCCCGAGACGTCGCGCCGCTACATGCACAACTACAACTTCCCGCCCTACTCGACCGGTGAGACCGGCCGGGTCGGTTCGCCGAAGCGCCGCGAGATCGGTCACGGTGCCCTTGCGGGCCGTGCGCTCCTCCCGGTCCTGCCGACGCGCGAGGAGTTCCCCTACGCGATCCGTCAGGTGTCCGAGGCGCTCAGCTCCAACGGCTCCACCTCGATGGGTTCGGTCTGCGCCTCGACGCTCGGCCTGCTCAACGCCGGTGTGCCGCTACGCGCGCCGGTCGCCGGCATCGCGATGGGCCTGATCTCCGGTGAGATCGACGGCAAGCAGACGTTCGTCACGCTGACCGACATCCTGGGAGCCGAGGACGCCTTCGGCGACATGGACTTCAAGGTCGCCGGAACGCGCGAGTTCGTCACGGCCCTGCAGCTCGACACCAAGCTCGACGGCATCCCCGCCGACGTGCTGGCCGGCGCGCTGACCCAGGCGTACGGTGCTCGCGTCGCGATCCTCGACGTCATGGCCGAGGCCATCGACGAGCCGGACGAGATGAGCCCCTACGCTCCGCGGATCATCACGATCAAGATCCCCGTGGACAAGATCGGTGAGGTCATCGGCCCCAAGGGCAAGATCATCAACCAGATCCAGGACGAGACGGGCGCCAACATCTCGCTCGAGGACGACGGCACGGTCTACGTCGGTGCGGAGAGCGGCGACGCTGCCGAAGCCGCACGTGACGCGATCAACGCCATCGCCAACCCGACGATGCCCGAGGTCGGCGAGCGCTACCTCGGCACCGTCGTCAAGACGGTCGACTTCGGCGCGTTCGTGTCGCTGGCTCCCGGTCGCGACGGCCTGCTGCACATCAGCAAGCTGCGCGACCTCAACGGTGGCCAGCGCGTCAACAACGTCGAGGACGTCGTCAAGGTCGGCCAGAAGATCCAGGTCGAGATCGCCGAGCTCGGCGACCGTGGCAAGCTCTCGCTGGTCCCGGTCCTCGAGGACAAGGGTGACGAGGCTGCTCCGGCCGAGGAGCCGGTCAGCTCCGACGCCTGATCCGTACGTTTGAGGAGGGCCCCGTCGCAGTGCGGCGGGGCCCTTCTGCAATGTTCGTGAGAGCATCAGCCGGTGACGACACCCCATGACGTCCTGGATGCCGCCGACCCGTTGGCCGCGTTCCGCGACCGCTTCGTGATCGACGACGACCTCGTCGCCTACCTCGACGGCAACTCCCTCGGCCGGGTGCCGAAGGCGACGGTCGAGCGCCTCACGACGTTCGTCCGCCAGGATTGGGGCAACCGGCTGATCCGCGGCTGGGACGACTCGTGGGTCGACCTGCCGGTCACGGTCGGTGACGAGCTGGGCGCAGCCCTCCTGGGTGCGGCGCCGGGCCAGACCGTCATCGCCGACTCGACCTCTGTCAACATCTACAAGCTGCTGCACGCCGCAGCCGGCATACGCGCCGATCGCGACGAGATCGTGATCGACGCGACGAACTTCCCGACCGACCGCTACCTCGTCGAGTCCGTGGCTGCCTCGCGCGGCATGACGGTGCGCTGGCTGCAGCCCGACCTCGTCGACAACGTCACGGTCGACGTGCTCGCCGAGGCGCTGGGGGAGCGTACGGCAGTCGTCGTGCTCAGCCAGGTCGACTACCGCTCCGGGACGCTCGTCGACCTGCCCGCCATCACGCAACTCGTGCACGGCGCCGGCGCGGTGGTGATCTGGGACCTCTGCCACTCGGCCGGGATCGTGCCGATCGACCTCGACGCCGCGCAGGTCGACTTCGCGGTGGGCTGCACCTACAAGTACCTCAACAGCGGCCCCGGCGCGCCCGCGTTCATGTATGTCGCCGAGCGCCATGTCGGCGCGGTGACCCAGCCGATCGCCGGGTGGTGGAGCGCCGCCGACCTGTTCGCGATGTCCGAGACGTACGAGGTGGCCCCGACGATCCGGCGCATGCTGAGCGGCACGCCGTCTGTGTCCGGCATCATCGCGGTGCAGGAGGGCGTACGCCTGATCGCCGAGGCCGGCACCGACGCGATCCGCGCGAAGTCAGAGGCGCTGACGGCCTACACGATCGAGCTGCTCGACGAGGCGGGTCTCGAGGTCGTGACTCCCCGCGAGGCCGCGCTGCGCGGCAGTCACGTCACGGTGCGGCACCCGGACGCACGGCGCATCACCGATCAAATGATCGCCCGCGGTGTGGTGCCGGACTTCCGCGAGCCGGACCTCATCCGGCTCGGCCTCTCGCCGCTCACGACGTCGTTCGCCGAGGTCGAGGCCGGAGTGCGGATCCTTCGTGACTGCATCCGCAACGCCTGAAGGTCAGCCCCGCAGGTCGGCGATCTCCTTCTCGTACTTCTTGCGACCCACCAGCTTGTAGAGCAGCCGCGCTGGCGGCGGCACTCGGGTCATGAACTGGGCGCGTTCCTCCGGTGTCTGGTCCTCGAGGATGTAGCCCAGCTGGACGAGCAACCGGTTCTTCGGCAGTGACGCCATGCCGGCCTCACCGACGGCACTCCACTCCTGCTGGGTCATCGACGTCTCAGCGACCGGGAGGATGTCGTCCTCCTCCTGGCCGAGGTGGGCGTCCAACGTGCTGCTGATCTCGTCCATGAGGGTTGCGAGGCTCTCACGGTGCTCAGCTGACCCGTCCGCCGCCCACGTCGAGGCACGTCCTTCGACCTGGTCGAGGAGGGCCTGCACCTGTTCGTGCTGCTGGCGCATGATGCCGACGTGGATCGCGCAGGCCGGGGCGCGCGTCTCGAGCTTGTCGAAGACCAGGGACTCCTCGCCGGTGTGGTGGTGATGCAGCATCTCGGAGATCTCGACGACGTGATCCCTGACCCGACCGGCCTTGGCGGTGTCGCCGGGGTCGACTGCTCGCACCATGGGTGGGGCGAGGCGGAACTCTCGGCGGAACACGCCGTGGATCATCCGCATGTCGTCGGTGTTGCAGCCGTACTCGGTCGATGTGTCACCCATCGCCGCACTTCCCGTCGTCGAAGGCCATCAGGATAGGTCGCCGCCCGGTGCCGCGTACCCGGATTGGCCTCGTACGATGAGGGCCATGACACGGGTCGCGGTGCTGGGCGCCAAGGGGCGCATGGGTTCGGAGTCGGTCCGGGCGCTGGGGGATGCTGAGGGCATCGAGGTCGTGGCCGAGATCGACGTCGACGACTCGCTCGACCTCGTCGCCGAGTCCGGCGCCGAGGTCGCGCTCGACTTCACGCAGCCGGCGGTGGCCCTCGACAACGTGACGTGGTGCATCGAGCACGGCGTCAACGTCGTGGTCGGCACGTCCGGCTTCGACGACGCCAGGATCGACCGCGTACGTACGCTGCTGGGTGACGCGCCCTCGACCGGCGTGCTGATCGTGCCCAACTTCTCGATCGGCGCCGTGCTGATGATGCGCTTCGCCGCCACCGCCGCGCCGTTCTTCGAGTCGATCGAGGTCATCGAGCTGCACCATCCCAACAAGGTCGACGCTCCGTCGGGAACGGCGACACGTACCGCCGAGATGATCGCTGCCGCACGCGCCGAGGCCGGGTCGCCTCCGCTGCCCGACGCCACGACGACCGATCCCGATGGTGCTCGCGGGGCGCTCGTCGCCGGCATCCCGGTGCACGCGGTCCGTGCCCGCGGGTTCACGGCGTCGCAGGAGGTGCTGTTCGGTGGCGCGGGGGAGACGTTCTCGATCCGCCACGACTCGATCGACCGGGCCTCGTTCATGCCGGGCGTCGTCGCCGCCGTACGCGCCGTGTCGGACCGCCCGGGCGTCACCGTGGGCCTCGACGCCGTCCTCGGCCTCTAGACCGTCAGAGCAGGCGTACCAGGGCGGCGACCAACGCCGCAGCGAACACGACCGGCAGGAACGGCACGCGCAGCGACAGCAGCACACCCGCGACGACCAGCCCGAGCAGGCGCGCGTCGATGCGGAGCGATCCGTCGTCGGCGAACACCTGCACCGCGATCAAGGCGCCCAGCAGCGCCACGGGGATCAGGTCGGCGGCGCGCTTGGTCGTCGGGTGGTCGAGCACTCGCTCAGGCACGGACAGGCCGGCGTACTTGAGGGCGAAGCAGCCCACGATCATGATCACGATGCCGACCCACAACGACGTCATGCTGCCGCCTTCGGGCGCCACAGCATGCCGAGCACGACGGCGGCACCCCCGCCGAGGATGATCGGCAGGCCGGCGGCGGTGAGCGGCACGAGGCCGAGGGCGACGGCCGCCCCGAACAGCGCGACCAGGCGGGCGTGCCACGACGTGAGCCGGGGCCACAGGAGCCCGAGGAAGGCCGCGCCGACCGCCGCATCGAGTCCGTACGTCTGGGGATCGCCGATCTTCTCGCCGGCCAGTGCGCCGACGAACGTCATGAGGTTCCAGAGGATGAAGATCGAGATACCGGTCCAGTAAAAGCCCAGCCGGCTCTGCCGGGTGTTCTCCCGCGTGACCGCCATGGCCGTCGACTCGTCGATCACGAAGTGCGCCGACGCGAGACGTTGAGCCCCCTTGAGGTTGAGCCTCTGCGCGAGGCTCAGGCCGTAGAACAGGTTGCGGCTGCCGAGCAGCACCGCGGTGAGCGCGCCGGTCACCGGGTTGCCGCCGGACGCGATGATGCCGATGAACGCGAACTGCGAGGCGCCGGTGAACACCAGCAGCGACAGCACGCAGGTCTGCAGGACGTCGAGCCCGGAGGTCGTCGAGATCGCGCCGAACGAGACGCCGTACGCGCCCGTGGCCAGGCCAACTCCCAGGGAGTCGACGATGACGGAGCGGTCCGTGGTCATCCGATGGCGGTGTGCAGCCGGATCTGCTTGAGGGTCTCCCCGGTCTCGGTGGCGAGCTCGCGGTGGGCGCCGTCGGGCTCCCAGCCGGACTCCGTGACGAACGTCCGCAGCGCGTCGTCCGTCGAGCCGACCCACCAGACGGCACGCGTGAACTTGTCGGCGGCGAGGGTGTCGATCGCGGCCTGCAGAAGGCGCGATCCGTGCCCGGCACGCTGGTGCTCGGGGTCGATGACGAACTCGCCGATCTCGCCGTCGGCGACCTGGTCGGCGTCGGGGTCGTAGCACGGGTGCACGAGGGCGAATCCGCGTACGGCGGCCCGCTCCAGCGCCACGAGCACCCGCATGCGCGCGTCCTTGGGCGAGCTGAGCGTGGTGGTCCAGCGCTCGGCGAGCTCGTTCTGGTCGACAGACTCGAGCACCTCGGCCGGGATCAGGTCGGCGTAGCTCTCACGCCAGCTGGCCAGCTGGACGCGGACGATCGAAGTCGCGTCGTCCGGCCAGGCCAGACGTGCGCTGACGTCGGCGGTGGGCCCCGTCATGCCTCGAGGAAGCTCTCGACGAGGTGCGACTCGGCACCTTGCGAGTCGAGCATCGCCGCGGTCATCGAGATGTTGCGCAGGCTCGGCCAGGTCTCCCAGCCGATGACCGCGAGTCCGGGGAACCCGGCGATGACCAAGGGCCATCCGCCGTAGTCGCCGACGAACGTCACGACTCCGGCAGGCAGGAGGGTGGCGAAGCAGTAGAAGAACTTGCGGACCGTCTGGGCCGCGAACACGCCGACCGCCTCGTTGCGCAGGTCGTGCGGCGGCGCGTCGACCGGCAGAGGTGAGGCAGTGAGCCACACCCGCTCGGCGAAGAACGCGCCGATGGCGATCGGGACGACCAGGGCGACGGCAAGCCACGCCGGCGGGTAGTCGGCGTCGGACCCACCGAACATGAAGAACAGCAGCACCAGGAAGCCGCCGACCAGCCCGATCTGCAGGAGGGCGAAGTTGCGGACCTCTTTGGGAGTTGCGTCGTATTCAGCGCTCGGCATGGTGAGAGTTTCGCACACGATCTGTCGGCTGGGATTGATAGTCTGCGGACATGCGGGCCTACCTCGATCTCGTCCAGCGGATCCTCGACGAAGGGGTCGCCAAGGGCGACCGCACGGGCACCGGCACGCGCAGCGTCTTCGGGCACCAGATGCGGTTCGATCTGAGCGAGGGCTTCCCGCTGGTGACGACCAAGAAGGTGCACCTCAAGTCGGTCGTGGCCGAGCTCCTGTGGTTCATCGCGGGCGACACCAACACCGGCTACCTGCGCGACAACGGGGTGACGATCTGGGACGAGTGGGCCGACGACAACGGCGACCTCGGACCGGTCTACGGCTACCAGTGGCGCTCGTGGCCTGCCCCCAACGGTCAGCACATCGACCAGCTCGCCGCCGTGATCGAGCAGATCAAGGCCAACCCCGACTCCCGCCGCCACGTCGTCAGCGCGTGGAACGTCGCCGAGCTCGACGCCATGGCCCTGATGCCCTGCCACGCGTTCTTCCAGTTCTATGTCGCCGACGGCAAGCTGTCCTGCCAGATGTACCAACGATCGGCCGACGTGTTCCTCGGCGTGCCGTTCAACATCGCCTCCTACGCGCTGCTGACCCACATGGTCGCGCAGGTGACGGGTCTCGAGGTCGGCGACTTCGTGCACACGCTCGGCGACGCGCACCTATACGTCAACCACCTCGACCAGGCGCGCGAGCAGCTCACCCGTGAGCCCCGCGACCTGCCCGAGCTGTGGCTCGACCCGTCCGTCACGTCGATCGACGGGTTCACCCTCGACTCGATCAAGGTGACCGGCTACGACCCGCATCCCGCGATCAAGGCCCCGATCGCCGTATGACGGTCACGATCGTCGTGGCGATCGGGTCCAACGGAGTCATCGGCAACAACGGTGAGATGCCCTGGCCGCGCACCGGTGACCAGCAACAGTTCAAGACGCTGACGATGGGTCACCCGATCGTCATGGGCCGCACGACGTACGAGTCGATCGGTCGCCCGCTGCCGGGTCGTACGTCGATCGTGCTGACCCGCAGCCCCGACTGGCATGCTCCGGGGGTCGAGGTCGCGCACACGCTGACCGACGCACTGGCGCTGGCGCTGGGCCGCGACGACGAGGTGTTCCTGATCGGCGGCGCCCAGGTCTACGCCGAGGCGCTGGCCGAGGGTCTCGTCGACCGCATGGTCGTCACGCACGTACGGCTGGCGCCCGATGGCGACGCCTGGTTCCCCGACCTCGACTGGTCGGCCTGGACCGAGACCAGCCGCGACACCTACGACACGTACGACATCGCGACCTACGACCGCACCTGACCGACCGGGCGCCGGCCGTGATGTGGCGGCAGATCAACCGTCTGAGTCCGCGTGCGGCGCCGAAACGGTTGCTCTCCCGCCAAATCTTGGGGCGCGCCCCTCTTGGGGCTACAGGAGGATCGCGAGCTGGCGGCTCTGGGCCACGAGGTTGCCGGCCTCGTCCCACAGCTCGCAGTCCTCCTCGTGGAAGCCGTTGATGACGTGGCGGGTCGTCAGGCGAGTCGCGATCCAACCTGGCACCGGGCGGCGGTGCAGGTGGACCGTGAGCTGCACGGACATCGACTGCGCCTCGCCGATCTCGAGCACGGGCGGGGCGTACGAATCGCAGAGGAACGCGAGGGCCGGCAGGTCGATCTCGCGGCCACCGGTGAGGCGTTGCCAGATCTCCGCCGTGGGGTCACCGCTGGGCTGGCCCAGCGCCCAGCCCGGTGCCGAGCCCAGCCGGTAGTCGACCCGGTCGAAGATGGTCGAGGCCGGCATCGCGTCGGGGAAGTCCTTGGGATCGAGACAGTCGTCGGGGGCCGGCAGCGCCGGGGGAGCGCCCAGCTCGATCGACCGCCCACCCGTGCGGGAGCCGAAGCTCGCCAGGAGCTGCGCGATGTGCCGGTCGCCCTCCCAGAGCGCCGCCTCGCCGGTCTGGACACGGCGACCATGTCGCAGGGAGCTCGTGCGCAGCTCGGCCGCCCCCGTCTCGGGGGAGGCGAGGTAGGTGATCGCGCCCACCATCGGGTCGTCGGCACCCATCTCCTCGCCGAGGCCACGCAGCATCGCCGCGAGGATGTAGCCGCCGTTGGGCTTGCCGAGCGGCGTGTTCCACCGGTCCGTCAACGTCAGGTCGCGAACGCCGTCGCCCCGGGGCACGGATGCGGTGTCGAGGTCGTAGATGTCTTCGTCCACGTGCTCATCCTGCCGGTCGCCGCCGACACCGGCTCAAGCGGTAGCCTCGTGGGTATGACGTCGCCGCTCGCCACCGAGGCTGCGCCCTTCGGGCGCGTGCTGACCGCCATGGTCACGCCGTTCACCCGCGAGGGTGAGCTCGACCTTGCCGACGCGCAGAAGGTGGCGACCTACCTGGTCGACCAGGGCAGCGACGGACTCGTCGTCAGCGGGACGACCGGCGAGTCGCCGACGACGACGGTCGCCGAGGACGGACGCCTGCTGGCAGCCGTGCTCGAGGCCGTGGGAGACCGCGCCACCGTCGTGGCCGGCGTCGGCACCAACGACACCCGGCACTCGGTCGAGCTGGCCGAGCAGGCCAAGAAGACCGGTGCGCACGGCCTTTTGCTGGTGACGCCGTACTACAGCAAGCCCCCGCAGTCGGGCATCCTCTCGCACATCGAGGAAGTCGCACGGGCAGGCGACGACACGCCCGTCATGCTCTATGACATCCCCGGCCGCACCGGCGTCACGATCGCCAACGAGACCTACGCCAAGCTGGCCGACCACCCGCTCGTGATCGCCATGAAAGATGCGCTCGGCGACCTCAACCGGGGCGCCTGGCTCATGCACGAGACCGGCATCAAGATCTACTCCGGCGACGACCCGGTCAACCTGCCGTGGCTCGCCATGGGCGCCAGCGGCATCGTGAGCGTCGTCTCGCACGCCGCCGCCGCCGCGTACGCCCAGATGGTCGCGGCGGTCGATGCCGGCGACCTCGCCACCGCACGCACGATCAACGACCGACTGCTTCCCGCCGTCAAGGCGATGATGACCCACACGCAGGGTGCGATCACGTCGAAGGCTGCCTTGCAGCTTCTCGGAGTGGTCGACCACCGCACGATGCGTTCACCACTCCCCGAAGCCACCGACGAGGAAGTCGCGATCGTTCGCGACGGCCTGGTTGCTTCGGGCCTTCTCTGAAAGCTTCTGAATGAGCCACATGCACCTCGAGCTCGATCCGCCTCCCGCACTCCCCGAAGGCGCCCTGCGCGTCATCCCGCTCGGCGGGCTCGGCGAGATCGGCCGCAACATGACGGTGTTCGAGTACGGCGGCAAGCTGCTGGTCGTCGACTGCGGCGTCCTGTTCCCCGAGGAGCACCAGCCCGGCGTCGACCTGATCCTGCCCGACTTCGGCCCGATCCGTGACCGCCTCCAGGACATCGTCGGCATCGTGCTGACCCATGGCCACGAGGACCACATCGGCGGTGTGCCCTACCTGCTGCGCGAGCGCAACAACATCCCGGTCATCGGCTCGCAGCTGACGCTGGCGTTCCTCGAGCCCAAGCTCAAGGAGCACCGCCTCAAGGAGGCGCCCAAGTACGTCGTCACCGAGGGTGACGTCCAGTCGTTCGGGCCGTTCGAGCTCGAGTTCGTCGCGGTCAACCACTCCATCCCGGATGCCCTCGCCGTCGCGATCAAGACGCCGGCCGGCGTCGCGCTGCACACCGGCGACTTCAAGATGGACCAGCTGCCGCTCGACGGCCGCATCACGGACCTGCGGGCGTTCGCGCGTCTGGGCGAGCAGGGCGTCGACCTGTTCCTCACCGACTCGACCAACGCCGAGGTGCCGGGCTTCACGACGTCCGAGCGCAACATCACGCCGGCCATCGACGCAGTGTTCGCGAGCAGCACCCGGCGCATCATCGTCGCGTCGTTCGCGTCGCACATCCACCGCGTCCAGCAGGTCATCGATGCCGCCGCCAAGCACAACCGCAAGGTCGCGTACGTCGGACGGTCGATGGTGCGCAACATGCAGATCGCGCGCGAGCTGGGCTACCTGCACGTGCCCGACGGCGTCGTGGTCGACAAGATCGATGCCGCTCCGCCGCACCAGATGGTGTTGATGTCGACCGGTTCGCAGGGTGAGCCGATGGCCGCGTTGTCGCGCATGGCCAACAACAGCCACCAGCAGGTCAGCCTCGAGCCCGGCGACACTGTCCTGCTCGCCTCCTCGCTGATCCCCGGCAACGAGAACGCGATCTACCGCGTCATCGACGGGCTCACCAAGCTCGGCGCCAACGTCGTCCACAAGGGCAACGCCCTGGTCCACGTCTCGGGCCACGCATCCGCGGGCGAGCTGCTCTACTGCTACAACATCGTCAAGCCCACCAACGTGCTGCCGGTGCACGGCGAGATCCGTCACCTGCACGCCAACGCCAAGCTCGCGACCGCGACCGGCGTGCCCAACGTCCTGCTGGCCGAGGACGGATTCGTCATCGACCTGGTCGACGGTCACGCCTCGATCACGGGCGCCGTGCAGTGTGGCTACGTGTACGTCGACGGCTCGTCGGTCGGCGACCTGACGGACTCCGAGCTCAAGGACCGTCGGGTCCTCGGCGAGGAGGGTTTCATCTCCGTCGTCGTGGTCGTCGACTCGACCAACGGCAAGATCGTGTCCGGCCCCGAGATCCACGCCCGCGGCATCGCTGAGGACGACTCGGCGTTCGACGAGATCCTGCCCAAGATCGTCTCGGCGCTCGAGGAGTCGATGGCCGAGGGCAACCACGACTCGCGTCAGCTGCAGCAGGTCGTCCGCCGGGTCCTGGGCTCGTACGTCGGTCGCAAGCTCCGCCGCCGCCCCATGATCCTCCCGGTCGTCATCGAGGCCTGAGTACGATCCCGTTCGCTAGTGAGGCCGCCCGCGGCCGAACGGGAGCGAGCTCTGCGAGCGAAGCGTCGTGGGACGCTGAGCTTGAGCGAGCCTGGACCTCACGACCCTTCGGTCGCTCGTTCCGCCCCCTGCTCGCAGACCTCGCGGGGGTACCCCCAGCTCCCTCCCGGCCTCGTTCCTCGGCCTAGGGGCCGGGCCGGGTGCTCGCGAGTTCTCACACCAGGCCCCACATGACTGTGCGGACAGTGTTACGTCGTTCTCATCGCGAGGTCTGCTGGTCTGAAACACGCGCTGCCTAGTTTCAGGGTTACAGATCCGGCGCAGTGCCGGGTCCATGACCACGGAGCGTTCCATGACCAGTGTCGTCAGCAGTCCTCCAGAACAACAGCCGACCCCACCGGCCGCTGCGCGCCGCACCGGCAAGTGGATCGACGAGTGGGAGCCCGAGAACCCCGCGTTCTGGGAGTCCACCGGTCGTGCGGTCGCCAAGCGCAACCTGATCTGGTCGATCTTCGGTGAGCACCTCGGCTTCTCGGTGTGGCTCCTGTGGAGCGTCAGCGCGGCCCTCCTGACCAAGGCCGGCTTCGCCTTCACCCCCCAGCAGCTCTTCTGGCTCGTCGCGGTCCCGAACCTCGTGGGCTCGCTGCTCCGCCTGCCCTACACGTTCGCGGTGCCGAAGTTCGGCGGCCGCAACTTCGCGGTGTTCAGCGCCCTGATGCTGGTGATCCCGACGCTGCTGTTCGCGTTCTTCGTGCAGCGACCCGACACACCGTTCTGGGTGTTCATCGTGATCGCCGCGACGGCCGGCGTGGGTGGCGGCAACTTCGCCTCCTCGATGGCCAACATCAACTTCTTCTACCCGACCCGGCTCAAGGGCACGGCGCTCGGCCTCAACGCCGCGGGCGGCAACTTCGGCGTCTCGGTCATCCAGTTCTTCCTGCCGATCATCGTCGGTGGCGCCGGCGCGTTCGGCCTGGTCAAGGCCAGCCAGAGCGGAATCGTGCTCCAGCGTGCGGGTTACCTGTACGCGGCTCTCGCCGTCGTCGCGGCCATCACGGCGTACTCCTTCATGAACAACCTCAGCGCCGCCTACTCCAAGCCCCGCGAGCAGCTCGCCGTCGTGAAGTACAAGCACACGTGGATCATGTCGTTCCTCTACATCGGCACGTTCGGCTCGTTCATCGGCTACTCCGCTGCGATGCCGCTGCTGATCAAGATCAACTTCTTCCGCTCGCCGGTCCCGACCGCGTCGATCGGCATCAACTTCGCCTACTACGCCTTCCTCGGCGCTCTCGTGGGTTCGCTCACGCGTCCCGTCGGCGGCTGGCTGGCCGACAAGTACGGCGGCGCGAAGGTCACGTTCGTGACGTTCATCGTCATGATCATCGGCACGCTGACGGTCTTCTACACGCTGACGCAGCTCAAGACGGTCCCGACGGCGCCGCCGGAGAAGCTCGCCGCCTGGGCCAAGGACCCGTCGACGTTCCCCGGCTTCACCCCCGAGGTCGTCTCGGCGGTCAACCACAACTCCGACATCTTCCCGTTCTTCCTGATCGCGTTCCTGTTCGTGTTCGCGGCGACCGGCATCGGCAACGGCTCGACGTACCGGATGATCCCGTTGATCTGGAAGAGCTATGCACTCCAGACCGGCGCCGACGGCACGCCTGAGCGGGCCGCCGCCGAGAAGAAGTCCACCAAGGAGGCCTCGGCCGTCATCGGCATCGCCGGAGCGGTCGGTGCTCTCGGCGGGTTCCTGATCCCGATCACGTTCAGCTCCCCGTGGGTCGACGACCCGGTCGCAGCGGTCAAGAACGCGTTCATCGTTTTCGCGGTGTTCTACGTGATCTGCCTCGCCGTGACGTGGGTCTTCTACCTCCGCCCGAAGTCGCTCATGACGAAAGTCGGCGTATGAGCACCCCAGCGAAACGCGCCCCCCGCGTCGAGCAGTCGCGAGAGTGGTCCCGAGGGACACGTTTCGCCGGGGACCCCGCGTGACGGACACCCACTGCCCGTACTGCGCCCTGCAGTGCGCCCAGAAGCTCGGCGGCGATCCCATCGCCGCCGAGCCGCGGGCGTTCCCCACCAACGTCGGCGGCATGTGCCAGAAGGGCTGGACCAGCGCCGAGCTCCTGAGGGCACAGGACCGCGTCACGTCACCTCTTCGCCGAGTCCTTTCGACAGGCTCAAGGGGCGAGGATCGGTTCGAACCGGTCGGCTGGGACGAGGCACTCGACGACATCGCCGCCCGCGTCCAGGCCATCCAGGCAGCTGACGGCCCCGACGGCATCGCGGTGTTCGGTGGTGGCGGCCTGAGCAACGAGAAGGCCTACCAGCTCGGCAAGTTCGCCCGGCTCGCCCTGCGTACGCGGATGATCGACTACAACGGCCGGTTCTGCATGTCCTCGGCCGCTGCGGCCGCCAACCGTACGCTCGGGATCGACCGTGGTCTGCCGTTCCCGCTGACCGACCTCAACGACGCGCAGGTCATCATGCTGTTCGGCAGCAACCTCGCCGACACGATGCCACCGGCCGTCCAGCACCTCGGCGGCGTGCGCGACCGCGGCGGGCTGATCGTCGTCGACCCGCGGCTCAGCGCCACCGCCAAGCTCACCGAGGACGGCGCCGGCGAGCACGTGCAGCTGGTCCCCGGCACCGACCTGGTGTTCATCCTCGGGCTGCTGCACATCGTGTTCGCCGAGTCGCTCACGGACGACGACTACCTCGCCGCGCGCGTCGACGGTGTCGATGCCGTACGCCGCAGCGTTGCCGAGTGGTGGCCCGAGCGGGTCGCCGCGACGACTGGCGTTGCCGAGACCCAGCTGCGCCGCATCGCCCGCACGCTGGCCGACGCCAGCCCGCATCGCGGTGGCCAGGGAGCGTTCCTGCTCACAGGTCGTGGCTCGGAGCAGCACGTCGACGGCGCCGACACCGTCACTGCAGTCATCAACCTGGCCCTGGCGCTGGGTCTCGTGGGTGCCGAGCGTGGCGGCTACGGCGCGATCACGGGTCAGGGCAACGGCCAGGGCGGCCGCGAGCACGGTCAGAAGTCCGACCAGCTGCCCGGCTACCGGATGATCGCCGATCCCGCTGCCCGCGAGCACGTGGCCGGCGTGTGGGGTGTCGATCCCGAGATCCTCCCCGGGCCCGGCGTCCCGGCAGTCGAGCTGCTCATGAGCCTCGGTATGCCCGACGGTCCTCGCGCCCTGTTCGTGCACGGCAGCAACGTCCTGGTCAGCGCGCCGGACGCCGATGCCGTACGCCGCCGCATCGAGTCGCTCGACCTGGTCGTGGTGTGCGACTTCATCCCGTCCGAGACCGCAATGCTCGCCGACTACATCCTCCCGGTCACGCAGTGGGCCGAGGAGGAGGGCACCATGACGGGCCTCGAGGGCCGCGTCCTGCGCCGCCGCAAGGCCGTGGAAGCCCCCGAAGGCGTACGTTCTGAGCTCGAGATCTTCTCGGCGCTCGCCGACCGGCTCGACGCGCCCAGCACGTGGGCGACCGAGCCGCGTGAGGTCTACGACGAGCTCCGGCGCGCGAGTGCCGGTGGCCGCGCCGACTACGCCGGCATCTCGTACGACCGGCTCGACGCCGGAGAGGCGCTCTACTGGCCGTGCCTGTCCGAGGACCACCCCGGCACGCCCCGCCTGTTCGCCGACTCGTTCCCGACGCCGAGCGGTCGCGCCACGATGATCGCCGTACGCCCGGTCGGTCCAGCCGACGCCTTGCGGGCCGAGGCCCCGGTCTGGCTCGTCACGGGACGGGTGCTGCAGCACTACCAGTCCGGCGCGCAGACCCGGCGGGTGTCGAAGCTCAACGACTCGATGTCTCGGGCGTACATCGAGATCCACCCGATGCTCGCCGAACGCATCGGCATCGAGGGCATCGACGACATCCGGATCACGTCCAAGCGGGGGTCGATGGTCGCCCAGGCACGCATCAGCCCCGACATCCGGCCGGACACGGTGTTCGTGCCGTTCCACTTCGCGGACGAGGGCATGGTCAACGCCGTCACCAACTCCGCGACGGATCCGGTGTCGGGCATGCCGGAGTTCAAGGTGTGCGCAGTCCAGATCAGAAAGGTCGCGGAATGAAGGTTGTGGTGATCGGTGCTGGGATGGTGGGCAACCGCTTCGTCGACGAGCTGGGGCGCATCGCCCCCGATGTCGACGTGGACCTGCTCGGCGAAGAGTCCTACGAGCCCTACAACCGCGTGCTGCTGACCGAGCTCGTCGCCGGCCGCGTCGACCTCGCCGGCCTGTCGCTGCCGACACCCGACGAGGGCAGGGTCCGCGTACGTCCGGGAGTCGCGGCGCTCGAGATCGACCGCGAGCGCCAGTGCGTTGTGACGGCACAGGGTGACTTCGACTACGACCACCTCGTGCTCGCCACCGGCGCCAGGGGCCGGGTCATCCCGATCCCCGGACTCCGCGACGGCCTGCCGCGCGGTGCCCACGTGCTGCGCAGCCTCGACGACGCGCGGGACATCTCCGCGGCAGCGCTCAACGTCGACACGGCCGTCGTGATCGGCGGCGGACCGCTCGGCATCGAGCTAGCCTGCGGTCTGCAGCACCGCGGTGTCGACGTCACGGTCATGTCGATCATGCCGACGATGCTCGATCGCGACCTCGACGCGTCGGTCGCCCAGGTCGCCGAGGATGCCGCCAAGGATCTTGGCATCGACTTCGTCGGCAACGCCCAGATCGCGTCGGTCGGCGTCACGGACGGGCGGGTCACCGCGGTGCGCCTTGCGGACGGCACGTCGTACCCCGCCGGGCTGGTCGTCCTCGCCGCCGGCACCGCGCCCGAGACCAGCCTCGCCGGTGCCGCCGGCCTGGAGACCAACATCGGCATCGTCGTCGGCGACGACCTCCGTACGACCCAGGACCCGCGCATCTCCGCGATCGGCGACTGCGCCGAGACCCCCAGCGGCGTCAGCGGCCTGGTCGCTCCCGGCTGGGCGCAGGCGCGGGCGCTGGCCCGCAGCATCGCGCAGGACACCGAGCTCGAGCTGCCGCCGATCTCGGGCTCGGCGATGCGACTGAAGGCAGTCGGCATGAGCGTCGTGACGATGGGCGTACGGGCGTCGACCGCGGTCGAGCGGGACCGCGTCGTGACCCTGTCGGACCCGCGCGAACGCCGATACGTCGAGCTGGTGGCGCGTGGCGACACCCTCGTCGGGGTGACGTGCGTCGGCGCGCCCGACCTGGCGGCTCATCTGTCGACGCAGTTCGACCGGCCGGGCATGCTGCCGGTCGACCCCATGCACCTGCTGATGGGCACCGGCTCGATGGGCGTCGTCGAGAGCGCGTCGCCGACCACGATGCCCGCGGCGACCACGGTGTGCCGCTGCAACGGCGTGACCAAGGGCGACCTGGTGCACGCGTGGGACGGCGGCGCCACGACGGTGGAGGCGCTCGCCGGCGCGACGCTCGCGACGACCGGCTGTGGAGGCTGCAAGAAGCTCGTCTGCGGCATCGTCGACTGGCTGCAGGAGACCGATCCGCCGGAGATCTCACAGCCCGCCGACGCGACGCGTGAGACAACCGTTCCGTCGAGGTAACACGGAGACCCCTGTTGTGAAATCTGGAATTCCTAGCGTGGAAGGCATGATGACCCAGAAGAAGAAGCTTGCCGTCGTCGGCGCCGGAATGGTCGCCCACCGCCTCGTCGAGGCGATGGTCGAACGGGGTGCCGACGAGGCTTGGGACATCGAGGTCTTCGGCGACGAGACCCGGCCTCCGTACGACCGGGTGGCCCTCACGTCGTTCTTCTCCGACCGCGACCCCGAGGACCTGCTCCTCGGCGACGGCGAGCTCTGGAAGCGTCCCGGCGTACGTCTCTATCGCGGCTCGATCGTCAGCTCGATCGACCGCGAGGCCAAGCAGATCCGCGCCCGCAACACGACGTTCGACTACGACCGGCTCGTGCTGGCCACCGGCTCGTACGCGACGGTGCCGCCGGTCGAGGGATCGGACCTGCCCGGCTGCTTCGTCTACCGCACGGTCGACGATGTCGCCGAGCTCCGCGCCTGGGTCCTGGACCGCGAGGCCGTGCTCGGTCGCAAGGTCAAGGGCGCGGTCGTCGGCGGTGGCCTGCTCGGCCTCGAGGCCGCCGGCGCGCTCACCGCCCTCGGCGCCGACACGACCGTGATCGAGTTCGCCGACTGGCTCATGCCGCTGCAGGTCGACCAGGCCGGTGGTGGTGCCTTGCGCCGGATCATCGAGCAGCTCGGCGTCACCGTCCGTACGTCCACCGCGACGTCCAAGCTGCGCGCCGGCCGCGACGGCAAGGTCACCCGCATGCAGTTCGCCGACGGCGACAAGATCCCGGCCGACGTCGTGGTCTTCGCGACCGGCGTACGCCCGAGGGACGAGCTCGCGCGGGAGGCTGGGCTCGAGCTCGGCGAACGCGGCGGAGTCATCGCCGACGAGGCGTGCACGACCAGCGACGACTCGATCTTCGCGATCGGCGAGGTCGCGCACATCGCCGGTCGCGTGTGGGGTCTCGTCGGCCCCGGCTACTCGATGGCCGAGGTCGTCGCCGACCGGTTGTTGGGCGGCGACGCGACGTTCGAGGGCGCCGACCTGTCGACCAAGCTCAAGCTGCTGGGCGTCGACGTCGCGAGCTTCGGCGACGCGTTCGCCGCGACCAACGGGTCGCTCGAGGTCGTCTACGCCGACCCGACTGCCGGCGTCTACAAGAAGCTCGTCATGAGCGACGACGCGCAGACGTTGCTGGGCGGCATGCTCGTCGGTGACGCCAGCGCGTACACGAACCTGCGGCCCATGGTCGGCCGCGCCCTGGGCAGCGATCCGACCGCATGGCTGCTGCCGGAGGGCATGGAGCCGCCGAGCGGCAGCTCGCTGCCCGACGACGCCAACGTGTGCTCGTGCAACAACGTCACCGCAGGCACGATCCGTGGCGCCGTGACGGACCACCAGTGCACCGACATAGCGGCCGTGAAGCAGTGCACCAAGGCGGGCACGAGCTGCGGCTCGTGCGTCTCGTTGGTCAAGAAGCTCATGGAGACCCAGATGGCCGAGGAGGGCCTCGAGGTCAGCACGGCCCTGTGCGAGCACTTCTCGGTGACCCGCGCGCAGCTGTTCGACATCGTGTGGGTCAGCGAGATCTCGACGTTCAGCGAGCTCATCGACAAGCACGGCACCGGCCGCGGCTGCGACATCTGCCGCCCGGTCGTCGCGTCGATCCTCGGCTCGCTCGGCAAGGGGCACGTGCTCGAGGGCGAGAACGCGACCCTGCAGGACACCAACGACCACGTCATGGCCAACCTGCAGAAGGACGGCACCTACTCGGTCGTGCCGCGCATCCCCGGTGGAGAGGTGACCCCGGCCGGCCTCATCGTGATCGGCCAGGTCGCGGCCGACTTCGGGCTCTACACCAAGATCACCGGCGGCCAGCGCATCGACCTGTTCGGTGCCCGCATCGAGCAGCTCCCCGAGATCTGGAAGCGGCTCGTCGACGCCGGCTTCGAGTCCGGGCATGCGTACGGCAAGTCGCTGCGGACCGTGAAGTCGTGTGTCGGCCAGTCCTGGTGCCGCTACGGCGTGCAGGACTCGACGACGCTGGCGATCGACCTCGAGCTGCGCTACCGCGGCCTGCGGTCTCCGCACAAGCTCAAGCTCGCGGTGTCCGGATGCGCGCGGGAGTGCGCCGAGGCCCGCGGCAAGGACGTCGGCATCATCGCGACCGACAAGGGCTGGAACCTGTATGTCGGTGGCAACGGCGGGTTCACGCCCCGCCACGCGCAGCTGTTCGCGGAGGACCTCAGCACCGAGGAGCTCGTGCAGGCGATCGACCGGTTCCTGATGTACTACGTCCGCACCGCCGATCGGCTGCAGCGCACGGCGCCGTGGCTCGAGTCGATCGAGGGTGGCATCGACGCCGTACGCGCTGTCGTGTTCGACGACAGCCTCGGCATCGCCGCCGATCTCGACGCCGCGATGGCCGCGCACGTCAACACGTACGAGGACGAATGGGCGGCGACTCTTGCCGACGAGAAGAAACTTCTTCGGTTCGCATCATTCGTTAACGCGCCTGAAACACCCGACCCGGATCTTGTATATGTCGAGGAACGCGGTCAGCGCCGGCCCGCCGACGACGAGGAGCGCGCCGTCCTGATCGCCGGTGCAACGATTCCAGTACGTGACGCGGAGGTGACCGTATGACTGAGTGGCAGCGCGTGTGCGAGCTCGATGCGCTCGTGCCTGACCGTGGTGCCGCAGCGCTGATCGGTGGACACCAGGTGGCACTGTTCCGGCTGAGCGACTCCGGTGAGGTCCACGCGGTCGACCACCTCGACCCGTTCAGCCACGCCAACGTGATGGCTCGCGGGCTGGTCGGCAGCCGCAAGGGAACGCCGACGGTCGCCTCGCCGATGCACAAGCAGTCGTTCGACCTGTTGACCGGCCAGTGCCTCGACGACCCCGAGGTCTCGCTCCAGGTCTGGCCCACGCGGGTCTCCGACGGCTGGGTCGAGGTCCAGGTAGAGGCCAGGAGCGGCGCAGCGTGACCGCACTCGGGCCGGTGTTGGCCGGCACCCAGATCCTGGTGACCGCGCAGCGCCGGGCCGCTGACCTCTCGCTCGCCCTCGGCCGTCGGGGCGCCGACGTGACGATCGCGGCGTCGCTGGGCGTCGAGTCCCACATCGACGAGGACACTCTGCTGGCGCAGACCCGGCAGATGATCGCCACCGGCACGGACATCGTCGTCGTGACCACCGGCATCGGCTTCCGCGGGTGGCTCGACACGGCAGAGGCCGCCGGCATGGGCCATGAGCTCGTCGAGGCGCTCCAGTCCGTACGCCTGATCGCCCGCGGGCCCAAGGCGCGCGGCGCGCTCCAGGCGGCCGGGCTCGTGCCGGACTGGGTCGCCGAGTCCGAGACCTCCGCGGAGATCGCCGACTTCCTGGCCACCGAAGGCGTCAAGGGCATGTCGATCGCCGTGCAGCACCACGGTGCGGGCGACGACGGCCTGGAGAAGCGGCTCCGCGCAGCCGGCGGCAGGCCGTTCGGTCTCGTCGTCTATCGCTGGGGCGCACCCCCGGACCCGTCTGCTGTCGAACGCTCGGTGCGCGATGCCGCCGCCGGCTCGTACGACGCCGTGGTCTTCACCTCGGCACCGGGCGCAGCCGCTTGGCTGGCAGCGGTCAACGAGGCCGGGGTGGAGGACGACCTGCGCCGGCTCGAGAAGGATCGGCGCCTGGTCCTCTCCGCCGTCGGCCCCGTTACCGCCGATCCGTTGCGCGCGGCCGGCTTCGACCCGCTGCTGCCCGACCGGGCGAGGCTGGGTGCGCTCGTCCGCGCGCTCGTCATGTATCTCGGCGATGCGTCGGAGAGCGTGTCGACACCCGCCGGACAGCTCCGCGTACGCGCGACGGCGGCGACGCTGAACCACGAGGTCCTGCCCGTGTCGCCGAGCGGCCTCGCGATCCTGCGCGCCCTGGCCAGCGAGCCCGGCTCCGTGCGCTCCCGCGAGGAGCTGCTCGCGGTCCTGCCTGGGGAGTCCGGCGACCCGCACTCGGCGGAGGTCGCCGTGGCCCGGCTGCGTGAGGCCGTCGGCCAGCCCATCGTGCAGACCGTCGTCAAGCGCGGCTACCGGCTCGCCGTCGCGGACACCGCATGACGATCTCACTGGTCGCGACCAGCCACGGCACGGCCGTGCCGGCCGCGCAGGCGTCGATCACGGCACTGGTCGAGGCCGTCCGCGAGGCGTCGCCACACCTGGACGTACGCGAGGCGTTCGTCGACGTCCAGACGCCATCGGTGGCCGACGTCGTCGACGACATCGACGGGCTCGCCGTCGTCGTCCCGCTGTTGCTCGCCCCCGGCTTCCACGTGCACGTCGACATCCGTCAGGCGGCCGACCGGCCGGGAGTCGTCGCGTCCGGGACGCTGGGTCCCGACCCACGACTGACCGACGTGTTGCGCGGCCGTCTCGCCGACGCAGGAGCAACGAAGGACGACGTGATCGTGCTGGGGGCCGCCGGCTCGACCGACATACGTGCGCGCCAGAGCGTCGACGCCGCGGCGCGACAGCTGGGCGCCGCCTGGGGATCGCCGGTGCCGGTCGGCTACGTCGGCGGCACCGGAACGCCGATCGACGAGATCGTGCGAGACGTGGCCCGCTCGGGCCGCCGCGTCGTGGTGGCGAGCTATCTCATGGCCCCCGGGTTCTTCCATGACCGACTTCGCGAGTGCGGGGCCGACGCCGTGACGCGGCCGGTGCTCGACGGCCTCGACGTCGCTCCCGAGATGGTCTCGCTCGTCCTCGACCGGTTCGCCGACGCGGCAGGAGTGCTCGACTGGGCGGCCGCCTCGACGTCACACCGCGTCAGAGAACAGATGTAACCAAACCTCGCCACTCAGTTAACC
The DNA here is from genome assembly GCF_902506105.1 of Aeromicrobium sp. 9AM. Lineage (GTDB taxonomy): Bacteria > Actinomycetota > Actinomycetes > Propionibacteriales > Nocardioidaceae > Aeromicrobium. The sequence goes on from NZ_LR733303.1 coordinate 918,370, forward strand.
GCTGCGAAACAGGCACGCCGGAGAGTGGAGGTGCTGGTGGGGAAACCCTCGTCGACGATCGAGAGGTGAGGCATGAGACGCGCTGACACCTCGAGGTGGTCCGGAGGAAGTCCCCAGGCCGCAGATTCGGGAGCCTCCGCCGTTCACGCAACGGCGGAGGCGCACCGACTCACCTGGCTCCCAACCGCGGACATCTCGGGTTCCCCGGTCGGCAGGGCTCAGGGGTCCTGGTGAACCGCACGCTGATCCTGTGCGCTCACGGGGCCGAGAGCGCGCGTGGCCGTGGCGCGCTGGCCGGCCTGGTCAACGCTGTCCGGCGCGAGGCGCAGGACCTCGACGTCGTCGACGCCTTCGTCGACGTCCAGGAGCCCACCGTCGCAGAAGTCGTGGGGGAGACCTCGGGGCCACGGGCGATCGTGCCGCTCATGCTCGCGTACGACAAGCCGGTCAGCGTCGACATCGTTCAGGCGTCACATCTCGATCCGGCCGTCACGGTCACCCCGCCGCTGGGACCCGACTGGGTGCTCGCGGAGATCGGCGTCCAGCGTCTCGTCGAGGCCGGCGCCCGGTCGCACGACACGATCGTGCTGGCGGCCGACACCGCGACCGACAGCCGCGCCGTCGGCGACATCGGCAAGGCGGCGCGCCTGCTCAGCGCGGTCTGGGGTGGGCGGGTGCATGTCGGGACGCTCGGGGGCCCCGACACGCCCCTTGCCGACGCGGTCGACGTCGCCCGGGCGTACGGGCAGCGGGTCGTCGTGTCGACGTACCTGCTGACCCCGGGCCACGTGTACGACGACATCGCCGCAGCCGGCGCCGACGTCGTCACCGAGCCGCTGCTCGATGGTGGCCCGCCGGACGCCCGCATCGTGGGTCTCGTGCTGGCCAGGGCCAGGTCGAGGGGAGCCTGGTCGCCTGTCGGGAGCGATCCGGGCCCACGCCTCGCGCACCAGTAGCCCCAGGCGTCACACAGATTTCACGCGAGCCTGCAGTGAAACCTTCGACCTGTGCTTTAACCTTTGTCCATGGCGACCCGAACGTCTTCCCCGCCGCGCAAGCGGCCGTCCGGCAGCCAGGCCCGCAAGAAGCCCGCACAGAAGCGCAAGCCGCAGACCCGCAAGCCTGCAGCCCGCCGACCCGCGGCGCGACGCACGGGACCTGGTCCGATTGCTGCTGTCTTCAACGCTCTCCTGCGTGCGTCGACGGCCATGTGGCTCGGCATCGCCGGGCTGGTGGGCGCTATCGCCCGCAGCATCGGTCACAGTGCGAAGGACCTCGACCCTGAGCAACGCCGGGACGGTGTCGGCTTCGGCATCCTCGGTCTCGCGGTCGTCGTCGCCGGCGCCGTGTGGTCCGACATGCCGGGTGCGATCGGCAACGTCGTGCGCGATGCCACCGCAGGTGCGGTCGGCGTCCTGGCGTGGGCCGTCCCGATCCTGCTCGTCGTGGTCGCCTGGCGTACGCTCCGTCATCCCGACCGCAACGGACCCGCCGGCCGCCAGGTCATCGGCTGGGCCGCGATCAGCGGCGGCATCCTCGGTCTCGTGCACATCGCCCACGACGTGCCGCGCCCCGGTGACCCCGATCCCGACGCCATGCGAGAGGCCGGAGGAGCGATCGGCTTCCTGTTCTCCGCGATCCCGATGGACCTGCTCAAGAGCGCCTTCGTCGTGTCGCCGATCCTGGTGCTCGTCGTCGTCTTCGGCCTGCTGGTCGTGACCAACACGCCTGTCTACGCCGTCCCCGCACGCCTTCGCGAGGTCCGCGACAAGGCGCTCGGACGCAACAAGGACGAGGCCCCGGAGCCCGAGCCCAAGAAGCGCAAGCATCCCCGCACCGCGGTCGTCACCGACGAGGAGCCCTTCGAGAACCCGTTGGTCGACGGACCCGACGAGGACCGCCAGGTTCCCGCGCGCGTGTTCGACGCCGACGACGAGGTCGACGACGCAGTTCCGGTCGAGCGGCCGCCGATGGAGCCCATCCCGGCACGTGCCGAGCAGCTCGCCCTGTCCGGCGACGTCGTCTACTCGCTGCCCGACAGCACGATGCTGCGCGAGGGATCGCCGCACAAAGCGCGCTCCAAGGCCTCCGACGAGGTCGTCGAGCGGCTGACCGAGGTCCTCGAGCAGTTCCAGATCGACGCGACGGTCACGGGCTACACCCGCGGCCCGACCGTGACCCGCTACGAGGTCGAGCTCGGCCCTGCGGTCAAGGTCGAGAAGGTCACTGCGCTGTCCAAGAACATCTCGTACGCCGTGGCGTCCAACGAGGTCCGCATCCTGTCGCCGATCCCGGGCAAGTCCGCGATCGGTGTCGAGATCCCCAACGTCGACAAGGAGATGGTGTCGCTCGGCGACGTCCTCCGGTCGGCCAAGGCGCGCAGCGATCACCACCCGATGGTCATCGGCCTCGGCAAGGACGTCGAGGGTGGCTACGTCGTGGCCAACCTCGCCAAGATGCCGCACCTGCTGGTCGCCGGTGCCACCGGCTCGGGCAAGTCGTCGTTCGTCAACTCCATGATCGCCTCGATCCTCATGCGTTCGACGCCCGAAGAGGTGCGGATGATCATGGTCGACCCCAAGCGGGTCGAGCTGACGGCGTACGAGGGCGTCCCGCACCTCATCACGCCCATCATCACGAGCCCCAAGAAGGCTGCCGAGGCACTGCAGTGGGTCGTGCGCGAGATGGACATGCGCTACGACGACCTGGCCAACTTCGGCTACCGGCACATCGACGACTTCAACAAGGCCGTCCGGGCCGGCAAGATCCGCCTCCCCGCGGGCAGCGAGCGCGTGCTGGCTCCCTACCCCTACCTGCTGGTCGTGGTCGACGAGCTCGCCGACCTCATGATGGTTGCTCCCAGAGATGTCGAGGACTCGATCGTCCGCATCACGCAGCTCGCGCGCGCCGCCGGCATCCACCTGGTGCTCGCGACGCAGCGACCTTCCGTCGACGTCGTCACCGGCCTGATCAAGGCCAACGTGCCGAGCCGTCTGGCGTTCGCCACATCGTCGGTCACCGACAGCCGCGTCATCCTGGACCAGCCCGGCGCCGAGAAGCTCGTGGGCCAGGGCGATGGCCTGTTCCTGCCGATGGGCGCCAACAAGTCGATGCGCATGCAAGGCGCGTGGATCACCGAGGCCGAGATCCACACGATCGTCGAGCACTGCAAGACGCAGCTGCAGCCGATCTACCGCGAGGACGTCACCGCGCCGGCAGCGGCGAAGCGCGAGATCGACGACGACATCGGCGACGACATGGACCTCGTGCTGCAGGCGATCGAGCTGTGCGTCACGACCCAGTTCGGCTCGACGTCGATGCTGCAGCGCAAGCTGCGCGTCGGCTTCGCCAAGGCCGGCCGCCTCATGGACATCCTCGAGAGTCGCGGCATCGTCGGGCCCAGCGAGGGCTCCAAGGCGCGCGACGTCCTGGTCAAGGCCGACGACCTCGAACAGGTCCTCGCCAGCATCCAGAGCGGCTAGGTCGATGCCCGAGCCGTTCGAGATCCGCAGGCGTACCAGCCTCTACGCGCTGTTGGCGGTCGCGTGCTTCGTGGTGGCCGCAGGCTACGGCTGGCTGGCGTACGACCGCGAGAAGCCTCTCCTGTGGGTACTCACGGCGGTGTTCGCGCTGCTGGGCCTCCTCCACCTCCGGGGACTCCGCGACGCGCGCACGCCGCTGTTCGTCGCCGACGACCACGGCGTACGCATGATGGCCCGCGAAGGCTGGGTCGGGCTGCTGTGGAGCGAGATGGGCGAGATCAAGGTCGAGCCGCGGATCGGTCTGCGCTTCGACCCACGCGTCAAGGTCGTCAGCCGCGACGGCACGAGGTTCTACACCGCGCCGCTCGGTCTTGCGACGAATGTCTCACCGGGTGAGGCCGAGGTCCAGTTGGCGCGTCGCCGCTCGGCTGCCGCATACTGAGGCGTTGGTTCAAGCCACGGAGAGGGACTCATGGCAGCGGCACAAGAGCCGAGCAACCTGAACATCGCGAACGCGCTGACGGTGCTGCGCATCCTCGGTGTCCCGGTCTTCGGCTGGCTCCTGTTGAAGGACGGCGGGGAGTCGGTCGACTACCGCATCGCGGCATGGGTGACCTTCGGTCTGCTGATGATCACCGACAAGATCGACGGCGACCTGGCCCGCAAGCACAACCTGGTCACCAACTTCGGCAAGCTGGCCGATCCGATCGCAGACAAGGCGCTGACCGGCATGGCGTTCGTCGGCATCGCGATCATCCACCCGATCTTCTGGCCCGTCGCGATCATCATCCTGATCCGCGAGTGGGGCATCACGCTGATGCGGTTCGTGGTCAAGAAGCACGGCGTCATGCCGGCCGGCCAGGGCGGCAAGATCAAGACGACGCTCCAGGCGGTCGCGATCGGCGGATACCTCCTGCCGTTCGACCTGTGGAACAACGCGCCGAGCGACTGGAAGGACACCCCGAGCGACGTCATGATCTGGGTGACCAACGTCGTGATGGCAGCAGCGCTGGCGATCACGCTGAGCACGGCCGTCCAGTACGTCCGCGACGCGCAGACGCTGCGCCGCGAGTCCAAGGCCGCGGCGGGACAGTGACCCTGGCGGCCGACGTCGTCGACGCGCTCAGGTCGGCGGGGGCGACGGTCGCCACGGCCGAGTCGCTGACCGGCGGCCTGCTCTGCGCGACGCTCGTCAGCGTCAGCGGCGCCTCTGACGTCGTCCGCGGCGGCGTCGTGGCGTACGCACCGGGACTCAAGACCGAGCTGCTCGGCGTCGATGCGGACCTGCTTGCCCGTGAGGGCACGGTCACCTCCGACGTGGCGCTCGCGATGGCACGCGGAGTCCGTGATCGTCTCGGTGCGACGTACGGGCTGTCCACCACCGGTGTCGCCGGCCCCGGGCCGTCCGAAGGCAAGCCGGCCGGCACCGTGCACGTCGCGGTGGCGGGTCCCGCGGACGTCTGGACGACGCAGCTCGGCCTCACCGGCGACCGCGACACGATTCGAAGTCAGACCGTCGATGCGCTGTTGTCATGGCTGGTCGCTAGGCTGGGGGAAGAATCTCGATCCGATCGGGGTTGAACCACACATGGCACGCCAGGACGGAGGGACCCGATGACCGCGATGCGTCAGCTCGTCGGCGAGGTGCTCCGCGCCCGGCGGATGTCCCAGGGACTCACGTTGCGTGACGTCTCGGGCAAGGCCCGGGTCAGCCTCGGCTACATCTCCGAGGTCGAGCGCGGCCAGAAGGAAGCCAGCTCCGAGCTGCTCGCCGCCCTTGCTGCGGCCCTCGAGGTCCCGCTCTCCAAAGTGCTGCTCGACGTCAGCTCACTCCTCGAGGTCGAGGAAGCCGCCGAGGCGCAGATCGCGAGCATCTCGTCGATCACTCCCGGTGACGTGTCGGCCTCGGCCGCCTGACCTTGAAGCACAGCGAGTTCTGGCTCCGCATGGAGCAGCAGTTCGGTCGCGGCTACGCCCGGGTGTGGGCCGACGGTCACGTCATGAGCGAGCTCGGCGGGCGCACGGCCAGCGAGGCCCTGGACGCGGGGGAGAGCCCCAAGACCGTCTGGCGAGCCGTCCACGCCAACCTGCAGCTGCCCGCCTCCGAACGCTGACGGGGCACCTCTCCGGCGAGTGCCAGCATGAAATTGTCATTTCGGACAACAAATTTGGGAACGCTCCCAAAAATCCATTGACTTCCGCCTGTGACCTACCTCATACTCCCATGGAAGCGCTCCCACCGAGGGAGCCGGAGGAAGGTACGACGTGAATCGCACACAGCGCATCGCCGCCGCCGCGGCCTCAGCCCTCGTGGTGGGCGTGCTCGCCGCCGGCTGCGGAGGATCTGGATCCGACAGCGAAGGCTCGGGCGGGAACGTGACCCTGCGGGTCAACCTGTTCGGCCAGTTCGGCTACAAGGACCTCTACAAGCAGTACGAGAAGGACCACCCGGGCGTCAAGATCGTGGAGACGGCCGAAGGTGACCTCGGCAAGTACAACACCAAGCTCAGCCAGCAGATCGCGGCCAACGCGGCCGCCGGTGACGTCGTCGCCATCGAGGAGGGCCAGACGGTCAACTTCCTCCAGGCCTCCGACAAGTTCGTCAACCTCCAGGACCACGGCTACAACGAGCTGAAGGACGCCTACCTCCCGTACGTCGCCAACGCGACGACGAGTGCCGACGGCAAGACCACGATCGGGCTCGGCACGGACGTCGGCGGACTGGCGATGTGCTACCGCCGTGACTTGTTCGAGAAGGCAGGGCTGCCGACGGACCGCGAAGAGGTCGCCAAGCTCTGGCCGACGTGGGACGACTTCATCGCCACGGGCGAGAAGTTCACCACCGGCATCAAGGACGACAAGATCCACTTCATCGACGCGGCCACCAACGTCTACAACTCGATCCTGATGCAGGGTGGCGACGAGACGTACTTCGACCGGGACAACAAGCTGGTCGTCGACTCGAACCCCGCGGTCAAGAACGCGTGGGACCTGGCCAACAAGATGATCGACGCGAAGCTGACCGCCAAGGTCCAGGCCTTCACCAAGGAGTGGAACGCCGGCTTCAAGAACGGCTCGTTCGCGACCATCGCGTGCCCGGCCTGGATGACCGGCTACATCAAGGGCCAGGCGGGCGACGCCTTCACCGGCAAGTGGGACATCGCCACGGTGCCCGGCGGCGGCGGCAACTGGGGCGGATCGTGGCTCGCGGTGCCCAAGTCCAGCAAGCACCAGAAGGAAGCGATCGACCTGATCAAGTTCCTGGCGAGTGACAAGGGGCAGATGGGTGCCTTCAAGAGCGAGGGTCGACTGCCGTCCCTGCCTGCCCTCTATGACACGCCGGAGCTCAAGGACGCCAAGAACCCGTACTTCAACGATGCTCCGATCGGCCAGCTGTTCGTGGCCGGTGCGAAGAACCTGAAGCCGGTCTATCTCGGCGCCAAGAACGTCCCGGTGCGCGATGCGTTCGAGAACGTCCTCCGCAGTGTGGAGAGCGGCGATCGCTCCGAGTCGAAGGGTTGGCCAGCTGCTGTGAAGGCTGCCGAGAAGGCCGCCAAGTAGGCTCCGGCCGGCGCCTCACCCAGGTGAGGCGCCGGCTGAGCACGACCAACTCGTACGACCCACGTCTCCGGTGCCTGCGCCTGTCCTCCAGCGGGCGCAGGCACCGGACCCACCAGGAGAGCTCACTTGAGGATTCGCGATCGGTTCGCCAAGACCGAGGCCCGCGTCGCCCCGTACGCCTTCATTTCCCCCTTCTTCATCGTCTTCGCGATCTTCGGGCTCTTCCCGCTGATCTACACCGCCTGGGTCTCCCTGCACGACTGGAGCCTGCTGGCCGGTGACCAGGGATACGTCGGATTCGCCAACTACCGCGAGCTCTTCCACGACTCGGACTTCTGGCGGGCGTTGACCAACACCGTCGGGATCTTCCTGCTGGCGACGATTCCCCAGCTGATCCTGGCGACGGTGCTGGCGCAGGTGCTGAACGCCAGGCTGCGGGCCCGGACGTTCTGGCGCATGGGTGTGCTGCTGCCCAACGTGACCTCGGTGGCGGCCGTCGGCATCATCTTCGGCCTGATCTTCTCCCGCGACTACGGCGTCGTGAACTGGGGGCTGGGTCACCTGGGAGTCAACCCGATCGACTGGCAGGGGCACCGTTGGTCGTCCTGGTTTGCCATCTCGGTCATGGTCGACTGGCGGTGGACCGGCTACAACGCCCTGATCCTCCTGGCCTCTCTGCAGTCGGTGCCCAAGGAGCTCTACGAAGCGGCCCGCATCGACGGCGCCTCCGCCTGGCGGCAGTTCTGGTCGATCACCGTGCCGATGCTCCGGCCGACCATCATCTTCGTCTCGATCGTCGCCACGATCGGCGGCATCCAGCTGTTCACCGAGCCACTGTTGTTCGGCTCGGGCGTCAACGCGATCTCGGGCGGCAACAGCGGTCAGTACCAGACCGTGGCGATGTATCTCGTGCAGCAAGCCTTCACGGGTCAGCGCTTCGGGTACGCCTCCACCGTCGCGTGGGTCCTGTTCCTCATCATCGCGGTCTTCGCGGTGATCAACGTGGCGCTGCTGCGCCGCATCAAGTCGGTGGAGTGAGATGAAGACCAAGAACCCCCTGCTCTACGTCGGCCTGATCGCGACGCTGATCTTCTCGGCCGGCCCGATCTACTTCATGCTCGTGATGGCTTCGCGGACCAACAACGAGATCGTCTCGCTGCCGCCGCCGTTCTGGGTCGGCGGCAAGCTGTCGTCCAACGTCAACCGGGTCTTCGACAACCCCGACGTGTTGTTCCGCGACGCGCTCCTCAACAGCCTGATCGTGGCCCTGGTCGCCACGGTGTGCGTCGTCCTCACCTCGTCACTGGCCGGCTTCGCGTTCGCCAAGCTCAAGTTCCGCGGCCGCAACGCGATGCTCCTGTTCGTCATCGGCACGATGATGGTCCCGGTGCAGCTGGGCCTCATCCCGCTCTACATGCTGATGACGAAGCTGGGCCTGAGCGGTGGTCTCGAGTCGGTCACTCTGCCGTTCATCGTCGCCGGGTTCGGCGTCTTCATGATGCGGCAGTTCGCCGAGCAGGCGATTCCCGACGAGATGATCGAGGCCGCGCGGGTCGACGGCGCCTCGACGTTCCGCATCTTCTTCAGCATCGTCTTCCCGGCCCTCAGGCCTGCGGCTGCCGTTCTGGGTCTCCTCACGTTCATGGAGCGCTGGAACGACTTCCTCTGGCCATTCCTCACGCTCGACGCCGAGCACCCCACGGTGCAGGTGGCGCTCTCGCGCCTGTCGAGCGGCTACTACTCCGATCAATCGCTCATCATGGCCGGCACCCTCGTCGGCACGTTGCCGCTGGTCGTGGTCTTCATCGTGTTCGGTCGCCAGATCATCGGCGGCATCATGGAAGGTGGACTCAAGGCATGACTCTCGACATCTCGGCATTCCCCGCCGACTTCCTCTGGGGCGCGGCGACCTCGTCGTACCAGATCGAGGGAGCGGTCGACGAGGACGGGCGTACGCCGTCCATCTGGGACACCTTCGCAGCGACCCCCGGCCGCGTCGACAAGGGCGACACCGGCGCAGTCGCGGTCGACCACTATCACCGCTGGTCAGAGGACGTCGACCTGATGTCGGACCTCGGCCTCAACGCATACCGGTTCTCGGTGGCGTGGCCGCGGGTACAGCCCGACGGGATCGGCACTGGCAACGCGCCCGGCATCGCGTTCTACGACCGCCTCGTCGACGGACTGCTCGCCAAGGGCATCACCCCTTGGACGACGCTCTATCACTGGGACCTGCCCGAAGCGCTGGAGCAGGCCGGTGGCTGGCCCGTGCGCGAGACGGCGGAGCGGTTCGCCGACTACACCGCGATCATCGCCGAGGCGCTCGGCGACCGGGTCAAGCACTGGATCACGCTCAACGAGCCGTGGTGCGCGGCCTTCCTCGGCTACGCGAGCGGCATCCACGCCCCGGGGCGTACGGACCAGGCCGATGCGGTCGCGGCATCGCACCACCTGATGCTCGGGCACGGGCTCGCGGTGCAACGGCTGCGCGAGATCGTGCCGGACGCGGAGGTCGGCTGCACGGTCAACCTCTACCCGGTCACCCCGCTCGACGACTCGGGCCGTCACGACGACGCCGTACGCCGCATCGACGGCCTGATGAATCGCTGGTTCCTGGACTCGCTGCTCAAGGGCAGCTACCCCAAGGACGTGCTGCACGACATGTCGGCCGTCACCGATGCCGCGTTCATCCTCGACGGCGACAACGAGGTCATCGCGCAGCCGCTCGACTTCCTCGGCGTCAACTACTACACGCGGCACGTCGTCGGTGCGGGCCTGTGGCCGGGCAGCTCCGAGGTGCGGTTCCACCTCAACAACGGCCTGGAGACGACCGACACCGGGTGGGACATCGACCCGCAGGGCCTGGTCGACATCCTGAGCCGGGTGCAGCGCGACTACCCGGCGCTGCCGGTCTACCTGACCGAGAACGGCGCGGCATTCGACGACGTCGCGGTCGACGGGGTCGTGCACGACGCCAACCGGATCGAGTTCCTCGAGTCGCACCTGGCGTCACTCGCCACGATGCGGGCCAAGGGGATGGACATCCGTGGCTACTTCGCGTGGTCCCTGCTCGACAACTACGAGTGGTCCGAGGGCTACGCCAAGCGGTTCGGCATCGTGCACGTCGACTACGAGACGCAGAAGCGTACGCCCAAGGACAGTGCGCACTGGTACGCCGACCTCATCAAGCGCCACCGAGCCGCGATACTGAACCCATGAGCCTCGACAGCGACGGGGGGCAGCCAACCCTCGAGCAGGTCGCGGCCCGGGCGGGGGTGGGTCGCGGCACTGCGTCGCGCGTGATCAACGGGTCTCCGCAGGTCAGCGCCCGCACCCGCGAGATGGTCATGAAGGCCGTCGAGGAGCTCGGCTACGTCCCCAACCAGGCGGCCCGCACGCTCGTCACCCGGCGCACCGGCACCGTCGCGCTGGTCATCGCCGAGTCCGAGGAGCGCATCTTCGGTGAACCGTTCTTCGCCGGGGTCGTCCGGGGGATCTCCGCGGCGCTCAACGAGGCGTCACGCCAGCTCGTGCTGTCGCTCGTGCACACCAACGACCAGGCGCAGCGTCTCGGCAGCTACCTCACCCGGCAGCACGTCGACGGCGTCCTGCTGCTGTCGCTGCACGACGACGAGGCCTTCCCGGTCGACCTCGACGCACGGCGGCTGCCGGTCGTCCTGGGCGGCAGGTCGGCGCACTGGGCTGGCTCGTTCGTCGACGTGGACAATGTCGACGGAGCGCGTCAGGCGGTGGCGCACCTGATCGCGACCGGCCGCCGTACGATCGCCACGATCTCCGGCCCCCGCGCCATGGCCTCCGGTCGCGACCGCCTCGACGGCTATGTCGCCGCGCTCGGCGACGCCGGCATCGAGTACGACGACGAGCTGGTCGTGGAGGGCAGCTTCAGCGAGCAGTCCGGGCGCACGGGTATGGAGGAGCTGCTCGCGCGGCGCCCCGACATCGACGGCGTGTTCGCGGCCAGCGACCTGATGGCGATGGGCGCGATGCGTGCCCTGCGCGCCCACGATCGTCGGGTGCCCGAGGACGTGGGGGTCATCGGCTTCGACGGCACGAAGGCCTCCGAGACGACGGAGCCGCCGTTGTCGACGGTGCGCCAGCCGCTGGTCGAGCTGGGCCGGGGGATGGCGCAGATGCTGGTGCGGCACATCGAGGCGGCCGATCAGAAGGTGGAGACCGAGATCCTGCCGATCGACCTGATCGTCCGCGAGAGCACGGTTCCCGTTCCCACCTCGCCGGTCGAGTAGCAGGCGAGCTCTGCGAGTTCGCCCCACCGTTCCCTAAGGAGGCCGCCCGCGGCCGACTGGGAGCGAGCTCTGCGAGCGAAGGGACGTGAGGTCCTCTCCATACGTTGGGAGTCACCTCACCACGCCTCGCAGACTGGTGGCTCCCCGGTTCCTAGGGAGGCCGCCCGCGGCCGACCGGGAGCGAGCTGGGGGTCCCCCCACGAGCGCAGCGAGTAGGGGGCGGAACGAGCGAGCGAAGGACGGCGTGTCGTCGAGCGCATCGAACAGACGTTCGGGTAATCTCGTGCACAGGTTGGACGTTCGAAGGACGACATCCACAGACGGGTCGACGAGGCCCACATATGTCTGAGGGTCCTTCTAACGTCGTCGATGACCCGCCGCCCACGAGCAGAAACGGAAGCCACCATGGCACAGCCCAACAGTTCCCTCGCCACCGCCAAGGACAGGGACAAGTCCCTCGAGAACGCAATGGCCCAGATCGACCGTGCCCACGGCAAGGGCGCCGTCATGCGGCTGGGTGACCAGGCCCGCGCCCCGATCGAGGTCATCCCCACCGGTGCGACCACGCTCGACATCGCCCTCGGCATCGGCGGTCTGCCCCGTGGACGTGTCGTCGAGATCTACGGCCCGGAGTCCTCGGGCAAGACGACGGTCGCCCTCCACGCGGTGGCCAACGCCCAGAAGGCCGGCGGGGTCGCTGCCTTCATCGATGCCGAGCACGCGCTCGACCCGGAGTACGCCAAGCGGCTCGGCGTCGACACCGACGCACTCCTGATCTCGCAGCCCGACAGCGGTGAGCAGGCGCTCGAGATCGCCGACATGCTGATCCGCTCCGGCGCGCTCGACATCATCGTGATCGACTCGGTGGCCGCGCTCGTGCCCCGTGCCGAGATCGACGGCGAGATGGGCGACAGCCACGTGGGCCTGCAGGCGCGGCTCATGAGCCAGGCGCTTCGCAAGATGACCGGTGCCATCAACGGCTCGGGCACGACCGCGATCTTCATCAACCAGCTGCGCGAGAAGATCGGCGTCATGTTCGGCTCGCCCGAGACGACCACGGGCGGCAAGGCGCTCAAGTTCTACGCCTCGGTCCGCATGGATGTCCGGCGCATCGAGACGCTCAAGGACGGCACCGACATGGTCGGCAACCGCACCCGCATCAAGGTCGTCAAGAACAAGCTGGCCCCGCCGTTCAAGCAGGCCGAGTTCGACATCATGTACGGCCAGGGCATCAGCCGAGAGGGCAGCCTGATCGATGTCGGCGTCGAGGCCGGCTTCGTCCGCAAGGCCGGCGCCTGGTTCACCTACGAAGGTGACCAGCTCGGTCAGGGCAAGGAGAAGGCTCGCCAGTTCCTGCGCGACAACCCCGACCTCGCCGAGGAGCTCGAGAAGCGAATCATGGAGCACCACGGCATCGGCGCACAGGCCGACAAGCCGGCGCTCGAGGTTGTCGAGGAGCCCCCGACCGACATCGAGTTCTGACATGCCGCGCACGCCGGTCGAGGAGATGACTCCGGAGGAGCTCACGAGCTTCGCCAAGGAGATCGTGGTGCGCAAGCTCAGCGAACGAGCACACAGCCGAAGCGACCTCGCTCAGGCACTTGCCAAGAAGCAGGTGCCTGAGGGGGTCGTCGAGGCGACCCTCGCCAAGTTCGAGGCCGCGGGACTGATCGACGACGAGGAGTTCGCGCGCTCCTGGGTGCAGGCCCGCCAACGCGGCAAGGGACTGTCGTCGCGGGCCCTCGCGATGGAGCTGCGTCGCAAGGGCGTTGATGACGAGATCTCCAAGGAAGTGCTGTCCGAGATCGATCCCGACGCCGAGGTGCAGGCGGCCCACCGGCTGGTGCAGACCAAGCTCCGATCGATGTCGCGCTTCGACGACACCACCAAGATTCGGCGCCTCACGGGCATGCTGGCCCGCAAGGGCTACTCGCCCCAGCTCGCGTTCGACGTGGTCCGTCAAGAGCTCGGCGCCGAGGCGCAGGCCCTCGACAGCATGTGACGGAGTTCCTACGCTTCTGACCCATGCCGGAGTTCGAGTTCCGCCGACTGGTCGACGCCGACCTCGACGACCTGGTGCGCTGGATGGCTGCAGACCACGCGCAACCCTGGTTCTGGGACGAACCACGGTCCGTCGAGGGTGCGCGCACGATCTACGCCAAGGAGCTCGCCGGCACGAGTGCCACTCGCATGTGGCTCGTCCTGCTCGACGGTCGGCCGATCGGCTACGTGCAGGACTATCCGGTCAAGGCGTATGACGACTACGCCGTCAGGGTGCAGGACCTCGAAGCGATCGCGTTCGACTACCTGATCGGGGAGCCTGACCTGGTCGACCGCGGCATCGGCACCCGCATGATCGCGGCCTACTGCCGCGACGTGCTGTGCCGGGACTACCCGGACGCGCCACGGTTCGTCGCGAGCCCTGACGTGCGCAACAAGCGTTCGATCCGCGTGCTCGAGAAGTGCGGCTTCACCCCCGGCCTGTGGATCCAGCCCGAGTCGGTGAAGTACCCGGAGATCGTCTGCACGGCCCCGCGCACCCAGTTCGAGTGAGGTCTACGAGAGCCGTTCCACGAACGTCAGCAGATTGCCGTCGAGGTCGAGCGTGTCGACCTCGCGCGTGCCCCACGTGGTGTCCTTCGGCGCGTCATCGTGCGTGTAGTGCAGGACACCGGCTGCCTGCATCTCGGTGAACACCTCGTCGGCGGAGTCCACGTCGATGCGGCAGCTCGCCGTCCCCGCGATGAAGTCCTCCGCGCCGCTGCGGACGGGTGCATCGGCGAAGTCCGGCCGGCTGCGCCATCCGGTGTCGTCCGCGAGCCACAGGTGGACCTGCGCGTCGTCCCGGTTGAGCCGGGCGAAGTCCCCGTCGGAGTGAATCACGTCGAACCCGAAGCGGGTCTCGTAGAACGCGATGGCAGCAGGCATGTCGCGAACGGGCAGCGCCGGGACGGTCCTGGAGAATCCCATGCTCAGAGCGTACGGCGAAGCTTCTCGACGATCTCGACCTCGGCGTCGTAGTAGGCCAGGCCCCAGTCGGCGACCCGGGCGGGATAGGCGACCGCCTCGTTGTCGCCGAGCATCTCGCGTACGGCCTCGAGCTCCTTGCGCCGGTCCGCGACGGCGGAGACGTAGCCGTCGAGCATCGCCTCGACCTCGCCAGGTCCCATCAGGCTGCCGAGCATGAGGCGCAGGGCGATGGGGTGCTTGAGCATGGGGAACTCGTGCTCGGACGTGTGCAGCCAGGTCTCGAGCGACTCCCGTCCTGCCGGCGTGATCCGAAACCGCCGAGTGGTCCGTTTGCCGGACGTGTCGTCGGCGCCCTGGACGTAGCCGGTGCCACTGAGCCGGTCCAGCTCGGTGTAGATCTGGCTCATCGCGGGGGAGACCCAGTAGAAGCGGAGCGTGCGATCCGCGCGCTGCTTCAGCTCATAGCCCGTGAGACCGTGCTCCGAGGTCTCGCTGTCGAACACCAGGAGACCCAGCAGGGCGTACGACGTCGTTGACAGGCTTGCGGTCACGGATCTAGCGTACTGTTCCAATTAGGAACACGTCTGGAGGCGGAGCGAGATGTCCGACACGGTCCTGTTGGCTGGAACTCGCAAGGGACTCTTCATCGGTCGCGCTGATGCCGACCGGTCATCGTGGACGTGGGACAAGCCCTTGTTCCCCATGGAGGAGGTCTACTCCGCCGCGATCGACACCCGCGGGTCGGCCCCGCGCCTCTTGGCGGGGGCCACGAGCCCGCACTGGGGTCCGCAGGTGTTCCGTTCCGACGACCTCGGTCGCACGTGGGACGAGACCAAGGGTGGAGCCGTCAGGTTCCCGGAGGGCACCGGCGCCGCGCTCGAACGCGTGTGGCAGCTGCGCCCCGCACCGGACGGTCAGGACGACATCGTCTACGCCGGGACGGAGCCGTCGGCGCTGTTCAGGTCGACCGATCGTGGCGAGACGTTCGAGATCGTCCGCAGCCTGTGGGACCACCCCCACCGGCCCAACTGGCAGCCCGGTGGCGGCGGCCAGGCTATTCACACGGTGCTGCCGCACCCGACCGATCCCGACATCGTCACGATCGCGATGTCGACCGGAGGTGTCTATCGCACCGAGGACGCGGGGGAGTCGTGGACTCCCTACAACCGGGGCATCGGCGCCGAGTTCATCCCCGGCGAGACGCCCGAGTACGGGCAGTGCGTCCACAAGGTCGCGATCGACGCCGGTGACCCCGACCGGATGTATGCCCAGAACCACGGCGGCGTCTTCCGCTCGGACGACGCCGGCCGCTCCTGGCAGTCGATCGCGGACGGTCTGCCGGCTGACTTCGGCTTCCCGATCGTCGCCCATCCGCATCGTCCCGGCACGGTGTTCGTGTTCCCGCTCGTCGCGGACATCGAACGGTTCCCGCCGTCCGGCAAGCCGGCCGTGTGGCGCTCTGATGACGCCGGCGAGACGTGGCAGGAGACCGGTCCCGGCCTTCCCGCTGAGGCGCACACCGCCGTGCTGCGCGATGCGTTCGTGTCGGACCAGGCAGATCCGCTCGGCCTCTACCTCGGCACGCGGCACGGGGCGATCTGGGCCAGCAACGACGAAGGTGGTACGTGGGCCGAGATCCGCAACAACCTGCCCGACGTGCTGTGCGTACGCGCCGCCGTGATCTGAGGCGGGTCGTCACCCACGTCCCTCGTGTCGTCACCCACGTCCCTTGTGTCGTCACCCACGTTCCTTGAGCCTGTCGAAAGGACATTACTCGCTGGTAACCTCAAGGCATGCCTTCGACTCTCGAGCTCTACAACAAGCTGACCGCGCTGCCCCAGGGCAAGCGACTGTTCTCGATCGCGTTCGGCCAGAAGGCGCCGTACTTCTCCTCGATCCACCTCGAGGTGCAGGAGATGAAACCGCACTTCGGTCAGGTCAGGATCCCCAAGCGCCGCTCGGTCAAGAACCACATCGGCACGATCCACGCGATCGCGGCGTGCAATGGGCTCGAGGCTGCGATGGGCCTGCTGGCCGAGGCGACCTGCCCGTCCGACATGCGTTGGCTGCCCAAGGGCATGGAGGTCAGCTATCTCGCCAAGTCGACGACAGCGCTGACCTGCACGGCCGAGAGCACCGCAGCCGACTGGACTGCGGGCCCCGACGTGCCGATCAAGGTCAAGGCCGTCACCACCGATGGCACCGTGACCGTCGAGGGCACGATCCACCTCTGGGTCACGCCAAAGCGCTAGAAGCCGCCGCCTGGCATTGCGGCGCCGCCTCCGGGCTGGCTCTGCACGATGCCGCCGACCAGGTCGATCTTCGACTCGCCACCGAAACGTCGCTGCAGCCACACTCCCAACGCGTACAGCAGCAGGTTGAGGACGATGTAGATGATGGCCAGGACGATGCCGGTCTGGAGATAGTTCCTGAACTCCCGCCAGACGCCTCGCCCGGCGAACGTCAGACCCGGAGCAAGGATGTAGTAGCCGAGGCTGGTGTCCTTGAGTGCGACGATGCACTGGCTGATGATCGACGGCAGCATGATCTTGATGGCCTGCGGCATCTGGATGATGCGCATGACCTGGTTCTTGCGCATGCCGACCGCATACGCAGCCTCTGCCTGACCCGGCGGAACGGCATTGACGCCGGCGCGGAACACCTCGGCGAGGACGGCTCCGTTGTAGAGCATCAGCCCCAGCACGAGGGGGACGATCGTGTCGAGCGGGAATCCCTGCACCGACCAGATGAAGATGATCAACATCAGCAGCGGCACGGCGCGAAAGAACTCGACGAACAACCACGACGGCCACCGCAACCAGCGGTGCTGCGAGAGCTTCCCGACACCGAAGACCGCACCGATGATGAGTGCGCCCACGATGGCGATGAGGCCCGCCAGGAGCGTCTTCCACAGCCCTTCGAGCAGAACGTTGATGTACGCAGGGGTGAAGAACGGCTCCCACTTGGCGTATTCGAGCTCGCCTTCGCTCTGCAGCTTCCAGACCACGACGGCTGCGATGGCCATCAAGCCGATGACCGTCAGTGCGCCGATGATGCGATGGCGACGGGCCGCCTTGGGACCAGGGAGATCGAACAGGACGTTGCTCATCGGGTCACCGCCCACTTGCGCTCGAACAGATAGGCCCCGAAGGAGATCAGCTCGACGATGACGATGTAGCCGACGGCGAACCCGATGAAGATGGCGACTCGTTCGGTCGCGTGATCGTTGAGCAGGCCACGCATGCGGAACGTCGCCTCAGCGACGCCGAATCCTGCGGCCAATGAGGTGTTCTTGGTGAGGGCGATCAGGACACTTGCCAGTGGTGGCACGACGTAGCGGAATGCCTGGGGGAGCAGGACCTGCGTCATGGTCATCCCGAAGGGCATGCCGATCGAACGCGCTGCCTCGGCCTGACCAAGGGGGATGGCATTGACGCCGGAGCGGATGGCCTCGGTGACGAATGAGGCGGTGTAGACGCCCATGGCCAGCGACACGTTCCACATGAACCCGAAGTCGATGCCCAGCTGGGGCAAGCCGTAGTACGTGAGGATGATCAGGATCAGCAGTGGAGTGTTGCGGAACAGCGTGACGTAGCCGATCGCGGCTCCCCGCAGGATCGGGACGGCGAAAGAACTAGTTCAGCAGAACTAGTTGCGACACGAATCCAATTCTCCGGATGTGGCCGGCGTAGCGCGGCCCTGGCGATGCCGCCACACTGATCCCTGTGAGCCTCACCGAGACCGCGCCTCAGCGTGTCGATGACACCGACCACGAGGGCAGCGCGGTTATGTGGTTGACGTTCGGGTTGTTCCTGGCCCAGCTCGGCGCGTGCATCGGCATCTATCTGGTGCTCCGATCCTCCCGTTGGTCGCTGCCGTGGAAGCTGGCCGCCGTTGCGCTGCCCGGAGTCCTTGTGGGAACCGCGAGGATCGCCCCCAAGGACGGGGCGACGGTCCAATGGGGTTTCTGGATCCTCTGGCTCGCCTTCCTTGTCTGCGCATTCCGGGTGCTTGGCAGCGCGGCGTCACGCGGTTCAGGTCAGCGTGAGCTGAGCTGGTTCACCGCGCTGCCGCTGGCGATCATCCTGGTGGCGCTCGGGTCGCTTCCGTTGGCGCGGTTGCACCCCATCGGCTCGTACGACTACCGCGACGACGTGCTGGCCGCCGCCCACGACGCCGACCGGGCCGGCGAGCCGTATGGCGTGATCACCGAGTCGTTCGACGACAGCAGCGACGAGACCACGGTCGCGACCGTCAAGCGTCTGGCCGGTCCGGGCAACGCCCGGTTCGTCGCGATCTTCGACAAGCTCGAGGCCGAAGTCGGTGGCTTCGAGACCTCAAAGCTCTCGCGTCAGCAGCTCGGGACCTGTTACGTCTTCCCGGTCGTGACGTCCAGGCGCGACGGCATCGAGGGCGTCACAGCCCTGTCGCGCCACTGCACGGGGCCGTCGGAGGCAAGCTCGTCCACCCGCTTGACCGATCGGTGACACAGCTGCTCTGCCCATAGGGTTTGGCACGGACGTACCCCGGGTATGTCAACGGCTCCCGACCTCGAGGAGTATCGATGACCCGTGACACCGTTTCCCGCTCGCTGCACGATCTTGGGCTGGCCGCCTGGTTCGGAGGAACTCTGGCCAACGCCGTCTCGTTGAACCCGGCCGCCGGTGCTGCGCAGGGCGCCACCGACACGGGTGCCGTCGTGAACGTCGGCTGGGATCGCTGGACGCCGGTCAACGCCGCCGCCATCGGCGCCCACATCGCCGGCAGCCTCGGCCAGATCCAGGGCAACAAGGGACGCATCCACGCGCAGAAGGGTGTCGCGTCGATGGCGTTGCTCAAGACCGGACTGACCGCCGCCGCCCTGGGCGTCACGGCGTACAGCCGCGTGCTCGGCCGCAGGGTCTCCGAACAGACCCGCGTACCGGCCGAGTCCGGCACCGAGCCTGCGCCGGCGACGCCGCCTGAGGTTGCCGCAGCGCAGAAGCAGCTGCGCCTGCTGCAATGGGCGGTCCCGGCTGTCACGGGCGCGCTGGTCGTCATCAGCGCGTTCGCGGGCGAGCAGGAGCGCGCGTCGGAGGTCCACAAGGGCCTCGTCCAGCGCATCGTGGGCTAGTTCAAACGAGACAGTCGGTCCCGACCCGGTGGACCTTCATCGCCGTATGCTGCGACTGCGTGCCGCAGCGCACGGCGATGGAGGTGGGAGCATGCCGATCGACGATCCTGAGGTCTTCGCGAGCCTCGCCGAGTCCTTGGCCGAGGCGGACGGCGTGCCGGAGACGATCGAGCAAATCGTCGCGTACGCCGTCGAGGCGATCGACACGGCGTACGGCGGCATTACGCTCATCGAGCCCGGTGGCCGGTTCACTACCGTCGGCGCCACCCATGGTTCGGTCGCGGAGGCTGACCACATCCAGTACGAGCTCGGCGAGGGCCCGTGCGTCGACGCTGCCGCGGAGTCCAAGATCGTCGTGTCGTCCTACATCGCCACCGACGAGCGGTGGCCGCAGTGGGGACCGAAGGCCAGTGGTCTCGGCTTCAACAGCGTCATCTCCGCTGAGCTCCACGCCCGCGGCCGGCGCATTGGCGCCCTGAACCTCTACGGCGCCTCGGAGGCCACGTTCACTCCTGAGGACATCGCCTTGGCGGCGCTGTTCGCACGCCAGGGCGCGCTCGCGCTGGGCTACGCCCGCACCGAGGAGGGCCTGCGTGAGGCTCTCGAGACACGTACGGTCATCGGCCAGGCTCAGGGACTGCTCATGGAGCGGTTCGGGATCGACGCCGACCGTGCGTTCTCGACCCTTCGGCGCTACTCGCAGCACCACAACATCAAGCTCAAGGCGTTGTGTCACCAGCTCGTCGAGACGCGCGCGCTGCCGGCGCAGGACCCGAGCGACGTGATGCAGCCCGAAGCGCTGTCCGAACCGGCGTGACCGAGGTCGCCGGACGGGTTGGGCGAAAGGTCTACGCAACCCGCTCCTCGGCGATAGGTTCGGGCGCGTGTCACAACCTGTCGCCTCTGCCGCCGCCCCTCGCCGCCGATTGATCGTGCTGGGGGTCGGTGCACTCGTCCTGGCGGTCGCGGCGGTCCTGCTGCTGCGGGTCGTCACTGCAGATCACGGGCGCCTGGTCACCGACACCGAGGGATCCGATAGGCCCTCCAGCACAGAGGGTCCTCATCTGCCTGGCCGTGATCGCTTCCACGTCGCGTACGCCGGAAGCCTCTGCATCGAGCACACCAGCGTCGCGACCATCACCTCGATCGAGCCGCGTGATGCCCACGGCGGGCTCGAGGTGTCAGCATTCTCGGTCTTCCAGCGTCCGGCAGATCACGCGGTTGGTGACGAACCGGGTGATCGGCTGGGCGACATGCCCGACTACTTCGGTGGCCCTACCGTCGGCAGCGTGTGCAAGAAAGGGCCGCTCGAGGAGATCGCGCTCGAGTTCTACAAGCCGGGCCGGCGGGATGCCTGGGCGAGCGACTTCACGGTGCACTACGTCGCGGACGGGCACGCGCGCACGACGAACATCCAGATGGGCGTGGCGATGTGCGAGAAGAAGGGCTGCAACCCCTTCAAGGTCTGACCGGCCGCGTCAGAACGTACGGTTGCCGGCTCCACGCCAGTTGATCTTCGCCAGCCCGCGACTGACGAGAAAGCCGACCGTCAGCAAGGTGACGTAGAACCAGGCCTGCGCGGCGCTGAACCCCGGCCCGGGCCCGTCCTCGTCGATGATCGCCGACGTGATGAACACGCCGAGCACTGCCAGGACGTACAGGATCATCTCGATCGTGAGGTACGCCGACTGTGAGCCGGTCGAGACGCGGAGGTCTCCGAGGTCGCGGGTGTCGCCGTCGTCATCGCGGCGGCGTTGTGGTTCGAGCGGTTCGTTGGCGGACATCGTGCACCTCTTTCAAACGGAGCCGCGCCGGGACTCGGCGAGCCGTCAGGAGGTGTACCCGAGTCGTGCTGCGCGAAACGATGCCGACAACCTCCACGTACGATTGACCAGTCATGACGAAGACCTATGAAGTGCGCACGTACGGCTGCCAGATGAACGTGCACGACAGCGAGCGGCTGTCGGGCCTGCTGGAGACCGCCGGCTACGCGAAGGCTGAAGAGGGCACGCCAGACTTGGTCGTGTTCAACACCTGCGCCGTGCGCGAGAACGCCGACAACAAGCTCTACGGCAACCTGGGCCACATCGCGTCGGTCAAGGAGCAGAACCCCGGCATGCAGATCGCCGTCGGCGGCTGCCTCGCGCAGAAGGATCGCGACACGATCACGAAGCGCGCGCCTTATGTCGACGTCGTCTTCGGCACGCACAACATCGGCTCGCTGCCGGTCCTGCTGGAGCGCGCCCGCATCGCCGAGGAGTCGCAGGTCGAGATCCTCGAGTCGCTCGAGGTCTTCCCGTCGACGCTGCCGACCAAGCGCGACTCGGTGTTCGCCGCGTGGGTGTCGATCAGCGTCGGCTGCAACAACACCTGCACGTTCTGCATCGTCCCGAGCCTGCGCGGCAAGGAGAAGGACCGCCGTCCGGGCGAGATCCTCGCCGAGATCGAGGCGCTCGTCGCCGACGGCGTCGTCGAGGTCACCCTGCTGGGCCAGAACGTCAACTCGTACGGCGTGGAGTTCGGCGATCGTCAGGCGTTCGGCAAGCTGCTGCGGGCGTGCGGCGACATCGAGGGACTCGAGCGCGTACGTTTCACCAGCCCGCACCCCAAGGACTTCACCGACGACGTCATCGCCGCGATGGCCGAGACGCCCAACGTCATGCCCCAGCTGCACATGCCGCTGCAGTCAGGCTCCGATCGCGTGCTCAAGGCGATGCGCCGGTCATACCGGCAGGAGAAGTTTCTCGGCATCATCGACCGCGTACGTGCCGCGATGCCGGAAGCCGCGATCACGACCGACATCATCGTGGGCTTCCCAGGCGAGACCGAGGAGGACTTCGTCGAGACGATGGAGGTCGTGCGCAAGGCGCGGTTCACCAGCGCGTTCACGTTCCAGTACTCCCAGCGGCCCGGCACGCCCGCCGCGGACCTGCCCGATCAGCTGCCCAAGGCAGTCGTGCAGGAGCGCTACGACCGGCTCATCGAGGTCGTCAACGAGGTCGCGTGGGACGAGGCGCGCAAGCAGGAGGGTCAGGTCGTCGAGCTGCTCGTCGCCGACCACGAGGGCAAGAAGGACGGCGCCACCCACCGCCTCACGGGGCGCGCCCGCGACAACCGGCTGGTGCACTTCGTGCCCGGCGACCACGCCGTACGCCCGGGGGACATGGTCGAGGTGCGCATCACGTACGCGGCTCCGCACCACCTCGTGAGCGACGACGAGCCGATCTCCTTCCGGCGTACGCCCGCCGGCGACGCCTGGGAGTCGCGCCAGGGCAGGACCGAGGTGCGATCGGTCGGACTCGGCATGCCGACACTGGGCGTCCCGGCGCCCCTGCCGCCCGCCGAGGCATGCGCGATCTGAGGCGAAGGGGCAGCCGGTGGACGAGCCATTTCACGACTCGTTCGACGATGGGCCCCTCGACCGGGGCCGCTGGTTGCCGCACTACCTGCCGCACTGGAGCTCTTGTGCTGAGTCCGCGGCGACGTACGAGGTGCTGGACTCCGAGCTGCGGTTGAGCATCCCGCACGATCAAGGGCTCTGGTGCGCAGACACCCACGCCAAGCCGTTGCGGGTCTCTGGAGTCCAGTCGGGTGCCTTTTCGGGACCGGTCGGCAGCACCGTCGGCCAGCAGCCGTTCGCCGACGACCAGGTCGTACGCGAGGAGCAGCCCGCGTGGTGGGGCTGGACTCCCGAGCACGGCCGCATCGAGGTGCGAGCCCGGATGGAGCTGTCCGAGACCTCGATGGCGTCGGTGTGGATGATCGGGCTCGAGGACAGCCCGGAACGGTGCGGGGAGATCTGCCTGTTCGAGGTGTTCGGCAACACGATCGCCGCGGACGGCGCACGTGCTGACGTCGGCACCGGCGTGCACCCGTTCCGGGATCCGTCGCTCGTCGAGGAGTTCTCCGCCGAGCCGCAGGACATCGACATGCGCGCGTCGCACTCGTACGCCGTCGAGTGGCGTCCAGACGGCATCGACTTCCTGCTCGATGGGCGGGTGGTGCGCCGGTCGTCGCAGTCACCCAGCTATCCGATGCAGATGATGATCGCCGTGTTCGACTTCCCCGATCCAGGCTCCGAGCCGACGCACGTGCCCGTGCTGGCTGTCGAGGACGTACGCGGCGAAACGCTGCGGTAACCCGCTGAAATGTGCCCGCGATCAAATCGTCACCTGCAGACCGTTGCGCATGTCAACGATCTGGGCGCAGGATGAGGAGCCTTCTGCTCGACCGAGCAGTAACTCTATTTGGGGGGACACATGCGCAAGACCTTGCTCTCTGCGGCAGCGACGATCTCGCTGACCGCATTGGTGCTCTCGGTGCCATCGGTGGCGCAGGCGAAGACCGCCTCGCCGGCCGCCGGCACCACGATCGACTGGGGGACGTGCGCCAGCGCCGGGCTCCAGGCCCGTGGCGCCCAGTGCGCCAAGATCCCGGTGCCACTCGACTACAAGAAGCCGAACGGCACGAAGATCAAGATCGCGATCTCCCGGATCAAGCACACGGTGCCTGACAGCCAGTACCAAGGCGTCATGCTCGTCAACCCCGGCGGCCCCGGTGGCTCGGGACTGACGTTGTCGGTGCTGGGGGAGTACGTCCCCAAGGACGCCGGCAAGGCATACGACTGGATCGGCTTCGACCCGCGCGGCGTGGGCTCGAGCGAGCCGGCCGTCTCCTGCGACCCTAACTACGCGGGCTACAACCGCCCGCCGTACGTCCCGACGACTCGCAGCATCGAGCGCGCCTGGTTCAAGAAGACCAACGCGTACACGAAGGCCTGCGACGCCAAGAACGGCAAGATCCTCGACCACCTGACGACGATCGAGTCCGCCAAGGACATGAACTCGATCCGCAAGGCCCTCGGCGCCTCCAAGATCAACTACTACGGGTTCTCCTACGGCACCTACCTCGGTCAGGTCTTCGCGACGCTCTACCCCGACAAGCTGCGCCGGGTCGTGTTCGACGGCACGGTCGACCCCCGCGGAGTCTGGTACAAGGCCAACCTCGACCAGGATGTCGCGTTCGACCGCAACATCAACATCTGGTTCGGGTGGCTGGCCAAGCACGACAGCACCTATCACCTCGGCGCCACCAAGGCCAAGGTCAGCAAGCTGTTCTACGCGACGCAGAAGAAGCTCTACGCCAACCCGGTCCAGGCCTCGGGCGGCAAGCTCGGTGGCAGCGAGTGGACCGACGCGTTCCTCTACGCCGGCTACTACCAGTCGACGTGGCTGGACCTCGCTGACACCTTCTCGAAGTTCATCAACGACAACGACGTCGATGCTCTTGAGGCGTCCTACCTCGATGCGAGCGGCTACGGCGACGACAACGGATATGCCGTCTATCTCGGCGTGCAGTGCACTGACGTGTCCTGGCCGCAGAGCTGGCGCACGTGGGCGCGCGACAACTGGGCCATCCACGCGATCGCACCGTTCGAGACCTGGTCGAACGCCTGGTACAACGAGCCGTGCCGCCACTGGCCGGCCAAGTCGCACACCCCCGTCAAGGTCACCGGCAAGCACGTCAAGAGCCTGCTGATGATCAACGAGACCCTGGACGCGGCGACCCCGTTCCCGGGCAGCCTCGAGGTCCGCAAGCGCTTCCCGGCCGCGAGCCTGATCGCCGTGCCCGGTGGCACGACGCACTCCAACTCGCTCAACGGCAACGCCTGCGTCGACGACGCGATCGCCGACTACCTGCTGACCGGTGCCAAGCCGGCCCGCAAGTCCGGCAACCGCCCGGATCTCAACTGCGCGGCGCTCCCGCAGCCCGAGCCCGAGGCCGCAGCGAAGATGCAGGCGCAGGAGCGGTCCGCCGCCCCGGCCGGCATCACCCGGTTGGACCTGCAGAAGGAATCGCTGGTCCGCTAGCCGTACGACGATGGGCCGCCCCGATCACTCGGGGCGGCCCATTCGGCGTTGTTGTCGCGCTCAGGAGTCTGCGCGCGACAGCCACCGCGGCGTCGTCAGGACTCCGAGCAGGTTCAAGGGGAGCCACAGCGTCGCGTAGGCGATCAGCAGAGCCCGTATCGAGCCGTCCGGACCGAACTTCTGGGCGGCGACGAACAACGACCCCAACGCGACCACCACGACGACCGCCCGGCCGGCCAGCCAGAGGCGCGGATGACGTGGATGGCTCTCCGGAGTATTCATGATGGCGCCGATCGACAGGATCGTCACGCCGACGGCGATGTTCTGAACGAGTGTGTTCCCCACGACGTGGAAACTATCAGCGACGGGGGAGTGGTGACAGGCTGATTGTGTCTCCGGACGACGTGAGGATGGACACCATGACGATCAAGGACGACCTGCACGCCAAGCTCAAGGCGAGCCGAGCCGTGATGCTGGCGAGGGTCGAAGGCCTCAGCGAGTACGACATGCGGCGCCCGATGACGCCGACCGGCACCAACCTGCTCGGGATGATCAAGCACCTGGTCGGTGTCGAGCAGGTCTACTTCGGCGACTCGTTCGACCGGCCCCCGCCCGACACCCTCCCGTGGAACGAGGACGGCTCGGTCTGGGAGGGTGCCGACATGTGGGCCACGGCCGACGAGTCGAGTGACTACATCCTTGACCTGTACGCGCGGGCGTGCTCGCACAGCGACGCAACGATCGACGCGCTCGACCTCGACACCCCGGGCCGGGTGCCGCACTGGCCCTCGCCCGACACGACGCTGGGCTACCTGCTGGTGTGGGTGCTCGAAGACACGGCGCACCACGCAGGCCACGCTGATATCTGCCGCGAGCTGATCGACGGGAGCACGGGGTCAGACACCGCGACCAGCAACACCGACTGGTCGACGTACCTGGATCGCATCCAGGCCGCGGCTGACAGTTTCCGGTCCTGACCATGGTGTGGAGGCTGCCGCGCGTACGCCGCGACCGCGATGTGCGCGACGCCATGAAGGGCCGCGCGAACTTCGCCGTGCACACGTCGGTCACGATGATCGCGGCGTGTCTGTGGGACTGCGGCGAGGACGAGCTGGCCGAGCGGGCCCTCGCGATGAGTGCAGACGATCACGCGGCGATCCAACGCATCCAGGCTGTCTACGAGGATCGGAACTACCCGCTCCCTGTAGAAGGCCAACGGATCACGCATCGGCACGTGGCCGCACTTGCGGCGGTCGCCTACTTCGAAGGTTCACTCCGGCCGTTGGCACGGGCGCGGAGGCGTCCCGAGAAGCAGCGTCCTGTGCGGTTCACTCCGGACCCTCCAAGTCCGCTCGGCGAATATTTGAGGAGAAGTAGTTGACCCCAGACCTTGGCGAGCGGGCTGCACGCGGTGGCAGGATGAGGGCATGGCCATCCGCATCGCCCAGGACCCGCACGCCGACGAGGTCCTGACCAACGACTCGTTCGCACTGCTCGCCGGGATGCTGCTCGACCAGCAGTTCCCGATGGAGCGCGCCTTCGCAGGGCCGGCGAAGGTGCTCGACCGGTTCGGCACGCTCGATCCGTCGGCCATCGCCGCGGCTGAGCCTGAGGCGTTCGCCGACCTGTGCGCGACCCCGCCGGCGATCCATCGCTACGGCCGTTCGATGGCCGGACGCCTGCAGGCGCTGGCCAAGGTCGTCGCCGAGGAGTACGACGGCGACGCGTCACGCATCTGGACCGAGGCCCGCACGGGCGAGGCGTTGATGAAGCGCCTGCGGGCGCTGCCCGGGTTCGGAGAGCAGAAGGCCAAGATCTTCACGGCGCTGGTGGCCAAGCAGCTCGGCGTCAAGCCTGCCGGGTGGACCACGGTCGTGGGTGACTACGGCAAGAAGGGCTACCGCTCGGTCGCTGACGTCGTCGATCCGGACTCGTTGGCCAAGGTGCGCGCGTTCAAGCAGGAGAAGAAGGCCGCAGCCCGGGCCTGAGCCGGCTCAGGCGTCGGATCCACCATCCGAGTACGGCTCGAGCAGCACCGACGGCACCTCGCACGCCGGCGCGCCGAGGAAGGCGTCGTTCATGCGCAGGTCGATCTCGTTGCCGTGCTCGTCGGTCGGGATGTCGAAGCTCGCCGCCGTCCCGCCGAGCAGGATCTCCTGCGCGTACGCCTTGCGCGCCTCGACGAGCCGATCCCAGTCCGTCAGCCACTCGTTGCTGGGCGGGTCGCTCGTCAGCAGGTTGCGGGCCTCTTCGCGGATGTCGCGCACCATGTCGATCACCGCAGCGTTCTGCTCGAGGATCGACTGCGCCTGACGTGAAGCGCTGCCGTGAATCGGCAGCGACTCGACCGTCGTCGTCATCTGGTCGCACTCACTCTCGATGACGGAGATCAGCTCGCTGTCGTCGATCAGGCCCGGCGCGCTGGCGGATCCGGCGGCGATGGCGATCGTCAGCATCGTTGCCCCGGCGATCAGGCTGAAGACCATGGCCGCGATCGCGACCCACCTCCATCGCGGCGACACCGGCGGCGGGGGGAACTGCCAGGCGTTCTGCGCTGGTGGATAGCTGGGCAGCCCCCGGGAGTCGAACACGGCTCCATCGTGTCACGGCCGGGTAGCCTCTGACCCGTGATCCGCGCAGTGGCCGTGTGCCCTCATCCGCCGATGATCATCCCCGACATCGCGTCAGGGGCGGTCGACGATCTGACGACGCTGCGTTCTGCCTGCGACGCGGCGGTTTCGACGATCCTGGCGACGGATCCGGAGCGCGTCGTGGTGCTCGGCGCGGGCGAGCCCGGCGAGGATCGTGACGAGTCGGCCGGCGGGACGTTCGCGCCGTACGGGCTGGAGCTGCACGCCGGTGGCCCTGGCACCGGCCTCCCGCTGAGTCTCACCGTCGGCGCGTGGCTGCTGGACCGCGCCGGCTGGGCCGGCCCCCGGACGTACTCGACGGGTGTGCCTGACGTCGGCGGGCGAGTGGCCCTGCTGGTCATGGCCGACGGCAGCGCCAAGCGGTCGACCTCGGCGCCGGGGTTCTTCGACGACCGGGCGGAGGCGTACGACGCGTCGATCGCGACGGCGTTGCGCGACGGTGACTCGGTAGCCCTGGCGTCTCTCGACCTCGATCTGGGCGTCGAGCTGTGGGCCGCCGGCGCGCCGCCGCTGCGCACCCTCGGGCACATGACGAAGGACGCCGACATCACCGCGAGTCTTCGCGTCGATGTGGCGCCCTTCGGTGTCGGCTACTGGGTGGCCGACTGGGTGCTCGGCTAGCTACTTGTTGCCGTCTTCGGCGAGCTTGTCGACGCTTTCTTGAGCCTTGTCGGCGGCGCCGTCGATCTTGTCCTCGTACTTGCCCTTGGTCGCCTTGTTGACCGCGTCGGCAGCCTTGTCGATGCCGGCGTCGATCTTGTCGTTCTGGCTCGCGGCGAGGTCCGCGGCCTTCTTCTTGAGCTCAGGTGCCTGCTTCTTGAACTTGTCGAGGAAACCCATGGCTTCCCTCCTTGATTCATGAGAAGTGGGGCCAACCGCCCCCGTATGGGTCCACACACTACTGCGAGACTGGCAGCATGTCTGTGTCCGTCCGAGTCGTGACAATCGTCGGTCCGACCGCGTCCGGCAAGACATCCTTGGCAGTTGAACTGGCTCATCGGCTGGGCCGGGCCGAGATCGTCAACGCCGACTCGATGCAGCTCTATCGCGCCATGGACATCGGCACCGCGAAGCCCTCGGTCGAGGAGCGTGACGGCGTACCGCACCACCTGTTCGACGTGCTGGGCGTCGAGGAGACGGCCACGGTCGCGGAGTTCCAGACCATGGCCCGGGCCGCGATCGCGGACTGTCATGCGCGCGGCGTCACGCCGATCCTCGTCGGGGGATCGGCGCTGTATGTCCGCGCGGTGCTCGACCGGCTCGACTTCCCCGGCACGGACCCGGCCGTACGCGATCGGTGGAAGGACGAGCTCGCCGCCCGCGGCCCCGATGCGCTGCACGCCGAGCTCGCCCGCCGCGATCCTGCTGCGGCGGCGCAGATCCTGCCGACCAACGACCGCCGCGTCGTGCGGGCGCTCGAGGTCATCGAGATGACGGGGGAGCCGTTCGCCGCGACGATGCCGGCGTACGAGTCTGTGTTCGAGGGCCTGACGATGTTCGGCCTCGATGTGCCGCGCGATGTCCTCGACGTACGCCTGGCCGCACGGGTCGACCAGATGTGGGCAGCAGGATTCGTCGACGAGGTCCGCGAGCTGCGTGAGGTCGGGCTGGAGGACGGCCTGACGGCCAGTCGTGCGCTGGGCTATCAGCAGATCCTGGCATTCCTGCGCGGCGAGACGACCGAGGACGAGGCGCGCGAGGCCACCGTCACCGGCACGCGGAAGTTCGCCCGGCGGCAGGACCGACTGTTCCGCAAGGACCCGCGGATCCACTGGCTCCCGTACGACGCAGAAGACCTCGTCGACCAAGCACTCACCCTCATCGGTGGTTGAGGTGGTTTCGAGGCTACGGCCGCGGGCGGCCTTCGCTCCTCAACCACCGGTGGTTGAGGAGCCCGAGGAACGAGGGCGTCTCGAAACCACCACGGCCCACTAGACTGGGATGTATGACTTTTCCATGGCTCAAGGGGCACGGCACGGAGAACGACTTCGTGCTGCTCCCGGACCATGACGGCACGATCCACGGTGAGCTGGAGGGTGCCTTCGTGGCCGCCCTCTGCGACCGTCGGCGTGGCATCGGCGCCGACGGCGTCATGCGTGTCATCCGCACCGGGGCGCTCGGCGAGACCTCGGCCGGCACGTGGTTCATGGACTACCGCAACGCCGACGGCTCGGTCAGTGAGATGTGCGGCAACGGCATCCGGGTCTTCGCCCTGCACCTCGTGCAGCAGGCGCTCGTCGATCCTGCCGAGCCGATCGTCATCGGCACCCGCGGCGGCGACAAGACGATCACCATCGACCCTTCGACAAGCTCAGGGACCATGGCGTTCAGCGTCGACATGGGCACGCCCGAGGTGCTGGGCGTCTCCAAGGTCGGCGCCGCCGGGAACACCTGGGAGGCGCAGGATGTTAGAACAGGCAACCCCCACGCTGTCGCCTTCGTCGACCATCTGGGTGACGTCGGCAGCCTGCTGACGCAGCCCGACTACGACGAGTCGGTCTATCCCGAAGGCGTCAACATCGAGTTCGTCGTCCGCGAGGGCGAGCACCACGTCGCGATGCGTGTGCACGAGCGAGGTTCGGGGGAGACGCGTTCCTGTGGCACCGGCGCCTGCGCCGTGGCCGTGGCGACTGCGGTGGCCGACGGGGCCGATCGACCCGCGACATACCGGGTCGACGTACCCGGTGGCACGCTGCACGTCAGCTGGAACGCCGACAACCACATCGTTCTCACCGGCCCTGCCGAGATCGTCGCGCAGGGCACCATGGATTGGATTGCATGACCGACATTTCGACAGGCAGCACCGAGGGCCTGGAGCTCGAGGAGCGCAACTCGTTGCGGCGCGTCGCCAACCTGCGCACCGAGCTCGAGGACATCACCGAGGTCGAGTACCGCCAGCTCCGACTCGAGCGCGTCGTCCTCGTCGGCGTATGGACCGAGGGCACCGCTGAGGACGCCGACAACTCGCTCGCCGAGCTCAAGCTGCTCGCGGAGACGGCCGGCTCCGAGGTGCTCGACGCGCTGATCCAGCGACGCCAGAAGCCCGACCCCGCGACCTACATCGGCAGCGGCAAGGTCGAGGACCTCCGCGCCGCAGTCGTCGCGACCGGCGCCGACACCATCATCTGCGACGGCGCCCTCGCACCCAGCCAGCTGCGCAACCTCGAGGACCGCTGCAAGGTCAAGGTCGTCGACCGCACCGCGCTGATCCTCGACATCTTCGCCCAGCACGCCAAGTCCAAGGAGGGCAAGGCGCAGGTCGAGCTCGCCCAGCTGCAGTACCAGACCCAGCGCCTCCGCGGCTGGGGCGGCAACCTCTCCCGCCAGGCCGGTGGACAGGCCGCCGGCGGCGAGGGCATCGGTGGCCGTGGCCCCGGTGAGACCAAGCTCGAGACCGACCGGCGACGCATCCAGATGAAGATGACGAAGCTGCGTCGAGAGCTCAAGGAGCTGGGCAAGGCCCGCGAGACCAAGAAGGCCAACCGCAAGCGTCACGAGATCCCGTCAGTGTCGATCGCCGGTTACACCAACGCCGGCAAGTCGAGCCTGCTCAACCGGCTGACCGACGCCGGTGTGCTGGTCGAGGACGCGCTGTTCGCGACGCTGGATCCGACCACACGACGTACGCAGACCTCCGACGGGCGTGTCTACACGATGTCCGACACGGTCGGCTTCGTGCGCAACCTGCCGCACCAGCTCGTCGAGGCGTTCCGCTCGACGCTGGAGGAGATCGCCGAGTCCGACCTGATCCTGCACGTCGTCGACGGCTCGCACCCCGATCCCGGCGGCCAGATCGCGGCCGTGCGCAGCGTGCTCGCCGACGTCGACGCGCTCGACGTCCCCGAGATCATCGTGATCAACAAGGCTGACGCCGCCGATCCGCTCGTCATCAAGAACCTGCTCGCGCGCGAGCCGCACGCCGTCGTGGTGAGCGCCCGCACCGGCGAAGGGATCGACGAGCTGCTCAGCGCGATCGAGGCCGACCTGCCGCAGCCGGCGACCCACGTCGACGTCCTGCTGCCGTACGCCCGCGGTGACCTGCTCAACCAGATCCACACGCAGGGCGAGATCGAGTCGCTCGACCACGAGTCCGACGGCACCCACGTGGTCGCACGGGTCCACGGCCAGCTGGCCAGCGAGCTCGAGCCCTACACGGTCTGAGTCCGCAGGTCCTTCTCGTAACGCAACGCCGGCACGGTGAACGTGCCTGCGTCGGTCTCGGCGGAGTAGTCGAACGGTCCCGCGTCCACCCAGCCGCGGCGCTCGTAGAACCGGCGGGCTCGTACGTTGCCAGCCACGACCGCGAGCCACGCCCGGTCGTACGTGGCGGCCACGATCTCCTCGCCGCGGTCCAGCAGGATGGCGGCGGTGCCGGAGCCGCGGGCCGATGCGTCGACGTAGACCTGCTCGACCTCGTCGTCGTGCATCGTGACGAATCCAACGACGCGACCGTTCGCCACTGCGACGGTCGTGATGGGTATGCGTGAGGGCACGAGGCCGAGGAAGTGCTCGAGCGTGCGGTGTGCGTGCAGTCCGGCCGGCACGTGCCCGGCGTGGCCGTCGGCCCAACCGCGATGCCACACGCCGGCGACTGCCTCGATGTCGGCGTCGTTCGCAGCGCGCAGCGTGATCTCAGGCATGACCAGGACGCTACCGCGACTCTCGCTCCTTGAGCCTGTCGAAAGAACCTGCCGGGAATCGGTACGTCCTTTCGACAAGCTCAAGGACCGGGGCCGCCCCTGTGGACGCGGCCACGATGCAAGGCGCTGTGCCGACTAGCCTTGCGCTCATGCCCTCCACGCCTGATGTACGCGCGGTCCTCCATGCCGCCGTCGAGGCTGTCGGAGGCGAGGACCGGCCGGGCCAGATCGAGATGGCCGAGGCGGTGCAGCACGCGCTCGAGAGCGGGGAGCACCTGCTGGTCCAGGCGGGCACCGGCACCGGCAAGTCGCTGGGCTATCTCGTGCCGAGCCTCCTGCACGGCAAGCGCGTCGTCGTCGCGACCGCCACGCTCAACCTGCAGCACCAGCTCGTCGAGCGCGACATCCCGGCGCTCAAGGATGCTGCCCGGGCGACCCTCGACGTCGTCCCGCACCACGCCGTCGTCAAGGGCCGCGGCAACTACGCGTGCCTGCACCGCATCCGCGAAGGCGCCCCCGACGACCAGGGCACGCTCGTGGACGTACCCGAGGGCTCGCTCGGCGCCGAGGTGCTCGAGCTTCGCGAGTGGGCCGAGGAGCAGGCCGAGGGCGGGCACATGGCCGACCGTGACTCCGCGCCCGCACACACCGAGCGCGCCTGGCGGCAGGTCAGCGTCAACCACCGCGAATGCCTCGGTGCCTCACGTTGCGCCCACGCGCTCGAGTGCTTCGCCGAGCGAGCGCGCGAGGACGCCCACACGGCCCAGGTCGTGGTCACCAACCACGCGCTGCTGGCGATCGACGCGATCGACGGCGTGCCGATGCTCCCCGAGTACGACGCGGTGATCGTCGACGAGGCGCACGAGCTCGCCGCACGGGTCACGCAGGCCTCGACGGACGAGCTCGACCCCGTCGTCGTCGAGCGCGCTGCCCGCCGTGCCCGCGTGCAGGTCGAGGGCAAGGAGGCGGACGACCTCACAGACGCCTCCGACGCACTCGCCGACGTACTGGCCCGCACCGACGAGGGTCGCATCGACGACCCGCCGCAGCCGCTCCGCGAGGTGCTGGCATTCGTACGCGATGCGGCTCGTGCCTGCCTCTCGGCATTTCCCAAGGACAAGGACAAGGGCGAGCCCGACGCCGCGCGGCAACAGTCCCGCGGCATGGTCGACGACATCCGCAAGATCGCCGAGCGCATGGCCGCCAAGGGCGAGACCGAGGTGCTCTGGATGAGCGACAACCGCGGCAACAAGCAGCTCCACATCGCGCCGATCGACGTGTCGGCGAGCCTGCGGGACAAGCTCTTCGGCGACAAGACCGTGGTGCTCACCAGTGCGACGCTCAAGCTCGGCGGCGGCTTCGACCCCGTCGCGCGCTCGCTGGGGCTGGAGCCCGGTGATGACTCGTGGAGCTCGCTCGACGTCGGCTCGCCGTTCGACTACCGCAAGCAGGGCATGCTCTACGTCGCCCGTGACCTGCCGCTGCCGGGCCGCGACGGCCTCGAAGAGGCGCAGCTCGCCGAGATCACCTCACTCGTCGAGGCCGCCGGCGGACGTACGCTCGGGCTGTTCTCGTCGCGTCGCGCCGCCGAGAAGGCCGCCGAAGAGGTACGCACGAGGTTGCCCGACATCGACATCTGGTGCCAGGGCGACGCGCAGCTGCCTGAGCTGGCCCGCCGCTTCGCCGAGACGTCGAGCACCTGCCTGTTCGGCACCCTCAGCCTCTGGCAGGGGGTCGATCTGCCGGGGGACACCTGCCAGCTGGTCATCATCGACCGGGTGCCGTTCCCGCGGCCGGACGACCCGCTGATGAGCGCACGTCAACGACTTGTCGAGAAGCGCGGCGGCAACGGCTTCATGAGCGTCGCTGCGAGCCACGCGGCCCTGCTGCTCGCGCAGGGCACGGGTCGCCTGATCCGCCGGGCGACTGACAAGGGAGTCGTGGCGATCCTCGACCCTCGCATCGTGACGGCTCGCTACGGATCGTTCCTCGCCGCATCGCTGCCCGACATGTGGCGTACGACGGACCGAGATGTTGCCCTGGCAGCGTTGCGCCGCCTCGACAAAGCCGCGAATGCCGCTACAACGGCCGAGGTTTGATAGCCTGTCGCAGTCTCTCTCCTTTCGTCGACGCCCCGGGGAATCCATGAAATCGCGCTTCATTGCCATGCTCGTCGCACTCCCGGCGCTCGTCGCCGGGCTGCTGGTGTTCTCCCCGGCTGAGGCCGTCACCCACAACACGTACGTCAGCACCGATTACGTGACGATGAGCTCGATCTCCTCGACGGGTCTCGGTGGCAAGGTCAGCGTCTCGTGCCGCGGCTCGAAGCGGTGCAAGGGAACCCTCTTCTTCGAGGGCAGCGAGAACCGCAAGCGGTCCTACAGCCTCAAGGGCAACAGCAGGGCGACGATGTCGGTCACGATGAACAAGGGCAGCGCGGCCGACCCGTTCGCCCACGGCGATCCGAAGGGCGTCGACGGCCAGTACAAGGCGGTCGCCGGCGTTCGCCTGTTCGTCAACGAGGACTCGCCGCGCAATGTCACCGTCAGCTACAAGGTCCAGACCGAGACCCGATCCGCTGGCCGCATCTACTACAACATCAACGGCAACGCCGCGGGCCTCTCCGACATGCGGATCGAGCTGCACCGAGTGCTGCGAGGCGGCAACACGACGCTCGTCGCGAGCCGCGCGATCACGGGCAGCACCTCCTCGTACTTCAGCTCCAAGCTCGGCACCAACAACACGCCCGGCCCGTCCTACAAGATGAAGCTGCGGGCAGTCGACGACAGCAGCAACCGTCACCTCGAGTGGTGGTGGCGCGGCGGGAGTGGCAACACCGTTGGTGGCAGCCGCTATCTCCGCGAGGGCAACACGGTCCGCTCCACCAAGGACGGCTTCGTCGCCCCCATCTTCTGGGGAACGATCAGCGGCGTTGCGCCGGCCAACGCGGACGTCCGCGTCTACGCTCCGCCGGCATCGTCCAGCGGCGGCACCGTCGTCCGGCGTGAGCTCGACGTGCCCAGCTGCGCCAACATCTTCGGTGAGGACGAGGCCAACTCGGGCGGCGGCTACTCGATCCCGTTCCTGCCGTACGACAACACTCCTGCCACCAAGAACTACACCGTCATGACCAAGGTCAGCGGCGACCAGGTGTGGCTCGGCAGCGGCGGACAGCGCTTCGGCAGCTGCCAGGCCGTGCTGGACTACAGGTTCAGCCGCAGCAACCTGATCGCGCTCAACGGCCCCACCCTCGGCGGGCAGAACGTCAACGTCGGCGCGGACCGCAGGACCACCACGATCAAGGCGAAGTACAGCGGCTTCAAGCCGACGGTCTTCGACGAGTACGTCCGCATCCGCGAGAAGGTGCCGGGCCTGTCGGTCCTCGACACTCCGGTCGTCGCCGATGGCGGCACAGGGAGCGATCACGAGAAGGCGTTCAGCCTGCCCTACGGCCAGTACTGGGTCGAGGTCGGCCGTCGCACGGGCTGCTCCGCCTGGTACCCCAGCGTCTACACCAACAACAAGGCCTACTTCAATGGCGCCGACCGGGGCGCGGAGGCGTGGAAGTCCTTCCGCAGGCTTGCCTCGCTGCCGGGCAGTGCGAACACCGGGCTCGAGCACGTGGCGATCGTGCACGGTGCGTCCTACGACCGTGAAGGCAAGTCCAGTGGCAAGGCCGGCTGGATGTATCGCGACTACTGCAAGGCGTACGGAGAGGGCACCGTCAACAGCCTCACCGTCAGCCCGACGTCGGCCTCGACCAAGACGACGAGCACCAACGACAAGGGCGCCATCGTCAAGGGACACGTGTCGCGCACCGGTGGTCGCACCAACAAGGAGATGATGGTGCGGCTGTCCAACTCCGGCGGCACGATCGTCCTGCGCACCGACTTCACCGACAGCAGCGGCAACTTCTACATCGCCGGCCTGGCATCGGGCAAGTACACGATCTCGGTCAACTCCGACTCGTGGCGCGGCATCGGGCGTACGTTCTCCGGCAAGCACTCGATCACGGTCAAGCGCGGGCACACCTACAGCGCCGGCACCCTCAAGTTCAAGGGCTGACCGCCGCTCTGACAGTCTGGTCGGCATGACAGTCCTCGTCACCGGCGGCGCCGGCTACATCGGCTCGCACATCGTCCGGGCCTTCCGGCTCGCCGGTCTCGAGTGCGTCGTCGTCGACGACCTCTCGAGCGGACACCGGGAGTTCGTACCGGCCGATGTCGAGCTGATCGACACCAACATCCTCGACTCGACCCTCGTCGCCAAGGCGATGGTCGAGCACGAGGTCGAGGCCGTTGTGCACCTCGCCGGGTTCAAGTACGCCGGTGTGTCCGTCCAGCGCCCCCTGCACACGTACGAGCAGAACGTGCAGGGCACGGTCAGCCTGCTGCAGGCGATGCACGAGTCGGACGTCGACAAGATCGTCTTCTCGTCCAGCGCCGCGGTCTACGGCACGCCTGATGTCGACCTGGTCACCGAGACGACGGCGACGGCGCCCGAGTCGCCCTATGGCGAGAGCAAGCTGATCGGCGAGTGGCTGCTGCGCGACGCGGCTCGCGCGTTCCCGATGCACCACACGTCGCTGCGCTACTTCAACGTCGTCGGCTCGGCGGTGCCCGACCTCTACGACACCAGCCCGCACAACCTCTTCCCGCTCGTCATCGAGGCGCTGCTGGAGGGTCGTACGCCGCGGATCTTCGGCGACGACTACCCGACGCCCGACGGCACCTGCGTACGCGACTACATCCACGTCGCCGACCTCGCCGATGCACACGTCGTCGCGGCGCAGAAGCTGCTCGCCGGGCAGGACCTCGAGCCGGTCTACAACCTCGGCAGCGGCGACGGTGTCTCGGTGCGCCAGATCATGACGGCCGTGGCCGAGGCGACCGGCATCGAGTTCGAGCCCGAGGTCGTCGACCGCCGGCCAGGCGACCCGGCGCGGATCGTCGCATCAGGCGAGCTGGCGACCCGCGACCTCGGTTGGGCGATGCGGCACTCCCTGATCGACATGGTCAGCAGCGCTTGGAACGCCCGCCAGAACCACCCCGTCTGACCCACCGATCCGGTGGTTGAGGAGCGAGGAACGAGCGTCTCGAAACCACCCAGTGGTTTCGAGGCTCCGCTTCGCTCCGCACCTCAACCACCGGACGTTTACGGCAGGTAGTAGGTCGGGTTGGGCAGCTTGTAGGGCTTGCCGTGCCCACCGATCAGGTCGCTGAACTGGTCGCCGAAGTTCGCGACGATGTCGTAGCCGCCGCCACTCGGTGACTCGACGTGCGCCCTGGTCTGCGACTTGTACTCGATCGTCGTGCACTTCGCGGCCGCGCACGTGACGTACGACGGCTGCTGCGACGACCCGACACCGGTCCACTTGGTGTAGTAGTTCGCCGCGGTGAAGCCCTGGTAGCCGACCTTCTGCAGGTTGGCGATCGTCGCCGACTTCTGGTTGTCGTTGCGCCCGGTCAGCCCGATGATCGTGCACCCGGCCTTGCCGGCAGCGTTGACGAAGCCGACCATCGAGGGCGTCGCGGGGAACTTCTGACCCTGCACGTAGACGTCCTGCAGAGCCGGATCGAACGTGAAGTGCATCCCGGCGACCTCCATGTCGTACGTCCAGAGGGTCGTGTCGTCGGCGTCGAGGACGATCGCCGGCTTGGTGTGGTGCTTGGCGCCGGCGCGGCACTTGGCGAGCACCGACGGGGCGAACGAGCGGGTCAGCTTGTTCATCTCGCGGATGTAGGGCGAGCTCGTCTTGTCGGCGATGCCGTTGCCGGGATCGCCGTAGTAGGCGTAGATCGTGCTCTTGACCGAGTCGACGTTGGGGATGCCCTCGCCGTCACCCTTGAGCCCGCTGGAGCCGTCGGGCTGCATCGTGAAGTGCGTACGCGGCGACAGCCACGGCTCGCGCACGCCCGGCAGGTTGGCCGACGGCAGGTAGTAGGTCGGGTTGGGCAGCTTGAGCACGCGGTCGGCATACCCACCCTGCAGGTCGGACCACTGGTCGCCGACGTTGAGCGTGATGTCGTAGCCGAGTGACTCGATGTGCTTGCGGGTGCCCGCCTTGTACTCGACGGTCGTGCACTTGGTCGCCGCGCAGGTGATGTAGGACGGCTGCTGCGAGCTGCCCGTGCCGGTCCACTTGGTGTAGAACCGGTCGGCGGTGAAGTCGTCGTAGCCGACCTTGTCGAGGTTGGCGAGGGTCGCTGCCTTCTGGTTGTCGTTGCGTCCGGTGAGGCCGAAGATCGTGTAGCCGATGTCGGCGGCCTTGTCGACGAAGCCGACCATGGCCGGGGTCGCGGGGAACTTCTGGCCCTGCACGTAGACGTCCTGGAGGGCGGGGTCGAACGTGAAGTGCATCCCGGCGACCTCCATGTCGTACGTCCACAGGGTCGTGTCGTCGGCGTCGAAGACGATGGCGGGCTTCTTGCCGTGTCTGATCTCGCGGTCGTACGTCGACTGGAGGTTCTTGGTCGCCCGCTTGACGATGCGGTCCATCTCGGAGATGTAGGGGGAGGAGCTCTTGTCGGCGATGCCGGTGCCGGGATCGCCGTAGTAGGCGGCGATCGTCTTCTTGACCGAGTCGATGTTGGGGATGCCGGCGCC
The DNA here is from genome assembly GCF_902506105.1 of Aeromicrobium sp. 9AM. Lineage (GTDB taxonomy): Bacteria > Actinomycetota > Actinomycetes > Propionibacteriales > Nocardioidaceae > Aeromicrobium. The sequence continues at coordinate 957,528 of NZ_LR733303.1, forward strand.
ATCGGCCCTGAGGCCGCTGGAGCCGTCTGGCTTCATGACGAAGTGTGTGCGTGGCGCCAGCTTCGTGTCGTGGCCGTGGTGGTGGCTCTTGGCCTGCGCGGGTCCGCCGGCGAGGACGAGTGAGGTGGTCGCGGCGACAGCCACGAGCGTACGGATCGAGATCATGTGTCCCCCAAGGACGATGCGGTTGCCAGACGCAACGACGCTACTCCCCAATTTCCATTTCGGCGACTGCGGATCCCGCCCCCTAAGAAGGCCGTCTGCGGCCGACTGGGAGCGAGTTCTGCGAGCGAAGGGTGGTGAGATTGCACGCTCGCGCGGATCCCGCCCCCTAAGAAGGCCGCCCGCGGCCGACTGGGAGCGAGCTCTGCGAGCGAAGGGTGGTGAGATTGCACGCTCGCGCGGACCCCGCCCCCTAAGGAGGCCGTCTGCGGCCGACTGGGAGCGAGCTCTGCGAGCGAAGGGCCGTGAGGTCGCAGGCTTACGGCAGCTCAGAACAGTTGTGACTGGTCCTCAACCTTGACGCCGGGTCCGTACGCGATCAGCTTCTTCTTTTTGCTACGAGTCCACCCGTGCACGGTTCGCTCGCGCCCCCACGCCTCGGAGACTCTTTCGTACTCTTCGAAGTAGAGGACCTGCACAGGCAGTCTGGTGCGGGTGTATTCGGCGCCAAGACCCTCACGGTGCTCCCAAAGTCGCCGAACGAGGTTGCGGGTGCTGCCGACGTAGAAGGTACCGTCGGCGCACAGCAGGATGTAGAAGTAGCCCATCTGCGGATGATGGCCGAATCGCTTGTACGGCGCAGAGAACCTTCCACAGGCGACCCTCCACCTCGCTACCTTCGCTCGCTCGTTCCGCCCCCTGCTCGCAGAGCTCGCGGGGGTGCCCCCAGCTCGCTCCCGCTCCTCGCAGGGCTCGTCGCTAGCGTGCGAAGGGTCAGACCTTGCGGAGGACTGCGGTGACGATGCCGAGGATCGAGGCGTGGGTGCCGTCGATCGGGTCGTACGCCTCGTTGTGCGGGAGCAGCCAGACCTGGCCGTCCTTGCGCTGGAACGTCTTGACCGTGGCCTCGCCGTCGAGCAGCGCAGCGACGATGTCGCCGTTGTTGGCGGTCTGCTCCTGGCGGATGACGACGTAGTCGCCGTTGCAGATCGCGGCGTCGATCATCGAGTCGCCGGAGACCTCGAGGAGGAACAGGGTGCCGTCGCCGACGAGCGACTTGGGCAGCGGGAAGATCTCCTCGACCTGCTCGGTGGCCAGGATCGGGCCACCGGCGGCGATGCGGCCGACGAGCGGGACGTTGGTGGCCTGGGGGAGTGCGTCGCCGATGCCGGTCTCGTCGAACGTGCTCTCGACGGCGCTGCTCATCGAACGGCGCGCGGCCATGACGTCGGGCAGGAATATCTCGAGTGCGCGCGGGCGGTTGGGGTCGCGCTTGACGTAGCCGAGCGCCTCGAGGGCGCGGAGCTGGTGCGCGACGGACGACGTGCTGGTGAGGCCGACCGCCGCACCGATCTCGCGCATGCTCGGTGGATAGCCGCGCTTCTCGATCTCGTCACGCAGGAACTCGAGCACCTTGCGCTGCCGCGCGGTCAGCCCAGAGGAGTCCGCGGGTCCGTCGGGAAGCTCGGTGACATCGGCATTGCGGTCGTCGGTCATGCGGGAAGGGTAACCCGGAACACAGGGCCAGTTCAAACATATGTTCGATGGCGTGTCGCGAGTCGTGGCGTCTAGGTTGGCGTGGTGCCGAAGCCCCTCGTGAAGCCCGGAAAGCCTCGATCCGCCGTCGTGACAGGGTCCGGGCGGGGCATCGGACGGGCCATCGCCGTCGAGCTGGTCGGTCGTGGCTACCAGGTGATCGTCACGGATCTCGACGCCGCCGCAGCCGAAACGACGGCCAACGAGATCGGCGCGGCGCTCGGCCTCGGTCTCGACGTGACCGACCCCGACGCCAACCGCGACATCGCCGCGCGCGCCCGTGAGATCGCACCGCTCGGCGCGTGGGTCTGCAACGCCGGCGTGCTCATGGAGGGCGACCTGACGGCGCTGTCGGTCGGGCAGGTACGCGCGATGGTCGAGGTCAACGTGCTCGGCGTGATGTGGGGCGTACGCGCTGCGGCCGACGCGTTCCGTGATCAGCACGAGGTCAAGGGCGGCGACATCGGCGTCATCGCGTCCCTCAGTGCCCATGCGCCGGTGCCGGGCCTCAGTGTCTACGCCGCGACCAAGGCGGCTGTGCTGTCGTTGACGACCTCGCTGGCCTCGGAGCTGCGTCCCGACAAGATCCGCGTGCACGCCGTGTGCCCTGACGGGGTCGACACCGCGATGGTCGCGGGGATGGACGCGCAGGGCGACGTACGCGCTGCGCTTGCCGCCGGTGTGCTGCTCACGCCGCCGCAGGTCGCGCGCGAGCTCGTCGACATGTTCGGCACGGGTCGCGTCTACAAGACGCTGCCCGCGTGGCGCGGGGCTGTCGCGCGTAGCGCATCACTCGCGCCGCGAGCCGCGGTCCACCTCGACCCGTGGGTGCGCAGGCTCGGCGCCCGGCGGCTCAAGAAGGCCGGCAAGCGTTGACCGTGGGCCGTATGCACGATGGCCAGGTCGAGACGAGCCCTGAGCTGGTACGCAGGTTGCTCGAGTCCCAGTTCCCCGAGCTGGCCGGGCTGCCGATCAGGCGAGTGACCGAGTCCGGAACCGATCACGACCTCTATCGCGTCGGTGGCGAGCTGCTTGCCCGCCTGCCGGTCCTCGAGTGGGCGCCCGGGCAGGCCGAGCAGGACCAACGGTGGATACGCGCGCTGGCGCCACACCTGCCGCTGCAGGTCCCGGACATCGTCGCGATCGGCCGGCCGGGCGAGGGCTATCCGTGGCCGTGGACGCTCGTCACCTGGTTCACCGGAGACGTCGTCACCGGCGACAATGTCGACCTGGCCGCGGCCGCGGTCGACCTCGCGGAGTTCGTCATAGCCCTCCAAGGCGTACCGACTTCCGGAGCTCAGGTGAGGACCGGTAGGTCGAGGGGTGCACCCTTGTCCCATCAGGATCCAGGCGTACGACCGAGGATCGACGAGCTGGCGGAGGAGATCGACGCGGCCGCCGTGACCGCGGCATGGGAGGACGCCCTGGCCGCGCCGCCATGGCAGGGGCCTCCGGTGTGGCTGCACGCCGACATCCAGCCCGGCAACCTGATCGTTCGCGACCGGCGGCTCGTCGCGGTCATCGACTTCGGCGGGATCGGGGCGGGTGACCCGGCCGTCGACCTCATGCCGGCGTGGAACCTGTTCGAAGGGGAGTCCCGCCGGGCCTTCCTGGATGCGCTCGGCCATGACGACGCGACCCGGAGGAGGGCACGCGGATGGGTCCTGGCGCCGGCGTTGCAGGGTCTCGGCTACTACCGGGAGTCGTTCCCCGAGTTCTCCGAAGCGTGCCGGCGGCGGATCGAGGCCGTGCTCGACGACTGAGCCTGTGACACCCGCGCGGAGTAACGTCCCACCATGCGAGAAAACACTCTCGTGGCTGGCGGCGTCGGGCTGATCATGGTGATCGGCGTCGCCACCATGTGCAGTGGGAACAACGACGACGCCGGCGACAACTCTTCGAACGACTCGCCCAACCAGACCGTCGTCAAGTGGGTCAGGCGCGACAATGCTCGCGCTCCGTGGATGAAGCACGTCAAGCATTGGGACACCGGAAGCGGCATCACCGTCGAGACGGACTACTCGCCGGATCGGCCGACCTCCTGGGCGGCAGCGTACGAGATCTGCAAGGCGGTCAAGCGCGCCTATGCGAAGGGTGCCAACGAGCTGCCGAAGGTCACGGTCAACGGCGCCAGGACGCACCTCTGGATCAGGGTGGACGGGTCGAAGCACCGGGACATCGACACAGAGCAGCTGGCGATCTCGGCGAAGCGGCACGGCTTCGTCTGCGGGATCACGCCGCCTGAAGACGACCGCAAGGCCCGGAAGCTGGGCGTGCCGGTCTACCCCTACTGATCCTGGCGAGCCTTGCGCTTGAAGAGTGAGCCGAGGCGGGACTTCTTGTCCGGCTCCTTCGCCGGCTCTGGCTCCTCGACCACCTCGACGGGCACGGTCTCGCCGTCGGCCTCGGCCGTACGCCACTCGGCGATCTCGTTGTCCTCCTCGACCGTCTCGGCCGTCACGACCTCTTCGCGCACCGCCTCGACGCACGCGCCGAGCAGGATCGCGTAGATGCCGATCCAGAGCCACAGCAGCAGCACGACGACACCGGCCAGTGCGCCGTACGTCTTGCCGTAGCTGCCGAAGTTGTCGACGTACAGGGAGAAGCCGACCGACACGAGCAGCCACAGGGCGGTCGCGACGAGCACGCCCTTGGTGATCAGCTTGTCGCCCGCGGAGCGGTTGGGCGCGAGGCGGAACAGCACGCCGATGGCGACCATGACGGCGAACAGCAGCAGGAGCCAGCGACCTGCCTCGAACGCCGCTCGTACGCCCGGCACGATGTCGACCTCGTCGAGCACCGCCGGCGCGACCGCGACGAGGGCGACCACGAGGATGACGAAGACGAGCGCGCCGAGCGTCAGGACGAACGCCAGGAGCTTTCGCTTGATGAAGTTGCGGGTCTCCGCGAGACCGAACATCGCGTTGATCGCGGTGACGAGGTTGCCGACCCCGCCCGCTGCACCGTAGATCGCGAGCACGAGCGCGATCGCGAGGCCGATGCCCAGCGAGCCGTCGGCGGTCTTGGTCAGCGAGTCCATCTGTCCGGTGACGACCGAGGCGGCGTCGGACGGGAGGGCGTCGGCCACGTCCTGCGACTGCTTCGCGACGGTCCCGGGGGAGGCCACCAGCCCGTACGTCATGACGGCCGCGATCATCGCGGGGAACAGCGAGAGGAACGCGTAGAAGGCCACGCCGGCAGCCAGCAACGGGGCCTGTCGGGCGGACGCCTGCTTCCAGGCGGTGATGACGCTTGCTCGAGCTGATGCCATGTCTCGACGGTAGTGCGGCGCTGTCGGCTTCGCCTGTCGACGCGCGTGCGAACGTGGCGGGTCGACACAATGTTCGAACGAATTCTGCCTGCTATATCGCCGAAAACGTCACGCTGATCGAATTTGTGTTCGACAGGTGCTTCCTTTTGTCAGAGGCGTACCCTATCGTCGTACATGTGTTCGATCGAACGCCTGTTCGCACCATCGAATGACATCGAGAACAGCGTTTGATCGACCACACCACAACTTCAGATCCAGCCCTCACTTCCCCCTTGGAGGCCATCATGAGCACCATCGCCATCGGTCGTCACGACCACGACATCCGTCCCGTCCGCCACCTGCGTGCGGTGCCCGACGCCAGGCCCGCTCCGCGTGTCCGGCTGACCCGCCGTGGCAAGGTCGTCGTCCTTGCGGCCGCCGTCGCGGTCGTCGCCTTGCTCGTGGTGATGTTCGGCTCGTCGTCATTCGCCGGCGACCAGGCCGGAGCGGCGCCCGAGACCACGTCGGTCCGCGTCCTCCCCGGTCAGACGCTGTGGCAGATCGCCTCCGAGGCCAACCCCAACGGTGACATTCGCAAGACGGTCGACGAGATCGTCCGGCTCAACTCGCTTCCGAACGCCTCAGCGCTGCAGCTGGGCTCGGAGATCGCGGTGCCGGTCTACAACTGACCGGTTGCTGCACGATCCACTGACGTCCGCGGTGCACCTTGGGGAAGGGGTGCCGCGGACGTTCGTGTTCTCACCACCCGCCGGTCGAGTAGCCCGCGAGCTCTGCGAGCCGGCGTATCGAGACCACGCAAGATGAAGGACTCGCGGGAGCGTTCGTTGACCGGGGGAGCCGCACCTGTTTGACTGCTCCTTCCGCCTGTGCGCGAAAGCCTGACACGATTTCGAGGGGAACCACGTGACGTCACCTGCTGTGCCCGGCCGACGGACCATCGCCGCACTGTGCGGCGTCACGATGCTGGCGGCGTTGCTGAGCGCCTGCACCGGCGGTCCGCCCAGTCCCGACAAGGCAGCCGATGCACTCGCGAGCGCTCTGACGAAACAGCAGCTCAAGGGCGTACCGGTGACCAAGGGTGGCCGCATCCCACAGGCCGACCTCGACCGGATCGTCGAGGGCATGGGCTCGGCCCGGGCCAAGGTCAGCGTCAGCAAGGTCGAGCAGGACGACAAGTCCGCGACCGCGACGCTCAAGACGAGCTGGACCTTCAAGGGCGCGGACTGGAGCTACAGGACGCGCGCCGAGCTGGCGTACGAGGACGACGAGTGGCGCGTCAAGTGGAGCCCGGCGATCGTCGCGCCCAAGCTGAAGGCCGACGAGGAGCTGCGGCTGCGTACGTCCCCGGCTGACCGCGGCGACATCGTCGGCGCGCGGGGCGAGGGACTCGTCATCGAGCGCCGGGTCGAGCGCATCGGCATCGACAAGTCGCGCATCAGGGCGGCCGAGGCCGAGGGGTCGGCGCGAGCACTGGCGCAGCTGGTCGACGTCAACGCCGATCGCTACGTTAAGGCGGTCAAGGCGGCCGGCCCCCAGGCGTTCGTCGTGGCCCTCGTGGTGCGCGCCGACTCCGACGACACCCTCAGCGACGCCCAGGTCGCGTCGATCCCCGGCGCCGTCCAGCTGGGCGCCGAGCTGCCGCTGGCGCCCACCAAGACATTCGGACAGCCGCTCCTCGGAGCCGTCGGCGAGGCGACCGCCGAGGTGATCGCGAAGTCCAAGGGCTCGGTCACCGCCGGCGACCTGGTCGGGCTGACCGGTCTCGAGCAGCGCTACGACAGCCGGCTGCGTGGTGCGCCCGGCGTGACGGTCGAGGCGGTGGCCGGGTCGAAGGCTCGCGAGCTGTTCTCCAGCGACGCGCGCGCCGGCAAGAACCTGCGCACGACGATCGACCTCAAGCTGCAGGGATCGGCCGACGAGATCCTCGCCGACGTGAAGCCCGCGAGCGCGATCGTCGCGATGCGGCCCTCGTCCGGCAAGATCGTCGCTCTGGCGAGCGGCCCGGGCGGCAAGGGTGCCGACACCGCCGCGGCGGGTCACTACGCTCCTGGCTCGACGTTCAAGCTGGTCACGGCGTTGGCGTTCCTGCGCTCCGGGCTCAAGCCGTCGAGCATCGTGCCGTGCACGCCGACCGTCACGGTCGACGGACGTACGTTCAAGAACTACTCCGACTATCCGGGCCGCGCGATCGGCAAGATCCCGCTGAGCTCGGCGATCGCCAACTCCTGCAACACGGCGATGATCGCGACGCGCGGCAAGGCGCCTCAGGACAAGCTGGCCCAGGCCGCCGCCGCACTCGGCCTCGGTCCGGACCTCGACCTCGGCTACCCGGCCTACCTCGGCTCGGTGCCGACACAGGCCAAGGGCACCGAGCGCGCGGCCTCGATGATCGGCCAGGGCAAGATCGAGGCCTCGCCGCTCGCGATGGCCGTGGTGGCCGCGTCGATCGCCAAGGGCTCCCGCGTCACGCCGATGTTGATCGCGGACTCGCGGACCAAGCCGGTGGCGAAGCCCGCCGACCCGTTGACCGGGGCTGAGGCCAAGCAGCTGCAGGAGATGTTCCGCGGCGTGGTGACCGGCGGCAGCGGCGCGTTCCTGTCGGACGTGCCGGGCAAGCCGGTCTCGGCCAAGACCGGCACCGCCGAGTACGGCAACGGCACCCCACCACGTACGCACGCATGGATGATCGCCACGCAGGGCGACCTCGCGGTCGCGGTGTTCGTCGACGACGGCGAGTCCGGCTCGCAGACCGCCGGCCCGTTGCTCGAGGAGTTCCTGCGGAGCGCGCAGTAGCGGCGCCCTATCAACGGGCACAATGAGGTCATGCGCATTCACGTGGTCGCCGACGAGGCTGACAAGGACGGCGGCTACTTCCACGAGCGCCTGCTCGAGCTCGGCGCCGAGCTGATCGAGCTGGACCGCGACGACCTTCCGGCGTACGGGAGCATCGGCGAGACGGACCTGATCCTCCTGCTCGGCTCCGACAAGGGCGCCCACGAGCCGAAGTGGAAGGACGTCGTCGAGGCCGAGTCGCGGTTCGTACGCGTCGCGCTGCGAGCCGGCACTCCGGTGATGGGCATCTGCTACGGCGCGCAGCTGATGGCTCGCGCGCTCGGTGGCACGTCGTGGCGCGCCGACGCCCCCGAGCTGGGCTGGCAGCGCGTCGACACGACCGACCCGCTCCTGTGCCCGGAGGGGCCGTGGGCGCAGATGCACAGCGACGTGTTCGCGCCAGGGCCGACGTCGAAGGTCATCGGCACGTCGTGGCGCGGCCCGCAGTGCTTCGTCGACGAGGCGCACGGTGCGCGGGCGATCGCGTGGCAGTTCCACCCCGAGGTCACCGCGGCGACGTACGAGCGCTGGGTCCACGAGGGCTACTACGGCGATGCCGGCATCGACACCAAGGACCTGGTGCGGCAGGCCCGCGCCAACGCGGCGCCGACCCGCAACCGGGCGCACGCGCTGGTCGATGCGGCGCTCACCTACCTGCGGGTCAGCGCGTGAAGGGCCGGCCGAGCGGGTTCGAGTGGGTCGTGCGGGGCAAGGAGGTCGTCATCTCGCACCACGGCCGAGAGGCGGCGGTGCTGCGCGGCGCGAAGGCCCACCAGTTCGTACGCGATGCCGAGACGAGCGACCCGCAGCTGCTGATGGCGCGGCTCACCGGCAACTACAAGCGCGGCAACGAACGTACGGCCAAGCAGCACCCGCGCAACCGTTGACACATACATTGTGTATGCATTGGGTGATATTCTGTATGCATGGCCGGTTTGGTGCAGATCCGCAACGTCCCCGACGAAGCTCGGCAAGCGCTCAAGGCGCGTGCCGCAGCGCGCGGCGAGTCGTTCAACGAGTACCTCCTCAAGCTCCTGATCGACGAGGCTGCACGACCGACGGTCGCCGAAGTTCTCGAACGTGCCCGATCGCGCTCCGAGCGGGCGACCGAGTCGTCGGTCGAGGTCATCCGCGCTCTTCGCGACGGTCGCCGATGATCGTTGTCGACTGCTCGGCGCTGATCGACGCCATGACGGGGGTTGAAGGCACAGAGGATCTGACCGCCTTGCTCGTCGCCGATGAGTTGCATGCGCCAACGCTCATCGACTACGAGTTGACCGCAGCCATCAGTGGGATGGTGCTCCGGTCGACGCTGAGCGCTGACCGGGCCAACGACGCACTCACCGACTTTGACGGTCTCGCGATCCGCCGTTGGGACTCGGTGGATGCTTTCCGACGCAAGGCATTGGGGTGGCGCGACAACGTCAGTGCCTACGACGCCGCCTACGTCGTCCTGGCGCAGATGCTGCGCTGTCCGCTGGTGACCCGAGACCGCCGGCTGGCGAAGGCTGCGGGCCGACGGGTCGACGTGGTCGTGCTCTGACCTTCAGGAGCTGGCGATTGCCTTCCAGTCGTTGATCCGCTTCGCCACGAGGGCTGCGCGCTGCGCCGTGTCGCTGCCGTCGAGCAGGGCCACGTCGGCAGGGTCGGCGCGTACGTAGATGCCGGACGTGCGCATGTTGAGGGTCGGCTCGGTGCTCGACCGCGTACGCCAATGGCCGGCGGCACGATCGGCGTTCTCGAGCCGGATCTCCCCGGTTCCCTCGAGCTGCGGCGCGTCCGGGTCCCGGGGTCGCTCGCCGTTCCAGAAGTAGAAGATGCCTGAAGGATCGGACTGCTCCTTGGACGCGACGCTCCAGTAGCGCGCCGACAGCGTGCCATCCTCCTGCCACGAGTCGCCCTTGACCTCGATCGCGCCGGTCCGGTCACGCGAGATGCGCAGGAGGCTGATCGCTGACGGCTCGAGCTCACTGCGGGCGGTGAGCGAGTACTGCCACCACAAGCCTTCAATCCCAGCGACTCGGCCTTCGGCCTCGATCGCCTTGCGGAGCTTCTGGTTGATCTCCTTGAATCCCGCCGGCGTGGTCGGCACGTCGTAGCGCACGCTCGTCAGGCCGAGCAGGTCCGTGGGCAGCTTGGCACCGTTGGCGTGCAGGATGAACGTGCGCCGCATGCCGAGCGCGCCGCCGAAGAGCCCAGCCTCGAACACCACGTTGTCCCTCGGTGACGCCTGAGCCCCGGCGGTGTTGGCCGAGATGTCGTCGGTGGTCCAGTCGTCCTGGGCGAAGACGAACGCTGCGAAGTCGACCTCGCCGGTGAGCTCGACGAGCCGCTCCAGTGTCGAGATCCCAGGGTTGAACGTCGTGGTCCACGGCTCGACATCGGCGACCTCGGCCAACCCCTTCGTCAGCGACTGCAACAGCTTGACCTGCTTGCCGGACGAGCCGAGGAAAATGCGAGGCTTGGTCATGGAGCAATCCTAGGGATGGGCCAGCCGCCCGCGGAGGAATTCTCGTTCAGTTTCGTTCTCGGTGAGGTTGATCGCGCGCTCGTATGCCTGCGCGGCCTCGTCCGTACGGCCGGCACGACGCAGCAGGTCTGCGCGGATGGCGTGGAACAGGCCGAAGCCGTCGAGGTCCAACGCGTCGACCAGGTCGAGCCCAGCCGCGGGCCCGTCGACCTCGGCGACCGCAACGGCACGGTTGAGCGCGGCAACCGGGCTCGGTGCGATCCGCATCAAGTGGTCGTAGATCTGCACGATCTGCGCCCAGTCCGTGTCGGCCGCCGTCGCGGCGTCGCTGTGCACGGCGGCGATCGCGGCCTGCAGCTGGTAGGGCCCGGGCTGGCCGCGCCGGATGCATCGGCGTACGAGCTCCTGGCCCTCCGCGATCAGCTCACGGTCCCAGAGCGACCGGTCCTGGTCGGCGAGCAGCACGAGCCGGCCGTCGGACGTACGGGCTGACCGCCGCGAGTCGTTGAGCAGCATCAGCGCGAGCAGACCGACTGCCTCGGGCTCGTCCGGCATCAACGCGACCAGCAGGCGGCCGAGCCGGATCGCCTCGGCGCAGAGGTCCTCGCGTACGAGGTCGGGGCCTGCGCTTGCGGTGTAGCCCTCGTTGAAGATCAGGTAGACCACGGCCAGCACGCCGCGCAGCCGATCGGGCAGATCCGCGTCGCGAGGCACGCGATACGGGATGCGCGCCGCGCGGATCTTGCCCTTCGCGCGCACGATCCGCTGCGCCATCGTCGGCTCCGGCACGAGGAACGCGCGGGCGATCTCCGGAGTCGTCAGCCCGCCGAGCATCCGCAGCGTCAACGCGACGCGAGCGGCGGGGGACAGGGCCGGGTGGCAGCACGTGAAGACGAGGCGGAGCCGGTCGTCGGACACGGGACCCACCTCCTTCGGTTCGTCCTGCTCGAGCAGCAGCGCTGCCTGGGCCTGCTTGTCGTCGCGGTTCGCCTCGCGGCGGAGCCGGTCGATGGCCCGCCGACGGGCGGTGGTGATGATCCAGCCGCTGGGACTGGGCGGTATGCCGTCGGTCGGCCAGCGTTCGACGGCGGCGGCGAACGCCTCCTGGACCGCGTCCTCGGCGATGTCGAGGTCGCCGAAGACACGGGCCAGGACCGCCACCGAGCGACCGTGCTCCTCACGGAACACGCGCGCGATGTCGGCGTCGTCGGTCGTCACGTCAGTGGCGGAACGGGCGTACTTCGATCGGCAGCCCGGTCGCCTCGGCGTACTTGCCGGCCCACTCCAGCGCGGCGTCCAGGTCGGGGGAGTCGACGATCGTGAAGCCGCCGACGTGCTCCTTGCCCTCGACGTACGGCCCGTCGGTCAGGAGTGTCTCGCCGTCCTGATGGCGTACGACCGTGGTCGTGTCCGGGCCGTTGAGCCCGCCGGCGAAGACCCACTGGCCGGACGCCTGAAGCTCGTCGTTGATGATCGCGAGCTTGCGCATGATCGGCTCGAGGAACTCCGGAGGGGGAGTGAACCCCGGCTCCATCACGGGTTCGATGACGTTGAGCACGTACTGCGTCATGGTGGTGCCTCCTGTGTGCGGCCGACCTGCTGCCAGCCTCTCACCACCTACACGATCGACACCCAGGGAAATCGACACCTGGCCCCGACTTTTGAAGACTTGCGCACCACTTTGCGCTGGTTTGTGGGCCGCAACGCTTCAAAAGTTGTCGGCTCGGGCTACTCCGTGACGTCGGCGGCGTCGCTGGCCTGGATCGCCGCTTCGGCCTCGGACAGTGCGCCGTCGGTCGACAGCGCGCCGCCGGAGTTCTCCAGGTGCGCGCGGACGAACCAGTGGAACAGCTCGAGCTGCTTGATCTGGCCGATGACCATGTCCTCGGTCACCGGGTCGATGTCCGAGACGGCTTCCTGCGCCTTGCGGTGATCGGCGATCAGCCGGACGTACACCTCGTCGAGCGCGCCGAGGTGCTCATTGGTGGTGGCGCGACCCAGCGAGTAGTCGTCCCAGCTGCGTCCGCTCACCACGGCGCCGGGCGTGCCCTGCGGCGAGGTGCCGAGGGTGGCGATGCGCTCGGCTGTCTCGTCGACCATCGCGATGACCTCGTCGACGTGCGGGTCGATCATCTCGTGCACCGCGATGAAGTGCGGGCCGACGACATTCCAGTGCACGTGCTTGAGGGTCAGGTGCAGGTCGATCAGCGCGTTGAGGCGCTCCTGCAGGATGCCGGCGAGCTTCTCGCCCTCGGCGGTGGTGAGTCCGGGAATCGTGTACTTGGGTGAGGTAGGCATGTGCGTCCCGTACCCACCTCCCCGGCGGCTACACGAGGCATACGCCACGTCGCAGGAGCCCCGATTTCATCCTGCACGAACGACACACCGTGCTTAGCGTTGAACGTATGAAGAGCATCGAACGCCACCTCGCCGTCAACAAGCCGGCCCGCCTCGTGTGGGACTACCTCTCGGACTTCCGCAGCACCAACGACTGGGATCCCGGCACCAAGCAGACGACTCGCGAGTCCGGCGACGGGGGAGTCGGCACGGTCTACAAGAACGTCTCGGAGTTCGCCGGCAACGAGGTCGAGATCACCTACACCGTCACCGAGGTGACGCCCGGCAGCTCCATCACGCTCGCGGGCGAGAGCAAGTCGTTCACCTCGACCGACACCATCACCGTCGACGGCTCGGAGACCGAGGCGCGGGTCACGTACGTCGCGGAGTTCGACTTCCACGGCCTGGCCAAGCTCGCCGAGCCGTTCGCCGGACTGCCGCTCAAGAAGCTCGGCGACGACGCCGCGGAGCAGATGCAGCAGGAGCTCGAGAAGATCTGACCCGTACGCCCCTGCCGGCCCGCGCGCACGTCGGCATACGGTTGCGACATGGCTTTGATCGTGTGTCCTCTGTGTGTCCGCGAGGACGACGTCGTCGTGCTTCGCACCCTGCCCGACGGGCGCAAGGAGGCCGAGTGCACCGACTGCAAGTTCACGTTCCCGTTCGGCTCGCCGACGCCGGAGCCCAAGGCTGCGCCGGCCCGCCGGAGCACGCCGCGCAGCGCCCCGAAGCGAGCCGCCAGCACGGTCGTCGCGCCGCGCCCCATCGCGTACGCCGTGCAGCAGTTCCCCAAGGCCACCACCGTCGATGCGGAAACGCTCGAGCGCGCCGAGGCGCTCAAGCAGGAGTTCCTGGCGACGCCGTACGAGGCTGACCCGCTGGTCGCCCGGCACTGGGCGAAGTTCAAGTGGGTCTTCTCCGCTGACGGCCTCGACAAGGCGACCATCGACGACTTCAAGCTGTTCGCCGACGACCCGACCGGCGTGAGCACGGGGGACTCGACCGAGTTCGACAAGGCATGGGTCCTGCTCGGTGAGCTCGAGGGCGCCCGCCGCGTACGCGCGGTGACCAACCACCTGCTGCGCGGCCCTGGGGAGTTTGAGGACCGGCTCAGCAACCTCGTCGACCAGGGCTTCGGGTTCTCGATGCCCGGCTGGGGCGAGGCACTGCTGACCAAGACCCTCGCCGTCGCCGATCCGGACCGGTTCCTGCCGATCGCCACGTACGCCGACAAGCGCGCCATCACGAGCACGGTGTACGGCCTCGAGCTGCCCGACACCGACCTGACCGCGCTGACGATCGGCCGCGTCGGCGTGTGGAGCAACGACCTCCTGATCGAGCTGCTGGGCGACGGATTCGACGACCTCCACCACGCCGCAGCCTTCCTCCGCTGGGCCCACCACCACTAGTGGTGGACGCCGGCTCCCGGGCATACCGGAAAGCCGGAAAGCGTTGATACAGGTGTGTCCAGAGGGGTTGCGACACGCCGTGATCTCTCTCACAAATGGCCTCTGACCTGCGATGACAGGCATGCCCAGAAAAAGTGTCGCTGCTTGCTGGAATCGTGTTGCACGGGCCATTCCACCGGCGTACAGTGGCACTAGATCTAGTAGTTACACAGATGTAGTTCTCCACATGTTGGGGAAGTTACCCACCGAAAATCGTCGGAATCCACACGGCTTCCACACGACTTGTCCCCATCGGGGGACAACTTTCGGGCCAAGACCCTTGTATGGGAAGGAGTTGACCGACATGCATTGTCCGTTCTGCAAGAACACCGACACCCGGGTTCTCGACAGCCGTGTCGCCGACGAAGGTGGAGCGATCCGCCGTCGCCGGGTCTGCTCCTCCTGCGAGAAGCGGTTCACCACGATCGAGCAGATGCAGCTCACGGTCGTCAAGCGCTCCGGCGCCACCGAGCCCTTCGTCCGTGACAAGGCCATCGCCGGCGTCCGCAAGGCCTGCAAGGGCCGACCGGTCGACGACGACGACCTGGCGCGACTCGGCCAGCAGGTCGAGGACACGCTTCGCGACTCCGGATGCGCGGAGGTCCCGGCCCACGAGGTCGGCCTCGCCATCCTCGAGCCCCTCAAGAGCCTCGACGAGGTCGCCTACCTGCGATTCGCCAGCGTCTACAAGCAGTTCGAGTCCGCCGACGACTTCGCCGACGAGATCGCCAGCCTCATGGCGGCCGGCGCCGACGGCGAGCTCGCCGAGCACACCCGCAAGACGGATCACCAACAGACCTGAGTCCCGCTGGTTGAGCTTGTCGAAACCACCGAGACGCAAGTAGCACCACCACCACACACCGCGAAATAGGAGCACTCACATGACGGAAACGGTCAGCGGACCCTCGGGGTCCTCGCGCAAGACTGCTGGCAAGAAGGGCAACGCCGCCCTCAAGATCCAGCGCGTCTACACGACCGAGGGGGTGCACCCGTACGACGCCGTCACCTGGGAACGTCGCGACGTCGTGCAGACCAACTGGAAGACCGGCGAGAACGTCTTCGAGCAGCGCGGTGTGGAGTTCCCCGACTTCTGGAGCGTCAACGCCTCCACGATCGTCACGACCAAGTACTTCCGCGGAGCCGTCGGCGCCCCCGACCGTGAGACCGGGCTCAAGCAGCTCCTCGACCGCGTCGTCCTGACCTACACGCAGGCCGGTCGCGACCACGGCTACTTCGCCTCCGAGGAAGACGCGACGATCTTCGAGCACGAGCTGACGCACATGCTCCTGCACCAGGTCTTCAGCTTCAACAGCCCGGTGTGGTTCAACGTGGGCACGTCGAGCCCGCAGCAGGTCAGCGCCTGCTTCATCCTCGCGGTGGATGACTCGATGGACTCGATCCTCAACTGGTACAAGGAAGAGGGCCTGATCTTCAAGGGTGGCTCCGGTGCCGGTCTCAACCTGAGCCGCATCCGCTCGTCCAAGGAGCTGCTCCGCTCCTCGGGCGGCACCGCTTCGGGCCCGGTCTCGTTCATGCGCGGCGCCGACGCCTCTGCAGGCACGATCAAGTCCGGTGGCGCCACGCGTCGCGCGGCCAAGATGGTCGTGCTCGACGTCGACCACCCCGACATCCAGGAGTTCGTCGAGACCAAGGCCAAGGAGGAGGACAAGATCCGCGTCCTCCGCGACGCCGGCTACGACATGGACCTCGGCGGCGCCGACATCACCAGCGTCCAATACCAGAACGCCAACAACTCGATCCGCGTCAACGACGAGTTCATGCGCGCGGTCGAGGAGGGCAAGGAGTTCGGGCTCCGCGCCCGTACGAACGGCGAGATCATCGAGACCGTCGACGCCCGCAAGCTGTGGGAGGACATCGCGCAGGCTGCCTGGGCGTGCGCCGACCCCGGCATCCAGTACGACGGCACGATCAATGACTGGCACACCTCGCCCGAGGCCGGCCGCATCACGGCGTCCAACCCGTGCTCGGAATACATGCACCTCGACAACTCGTCGTGCAACCTCGCCAGCCTCAACCTGCTGAAGTTCCTCAAGGACGACGGCTCGTTCGACACCGAGACGTTCGTCAAGGCGACCGAGTTCATCATCACCGCGATGGACATCTCGATCTGCTTCGCGGACTTCCCGACCGAGGCGATCGGCGACACCACGCGTGCCTACCGCCAGCTCGGCATCGGCTTCGCCAACCTCGGCGCGCTGCTCATGGCGTCCGGTCTGGCGTACGACTCCGACGGTGGCCGCGCCCTCGCCGGTGCGATCACGTCGCTGATGACCGGTACGTCCTACCGTCGCTCGGCTGAGCTCGCCGGCGTCGTCGGCCCCTACGACGGCTTCGCGCAGAACGCCTCGGCGCACGAGCGCGTCATGCGCAAGCACCAGGCCGCCAACGACGAGATCCGCACGATGCACTCGATCGACATAGCGGTGCACCGTGAGGCTGCCAAGCAGTGGAAGCTCAACCTCGAGATCGGCCACAAGAACGGATGGCGCAACAGCCAGGCCTCCGTCCTCGCGCCGACCGGCACGATCGGCTTCATGATGGACTGCGACACGACCGGCATCGAGCCGGACTTCTCGCTGGTCAAGTTCAAAAAGCTCGTCGGTGGCGGCTCGATGCAGATCGTCAACCAGACGATCCCCGCAGCGCTGAAGAAGCTCGGCTACACCGGCGAGACGATCGAGGCGATCGTCGAGTTCATCGCCGAGAACGGTCACGTCGTCGACGCGCCCGGGCTCAAGACCGAGCACTACGAGATCTTCGACACCGCGATGGGTCAGCGCTCCATCAAGCCGATGGGCCACGTGCTGATGATGGCTGCCTGCCAGCCGTTCCTGTCCGGAGCGATCTCCAAGACGGTCAACCTGCCGGAGTCGGCCACGGTCGAGGAGATCGAGGACGTCTACTTCCAGGGCTGGAAGCTCGGCCTCAAGGCGCTCGCGGTCTACCGCGACAACTGCAAGGTCGGGCAGCCGCTGTCCGACGGCAAGGGCGCCAAGGAGTCGGGCTCGACCAAGGTCGAGGTCAAGGAAGTCATCGTCGAGAAGCCGATCCGTCGTCGCCTGCCGAAGTCGCGCCAGTCGATCACGACGTCGTTCTCCGTCGGCGGTGCCGAGGGCTACATGACCTCAGGCGCTCACCCCGACGGCTCGCTCGGCGAGATCTTCATGAAGCTCGGCAAGCAGGGCTCGACCCTCGCCGGCATGATGGACGCCTTCTCGATCGCCATCAGCATCTCGCTGCAGTACGGCGTGCCGCTGGAGACGTTCGTCAGCAAGTTCACCAACATGAAGTTCGAGCCGGCCGGTCTGACCGACGACCCGGATGTCCGCATGAGCCAGTCGATCATGGACTACACGTTCCGTCGCCTCGCCCTAGACTACCTCGACTTCGAGACCCGCTCAGCCCTCGGCATCCACTCCGCCGAAGAGCGCCAGCGCTACCTCGACACCGGTAGCTACGAGCCCCTGGTCGGCAACGGCAGCACCGCCGCCGAACTGGTCTCGGACGACGCCGCGGTCGTTGAGCCTGTCGAAACGACGGAGCCCAAGGGTCACCTCGAAGCCGAGGACAAGGCCGACACGGACCCGGTCGAGCACATCGCGATCACGTCCAAGCCTGCCCCGGCAACCGCCCACACGAGCGCCGAGCTCCTGGAGACCCTCACCGGCTCCGCGGTCGACTCGCCGCTCTGCATGACCTGCGGCACCAAGATGCGCCCCGCCGGCTCGTGCCACGTCTGCGAAGGCTGCGGCAGCACCAGCGGCTGCAGTTGATCAAGCCGTGAACGTGGATGAGCCCCGACCCACAAGGTCGGGGCTCATCCACAGACACACAAGTTCAATCCCAGAGGCTGTCCGAGGAGAGGAATAGGGTTCGAACATGAGCTCGAAAGACCCAGCCTTTACCTTCATCGACCTCTTCGCCGGCATCGGTGGCTTCCACGCGGCACTCAGTGCTCTCGGTGGCGAATGCGTCTACGCGTCAGAGATCGACGAGGCAGCTGCCAAGATCTACCAGCACAACTGGAACATGCCAGTCCACGGTGACATCGTCCCCGAGACCGATCCCGTCGTGAAGGTCCCGGCGCACGACGTCCTCGCAGCTGGGTTCCCGTGCCAGCCGTTCTCGAAGTCGGGCTTCCAGCGCGGTATGGATGAAGCTCGGGGAACGCTCTTTTGGAACATTTGCCGGATCCTCGAAGAGCATCGACCGGCCCTCGTGCTACTCGAGAACGTCCGCAACATCGCAGGACCTCGCCACACGCATGAGTGGGACGTCATCATCCGCAGCCTGCGCGATCTCGGCTACCAGGTCTCGTCGTCACCAGCGGTGTTTTCCCCGCATCTCCTCCCGCCTGACATGGGCGGTCGGCCGCAGATCCGGGAGCGAGTCTTCATTGTCGGCACCTATGTTGGCGATGAGACCGCGCACGACGAGGTCGAGCCGATCGTGACGAATCGTCCGCTGCCAGGTTGGGACCCGCAGCAATGGTCGCTCGTGAGGGACATCCTTCAGTCCGAAGGCGAGATTGCCGACCGCGCCAACTATGAGCTCACCGCGACCGAGCAGCACTGGGTCCGCGTGTGGTCCGAGTTCGTACGTCGCCTTCGCGAGGCTGACGTCCCGAAGCTCCCCGGGTTCCCGATTTGGGTTGATGAGTTCAAGCACGAGGACGATCTCGTCATCTCCGAAGATACGCCGCGTTGGAAGGCCAACTTTCTGCGCAAGAACGCCGAGTTCTACACGCAGTACCGCGCTGTGCTCGACCCTTGGCTCAACGAGTTCAACTATCTTGTCGATCTACCGACGTCTCGTCGGAAGTTCGAGTGGCAAGCGCAGGATGCGCAGTCGCTGGAGGAGTGCATCATGCACTTCCGGCCATCAGGAATCCGTGCCAAGCGCCCCACCTATGTGCCCGCGCTAGTGGCCATCACCCAGACCACCATCCTTGGCTCGCCACTACGGCGGCTGACCCCCCGGGAAGCGGCTCGATTGCAGGGTCTTCCGGACTCGTACGACTTCCCCGGTCAGCCCGACGCGCTGACCTACAAGCAGATGGGCAACGGCGTGAACGTGGGCGTGGCCTACCACGTCCTACGTTCGCAGATGGCTCGCTCCGGAAAGCGTTGGGAGGCGCTTGCGGCGTCAACCCCGGCCAACGCGGACGAGGCGATTCAGGAAATCACGAAGACCGACGTCTAGCGTCAACGATCTGCCGTATCCGAGTGGCTGCCTCGGGTGCAGGTTCGTGCTCCCACACGCGGACCACCTCCCACCCGTGCTCTGCAAGCAGACGGTTGGTGTCCTCGTCGCGGGTCTTGTTGCGCTGGATCTTCCAGTCCCACCAATCGGAGTTCGTGGCGGGCCGAGTGCCGTGCTCAGTGCAACCGTGCCAGAAGCACCCGTCGACGAACACTGCGACCTTCAACTTCGTGAAGGCGACGTCGATCCGTCGTCGTCGGTTTCCAGGCACGTGGACCTGTACGCGGTACCGAAGTCCCATCGCATGCAATGCAGAGCGAAGTGCAAGCTCAGGCGCAGTGTCACGACGTGCGAGCGTCGACATCTTCGCCGACAGCCACCCTCCTGGGCTGATCCGATTTGGTTCTTCCGTGGGCAAGCGATCCTCCATCTGCTCGAAGTCTGCCCACCTTCAAGCACCGCGGCGGGGAGTGGGCCAAGAGTGTGAGGCAACTCGTATGCCATGACTCGCCTTGGCAGTGTTCATCTCAAATTTGGGTGGTCGCGGTGAGCCCACGCCACCCGGGGTCTTGGGCGCCTGTCGTCCTTGTGGGCGGGGAGCGAGCTGCCCGGAAAGGATCGCGGCTCTGAGGCTGAGCGTGTCGGGCACCCAGTAGGCATCGACATGCAGGGGGGTGAAGGCTGTCTTCCTAGTCTTGCTGATGCCTGAGTTAGATGGTGCAGGCGGCCTTTTCGAACGCGTCAGCTTCCACGCGTCATGCCAGACCTTGAATTCGCCAGTGTGATCCATGATGGCCTCACCGCTCACGACGAGGAACCCGAGCCCCTGCTCCTCAACACAGTTTCGAACGGCCTGTTCGTCGTTGAGCAACATGGCGTCGTTCGCGCGCTTGGTCAGTGCGCCGACAGTCTGCAGGGAGGTGTGAACCTTGATGTCCCAGACCCACGAGAGCGCGTAGTCGAAGTCCGTCGAGCCGTAGGAACGTTTCGTACCAGGGACCTTTGGAGTAAATGACGCATTCAGGATTGCCTTCGCCTTCTCCTCACCGTAGAAGCCCTGCCACTCAAGATCGTTTGACCCGCGAAGACCGTTGTCTGCCAGCCATCGGACAGCCTTCCTGGCGTCCCAATGGACTGGCAGGGAAGCGAGCAATGCCGCGGCAAGCGCGTCGCCCTCTGCCTCCGGAGTGGTGATGGCATCCGTCACGACCTCGCCCAACCGCCCGAGGCGCCGTTCCGCTCCAGCGAGGATTGCGTTCAGCCCGGTGAGCTTGATGGTCTGCCCTGTAGCTGTGAAGTCGTTCGACCAGGGCGCGTTGAGGACCTGAGCAAGCGAGGCGCCGAGTCTGTGCTTGCTTGTCACGTCGATACGAGCGTCGTTCGGGAACAGATTGGTCGCCAAGTTGAGAAGGACACTCTTGTGCTCCTTGGATCCCGGCCCGAGCCACTCTCGGGGCGCCCCGGTGAGTGCGGCGATACGCGTAACGGCTTCAATCTTGGAACGAGCAGGGTTGAACGCGGCCCATTCAGGTCCGTGCAACCCGGGTGCCGACCGAGCGACGACGCGTCGCAATGCTCTTTCCGCATGTGCGTACGAGACAGCCTGAAGCAGGGCATTGAAGCCAGGAAGTGTCACGCTCGTCCTGTCGACGTATTCAGGTTCCCAGAACAGGTCGAGACGATTAGCGATCCGCTGAGCGGTCCGTGCGCTTGTCCAGGAAGGGTCCTCTTCGATGTCGAGCGCTTCCGCCAGCACGGAGAGCGCACCTCGCACTCCTCGCGAGCCGCCGGGTGACCCGTCACTGGGCGCGCCACCGGTCAGCGCGTAGACGCGCGCCGTCGCTTCGTCGTAGGACGCTGCAGGAAGAAAGATTGGTTGGTCTGGGCTACGCACGCCATCGACCGTATCCCGTGCCGGAGTGGACCACCGCAGAATGATGCGGTCCGGGTGTCACGCCTAACCGATCTGAAGATTTGCAACGGTCATGCTCCGGGAGTGAATTTTCCGATTCAAGCACGTCTGCCATTATCCCAGCTGAGGTTTGAACTGGTGCCCGCACCTCAATTCGGGACGAGGTCAGTCCGCCCAGAGCGTGAATCGCGCGCTGTTGTACGTGTACACGGCGAAGTTGCCGTCGCCGTTCAGGAGGCCGATCCGTATGTCTCGGGGCTCTTCAAGTGGGTCACCGTCGCCATCTACAGCCTGAGGTTCGGAGAGGTACTCAATAAGCACAATAGGTGCGCCGTAGGCAGGCATCGGACGATTCTTCATCAGCGGTTTCCACTGAATGAGTTGGCCCGGCTGAAACTTCTGGAGCGCAGAGTATGACCCGAAGGCCTCGGCGAGCCGGCTCGGGTATTCGGTCCGCCTGGCGAAATCCTCGTACTTCTTCACATGCAAACGGCGTTGCTCTTCAATAAACTCGGCGAAGTTCCGATCCAGCGACAGTGTGGGAGACTCGGCGGCTGGCGTCTCGTCGGGTTCGGCATCCTGGCCATCGCTCATCGTTCTATCCCTAGCTCAGCTCGGAGGTCGTCGTCCGATTCTTCGCCGTTGTGAGTAGCGAGATAACGCTCAAAGAGTGTCGAAAGCGCGCCCGATCCGTACATGTCTGCCCAGTTCTCCGCAATGCTTTTGCGGACAGCCGATTCGACGTGCTTGGAATGCGCCTCCTCACCATTCGGAAGGCGATACGAATGGCTGGTCGAGAGACGATCCTCCACAACTTCGTCGAGCCTGGCAGCAGTCAGCACGGAACGAAGCTGCGCAAGCTCTTGGTCGAATGTCGAAGCGTCCGCAAACAAGTCGCCGTTAATGACGGCGCGGTGGCGAGTAAGCCCAAGCGCGTACGTGTCACGCATCTCGAAGTGGTACAGCGCGATGTTCAAGTATCTCGACTTCGTGCGCTCAGTAGCGAGTGCCAAGTACAGCCGAAAAGTACTGGCGAGGTCCCCGAGGGTTTTCTCCAGTTGATCGAACAATTGGCGATGTAGTTGAGATTCGAGGATGTTAGCGAGTTGGACACGGCGATCATCAAATTCGCGAATCGGCCCTGTCCGCCACTTGTATCCACGTGAGTGCAATTTCCAGCGAGGTGACCCAATCTCGCGGCTGAACGCGACAAGCGAACTGTGCGAAAGTACATCAGACACGAAATTCCGCCCGGCCAGCCAAACGACGTGCCCCTCTTCGATCGGCTCTGTGTCATCGTCCTTCAAGAAGTTGGCAAATCGCTCTTCACCTGTACTGACAGGGCGCAACGATTCGACGGTCCAATGACGTCCATGGGCAACGAACTTCCGTCCCTCGTTAGAGACGATGGGCTCCGCAGTCAGCAAAAAGTCTTCGTTGCCGGCAAGATCTGCAACGAAGCCAACAAGGCGAAGTTCGACCATCGTCCTACCCTTCAACTAAGAAGTGGATCATAGCGTCTACTGGTATGTCCGACTCGTCGGCCATCGACTCCACTAGTGCGATGTGCTCTACCGCTTCGGCGTACCCGAGCACCTTCTCTGACACTACCCAGTCTAGATAGAGTTCTTTTTGGGAACGCTTGAAGATCACCCTCTTGGGCAACAAGGGCGGCACGGAGTAATCCGCTCGCGGAACCCGCGCCTCCCACAACCACGATCGGGCATCACATTCGTCGTTGTGTATGTCAATCTCGCTGACAGCACCACAGGTGGGGCGCTCGCCCTTCACGTAGTCGGACGCCTCGTCGAATGCCATCGCAATCCACTCATCAAAGACCGTCGCATGCTTTGGGACGGCGTAGGAGTTCTTGGCTAGGAATTCTCGCTTAGCCTGCAGTGTCATCTCCGGTACAGAAAGATGGTTACGTGACAGACCGCCGGTGTCGAAGGGCGTCACTGCTGTGCCGGGGGCCGGCGGAGTAACCCCACACGTGTGAGCCACTACTAGGTGTCCAAAGTCAGGCACGCAATGCCCCACGTAGTAATAGACATTTCGCCCGATAGCGAGTTCATCCTCGGATTGACGCGTGTTCTCCGTGGGCTCGATGCTCGCGAACCTCCCAGTCAGTCGGCGAAACAGCAGTTCCATCCACGACATGGTGGGGGCTGATCGAACCGCCCCATCCTCCACCGGGCGCATGCCTTGCACCCACGTATGGGCAACGTCGGACAAGGCGGTCGTCATTCGGCCGAGTCCCGAGCTGTGTGCACGTTCAGAAAATACCAGCGTCAAGGTGTCGGCGAAGCGGTTTCAATTAGCTGCGTAGCGCGTCGCTGATCCGGGGTGCGAACACCCTCGCTCAACGATCTTTGCCGTGTTGACTGCGCTGGCATCAGATCACCTGCAGCAATGTTCGGTCGCAGATCGCCGAAGGTCGCGCCGGCTGTATGGGAGTCGTAACCGGTGATGGTCAGGACGGCCGCGCCGAGGCCGACGCTGTACGGCCCGCGTTCAGAGGCGACGGGTGCGGCAGGCAGTTGAATCGCGTGGCATTGCCCACAGGTCGTTTGAGTCCTACAGGTCGGCCGAGTTCGAGCTGGACAGCCGTCGCACCCAGGCCACGGTTTCTGGACTGGTGCGGAAATTCTTGAAAGGTTCTCCCAGCCCCACGCTCTTACCTGTGAGCCCGGCAAAAGTCCGGAGCTGAAACAACTCACCTCCAAGGACAGATCATGACCACGAACCGCATCTTCCGCAGCGCCACCAAGCTGGCTCTCGCCGGCGCCATCTCCGTCGTCGGCCTGACCGCCGCCGGCACCGCGGCCCAGGCCGCCCCCGCGTGCAGCGACGGCAACATCATCATTGCGAAGGCGGGCAAGACGACCGTCGGCACCGAGTGCGACGACAAGATCTACGGCACCCCCGGCAAGGACGTCATTTTCGCCCTCGGTGGCGACGACGAGATCATGTCTGCGGAAGGCGCGGACAACGTGTTCGGCGGCGCCGGCGATGACGACATCTACACCAGCAGCGGTGCGGACAACGTCGAGGGCGAAAAGGGTGACGACTTCATCATGGGCGGCACCGAGAACGACACCATCAACGGTGGCTCCGGCGACGACATCATCCGCGGCGAAGAGGGCAACGACAAGCTCACCAGCTTCGCCGGCGCCAACGTGAACGACGGCTCCGACGAGCTGTACGGCGGCGACGGCAACGACACCCTCAACGGTGGCGAGGGCGTTGACCAGGTCGAGGGCCAGTTCGGTGATGACACGCTCGACTCGCACGAGGTCAACCCGGTCCGCGACAACCTCGTCGGCGGTCAGGGCAAGGACAAGTTCGCGACGAAGGACGTCATCGAGCACAACTCGGTCAACCGCGACGACGTGCAGGTCGACTTCTTCGACTTCGACCCCATCAACAAGAACGCCGCTGACACGTTCCACTGAGTCAGCGCCACGCCTCTCCGGCCGTACATCCTCTCGGGGGTGTGCGGCCGGAGGAGCCATGCGTCGACGGGCAGCACGTCGAGCACTTGTGCTGCTCGGGCCAAGACGCCCCTCCAGGTCTCCCGCGTCAATACGGCGAGGCTGGCGGAATTGAACGCCCGGACTGGACTCTGGACGAAAGCCTATTCCGAAGGAGAGGCTGGCCAAGACCAAAGGCCGGTGGTCCCAATGATGGAACTTCGGATTTCGTCGGGACCAACTACCTTGCTGGACACGTCTCGCAGCGCCCGAAATAGGTCGCGCGTGTCGATCGCGGCGCCGTTGAATGGTTCGAGCGGTGCGAGGTCCAGTGCTGGATTGCTGATCGCTGGAACGGGGCGCGCAGTTGGCGATTCCAATCTGTGCTGGTTGAAGACGAGCAACACCTTCTCCGGGACTCGTTGCTCGTCGAGTACGAACTGCGTTGTCGGGCGCACGACGACTTGGGAGACCTCGTTGCTCTTGAATCCTCCGGTCCACCCCTTGACCTCAACCAGACATGTCCAGTCAGTGGGCTCGCCGTTGAACAGACGCAGATCTTCTAGCGCAACGCCCTGACGATCCTTATGAGTCTCGTCCATCTCTTGGACCGTGAAGCCGAGATCCTCGAAAGCTGACGCGACTGCCTTCTCAAGGTCGGTTCCCGTCGCAGTCAACAGCCGCTGGTGACCCGCGGCCGCCGATGCCGCTTCTGCCTCGATCGCTTGCTCTGCTGCAGTCGATCTAGCGTCGAAGTCAGTCATAGCTGTCTCCCGAGCCGCTTCAATGGCGGCGAGCGCGTTCACAGCTTCCAGCAGCGGGTTTGTGGCCCATTCTGGCGTTGTACGCCAGTCCGGGTCGGCTGGAAAGTGAACGGGGTCGACTTCACGTAACCGTTTGAGAAAATAGCGAAACCACTCTCGATGGTCTGTTGTCTCTTCAGGAAGTGACAGTCTCAGCCCGTGCGAACCATCGCCCGGCCATTCGAATGCGTAGACATACTGCTCTGGAGCAACGGAAATCAGTGGGATAAGCGGGCCGCAGTTGTCAGTCTGAATGTAGGTTTCGGAGCTCCAGAAGTACTTGTCGCCAGCAGGCTCCACGAAAGGCGCAACTGTCCGGCGAAGCAGTCGCGCTTCGTCGGCTGGCAGATCGGGGCAAACGGTCACCAAGCGCGAAGTAGTGCTGAATTCACGATGCATCTTGCTGTATCTGCCTGGCGTTCGTTTGGTGAAACCGACCCCAGTCTCGGCGCCGAACGACAAGACGTGAAGATGGCGGCTGCGGTGCGTGAATGAGCCTCCGAACGAAACCACGCAGTCGAAGTCTGTCTCGTGGGGATCGTCATCCGACGTCACGACGACGGGCGTGGGCACCAGGTCGATGAGCGAGTCGAGGATGGCGGACGGAACATCCTCGAATAGAACGCGCGGGAAGGGCTGCTCATTGAAGACGGTCACAAATCAAACACTATTCGGCCCGTTGGATCTCCGGTCCCGAATCGTGGGGGAGGGGTGCGGGCTCGGCTGCCGGGCAGAGAAAGTGAGCCGGACCTAGTCGGCCAACAGGCTTCGAGATTCGCTGGAGCCGCCTGAATCGGGCTCCTGTAGGGAGTTGGTTTTCCCGGGAGGCGGGGAGGGCTCCCTCGGGGACTCGACGATGCCTCGAACCTTCAAAGGTCACTCCGGTGCCAGAGCGCTAGCGGCCATTCGTACATCGTTCGGTCGGCGCGAGAGGTTTCGATACGCCTTCCGTGCAGAGCTCGGTCGGCTACTCGGCCGGCGAGGGGTCGTGTCTCGCCGCTACTCGACCGGCGCGTGGCAGGCGTCGGGGCCTTTGTCCCTGTGCGGGTGACCCGATTGGGGAGCATGATCGCGATATGACCCAATTCGTGTATGACTTCAGCGAAGGCGGGATGGATCAGAAGGATCTCCTGGGCGGCAAGGGGGCGAACCTTGCGGAGATGGCGAACCTGGGGTTGCCGGTGCCGCCGGGATTCACGATCAGCACCGACGCCTGTCGGGCGTACATGGACGAGGGCAAGGCGCCGGAGGGTCTGACCGACGAGGTCAGCGAGCACCTTGCGGCGCTGGAGGAGGCGCGCGGCAAGAGGCTCGGCGATCCGGAGGACCCGCTGCTGGTGTCGGTGCGGTCGGGCGCGAAGTTCTCCATGCCCGGGATGATGGAGACCGTCCTCAACGTCGGCCTCAACGACGAGTCGGTCAAGGGTCTGGCGCAGGTCGCGGGCGGCGACGAGCGATTCGCGTACGACTCCTATCGCCGGCTGCTGCAGATGTTCGGCAGCACGGTGCTGGGCATCGACGCCGGTGTGTTCGCCGAGGCGCTGGACGCGCTCAAGGCCGAGCGCAACACCGAGAACGACCTCGACCTCACCGCCGAGGACCTGCAGGGACTCATCGAGACATACAAGAGGCTCATCGCCGAGCACGGCGGCCGCGACTTCCCGCAGGACCCGCGCGAGCAGCTCGACATGGCGGTGCTGGCGGTCTTCGACTCGTGGAACACCGAGCGCGCCGCGCTCTATCGCCGGCAGGAGCGCATCCCCGACGACCTCGGCACGGCGGTCAACATCTGCTCGATGGTGTTCGGCAACGGGGGAGACGACTCCGGCACGGGCGTCGCGTTCACCCGCGACCCGGCGACCGGCGCGCAGGGCCTCTACGGCGACTACCTCGTCAACGCACAGGGCGAGGACGTCGTCGCCGGCATCCGCAACACGATCCCGCTCGCCGAGCTCGAGCAGGTCGACAAGAGTGCGTACGACGAGCTGCTCGCGATCATGCAGAAGCTCGAGCACCACTACAAGGACCTGTGCGACATCGAGTTCACCGTCGAGCACGGCAAGCTCTGGATGCTGCAGACCCGGGTCGGCAAGCGTACGGCCGAGGCGGCGTTCCGCATCGCGCACTCGTTCGCCACCGAGGGCATCATCGACCTCGACGAGGCAGTCGACCGGGTGACGGGAGCGCAGCTGGCGCAGCTGATGTTCCCGCGCTTCGACGCCGACGCCGAGCGGCACCTGATCGGCAAGGGCATGAACGCCTCGCCGGGTGCCGCGGTCGGCAAAGCCGTGTTCGACTCGCCGACCGCCGTCGAGTGGGCGGCGAACGGCGACGACGTCATCCTCGTGCGCCGCACGACCAACCCCGATGACCTGGCCGGCATGGTCGCGGCCAAGGGCATCCTGACGAGCCGCGGCGGCAAGACGTCGCACGCGGCCGTCGTGGCGCGCGGCATGGGGCGTACGTGCGTGTGCGGCGCCGACGAGCTCGACGTCGACATCGATGCAGGCAGGCTCACCGCCGCCGACGGCACGGTCATCGAGCAGGGCGACGTCATCTCGATCGACGGCACCACCGGCGAGATCTTCGAGGGCGCCGTGGACGTCGTCGACTCCAAGGTCGTACGCCACTTCGAGGGCGACGAGACCGCGGACGACGACGAGCTCGTACGCGCGGTGGTCGCGCTCATGGACCACGCCGACGACGTACGCCGGCTGGGCGTGCGCGCCAACGCCGACACCCCTGAGGACGCTGCGCGGGCGCGCAGGTTCGGCGCCCAGGGCATCGGGCTGTGCCGCACCGAGCACATGTTCCTCGGCGACCGGCGCGAGCTCGTCGAGCGGCTGATCCTGGCTGACACGCCGGAGCAGCAGCACGAGGCGCTCGACGCGCTGCTGCCGATGCAGCGCAAGGACTTCATCGGCATCCTCAGGGCGATGGACGGGCTGCCGGTCACGATTCGGCTGCTCGACCCGCCGTTGCACGAGTTCCTGCCCGACTACACCGAGCTGGCGGTGCGGCTCGCGCACGAGGAGGAGAACGATCAGGACAAGCCGCGGACGCACAAGCTGCTCACCGCGGTGAAGCGGCTGCACGAGGAGAACCCGATGCTCGGCCTGCGCGGCGTACGCCTCGGCATCGTCATCCCCGGCCTCTACACGATGCAGGCGCGGGCGATCCTCGAGGCCACCGCTGCACGTACGAGAGCCGGGGGAGACCCGCAGCCGGAGATCATGATCCCGCTGGTCGGCTCGCCGCAGGAGCTCGAGCTGATGAAGGCCGAGATCATCGCGGTGGCCGCCAAAGTCGAGAAGGAGACCGGCACCAAGCTGACGTTCAAGGTCGGCACGATGATCGAGCTGCCCCGTGCGGTGACGGTGGCCGACCAGATCGCGAAGTCGGCGGAGTTCTTCTCGTTCGGCACCAACGACTTGACGCAGATGACGTGGGGGTTCTCGCGGGACGACGTCGAGGCGTCGTTCTTCTCGACGTACCTCGACAAGGGCATCTTCCCGGTGTCGCCGTTCGAGTCACTCGACGTCGAGGGCGTGGGCCTGCTCGTCGAGCACGCGGTGAAGGCGGGGCGCCGGGCGCGTCCCGACCTGCACCTCGGCGTCTGCGGCGAGCACGGGGGAGACCCGGACTCGATCCACTTCTTCGACGCGATCGGCCTCGACTACGTGTCGTGCTCTCCTTATCGCGTACCGGTGGCTCGTCTGGAGGCCGGTCGGTCTGCTGCGGCGGGTTCGGCGTCGGCCTGAGGATTCCGTTGTCCACATCATGACGTCCGGTGCCGCGGAGTCCACAGCCAACGACATTCGAGCCTTCGCCGGGCGGGCTGACCCATAGCGTCGCTGTATGGACAGCAGTGCGAACGTGATCGCCACCGCGCCCTCGGCGCACGACCTTGCTCTCGGGATGCGCCAGTTCATCATCGACCAGGCCGGCGGCCGTACGGGAGAGACGGTCGAGCGCTACGTGCGGGCCGCCGACGACCTCGAGGCATTCATGAACAGCGTCGACGTCGAGTCGTGGCTGGGTGCGGAGATCGCAGCGCATCTCGACGCGGAACGACGTCGCCTCGGACCCGGCGCCTTCATCGTGACGCTCGGGTTGGCTTCGCTGATCCGCGTCCTTCCGGCGTTTCTCGCGAACCCGTGGCTGCCGCCACCGGGAGCCCAGCGGCGGACTCACCGATCGGTGGTCCGGCGTCTGAAGACACGCCTGCGGCTTGAAGCGTCACAGAGGGGATGTCTGCGGCGGGAGGACTTCGCTGCCATCGAGAGGGCACTTGGCCACGCCTATTCGCAGGACTATGCCGATCGCACTGCGGGTCGCGCCGGAATGGTCACCTGCACGGTGACTCTGGATCTGGTCGAGCACTTGGTCGACCGCTTGCTGGAGGGCGTCACCGAGGGCAGGTACGAGACGCTCGACGAGGCGATCAGCGCACGGCTCAATCCGGTCCAGGTGACGGTCTGGCGAGAGCCGGAGGAACACTGGGACCACCGCGGCTGGTGATATCGTTGAGAGAGTGTGATATCAGCGAGGAGGACGCCATGGCGGCGGTGACGATCAGGAACCTGTCGGACGAAACGCACCGGGCGCTCAAGGCACAGGCAGCGCGCAACGGACGCAGCACGGAGGCTGAGATTCGCGAGATCCTGGGCGAGGCGGTCAAGCCGCGAGTGGGTCTCGGTGACGTCCTGGCTGAGGTCGGGGCCCGCGTCGGCGGCGTCGAGCTCGATGTCGTCCGGGACACCACCGAGCCAGAAGCGCCGGATCTGCGTTGATCGTCGTCGACACGAACGTCATCTCGGAGCCGCTGCGCAAGGGCCACGAACAGCGCGTACGTGACTGGCTCAATCGCCAGGCGCCGGAGACGCTTTATCTCTCTGCGGTGACGGTGGCCGAGCTGACGCTTGGTGTGGAGCTGCTCTCCGACGGCCGGCGCAAGGACGACCTGAGGGGTGCGGTCCGCTCGTTGATCGCGGAGACCTTCCGCGGGCGGGTGCTGGCGTTCGACGGCGCCGTCGCCCAGGCGTACGCGTCGCTCGTCGCAGACGCCAGAATGCGGGGCCGGTCGATCTCGTTCGCGGATGGACAGATTGCGGCGACGGCGTCCCACCACAGTTTCGCCGTGGCCACCCGTGACACCAGTCCATTCGAGGCGTGTGGTCTCACGGTGATCAACCCTTGGACCGCGGAACCGTGATTCTTCTTGTCGTCGGCGGGTAGGCATGACACATGAAGGCGATCACCTATCAGACATACGGCGACGACCCCGAGGTCCTCGAGCTCACCGACGTCGACGAGCCCAAGATCGGTCCTGACTGGGTCAAGGTCCAGGTCAAGGCGAGCTCGGTCAACCCGGTCGACTGGAAGCTCGCGAGCGGCGGGATGGACGGCATGCTCGACACGTACTTCCCGGTCACGCCGGGCTGGGACGTCGCGGGAGTCGTCGAGTCGGTCGGGCCCGCCGTGACCAGGCTGGCACCGGGCGACGAGGTCTTCGGGTACGTACGCAAGGACGCCGTGCACGGCGGGACGTACGCCGAGAAGGTCTCCGCCCCCATTCGTACGTTGGCCAAGAAGCCGGCCAACGCGAGCTTTGCCGAGGCGGCCGCCATCCCGCTGGCGGGGCTGACCGCGTTCCAGTGCCTCGTGCACGCGCTCGACATCGGCGCGGACGACACCGTGCTGATCCACGGCGCATCCGGGGGAGTCGGATCGTTCGCCGTCCAGATCGCCCGCTCGCTGGGCGCCCGAGTGCTGGGTACGGCGTCGGAGGCCAACCACGACTACCTCCGCGAGCTGGGCGCCGAGCCGTTCACGTATGGCGACGGGCTGGTCGAGCGGGTTCGCGAGGCCATCCCGGAGGGCGTCACCGCGGTGCTGGACCTCAACGGGGGAGACCTCGAGGTCAGCCCCGGCCTGCTGGGCGAGTCGTCCGAGGGGCGGATCGTCTCGATCATCGACCCCGTCGTGAAGGAGATGGGCGGCCAGTACGTCTTCGTGTCACCCGACGTCGAGGACCTGGACGAGCTGGCGGCGATGTTCGACGACGGGTCGCTGAAGGTCGAGATCGCGGCGACGTACGCGCTGGCCGACGCGGGCAAGGCGTGGGAGGACAGCCAGGGCGGTCACACGCGCGGCAAGATCGTCATCACGGTCGACTGAGCAGGCGCTTCAGCACGCGGGTTGCGCGGTTGTCGTACCGATCGGCGAGGGACGGCGGCTGTCGGCGTACGTGACGACCGCATGACTCCATCCAGATCGTCCCGGTCCACCACCGCTTCGTACCGTCGGAATCGCGATACCAGCCCGCAGGCGGTGCGTCGGTCATCGAGCTCCCTCTCGCAATGCCGACTTCCCTCAAAGACGACCCCTCATAGTAGGTCGGAAGTGGTGCAAGCGCTGGGTGAAAGTGGGCTTCGCGTACGTTCGCAAGCGCCGTTGTCCACAGCCCGATCCGGCTCGTTGGAGTCGTGTCAGCGGGCGTCTGTAGGCTGGGACTGGGCACAGTCGTAACAGTGATTATCGCTGTGATTGCAGGAAAAAAGTGGCGTGAAAGTCTTGCGCGATGGCTGAGCTGCTGATTGAATAGAACACATGTTCGAACAGTCGCCTCCCACCCTCGCGGATGTCTCGCGTGCGCTGGACGCGATTGAGCTCGACACGTACGACCGCATGAGTCCACGCGAGCAGATTGCCGCGTGTGAGGCGCTGGGCCGGCTGGAGTCGCGGGTCAAGGCGCACCAGATGGCAGCAGCCGCAGCGGCCGACCGCTCGGAGGCTGCGTCGACGATCGGCGCGGCCTCGACCGGCGCGATGATCGCCAACGGGTTCGGCGGTGATCCGAGTGCGGCGGCTCGTCTGCTCAAGCAGGCCAAGAAGATCGAGGACCTGTCCGCGACGCAGAAGGCATTGGCCCGCGGCGAGGTGTCGCTGGCGCAGGCCGAGCTGATCGCCGACAAGGTCAAGGACCTGCCGGGTGATCCGACTGAGGCGCAACGCGAGGGTTGCGAGACCCAGTTGCTGGACGACGCCAAGAAGCTCAGCCTCAAGGACCTGAGCCGCCGTGCTGACCGCATCACCGAGACCTTCGCGCCCGACGATGTCGATGCGCACGAGAACGAGACCCTCAGGCAGCGCGAAGCCAAGGCTCGCAAGAACTCCTACTTCTGGATGGCCGACCGCAAGGACGGCACATACAAAGGTGAGTTCGTCATCCCCGAGGCCCAGGGCGAGATGCTCAAGAACGCCTTGCAGGCGCTCAACGCGCCCCAGGTCAAGAAGGCCGAGGACGATCCGACGCTGGCCGTCCTCGACGACAAGCCGACCTACGGCCAGCAGATGGCCAGTGCGTTCTGCACCCTCATCGAGCACCTGCCGGCCGACAAGCTTCCCGACACCGCGGGTGTCGGCGTGACGGTGACGGTCAACATCGACCTCAAGAGCCTGATCGACGGGCTCAAGGCAGGCACCCTATCGACCGGCTGCCGGATCTCCGCCACGGAGGCCCGCCGGATGGCTTGCGAGCATGGGTTGCTGCCGATGGTCTTCAACGGCAAGCCTCTCCCACTCGACTGCGGTCGCGAGCAGCGACTGTTCAACCGGGCTCAGCGCCGCGCAGCCGAAAGGCGCGATGGCGGGTGCAGCTTCCCCGGATGCGACCGGCCACCGTCGTGGTGCGTGGGTCATCACGCCCGCAAGCACTGGGCCAAGGGTGGCGCCACAGATCTGGACGACATCGTGCTGATCTGCGCGCACCACCACCGGGTGGTTCACGCTGATGAATGGGACATCCGGTTCGGCGAGGATGGTTATCCCGAGTACGTCCCACCCGCATCGATCGACCCGAGACGAAGGCCGTTGCGGAACTCACGATTCCGCGCCGAAGCCACCACCTCAACCGCCGCCTGAGCCCGTTGCACCGGGCCCATTCGGCATGCCGTCACACCACCGAGGCGATGTCCTCCACCTGCTCGTCGGCCTTGTGCTTGCGTCCCACGATCAGCGCGGCGATCAAGGCGCCCAAAGTGCCGAGCAGCTCGTCGCTGAGCGTGTCCTCGTATGCGCCGTCGAGCTCGGTGCCGCGGCGGATGAAGGTGTACCACTCGCCGAGCTCCCAGCCGACGGCCAGGATCGCGCCGAGGCCGGTGATCGTGAGCACGAGTCCCCATGCCGGGCCGGACCAGACGAGACGCAGCAGCAGGCCGCAGCCCCAGAGCAGCAGCATCCAGTTGAAGAAGTGGTTGGCGTTGTCCCACCAGTCGACCGAGTCGTAGAGGTCGACGGTGTTGCCGGAGACATCGATCAGGAACGGCGACATGATCAGCGCGAACGCACCCCAGGGCAGCTGGTCAACGGGGGTACGCTCGCGCGTTCGCCACCACCAGATGGCCGGGACGATCAGCATCAGCAGCGGATAGGCGAGCAGGCGGTAGCCGAACCCCTTGCCCTCGAACTGGTCGAGCCCGGCGAACGTGCCGACGGCGAGCTGGATGAACGTGAGCGCGAAGATGACGACCGCAGCATAGAAGCCGCGTGTCCTGGGGATCTGCATGGCGAACACCCTCCCACACGATCTCGCCGTGCAAGCGCCGCCGAGCTCGCCTAGCGTCGGAGGATGAAGAAGCCGAGCTACAGCGCCCTGATCTCTGTCGCCACCCTTGCTTACTCCGTGTTCGCCCTGGCCAAGCCGCGTCACCTTGGCAACGCGCTGACGCCGAGCCCGCTGAAGCAGCCCGACTACGACGTCGCCGCGCGTACGTTCGGCGTACGTGACCTGGTCATCAGCGGAATGGCGCTGGCCGCTCCGACCACCGCCGCGCGCGAGCAGGCGATGATGGGCCGCGTCGTGTTCGACCTGACCGACGGGGCGCTGTTCAGCAGCGAGGCGACGACGGCCGGCAGCAAGGCCAAGGTGCTGGCCGTGACGATCGGCTGGGCCGCACTCAACGCGGCCGCGATCGTCGCCGACCGCAAACGCTGACCCGGCATCTCGGGGCTATCCTGACCCGATGCTGCACATTCGCCTCGGCGAGCTCCGCCAAGTCGATCCAGTGGCCGACGACCTCGGCCGCAGCGTCGTCGGCTATCGCGAGGGCATGACCGACGCCCAGGTGTACGAGGCCAATCGTGGCTGCTGGCGTCTGGGTGCACGCGCGCAGGACGAGCGGTACGCGATCTTCAGCTTCAACGGCATCGTCCGCCAGGTCGTCGAGATCTCGAGCGTCGAGCCGGCACCGAAGCGCTCGATGCGCAGCGTCGTCTACGGCCGCGTGCTCGGCCCGGGTGAGCGAATCCACGACGCGTACGTCAACCAGCCGGCGCCGGAGTCGCGTGGGCGAAACCCCATCTCGTACGTGCCGGACACACCTGACATGGCGACACCCGAGCAGAGCGAGGTCTTCCACGTCGGCGACAACGGAGCCGGCTTCGGTGATCCCGCGTCGAACCGCGAGGTGGAGCTCGTGGCGATGAGCTTCGTCAGCGGGCAGTACGCCGTCGACGGCTGGATCGTCGAGGACGTCAGCGCCCTCAACCTCGGCTGGGACATCACCGCCACCAAGGGGCCGCGCGTGCGGCACGTCGAGGTCAAGGGCGTCGCCGGCTCGGTGCCCAAGGTGCTGGTCACCCGCAACGAGCTGCGTGCCGCCGGCCACGACCTCGACTGGCTGCTCGTCGTGGTCACCGATGCGCTGACCGGGCCGCGGCTGCACGAGTTCGGCCCCGAGCAGATCCGCCGACTCGCGGTGCCGCTCGCGTACGAAGTGGACCTCGGCAAGGCCTGAGCGTCAGCGCACGACGGCGTCGGTCACCTCGGCGTCGAGCTCCTGGCGGGTGATCGCGCCCTCCCAGTCGCCCTCGTGGCGGCACACCGCGGCGCCTGCCTTGACCGCGGTGGCCAGGCACTCGGTCAGCGACCGGCCCTCGATCAGCTCGGCCAGGTAGCCGGCGACGAACGCATCGCCGGCGCCGACCGTGTCGACCACATCGACACGTACGGCGCTGGCTCGGGCTCGTCCCGCGCCGGACCGGGCCAGGGCACCGCGCTCGCCGAGCTTGAGCACGACCGTCGACGGCCCCAGGTCGGCGAGCGCCTCGACGGTCTTCCACGGATCGTCGGGCAGGTCGCCCAGCAG
Source organism: Aeromicrobium sp. 9AM (assembly GCF_902506105.1). Classification (GTDB taxonomy): domain Bacteria; phylum Actinomycetota; class Actinomycetes; order Propionibacteriales; family Nocardioidaceae; genus Aeromicrobium. Next base: position 993,146 of record NZ_LR733303.1, read on the forward strand.
GACGGCCGCCTCGTCGAGGCCGGCGAACAGTACGTCAGACCGTGCCGCGAGCTCACGATAGATCGGCGCGGCCGCCTCGCTGCTCCACAGGCGTGACCGGTGGTTGACGTCGAACGAGATCGTGAGGCCGGCGTCGCCGGCGCGGCGTACGGCCTCGGTGACCGTGGCGGCGGCCGAGTCCGACAGCGCCGGGGTGATGCCGGTGATGTGCAGCAGGCCGAACTGCGACCAGTCCACGCCGTCGAGGTCGGCCGGCTCGAGCCTGCTGCCGGCGCTTGCGGTGCGGTGATAGGTCACGAGGGTGCGACCGAGCGCGTCGCGTTCCTTGAGCAGCAAGCCGGTGTGCCGGTCGTCGGTTGGCGCGATGGCATGCACCCCCTCGGCTCGCAGCTCGCGGACCACGCGGCGGCCCAGCCCGTCGGGGCCGACCCGGCCGAGCCAGGTGACCTCCGTGCCGAGGCGGGCAAGCCCGATGGCGACGTTGAGCTCGGCCCCGCCGACGCCGACGCCGAGGTGGGGGGCGGTCACGAGCGCCTCGGACGTACGGATGACGCCGAGGCCCTCGCCGAGGGTGAGGACGCGGGTCATGACGCCGCCAGCATCGAGGCCGTCGCGCGGGCGAGCCGCTCGATCTCGGCGAAGTCGCCATAGGCCAGCGCCGACCGCGGCGTCAGCCAGCTGCCGCTGATCGCGGCGACGGACGGGACGCCGAGGTAGTCCGCCGCATTCGCCAACGAGACCCCGCCGCTCGGCACGAACCTGACGTCGGGGAACGGAGCGGCGAGCGCGTTCAAAAGCTTCGGCCCGCCCAGCGCGCCGACCGGGAACACCTTGAGCAGGGACAGGCCGAGCCGCAACGCGTGCTGCACCTCGGTCGCCGTCGCCACACCTGGGATCACCGCGACCTCGCGCGTACGGGCCTGCGCGACGACGTCGCTGTCGAGCCCCGGGCTGATGATGAACCGGGCCCCGGCGTCGACGCACTCGTCGACCTGGCCGGGGCTGAGCACCGTTCCGGCGCCGACGAGGAAGCCGTCGACCTTGGCCGCCTCGCGGATCGCCTCGATGCCTGCCGGCGTACGCAGGGTGATCTCGGCGCAGCCAATGCCTCCGGCCAGCAGCGCTTCGGCCATCGGCCGCGCAGCAGCCGGATCATCGATGACGACGACCGGGACCATCCGGAGCTGCGACAGCTGCTCGGCGACGCTGCTCATCGCGCCAGCCAGCCACCGTCGACCGGCAGGACGATGCCGCTCACGTAGTCCGAGGCGGGCGAGGCGAGGAACACCGCTGCGCCGGCAAGGTCGTCGGGACGACCCCAACGGCCGGCGGGGATCCGCTCGAGGATGGAGCGTGAGCGGTCCGCGTCGTCCTGGAGCGCCTGCGTGTTGTCGGTCGCGATGTAGCCCGGTGCGATCGCGTTGACCGTCACACCCCGGCCGGCCCACTCGTTGGACAGCGCGCGGACCAGGCCGAGCAGGCCGGACTTCGCGGCCGCGTAGCCGGGCACGTTGATGCCGCCCTGGAAGCTGAGCAGGCTCGCGGTGAAGATGATCTTGCCGGTGCCGCGGTCGAGCATCCCGCGGCCGACGGCCTGGGACAGCGCGAACTGGCTCGACAGGTCGACCTCGAGCACCCGGTCCCACGACGCGAGCGAGTGCTCGGCAGCGGGTGCGCGTTCGATCGTGCCGGCGTTGTTGACCAGGATGTCGACCTCGCGCTCGGCGAGCTCGGCGCCCAGGGCCTCGACCGCGGCCCGGTCGGCGAAGTCGACGGCCTTGGCCTCGAACCGCCGGCCGTGCTTCTCGACGGCGGCTGCTGCGGCGCTGCCCTCGGACTCCATCGAGGCGCTGATCCCGATGATGTCGGCGCCCGCAGCGGCGAGGGCCTCGGCGAAAGCCAGTCCGATGCCGCGGCGGGCACCGGTCACGACGGCGAGCCGGCCGGTGAGATCGAACGGTCCGGTCATGACGCGGCCCCTTCCTGCACGGCGACGAGCATCTTCATCGCGGTCCCGGCCTCGAGGCGGGCGAACGCCTCGCCGGTGGCCTCCAGCGGTACGACGTCGGTGATCAGCTCGTCGGCCGGGATGACTCCGTCGACGATGAGCTGCACGGCGCGATCGAAGTCCTCGCGCTCGTACACCCGCGCTCCGAGGATGCGCAGCTCGCGCCAGAACACGCGCTGCAGGTCGACCGGGCGGGGCGTCGGGTGGATGGCGACCACGACGATCGTGCCGCGCACCTTGGCCAGCGCGGTCGCAGCCAGCACGGCCGCCGGAGCGCCGGAGACCTCGAAGACGACATCCGCGCCGGCGCCGCCGGTCCACTCGGTGACGCTGGCCTCCACGTCCTCGTCGCGCGCGTTGAGTGTACGGAAGCCGAGTTCCTCGACCTGCTGCAGCCGGGTCGGGTCGACCTCGGAGACGCACACGTCGGCGCCGGCATGACGCGCGACGGTGGCGATCAGCACGCCGATCGGCCCGCCGCCGAGCACCACGACCTTGTCGCCCGACGCGAGCTCGGACCGGCGTACGTCGTGGGCTGCCACGGCGACCGGCTCGACCAGGGCCGCGTGCCGCAGCGAGGCGTCGTCCGGCAGGCGTACGACGACGTGCTCGGGCACGGTCCAGAGCTCCTGCAGCGAGCCGGGGGAGTCGATGCCGATGAAGTTGAGGTGGTGGCACAGGTGCTGGTGACCGGCGAGGCACGCCGGGCAGGTGCCGTCCCAGTCGAGCGGCATCACGGTGACCCGGTCGCCGGGGGAGACGGCGGTGACGTTCGAGCCGACGGCGGCGACCGTGCCGCTCATCTCGTGGCCGAACACCAGGGGTCGCGTGACCCGGGCGTCCATGTTGCCGTGGACGATGTGCAGGTCGGTGCCGCACAAGCCGGTGTATGCCACCGCGATCTGCACCTCGCCCGGACCGGGCTGGAGGGGCTCGGCCGGCTCTGTCCGGACCGTCTTGTCACCGACATAATGGGCTGCGCGCAACGACCTGTTCCCTTCAGCTGGAGACCGCACCGACATCCTCGGTTGAATAGGTCATACATCACACCTTACACTGAGGCGCATCGGCTGCTCCTGCACCGACTTTCGCAAGGGAACGAGGATGAGCGCCGTGGGACGATCTGCTGTGGACGGTTCCATGGAGCGACGCGACTACCGGCGCGGTGGATCACTCACCGAGGTCGGCATGGGGTCTGCGCAGCTCGGCAACCTCTTCGTCGAGACGACCGACGAGGAGTCCACCGCTGCGGTCGACGCCGCGTGGCAGGCGGGCATCCGCTACTTCGACACGGCACCCCACTACGGTCTCGGCCTGTCGGAGCGACGCCTCGGACGCGCGCTGGCCGGCCGGCCGCGCGAGGAGTACGTGCTCTCCAGCAAGGTCGGGCGTCTGCTCGTCGACTCGCCGGAGACCGCGCACCAGCAGGACGATGACGGCTTCGTCGTCCCGGCGGAGACCAAGCGGGTCTTCGACTTCACCCGGGACGGCGTGTTGCAGTCGGTCGAGTCCAGCCTCGAGCGGCTGGGCGTCGACCGGCTCGACATCGCCTATCTGCACGACCCTGACGATCACTGGGAGGCGGCGTCGACGACGGGCGTTGACGCCCTGGTCGAGCTGCGGGACCAAGGCGTGGTCGGGGCGATCGGCGCCGGCATGAACCAGTCCGCGATGCTCGCCGAGTTCGTCCGGCGCACCGACGTCGACATCATGATGGTCGCCGGCCGCTACTCGCTGCTCGACCAGTCGGCGGCTGACGACCTCCTGCCGATCGCAGCCGAGCGAGGCGTCAGCGTCGTGGCGGCCGCCGTCTACAACTCCGGCATCCTCAGCACGTCGACGGTCCCGGCCGATGCGCATTTCGACTACGGCGTCGCGTCGGCCGAGGTCCTGGCGAAGGCGCGGCGGATCCAGGAGGTGTGCGCGACCTTCGAGGTGGACCTGCCGGCCGCCGCGGTCCAGTTCGCCCTGCGGCGACCCGAGGTCGCCTCGGTCGTGCTGGGCATACGTACGGCCGGACACGCGATCTCGTCGGTCGAGCGGGCGACTGCGCCGATCCCCGACGAGCTCTGGGGCGCACTGGCTGATGAAGGACTGGTCCGCGTATGACCGCCGTCGCACCGCGATCTGCGCGTCGCCGCCCCCATCTGCGCTGGTGGGCGCGATGATAGGACGTATGAGGTCATGTGTGGTCACGTCTCGGACCACGCCAGGAAGCCCCACGGAGCATTGGAGTCCCCACGCATGAGTGGTCGAGGTCAGATCAAGGATCTGCAGGCGCCCGAGAGCCGGGAACGACCTGCCGACATGTTGATGCGTGCCATCGTCGACTCGATCGTCGCGGGTCGCTACGAGGCCGAGCAGGCGCTCCCGCCCGAGGCGGCACTGGCCGAGCACTTCGGCGTCAGCCGCACGATCGTCCGCGAGTCGATGAAGCGTCTCGAGGAGAAGGGCCTCGTGGCGGTCCAGCAGGGCCGCGGCACCCTGGTGCAGCCGCACTCGAGCTGGAACGTGCTGGATCCCGTGGTGCTCAGCGCCGTCATCTCCCACGACGAGGAGCTGCACACCCTCGACGAGCTCACGCTGGTGCGCGGCTCCCTGGAGGGTGTCATGGCCGCGCAGGCGGCGGAGCGGGCCGGCGACGAGGGGCGCGCCGAGCTGTCCGCCGCGCTCGACCGGATGGTCGCGCTGACGGGGGACTACGACCAGTTCAGCGAGGCCGACGCCGTCTTCCACCGCACCGTGATGGACCTGTCCGAGAACTTCCTGGCGAGCAACATCGCCTACACGCTCTACAGCCGCGCCCGCTCCTTCGCGCGGTTCGAGGGCGATCCGCCGTCGGACGCCATCGACCGTACGGTCGACGAGCACCGCGCGGTCTACGAGGCGATCGCCGCAGGCAAGGTCGCCGAGGCACAGCAGGCCATGATCGACCACATCGTCGGCTCGTGGGAGCGGCGCAACCCGGCCCGCAAGTCCTAGCCCTCCCGCGTGATCTGAAGAAAAGTGATCCGCTTCACACAAATCTCTTGCGCAAACATCACACGTATGATGTGCTATCTCTGCTGCCGACCAAGGCAGACCCTGTGACAGTGGAGGAATGAATGAACCGCATCCAACCCCGCCGCCTTGTTCGGCAGATCGGCCTTCTCGGTGTCCTCAGCGTGACCGCCGTGGCCGTCCTCTCGGGATGCTCCAGCGGCAGCAGTGACAGCTCGGACGGAGGCCGCGGGTTCTCCGAGGCCAAGCAGGACAAGAACAGCACCATCACGGTGTGGGTCGACGCGACCCGCGTACCGGCGGTGAAGGCGTTCGAGAAGGCCAACCCGTCGATCAAGGTCAAGACCGTCACGTATGACGGCTCGGCCAACGGGTCCAACTCGTTCAAGACGAAGATGGCGCTCTACGACCGCGCCGGCAAGGGCTGGCCCGACGTCGTCTTCTCGTCGCAGAACAACGACGCTGCCTGGGCGACGCAGAAGGTGGCCGGCAAGCAGTCGTTCGCGGCCCGCCTCGACAAGGGCCTCGTCCCCGAAGGCACCCTGTCCGGGTTCTCCAAGGGCGCGCTCAACCCCTGCACAGTCGACGGCGGTGTCTACTGCCTGCGCAACGACCTCGCCCAGACCGTGCTCTGGTACGACAACTCGCTGCTGAAGAAGTTCGGCTACGCGGTCCCCAAGACGTGGGAGGAGTACCAGGCGCTCGGCGAGAAGGTCGCCAAGGAGCACCCCGGCTACATCGTCGGCTCGGTCGGCGACACGTGGACGCCTGAGGTGTTCATGTGGTCGAGCAAGTGCCAGGCCAACGACGTGACCGACATCCGCTCGGTGACCGTCAAGACCGACTCCACCGAGTGCAAGCGTGCCGCGTCGATGCTCGACACCCTCGTGGCCAACAAGTCGCTGACCAAGCTGAGCGTCTTCACGCCTGACTTCGTCAAGACCTACACCGGCAAGGTCCTCATGATGCCCGGCCCGGCTTGGTTCGCCGGCGCGATCTTCAACAACCCCGAGTCGCTCAACGTGCCCAAGGGCCGTCTGGGCGTCGCGGCTCCGCTGGCGTGGGACGGCGACTCGGCTGTCGCCGGCAACGTCGGTGGTGGCACGTGGTTCATCTCGAGCCACTCCAAGAACCTGGCCAACTCCGCCAAGTTCGCCGAGTTCGTCACGACGGACGACGCGTACCAGGTCAACCTCGCTCCCGGATACCCCGCGTTCTCGGCAGCCGCCGACAAGTGGGTCGCCAAGCAGGAGTCGTCCGGCTACTACGCCACGGACCTGTCCGGGCTGCTGAAGGCCGGCGGCCTCGTGTGGGACGGCTGGGGATTCCCCTCCTTCAGCCAGGAGGCGATCTGGGCCAAGACCATCACTCCGCTGGTGTCCTCGGGCAAGTCGATCGAGGAGAATCTTGGCACCTGGGGAACCGCCATCAAGAACCAGGCGAAGGTCAACGGTTACCAGGTCAATGACTGAGATGACCACTGCGCAGTCGGCCGGCTCGGAGACCCCGAGCCGGCCGGCGGCCACCGACGACAACGGGATCCCGAAGGAGGCCGTGAGCGTGAACCGCGATCGCAAACGCAGGCAACGGTCGATCGGCGCCGTGTTCGTGGCACCGTACGCGGTGTTCATGCTGGCGTTCGGCGTGCTGCCGGCGCTCTACGCGATCTATCTGGCGCTGACCGACGCCAACGGCGGGTTCACCCCGACCGCCAACTTCTCCAAGGTCATCGACGACTTCAGGTTCTTCGCCGCGGCGCGTCATGTCGCCTTCTTCCTCGTGATCTGGCTTGGCGCACTGCTCGTGCTGGTCGTCTTCCTGGCGATCGTCGTCCATGCCATCCGGTCGCGTTGGCTCAGCGGGACCGCCCGGCTCTTCTTCTACCTCCCGGGAGCCCTGGCCGGTGCCTCGAGCGTCATGCTGTGGCTCTTCGTGCTCGACCCCGTCGCCAGTCCCGCCGGCCCGCTGCTGCGCGCCCTGGGCTGGGACACGTTCACCAACGTCATCCAGCCGAGCCACCTGCCACTGATCTTCGCCATCATTGCGTTCTGGACCGGCGCCGGCGGATGGATCATCGTCATGTACGGCGCGCTCAACAACATCTCGACCGAGATCATGGAGGCGGCCCGCATCGACGGCGCCAACCCGTTCCAGGTCGCGATCCACATCCAGCTGCCGCTGCTACGCAAGTGGATCGCCTACATGGCGGTCCTGTCGCTCGCGACCGGCACGCAGCTGTTCATCGAGCCGTCGCTGCTGTCGCAGGCGAGCAACGCGGTCGTACCGAACGACTACTCGCTCAACCAGCTGGCCTATCAGTACGCGTTCGACCTGAACGACTTCAACGGCTCCGCGGCGATCTCCGTGATGCTGCTGGTCGTCGCGCTGCTGCTGTCCGCAGTCTTCGTCGCCAAGGGCGGCCTGTTCGATACCGAGGATGTATGAGTACGGCAACAGCGACCCGCCCGAACCGACTCACCGGCTGGAGCGGCCGGTCGATCATCGGGCTGATGCTGGTGGTCGCGACGATGTTCTTCATCGTCCCGCTGATCTGGCTGCTCATCGCGGCGACCAAGACCGAGCACGAGCTGGCCGTACGTTCGCCGTTCGCGATCGGGTCCTGGGACACGTTCACCTCCAACGTGCGACAGCTCTTCGACTTCCAGTCCGGCGCCGTCGTCGGCTGGATGCGCAACTCCGCGTTCTACTCCATCGGCGCGCTCGTCATCACGCTCGCGATCTCGGTGCCGGCGGGGTATGCCCTGGCGCTGACCGAGTTCCGCTTCCGCCGGATCCTGATGGTCACGACGCTCGTCGTGATGCTGATGCCCAACACGGCGCTCGTGCTGCCGGTGTTCCTCGAGATGAACAAGGTGGGGCTCGTCGGGCAGCCGTTGTCGGTGATCCTGCCGTTCTCGTTCTACCCGTTCGGCGTCTACCTGACCTACATCTACTTCTCGACGAGCATTCCCCGGAACCTGCTCGCCGCGGCCCGTCTCGACGGCTGCAACGAGGTGCAGGTGTTCACCCGGATCGCGCTCCCGCTCGCCGCGCCAGTGGTGGCCCTCGTGGCGTTCTTCAGCTTCGTGCAGAACTGGAACAACTACTTCCTGCCGTTCGTGATGCTGCCGTCGAGCGACAGCTATCCCATGCAGGTCGGGCTCTCGACGCTGCTCTCGTCGACGCCCGCGTTCAACCCGAGCGCCGTGGGATCGGAGTCGATGCACCTGCCAGCGCTCGCGATGGCGACCATCTTGTCGATGCTGCCGGTGCTGATCCTGTTCTTGTTCTCGCAGCGCTTCCTGGTGGCGGGCATGACGGCCGGGGGAGTCAAGGAATGAAGATCACCGGCTATCGCGAGCTCTTCACCCAGCACGAGTGGCACCGCCCCGTCGGCGACGTCAACGGCGTCAGCGTGGGGACCCGCACCGATGTGCACGTCCTGATCCTCACGACCGATGAGGGCTATGAGGGCATCAGCATCGGCCCGTCGAGCCGAGGAGACCTCGCACGTGTCTTCCCGGCGATCGAGGGCGAGGACCCGCGCAGCGTCACGGCGCTCTACGACCGCATGCTGGCGTACGTCTTCAAGACCGGGCACACCGGCAGCGTCTTCGCGTCGATCGGTGCGATCGACGACGCGCTCTGGGACCTCAAGGCCAAGATGGCCGGCGAGCCCCTGTGGCGGATGCTCGGCGGCCGTACGCGGTTCGTGCCCGGCTATGCCTCGGGCCTCGAGTTCGGGCTGGCGGACGAGGAGGTGCACGCGCTCTACCAGCGGTTCGCCGACGCCGGTTTCGCCCAGGCCAAGCTCAAGGGCGGCCGCAACGTCGATGACGACGTACGCCGGCTGCGCCTCGTGCGCGACGTGCTGACCGCCAACTCCGCACAGCCCGCCATGATGTTCGACGCCAACGAGTCGTGGCACCGCTCCCAGGCGGTTCGGCACATCCAGCGCATCGAGGCGGAGGTCGACCTGACCTGGATCGAGGAGCCCGTACGCCGCTGGGACGCCCACGGGCTGGCGGAGGTGCGCCGCAGCGTCAAGACCGGGGTGGCAACCGGCGAGAACCTGACCGGACTCGAGCAGTATCGCCCGCTGTTCGACGCCGATGCCGTCGACGTGGTGCAGTTCAACAGCGGCTGGGGCACCACGAACGCCTTGCGCGTCGCCGTGGTGGCCCACGCGCACGACCTGCCGGTCAGCCCGATCGGCTTCACGCCGATCATCGCGCACGCTGCGAGCACGATGCCCAACCACCTGACGACCGAGGTGCAGGACCTCGGCCAGCCCATCGGGGTGCACATCGACCAGGAGATCGCCGACGGCGGCATCGTCCTGGGCAACGCCCCGGGCGCCGGCATCACGATCGACGAGGCGCTGATCGAGCAGCTGCCGGTCGGTCAGGGCTGGGCCACGCCTGCGGGGCCCCACGTGCGACCCGAACGCGCCGGTCTGCGGATGGTGCCGGGGGATCCCGGCGACACCACCTGGCTCGGCGCATGAGCGAGCCGCTGCGGGTCTGCCAGACGACCCAGCTTCGTCCGGAGATGCGGGAGCGCTATCTCGAGCTGCACTCGGCGGTCTGGCCGACGGTGGAAGCCGGGATCCGGTCCGCGCACATCGAGAACTACTCGATCTTCGTGCGCGGCGACACGCTCGTCGCCTACTTCGAGTACACGGGGGACGACCTGGCCGCCGACCTCGCGGTGCTCGACGACGATCCCGACATGCAGCGGTGGTTGGCGCTCACCGATCCGTGCCAGCTGGACCCTGAACCGGGTCAGCCGGGCGGGCCGTGGCGCGAGCTCACGCTGGCCTGGCGCCTGTCACGCGGCTAGCCGAGCTCGATCCCGTACGTCGTTGCGGCGTTGGTCACCAGCACGAGGTCCTGCTCGGCGTCCGACAGGCCGTACGAGGTGGCGACGTGGTCGAACCACGCTTCGTACGGCTCGGCGTCGCGTCGGGAGACCGGCCAGTCGCTGCCGACCAGGCAGCGCCCGGGTCCGAACGTCTCGAGCGCCGCGCTGACGAACGGGCGCGCACGGTCGGTGGACGCCTGGCCCGACAGCTTGATGAGGGTGTTGGGCTCTGCCGCGAGGGCTCGGAGACCGTCCAGCCACTGTGTCGCCGACGGGCTGCCCCACTCGTCGTCGATCGCGGGCTTGCCGAGGTGGTCGAGCACGATCGTGGTCTGCGGGGCCTGCCGGCTCAGCCGCGTCAGGGCGGGCAGCTGGTGGGCCCGGACGCACGCGTCGAACGTCAGACCGGCGTCGCCGACGGCCGCCAGGCCCGCGGCGACCCCTGGGTCGTCGAAGAGCTCGACCGGCTCGTCCTGCAGCAACCGGCGAATGCCGGTGACCTTGTCAATCTCACGCAGCACGTCGAGGTCGGCGGCCACGGCGTCGCCGCGATCGATGGGTGCGAAGGCCACGACGGCAGCGATGGCGGGGCCGCCTTCGTCCAGCTGCGAGGCCCACGCCGCCTCGGCCGGAGCCTCGGCAGCGGTCCGATCCGCTTCCACGAAGACCGCTCCGAGGGAGCTCGGACTCACCTCGGCGACGTCGGCGGGGGTGAACCGCTCGGGGAACGGCGCCCCGTCCAGCCACGCGTACGAGAACAGTCGCCGGTCCCAGCAGTGCAGATGCGTGTCGATGTACATGGCCACAGCCCGAGCCTAGACATTCGATGTTTGATCCGTCAAGATATCTACTGACCGCTCAATGACGAGCGCATCGCGTATTAAAGATCGAATGTCTGTGAAGGAATCTGATGAAGTTTGCTCGGCTCGGCCCGTTGGGTCACGAGATCCCCGTCGTCCAGGCCGAGGACCGCGTCTTCGACCTGTCCTCGGTCACGGCCGACATCGACGCGTCGTTCTGGGAGTCCGGCGGCGTCGCGAAGGTCAGCGCCGCACTGGCTGACGGCACGTTGCCCGTCCTGGCCGATGCCGAGACACTGCGGGTGGGTGCGCCAATCGCCAAGCCCGGCACGATCGTCTGCATCGGCATGAACTACGCAGCGCACGCTGCGGAGTCCGGCTCCGAACCGCCGAGCGTGCCCGTGCTGTTCTTCAAGGCCGCCAACACGATCGCAGGCCCCAACGACACCGTCACGATCCCGCGCGGCAGCGAGAAGACCGACTGGGAGGTCGAGCTCGGCATCGTGATCGGCCGCCGGGCGTCCTACCTCGACTCGGTCGAGCAGAGCCTCGACCACGTCGCTGGATTCGTGCTGGCCAACGACCTGTCGGAGCGGGCGTTCCAGCTCGAGGAGTCCGGCGGGCAGTGGAGCAAGGGCAAGATCGCACCCGGGTTCAGCCCGCTCGGCCCGTGGGTCGTCACGCCCGACGAGGTCGACCACGAGAACCTCCGGCTCCGCAGCTGGGTCAACGGCGAGCCGCGACAGGACTCGTCGACGGCGGACCTGATCTTCGACGTGGCGCACATCATCCATCATCTGAGCCAGTACATGGTGCTCGATCCGGGCGACGTGGTCCTGACCGGTACGCCCGAGGGTGTCGCGCTGTCGGGGCGGTTCCCCTACCTGCAGCCCGGTGACGTCGTCGAGCTCGAGATCGGCGGTCTCGGCCGGCAGCGTCAGGACGTCGTCGCGTACGAGGCGGCACGATGAGCGCGCCCGAGCTCGACGGCCTCGTCGCGATCGTCACCGGTGGTGCCAGCGGGATCGGCGCCGCCGTCGCCATGGAGCTCCGCGACCGGGGAGCATCGGTCGCGGTCCTCGACCTCGACCCGAGCACCGCACCTGAGGGAACGCTCGCTGTGCAGGCGGACGTCGCCTCCGACGACAGCGTCCGCGCGGCCATCGCGAGCGTGGTGAGCAGCTTGGACCGCATCGACATCGTCGTCAACAACGCCGGCATCGGCGCCAAGGGCACGGTCGAGGACAACTCCGACGCCGAGTGGCAGCGGGTGTTCGACGTCAACGTGTTCGGCGTCGTCCGCACGACCCGCGCTGCGCTCCCGTACCTCCGGCTCTCGCCGAGCCCCGCGATCGTCAACGTCTCCTCGATCGCCGCGACCGCCGGGCTGCCCGAGCGCGCGCTCTACTCAGCCACCAAGGGTGCCGTGCATGCGCTCACTCTGGCCATGGCTGCCGACCACGTACGCGAGGGCATCCGGATCAACAGCGTCAACCCGGGGACGGTCGAGACGCACTTCGTCACCTTGCTGCTCGAGAAGGCCGAAGACCCGGTCGCCGAGCGCGCCGCGGTGACGGCGCGCCAGCCGCACGGCCGACTGGTCAGCCCGGAGGAGGTCGCGCACGCCGTGGCGTACCTCGCCAGCCCGCTTGCCGGCTCGACCACCGGGACATCACTCGCCGTCGACGGTGGCATGGCAGGTCTGCGCACCCGTCCCGCCGCTAGGGAGTGAGATGGCACTGACCGACGAGGCGATCTCGAAGATCAAGACCATGATCCTCGACGGCCGGCTCAAGCCCGGCGACCGGTTGCCGCGCGAGGCCGATCTGGCCGAGCAGCTCGGCATCTCCCGCGGCTCCCTGCGTGAGGCGGTCAGGGCGCTGTCGATGATCCGGATCCTCGACGTACGCCGTGGCGACGGCACGTATGTGACGAGCCTCGAGCCCGAGCTGTTGCTGGAGACGCTGACGTTCGTCATCGACTTCCACCAGGACTCCGACGTCCTCGACCTGTTCGAGGTCCGTCGTGCACTCGAGCCGATGGCTGCGGAGAAGGCCGCGCGGCTGATGCCCGCTGACGAGGCCGCCGAGCTGCTCACGCTGGTGGACTCGGTGCGGGCCGACGACCCGGTCGAGGCCTGGGTCGCCAACGACATCGAGTTCCACCACCGGATCGCGCTCGCCGCCGACAACTCCGTGCTGTGCCTGCTGGCCGACAGCGTGGCCGCCCGCACGCATCAGGCACGGGTGTGGCGGGGTGTGACGCAGGAGGACTCGTTCGAGCAGACGCGTCGCGAGCACCGTGCGATCGCGCTGGCGATCTCCGAGCGGCAGCCGAGCGTCGCGGCAGCGTGCGCGCTGACTCATGTCGCGGGGATCGAGGGCTGGCTGCGGCGCAGCCTCGGTGGCGCCGAGTCCTGAGACGAACACCGCCGCCCCGCACGCGGGGCGGGCTTGCCATGCCCTCATCTGAACCCTTAATGTGAATGAAAATCATTCCCAATAAGGAAAGCGATCCTCATGCACCTCGTACGACGATCTCGGGTGGCCCTTGCGGTCATCATCTCGACGCTTGCGCTCGCCACATCGGCCTGCAGCGGCGGCAAGCAGGACGACGCCGTCAACGTGTCATCCTCGGACGAGCCGGCCGGCCAGCTCACCGGGCCGCGACTCGCGATGACGTACGACGGGGGAGTCCGCGTCCTCGAGCGCGACACGCTCAAGACGGTCGCCGACTTCCCCATGACCGGCTACCTGCGGGTCAACCGGGCCGGCGACGAGCGGCATGTCCTCGTGTCGACCGAGACCCAGGGCTTCCGACTGCTCGACACCGCGGTCAAGGTCGAGTCGCACGGCGATCACTCGCACTACCTCCCCGACGGCAAGCCGGCCCTGGCCGGATCCTTCGAGGCGCAGGAGCCCGGGCACGTCACGATCCACGACGGCAAGACGGTGCTGTGGAGCGACGGGACCGGCACGGCGCAGATCCTCGACTCGGCCAGGCCGACCAAGGTCGTCGGCACCTACAAGGCGGCCAGCCCGCACCACGGCGTTGCGGTGCAGCTGGACGACGGGCTGCTGGTCACGGACGGCACGGCCGACCAGCGCACCGGAGCCAAGGTCATACGGCTCGGCAAGGAGGTCGCCAGCACGAAGGACTGCCCCGGCGTCCACGGCGAGGCGACGGCCGGCAACGGTGTGGCGGTGATCGGCTGCGAGAACGGCGTCGAGCTCTACGAGACCGGCAGGTTCACCAAGCTCGACAGCCCCGACGCGTACGGGCGCATCGGCAACCAGGCCGGGTCGCCGTCGTCCCCGATCGTGCTGGGTGACTACAAGGTCGACAAGGATGCCGTGCTCGAGCGTCCTGAGCGCATCACGCTGATCAACACGGAGACCAAGGAGCTCAAGCTCGTCGACCTGGGCACGAGCTACTCGTTCCGCTCGCTGGGGCGTGGCGCCGCGGGCGAGGCGATCATCCTCGGCACCGATGGCGCGATGCACGTGCTCGACGCGAAGGACGGCAGCACGCTTTCGACGATCAAGGTCGTCAAGCCGTGGTCCGAGCCCGTCGACTGGATGCAGCCGCGGCCGACGCTGCACGTCAGCGGTGACACGGCGTGGGTGACCGAGCCCGCCATCTCGACGGTGCACGTCGTCGACATCCCGTCGGGCAAGGTCGTCAAGAGCGTGAGGCTCGACGTCGTGCCAGACGAGATCACCTCGAGCTGAGTCTGCGGTGGCCGGGGCGCCGTCCTCGGCCGCCGGGCTCACTCGACCTGTTCGCGGAGGCGCACCAACAGGTCACGAGCCTCGTCGTACGCGTCCCGGGGGAGTCCGAGCTCTCGTCGTGCGCGCCAACGACCGTCTAGCAACGACATCGGCAGCGCTTCAAGATCGTCCTCGGGATCGAGGTCGCGCAGAGGAATCGTGAACCACCGCATCGCCTCACGGAACCTCCCGGCTTCTTCGAGGGACTCCCCAACCCATTGATGCTCGGTGTTCCTGAGGCCTTGAAGCCGAGTGATGGACAGCAGCTCAGCGAGGAGATTCTGCACGCGATCGTCGTCTCCGGCGGCCAGCTCGACCATCAACAGGCCACAACGCGGTTCGAGCTCGGTCGGTCCACCGTCGGCTATCGCGTCTAGGTAAGCGATGCGCGCGGCGTCCAGCTCGCCGTTCATTTCCAGCTCGGCCGCAAGGGAGGTCAGGAACTCGGCGCGCCCGTGCTCGCCGATCTCAAGTTCGGATGCTCGCGCACGAAATGCGGCAATTCGCCCGACAAGACCCATTGACTCGTGAATCTCGTCGATCTCGTTGATCGCGTCGCTGAAATCCATGCACCGAGTGTGCCATCGAGCGTGGGCTCAGGCGTCGATGCCCACGGCCCGCAACCTCGCGCGGATGTCGTCGAGCAGGCGGGCCGGGAACTCCGACGTACGCCGGCACCGCTCGACGAGGTAGACGATCTTGTTGAGCCGCGGCCCCGGCATCTCGAGCCCTCGGGACGCAAGCGCCGGGCGGAGCATGTTGCGGTCGAAGGCGCCGTCGCTGGCGATCTCGGTGCCGCGCCACGCGGCGAAGGCCCGTTTGAGGTCGCCGTGCGCGACCACGCCGTGCTCCGGCGAGAGGGCGACCGCTATCGCCGCCACGAGCCAGGCGTCGTCGTGCTGCAGGGCGTCGACGCCCAGCTGCACCGTGCCCGAGTCCATCAGTTGCGCCTCCGGCAGGTCGAACTCCACGACCGCGGTGAACGTCAGGTCGGGATAGCGAAGCTCGATGCGGGTGCCGCTGTGGGTCAGCGAGATCTTCTGCCCCGGTGCGGGCGTGGTCGCCTCGCCCGACGGTGCGGTGAGCTCGACGATCGCACCGTTGGCGCGCTGCCCTCGATGCACGACGGGATGCGCCGCGGTCGCTGAGATCACCAGCGCCGGGTCGCTGACGTAGGGGAGGCGCACGAAGACGTACGCCGACCCGGCGATCTGCTCGGCGACGAGGGGCTGCTGCTCGGGCAGGTTCATCCGCCGGGCGAGCACGAACGCCGAACCGGGCTCGATCGCCGCCTCGCCCGAGTGCTGCTCGCCGGCTGACCAGGCGATGTGCAGCACCGGTGCTCCTTCGTGGAATGCGTTCCGCCGCGGCTCGACCTCAGCCCCGGATGACCCCCACGATGATGCCATGTATGGAACTGTCTCGGGGCTCGCCTCCAACCTGTTGATCCTCGTCATCTTCGTCGCCGTCGTGTGGGTCGGGCTGCGGATCGCGCAGAGCATCTTCGGCGTCAGTTCCAAACGCGCGGCCGCCGCCGAGGTCGGGGCCAAGCTCGTGTCCTACCCGACCGGGTCCGCCGCGGTGCTGCGCCGTCGGTTCGTCCGCGCGCTGACCGCGCAGCACGTCGTGATGCCCAGCGGTGAGCGGCTCGCGTTCGCGGAGCTCACGGTTCGGGTGGCACCGGAGGACCTGGAGCGGCTCGACCCCGACGGCGACCTGGAGCGGCTCGGTGACGACGGGGCTCAGCTCTACGTCGCACACGCTGAGCGGGCCGGCTGGGCGGTGCCGCCTGAGGTCACGGTGATCGTGGAGGTGGACCCAGGGCTGCGGTCGGGCTGGATCCCGCCGGCGCGAGGCAGCGGCCGCGCGGACCCGGCCAGGCGTGTCCCCGAACGTACGGGACTGGGGTGGGAGGACGTGGCGGATGGACCGGATGACGTGGTTTCGAGACGTTCCTCGTTCCTCGTCGCTCCTCAACCACCGAGTGGCGCCGTTCCTCAACCGCCCGCGCCCGACCCGGCGGCGACGATGAACTTCCCGGCGCTCGTTCCCGATCTCGAGGACACCGCGCCGACCATGAACGTCGCGAGTGCGCTGCGCCTCGAGCGCGGCGGGCGTACGGCCTCGGTCCCGATCGACGGCGCCGTGCTGGGCCGGCTGCCGGAGAGCCCCATGCGGTTCGAGGAGCCCCAGGTGTCCTACCGCCACGCTGCGATCCGCCTGCACGGCACCCGGTGGGAGGTGAAGGACCTCGGCAGCACCAACGGCACCACGGTCGACGGCCAGCGCATCGACGACTGGACCGCGCTGCGTCCCGGATCGGTCATCGCGCTCGCCGGGGTCAGCGTCGTGGCGGCGATGGACACGGCGGGAACCGTGCATCTGCAGGGATTGACGAGTCACTAGGGACAATGGAGCTGACCGACGTACCGTCGAGGTGAGCGTGTTGCCGATGTGGAGCAGGAGGATCAGCCCGATGCCAGATCCTCTTGCGACCCCGGCGACCCCGCCCAGCACCGTACCGGTCGAGCAGCGCTTCGAGCTGCTGGGCCGCATCGGTGCGGGCAACCACGGGGTCGTGTTCCGGGCCCGGGACAGCCAGCTGCAGCGCGAGGTCGCGATCAAGCGGTTCTCGCACTTCCTCGCCGACGATCCACGCGCGATGCGCCGCATCACCCGGGAGGTGGCGGCGCTGGCACGGGTGTCGCACCCGAACGTCGTGACGGTGCACGACCTCGTGCACATGCCGGATGGCGACGGCGAGGTCACGCCGCACCTGGTGATGGAGCTCGTCGAGGGCACCTCGCTGCGTGACCTGCTGGCCACGCGCGGCCCGAGCCTGCGCTCGGTCACCGCGGTGCGCGGAGTGCTCGAAGGACTCGCCGCGTGCCACCAGGCCGGCATCCTGCACCTCGACATCAAGCCCGCCAACATCCTGGTGACGACGCGCGGGGGCATCAAGATCGTCGACTTCGGCATCGCGCGAGCGGCTTCCGACACCACCGCGACGGTGGCCGGCACTCCGCACTACATGGCGCCGGAGCAGTTCGACGGCAGGGCCGACGAACGCAGCGACATCTACTCCGTCGGCTGCCTGTTGTACGAGTGCCTGACCGGCAAGCCGCCGTTCGAGGGCACCATGGCCGCCCAGGTCATGGCCCACCGCAACCGGCCGCGCCCCGATCCGCGCCAGCTGGCGCCGGTGAGTGCGTCGCTGGCGGCGGTCGTCATGCGGGCGATGGCGATAGAACCCACACAGCGCTACCAGAGCGTCGCCGAGATGCTCGCGGCCCTGGCGGCGGCCGACCTGAGTCCGGCAGAGGTCCTTCCGACGGCCCCGCAGAGCGATGTCCTTTCGTCAGGCTCAAGGGGCGACGACCCGAGGATCGGGGCCGTGGCGCCCGGCGGGCCGGTCGTCACGCGCTGGAGCAGGCTCAAGACGTACGCCGTCGGGTGGGCGCTGAGCGCGTTCATCGTGGCGCTCCTGCCCGGCCTCGTGTGGCTGAGCACCGCGTTCGTCTCCGACGACTACCGGCCGCACGCGATGCGTGAGTCCAGCTCGTTCGGCTGGTGGCTGCTCGCGGTCGCGATCGCCGGCGTCTTCCTGCTGACACGCAGGCAGGGCTTCCTCGCGTTGATCGGCGGGCCGGCCGTGGGGCAACCCGCACCGCCACGCGTGGTCGACCGGTCGATGCGGAGTGGACTCGGACTCGCGGCGGGAGCGGCAGCGCGCGGTTCGTTGCCGATGCTGTTCCCGTGGTACGTCGTGCTGGTCGCCGGGTTCGCCAAGGCGACCGACGTCGCGTGGCCGGACGACGTGTTCGGCACGACCTGGGGCCTGGCGTGGGTCCTGATGCCCGCCGCCGCGATGCTGCTCGTCATTCGCGGGATCTCGCGGCTCAGGCTCCGGTTCGGCTCGTTGCTGATGGCCATGATGCACCTGACCGGGGCAGGCCTCGCCGCGGTGCTCTTCGTGGCATACCCCCTCGCGCTCTGAGCCCTGTCGGCATGCATCGGCTGTGCGTGGCTGGGTAGACATGTCCTGCGGCGCACCCGTCGCACCAAGCAACACGGAAAGAGGACTCTCATGGAAATCATCGGTCTGATCGTGGCGGGCATCATCATCGGCCTGCTCGGCAAGTTCATCGCTCCCGGCGACAAGGACAACATCCCGATCTGGCTCACGATCGTGTGCGGCGTCGGAGGGGTCCTGATCGGCCGGTTCATCTATGGCGCATTCGGTGGAGACGGCAGCGACGGCGTCGACTGGGTCCGCTGGCTCGTCGCGATCGTCACCGCTGCGGTGCTCGTCATCGTCGCGTCGACCGTGACCGGACGCAGCAAGACCCGCGTCTAGACAGCACGGACACCAGGGACCCCGGCCGGCTGGCCGGGGTCCCTTTCGTCGCATACGAGAGCGGTCGCTGGGTATGCCCCGGGCATGAGCAAGCTGATGACCGCGGGGGTCTTCGCGACGGGGTATGTGCTGGGTGCGAGGGCGGGACGCGAACGGTACGAGGAGATTCGACGGGCGTGGGAGAGGATCACCAACCACCCGCGGATCAAGGAGATCGTGGTGCGGGTCGAGGACCGGGCGATGAACGCCTACAACGACACCACTCCGTCCGACAACGGCGCGCACCCGGCCAACCGGACCAAACTCGCCTGACCGGCGTGGCGCCCGCCTAGACTGAGCAGCGCCACCGACAGGGAGACCATGCTCAAGATCATCAGCATCATCGTCTCCCTGCTGGCTGCCCTGATCGGCCCCGCCGAGGCCGACATCGTCAGCGACAACCACGCGTACGCCAACCAGACGCCGTACGGCGACCCGGCGAGCACGTCGATCAAGGCGCCGCCGCCGGGCTACCAGCTGGTGTTCCTCGAGAACGTGGGACGCCACGGTTCACGCAGCCAGACGACCAACGACGGCGAGCAGCGCGCGTACGCCGTGTGGAAGTCCGCCTCCGGCAAGGGACAGCTGACCACCGCCGGCAAGCAGTTCGACGACGACCTCAAGGCGTTCCAGAAGGCGGAGTCGGCGATCGGATACGGCAAGCTCAGCGCCCTCGGCAAGGCGCAATGGGCCGGGATCGGCCGGCGTACGGCGGCCAACTACCACGACTTCCTCACCCAGGCCGCGACCACCGGCGACGACATCGCGTTCCGGACGACGAGTGTCACCCGCACCAAGCAGAGCGCCGCGGCGCTGCTCAGGGCGCTCGACACCGCGGTCCCCGGTCTCGACCTCAAGCCGGCATCGGTCGACGACCGGATGCGCATCACCGACGGCTCGACCAGCGCGGGCCGGGCGGGGATCGCCAGTGTGCTGCGTCGGTCCGACGTACGCACAGCGGCGCGGCACGTGCTGCGCCGGCTCTACACCGCGAAGTTCGTCGACAGCCTCAGCGATCCTGTCGGCAAGGCGCTCGACATCTACGGGCTCTATGCGATCGCGCCGAGCATGCGGACCGAGACGCCGGTGACGTTCAGCCGCTACGTCCCGGTCGCCGACGCACACCTGCTGGGCTTCGCCAAGGACGCGCAGAACTTCTACCGCTACGGTCCCGGCGTCAAGGGGCAGACCGGCTCCTACCGGCAGGCGCAGCCCGTGCTCGACGACTTCTTCGCCCAGCTCGACAAGCGCCTCAAGGGCGGACACACGGCGGCCGTTTTCCGGCTCGCGCACGGCGAGACCACGATGCCGTTCGCCGCTCTGAGCAAGATGCCGGGCAGCACCAAGCAGGCCACGACCGGCACCCCCTACTCGTACGGCAACAACCCCTGGCGCGGCTATGTCGCGGGGCGCATGGCGGGCAACATCGAGTGGGCCGCCTATCGCAACTCGACGGGCGCCGTGCTGGTGACGGTCCGCTACAACGAGCAGCCGGTCAAGCTGCACAGCTCATGCGCCCAGTCGACCGTGGCCCCGTACTTCTACCGCGTCTCCGCGCTCAAGAAGTGCATGTCCTGAGTCATGACTGACGTGACGATCGACGAGCGGTTGGCGTACGCGATCGAGCATCGGCGGCAGCTCGAGATCAGGTATGTGCTCGGGCCGCAGTCGCGCGGGCTGCGCGTGGTGAACCCGCACGTGGTGTTCACGGCGTCGAACGGTTCGCTGACGCTGCACGCTGTGCAAGTTGCGGGATTCTCGTCGACGGGACTGACCGAACCTGCGTGGCGGTCGTTCGACCTGTCGCGCGTGTGGGTCACCAAGCTGCTCGACAGCACCTTCGCGATCGACGACGAGCTCAATCTCGGCAACGACGAGCTCTACGCCGAGATCCACCTGGCCGTGCGGCAATAAGCCAGAGCAACCGTTTGCATGCAATGCATGCAAATGGTTAGTCTTGGGATCAGGAGGCGATCACATGAGCATGTTGACGGTGCGAGACCTCGACCCTGAAGTCAAGGCAAAGCTGCGCGCGCGAGCGGCACGTCAAGGGCGGTCGATGGAGGCTGAGGTGAGGCTGATCCTTGCGCGAGCCGTGGAGATCGACGAGGCGCGTCCCAGCATTGCCGACGTCTTCCTGGACGAGTTCTCACGCCATCCCGTCGAGCTCGAACTCCCCGAGCGCGGCGCGATGTCGCAGCGACCAGTCAATCTGTGATCATTCTTGACACCAACGTGATCTCCGAGCTCATGCGAGGGGGAAGCGCGGAGATCACGCGATGGTTGGCCTCGGTGCGGGGCGACGACCTGCACACGACCGTCATCACGAGGGCGGAAATTGGCTACGGAATCGCCCGGCTCCCCGATGGACGCCGTCGTGACCAGCTGAGGGGTCGAGCTCGGACTGTGTTCGCGCAGATCGCCGATCGCACGCTGTCACTCGATGTTGCCGCGGCGGATCGCTACGGCGAGCTGGTCGCTGCGCGCGAGCGATCAGGGCGCCCCATCTCGGCGCCAGGCGCACAGATCGCCAGCATTGCCTTCGTCCACGGAGCGACCGTCGCGACGCGCAACACCGCTGACTTTGCGGATTGCGGAGTCGATGTCGTGAACCCGTTCGCTGCCTGAGCTACTTGCGCAGGCGGACGAGGTCGGCGAGCGCGGCGTCCGAGAGCTCGGTCAGCGCGCCCTCGCCGCCGTTGACGACCGCGTCAGCGAGTGAGCGCTTGGATCGGATCAGCTCGGCGATCGACTCCTCGATCGTGCCCTCGCTGATGAGCCGGTGCACCTGGACGTTCTTGGTCTGGCCGATGCGGTGCGCCCGGTCGGTGGCCTGGTCCTCGACGGCGGGGTTCCACCAGCGGTCGTAGTGGATGACGTGGTCGGCCTTGGTCAGGTTGAGGCCGACGCCGGCCGCCTTGAGCGACAGCACGAAGACCGGGATCTCGCCGCCCTGGAACTTGTGCACCATCTTCTCGCGCGCGCGTACGGTCGTGGCGCCGTGCAGGAACTGGTGGCCGATCTTCTTCTCCTCGAGGTGCCGCGTCAGCAGCCGGCCCATCTGGGCGTACTGGGTGAACACGAGCGTCGCGCCGTCCTCGGCGACGATCTCCTCGACCAGCTCGTCGAAGACGCCGAGCTTGCCCGAGCGCCCGGTGATGCGGCCGTCGGGCTCGCGGAGGAACTGGGCGGGGTGGTTGCAGATCTGCTTGAGCTGGGTCAGCAGCTTGACGACGAGGCCGCGGCGCTGGATGCCCTGTGCGTTCTCGATCTGCGCCATCGTGCTGCGGACGACCGCCTCGTAGAGCCCGACCTGCTCGCGGGTCAGGTTGATGCGGTGATCGGTCTCGATCTTGGGCGGCAGCTCCGGGGCGATGCCGGGATCGGACTTGCGTCGGCGCAGCACGAACGGGCGGATGAGCTGCGACAGCCCGGTCGCCTTGCCCGAGTCGCGGCGCGACTCGATCGCTCGCGACCAGGTGTTGCGGAACTGCTGGTTGGTCCCGAGGAGGCCGGGCGTGGTCCAGTCGAGGATCGCCCACAGCTCACCGAGGTTGTTCTCGACCGGGGTGCCGGTCAGCGCCAGCCGGGCCTGGGCCGGGATGCCGCGGATGGCCTGAGCGGTGCGGGCGTGCGGGTTCTTGATGTTCTGCGCCTCGTCGGCGACGACCAGGCCCCAGCCGGGCTGGTGCTCGGACAGCTCGATCGCGTCGGAGCGCATCGTGGCGTACGTCGTGACGAGGAATCCGTCGTCGACGCCGTCGAGGCGCCGTTTGGGCCCGTGATAGCGGCGGACGTTGACACCCGGGGCGAATCGCTTGATCTCGCGCTCCCAGTTGCCGAGCACGGAGGCGGGGCACACCACGAGCGTCGGCGACGAGGAGATCGCGGTGCGCTGCAGGTGCAGGGCGATCAGCATGACGGTCTTGCCGAGGCCCATGTCGTCGGCGAGGATGCCGCCGAGCTGCAGGTCGACGAGCTGCGTCATCCAGCGCAGTCCCTGCAGCTGGTAGTCGCGCAGGGTGCCGTCGAGTCCGTCCGGCTGCACCGCAGGGGCGATGTCGCGGTCCTGCACTGCGAGTCGCTTGCGTACGTCCTCTAGCCAGCCGACCGTGTCGACCTCGGTCATCCGGCCGTCGACCTCGAGCTCGCCGGTGACGGCGGCCCTCAGCGCCTCGAGCGGGGAGATCTCGCGCGTACGCCGTTCGAGCACGCGTTGCAGCCGCGCCTTGTCGACGAAGACCCAGCGGTCGCGCAGCCGCAGCAGTCCGGTCTGTGACTGCGCGAGCTGGTCCAGCTCGGCGGCCGACAGCACGTCGTCGCCGAGCGCCACCTGCCAGTCGAACGAGAAGAGCTGGCCCTGCGTGAACGCCGACGGTCGGTCGGATCGCGGTGTCTCGTCACGGCGTACGACGGCGGACGTCGACAGCTCGCGTACGAGCTCGGGTGGCCAGCGGATCTCGATGCGGTTGGCCATCAGGGTCGGCGCGAGGGAGCGGTCGCCGAGCCGGGCGAGCTCGTCGGGACTGACGGTCGCCGCGCCGCGAGTGTGCGGATCACGCAGTCGTTCGGCAGGGGACCACCACGGCTCGAGCCGGCGCAGCATCGCCGCGGTCGGCTCCTTGGCGTCCTGGCCGAGGGGGTGCGTCGTCGATCCGGCGAACATGTCTCCCGCGTCGAACGCGGCCCACGAGCCCGAGCGCGGCTGCACCCTCAGACGTACGACGGCGGCCTGCTCTGCCGTGGGCTGCTCGAGGAACGACACCATGAGCGTCCACGAGAACGTCGTCTCGCGCTGCCGGGGCTGCTTCGCCTGAGGAGACACGTACGGCTGCCGCTGCGGCGTCGAGGCCGCAGCGGGCGCGTCGACGGCGAGCGCCTTGAGGAACGCGTTGATCGTCGCCTGGCCACGGCCGGCGTTGCTGTCGATCGCGGTCGCGGCGTTCTGCAGCTGGTTGAGCTCGGTCGAGTCCGGTGAGCCCAGCGCGCCGCGGGCCATGATGCGCAGCGCGAGGATCGCGGGAGTCGCCCACGCGCGTACCGAAGGATCGGCCGACATCACCCGGATGCCCTGGCTCAGCGCTCCGATCGACTCGTTGGCCGTGGCCTCGTGATCGCCGTCGGTGGCGTGGAACACGAAGCGCGAATCAGCGGGATCCTCGGCTGCGACGAACTCCACGGGGAAGCGCAAAAGCCGGCGCAGATCCGTGGACGTAGGCATCCCTCCATTGTCGCTCACCGCTCCAACAAGCGGTCATGCGGCTACCCGATTCGAAAGGAGCTCGAGTCAGCGGGTCAGGATCTTCGCGTCGAGGAACTTGAAGTTGGTGTTGACCCGCGGCTCGCCGTCGGCGCCGAGCTCGACCGGTGTGTTGTCGCCGTCCTGCACGACGAGGAGGCCGTGCGGATAGCCGGGCAGGGGAGTGCTGACGGTGTCGGCGCCGTCGCAGTCCTGCGAGCCGTCAGCGGCGGCGCCGTCGACGACCGCGAAGTGCTTGAGCGGCCGGTTGGTCTGCCGGTCGTACGTGTAGAAGGTGTTGTCACCCTGGCTCGACACCAGCAGCGTCCCGCTGCGCTTGCCGGTCTCGTGGATCGTGAGGCCCTCGGTGTCGGCCGCGATGCGACCGCCGAACCCTGGGTCGACGCCCGAAGGCACGCACTCCTCGGTCTTCTCGTCGTACGTCGCGGGGACGCCGAACTCCTTCGTACGCTCGACGGCCCTCGGCCGGCCCTGGAACGACCCGTGCTTCAGCTGGACCCGCCACAGGCCGATGTCCTCCTGAGCGGCGTACAGCGTGCCGGCCGCCTCGTCGACGACGACTCCTTCGAGCTGCGGGCCCTCGCCGGGCTCCTCGCACGGCGACCAGGTGGTGTCGTTCGGCAGGCGGAACGACGACGGGAAGTCGAGCGTGTCGACCTTCTTGTAGGTCACCTTGCCGCCGGACGCGATCAGCTCGAACAGGCCGACGTCGGTCTGGTGCCTGCGGGTGCCCACGACGTACGCCGTGCCGTGGTCCTGGAACGTGGTGAGGCCGTAGATCGTCTCCTGGTCGTTGACCTGAGCCTGGTTGCGGGAGAAGGCGAGCGGCACGTTGGCGGCGGTCGCGTCGGTGAGCTTGCCGGTGCGCTGGTCGATGACGTACGACCGGATCTGGTCGCGTCCGCGGTCGCTCGTCACGGCGAGGTCCACGGTCCGTCCGCCGAGCTTGAAGCCGTGCACGATGTCGACGTTGTTGAAGCGGCCCGCCTCGTCGTCGGGCCCGGGTGCTGCCGGTGCCGCGATGCTCTGCACGAGCCTGCCCTTGAGGTCGTACACGTTGAGCCCGGCGTTCTTGGCCGTGCCGATCACGACGCTGCGCGCCCTGTCGTGACGGTTGACCCAGATCGCCGGGTCATCGGCGTCGCCCTTGTGGCCGGCTGCGTCGTCATACACGCCCGGCGTCTCGGTCTTGGCCGTCACGGACACGAGGTGGTCGCTCGGTCGCGGGTGGGCAGACGCCTGGGAGGCGATCAGGGTGGGTACGACGATCAGGGCGAGGGCCGCGAAGGGGCGCGCAGGTGTGGTCACGCGCGAGACGCTAACCATGCGGGTTGTACGCGACGCGGCGTCAAGGTGAGCGCTGGGCGAACAACAACCGTTCCCTAGTGAGGCCGCCTGCGGCCGAGCGGGAGCGAGCTCTGCGAGCGAAGGGTGGTGAGGTGATCAGCTCGCCCGAGCCTCTCGTCGTACGCCCCTTCGGTCGCTCGTTCCTCGCTCCCTCCCGCGACTTCGTCGCTAGGGGCCGGGCCCTCGGGCTGGGGGCCGAGTGGGATCGTGGGGGAGTGCTGATCGGGCGGGTTCTTGCTGTGGGGACGATGCTCGTGGTCGCGGCGTGCACCGGCGAGGACCCGGACGACGAGGTCAGCGTGACACCCGTGACGTTGCCGACCGTCACCGCTGTGCCAGACGCCTTCCCGGGGAAGAGCTGGCAGCGCGCGGAGCAGGGCGACTGGTCGAAGCTCGATGCGACCCTCGGACGTACGGGCTCGACGTGTGTCGCGGTGATCAAGAACGGAGAGCTGGTCCACGACGCGTACTGGAACGGTGGCAGCGAGCATGGACCCCACCGGGTCTACTCGATCACCAAGTCATTGACCGCGCTGCTGCTCGGCATGGCCGCGGACGAGGGTTATCTGACGCTCGACGACACGGCCTCGGAGGAGATCGACGAGTGGCGGATCGGCGCAGCCACCGAGGTCTCCATCCGTGACCTGCTCTCGATGACGTCGGGCCGGCACTGGGACGAAGCAGCCGACAACCGGATGATCCGCGACGAGGCGGACAAGACGACGTACGCGGTGAACCTCCCGCAGGACCGCCCACCGGGCACGAAGTGGGTCTACGACAACTCGGCCGCGCAGGCCCTGGAGTCCGTGCTCGACGACGTCTACGAGACCGGCGACGTGGCCGACATCGCCGAGGACCGCCTGCTCGATCCACTGGGCATGCGCGACACGACCTGGGCTCGCGACCAGGCCGGCAACGCGCTGACGTTCTCCGGCGTCGAGTCGACGTGCCTCGATCTCGCCCGCGTAGGTCACCTCATGCTCAACCGCGGGTCGTGGGACGGCAAGCGGCTCGTCTCGGCCGGCTTCGTCCAGCAGTCGACGCGGCCGTCGTCCGACCTCAACGCCGCGTACGGGCTGCTCTGGTGGGTCAACGGCGAGGGGCGGATCGTCGAGGTGCTCCGGCAGGCCGGCTACGCGACGGACAAGCCGCCGCACGAGGGCCGGCTCGCGCCGAACGTGCCCGACGACGCGTTCTGGGCGTACGGCTATGGCGACCAGTACGTGGCCGTCGTGCCCTCCGAAGGCGTTGTTGCCGTACGTCTGGGAGCCCGGCCCGCGAGCCCCGACGACCTGACGTTCGACGGCTTCACGAGCGGCGTCCTCAAAGGTCTGGGCGTCGAGTGACCGATCACGCGTACGACAAGGAGGACCTTGAGGCGGTCTACCGAGTCATTGCCGAGCGGCGCGACATGCGGCACTTCGCGGGTGGCGCGGTCGACGAGGACGTCCTCGCCCGGCTGCTGTCGGCGGCGCACCAGGCGCCGAGCGTGGGGCTCATGCAGCCGTGGCGGATCGTACGTGTGACAGATCCGCAGCTGCGTCAGGCGCTTCACGACCATGTCGAGGTCGAACGCCGGCACACCGCCGAGGCGATGGGGGAGCGCGCTGAGGAGTTCATGCGGCTCAAGGTGCAGGGCATCCTCGACTGCGCCGAGGTCCTGGTGGTCGCCCTGGGCGACGACCGCGAGCGGCATGTCTTCGGCCGACGGACCATGCCGCACATGGACCTCGCATCGGTGTCGTGCGCGATCCAGAATCTCTGGCTGGCCGCCCGCGCCGAAGGCCTCGGCATGGGGTGGGTGTCACTGTTCGTGCCGGACGAGGTCGCCGGGTTGATCGGTGCGCCGGAGGGCGCCGAGCCGGTCGCGATCCTGTGCCTCGGACCCGTCGATGCGTTCTACGCGCGGCCCATGCTCGAGCAGGAGAGCTGGACCACCGTACGTCCGTTGGACGAGCTGCTCGGCGAGAACTCCTGGCCCATCTGACTGTCAGACCTCGGTGCTTGAGTCGGGGTATGGAGCCCGATGAACCCGGATGGCAGCTGCTCGACGACTTCTTCGCCAAGGAGGCGTCGGGACGCGCCGAGGCGACCGTGCGGCGCTACGTCCGCGTACGCGACCGGCTGACGCGGTTCCTCGACACCGGTGACATGAGCCCATGGCTCGGCAGCGAGCCGGGGACGCTGCTCTCCGCGGAGCGTGAGTTCCACGAGAGCGGTGCGTTCTGGCAGCTGTTCAGTGCAGACGAGCTGGTCTGTGCGCTGCCCGGCTTCCTCCTGGAGCCATGGATGCCCGATGGTCTGGGCGAGGCGCGCACGCAGATCAGCCTGGTCTCGCGCCTGCTCAGTCACCTGAGCCGCAAACGGTTGATCGACTTCTCGGTCGTACGATGCGCCTATTGGGAGGCCGAGGCGGCGGTCAAGCAGGCACGGGTCGATCTCGAGGGCCGCTCGGCGACACGCGAGCCCGACGAGTGGGCACAGGAAATGCCTCTTCGCTTCAGGCAGGAGCCGGGACCGCAGTGGTGATGCTATAGTTGAAGCATCAACTAATACAGGAGCGGCACGATGGCGAACTACTCGATCTCAGACCTCGACAACCGGCTGACCCCCAGCCCGCTGATGCCTGTGCTCTTCGTCGGCCACGGCAACCCGATGCACGCCATCGCCGACAACTCCTACACACAGAAGTGGGCTCAGGTCGGTCAGGGCCTGCCCGACGCGCAGGCCATCGTCGTGGTCAGTGCGCACTGGCTGACGCCGGGGCAGACCCACATCACCGACGCACCCCGCAACAAGATCATCTATGACTTCGGCGGATTCCCCGACGAGCTCTACCGCGTGCAGTACGACACCGTCGGTGACGAGGACGTCGCGAGGCTCCTGGCCAAGCAGCTCATCGAGTACGAGGCCGAGCTCGACAAGCAGTGGGGCCTCGACCACGGCACGTGGAGCGTGCTCAGGCACCTCGCGCCTGCTCCGGAGGTGCCGGTCCTGCAGATCAGCATCGACTACGCGATGCCGCTGCCGGAGCTCTTCCAGCTCTATGGCCGCCTGCGTGCCATGCGCCGCCGCGGTGTCGTGTTCATCGGCAGCGGCAACATCGTCCACGCCCTCAACCGGGTCAAGTGGGACGGCGGCAGCGCCTGGGACTGGGCCGAGCAGTTCGACGCCGACACCGCCGTGGCGCTCCGCGACCGCGAGATCGGCAAGCTGGTCAACCCCTACGCGACGTGGTCCGAAGCGCGCATCGCGGTGCCGACCGACGACCACTATCGGCCGATGGTCGCCGCGTTGAGCCTGCTCGAGGAGGGCGAGGACATCGAGTTCTTCAACGACGAGATCGACATGGGCGCCATCAGCATGAGGTCGTTCATCTCGGTCTGATGACGAAGGCGTCAAGTTGCGACAAAACGACGCGGCAGAGGCAGCGGACGCGCTACGGTTTGGCGTTCGATCCGCCAAGCCAGAGGAACTCTTGTGTCCAACTTCGATCCGCCCGCTTCACCGCCGCCTCCGCCGGCGTACGCGCCGCCCCCAGCCGCAGGCCCGCCGGGCCAGATCCGCGGCACCGGCATCTCGATCCTGCTCTACATCGTGACGCTCGGCATCTACGGCTGGGTCTACTTCTTCAAGACCCACGATGAGATGAAGCGGCATTCGGGCGACGGCCTCGGTGGAGGCATCGCACTCGTCCTGGCCATCTTCGTCGGATTCGTCCTTCCGTTCACGATGGCCAGCGAGGTGGGCAATCTCTACAAGCGGGCCGGCCGCGCCGCGCCGGTCTCCGGCGTGACGGGTCTGTGGATCCTCCTGCCGATCGCCGGTGCGATCGTCTGGTTCGTCAAGACCAACGGTGCCCTCAACGAGTACTGGAAGTCGCAGGGCGCGACCGCCTGAGCACCTTCTGACCGACGGGCCGTTCACCATCTCAGGATGGTGGGCGGCCCGTATGCTCGTGGCCACCCAAGGAGCCGACATGACTGCTGTCACCATCACCCACATCGGCGGCCCAACCGCGCTGATCGAGTTCGACGGATGGCGGATCCTGACCGATCCGACGTTCGATCCGCCGGGCAAGCGCTACTTCTTCGGGTGGGGCACCATGTCGAGCAAGGTCGTCGGCCCGTCGGTCGCCCCTGAGGCGCTCGGCCCGATCGATGCCGTGCTGATCAGTCATCACCATCACGCCGACAATCTCGACCCGACCGGAGTCTCGATGCTGCCGAAGCTTGGCACGGTGCTGACGACCAAGAAGGCGGCGACCCGGCTCGGCGGTGGTGCCATCGGCCTCGCCGCATGGGACACCTGGACCCTCGAGGCGCCCGGCAAGCCCACGATCACGGTCACCGCGACCCCGTGCCAGCACGGGCCGGTGGCACTCAACCCGATCACCGGACCGGTGGTCGGGTTCGCCCTCACCTGGGAGGGACAGGAGCACGGTGCGCTCTGGATGACCGGCGACACCGTGCTGTTTCGTGGGTTGCGTGATGTCGCCTCACGCGTGGACGTCGGCACGATGCTGATGCATCTGGGGGCCGTGCGCTTCCGCTACCTCACCGGCTGGTTCCGCTACACGATGGACGCCCGGCAGGGCGCGGAGCTGCTCGACATCGTCAAGCCATCGGCTGTCGTGCCAGTGCACTACGAGGGCTGGACGCACTTCCAGCAGGGCCGCGACGACGCCGAGCAGGTGCTGGCCAGCTCGCCCTACGCCGAACGCATCACGTGGGTCGACCCAGGCGGCTCCACCGTCATTTCGGTCTGACTCGACGATCGCCGGACATGGCTCCCTTGAGCCATCTTTCGGCAAAGCCACACGTGGCCTCCCGCGGTGCCGGAAGATTCGAGGCGCACTGTCACAACGGGAGGGAATCCGCCATGTTTCGAAAGCTCGTCATTGCCTGTTGCGCGTCCGCGCTCAGCGTTGGAGTCATCGCCGCTACGTCTTATCCAGCAGAGGCAGCGGTGAAGAAGTACAGCAACTGCAAGAAGCTCAACAAGGACTACAAGCACGGTGTCGGCAAGCCCGGGGCCCACGATCACACATCCGGGACGCCGGTCACCAACTTCACCCGCAACAAGGCGGTCTACACGAAGAACAAGGCACGAGACCGTGACAAGGACGGCATCGCCTGCGAGAAGAAGTGACACCGCCGCGTGTCAGGCGCTGGTGCACCTGACACGCGGCGTGGTCGGCTCAGGCCTGGCGCGCCTCGGGCGCGTCAGCCTCCTGGGCGGCGATCTGACGACGTACGTCGTCCATGTCGAGGTCCTTGACCGCCGTGATGATCTGCTCGAGTCCGGCGGCCGGGAGGGCGCCGGGCTGTGAGAACACCAGGACGCCGTCGCGGAACGCCATCAGCGTCGGGATCGAGGTGATCTGCGCGGCGGCGGCCAGCTCGCGCTGGTCCTCGGTGTCGATCTTGCCGAAGACGACGTCGGTGTGCTGCTCGCTCGCGGCCTCGAAGACCGGGCCGAACTGCTTGCACGGACCACACCACTCAGCCCACCAGTCGACGAGGGTGATGCCCTCAGCGCCGATGACGTCGTCGATGGTGTCCTTGGTCAGGGTGACGGTGCTCATGACTGCCTCTCATAGGAAAACTCCGTACGCACTGTTCAACGGTACGACCGTGGTGGGCATTCCCGGGCCCTCGGCGAGGGTGCTCAGGGGTTGGCCGGCTCCGCCGTGGTCGGCGAGGTCGTCGTGGGCGCCGGCGAGGGACTCGTCTTCCCGGGTTTGGCCGGCCCGGTCTTCCCGCCCTTCTTGCCGGAGTCCTTCTTGTCCTTGTCGGGCTCCTTCTTGCCCTTGCCTTCGCCCTTCTTGTCGTCCGGGGGCGCCGGTACGCCGTTGGCGACCGTGAGACTCACGGTCGCGCCTGCCTTGGCGGTGGTGTCGGGATCGACCGAGATCACGGTGCCCGCGGCCTCGTCCGACGGCGCAAAGGCCTTCGATGGTGTGAGCCCCAGCTTGGTGAGCACGGCCGCCGCCTCGTCGTACGTCGCTCCGACAAGCTTGTCGACCGGTATGCGTACTCGACCGGTCGCGACGGAGAGCGTCACGGTGCTGTCCTCGTCGGCCTCGGTGCCCGGCGGGGGCGTCTGGCGCACGACCTCGCCGGCCTTGGCGTTCGCGACATCGACCTTCCGCACCCTGGCCACCAGGCCGGCAGCATCCAGCTTGCTCTTCGCGGCGCTCACGGACGTGCCCTTCACGTTCGGCACGGTCACGGTGTCGCCGCCACCGCCGAGCAGCAGCCAGCCGAGAGCCGCAGCGACGAGAACGAGCAGGACCGAGCTGAGCAGCACCATGGGTCGCCGTGAACGCCTGCGGCGCACATGCTCGGCCGCGACAGCGCTGCCGACCGGTGCACCCACGAGCGTCGCGGGTCCCGCGTCGTCGTCGGCACCGACATCGACGGGCCGCTCGACGATGCCCGGCAGCGTGGTGCCGGGCATGGCCGCGGCGTCCGGCATGGTCGGCTCTCCGGTGAGGGCCGGGGCATGGCCCGGAGGAGCCGGGATAGACGTCGCCAGCGCGGCCGCCTGATTGGCGACGACGATGCCCGAAGCGGGGCGAGCGCTCGGCTCCTTGGCCAGCATCCCGTTGACCAGAGCGGTGGCGTCGGCTGGGACGTTGTCCGGCAGGGCGGGCGCGTCGTCCTGGAGGTGGGCGAGGGCCGTCGCGATGTCGCTGTCGCGATGGAACGGCAGATTGCCGCTCAGGCAGGTGTAGGCCACGACGCCGAGGGAGTAGAGGTCCGAGGCAGGAGTGGCCGTACGGCCGGCAGCCTGCTCGGGGCTCAGGTAGTCCGCGGTGCCGACGAGGGCGCCGGTCTGGGTCAGGGGCTCGCCGCCGGCCGCGTGGGCGATGCCGAAGTCGACGAGCATGACCCGCCCATCCGGCGTGACGAGGATGTTGCCCGGCTTGAGGTCGCGGTGGACGATGCCGGCCTCGTGCGCGATCTGCAGTGCGGCGGCGATCTCGGAGACGATCGCCATCGTCTCGCCGGTCGACAGCGAGCCGCGCTCAGCCAGCAACGCCGACAACGGGGCGCCGTCGATCAACGGCATGACGAGGTAGGGGACGGGCTTGCCGTCCTCCTCGTCCTCGCCGTAGTCGAAGACGTCGACGATGCCCGGGTGGTGCAGCTTGCCGGCCAGCTGCGCCTCGACCCGCAGTCGTGCGCGGATGTTCTCGTCGTCGGCCAGGTGCGGCCGGATGATCTTGATCGCGACGGTGCGATCGAGGACCTCGTCGTGGCCTTGCCAGACCTCGCCCATGCCGCCGCCGCCGATGAGCTTGTCGAGGCGGTAGCGACCGCCGAGCAGAGGGGGCATCCCTCAAGATTAGGAGCAGATCGGCGACTTCTCATGTCGAGCGGAGCTGACGCACTGTCGCATCGCAGCTGCGAAGGGCATGATCGTTCCATGGAGCGTCGAACCCTGCTGACCGGCTTCGCGGCGATCGGGGCTGTGGCCCTGGTGGGGTGCGGGAGCGACGACGACAAGCCGCGTCCCACGCGCACGCCGTCGAAGACCCCGACCACGACCGCCACGACGACGCAGACCCCCACGAGCATCGAGCCCAAGATCGCCTCGACCATCGCCACGGGCCTCAACGTGCCGTGGGACATCGTGTTCCTCGAGAGCGGCGACGCCCTGGTGTCACAGCGTGACGTGGGGTCGATCGTCCGCATCTCGACCGACGGCAAGGTCACCAAGGTCGGCGATGTCGACGGCGCATCGGGCGGGGCCGGGGGAGAGGGCGGCCTGCTCGGCCTGGCGCTCGCGCCCGACGACGAGTCGACGCTCTATGCGTACGTCTCGACCAGGTCGGACGACCGCGTCGTACGCCTGACCCTCGACGGCGACTCGATCAAGTCCCAGAAGCCGATCCTCACCGGCATCGCCATCGGGTCCCGTCACCACGGCGGGCGCCTGCTGTTCGACGGCGACGGAGCCCTCTTCGTGTCGACCGGCGACGCAGGCAACGGCCCACTCGCGCAGGACAAGAACTCGCTCAACGGCAAGGTCCTGCGCATCACCCGCGACGGCAAGGCGGCGCCGGGCAACCCGTTCGGCAACCGCACGTGGTCCTACGGACATCGCAACATCGAGGGTCTCGCCTACGACGCGGACGGCCGCTTGTGGGCCACGGAGTTCGGCGACAAGGCGTTCGATGAGCTCAATCTCATCGAACGTGGCGGCAACTACGGCTGGCCCGGCGTCGAGGGCAAGTCGGACGACGACGACCTCGTCAACCCCAAGGTCACGTGGGGCACCGACGAGTGCTCGCCGGCCGGCCTGGCGATCACCCGGTCCACGGCGTTCCTGGGAGCGCTGCAGGGTGAGTGCATGTTCGCCGTGCCCCTCGACGGGAAGAAGGCCGGCAAGCCCAAGGCTTACTTCAGCGGCGACCACGGGCGCATCCGCAGCGTGACCGCGGCGCCCGACGGCTCGTTGTGGGTCACCACGAGCAACACCGACGGTCGTGGCGAGCTGCGCGCCAAGGACGACCGGATCCTGCGCGTCACGCTCTGAACCTACCGATTGGTAAGGGTTACGCCGCGGCAAACATGAGGTTATCCTCATGTCAACGCCCGTGAGCAGAGGAGAGCCCCATGGACGAGTCCACGTTCGAGATCGATTCGGAGCAGGTTGCCGAGACCTCGGCCCGTTTCCCGGCTCACCGGCTGGCCCCGCGGCACGCGAAGCCTGACACCGACGTGACCTATCTCGAGACCGCGCCGAGCGCCGAGTTCGGCCGCCACGCGTGGGACGAGGGCGGACACCTCTGAGCAAGCCCCAGACAAGCGAAAGCCCCCGGAGCCATGCTCCGGGGGCTTTCGTCTGACCTACTTACAGGGGCCTGCAAGCCGGCCCCTCGGCTCTCGCGAGCCGTTCGGCCTACTTACAGGGGCCGGATGTTCGCGGCCTGCAGGCCCTTCTGGCCCTGCTCGACGTCGAACTCGACCTTCTGGTTCTCGTTCAGCGAGCGGTAGCCGCTCGACTGGATCGCGCTGAAGTGCGCGAAGACGTCTTCGCTGCCGTCGTCAGGGGCGATGAATCCAAAGCCCTTGTCAGCGTTGAACCACTTGACGGTTCCTGTTGCCATGTCCTACTCCTCTTGGCGAGTTCACTCACGACTTTCGCGAATGACTGTCGCGACGTACATCCAACCTTCGTGAAGAACAGACACCCCGAGAGGAACTCTTATTCATTCTTGCGGCCCAACGTCGTGCAACTGCCGACAAGCCTAGGGCACAGCGAACCCCCCTTGGGAAGTGTTCCGGGTCGTGAATCGAAAAATTCACGACCCGGAAACTCCGCTACCTGGTGCCGAACACCTGCGACACCCACCAGACGCCATTCTTGTCCTGAACCGCGCCGACGCCGATCCACCGCATGTTGCCCTTCAGCAGGTTGGCTCGGTGTCCCGGTGATTTCATCCAGGCGGTGACGACGGATCTGCCTGACGAGAAGCCGTACGCGATGTTCTCCGACACGCTCGTGAAGTCGCACGCATCGAGGATCGTGCCCATGTTCTGGTGCTTGAGCTTGCGGTGACTCGCAAGCCAGGCCGCCTGCTTCTCGGCGTACCGGTCGGCGCACGTCTGTGGCTTGACCGGGTGCTTGTCGTGCGCCTCTCGTTTGACGTTGGTCCATCGGATGGTCTCGGACTCGTACGTTGCCGAGGTCAGCGCCGATGCCGGCGTGAACGTGAGGATCATCAGGATCATCACACCTCCCGCGAGCGCGCGCGGGTTCAGTATTTTTTTCATTGGGTTCTCCCTCCCGCTCTACACGATAGGACACGGCCGGGCAGGGGCGGGCGAATTCGGCGGCTTGTACGTTTGGTGACTAGTCACGAAGGACTAGTCACCTATAGCCATGCTGTCCAAATGTCAAGACTGCCGTTCTACCTGAAAATTACCTAAGTTGACTTCGTTGTGCCGCGCGCGCCTCACGAGGGCGTGCGCACCAGCAGGCCGGGCAAATCCGCCCGGCTGCTCACTCGAAATGGGAAACAGGGGGAACAGTGAAGCGTGTGACCTCAGGCCTCGTCGGCCTTGCACTCGCGGCCGCATTCGGTACGGCTTATGCCGCGCCGGGTTCCGCATCCGCAGCACCACCCGTCTCCGGCAGCGACCGGGTCACCAACAAGCAGGACGAGCTCAAGAGCCCGATGGAGGACAAGCGACGCGCACTGCGCGAGTCGGCCATCACCGGCGTCCTCAACGGTGACCTCAAGCCGGTCGAGAAGGACGGCAGCACCGTCGTCAAGGTCGGACGCGGCACCAGCCCCGCTGACGCTGCTCGCGCAGGCAACAAGAAGTTCCGCAAGAACTTCAAGGCCCGCGCCGGCGCCAAGCAGCAGGACCAGTACGTCGAGCTGTCGCAGGAGCGTGCCGACAAGATCTTCGTGATCCTCGCTGAGTTCGGCAACCAGCG
Source organism: Aeromicrobium sp. 9AM (assembly GCF_902506105.1). Classification (GTDB taxonomy): domain Bacteria; phylum Actinomycetota; class Actinomycetes; order Propionibacteriales; family Nocardioidaceae; genus Aeromicrobium. The sequence continues at coordinate 1,029,048 of NZ_LR733303.1, forward strand.
TCACCCTGACTACCCGGACGTCGACACCGATCCGGACACCCCCGGACCCACGACCTTCGAGGGCCCGCTGCACAACAAGATCCCTGAGCCCGACCGCACCAAGGACAACTCGACGGTGTGGCAGGCGGACTTCAACCGCAAGCACTACCAGGACCTGTACTTCAAGAAGAACGCCGAGTCGCTCAAGACGTACTACAGCACGCAGTCGTCAGGTCGCTACTCCGTCGACGGCACGGTCTCGGACTGGGTCAAGGTGCCCTACAACGAGGCTCGCTACGGTCGCGAGGACTCCGGCACCTGGTACCTCATCCAGGACGCGGTCACCGCATGGATCGCGCAGCAGAAGGCGGCCGGCCAGACTGACGCCCAGATCAAGACGGCGCTGCAGGCGTACGACAAGTACGACCGCTACGACTACGACGGTGACGGCGACTTCAACGAGCCCGACGGCTACATCGATCACTTCCAGATCGTGCACGCCGGCGGCGACGAGGCCGACGGCGATCCGCAGCAGGGTGAGGACGCCATCTGGTCGCACCGCTGGAACGCCTTCCTGACCGACGCCGGCATCACCGGCCCGGACTACAACCGTCTCGGCGGCACCCAGATCGGCAACACGGGCATCTGGATCTCCGACTACACGGTGCAGCCCGAGAACGGCGGCCTGTCGGTGTTCGTCCACGAGTACGGCCACGACCTCGGTCTGCCGGACGCGTACGACACCAGCGGTGGCGGCGACAACTCCAACGAGTACTGGACCCTCATGGCCCAGAGCCGGCTCAACGCCAAGGGCGAGCCGCTCGGCACGCGTCCCGGCGACATCGGCGCGTGGGAGAAGCTGCAGCTCGGTTGGCTCGACTACGAGGCGCTGAGCACGCACCAGAAGAAGACGATCAAGCTCGGCCCGCAGGAGTACAACACCAAGAAGGCGCAAGGCGCTGTCGTGGTGCTGCCCAAGAAGACTGTCGTCAAGAACAACGGCGCTCCGGCGTCGGGCAGCAAGCAGTTCTTCTCCGGCTCCGGCGATGATCTGGCCAACTCCCAGACGACGGACGTCGACCTCACCGGCAAGTCCGGCGGAGTGCTGACGGCCAAGGTTCGCTACTCGATCGAGCAGGGCTACGACTACGCGTACGTCCAGGCCTCGACCGACGGCGGCACCAACTGGAAGTCGCTGGACGGCACGGTCGGCGGCACGGCGATCGGCGATGACACCTCGGGCAACCCGGGTCTCAGCGGCGACCAGGCGACCTGGGCGGACCTCAACGTCCCGCTCGGGGCGTACGACGGCCAGAAGATCAAGCTGCGGTTCTACTACAAGACCGACGGTGGTCTGGCCAAGGCTGGTCTGTACGTCGACGACATCGCGATCAAGGCCGGCAGCGAGACGCTGCTGACCGACGGTGCCGAGACCGGTGGACCGGCGTGGACGTTCGACGGATTCTCGATCGTGGGAGCCACCACGTCGAGCCTCGCCGACAACTACTACGTCATGGGTCACCGCTCCTACGTGAGCTTCGACAAGTACCTGCTGACCGGCCCGTACAACTTCGGCTTCACCAACACGAAGCCGGACTGGGTCGAGCACTACAAGTACGGTCACGGCCTGTTGATCTCCTACTGGGACACCTCGGTCGGCGACAACAACACGTCGGAGCACCCGGGCACGGGTCGCAACCTGCCGATCGACGCCAACCCGGAGCCGATCATCAACATCGCAACGGGTGCACCGTGGCGTGCGCGGATCCAGATGTACGACGCGCCGTTCTCGCTGCACAAGGCCGACTCGATGACGCTGCACACCAACGGTGTCGCCAGCTACATCCGCGGCCAGAATGCGAAGCCGTTGTTCGATGACACCAAGAAGTACTGGTACGCGGAGCTGCCGAACCACGGCGTCAAGCTGCCGGCTGCTGGTGTCAAGGTGCGGGTGCTCGAGGAGAACGGCACCTCACTGAAGGTCAGGTTCAACTGATCTAGACCCGAGCCCGGGACCATGCTTCAGGGGATGCGTGGCCCCGGGCCAGGAAGAAGGCCCGGGTGTGCAGCGCAGTCATGCGTTGCACACCCGGGCTTTTGTGTGGAGCCGCGGCGCCCGCTCTGACCTGGGAAGTGGGACGCCGCGGCGGCTCGAGGGATCAGCGGGCTGTCATGACCTCGTCGATCGCGCCTGATGCGCCGCCGAACTCGTCGGCGACCTCGCCACTCACGTCGTCGTCACCGTGGCCGGCGAGGCTGCGATCGGCCTCGGCGAGGAGCGTGCGACCGGAGGCGAGGACCCCGATCGCGACGAGCACCGTGATCGCGCCGATCGCGAACGGCACGTGCACGTTGAAGTGCTCGACGAGCTTGCCTGCGGCGAACGGGGCGAGGCCACCGCCGATGAATCGCACGAAGCCGTACGCCGCGGATGCGACGGGCCGTTCGACCGGCGAGACGGTCATGACGGCCTGGGTCATCAAGGTGTTGTTGATGCCGATGAAGATGCCCGCGGCGATGACGCAGCCGATCATCAGCACCTGGTTGGTCGGGCTGACCGCCATCACGGCGAGGTCGATCGCGAACAGGCCCAACGAGCCGTAGAGCGAGGCGGCGGTGCCGAACCGGGCCTGCAGCCATGGCGCACCGATGACCGAGAAGAACGCGACGAGCACGCCCCAGCAGAAGAACACCCAGCCGAGTGCCGTGATCGACAGGCCCATCGGGAACGGGGCATAGCCCAGCATCGTGAAGAAGCCCCAGTTGTAGAGCAGCGCGGTGACGCTCATCGTGAGCAGGCCGCGGTGGCCGAGGGCTCGCAACGGTGCGCTGAGCGACGTACGGTGCTCCGGCTTCGGCGTGGACGGGAGCAGGAAGAACGTCGCGACGAGGGCGATGGCCATGAGCACCGAGACGCCGTAGAACGGTCCGCGCCAGCTGATGTTGCCGAGCACGCTGCCGACGAGCGGACCGGCGGCGATACCCAGGCCGAGCGCGGCTTCGTACAGGATGATCGCGCCGGCGAAGCCGCCTCGGGCGCTCGCCACGATCGCGGCGAGGGACGTCGCGATGAACAACGCGTTGCCCAGGCCCCAGCCGGCGCGGAACGCGACGATCCCCGAGATGGTGTCGGTCGACCCGGCGAGGGCAGCGAACGCGACGATGATGACGAGGCCGGTGAGCAGTGTCCGCTTCGCGCCGAGGCGGCTGGAGACCCAGTTGGTGACGAGCATCGCGACTGCGGTCACCACGAGGTAGCTGGTGAAGAGCAGGGTCACCTGGCTCTCGGTGGCGTCGAGCTGGGTCTTGAGCGCCGGCAGGATCGGGTCCACGAGACCGATGCCCATGAACGAGATGACGCAGGCGAAGGCGACCGCGTAGACGGCCTTGGGCTGCTTGAACAAGGTGGCGTTGTCAGACGACATGGAGCTCCGTGACGTTGTAGAGGGCGGGAAGTGCCGCCTCGAGGGCGGCGAGCTCGTCAGGGGACAACCCGGCGAGCCGGTCGAGAATGATGGCGTCCTGCGACGCGCGCCTCCGATGCAAGGCCTCGAGACCCAGCGGGGTGATGTCGATCAGGGCGACACGGCCGTCGCGGGCATCGGCCTTGCGGGTCACGAGGCCGGCTGCCTCGAGACGCTGCACGAGCCCGGTCATGGCCGGCTGCGTCACGACCTCGCGCTCGGCGAGCGTCGTGATCCTCAGTGCGCCCTCCCGGGAGAGCCAGGAGAGGGTCGAGGCGGCCGTACGGCTGAGGGAGTCGGTGCGCGTCGACCGCAGGAGCGCTCCCGCGAACTCGCGGAGTCCGCGGGCGAGATGGTCCAGATCAGGTTGCGGCATGCAACCAAGTGTATGACAGGGTTATGCAACGTTCAACTTGTGGCGTGGCGCAGGGGTTGCCACAGCTCTCGTGCAGGGATTCACTGAGCCCAGCGCATCGAATCGGTGGGCTGGGTCGGGACCGAGGTGCGGCACATGAATGATGACTTCGAGGTGGTCGGCGAGAACGACAGCGCGGCCTTCACGCTGAAGGTGCACCGTGGCGAGGGCATGGCACTGCTCGGCATGAACTGGCGGGTGGGGCGACCGCCGGACGACTTCGTCGGCTTCGCGATCCAGTATCGCGAGCCCGGCGGCGACAGGTTCCTGTCCGTCAGGAACCGCCTGACGTTCGAGCCTTTCGGCTCGCCGGCAGGGGGAGACGTTCGGTCGTCGCTGCGGTCGCCGATCCAGAAGTTCCGTTGGGTGCACTTCCCGTTCAGGGCGGAACGCCCCGGTGGGTTCCTGTATCGGGTCACGCCGGTCTTCATGGCGGCGGACGGGGTGCTCAGCTACGGGGAGGCCCAGGAGGCGGAGATCGACCTGGCCGGTGAGACTTACCCGGGCAGGCTCAACGTCTGCTTCACCCGCGGATTCGTGTCCTCCCAGGCGTTCGTGGACCGGTTCGAGCGGGGCGGGGCCATCTCGACGCTGCTGCCGGCGAAGGCCGACGACGGCCTGGACTTCGTCCCGACGCACCCGGATGCCGAAGAGGCGCTCGACTGGATGGGCTTCGAGGCACGACGGGCCGTCCTCGCCGTCCTCGACGCCGCCATCGCGGACGAGACCACGGCCGTGAAGGTCGTGGCGTACGACCTGAGCGAGGCAGACGTCGTGAGTCGGCTCGAACAGCTGGGGTCGCGCCTGACGATCATCGTCGACGACTCGGACGCGCACGGCGAGAAGGGGTCGGCCGAGACCGAAGCTGCCCGGCGGCTCCGCGCCTCCGCGGGGACCGCGAATGTCAGACGGCAACACATGGGCGGCCTGCAGCACAACAAGTGCATCGTCGTGACCGGGCCCAAGCTGAACCAAGCGGTCTGCGGCTCGACGAACTTCAGCTGGCGGGGATTCTTCGTCCAGAGCAACAACGCGGTGGTCCTGACCGGTCGCCAGGCGATCCAGCCGTTCGTCGACGCGTTCGAGTCGTACTGGGGCACCGACGAGGCGGCTGAGTTCGGCGCCTTGCCTGCCGCCCAGTGGGTGGATCTCGGGTTCGACGGGATCGAGGCCGAGGTTGCGTTCTCTCCGCACTCGGCGGGCAATGCCCAGCTGGCCACGATCGCCGGCGACATCCGCGAAGGGGCGACGTCGAGCCTGCTCTACTCCCTGGCGTTCTTGGCCCAGACCAAGGGGTCGATCCGCCAGGCCGTGAAGGTGGTCACCGAGGGTGATCGGGTCTTCGTCTACGGCATTGCCGATCGGGCTGTGGGTGGCATCGACCTGCAGAAGCCGGACGGCAACGTGGCCCCGGTCAGCCCGGCTGCCCTCTCGGCGCACGTTCCTGAGCCGTTCAAGTCCGAACCGACGGGGGGCGGCGGCATCCGTATGCACCACAAGTTCGTGGTCGTCGACTTCGACCTGCCGACGGCACGGGTCTATCTCGGGTCCTACAACTTCTCGAAGGCGGCCGACCGGGAGAACGGCGAGAACCTCCTGCTGATCCGCGACCGGCGCGTCGCCGTGTCGTACGCGATCGAGGCGGTGCGGCTCTTCGACCACTACGAGTTCCGGCTCCGGCAGGAGGAGGCGAAGACCGGCGTCAAGAAGCTGGTGCTGCAGAGGCCGCCCAGCAAGGCGGGCGCGACCCCTTGGTGGCTCGAGGACTACACGAACGGCCGGAAGGCTCGGGACCGGCTCATCTTCTCCTGACGCGCCCGCGCCGGAGCGCGTAGAACGCGCCGCCGACGGCGACGACGATCGCACCCGCGAGGATCGTTGACGGCGGCAGGCTCAATGCCAGCACCGCGCAACCTGCCAGCCCCAGTGCGGCCACGAGACGCGGCACGACAGCCGCGCTCAACGTCCACGCCGACGCGTTGGCGATCGCGTAATAGATCAGCACGCAGAACGACGAGAACGCCACGCTGGTGACGAGGTCACCGAAGCAGACGAGCGCTGCGACGACCACGCCCACGGCCATCTCGGCCAGGTGGGGGACCCGGGTGTGGCGGCTGACCGCGGCGAGGCCGCGAGGCAGGTGTCCGTCGCGGGCCATCGCGAGGGTCGTGCGAGACACGCCCAGCATCAGGGAGAGGAGCGCACCTCCGGCAGCGAGCGCAGCGGCGACGAGGACCAGCGGCACGAGGCCATGCGCGTCGGCAGCGTCGACACCGGCGACAAACGGTCGCGCGGCCTGGGAGAGGCCGGAGGCGCCGAGTGCGTGCAGGAGCGCCAGGGCAGCAGCCGCGTAGAGCGCGAGGACCAGCACGAACGTCACGGCGATCGCTCGCGGGATGGTGCGGGCCGGCTCGCGTACCTCCTCGCCGAGCGTCGCGAGGCGCGCGTAGCCGGCGAACGCGAAGAACAGCAGCCCCGCGGCCTCGAGCACCCCACCCGACGAGGTGGGCAGGTCCGGGCCGCGACCGCTGGAACCCGCAAGCATGGCGATCAGCGCGGCGCCGACGATCACGACGACGCCGGCGACCAGTGGGAGACTCACCGCTGCGGACTTCTCGACCCCCGCCAGGTTGACCGCGGTGAAGACGACGACGGCGGCGATCGCACCGAGCCGCGCATGGCCGGGCCACAGGTAGCTGCCCAGCGCGAACGCCATCGCAGCGCATGATGCGACCTTGCCGGCGATGAATGACCAGCCGGCGAGGTAGCCCCACAGCGGACCCAGACGCTCGCGGCCGTAGACGTACGTGCCGCCGGCGACCGGGTGCCGCCGGGCGAGGCGGGCCGACGAGATCGCATTGCACGCTGCGACGACCGCCGCGAGTCCCAGTGCGATGAGCAGCCCATCGCCGGCCGCCGACACGGCGGGCGGGAACACCACGAACAGGCCAGCGCCGATCATCGCGCTCATGCCGACGGCGACGGAGCCGACGAGCCCCAGACGTCGATCGAGCGGGGTCGTCATGTCAGAGGTCGTAGTCGATGACCAGGGGTGCGTGGTCGGACCAGCGCTCGGCCCAGCTGGGCGCCCGGTCGACGACCGCCTCGCGCGCTGCTGCGGCCAGCTCGGGCGTCGCGATCTGGTAGTCGATGCGCCAACCGGTGTCGGTGTCGTACGCCTGACCGCGCATCGACCACCACGTGTAGGGGCCGTCGACGTCGCCGGCGAGCGTGCGGTGCACGTCGACCCAGCCGAGCTCGCCGAAGTAGCGGTCGAAGTAGGCGCGTTCCTCGGGCAGGAAGCCGGCCTTCTTGACGTTGCCCTTCCAGTTGCGGATGTCGCGTTCGGTGTGACCGACGTTGAGGTCACCCGTGACGACGCCGTGATTGCCCGTGGCGCGGATCTGCGCGAGGCGAGTGGCCATCTGCTCGAGGAATCGGTACTTGTCGTCCTGACGCGGCGTGCCCGCCTCGCCGGAGTGGACGTAGGCCGACACGGTCGTCAGGATCGAGCCGTCGGAGAGCGGGATGTCGGACTCGATCCAGCGCCCGGAGTCGTGGAAGTAGTCGTCGCCGTTGCCGACGCGGACCTCCTTGGGCTCGGCCAGGCTGAGCACCGCGACACCGGCGCGCCCCTTGGCGGCCGCCTCGGCGTGGACGACGTGATAGCCGGCATCGGCGGTCAGCTCACGCACGATCTCGTCGGGTGCGCGGACCTCCTGCAGGGTGACGATGTCGGCACCCCGGTCGGCGAGCCAGTCGCCGAATCCGAGGGTCTGGCCCCGGGTCTTGTTGTGGGCGGCGCGGATGCCGTTGACATTGACGGTGGCGATACGAAGCACGGGTGCCACCCTAGTCCGCGGCCCCGACGGTTCCGGGGGCGGTCAGTTGGCGGCGATGAGGCTCGTGACGACGGCCAGCAATGCCGGCAGGCCCTGAATCGTGGCCGCCCGGGCGTACGACTTGCCGCCGTGCGAGATCAGCACCACCGCGGCTGCGAGCATGCTGCCGCACGCGAACACGATCAGGGCCCAGCCGGTCGCGTCGTGGTCGTCGGAGAACGCGATGAGCCCGATGCCCACAGCGGTGCCGATGGCGAGGAACAGGTTGTAGAAGCCCTGGTTGAACGCCAGCGAGGCGGTCGTGTCGGCGTCGGCCTGCGACTCGAGCCCGAACGTCTTCCACGTCTTGGGCTTGCGCCAGTCGAGCGACTCCAGCTTGAAGAACAGCACGTGGAGCAGGGCGGCGACGCCGGCGAGGATCAGCGCGAGAGCGGTCATGCAAGGAACCTAGCGGTTCGGCGCTCAGAACTCCTCGTGCGTACGCGGGTCGCCGCCGATGCGCCGGCCCTGGTCGAGCCCGGCGATGCGGTCGAGGTCGTCCTGGTCGAGCTCGAAGTCGAAGATGTCGAGGTTGCTGCGGAACCGCTCCGGTGTCGCCGACTTGGGGATCGGTGCGGCGCCGATCTGGGTGTGCCACCGGAGCACCACCTGGGCCGGCGACTTGCCGTGCCGGTCTCCGATCTCGGCGAGCACGGGGTTGTCGAGCAGGTCGGTGCCCCGACCGATCGGCGTCCAGCTCTGCGTGACGATGTCGTAGGCCTCGTCGGCGGCACGCTGCTCGACCTGCGGGAAGTAGGGATGCAGCTCGACCTGGTTGACGGCTGGCGCCACGCCGGTCTCCGCAACGAGGCGTGTGAGGTGGTCCGGGAGGAAGTTGGAGACGCCGATCGACGTCGCCAGCCCTTCGTCGCGGAGCTCGATCATGGCCTGCCACGTCTCGACGTACTTGTCGATGCGAGGCAGCGGCCAGTGGATCAGGAAGAGGTCGACGTGATCAAGTCCGAGCCTCTCGAGAGAGGCGGTCAGCTCGATGCGTGGACCCTGCGAGCCGTGGGCGTTGCCGGGCAGCTTGGTCGTGACGAACAGCTCGTCGCGCGACACCGGCGACTCGGCGATGCCGCGGCCGACCTTTGTCTCGTTCTCGTAGCGGGTGGCCGTGTCGAGCAGGCGGTAGCCGGTGGCGATCGCCTCGACGAAGACCTGGGGGTCCTTGATCGAGTACGTCCCGAAGCCGAGGACCGGCATCTGGCGTCCGTCGTTGAGCTCCAGCAGCGGTGCGGTGTTCATACGTCCAAACCTACGTCGACCTCACCCGACTTGCTTCGCTGCGGCGCGGCCGGCGGCGCGTCCGCTGAAGATGCAGCCGCCGAGGAACGTGCCCTCGAGCGAGTTGTAGCCGTGCACGCCGCCACCACCGAAGCCGGCGACCTCACCCGCGGCATACAACCCGTCGAGCGGCGATCCGTCGGTGCCGAGGACCTGCGAGTCGAGGTTGGTCTCGAGCCCGCCGAGCGACTTGCGGGTCAGGACGTGCAGGCGTACGGCGATCAGCGGCCCCTTCTTGGGGTCGAGGATCTTGTGCGGGGAGGCGACACGGATGAGCTTGTCGCCGCGATAGCTGCGTGCCTGCTTGAGCGCGGCGATCTGCAGGTCCTTGGTGAATGCGTTGTCGAGCTCGCGGTCACGGTCGGCGACCTGCCGGCGTACGTCGTCGACATCGACCGGCGCCTCGGGCGTCAGGGCGTTCATGCCGGCGACGAGCTCCTCGATCGTGTCGGCCACGATGAAGTCCTCGCCCTTGGACTTGAACGCCTCGACGGGGCCGGTCGCGCCCTTGGCGAGTCGCTGCTTGAGCAGCTCGCGCACGCTCTTGCCGGTCAGGTCAGGGTTCTGCTCCTGGCCGGAGAGGGCGAACTCCTTCTCGATGATCGCCTGCGTCAGCACGAACCACGAGTGGTCGTGGCCGCTCTGGCGGAGCAGCTTGAGCGTGCCGAGGGTGTCGTAGCCGGGCAGTCCCGGGATCGGCAGGCGCTTGCCGCCGCCGTCGAGCCAGATCGACGACGGTCCGGGGAGGATGCGGATGCCGTGCTTGGGCCAGATCGGGTCCCAGTTCTTGATGCCTTCGACGTAGTGCCACATGCGATCGCGGTTGATGTGGCTCGCGCCGGCCGACTCGGCGATGCCGAGCATGCGGCCGTCGACGTGAGCCGGGACGCCGGAGATCATGTGCTGCGGGGGAGTGCCGAGCCGTTCGGGCCAGTTGGCGCGTACGAGGTCGTGGTTGCCGCCGATGCCGCCCGACGTGACGATGACGGCCTGGGCGGTCATCGTGAACTCACCGATCGACGTACGTGAGGTGGGTGCGGCGCGCTCGGCGTCGCTGGGCTCGAGGACCTGCCCGCGTACGCCGGTGACGGCGCCGTCGCTGACGATCAGCTCGTCGACCTGGTGGCGGAACGCGAACTGCACGAGTCCCTGGTCGTGGCCCGCCCGGACGAGCTTCTCGAACGGCTCGACGATGCCGGGACCGGTGCCCCAGGTGATGTGGAACCGGGGGACGGAGTTGCCGTGGCCACTCGCGAGCCCGCCGCCGCGCTCGGCCCAGCCGACGACCGGGAACAGGCTGTGGCCGCGCTCCTTGAGCCAGGCCCGCTTCTCGCCGGCGGCGAAGTTGACGTACGCCTCGGCCCACTGCCGCGGCCAGTTGTCCTCGTCGCGGTCGAACTGGGCGCTGCCCATCCAGTCCTGCATCGCCAGCTCGACCGAGTCCTTGATGCCCATGCGGCGCTGCTGGGGCGAGTCGACGAGGAACAGGCCGCCGAACGACCAGAACGCCTGGCCGCCGATGCCCTGCTCGCCCTCCTGGTCCACGAGGATGACCTTGCGGCCGGCTTCGACGAGCTCTGCGGTGGCGACGAGGCCGGCGAGGCCCGCTCCGACGACGATGACATCTGCATCCATGACGCAGATTGTGTCGTACGTGGGTGTCTGGCTGTGCGCTGCCTGATGCGCGGATACGCTTTCGGCGATGAACCCTCTCGGACTGGCGGCACGGATCGTGGCGGCGGTGGCATTGCTCGCAGCCCTCGGGGCGACGTTCATTCGGAAGTTCCTCGTGCTGACGATCGACATCCAAGGTCTCGCGGCGACCTCCGCCGGTGCCACGCCGTGGCGCGGCACGTTCGGCCTCCTCGGCTGCCTGGTGGTCGCTGGTGGGCTCCTCCTCGCGGTCGTGGCAGCGGTCCTGCCGACGCAGCTGTCGGTGGGGCGCCGCCTGGTGTCGGGGCTGACCAGCGTGTCCTGTGTCCTGGCCATCGCGATGTTCGTGCTCTACCGGGCCTATGAGACGAACGTGGCGATCGAGAACCTGGACGGTCTGGGGCTCAGGTTCGGCTGGTCGGCCTTTGTCGTGTTCGGGTTGCTGGTCGTTGGCATGGTGGCCGGCCTCGTCGGTGCGATGCTGGCCGATCGACCTACCGCTCCGGCGACGTCTGCGGCGTCCTCCCGGGTGTGAGGATCCAGACCTCTACCACACTTCGACCGCCCAAGACACGGCGTGATTACCGGTGGAATTGCTGTCGTATAGGACGCTCGGGGCACTAGATTCAGCCCTAACATTCATCGTTGGGAGAAAATAACTATGGCCGCTGACTTCAAGTCTTTGGGCAAGTTCGAACAAGGCGCACTGATCTCGGGTGCTGTCGCCATCATCCTGTCGTTCTTCGGCAGCTACGTCACCGCGTCATACGACGGTCCGGGCTCAAGCGCGATCACCTCGTCAGCCGGGACCAATGCCTGGACGAGCTACGCCACTCTGGGCATCCTGCTGATCATTGCCGCGACCGCCATCGTTGCCGTCAAGGCATTCTCGAAGGAGAACCTTCCGGACGGCGTGCCGTGGAGCCTCGTGGCGCTCGGCACGGCCGGTCTCGGCACTGTCCTGCTGATTCTGCGGGCTCTGTTCCCGGGCGACCCCAACTTCCCGGGTCTGGATGTCGGCCCCGGCTGGTCGGGTTACCTGCTCTGGATCGCCTGCATCGCGCTGACGGTCTTCACGTTCCTGTCCTTCAAGGAGTCGGGCGAGAAGATCCCGGAGATCAAGAAGAACGACACGCCGCCGGCTCCGCCTGCTGCGTGATCCACTGAACGACGAAAGGCCCGGCTTCGGCCGGGCCTTTCGTGTGTGCGCGAGCGGTCAGGGTGCGACGGTGCCGCCGCTGAGGAACCGGTACGTGTACACGTGCACGAGCATGGCGAACGGCACCGTGAAGATCATGCCGACGAAGCAGGCGATGACTCCTCCGGTCGCCACGAGCCCGGCCAGCAGCGTCGCGACCAGCGCGTTGCTGAAGTTGGCCTTCACGACCGCGAAGCTCGACTTGATCGCAGCGATGGGACCCTGACGCTGATCGACCACGAAGTAGAGCGTGAAACCGGCGAACAAGCCGAAGGCGAGGCCGGGCACGTAGCAGAGGATCAACCCGATCAGTGTCACCACGGAGATGATCAGCGACGTCAGCATGATGCGCGGAGCGTTGCGGTACGAGAAGAGGGCGCCGACACCGGGCGACTCACCGTCCGCGATCCGCAGGCCCGTGCGGATCAGGCCTGCTGACACCACCGCGAAGGGGATCGACAGCAGGAAGAACACGCCATAGCTGACGCCCAGCGTGGCGAAGTAGCGGCCGACACCATCGAGCTCGCCGGTGTCGGAATCGGTCAACGTCAGCGTTGGATGCGGCACCACCGCGAACACCACAGCGATCGCGACCGCATACATGGCGATCGTCGCCAGCAGCATGATGACGCCACCGGTGAGCAGGGTCGCGGTGTTGGCCTTGAACTTGGCCCACGCCCAGCCGAACGCCTGGCCGACCTCGAAGCGCGGCGGACCGTAGTAGCCCGGCGGTGGCGGGTAGTAACCAGGCGGCGGAGGGCCGTAACCCGGAGGCGGGCCGTAGCCGGGAGGCGGTGGGTTGTACGGCGGTTGACCCGGAGGCGGTTCGGTCATGGCCAGAGATTAGCGGCCGGTTGTCGCGTTCGTAGGGAATCCGTCAGGAAGAGAACGGAGGGCGATCGTCGAGGCGTACGGACTGCCGGCCGGCCCAACGCCAGAGGCGTGCAGTGAAGTCGCGGTCCTCGTCGGTCACCAGGTTGCCCATGACCCGCAGGGCGAAGGTCATGAGGCGGTGCGACCGCATGCCGACGGGCCCTGCGGTGGGCAGCAGTCGCGGCACCGTGATGAGTCCGGCGAGGCGACGCGCGATCGAGAACGCCTCGCCGTAGTGCGTCGTGAGGAGGGTGGGCCAGGCGTCCTGCAGGTCGGTGTGCGTGCGCATGAGCTCGGCACCGACGCGGCCGGTCTCGAGGCCGTAGTCGATGCCCTCGCCGTTGAGCGGGTTGACGCAGCCGGCGGCGTCGCCGACGAGGATCCAGTTGGGCCCGGCGACGCCCGACACCGCGCCGCCCATCGGCAGCAGCGCGCTGGTGGGCATACGGAGCTCACCGCTGAGGTCCCACTCCTCGCGGCGCAGACCGGCGTAGTACTCCATGAGCGGCCGGATCTGCAGGTCGGCGGGCCGTTTGGCCGTCGCGAGCGCGCCGACGCCGAGGTTCACCTCGCCGTCGCTGAGCGGGAAGATCCAGCCGTATCCGGGCAGCAGCTCGTCGTCCTCACCGCGGAGCTCGAGGTGCGAGGAGATCCAGGGATCGTCGCTGCGGCCGGACTTCACGTACGAGCGGCCGGCCACGCCGTACGCGGTGTCGCGGTGCCACTCGCGGCCGAGGACCCGACCGAGCGGCGAGCGTACGCCGTCGGCGATCACGAGCCGGTCGCACTGGATCGTGTGCGGCGTGCGGTCCTTGCCGAGGTGGAACGTCACCGAGACGACCTTGCCGGCGGCGTCGCGCTCGGCATCGACGGCGCGGGCACCCTCGAGTGGCGTGGCGCCGGACTCGACCGCGACACGGAAGATCTTGTCGTCGAGCTCGGTGCGGGGGACCGCGGAACCCCAGTCGGGCAGCGAGCCGCCGGGCCAGGGCAGCAGGAGCTCCTGGCCGAACCCTGACGCGCGGAGCCCGCGGTTGGTGCCGTGGCCACGTACCCAGTCCTCGAGGCCGAGTCGCTGCAGCTCGGCGATCGCACGGGGCGTGAGGCCGTCGCCGCAGGTCTTGTCGCGCGGGAACGTTGCCGCGTCAGCCAGGACGGTCTGCATGCCGAAGCGTGAGGTCCAGGCGGCGGCCGCCGAGCCCGCAGGGCCGGCGCCGACGACGAGCACGTCGGTACGTGTCGGCAGCTCGGCGGTCATGACTCGATTCTCCCAGAGGTGCCCAGACTGGCAGGATGGGCCCATGACATCGCAGGAAACCGCTGCTCAGCCCGAACGCGAGATCCACTACGCGTCCCGCGGATCGTCCTACTACGACGTCATCCTCGCGGTGTTCTGCGTCGTGCTCGTGGTGTCCAACATCGCCGCGACCAAGGCCACCGAGTTCGGCTCAGGAGACCTGTCGCTGGGCCCGGTGCAGATCTGGCCGATCATCTCCGACGGGGGAGCGGTGCTGTTCCCGCTGGCCTACATCCTCGGCGACGTCATGTCCGAGGTCTACGGCTTCAAGGCCGCGCGGCGGGCGATCCTGGTGGGCTTCGGCACGGCGATCATGACGTTCGCGACGTTCCTGATCGTCATGAAGCTGCCGGGCGCGAGCTTCTACGAGAACCAGGAGGCGTTCGAGAGCGTCGTCTGGTCCGGTCTGCAGATCGTGGCGGCGTCGATGATCGCGTACCTCACCGGCCAGTTCCTCAACTCGTGGGTGCTCGTACGCATGAAGGCCCGAAGCGCGGAGCCCGGGCTGTTCCGCCGGCTCGCGGGGTCGACCGGTGTCGGCGAGGCGGCGGACACGCTGATCTTCTGCGCCATCGCCGCGTCGGCGATCGGCATCTCGACGGGTGGCCAGTTCGTCAACTACTTCGTCGTCGGGTTCGTCTTCAAGTGCGCCGTCGAGCTGATCGTCATGCCGGTCACGATGCTGGTCATCCGCCTGCTCAAGGACCGCGAGCCGTCCTACTGGGCTTAGAACTCGCTCGCTAGTGAGGCCGTCCGCGGCCGAGCGGGAGCGAGCTCTGCGAGCGAAGCGTGGTGACATGACCTCCCGGCGCGAGTGGTTGACGGCACTGCCCTTCGCTCGCTCGTTCCTCGCTCGCTCCCGCTCGGGCGCTGAGCGCCCTCGCTAGGGTGCGGGAGGGCCGTAGAACCGGGTCAGGAAGTCGGCCTTGAACTCGGCGAACGTGCCGGCTTCGAGGTGCGTACGCATGTCGTTGACGAGCCGCACCGTGAACCGCTCGTTGTGGATCGTCGCGAGGGTCGCCGCGACGTACTCCTTGGTCTTGAACATGTGGTGCAGGTACGCCTTGGAGTAGTGCCCGCACGTGTAGCAGTCGCACTCAGGGTCGATCGGGCCGAAGTCGCGCCGTGACGCGGCGACGTTGAGGTTGTAGCGGCCGGTCATGGCATACACGCGTGACGAGCGGGCCACCCGCGACGGCGAGACGCAGTCGAACGTGTCGCAACCGTTCTCAACAGCGGTGAACAGGTCGTCGGGCTCGCTGATCCCCAACAGGTGGCGCGGCTTGTCGTCGGGCAGCTCCTCGTTGACCCAACCCACGATCGTGCCGAGGTTCTCCTTCTCGATTGCGCCGCCGACGCCGTAGCCGTCGAAGTCGAGCCCGACGAGCCCGCGGGCGGCAGCGCGGCGCAGGTCCTCGTGCTGCGCGCCCTGCACGACGCCGAACAGCGCCTGCCGCGGCTTGTGCGCCCGCTCGGCCGACAGCCGCTGGTGCTCGACGACGCAACGCTCGGCCCAGGCCTGCGTGCGCTTGATCGACTCCTCCTGGTAGCCGCGGGTGTTCATCAGCGTCGTCAGCTCGTCGAAGGCGAACATGATGTCGGCGCCGAGCTGGTGCTGGATCTGCATCGACACCTCGGGGGTGAAGCGGTGCTTCGTGCCGTCGAGGTGACTCTTGAACGTCACGCCGTCGTCGTCGACGATCGCGAGACGGTCCTTGCCCTCGGCTATGACGTCGTCGGCCTCGGCGCCCTTGGCGTCCATCGACAGCGTCTTCTTGAAGCCCGCGCCGAGCGACAGCACCTGGAACCCGCCGGAGTCGGTGAACGTGGGGCCGGGCCAGTTCATGAACGTGCCGAGGCCGCCGGCCTCGTCGATGATGTCGGCGCCGGGCTGGAGATAGAGGTGGTACGCGTTGGCGAGCAGCGCCTGCGCGCCGAGGTCGGCCATCGCCTCGGGCAGCACGGCCTTGACCGTGGCGCGCGTGCCGACGGGGATGAACGCCGGGGTGCGGATCTCACCGTGCGGGGTCGAGATCGTGCCGCTGCGCCCGAGTGCGCCTGGGAGCTCCTTGCCGACGGTGAACACGTCCGCCAGTCAATCAGGTGAGCAGATCGGTCACGCGTACCGCACCGGCGAGCGCGGCGAGCGTCAGCAGCAGGAAGATGGTGTTCCACACCGCAGCGGGCAGGATCGTGAGGCGGGCGAGGATGTCGGCGTCGGTCGTACGCGTACGGACGCGCCGCCGGTGTGCCCAGAGGTCAACAGTCATGCGTGGTGCGGCGACGAGCAGGAACCAAGCGAACGCCAGCGCGGCGAAGTCCTGCACACGTTCGGGCGCCTTCCAGATCAGCAGACCGACGGCGACCCCGCTGAGCCCGACCACGACGAGGCCGAACCAGTTGCGGATGTACAGCAGCATCAGCGCCAAGGTGGCCAGCCCGGCATACAGGGCCCAAGGGGTGTGCCCGCCGTCGACCAGCAGCACGGAGCCGAGGCCGAGCGCTGCCGGCGCGAGGTAGCCGGCCGCCGCCGTCGCGATCATGCCGGCACCCCGGGGCTTACCGCTGGAGACGGTCAGCCCCGAGGTGTCGCTGTGCAGCCGTATGCCGTTGAGTCGCCGCCCGGTCAGCACTGCCACGACCGCGTGACCGGCCTCGTGCACCAGCGTCACGAGATGCCTGGTCGTCCGCCACACGGTCGGGATGAGGACGAGCGCGAGGGCGGTCGCGACGGCAGCCTGCTGCGTGTCCAGGACGCTCAGCCGGTCTGTCTGTCGACGAGCTCGACGCGCGTGGCGTCGCGCTCGGACGCGCCCATCGCCGCAGCGACGCGGTGATGAACTGCGCCCTCGCGGTGACGGCTCTGCCGGTCGAGGGTCAGCCCGAGTGCGGTCTGCGCCCACATGCTGGTGGGCTCCAGCTCGATGAGGCGTCGGAACGCGTCCTCGGCGGGCGAGAGCTGGGCGGCCGCGAAGTGCGCCCGGCCGAGCAGCTCCCATCCTGCGGAGTTGTCGGGCTCGGCTTCGACCACCTTGCGCAGCACGCGTGCGGCGTCGCGCGGGAAGCGCGAGTCGAGCAGGTCCTCGCCGTAGCGGTAGGCGTCGAACAGGTCGAGCGCGGCGATCTTCTCGTCGCTGATGTTCGGGGTCAGGTAGATGGTCATGAAGCCTCCTTCCAGGGCGTCGGCCGGGTCAACGCCGCCATGACGGGGTTCATTCCGCCGGCTCGGTCGTCTCGGTGGGGGTCGGAGTCGGGGTCGTCGCCGTGTCGCTGGGTGTGGGCGTGGTGGCCGACGGGGTCGGTGTCGTCGTGGGGTCGGTCTTGGTCGGTGTGGTGGTCGGATCGGTCGGCTTGTCGCTCGGCTTGGGCTTGCCCTTGTGGCCGCCGAAGGTGTCGCCGATCGTGGTGCCCTTGGAGCCGTCGAGCGTACGGTCGGTCACCAGCTCGTACGTCGTGATGGCCGCCAGCGCGAGGAGCAGCACGACGACGGTCGTCGCGATGATGGTCTTCCAGTGCAGTCGCGGGGGCGCCTCGTCGGGGACGAACTCGGCGCGCTCGACGGGTGCGTCCTCGGCGGCCTGGTCGATCGTCTCGGCGATCTCACCGTCCTCGTCGACCCGCCGCTGGATGATCGTGCCGCTGGCCGTGGTCACGAGCAGGGTGCGGCCCTTGTCGAGCGTACGCGCGTAGAACGCCGACGTGAGCGTGACGACCGCGCTGCCGACCGCGGCGCCGACGAGGGTGCCCGCGACGCCCAGAGAGGACGCGATCCACGCGGCCGTCACCGCCGCAAGGACACTTGCGGCGACCTGGAACCAGGACACCTCACCCAGGAACCCGCGACGTTCAGACATACCGGCCAGACTAAAGGGCGGTGCCGAATGTCTGCGCTGCCAGCGCGTCGACCTCGTCGAGCCAGGCTTTTCGCTGCTCGTTCGTGGAGTCGCCGACCGGCCGTAGCACGCGCCGGGTCACGCGTGGGCCGCCGAGGTAGGGCGCGACGCAGCGTCCCCAGATCGAGTCGAGCGGGTCCTTGTAGAGGTCGCGTTCCCGCTCGTCGGTCGTGTCGGACGTGTTGACCACGAACAGCTCGGTGATCGGGGCGAGCGGCTCGGGGTAGCCGGTGGCCTCCGCGAGGCGGTAGGCGACGCCGGGCACGACCACGCGGTTGATCCAGCCGGTGAGGATCGCCGGCGGCATGCCCCACCAGTTGGGGTGCACGGCGATGAGTCCGTCGGCCACGCGGAGCTCCTCGCGGTGCAGCGCCACGAGCGGGTCGTTCTCGCGGGCGAGCACCGACTCGATCGCACCGCCGCTGGTGTGCGACTCCTCGGCGGTGAGCACGGGATCGAACAGCTCGGCGTACAGGTCGTGCGACCGCACCTCGTGGCCGAGGTTGAGCAGGCTCTCGCCGATACGCTGGGCGATCGCGTGGCAATAGCTCGTGGCCCTCGGGTGGGCCAGCAGGAGCATCACGGTCGACATGGTTGACGATTCTGGCAGTCCCGGGGGTCTCGTGGGGCCGATCGGGCGTGTCAGTGGCCTTCCTCCACGAATGTGTCGGTCCCGGTTGCGACACTGACGACATGGAACTCGTCATCGTGCTTCTCGTCGGACTCGCGCTCGGCCTCGTCGGAGGCTGGTTGTTCGGGCGTGCGGGCGTCGTCGCTGAGTCCACGGGGTCGATCGACCCGCAGGTGACCGAGGCACGCCACGAGGCGTTGATCTCGCAGATCCGTCACGACGAGGCGGTCGTACGCGCTGAGGTCGAGCAGCAGCTCGCCGCCGCCCAGGCGTCGGTCCAGGGCCTGCGTGAGCAGCTCGTGCAGGCGCAGGAGCAGCACCGCCAGACGGTCGAGGCGCACCGCCAGGAGACCCGTCAGCGCGAGGCCGCGACGCAGACCGAGAGCAAGGTGCTGCAGAAGCTCGCGCCGGTCGCCGCGCAGCTCAAGGACATGCAGCAGAAGGTCCTCGACCTCGAGAAGCAGCGCAGCGAGCAGCACGGCGACCTCGCCGCGCAGATCCGCGCGACCCGGCAGAGCGCCGAGCAGTCCAAGATGGCCGCCGAGACCTTGTCAGCCGCGCTGCGCAACAACTCGGTGCGCGGTGCCTACGGTGAGCTCCAGCTCAAGACGCTGGTCGAGTCCGCAGGGCTGCTCAACCGCATCGACTACTCCGTGCAGGAGTCGATCTCCGCCGACTCCGGCGCCCGGCGCCCCGACATGGTGATCAAGCTGCCCGGTCGCAAGCAGGTCGCGATCGACTCCAAGGTGCCGTTCAGTGCGTTCATCGACTCGTTCCGCGAGGACATCAGCGAGGCCGAGCGCAAGACGCTCCAGACCCAGCACGCCAAGCAGGTGCGCGGGCACGTCGATGCCCTGGCCGGCAAGGAGTACTGGACCGGACTGCCGGTCAGCCCCGAGTACACGATCGCCTTCATCCCGAGCGAGGCGATCCTCAACACCGCCCTCGACGCCGATCCCACCCTCCTGGAGTACGCCTTCAGCCGTGGCATCGTGCTCGCGACACCGGTCAACCTGTGGGCCACGCTCAAGACCGTCGCACTGACGTGGAAGCAGGAAGACCTCGCCGAGAACGCCCAGGAGCTGGTCGACCTGGGTCGCGAGCTCTACAAGCGGCTCGGCAAGCTGTCCGACCATGTCTCCAAGCTGGGCCGGTCGATCGAGACCACGGTGCGGTCCTACAACGACTTCGCCGGCTCGCTCGAGGGTCGCGTGCTGGTGACCGCCCGCAAGCTCGACGGCATCGACGAGGCGCGGATGCTCGGCGAGGTCAAGCAGATCGAGGGCGACACCCGCCGGCTCACCGCGAGCGAGTTCACGGTGCTCGACGAGACCGGCATCGCCCGCCCGGAGATCGACTTCGAGCAGGTCGGCCTGCCCGGCGTCGCCGAAGACGACGAACGCACCGCCTGATCGTCCTGTCAGTCGGCTGTGCGCCGGCGGCTCAGCATGGCGATGACGCCGACCCACACGTAGCCCGGCCAGAGGGCAAGGCGTTCGAACCCGCCGAGGGCGGTTGACCCGTCACCCGCCAGCAGTGCCGCGAAGCCGAGGACTCCGATCGCCGACAGCGCCGCGGCCGCGAGAGTGGCGCGTGCGAGCCCGGGACGTGTGGCCCACAGGCTGAGCGCCGTGAGCACCAGCGCGGTGGGCTGAGCCAGGAAGACCGGAAGGGCGACGAGCCCGTGCAGCCCGCCGTTCTCGTTGACCGGCACCAGCCCCACACCGACTGAGCCGAGGCCCGAGACGCACCACGTCACGACGGCCGCTGTGCCGACTCGGCCTGGCAGGATGCGGGAGCCGAGCAGGAGCGCGCCGAGGGCGAGGGTCACCCCGAACCAGATGAACGCGACGTTCATCGTCGCGTGCCATGGCGAGCACAGCACGTCGCCGCGGATCGTCCGGCACGAGGTGTTGCCGAGGTCGCTGACGGTCGAGTCGACGAAGCTGTAGTCCCGCGAGGCCTGCAGTCCGACGACGACCTCGGTGACGACGTAGAGCGGTTGCAGCGTCCAGGCGGCCCTGCCCACGCCTCGTGGGGTCAACCTTGAGCGCCTTACGGTCGCAATGCGTGCTCCAGGTCGCCGATCAGGTCGCCGATGTCCTCGATGCCGACGGACAGGCGTACGAGGTCGTCCGGGACCTCGAGCAGCGAGCCCGCGGTCGAGGCGTGCGTCATCGCGCCGGGGTGCTCGATCAGCGACTCGATGCCGCCGAGGCTCTCCGCGAGGGTGAACAGCTCGGTGCGGGCGCAGAAGTCGAGCGCAGCCTGCTTGCCGCCGGCGAGACGCACCGAGATCATGCCGCCGAACCGCCGCATCTGCTTGGCCGCGACCTCGTGGCCCGGGTGCTCGGGGAGACCGGGATAGAGGATCGACGAGATGGCGGAGTGCCCCTGCAGGAACTCGACGATCGCCTCGGCGTTGTCGCAGTGCTTGTCCATGCGGACGGCGAGCGTCTTGGCCCCGCGCATCGTCAGGAACGCGTCGAACGGGCCCGGCACGCCGCCGGCTCCGTTCTGCAGGAACGCGAACGCGGTGTCGAGCTCGTCGTCATCGGTGACGAGCGCTCCACCCACGACGTCGGAGTGGCCGCCGAGGTACTTCGTCGTCGAGTGCAGCACGATGTCGGCGCCCAGCGCGAGCGGCTGCTGCAGGTAGGGCGACGCGAAGGTGTTGTCGATGACGAGCTTGGCGTTGGCGGCGTGGGCGATCTCGCTGATCGCGGCGATGTCACCGACGTTCAGCAGGGGATTGGTGGGCGTCTCGATCCACACAGCCTTGGTCTCGGGCCTGATCGCGGCCCGGATCGCGTCGAGGTCGTTGACCGCGGCGACGGTGTAGGTGATGCCCCACTGGGTGAACACCTTGTCGATCAGGCGGAACGTGCCGCCGTACGCGTCGTCGGGGATGACGAGGTGGTCGCCGGGCCGCAGGAGCGAACGCAGTGCACAGTCGGTGGCCGCCATGCCGGAGCTGAACGCCCGACCGTGGGCGCCACCCTCGAGCGCGGCGAGGTTGGCCTCGAGCGCCGTACGCGTGGGGTTGCCGGTGCGGGCGTACTCATAGCCGCCTCGCATGCCGCCCACGCCGTCCTGCGCGAACGTCGACGACGCATAGATCGGCACGTTGACCGCGCCGTTCTCGGCGTTCGGCTCATAGCCCGCATGGATCGCGCGGGTCGCGAATCCCTGCCACGCGCCCTCGTCCTGCGTGCTCTTCTTTTCACTCATACGTGAACCCCCAAGAGGTCGTGGCGGGTCAGGACACCGAGCGGCTTGCCGTCCTCGACGACCATCACGGCATCGCTGGCGCTGAGCGCCTTGAGGGCGGTGTCGAGGTCCTCCTGGCCGCCGATGAGCGGGAAGGCGGGCTCCATGTGCTGCGAAACGGCGTCGGTGAGGTGGGCGCGGCCCTCGAACACAGCGCTGAGCAGCGCGCGCTCGCTGACGCTGCCGGCGACCTCGCCGATCACGACGGGCGGCTCGGCGCCGACCACGGGCATCTGCGAGACGTTGTACTCGCGCAGGATCTCGATCGCGTCACGGATCGTCTCGGACGGGTGCGTGTGCACCAGGGCCGGCATGCCGCCGGACTTGCTGCGCAGCAGCTCACCGGCCGTGACCTGGTGGGTGTGACCGTCCAGCGGCTCGCTGAGGAAGCCGTAGGACGACATCCACTCGTCGTTGAAGATCTTCGCGAGGTAGCCGCGGCCGCCATCGGGCAGCAGGACCACCACGAGGGCGTCCGGTCCGGCCTCTTTGGCGACCTGCAGGGCCGCGACGGTCGCCATGCCGCACGATCCGCCGACCAGGAGGCCTTCCTCGCGAGCGAGCCGGCGGGTCATCTCGAACGAGTCGGCATCGCTGACGGCGATGATCTGATCGGGGATCGACGGGTCGTACGCGCTGGGCCAGAAGTCCTCGCCGACGCCTTCGACAAGGTAGGGCCGGCCCGTGCCGCCGGAGTAGACCGAGCCTTCGGGGTCGGCGCCGATGACCTTGACCTTGCCGCCGGAGACCTCCTTGAGGTAGCGGCCGACGCCGGTGATCGTGCCGCCGGTGCCGACGCCGGCGACGAAATGGGTCACCTTGCCGTCGGTGTCAGCCCAGATCTCGGGTCCGGTGGTCTCGTAGTGGCTCTCGGGTCCGGCGGGGTTGGAGTACTGGTCGGGCTTCCAAGCGCCCTCGGTCTCGCGGACCAGACGATCGGAAACGTTGTAGTAGCTGTCGGGATGCTCCGGCGGCACGGCGGTCGGGCACACCACGACCTCGGCGCCGTACGCGCGCATGGCGTTGCGCTTCTCCTCGCCGACCTTGTCGGGGCACACGAAGATGCAGTGATAGCCGCGCTGCTGGGCGACGAGCGCCAGCCCGATCCCGGTGTTGCCGGAGGTCGGCTCGACGATCGTGCCGCCGGGCTTGAGGGCTCCGGAGGCTTCGGCGGCGTCTACCATCTTGACCGCGATGCGGTCCTTGGCGCTGCCGCCGGGGTTGAGGTACTCGATCTTGGCGGCCACGGTCGCGGATCCCGCGGAGGTGACCGAGTTGAGACGGACCAGCGGGGTGTTGCCGATCAGCTCAACGATGTGGTTTGCAATGGGCATGCGGCCATTCTTGCACTCGTCGGATCGGCAGGATCTTCACGTCGTCAGCGCTTGGTGAGCACGGGTGCGGCCTCGCGGACGTCGAGGTCCGCAGCCGGTCCGGATGCCTGCAGCGTCTGCCCGATGGTCTGCCATGCGCCGCCGTCGACGCGGTAGCGCACCCGGTAGGTCACGTCGACGCGCGGACGTACGTTGTCGGCAGGCTCGCGATAGCGGTGGGTGACGTCCATCGCCGGGTACGGCTTGCCGGGCCGGCTGGTGGTCTTGACCGTGCGGTCGCCGTGGACCCAGGTGTAGCGGATCGGCTCGGCGACGAGATCGATGTCGAAGCCCAGCAGCGTGATGCTGCGCTCGAAGGGCTGCGGCCGCGTGTAGAAGATGGTCTCGATGTTGACGAGGGTCTCCTCGCCGGGCTGGATCCGCACCTTGAGGCTCGGCAACCCGATCTCCCGCACTGCCCGCAAAACATCCCCGTCGGTGATGTCCTCAGGCTGAACCCGTGTCGGCGCCTCAGGTGCTGGCTCGCAATTGAAGCCGGCCCCTGGATCTTCGATGCACTCAGTGGTCTCGGTGGCCTTGCGCACCCCAGCTGGCCTGTTCGATACGTCTTGCCGCCTGTCAGGGCGTTCAATTTCTGATCCGTGAAGGCGGATCCTCGGTTTGCTGGGGTCGGGCGTGACGTCAATTGCGGAAGTAGCTGGTGACCCGGTGACAAGCAGAATCACGATGGACAGGATCGATGGAGTGAGCCCCTTCATTTCGCGTCGCCAAGTGCCAGTTGGGTGATCCTTCGGGAGCCCGAAGTCCCTTGGATAGCGAACGTCAGTTCGATTTTCTCCGAGCTTGAAGTTTGTTCGTTGTCGTCTCGACTCGTTCGGAATCGGTTCCTGCCGGAGGTGATCGTTGTAGTTGCGTAAGTTTCAGAATCCCCGGTTTCGAGCGTGAACTTCGAAGCAGTCCACTTCCCGCCCTTGAAGTAGCCGCCGGATTTGTAGGTGTCGCGGTAGAGGTTGATGTAGCTCTGGCAGCCCTCGCACTTCGGCGACGAAAGGCGCGACAACTCCTCGACGTCTCCGGTGCTCGCGGCGTAGTTGAAGACGTCGATGTAGTGCTTGACGAACGCGGCGGCGCCTTCGGATGTGTCTTCCTTGGCTTGCGCCGGCATGGTCGGCGGGGTCGCGGTCGGCGACGCCGAGGTGCTCGTGCGCTTCGGCTCCTTGGGCGCTGGATCCGACGAGCACGCGCCAAGGGTCAACAGGACGGCCAGAACAATTCCCCCGAATCGCATGCCCGAGAAACTACCGAAACACGCGCGGTTCTGTCAGCCCCTGCCGTGGACCTGTGGACAACCCGTCACGGACGGAGCGGGCGGCCCTGTGAGTCGTTCGGCTCACCGGTGAGCATCAGGATGCCGTCGATCAGGGACCAGATTCCGCCGATGCCGCAGGTGAAGATCGACACGAGCAGCTGAGCGACGCCTGTGCCGGTGTCGCCGATGTAGAACCGGCCGATGCCGAACGGCAACAGGATGTTGAGCAGCCCGGCGATGAGCTTCTGCTTGTCCGAGTACGGCACACCCGTCACCGGGTGCACGCCCCACGGGGCGCCGGCGTGCGCGCCGTACGCGTAGCCCGGAGGCGGGTAACCACCGGGTGGCGGCTGGTAGCCGGGCGGGGGACCGTAGCCCGGAGGCGGCGGCGGAGCCTGACCGCCCGGAGGCGGCGGCGCGTACCCCGGAGGCGGCTGGTTGGCCCGTCCGTAGTCGGGCTCGCCGCCCTCGAGCGGAACAGTCGGCTCGGTGGGGTCGGACTCGGGCGGCTCCGGCGGGGTCGACGTCATGCCAACACCCTAGGGGTCCGCCCGGCCCGCCTCACACCACCGCGCCCGTCGACCTGCCGTCATCGACATTCGCGTACGGGTCGATGACCCGTGCACCGGGCTCCGTCGGGTCGTACGGCCACCGCTCCTCGAGCACGACCGCCAACGCCGACGCCGTGAAGATCGTCGACAGGATGCCGACCGACAGGCCCAGCAGCAACGCGATCGCGAAGTCGGTCAGCGAGTCGCCGCCCAGCACCGCCAGCGCCGCGAGGATGAACATCGCGCCCAGCCCCGTGTTGATCGTGCGGGGGATCGTCTGCAGGATCGCCTCGTTGACCACCTCCCGCAGGGGCCGCTTGCGGTTCTCGCGGGTGTGCTCGCGGATGCGGTCGAACACGACGATCGTGTCGTTGACCGCCAGACCGATGATCGACAGCACCGCCGCGAGGAACACGCCGTCGATCGGCTTGCCCCACCACGCGAACACGCCGACCACGGTCAGCACCACCGACGACATCGACAGCACGGCCGCCGCGGCGTACGTCCAACGGAACCGCCACGCGAGATAGATCATCTGAGCGGCGATAGCGATGCCGAACGCGATCAGCGCCTTGTCGCGCAGCTCCTTGCCGAGGCTCGGACCGACGAGCTCGTCGCGTTCCTTCTCGACGTCGCCGGCCACCCCGGTGAGGGCCTTCTCGATCTCGAATGCCTCGTCGTTGGTGATGTCGTCGACGCGCACCGTGATGTTCTCCTTGCCGCCCTCGCCGGACGACGACTGCACGACGGCCTTGGGGAAACCGGCTTCGCCCACGGCGTCACGAGCGTCGTCGACGTCGACGGACTGCGACGAGGAGTACTCCAGCAAGCGCCCGCCGGTGAACTCGACACCGAGGTTGAGGCCGCGCAGGGCGATGCCACCGATCGAGATCACCGCGACGACCAGCGTGACGGCGATCCACGTGCCGCTGCGCTTCATGAGGTTGGGGCCGCTCTCGGTGAGCCACGCGCGGATGCGTCCCGTGCCGGCGATGCCGCTGATGCCCGGATGCTTCCGGACGTACGCCCGACGCATCGCCCACTCGCTCAGCACTCGCGCGACGACCAGCGCCGACACCATCGAGGCCACGACACCGATGGACAGCGTCACGCCGAACCCCTTGACGGGACCGGACGCGAAGAAGAACAGCAGCGCGGCCGCGAGCAGGGTCGTGACGTTGGAGTCGATGATCGCCGACCACGCCTTGTTGAAGCCGGTGTTGAGCGCGGGGGACAGGCCGCCGGCCCTGCGCTCGGCATACTCCTCACGCGCTCGTTCGAAGACCAGCACGTTGGCGTCGATCGCGAGCCCGATCGCGAGGACGAAGCCGGCGAGACCGGGCAGCGTGAGGGTCGCACCGAGCCAGACGAGCAGACCGTACGAGATGAGGGCGTACGCACCCAGGGCGATCGTGGCGAGCAGGCCGACGAGCCGGTAGACGAACATGATGAACAGCCCGGTGAGGACGATGCCGATGATCGCGGCCTCGATCGAGGCGTCGATCGCGACCTTGCCGAGCGTGGGGCCGACGGTCCTCTGCTCGACGATCTCGACCTCGATCGGCAGGGCGCCGCCCTTGATCAGCACGGCCAGGTCCTTGGCCGACTCCTGCGTGAAGCTGCCCTGGATCTGCGTGCTGTTGCCGCCGCCGGAGGCGCAGAGCTCAGGGACGACGCCGGGGGAGGAGATGACCTTGTCGTCGAGCACGATCGCGACCCGGTTGCCGGCTGCGGTGTTGGCGCACGCGTCGGCCACGAGCTCCTTCCACCCGCCGCTGCCCGAGCCGTTGAACGTCACGCCGACGACCCATTCGCCGAGGCCTTGCTGCTCGGTCTCGGCCGTGGCGTTCTTGACCCCGGTCCCGTCGAGGAGGGCCTTGCCGATGACGACGGGGGCGCCGCTCTCGTCGTTGAGCACCTGCTCGCCCTTGGCCGCCTTCTCGTCGGCGGCCGGGATGCGCAGCACCTCGTGGAACGACAATTGTGCGGTCTGGCCGATGACCTTCGCCGCCTCGCGCGGGTCCTGCACGCCGGGCAGCTCGACGATGATGCGGGTGTCGCCGGAGCGCGCCAGCGTGGGCTCGGCGACGCCGAGCGCATCGACGCGGCCGCGCAGCACTCCGAGGGCGCGATCGGTCGACTCGGCGTTGGCCTTGGCGCGGTCGGAGTCCTTGGCCTGCAGGACGATCTGGGTGCCGCCCTTGAGGTCGAGGCCGAGGTTGGCGGTGCTGGTCAGGGCAAAGATCAGGGAGATGGCGACGACGGCGAATGCGGCGACGGCGCGCCACAGTGGGGCACGAGACATGGGTCAGCTTTCGAGCGACACGCAGGAGCGTGGAAGGACGGGTGGATGGCGCGGGCTCAAAGAGCCGGCGGCGCCCGTCCGGTCGGGGTGACGCGGTCACTCCCGGTTCGTACGACGAGGGTCTCGGGGGTCGCGTCGGCGGCGGTCGGACGTACGTCCGGGGTCGCGGTCGGCGGGGTCGAGGCCAGGTCGAGGTGCTGCGGGGTCTGCTGATGGTGGTGTGCCGCGAGGAGAGCCTGGGGCGTCCGCGCCGCCTTGGCAGCGGAGCCGGCGTGGCTGGGGTTGCCGACCGTGGTGCGGTGCGCGCTGGCCCGGGCGGGTCCGCCGAACGTCACGAGCAGGACGGCGACCAGCGCAGCCGTCAGGGCAGCGGCGATCCTGCGCGCTGCATGCCTCGAGAACATCTGGCGAGTGTACGTGAGATGAGACGGTTGCCGGTCGCACCGATCGCCTGCCTAGGCTGGACGCATGACGATCTCCCGCCGCAACCTCGGAACCAGCAGCATCACCGTCTCGACCGTCGGCGTCGGGTGCAACGCCTTCGGCACCCGCATCGACGCGGACCAGACAAGAGCCGTCGTCGACGCGGCATTCGAGCACGGCGTCGACTTCTTCGACACCGCCGACGTCTACGGCACGGGCCAGAGCGAGCAGCTGCTCGGCGACGCGCTCAAGGGGCGCCGCGACGAGGTGGTCATCGCGACGAAGTTCGGCATGGACATGCAGGGCGTCAACGGCGACGACGGCGGCCGGCGTGGCACCGCGACCTACGTGCGTACGGCCATCGAGGCGAGCCTCAAGCGGCTCGGGACCGACCACGTCGACCTCTACCAGCTGCACACCCCCGACCCCTCGACGCCGATCGAGGAGACGCTCGGCGCGATGACCGAGCTCGTCAAGGAGGGCAAGGTCCGCGCGATCGGCAGCTCCAACCTGCAGGCGTGGCAGGTCGTCGACGCCGACTGGACGTCCCGGACCAGCGGCCTCGAGTCGTTCGTGACGGCGCAGAACGAGTACTCGCTCTACAACCGCACCGCCGAGACCGAGCTCGTCCCGGCGTGCGAGGCGCTGGGCGTCGGCCTGCTGCCGTACTTCCCGCTGGCGTACGGCCTGCTGACCGGCAAGTACACGCGGGGTGAGGACGCCCCGGAGGGCACCCGCCTCGCAGTGCAGCGGGGCCGCCTCGAGAGCGCCGACTGGGACCGCATCGAGGCGCTGGAGTCATTCGCGGCAGCGCGCGACATCTCGATCCTCGATCTCGCGATCGGCGGACTCGCGGCCCAGCCGGCCGTCACGAGCGTCATCGCCGGTGCCACCAAGCCGGAGCAGGTCGCCGCCAACGCGGCTGCAGGTGAGTGGATGCCGACCGCTGAGGATCTCGACGAGCTGGCTGAGCTCGGCCGTCCGGCCCAGTCGTACACGACGTTCGCGCCGCGGCGCTGACCCGTACGTGTGAGGGTCGCGCCGGGCTGGGAAGCGCCTCACGGCGCGTGGCCGCTCGAAGCGGCTAATTTTGGGACCCGGGGCTACCACAGCCCGACGCGTGCACCAGCCTAACCGAGCACGGGCGCAACTCAAGCACCGTGAACGACGTGTGTGACTCAGATCAACCGAGCGTCAGTGCAGGCGGTCTGAGCGCTCGAGCTCCGCGGCCCGGCGAAGGTGCACGGCGGTGTCGACGAGCTTGGCCGCGCTCTGCGGATCGCCGCTCTCCAGCTGGGCCCGGCCCACCCCCACGATGTGCGCGAAGGCCGCTGCGCGGTCGAGCGTCACGTCGAAGTCGGCACCGACGATCCCGCGTACGACCGTGTCGACGAGAGCGATGACTTCCTCGGGCCCCGGCGGGTCGACGACGCCGGCGAGCACCTCGTGCACCGGCGCGTACGCCTTGCCGGCGGCGAACTCGCGAGCCGCCTGCTCGGGCTGCCGGTAGACCCACGTGCGCAGGAGGTAGAGCCGCCACAGCGCCCCGGCGAGGCTGTCTGCCGCGGCGTGCGACCACAGGTCGGCGATGACGCCGAGCCCTTCCTCGTCCGCAAGGTGCAGGACCCGGTCGACCAGCCCCTGGTCGTCGCCCGAGCGCGGGCCACGGACCAACAGGTTGGCGATGCGGTGACCGGCGGCGGCCATCTCGGCCGGATCGGCACCGTCGGCCTGGGCCTCGAACAAGGCAGAGCCCGGCAACGACGGTCGCTTGAACTCGGTCATGTCATTGCTCCCCGCGGAATCCCTCCGGTCATGCGACAACCGTAACCGCGGGCACCCAAGATCAGGCGCTCTGGACGACCTTGTTTTCGGCGGGTGTCGCGACCGCCTTGGGCTTGCGCAGGTAGAGCGGCAGGATGACTGCGAGGTAGGCCGCCCAGCAGATGCCCTGCAGCCACGACGGGTCGGGCTGGAAGTTGACGGTGCCCTTGAGCAGCGTGCCGTACCAGCTGTCCTTGGGGATCGTCGAGGAGATGTCGAAGATCGCGTTGCCGAGGTGGCTGATGCTGCCGACGTCACCGGTCAGGCGGGGCAGGAAGCCGGCCTCCTGCAGGTCGTACACGCCGTACGCCAAGACCCCCGCTGCCACGATGATCAGCAGGAACCCGGTGATCGTGAAGAACTTGCCGAGGTTGACCTTGATCGCGCCGCGGTAGATGCCGATGCCGAGCAGGATCGCGATGATGAAGCCGAGCGTGGCGCCGATGAACGGTTGCGGGGAGTAGGCATTGGCGATCGTGCTCCACATGATCGCCGCCGTCTCGAGCCCCTCACGGCCCACCGTGAGGAACGCGACGAGTGCGATGGCGCCGTTGCCGAGCGCGACGGCCGAGGCCATCTCGCCCTCGAGCTCCTTCTTGAGCCCGCGAGCCGTGCGGCGCATCCAGAAGATCATCCAGGTCACCAGGCCTGCGGCGAGGATCGACAGCGTGCCGCCCACGCCCTCCTGCGCCCGGAACGACAGTGCCTCGAACGCGATCGTCACGAACGTGAAGACGGCGACGACGAGGACGATCGCGGCGGCGACTCCGAGCCACACGTAGCGGATCTCGTGGCGACGCTTGGTCTTGACGAGGTACGCGATCAGGATGCTGACGATCAGGCTGGCTTCGAGGCCCTCGCGGAGACCGATCAGGAGGTTGGCGAACACATCCTCGATCGTAACTTAGGTGGCGCTTACCTAACGATCGAGAACCTAAGAACTACGTCACACCGGATCGGCAGCGAGCGCTGCCGTGAGGGGATCGACGATCAGGCCGATCTGCCACGCCCGCGCACCGTCGGCGAGAAGGGCCGCGGTGACCGAGTCGACCGTGATCGGGGTCGGCGGCTCCCAGGCCAGGTTGCGGACGAGCTGGGGACTGATGAGGTTCTCGGTCGGCAGGTCGTGCTTCTCGGCGAGCTCGACGACGACCTCGCGGGCCCGGGCGAGGCGCCCGGCGGCGTCAGGGTTCTTGTCGGCCCAAGCGCGCGGCGGGGGCGGGCCGTCCGTACGTTGACCGGTCGTCGGCAGCTCGGCCTCGTCGAGGGTCAGGCCGCGTTCGACCGCGTCGTACCACTCGCTGACGAACCGGCGCGGCCCGCGGTTCTTCATGATGCGCATCGACTTGAGCGCGTTCTCGTCCTTGGGCGGGTTGACCGCGATCTCGAGGATCGAGGTGTCGGGCAGGATGCGCCCCGGCGTCGTGTCGCGCGCCTCGGCGATCGCGTCGCGGGTCTCCCAGATCTCCCGGACCAGGCCGAGGGCGCGGCGTCCGCGAGCCTTGTGGAGGCCCGACGTACGGCGCCACGGCTCCTTGCGCTCGGGCGGTCCCTGGAACGTGAGCAGTGCCTCGAACTCCTCGGCGGCCCATTCGCGCTTGCCGGCCTTCTGGAGGTCGGCGTCGATGAGGTCGCGGAGCTCGACCAGCACCTCGACGTCGAGGGCCGCGTAGACGAGCCACGGCTCGGGCAGCGGGCGGGTCGACCAGTCGGCCGCGGAGAACTCCTTGGCCAGGCTCAGTCCGAGGTAGTGCTCGACCAGGGCCGCGAGCCCGACACGCGGCAGGTTGAGCAGCCGGCCGGCCAGCTCGGTGTCGAACAGCGACTCGGGATAGAGGCCGACCTCGGCGAGGCACATGAGGTCCTGCGTCGCGGCGTGCAGGATCCACTCATTGCCGTCGAACGCGGTGTCGAGCGGAACAAGGCTGTCGAAGGCCGTGGGATCGATGAGGTGCGTGCCAGAGCCCTCACGGCGTACCTGCACGAGGTAGGCCCGCTGGGAGTAGCGATAGCCCGAGGCCCGCTCGGCGTCGAGGGCGATCGGTCCCGTGCCGGCGGCGATGCGCTCGCACGTGTCGCGCAGCAGCTCGGGGGTGTTGACGACCGGCGGCAGCGGGTCGCGGAGCTCGAGGCGAGGCGCTTGGGGTGTGACCGGCTCCGCCGTCTCTTGTGCGACGGCGTCGGTCGGGGTCTCGTCGGGAGTCGTGGGGTCGGACTGGGTCAACGGACACCACGCCTGCGGGGTAGGGGGATGACGCCGGGCGCCAAGGGGGGCAGGCCGGCGATCGCGCACAACAAGTTGGACCAGGCTGCCGCGTGGGAGTCCATGCCCGGTGTCGGGGGATCGATCATCGGCGTCCACGACGCGCGCACCTCGATCTGCGCGTCCGAGCCGTCGGCCTCCATCTCGCCGAAGCCCTCGGAGCGTACGACCGTGACGCTGCCGCTGCCGGCCGTGTAGCCGCTGCCGTACGCCTCGAGGGCCTCGGTCAGCCAGCTCCAGCCGACGCTGGGCAGCACGGGATCTGCTGCCATGTCGGCCTCGATGTCGGCGCGAGCAAACGTCACACAACGGAACGTACCGCCCCAGGCGTCGTTTCCGGCAGGGTCATGCAGCAGGATGAATCGTCCGGTGGCGAGCTCGTCCTCACCGACGAGCACGTCCCCGCTGATGGCGAAGGCGTGCGGTGCGATGCGTTGGGGCGCTGGCATCTCGTCGACCACGACCTCGGGTCGAAGGACGGCTTGCCGTATGTGCTCCACCGCAGCGGTGAACTGCGCGGGGGTGCGGTCGATGTCGCTTCGGGCTCCCACACTGTGATCGTAGGCGTGCCGGGGTCAGGTCGGGTCCCGACACTCCGCACGAGCCGGGTCACTGCCCTCTTGAGGCATTTGCGCACCTGAGAGAATGAAGTGTGACCGTGACCCTCACTGACAGTGCCTTCCTGCAGGCAGCCCGCGGCGAGCGCCCTGCCCACACACCGGTGTGGTTCATGCGCCAGGCCGGTCGCGCGTTGCCCGAGTACCTCGCCATCCGCGAGGGCGTCCCGATGCTCGAGTCGTGCTTCCGCACCGACATGGTCGTCGAGATCACGATGCAGCCGATACGTCGTTACGGCGTCGACGCCGCGGTCTTCTACTCCGACATCGTGGTGCCCCTCAAGGCGATTGGCGTCGACCTCGACATCGTGCCCGGCACGGGACCGGTCGTCGCCGAGCCCATCCGCTCGCTCGCACAGCTCGACCAGCTCCGTGACCTCGAGCCCGACGACGTCACGCCGATCACCGACGCCGTCACGGCACTGACCGGCGAGTTGGGGGCCACGCCGCTCATCGGTTTCGCCGGTGCACCGTTCACGCTCGCGTCCTATCTCGTCGAGGGCGGACCGTCGCGCGACCACCGGTTGACCAAGCAGCTTATGTACTCCGAGCCCGAGCTGTGGCACGCGCTGCTGGGCCGCATCGCGGCGATCGCGGGACAGTTCCTGCGCCTCCAGGTCCAGGCCGGTGCGTCG
The DNA here is from genome assembly GCF_902506105.1 of Aeromicrobium sp. 9AM. Taxonomy (GTDB): domain Bacteria; phylum Actinomycetota; class Actinomycetes; order Propionibacteriales; family Nocardioidaceae; genus Aeromicrobium. Next base: position 1,062,150 of record NZ_LR733303.1, read on the forward strand.
GCGATCCAGCTGTTCGACTCGTGGGCCGGTGCGCTGTCGCTCGCCGACTACGAGACGTACGTCAAGCCGCACTCGGCCGCGGTGCTCGCGTCGGTGGCCGACCTCGGCGTCCCGCGCATCCACTTCGGCGTCGGCACGGGCGAGCTGCTGCACGCGATGGGCGAAGCCGGCGCTGACGTCGTCGGCGTCGACTGGCGGGTGCCGCTCGACGAGGCCGTACGCCGCATCGGCCCCGGCAAGGCGGTGCAGGGCAACCTCGACCCGGCTGCGGTCTTCGCGCCCACCGAGTTCCTGCACGCCCGAGCGGCGGAGGTCATCGAGGCCGGACGCGCCGCGGAGGGCCACATCTTCAACCTCGGGCACGGCGTGACGCCGGCGATGGACCCCGACGCGCTCACGCGACTCGTCGAGTTCGTCCACGGCTACGAGCCGGTCTCTCGCTGACATGCGCGTAGCGGTCGTCGGCGGTGGCATGTCCGGCCTCGCCGCCGCGTACGAGCTGGCCACCGGCGGTGCCGACGTCATCGTGCTGGAGGGCTCGGACCGCCTCGGCGGCAAGCTCAAGCTCGGCTCGGCCGGCGACCTGACGCTCGACCTGGGCGCCGAGTCGATGCTGGCCCGCCGGCCCGAGGCGCTCGACCTGGTGCACGCCGTCGGCCTCGACGCCCATGTCGTCAACCCCCACACGATCACCGCGTCGATCTGGACGCACGGGTCGCTGCGTCCGATGCCGCCGACGGTCATGGGCATACCGGCCGACGTGGCGGCGCTGTCGGCTTCCGGCATCGCGACGGTCGACCCGCACGTCGTGCCGGTGCCCGACGAGGACGTCTCGGTCGCCTCGTTCGTGACCGAGCGCCTGGGCCGGGACGTGCTGGACCGCCTCGTCGAGCCGCTGCTCGGTGGGGTGTACGCCGGGCACACCGACTCGCTCTCGCTGCGCGCGACGACGCCGCAGATCGCCGCGCTGGGCCCCGACCTTCTTGCGGGCGCGGCGGCCGCCCGGGCGACTGCCAACGCGACCGGCCCGGTGTTCGCCGGCCTGGTCGGGGGAGTGGGCCAGCTGCCCGCGGCCGTCGCTGCGACCGACGGCATCGACGTACGCCTCGAGTCGACGGTGCGAGCCATCACGCGTACATCCGACGGCTGGCGGCTGTCGGTCGGGCCGACCACCGACGTCGAGCACCTCGACGTCGACGCCGTCGTCGTGGCAGCGCCGGCACCGGCCGCCGCGCGGCTGATCGCCGAGGACGCACCTGACGCGGCGTTCGCGCTGGCCGCGATCGAGTACGCCAGCATGGCGATCGTCACGTACGTCTTCGACGAGCCGCCCGCGTTCGACGGGTCAGGCTTCCTCGTGCCGCCGGTCGACCACACGTTCATCAAGGCAGCGACGGTCTCGTCCAACAAGTGGCAGTGGGTCGCCGACAGCGGTCGCACCGTCATCCGCGCCTCGGTCGGCAGGGCCGGTGAGGCCACGCTGCTGCAGCACGACGACGGCGACATCGCAGCTCGCGCGCTGGCCGACCTGCGCGCGGCGTTCGGTGGCCTGCCCGAGCCGATCGACCAGGTCGTGCAGCGGTGGGGCGGCGGGCTGCCGCAGTACGACGTCGGACACCTCGATCGCGTCGCGACTGTTGAGCGCTCGGTCGCGACGGTGCCCGGGCTCGAGGTCTGCGGCGCGGCCTACAACGGCGTCGGCATCCCTGCGGTCATCGCCTCGGGTCGGGCGGCTGCGCGACGCATCCTCGACGCTGGGACAATGGGTTCATGAGCGAGCGGGTGGAGAACAAGGGCAAGCTGGCCAAGGAGATCAACGACACGATCCGCTACACGATGTGGTCGGTCTTCCGCCTCGAGCGCGTGCTCGGCGACGCACCCCGCGCCGCGATCGCGGCGGAGGTCGACGAGCTGATCGCCAAGCTCGCCGCCGACGACGTCGTGGTGCGCGGGACGTACGACCTGAGCGGCCTGAGGGCCGACGCCGACCTCATGGTCTGGTGGCACGCGCCGACGAGCGATGCGCTCCAGGCCGCCTACAACGCCTTCCGCCGCACCGAGCTCGGCTCGCACCTCGCGCCGGTCTGGTCACAGCTCGCGCTGCATCGTCCAGCTGAGTTCAACCGCTCGCACATCCCGGCGTTCATGGCCGAGGAGGAGACGCACCCCTACGTCTGTGTCTACCCTTTCGTCCGGTCGTACGAGTGGTACCTCCTGCCGGACGAGGAGCGCCGCGACATGCTGCGCGAGCACGGCATGCAGGCCCGCGACTATCCAGACGTACGCGCCAACACCGTCGCGTCGTTCGCGCTCGGCGACTACGAGTGGATCCTCGCGTTCGAGGCCGACGAGCTGCACCGCATCGTCGACCTGATGCGCGAGCTCCGCGCGAGCCGGGCCCGGCGCCACGTACGCGAGGAAGTCCCGTTCTACACCGGCCGCGCTCACACGGTCACCGAGCTCACCGAGCTCTGGCCGTGAGTGGCGTTGGCGAGTTCGCTCACCTGGTTTCGTCATCGGGCGGCTTCGCCGCGATCGCTCAACCTGCCTGAACGCTCCGGCCGCAGGCGGCCTCCGGTTCAGGCATCAGGGGCGAGCTGAAGGGCCACGCCGTTGATGCAGAAGCGCTGATCCGTGGGTGTCGGGAAGCCTTCGCCCTCGAACACGTGCCCGAGGTGCGAGCCGCAGCGCGAGCAGCGGACCTCGGTGCGTACGCCGCCGAAGAGCGAGCGGTCCTCGATGTACTGGACGCGATCCTCGGCGAGCGGCGCATAGAACGCGGGCCAGCCGCAGTGCGCGTCGAACTTGGTCTCGCTGCGGAACAGCTCAGCCCCGCAGGCGCGACACGCGTAGACCCCGATCGTCGGATCGGTCTCGTACGACGAGCTGAACGGCCGCTCGGTGCCCTGCTTGCGCAGCACCTGGTACTCCTCGGGGCTGAGCTCGGCCTTCCACTCTTCCTCGGTCTTCTCCACGTCGTACGTCATGTGTCCAGCGTACGCGCGGGTGTGGGGCTGAGCCGTGACGAAGCGGTGACGTAGGTCAGCGCTGCGCGTCGAAGGGCACGTGCTCGAGCAGGTGGACGCTGGGGACCTCGAGCTTGCGCTGCGCCCGTGCGGTCCAGTCGATCCGGAGGAACTCCTGCACGACGTGCGGCTCGGTGAGGATGATGGCCTCGGACGAGCCGGTGTCCTTGACGAGCTGGACGAGCGCGTCGATCGGGTCGTCCTCGGTGAGCAGCGCGGTGACCTGCTGGCCACGTTCGCTGAGGAGGCCGGCGCTGGCGTCGAGCTCGGACTGCCCGGCCTTGACGATCTCCTCCTGCACGTCCTCGACGGCGTCCGGCTCGCCGATCGGCACGATCTGGCCCGAGCCGAGTGCGCTCATGGACGAGGTCAGGATCGCGTTGGAGTTCTCGACCGGCAGCAGCAGGTGGTAGCGGACGGTGTCCTCGAGCCCTTCGTGCAGCGCGATGATCTGGTCGGCGTCGAGGGCGTTGAGCTGGCGTTCGATGAGGAGGGCAACGTCATACATGGGGATCATCCTACGGGCGGGTGCATCGCCTGCACGTCAGCCTCTGCCGACCAGTCCGTGCTCGTGCGCGAACACCACGATCTGCACGCGATCGCGCAGGTTGAGCTTGCGCAGGATCGCGCCGACGTGGGTCTTGACGGTCGACTCGCTGGTGAAGGACTCCTGGGCGACCTCCGCGTTGCTGAGGCCGCGAGCCACGGCGCTGAGGACGTCGCGTTCCTTCTGCGTGAGCTGCTCGAAGCCCGCGGGGACCGGTCGCCGAGTGCGGAACGTGCCCTCGAGCAGGGACGTCAGGTCGTCGGGCGCGAGGACCGCGTTGCCGGCGTGCACCGTGCGAATGGCGTCGCGCAGCATGACCGGCGTCGCGTCCTTGAGCAGGAAGCCGCTCGCACCGTGACGGATCGCCGTCGCCGCACGGTCGTCGAGGTTGAACGTCGTGAGCACGACGACGCGCACGGGGGAGCTTCGTCGTGCGACGCGGTCGGGGGAGAAGATCAGGCGCGTCGCCTCGACCCCGTCGAGCTCGGGCATCCGTATGTCCATCAGCACGACATCAGGCTCCAGCTCGTCGACCAGCCGCACCCCCTCACGCCCATCGGCCGCCTCGCCGACGACTGCCATCCCGGGCTGTGCGTCGACGATCACCGACACGCCGGCGCGGAACAGCTCTTGGTCGTCGACCAGGACGACCCGGATGTCGTCGCTCATGCGTCGACCGTCGCCGTGCGGAAGGGCACCCACGCCGTCGTGGTGAACGTCGTGCCGTGCTCGTCGTCGTGCCGGCGGCGTACGTCGAGGTGCCCGCCCACGGACTCGACCCGTTGGCGCATGCCGTCGATGCCGATGCCTGGCGTCGTGTCCGGGACGGCACCTTCGATCGGCCAGTCGGGCTCGTCGGACACGTCGACCAGGTTGCGCACCTCGATCCGCAGGTCTCCCTCCCAGTGGCGCTCGACCCACACGGGCTCGGCTCGACGCCCGTGCTTGAGCGCGTTGGTCAGCATCTCCTGCAGGACGCGGTACGCGACGACCTCGAGCTCAGGCGGCAGGGGTCGCGGTTCGCCGATGACCGATGAGCGCAGGTCGTTGCCGGCGATCCGCAGGCTGTCGACCAGGCTGTCGAGACTCGCCGTGGCGGTGCCGACTGCGTCCTCACCCGCGAGCACGGTGCGTACGTCCTGCAGTGACCGTCGCGCCGAGACCGCGACGTTCTCCAGCGTCTGCCGGATGCGATCGATGTCGTCGTCCGAGAGGAACTGGGCCGACTCGGCCTGGGCCAGGATCACGGCCAGGGAGTGCCCGACGACGTCGTGCACGTCGTGCGCGAGCCGGGCCTGCTCAGCACGGAGGTCGGCGATCTCCTGCGCCTGCGCCCGGCCAGCCTCGGCCTCCTCGCGCAGTGACTCGGCGACGTCGCGATCGGCTCGGGACACCTCGGTCTGCGCCCGGCTGCGGACCAGCAGGCCCAGCAGCCACGGGACGGCGAGCACACCGAGCCCGAAGACCGCCATCGTGGCGGGCCCGACCGAACCATCGGCGTAGATCGTCCTCACCGGGTTGTAGAGCCGCATCAGGAACCCGGATCCCACCTCGTGCACGACGACGACGGCCGCCAGGGTGCCGACCGGGATGGACAGGCCACTGAGCCAGACCACGAGCGGGCTGCCGTAGCGTGCCGTGCCGAAGGCGACGATGCCCACGGCCAGCTCGACGATCATCAGGTGCGTCCCCGAGAGCACCTGCACCAGGCAGGTCAGCCAGACGATGACCAGGGCGGCGCCCGGGATCCGGCGCGACAGGCCGGCGGCGACGCCGAAGCCGAGGATCAAAATCAACGAGTCGCGGGTGAACTCGTCGAGGAACTGGAATCCCGAGCTCTGCTCGGCCAGTCCGACGAAAGCGACGGCACCTCCGAGCGTGGCGTCCGGCCACCACTCGCGGCGGGCCTCCGGGGTCGCGAAACCAGACATGGACATCGTCATGGTGTTCCAGTGCGTCGCCGTGCGATGGGAATGCCTCCGAGCGGGTGATCCAGCAGGTGCTCACACCATGAAATCACGGTGAGCCACCCGGCCGTTGCAGCGATGAGCACGGAATCATCGACGCCGGGACGTGCCGAGCGCCGCCTGGACCAGCTCGGCGAGCAGATCGGCGTACGGGAGACCGATCGCGGCGAACATCCGCGGGACCTGCGACTCAGCGGTCAGGCCCGGCATCGTGTTGACCTCGTTGAGCACAAGGCCCTCGGCGGTGACGAAGAAGTCGAACCGGGCGACCCCGGCGCAGCCGAGAGCATCGAACAGCGCCAGTGCGGCATCGACGAGGCCCTTGTGCTCGGCCTCCTCGAGATCGGCCGGCAGCCGGAAGTCGGCGCTGCCGTCGTACTTCGTGGCCAGGTCGAACACGGAGTCGGGTGCCACGATGATCTCCAATGCCGGACCGACGAGCCGGCTGCCGTCGGCGCGCTCGAGGACGGCGATGTCGACCTCGCGGCCCACGACCAGCTCCTCGACGAGCACCCGGTCGTCCAGCGCGAGCGCCGCGTCGATGGCCGGGTCGAGCTCGGCTGCCTCGTGCACCAGGGTCACGCCGTGGCTCGATCCGGCGGCGACCGGTTTGACCACGACAGGGGAGTGGTGGCCGATGTTGCGGGCGTCGCGCGCCGTCAGCAGGACACCGCGGGCCGTACCGATCCCGAGCGCGTCGGCGACGAGCTTGGTGGCCCACTTGTCCATCGCGATGGCACCCCCGCGTACGCCACTGCCGGCGTACGGGACGCCGGCAAGCTCGCAGAGCGCGGCCAGGGTGCCGTCCTCGCCACGCGGTCCGTGCACGATCGGCAGCACCACGTCGCAGCCTGCGATGCGTACGAGAGCCGCCGCCAGGCTCTCGGCCGCAGAGCTGCCGAGCGGGCCCGAGGCATCGGACCAGACGCCGTCCTGGCCGATCGTGAGGGACCTGACGTCGTGCAGCCCTGGGTCCAGCGCCGAGGCGACGGAGGCGGCCGACGCCAATGACACGGCGTGCTCGCAGTTCGCTCCGCCGCCGATGACAGCCACCACGAGGCGCTTCACGGCAGGCTCCTGAGGTGCGGCGCCGCGGGGATCACCGAGCGGGTCAGGCGTGAGCCGAGCCCCGTCACGATCTCGTGCGGCAAGGTGCCGGACCAGGTGGCCCAGTCGGCCATCGTGGGCTCGCCTCGCTCTCCGGGCCCCAGGATCGTCACGAGCTCACCGGCCCCGACGCGTACGCCGGTGACGTCGACGACCATCTGGTCCATCGAGATCAGGCCGACGACGGGGCGGCGCCGGCCGCGCACCAGCACCTCCGCCTGCCCGGACGCGGCCCGTGGCATGCCATCGGCGTATCCGACCGGCAGCAGCGCGAGGGTTGCGGCGCCGTCGGTCACGTACGTGTGTCCGTATCCCACGGGCGTGCCGGCAGGTACCCGGCGGACGTTCACCACCGGAGCCGTGAGCGTCATGGCCCCCCGCAGGGCGGTCGTGCCGCTGGGATCGATGCCCACGAGCCCGGCGCCGACGCGGCACAGCTGGTGGTGGCTCCGTGGGTCGGTGAGGGTCGCCGCGGTCGCCGCGAGGTGCCGGGTGGCCGGGCGCAGCCCACTGGCGCGAGCGATGCGGCTGAACCGTGCGAACGCCCGCCGTCCTGCGACGTTCGCGGGGTCGGCCGGGTCGTCGGCCGAGCTGAGGTGTCCCATCAGACCGACGACGCGTACGTGTCCGCGGTGCTGCGCCTCCCGCGCGAGGACGCAGAGTCGCAACCAGTCGGCCGGCGCCGCGCCGTCGCGGGCCATGCCGGTGTCGGCGTGCAGATGGATCGCGGCGACCCGTCCCGTACGAGCGGCAGCACCGGCGATCGCCGCGAGATGGTCGGCAGTCGGCACGGCCAGGTCGATGTCACGGCGAATCGCCGCGGCGAAGTCAGCCTCCGGCGTGTTGAGCCAGCTCAGCACGGGGGCGACCAGGCCGGCATCGCGCAGGGCGGTTGCCTCCTGGATCGAGGTGACGCCGAGGGAGGTCGCGCCGTTCGCCAGCGCGGTGCGCGCCACGGCCTCGGCTCCGTGTCCGAACCCGTCGGCCTTGACGACCGCCATGAGCTCGCCGGTCGCCCGGTCGGCGAGCAGGCGGGTGTTCGTGGCGACCGCTTCGAGGTCGATCTCGAGCACGGGCCCGCTCTGCTGCCGCGGCAGTGCCTGGGTGGCGATGTCGGCGCTCATGCTGCGGCCGTCTCGGTCAGCGCTCCGTAGCGGGCATACGGGGCACGGGTCACGTACGCCCAGTAGCGGTCGCCGAAGCTCCAGTGCCACCACTCGGTGGGGTAGTTGACGAGGCCGACGGACTCCAGCGTGGCGACGAGCAGGGCCCGGTGCGCCTGTGCGAGGGCGTCGAGCCCGGGCGCTGCCGTGAAGCAGGCGCCGTCGCTCTCCTCGGGCGTGGCGTCCAGGGCCGAGCCCATCCACAGCTCGGCTCCGTCGGGGTCCACGAGGGTCAGGTCGACCGCTGCGCCAGCGACGTGAGGCGCGTTGTCCAGCGGCGCGACGTATCGGCTGACCAGCCGGCCGAGCTCGGCCTGCTCGAGGCCAGGCCGCTCCTCGCGGAGCCGGCGGGAGTACGCGCCGATGATCGCCTGCTGGGCGGAGGCGGTGCGAAACCCCTCCACGACCCGGAGGCCGATCCCGGCCGGAAGCAGGTCGTTCGCCGCCTCGAGACGGAGCGCCAGGCTTCGACGTGCCAGCCCGCCCGCGCCGACTGCTGTCGGCGCGAGGTCTCCCAGGCTGACCAGGGGATCGCCGTTGTCCCTGACCGGGATCGAGGCGACGCGCGAGTCGCCGATGAGAATCGTCATGACATCGACGCTACGAATCGCGGGCGCCCGCGGCCTCCACCTCAAGTACCGAACCGTCACCCGCTGGTATGGGATCCGGCGCCGGCAGGACGACCTGCGGAGTCCCGGGCATACTTCGGGGATGGCCAACCTCCTCAGCCCCGCGCTCACCGTGACCAGCCCGGTCGACCTCTCGGCGTACGACTCGCGCGCCACGACCGGGTTCGACGGCAAGAAGGCCGACGCCGAGAAGCAGCTGGCGGCGATGGGCGAGGAGCTCAGCGACCTGCAGGAGAAGCTCTTCGCAGGTGGGCGATCCGGTGCGAGCCCGACGCGTGTGCTGCTCGTGCTGCAGGGCATGGACACGTCCGGCAAGGGCGGCATCATCCGGCACGTCGCCGGCCTCGTCGACCCGCAGGGCCTCGCGATCACGTCGTTCAAGAAGCCGACGTCCGACGAGCTCGAGCACGACTTCCTCTGGCGGGTCGAGCGCAGGCTGCCCGAGGCCGGTCTGATCGGCGTCTTCGACCGCTCGCACTACGAGGACGTGCTGATCGGCCGGGTGCGGCAGCTGGCCACGCCGGAGGAGATCGAGCGGCGGTATGGCGCGATCAACGACTTCGAGAAGGCGTTCACGGACTCCGGCGGCATCCTGATCAAGTGCTTCCTGCACATCACGACGGACGACCAGAAGGAACGGCTCGTGGCGCGGCTCGACGATCCGACGAAGCACTGGAAGTACAACCCCGGTGACCTCGACGAGCGGATGCTGTGGGCCGACTACCAGCACGCGTACGCCGTGGCGCTCGAGCGCTGCTCGACGGATCACGCGCCGTGGCACGTGGTCCCCAGCGGCCGCAAGTGGTACCGCAACTGGGCTGTCGCGACGCTCCTGATCGAGCGTCTGCGGGACCTGGACCTCGACTGGCCCAAGGCGGATTTCGACGTCGAGGCCGAGAAGGCCCGCCTAGCCGCGATGTGACGCGACGAGCCTCCGGTCAGGGAACGGCTCGAACAACCGGCGAAGGCCGCACGCCCGCAAGCCGCGGTGCAGGCCGAGGCAGGCGCCGATCAGCAGGGCCGTGAGCAGGACGGGCTCGATCGCCGCCAGCACGGGCGTGCGCGGCTCGAGCACCGACAGCGGCCCGCGCAACAGGCGGTCGAGCACGGCCAGCAGCGGCAGGTGGATCACGTAGATCGGCAAGGTGCGCACGCCCAGGCGGCTCAGCAGGGCCGCGGGGCGCGGCAGGTGCCGGCTGAGCAGCACGGCTCCCGTGACCCCGAACCAGGTCGCGAGGATCGACACCGCCGGCCATACCCCGAACCACTGCTGCGCACCGAGCGCTGCCATCGCCGTGAGCGCCGACGCGTACGCCGCGGCACTCGTGACCAGGCGACGCCGATCAACCTTCACCACGTACGCCGTGACGGTCGGTCCCAGGCGCAGGCCGGCGAGGAAGAAGAACGCATTCTGGTAGACCTGCCCGCGGTTGCTCGGCACCGGCAGCAGGTGGGCTGCCGCGACTGCCGAGAGCAGGAATGCCGCTGTGAGCAGCCAGACGGTCGGCACCTTGGCGGTGACGCGCGCGACGAGGAAGTAGAGCGCGAGGGCGTAGAGGTACCAGAGGTTGGTCGGGGTGATCGTGAGCTGCTCGACCAGCTGCAGCGGGCCGCGGGCACGCGCGGTGTCGAAGCTGGGGGTGAACCACATGACCGCGGTGTGGATCAGCAGCCAGATGGCATACAGGGTCGCGAACTTGCCAATCCGGGTGCGGACCAAGGTCGGCCACGGGCGGTTGACGGCACCGATCGCGAAGAGGCCCGAGATGGTGAAGAACAGCGGCATGCGCAACGGCAGGAGCTGCTCGCCGAGCGAGCCCCATGCCGCGGAGAACGGCAGGGAGGTGTCCCAGTCGACGCGCTGGTAATGCTTCGTGACGACGTGCCAGAGCACCACGAGGACGATGCAGACACCCTTGGCCACGTCGGGCCAGGTCTCGCGATGTCGGGTGGGCTTCAGGGCGTCGCGATCCGGCATGCCACGAACGTACGAGCGAGGCGCCCGCCGGCGGATCAGCCGGAGGCGCCGGTCCCGTGACTGCAGGGACCGGCTGCCTCCGCCTCAGGTACTACTCAGGCGAACAGTGCCTCGAACGGGACCAGGTCGACCGCGCCAACGGCGTAGCGGGCCAGGATGACCCGGGCCACCTCGACGTCGACGCCCAGAGGCTCGGCCACGGCGACCGCGCCGGCCTCGTACGCCAGCTCGGCCACCCGGTCGGGCAGGACGCCCGGCGCGAGGAAGAGCTGGCCGACGGCGATGTGACGACGACCGTCAGCACGGTGCGTGCGTACGGCCTCGCCCGCGGCCGGCGGGACCGCCGACGCGAACGCGGCGATCGTCGGCAGCTTGTGGTGCGCGCCCCAGGCACGGGCTGCCCGGGAGATCGCGGCGTTGGCGATCGGGTCGGACGAGCCGGCACCGGCCAGGACGAGCGCGTCGAGCTCACGCACCCGGTTCTTGGACAGTGCCTCACGCAGCCGCTTGTCGAGCACGTGGAAGAACGCGTTCTCGATGCCGAGGACCTTGGTCGCCTCGATCTTGATGCCGTCGTGGCGCTTGAGCGCGGCCTTGATGACCTGCGGCACGTCGACGTTGGCGTGGAACGCCTCGGTCAGCAGCAGCGGGACGACCACGATCTCCTGGAAGCCCTCGGCCACCAGCTGGTCGACGACCCGGTCGAAGTCGGGATCGGCGAGATCGAGGAACGCAGGCTCCACCCGGAGGTCGGGACGCATGCATGCGACCAACTCCGTAAGGGCTGAGATCGTCTTGGCAGAACGCGGGTCGCGGCTGCCGTGCGCAAGAGCAATGAGTGCTGGTGCGGTCATGATGCATCCTCCTTCCGAGGTGGTGCTTGGGTTGATGTTGCGGGGGAATCGTGGGTGGTCAGGTTGCTGGGGGAGAGCTGGCCGATGAAGCCGAGGCGGAACGCCCTCAGACACGATCGGCACTCCCACTCGCCGTGCGTGTCGCCGTGGGGACGCAGGTCCTCGTCGGCGCAGTACGGGCAGTGGAAGGGAACGGCGCGCGCAGTCATCAGCGGAGCACCTCCTCGTCGGCGCGGGCCACCCAGCGGGCGAAGGACTCGGCGTCCTCCCGCTGCTCGAGGTAGGTCCGCGAGAGCTTCTCGATGTAGTCGGGCAGGTGGTCGCCGATGACCTTGTGCGCGCGGAGCTTGCGGCCGAAGCCGGCCTCGAGCCCGAGCGCGCCACCGAGGTGCACCTGGAATCCCTCGACCTGGTTGCCGTCCTCGTCCATCACGAGCATGCCCTTGAGGCCGATGTCGGCGGTCTGGATGCGGGCGCACGAGTTGGGGCAGCCGTTGACGTTGACCGTGATCGGCGTGTCGAGCTCGGGCACACGCTGCTCGAGCTCGCCGATGAGCTCCTTGGCGCGGTCCTTGGTGTTGACGATCGCGAGCTTGCAGTACTCGATGCCGGTGCAGGCCATCGTGTTGCGACGCCACTGTGAGGGACGGGCGTTGAGGCCGATCTCGGCGAGGGCGGCCACGAGCGACTCGACCTTGTCCTCGTCGACGTCGAGCACCAGCAGCTTCTGCATGGGTGTCGTGCGTACGCGGTCACTGCCGTGCGCCTCGACGATGTCGGCGACCTGGTGCAGCAGGGTGCCGGAGATCCGGCCGACGGTCGCGGCGGCGCCCACGAAGAACTTGCCGTCCTTTTGGCGGAACACGCCCACGTGGTCGGCGGGGGTCTCGGGAGCCTCAGGCTCGTCGAGATCGATCAGCGTACGTCCGAGGTACTCCGTCTCGAGCACCTCGCGGAACTTCTCGACGCCCCAGTCGGCGATCAGGAACTTCAGGCGTGCACGGGTGCGCAGCCGGCGGTAGCCGTAGTCGCGGAAGATGCTCGTGACGCCCTTCCACACCTCGGGCACCTCGTCGAGCGGGACCCAGACGCCGAGGCGCTGCGCCAGCATCGGGTTGGTCGACAACCCGCCGCCGACCCAGAGGTCGAAGCCCGGACCGTGCTCAGGGTGCACCGCACCGGCGAACGCGATGTCGTTGATCTGCGGCACGACGTCGTGTCCGGGGTGACCGCTGATCGCGGTCTTGAACTTGCGGGGGAGGTTCGAGAACTCCTTGTCGCCGATGAACTCGTTCTCGATCCGCTCGATCGCGGAGGTGCCGTCGATGATCTCGTCCTCGGAGACGCCGGCGACCGGGCTGCCGAGGATCACGCGGGGGCAGTCGCCGCATGCTTCCTGCGTCGACAGGCCGACAGCCTCGAGGCGGTTCCAGATCGTGGGGACGTCGCGGATGTCGATCCAGTGGTACTGGACGTTCTGCCGGTCGGTGAGGTCTGCGGAGTCACGGGCGTACTCGACCGACAGGTCGGCGACGGTGCGCAGCTGCTCGAGGTTGAGCTGGCCGCCGTCGATGCGTACGCGGAGCATGAAGTACTTGTCGTCGAGCTCTTCGGGCTCGAGCGTCGCGGTCTTGCCGCCGTCGATGCCGGGCTTGCGCTGCGTGTAGAGGCCCCACCAGCGGAACCGGCCGCGCATGTCGCCGGGATCGATCGACTCGAAGCCCCGGTGCGCGTAGATGTTCTCGATGCGGGCGCGGACGTTGAGCGGGTTGTCGTCCTTCTTGGACTGCTCGTTGGCGTTCAGCGGCTCGCGGTAGCCCAACGCCCACTGGCCCTCGCCGCGCTTGGGGCGCGGGCGACGGGCTGGTGTGTCGGTGCCGGGTGCTGAGGCCATGAACTTCCCTTGGAGGCAGGGCACACGGCGATCAGGACGATTGCGTCACGATGTTTGTCGCCGCACGCCTGGATGATCGAAATCAGTGCAGAGGTCGCGCGTGTATCAACGACACATCATGTTGCGGGCGCGACCGAGGTCGACGTGAAGTCGTCCCACGAGCCAGAGGGTCTGCGCACTAAGCATGGGAAACAGTCTGCGGGCGGTCTCATGCTCCCGACAAGCACTGGTCTTACTATGTGGGACGGGCATCCAGAGTATGAGATTGCGCGCGAGGTTCACGCGGGAAACCGCTGTCCTTTGTGGGCTGGGTCACTCGTGTGGCACGAGCACTGTGACGGCGTATGCTCCCGCGATCGACGCCGCAAGGGCACTGCCTGCGGCCACCAGCGCGACGTCCCACGGCACCAGGCCCGCGGTCGCGAGGCCGATCACGGCCGCCGGGTGGAAGACCGTGAGCAGCCCCAAGGGCAGGACCGCTCCGCTCACGACCGCCGGTATGCCCGCGAGTGCATCGGGGCCGCCACCGTCGACGCTCAGCGTCGTCCACGCACCGATCACGCCGACGATCGCCGCGCCCACGGCCGTCACCACGAGCCCGGGCTGGGTGAAGACCAACGTGTCGCCGAGCCGGTCGTCGAGTCCCAGGGCGGCGAGCCCGCCGAGCACGGCGCCGACGGTGTGGGCCGCCAGCGCCGGCAGGATCGTCGCCCAAGGACGGCGGCCGACGACGGCGAGCGTGAGCACGGCTGCCGGGTTGGCGAGGCCGAGCGTCGAGCGCTGCTCGCTCGAGTGCAGCTGGGCGTACCAGGTGAACAGGATCGCGACCGCAGCCACGGCGGCGACGGCGAGCGTCGCGTCGGCCGCCCTCAGTGCCAGCGCCGAGACAAGGGTGATCAGGGCGGACAGCAAGGCCGCCATGGACAGAAGGCGCATTCAGTTCTCCAGGTGAGGGGTGGCACGGGCGACGATGCCCGCGAGGTCGAGCCCGCGGGGCAGCGTGCCGAACGTACCTCCCCAGTCGCCTGCGAGGCGTGAGGCGCAGAACGCGTCGGCGACCGCAGGGTCGCCGTGCTTGAGGAGAACCGTGCCCTGCAGCGCCACGGCCATGCGGCCGGCGATGCGCCGGGCGCGCACCTCGACGTCGCTCAGGTCGGCGAGCTCGGTGAGGACCTCGTCGACGACGGCGTCGAGCCGCGCGTCCTCGCCGCGTACGGAGCCGACCTCGGTGATCCACGCGTCGAGGCTCTCCGGCTCACGACTCAAGGCACGCAGCACGTCGAGCGCGTTGACGTTGCCGCTGCCCTCCCAGATCGAGTTGAGCGGCGACTCGCGGAACAGCAGCGGCATGCCGGACTCCTCGACGTACCCGTTGCCGCCCAGGCACTCCAGTGCCTCGGCGACCATGAACGGGGTGCGCTTGCAGACCCAGAACTTCTCGAGCGCAAGGCCGATGCGCCGCAGCGCCTGCTCGTGCGGGTCGTTGAGGTGGTCGACCGCGCTGGCCAGTCGCAGCGCGACCAGGGTCGCGGCCTCGCTCTCGACCGCGAGGTCGGCGAGCACGTTGGTCATGGCGGGCTGGTCGGCGAGGGTCGCACCGAACGCTGCGCGCTGCGACGTGTGCCAGGCGGCTTCGGCCAGCGCCTTGCGCATGATGCCGGCCGACCCGAGGATGCAGTCCATCCGCGTCGCCGAGACCATCTCGATGATCGTGCGGATGCCGCGGCCCTCGTCGCCGAGGCGTACGGCGTGGGCGTCGTTGAATTCCAGCTCGCTGGAGGCGTTGGACCGGTTGCCGAGCTTGTCCTTGAGCCGCACGACCGAGAGCGCGTTGCGGCTGCCGTCGGGGCGCACGCGGGGCACCACGAAGCACGTCATGCCCTCGGGTGCTTGGGCCAGGACGAGGAAGACGTCGTTCATCGGCGCCGACGTGAACCACTTGTGGCCGGTGATGAGGTACTCGCCATGGGTCTCGGTTGGTGCGGCAACCGTGGTGTTGGTGCGCAGGTCCGAGCCGCCCTGCTTCTCGGTCATGCCCATGCCGGCGAGCAGGCCGGACTTCTGCTCGGGCGGCCGCAGTCCGAAGTCGTACGTCCTCGACGCCAGCCCGGTCGTCCACTGCTTGGCGAGGGCGTCGTCGGCGCGCAGTGCGGGCACGACGGCGTACGTCATCGTGATCGGGCACATGTGGCCCTGCTCGGTCTGTCCCCAGGCGAAGAAGCCTGCGGCCCGCTTGAGGTGGGCGACCGGGCTCTGCGAGACCCACGGCTCGGCGGTCAGGCCGAAGCCGACGCCCTGTGCCATCAGCCAGTGCCACGAGGGGTGGAACTCGATCTCGTCGATGCGGTTGCCGTAGCGGTCGGCCGTACGCAGGACCGGCTCGTTCTCGTTGGCCAGGTGCCAGTGCTCGCGCGCCTCCGCAGAGCCGGCCAGGGAGCCCAGCGGGGTCAGCGCCTCGACGATCTCCGCACGGTGGTCCCCGCCGAACGCGGCCACCCCATCCATCAGCGCGTGATCAGCGGTGGCGATGTTGTATCCGACCAGCGGGGTCGCCTGATTCGAAGGTGCACGCTGCAGGGGATCCATGTCGCTACGGTAGAGCCATGGTGGGCGAACCGGTAGACCGACCGGGTGTCCCCGAAGCGGGCAAGAAGCTGGTCGCCCGCACGGTCAGCAGCTGCTTTCGCTACCGCGTGACGGGCCTCGCTGCCGAGGCCGCGTTCTTCGCGATACTCTCGCTCCCGCCGCTGGTCTTCGGCCTCGCCGGCACGATCGGATTCATCGCCGAGCGCTTCGAGGTCGCCAAGGTCGAGGTGCTCAAGGACCGGGTCATCGACCTGGCCTCGCAGGCCCTGACGCCCGGAACGGTCAAGGAAGTCATCACCCCGACCCTGGACGACGTGCTCGGTGGCGGACGCATCGACGTCATCTCGATCGGGTTCGTCCTTGCCCTGTGGTCGGGTTCGCGGGCTCTCAACGTCTTCATCGACACGATCTCGATCATCTACGGCCTCGGTGGGCACCGGGGCATCGTCAAGACCCGCGCGCTGTCGTTCGTGCTCTACATCGTCGCCCTGATGGTCGGCATCGTCCTGGTGCCGCTCGTGCTGGCCGGCCCGCAGGTGGCGGCCGACAGCTTGTCGGATCGTTGGTCGTTCCTGCGGTACGTCTACTGGCCGGCCGTGCTGCTCCTGTCGGTCGGCTTCCTGACCACGCTCTATCACCTGGCCGTGCCGGTGCGTAAACGATGGCGCCACGGTCTGCCGGGCGCCGTGTTCACGCTGCTGCTGTGGATCTTCGGCAGCTACTTCGTACGTTGGGCGCTCGGCTTCTCGACCGGTGGCACCTCGATCTACGGCCCGCTGGCAGCGCCGATCGCCGTGCTCTTGTGGCTGTATGTCCTGTCGATCGCCGTCCTGATCGGAGCAGCGATCAACGCCGCCGTCGAGGAAGGCCTCGAGGAGATGGGGTGGTGGGGTCACCGCCGAGCCGCCCTGCCGCCCGAACCCGCCTAGGGCCGCCATCGGTGGTTTCGTTTCCAGACGGCTGTGCCGGGTGACCGGTATTCGGGGTGGCCGTCGAGGGGTGACATCCGGATCGCGGTGCTGGTGTCATGGATGGTGCGGTGGTGGAAGGGGCAGACCAGGACGCCGTCCTCGAGTCGGGTTTCTCCGCCGTCTGCCCACCTTGTGCGCCAGTGGTGGGCTTCGCACCATTCCGGTGGCCTGTCACATTCGGGGAAGGTGCAGCCACCGTCGCGATTCTCCAACGCCTGGCGTTGCGTCTTGGTGAAGACCCGTTGTTCGTGCCCGTGGTCCAGCGGGAGGGACTTGCCACCAAAGACCTGGGGAATGATGCCGAGCCGGCAGGCCATCTGCCGGGCCTGCCCGGCGGACAACCGGGTGCCAGTCGACAACGTGGCGGCCTTGATGCCGTCGACCAGCGTCTCGTGGTCGAGCCGGACGATCAACGTGGCGCCGAGTCCGCCCTTGCCGGGGAGCTGGTCGGCGGGCAGGTGGCCGCACAGCTCGGCGAATCCCATGCCGAGGCGGTGCCGGTGGGTCAGGTCGCGGTCGTAGTAGGACTCCGCGGCCGGTGAATCGTCGTGGAGGTGGTCGCGGCGGGGTGCGCTGATCGCCTCGATCGCGGTGCGCAGCATGTCGGCCTGGGCGTCAGGAAGAACGAATCCACCCCGGTGGGTGCCGTCACGGTTGTCCACCATCCAGAACTCGGCACGCCGCCACGCCTCGGACTCCTGACGCTCCAGACTCTGGTTCTCGATCGCGTCGACCTCAGGAGCGGGTTTTAACTGGTCCGTGATCCGCCTCGACCGGTTCCGCAGATCCTTCAACGAGAACCGCCCGGCGTCACCGATCAACGTGTCCTCACACGCCTGCTTCTGCTCCGGCGTCGTGTCATCAGGCAGGTCCGCCACAGCTCCCGCGATGATCGCCGCCTGCGACGGGCCGATCTCACCACGAGCCAACGCATCCTCAGTCCGCGAGGCACTCTGCAGCGCTTTGCCCATGTTGACCATCTGGTCACCAGCACGACGATCGCCACCGAACGCGCCCGCCAACATCGCGCCGGTTGACGACGCACCCCGCGACTTGGCCAGACCCGACGCGTCCAGCACCCGCGCAGCAGCGACCTGCTGCGCCTTGACCCGTGCCTCGACCCGCATCAGCCGCTCCACCAGCCCCTGCACCTCGACCGGCTCCAGACCAGCCCGCGCACTGAGCGGCATACGATCCAACGCGCTCTCGATCTGCTCGACCGCACCCACCAACGGGTGCGGGAGCGACACGACCGGAGCAACCGACACGACACACCTCAAGCCAACAGGGCGGTCGCACGCTTGGCCACGATCACAGTGCGGCACACCCAAGCTCGATGCACCACGGGCCGGTCTCAGTCGAATCCAGTCACGTCGAGAGATTGCTGCGAAGACTTCACCCTCGATCCCACCACCATACCGCCAAACCTCGACACTGTCGAACACCTGTTCGAATAGTGAGACGCCTCCCTGATCAGAGGTGTTGCTGCCTCACCCGGCGAAGGGTCCACAGCCCGTGAACTGCAAGCAGGGGTTTGAGCGGGAGCCATTCGCCGACCCGGTGGTCCCGCGCACGAGCCACTCGAGCCGCCAGGTCAGGACGCTGCCGCCGCAGGTAGATGCGAGCCTTCAGCGCGTGGGCAGGTTGGGAGGCGATCTTGATGCGATCGAAGTTCTCGATGAGCGTGAGCGAGTTCGCGACATTCTCCCAGGTGGAACGGCTTTGCGACTCGAGGATGATCCGACCGCCGAAACCTTGCGTGTGCGCGGCATAGTCGCCCATCAGCTCAGCTTCGGAATGTCGTCCACGAGTCGATCCGCCGCTGAAGATCATGAGCGTGTCACGGCGATCGTCCACGGACCGAAGCCCGATGCGGACCCGCCACCGGTTGATCAGGTTGATCCGCGATCCCGCGTTGCGGAAGCCGAGGACGACGATCACCTCAGAGCGTGCATCCGAGCAGTCCGCAGTGAGCACTCGTGACCACCGTCGGTCGAGCCACTCACTCCAGGCGAAGACTGCACTCGCGCCCGCCGTCCAGTACCAAGCCCGCCGCATGCGCCAACTCTAGGCGTGACGGCGGTGCGCGCTGACTCGGCGATTCAGAGCTTCTCGAGCGGGTTGATCGCGGCCCAGGCGATGACCGTCGGCACGATGATCCACACGAGCACCAGCAGGATCGAGGCGATCGTGGCGAACAGCTTCGCCCGGTCTCGCGGCGGATTGCCGGCGTCGCCGATGACCTCCCACAACGCCTTGAAGGACGCGTCGAGGGCGATCCGCGTACGGCTGCGAGCGATGCCGGCCGCGCGGAGGATGCACCAGAACATGCCCAGGCCGATGACGAAGAACGCCGCCGAGAACGTGTACTGCTCCCAGGCTTCGCCGGTGAGGCTGTTCTTGACCACCGACAGCAACCCCGAGATCGCCGCGCCACCGACGAGGAAGGCCGGCAGGGGAAGCGACGACTTGTTGAGGTCGTTCGTGATCGCGTCCACCTGGATGCGAGCGGTGGCCAGCAGCTGATAGTCGTCCGAGCCGACCGGGCTGTTGGCCTCCCGCAGGGCATACAGCTGGCGCAGGTCTCGGACGAGGCGCTTCTGGTGGCTGCGGACGATGGCCGTGATGAGCAGCTGGACGACCTTGTTGGCGATCGGCTTGATCAGTCGCGGCACCTTGAGGGCCGACGGCTGCCGAGCGCCGTTGCGGTCGAACACCTCGAGGGCGCGCATCGCCCGCCGATGGGCCTCGTCGAACCGGGCCGGATGCTTCAACGGCAGCCGGCTGCTCAGCTCCTTGAGCATCTGGTCCTCGATGACACCCGAGCTGCCGAAGTGCTCGAGCACGGCATTGGCCTCGGCCTCGTCGTGCTCGCGGAAGAGCCGTAGCGAGTCGAGCCGCGAGCTCAGCTCGTCGAGCAGCAGGCTCTCCTGCTCGTGGATCGGCTCGTCGATGGCCATAGTGCGAACGGTAGACCCAGAGCAGGTCCACTGTCCCCGATATGACCTGTCGTTTCAGTCCCGACGCGGGGGAGAGCCGGTGCTCGCGCGTACGACGAGCCGGGTGGGCACGAGCGTCACGCCGGGCTGGCTCGCGCCGTTGTCCACCTGGTCGAGCGCACCCTCCACACAGAGCCGGCCCACCTCGGCGAAGTCCTGGTGGATCGTGGTCAGCGGCGGCAGGTATGCCGCGGAGTCGGGCAGGTCGTCGAACCCGACCACCGACACGTCCTCGGGGACCCGCCGGCCACCCTCGTGCAGGGCGTTCATCAGCCCGAGGGCCATCTGGTCGTTGGCGACGAACACCGCGGTCACGGACTCCTCGGCCAAGAGCTCCTTGCCGGCGGCATACCCGCTCTCGGCGGACCAGTCGCCCCGCAGCACCCGGGGTACGTCCTTGCCTGCCGCGGTGAGCGTCTCGCGCCACGCGGCCAGGCGACGCTCGCTCGCGAACGACTCCTCAGGTCCGGCAACGTGCCACACGGTCTCGTGGCCGAGCGACAACAGGTGCTCCACCGCGAGCTGACCGCCCCTCGACTGGTCGGTGTCCACGACGGGATAGCGGTCGCCGGCGTTGGAGTCGACGACGACGACGGGTGCGCCGGGCGGCAGTCCCACGGTCGCGGCGTCGAGCAGGTGGATCTCCATGATGACGATCACCGCGTCGACCGCCAACTCCTCGAGCCGGCCGAAGGCGCCGATGACCGCCGCCTCGGTGGGCATGGCCACCGGGATCAACGTGATGCCGTAGCCGCGGGCCGTGGCCTCAGCGGCGATGCCCTCCAGCGTCTTGCTGTTTCCGACGTTGGCGAGTGAGAAGAGGATGACGCCGATCGTGCGGAAGCTGCCCCACTTGAGGGCCCGCGCCGCACTGTTGGGCCGGTAGCCCAGCTCCCGCATCGCGGCCTGCACGACCTCACGCGTCGCCGGTATGACACCGGGGTGTCCGTTGGACACACGGGACACCGTTTGCGACGAGACACCCGCCCGCTTGGCCACGTCCGCCATCGACACACGCCGTTGCCGGGGTGCGCCATTCGAGACGGGTTCTAATTCGCTCACAGGCCTTGACGTTCCTTTCCAGGGGTGTAACGTAACGCGCGTCACAACGATGTTTACGTAAACATAGGCGGTTTCCCGCTTGTTGTGAAGCGAATCGGCCACAAGGGCCACGAAAGGACCGCACTGATGGTTGCCACGGGATCGGTTGTCGCCCCGGCTCGCAAGGCTGCGTCGTCATCCAGTCACTACCGCCGGTCATGGGCCGGCTGGGGATTCCTGGCTCCGTTCGCGGTGATCTTCGCGCTCGTCTTCCTGGCGCCGATCGCGTACTCGATCTACCTGAGCGTCTACCAGGACAAGCTCATCGGCGGCAACAGCTTCGTGGGCTTCGACAACTACCAACAGGCGCTGACGGATCCGGTGTTCTGGGACTCGGTCCGCCGGGTCGGCCTGTTCCTGGTCGTCCAGGTCCCGATCATGCTGTTCCTCGCCCTGCTGGCGGCGCTGGCGATCGACGGCGGCCGCCTCTACGGTGCAGCACTGTTCCGCATCTCGATCTTCCTGCCGTACGCCGTGCCGGCCGTCGTCGCGACGCTGATGTGGGGCTTCATGTACGGCAACCAGTTCGGCCTGGTCGGCAGCATCAACGACACGTTCGGGATCTCGCTGCCGGACCCGCTCGGCCCCGGTCTGGTGCTCGCATCGATCGGCAACATCGTCACCTGGGAGTTCGTCGGCTACAACATGCTGATCTTCTACGCCGCGCTCCGGGTCATCCCGGTGTCGCTCTACGAGGCCGCCGCGATCGACGGCGCCAGCGAGTTCCGCATCATCCGCGCCATCAAGCTCCCGGCGATCAGGGGAGCGCTGGTGATCGCGACGATCTTCTCGATCATCGGCAGCTTCCAGCTCTTCAACGAGCCCAACATCCTGCACTACGTCGCCAAGAACGCCATCAACACGCAGTACACGCCCAACATGTACGCGTACTCGCTGTCGTTCTCGGGCCAGCAGTACAACTACTCCGCCACGATCGCGATCATCATGGGGCTGCTGACGATGGTCATCGCCTACACGGTCCAGCTCCGCGGCATGCGAAAGGCCCTCTGACATGGCTGTCACGACCCTCCGCCCCCAGCAGCGCCGGCACACGTCGCACTCGTTCGCGAAGCCACGCCGCAGCGTGCTCCTCACGGTCCTGACCGGGATCATCCTGGTCTACAGCCTGGTCCCGCTCGCCTGGCTGCTGATCAACTCGACCAAGTCGCAGGAGGACCTGCTGTCGTCGTTCGGGCTCTGGTTCGGCGACGGGTTCTCGTTCTTCAGCAACATCAAGGACACGTTCACGTACGACGACGGCATCTTCGTGCGGTGGTTCGCCAACACGCTGCTGTACGTCGTGGTGGGCGCCGGGGGAGCGACGGTGCTGGCCGTGATGGGCGGCTATGCCTTGGCCAAGTTCGACTTCCCGGGCAAGAAGGGCATCTTCGCCGTCGTCCTCGGCGCCGTCGCGGTGCCGGGCACGGCGCTGGCGGTCCCCACCTTCTTGATGTTCAGCAAGATGGGCATCACCGACACGCCGTGGGCCGTGATCATCCCGTCCCTCATCTCCCCGTTCGGGCTCTACCTGATGTGGACGTTCGCCACCGACGCGATCCCCAACGAGCTGATGGAAGCAGCCAAGATGGACGGCGCCTCCGAGTTCCGCACGTTCGTGCAGGTGTCGCTGCCGCTCCTGGCGCCCGGCATCGTCACGGTGCTGCTGTTCTCGATGGTCGCGACGTGGAACAACTACTTCCTGCCGCTGATCATGCTCAAGGACCCCGACTGGTACCCGCTGACTGTCGGGCTCAACTCCTGGAGCCAGCAGGCACTGACCGCGGGTGGAGACGTCATCTTCAACCTCGTCATCACCGGATCGCTCCTGACGATCGTGCCGCTCATCGCGGCGTTCCTGCTCCTGCAGCGCTACTGGCAGTCCGGGCTGTCGGCAGGCAGCGTCAAGGAATGACGCCGGCGCACCACCCCACAAGTTTCGAACCAACGAGAGGAAACACATGATCACCACTCCACGACGCCGGCTGCTCCGCGCCGCCGCCGTCACAGCCGTGGCGGCGCTCGCCCTGTCGGCCTGCGGCGGCGCCTCCGACGACGGCAAGTCCAGCAACACCGGCGGGGCCAAGGACGTCGCGGCCGCGCTCAAGAAGGGCGGGACCATCACGGTCTGGGCCTGGGAGCCGACGCTGAAGGCGGTTGCCAAGGACTTCGAGGCCGAGCACCCCAACGTCAAGGTCAAGCTGGTCAACGCCGGCACCGGCAACGACCAGTACACGGCGCTGCAGAACGCGGTCAAGGCCGGCAAGGGCGTCCCCGACGTCGCGCAGATCGAGTACTACGCGCTCCCGCAGTTCTCCCTGGCCAAGTCCGTCGCCGACATCAGCTCGTTCGGAGCGTCCGGCCTCGACTCGACGTTCACCCCCGGCCCCTGGGCGTCGGTCAAGCAGAACAACGGCATCTACGGCCTGCCGATGGACTCCGGCCCGATGGCGCTGTTCTACAACAAGGAGGTCTTCGACAAGTACAAGGTCGCGGTCCCCAAGACGTGGGACGAGTACGTCACCGCTGCTGAGAAGATCCACGCCGCCAACCCCAAGGCGTACATCGCGAACGACATCGGCGACGCCGGGTTCACGACCAGCATGATCTGGCAGGCCGGCGGCCAGCCGTTCAAGGTCGACGGTGAGAAGGTCTCGATCAACCTCGGCGATGCCGGCTCCAAGCGCTTCGCCGACACGTGGCAGAAGCTGCTCGACAAGAAGCTGCTCGCGCCGACCGCATCGTGGAGCGACGGTTGGTACAAGGGCCTTGGTGACGGCACGATCGCCACGCTGACCCTCGGTGCATGGATGCCCGCCAACCTCGAGTCGGGTGTCAAGGCCGGCGCGGGCAAGTGGCGCGTCGCACCGATGCCGCAGTGGGAAGCCGGCGCCAACGCGACGTCGGAGAACGGTGGCAGCTCGCTGGCCATCCCGACCGCCAGCAAGAACAAGGCGCTGGCCTACGCCTTCGCGGACTACGCGACCGCAGGCAAGGGTGCCCAGACCCGGGTCGACGCAGGTGCGTTCCCGGCAACGACCAAGCAGATCAACTCGCCGGAGTTCGTCAACAAGAAGTCCGACTACTTCGGCGGCCAGGAGATCAACAAGGTCCTCGCGGCCTCGGCCGAGGACGTCGTCAAGGGTTGGTCCTACCTGCCGTTCCAGGTCTACGCCAACAGCATCTTCAACGACACGGTCGGCAAGGCGTACGTGTCCAAGACGACGCTCGCCGACGGCTTGCAGGACTGGCAGAAGAAGTCGGTCTCCTACGGGGACCAGCAAGGCTTCACCGTCAACTGACCGCCGTACGTACGCGGGTGGTGGGGGCCTCTCGATCAGAGGCCCTCACCGCCCCGTCGGACCACGCCACTGCTCTCACCCCACGAAGGAAACGGCATGACATTCGCGATCGGCGAGCACGACTTCCTGCTGCACGGCGAACCGTTCCGGATCCTGTCCGGCTCGATCCACTACTTCCGCGTCCACCCAGATCTCTGGGCGGACCGGATCCGCAAGGCCCGTCAGATGGGTCTCAACACGATCGAGACGTACGTCGCCTGGAACGCCCACGCACCCCGGGAGGACGAGTTCGACCTCTCGGGCAACCTCGACCTCGGGGCGTTCCTCGACGCGGTGGCCGCAGAAGGCATGTACGCCATCGTCCGCCCCGGACCGTACATCTGCGCCGAGTGGACCAACGGCGGCCTGCCCGCGTGGCTGTTCAGCGACAGCACGACCGGGGTGCGGCAGGACGAGCCGCGCTACATGTCGGCCGTCACCACCTTCCTCGAGCAGCTCGCACCGGTCCTGGTGCCGCGCCAGATCGATCAGGGCGGCCCGATCATCCTCGTGCAGGTCGAGAACGAGTACGGCGCGTACGGCGCCGACAAGACGTACCTGCGCAAGCTCGTCGCTGTGAACCGACGGATCGGCATCACGGTGCCGCTCACTTCGGTCGACCAGCCGACTGACGACATGCTCGAGAACGGCAGCATCCCCGAGCTGCACCGGACCGGATCGTTCGGGTCCCGCTCACCCGAGCGCCTCGACACCCTGCGCCGGCACCAGCCGACAGGCCCGCTCATGTGCTCGGAGTTCTGGGACGGCTGGTTCGACGACTGGGGGAGCCATCATCACCTGACGTCGGTCGAGGACACCGCACGCAGCCTCGACGAGCTGCTCGAACGTGGCGCCTCGGTCAACATCTACATGTTCCACGGCGGTACGAACTTCGGCTTCACCAATGGCGCGAACGACAAGGGGACGTATCTCCCGATCGTCACGAGCTACGACTATGACGCGCCGCTCGACGAGGCCGGCAATCCGACTGAGAAGTACTGGGCGATGCGCGACGTGATCGCGAAGTACGCCCCGGTCGGCGACGAGAAGCCGCAACCTGCCCCGGCGCCGCCGGCCTTCACCGCGCCGATCCGCCGCATCCTGCCGCTGTGGGACATGCTCGAGGTCCTGGGCTCGTGGACCACGCACGAGAACCCCCCGACGATGGACTCGCTGAGTCACTACGAGGGCTTCGCCGTCTACCGCACCGCGATCGACGTGTCCGGTCCTGCGGTGTTCCACGTCGACGAGGTACGCGACCGGGCGCAGCTGTTCCTCAACGAGGACAGCCTCGGCGTGCTGGCGCGCGACCACCACGACACCACGATCTCCCTGCCGGCCGCCGCGAAGGGCACGCTCGACCTGCTCGTCGAGGATCAGGGCCGGGTCGACTACGGCCCACGCATCGGTGAGGCCAAGGGCTTGATCGGCGAGGCCGGCATCAACGGCCGACCTTTGCGCTCGTGGTCGGTCCTGCCGCTGGAGCTGAGCGACATCACCCCCGCGGCACAGGCCCTGGAGTCCAGCGGTTGGCTCTCGTCCGTCGCCGGCCCGGCGTTCGTCAACGCGTCCTTCGACCACCCGGGGTCAGGCGACCTCTACCTCGACACCGCGACGTGGGGCAAGGGTGTCGCCTGGGTCAACGGCTTCTGCCTCGGCCGTTACTGGTCCCGCGGGCCACAGCGCACGCTCTACATCCCTGGCCCGGTGCTGCACCAGGCCGGCAACGAGATCATCCTGTTCGAGCTGCAGGCGACGACGGCGCGTGAGGTGTCGTTCGTGTCCGCACCCGAGCTGGGCCACACGGAGGCCTGACCTACTCAGGGCTGGGTGGCGACTGACGCTTGCTCTCGGCGGCGGCCTTGAACATCGTCAGTACTCGCGACAGCGCCGCCGCGATGATCGCGACCGGGATGACGGCGTACGCCCATGTCTTCGAGAGCACGTCCTGGTCGACGAGGATGAGCACGACGAGCACCGCGACGACGGCCGCGAGGATCACTGACATCGCGATCCACCAGCTGCCGCGTGTCGTGCCGAGGTCCTTCGATGATTCGTCCACGTCGGAGGCATACCCCAGCCGGGCCGTGCTCACGCGCGTACGCGTCAGACGTCGTCAGACTCGAGCTCGGTGTCGGGATGTCGGTCCGTCGTCCACCCCATCGACTGGAGCCTGTCCTCGAGCTTGCGACCTGCGGTCGAGCTCATCCTCGCCGCCAGCTCGTCGTTCGGAAGCGGCGACTCGTACCCGCCGTCCTTGCGTTGCCTTGCCACGGTCATGACCTCCCCATAATCGTCACATCACAGAGATTTCGAAGCAGAGATTAGGACGGTTCGGTCCGATTTTCAAGACTTCGTGGCGACCATGTTCGCGCAGGTCAGCACGTGGTTCGGGGCGCTGCTGATGGGTATGTCTCAGGCCACCGACAACACGAGGAGGCACTCATGACCGAGTCACCCGTCCCACCCGCCGATCCGAACTCGACGCCCGAGGATCCGGACACCGCTCCGGCACCGAATCCTGGTGAGAATCCCGATCCGACCAACCCGGCACCCGGACCTGACTCCGGCCAGGGCGACCCCGTCGACCCGGTCCAGCAAGGCGCACCGGCGACCGGTCCGGAGGCCCCGCAACCGCCCACCAGCTGAGCTCGGCGCACGTCAAGAAAGCCTCCGGCGATGCCGGAGGCCTTCTGTGCTGCCGAGAGCTCAGGGCAGCACGAACTCGTAGTCGGCGCGATCGGAGATGTGCTGGGCGTAGTCCCGCACCTGGGTGTCAGGGACCTCGACACCGATCTCGGCCAGCGACCGCTCGACCTCGGGCAGGATGTCCTCGACCGGCAGCCCCGAGAAGCTCTTGCGAAGGGACTCGTCGGCGGCCACGATCTGCTGGCTGACACCTTCGGGAGGCTCGGACAAGGAGGTGACGGTGGTGCGCATCCTCCGACCGTAGGACGCAATCAGCTGGGGCGCGACACGGAGGATTCGACAGAGGTCCGGAAACCAGAAGAACCTCTGATTTCTCAGAGGTTCTCAGTGGTGGGCGATACAGGACTTGAACCTGTGACCTCTTCCGTGTCAGGGAAGCGCGCTACCAGACTGCGCCAATCGCCCGTGCCTATGGAGTTGTGATGGTGGAGGTGGGTACGGGATTTGAACCCGTGTAAACGGATTTGCAGTCCGTTGCCTCGCCTCTCGGCCAACCCACCGCAGGATGGGTATGGTGACCCTCTCCGAGCGGACAACGAGATTCGAACTCGCGACCCTCACCTTGGCAAGGTGATGCTCTACCACTGAGCTATGTCCGCACTGCCTCAAATTGAGGCGACACGAGACTTTAGCCGATGAGTGGGCGTGATCCCAAACTGGGGTCGGCTAGCGTGGCGGCATGAAGACATGGCTCAACGGCGACCTCCTGCAATCCCCGGAAGCACCGGCCATCAGCGCCCTCGATCACGGGATCATCGTGGGTGACGGAGTGTTCGAAACGGTCAAGATCGAGGGTGGTCAGCCGTTCGCGCTGACCCGTCACCTCGACCGTCTGGTGCGCTCCGCCGAGGGCCTCGGCATCGGCAAGCCGGACGTCTCTGCGGTCCGCGAGGGCATCGCCGCGACGATCGAGGGACAGGGCCTGCCGTTCGGTCGCATACGCGTGACCGTGACGTCCGGACCCGGCCCGTTGGGGTCACCGCGGGGGAGTGCTGGCCTGACGCACGTCGTCATCACGGAGCCGTGCGAGCGCCCGCCGTCGGTCAGCGCCATCGCGACCGTCCCATGGCCCAGGAACGAGCGGGGAGCGCTCGCCGGCCTCAAGACGACGTCGTACGCCGAGAACGCCCTGATGGTCGAGCACGCGATCGCACGCGGCGCCTCAGAGGCCGTCATGCCCAACACTGCGGGCCTGCTGTGTGAGGGCACGGGGTCCAACATCTTCTACGTCATCGGCGAGCAGCTCATCACCCCGACGCTCGAGGCCGGTCCGCTGGCGGGCGTCACTCGTGCCCTGGTGCTCGAGTGGTGCGCCGACGAGCTCGACGTCGTCGAGCGCGATGCACCGATCGACGTGCTCCAGACGGCGGACGAGGTGATCCTGGTCGGTACGACCCGCGACGTGCAGGGCATCTCGCGCGTCGACGAGCGCGAGCTCCCCGCCCCAGGACCCGTGACACGCATGGCTCAGGAGATCTGGGCGCGCGAAGCAGCCAAGGACGTCGACCCGTGAGCCAGCCTCATTCGGAACCCGCACCGACCATGGGTTAAGGTTTCTGACGCACGCGGGCGATTGGCGCAGTGGTAGCGCGCTTCGTTCACACCGAAGAGGTCACTGGTTCGAACCCAGTATCGCCCACCCGTGAGATATGGCCTCTGACCAGCGGAAACGCGGTCAGGGGCCTTTCGCATTCCCCGTCCCGTGCAACATACGTGCACCAAGGAATCGGAGACGGAGACTAGATGACTTTTCCAGCGACATCCAGGGTGCGTGTCGTGAGAGGGTCCAGTCTCGGCAAGGACGCCCGATACCGTCCCGCACAAAGGTGCTGGTGGTTGATGCTGATCTCTCGGAAGAGACAAGGGAGCGTGTCAATGGAGCGATTGCTGCCGCACCTCTTCGCGGCCGACGTAGTGTCGCTCTGGCATCGACATCAACTCGACCGCCCCGCAGTCACTTCTTCCCGAAGAGCAGCCGAGCGCTCGTCTGTCGGGCGGCCGTTCGTCAGCAATCCTTGAACATCCGGATCGTCGCCTCGGCGTACCAAGGGTCGAGCCCTTTGGGCGCCACGTACACCCGTGGATGCACGTCGCTCCATCCACACTCAAGCGACTGGAAACCGGCTGCGACGACTGTGACCTTGACGTAGGCAACGCTGCCCGGACGGTAACCACCGATGGGTATCCCGGTGTTGGCTATGGCGTCGTGATCCAACTGCAGGCCATCCGGATTGCTTCCATTGGCAATGACGGTCGATTCAGGTACGAGGCCGAGCTGCCAAGGAAGATCGAGGGTCGCAATCACGTCCCTCTGCGTTTTTGCGCTGGTGTTCTTGTAGGTGATCAGGAGCTCGATCTTCTTTCTGGAACCCACTGGTGAAACCTCGTCGGCCCACTCGCAGTGGGCTCCCGGTCGCTGAGCATCCAAACGCACCGCGAGATCCTTGCCCGGATTGTCCAGGGTGGTCTTTCCACACCCTTCGCCCTTCTTGAGTGGCTCTGCGACAACCTTGTCGTTCGCTAGCAAGTCTCGGCCCCATTCCGTCGCCGTGAATGCGTAGGCGACCAACGCAAGCAAGCTGGCCGGAATCCCAACCCAGAGGGCCACGGCCTCCCAATGACGCCTCGCCCCGATTCCCATGCGGAAACAATGGCAGTGATCGGTCAACAGTGTGGCGTAGTTCGCTGCATTCCGTCCGCTACCGGGAGTAGCGTGACGCGCATGAACACCGATCGGCGACTATCTCGCCGCGAGATAGGTCAGCGCCCGTAAGGGGCGCGGCCACTTGCTCCAGCCATTTGGCTGGGATTGGAGTACTCAAATGTACGTATCAAGCACGTTCGTCATGCCCGAGGGCAAGATCGTTCTCGAGACCCGCGACGTCGGCGGCCTCAAGGGATTGACCGCCGCCGTGGTGAACGACCTGTTCTGCACGCACGATGGCGACTGTGACGAGGCGTTCTGCCTCATCTCTCCGCCTACCTGGGCCTGGTACGTGGGCATCGGCGGATTCGACTACCGCTTCACGCTCGGCGCCGTGCTGAGGAGGCTCGGAGTCTGGGCCGCTTGCTTCGATCACCCGCTTCTGAAGTCGGATGAGATCTCGGCAGACGACGCGGTGGACCTGTACGGGTGGGATCGCGCTGCTCTCGACGACGCGCTCGCGGGAGACGTTGAGGACTGAGGCCTAGGCTCACCCGCTCAGATTTGTCATGCTGAGCGGGTGACGGCGCCTGCTCGTTGGCTCGGCCTTTCGCTGTGTCCGTATCCCAGTTGCGACCGTCGCCCTCGAACACGAGGGCATTTCGCATTCCGGCCGAGAATTCGGCGCTTTCGAGGTGCCGTCCGAAGCCGTCAGACCTCGACCGTGGGCGCTCCCGGCGCGTTGTTCTTGACGGACTCGATGCCGTTCAGCGCGCTGGACTTGGACGAGTAGCCCTCGGAGACCGCAATGGTCTGGCCGTTGCTGGCCTTGAGGCGGAACCGGTACTCGCCGGACTTGTCCCGGTACAGCTCGAACTTTCCTGCCATGGCGCACGACCTCTCGGAGACGTTCCGCCGCATGATGCGGTTCAGCCAAGGTAGTCCTGTGCGGGCGGCCTTGTCGCCGGAACGACGTGAGCTCGACGGACTCTGGTCACGGATAGGCTGTCCGTATGTCGAATGAGCTCGGGCTTTCGCTGATGCTGGGTCCGCCGTTGGTCATCGTGGCTCTGGCCGTCGCGTTCCGGGTCCTCGGTCCCGGTCGGTCGCGATCGGCCGCGGCGGTGACCGTGCCTGCAGACGTGAGTCCGGCCCGGCTCGAGATCGCCACGTCTGTCGCGGCTGGAGTGCGCGAGGGCAAGGCGGTCCCGAACGACTCGACGCTCGTAGAGGTCATGGCGCTCAAGGACCAGCGCAAGCCGGCACACGCCGTCAAGGTCCTCCGGCAGCGCGCCGGGCTGGGACTCGGCGACGCCAAGCGGCTCGTCGACCGCCTGCCCTGACGCGTCGCTAGTCGCGATCAGCCTGCGCCGGACCGTCGCCTTCGGGTGGGTTCTCGTCGACCTCGTGCTCAGGGTCCGGGGCGAGGCCGGGATCGAGGTCCGGGTCCTGGCGCCGGATCGGGTCGCTCGGGTCGACGGTCATCCGTCGGCCCCGGATCCGTCGCCACCGTCGGCGTCCGGGTTGGTGACTCCCGGCTCCGGTATGACGGTGGAGCCGCCGTCGGGATTCGACGAGGGTGTGATCTCCGGGTCCTCGGTCGGCCGGGCTTCGGGATCCGCGCCGGGCTCGATGGGTGACTCGCTCACGTTGCTCTCCCTTCCTCGCCGGCTCCGGAATGAGATCGGCGGGCTGGAGAGTCTGCGTAAGGCCTCCAGCCCGCCCGATATCTCGACTGCCGGTCGAGGTCCGGTGTATACCCCAAAGGTCTGGCAGCAAACACTGATTCTGGACCTTTTCGCACACTTCTTGACCGGCATTGCGCGCGGGACCACACTCGACGGATGGCAGATCCGGTCGAGTCCAACCCGTCGCACTACACGGTCGTCTTCGAGAACGAACGGGTGCGGGTGCTGGAGTACCGCGATGCACCGGGGGACCGGACGACACCGCACAGCCATCCCGACACCGTCATGGTGACGATGAGCGGATTCGACCGACGTCTGAGTGTCGGCGACCAGGTCCGCGAGGTGTCGCTCGAGCCCGGTCTCGCCGCGTGGCTGCCGGCGCAGACCCACGCGGGCGAGAACATCGGCAGCACGGAGACGCACGTGATGTTCATCGAGCTCAAGGAACCGGGACCGGCGTCCGCAGAGCCGACGCTGGGGCCGCAGACGGACTGAGGGCTACTCGCCCGTGCAGGAGCTGTAGGCCTTGCCGTACTCCTCGGTGTCCTGCATCGGTGCGACGTCGGGCTTGCTGATGGGGCCACCGGTGACCGCGTAGTACGCGTCGGCGTAGGCCACGAGCTTGGTGCCGTCCTGGCACTTGGTGACCTCCTGAGTGCCGTACGCGCCGTCCTCGACGCACTGCGTGTAGTCCTCGGGCAGGGTCGCGCCGCTCTTCCAGATCTCGGCGCAGTCCGGGCCCGTCGGCGCTGGTGTGGTCTTGGTGGCCGAGGGCTTCGACGAGTCCTTGCCATCCTTGCCACTCTGGCCGTCGCTCTTGCCATCCGACGAGGTGCAACCGGCGAGCAGCATCAGAGCGGTCAAGGTCAGGATCGCGAGGCGAGGCATGATCCGACCCTAACGGCAGCGTGGGCTAGGCGGCCCGCCGCCCGAAGAGCAGGTTGAACGGCCGGCAGGCGAGGGTCAGGAGTGGCCTGCGGCCGTTGAGGAAGGCGAGCGGCCCGTCTCCGGCCAGCGACCATTTCGCCGTGGCGAGGCCGAGGCGAATGCGACCCGACACGAGTGAGACCAGCAACGTGCCCGCCCGGTCCTGGGCGATGCGGAAGCCGACCGGCAGCCGCCACGGCAGCCGGCGCGAGCGACGGACGGCGAGCGACCCGATGCCCTGGGCGGCGTACGAGGAGTGGCGGGCGACGTCGAAGTCCGCCAGGTCCTTCGGAATGGCCCAGAGCCGGCGCCCCCCATCGCGGGAGGCCACGCTGTTGACCCAGATGTGCGTGATCGACACCCGCGGCCGCCACCCCTCGCGCACGAGCACGGTGGCCATGATCTCGTCGTACGTCAGCGGGCTCGGCTCCTCGTAGACGAAGAACGCCGCACACACGATCGCCCGGCCCAGGAGCGTGACGGTCCTGGTCCCCGGCGCACTGACGGCCGGCGCGAGATCACGGGGGAGCAGCCACACGCCGACGTACGCATGACCGTGCAGGTCCCACGGCTCGTCGGGGTAGTCAGTCATGTCGTCACCTTCAACAGAAGCCCACGATACGAAGGCGACGACACGACATCCCGATGTTCGCTCGCAAGCTCGCTCATGCCCACCGGAAGGCGCTCGGCTCGAGCACCTTGGTGGCCTTGGCGAACGGCAGCGTCGCGCCCGGCCAGTTGGACGTGATGCGGCCGGAGCGATGGCGATACCAGTTGTCGCAGTGCGCCCACGCGGAGTGCTCGAGCTTGGCGACGACGTCGCGGTCGTACGCCTCCTCGGCCTCCTGCGTGACCTCGATCGTCTCGTAGTCGCCGGCCACGAGCCGGTCCAGCGCCTGCCTCATGTGGCGGGCCTGCGCCTCGAGCATGTAGATGATCGATCCGCCACCGAGGTTGGTGTTGGGGCCGTAGGTGACGAACAGGTTGGGGAAGTTGGGGACGTACATGCCGAGGTACGCATGTGCGCCGTCGGCCCACTGGGTCGCCAGCTTCTGTCCGTGGGTGCCGGTGATGTCGATCGACTGGAGGAAGTCCTGGCTGTCGAAGCCGGTCGCGTAGACGATGGCATCGACCTCGTGCTCGGTGCCGGCCGAGTCGACGACGCCCTTGCGGGTGACCTTGGTGATCGCGTACGTGACGACGTCGACGTTGTCCTGTGCGAGTGCCGGATAGAACTCGTTGGAGAACAGGATCCGCTTGCAGCCGATGGGGTAGTCAGGCGTCAGCTTGGCGCGGAGGTCGGGATCCTTGACCTGCTTGCGCAGGTGCCACATGGCGACGGACTTGTTGACCCGCCCGACCCTGGACTCGTCGTCAAGGCCACGGGCGAACTGCTCCATGAAGGTCCAGATGACGCCGCGCTCGAGTCGCTGGCTGGCCGGCACCTTGTGGAAAAGGGCCTTGTGGAATGCCTTGTAGGGCTTGTCGGGCTTCGGCATCAGGTAGTTGGGGGAGCGCTGGAAGACGATGACCTCGGCGGCGTCACGAGCCAGGTGCGGGATGAACTGCACGGCGCTGGCGCCCGAGCCGACGACCGCGATGGTCTTGCCGGCCGGGTCGAAGGAGTGGTCCCACTCCGCGGAGTGGAACGACGTGCCGGCGAACGAGTCGACGCCCTCGATCGCGGGCAGCCGTGGCCGCGAGAGCTGGCCAACCGCGCTGACCAGGATGTCGACGGTCTCCTCCCTGGTCCCTGAGCTTGTCGAAGGGTCCGCGAAGCTCACGGTCCACGTCGACGAGTGCTCGTCCCACGTCGCGGCGACGACCTCACTGCCGAAACGTACGAGCGGCGTGATGCCGTGCTTGTCGGCGACCGACCGGATGTAGGTGTGGATCTCCTCCTGCAGCGCGTAGCGGCGGGTCCAGTGCGGGTTGGGCTCGAACGAGAACGAGTAGAGCGGCGACGGCACGTCGCAGCCGGCGCCGGGGTAGGTGTTGTCTCGCCACACCCCGCCGAGGTCGTCCGACCGTTCCCACAGCCGGAGATCGGTGTGCCCTGCGCGCTTGAGCTCGAGGGCGACGGCCAGCGCGCCGAATCCGGAACCGATGATGCCCACTGAGGTCACGTGCACTCCTTCGCCGATCGGGCCGACCGGCCGATGCTGACACACATAGTGTCACGGTCGGATCGCCCGCGACACCGTCTCTTTTTGCCGTAACTCTCGTTGACTCTGCAAAACGAGAGGGCTCCCCATGGCTGAGCACGGACTATCACGACGCGGACTGCTGAGCGGCGCTGCCGCCGGGGGCGCGATCCTCGCCATCGGGGGCATCGGTGAGACCGCAGAGGCGGCGACCACCTCAGGCAGCCTGCCCGCCAGCGTCGACGCCGTCGTCGTGGGTGGTGGGCTCTCCGGTCTCGTGGCGGCCCGCAACCTGGTCAAGGCGGGCAACAGCGTCCTGGTGCTCGAGGCTCGCAACCGGGTCGGCGGGCGACTGCTCAACCACACGCTGAAGGGCGGGTCGGTGATCGAGTCGGGCGGCGCCTTCGTCGGGCCAACGCAGAATCACGTGCTCGCGCTGGCCAAGGAGCTCAAGGTCAAGACGTTCAAGGAGTACGTGACGGGCGACAACGTCTACGTCTCCAAGACTCTCGGCACGCTGAAGTACACCGGCACGGTGCCGCCCGACCCGCTGATCCTGGCCGACGCCGCGATCCTGCAGCTGCGCATCGACGACATGGCGTCGAAGGTGCCGGTCGACGCCCCGTGGTCCGCCCCCGACGCTGCGAACCTGGACGCGACGACGGTGGACTCATGGCTCCGGCAGAACACGTTGATCCCACAGGTGCGTGAGGTCCTCAAGGCGTTCTTCCAGGCTGCGTTCGGCACCGACGCCGAGGGCATCTCGATGCTGTTCTTCCTCTGGTACATGGCCACCGCCGGTGACGAGACCCATCCCGGCACGTTCGAACGCGCCTCCGGCACCGCCGACGCCGCGCAGGACTCACGGTTCGTCGGCGGCTCCGACCTCCTTCCGCTGCGCATCGCGTCGGCGCTGGGCTCGCGGGTCGCGCTCAACGCACCGGTGCGCAAGATCAAGCAGACGAGCACCGGCGTGACCGTCGTCAGCGACCGCGGCACGGTCAAGGCCAGGCGGGTCATCGTCGCGGTTCCGCCGCCGCTCGCCCTGGGCATCGACTGGTCGCCGTTGCTGCCGCCCCGGCGCCTGCAGCTCCTGCAGCACATGCCGATGGGCACGTTGATGAAGGTCGACGCCGTGTACGCCAAACCGTTCTGGCGAGCCAAGGGGCTGTCGGGCTCGGCGACCTTCGACGACGGAGTCGTGCGGACCATGTTCGACAACTGTCCGGCCGATGCCAAGGTCGGCGTGCTGCTCGCGTTCATCGGCGGTTCTTCGTGGCAGCGGTGCGCGATGCTCCCGCTGGCCGAGCGCCGCAAGCTCGTGCTCGCCGCCTTCGCCAAGGCGGTGGGGCCCGAGGCGCTCAACCCGATCGAGTACGTCGAGCACGACTGGACCCACGAACGCTGGACGATGGGCAGCCCGGTGGCGTCGGTGCAACCAGGGGCCACCGTGGCGTACGGGTCGACGATCCGGCAGCCGCACGGCCGCGTTCACTGGGCAGGCACCGAGACCTCGACCTACTGGGCCGGCTACATGGACGGCGCCGTACGTGCGGGGGAGCGCGCTGCTGCAGAGGTCGCCAAGCACCTCTGAGTCAGGCCAACGGAAGACTCAGGACGAACGTGCCGGACGGCTGCTCCGCCGAGCTCGGCTCGTAGTGCGCGTCGCCGCCTGAGGCGCGGGCGAGCTCGCGGACGATGAAGAGCCCGAGCCCGCTGCCGCCGATGCTGTCACCGGTCGCGAACCGCTCGAACAGGCGTGGGAGCACGGCGGCGTCGACACCGTCACCTGCGTCACTGACCCTGACCTGCGCCTGCCCGCCGGAGATCGCGACGGTGACGCTCACCGGAGGTTCGCCGTGGGTCAGGGCGTTGCCGATGAGGTTGTCGATCGCCTGGCTGATGCGACCGGGATCGGCCAGGATCTCCGCGTCGTCCCCGGGCTCCACGACGACCGGGAGACCGGGGCGCGCCGCCTGGGCGGTCTGGGCCGCGGCCTCGACCAAGGCCCTGATCGAGATGGGCACCGGGCGGAGGTGCAGCGCGTCAGCGTCGAGCTTGGAGGCGGTCAGCAGGTCGTTGAGCAGGCGTCCGAGCCGGTCGGCGCTGGCCGTCATGCCTTCGAGCAGGCCGGCGCGCTCCTGCTCACCGAGCTCTTCCCAGTGGCGTGACAGGGTGCCGGCCGACCCGCCCAGGACCGCGGTCGGCGTACGCAGCTCGTGCGCGGTGACGGCGAGGAACTGCGACTGGTCGGCCGCGGCCTGCTGAAGGCGTTCGTTCAAGGCGGCGAGCGCCAACGTCGTCTGCTCGCGCTCGTCCTCTGCCCGACGCTTCTCGGTGCGGTCGCGGGTGACCTTGGCGAATCCGACGTGCTCGCCGACGTCGTTGTGCACGGCGGTGATCACGACGTTGGCCCAGTAGCGCGAGCCGTCCTTGCGGTAGCGCCAGCCCTCCTCCTCGTAGCGGCCCTCGCGCACGGCGATCTCCAGCTCCTTCTCCGGATGCCGCTCGGTCTGGCTCTCGACGGAGTAGAAGATGCGGAAGTGCTGCCCGATGATCTCGCGGCTGGAGTAGCCCGTGCTCCGCTGCGCGCCGGTGTTCCAGCTGGCGACCCGGCCGTCGGGATCGAGCATGAAGATCGCGTAGTCGCCGACGGCCTCCACCAGGAGCCGGAACCGTTCCTCGCTCTGGCGCAAGGTCTCCTCCGCGTCGCGGTTGGCCGTGATGTCGCGCGTGACCTTGGCGAACCCCAGGTGCTGCCCCGCGTCGTCGAACACGGCCGTGATGAGCACGTGCGCCCAGAACCGGCTGCCGTCCTTGCGGAGGCGCCAGCCCTCCTCGGAGTAGTGGCCGTCGATGAGGGCGCGCTCGAGCTCGTACTCAGGATGCCGGGCTTCCTGCAGCTCGCGCGGATAGAACGTCCGGAAGTGCTGGCCGATGATCTCGTCGGCGCGATATCCCTTGCTGCGCTGCGCGCCGGCGTTCCAGCTGACGATGTGACCGCTGGGATCGAGCATGAAGATCGCGTACTCCTCGACGGCGTCGACCAGGAGCCGGAAGCGCTCCTCGCTGAGCCGCAGGGCATCCTCCGCGGCGCGCTGCGCCGTGACGTCCTGCGCCTGCAGGAACACGTACAACGGCTGGCGAGCGGCGTCGCGTACGGCAGCGAGGCTGGCCCGCACCGTGCGGGGCTCAGGTGCGCCGCTGACCTCGTGCTCGAAGTGCACGAGGTCGGAGGAACCGGAGATGATCTCGGCCAGGGCCCCCTCGAGCAGGTCGGCTCGACCCGCCGTCACCGTCGCGTAGTCGACACCGACGAGCTCGTCATGCTTGCGCAGCACGATCTCGCCGAGAGCGCGGTTGGCCCGCACGATCCCGCCCGTGAGGGTGATGGTCGCCATGCCGATGGCAGCCTGGTCGAAGATCTCCCGGAACCGCTCGAGGTGCTCGTCGAGCACGCTCTGGTCGTCCTGCGCCTGACTCCGGGCGTCGGCGGCCTCTGACGGGCGTGGAACGGCCTCCAGTACCGGCGGAGCCAGAGGTGCGTCCTCGCGGGTCAGGATCTCGATGAGTCGCGGCGCCACCTGATGGATCGGGACGGACTTCTCGAGCAGCGCCGCCGCACCGAGCTCGAGGGCCCGAGCAGCGAGGCCGTTGCTGTCGAACCCGGTGTAGATGACGACTTTGGTGTCCGGCGAGACCGTCAGGATGCCGGGCAGGGCGTCGAGGCCGTCCATCGTGGGCATCGACATGTCGAGGAGCAGCAGGTCGGGCCGATGCTGATGGGCGAGCGCGATCGCCTCGGTCCCGTCGGAGCCGTCACCGACCACGGTGAGCAGGCCGGACAGCCGGAACTGGGTCTTCATCAGGGCCCGGACCTCGGAGGAGTCGTCGATGAGCACGACCGTCGGAGTGATGTTGCCCATGACCGCAACTATGGTCGCGCGAGCGACATTTCGCGACCGGAACAGCCACCTGATCCCGGTCTTCCTCGCTGGCCTAGGGTGGAGGGAAGCAGCACGCGCCATCCGTAGGGCGCGTCATACCGAACAGAGGGTCACGTATGTCCGACATCCAGGTCGTCCTGAACGCAGAGTCACGAGCTGTCGAGATGGGCACGAAGGCGTGGCAGCTGTTCGCCGAGACGCCCGACGTCATCGCAGCCCGCGTCGGCGGCGAGCTCAAGGACCTCGCGTACGAGCTGGCCGACGGCGACGAGGTCGAGGGCGTTGCCATCGACTCACCCGACGGCCGCGACATCCTGCGCCACTCGACCGCGCACGTCATGGCGCAGGCCGTGCAGGAGCTGTTCCCGGAGGCCAAGCTCGGCATCGGTCCGCCGATCACCGAGGGCTTCTACTACGACTTCGACGTGCCCGAGCCGTTCGTGCCCGAGGACCTCGACAAGATCGAGTCGCGCATGCGCAAGATCGTCAAGGAGGGGCAGAAGTTCGATCGCCGTGAGATCTCCGACGACGCCGCCCGCACCGAGCTCGCCGACGAGCCCTACAAGCTCGAGCTGATCGGCCTCAAGTCGACCGCCGGAGATGCGGCCGAGGGTGCCAGTGTCGAGGTCGGCGACGGTGGCCTGACGATCTACGACAACCTCAAGCGCGACGGATCGCTGGCGTGGAAGGACCTGTGCCGCGGCCCGCACCTGCCGACCACCAAGCGCATCCCGGCGTTCAAGCTCATGCGCAGCGCCGCCGCATACTGGCGCGGTGACGAGAAGAACAAGCAGCTGCAGCGCATCTACGGCACCGCCTGGGAGACCAAGGAAGCCTTGGATGCCCATTTGCACCGCATCGAGGAGGCGCAGCGCCGCGACCACCGCCGGCTCGGCACCGAGCTCGACCTCTACAGCTTTCCCGACGAGATCGGCTCCGGCCTGCCCGTCTTCCACCCCAAGGGCGGGGTGATCAAGCGCGAGATGGAGGACTACGTCCGCCAGCGGCACATCGAGGCCGGCTTCGAGTACGTCGGTACGCCGCACATTGCCAAGGAGGAGCTGTTCTACACCTCCGGCCACCTGCCCTACTACGGCGAGGGCATGTTCCCCGCGCTCGACGTCGACGGCAACGACTACCGGCTCAAGGCCATGAACTGCCCGATGCACAACCTGATCTTCCGTTCGCGCGGTCGGTCATACCGTGAGCTCCCGCTGCGGCTCTTCGAGTTCGGGCACGTCTACCGGCACGAGAAGTCAGGCGTGATCCACGGCCTGACTCGCGTACGCGGATTCGCCCAGGACGACTCCCACTCGTACGTCACGCCGGAGCAGGCGCCCGGCGAGATCCGCCACCTGCTCGACTTCATGCTCAGCCTGCTGCGCGACTTCGGCATGCCGGACTACTACCTCGAGCTGTCGACCCGGGACGACTCCAAGCCCGACAAGTTCATCGGCTCCGACGAGGACTGGGCGCTCGCGACCAAGGTGCTGGAGGACGTGTGCGTCGAGAGCGGTCTCGAGCTCGTGCCCGATCCGGGCGGCGCCGCCTACTACGGCCCCAAGGTGTCGGTGCAGGCGCGCGACGCGATCGGCCGCACCTGGCAGCTCGGCACGATCCAGTACGACTTCAACCAGCCGTCACCTGATCGCTTCAACCTCGAGTACGTCGCCGCCGACGGGTCGCGCCAGCAGCCGGTCATGATCCACTCGGCCAAGTTCGGCTCGATCGAGCGGTTCATGGGCGTCCTCGTCGAGCACTACGCCGGCGCGTTCCCTCCGTGGCTTGCACCCGTGCAGGTCGTCGGCATCCCGGTCGCCGAGCGGCACGCCGACTACCTCTACGAGCTCGCGGCCAAGCTCAAGGCCGAGGGCATCCGCGTCGAGGTCGACGACTCAGACGAGCGCATGCAGAAGAAGATCCGCAACGCGCAGACCCAGAAGGTTCCGTTCATGGTCATCGCCGGTGACAACGACGTCGACGCCGGCGCCGTGTCGTTCCGCTATCGCAGCGGCGAGCAGGAGAACGGCATCGCGATCGATGACGCCATCGCCCGCATCGTCGAGGCGGTCGAGACGCGAGTGCAGGTATGACCGACCAGGACACCGGCCACCAGGACGGGGTGGGGGAGCCGGACGCGTTCGAGCGCCTGTGGACCCCGCACCGCATCGTCTACATCAAGGGTGAGGGCAAGCCCACGACTGCCGCGGAGGCCGACTGCCCGTTCTGCCGCATCCCGCTGATGGACGACGTCGAGGGCCTGATCGTGCACCGTGGCGAGCACGCGTACGCCGTGCTCAACCTCTACCCCTACAACGCCGGTCACCTGCTCGTGTGTCCCTTCCGGCACGTCGCGGACTACACCGACCTGACCGACGAGGAGACCCTCGAGGTCGCCGAGATGACCAAGACCGCGATGCGCACGATGCGCGAGGTGACGAGCCCGCAGGGATTCAACCTGGGCATGAACCAGGGCAATGTCGCGGGCGCCGGCATCGCCGCGCACCTGCACCAGCACGTCGTCCCGCGATGGGGCGGCGACTCGAACTTCCTGCCCGTGATCGGCCAGACCAAGACCATGCCGCAACTGCTCGGCGACACCCGCGACATGCTCGCGGCCGCCTGGCCCAAGGAGTAGTCCCGATGCTCGAACGCTTCCGACAGTTCTGGTCCAACGTGTGGGCGCCGGTCGGCGACCTGCTGCTGCGGCTCGGCGTCAAGCCCGACTGGGTCACCTGGGTCGGCACGATCGGCGTCACCGCGGGCGCACTGATCTTCTTCCCGCGCGGCGAGTTCCTGATCGGCGTCCTGGTCATCACGGCGTTCGTGTTCAGCGACATCATCGACGGCTACATGGCCCGCAAGTCCGGCCAGTCGTCCAAGTGGGGCGCCTTCCTCGACTCGACGCTCGACCGCGTCGGCGACGCCGCGATCTTCGGCGGCCTGCTGCTCTATTACACGACCTCCGACGCGGAGGCCGACCTGGGCAACCCCAAGACGTACCTCTACCTGAGCCTCGCGTGCCTCGTGCTCGGATCGCTGACCTCGTACGCCCGGGCGCGCGCCGAGAGCCTCGGTATGACGGCCAAGGGCGGCATCGCCGAGCGCTCGGACCGTCTCGTGGCGATCCTCGTCATGACCGGGTTCTCCGGCATGTTCGACGCGCCGTTCCTGCGCGAGATCACGCTCTGGGCCCTCGCCGTCGCCAGCACGATCACGGTGGCCCAGCGGATGCTGATGGTGCACAAGCAGGCCGTGGCCGACCCGGGCCTCGAAGGTTGACCGGCGAAAAGTTGTAAGACTCGGCCCGCCCGCGACTCCTACAGGTGAAATGACCGCCAGGAGAAGAGGGCTGACCGATGTCGTGGGTTGCCGGAATGTCGCACCAATCCTTCATAGGATGCGACCGTGACCGACGAGACCGGACCCTCGGATGCCCAGCTCGTCGCGGGGGTGCTGGCAGCAGACCGCGACGCGTTCGCTGCGGTCTACGACCGCTACGGCACCAAGCTCTACGACTTCGCCTACTCGATGCTGCGACACCGGGAGGACGCGGCGGACGCCGTGGCGGACTCGTTCGTGCTGGTCGCCGAGCGACTCAGCCAGCTGCGCGACCCGGAGAGGCTGCGCCCGTGGTTGTACGCCATCGTGCGCAGCGAGTGCCTGCGCAGGCTTCGAGCGCGAAAACGCGTCGCGTTCGGCGGCGAGGAGCAGCTGGTTCAGATGGCTGACGACGCGCTGACCCCCGACCAGGAAGCCGAGCGCGCGGCGATGCAGAAGATCGTCTGGGACGCCTCGGCCGGCCTCGCCGACCGCGATCGCGCCCTCCTCGACCTGCACCTGCGGCAGGGCCTCGAGGGTGCCGAGCTCGGCGAGGCGATGGGCGTCTCGGCGTCCAATGCGTACGTCATGCTCAACCGCCTGCGCGCCCAGGTCGATCGGTCCCTCGGCGCCTTGCTGATCGCGCGCCTCGGCCGCGACGACTGCGACGACCTCGACGACCTGCTCGCCGACTGGGACGGCACGTTCTCACCGCTCGTCCGCAAGCGCGTCTCACGCCACGTCGACGACTGCGACGTGTGCTCCAAGCGCCGCAAGAAGATCCTCAGCCCGTGGATGCTGCTGGCGTCCGTGCCGATCTTCGCGGCACCGCTGACCCTCCGCGACCGGGTCGTGGCGGACACCCAGCTCGTGGCGTACACGACGCCGACCGGGGAGCCGCTGGCGACGACGTCGACACTGGCCCGCAAGCCCGGCACCCGCAGGCCCCGCGTCGCCGTCACGGCTGTCGCAGCGGCGGTCGTCATCGTGCTGTCCGGAGTCGCTGCCGTGCTCTGGGCCGGCAATGACGACGACCCGGCGCCCAAGGACGACATCGTGGCGACGCCCTCGGCTCAGCCATCAGCGACACCGAGCGCAAACGCGACCGACGACCCGGCGCCCACCACGACCCCGACGCCGAAGCCCACCAAGACGAAGGCGGCACCTGGCGTCCTCGCGGTCTCGACGACGTCGATCTCCCTCGGTCGCAGCGGGAGCACGTCGACGTTCACGCTCACCAACTCCGGCGGCCTCCCGGTCGACTACCGGCTGACGTCGAACGCCGGCTGGCTGTCGGCCTCGCCGTCGACCGGCCGGGTCGCGGCTGGCACGTCGACACGGGTGACCGTACGCGCGAACCGCGGCGGCCGCGGCGAGGGCTCGTCGTCGGGGACGATCGGCGTCTCGTGGGCGACCGGGAGTGCGGGGGTCAAGGTCTCGCTCATCGAGGAGCACGATCCCAGCGTCGGCCGGCCGAGCCTCGGCTCGAGCTCGTCCTGCACGAGCAATCCAGTCCGCGTCAGTGTGTCGGACGGGAGCGGACTCTCGTCGGTCGCGCTGCGCTGGAGCGGGGCCGGCTCGGGCAGCAGGTCGATGTCGCGCTCGGGCGGGGTCTGGACAGCCGACATGGGCCAGTTCAACACCGGCGGGTCCGTGACCTTGCGGGTCACGGCCACCGACAAGCGCGGCAACTCCGCATCCGCGTCACGCACGGTCAACGTCAACCCGTGCCCGGGATAACTAGCTGAGCGGCACAAAGTTGTAAGAACCGGGCCGTGCCGGTGCTCCCACTCGTGTAGTCACACGAGAGCC
Organism: Aeromicrobium sp. 9AM; assembly: GCF_902506105.1. Lineage (GTDB taxonomy): Bacteria > Actinomycetota > Actinomycetes > Propionibacteriales > Nocardioidaceae > Aeromicrobium. Next base: position 1,105,502 of record NZ_LR733303.1, read on the forward strand.
GGAGGCACCTGGCATGAACCGCATCATTCGTACGACCGTCGTCACCCTCGCCGCGTGGGGAGCCCTGTCGGGGCTCGCCGGCTGCGGGCACCACGAGACCGAGGTCCCGGCAGCCGAGCCGGTGCCGACGCAGGCACCGCCGCCGGTCACGGTGACCCACGAGAAGACTCGCCCAGTCGGCAAGCCTGTCCAGCTGGCGATCCCGGCGATCGGGGTCAGCGAGCGGCTGCATCCGGTCGGGCTCAAGGCCGACGGCGCGATGCAGACACCAGCCTTCGGCGAAGCCGGCTGGTACGACCGCGGCCCACGTCCTGGCGCGCCGGGACCGGCCGTCCTCGTCGCGCACGTCCACGGTCCCGCCGGCGACGACGTCTTCGCCCGCCTCAAGGAGCTCGAGCCGGGGGACCGGGTGACGGTCAGGCGTACGGACGGCAGGTCGACGTTCGTCGTCGAGTCGGTGGAGCAGGCCGGCAAGACCGCGCTGCCGTACGACCGGATCTGGAACGACACCGACCGTCCCGTGCTGCGCCTGATCACGTGCGGCGGCACGCCGGACCCGGTCACCCGGATGTATCCGGACAACACGATCGTCTACGCCCGACTGGCCCGCTGACCTGCGGTTTTGCCGCGCGAGACGCGTCCGGAAAAAAAGATTCAGGAAAGTTGCAAGGACTCGAGGGGGCTCGTGCTCCTACATCCGAGCAAGCAACAACCACAGACACCACCACCACAGCAGCACCACCAACCAACAGGAGAACATGACATGAACACCACGATCCGCAACCTGATCATCGCCGCCCCGCTGGCCACTGCCGCCTTGACGATGGTCCCCGCCGCAGCCATGGCGACCGAGCCCGGCCCGGTCATCATCGTCCCGCCGCACACCGACCCCCAGCCTGACCTCGACATCGCACCGGCGCCGAAGCCGACGAAGCCGAAGGGCCCGGGCGACCTCGCTCCGGCGCCGAAGCCCACCAAGCCCAAGGGCCCGGGCGACTTCTCCGACGCGCCCAAGCCGAAGGGTCCTCAGGGTCCCGGCGACCTCTCCGACGCGCCGAAGCCCAAGGGCCCCAAGGGTCCCGGCGACATCACCGCCCCGAAGCCCTGCCCGACGCACGGCGTCGACTGCACCCCGGACAAGGACGAGCCCAAGGGTGACAACGGCACCGAGGGCACCGGAGGCGAGGAGCGCAACTCCGTCGACCAGGTCGTCGACACCGTCGCACTGCCGAACCGCGTCGACGCGGGCCTGGCCTCCGATCAGCAGGAGGAAGGCGGCCTCGACCTCGCGTGGCTGTTCGCCGGCGGCCTCGCCGTCACCGCTTCCGGTGTCGCGTTCGCGGCCCGCAGGCGTACGGGCAGCAACGCCTGACCCGCACCGACAGAAGGGCCTCGCACCGTCCAGGGGTGCGGGGCCCTTCCTTGCGATTCCAGCGGTCGGCGATGACGTGACACGAACTATGTAACATTGGCATTGACACATACCGACGGTATGGCGCATGCTGGCGAAAGTTCACCGATCACGAGGAGCCCACGATGTCCCAGACGCTCGACCACCACGAAGCCGAACTGCCCGACATCCCGGTCGACGTGACGCCCGAGCAGTACGCGGACATCCTCGAGGGGCTGTCCCAGGCCTCGGTGGATCGGCACTTCGACGCGTTCATCGACGTGCCGTGGGACGACCCCGACTTCCAGGTGCGCCACGACGACCCGCGGTGGGTGCTGCCCACCGACGTCGACCCGCTCGGCGCCCACCCGTGGTACCAGGCGCAGCCGCTGGCCCGGCAGATCGAGATCGGCCAGTGGCGCCAGGCCAACGTCCTCAAGGTCGGCCTGCAGTTCGAGAACATCCTGATCCGCGGCATCATGCAGTACGTCTTCACGCTGCCCAACGGCTCGCCGGAGTACCGCTACCTCACCCACGAGGCGACCGAGGAGTGCCACCACACACAGATGTTCCAGCAGACCGTCAACCGCATCGGGGTCGACGTCGAGGGCATGCCGTGGCTCATGCGCAAGATCGCCGGGATCCTGCCGTGGGCGGGCTCCGCGGTGCCGTTCGCGTTCTTCATCGGCGTGCTCGCGGGCGAGGAGCCCATCGACCACACGCAGAAGGGCATCCTGCGCAGCGGCAAGGAGCTTCCGCCGGTGCTGTCGCGGATCATGGAGATCCACGTCGCCGAGGAGGCGCGGCACATCTCGTTCGCGCACCACTACATCCGGCGCAACGCCCCCAAGCTAGGCCGCATCGAGAAGCTCGTCATCTCGCTGCTCTTCCCGGTCATCATGCGGGTGCTGTGCGACGTGATCATGGTGCCGTCCAAGGCGTTCCGCAAGGAGTTCGGCATCCCGCGCAAGGTCATGAAGGACCTCTACTGGCGGGCGCCGGAGTCGCGTGAACGCCTGCAGGAGCTGTTCGGCGACGTACGCATGCTGGCCGACCAGTCGGGCCTGCGGGAGAACCGTCTCGCTCGCTGGATGTGGAAGCTGTGCCGGATCGACGGTCGCCCCTCGCGCTTCCGCAGCGAGCCGCCCGTCGCCTTCGCCCAGGTCTAGGCCATGGCACACGTCGTCACCCAGGCGTGCTGCGGCGACGCTTCGTGCGTCTTCGCCTGCCCGGTCAACGCGATCCATCCGACGCCCGACGAGGCCGACTTCGGCCTGGCCGAGATGCTCTACATCGATCCCGTCTCGTGCGTCGACTGCGGTGCCTGCGTCGGGGCCTGCCCGGTCGGAGCGATCGTGCCGGACACCAAGCTGCAGGAGGCGCAGCTGCCGTTCGTCGACGTCAACGCGCTGTTCCACTGCGCCGGGCGTACGTATCCGCCGCAGGCGCCCGTCATGCCGGTCGCGGCGAAGGATCCCGCCGGGGGAGTCCTGCGGGTCGCGATCGTCGGCTCCGGACCGGCAGCGCTGTATGCGGCCGACGAGCTGCTGAAGCGGCCGGGGGTCGAGGTCGACATGATCGACCGGCTGCCCACGCCGCACGGCCTCGTACGCGCAGGGGTCGCGCCCGATCACCAGGCCACGAAGTCGATCGACGGGTTGTTCCGGCAGATCGAGGACCAGCCCGGTTTCGGCTACTTCCTCAACGTCGACGTCGGCACGCACCTCACGCACGACGAGCTGCTGGACCACCACCACGCGGTCGTCTACGCGACCGGCGCCGCGCAGGACCGCACCCTCGGCATACCGGGAGAGCAGCTGCCCGGCAGCGCCACGGCGACCGACTTCGTGGCTTGGTACAACGGTCACCCGGAGCACGCGGGCGACACGTTCGACCTGAGCGGCGAGCGGGCGGTCATCGTGGGCAACGGCAATGTCGCCCTCGACGTCGCCCGAATCCTGGCGACGCACCCCACCCGCCTCGTGTCCACCGACATCGCTGACCATGCCCTGCAGGCCCTGCGGGAGAGTGCCGTCCGCGAGATCGTGCTGCTCGGCCGGCGCGGTGCGGCCGAGGCGGCGTTCACGCTGCCGGAGCTCATCGGGCTGCTCAGCCGCGACGACATCGACGTCGAGGTGGAGGGCGCCGACCTGACCCGGCCCGTCGATGACGTCATGGTCGGCCAGAAGCTGTCGGCGCTCCGCGCAGCCGCCGCTCGACCACGACGCGAGGGCAACCGGCGCATCGTGTTCCGCTTCGCGACCTCGCCGGTCGAGGTGCTCGGCGGCGAGCAGGTCGCCGGTGTGCGAGTCCGTCGCAACCAGCTGATCACGGTCGGTGGCGTCGTACGCCCCGTGCCGACCGACGACGCCTCGACGATCGAGACCGGCCTCCTGTTGCGCTCGATCGGCTACCGGGGAGCCGCCGTCGCAGGCGTCCCGTTCGACGAGGCAGCAGGCGTCATCCCCAACACCGGTGGTCGCGTCGATGCGACGCCGCAGACGTACGCCGTGGGGTGGATCAAGCGAGGACCCACGGGATTCATCGGCACCAACAAGACCTGCGCCCAGGAGACCGTCGAGCACCTGCTGGCCGACTTCAATGCCGGGTTGCTCCCGGATCCGGGATCGTCCCGCCGCGCGTTCGCCGCCTTCGTACGGTCACGCGTGCCGGAGCTCGTCGACCTGCACGGCTGGCGGGCGATCGACCGTGCTGAGCGACTCGACGGAGCCCGGCAGGGACGAACCCGCCGCAAGCTGACCGATGTCGCGGAGCTGTTCGAGGTCGCCGACGGTGCGCACCAGCCGCGCACGACCTGGCGCGATCTGGCCCGGCGTCACGGCGCGTCTCGTGGATCTGTGCGCCGGATGGGCAAGAGCCGGCCCCGAGTAGACTGAAGGCGATCATCCGGGCACATCAAAGGACACAGCAGTGAGCAACGAGGCAACCACGGTCGGTACGTCGCGGGTCAAGCGCGGCATGGCAGAAATGCTCAAGGGTGGCGTCATCATGGACGTCGTCAACGCCGAGCAGGCCAAGATCGCCGAGGACGCCGGCGCAGTCGCCGTCATGGCGCTGGAGCGCGTACCTGCTGACATCCGCTCGCAGGGTGGCGTGGCCCGTATGTCCGACCCCGACCTGATCGACGGCATCATCGAGGCCGTCTCGATCCCGGTGATGGCCAAGGCCCGCATCGGTCACTTCGTCGAGGCGCAGGTGCTGCAGTCGCTCGGTGTGGACTACATCGACGAGTCCGAGGTGCTGACCCCGGCCGACTACGCCAACCACATCGACAAGTGGCAGTTCACCGTGCCGTTCGTGTGTGGTGCGACCAACCTGGGTGAGGCGCTGCGGCGGCTGACCGAAGGTGCGGCGATGATCCGCTCCAAGGGCGAGGCCGGCACCGGTGACGTGTCCAACGCGACGACCCACATGCGCCAGATCCGCGCGCAGATCCGCCGCCTCGGCTCGCTGTCCGAGGACGAGCTGTTCGTCGCGGCCAAGGAGCTGCAGGCGCCCTACGACCTGGTCAAGGAAGTCGCCGAGAACGGCAAGCTCCCGGTCGTGCTGTTCACCGCCGGTGGCATCGCCACCCCGGCCGATGCGGCGATGATGATGCAGCTCGGTGCCGAGGGCGTGTTCGTCGGCTCGGGCATCTTCAAGTCCGGCAACCCGGCCCAGCGGGCCGAGGCCATCGTCAAGGCCACGACGTTCTTCGACGACCCCGACGTCATCGCCAAGGTCTCGCGCGGTCTCGGCGAGGCCATGGTCGGCATCAACGTCGACGACATCCCCGAGCCCCACCGGTTGGCCGAGCGCGGTTGGTAGGGCGTGAGCTGCTCGTTCCTCGCAGCTCCTTCGCGACTCGTACCTCGTCGCTGTCCGGCTCCGCCGGAACGCCCTCTCCTCGCTTCGCTCGTCGCTATGGCTGAGTCCTAGCCTCGGTGCGCTCGGCCCATGGTCGGGTCTAGCCACTGAGCGCAACGCTTGGAACAACGTGTGAGACGGTCGGGACCTTCTGGTCCCGGCCGTTTTGTTGTCCCGTCGCGTAGGGCTTTTGGGCCATTTTCGGCGTTTCGGCCACTTTTTCCTCTTCCAGGGCGCAGGCTCATGGGTGGGAGTTCGACTGCGCGACCGCACACGGCGCGCAGCGATGGAAGAGGGAGCAATTCATGAAGAGGTCTACCAAGGGCGCCCTGGCGGCGTCTGCAGCAGGGATCCTGCTGCTCGGCGGAGCCGGGTCGTTGGCGTTCTGGAACGCCACTGTCACCGTCCCCGGAGGCGCCATCGCCGCCGGAGAGCTGAAGCTGTCGACGCCGGACTGTGGTGCAGGCTGGCTGCTGGACGACGGCGAGGATGTGCCCAACGATCCGTACGAACCGGGCGACAAGGTGGTCCCGGGCGACGTGATCACCAAGGTCTGCACGTTCGACATCACGGCCGTCGGCGACCACCTGCGGGCAACGCTCGGCGCGTCACCCGCAGGGTTCGCCGCCGCGAATGCGCTGACTGCGGATCTCGACATCGACGCGACCTACCAGATCGACGGCGTCGACATCCCGGCCGAGATCACCGAGGCCAACGGCGGCGACACCGTGACCGCGACGATCGCCGTGACGTTCGACGGGGCATCGCTCAACGCCACGCAGACCCTGTCGGCAACGCTCAACGCGGTCACGATCACCGCTCAGCAGGTCCACAGCTGATCTGATCCGGTCCGCCGCCAGGGGGCGGACCGGTTCGGGGACCCACGATGTCGACACATCGCACCGCACGACGTACCCGGGGATGGCTGGTGCAGGCCATCTCCTGGTTCGTCATGTCCGCAGTCCTGTTGGTGCTGGTCGTCTCCGTGCTGGTCCCGCGGCTGGCGGGCGCCACGCCCTACACGATCCTCACCAGCTCGATGGAGCCCGGCATGCCGCCGGGAACGGTGGTCGTGGTCAAGCCGGTCGACGCATCCGACATCGCCGTCGGCGCCGTCATCACGTACCAGCTCGAGTCCGGCGAGCGGGCCGTCGTGACCCACCGGGTCGTGGGGATCGGCTTCGACGGCGAGGGCGAGCGCGTGTTCCGCACGCAGGGGGACGCCAACAGCGCGCCCGATCCCGAGCCGGTCAAGCCGGTGCAGGTCAAAGGGGAGCGTTGGTACGCGATCCCATACCTCGGCCACGTCTCGAACGCGTTGACGTCCGCCCAACGACAGGCGGCGGTGACGATCGCCGCCATCGGGTTGTTCGGCTATGCCGCAGCGATGTTCCTCGGTGCCGGCCGGGAACGACGCAGGAAGTCGACACGGATGGGAGCGGTGTCATGACACGGCCCGGTTGGCACGTCGTGGCCCTGACCGTGCTCGTCATCGGCGCCGCGTCGCCGGCAGCCGCGGACACCGAGATCGGGCTGAGTGTCGATGGTGCGACGTGGGCGCCGACCCTCACGGCGCCGCTGTTCGACCCGGACCTCCGCTGGGTGCCGGGCGACACCCGCAGCGCCACGTTCTACGTACGGAACCAGTCCGATGACGTGGCCACCCTGTCGGTCGACGTGCTCGGCACCGCGCTGCACACCTTGCTCGACACGGGCGACCTGAGGATCTCGGCCCGCGGTGACGGAATCGACTGGCGTGCGACGTCGCGGCCCGGGACGCATCGGCTGGTGTCCGACGTGGCCGTGCCAGCGGGCGCGAGCACGCCGATCGACGTCACCGTGGCCCTCGCCCCGGGATCGTCGAACGAGTCGATGCGTCGGCAGCTCGATCTCCGGTTCCGCCTCAGCCTGACGCAGCGCTCGGCCGTCGGCCCGGACGGTGGCGGACTGCCGGACACCGGCGCCCCGGGAGCGTGGGACCTGGTTCTCGGGATCGCGCTCGTCGCCGGCGGCATCATCGCGACGTCACGTCGCCCAGAGAGAGAAGACGCTCATGTCTGATCATCGCGCGACCTCTCGTGCGCGCCGTGGCTGGTTCACCTCGGTTCGCGTGCGCGCGCTGCTGAGCCTCGGCATTGCACTCGGCATCGGCTCCGTCGGCACGTTCGCGTTCTGGACCGACGACGTCGTCATCACCGGGACGACGTTCACGGCCGGCACGATCGACCTTCGCGTCAACGGCGCAGACTCCCTCCCGACCTACACGACCCTGAACATGAGCAACGCCGTGCCGGGCAACACGATCGCCGGGGTCCTGACGATCAGGAACCAGGGCTCGGCACCGCTGAAGTACACCGCCACGACGACGGCGTCGAATGCCGACGGCAAGAACGTACGCGGGTCCTTGACGGTCAAGGTCACCGCGGCGACGAGCGTGACGGGGACGTTCCCGACAGCGACGTGCGGGGGAGCGGCGATCACGGGCTTCGCCACGTCGTTCACGGGAGCCTCCTTCCTCACGCCCGGCCGTCTCCTGGCGCCGAGCACGGAGGAGCAGATCTGCGTACAGGTGACGCTCGATGCCGCGGCGCCCACGACCGTCCAGGGCGGATCCACCAGCGTCGGCTTCACGTTCACCGGGACCTCGGATCTCTCATGACGACCCGTACACGGCAGCGGCGAACCACGCGGGACGTGCTGCTGACCCTCGGCGCTGTGCTGGGTGCCGTGTGCATTCTCGCCACCGCAGCCTCGGCGGTGCTCGATGTGAAGCCACTGGTCTTCCGTTCCGGGTCGATGTCACCTGCCATCCGCACCGGCGACCTGGCCATCGCCCGCGAGGTCGACGCCTCACAGCTCGAGCGTGGCGACATCGTCTCGGTGATCAATGCCGGCGGGTCGCGGGTCACGCACCGTTTGGTCGCGTCCACGGAGCGCCACGGGGCGACGCAGCTCGTCCTCAAGGGTGACGCGAACAAGACGGCTGACGCCGAGGTGTACACCGCGACCCGCGCCCAGAAGGTGCTGTTCGACGTGCCCAAGGCCGGCTACGTCGTGAACGCCGCAGCGAGCCCCGGTGGCGTCTTCGTCCTCGGCCTGTACGTCGCATGGATGGTCACGTTGATCGTGCGCCGCCCGAGAGGTGACCGGCCCGACGGGCCCGGGTCGGGCGACGGCCGGCGCCGCCGCGGATCGCGTCGCCTCGGCAGGACGACGAGGTCGCGGTCCACAGTCCGCAGCGCACTCCTGGCGACGACTGTCGGCACGCTCGCGATCACTTCACCCGCAGCCGCGGCACCGTGGACTGACTCGGTCGGCGTGGCGGGGACGACCATGACGACGTACACGGTCCCCAAGCCGGTCATCACGTCGTGCAACGTCACCGGCGGCCTTGGCCAGAAGACCGCGACGATCACGTTCTCGGAGGTGTCGTCGCCGTACGCGCTCGACTACACCTCGGCACTGGTCGAGACAGGCCAGTCGATCACGGTGGTCGACGACGGCGCGACACGTCATGTGGCGTTCTCGGCATCGCTTCTCAGCACGGTCCTGAACCAGACGTACAACGTGCGGATCCAGGCCAAGCTCCCAGCGCCCAACGGGGCGTGGGTGTCCGTCAACGCCAACCAGCCGGTCACGGTCGGCCTGCTCGGGCTGTCGATGACCTGCGGCACTGCGACCTGACGCTAGGATCTTCGCCGGGTGGGAGACCCGAAGGGACGCCGATGCCGCAAGGCGGACGACGCAGGGCCAGGTCTGGTCCGAGCACCAGTGGCTTCTGGCGCTTGACGCTGCTCAACGTCGGTGCAGCGCTCGGAGTGCTGTGCCTGGTGAGTGCTGCGGTCTGTGGACTCATGAAGGTGACCCCGATCGTGCTCCGCTCGGACTCGATGGCGCCAGCCGTCTCCACCAGCGACCTCGTGCTGGTGAAGAAGGTCTCCGCCGGGGACGTCTCCAAGGGCGACATCGTGAGCGTGAACGACCGGCAGGGCAGGCGCGTGACGCATCGCGTCGTCGCGGTGGAGCCGTACGGCAGCAGCATCCGCCTGACCCTGAAGGCCGACGCCAATCCCGCTCCGGACGCCGAGACGTACGACGTCACCGAGGTCAGGCGCGTCGTGGTGGCGCTCCCTTGGCTCGGTTGGTTGTTCGCGCCCGCGGACGGACTGCTCGCGCTCGTCGTCGGGGGAGTGTTCATCGGCTGCCTGGTCATCGTGGCGTTCGTGCCCCGCAGGCGGCTCCGTGGGACGCGACGCGCCGAAAGCTGAGTCGGCCGAAGTTCGATTTTCGCCGCGACACGAGTAAGATCAGGTCACCGCCGTCACGAGGTATGGGAGTGCCTCACAGGTGGCGGCGTTCGAGAGGGAGCCTAGGTCGTGTCGGCGTTCGTCGTCGGCGATCAGCTTGCCTCCGCTGAACCCGATCGGGAGGGATTCCGAGAGGGAGCGCGGCGGCGGTGGTGTATCCCCTGGAGATTCGTCTCTGACACCGCCGCCGCCGTCCAGCGTGCGAGAGGTGTGGCAGCGCCATCACTTCGGACTGGACCCGTAGTCACAACGGGTCATCTTTGCGTCGACACAGTGTCTTTGAGACGTACGTCTCGTTTATCGGGTCACAACACCGCGCGGCGTCAGTCGTGCCAACCCGAATGGACACTCCCACATGAAGAAATCCACCAAGGGCGCCCTTGCGGCATCGGCCGCCGGCGTACTCCTCCTCGGCGGGGCCGGGTCACTCGCCTTCTGGAACGCCACCGCAACGATCGACAGCTCGGACATCAGTGCCGGCTCGCTCACCTTGACCGATGACGACTGCTCCGAGTGGGTGCTCGACAACGGTGAAGTGGTCGGCGGCGCCAACCTGGCCGACTCGATCGTCCCGGGCGATGAGATCACCAAGACGTGCACCTACACGATCGGGGCGACGGGTGACCACCTGCGCGCCACCCTCGGCGCGAGTGGTGGAGCCGCTTCCGGCGACCTCGCTGCCGCTGTGACCGTCACGCCCACCTTCGTCGTGGACGGCAACGCCGTCACATCGATCACCGAGGACAACGACGGCGACACCCTGACGGCGAAGATCGTCCTCAAGTTCCCGTATGGCACCGGTGTCGACAACGACACCCAGCTCGATCAGCTGACCCTGAGCGACTACGTGGTCACGGCCACGCAGGTCCACAACCCCTGATCGATCAGTAGGTATCCCTCCCTGGCAGGGGTGCCGGCCCGCGCCGGCACCCCAACGCCAGGGACCCATGACATGACGCGAAGCGGGGACGCATGAAGAGCACTGCAGGATGGATCGGCCAGGTCGTCTCCTGGTTCGTCATCTTCGCGATGCTGGCTGTCCTCGCGGTGTGCGTCCTGATCCCCAGGCTCGGCGGCGGCACGCCGTACACGATCCTGACTGGCTCGATGAGGTCGTCCTTGCCGCCGGGGACCCTCATCGTCGTGAAGCCCACGTCGGCGGACAACGTCGACATCGGAGACGTCATCACCTTCCAGATCGAGAGCGGGAAACCGACTGTCGCGTCGCACCGCGTCATCGGCAAGACCGTCGCCGACGACGGCAGCCCGCGCCTCATCACGAAGGGCGACGACAACGCCGCCGCCGATTCCGACCTCGTACGGCCAGAACAGATCCGCGGCAAGCTCTGGTACTCCGTGCCGGTCCTGGGTCGCGCCAACACCCTGCTCGACAAGTCACAGCACCAGACCATCGTGCTGGCGGTGGGTGGCGGGCTGCTCATCTATGCCGCGTTCATGCTCGTGTCCGCCGCGACGGACTCCCGTCCAGCTCGCGCATCGCGACGCAAGCTGGAGGCCGCAGCATGAAGCGTCTCCTGAGCATCGTCATGGCCCTGGGCGTGGTGCTCCTCGCCGGTCCGGCCTCTGCCGCCGATGAGATCGGCCTCAGTCGCAACGGCGTCACGTTCGCCTCCTCACTCAGTGGCTCGCTCTTCGACCCAGCGTTCACGTGGGTGCCGGGAGATGTCGAGTCCGAGACGTTCTACGTACGCAACCAGGGCGGCGACACGGCTCGGCTGACGGTCGACATCGTCGGCGAGCAGGTCAGCGACCTGATCGAGTCGGGCGACCTGAAGGTCACAGCGAGCAGCGGCAGCCAGGCCAAGACGGTCTCGAGTGCCGGCGACCACAGGCTCCTGAACATCCCAGACGTCGAGGCCGATCAGATCGTGCCGGTCACCGTGACGGTGGCGTTCGAGGACGCATCGACCAACGAGACACAACTGCTCTCCAGCGACCTGACCTTCCGCATCAACCTCAAGCAGACCTCGACCGTCCTCGGCGAGGACGACAACGACGACAACGGACCGCTGCCCGACACGGGTGCGCCCGGTCTCTGGATCTTCGGCCTCGGCTCGGTCCTTCTCGGAACAGGTGTCGCGATCGTCTCGCGCCGCCGCGAAACCCAACAGGGAGAATCCCATGTCTAACCACCTGCCTCCGCGTACGGCCTCCGGCCTGAAGCGCATCAAGTCGACCCGCGTTCGCGCGCTGTTGAGCCTCGGCATGGTGTTCGGCCTCGGTGCCGTCGGGACGCTGGCCTATTGGACGGACTCCGCGACCCTGGCGGGCGGCTCGTTCATCGCAGGCAATCTCGACATCAAGCTCGGCTCGCCTGCGCCCGGCGTGGACAACAGCCCGGCGCAGTTCACCACCGACTTCGCGATGACGAACATGCAGCCCGGCGACTCGAAGGCGGCCATCGTCACCGTACGCAACTCCGGTTCCATCGGCTTCACCTACACCGCGACCGGAGTGACGAGCGGGGGTGCACTGGCCTCGCTGCTCTCGTTCAAGGTGGTCCCTGGCGGCGCCTTGAGCGGCACGACCGACTGCACCGGAACGGCGAGCTTCACCGGGACCATGGCCTCGACCCAGAACGTGATCACGGCCAACCGCCCGCTCGCCGCGAGCGGCGGCAACGAGTCGTTCTGCGTCGTGGCCACCCTGCCCACCGGCACCACGTCGGGCCAGGGCACGAGCGCGACAGCATCCTTCACGTTCAACGCCAAGCAGGTCGGAGCCCCGTAATGTCCCGGCGCAAGCTGGCGAAAGCCAAGGCGAGGCGGGCCGCGAAGGCTCGTGCGGTCCAGGCCGCAAAACATGAGGCGATCGAGGCGAAGGCGCTGCTGACCGCCGAGAAGCCCAAGAGCCGGGTCCGACGCATGTTCTCGGTCAAGGGTCTTCGTGAAGGACTGCTGACCTTCGGCGCGGTCGCCGGCGTCTTCTGCCTCCTGCTGGCCGCTGCGTCGTTCGCGTTCGGCATCAAGCCGATCATCTTCCGCTCGGGATCGATGTCCCCGTCGATCCAGACCGGTGCGCTCGCCATCTCGCAGTCGGTCGATGCCAAGGACCTGGCGATCGGCGACGTCGTGACGGTCAAGACCGACGCCGGCGTCCGGGTCACCCACCGGGTCAAGGACCTGACCTTTGCCAACGGCAAGGCCACGATGGTGCTCAAGGGCGATGCGAACAAGGTGCCCGACGACCACGTCTACATCGTGCGTTCGGCCGATCGAGTCCTCTTCGACATCCCCAAGGCGGGCTATGTGGTCAGCTGGCTGTCCGGCCCGACGGGTATCTTCGCCGGCGGTCTCCTGGCGGGCCTCCTGCTGCTGACGGCGTTCGGCCCGGGCACGCGCAACCAGCGCAAGCCCGGGACGCGCAAGCTGTTCGGCATCTCGATCGCGACCATCACGGTGGGACTCATCTCGACGGGCGTCGGCGGGTCGACGAACACCCAGGCGTACTTCACGGATGCGGCCAACCTGACGAGCGGCACGTTCACCGCGGGCAACTATCCGGGCGCCGATCCCGTGCCGCCTGCCCCGGTCATCACCGGGTGCACCGTGGCAAATGGTGAATCGGCAAACCAGATCACGTGGACCTGGGCCAACACGACCCCCGCGACCACCCCGGCCAACACGCAGTTCAAGATCACGTACTCGAACTTCGTGGGTGCTCCTCTGCCGTCGCCGGCCACCCAGAACCTGGCCGACAACACGTCGCCGTACACGGGTCAGACCGTCACGTACAACGACTCGTCCGGCGACTTCGTCCTGACTGTCACCACGCCTGGCGGCACGTCGGTCTCGTCCAACAAGTACCGGTTCCAAGGCAAGAACAACGGGAAGACCTGCGCCCAGGTCCCGTGAGTCGGCTTGCGGTCGCTGCCCACGGGCTGGCTGCCGAACCTTCCGCAATAGGCTTGGTGGGTGACTTCCCCGTCGATCGGTGTGTTCGCCCTCCAGGGCGACGTACGTGAGCACGTACGCGTCCTGGGTGACTTGGGCGTGCCCGCGTTCACGGTGCGGCGACCCGAGGAGCTCGAGCGCTGCGACGCCCTGGTGGTGCCGGGCGGCGAGTCGACGACGATGTACAAGCTGGCCCGGTCGTTCGAGCTGTTCGAGCCGTTGGTCGAGCGGCTCCGCGGCGGCATGCCGGCCTTCGGCACGTGCGCCGGGATGATCATGCTGGCCGACCACATCGAGGACGGCATCGCCGGCCAGGAAACCCTCGGCGGGCTCGACATCACGGTCCGGCGCAACGCGTTCGGCCGCCAGGTCGACTCGTTCGAGGGCGACATCGCGTTCGACGGCTTCGGGGAGCCGGTGCACGCCGTGTTCATCCGTGCGCCATGGGTCGAGAAGCTCGGCCCGGAGGTCGAGACCCTCGCGACGATCCCGTCGGGCGAGGCCGCCGGTAGAATCGTCGCCGTTCGGCAGGGCAACCTGATGGCGACCTCGTTCCACCCCGAAGTCGGGAGTGACGACCGCATCCATCGTTACTTCGTCGACCTCGTCAAGCAGTCGTAGAAAGGGCAGCTCATGTCAGGCCACTCCAAGTGGGCGACGACCAAGCACAAGAAGGCCATCGTCGACGCCAAGCGCGGCAAGATGTTCGCCAAGATGGTCAAGAACATCGAGGTCGCGGCTCGCATCGGCGGACCCGACCCCGAAGGCAATCCCACGCTCTATGACGCGATCCAGAAGGCCAAGAAGTCCTCGGTCCCCAAGGACCACATCGACCGCGCGGTCAAGCGTGGCGGTGGCGTCGGCGATGACGCGGTCGACTACATCACGATCATGTACGAGGGCTATGCCCCCGGCGGCGTCGCGCTGCTCGTGGAGTGCCTGACCGACAACCGCAACCGCGCCGCGATGGAAGTACGTACCGCGATGACCCGCAACGGCGGCACGATGGCCGACCCGGGCTCGGTGTCCTACATGTTCCACCGCAAGGGCGTCATCATCGTGCCGGCCGAGCAGGAGGGCGGCACGACCAACGAGGACGACGTCCTGATGGCTGTGCTCGACGCGGGCGCCGAGGATGTCAACGACCTCGACGGCTCGTTCGAGGTCATCTGCGAGGCGACCGACCTGGTAGCCGTACGCACGGCGCTGCAGGAGGCCGGGCTCGACTACGACTCGGCCGACGCGTCGTTCGTGCCGACCGTCACGGTCGAGGTCGATGTCGACGCGGCGACCAAGGTAGTACGCCTGATCGACGCGCTCGAGGACAGCGACGACGTGCAGAACGTGTTCGCCAACTACGACGCCTCCGACGAGGTCATGGCCCAGGTCCAGTAGCCGCGTGAAGGTCCAGGACCCGGAGGGGCAGACGTGGCGGGTGCGTCGCCGCTGGCTGCCGTGGCGCCGCAAGGTGCGCGACGTGCCTGACGTGCCTGTTGACGGCATGTTCACCAGCGGTGACGACGCTCTCAGCGGGATCGTGGCCGTCATCCTGCTGATCGTGCTGCTGCCGGTGATCGTGCTGTTCGCGGCGATGCTGGCAGAGCTGCTGCTCCTGTTGCTCTTGCTGCCGTTGTGGCTCATCGTCCGGGCGGTGACGGGCGGACGCTGGCCCATCGAGGTGTGGCGTGGCAAGACGTACGTGGGGACCGACTCGGTCAAGGGCTGGACGCCGTCCCGCGTACGCATGTACGACATCGCCGAAGCGATCCGTCTGGGCCGTCTGGACACGGATTTCCCGCTCGGCGAGTCGGCTTCGTCCTGACCGAGGCGCCGTCTAGGCTGTCGAACATGCGTTCGGTATGCGTGGTGCAGCCATGAGGGTTCTCGGCATCGACCCGGGCCTCACCCGGTGTGGCGTGGGAGTCGTCGACGGCTCGGTCGGCCGCGCCCTGACGATGATCCACGTCGGCGTGTTCCGCACGCCGGCCGACCTCGACGTCGCCCGCCGCCTCCACCAGCTGGAGCAGCAGATCGAGGCGAGCATCCTCGAGCACCGCCCCGACGTCGTCGCGGTCGAACGCGTCTTCAGCCAGCACAACGTCCGCACCGTGATGGGCACCGCTCAGGCCAGCGGCATCGCGATGGTCGTCGCGGCACGTCACGGCATACCCGTCCAGCTCCACACGCCCAGCGAGGTCAAGGCTGCGGTGACCGGCAGCGGACGCGCCGACAAGGCGCAGGTGACGCAGATGGTCACGCGCCTGCTGCGGCTCACGACGGCGCCGACACCGGCCGACGCCGCGGACGCCCTTGCGCTGGCGATCTGCCACATCTGGCGCGGGGGAGCGCAGACCCGGCTGCAAGCCGCGGTCGAGAAGGCAGCCCGATGATCGCCCACGTACGCGGCCCGGTCGCCGCCGTGACCCTGACGTCGGCCGTGATCGACGTCGGGGGAGTCGGCATGCAGATCATGTGCACCCCCAGCACGATCGCCTCGCTGCGCATCGGCCACGAGGTGCAGCTCTCGACCTCGATGGTGGTCCGCGAGGACTCGCTGACGATCTTCGGCTTCGCCAGCACCGATGAGCGCGACATGTTCGAGCTCGTCCAGACCGCCAGCGGCGTCGGTCCCAAGGTCGCCCAGGCGATGCTGGCCGTGCTCGACCCCGACCGGCTCCGCCAGGCGATCGGGCAGAGCGATCTCGCGACCCTGACGTCGGTGCCCGGCATCGGCCGCAAGGGTGCCGAGCGCATCGTCGTAGAGCTCAAGGACCGCGTCGGGGTTGCCACCATTGCGGCGACCGGCGCACCCGCGTGGCGTGACCAGGTCCACGAGGCGCTGCTCGGGCTCGGCTGGTCGGCGCGTGACGCTGACGCTGCGCTCGAACGAGTCGCCGCCGACCTCGAGCCCGGGGCCACCCCCGACGTCTCCACCGTGCTGCGCGACGCGCTCCGCACCCTCTCGAAGGCGCGCTGATGGACGAACGCGAAGAGTTCGAGGCGATCGTCGCCGAGGCCGGACCTGAGGACCGCGCGTTCGAGGCGGCATTGCGCCCCCGCACGCTCGACGAGCTGATCGGCCAGGAGCGCGTACGCGAACAGCTCTCCCTGATGCTCGAGGCAGCGGTGGCTCGTGGACGTACGCCCGACCACGTGCTGCTGTCCGGTCCGCCCGGCCTTGGCAAGACCACGATCGCGATGATCATCGCCCACCAGCTCGCGGCGCCGCTGCGCATCACGAGCGGCCCGGCGATCCAGCACGCGGGAGACCTCGCCGCGATCCTCTCGGGGGTCAACGAGGGCGACGTGCTGTTCATCGACGAGATCCACCGCATGTCGCGGCCGGCCGAAGAGCTCCTCTACATGGCGATGGAGGACTTCCGGGTCGACGTCATCGTCGGCAAGGGTCCCGGCGCGACCGCCATCCCGCTCGAGATCCCGCCGTTCACCGTCGTCGGTGCGACGACCCGGGCCGGACTGTTGCCCAGTCCGCTGCGTGACCGGTTCGGCTTCACTGCGCAGCTCGACTACTACGCCGCCGAGGAGCTGCACCGCATCGTCGACCGCTCGTCCGGCCTGCTCGACCTCGAGGTCACGGACGAGGGCGGCCGCGAGATCGCCTCGCGGTCCCGGGGCACACCACGCATCGCCAACCGTCTGCTGCGGCGCGTACGCGACTTCGCCGAGGTGAGGGCCGGGGGAGTCGTCGACCACGACGTGGCACGCGACGCCCTGGCCCTCTACGAGGTCGACGAGCTCGGTCTCGACCGGCTCGACAGGGCCGTGCTCGACGCGCTGTGCCGCAGCTTCGGCGGGGGACCCGTCGGTGCGTCGACTCTCGCCGTCGCCGTCGGCGAGGAGCGCGAGACCGTCGAGGAGCTCGCCGAACCCTTCCTCGTACGTCTGGGGTTCCTGGCCCGCACGCCGCGCGGACGTGTCGCGACACCCCGTGCCTGGCGGCATTTGGGACTCCCTGTCCCGGCCGCGCTCGACCAGTTGCCGCTCGATGACGACCCGCGTTGACCCGAAGGAACATGAGCCAGGTCACGATGCTGGCGCGGAGAGGCTAAACTTCCCGATGGCCTACGGTCATCCCTGCCCAACAGCGGCAACCTCATACTCG
This sequence comes from Aeromicrobium sp. 9AM, assembly GCF_902506105.1. Classification (GTDB taxonomy): domain Bacteria; phylum Actinomycetota; class Actinomycetes; order Propionibacteriales; family Nocardioidaceae; genus Aeromicrobium. The sequence continues at coordinate 1,123,103 of NZ_LR733303.1, forward strand.
TACGGGAGCATCAAAGCGTGAAAGACCTGGGCGTACTCCTGCCCCTCATCCTCATCGTCCTTGCGTTCTTCTTCCTGGTCCTGCGCCCGGCCCGGGCGCGGCAGCAGTCGTTCCTCAAGGTGCAGAGCGAGATCGCTCCCGGCGCGCGCATCATGATCGCGAGCGGCATCTTCGGTGAGATCGTGTCCGTCGGCGACGAGACGATCGAGCTGCGCATCGCCCCTGACACGGTCATCGTCGTCAAGCGCCAGGCCGTTGCGCACGTCATCCCTGATGCAACGCCCGAGACCGAAACGAGCACTGAGGACTGATGGCGACCAATCCCAAGAACCGGGGCACCAAGGCGGCCGGCAACCTGCCCCGTCCTCGGCGCACCCTGGTGCTCTTCCTCGCGGCGATCATCGCGCTGTACGGCCTGGTCGCGCTGATCGACCTCAACCACAAGAAGGGCGAGGACAGCGCGTGGCAGCCCAAGCTCGGGCTCGACCTCGAGGGCGGCACCCGCATCACGCTCAAGGCCAGCTCCAAGGACGGCCGAGTCACCAAGCCCAAGCTTGAGCAGGCGCGCGACATCATCGACCAGCGCGTCAACGCGTCCGGTGTGAGCGAGGCCGAGGTCACGACGCAGGGCAACAACCAGGTCATCATCGAGATCCCCGGCGAGCGCCGAGCCGGCATCGTCGACGAGGTGGGCAAGACGGCCCAGCTCCGCTTCCGGCTCGTGTGGGCCGGCGGACTGGCCAGCGCCACGGCGCCGACCGACACCGCGAAGCAGCAGGCGATCATCGACAAGATCGACTGGAGCAAGCTCACGCTCGACCAGATGATCAAGGCGGAGACGACCGGACTCGAGACCCTCCCCAAGACGTACCAGGAGGGAATCGCGGCGCTGCAGGCGCAGGCCAAGGGATTCCAGTGCCTCAAGGAGGGCCTCAAGGTCAACGACGTGGCGAACCAGCCGCTCGTGACCTGTGACCCGGCAACCGGCGAGGTCCAGGTCCTGAGCCCGACGATCATCAAGGGCACCGACGTCAAGAGCGCCAACCCCGAGCTCCTGCAGCAGCAGGCGACGTGGGTCGTGGCGATCGCGATCAAGGGCGAGGGCAAGAAGACCTTCAGCACCGTCACCGACGCGCTCTACCAGCAGCAGCAGAGTGGCAATGACCAGGCCAGCAAGTTCGCCATCGTGCTGGACGGCGAGATCCTCAGCTCGCCGACGACCAACGGCCACTTCACGGACGGCAAGTCCCAGGTCCAGGGCAACTTCACAGCGGGTTCGGCGAAGACGCTCGCCAACCAGCTGAAGTACGGCGCCCTGCCGCTGACATTCGGCGTCAACGGCAGCGAGGAGATCGGGCCGTCCCTGGCCGGCACCCAGCTCCACGCGGGACTGCTGGCCGGCGTCATCGGCCTGCTGCTCGTGGTGGTCTACTGCCTCTTCTACTACCGCGGCCTCGGTCTGGTCATCATCGGCTCGCTGTTCGTGGCGTCGGCCCTCACGTTCGTGATGGTGCTGCTGCTCGGCAAGGGCATGGGCTTCACCCTCACGTTGCCGGGCATCGCGGGCCTCATCGTGGCGATCGGCATCACGGCGGACTCGTTCATCGTGTTCTTCGAGCGCATACGAGACGAGGTGCGCGACGGCAAGTCCCTGCGCCTCGCGGTCGAGGCCGGCTGGCTTCGCGCGCGGAGCACGATCCTGGCTGCTGACGCCGTGTCGATCCTGGCGGCGCTGACGCTGTTCATCTTCGCGATCGGGGTCGTCCGTGGCTTCGCGTTCGCGCTGGGCCTCACGACGCTGATCGACGTGTTCGTCGTGTTCCTGTTCACCAAGCCCCTGGTCTCGATCCTCGCGCGCACGAAGTTCTTCGGGCAGGGCCACAAGCTGTCCGGGCTCGACGCCGCTCACCTGGGCATCACGGGTCGCAAGGTTTCGCAGATCGCCCACTCGGCTGAAGTCCGCACCACTGGAGAGGTCAACTGATGGGCCGCATCAGCACATTCGGACAGCACCTCTACGAGGGGCGCGTCTCGTTCGACTTCGTCGGGCGCCGCAAGCTCTGGTACTCCATCTCGGTCATCATCGTGATCGTCGCCGCGTCGGCATTCGTGCTCCGCGGCTTCAACTACGGCGTCGAGTTCAAGGGTGGCGTCGAGTTCACTGCGACGGTCAAGGCGGCCAACTCGGCCACCTCGGACGACATGGTGCAGGCAATCGAGGACGCCAACGTCCCGGAGGCCGGCGACCCGACCGTACAGACGTCCGGCAACGACTCGATCCGCATCCAGACCCGGGCCCTCTCGCAGGACCAGGCGACAAAGATCACCCAGGCCTTGACCAAGGCCGGCGCGACCGAGGTCAGCCAGAACCTGGTCGGACCGACCTACGGCAAACAGGTCGCCAACAAGGCGCTCAAGGGCCTGATCGTCTTCCTGATCATCGTCGTGCTGTTCATCTGGGCGTACTTCCGTGAGTGGCGGATGTCCGTCGCCGGCATCGTCGCGCTGGCGCACGACCTCATCATCACCGGCGGGGTCTATGCGCTGTCGGGATTCGAGGTCACCCCTGCGACCGTGACCGGACTGCTGACGATCCTCGGCTATTCGCTCTACGACACCGTGGTGGTCTTCGACAAGGTGCGGGAGAACACCCGAGGCATCCTCAAGTCGACGTCCAAGACATACGCGGAGCAGGCCAACCTGGCGCTCAACCAGACCCTCGTACGCTCGATCAACACGTCGATCACGGCACTGTTGCCGGTGGGTGCCTTGCTGTTCGCCGGTGCCGCGATCCTCGGCACCGGTCCGCTCAAGGACCTCGCGCTCGCGTTGTTCGTCGGCATGCTCGCCGGCACGTACTCGTCGATCTTCATCGCGACCCCGTTCGCGTCGCAGCTCAAGGAGATGGAGCCGGCGATCAAGGCCCAGGCCGCCCGTGTCATGGCCAAGCGTGCCAAGCAGGGCGACGCGCCGGTCGAGGCCGCCGCGCCGGTCACGGTGCACCGCCCCGTCGCGTCCTCGGGCGCCTCGAAGCGTACACAGCCGTCCCGGCAGCCGCGCTCCAAGCGGGGCAAGGGTCACTAGACCCGACCGCCCCGTGCCATGCTGTACCAACTGATTCAGTGGCACGGGGATAGTCCGGGCTACGCCGCATCTTGGAGGAGAAACCCATGAAGATCCCTATGGCCATTGCGAGTGCCGTGCTGCTGGCCGGCACGCTGGCTGCGTGTGGTGGCGGCGACGGCGGCAGCGGGGGTTCGGGCAGTGACTACTGCAAGGACCTCAAGAAGGCCCAGGCGTCCTTCGGCGACTTCTCGTCGGGTGACCTCGGTGACCTCGATGCAGCCTTCAAGGCGTTCCACAAGCTGGCCGACGAAGCGCCGAGCGACATCGACGCCGACTGGAAGAAGCTCGACACCGCGCTCAACACGGTCGAGAAGGCCCTCAAGGACGCCGGCCTGAAGTTCTCCGACCTGGCCGAGGTCCAGCAGGGCAAGATCCCCGAGAACGTCGACCCGTCGAAGCTCCAGGGACTCGCGACCGAGATGTCCAAGCTCAGCAGCTCGGACTTCACCAAGTCGTCGAAGGCCATCGAGACGCACGCGAAGAAGACCTGCAAGGTCGACCTCAGCGGTTCGTAAGTCACGTTGACGGCAGGTCTCGTGGGCATCAGCCCGCGGGACCTGCTGTCATTCGCCACCAGAGGGAGAACATGAGCGACCTGACCGAGACGATCGATCGCCTCGTCCGTCCTATCGAGGACTGGCCCGAGGCCGGCGTCACGTTCCGTGACATCACGCCCCTGCTCGCCGACCCGGTCGCCCTGGCGGCCGTGATCGACGGGATGGTCGAGCTCGCCGAGCAGGTCGGACCGATCGACGCGGTGCTCGGCATCGAGGCGCGCGGCTTCCTGTTCGGTCCCAGCATCGCCCTGCGACTCGGCGCCGGCTTCGTGCCGGTCCGCAAGGCCGGCAAGCTGCCGGCGACGTCGTTGTCCACGTCGTACGACCTGGAGTACGGCTCGGCCGTCCTCGAGATGCACGTCGACGCGCTCCACGCCGGTGCGCGGGTGCTCGTCGTCGACGACGTCCTCGCGACCGGCGGCACGATGCTGGCGGCTGCTGACCTCGTGCGCCAGGCCGGCGGCACGGTCGCCGGCAACCTCGTCATGATCGAGCTGCTCGCACTCGGCGGCCAGGAGCGACTGGCTCCGCTCGGCTGTGCGAGCCTGCGTACGTACTAGGCCCTCATCCCGGAATCGAGACCCATGAACCCCCACCAGGTCCGCGTCGTCGCCCTCATCCTCGTCACCGTGCTCGTGCTGGCCGCTGCGGCCACCCTGATCGACGGTCTCCTGACCTGACCTGCAGCGTGACCCACTGACATACGATGGAAAGACACAGTGAGGAACGCGATGGCTGAACGCACCGAGGCGCCGCCGGTCGAGTCGAAGAATTCCGACTCGGCACCGGCTTCTGCGCGCGTGCGCAACCGGCTGGCCCGCATCGGCGGCAAGTCGGGGTCCTCGGACGCGGTGCTCGACCCGCTGATCAAGGTCTATCGGACGACCCATCCCAAGGGCGACGTCACGTCGATCCAGAAGGCGTACGAGATCGCCGAGCGGATGCACGAAGGGCAGACCCGCAAGAGCGGCGATCCCTACATCACGCACCCGCTCGCGGTGGCGACGATCCTCGCCGAGCTCGGCATGACGGCGCCGACCCTGTGCGCGGCGCTGCTGCACGACACCGTCGAGGACACCGACTACACGCTCGCCGAGCTGAGCACCGACTTCGGCGACGAGGTCCGCCAGCTGGTCGACGGCGTCACCAAGCTCGACAAGGTCAAGTACGGCGACTCGGCGCAGTCCGAGACGATCCGCAAGATGGTCGTGGCGATGAGCCGCGACATCCGCGTGCTGGTCATCAAGCTCGCCGACCGGCTGCACAACATGCGCACGCTCCGCTACCTGCGGCAGGACAAGCAGGAGCGCATCGCGCGCGAGACCATCGAGATCTTCGCCCCGCTGGCGCACCGGCTCGGCATGAACACGATCAAGTGGGAGCTCGAGGACCTCGCGTTCGCGACCCTGCACCCCAAGGTCTACGACGAGATCGTGCGGCTCGTCGCCGACCGCGCGCCGTCGCGCGAGCAGTTCCTCGAGCGCGTGGTCAACGACGTCGAGTCCGACCTGCGACACGTCAAGCTCAAGGCCAAGGTCTCCAGCCGGCCCAAGCACTACTACTCGATCTACCAGAAGATGCTCGTCGGCGGCCGCGAGTTCTCCGACATCTTCGACCTCGTCGGCGTACGCATCCTCGTCGACACCGTCGCGGACTGTTATGGCGTGCTCGGCGTCCTGCACGCCCGGTGGAACCCGATCCCCGGGCGGTTCAAGGACTACATCTCGGTCCCGAAGTTCAACATGTACCAGTCGCTGCACACCACGGTGATCGGCCCGCAGGGCAAGCCGGTGGAGCTACAGATCCGTACCAACGCGATGCACCGCCGCGCCGAGTACGGTGTCGCGGCGCACTGGAAGTACAAGGAGGACGCCACCGCGGGCAAGTCCGGCAAGGGTCCCGACAAGGACGACATGCTGTGGCTGCGGGAGCTGCTCGACTGGCAGTCCGAGACGTCGGACTCCGTCGACTTCCTCGACTCGCTGCGGTTCGAGATCAACAACGCCGGCGTCTACGCCTACACGCCGCGCGGCGACCTGATCCAGCTGCCGGCCAAGGCCACGCCGGTCGACTTCGCGTACGCCGTGCACACCGAGGTCGGGCACGCCTGCATCGGCGCCCGCGTCAACGGCCGGCTCGTGTCGCTGGAGTCAGAGCTCGAGAGCGGCGACGTCGTCGAGGTCTTCACCTCCAAGTCGCCAGATGCCGGGCCGAGTCGTGACTGGCTCGAGTTCGTTGCCAGCCCGCGAGCCCGCAACAAGATCCGGCAGTGGTTCACCAAGGAGCGCCGCGACGAGGCGATCGAGCGCGGCAAGGACCTGATCGCCAAGCAGATGCGAAAGGAGGGTCTGCCGCTGCACCGGCTGTTCCGGCACGAGACCCTCGACACCGTCGCCAAGGAGCTGCACCTGGCCGACGTGTCGACGCTCTACGCGTCGGTCGGCGAGGGCAACGTCGGTGCGCAGAACGTCGTCGAGCGGGTCATCGACCTCGCCGGCGGTCGCGAAGGTGCCGAGGAGGACCTCGCTGAGGCGACCTCGCTGCCCGGCGTCGGTACGCGTCGCCCTCGCACGGAGAGCCGCGACGCCGGCGTGGTCGTCGAAGGGCTCGAGGGCGACATCATGATCAAGCTGGCCCGGTGCTGCACCCCTGTGCCCGGTGACGCGATCGAGGGGTTCGTCACGCGTACGGCCGGCGTGTCGGTGCACCGCACGGACTGCGTCAACCTGCTGTCGCTGCGCAGCCAGCCCGAGCGGCTGGTGTCAGTGCACTGGGCGCCGACCGGCAAGAGCACGTTCCTCGTGGCGGTGCAGGTCGAGGGCCTCGATCGCCCGCGGCTGCTGAGCGACATCACCCGGGTCATCTCCGACCAGCACGTCAACATCTTGTCGGCGTCCCTGTCCACGGGCCGCGACCGCGTCGCCAAGTCGAAGTTCACGTTCGAGATGGCCGACCCCAAGCACCTGGGCCACGTCCTGTCGGCCGTACGCACCGTCGAAGGCGTCTTCGACGTCTACCGTCTCACCCAATAACGCTGACGAGAGGGTTGCGACCCGCCGGGGAGAGGGTTATGCCCCGCTGAGGAGAGCGTTGTGGCCCACCGACGAGAGGGTTGTGACCGCTGGTGGCGGCCTGTTTCCCCACCAGCGTGGGATCGGGGTCATGCCGAGCAAGGCACCGAGCTCGTCCTCGAACGATGTGTCCGTGCCGAAGATTCGCTCCCGGGTTCCGATGACCCAGCGCCAGCCGAAGAGCTCAGTCAAGTATGTACGCCGGTCGAGGTCATGCGCCTGGTGCAATCCAGCGGTGTGGAACTCCCGCCCGTCGAACTCGGTCCCGATCAGGCGTTCCGGATAGGGAAGGTCGATGAAGAAGGATCGACCGAAGTCGTCCACGACCTCGAACTGCGGATCCGGTGGAGGGAAGCCGGCGTCCAGGATCCGCAGGCGTTGCCACGACTCGCCGGGCGACTGCGTCCTGGGCTCAATGAGGAACGCGAGGCTGCGTGCCTGCACGATGCCGCGGTAGCCCTTGAGGCGTGCGACGTATTCGATGACCTCGTCGGTGCTCACCAGCCCGGCGTGGGCGAACGCGTCGGCGGCCGCGAGTGCGTATGGGCGGTACATCCTGCGGAGCAGGTCGCTGACCGTGCGCACCGGAGTCGTCACGTGGAGCCCGTCGACGAAGTCGATGTCGTTGGAAGCGAGAATCGCTTGGCGCCCGACAGCACCGGCACGCTCGACCTTGGTGCGAGAGTGCTCCACGAGGAAGGCGGGTTCGAACTTGTGCCGGTCTCCGGGCGCGAAGACATTAAGCCCGTACAACCACGCGGCGGTCTCGCTGCACGCGACAGCGCCATCTGGCTTGACGAGCTTGATCGCTCGCAGCCGGGCGTTCCGGGAATCAGGCACCCGTGCGTCCACGTAGACATTGCGGAACTCGCGCCGTAACAAACCAAGGGTGACCATCCGTCGGAGCTGACGGGACGTCAGCGCGAGGTCGAGGGCCTGGGCAGTCGTGAACGGGAATCCGTCGTTGAGGAGATCGGGCATGCCCGGATCAAACTCGTGGCCCGATGCTTGCGTCGAACGGCGCGTCCACAGGCACCCCGTCGGCAGGGCGCAACCCTCTCCTCAGCGGGGGTGGGTCAGGAGTAGTCGGCCTGGGCCTTCTTGGCCATGTCGAGGAAGGCTTCCTTGGACGCCTTGTCGGCCTCGAGGTCCTTGACCTTCTTCTTGTCGCCCTTGGCCTCGGCGGCGGCGATCTTCTCGCCCACCTCGTCGATCGCGCGCTGGAGCTTGCCGATCATGTCGTCGGCGCGAGCGGACTTCTCCGGGTCCGTCTTCTTCCACTTGCTCTCGGTCGCCTCGCGCACGGCCTGCTCGACCTTGCGGATGCGCGCCTCGAACTCACCGATCTTGGCGCGCGGGACCTTGCCGGCTGCCTCCCAGCGATCGGCGATGTCGAGCCACGCCTTGCGGGCGGCGTCGATGTCCTTGATCGGGAGGAGCTTCTCGGCCTCGGCCAGGATCTCGAGCTTCTTCTCGGCGTTGACCTCGTACTCGGCGTCGAGCTTGGCGTTCTCCTCGTCGCGCGCCGTGAAGAACGCGTCCTGCGCTGCCCGGAACCGCTTCCAGAGCTTGTCCTCGACGTTGCGGGGTGCGGAGCCGGCCTTCTTCCACTCCGTCATCAGGTCGCGGTACTTGCCGGCGGTCGGCCCCCACTCGGTGGACGTCGAGAGCGCCTCGGCCTCGACGATCAGCTTCTCCTTGATCGTCTTGGCGTGCTCGCGCAGCGTCGACTGCTCGCCGAAGTGCGTCTTGCGACGCCGCGTGTACGCCGTGCGGGCCGTGCTGAAGCGGTGCCACAGCTCGTCGTCGGCGGACTTGCTGAGCCGGGGGAGCGCCTTCCACTCGTCGAGCAGGGCGCGGAGCTTGTCGGCGCCTGCCTTCCAGTCGTTGCCGGCGGCGATCTTCTCGGCCTCGTCGGCGATGCGCGTCTTCTCGGTCTGCGCCTCGGCGACCTTGGCGGCTCGCTCGACCTTGCGCACCTCGCGCTGCTTGTCGATCGCCGGCTGCAGGGCGTCGAGCCGCTTGAGCAGCGAGTCGAGATCGCCGAGCGCTTGGGCGTCGACGATCTGCGCGCGCACCTTGGTGACGGCCTTGGCCGCGTCGTCGGGGGAGAGCGCACCGCCTTCGAGGCGCTTCTCCAGCAGGTCGACCTCGACCTCGAGTCCTTCGTAACGGCGCACGTACAACGACATCGCCTCAGCGGGGTCACCGCCGGGCCACTGGCCGATCAGTCGTTCACCGTCAGTGGTCTTGACGTAGACATTGCCTTCGTCGTCGACACGACCCCAAGGGTTCGTGGGCGCAGAACTCATGGCCCACAGTGTAGGCGTCAGCCGGTCGGTCGGTTGCCAGTGCGTCTCGCGTACCCTGTCGCACGTGCTTCTCACGTCATTTCCGGCTGGTCCGCTGCAGGCCAACTGCTACTTCGTCTCGCGCGGGCCGGGCACCGGCTGCGCCATCGTCGACCCCGGGATGGACGCCATGGAAGGGGTCCGCGCGGTCGTCGCCGAGCACAACCTGACGCCCACCGCGGTGCTCATCACGCACGGCCACTTCGACCACATGTGGTGCGCCCAGGACGTCGCGAGCGAGTACGGCTGCCCGGTCTGGATCCACCCGGCCGACAAGCACCTGCTGGCCGACCCGATGGCCGCGATCTCGGGGGAGTCGGCCGCCATGCTGCGCAGTCAGCTGGGCATGACCGACCTGCCCGAGTTCACCGAGCCCGCAGACGTACGCGATGCCGTCGACGGCGCGCGCATCGAGGTCGACGGCCTGACGTTCCTCGTCGACCACGTGCCCGGCCACACGCCCGGCACGGTGTTCTACCGCGTCGACTACGACGGACCCGAGGACGTCTCGCAGGTCATGTTCTCCGGTGACTTCCTGTTCGCCGGATCGATCGGGCGTACGGACCTCACCGGCGGATCGCACCCACAGATGCAGGACAGCCTCCGCGACCGCGTCCTGCCGCTCGACGACGACATCGTCGTGCTGCCGGGCCACGGCGGCCAGACGTCGATCGGCCGCGAACGCGCCACCAACCCGTTCCTGGCGGAGGTCATGTCATGAGCAGGGCTCTGTCCGGCTTCCCCGAGTTCCTCCCGCGTGAGCGAGCCGTCGAGCAGCAGGTCCTCGACCACCTGCGTCAGACGTTCGAGCTGAACGGATTCGCCAATGTCGAAACCCGCGCCGTGGAGCCACTCGACGTGCTGCTGCGGAAGGGCGAGATCGACAAGGAGGTCTACGCCGTCAAGCGCCTCGCTGCGGCCGACTCCGAGCCCGCCGAGCTGGCACTGCACTACGACCTGACCGTCCCGTTCGCGAGGTACGTCCTGGAGAACGCCGGCAAGCTCGAGTTCCCGTTCCGGCGCTGGCAGATCCAGAAGGTGTGGCGGGGAGAGCGTCCGCAGCAGGGCCGCTTCCGCGAGTTCACGCAGGCCGACATCGACATCGTCGCCCGCGACGTGCTGCCGTTCCACTTCGACATCGAGGTGGCGCGTGTCATGGCCGAGGCCTTGGCCGGTCTGCCCATCCCCACGGCCACGCTTCAGATCAGCAACCGCAAGATCCTCGAGGGCTTCTACCTCGGGCTGGGTCTCGACAATCCCACCGCCGTCATGCAGATCGTGGACAAGCTGGACAAGGTGCCGGCCGAGAAGATCGCGGACCTGCTCATGGAGCAGGGAGTCGAGGAGGATCAGGCCCAGAAGATCCTCGACCTGGGCCTGGTCGTCACGACCGACACGTCGTTCGTCGAACGAGTCGAGTCATTCGGCGTCACCCACCCGTTGCTCGCCGAGGGCCTCATGGAGCTCGCCCAGGTCATCGAGGGCGCCTCAGGCGTCGACGGAGTCGTCGTCACCGCGGACCTGCGAATCGCCCGCGGGCTCGACTACTACACCGGCACGGTGTTCGAGACACGTCTGGAAGGTTGGGAGCACCTCGGTTCGATCTGCTCCGGTGGGCGGTACGACCAGCTCGCGCAGGACAAGCGCTCCACGTACCCGGGGGTCGGCATCTCGCTGGGTGTCTCCCGGCTGCTCGTGCCGCTCGGGCTCACCGCCTCGCGCTCCGTGCCGTCGGTCGTGCTGGTCGCGGTCGACTCGGAGGACTCCCGCCACGCCAGCAACGAGATCGCCCGGCAGCTACGAGCTCGCGGCATCGCCACGGAGGTCGCGCCCAAGGCCGACAAGTTCGGCAAGCAGATCCAGCACGCAGAGCGACGCGGGATCCCCTACGTCTGGTTTTCCCCCTCGTCCGTGCGGGACATACGCTCGGGTGAGCAGGTCGACGCCGACCCCGCGACCTGGGCGCCACCCGCCGAAGACCTCAAGCCTCACATCCTCCGCACACCTAGCAAGGAGCAGAACACGTGATCCGCACCCATGACGCCGGAAGCCTGCGCGCCGAAGACATCGGCCAGCAGGTCACCCTCGCCGGATGGGTGGCCCGTCGTCGAGATCACGGCGGTGTGGCGTTCATCGACCTTCGCGAGGCCTCAGGCGTGGTCCAGGTCGTCGTACGCGAGGAGGTCGCCCACCAGCTGCGGGCCGAGTTCTGCCTCAAGATCGTCGGGACGGTGCAGAAGCGCCCCGAGGGCAACGAGAACGCCGGCATCCCCACCGGCGACATCGAGGTCATCGCCGAGGACGTCGAGATCCTCAGCGCCGCGGCACCCCTGCCGTTCCCGATCGACGACCACGTCGACGTCGGCGAGGAGGCGCGCCTCAAGTACCGCTACCTCGACCTGCGCCGCACCGGCCCTGCTGCCGCCATCCGGCTGCGCAGCAAGGTCAACGCCGCGGCGCGCGAGGTGCTCGCCGCCAAGGACTTCGTCGAGATCGAGACGCCGACCCTGACCCGCTCGACGCCCGAGGGTGCCCGCGACTTCCTCGTCCCGGCCCGGCTCAAGCCCGGCAGCTGGTACGCGCTGCCGCAGAGCCCCCAGCTCTTCAAGCAGCTGCTCATGGTCGGCGGCATGGAGCGCTACTACCAGATCGCCCGCTGCTATCGCGACGAAGACTTCCGCGCCGATCGCCAGCCGGAGTTCACCCAGCTCGACATCGAGATGAGCTTCGTCGAGCAGGCCGACGTGCTCGAGCTCATGGAGCAGATCCTCGTCAAGATGTGGTCGCTCATCGGCTACGAGATCCCGACGCCGATCCCGCACATGACGTACGCCGAGGCGATGCGCCGGTTCGGCTCCGACAAGCCCGACCTGCGCATGGGTCAGGAGCTCGTCGAGTGCACCGACTTCTTCAAGGACACGCCGTTCCGGGTGTTCCAGGCCGAGTACGTCGGCGCGGTCGTGATGCCCGGAGGCGCCTCGCAGCCTCGTCGGCAGTTCGACGCGTGGCAGGAGTGGGCCAAGCAGCGTGGTGCGCGCGGCCTGGCGTACATCACCATCTCCGAGGACGGTGAGCTCGGCGGTCCCGTCGCCAAGAACCTGTCCGACGCCGAGCGGGCCGGCATCGCCGAGCACGTGGGCGCCAAGCCGGGCGACTGCGTCTTCTTCGGCGCCGGCACGACCAAGGCCACCCGCGGCCTGCTCGGTGCCGCGCGCCTCGAGATCGGCGAGCGTTGCGACCTGATCGACAAGGACGCCTGGGAGTTCGTCTGGGTCGTCGACGCTCCGCTGTTCGAGCCGTCGAGCGACGCCGTCGCCTCAGGTGACGTCGCGGTGGGCGCCGGCGCCTGGACAGCCGTGCACCACGCGTTCACGTCGCCCCAGGACCTCGACACGTTCGACACCGATCCCGGCAACGCGATCGCCTGGGCGTACGACATCGTCTGCAACGGCAACGAGCTCGGTGGTGGTTCGATCCGAATCCACCGCGAGGACATCCAGAAGCGCGTCTTCGCGATGATGGGCATCGGCGAGGAGGAGGCGCAGGAGAAGTTCGGCTTCCTGCTCGACGCCTTCAGCTTCGGCGCCCCGCCCCACGGCGGCATCGCCGTCGGCATGGATCGCATCTGCGCCATGCTCGCGGGCGCGGACTCGATCCGCGAGGTCATCGCGTTCCCGAAGTCCGGCGGCGGATTCGACCCGCTGACCGCGGCGCCGGCACCCATCACGCCGGAGCAGCGCAAGGACGCCGGTGTGGACTGGAAGCCCGAGCCCAAGAAGACCGACGCCCCATCGGCCTGACCCAGCGCAAAACTGTGCGAGTCTGCACCATCCTGGCCGTCGCGCCGGTGCGGACTCGCACAGTTCGAATCTGCACCGGGGGAGACTCGCACAGTTTGTGTCCCGGACCGGCAACTAGGCTCGCCACATGAGCGACGACGGGCTGTTCGACCTTCCTGAGGCACCCCCGTCAACCGGCACGGGCGGCGGCAGTCTCTCCGGCAACACGCATGCCTCGGCGCCGTTGGCCGTACGCATGCGGCCGCAGTCGCTCGACGAGCTCGTCGGCCAGCAGCACCTGCTGGCTCCGGGCTCGCCGCTGCGGCAGATGATTGAGGGCAACCAGCCGCTGACGATCCTGCTGTGGGGGCCGCCCGGCACCGGCAAGACCACGATCGCGAGCCTGCTCAGCGCTCATACGCAGCGCCGTTTCGTCGAGGTCTCCGCGGTCTCGGCCGGCGTCAAGGAGGTCCGCGAGACGATCGCCGGTGCCCGTCGCGCGCTGGCGCAGAGCGGGGTCGAGACGGTCCTGTTCGTCGACGAGGTCCACCGCTTCAGCAAGTCCCAACAGGACGCGCTGCTGCCGGGTGTCGAGAACCGTTGGGTGTCGCTCGTCGCCGCGACGACCGAGAACCCGCACTTCAGCGTCATCTCGCCGCTGCTGTCGCGCTCACTGCTCCTGACGCTCGAGTCGCTGACCGACGACGACATCGGCGTGCTGGTCGACCGCGCGCTCAAGGACGAGCGCGGTCTGGGCGGCACCGTCACGCTGACCGACGAGGCCAAGAACCACCTCGTACGCCTCGCAGGTGGCGACGGCCGACGCGTGCTGACCTATCTCGAGGCCGCGGCGGGAGCCGCGACGAGCCAGGGCAAGACCGAGATCGACGTCGACGACGCCGCGCTGGCGGTCGACAAGGCCGCGGTGCGCTACGACCGGCAGGGCGACCAGCACTACGACGTCATCAGCGCGTTCATCAAGTCGATCCGTGGGTCGGACGTCGACGCGTCCCTGCACTACCTGGCCCGGATGATCGAGGCGGGGGAGGACCCGCGATTCATCGCGCGGCGCCTGATGATCCACGCGAGCGAGGACATCGGCATGGCCGATCCGACCGCGCTGCCGCTGGCCACCGCCACGGCGCAGGCCGTCGCGATGATCGGCTTCCCCGAGGCGCGCATCCCGTTGGCCCAGGCGGTGATCCACCTCGCGTCGGCGCCGAAGTCGAACGCTGTCGTCGAGGCGATCAACCGTGCGCAGGCGGACGTGCACGCCGGCAAGATCGGTGCCGTTCCACCCGCTCTGCGCGACGCGCACTACTCGGGGGCCAAGAAGCTCGGCCACGGTCACGACTACACATACCCCCACAATGACGTCCGCGGTGTGGTCGGCCAGCAGTACGCGCCTGACGACGTCGACGGTGCGACGTATTACGAGCCCACCGAGCACGGGTTCGAGGCGCGGCTCGGTGAACGTCTCGCCGTGATCCGGGCCATCCTGCGCGACCGCTGACGAGATAGGCTCGTGGGCATGTCGGCGGAGCTCTGGATCCTCGTCGCGACCGCAGTTCTCGCGGTCGTGGCGATCGGTGCTGCGCTCGTTGCCGTACGCGCCGCCCGCCGGGTCGTCCCGCCCGTGGAGTCCCGGCCGGCCGTGACGGCGCCCTACGAGTCCTCGCTGGTGATCACGTACGACGAGCCCCGGCCGGTGCCGGTGTCGCAGGAGCTCGAGCCGCGTCTGGTCGAGGGCCGGCTGATCGTGCCCCCGTCGCAGCAGCAGGTCGTCAACACCGCGCTGGGACGTCCCGGCGTACGCCTCTCGATCCTCGCTCACGGGATCGCCCACGCACTGCGGCCCGAGAGCCGCGACCGCATCACGTCGCTGATGCGCCGCGAGTACCGCCGCCGTCGCCGCGAACGCCTGCAAGCCGGCCGTCGCGCCGTTCGCGCGGGCCGCCCGACACCGCCCTCCGAGGAATGGCTGGGGGGTCCGTGAACGAGCGCCAGCGAGTGAACAATCAAGCATCGATGCCGGCACCTCCGTACCGTTGCTTCTCATTGGAGGTGACGGCATGAGATCGCGAGTGGTGTGGTTCGCGGCCGGCTCCGCGGCCGGTCTCTACGCCTCGGTCAAGGCGCGTCGAGCCGCCTACCGGCTCTCCACGCCGGGTCTCGTCGACCAGGCCGCAGCCCTCGGGCTCGGCTGGCGAGCGTTCAGCTCAGAGCTGCGAGACGGCATGGAGACTCGTCAGCGCGACATCGCGCGCGAGCTGTCCGGCACCCCCGATGCCCACACCGACCTGCTCCGCCTCGAGGCCGAGCACACCCAGAAGGACCAGACCTGATGCTGACCGCGGAGATCCGCCGCCGATTCCTCGCGCACTTCGAGAACGCCGGCCACACCGTCGTACCCTCGGCACCGTTGCTGTTCGACGACCCCAACCTGCTGTTCGTCAACGCCGGCATGGTGCCGTTCAAGCCCTACTTCCTGGGCCAGGAGACCCCGCCGTGGGACACCGCCACGAGCGTCCAGAAGTGCGTACGCACGCAGGACATCGAGGAGGTCGGCAAGACCACCCGCCACGGCACGTTCTTCCAGATGAACGGCAACTTCTCGTTCGGCGACTACTTCAAGGCCGGCGCCATCACACACGCGTGGACCCTCATCACGAGCTCGGTGGACGAGGGCGGTCTCGGCTTCGACCCCGACACGATCTGGGTCACGGTGCTGCACTCCGACGACGAGGCGCGCAGCCTCTGGAAGGAGATCGCCGGCCTGCCCGACGAGCGCATCCAGAGCCGCGGCCTGCTCGACAACTACTGGCACATGGGCGTCGCCGGTCCGGGCGGACCCGCGAGCGAGATCTATGTCGACCGCGGCCCCGAGTTCGGACCTGAGGGCGGCCCGGTCGTCGACGAGGACCGCTTCCTCGAGATCTGGAACCTCGTGTTCATGCAGGAGGAGATCACCAACGTCCGCGCCAAGGACCAGTTCGACGTCATCGGCGACCTGCCCAACAAGAACATCGACACCGGCATGGGCCTCGAGCGCGTCGCCTACCTGCTGCAGGGCAAGGGCAACCTCTACGAGATCGACGAGGTCTACCCCGTCATCGAGAAGGCCTCGGAGATCTCCGGGCGCACCTACGGCAAGGACCATGCCGACGACGTCCGCTTCCGCGTGGTCGCCGACCACGTGCGCAGCGGCCTGATGCTGATGGGCGACGGCGTCACGCCGGGCAACGAGGCACGCGGCTACGTCCTGCGCCGTCTGCTGCGCCGTGCCGTGCGCTCGATGCGCCTGCTGGGCTATGACGACCCGGCGCTGCCCGAGCTGCTGCCGGTCAGCCTCGACCGCATGAAGGCGTCCTACCCCGAGCTCGAGGCCGACTTCCCGCGCATCTCCCAGATCGCGTACGCCGAGGAGGACGCGTTCCGCCAGACCCTCGGCAAGGGCACGCAGATCTTCGAGAGCGCGGCCATCGCGGTCAAGGACGGCGGCGGCACGACGCTGCCCGGCGAGCAGGCGTTCGCGCTCCACGACACGTACGGCTTCCCGATCGACCTGACGCTCGAGATGGCGTCGGAGCAGGGCCTTGCGGTCGACGAGGAGGGCTTCCGTGCCCTCATGGCCGAGCAGCGGTCCCGCGCCAAGGCCGACGCGAAGTCCAAGAAGGGTGCGCACGCCGACACCACGGTCTATCGCGCGGCGCTCGACGCCAACGGCCCGACGGACTGGCTGGCCTACACCGACCTCACGACCGAGTCGCGCGTCATCGCGCTGATCGCCGGTGGTGACAGCGTCCCGGCGATATCCGCCGGATCGATCGGCGAGGTCGTGCTCGACCGCACCCCGTTCTACGCCGAGTCCGGCGGTCAGCACGCAGACGCCGGCGTCCTGACCTGGGACGGCGGTCGCGCCGAGGTGCTCGACGTCCAGCGCCCCGTACGCGGTCTCGTCGTGCACCAGGTCCGCGTGCTCGAGGGCGAGCTGACGCTCGACCGGCAGCTCGAGGCGGCCGTGGACCCCGAATGGCGTCTCGGCGCCCGGCAGGCCCACTCCGGCACGCACGTCGTGCACGCCGCCCTGCGCGAGGTGCTCGGCCCCACGGCGCTGCAGTCCGGCTCCTACAACCGGCCCGGCTACCTCCGACTCGACTTCGGCTGGAACGGCGCACTCTCGCCGGAGCAGCTGCACCAGGTCGAGGAGGCATCCAACCGCGCGTTGCGCGCCGACCTCCCGGTCAGTGCCCAGATCATGTCGCTGCCCGAGGCTCGTGAGTTCGGCGCGCTCGCGCTGTTCGGCGAGACGTACGGCGAGGACGTCCGCGTCGTCGAGATCGGCGGCCCGTGGTCGCGCGAGCTCTGCGGTGGTACCCACGTCGAGCGCTCGTCGCAGATCGGCACGCTCGTCGTCACGTCCGACGGCTCGGTCGGCGCCGGCAACCGGCGCATCGAGGCGCTGACCGGCATCGAAGGCTTTGAGTATCTCGCCCGCGAGCGCGACGTCGTGCGCCAGCTGACCGACATCCTCAAGACCCAGCCCGACGAGGTCCCGGCGCGCGTGAAGGACCTGGTCGAGCGGCTCAAGGCGGCCGAGAAGGTCGCCGAGCGCATGAAGGCGGCTCAGCTCGTGGGTGCTGCCGGTGACATCGCAGCCAAGGCCAAGGACATCGGCGGTGTGGCCTACGTCGGCCACCATGCGGCCGGCGCCGGCGGGGGCGACGTACGCACCCTGGCGCTCGACATCCGCGGTCGCCTCCGCGATCGCCCCGCGGTCGTGGTGGTGATCGGCGACGCCGGCGACAAGCCCGCAGCCGTGGTCGCGCTCAACGAGGCCGCTCAGGAGCGTGGGCTCTCGGCCAACCAGCTCATCGGTGTCGTCGGCGACAAGATCGGCGGACGCGGCGGCGGCAAGGCCGACGTCGCGCAGGGCGGTGGCACCGACGTCTCGGCGATCCCGGCGGCCCTCGCAGCGGTCGAGGCGGCACTGTCAGCGTGACGATGCGTCGTGGGCGGCGGCTCGGTGTGGATGTCGGTGACGTACGCATCGGGGTCGCCGTGAGCGATCCAGACGGCATCCTGGCGACGCCGGTCGAGACCGTGCCGGCGGGTCCGGACGCCATCGGACGGCTGGCCGAGCTCGTCCGGGAGTACGACGCGCTCGAGTGCGTCGTCGGGCTGCCGGTGGGCCTGTCGGGGCGCGAGGGCCCGGCTGCGGCCAAGGTGCGTACGTTCTGCGCCGAGCTGCTGCCGGCGATCAAGCCCGTGCCGATCAGGCTGTTCGACGAGCGCATGTCGACCATGACGGCCGCAGGCCAGCTGCGACACAGCAACCGGTCCGGAGCGTCCAGGCGCACCGTGATCGACCAGGCTGCCGCTACGGTGATCCTGCAGACAGCACTGGACACAGAACGGACCCGAGGGTCTGCTCCCGGAGAGAGCGTGTGAGGGATCGATGAGTGACAGCGGACTGGACCTGATGACGGGTGGGTCCTCAGGCCCCGGGCGCAGGCGTGCGGACTCGCCGCCCAGCAAGCCGTGGGGACGCCGGATCGTGACGCTGCTGGTCATCCTGGCGCTCGTGTTCGGCGGCTACTTCGTCTGGACCAAGGTGTCGGGCTACATCAGCGGACCCGCCGACTACTCCGGCAGCGGCACGGGCAGCGTGGTCGTCGAGATCCCCAGGAACTCCAACGGCCAGCAGATGGCTGACATCCTCGCCAAGAAGGACGTCGTCAAGAGCGCCGAGGCGTTCTACCAGCTCGCCCTCAAGGACACCCGGTTCCAGGCGATCCAGGCCGGGTTCTACAAGCTCAAGAAGCAGATGTCCGCCGAGGCCGCGATGAAGGCGCTCGTCAACAAGGGCAACATCGTCGGCGCTCCGGGGGAGTCGCGGGTGACGATCCCCGAGGGCTCGCGCATCAAGAACATCACCAAGATCATCGCCGCCAAGACCAAGATCTCCGCTGCGGACGTCAAGAAGGCCCTCGCCGATCCCGACGCCATCGGCCTGCCGGCCGTGGCCAAGGGCAACCCCGAGGGCTACCTCTTCCCGGCGACCTACTCGGTCGGCGCCAAGACGACGGCGGTCCAGCTGCTCAAGCAGATGGTCGCCAAGACGCTCTCGGTGGCCAAGGACCTCGACATCGGCACGCGCGCCCGCGCGCTCGGCCTCAACGGCGAGCAGGTGCTCACGGTCGCCAGCATCATCGAGTACGAGGCACGGAAGTCCTCGGACTACCCCAAGGTCGCGCGCGTGCTCTACAACCGCCTCAAGGACGGCATGCTGCTGCAGCTCGACTCGACGGTCTCGTACGCCAGCGGTCGCGAGGGCGACGTGTTCACGACCGAGGCCGAGCGCAACTCGGACTCGCCCTACAACACGTACAAGGCCCCGGGCCTGCCGCCGGGACCGATCGGCTCGCCCGGCGCGAAGACGATCGAGGCGGCGCTCAACCCGGCGGACGGAGCATGGCTCTACTTCGTGGCGGTCAACCTCGAGACCGGCGAGACGGTGTTCTCCAACACGAAGGCCGAGCACGACGCCGCCGTCAAGAAGCTCGAGCAGTACTGCCAGACCGCCGACGACAAGATCTGCTGATGCGCTGCGCCGTCCTGGGCTCGCCGATCGCCCACTCGCTGTCGCCGGCGATGCACCGGGCGGCCTATGCCGAGCTCGGGCTCGACTGGACCTACGAAGCCGTCGAGCTCGAGGAGGACACCCTCGAGGCGTTCCTGTCGGCGCTCGGCGACGACGTGCGCGGCTTCTCGGTCACCGCGCCGCTCAAACGGCGTACGGCGGAGCTGGTTGGCGAGGCCACCGAGATCGTC
This sequence comes from Aeromicrobium sp. 9AM, assembly GCF_902506105.1. GTDB lineage: Bacteria > Actinomycetota > Actinomycetes > Propionibacteriales > Nocardioidaceae > Aeromicrobium. The sequence goes on from NZ_LR733303.1 coordinate 1,142,821, forward strand.
GGCCGACTCGGCGTGGCCAACACGATCATCGTCGAGGACACCGGACTCCGCTCCGACAACACCGACGTGCCCGGCGCCATCGCGGCACTGCACGAGCGGGGTGTCGAACGCGCCACCTCGGCCCGCATCCTCGGTGGCGGCGCGACCGCTGCCTCCATGGCGTACGCCGTGTCGATCATGGGCGCCGAGCGTGTCGAGTTCGTCGTCCGTGAGCCGTCCCGCGCCTCGGCGGCGGCGCAGGTCGCCAAGGCGGCCGGCCTCGAGGTCACGATCCACACCGTCGACGAGCCGCTGATCGACAAGCTCGACCTGCTGATCTCGACAGTCCCCGGCGATGTCGTCGGATCGCGGTCGCATGAGTTCGTCGAGTCCTCCCGCGCCGTGTTCGACGTCGTCTACGACCCGTGGCCCACGCCGCTGGCCAAGGCTGCCGAGCAGGCCGACGTACGTGTGGTGTCGGGCCTGGATCTGCTGGCCCACCAGGCTGCGCTGCAGGTCGAGCTCATGACCGGCACCCAGGTTTCTCCACAGCTGTTGCGCAAGGCGGCACTGGCCGCGCTCGCGACCCGCTAGGTTCGCTGGCGTGACCATCGCCATCGCCGCTCTCGCAGCGGCTCTCCTCGGCGCTGCCGGACCGTACGTCATGCGGAGGATCCCCGAGCCTCCTGAGCCCGACGAGGGCAAGGTGACCTATGAGGCGCTGTCGCACACCAAGGGTCTGACGGTCGGCCTCGCGCTGGGGGCTGCGGTCATGGCGGGCGTCGTGGCGTGGCGCATCGACCACGCCGAGCTCGTGCCGGTCTGGGTCCTGGTCACCGGGGTCGGCTCATGGCTGGTCTTCATCGACTGGCGCACCCGCCTGCTGCCGTACGTCATCGTGGCGCCGACCTATCTGGCCACCTTGTTGCTGGTCGGCCTCGGTGCGCTGCTGCTGCGTGACGTGCACGTCCTCGTCGACGCGCTGGTGGCCAATGTCGTCGTCTACGTCATCTACCGCATCCTTCACGCGATCGCGCGCGGGGCGTTCGGCTTCGGCGACGTACGCCTGGCCGGCCTGCTGGCGCCGGCGCTCGGCGCGCTCGGCACCAACGAGGTCCTGGTCGGCATGTACGCCGGATTCATCCTCGGCGCCGTGTTCGGCGTGGTGCTGTCGCGGCTCAAGCTCGTCGACCCCAAGTCGTACGCGTTCGGGCCCTACATGGTCGTCGGCGCGGTCATCGGCGCAGCGTGGGGCCCCTCGCTCTACAGCTTCTGAGCGGGGGACGGACGCCGTCCCGGGTTGCGCATGGGGCGTGGGAGAATTGCTCCCATGCTTCGTTGGTTGACCGCAGGTGAGTCGCACGGCCCCGCTCTTGTCGCCGTGCTCGAGGGATTGCCCGCCGGAGTGCAGGTGACCAGCAAGGACATCCAGGCCGCGCTGGCCCGGCGCCGGCTCGGATACGGCCGCGGTGCGCGCATGGCGTTCGAGCAGGACGAGCTCGAGATCGTCGGCGGGCTGCGGCACGGTTCGACGATGGGCAGCCCGATCGCGCTGCGCATCGGCAACAGCGAGTGGCCCAAGTGGGAGCAGGTCATGGCCGCCGACCCGGTCGACGCCGACGTGCTCGACGGGCTCAAGCGCAACGCGCCCCTGACGCGCCCCCGCCCGGGTCACGCCGACCTGGCCGGCATGCAGAAGTACGGCTTCGACGAGGCCCGCCCGATCCTCGAGCGCGCGAGCGCGCGCGAGACCGCTGCCCGTGTCGCACTCGGCGAGATCGCCGCGCAGTTCATCCAGCAGACGACCGGCGCGACGATCGTGTCGCACGTCGTCGAGCTCGGCACCGTACGCGCGCCGGCCGGCGTCATCCCGCGCCATGGTGATGTCGAGGCGCTCGACGCCGACCCCGTACGCTGCTTCGACCCCGAGACCAGCGCTGCGATGGTCGCCGAGATCGACCAGGCCCACAAGGACGGCGACACGCTCGGCGGCGTCGTCGAGGTCGTCGTCGAGGGCCTGCCGCCCGGACTCGGCTCGCACACGCACTGGGACAAGCGGCTCGACGGCCGGCTCGCCGCCGCGCTGATGGGCATCCAGGCGATCAAGGGTGTCGAGCTCGGCGACGGCTTCGAGCTGGCCCGCACGCGCGGCTCCCTCGCGCACGACGAGATCGTGCCGACCGCCGACGGCATCCGCCGCGTCTCGGGACGTTCGGGTGGCACCGAGGGCGGCATGACGACGGGCGAGATCCTGCGCGTACGCGCGGCGATGAAGCCCATCGCGACCGTCCCGCGCGCCCTGCGTACGGTCGACGTCGAGACCGGCGAGGAGGCCCGCGCACACCACCAGCGTTCCGACGTGTGCGCCGTGCCGGCCGCAGGCATCGTCGCCGAGGCCATGGTGGCGCTCGTCGTCGCCGACTCGATCCTCGAGAAGTTCGCCGGCGACGCCGTCGAGGAGACCCGTCGCAACGTCGAGGGCTACCTCGCGAACCTGAGGCACCGTTGAGCCCCGTTGTCGTCCTCGTCGGTCCGCCCGGTGCGGGCAAGACCACGGTGGCCCAGGCGTTGGCCGCCCAGCTCGGTGTGAGCTTCCGCGACACGGACCAGGACATCGAGGCGCGCGAGGGTACGTCGGTGCAGGACATCTTCGTCGACCACGGCGAAGCACATTTCCGCGCGCTCGAGGAGAAGGCCGTCGCGGCAGCCCTCGCAGATCATGACGGCGTGCTCGCACTCGGCGGTGGCGCCGTGCTCAGCGCGGCGACGCGCGGCCAGCTCGCGCAGCACCGCGTGCTCTTCCTCGACGTCAGCCTTCCTGCTGCGGTGGCGCGTGTCGGCATGACCGGCAACCGGCCCCTGCTGCTCGGCAACGTCCGTGCGCAGATGAAGAACCTGCTGGACCAGCGCCGCCCGCTCTACGCCGAGGTGGCCCGATTCACGATCGAGACGGACGAGCTCGACGCCGCCCAGGTGACCGACCGGGCACTCGACCTGATCAAGGAGGACCGATGACCACGCGCCTGACCGTGCCGACCGATCGACCGTACGACGTGGTGATCGGCAACGGCGTGCACGAGCAGCTGCGCGGACTCGTCGGATTCGGCCTCGGCGTGCTGCGGGTCGCGATCATCCATTCCCCGACGATGGCCAAGCAGGCAGAGGTCCTGCGTGAGCCGCTCGTGTCTGACGCGCTCGAGGTGCACCTCATCGAGGTTCCCGACGGCGAGCAGGCCAAGACCTCCGACGTGCTGGCATTCTGCTGGAAGGTGCTCGGCGAGACCGGGTTCACCCGCTCCGACGTCATCGTCGGCCTCGGCGGCGGCGCCACGACCGACCTCGCCGGGTTCGTCGCGGCGACGTGGCTGCGCGGCGTGCGCTTCGTCAACGTGCCGACCACGGTGCTCGGCATGGTCGACGCCGCGGTGGGCGGCAAGACCGGCGTCAACACCTCTGAGGGCAAGAACCTCGTCGGTGCGTTCCACGAGCCCGTCGGGGTGCTGTGCGACCTGGATGTCCTGCAGAGCCTGCCCCCGGCCGAGCTGCGCAGCGGTCTCGCCGAGGTCGCCAAGTGCGGTTTCATCGCCGACCCGACGATCCTCGACCTGATCGAGGCGGCGCCGGAGGCCGTCACGGAGGCGTCGTCGCCGATCGTCGCGGAGCTGATCGCCAAGGGCATCACCGTCAAGGCGCGCGCCGTCGCAGGGGACCTCCGCGAGACGGGCGAGGACGGGCAGATCGGGCGCGAGGCGCTCAACTACGGTCATACGTTCGGCCACGCCGTCGAGCGGTTCGAGCACTACCGCATCCGGCACGGCGAGGCGGTCTCGATCGGCATGGTCTTCGTCGCCGAGGTGGCGCACCGGGCCGGCCGGATCGATCAGGACCTGCTGGACCGCCATCGCTCGATCCTCGGCACGCTGGGGCTCCCCATGACGTACCGCCCGGGCATCTGGGAGGCGCTGTCGGCCACGATGCGGCTGGACAAGAAGACGCGTGGCGACCAGCTGCGGTTCGTCGTCCTTGACGGCCTGGCCAGGCCCACGATCCTGGCCGGTCCCGACGAGCAGCTGATCCTGGACGCCTACCGGGCCATCTCGTCGTGAGCGCCGCCGCACGCCGCGAGCGCCTCACCGCCCTGCTCGCCGAGCGCGAGCTCGACGGGATCGTCGTCACGGCGCTGGTCAACGTCCGCTACCTGACCGGGTTCACCGGCTCCAACGGTGCACTCATCGTGCCTCGTGACGGTGCTGCGGTGTTCCTGACCGACGGGCGCTATCGCGACCAGGCGGCGGCCGAGCTGCCTGACGTCGAGCACCGCATCGGCCGCGACCTGATCGGCACTGCCGCAGAGCTCGTCACCGCCGGCACCTGGGCGGTCGAGACGCACCTGCTGAGCGTCGACTCCCACGCCCGGCTCACGGAGCTGGCGGCTGGTACGTCGCTCGTACCCGCCGACCGCGTCGTCGAGTCGCTGCGCCAGGTCAAGGACGAGGTGGAGATCACCGCGCTGCGGCGCGCGTGCGACCTCTCGACCCGGGCCCTTGACTCGCTGCTGCAGGGCCCCTTGGTTGGCCGCACCGAGCGGGCTGTCGCCCGTGACCTGGAGAACCGGATGCTCGATCTCGGTGCCGAGGCCATCGCGTTCGAGACGATCCTTGCCGCCGGTGAGAACTCCGCGATCCCGCACCACAGCCCGACCGATCGGGTCCTTGCCGACGGCGACCTGGTCAAGATCGACTTCGGCGCCCGCGTCGACGGCTATCACGCCGACTGCACCCGTACGTTCGTGCTCGGCACGGCCGACGACTGGCAGCGCGAGATCCACGCGGCCGTCAAGGAGTCACAGGCCGCCGGTCTCGAGGCCCTCCGCGAGGGCGTCGTGGTCGCCGATTCGTACGCTGCGGCGACGTCAGCGCTGGAGGCATCGGGGTGGCTCCATGCGTTCACGACGGGCCTCGGGCACGGGGTCGGGCTCGAGATCCATGAGGACCCGTTCATCGGGCCTTCGCAGGCAGGTAAACTGGCTAGTCGCACTGTCCTCACGATGGAGCCGGGCATCTACGTCCCGGGTCGCGGGGGAGTGCGTATCGAAGACACCGTCCTCGTGACCACGGGCAGCCCCGAGGTGCTCACCACGATGACCAAAGACCTCCTGGAGATTGGCTGATGGCCACCACGAACGACATCAAGAACGGCATGGTCCTCGACCTCGACGGACAGCTCTGGTCCGTCGTGTGGTTCCAGCACCACAAGCCCGGCAAGGGCGGTGCGATGGTCAAGACGACCCTCAAGAACGTCATGAGCGGCAAGACCGTCGACAAGACCTTCAACGCCGGGCTCAAGATCGAGACAGCCAACGTCGACAAGCGCGACTTCCAGTACCTCTACCACGACGGCGACTCGTACGTCTTCATGGACAAGACGACGTACGACCAGGTCAACATCTCCGAGGCCGTCGTCGGCGACGCCAAGGACTACATGCTCGACAACCAGGACGCGATGGTCGCGATGCACGAGGGTGTGCCGCTCTACATCGAGCTCCCCGCGTCGGTCGAGCTGCTCGTCGAGTACACCGAGCCGGGCCTGCAGGGCGACCGCTCGAGCGGCGGCACCAAGCCCGCCCGCCTCGAGACCGGCAAGGAGATCCAGGTCCCGCTGTTCATCGTCAACGGCGAGAAGATCAAGGTCGACACCCGCGACGGCAGCTACCTCGGTCGCGTGCAGAGCTGATGTCTGCGCGCACCAAGTCCCGCAAGCGCGCCCTCGACATCCTCTTCGAGTCCGAGGCGCAGAGCCTGCCGCCCGGCGGCACCCTCGAGGACCGTCGGGCCGACACCGAGTACCCCGTCAACGACTATGCCGTGCTGCTGATCGAGGGCGTCGTCACGCACCGTGACCGGCTCGACGAGATCATCACCGAGAACGCCAAGGACTGGACGCTCGACCGCATGCCGGCCGTCGACCGCAACCTGCTGCGCATCGGCGCCTACGAGATCCTCTACGTCGACGACGTTCCCGACGCGGTCGCCGTCAGCGAGGCCGTGAGTCTCGCGAGTGATCTGTCGACCGATGAGTCGCCGTCATTCGTCAACGGGCTGCTGAGCCGCATCGTCGAGCTCAAACCGACCCTGACCTCCTGAAACCTCCGCGATGTGTTGACTTACAGGCGCTAAAACGCCGGGATAGCGCCTAGAACATCACAAACCGCGGAGGTCCTGTCACGCGCTCGGCGCAAACTAGTTGAAAAATAAGTCGTCCCGAACGTCATATTCCTGACAGACAACACTCTCCATGTGTGAAGCCCACAGGCTTCATCGGGGATTCGAGGCCTACAGGCCTCGTCGTGGAGACAGGGGAATGTGTGATCACCGACGAACTCATCGATCGCATGGCGGAAAAGTGCATCCTGAACGACGACGACTTCGACGCAGCTGTGCTCGATCTGCGGCCGAAACGCATTCAGACCGTCAACCTGCACCACCTGGCACTCGCCTCGAAGTCGAAGGACTTCGCCAAGACCATCGACGAGGCGGACTTCATCACGGCTGATGGCTGGCCGATCGTCTCGCTGATGAGGTCGCGCGGCATCGATCCGGCCCGCGTCACGGGCTCGGAGTTCATCGAGCGGATGCTCGCGGGGCGCCAGTTCCACGGCAAGAAGGCGGCCATCCTCGGCGCCGACCGCCACGCCGGCTACGACTTCCGTGGTCAGCTGCACAACTCGGGGCTCGAGGTCGCGTTCCGTGACCACGGTCAGCGCGGCGACTGGAAGCCCAAGCGCCTCGCCAAGAAGCTGCAGAAGTACGGCGTCGACCTCCTGATCGTCGCCGTCACCCCGCCGTTCGGCGACATGATCGGCGAAGAGGTCCGCCGCGCCGGATTCCACGGCGTCGTGCTCAACGTCGGCGGCGCCGTCAACATGGTCACCGGCAACGCCACGATGGCCCCGCACTGGGTGCGGGCCACCAAGCTCGAGTGGTTCTACCGCCTGGCCCAGGAGCCGCGCCGACTGTTTCGGCGCTACTTCATCGAGTGCCTGCCGGTGTTCCTCAAGGTCATCCTGCCGAGCTATCTGCGTCGCAGCCGCGTCTGAGCCGCCCCCACATACCGTGGCGTCGGGGGCCTACTCCCTCCCGGATACTCCCGCCCCCGGCGTCACGCCTTCCTGTCTCGTTCTGACGGCTGTCTCGTTCTGACGCGACTCACTTGGAGGGCTCTGGTGTCTTGCAGTCGACCTTGGGGTTGACCCCGACGTAGTTGAGTGGACCCGCGAGGATCGTCAGCACGGTGTCGCCCACCTTGGCGCAGTCCGCGTCGCCCGACGACGAGAAGTAGTCCCGTTGGGCGGCCGCGAGCACCCCGATCACGAGCCAGATGAGTACGACGACGGTTCCGATGCGCATGTTGCCTCCTGGTGGTGGGGACTACCCCGAGCGCCCGATCTGCAATCGCGCAGCTGGTCGAGCCGCGTCCGGATCAGGGGTGACGCGCTGCTAGGCTGACCGACGAACATCGACATCCTTTAACGGCCGTCCCGAGAGGCGGAGAAGGAGGTCAGACATGGTTGCGTCTGATGACGCCCCCCGTGCTGACAGTGCGCACATCCCCGAAGCGGTGCCTGCACCCGCTCGAACCGTCCTGGACGACAAGGACATCTCCCGCGCGTTGACGCGCATCACGCACGAGATCCTCGAGCGCAACCGCGACGCGTCCGACATCGTGCTCCTGGGCATCCCGACCCGCGGGGTGCACCTGGCCCGGCGCATCGCGAAGCGCATGTCCGACGTCGAGGGCCGACCCATCACCGCCGGTGCGCTCGACATCACGATGTATCGCGACGACCTGCGGCTCAAGCCCGCTCGCGCGCTGGAGCACACCGAGATCCCCGACGACATCGACGGCAAGATCGTTGTACTGGTCGATGACGTGCTGTTCTCCGGCCGTACGATTCGCGCCGCGCTCGACGCGCTCAACGAGCTGGGCCGGCCCAAGGCCGTGCAGCTCGCCGTGCTGATCGACCGTGGCCACCGCGAGCTGCCGATCCGGGCTGACTTCGTGGGCAAGAACCTGCCGACCTCGCTGGTCGAGAAGGTCAAGGTCGCGCTGACCGAGTCAGACGAGCGCGATGCCGTCGACATCCAAGGCACCAACGGGGGAGCGGCATCATGACTTTCACGCACCTGCTCAGCGCGGGCGACCTCGACCGTACGGATGCGATCCGCATCCTCGACACCGCCGAGGAGCTCCTCGGGGTGGCGAGCCGGCCGATCAAGAAGCTGCCGACGCTGCGCGGCCGCACCGTGGTCAACCTGTTCTTCGAGGACTCGACCCGCACCCGCATCTCGTTCGAGGCGGCGGCCAAGCGGCTCAGCGCCGACGTCATCAACTTCTCCGCCAAGGGCTCGAGCGTCTCCAAGGGCGAGAGCCTCAAGGACACCGCGCTGACCCTGCAGGCCATGGGTGCCGATGCAGTCGTCGTACGCCACCAGCACTCCGGCGCCCCGCACCGGCTGGCCAAGGCCAAGTGGACCAACGGAGCGGTCATCAACGCCGGCGACGGCACGCACGAGCACCCGACGCAGGCGCTGCTCGACGCGTTCACGATGCGCCGGCACCTGGGCGACCTCGAGGGCAAGAACATCACGATCGTCGGCGACGTCCTGCACAGCCGCGTCGCCCGCTCCAACGCGCTGCTGCTCGACACGCTGGGCGCCAACGTCACGCTCGTCGCGCCGCCGACGCTGTTGCCGGTCGGCGTCGAGAAGTGGCCGGTCGACACGTCGTACGACCTCGACTCGTCGCTCGAGAAGGCCGACGCCGTCATGATGCTGCGCGTTCAGCAGGAGCGCATGAACGCCGCGTTCTTCCCCAGCGCCCGCGAGTACAGCCGCCGCTACGGCCTCGACACCCCGCGGCTCAACCGGCTGCCCGACCACGCGATCGTCATGCACCCCGGTCCGATGAACCGCGGCATGGAGATCACCGCCGACGTCGCCGACCACGTGCGCTCGGTCATCGTCGAGCAGGTCACCAACGGCGTCGCCGTACGCATGGCCGTCCTCTACCTCCTCCTCGGCGGCGCGGCCGGGGAACCCACCAGCGAAGAAGGCACTGAATGACCTCGTACGTCATCCGGGGAGCGAACATCCTCGGCGAGACCGTCAATGACATCACGATCGAGGACGGCGTCATCACCGCGATCGGCACCGGGCTCGAGGGCGACGAGACGATCGACGCGACCGGCCTGGTCGCGCTGCCCGGACTCGTCGACCTGCACACCCACGTACGCGAGCCGGGCCGCGAGGACGCTGAGACCGTCCTGACCGGCTCCAAGGCCGCCGCACGCGGCGGATTCACCTGTGTGCACGCCATGGCCAACACCGATCCCGTCGCCGACACGGCAGGTGTGGTCGAGCAGGTCTGGCGGCTCGGCCGCGAAGGTGGCTACTGCGACGTGCAGCCCGTCGGCGCCGTCACGATCGGCCTCGGCGGCTCGCGCCTGGCCGAGCTCGGTGCGATGGCCGACTCCGCTGCGGGCGTGCGGGTGTTCTCCGACGACGGCAAGTGTGTCTCGGACGCGGTGATCATGCGCAGGGCGCTGGAGTACGTCAAGGCGTTCGACGGCGTCATCGCACAGCACGCCCAGGAGCCGCGCCTGACCGAGGGCGCCCAGATGAACGAGGGCCCGCTGTCCGGCGAGCTCGGCCTCACCGGTTGGCCCGCTGTCGCCGAGGAGGCGATCATCGCCCGCGACGTCCTGCTCGCCGAGCACGTCGGATCGCGCCTGCACGTGTGCCACCTGTCGACCCGCGGTTCGGTCGAGATCATCCGCTGGGCCAAGGGCCGCGGCATCGACGTCACCGCCGAGGTCACGCCGCACCACCTGCTGCTGAGCGACGACCTGGTCCGCAGCTACGACCCGATCTACAAGGTCAACCCGCCGCTGCGCTCCAACGACGACGTCGCCGCCGTGCGCGAGGGCCTGGCCGACGGCACGATTGACATCGTGGCCACGGATCACGCCCCGCACCCGATGGAGGACAAGGAGTGCGAGTGGTCCGCTGCCGCGTTCGGCATGCTCGGTCTCGAGACCGCGCTGTCGGTCGTGCAGCAGACCATGGTCGACACCGGCCTGCTGACCTGGGCGCAGGTCGCCGACAAGATGTCCGCCAAGCCCGCCTCGATCGGCCGCGTACGCGACCAGGGGCGCCCGCTCGAGGCGGGGGAGCCGGCCAACATCGTGCTGGTCGACCCGGCCGCGACACGGGTCATCGACGCACGAGACACCGCCTCGCTGTCGCGCAACAACCCGTACGCCGGGCTGACGTTGCCCGGTGAGGTCGTCGCGACGTTCCTGCGCGGCAGACCGACCGTCCGCGACCGCGCACTCGTGGAAGGAGTGACGGTATGACGACGACCGAGGCGATCCTCGTGCTCGAGGACGGGCGGGTGTTCCGGGGCGAGTCCTTCGGCGCTGTCGGCGAGACGATCGGTGAGATCGTGTTCTCCACCGGCATGACCGGCTACCAGGAGACGCTGACCGATCCGTCCTACAAGGGCCAGATCGTCGCCATGACCGCACCCCACATCGGCAACACGGGCGTCAACGACGAGGACTTCGAGTCCCGCCGCATCTGGGTCGACGGCTACATCGTGCGCGACCCGGCACGCGTGCGCTCCAACTGGCGCTCCAACCGCTCGCTCGACGACGAGCTGGCCGCCCAGGACGTCGTGGGCATCTCCGGCATCGACACCCGCGCCCTGACGCGGCACCTGCGCGAGCGCGGCGCCATGCGCGGCGGCATCAGCTCGACCACGACCGACGTCGAAGCCCTTCTGGCCAGGGTCACCGCAGCGCCGGGCATGAAGGGCGCCAACTTCCTCGCCGACGTGACGACCGACGAGACGTACGTCGTGCCGGCCGTCGGCGACAAGCGGCTCACGGTCGCCGCGATCGACTTCGGCATCAAGGGCATGACCCCGCGCCGCATGGCTGAGCGCGGCATCGAGGTGCACGTCATGCCGGCCACCGCGACGTACGAGGAGATCACCGCGATCAGCCCCGACGGCGTGTTCATGTCCAACGGCCCGGGTGACCCGGCGACGACGGACCACGTCACGGCGGTGCTCAAGCAGGTGCTGGCGGCGCGCATCCCCTACTTCGGCATCTGCCTGGGCAACCAGGTCTTCGGCCGCGCGCTCGACCTCGGCACCTACAAGCTCGTCTACGGCCACCGCGGCATCAACCAGCCGGTCCAGGACCTGACGACCGGCAAGGTCGAGATCACGGCGCACAACCACGGCTTCGCGGTCGACGCGCCGATCGAGGGCACGTTCGAGACGCCGTACGGTCCGGGTCGCGTGACCCACGTGTGCCTCAACGACAACGTCGTCGAGGGCCTCGCGCTGCTTGACCAGCCGGCGTTCAGCGTTCAGTACCACCCCGAGGCCGCGGCCGGCCCGCACGATGCGGCCTACCTCTTCGACAGATTCGTGGACCTGATGACCAGCTCGACCAGCAAGGCAGGTGCCTGATGCCGAAGCGCGAAGACCTCAAGAGCATCCTCGTCATCGGCTCGGGGCCGATCGTCATCGGCCAGGCCTGCGAGTTCGACTACTCCGGCACCCAGGCGTGCCGCGTCCTCCGTGAGGAGGGCATCCGCGTCATCTTGATCAACTCCAACCCGGCGACGATCATGACCGACCCGGAGTTCGCCGACGCGACCTACATCGAGCCGATCACGCCGGAGTTCGTCGAGAAGGTCATCGCCCAGGAGCGCCCCGATGCCCTCCTGGCGACCCTCGGCGGCCAGACGGCCCTCAACGCCGCGATCCAGATGCACGAGGCGGGAGTGCTCGAGAAGTACGGCGTCGAGCTCATCGGCGCGTCGATCGACGCGATCCAGAAGGGCGAGAACCGCGAGTCGTTCAAGGCCGTCGTCGAGACGCTGCCCAAGGAGTGGGGCGCCGAGTCGGCCAAGTCCGTCATCTGCCACACGATGCAGGAGTGCCTCGACGGCGTGGACGGCCTCGGCGGCTATCCCGTCGTCGTACGTCCGTCGTTCACGATGGGCGGGTCCGGTTCCGGCCTGGCCTACAACGAGGAGGACCTGCACCGGATCGCCGGCTCGGGCCTCGCGCTGAGCCCGACCACCGAGGTGCTCCTCGAGGAGTCGATCCTCGGCTGGAAGGAGTACGAGCTCGAGGTCATGCGCGACACGGCCGACAACGTCGTGATCGTGTGCTCGATCGAGAACCTCGACCCGATGGGCGTCCACACCGGCGACTCGATCACCGTCGCCCCGGCGATGACGCTGACCGACGTCGAGTACCAGCGGCTCCGTGACATCTCGATCGGCATCATCCGTGAGGTCGGCGTCGACACCGGTGGCTGCAACATCCAGTTCGCGGTCAACCCCGAGGACGGCCGCATCATCGTCATCGAGATGAACCCGCGCGTGTCCCGTTCGTCCGCCCTGGCGTCCAAGGCGACCGGCTTCCCGATCGCCAAGATCGCCGCCAAGGTCGCGATCGGCTACACGCTCGACGAGATCCCCAACGACATCACGCAGGAGACGCCGGCCTCGTTCGAGCCGACGCTCGACTACGTCGTCGTCAAGGTGCCGCGGTTCGCGTTCGAGAAGTTCCCGGCCGCCGACGCGACGCTCACGACCCACATGAAGTCGGTCGGCGAGGCCATGGCGATCGGCCGCAACTTCACCGAGGCGCTGCAGAAGGCGCTCCGCTCGCTCGAACGACCCGACGCGGCGTTCGACTGGCGCAAGGAGTGGGTCGACCTCGACAAGGACGCGCTGCTGCGGGAGATCAGCGTGCCGCACGACGGCCGGCTCAAGAAGGTCATGGACGCGATCCGCGCCGGCGCCACGCCTGAGGAGATCTTCGACGCGACCAAGATCGACCCGTGGTTCGTCGACCAGCTGGCCCTGATCAACGAGATCGCCGTCGAGCTCACGTCCGCGAGGGAGCTCTCGCCCGTGTTGCTGCGGCGGGCCAAGCGCCACGGCTTCTCCGACGCCCAGATCGGCAAGATCCGCGGGCTGACCGAGGAGGTCGTGCGCGGCGTGCGCCACGCGCTGGGCGTACGCCCGGTCTACAAGACCGTCGACACGTGTGCCGCGGAGTTCTCGGCCAAGACGCCCTACCACTACTCGTCGTACGACGAGGAGACCGAGGTCGAGCCGCGCACCAAGCCGGCCGTGCTGATCCTCGGCAGCGGTCCCAACCGCATCGGTCAGGGCATCGAGTTCGACTACTCGTGCGTCCACGCCGCCCTGGCGCTGTCCGAGGTCGGCTACGAGACGATCATGGTCAACTGCAACCCCGAGACCGTCTCGACCGACTACGACACCTCCGACCGGCTCTACTTCGAGCCGTTGACGCTCGAGGACGTCCTCGAGATCGTGCACGCCGAGCAGCAAGCCGGCCCCGTGGTGGGCGTCATCGTGCAGCTGGGCGGGCAGACGCCGCTCGGGCTCGCGGCCGGCCTCGAGGCTGCCGACGTGCCGATCGTCGGCACGCAGCCGTCGGCGATCGACCTGGCCGAGGAGCGCGGCGCGTTCGCCAAGGTGCTCGCCGATGCCGACCTGCCTGCGCCCAAGCACGGCATGGCGACCTCGTTCACCCGCGCCCGTGAGATCGCCGAAGAGATCGGCTATCCGGTGCTGGTGCGCCCCTCGTACGTCCTGGGTGGCCGCGGCATGGAGATCGTGTACGACGAAGGGACCCTCAAGGACTACATCGGCCGGGCCACCGAGATCTCCTCGGAGCGTCCCGTGCTGGTCGACCGGTTCCTCGACGACGCGATCGAGATCGACGTCGACGCGCTCTACGACGGCACCGACCTGTTCCTCGGCGGCGTGATGGAGCACATCGAGGAGGCCGGCGTGCACTCCGGCGACTCGGCGTGCGCGCTCCCGCCCATCACGCTCGGTGAGGCCGAGGTCGAGCGCATCCGTGCGTCGACCGAGGCGATCGCCAAGGGCGTCGGGGTCCGCGGACTCATCAACATCCAGTTCGCGCTGTCCTCGGACATCCTCTACGTCATCGAGGCCAACCCCAGGGCGTCGCGCACCGTCCCGTTCGTCTCCAAGGCCACGGCGACGCCGCTCGCCAAGGCAGCCGCCCGGCTCATGCTGGGGGAGTCGATCGCCGAGCTGCGGGCGGCGGGCGTCCTGCCGGCGTCCGGCGACGGCGGCAAGCTGCCCGACAACGCGCCGATCGCGGTCAAGGAAGCGGTCATGCCGTTCAACCGCTTCCGTACGTACGAAGGGCGCTACGTCGACACGCTGCTGGGCCCGGAGATGCGCTCGACGGGTGAGGTCATGGGCTTCGACGCCGGCTTCGGCACGGCATTCGCCAAGTCGCAGGCCGGCGCCCAGAACGGCCTGCCGACGTCCGGCAAGGTGTTCGTCTCGGTCGCCAACCGCGACAAGCGACACATGATCTTCCCGGTCAAGCGGCTCGCGGACCTCGGCTTCGAGATCCTCGCGACGAGCGGCACGGCGGTCGTGCTGGCCCGCAACGGCGTCACCGCGACGGTGATCCGCAAGCTCAACGAGGAGCCGCTGCCGGGTCAGGCCCGCAGCACGATCGTCGACAAGATCCACGAGCAGGACGTGCAGCTCATCATCAACACGCCTCACGGCGTGACGTCCGGCGGCAGTCCCCGCATCGACGGCTACGAGATCCGGACCGCGGCGGTCGCCGAGGGCATCCCGTGCATCACCACGGTGCAGGGCCTCGCGGCGGCGGTGCAGGGCATCGAGGCGCTGATCGAGGGCAAGATCGGCGTGAAGTCGCTGCAGGACTGGGGCCGCATCGTGACCGAGGGGCGCTCAGCATGAGTGAGCGCCAGCGAACGAATCATGTGGCAGCAATCATGCCGCGGCCGTCGTACCGTGCCCTTGTGACGAAGGTTGCGGCATGAGCTTTGGTTCGCGCGCCCGTGCGGCGATGGAGGCATACGGTCCGGCGTGTGTCGGCATCGACCCGCACGCCTCCCTGCTCGCCGAGTGGGGCCTGCCTGACAACGTCGAGGGACTCGACCGGTTCGCGTCGACCTGCGTCGAGGCGTTCGCCGGCAACGTGGCGTTCGTCAAGCCGCAGTCGGCGTTCTTCGAGCGCTTCGGCGCCCGCGGCGTCGTGGTCCTCGAGCGTACGATCCAGGACCTGCGCCACACCGGGTCGCTCGTGGTCCTCGACGTCAAGCGCGGTGACATCGGGTCGACCGCCGCGGCGTACGCCGATGCCTACCTCGACGAGGACGCCCCGATGGCGGCCGACGCGATCACCGTCAACCCGTTCCTCGGATTCGGCTCGTTGCAGCCGTTCTTCGACGTCGCGGCCAAGAACGACGCCGGCGTGTTCGTCCTCGCCCTGACCTCCAACAAGGAGGGTCCCGAGGTGCAGCACGCCGTCAACGGTGACCGCACGGTCGCCGGCGATGTCCTGGCCCAGCTGGCCGCGTTGAACGCCGACGCGTTCCCGATGGGTGCGTTCGGGGCAGTGGTCGGCGCCACGATCGGCGGCGCGGCCGAGAACCTGGCGATCAACGGCCCCTTGCTGGTGCCCGGGTTCGGTGCGCAGGGCGGCACGGTCGACGACATCCGCAGGATCTTCGGATCGGTCATCGACAACGTGATCCCGTCGACATCACGTGGCGTGCTGTCGGCCGGACCGGATGTCCAGGCGCTCCGCGATTCGGTCGCCCGCGTCAATGCCGAACTTGTAGGGTCATAGCGTTCAGGGTGGCCCGTTTCCCGAGGAGTACATGCATGAAGAGAACCGCCGCGATCCTGGTCACGACGATTGTCGGGATCGCGACGCTGTCGGGCTGCGGCGGTGGTGGTGATCCCTACTGCGATGCGGTCGAGAAGAACAAGAACACCCTCAACACGTTCGGCCAGAAGCGCACCGACGCGGCGTACGCCAAGTACGCCACCGTGTTCGGCTCGATCGGCAAGAAGGCGCCGGCGTCGATCAAGAAGGACTGGACGACGCTCTCCACGGTCACCACCGGCATCATCAACGCCCAGAAGAAGGCCGGCGTCAAGCTCGAGGACATGACCGACAGCGCCAAGGTCAAGAAGCTCTCCGCCGCGCAGCTCAAGGAGCTCAACACGGCCTACAAGACGTTCAACGACACGAAGGACGAGCGCAACGCCGTGGTCAAGAACGTCCTGCAGAAGTGCGACATCAAGCTCAAGTGATCCAATCGCTCAACAGATGAGGTGAGGCAAGTGGCACTCCCGATATTGACGCCGGAGCAGCGCAAGGCTGCACTCGAGAAGGCAGCGGCTGCCCGGCAGCTGCGCGCCGAGGTCAAGAACCGCCTCAAGAACTCGCGGGCGAGCCTGACCGAGGTGATCCAGGAGTCGCGCGCCAACGAGGTCATCGCCAAGCTGAAGGTCATCGACCTCCTGCAGTCGATGCCCGGCGTCGGCAAGGTGCGGGCCCAGGAGATCATGCAGCGCATCGGCATCGCCGACAGCCGCAGGCTCCGTGGCCTGGGCGCCAACCAGGTCAAGGCCCTGATCGCCGAGTTCGCTGATAGAACAGGCCGCTCTGGCCGTGCCTGACGGGTCATCGCAACCCGTCACACGTCCCTCACGGCTCGTCGTCCTCGCCGGTCCCACCGCGGTCGGCAAGGGCACGGTTGCGGCCTGCGTACGCCGCAGCCACCCGGAGATCTGGATCTCGGTGTCGGTCACGACGCGTCCCGCGAGGCCGGGTGAGGTCGACGGCGTCCACTACCACTTCATCACCGACGAGGAGTTCGATCGGCTCGTCGCCGAGGACGGTCTCCTCGAGTGGGCCGTGGTCCATCGGGCCGCCCGTTACGGCACGCCACGCGCACCCGTCGAGGAACGCCTGAACGCCGGCACCCCGGCCCTGCTGGAGATCGATCTGCAGGGCGCGCGTCAGGTCCGCGAGCGGATGCCGGGCGCGCTGATGTGCTTCCTCGCGCCACCCAGCTGGGAGGAGCTGGAACGACGCCTGGTCGGCCGGGGGACCGAGGGGCCCGAAGAGCGTGAGCGACGCCTGACCACAGCTCGTACGGAGCTGGCTGCCGAGCCGGAGTTCGACGTGACGATCGTCAACACCGATGTCGAGACCGCTTGCCAAGAATTGGTAGACTTGTTCAGATCCGGCACGAGCCGGGTGCATTCCTAATCTTTTTGTGAGGCTCTCTGTGTCCACGACACGCTCGACTGCCATCGGCATCACCAACCCGCCGCTGGACGATCTTCTGGAGAAGGCGGACAGCAAGTACAAGCTGGTCCTCTACTCCGCCAAGCGTGCGCGCCAGATCAACGCCTACTACTCGCAGCTCGGCGAGGGCCTGCTCGAGTACGTCGGACCGCTCCTCGAGACCGGTGTCCAGGAGAAGCCCCTGTCGATCGCGCTGCGTGAGATCAATGCCGATCTGCTGACCGTCGAGGACATCGACCCCGAGGCCGAAGCTGCGGCCGGCAAGGCCTGATCCATCCTCCGAGGTGAGGCGGTGACGACATGACCGAGGTTGTCCTTGGTGTGTCCGGTGGCATTGCGTCCTACAAGGCCGCGGAGCTGCTGCGCCTGTTCACCGAGTCGGGCCACAGCGTGCGCGTCGTCCCGACGGCCTCGTCGCTCAACTTCGTCGGCGCCGCGACGTGGGAGGCGCTGAGCGGCAAGCCCGTCCAGTCCGGCGTGTTCGAGCACGTCGACGAGGTCGCGCACGTCCGCATCGGGCAGGGCGCCGACCTCGTGCTCGTGGCGCCGGCAACGGCCAACATCCTGGCCAAGGCGGCGCACGGCCTGGCCGACGACCTGCTCACCAACACGCTGCTGACGGCCCACTGTCCCGTGATGTTTGCCCCGGCGATGCACACCGAGATGTGGAATCACCCCGCCACCCAGGCCAACGTCGCGTTGCTCCGGGAGCGGGGTGCCGTCGTCCTCGAGCCTGCCGTTGGCCGGCTGACCGGCGTCGACACCGGCAAGGGCAGGCTGCCCGAGCCCACCGAGATCTACGCCGCAGCGCTCCAGATCCTCGAGGGTCGACCCCAGGACCTCGCCGGCAAGCACGTCGTCGTCTCGGCCGGAGGCACCCGCGAGTACCTCGACCCGGTCCGCTACCTCGGCAACCGGTCATCAGGTCGACAGGGGTACGCGCTGGCCGAAGCGGCGGTGGCACGCGGTGCACGCGTCACGGTGGTCGCCGCCAACGTGTCGCTCCCGGATCCCGCCGGCGTCGAGCTCGTACGCGTCGTCAGCACCGAGGACCTGCGCCAGCAGATGCACCTCGCTGCGGCCGACGCGGATGCCGTCGTGATGGCGGCCGCCCCCGCCGACTTCCGGCCGGCCGAGTTCGTCGAGGCCAAGATCAAGAAGACCGCCGACGGTGTGGCGCCCGACATCCACCTCGTCGAGAATCCCGACATCCTGCTCGAGCTGGTCGCCGCACGGACGAGCAAGCACCCGGTGATCGTCGGTTTTGCAGCCGAGACCGGTGATGCCCGGGCGAGCGTCATCGAGCACGCGCGCGCCAAGCTCGCGCGCAAGGGCTGCGACCTGCTCGTCGTCAACGACGTCAGTGCCGGCAAGGTCTTCGGCCAGGACGACAGCGAGGCCGTCATCCTCGGCGCCGACGAGACGGTCGAAGAAATTCCGCACGGTCCCAAGATCCGGCTGGCGCACGCGATCTGGGATGCTGTGGTCCATCGCTTGGACTGACGAAACAACCAGTCATCTCGCTCGTTAGAATGCTGTACCGCCATCCAACACAGGAGAGAATGTGAGCCGCTTCTTCACGTCCGAGTCGGTGACCGAAGGTCACCCGGACAAGATCGCCGATCAGATCAGCGACAGCGTCCTCGACGCCTTGCTGGCGCAGGATCCCAAGAGCCGCGTTGCGTGTGAGACCTTCATCACCACCGGACTGATCGTCGTCGGTGGCGAGGTCACCACCGAGGCGTACGCCGACATCGCCAAGATCGCGCGTGACCGCGTGCTCGAGATCGGTTACGACTCGTCGGTCAAGGGCTTCGACGGCGCCTCCTGTGGTGTCCAGATCACCCTCGACGCGCAGTCGCCCGACATCGCCCAGGGCGTCAACACCGCGTTCGAGGGTCGCACCGAGGGCTCGGCCGACCCGCTCGACCTCCAGGGCGCCGGCGACCAGGGCCTGATGTTCGGCTTCGCGTGCGACGAGACCCCCGAGCTCATGCCGCTGCCGATCACCATCGCCCACCGGCTCGCCGAGCAGCTGACCGCCGTACGCAAGGACGGCACGCTGCCCTACCTGCGTCCTGATGGCAAGACACAGGTCACGGTCGAGTACGACGACAACGACAAGCCGGTCCGGGTCGACACCGTCGTCCTGTCGACGCAGCACGAGGACGGCATCGACCTCGACTCGCAGCTCACGGTCGACATCAAGAAGCACGTCGTCGACGTGATCCTCGCCGACTTCGACATCGACACCTCCGACTACCGCCTGCTGGTCAACCCGACCGGCAAGTTCGTCATCGGTGGCCCGATGGGTGACGTCGGCCTGACCGGCCGCAAGATCATCGTCGACACCTACGGCGGCTACGCCCGTCACGGTGGTGGCGCGTTCTCCGGCAAGGACCCGAGCAAGGTCGACCGCTCGGCCGCCTACGCGATGCGCTGGGTCGCCAAGAACATCGTCGCTGCCGGTCTCGCCACCAAGGTCGAGGTGCAGGTCGCCTACGCGATCGGCAAGGCCCACCCGGTCGGCTTCTATGTCGAGGCGTTCGGCACCGAGACCGTCCCGGTCGACAAGATCCGCGCTGCGGTGCTCGAGGTCTTCGACCTGCGCCCGGCCGCGATCATCCGCGACCTGGACCTGCTCAAGCCGATCTACGCGCAGACCGCTGCATACGGCCACTTCGGCCGCGAGCTGCCCGGCGTGGTCTGGGAGACGACGGACCGTGCCGAGGCCCTCAAGGCGCACGCCACCGCCTGAGCGTCACTGCTGATCAGAACAGCCCTCGCCTCGGCGGGGGCTGTTCTGCGTCCGCACGGTGCGGCGATGTGGGTGGCGGCTGATAGAACAGCACGGTGATGTCAGACGAGGGTCCCGAGCAGCTGGCTCTGGTTCCTCCGGCGCCCACGACTCGCGCGCGCAAGCCCGCGGCCAAGCCTGCGCCAGAGGCGGCCTCGATCCGGCCGGTGGCCAGGGTCGTCGTCGACAGCGGCCTGGCCCACCTCGACCGGCTCTTCGACTATCTCGTGCCGGCGACGCTCGACGCCAGGACCGTCGTGGGCTGTCGCGTCAAGGTGCGGTTCGCGGGACGACTGGTCGACGGGTTCGTGGTCGAGCGGGTCGACAAGACCGACCACGACGGTCGCCTCGCGTTCCTGGCCAAGGTCGTCTCGTCCGAGCCTGTGCTGCACCCCGAGGTGCTGGCGCTGGCCCGCGCCGTGGCCGACCGATACGCCGGCACCCTCGGCGACGTCCTGCGGCTGGCGATCCCGCCGCGACACGCGAGGGCTGAGGCGGCACGAGTGACCCGGCCCGACACCGCGCTGCCGGTCGGCAGTGCCGCGGGCTGGCAGACGTACGCTCACGGGCTCGGCTTCGTCGCGGCGCTGCGTGCGGGGGAGCGGCCGCGGGCCTGGTGGAGTGCGCTCCCGGGTCAGGACCCGGCCCGGCTGGTCGCCGAGGCGGTGCTCGCGACGCTCGGCTCCGGCCGCGGCTCGATCGTGTGCGTGCCCGACATCCGCGATGTCGCACGCTGGGACGCGGTGTTCACCGAGGTGCTCGGCGAGGACCGCCACGTCGCGCTGACCGCTGCCGAGGAGCCGGCCGACCGCTATCGTGCGTTCCTTGCCGCGTCCCGTGGTGACGTGCAGGTCGTGCTCGGCACCCGCGCGGCAGCATTCGCACCGGTCAGCGATCTCGGCCTCGTCGCGATGTGGGACGACGGCGACGACCTGTTCGCCGAGCCGCGCTCGCCCTACCCGCACGCGCGCGAGGTGCTCCTGCTGCGCGCCACCAACCAGGAGACGGCCCTCCTGATCGGCGGCCACGCGCGTACGGCCGAGGGCCAGTCGTTGATCGACAGCGGCTGGTGCGTCGAGCTGACTGCCGACCAGCGTGAGCGTCGCCGCGCCTGGCCTCGACTCACGGTCACCGACGGGTCCACGGCGGGCGCAGCCCCCGTTCGCCTCCCGCAGGAGGCCTTCCGCGCGATCCGGGCCGCCAAGGGCCCGGTCCTGGTGCAGGTCCCGCGGCGCGGCTATCGCGAGTCGCTGTCCTGCCAGACGTGTCGCCAACCCGCCCGCTGCACCGAGTGCCAGGGCCCGCTCGGCCAGCCGTCGGCCTCGGCTCCGATCGCGTGTCGCTGGTGCGGGCGGGCGGCCTCCCCGTGGGCCTGCCCGCACTGCCAGGGCACCGAGCTGCGTTCACCGGTCGTCGGAGCGCTCCGCACCGCCGAGGAGTTCGCCCGCGCGTTCCCCGACCTCGAGGTCGTGACCTCCGGTGGTCAGACGATCCTCGACCACGTCGAGCCCGGCCGGCGCCTCGTCCTCGCGACGCCCGGTGCCGAACCACACGTTGCCGGCGGCTACGACGTCGTGATCCTGCTCGACACCTGGCTCATGCTGGCGCGCGAGGACGTGCGCGTCGAGGAGGAGTCGCATCGACGGTGGTTCAACGCGCTGGCGCTGGCCGGACCGGGCGCCACGGCAGTCGCGGTCGGTGACGCCCACACGCTGCAGGCCCTCGTGCGCGCCGACCCCGCCGGATTCGCCGCACGAGAGCTGGCGAGCCGCGCCGAGACACATCTCCCGCCGACCGCGCGACTCGCGACGGTCGCTGGTCCTGACGAAGTGCTGGCAGAGCTCAGCGCGCGCACCTGGACGCCCCGCACCGAGCTGCTCGGGCCCGTGCCGGTCGATCCGCGGTCGCCTGAGGCGGGGGAACGGCTCATCCTGCGCGCACCACGTCGTGAGGGCGCCGCCCTCGCAGCGGCCCTGGCGGCGCTGGCGGCCGAACGCAGTGCCGCCAAGCAGGCGGGCCTGCGCATCCAGGTCGATCCGCTGTCGCTCTGACCGCGGCCACGGGCCGCACAGCGCTGCCGCCTAGACTCGACGCCGTGAGAGTCGTCTTTGCTGGTACGCCCGAGACCGCCCTCCCGTCCCTCGAAGCGCTCGTCGCGAGCCGGCACGATGTCGCTGCGGTGATCACCCGTCCCGACGCTCCGGCGGGCCGCGGCCGTACGCTCAGGCCGTCTCCCGTCGCGGAGGCCGCTGCCGCCCACGGCATCGAGGTGCTCAAGCCTGCGAAGCCGGCCGACCCCGACTTCATGGACCGGCTGCGACAGATCGCTCCGGACTGCATCCCGATCGTCGCCTATGGAGCCCTGATCCGACGAGAAGCGCTGGACATCCCGCAGTTCGGCTGGATCAACCTGCACTTCTCGGTGCTTCCGGCGTGGCGCGGAGCCGCTCCCGTGCAGCGCGCGATCATGGCCGGCGACGAGGTCACCGGAGCCACGGTGTTCAGCCTCGTCGAAGAGCTCGACGCCGGACCCGTCCTCGGCTCGATCACGGAGCGGATCCGCGAGGAGGACACGAGCGCGGAGCTGCTCGCCCGCCTGGCCGACTGGGGCAGCAAGCTGCTCGTCGACGTCGTCGACCACATCGAGGACGGCGACATCGCCGCGGTGCCGCAGCCCGAGGACAACATCTCGTACGCGCCCAAGCTGACGACCGAGGAGGCGCGCGTCGACTGGAACCGTCCTGCGTTCGCCATCGACCGGCACATCCGGGGCTGCACGCCCGCGCCAGGTGCGTGGACGCTCCTCGAGGGCGAGCGCGTCAAGATCGGCCCGGCCACGATCGCGGACGACCGCACGCTCGTGCCCGGTCAGCTGTCGATCGGCAAGCAGGAGGTCCGGGTCGGCACGACCACCACGGATCTCGTGCTCGGCGAGGTGCAGGCGTTCGGCAAGAAGCGCATGGCTGCCGCCGACTGGGCCCGCGGAACCACGTTCCCAGACGATCCGGCTTTCGCATGACTGACCCGTCCAGAGCTGTCGCATTCCACGTGCTCCGAGCCGTCGCCGAGCGTGATGCCTACGTCAACCTGGTCCTGCCGGCGATGCTCGCCGAGCACCAGATCGAGGGCCGTGACGCGGCCTTCGCCACCGAGCTCGTCCACGGCACCATCCGCCGGCAGGGCACGTACGACGTGATCATCGGACAAGTGGCGAGCAAGGGACTGGCCTCGATCGACCCGCCGGTGCTCGACGCCCTGAGGCTCGGCACGCACCAGCTGCTCAACATGCGCGTCCCGGCGCACGCAGCGGTGTCGGAGACGGTCGACCTCGTACGGCGCGAGATCGGGCACAAGCCCGTGCACTTCGCGAACGCCCTGCTCCGCAAGATCGGCCAGAAGGACCTCGATGGCTGGCTCACCGTCGTGACCGAGGGCCTCGAGGGCGACGCAGCTCGTGCCGTACGCACGTCGCACCCGCTGTGGATCGTGACGGCCCTGCGCGAGGCGCTGGGCGGCCACGCGGCACAGATCGACAAGCTTCTGGCCGCTGACAACGCGCCGCCTCGCGTCACGCTCGTGGCCCGTCCGGGGCTCTGCGATCCCGACGCGCTGCCTGGCACGCCCGGCAACCTCTCGCCGTACGCCCGCATCCTCGACGAGGGTGGCGACCCAGGCGCGATACCCCAGGTGCGCGACGGTCGGGCCGGCGTGCAGGACGAGGGCTCGCAGATGGTGGCGATCACGCTCGCCGAGGCTGAGCTCGACGGTGAGGACACGCGTTGGCTCGACCTCTGCGCAGGCCCGGGTGGCAAGGCCGCCCTGCTCGGTGCGTTGGCCAGGCAGCGCGGGGCAGGGCTGGTTGCCAACGAGGTGCTCGAGCATCGGGCCGAGCTGGTCCGCCAAGGCGTACGCCTGCTCGACAACGTGGACGTCACGACGGCTGACGGTCGCAGCGGCCCGTGGGAGCCCGGGACGTTCGACCGGATCCTGGTCGACGCCCCGTGCACGGGACTCGGCGCACTCCGCCGCAGGCCAGAGTCGCGCTGGCGGCGTTCCGAGGCCGACCTCGACGACCTTGTGCCGCTGCAGGAGGCTCTGCTCACGCGAGCACTCGAGCTCGTACGACCCGGGGGAGTCGTGGCCTACGCGACCTGCTCACCGCACGTGCGCGAGACGCGCGGCGTGGTCGACGCTGTCACGGCAGGACGCGACGACGTCGATGTGGAGACCACCCACCAGTGGTGGCCCCACATCGACGGCACCGATGCGATGTTCTGCGCGGTCCTACGCCGGCGCTGACACCGGGACGGCCGCCCTGCGAGGCGACCGCATCACGACCATCGAGATGAGGAACGCCGTCACGGCGAAGGCCATCGCGGTCAGGAACGCGGCTTCGGCTCCCGGCACGACCTCACCGGGCTCGGCGCCCGACGCGTAGACCGAGACGATCACCGCGAGGCCCACGGCCCCGCCGAGCTGTTGCATCGTCTGGAGCAGGCCAGAGGCGGCACCCGCGTGCTCTGGCTCGACATCCGCGAGGATCGCGACGGTCGTCGGCATGAAGGCCAGGCCCGCCGACGCCCCGCTCAGCAGCATGGGGCCGAGGATCGCGGTGACATACTCGCTGCTCGTGCTGATCTGGCTCAGCCACAAGAAGCTGATGGCCATGCCGACCGTGCCGATCGCGATCAGCCGCTGTGGGCCGAAGCGACCCACGAGACGCGCCGAGATCCGCGAGACGGCGAAGATCGCGAGTGTCAGGGGCAGGAACGCGAACCCGGACGCGAGTGGACCGAAGCCCAGCACCCGCTGGTCGTACTGCACCAGGAGGAAGAACATCGGGAACTGCGAGCCGACGAGCAGGGACATGACGACCAGTGCGCTGGCGCGACGCCGGTTGCGCAGCAGCCCGAGCCGAAGGAGTGGGTGCGGGGCCTTCCGCTCGGTGCGCACGAAGATCACCAGCAGCGCGGCCGCGAGGGCGAAGCCGCCGATCGTGCCGACCGAGTCCCACCCATGGTCGGGCGCGTTGATGAAGGCATAGACAGCGGCGACAGAGCCCAGCGTCGCCGTCGCCGCGCCGATGACGTCGAACCGGCCGGGACGACGTGCCGTCTCGTCCACGAAACGGCGGACGAGCGCGAGCACCCCGATGCCGATCGGCACGTTGATCACGAGTGTCCAGCGCCACGAGCCGAGGTCCGTGAGTGCGCCGCCGAGGATCAGGCCGATGGAGCCGCCAGCCGACGAGACTGCGGTGAACAGGGCAAGCGCGCGATTGCGCGACGCGGCGTCCGGTGTCGACGTCGTGAGCAGCGCCAGGACGCTGGGTGCGGCGATCGCGGCACCGACGCCCTGCAGGACGCGTGCGGTCACGAGCAGCTCGGGCGTCGGCGCGAGCCCACCCGCGAGCGAAGCGGCCGTGAACAGGCCGAGGCCGAGCTCGAACACCCGGAGGCGCCCGAAGACGTCGCCAAGACGGCCGCCGAGCAGCAGCAAGCCGCCGAAGGCCAACGTGTAGCCGTTCAGGACCCAGGAGAGACCGGCGGGCGAGAAGTCGAGGTCTGACTGGATGCGGGGGAGTGCGACGTTCACGACGGTGACGTCGAGCACCAGCATGAGCTGGGCGACCAGCACGATCGCGATGCCGTACGAAGCGCGGCGACCGGTGTCGGGTGGAGTTGTGAGGGTGGTCATGGTCGGCTCCCTTCCAGGAGAGCGGCGATGTCGTACACTTGAACGGAGAAGGGCTCCGGTTCTTCGACGACTATACGGAGGATGTCTCCGGTTAGCAAGGGAGGTTCGGCGATGGTGCCTGTCACGCCTGCCGAGACCGCGACCGCCGACGAGGGCGTCAAGCCGCTCCGTGCCGATGCGCAGCGCAACTACGACAAGCTCGTGGCGGCCGCGCGCGAGGTGTTCGCCGAACGTGGCGCCGAGGGGTCGCTCGACGAGATCGCCAAGCGGGCCGGCGTCGGACCGGGCACGCTCTACCGCCACTTCCCGACCCGTGACGACCTGATCGACGCCCTCATGCGCGACTGGTCAGCACGGGTTCTCGCCGACAGCGAGGCAGCGGTCGAGGCCGACCTCCCGGCACGCGAGACGCTCGAGCGGTGGTTCACCGACCTCATCAAGCACCTGACACTGCATCGCGGCGCCGCAGCCAAGCTCAGTGCCGCTTTCGACGATCCGTCGTCGCCGATCTATCGCAAGTGCCAGATGCTCGCCGACGCCAACGAGCGCGTGGTCGGTCACCTGACCGACACGCACGAGCTCCGCGACAACATTGAGTCGCGTCAGGTCATGCGCCTGGTCAGCGGCATCGCGACCGTCGCAGATGCATCAGGCATCTCCACTGAAGAGGCCGCTCCGATGCTCGGCATCGTGATCGACGGCATCCTGCGCGACTCCGCCACCTCCTGATCGGCCCGCGTCACACCACTACGCTGGCGGCATGGGCATCCAGATCACCCCGAGCATGCTGGCGTCGGACTTCGCGAACCTCGAGGACGAGGCGGCTCGCATCTCGAGTGCCGACTGGTTGCACATGGACGTCATGGACAACCACTTCGTCCCCAACCTGACGCTCGGCGCCCCGGTCATCGAGGCGCTGGCCAAGGTCGCCGCCCAGCCGATCGATGCGCACCTGATGATCGAGGACCCCGACCGCTGGGCGCCAACGTACGTCGAGGCCGGCGCGGGCAGCGTCACGTTCCACGTCGAGGCGGCCAAGGCGCCCGTTCGGCTCGCCCGTGAGATCCGCGCCAAGGGCGCACGTGCGTCGATGGCGCTCAAGCCGGCCACCCCGATCGAGCCCTACGAGGACCTGCTGCCCGAGCTCGACATGGTGCTCATCATGACGGTCGAGCCGGGCTTCGGCGGGCAGAAGTTCCTCGACATCTGCCTGCCGAAGATCGAGCGCACCCGCGCGCTGATCGACAAGCACGGCGGGGACATCTGGCTGCAGGTCGACGGGGGAGTATCGCTCGAGACCATCGAGCGCTGCGCTGACGCCGGCGCCGACACGTTCGTCGCCGGCTCGGCGGTCTTCAGTGCCGACGACCCCGATGCCATGGTGGCCGAGCTGCGGTCACATGCCGGACGTCACACGCACTGACTGGAACGCGGCGGCTAGACTTGAGCACAACGAGCAGCACTTTTGCTCGCGTGCTCCGGGGTCGGTGTAATTCCGAGCCGGCGGTGACAGTCCGCGACCCGCGGTCCCATCCTCGTGATGAGACTTCGGTTGAGCCGGTGAAATTCCGGCACCGACGGTGAAAGTCCGGAAGGGAGGAGCATGAGTCGCGGCGCTGTGCGCCACGGCCGGTCGGTGACACATCGTCGCCGATGACCCCGGGTGGCGTGAGCGCATCACGACCCGGAGGAATGCATGGCAACCGACACCGAGATCAGCGCGATGCACCGCGCGCTCGACGCGGCACGCGCGGTCAGGCGTACGCTCCCCAATCCACGCGTCGGTTGCGTCCTGCTGGCTGCTGACGGCAGTGAGATCGCGGTCGGCGTGCATCACGGTGCGGGCACCCCGCACGCCGAGATCGACGCGCTGACGCAGGCCGGAGAGGCCGCTCGAGGCGCAACCGCCGTCGTGACGCTGGAGCCGTGCAACCACACCGGTCGCACCGGGCCGTGCGCCCAGGCGCTGATCGACGCCGGAGTCGCCCGCGTCGTGTTCGGCCAGATCGACCCCGATCGTTCGGCTGCCGGCGGCACCAAGACGCTCCGGGGAGCGGGCATCGAGGTGGAGCCCGGCGTCATGGCCGAGGAAGCCACCGACCTCAACGTCGAGTGGACGTTCGCCGTCACCTCCGGACGCCCGTACGTCACCTGGAAGTACGCCGCAACGCTCGACGGCCTGAGCGCCGCCCCCGATGGCACCAGCAAGTGGATCACGAGCGACGAGGCACGCCGTGACGTGCAGAAGTTCCGTGCCGAGTCCGACGCGATCGTGGCGGGAACCGGCGCTGTCCTCGCCGACGACCCGCGGCTGTCGGTGCGTGACGAGAAGGACATCCCGCTCCCGTACGACCAGCAGCCGCTGCGCGTCGTCGTGGGCGAGACCAAGATCCCCAACTACTACCGGGTGTTCGACCGCGTGGCGCCGACGCTCTTGGTCCAGTCCCGAGATCCGGAAGTCGTGCTGCAGAAGCTCATCGACAACCAGATCCGGCACATCTGGCTCGAGGGCGGGCCCCGGCTCGCCGGCGCATTCTGGAACGCCGGCGTGATCGACCGGGTCATCGGCTACATCGCCCCGGCGATGCTCGGCTCCGGACGGGCCGCGCTCGAGGGCGAGGCGACGACCCTGGCCGACCTGCGGCCGATCGACCTGCACGACCTGACGATGGTCGGCCCCGACATCCGCATCATCGGGACGCCCGGCCGCATGCAACGAGAGGACTTCGACTGATGTTCACCGGACTCATCGAGGAGAAGGGCACGATCACCGCGGTCAAGGACCTGGGCGACTCCGTACGCCTGACGGTCCGCGGCCCGCTGGTGGTCTCCGACGCCCAGCACGGCGACTCGATCGCGGTCAGCGGCGTGTGCCTGACCGTCATGGAGCAGGACACCGACTCGTTCGCGGCCGACGTCATGAAGGAGTCGCTCGACAAGACGTCGCTCGGCGACCTGCGGGTCGGCGACGAGGTCAACCTCGAGCGCGCGACCAGGGCCGGCGCGCGGCTCGGCGGGCACATCGTCCAGGGACACGTCGACGGCACCGGCCGGATCCTCGACCGTACGCCGAGCGAGCACTGGGAAGTCGTCCGCATCGCGCTGCCGCCCGATCTGGCGAAGTACCTGGTAGCCAAGGGCTCGGTCACGGTCGACGGGACGTCGCTGACAGTCGTCGAGGTCGTGGACGCAGACGAGCCGTGGTTCTCGGTGTCGCTGATTCCCACGACGCTGGCCGAGACGACGCTCGGCACCAAGGGCCCGGGGGACCGGGTCAACCTCGAGGTCGACATCCTCGCGAAGTACGTCGAGCGCCTGCTGGGCGCCCGCGCAGAAGGGCACGTGGCATGACCGAACATGAGAACGTACGACTCGACAGCATCGAGCGGGCGATCGCGGACTTCCGCGACGGCAAGGCCATCGTCGTGGTCGACGACGAGGACCGCGAGAACGAGGGCGACATCATCTTCGCCGCGAGCAAGGCGACCCCCGAGCTCATGGCCTTCCTGGTGCGATACTCCAGCGGCCTCATCTGCGCTCCGATCACCGGCGACATCCTCGATCGCCTCGCGATCCCGCTGATGACCCCGCACAACCGCGAGAAGATGCGCACGGCGTACACGATCTCGATCGACGCGCGTGACGGCATCACGACCGGCATCTCCGCGGCCGACCGCGCACGTACGTGCCGCGTGCTCGCCGACTCGGCCACCGAGCCGTTCGAGCTCAACCAGCCGGGCCACATCATCCCGTTGCGGGCCAAGGACGGCGGCGTGCTCGAACGTGCCGGCCACACTGAGGCCGCAGTCGACTTCGCCCGCCTGGCCGGACTCACGCCCGCCGGCGTCATCGGCGAGGTGCTCAACGACGACGGCACGCTGATGCGGGCACCCGAGCTGCGGGAGTTCGCCGACGAGCACGGCATCGCCCTGGTGTCGATCGAGGACCTGCAGGTCTATCGGCGCCTCCACGAGTCGCAGGTCAAGCGGCTCGCGACGACCCGGCTCCCGACGGAGTTCGGCGAGTTCACGGCGCACGGCTTCCGCGACATGATCGAGGGTTCGGAGCACATCGCCCTGGTCTACGGCGATCCCGGCACCGAGGACGTCCTGACCCGCATCCACTCCGAGTGCCTCACGGGCGATGTCTTCGGGTCGCGGCGCTGCGACTGCGGGCCGCAGCTCGAGCTCTCGATGACCGAGATCACGACGGCAGGCGCGGGCATCGTCGTCTACCTCCGCGGTCACGAGGGTCGCGGCATCGGCCTGCTGCACAAGCTGCAGGCGTACGCCCTGCAGGACTCCGGCGCCGACACGATCGACGCCAACCTGCAGCTCGGGTTCGGTGAGGACGAGCGTGACTACGCCGCCGGCGCGCAGATCCTGCGTGACCTCGGCGTCACGTCCGCGCGGCTGCTGACCAACAACCCGGACAAGACCATCGCCCTCGAGGCGTACGGGGTCAAGATCAGCGAGCGGCTGCCGCTGCGGATCGCGCCCAACGAGGACAGCCTGCGCTACCTGCAGACCAAGGCGGAGCGCATGGGACACGACCTTCCCGGACTGGAGGACCTGGCATGAGCGGTCAAGGAGCACCAACCTTGTTCGTCGACGGGACGGGCGCGCGTGTCGCGATCGTCGCGTCGTGCTGGCACACCGAGATCATGGACGGCCTGATCGCCGGGGCGCAGCGCGCGCTCGAGGACGCCAAGGTCGAGGACGTCCTGCTCGTCCGCGCACCGGGCTCGTTCGAGCTGCCGATCCTCTGCCAGGCGTACGCCCGGCACGGCTACGACGCGGTCATCGCCCTCGGCGTGATCATCCGCGGCGGCACCCCGCACTTCGAGTACGTCTCGGCGGCGGCCACCGACGGCCTCAACCGGGTCGCCCTCGACACCGGAGTGCCGATCGGCTTCGGCCTGCTGACGTGCGACGACGAAGCGCAGGCGCTCGATCGCGCGGGCCTGCCCGACAGTCGCGAGGACAAGGGCCGCGAGGCCGTCGAGGCCGCCCTGTCCACCTGGAACGTCCTGCGCACGCTCGCCTGACGACGAGCGCGCGCAGGACGATCCACGCGGTTGGGGCTGTTCAGGCGCGCACCCGGTCGTAGGCCAGGGACAGCACTCCGTCGCCGTTCGCGGTGCTGGCGAGGTCCCACGATCCGGCAGGCAGTCCTTCGTCGAACAGGCGCGCTCCGCCACCCAGGATCTCGGGGAAGATCATCAACGAGAGCCGGTCGACCCGGTCCGCGGCGAGCAGTGCCTTGATGACGCTGGCGCTCGCGAAGACCACGATGTCACCGCCCTCCTCGGCCTTGAGCCGGTCGACGACGTCCTCGGCGGGCTCATTGAACACCCGGGTGTTGTCCCAGGGTGCCTCGCCGAGCGTGCTGGACAGGACGACCTTCTCGGCATCACGCAGCCAGGCGGCGTAGCCGCGATCGCGCGGGTCCGCGTCAGCCTGGTCGGCGACGGACGGCCAGAAGCCCATGAACCCCTCCGCGTTGTTGCGACCCAGCAGGGCGGTCGTCGCCGGTTCCCAAAGGCCGGTCAGATGGTCCCGCGCGACGTCGGTGATCGCGTGCGGCATCACAAATCCCATGTCCTGCGGGCCGGCGGGGCCGTGGTAGAAGCCGTCGATGCTGAGGCTGATGTTGACGACGACGCGGCGTCCGTTGGTGGTCATGACGTTTCCTCACTGTTGTTGGTGTCTGCTGCGACGGTCGTCGCGAGCTTGTCGAGGCTTTGGTCCCAGCCGAGCTGGATGCCCGCGATGAACTCCGCGGACGGGATGGTGCTGTCGCTGATGCGCAGCCGAACCTCGAGATCGGTCGCCTCGCCCGCGTCGGCGAGCGAGTACGTGTAGTGCGCCGTGAAGGCGGTCGTGCCGTCCGGCAGCACCGGAGCGAGCCGGAACGAGAGTCGTTCGTCCTCGGTCGCGGCTTCGATGACGCCCTCGGCGCGACCGATCACACCGTCGACGCCCGAGTGGTCGTCGGCGTCGGCGTACTCCTGCACGACCCGGTCGCCGGGGCGGGCGCTGAACTCGATGAGCGCAAGGCGCAGATCGGCCGGCGCCCACCACGCGGGGAGGAGGTCGCGGTTCGTCAGGTGCTGCCAGACGATGTGCCGGGGTGCGGCAAGGCTGCGGCGGAAGACGTACTCGCGGTCATCGGCCCAGCGCTCGTCGCCTGCCGCGGTGGACTCGCTCTCGACGCCTGCTGCGTACTGGTCGAAGGCGTCGCGGTTCGCCTGGTTGGCCTCGGCAAGGTCTGCGACTCGGACCAGCTCGGCGATGACGGCCTGGAGCGCCTCGGTCTCCAGCGCGTAGATGCGGCGCTGGCCGGAACGGCGTGACACCGCGAGTCCGGAGCGCTCGAGCGTCTGCAGGTGCTTGGTCGCCTGCGGCTGACGAAGACCCATGAGGTCGGCCACGACGCCGACCGAACGCGGCCGCTCGGCGAGCAGCCCGATGATCTGCCGGCGGGAGCTGTCGGCCAGTGCCGCCCATGTGGTGTCCATGGCCAGAAGTATTCTCTGACAAGAATATGCCTGTCAAGGAATATGACGAACTTTCTGGATTGCCTCCCGTCTCGCGCCCGTGATGCTGCGGACCGTGCGCTGGGGAGCGCGGATAGACTGCTCCGCGATGAAGACCTTCGATGAACTCTTCGCCGAGCTGTCCGACAAGGCAGCCAGCCGCCCTGAGGGCTCGCGCACCGTCGCCGAGCTCGACGCCGGCGTGCACGCGATCGGCAAGAAGCTCGTCGAGGAGGCGGCCGAGTCATGGATGGCGGCAGAGCACGAAGGTGCCGAGCGGACAGCAGAAGAGCTCAGCCAGCTCATCTACCACGCCCAGGTCATGATGATCGCCAGCGGCATCACGCTCGACGACGTCTACGCGCATCTGTGACGGATCGGCCCTTCGGCGCCCATCCGTGCCTCCCCATACCGTCACAGAACTCCTGAGAAGAGAAGTCCATGCTCAAGATCGCCGTACCCAACAAGGGTGCGCTCGCCGAGTCCGCCGCGCAGATGCTGTCCGAGGCCGGCTACCACCAGCGCCGCAACGCCAAGGATCTCGTCACGCTCGACCCTGACAACGACGTCGAGTTCTTCTACCTGCGCCCACGCGACATCGCGATCTACGTGGGGGAGGGCACGCTCGACATCGGCATCACCGGCCGTGACCTGCTGCTCGACTCCGGCGCCCACGCCGCGGAGAACATCTCGCTCGGGTTCGGCGCATCGACGTTCCGCTTCGCGGCGCCGATCGGTGCGATGTCGGCCGTCGCCGACCTCGCCGGGACGCGTATCGCCACGTCCTACCCGGGCATCGTGCAGAGCTACCTCGCCGAGCGCGGCATCAGCGCCGACGTCGTACGCCTCGACGGTGCCGTGGAGTCATCCGTACGCCTCGGGGTCGCCGACGCGATCGCGGATGTCGTCGAGACCGGCA
The DNA here is from genome assembly GCF_902506105.1 of Aeromicrobium sp. 9AM. Taxonomy (GTDB): domain Bacteria; phylum Actinomycetota; class Actinomycetes; order Propionibacteriales; family Nocardioidaceae; genus Aeromicrobium. The sequence continues at coordinate 1,175,986 of NZ_LR733303.1, forward strand.
GCACCCTCAAGCAGGCCGACCTCGAGGTCTTCGGCGAGCCGATCCTGTCGTCAGAGGCCGTGCTGATCACGCGTCAGGGCGCGCCGGAACCTGAAGGTTTTGCGGTCTTCAAGCGTCGCATCGACAGCGTCCTGGTCGCCCGGACGTACATCATGATGGACTACGACATCCGCGTCGACCAGGTCGATCGGGCCGTCGAGCTGACGCCCGGCATCGAGTCGCCGACGGTGTCGCCGCTTCATCGCGAAGGGTGGGTCGCGGTGCGCTCGATGGTGCCCCGCGACGCCGCCCAGAAGGTCATGGACGCGCTCTACGAGATCGGCGCCCGCGGCATCCTCGTGACGGACATCCTGGCGTGCCGGATCTGAGGACGTTCCGCCCCGGTGGCGCCCGCATCGTCGCGTACGGCGTGGGCGTCATCATGCTCGTCCTCACGGTGGTGATCGGCCTGGCTCTGCCCGACGAGATCTACTTCACGCCCGCTGAGGACGTGACGCTGTGGATCATCATCGTGGTGGTGCTCGTGCTCCTGCACGGCATCGGCCGCAGCTACGTACGTGCCGACAACGAGGGCGTTGAGGTGCTCAACGGCTACCGGCGGCATCGCATCCTGTGGTCGGACATCGAGGGCTTCGCGATGAACACCGGCGCACCCTGGCCGACGCTCGTCACGCATGATGACGAGCGGGTCATGCTGTTCGCGATCCAGGGCTCCGACGGCGCGTACGCCCGGGATGCCGTCACCTACCTGCGAAGCAGGCTGGCGGCATGAACCACGACCGTACGCTGGCCAGTCCGCAGTTCCCGGGGGACGACGGAGGCGTCGACCCGCTGCTGGCCGCGGCCTTCGGCGACGACCTGGCGGTGCTGGCCGCGTTGGCAGATGCCCGGGTGTTCGTGCCGATCATCGCCCTGCTCGGTGAGGTGCCGGCCGACGGGGACAAGAATGCCGACATGGCCGCGGTGCTGATGACCGGTGCCGACGGGAGGCAGGCTCTGCTGGCGTTCAGCAGCGTCGCGTCGATGGCGCACTGGGACGCCAACGCCAGGCCGGTGCCGATCCTGGGCCGCGACGCCGCCCGTGCGACGCTCGACGAAGGCGCAGCGGCGATGCTGCTCGACATCGCGAACCCGACGTTCACCGTGGTCGAGACCGACGATGTCGCCCATCTCGCGGCGGGTCACCGCCTGGTGCAGAGCGAGGCCGGCGCCGCCTGGCTCGCCTGACCCCCCAAGATTTGGATCCTCATGCACCACCTGGAGGCCCCGGGTGGTGCATGAGGATCCAAATCTTGGCGGATCAGCCGGCGGCGGACGAGCGTACGGCCGACAGTGGCACCGTGATGTGGACGTTGCCGTCGTGCCGCTCGACCCTCGCGACGAAGCCCGCGTTGCCGACCGTGCGCAGCAGCTTGTCGTTCGACCCCTCGGTGATGAACGTCAGGCGCGCGGCTCCGTGCGACTTGGCACGGATCGCCGCCTGCTTGACCAACATCGTGCCGAGGCCCTGGCCCTGCCACGCGTCCTCGACGAGGAGCTGGAAGGTCCAGACGGAGTCGAGCACCTCCAACGCACCATGACCCACCACGTCGAGACCGACCTGTGCGACGAGCGCGACACCGGACTCCGGCGCGACGAGGCGCCGGGCCATCCGGGTCGTCATCGGCATGCGGAGCGGCACCTGGTAGCGGTCGTAGAGCGTCTCGACGCTGCAGCGCTCGTGCAGCGCCGACACCGCCTCGATGTCGGCCAGGGTGGCTTCGCGCACCATCGGCACTTGATGGTGCGCCGACGGGGAGATCAGTGGGGTGTCGTAGCCGGCGTCGCTGACGAGCGACAGCAGCGCCTGGGCCCGGGCGCGCTCGACCGACGTGAAGGGGATCGCCCGGCTGATGCGCAGCACGGTGCCGTCGCGGCGGGTCAGGTCGAGGACGTCGTGCCCGCGGTAGTCGGCGACGTCAGGGGGCTCGGTCTCGAGCAGCTCGCGGAGCACTTCCTCTGCGTCGCGGCCCTCCTCGAGCACCCGGTGCACGCCCTGCAGGTATCGCGTCGGAGCGTCGATCAGGGAGTCGTCGCTGACCCGGGTGGCCGAGACGTGGGAGCCGCCGGCCTCCTCGAACAGCTCGGCCAGCTGCACGTCGCCCCAGCCCTCAGGCGCGCTCACGATGAACTCGTCGGTCACTCCCGAGCTGGTCGGGAAGACCTGCATGCCGAGGATGTTGACGTCGGAGCGCCCGCAGGCCAGCGCGATCTCCGCCAGGATCCCCGGGCGGTCGGCCAGCGTCGTACGGATGCGCCACAACATGGTGCCAGCCTGACGCGCGCAGTTTTCGGCTCGGCGTCGCCCGTGTTTCGGGCAGGGAAACGTTGCGATTTTGTGGATAAACGGCCGCGCTGATATCTTGGAGGGCGAAGTGGAGGTCCACCTCCCACCTGCTTGGTCCTTGACCTTGGGGTTACGCCGGTTCACCGAGCACGACGAACCGGCCGACGGCGTCATTCCTGCGGGAATACGCCACTGGTGGCTTCCGTTTTGTACGGGGGCCATTTTTTCTTGGCCTCCCACACGATCTCAGGAGGATCCATCACCACAGAGCTGCGCGTCAACGACCGAATCCGCGTTCCCGAAGTACGCCTCGTCGGTCCTGGCGGTGAACAGGTGGGCATCGTCCGTATTGAAGATGCCCTGCGACTGGCAGCGGAAGCTGATCTCGATCTCGTCGAGGTGGCTCCGACCGCTCGCCCGCCCGTCTGCCGTCTCATGGACTACGGCAAGTTCAAGTACGAGACCGCCCAGAAGGCACGCGAGTCACGCCGCAACCAGACCAACACCATCATCAAAGAGATGAAGTTGCGTCCGAAGATCGACCAGCACGACTACGACACCAAAAAGGGTCACGTCGTCCGATTCCTCAAGGCTGGCGACAAGGTCAAGATCACCATCATGTTCCGTGGTCGTGAGCAGCACCGCCCCGAGCTGGGCTACCGGCTGCTGCAGCGCCTGGCCGCCGACGTCGAGGATCTCGGTTTCATCGAGTCCAACGCTCGTCAGGACGGTCGCAACATGACGATGGTGCTCGGCCCGCACAAGAAGAAGTCCGAGGCCCAGGCCGAGGTCAAGGCCGAGAAGGTCAAGACCACGGCAGCCAAGGCCGCCGAGAAGGATGCCGAGGCCGCAGAGGTCAAGGCACATCGCGAGGCCGCACAAAAGACTGCAACACCCAAGAAGCCACGTCGGCGTTCTGAGAACCTCGACCCAGACATGGAGGCATAATGCCGAAGTTCAAGCCCCACTCGGGGATGAAGAAGCGCGTGAAGGTCACCGGCAGCGGCAAGCTGCGCCGGGAGCAGACCAACCGTCGCCACCTGCTCGAGGTCAAGTCCTCCTCGCGCAAGCGCCGTCTCGACGGTACGACCGACGTTGCCAAGGCCGACGTCAAGCGCGTGAAGAAGATGCTCGGTCTCTGACCGCACGCACACCCCCCGATCTACCGAAAAACTTGAAGGAGAACTGAGATGGCACGCGTCAAGCGCTCTGTCAATGCACAGAAGAAGCGCCGCCAGACACTGGAGCGCGCTGCGGGCTACCGCGGTCAGCGTTCGCGGCTCTACCGCAAGGCCAAGGAGCAGGTCACTCACTCGCTGGTCTACAGCTACCGTGACCGCAAGGCCAAGAAGGGCGACTTCCGTCGTCTCTGGATCCAGCGCATCAACGCTGCCGTCCGTGCCGAGGGCATGACCTACAACCGCTTCATCCAGGGCCTCAAGGCCGCGGGTGTCGAGGTCGATCGCAAGATCCTCGCCGAGCTCGCCGTTCACGAGCCGGCTGCGTTCTCCGCGCTCGTCCAGACCGCGAAGGACAACCTTCCGGCTGACGTCAACGCACCCAAGGACGGCGCCGCGGCCTGACCGCGACACCGCCCGAGCTGAACACCAACGACGTGGCGAGCACGCCCGGTGAGCTCACCGTCCGGTCAGGACGCGTGAAGCGCACCCGGCGGCTCGCCACTCGTGCGTTCCGGGCCGAGACCGGCGAGTTCCTCGCCGAGGGCCCCCAGGCCGTACGCGAGGCCCTGACGATCCCGGATGCGACCGTCGAGGTGTTCGCCACCGAGGTCGCGACGGAGCAGCACGCCGACCTGGTCAACGCAGCGCAGGCGGCCGGTGTCGGCTGGCACGTCGTCACCGACGACGTCGTCGAGTCCGTCGCCGACACGGTCCAGCCGCAGGGCGTCGTGGCGCGCTGCCGGATGCCCGATGCCTCGCTCGACGCGCTGCTGGCGACCAGCCCGACGTTCCTCGTGGTCTGCGCCGACATCCGCGATCCGGGCAACGCCGGCGCCGTGATCCGTTGCGCCGACGCCGCCGGGGCGCAGGGCGTCGTGTTCGTGGGTGAGAGCGTCGATCCCTACAACCCCAAGTCCGTACGCGCGACGGTCGGCAGCATCTTCCACCTGCCGGTCGTCACTGAGCGCGACACGCCGGCCACGCTCGCCCGCCTGCAGCGCCAGGGCCTCCAGGTCCTCGCCGCAGATGGTGGCGGCGAGCTGAGCCTGTTCGACGACGACCTCGATCTCGCGAGACCCACCGCGTGGCTCATGGGCAACGAGGCCTGGGGCCTGCCGGAGCAGACGCGCGCCCTCGCCGATCTCGTCGTGTCGGTGCCGATCTACGGTCGCGCCGAGAGCCTCAACCTCGCGACGGCAGCCGCGGTGTGCCTCTACGCCTCGGCACGCGCCCGCGCCACCGGCTGAAACCCGCCGGGTTGGGTCGTGCCGGCGGCCCTGCTCGTACTACATTCAGGCTCGTGGACCTTGACGACATCCCGGACGGCATCATCATCGCCGGGCCAGACGCCAAGGTCGTGTACGTCAATCGGCGGATCCGCGACATGGCGCGAGCCGACGGTGACGAGATGATCGGCATGCACCTCAACGAGGCCGTCCCGTTCGACGATCTCAACGGCAACTCCTGGTACGACACCACGCGCCCGTACGACGGCATCGCGACCCGCAAGCGCATCTCGGAGCAGGCGTGGTGGTCGCCCAAGGGGAGTGAGTACCTCATCACGGCGTCACTCGTGCGGGAGCGACCGGCCGGTCCCGTGCGCCGGGTCGTCGTGAGCGTCCGCAACGCCCGTGTCCGCAACCAGCGCGACCGTGAGCGCTCCGACCTCGTCGCCACCGTCGCGCACGAGCTCCGATCGCCGCTGACCGGCATCAAGGGCTTCACCTCGACGCTGCTGACCAAGTGGGACAAGTTCTCCGAGGAACAGCGCCAGTTCATGCTCGAGACCGTCGACGCCGACGCGGACCGCCTGAGCCGGCTCATCACCGAGCTCCTCGACGCCGCCCGCATCGACGCGGGCCGCCTGACGCTCAAGCGCGGACCGGTCAAGCTCGACGAGATCGTCCGCCACGTGCTCACCAACGTCTCGGGTGGCGCCGCGGAGCCGTTCGAGATCAGCATCGGCGACGACCTCGACCTGATCTGGGGTGACAGCGATCGCATCACGCAGGTCGTCACGAACCTCGTCGAGAACGCGATGCGCCACGGCTTCGGGCTGCGCGAGATCGTCGTCCAGAACGCCGACGCCGAGCAGCTCGGTGGGGTGTCCCTGGAGGTGCACGACAACGGGCCGGGAATCGCCGAGGAGATGCGGCAGCGCGTGTTCAGCCGGTTCTGGCGAGCGGGGCCCGGAGCGGGCAGCGGCCTCGGCATGTACATCGTGCGCGGCATCGTCGAGCAGCACGGCGGCACGATCCAGATCGACGACGCCGAGGGCGGTGGAGCGCTGATCCGGGCCTGGTTCCCGATCAACGAGCCCGACACGATGACCGACTGATCCGCCTCACTAGACTGGGCCCAGATCCCGACGCGTACGGGACCGAGTCATCGAGAGTCAGGTCTGCTGTTGTCCGCCCCCAATTCCTCGTACGACCCTGTGGAGGTCACTCCGTTGCACGCCGAAGAGGTCGAGCGCATGCGCGACGAGGCCCTCACTGCGATCGCCGGCGCTGACACGCTCGATGCCCTGAAGCAGGTGCGCATCGACCACGTCGGCGACCGGTCGCCGTTGGCCCTGGCCAACCGCGAGATCGGTGCCCTGCCGCCGCAGGCGCGCAAGGACGCCGGCCAGCGGGTCGGCCAGGCCAGGGGAGCGATCAACCAGGCACTCGCCGCCAAGACAGCCGAGGTCGAGGCGGCCGAGGAGGAGCGTGCGCTGGTCACCGAGTCCGTCGACGTCACCCTGCCGTGGGACGTCCAGCCGGTCGGTGCGCGGCACCCCATCACCACGCTGTCGGAGCACATCGCCGACATCTTCGTCGCCATGGGCTGGGAGATCGCCGAGGGACCCGAGGTGGAGGCCGAGTGGCTCAACTTCGATGCCCTCAACCTCGGCCCGGACCATCCGGCTCGCACGATGCAGGACACGTTCTGGGTGACCCCGGAGCGCGCAGCGATGGTCCTGCGTACGCACACCTCACCCGTGCAGGCGCGCACGATGCTGACCCGCCAGCCGCCGATCTACATCGCGTGCCCCGGACGGGTGTTCCGCACCGACGAGCTCGACGCCACGCACTCACCGGTGTTCCACCAGGTCGAGGGCCTGGCGATCGACGAGGGGCTGTCGATGGGGCACCTCAAGGGCACGCTCGACCACTTCGCCCGGGCGATCTACGGCGACGGAATGACGACGCGCTTCCGCCCGTCCTACTTCCCGTTCACCGAGCCGAGCGCCGAGATGGACCTGCTCTGCTACGTCTGCCACAACGAGCCGGACGCCGTCGCCGACTGCCGTACGTGCAAGGGCGAGGGCTGGGTCGAGTGGGGCGGCTGCGGCGTGGTCAACCCGCGCGTGCTGATCGCCTGCGGCGTCGACCCCGAGCGCTACTCGGGCTTCGCCTTCGGCATCGGCATCGACCGGACGATCACGTCCCGCTACGACATCGCGGACCTGCGCGACCTGTTCGACGGCGACATCCGTTTCACCCAGCCATTCGGAGTAGAGCTGTGAAGGTTCCTGTCACCTGGCTGCGGGAGCTTGTCCAGCTTCCCGACGACGTCACGACCGAGCAGCTGGCTGCCCGCCTGACGCAGTTCGACCTCAAGCTCGAGGAGATCATCTCGTCCGGCATCAGCGGTCCGCTGGTCGTCGGGCGGGTGCTGTCGATCGTCAAGGAGCCGCAGAAGAACGGCAAGACGATCAACTGGTGCCGCGTCGACGTCGGCCCCGAGCACAATGACGCAGACGGCGCCCGCGGCATCGTCTGCGGCGCGCACAACTTCGTCGAGGGTGACCTCGTCGTGGTCTCGCTGCCCGGCACGGTGCTCCCGGCGCTGGGCTTCGAGATCACGGCTCGCAAGACGTACGGCCACGTGTCCGACGGCATGATCTGCTCGAGCGCCGAGCTCGGCCTCGCCGGCGATGCCAGCGGCATCATCGTGCTCGACGCCGACTCGGCCGCACCCGGCGATGACGCGATCGCGCTGCTCGGCCTGGGCGACGAGATCCTCGACCTCGAGGTCAACCCCGACCGCGCCTACGCCCTGTCGCTGCGTGGGGTCGGACGCGACACCGCTCTGGCGTACGGGTTGGAGTTCGCCGACCCGGCGGACATCGAGGTGACCGGCGCGGGGGAGGGCTACCCCGTCACGGTCTTGGATCCTGACGCGTGCCCGGTCTTCGCTGCTCGTGCCGTCACAGGATTCGACCCGAGCCGTCCGACGCCCGCGTGGATGGCGCAGCGCATCGAGCAGGCCGGCATGCGCTCGATCTCGTTGGCGGTCGACATCACCAACTACGTCATGCTCGAGATCGGCCACCCGATCCACGGCTTCGACCTGTCGAGCCTGCAGGGCCCGATCGTCGTCCGACGAGCCAACGAGGGGGAGAAGCTCGCAACTCTCGACGGTGTCGTGCGGACGCTCTCGACCGATGACACCGTCGTGACCGACGATCGCGGGCCGATCAGCCTCGCCGGCGTCATGGGTGGCGCCGAGACCGAGCTCTCCTCGACGACGACCGACATCCTGATCGAGGCCGCGCACTGGAAGGCGCCGATGATCGCGCGCACGGCGCGACGGCACAACCTGCCGTCCGAGGCGTCGAAGCGCTACGAACGCGGAGTCGACCCGGAGCTCCCGGCCCGCGCCACGCAGCGGGTTGCGAACCTGCTCGCCGAGCTCGGTGGCGGCACGATCGAGGACGGTCTCACGGTCGTCGGGTCGGCGACTCCGCGTCCGTCGGTCGGCATGACGATCGGCCTGCCTTCGCGGGTGACAGGCGTCGACATCGACGCTGCGGACGTGGTCGAGGCCCTGGAGCGCAACGGTTGTGACGTCGCGCTCGACCACGAGTCACTGACCGCCACGCCGCCGAGCTGGCGGTTCGACCTCAACGACCCCAACGACCTCGTCGAAGAGGTGCTCCGTGTCGTCGGCTACGACCAGGTGCCCTCGATCCTGCCGACCGCCCCGGCAGGTCGCGGGCTGACGGTGGCGCAGAAGCTGCGTCGCCGCGTCGGCACCGTCCTCGCCGGCGACGGCCTGGTCGAGGTCAAGACGTTCCCGTTCGCGGGGCAGGCAGACTTCGACCGCCTCGGGCTGCCGGCCGATGACGTGCGTCGGCGCCAGGTGCTGCTGGAGAACCCGCTCTCTGCGGAAGAACCCGGCATGACGACGATGCTGCTCACCGGCCTGCTCAAGAGCCTTGCGCTCAACATCGGTCGCGGACACGCCGACGTCCACATCACCGAGACCGGCCGGGTCTTCCTGCCGAGGCCAGACGCGGCCGAGGCGCCGATCTACGGCGTCGACCGGCGCCCGACCGACGACGAGATCGCCGCCTTCGCAGCCGCGTTGCCCGACCAGCCTCATCACGTCGGGCTGGTCATGAGCGGGGAGCGCGTCCGCACCGGCTGGGCCGGGCCGGGACGCCAGGCCACGTGGGGCGACGCAATCGCGATCGTGCAGCACCTCGCCGAGGAGCTCCACGTCGAGATCGAGGTGCAGCCCGCACAGGTCATGCCGTGGCACCCGGGTCGCTGCGCCGCGATCGTGCTCAACGGGGCGACGATCGGTCATGCCGGAGAGCTGCACCCGCGGGTGCTCAAGGCGTACGGCCTGCCGGCACGTGTCGCGGCGGCTGAGGTCGACCTGGACGCCTTGATCGACGCATCGCCCGAGATCGGGCCACGCCCCGACTTCTCCTCGTTCCCGGTCGCCAAGGAGGACCTCGCGCTGATCGTCGACGACTCGGTCGCGGCGGCCTCCGTTCACCAGGCGCTCGCCGCCGCGAGTCCGTTGATCGAGTCCGTGCGGCTCTTCGACGTCTACTCCGGCGACCAGGTGCCCGACGGCAAGAAGTCGCTGGCCTTCGCCCTGCGTCTCCGTGCCCCGGACCGCACGCTGACCGACGCCGACATCAAGTCCGCGCGCGAGGCAGCCGTGTCGGCCGCCGGATCACTCGGCGCCACCCTCCGCGCCTGACCTCACGCTGACGGGTCACTTATTGCCTGCTGACGGGTCAGATCTTGCGCGACTCCGCGTCCGGAACTGACCCGTCAGCAGGCGAAAAGTGACCCCTCAGCGGACGATTGAGGACCCTCCGCACCCCTTGGCGGTCGGCCACACCTTTCCGAAGAAGATGACCTGATCACCCTGCGCGATCTCGGTCTTGGAGGTGTTGAGCGTGACCGCATAGCGGCTCGCTGCCTGCGCCTCGGACAGGAAGGCGGCGGGGACGATCGCGATGGCGATCGTCGTGAGGACGAGTGCGAGCTTGCGCATGGGTCGCTCCTTCAGAGGGGATCGTGCTGTCCACTGAGATGCGACCCACTGCGGAAATGTTGCCTCGGCCCGCAGAACGCCAGCTCAGGTCACTCGGCGCTGTCCTGCGCGCCCGCCGGCTGGACCGGCTGTGCCGCGTGCTGGAAGACGGCACGCAACATGCTGAATGCTCCGAGGGCGCCGAACGCGGCGGCGATCAGGAAGTCGCTCCGATAGGTCGGGAGCGCGTCGGGAAACGCATCCCAGAAGACAGACCAGAACTGGTCGTGCGTGAACGCCTCCCAGGTGGACAACCCGCTCGCTTCGCCGATCTCGGACGCGGCGTCGTAGACCATGCCGGAGAGGAACGACAGCAGCAACGTCACAACGACGATGCCGAGGATGATGAAGGCGCCCAGACGACTGATGGCGCCGCCAGCTCCCCGGACGTACAGCTGCACGGCGACCCAGACCACGCCGAAGCCGACGATCGACGCGATGAAGCCGAACTTCCACAGGATGAGCCATACGGCGACGCCGGCCGGTATCGCGAGCAACGAGAGCGCCGTGCCTTTCCGACGTTTTCGACGGGTGTGGGTACGGCAACGGATTTCAGACATGTTTTCCCCGGATCGTAGGAGTGCAGACGCCATGTCTGCTCCGAGGACTCTAGGTGACGGACCGGTCCGGCGTACGGGCATTGCCGAATCGGTGCCGACGCGTCAGAAGGTGACGGTGGGTGGGGTCTGCTGGCCCTCCGGGGCGTCGTAGAACTCGCGGGCGTGCACTCCGGCGATGCCGGTGAACAGGAGCCACGGGATCGTACGCACGAGGCTGTTGAGCTTGGCGACGGCGTCGTTGTAGTACTGGCGCGCGAACGAGATCTTGTTCTCGGTGTCGGCGAGCTCGGCCTGCAGCGACTGGAAGTTGGCCGACGCCTTGAGATCGGGGTACGCCTCGGCAACTGCCAGCACGTCGATGATTGCCTTGTCGAGCTTGGCCTGTGCCTCGGCCTTGTCCTGCACCGAGCCGCCCTTGGCCGCTGCCGCAGCACCGGCGCGCGCCTCGGTCACCGCCTCGAACACGCCCTTCTCATGCTGCGCGTAGCCCTTGACCGTGTTGACCAGGTTGGGGATGAGGTCAGCGCGGCGCGTCAGCTGGACGTCGATGCCGCCGAGCGCCTCCTGGGCACCGATGTCGACCCGCCGCAGTCGGTTGAAGGCGTAGACGGTGAACAGCGCGAGCACGACGACGATCGCCAGGATGATGATCCAGAGCATGAGTTCTCCTCGTTGGGTGAAGGGTGTGGAGCGGGGCTACCAGGAACCGCCACCGCCGCCTCCACCGCCG
>NZ_LR733304.1:0-1597357 GCF_902506105.1 Aeromicrobium sp. 9AM
GACCAGCGAGCCGAAGCCCTTGCGCCCTGGCTCGAGAACTACAACACTCGGCGACGCCACAGCGCACTCGGAGGACTCCCACCCATCAGCCGACTGCTACCAACCTGATGGCCGAGTACACCTAGGCGCGCTGGAGGTCGGCTTCCGCCACGGTCTGCCACTCGTGCTCTGGGTCGGGCCGGAAGTCCTTGCGCCACGTGTAGCCGGAGGCGGTCGGGCCGAACACGATCCGCGCGGAACCGCGCGGGGTGGTGCGTTCCAGCACGAGCTCGCCGTCCTGCCACGAGCCGCGCGCCGGCGGATCGGGCGGGAAGCCGTAGATGTCGAAGCCGTAGCAGAGGATCTCCGCCGTCTCGGGATCCTCCGTGAACACGTTGAGCCCGGTGAAGTGCGTTCCGTCGTCGAACCGGTCCTCGACCCGTTGCACGAGCACGACGTCGTCGACCTCGGCGGCGGCGGTGGCGGTGCTTCGGCCGTGCTTGGCAGGGCCCCAGGTGGAAGCGGCAACGGTCTCTGGACCGATCGCCGTCCCGACGAGGAACGTCATCTCGTTGATGATGGTCATGTCACATTCCTTGGTACGTACCAATAATAGGTAGAGCCTAACATTGGTCCGGGTCTAGCATAAGGGCATGCCTGCGTCCCATCCGTCGTCCCTGTTGACGCTGACCACGTACCTGCTGTCCCAGACCGCGAAGATCGCCAAGCGGCAGCTGGACGCGCAGCTCCAGGAGCGGGGGATGCGGCTGCGGCACATGCTCGTGCTCGCCTGGCTCGCCGACAACGGGTCGACGAGTCAGCTGTCCTTGGCGACCAACCTCGGGCTGGATCCGAGCGACGTCACGTCCACGATCGACGACCTCGAGGGCCTGAAGCTCGTGAAGCGCAGCATCGACCCGTCCGACCGGCGCCGCAAGCTCATAGCGGTCACGAGCCGGGGAGCCACCGAGTTCGGGCGCCTGCAGGACATCGCCGCCGAGATCTCGGACGACCTGCTCGCGCCGCTCAGCGAGCGTCGCAGGGCGGCGCTGCAGGCTGACCTGCTGGCGATCCTCGAGGGCTAGGCGGCCAGCAGGAGTGCTTGGCCGTACGCCTGGGGTGTGGTCACGGCGTACGAGCTGCGCAGATCGCCGGTGACCTGGGACGTCACGTCGATCAGGGTCGCTCCGAGCGCGCCGGCGACGGCGGCGAGGACCTCGCTCGACGGGTCCTTGAGGCCGCGCTCGATCTCCGAGAGGTACTGCGGAGAGATGCCGGCCCGCTCGGCCGTCTCCGTCAGCGTCTCGCCGCGTCGGCGGCGCAGCTCGCGGAGTCGCTGACCCAGCACCTCGCGCCACAAGGGCTCGGGATCGAGGATCCGGTGGGTCGGTACGGCATGCAGGCGGGCGATCTCGGTCATGCTCCAGCGTAGGCAGAAATGCCGAGGGCCCGGCGGAATTCTGCTGTGGGCAGATTCCGCGCGGGCCCTTTGAGGGCGTCCAGTCAGCGGCGCCCCTGGGCGAGGCGAGCGGCGATCACGGGGATGACGATCGCGGCGGCCACGACGTGCGTCGCCATGAGGGTGATGCGGGTGTCGGCCGAAGCCGCGGGCACCAGCAGGTCGGGGAGGAACGACAGCGCGGTCAGCGCGAGCGACGTGCGGACGAACGTACGCTGCGGGTTGCGGGCCCAACGGCGCATTGCGACGGCGATCCCGAAGCCGATGACCGCGCCCAGCAGGGTCATGGTGGCGAAGCCCGAGGGCGGGATCGGCTCGCCGTCGAGCGTCAGCGGGACGCCGGCCGAGTGGGCGACGGCAGCGACAGTCGCGGTGGCGGCTGCTGCGGCGACGGCGGCGACGGCGGCGTGCCGCCAGATCGTACGCGTGGCGGTTGTGGTGGTGGTGCGGACTGCGGAAGCGGTGGTGATGGTCATGTCGAGCTCCTGTGTGGTGAAGCAGCCCGTTGCTGCCTCTCACCAGTTCCACGAACGGCGGAACGCGGATACGACAGGTCGCCCGGAAACTTTTTCAGGCACCCGGATCGACGAGGTGGGCTCGCCGCCGGGCCAGGTAGGCCGTCTCCGCCGGGTTCTCGGTCGCCGCGATCGCTGCGTCGTACTCGCCGCGGGCTTCGGCGCTGCGTCCGAGACGTCGCAACAGGTCGGCGCGGGTGGCGTGCCAGGCGTGATAGCCCGAGAGATCGAGTGAGTCGACGATCGCGAGGGCGACATCGGGTCCGTCGAGCTCGGCGACCGCGACGGCGCGGTTGAGCGCGACGATCGGGGTCGGCGTCACGGCGTACAGCTGGTCGTAGAGCGCGACGACCTGCGACCAGTCGGTGTCGCGGGCGTCATTGGTGTCCGTGTGGACGGCGTTGATGGCGGCCAGGATCTGGTAGGGCCCGGGGCGCGCCGACGTCGCCGCGACGCGGGCGAGGCACTCGCGCACGAGCGTGTGCCCCTCGTCGATGAGCGTGCGGTCCCAGCCGCTGCGGTCCTGCTCGTCGAGGGTCACGAGCTCGCCGCCGGCGAAGCGTGCGGTTCGCCGAGACTCGCTGAGCAGCATGAGCGCCAGCAGCCCCGCCACCTCGCCCTCGTCGGGCAGGAACTGCCGGAGGATGCGCCCCAGGCGGATAGCCTCGGCGGTCAGCTCGGTGCGTACGGGATCGGCACCGGAGCCGGCGAGGTAGCCCTCGTTGAAGACCAGGTAGATCACCGCGAGGACGGCGCCGAGTCGGTCGGTCACGTCATCGCGCTCGGGCACCCGGTAGGGGATGTGCGCCGCCTTGATCTTGGCCTTGGCGCGGGTGATGCGCTGCGCCATGGTCGTCTCCGGCACGAGGAAGGCGCGGGCGATCTCCTCGACCGTCAGGCCGCCGAGCAGGCGCAGGGTCAACGCCACCCGGGCCTCAGGAGCGAGCGCGGGGTGGCAGCAGGTGAAGACCAGCCGAAGCCGGTCGTCCTCGACCGGTCCGGTCGGTTCGTGGGGGGTGTCGTCGGTGATCATCATGGCCGCCTTGTGCTTGGTGTCGCGCAAGGACTCGCGGCGGATCCGGTCGATGGCGCGATTGCCCGCTGTCGTCGTCAGCCAGCCACCCGGGTTGGGCGGTATGCCGTCGGACGGCCAGCGTTCGATCGCGATGAGGAGGGCCTCGGCCGCCGCGTCCTCGGCGATGTCGAGATCGCCGAATCGACGGGCGAGCGAAGCCACCACTCGGCCGTACTCCTCGCGGTAGATCCGGTCGATCTCCGCGCGCAGGTCCGAGCTCTGGGTCACTCGCCCGCGAAGGGTCGGACCTCGACCTTGCCGCCGCAGGCCTTGGATGCTTCAGCTGCGATCTTGAGCGCAGCGTCCAGGTCAGCCGCCTCGATGACCCAGAAGCCACCGAGGTACTCCTTGGTCTCCATGTAGGGGCCGTCGGTGACGATCACGTCGTTGCCGGTGCCGTCGACGGTGGTGGCCGTCTCAGGCCGCTCGAGCCCGCCGACGAAGACCCACGCGTCGGTGGTCTTGAGCTCGTCGTTGAACTTGCCGGTCGCCTCGTACATCGGCTGGGCCTCCTCGAGCGGGGTGTCCCAGACGCTCGACGGGCCGTGCACGGAAAGCAGGTACTGAGTCATGGTCGTTCCCTTCATCGATGGCGGCCGCTCGGCCGCCTCCACCCTCACCACGAACGAGTCAGCGCCGATACGACACCTTCCCGGAAAGATTCACTCCGCCTGGAACGGGCGGACCTCGACCTTGCCCCCGCAGGCGCTCGACGCCTCGAGGGCGATCTGGTGGGCGGCGTCGAGGTCGGCTGCCTCGATGACCCAGAAGCCGCCGAGGTATTCCTTGGTCTCGAGGTACGGCCCGTCGGTCACGAGGGTCTTGCCATCGGTGCCGTCGACAGTGGTCGCCGCCTCGATGCGCTCGAGCCCGCCGCCGAAGACCCAGATGCCGTCGGCGACGAGCTTCTGGTTGAACCGGTCAACCGTCTCGAACACGGGTTGCATCTCCTCGAACGACCGGTCGTAGTCGCTGGAGCTGGAGTGCACGGCAAGCAGGTACTGGGTCATGTCGACAGCCTCTCGGATATCGGCGCGAGACGCCAGAGGTGTGCTTGGAACGTACGTGGTGGAGGTCAGGGCCCCCACCATCGCCCCAGACGCACAAGTACCGTGCCCGCAGATGGCTGAGCGGGATCCTTGGCTCGCGGGGCGGCGGCTTCGCCTCCTCTATGGCCCTGACGCACAAGAACCAGCGCGGCACTCGACACTGGTCAAGTTTGCGCTGGCTCCTGGCGTGGCAGCGGAGGCCTTGCCTCCGCCGGTGCAGGTCGCGAGGCGACCAGCAAAGAACGCGAGGGCCCGGCGTCAGCCGGGCTCCTCGCGTTTCGGCGGAGGATAGGGGATTCGAACCCCTGAGAGCTTTCACTCAACCCGCTTTCCAAGCGAGCGCACTAGGCCACTATGCGAATCCTCCGCGGACGAGGTTACCGGTCCACTGGCGTTGCCGACGAATCGGTACGCCCGCGCCCGACTTGAGGGCGTACGGGGGCGCTCCGTATGATGGACAACAGCCCCTCGCGCGGCGACACATCACCCAACTCCCCCAGGGCCGGAAGGCAGCAAGGGTCAGTGAGCTCTGTCGGGTGCGCGAGGGGTCCTTTCATGCCCGCAGCGCGACGCCCCGCCACCGGAGGGAGTGGTGGCGGGGCGTCGCAGCTCAGGACTCAGACGCCGACGAGCACGTCCTCGTTGACGACCGGCTCGGTCTCGGCCTGACGGAGCGCCGCCCACGCGGCCACCGCGCCGGCGACCACCAACAGTCCGGCGATCACGAGGCCCAGCCGGTAGCCGCCGAGGTAGGCATCGACCGGGTTGTGTCCCGACGCGATGAGCGAGTCCTCGCGGCTGCTCAGGATCACGCCGATCACGGTGATGCCCAGCAGCCCGGCGAGCTCGCGCGAGGTGTTGAAGACACCCGACGCGACTCCGGCCTGGTCAGCCGGCATGACGCCGAGCACCGTGGCCGTCAGTGGGATCGTCAGGCCGCCGCCGATGCCGATCGCGATGAAGCTCGGCATCAGGTCGAGGGCGCTGGCGTCGGCTCCGAGCAGCGCCAGCGAGGCGATCGCCGTGCCCATCAGCGCCATGCCGAACGTCACCGACCGGTGCGCACCGAAGCGGCGGGCGACGGCCTCCGACGAGGCGGCTGCGGTGGCCATGAACAGGGCCATCGGCACGAACGTCATTCCGGCGCGGGTGGGGGAGAAGCCCAGCACGCCCTGCAGGTAGAGCGACGTGAAGAAGTAGATCCCGAACAGCCCGAACGCCCACAGCATCAGCGAGACGATCGCGCCGGAGAACACCCGGTCGCGGAACAGCGCCAGGTCGACCATCGGATCGGTGGCCGTACGCTCGATCGACACGAATGCCAGCGCTGCTGCGGTAGCGACCGCGAACGCAGCCAGGATCGGCGTCGACGTCCAGCCGCGGGAGATGCCTTCGATCAGGGCGTACGTCAGGGCCGACAGCGCGATCGTCGACGAGATCAGGCCCGACAGGTCGAGCTGACGGGTCACCGGGTCGCGCGACTCGTCGATGGCCCACACGGCGATGCCGGCGGTGATCAGGCCGAGCGGCACGTTGATGAAGAAGATCCACTCCCACGCCACGTGCTCGCTCAGCAGCCCGCCGAGCAGGGGACCCGCGGCGAGCGCGAGGGCGCCCACAGCACCCCAGATGCCGACCGCGACGTTGCGCTCGCGCTTGTCGGTGAAGGTGGCCGAGATGATCGCCAGCGTCGTCGGGGTGAGCAGCGCCGCGCCCACGCCCTGCACCGCGCGGCTGGCGATCAGCGTGCCGACGTCGCCGGAGAGCCCGGCCGCGAACGACGCGGCGGTGAAGACGCCCAGCCCGATGAGGAACAGGCGCCGGCGGCCGAACAGGTCGGCGAGACGTCCGCCCACGAGCATCAGCCCGGCAAACGTGAGGATGTATGAGCTGACGATCCATTCCATGCCGGAGGTCGTCAGGTGCAGGTCCCGCTCGATGACCGGGATCGCCACGTTGATGATGTTGTTGTCGAGGTATGTCATGAACGTCGCAAGCGCGACGGCCACGAGAGCCCAGATGTTCCTGCGGTCGTCCATGACCACTCCTTTACGTTGTAAATGTACGATGTAAAGGAATCATGTATGCCGTATAGTTGTCAACTGTGAAGCCCAAGAATTCGCTCAACCCGGCCCTTGTCGTCGAACGCGCACTCGCGATCGTCGACACCGAGGGACTCGACGGGCTGACGGTCCGCAAGGTCGCCGACGCGTTCGGCGTGACGCCGATGGCGCTCTACTGGCACTTCGCCAACAAGGAGGCGCTGCTCGCCGCTGTCGGCGATGCCGTCGTGTCGTCGCTTCGGATCCCCGACGAGGACCTGCCGCTCGAGGACTACCTCCGCGAGGCGATGACGTCACTCGTCGACGTCATGCGGGCACACCCGAGCGCCTCCCCGCTCGTGGCCCAGCAGATCATGCAGGCCGAGGTCGGCCGGGACCTCACCGAGCGATTCCTCGACAAGCTCTCCCTGGCCGGATTCGACGTCGAGCGTTCGGCGGCCGTGGCGCACTACACGCTGCAGATCGCGATGACGCTCGTCAGTCGCGAACCCGGCGCAGAGCTCGCGTTCAAGCCCGAGCTCCGCCAGGAAGAGCTCGATCGCAAGCGGGCGATGCTGGAGTCGCTGCCCGAGGATCGCTACCCCCGGCTGCGTGCGGCCGCGGACGCGATGATCGAGTGCGCCAACACCGATGAGTACTACGCCGACGGCATCGCGATCTTCGTCGCCGGCGTCATGGCCGACGCGAAGACCCTCGCCGAGGCCTGAGGCGGTGAGTTGGTCGCCCTTCCCTTGACGGAGCGGTGACTCAGTCGCCCCATCGAGCGCCTGATGGGCGACCAAGTCACCGCCACACGGTCAGGGCAGGGGATCGACGACGGAGTGGTCGCCGAGGGTCGACACGAGCCGGTTGAGGTGGTGCCGGCCGTCGCCGAGTGCGTGGTCGATCGCGGTGAGCCGGCTCATGTAGTGCCCGACGCTGTACTCGGCCGTCATGCCGATGCCGCCGTGCAGCTGGATCGCCTCCTGGCCGATGTGCCGGCCCGCCTTGCTGACCTGCAGCTTGGCGCGTGACGCCGCCTCCGCGACCTCATCCGCGCTCGTTGAGCCTGTCGAAGCGTCGAGCAGCACGAGCGTGGCCCAGCTGACAGTGCTGCGCGCGAGCTCCAGCGAGACGTACATGTCGGCGGCCCGGAACGTCAGCGCCTGGAACGTCATGAGCGGTACGCCGAACTGCTTGCGCGTCTTGAGGTACTCCGTCGTCGTACGCAACGCGGTCTCCATCGCGCCGAGCGACTCGTGCCCGTACGCGATCTGGGCCTGTGCGACGGTCGCCGCGATGACGTCCGACTGGTCGGCGCCGGCTTCGCCGAGCGGGGTGGCCGGGGTGTCGTCGAACGCCACCCGGGCGGCGCGACCGCCGTCGAACGTGGCGTAGCCCGTACGCGTGAGGCCGTCGGCGTCGGGCTTGACGAGGAACAGCCCGGTCCCGCCGTCGACCGCCGCGCTGACGATCAGCAGGTCCGCGCGAGCACCGCCGAGCACGGGCTCCTTGACGCCGTCGAGCGTCCAGGAGTCGCCAGACCCGGAGGCCGTGACGCCGGTGGCGGTGAGCTCGTAGCGGGACGCGGGCTCGGTGTGCGCGAACGCCGGCACGAGACCGCCCTCGGCCACCGCACCCAGGATCTCGGCGCGCTGCTCTGCCGTGCCGGCAGCGGCGACCAGGCCACCAGCCAGCACGACAGCCTCGACGAACGGCTCGGGTGCGATGACCCGCCCGATCTCCTCGGCGACGATCGCGACCTCGGCCGGACCGGCGCCCATGCCGCCGTCCTCCTCGGCAAACGGCAGCCCCAGGACGCCCATCTCGGCCAGCTGGCGCCACGTCTTGTCGTCCCAGCCCGGGTCCTGCTTCGTCACCGCACGACGGGTCTCGGAGGTGTCGTACGCCTTGGTCAGCAGTGCGCGGACGGCGTCGCGCAGGGCCTCTTGCTCGGAGTCCAGTTGGAAGTCCATGTCAGCCCCTCAGTCCCAGGATCGTGCCGGCGATGATCTGTCGTTGCACCTCGTTGGAGCCGCCGTAGATCGACGCCTTGCGGAAGTTGAGGTAGTTGGGCGTCGCGACGCGCGCCAGGTCGGGTACGTCCGACCCTTCGCCGGCCCCCGATGCCAGCGCCAGCGGACCGGCGAGGTCGACGAACAGTTCCGTGACGGCCTGCTGCAGCTCGGTGCCGCGCAGCTTGAGCACGGACGAGGCCGGGTGCGGCTTGCCGTCGGCGGAGTTGGCGACGACGCGCAGCGCGGTCAGCTCGAGGGCCAGGATCTCGTTCTCGAGGTCGGCGATCTGAGCCGCGACCAGCGGGTCGTCGAGCAGTGACGTGCCACCCGGGCCGGCGGTCTTGGCGTACTCCTTGGCCTGCGACAGCGTGCGCTTGGTCGAGCCGACCGGCGCGACGCCGACGCGCTCGTTGCCGAGCAGGAACTTGGCGTAGTCCCAGCCCTTGTTCTCCTCGCCGACGAGGTTCTCGGCGGGCACGCGTACGTTCTCGAACCACACCTCGTTGACCTCGTGGCCGCCGTCGATGAGCTCGATCGGGCGCACCGTGACGCCCGGCGAGGACATGTCGATCAGCAGGAACGAGATGCCGGCCTGCTTCTTGACCGAGGGGTCCGTGCGTACGAGCGTGAAGATCCAGTCGCCGTACTGGCCGAGCGTGGTCCACGTCTTCTGGCCGTTGACGACGTATTCGCCGGCCCCTCCTGAGCCTGTCGAAGGGTCGCGCACCGCGGTCGTCCGCAGCGAGGCGAGGTCGGAGCCGGCGTCGGGCTCGGAGAATCCCTGCGACCACCAGATGTCGAGGTTGGCCGTCTTGGGCAGGAACCGCTCCTTGATCTCCTGCGAGCCGAACGCGGCGATGACCGGGCCGACCATCGAGGCGTTGAACGGCAACGGCGGCGGTACGTTCGCGAGCTGCATCTCCTCGTGCCAGATGTGCCGCTGGAGGGGGGTCCAGTCCTTGCCGCCCCACTCAACGGGCCAGTTGGGCACCGCGATGCCGGCGGCGTTCATGGCCTGCACCGACGCAACGATCTGCTCCTTGCTGAGCTCGCGGCGAGCGGCGACCGTGTCGCGTACGTCCTGCGGGATCTGCGTCGTGAAGAAGGTGTGCATCTCCTCGCGGAATGCTGCGTCCTCGTCTGACAGCTGAAGTTTCATGTGCGACTCCTCGGCGATCGCGCCACGCGGCGCACGGCGAGTCTAGTGCTGCCGAGAACTTTATTCACATCGAGTGCATGTTTCCCTTCTTGCTGGCCTTGCGGACGGCCCGGGCCCTGAGGGGACCGACCAGACGGGGACCGGCGAGGCGTTGCTCGAGTCGCCGGGCCTCACGGCGCAGCGGCTGTGCGACGTACTCGCCGAGGATGACGCCGGCCGCCAGGGAGATCGCGATGGCCGCCGCCGTGATCATCTGGAGGATGCCGGTGTAGTCGTCGGCGCCGAGCAGTGAGAGCCCCCGGTAGATCGAGAGACCCGGCAGCAGCGGCACGATGCCCGACACGACGATCACGAGTGGCGGCACGTCGGCCCAGCCCGCGACGGTGTAGCTGACGACACCGATGAAGACCGCCGCGATCGCCGCCGGCCAGGCCCGGCCGAGGTCGTTCTCCGACAGGACGAGGTAGATCCCGGACGCGGTCCCGGCAATGCCCGCGATCGGCAGCAGGACGCGACTGGGGGCGTACGCCGCGAAGGCGAACGCACCGGCGCTCAGGGCACCGCCGATCACGACGAGGGGAAGGTGGGAGAGCCCGGCGGCGCGCGGGTCGAGGGCGATGTCGACGCCGAGGACCCGGCCGACCGTGAGACCGCCGCTGACGCCGGCGATGACCCCGGCCGTCGAGATCATGACCTCGAGGATGCGGGCACCCGCCGTCAGGTAGAAGTCCGTCAACGCGTCCTGGATCGCGCCGATGAAGCCGAGCCCGGCGAGCAGCATGACGATGCTCGCGGTGATGACGAGTGACGGATCGGTCGACAGGTCGACGGCCGACGCCCCGACAGCCAGCAGGGACGCGAACAGGCCTCCGGCGACCTGGGCATAGAAGAAGGGCAGCCGGAGGCGGGTCAGGTAGCGCTGCAGGATCTCCAGGCCGATGGCGGCCGCGGCGGCGATCAGCGTGACGACCCAGTCGCCACCGATCAGCATCGCGACTCCCGCACCGATCGCGCCCCAGCTGACGGTCACGGCCCAGCGTGGCGTGCGGTGTCCGGTCGAGGCGATCTGGGCGAGCCGGACCCGAGCCTCCTCGACGTCGATCTCGTCCGACAGCAGGTCCCTGACCAGGTGGTCGGCCCGGGTGAGGTCGTCGAAGTCGGTCTCGCGCTGCTTGACGTGCCGGATCGCCGCGACGGGCGCGTCGTCGGGAGAGGCCTGGTAGCTCATCGACACGGTCGTGAAGGTGACGTCCACGAGCGCCTGGCGCAGGCCCAGGTGGTGCGCGATCGAGGACATCGTGGCCGTGACGTCGGCGGCTCCGGCGCCGTTGGCCAGCAGCATGTCGCCGACGCGCAGGGCGAGGTCGAGGGTGCGCTGGATCTCACGTGTCTCGGTCACCCTTCCCATACTGTTGGACCCGACGTCCCTGTCCAAACGAGGAGTGCGCATGACCGAGTGGATCCCGGACGAGCTGGGCGAGGGCTACGAGCAGCACACGATCGCGCTAGGCCCCGATCCGGATGGTGAGGGCGAGGTCGAGGCGACACTGGTCCGCCGCGTGCCCGCCGAGACGTACGAGGCCGCGGTGCTCTACGTCCACGGGTTCAGCGACTACTTCTTCCAGCGCGAGCTCGCCGAGTTCTTCGCCGAGCGGGGCTTCGCGTTCTACGCCCTCGACCTGCGCAAGTGCGGACGTTCTCGCCGCGAGGGACAGACCGGCCACTACGTCTCCGACCTCGCGCTCTACGACACCGAGCTCGAGGAGTCGCTCGCGATCATCCGCGCCGAGACCGGCGACAAGCCCGTCGTGCTGTCGGCCCACTCGACCGGCGGGCTGATCCTGCCGCTGTGGCTCAACCGGCTCAACAAGCAGCCCGGCGGCAGCAAGGGTGCCGGGATCGCCGGGCTGGTGCTCAACAGTCCGTGGTTCGACCTGCAGGGCGCGCCGTGGATGCGCTCGATCGGCACGGCGGCGATCTCGGCGGTGGCGCGGCTCAAGCCCAAGTCGATCATCAAGCTGCCGCACACCGATGCGTACGGGAGCAGCTTGCACGTCAGCGCCAACGGGGAGTGGGACTTCAACACCGCGTTCAAGCCGCTCGAGGGCTTCCCGGTCTCGTACGGCTGGCTGACCGCGATCCGTCGTGGCCACGCCGAGCTGCACCGGGGACTCGACGTCGGCGTGCCGTCGTTGGTGCTGCGCTCGACGCGCACCCGCTTCGCCAGGCGCTACAACGAGGAGGTGGCCACCGCTGATGCCGTCCTCGACGTCAAGCAGATCGCGCGCTGGTCCGGGTGCCTCGGCGACCAGGTCACGGTGATGCCGATCGAGGGCGCCAAGCACGACGTGTTCATCTCGCTGGAGGAGCCGCGCAAGGCGGCGTACGCCGCGGTCGACGACTGGCTGCGGGTCAAGCAGCTCGTCAGCTAGCGGCCTGACGGCCCGGTATGAGCACTGTCGAGGCCGCAGCTGCCACCACGAACGCGACGGCCGTGACGGCGGCGAGCGCATGCAGTCCTGAGATGAAGGTGGCCGGCCGCGCGGCCGGGCCGGCAACGGCTCCGTAGAGCGCGATGCCGACCGCCCCGCCGGCCTGGCGCGCGGTGTTGTTGACCCCCGAAGCGAGCCCGCTCCGGCCCGGCTCGACCGCGCCGACTGCGGCGGACACGACGGCAGGGGTCAGCACACCGAGACCGATGCCCCAGACGAGCAGTGCGGGAAACAGCCGCGCGTACGTCGTGGAGGCCGACCAGCCGCAGATGAGGGCGAAGCCAGCGGCAGCGATCACCAGCCCGGTGAGCATCGGTACTCGCGGACCGAGACGGGCGGTGAGCCGTCCGCTCAGCGGACCGAGGACGACGAGCGGGAGGAACAGCGGCAGGACCGCGATGCCGGCCTGCAGCGCGTTGCGATCCTGCACGGTCTGCAGGTAGGCCGTCAGCAGGAAGAGCATGCCGAGCGTCCCGAGGTTCATGACCCCGGCCGCGACGTTCGCCGCCGCGAAAGCCGGTCGCCGCCACAGGGCCGGCGGCAGCATCGGGTGCGGGCTGCGTCGCTCGGCGACGACGAACGCGCCGAGCGCGAGCGCCGCAACGGCGGCCGCGATCCCGGTGAGGGGTGCGAGCCCGGCATGACCCGCCTCGATGACGGCCAGCGTCGTGGCCGAGAGGAGCACCACACCCAGAACCGTCCCGAGCCGGTCCGTCGGCGTCGTCGACCGGTGTGAGGTCCCGGGCACGACCCGGTGGGCCACGATCGCCGCTACCAGGACGATCGGGAGGTTGATGGCAAAGACGGCGCGCCAGCCGGCCGTCTGCACCAGCAGGCCGCCGCACAACGGTCCGGCCGGCAGCGCCAGGCCGCCGATCCCGGCCCACACGCCGATCGCCCGTGCCTGGCCCTGCCGGTCGGGGTACGCATCGGCGATCACGGCGAGCGTCCCGGGCAGCAGCAGGGCGCCTCCAACGCCCTGCGCGATCCGTGCACCGATCAGGACCTCCGGCGTGGGCGCCATGGTGCAGGCCGCCGACGCGAGCCCGAAGACCGTCAGTCCCAGCAGGACGATGCGGCGGTGCCCCAGCCGGTCGCCGGCGGCCCCGCTGGCGAGCAGCAGCGAGGCGAATGCGACGGCGTACCCGTCGACGACCCACTGCAGGCCGGCCACACCGGTCCCGAGGTCGTCGCCGAGCCGCGGCAGCGCGACGTTGACGATCGTGACGTCGAGCAGCACGAGGAAGTAGCCGACGCACATCACCGTGAGGACCACGCGTGGGGACGAATGTCGTTCGGGCATGCCTTCATCGTTGCCCGCTGACACTTCCGTGGCGATGGAAACATCCCGGGGGCACGATGGACAGATGGAGACCTCGACAGCTGTCCACCGCGGTGACGCGGATGTCGCGCACGTCGCGGCGCTGTTCGCCGATCCCACCCGCGCCCGGGTGCTTGTCGCCCTGGCCGACGGACGCTCGCTGCCGGCGGGCGTGCTGGCGACGGAGGCGGGCGTCTCGGCTCAGGCCGCCAGCGCCCAGCTCTCGCGGCTGCGTGACAACGGGCTCATCGATGTCGAGCAGTCGGGGCGGCACCGCTACTATCGCCTCGCCTCCGACCAGGTCGCGACGATCCTCGAGGCCCTGGCGGTGATCGCTCCGACCGAGCCGGTCCGGTCGCTGCGCGACGGCACGCGGGCAGCGGCGCTGCGCCGGGCGCGCACCTGTTACGACCACCTGGCCGGCCGGCTCGGCTGCGCCGTGACAGCGGCCCTGCTCGACCGCGAGGCGCTGGTGCGCACTGACGAACGTACGACGACCGAGCGCCGGCCGGACGATCGGTTGTCGGCACGCGTCACGGATGCGCCGTACGACCTGGGGCCCGCCGCACAGGAGGTGATGGCGTCGCTCGGGCTCGACCCGGACCTCGTCGGCAGGCCGGGCGGGCCACGGCCGTTGCTCAGGTTCTGCGTCGACTGGAGCGAGCAGCGACATCATCTCGGCGGACGGCTCGGAGCCGAGCTGCTGACTCAGTTCCTGGCCGCAGGATGGGTCGCTCGGAGGCCGCGGCACCGTGCCGTCGACCTCACCGACCTGGGCGCGGAGCGGCTGAGCACCCTCATCGGCGTCGAGATCACCTGAGGCGGCGACCGGAGGCCGGTCGGGCGGTAGGCGATGTCGGCCACGGTGGTTAGGCTCTACTCCGTGGATGCCCCCCTCGCCCTTTATCGCCGCTACCGGCCGGAGACGTTCGCCGAGGTGATCGGGCAGGACCACGTGACCGAGCCGCTGCGCCACGCGCTGGCCGCCAACCGGGTCAACCACGCCTACCTGTTCTCCGGCCCGCGAGGCTGCGGCAAGACCACGAGCGCGCGCATCCTGGCGCGAGCGCTCAACTGCGAGAAGGCGCCGATCGCCGATCCGTGTGGCGAGTGCCAGAGCTGCCGCGACCTGGCGCGCGGCGGTCCGGGCAGCATCGACGTCATCGAGATCGACGCGGCGAGCCACGGTGGTGTCGACGACGCCCGTGACCTGCGCGAACGAGCGTTCTTCGCCCCGGTCAGCAGCCGCTACAAGGTCTACATCATCGACGAGGCGCACATGGTGTCGCCGCAGGGCTTCAACGCGCTGCTCAAGCTCGTCGAGGAGCCGCCGCCGCACCTGCGCTTCATCTTCGCGACGACCGAGCCCGACAAGGTCATCGGCACGATCCGGTCGCGCACGCACCACTACCCGTTCCGCCTCGTGCCGCCCAAGACGCTCGGCGACTACCTCCTGCAGCTCTGCACCGCCGAGAACGTGACGCTCGAGCCCAGCGCGCTGCCGCTCGTCGTGCGGGCCGGACAGGGCTCGGTCCGCGACAGCCTCAGCGTCCTCGACCAGCTGCTCGGTGGCGCGGGACCTGAGGGCGTCACGTACGACCTCGCGGTCCAGCTGCTCGGCTACACGCCAGACTCGCTGCTCGACGAGGCCATCGACGCGTTCGCGGCGAGCGA
This sequence comes from Aeromicrobium sp. 9AM, assembly GCF_902506105.1. Taxonomy (GTDB): domain Bacteria; phylum Actinomycetota; class Actinomycetes; order Propionibacteriales; family Nocardioidaceae; genus Aeromicrobium. The sequence continues at coordinate 14,784 of NZ_LR733304.1, forward strand.
CGGCTCGACGGTGTTCGGGGTCGTCGACAAGGTCATCGAGTCGGGCCAGGATCCGCGCCGGTTCGCCGAGGACCTGCTGCAGCGGCTGCGTGACCTCGTGATCGTCGCGGCAGTTCCCGATGCGCTGTCCAAGGGCCTGCTCGACGTGCCCGGCGACCGGGCCGAGCGGCTGCTCAGCCAGGCCAGCAACTTCGGCCCGTCCGAGCTGACCCGTGCTGCCGACATCGTCAACGCCGCGCTGATCGAGTTCCGCGGGGCCACGGCTCCGCGGCTGCTGCTCGAGCTGATGTGTGCCCGCATCCTGGTGCCCGGCTCGGACAACTCGACGCAGGGTTTCCAGGCCCGCCTCGACCGCCTCGAGCGCCGCCTGGCGATCGACGGCGGCGCACCTGCTGCTGCCGCGACTCCGGCCCCGGCGGCTGCGCCGGTGGCTCCACCGGTCGAAGCCAAGCCTGCGCCGATCGCTGAGCCGATCGCAGAAGTGCCCGCCCCCATCGCCGAACCGCAACCGCTCCCTAGCGACGAAGTCGCGGGAGCGAGCTCTGCGAGCGAAGGGCACGCAACGCAGGTTCCGGTCGCTGCGCAGGAACCCCCTGTCCAGAGCGAGCCTGCAGCCCAGGTCCCTTCGGTCGCAGAGCTCCCTCCCGCTTCGCTAGGGACCGGTTCGGCCTCCGCCACCGGCAACCTCACGATCGCCGACGTACGCCGGCTGTGGCCCGAGATCCTCGACAAGATCCGCGACCTGCGGCGCTTCGCCTGGGTCATGCTCAGCCAGAACGCCCAGGTCACCGGCCTCGACGGCTCGACCCTCACGATCGCCCTGGTCAACGCCGGCGCGCGTGACTCGTTCATCAACAGCCGGTCCGAGGAGTACGTCCAGCAGGCCCTCCACGCCGTGCTCGGCGTCACCTGGCGGATCGAGGCCATCGTCGACCCCAGCGCACGTCCCGGCACCGACACCGACGAGCCGGCATCGGCCGATCCGAGCCCGGCGCCACCCCGCAAGGGTGTCGCGGTGCCCGAGTCCGTACGCGAGGCGCTGCGCGACCCGGTCACGCCGGAGGCCCGCGAGGACCCCGATGCCACTGCGACCCGCGACGATCCCGTCGTCGAGCAGGAGGACATCGATCCCGAGGACCTCCTGAGCCGGGAGCTGGGGGCGCACGTCATTGACGAGTCCCGCCACGACTGACGACGGCCTCGGCCGCAGGCGTCTCGACCTCGACCTCGACCCGCTCGACGTCCTCTGTGTGTTCCGGGGGCGCGACCGGCTCGTCGCGCTGCTCGGTGCATGGCACCACGGCGAGGCGTTGATCGCGTTCGACCCCGTCGCCGTGCTCGAGGGCGACCCGTTCAGCGGCATCGACCTCGACCCGTTGCCGTCCGACGTCGGTGGATTCGGTGGCGGCTGGATCGGTGCGTGGGGCTACCAGCTCGGCCGGCTCGTCGAGGACTTGCCGGCCGCTCCGGAACGTCCTGTCCCGCAGCCGGAGCACCGCATCGCGTTCTACGACCACGTCCTGCGCCGCACCGACGGCACCTGGTGGCTCGAGTGGCTGCGCCCCGACGGGGAGCGTGACGCCAGGATCATCGAGGCGCTCGAGTCCGGCTCGGCGCGCCCCCGGCCGTACGAGGTGGGCACGTTCGAGATGACGCCGACTCCCGACGCCCACCGTGCCGCGCTCGCCACGGTGCTGGAGCACATCGCGGCCGGCGACATCTTCCAGGCCAACCTGTGCACGCGACTCGAGGCGCCGTTCCGCGGCGATCCGCTCGACGTGTTCTGCGCCGGGGTCGAGCAGCTCCATCCGGCATACGCCGCCTTCGTCTCGAGCCCCGAGGGTGCGCTGGCGAGCCTGTCGCCCGAGCTGTTCCTGCGCCGCACGGGCGATGAGGTGCTGAGCTCGCCGATCAAGGGCACGGCGCCACTCGACAGCGACCCCGACGAGCTCGTCGCGTCGGCCAAGAACCGCGCCGAGAACATCATGATCGTCGACCTGATGCGCAACGACCTCGGCCGCGTCAGCGTGCCCGGCTCGGTGCGCGTGCCGGCGATCACCCGCGCCGAGCGCCACGCGGTCTGGCACCTCGTGTCCGATGTCGTCGGCCACGTGGCCCACGGCGTACGCGACTCCGAGCTGTTGCGGGCGACGTTTCCCCCGGGATCGGTGACCGGTGCGCCCAAGGTCCGCGCGATGGAGATCATCAACACGCTCGAGGCCACCGGCCGCGAGGCCTACACAGGGGCGATCGGCCACGTCAGCCCTGCCGCGGGCCTCGAGCTCAACGTCGTGATCCGCACGTTCGAGTTCCACGGCGACCGCGTCTGGCTCGGCGTCGGGGGTGGCATCGTCGCCGACTCGACGCCCGAGGGGGAGTACGCCGAGTGCCTCGTCAAGGCCCGGCCGCTGATCGACGCCATCGGCGGCCAGCTTGAGCTGCACGCCGAAGCACCGGAGGTCGACGAGCCGCGGTTGCCGGACGTCGTCGAGCACACCGCCACGGTCGACGAGTCACTCGGCATCTACGACACCTTGCTGGTCGAGGACGGCCGGGTCGCCGACCTCGAGGCGCACCTCGCGCGCCTCGACGCCAGCGTTCGCGCGGTCTACGGCACGACGATCCGGGCCGGGCTCGACGATGCCGTGCTGCGCCGGGCCGCCAACCTGCGCGGTCGCCAGCGGATGCGCATCGACGCCGTGCCCGGCGCCGACGAGGTCGCGGTGACGATGAGCAGTCGCGTCATCGACGACGATGCGGATGCCTGGACGCTGACGCCGCGAACCATCGAGGGTGGCTTCGGTCAGCACAAGTGGGCCGATCGACGAGCCCTGTCGTGGGACGGTGCGCCCGACCGCGACCTGTTGCTGTTCGCCGAGGACGGCGCGATCCTCGAGACCGCTCGGGCCAACGTCTTCGTCGTGCACGACGACGGTGTGCACACCCCTCCGACGGATGGGCGCATCCTGCCCGGCACGGCCCGGGCCCGCATCATCGAGATCCTGCGCGAGGCAGCGGTGCCGGTGTTCCAGCGGCGGCTGACGGTCGACGACCTGTCGGCGGCGACCGAGGTCTTCGTCAGCAACTCGCTGCGCGGTGTCGTGCCGGTCGTCGCGTGCGAAGGCGTCGGCGACTGGCCCGTCGGTCGTACGACCACCTGGCTCCGCGACGAGCTCCGAGGTTTTTGGCTCGCCCCGAGCGGGAGCGGTGACCCAGGGCCCACCCCGACGTCCCAGGTGGGCCCCAAGTCACCGCCCAAGGTGCTGTTCATCGACAACTACGACTCGTTCGTCTACAACCTCGTCCAGTACGCCGGCGAGCTCGGCGCGCAGGCCGAGGTCGTCCGCAACGACGCCGTCACCGTCGACGAGCTGGTCGCGGCCCGCGAGCGCGGCGACTTCACGCACCTCATCGTGTCGCCCGGACCGGGCACCCCGCGCGACGCCGGCATCAGCGTCGAGGCGATCCGCCGCCTCGGGCCGACCACCCCGATCCTCGGCGTGTGCCTCGGCCACCAGGCGATCGGCGAGGCGTACGGGGCGTCGATCGTGCGGGCGCCGGAGATCGTGCACGGCAAGCCCTCCTTGGTCCACCACGACGGGATCGGCGTCTATGCCGGGCTGCCGACACCGCTGGTGTGCGCCCGCTACCACTCGCTCGTGATCGACCCGAAGACCCTGCCCGATGAGCTCGAGGCCACCGCGCACACCGCGTCCGGCATCGTCATGGGCGTACGTCATCGCCGCCATCCGGTCGAAGGCGTGCAGATGCATCCCGAATCCATCCTCACGGCGCGCGGCCACGAGATGCTGCAGTCCTTCCTGGCTTCAGTCCCGTCGCTACGCGACTGACGCAGTCTCACGGTTGGGGCTGCACTGCGCCGTGGCTCAGCGCGGCGGGAGCCCCGAGTCATGCGCTGACCCATAGACTGATCGCATATGTATGACGGCGTGATCCAGGATCTGATCGATGAGCTAGGGCAGCTGCCCGGCATCGGTCCCAAGAGTGCGCAACGCATCGCGTTCCACCTGCTCGACGCCGACCCCGAAGACGTACGCCGCTTCGCCGCGACCCTCGTCGAGGTCAAGGCCAAGGTCCACTTCTGCTCGATCTGCGGCAACGTCACCGTCGACACCGAGTGCCGCGTGTGCGCCGACCCGCGCCGCGACCTCAGCGTCATCTGCGTCGTCGAGGAGTCCAAGGACATCGTCGCGATCGAGCGCACGCGCGAGTTCCGCGGCCGCTACCACGTGCTCGGCGGTGCGATCTCGCCCATCGCCGGCATCGGCCCCGACCAGCTGCGCATCAAGGAGCTGCTCCAGCGCCTGCAGGACGGCGTCGTCACCGAGGTCATCATCGCGACCGACCCCAACCTCGAGGGTGAGGCGACCGCGACCTACCTCATCCGCATGCTCACGCCGCTCGGCCTGCGCGTCAGCAAGCTCGCCAGCGGACTGCCCGTCGGCGGCGACCTGGAGTACGCCGACGAGCTGACCCTCGGCCGCGCGTTCGAGGGCCGCACGACGATCGGCAACGCCCCCATTCGAAGCTGACGGCTTCTCACTGTCCATCGGCAGGATCACGACGGCAGGCACCTGAGCCGAACCGGTAGACTTGTCGCGCGCAGCGTCGCGCAAACCGTACGTTTCCCAGGCTAGCGCCAATAACAAGGAATGGGCCCGTGGGCATTGTCGTCCAGAAGTACGGCGGCTCCTCGGTTGCCGACGCAACCAGCATCAAGAGGGTCGCCCAGCGCATCGTCGCGACCAAGAAGGCCGGTCACGACGTCGTTGTCGTCGTGTCCGCGATGGGCGACACGACCGATGAGCTCATCGACCTCGCGAGCCAGGTCGCGCCGCTGCCCCCGGGCCGCGAGCTCGACATGCTGCTGACCGCCGGCGAGCGCATCAGCATGGCGGTCCTCGCGATGGCGATCGGCACGCTCGGCCAAGAGGCCCGGTCGTTCACCGGCTCGCAGGCCGGCGTCATCACCGACTCCGAGCACGGCAAGGCCAAGATCATCGACGTCACACCGGGCCGCATCGAGGCCGCGCTGGCCGAGGGCGCGATCGCGATCGTCGCCGGCTTCCAGGGCGTCTCGCAGACCACCAAGGACATCACGACGCTGGGTCGTGGCGGCTCCGACACCACGGCCGTCGCACTCGCCGCGGCGCTCGACGCCGACGTCTGCGAGATCTACACCGACGTCGACGGCATCTTCACCGCCGACCCGCGCATCGTGCCCAACGCCCGCCAGATCCCCCGCATCTCGTACGAGGAGATGCTCGAGATGGCGGCCAACGGCGCCAAGATCCTGCACCTGCGGTGCGTCGAGTACGCCCGCCGTAACGACATGCCGATTCACGTACGTTCGTCGTTCTCCGACAAGACCGGCACCTGGGTCGTCAAGACCGAGGACGTCATCCAAGAGGGGCATCCCATGGAACAAGCAATCATTTCCGGCGTCGCGCACGACCGCAGCGAAGCCAAGATCACCGTCGTCGGCGTGCCCGACAAGGTCGGCGAGGCCGCGACGATCCTGCAGGCCCTCGCGGACGCGCAGATCAACATCGACATGATCGTGCAGAACGTGTCGGCCGCCACGACCTCGTTGACCGACATCTCGTTCACCCTGCCCCGCGCCGACGGCCAGACCGCGATGACCGCCCTCGCGCGGCTCAAGGACCAGGTCGGCTTCGAGCAGCTGCAGTACGACGACAGCGTCGGCAAGGTGTCGATCGTCGGCGCCGGCATGCGTTCGTCACCGGGCATCACGGCCCGCTTCTTCCGCGCGCTCGCCGATGCGGGGGTCAACATCGAGATGATCTCGACCTCGGAGATCCGCATCTCGGTCGTCGTGACCGAGAACCAGATCGACGCGGCGGTCAACGCCGCACACGCAGCCTTCGACCTCGGCACCGACGAGGTCGAGGCCGTGGTCTACGGAGGTACCGGACGATGACCAGCATCGGAATCGTCGGCGCGACTGGGCAGGTCGGCGTCGCCATGCGCAGCATTCTCGAGGAGCGCAACTTCCCCGCCGACGAGGTGCGCTTCTTCGCCTCCTCGCGCTCGGCCGGCAAGACGCTGCCGTGGAAGGGTGGCGAGATCGTCATCGAGGACGCCGCGACCGCCGACCCGTCTGGCCTCGACATCGCGCTGTTCTCCGCCGGTGCCACGACGTCCAAGGCGCAGGCCCCCCGCTTCGCCGCGGCCGGCGCGATGGTCATCGACAACTCCTCGGCGTTCCGCAAGGACCCCGAGATCCCGCTGATCGTCAGCGAGGTCAACCCCGAGGACATCGCCAAGGCGACGCAGAACATCATCGCCAACCCCAACTGCACCACGATGGCCGCGATGCCGGTCCTCAAGCCTCTGCACGACGAGGCCCAGCTCGTACGCCTCGTGGTCAGCAGCTACCAGGCCGTCTCCGGCTCCGGCATCGCCGGCGTCCAGGAGCTGCACGGCCAGGCGCTCGCGGTCGTCGACAAGGCCAACGAGCTGGCGTACGACGGCTCGGCCGTCACGTTCCCCGCGCCCGTCAAGTACGTCGCACCGATCGCGTTCAACGTCCTGCCGATGGCCGGCTCGATTGTCGACGACGGCTCGTACGAGACCGACGAGGAGCAGAAGCTCCGCAACGAGAGCCGCAAGATCCTGCACATCCCCGACCTCAAGGTCGCCGGCACGTGCGTACGCGTCCCGGTGTTCACGGGGCACTCGCTGTCGATCAATGCCGAGTTCGCCCGGTCGATCACGCCCGAGCGCGCGACCGAGCTGCTGGCAGGCGCTGACGGGGTCAAGCTCGTCGACGTGCCGACGCCACTGCAAGCCGCCGGCGCCGACCCGAGCCTCGTCGGCCGCATCCGTCAGGACCAGAGCGTCGATGGCGAGCGTGGGCTGGTGCTGTTCGTCAGCGGCGACAACCTCCGCAAGGGTGCCGCCCTCAACACGATCCAGATCGCCGAACTCCTGGTCTAGCCTCCTTGCGTCATAGGAATCGTGGCCCATGGACCACAGTTCCTATGACGCAGGCCGTTCCTCGCTCATACCGCGGTCCGGTTCCGTCGATCCTCGAAACGAGGGCCGCCGCCAAGGACGCTGCCCGGTGCAAGGAGCAAACGGGCATCGCTGGGTCTCACCTGGCACTCGATGGGATAGGCGGCGTTCTCGTCGGCGTATTCGGGAACGTCGTAGTCCCATGCGTTGTCAGGGTCGTTGCCATACCAAAACCAGGAGTCGAGATCCGGCTCGACGCCGCTCTCGAGCAGCTGTGGCAGAACTCGGTCGCACACCGACATCGCGCGATCGGAGAGCTCGCGGGTGACGTCCGTCCTGAGCAGGTCCCTGACGAACCGCATGCCGAACGCGAGCCGCGCATCGAAGGTGAAGATGGTCTCCGCGTCATGCACTTCGCTGCACGACTCGGACCTGATCTTGCCGTCATCCGTCTCCACGGCGCACCCGCGCCGTTCCGATGGGAAGTGCTGTCCGAGGTACCTGGTGAACACCGCTCTGAGGTTGTAGGACGAGACCGGACTGGCGGTCGAGGGCCCCACGCCAGGCTCGGGATCTGCGAACTCTGCAAAACAGACCACATCGTGGTGACCCTTGGCCCACTCAGGCCCCGGCGTGAGGGTGTGCCGGTAGGTGATGCCGTACGTGGCGGGCACGGCGCCGATCTCGGCCAGGCGTCCGCTGATGTCAGCCTCGAGGCCCAGCGCCCGCCAGAGGTGACTTCTGCAGGTGGCTTCGGCCCAACGCGCGAAGCTCCCCGAATCGCGGTCACGCGGGTCAATGAGTCGATCGCGCAGCTGTGCCGGAGGCCCGACCAGGAATCGTGCGGGAATCGGACCGATGCCGGTCACCTCGTAGAGATGCGGCCTGGTGCACTTCACCCTCGACGCGAAGTTGGGGCCTGCCGGGTCGAGCTTCGGCGCGGAGGTCGCGATGCAATCGCCCGTCTTGGGAGCGGATACTCCCGCCGCGGCCGGCTTGGCATCCGACCCGCCGCTGCACGCGGTGAGTGCGGCGAGGGCCGTGAGGGTGACCAGAGTCTGCCGGATCACAATGACTCGCGGATGTCGATGAAGGCGTCGAGGGAGTCGGGGTTGGTCAGCGCCCCCTTGGCCGCGGCGTCCTCGATCGACGCGCCTTGGAGAATCTTCTTGACCGGCACCTCGAGCTTCTTGCCCGACAGCGTGCGGGGCAGCATGGCGACCTGATGGACCGCGTCGGGCACGTGACGGGGCGAGAGTTGCGTACGCAGGGCGAGCGCGATGCGTTGGTGGAGGGCTTTGTCGAGGACGAGTCCGTCGGCCAGCACCACGAAGAGCAGCAGCTGCCCGGCTCCGCCCTCGTCGTCCTCGAGGTGCACCACGAGACTGTCGGCGACCTCGGGCAACGCCTCGACGACGGTGTAGAACTCGGCGGTCCCGAGGCGTACGCCACCGCGGTTGAGCGTCGCGTCGCTGCGGCCCGTGATGGTGCAGGTGCCGCGCTCGGTGATCGTGATCCAGTCGCCGTGACGCCACACGCCGGGGATGTCCTCGAAGTAGGCCGCCCGGTAGCGCGACCCGTCGGCGTCGCCCCAGAAGCCGACCGGCATCGAGGGCATCGGCAGCGTGATGACGAGCTCGCCGAGCGAGCCGATCACGGGCCGGCGGTCCTCGTCGTACGCCTCGACGGCGCAGCCGAGCAGGCGGCACGAGATCTCGCCGGCGTAGACCGGGACGATCGGGGAGGCGCCGACGAAGCCGGAGCACACGTCGGTGCCGCCCGAGATGGAGTTGAGCTGGACCGTGGGGCTGACCGCCTCGTAGACCCACCTGAACCCCTCAGCCGGCAGCGGCGCGCCCGTCGAACCGACGCCCCGCAGCCGTGACAGATCGGCGACGTCGTGCGGGACGAGACCTTCCTTGCGGCACTGCAGCAGATAAGGCGCGCTGGTGCCGAAGTAGGTGACCTCGAGGCGCTCGGCGAGCTGCCACAGCATCGCCAGGTCGGGGTGTGCCGGGTCGCCGTCGAACATGACGACCGTCGACCCGACGGCGAGGCCCGAGACCAACAGGTTCCACATCATCCAGCCGGTCGTGGAGAACCAGAAGAACCGGTCGTCCGGGCCCAGGTCGTGGTGCAGGGCCAGCGCCTTGAGGTGCTCGATCGTGATACCGCCGTGGCCGTGCACGATCGGCTTGGGCAGTCCGGTCGTGCCCGAGGAGAACAGCACGTAGAGCGGCGAGGCGAACGGCAGGCGTACGAACTCCAGCGGCGCGGCTTCGGCGGTGAGCTCGGCCCACGTGATGGCGCCGTCCGGAGCGGGTGCCGCCGGATCGAGGTAGGGCAGCCACACGAGCGTGCGGACGCTGGGCAGGCTCTCCGTGATCGCCGCGACCTCGGCGCGCCGATCGACGCCCTTGGTGCCATAGCGGTAGCCGTCGACCGCCAGGACGACCGTCGGCTCGATCTGCTGCCACCGGTCGACGACGCTCTGCGTGCCGAACTCCGGGGCACACGACGAGAACACCGCGCCGAGGCTCGCCGCCGCGAGCAGCAGGACGAGGGTCTCCGGGATGTTGGGTGCGTAGGCGGCGACCCGGTCGCCGGGTGCGACTCCCGCCCGGACCAGCCCGGCGCGGGCGCGAGCGACCTGGTCGCGCAGCTCGCGAGCTGTCAGACGTACGTCGTCGCGGCTCTGCGACGCGGCGACCACGACGACGTCGTCGTCGGCGCGGCCCGGCATGCGCAACATGACCTCGGCATAGTTGAGGCGTACGTCCGGGAACCACACCGCGCCGGGCATCGACGCATCAGCCAGTGCGGCCGTCGGGTCACCGTCGGACGGGATGTCGAACTCCTGCCACACGGCGCGCCAGAAGTCGTCGGGCTGCTCGACCGACCAGGCCCACAGCTCGTCGTAGTCGGCGAACGTGCGGTCGAGCCCCCGCATGAACTGCTCGAGCCGCGAGCTGCCATCGAGTGGCGGACTCCAGAGGATGTCGGTCACTCGGGAATTGTAGGGCTGCTCTCGGCGACGCTGATGAGCCAATGTGAGACCAGGTAGGTCACGACACCGAGCGCCGGGACGAGCACGAGTGCCCGGTTGTCGTCTGCCATCTCGAGGAAAACGCCCAGGATCGCGACGATCGTGAGCACGACACCGAGGAAGCTGATGAGTCCCGCGCGGGCCGTGCCGAACGCCGTCAGGAGCAGGTCGCCGATGATGATCGCGATGAACGTGACGACGACGAACGTCAGGGAGCCCCACTGCTTGCCACCCGAGGCCACGCCGCGGACGTCGTTGAAGATCTCGAGCGCGATGAGGCCCATGCCGACCGACACGAGCCCGACCACGAGTCCGGTGATGGCCGAGGCCAGACGCGGGTCGATGTGCGGGATGCGCCAGGCGATCACTGCGCGGAAACGGTCAGAGAGGAACTCGCCCGTCGTACGAGCCGCTGAGCCCACGGCACCGGCGGCGCTCGAGACGGCACCCGCGCCGCGCGAACCCAGGGCCTTGCCGGCCGCGCCGACCTTGACGCCCGGACGGGTCCTGTTCGGGCCGGCCGACCTCGCGGTGGGCCGCGTGGCGACCTTGGCCTGCGGCTTGGTGCGCGTCGTGGAGACCGGCCTGCCGTAGCGAACGGTCTCGGCGGGCGGCGGTGACGACGGGCGGACGACGGTCTTCTTGACGACCCGCTTGACCACCTTCTTCGCGGGTGGCGGGGGAGTCTGGTCGTCGGCCATGTCCCGAGTGTTTCACAGCGAGTGTCGCCTCCACGCCGGTCGAACGTTGCGATCAGATTGAGTTCTGCTCACGAGTGTCCACGTGTAGGAAAGCGGGCTGCCCCGTTCGTCGTACTGACAGACGCCGCTTCTGGAGGCGGCACACGACGAGAGGCATCCCCATGTACGCATTCCTGAAGACCCTGACCAACGCGATCCTGAAGGCGACGGGTTGGGGCCCGGTGACATCCGAGCCGCACGAGCACCAGGGCGGATCGGTGCCGGTGATGACGTTCAGCCCGCGGTTCTGACCGGAGAAGCGAAATGGCCGGCCCCAAGGGGCCGGCCATTCACATGGTCGGGCTGACAGGATTTGAACCTGCGGCCTCGTCGTCCCGAACGACGCGCGCTACCAAGCTGCGCCACAGCCCGAATGTCCCTAGCTGCGGGACCCGGAAGAGTCTATCCCAGTCAGGGTGAGCAGCGTCGCCTCGGGGCGGCAGGCAAAACGTACGGGCGTGTACGGCGAGGTGCCGAGGCCCGCTGACACGTGCAACCACGAGGGATCATGACCGTCGACCTGGTGCGTGTGAAGGCCGCGAGCCCTGCTCCGGTCGAGGTCGCAGTTGGTGACGAGCGCTCCGTAGAACGGCACTCGGAGCTGGCCGCCGTGCGTGTGACCGGCCATGATCAACGGATAGCCGAGCGAGTTCCACCGGTCCAGCACCCGCAGGTAGGGCGCATGTGCCACGCCGATCGCGAGGTCGGCCGATGCGTCAGCCGGTACGTCGTCGAGCACGTCGTAGTTGAGGTGTGGGTCGTCGACGCCCACGAACGAGAGCCGGCGACCTCCCGCCACGAACGAGGCGTGCCGGTTGGTCAGGTCGACCCACCCGCGCTGCTCGAAGGCGTGCCGCAGCTGGTCGAACGGCAGGTCACGCTTGCGCTTCCAGTCGCCGCCGGTGCCGCCGCGGAGGTAGTTGACCGGGTTCTTGCGGATGGGGGAGAAGTAGTCGTTCGACCCGAAGACGAATGCTCCAGGCAGGTCGAGGAGGTCGCCGTACGCCCGCAGCACCGAGGGCACTGCGTCGAGGTGGGCGAGGTTGTCACCGGTGTTGATGACGAGGTCCGGCTGCAGGTCGGCCAGCCCGCGCAGCCACTCCTGCTTGATGCGCTGGCTCGGCGTCATGTGGGCGTCGGAGAGGTGCAGCACGCGCAACGGCTCGGAGCCGGGCGCCAGCAGGGGCACCGTGACCTTGCGCAACGTGAAGGCGCGGACCTCATAGATCGACGCGTACGCCAGCCCGGCCGCGGCAGCCGCGATCGGCCAGAGCAAGGGACGCACGGCTCCAGTCTCCCTTACGGCTGGGCACTCGCCTCACGGAGTAGCGACGCGATGTCCATGAGGTCGGCGGTGAGTCCGGTGACGTGGTCGGAGTCCCGCAGCGCGCGACGTACGTTGCCGAGTTCGCGAGCCGCCTGGCCGAGCGGCACGCGGGGTGCATCGGCATCGAGGTCCGCCGCCGCGTCGGCGACCGCGAGAGCCGCGTCGAGGGCATGGGCCGGAGTCGCGCTGCCGCGGAGCACACGCCGGTGCATCTGCCAGCTCGGCCGGATGACTTCGATCTCGTGCTGCGACGCTCTGAGCGCGGCGTTGTCCGGCTCCTGCCCGGCGAGGCGGGCCGACAGTACGTCCTGCACGGCCGCGAGCACTCCGGCCGTACGGAGACGGGCCACGTCGCGGGTGCGGACGGGCAGCAGGAACCAGGAGACCAGGACCGCGAGGGCGCCGCCGACCACGATGGCGAGGAGCCGGTGGACCAGCTGGTCGTCCTGCCCCGTCCCGTAGTAGCCGTACAGCAGCGCCAGCACGGCAGTGATGCATCCGGCCCAATAGGCATACCCGCGGGGGCGCAGCCACGTGCCGATGGCGAGCACGATGAAGATCGTCACGACCGTCGCGTGCGAGGCCGGAGTGACCCGGCCGGCGATCAGTGATGCCACGGTCGTGCCGACCAGAGCGCCGAGGACGCGCAGCAGGCTCTTGGACAGGACGTCGCCGCGGCCGCGATTGCCGCTGCACACCACGTACGCCGTGATGACGACCCACGGCCAGTGCTCGTCGAACACCAGATGACCGACGAGGAGCGCGAGCCCGAGTGCGACCAGCATCTGGATCGCCATCCGGGCGCTCGCGTCCAGCAAGCGGCCGGAACGCCGCGGCGTCGGAGCAGGCGTCGAGGGCGGGCCCGAGAGCAGCCCGAGCCGGTGGGCGACGGTCGTCGTGGCGACTACCCAGACGTACGCGACGACGGCGATCACGGGGGTCCACCAGGCGTCGTGCTCGGCAGGTGCGGCGACCGCGGGGGTGGCCAGCACGGCCACGAACGGCAGCGCCATGAGCGTGCCGAGCCGGCTCGCCGTGGGGCCGAGTCGGCGCAGCAGGATCGGGGCACTCAGCCCGACGGCCAACAGGACGCCGCCCAGCACGTCGTGGTGGAACAGGATCTCCGCGACGTACCGGGCGATGATCGCGACGACGACGAGCGTTGCCAGGCGCAACCCGCGAGCTCGCCACGAGCCGGGTCCCTCCAGTCGGCCCAGGGTCATCGCGAGGACGACGGAGAGAATCACGAGCGTCGTGCTGAAGTGCGTGACCTCCCGCAGGGCCAATGTCGTGCCGAAGGCCCCGAGCACGGCCGACATCGTGACGATCGTGCCCACGAGGTCGGCAGAGGGACGCCGCCGGCCCGTGGCGACGGGTCCCGGGTCGCTCATGGCCGCGACGCTACCCGGCCCCGGTCCTGCGACAATGTGACGTATGTCAGGACTCAAGGACCAGCTTCACGACGACCTCACCGCCTCGATGAAGGCCCGCGACGCGCTCCGCACGTCGACCCTGCGGATGGTGCTGACCGCCATCACCAACGCCGAGGTCGCCGGCAAGGAGGTCCGCGAGCTCAGCGACGAGGACGTCATCACGGTCCTGGGTTCCGAGGCCAAGAAGCGCCGCGAGGCCGCCGAGGCGTTCGCCGAGGGCAACCGTCTCGAGCTCGCCGAGAAGGAGCGGGCCGAGGCGGCGATCCTCGCCGAGTACCTCCCCGCTCAGCTCTCCGCTGAGGAGATCAGCGTCATCGTCACGGCCGCGGTCGAGTCGACCGGCTCGGCCGGCGAGGGCATGAAGGCGATGGGCAAGGTCATGGGCGTCGTCTCACCCCAGGTCAAGGGCAAGGCCGACGGCGGTGCCGTTGCCGCGGAGGTCAAGCGCCAGCTGGGCGCCTGAGCTCAGCGGCCCCCGCCGCCACCGGTGTCGTCGCCGCCACGTCCACCGCGGCCGTTGCCGTCCCGCGTGGTGTCGTCGGTGGTCGACGGCTTCTTCTTCTTTTCCTTCTTGGGCGGCGCGGGCTTGGTCTTGGGCGGCTTGTCGAAGTTCTCTGACGGCAGGAAGCCCTGGATGACGTGCATCGCCTTGGCCCACATGGGACCGGCCAACGAGCTGCCGCCGACCGTGTGGAAGTCGAGGAAGCGGTTGTTGATGGTCACGCCGGCGAGCGACTTGGGGCTGCCGTTCTTCTTGACGCCGGCGATCATTGCCATCGCGGCGAGCTTCGGTGTGTAGCCGGCGTACCAGACCGACTGATTGTCCTGGGCGGTTCCGGTCTTCGCAGCTGACGGAATGTTGAGCCCGGTGCCACCGAGGTCGTAGCCGAAGCCGCCGGGCTCCTGCACGCCGCGCAGGATGTCGTTGATCTGGGCCGCGTCGTCCTTCGACATGACCCGCTCGCAGTTGGGGCGGTACTTCGCGATGGTCTTGCCGGTGGAGTCGACGATCGAGCTGATCGGCCGCGGCTTGCAGTACATGCCGCCGGAGGCCGGCACAGCGTACGCCGCGGCCATGTCGAGCGGGCTGACATTGGTGACTCCGAGGGTGAACGGGCCGACCTGGTTCTGATCTGGCACCTTGATCCCCATTGCCTCGGCCGCGCGCACCGTGTTGCAGAGGCCGGCCTTCTTCTCGAGCTGGGCAAAGTAGGTGTTCACGGACTCGCGGGTGCCGGTGTACATGTTCTTGGTGCCGCTCGACGTTGAGTTGTTGACCGGCCAGGGGCTGGTGCCGCCGCCGTTGCACGCGAAATAACTACCCGCCGGCATCGTCATCTTGGGCGGTGACTTGAACGTCTGGCCCACGTCAATGCCCTGCTTGAGCGCGGCGGCGACGGTGAACATCTTGAACGTCGAGCCTGCGGGGAAGCCGCCGGAGTCGCCGTAGGCACGGGGCACGGTGAAGTCGATGAACGACTGGCCCTTCTTCCTGTCGCGGCCCATGGGCTTGGACTGCGCGAGCCCCTTGACCTTGCCGGTGCCGGGCTCGAGCAGGGCCATGGCGCCGATCGCCTTGTCCTTGGGCGCGACGGTTGTGGAGACGGCCTTGTTGATGGCCTTCTGCATGCGGACGTCGATGTTGGACTTGATCGTGAGACCGCCGCGCTCGAGCGCGCGCTGACGCTCCTCGACCGTCGCGCCGAGCGCCGTCGTCTTGAGCAGGTAGCGGCGTACGTAGTCGCAGGAGAACTCGGCGACGGTCGAGACGCAGCCGTTGGGGAACTTGGTGATCTTGAGGCCGAGCGGCGCCGCCTGGTAGCGCTTGGCGTCGGCCTCGGAGATCTTGCCGAGCCGGGCCATCACGGCGAGGACCGTGTTGCGACGAGCCAGTGCCTTCTCGGGATAGATGCGGGGGTCGAACTCGACGGGGTTCTTGACCAGGCCGGCGAGCGTCGCGGCCTGGCGCACGTTGAGCTTCGCAGGGCTGCGGGAGAAGTAGTGGTAGGAGGCGGCGCTGATGCCGTACGCGCTGTCGCCGAAGTAGGCGAGGTTGAGGTAGCGCTCGAGGATCTCCTTCTTGGTGTGCGTCTCCTCGTACTGGATCGCGAGCTTGAGCTCACGGATCTTGCGGGCCGTCGACTTCTTGATGGCCGCCATGCGCTGCTTCTTGGTCGTGGCCTGCGAGACGAGCGTCAGCTTGACGAGCTGCTGCGTGATCGAGGAGCCACCCTGCGTCGCACCCTCCGACGCGTTGTTGACGAGCGCGCGCAGCGTGCCCTTGAGGTCGAGCGCGCCGTGCTCGTAGAAGCGGGCGTCCTCGATCGAGAGGATCGCCTCCTGCATGAGCGGCGAGATCTTGGCGAGCGGGATGTCCTGGCGGTTCTCCTCGTAGAAGTACGCGATGAGGTCGCCGTTGGACGCGAGCAGGCGGGTCGTCTGCGCGCTGGCCTGGTCGTCGAGCGTCAGGGGCAGGTCGACGATGTCGTTGCTGACGTCATTGGCCGTCGACGCGAACAGCGCGGTGCCGGGGATGAAGATCGCCGCGAGCAGGATGCCGGCCACTGCGGACAGCAGCGCCATCGTGCCGACGATCGAGAGCGGTCCGTCGTGATGCTTTTCGCGTTGCGCGGTCTGGCGCAGCGAGGCGCGGAGCTCATCCCAAGACATAGGAGTCAGGTTACGTGACGTTGCTAAGCGAGTCCCAGTGGCGACAACGTGTCTAGTCCATCGTGACTACAGAAAGATGGTCACATTCGCTCTGACGCTTCCTCGCGGGAATTCTTAGATTGATCTCAACAACCAACTTCGGTCCACAGGGGATCGGTCTCGGGGAGGTCTGGATCATGTGGAACGAAAACTGGGCGGCTGAAGCCGCTTGTCGCGGGAACTCGGATGCACTGTTCGTCAAGGGTGCCGAGCAGAACCGCGCGAAGCAGGTCTGCGGAACGTGTCACGTACGAGCGGAGTGCCTGGCCGAAGCGCTGGACAACCGCATCGAGTGGGGCGTCTGGGGCGGTATGACCGAGCGTGAGCGCCGTGCGCTCCTGCGTCGCCGGCCCAACGTCACGGCCTGGCGCAGCATTCTCTCCGTCGCCGTCTAGGCCACGGGCGGGGTCGATCCGGCCAGCAGCTCACCGATCTCGCGCAACCCGTCGAGGTCGTGCACGTCACCCGCGAGCGCCGCGACCGATGCGGTGGGCACCCCGGGGTGCGCCGCGCTGAAGCTGCGCTTCAACCGTGACTCACGCGCGGCGACGCGCATGCGCTCGGCGTGGATCGCCAGCAGGTCGGCGGTCATCTTGTCGGTCGCACTGCCCTGCTCGAGCTTGCGGCCCGCCGACTCGGCGTCCGCGCTGGAGATGCCGTCCGCCCCGTTGAGGTGCACGCGGTTGACGACCAGGCCGGCCAGCGGCATCTCCTCGCCGGCGAGCCGCTCGACGAAGTAGGACGCCTCGCGCATCGCCGCGGGCTCGGGTGCGGCGACGACGATGAACGCGGTCTCGTGGGCCTGCAGCAACGCGTACGTCTTCTCGGCGCGCTGCCGGAAGCCGCCGAAGAGGGTGTCGAACGCGGCGACGAAGGTCTGCATGTCGGTCAGCACCTGCGCGCCGAGGACCTTGTTGAGGGCGCTCGTGACGATGCCGAAGCCCGCGCTGAGCAGCCGGGCCGGACCCTTGGCGGGCGCCAGCAGCAGCTTGATGAATCTGCCGTCGAGCATCGACGCGAGCCGGTCGGGCGCATCGAGGAAGTCGAGCGCCGACCGTGACGGCGGCGTGTCGACGACGATGAGGTCCCATCGCCGTTCCTCGTCGACCGCCTCGGCATGCAGCTGTCCGAGCTTTTCCATGGCCATGTACTCCTGCGTGCCCGCGAACGAGCTCGACAGCGCGACATAGAAGGGGTTGGCCAGGATCTGCTGCGCCTTCTCGGGTGTCGCATGCGCCTCGACGACCTCGTCGAACGTGCGCTTCATGTCGAGCATCATCGCGTCGAGCGTGCCGCCGTCGGCGCCGACGTCCTTGACCGGGCGCGGGGTGTTGTCGAGCTCGGTCAGCCCCATGGCCTGGGCCAGGCGCCGGGCCGGGTCGATCGTCAGCACGCAGACCTTGCGGCCCTGCTCGGCAGCCCGGAGGGCGAGAGCAGCCGCGGTCGTGGTCTTGCCGACCCCGCCGGACCCGCAGCACACGATGATCTGGGTCGTCCGGTCCGCGAGCAGCGCGTCGACATCCAGGCCGCCGGCGGCCGGACCTCCGGGTGCGCCTCGTGGCGACGTGCGGCCCTTGCGGGTCGACGGCGAGGTCTGGGGGCGGCCGGTCATACGAGCCCCCGCAGCTTGTCGGCGAGGTCGAACAGGGAGCCGAGGTCGATGCCGTCGGTCAGCGCGGGCAGCTCGACGAGCGGCTGGCCGCACCCCTCGAGGATCTCGCGCTGGCCGTCCTGCAGCCGCTGGCGCTCGAGATGCGCCTCGCCTCCGGCGATCAACGCCGGTGCCGCGGCCGGCTCGAGCGACGCCTTGGCGAGCGACTGCACGACCTTGCTCGTGGTCAGCTTGCCGGCCTCGAGAGCTTCTCGGGTGCCGACCGACAGCAACGGCGGGCGTACGAGGTTGAGGATGACGCTGCCGACCGGGAGCCGCTCGGACTGCAGCTCGGCGATGCCGTCAATCGTCTCCTGCACCGGCATCTCCTCCAGCACCGTCACGAGGTGCACGTGGGTGTCGTCCGACCGCATCATCTGCATGATCGAGTCGGCCTGGCGGCGGATCGGGCCGACCTTGGCCAGGCCCGCGACCTCCGCGTTGACGTTGAGGAATCGCGTGATGCGACCCGTCGGCGGGGCATCCATGATGACCGCGTCGTAGGCGAAGCCGCTGCCGTTGCGCCGCCGAGCAGCCTCGTAGACCTTGCCGGTCAGCAGCACGTCGCGTACGCCAGGAGCGATCGTCGTGGCGAAGTCGATGATGCCGAACCGGTCGAGCGCCTTGCCGGCGCGGCCGAGCCGGTAGTACATCGCGAGGTACTCCAGCAGCGCCGACTCGGGGTCGATCGCCAGGGCGTACACCTCACCGCCGCCGAGGCCGACCGCGATCTTGCGCTCCTCGTAGGGCAGCGGCGGCACGTCGAAGAGCTGCGCGATGCCCTGCCGACCCTCGACCTCGCACAGCAGGACGCGCTTGCCCTTGACGGCCAGTGACATCGCCAGAGCCGCGGCCACCGTCGTCTTGCCGGTGCCGCCCTTGCCGGTGACGACATGGAGCTGGGTCGAGAGGGCCACGCGACGAGCCTACTTCTCCGGGCGAGATCCGCAGGCCGACCGTTACAGTCGTGCCATGACGAAATGGGAGTACCTCACCGCCCCTGTCCTGGTGCACGCCACCAAGCAGATCCTCGACAACTTCGGCCAGGACGGCTGGGAGCTCGTGCAGATCGTGCCCGGAATGAACCCGGAGAACCTCGTCGCCTACTTCAAGCGGCCGATCGCATGAGCAGCGTTGACGATCGGCTTGCGGAGATCGGGCTGACGGTTCCGCCGGTGCCCGCGCCTGTCGCGGTCTATGTCCCCGCGGTGCGCACCGGCTCGTACGTCTACACGTCGGGCCAGCTCCCGCTCAAGGACGGCCAGCTCCTCCTGACCGGCAAGGTCGGCGGCGAGGTCTCGGCCGAGGAGGCGTACGACTGCGCCCGTCAGTGCGCGCTCAACGCGATCGCCGCGGTGAAGTCGCAGGTCGAGCTCGACTCCGTCGTCCGCGTCGTCAAGGCGACGGTGTTCGTTGCGAGCACTCCCGACTTCACCGGCCAGCCCGGTGTGGCCAATGGTGCCAGCGAGCTGTTCGGCGCGGCCTTCGGTGATGCCGGGACGCACGCCCGCAGCGCCGTCGGCGTACCCGTTCTCCCGCTTGACTCGCCCGTCGAGGTCGAGCTGATCGTCGAGGTCGGCTGACCCCCATGCGGATGCCACTGCCCGAGAGACTGCGCGAGCATGCGCAGGGCTACAACGGCACCGTGGTCGAGCCCCGCCATGCGTCGACGATCATCGTCGTGCGCGACGGGGCCGACGGCATCGAGGCTTTCCTCATGCGCCGGCAGACGAGCATGGCGTTCGCTGCGGGCATGTACGTGTTCCCGGGTGGCGGCATGCACCCCAGCGACATCGCGGACGAGGTCCCGTGGGCCGGGCCGTCGCCGGCGGGGTGGGCCAGGCGCCTGGACTGCGACGAGTCGCTGGCACGGGGCCTCGTCGTCGCCGCCGTGCGTGAGACGTTCGAGGAGACCGGCGTGCTGCTCGCCGGCCCGGACGAGTCCACGGTGCTGTCCGACACGAGCGGTGTCGACATGCAGGCTGCGCGCGTGACGCTGGAGGCCGGCGAGCTGACGTTCGCGGAGTTCCTGCGCAGCCACGGCCTGGTTCTGCGATCGGACCTGATCGGCGCGTGGGCGCACTGGATCACGCCGACGTTCGAGCCGCGCCGCTACGACACCCGGTTTTTCGTCGCGGCCCTGCCTGAGGGTCAGCGGGTCGGCGAGATGAGTCGCGAGGCCGATCACGCGAGCTGGGCGCTGTTGCGCGACGTGCTCGCAAGGGTGGAGTCGGGGGAGGCCGCAATGATGCCGCCCACCGTGGTCGCCTGCCGCGAGGTCGCCGAACATACCGCAGAGACGATCCTCGCCGCCGCTGCCGAACGTACGATCCGCACGATCGAGCCGCGACTCGTCGAGATCGACGGCGACCTGTTCCTCGAGACCGACCTGGGAGACCTCGCATGACCGACGCCGTCACTGTGACCGACCGTGCCTCGTACGTCCTGGCCGCCAACCCCGGCATCATGACGCTCGACGGCACCAACACGTGGATCCTGCGCGAGCCCGGTGCGGAACGGTCGATCGTGGTCGACCCAGGGCCGAACGACGAGACGCATCTCCAGGCGGTGCTGGCGGCGGCCGGCTCGGTGGGGCTGATCCTGTTCACGCACCGGCACTTCGACCACACACAGGCGCTCGGGCGGTTCGTCGAGCTGACCGGCGCGTCGGCGCGGTCCACCGATCCGGAGTTCACGCGCGGTGCGGAGCCGTTGGTCGACGGCGAGTCGATCGCCATCGACGGGCTCGAGCTCGAGGTCATCGCGACCCCGGGTCATACGACCGACTCGACGTGCTTCCGGCTCGTCGCGGACGGCTCGCTGCTCAGCGGCGACACGATCCTGGGCCGGGGCACGACCGTCATCGCCCACCCCGACGGCGTCCTCGGGCCCTACCTCGACTCGCTGGCGCACATCCGCGAGCTCATCGAGGAGGGCCTCGTCACGCGCATCCTGCCGGGTCACGGGCCGGTCGTCGACGATCCTCGTGGTGTCGTCGACTACTACCTCGACCACCGCGCGGAGCGGCTCGACCAGGTACGCGCGGCGGTCGACACCGGCGCGACGACTGCACGGGAGGTCGTCGAGGCGGTCTACAAGGACGTCGACCCCGTGCTCTGGGGCGCCGCCGAGCTGAGCGTCGCCGCCCAGCTCGACTACCTCAAGGACTAACCCGCTCCCCGGTTTGGCCCGTCGGCCCCAAGGTTTGGCGGTTGATCAACCGTTTCGGAGCGATTCGTCCCTCGAAATGGTTGATCTGGGGCCAGATCTTGGTGATCCACAGCTGTGCGGCCTGGTCAGGCAGTCCACAGCGTCATCGATGGCGCGGAACGTACCGGTGGCGTTGCGGCACCTTTCATGGATGCGTCCTGTCCCCGCCGAGCTTCAAGGCCGATCATTCACACCCGTCGAAGCTCATCGCCTTGGGGTCACTCCCCGGATGCTCCAAGGATCGAGGTTCACGCAGGTCTTCGAGGGAGTCTGGCGCACGGCCGAGACAGCAGAGACTGAGGAGCTGAGGGCCCGTGCCGCGCTCAAGATCCTGCCGGACGACGCCGCGTTGTCGCACACGAGCGGCTTGCGGTGGCTCGGTCTCGACATCGGCGACGCCGAGCCATTGCACTTCTCGACGGCCGGCCGGTTGCATGTGCAGCGGAAGGGGGTGGTCGTGCACCGACGACAGGAGATGCTGCGTTCGGCGTTCGTACGTGGCGTTCCGTTGTTGAGCAGCCAGCGCACGTTCGTCGATGCCGCGACGCAGCTGGACGATCGCGAGCTGCTGCGCGCGGGCGACTGGCTCGTACGGCACGGTCACGTGGACCTGCTCGATCTCAAGGCGTTCGTGCTCGAGTCGCACCTCGACGGCGTCCAGCGAGCACGCCGGGTGGCACCGCTCGTACGCGAACATGTCGACTCGGTTCGTGAGTCGGATGTGCGCTGGATCATCTTCGAGTCGGGTCTGCCGGATCCGATCCCCAACCTGCCGATTCGCGACTCACACGGCGTGCAGATCGCGAAGGGCGACTTGGCGTATCCGCTCTACAAGGTTCTGGTGGAGCACGACGGGTGGCACCACGAGCGTGATGCGGCGCAGCGCCAGCACGACCACCTACGCCGCGAACGTTTGGAGGCAGAGGGCTGGCTCGTCATCGTGATCACGGTGGCCGACTTCAGCCACGAGAGGCAGATCGCCTGGCGGGTCTACAACGCCCTCAAGCTCCGCGGGTACGTAGGGCCGCGACCAAGATTTGGCGTCTGATCAACGTTTTCCGACTCGTTCGAACTCAGAAACGGTTGATACTCCACCAAATTTTGGGAGTCGAAATCGCGGCGCAGCGGGTCAGCGGGCGCGGCGCTGGAGGCGTTCGAGGTCGAGGATCACGACGCTGCGGGGCTCGAGCCGCAGCCAACCCCGCGAGGCGAAGTCGGCGAGCGCCTTGTTGACGGTCTCGCGGGAGGCACCGACGAGCTGCGCGAGCTCTTCCTGCGTGAGGTCGTGGTTGACGTGCACGCCGTCGTCGGCGCGACGGCCGAAGCGCGAGGCCAGGTCGAGCAGGGCCTTGGCGACGCGGCCGGGCACGTCGGAGAACACCAGGTCGCCGACGACCTCGTTGGTGCGGCGCAGGCGTCCCGCGAGCTGGTTGAGCAACGCGTGCGCGACATCAGGATGGGCGTTGAGGACGGGGCTGAGGGCTTCGTGCCCGAGGCTCTTGAGCTCCGCATCGGTCACTGCCGTGGCGGTCGCCGAGCGGGGGCCGGGATCGAAGAACGACAGCTCGCCGAACATCTGCGCCGGGCCGAGGATCGCCAGCAGGTTCTCGCGGCCATCGGGGGAGGTGCGGCCGAGCTTGATCTTGCCCTCGGTCACGACGTAGAGCTTGTCGCCGTCATCGCCCTCGTTGAAGAGGATCTCTCCGCGGCGCAGTGAGGCCGAGGACATCGACGACTCGAGTGCAGCAGCTACTTCGTCGTCGAGGCCGGAGAACAGCGGTGCCTGGCGGAGAACGTCGTCGGTCACGGGTCTTCCCTATCACTCATGTTGCCCTGGTCACAGTGTGTGCACCGATCGCAGTTTCCCACATCGGGACGGCCGATGCCGAATACGCGCCGGTGAACGTAGTCTGGACCCTGTGCCGAGCGACGTGACCCGACCAGAAACCGCGCTCGTACGCCGGGCCCGCAAGGTCAACCGGGTGCTCGCCGAGACCTATCCCGATGCGGGCTGTGAGCTCGACTTCCGTACGCCGTTCGAGCTCCTCATCGCCACGGTCCTGTCGGCGCAGACCACCGATCGCCGGGTGAACGCGATCACGCCCGCGCTCTTCGCCGTCTACCCGGACGCCCGGGCCATGGCGGCCGCCGACCGGGCAGCACTCGAGGAGCTGATCCGGCCGACCGGCTTCTTCCGCGCCAAGACCGAGAGCCTGCTGCGGCTCTCCGCCGACCTGGTCGAGCGGTACGACGGGGAGGTCCCCGGCCGGCTCAAGGACCTCGTGACGCTGCACGGCGTGGGCCGCAAGACCGCCAACGTCGTCCTGGGCAACGCCTTCGACGTCCCCGGCCTGACGGTCGACACGCACTTCGCGCGCCTGGTGCGCCGGTTCCAGTGGGTGCCTGAGGCGATCATCAAGGATCCGGTCAAGACCGAGCACGCGGTCGCCGCGATCTTCCCGGCCAAGGACTGGACGATGCTGAGCCACCGGCTGATCTGGCACGGCCGGCGCTGCTGCCACGCCAAGAAGCCGGCCTGCGGGGCGTGCCCCGTCGCCCATTGGTGCCCGTCGTACGGCACCGGCCCGATCGATCCGGCCGAGGCGGCGGCGCTCATCACGACGCAGGGTCCTGCGTGAGGGCGCGACTGGTCCTGGCCTGCCTCGCGCTCCTCCTCACAGCCTGCGGTGGAACCAGCCCGGACGACGACGCACCGACGTTCGGCGGAGGCACGGCGCCGACAGCAGGCGCCGGCGAGCTCGCCGCGGCCAAGAAGCAGGCGCACATCGAGGCCTGCCCCGCGTCCGACGGCACCGCGCCGGCCGGCGACGCGCTTCCGGACCTGACCCTCGACTGCCTCGGCGGCGGTTCGCCCGTACGCCTGTCAGGCCTCGCGGGCACCCCGACGATCATCAACTTCTGGGCCAGCTGGTGCGCGCCGTGCCGCAAGGAGCTGCCGTTGCTGGCCAAGGCCCACGAGGCGTACGGGGACAAGCTCAGGATCATCGGCGTCGACTTCGCCGACTCGGCCCCCGATGCCGCGCTCGAGCTCGCCGAGCAGTCCGGGGTGACCTACCCGCTGCTGTCCGATCCCGACTCCACGACCAAGGCGCCGCTGAAGGTCATCGGTCTGCCGCAGACCGTGTTCGTGGACGCACAAGGAACAATGGTCGCCACGGAGCGCGTCGCGTTCCGTTCGTATGCCGACCTGACTGCCGCGATCGAGAAGCACCTGGGGGTGTCGCCATGAATTGGGAGCACCTCCCGGAGTGGTTGCAGCCGTTGGCCGAGCTCGCTGGGTCGGTCGAGGCCGAGCAGCTGGCCCCTCGGTTCCCGCACCCACCGGCCGATGCGCGTCCTGCCGCGGTGCTGATGCTGTTCGCCGACGGCGACAACGGACCCGAGCTGCTGCTCACCGAGCGCGCGGCCAAGATGCGCAACCACGCCGGCCAGATCTCCTTCCCCGGCGGCGCCACGGATCCCGAGGACGCGGACGCCGTCGCCACCGCGCTGCGGGAGGCCAACGAGGAGGTCGGGCTCGACCTCGACACCGTCGAGGTCTTCGGCACGCTCCCGACGTTGTGGCTGCCGCCGAGCAACTTCGCCGTGACCCCGGTCCTCGGCTTCTGGCGGGAGCCCAAGCCGCTCATGCCGGTCAGCGCCGAGGAGGTCAGCGCGATCATCCACCAGCCCATACGCCGGCTGCTCGACCCGGCCAACCGCTTTAGCGTCGAGCATCCCTCCGGCTGGCGCGGCCCCGCGTTCGAGATCGGCTCAGGCGTCCCGCTGTGGGGTTTCACCGCGGGCGTCGTGTCGCGGTTGTTCGAGCGCCTGGGCTGGGAGCAGCCCTGGGACGACAGCGTCACCCGGCCCCTTCCGGACTTCTCATGAACTCCCTCGACCTGATCCTCGTCCTGGTCCTGCTGGCGTATGCCGTCTCGGGCTACGTCCAGGGCTTCGTCGTCAACCTGATCGCCACGGTCGGGCTGCTGATCGGCGGGCTGCTCGCGCTCGCGATCGTGCCCAAGTTCCTCTCGGGCAACACCGCGACCGTCAGCTCGTCCCTGTTGGCGCTCGGCCTTGTCGTCGGCGCTGCCGCGATCGGGCAGGGCATCGGTACGTACGTCGGCACCGACCTGCGCAACGGCCTCAAGTGGAAGCCGCTGCGGTGGGTAGACGCGGTCGGCGGCAGCCTGCTGAGCATGGTCGCGGTGCTGTGCGCGGGCTGGGCGCTGGGCTACTCGGTCAGTGGCACGACGATCCCCTACCTCTCGACCGCGTCGCGCGACTCGGTGATCCTCGACCGGGTCGACTCGGTCATGCCGGCTCGGGCGACCTCGGTGCTGCGGTCGTTCAACGAGGTGCTCGACGCCAACCTGTTCCCGCGCTACATCGACCCGTTCGAGAGCGAGAACATCAAGCCGGTCGGCCCGCCCGACACCGCGACGCTCGCGAGCCCAGGGGTCCGCAAGGCATCAGGCAGCGTCGTCAAGATCCTCGGCCAGGCCAGCTGCCAGCGCGGCATCGAGGGCTCCGGCTTCGCCTACTCCGAAGGGCGCGTCATGACCAACGCGCACGTCGTGGCGGGGGTCGAGAACCCGTCGGTCGTGATCAACGGTCAACGTACGAATGCCCGCGTCGTCCTGTTCGACCGCAAGCTCGATGTCGCGGTGCTCGCGGTCGACGGGACGAGCCTGCGGCCGCTCGACTTCGACACGACCGGCGAGACGGGGGAGGACGCGGCGATCCTCGGCTACCCGGAGAACGGGCCGTTCGACGCCCGGGCCGCCCGCATCCGCAGTGAGATGCGGCTGCGCAGCCCCGACATCTACGACAAGGGCCAGGTCGTACGCGAGACGTTCTCGGTGCGCGGGCTCGTACGCTCCGGCAACTCCGGCGGGCCGCTCGTGTCCACCGACGGCGACGTCCTCGGCGTGATCTTCGCGGCGTCCATCACGGACAAGTCGACCGGCTATGCCCTCACCGCTTCGCAGGTCGCAGACGATGCGCGCGCCGGCATCGACGCGACGTCGACCGTCTCAACCGGAGGATGTGCCTGATGCGCACCGTGCTCTCATTCGTCAGTGGCGCCGTCGCTCTGCTGGCCCTCCTCGCGGCGGTCCCGCTGCTGTGGCTGTCGACGCACATCGTCGACGAGGACGGCTACGTGGCGTTCAGCAGCACCCTCGCGAAGGACACCGAGCTGCAGAGCGCGTTCTCGGCCTACCTCACCGACGAGCTGTCGGCGCGCGGCGTGTTGCCGGCAGCGGTCAAGGGTCCGGCCGCGACCGTGCTCGCGGGGGCCATGCGGCGCACCAGCAACGAGGCCGGGTTCGTCGACGCGTGGGAGGAGACGCAACGCGGCTCGCACCGTGAGGCGTTCGCCGACCCCATGCCCAAGGTGCTGGGCATCGACGTCAGCCCGATGGCCGTCTTCGTCACCAAGCAGGCCACCGGCGACCTGCCGGTCGCCCTCGCTGTGCCGAAGCACCTGGTCGTGCCGGTCGTGACGGATGCCAGCGACCGCGAGATGGTCGACCGGGTCAAGCAGTCGACGACCGCCGGCCGGATCGCGGGCATCGTCGCCGTCATCGCGGCGGTGGCGAGCGTGGGACTGGCGCGGCGTACGTCCGCGGCCGTGGCCTGGCTCGGCGGAGGCATGATCGCTGTCGCCGGGCTCCTGTGGCTCTCGAGCGGGCCGGTGACGCAGTCGATCCTCGACCACACCGAGGCGCCGTCGGAGTTCGCCCGCACGCTCCAGAAGCTGCTGGTCGACCGCGCGGCGAGCTCGCTCGACGCCTGGCTCGTCATCCTCGCGGTCGGTGGCGGCATCGCCGCGATCGCCGGCTTCGTCGGCCGCGCCGTGACGGCCCGCAGAACCGCCTAGCTGGGGCGGCCCTTGAGGGCGGCGGGGATCTCCTTGGCCGTCTCGATCGTGCGCTTCGGCGCGCGGACCTTCTTGAGCAGCACGATGCCCAGGATGATCGCGAGGATCGTCAGCACGACGTAGACGCCGGCGACGATGAGGAACGCCCACGCGGGGTCGAGGCCGGTCATCGTGAGGAAGTAGGCGCCGGAGATCGACAGCATGACGACGATCAACAGACCGAAGAACGCCGCGACCGCCAGCAGGCCGGCGCCGATGCCGCCGGCCTTGACGCTGAACTTCAGCTCGCTCTTGGCGAGCTTGATCTCCGACTGCACCAGTGCCGAGATGTCGCGGCTGGCGTCGGCCACCAGCCGACCGATGGTCGGATCGTCAGCTCTGTTCATACCGGCGAGCCTACAAGTGACTCACGGGATCGCGCAGGTCAGCGTGCGCCCAGCGCCGTCAACAAGCTGCCGTCGGTGACGGCCCAGAGCAGTCGGCCGACGATCACGCCGCCGAGGAGGACGAGGCCGAGGGCCAGGTCCGTGCTGATGCGCCGAGTCGTCGGAGTCGCCTGCTCGTCGTTCCTCATCGTCGTCATGCCGACAACTTTTCCCGGTGAAGATGAGACGAAACTGAACGGAACCCGTCCTGAGCCTGTCAGCGTGATGAAGGTCGCAGCGTCAGTCCTCGTCCTTGGCGGTCTTCATCCCGGCGGTGATCTTGTCCATGATGCCGCTGTCGGCGAGCGTCGTGGCGTCGCCGACCTCGCGGTTCTCGGCGACGTCGCGGAGCAGTCGGCGCATGATCTTGCCGGAGCGGGTCTTGGGCAGCTCGGGGACGATCATGATCTGGCGGGGCTTGGCGATCGCACCGATCTCCTTGGCGACGTGGCTGCGGAGCTCGGCGACGATCTCCTCGCCGCCATCGCCCGCGGACTCGCGCAGGATCACGAACGCGACGACGGCCTGACCCGTGGTCTCGTCGGTCGCACCGACGACAGCGGCCTCGGCAACCTTGGGATGCGACACGAGCGCGGACTCGATCTCGGTGGTCGAGAGGCGGTGGCCCGAGACGTTCATGACGTCGTCGACGCGGCCGAGCAACCAGATGGCACCGTCGTCGTCCTTGCGGGCGCCGTCTCCGGCGAAGTAGAAGCCGGGCCAGCGTGACCAGTAGGTGTCCTTGTAGCGGTCGTCGTCTCCCCAGATCGTGCGCAGCATCGACGGCCACGGCTCGGTGATGACGAGGTAGCCGCCCTCGCCGTGCTCGACGGGCTTGCCG
Organism: Aeromicrobium sp. 9AM; assembly: GCF_902506105.1. Lineage (GTDB taxonomy): Bacteria > Actinomycetota > Actinomycetes > Propionibacteriales > Nocardioidaceae > Aeromicrobium. Next base: position 43,052 of record NZ_LR733304.1, read on the forward strand.
GCGTCGTCGACGACCTCCGCGGCGATGCCGGGGATCGCGGTCATCGCCGAGCCCGGCTTGCCCTTGGTGACGCCGGGCAGCGGGCTGATCATGTGCGCGCCGGTCTCGGTCTGCCACCACGTGTCGACGATCGGGGTGCGTCCGCCGCCGATGTTCTCGCGGTACCAGACGTACGCCTCGGGGTTGATCGACTCACCGACCGATCCGAGGATGCGCAGCGAGCTGAGGTCGTGCTCGGCGGGGATCTGCTCGCCCCACTTCATGAACGTACGAATCGCAGTCGGGGCCGTGTAGAACAGTGTGACCTTGTACTTCTCGATGATCTCCCACCAGCGGCCCTTGTGCGGGGTGTCCGGCGTGCCTTCGTAGAGCACCTGGGTCGCGCCGTTGGCCAGCGGCCCGTAGACGATGTACGAATGGCCGGTGACCCAGCCGACGTCGGCGGTGCACCAGTAGACGTCCTCGGGCTTGTAGTCGAACACGCCCCAGAACGTGTAGGTCGACTGCACCAGGTAGCCGCCCGTGGTGTGCAGGATGCCCTTGGGGGAGCCGGTCGTGCCGGACGTGTACATGACGTAGAGCGGGTGCTCCGAGTCGAACATCTCCGGCGTGTGGTCCTTGGACGCGGAGTCGACGACGTCGTGCCACCACACGTCGCGACCCTCGGTCCACTCCACGTCCTGACCGGTGCGGCGTACGACCAGCACGCCGGTGACGTCGGGGCACTTCTGGAGCGCCTCGTCGACGGCGGGCTTGAGGGCGGACGGGGCGCCACGGCGGTAGCCGCCGTCGGCGGTGATGACGACCTTGGCCTCGCAGTCCAGGATGCGCGACGACAGGGCATCGGCGGAGAACCCGCCGAACACCACGGTGTGCGGGGCGCCGAGACGGGCGCACGCCAGCATCGCGATGACGGCCTCGGGGATCATCGGCATGTAGATCGCGATCCGGTCGCCGGTCTGCACACCCAGGTCGATCAGCGCGTTGGCGGCCTGGGACACGAGGTCCTGGAGCTCGGCGTACGTGATGTCACGGGTGTCGTCGTCGGGCTCGCCGACGAAGTGCAGCGCGACCTTGTCACCGCTGCCGGCCTCGACGTGCCGGTCGACGCAGTTGTAGGCCGCGTTGAGCGTGCCGCCGACGTACCACTTGGCGAACGGCGGGTTGGACCAGTCGAGCACGTCGGTGAACGGCGTGCCCCAGCTGAGCCGGTCGGCCTGCTCGCCCCAGAACTTCACCCGGTTGGCGGCCGCCTGCTCGTAGACCTCCGCCTTGACGTTGGCGTTGGCCGCCAGGTCGGCCGGCGGCTCGAAGACGCGGTCTTCGTGGGACAGGTTGCTGATGTTCTGCTCGGTCACGGTTGCTCCTCGTCCGGGGTTCTACCTTGATTGTGGCGCAGCCCACAAGATGCCGTTCACGGGGTTGCGTCGCGCGGCTCCGCCGCTCCTGCTGCTCGTACCTCACAGCGGCCGGGCTCCGCCCGGGCGCCTGCCTCGCTTCGCTCGGCCTATGGTTGCGAGCCGGGCCCGTCGAGGCCCCCCCTGGTGGCTTCGACGGGCCCGGCCTGCACGCGCGCGCTACTTGATCGCGCCCGCGCCGGTCATCGCACGTACGTCCAGCTCGGTGTAGTGCTCCTCCGCCTCACGGTCCTTGGCCAGCATCGTGCCGATGAATCCGCACAGGAAGCCGATCGGGATCGAGACGATGCCCGGGTTCTCGAGCGGGAACCAGCTGATGTCGATGTTGGTCGGCAGCAGCGACAGGTTCTTGCCCGTCGGGTCCTCACCCTTGCCGGAGACGACCGGCGAGAAGATCACCAGTCCCACCGACGAGATGAGGCCGCCGTAGATGCTCCACACCGCTCCGCTGGTGTTGAACCGCTTCCAGAACAGGTTGTAGAGCAACGCCGGCAGGTTGGCCGATGCGGCAACCGCGAAGGCCAGCGCCACCAGGAAGGCGATGTTGAGCTTCTGCGCCGGTATGGCCAACAGGATCGCCACGCCGCCGATCGCGAAGGCCGCGATCCTCGCGGTCGCCACCTCCTGCTTCTCGGTGACCTCGCCGCGCTTCCAGACCTGCGCGTAGAGGTCGTGCGCGACGGACGACGCCGAGGTCAGTGTCAGTCCGGCGACCACGGCGAGGATCGTCGCGAACGCCACCGCCGAGATGATCGCCAGCAGCACAGCGCCTCCGGTCGACCCGGAACCACCACCGACGGCCTCGGCCAGCAACGGTGATGCGAGGTTGCCGCCGGAGCCTGCGATCTGCTCCTTCTCGTCGCCCTTGACCAGTGCCGCAGCACCGAAGCCGAGGATCAGCGTCATCAGGTAGAACGACCCGATGAGTCCGATCGCCCACAGCACCGACTTGCGCGCCTGCCGGGCCGTCGGGACGGTGTAGAAGCGGATCAGGATGTGCGGCAGGCCTGCGGTGCCGAGCACCAGGGCCAGACCCAGCGAGATGAAGTCGATCTTGCTGGTCGTCGTGAGGCCGTACTTGAGGCCCGGCTGCAGGAACGCGTCGCCCTTGCCGCTGTTGCTCGCGGCGGTGCCCAGCAGGTCGCTGATGTTGAAGTCGAACTTGGCCAGCACGAGGATCGTGATGAGGATCGTGCCGCCCATCAGCAGGACGGCCTTGACGATCTGCACCCAGGTCGTGCCCTTCATGCCGCCGACCGTCACGTAGAAGATCATCAGCAGGCCGACGCCGACGATCGTCAGGTTCTTGGTCGCACCTTCGTTGTCGACGCCCAGCAGCAGGGCGACGAGCGCGCCTGCACCGACCATCTGGGCCAGCAGGTAGAAGATCGACACGACCACGGTCGACGTCGCCGCCGCCGTACGCACCGGCCGCTGGCGCATACGGAATGCCAGCTGGTCGGCCATCGTGAACCGGCCGGAGTTGCGGAGCAGCTCGGCGACCAGCAGCAGGGCGACGAGCCACGCCACGAGGAAGCCGATCGAGTAGAGGAAGCCGTCATAGCCCGACAGCGCGATGGCACCCGAGATGCCGAGGAAGGACGCTGCCGACATGTAGTCGCCGGCGACCGCGAAGCCGTTCTGTGCACCGGTGAAGCTGCGTCCACCGGCGTAGTAGTCGGCCGCGGTCTTGGTGTTGCGGCTCGCCCAGAACGTGATGCCGACCGTGATCAGGACGACCAGGACGAACAGCGAACCGGTCAGTGCCTGGTGGTCGTTGTCATCAGCTGCCCGTAGGAGCGTGGCTGTGGTGCTCATCGCGTGCTCTCCTTGTCGAACTCGTCACGGAGCCGGTCAGCGATCGGGTCCATGCGCCGGGCAGCGAATCGGGCGTACCAGATGGCGATCGCGAACGTCGAGACGAACTGCAGCAGACCGAAGATCAGCGCGACGTTGATGTTGCCGACGACCTTGTGACCCATGAAGTCGCCCGCGTAGTTCGACATCAGGACGTAGAGCAGGTACCAGGTCATGAAGGCGACGGTCAGCGGGACGACGAAGCGCAGGTACGAGCGTTTGAGCTCCGCGAACTCGTCGGTCGCATGGATGCGTTGATAGGCCGCGTGGGCCTCGGGCGTGATTCTCTCGGCCACCGTGGATCACCTCTTCCGTGAAGGCAGGACGGCACGGGTGCGTGTCGCCGCTCTGAACCTAGGTACCCCGATTCGTGTGAACCAGATCACTTCACGGTGTGTGCGGTGGGAGCCGACGGCCCGGCGACATACGGTCGCCCGCGTACGACGAACGGTCGGTTTCGCAGGTCGAACGGTCCGGCTAGAACCGGCGGTCGACGTCGAGGCGCTCGGGGGTGTGCAGACGGACCATGGTCCGCGAGACGTTGGCCGGTACGTCCGAGCGGGTGGCGAGTGAGACGCCGACCATCAGGGCGAAGCCGATCGGCACCGACCAGGCGGCCGGCTGGCTCATCACGACGCCGAACCACCCGTCGGGGCGCGCCGCGATCGTGACGATCGCCGCGGTGCCGGCACACAGGCCGCCGCCGATCAGGCCCGCGATGGCGCCGCGAGCCGTCAGCCCCCGCCACCAGATGCCGAGCACGAGCAGCGGGCAGAACGTCGAGGCGGCCAGGGCGAACGCGAACGTCACCGAGCTGGCCACCGCAATCCGCTCGGCCGACAGCGCCAGGACCAACGGGACGACGACGCAGCCTGCAGCCGCGATGCGCAGCGCCGTGATGGTCGAGAGCCGGCCGCGGGCCAGGCCCTGGCCCACCACGCCGGCGACCGACATCGTGAGGCCCGACGAGGTCGAGAGGAACGCCGCGAACGCGCCCGCCGTGAGCAACGCGGCGAGCACCTCGCCGGTGCTCCCGCCGATGACTCGGGACGGCAGCTCCAGCACGACCGTGTCCGCACGCCCGGACGCCAACAGGTCGCGCGCATAGATCCGGCCCAGCACGCCGTAGATCGTGGGCAGGAGGTAGAACGTGCCGAGCAGCGCCAGCACGATGAGGGTCGTACGCCGGGCCGCGTGGCCGTCGGGATTCGTGTAGAACCGCACGACGACGTGCGGCAGGCCCATCGTGCCCAGGAACGTCGCGATCATGACGGAGTACGTCAGGTAGAGGCCGGGCCCGTCGGCCTGGCTGAACGGCTGGAACCACTCCTCCGGGGCGACGGGAGAGGGCCGGCCGTCGCCGCGCCAGGCGTGCAGCAGGAAGAACACCGGGATCAGCAGCGCCGTCAGCTTGAGCCAGTACTGGAACGCCTGGACCAGCGTGATGCTGCGCATGCCGCCCGACACGACGTTGACCACGACGATCGCCGCGACCACCACGGTGCCGACCCAGTTTGGCGCGCCGGTGACGGTGCGCAGGGTGAGGCCGGCGCCCTGGAACTGCGGCATCAGGTAGAGCCAGCCGACCGCGACGACGAGGCAACTGGCGACCGTACGCACGCCCATCGACTGCAGGCGGACCTGGGCGAAGTCGGGGATCGTGTACGCCCCGGAGCGGCGCAGCGGCGCAGCCACGAACACCAGCAGCAGGAGGTAGCCGGTGGTCCAGCCGATGGGATACCAGAGCATGTCGGCGCCGTGGGTCAGCACGAGACCAGCGACGCCGAGGAACGATGCCGCGGAGAGGTACTCACCGCCGATCGCCGAGCTGTTCCACACCGGGCTGACCGAGCGCGACGCGACGTAGAAGTCGCTCGTCGTACGGCTCACCCGCAGGCCGAAGGCACCGATGCCGAGCGTCGCGATCGCCACCAGCGCCACCGCGACGACGCCATACGTCGAGTTCATGCCGCTGACCCCAAGAAGAGCCCACGATATGGGGTCAGCGGCATGAAGGGCCCTGTCGCTCGTTCGCTGCGCTCACTCATTCCGCGTCCGGGCGGTGCGGTTCCACGAGCTCGGTGAAGTCACGCTCGGCGCGCTCGACCTGCCGGATGTAGACCCAGCCCAGCGCGAACAGCCCGGGATAGACCAGCACGCCGAGGATCCACCACGGGACCGGTACGCCCAGGACGTGCATCTCCGTGACGCTGTCGAACGCCAGGAACAGCAGGGGCAGGGCACCGATCGACAGGGCGAGGGTCGCCGCGACCGTCAGCGCCGCCCGCAGTTGGGCGCGGATCAGCGACCGCATGTAGACCTCGCCGATGCCGGTCGACTCGTCGATCTCCTGACGCACGCTGCGACGTACGTGGGCCGGTGCGGTGGTCAGCGGGCTGGTGACCCGCACCCGACCGGAGTACTTCTTCTCCCGGCGCTCAGTCACAGCGCCCGCTCGTGGATCAGCTCGCGCAGCGCCCGGGCGTGCCGGCGGGCTACCTGGATCTCGACCAGCTCGTCGCCGACCGGCACGAGCACGCTCGACCGGCCCGCCTGGACCCGGAGCTCGCGCAGGTGCGCGAGGTTGACGACGTGGCTGCGGTGGACGCGGGCGAAGCCGGCCTCCTGCCAGTCCTCGGCGAGCGCCGTCAGCGGCGTGCGGATCAAGTGGCTGCCGCCGTCGACGACGTGCAGGCGTACGTAGTCGCCCTGCGCCTCGACGTACGACACCGAGGACCGCGACACGAATCGGGTGACCCCGCCGAGCTCGACGGCGATCTGGTCCTCGCTCGTGCCGGGCACCGATTCGGCGTCCGCGCACGCACGGCGCACGCTCTCGCGGAGCCGCTCCTCGCGGATGGGCTTGAGCAGGTAGTCCACGGCATTGAGCTCGAACGCCTCGACCGCGTGCGCGTCGTGCGCCGTGACGAACACGATGCGCGGGGGAGTCCGGAACCGGCCGAGCAGGCGGGCCATCTCCAGACCACTGAGGCCCGGCATCGCGACGTCGAGGAACACCAGCTCGATCTCGCCCTCGTCGAGCATGCGCAGGGCCTCCGCGCCCGAGCGGGCCGCGCGTACGGAGGCGATGCGGTCGTCGCGACCCAGCAGCCAGACGAGCTCGTCGAGGACGGGCTGCTCGTCGTCCACCACGAGGGCGCGCAAGGCAGCGGTCATGCGGCGATCATGCCGACACATCGGCGGCACCACAACAGGGGAGCGGTCACGGCGACTCGGCGCCGGGGTGGAACTTGGGCAGCCGGACCGTGACCTTCGTGCCGTGCCCGGGCGCGGTCTCGACCACGATCCCGTACTCGTCGCCGTAGACCGTGCGGAGCCGTTCGTCGACGTTCGCGAGCCCGACCGAGGCGCTGGTCGTGTGGCCCGACAGCACGTCGCGCACGGTCTCGGGCTCGACCCCGACGCCGTCGTCCTCGATCGTGATGACGCACTCGACGCCCTCGTCCAGCGCGACGACCGTGACGGTCCCGTCGCCGTCCTTGGCCTCGAGCCCGTGGCGCACGGCGTTCTCGACCAGAGGCTGGATCGCGAGGAAGGGCAGGGTGACGCTCAGGACCTCCGGGGCGACCCGGGTGACGACTCGCAGCCGGTCGCCGAACCGGGCCTTCTCCAGCACGAGGTAGCGCTCGATCGAGCGCAGCTCCTCGGCGAGCGTCGTGAACTCGCCGTGCTCGCGGAACGAGTAGCGGGTGAAGTCGGCGAACTCCAGCAACAGCTCGCGGGCCCGCTCGGGATCGGTACGCACGAACGAGGCGATGGCGCCGAGGGAGTTGTAGATGAAGTGCGGTGAGATCTGGGCGCGCAACGCCCTCAGCTCGGCTTCCATCAAGGCGGTCCGCGACTCCGAGAGCTCCGCGAGCTCGAGCTGGCTCGACATCCACCGGGCCACCTCGGTGGTCGCGCGCGCCAGGCCCGCGGACGCCTCGTCGGTGACGACCGCGATGCTCCCGACGACGCGCTCGTCGACCGACAGCGGCGCGACGATCGCGTGGTCGGACGCCTGCGTGGTGCCGCTCGCCAAGGCGTCGGCGGTGAGCTTGGCGACGTCGGGCGCGTCGCCGGCGAGCCGGCCGTGGAGGTCGGTGATCGCGACGGTGTGCTGACCCAACAACGTACGTACGTGGGGCAGCGCGAGTGCCGCGCTGTCGGCGTCGAGGCCGCGACGCAGCGCGGGAGCGGCTTGCGAGGCGGTGTGCAGCGTCTCGTACGTCGCCCGGTCCGCCGGCGAGCCCAGCACGCGGCGGCGGGTCAGCAACCGCCACCGGACGAACGCCGCCGCGGCGATCAGCGCAGCGATCGCGAGCGCAGCCGTCCGGATGTTGTCCATCCGGGGACGCTACCGCCTGCCGCCCGGCAGCGCGGTGAACCAGCCGGGCGCCTCGTGCCGGAACTCCATCCGCACGAGCGAGCCGGCGCCGGCAGGGATGCGACCGTCGATCGCCAGGTCGGTCAGCCGCGGCAGGTCGGCACGGTTGCTGCGCTCGGCGAGGCCGGGTTCCGACGAGCAGGAGCCGAGCACGAGACGCGGGACCAGCCCTTCCGCGCGGAGCCGGTCGACGGTCAGGCCCGTGTGGTTGAGGGTGCCGAGGCCTTCGCGAGCGACCACGATGACCTCAGCGTCGAGAGCGCGGGCCAGGTCGATCATGGTGCCGCCCTCCCCGTCGAGTCGAACGAGCAGACCACCGGCACCCTCGACGATCACGACGTCGGCCGCGATGCGCCGGATCCGCACGGCGATCTCGTCGACCGTCGGCAACCAGACGCCCTCGAGGCGCGCGGCGCTCTCGGGCGCCAGGGGATGGAGCAGCCGGGTGATCTCCTCGACGTCCGGAAGGCCGGTCAGGCGTACGACGTCGTCGATGTCGCCGGGCTCATCGGCCACGACGCCGGTCTGGACCGGCTTGACGACGGCGACGTGGTGCCCGGCGTGCTGCAACGCCACCGCCAGTGCGGCCGTGGTGACGGTCTTGCCGACGTCGGTGTCGGTCCCGGTGACGGCGACGTACTGGGTCACGCCACGACCGTCCCGATGAGCTTGCCGGCCAGCGTCAGCTCGTCCTCGCTGACTCCGGCCGACGCGGTGAGTCGCAGCCTGCTGATGCCGTCGGGGGTGGACGGCGGCCGGAAGCAGCCCACGCGTACGCCGCTGGCACCGCACTCGGCCTGGGCGGCAAGCGCCTCGACCGGTCCGGGCATCTCCACCGAGAGGACTGCTCCGGCGACGCGCTGGACGCCGGCGGCATCCGCGAGCGTCGCGGCGACGTGGTGCAGCCGGGCGACGCGTTCGGGCTCGACGTCCATGACCCTCAGCGCCTCGAGGGCGGCTGCCGCGGCGGCGGGCGCGAGTCCGGTGTCGTAGATGAAGGATCGTGAGCGGTTGACGAGGTGGTCGATGACGGCCTGGCTGCCGAGGACCGCGCCGCCTTGGCTGCCGAGCGCCTTGGACAGCGTCATCGTGACGATCACCGACGGCCGGCCGCCCAGGCCCAGCTCGCGTACGAGGCCGCCACCGTCGCCTGCGACGCCGACGCCGTGCGCCTCGTCGACGACGAGCGTCGCGTCGTAGCGCTCGCAGAGGCCAACTAGCTCCGTGAGCGGTGCCGCGTCGCCGAGCACCGAGTAGATCGACTCGACGAGGACCAGTGCTCGCGCCTGCGTACGCTCCGCGAGTCGCGCCTCGACCTGGGCGAGATCGTTGTGCGCGACGACGGCGAGTGTCCCCCGGGACAGCCGGCAAGCATCGACGAGCGAGGCGTGCACATGGGCGTCCGAGACCAGGAGCGTGTCGCGGTCGGAGAGGGCGGTCACGGCGGAGAGATTGGCGTGATAGCCGGTCGAGTGCACCAGGGCTGCCTCGTGTCCGAGCCGTGCGGCGAGGGTCGACTCGAGCGCCGTGTGCACCGGCAGCGTGCCGGTGACCAGGCGTGACGCGCTCGCGCCGGCGCCCCATCTCACGGCCGCGTCGGCGGCTGCGGCGGTGACCCGAGGGTCGCGGCACAGTCCGAGGTAGTCGTTGCCGGCCAGGTCGATCACATCGTGGTCGCCCGTGTGGGTCGTCAGCGAGCGGACCAGGCCGTCGCGCTCACGCTGGGCAGCTTGTTCGCCGAGCCACGTGTGCAGGTTCATCGGGCGCCTCCAGCGGCTGCGACGAGTGCGCCGGTGATGACCGCGAGGTCCTCGTCGGTGCTGATGTAGGGCGGCATCGTGTAGATCAGGTCGCGGAACGGCCGGATCCAGACACCGTGGTCGAGCGCCACCCCGCTGGCGGCCGCGACATCGACCGGGTGGTCGAGCTGGATCACGCCGACCGCGCCGAGCGTACGTACGTCGGCAACGCCGTCGAGCTCGCGGGCAGGCGCCAGCCCCTCGTCGAGGGCGGCGTTGATGCGCGCGATGTCGAGCCGCCACGAGGACTCGGTCAGCACGTCGAGCGAGGCTGCCGCGACGGCGCAGGCCAGGGGGTTGGCCATGTATGTCGGCCCGTGCATCAGCGCTCCGGACTCCGAGGCGTCGATGCCGGCGGCCACGGCGGGCGTGCAGAGGACCGCGGCGAGGGTCAGGTAGCCGCCGGTCAGGGCCTTGCCGACGCACATGATGTCGGGGCTGATGCCGGCGTGGTCGGCGGCGAACATCTCACCTGTGCGGGCGAAGCCGGTCGCGATCTCGTCGAGCACCAGCAGCCAGCCCCGGGCGTCGCAGAGCTCGCGCAGCCAGCGCAGGACGGCCGGTGGATAGACCCGCATGCCACCGGCGCCCTGCAGCACGGGCTCGACGATGACGGCGGCGATCGTGTCGTCGAGGGCGTCGACGACTGACTGTGCCTCCCCGATCCAGGCGTCGGCGTCGGCATCGAGACCGGCCGGCGGGCGAGGTAGGAAGACCTGCTCGGCCAGCACGTCGGTGAACATCTGGTGCATGCCGCCGACGGGGTCGCACACGCTCATCGCCCCGAACGTGTCGCCGTGATAGCCGCCGCGCAAGGTGAGGAGCTGCGTACGCCCCGGGTGCCCCGTCCCGCGTTGCAGTTGCAGCGCCATCTTGATCGCGACCTCGACGGCGACCGAGCCGGAGTCGGCGAAGAAGACCTTGTCGAGACCGGCGGGTGCGAGGTCGAGCAGCCGGCGAGCGAGCTCGATGGCCGGCTCATGTGTCAGGCCGCCGAACATGACGTGCGACATCGTGTCGGCCTGGCGGTGCAGCGCTGCGTCGAGCCTGGGGTGGCGATAGCCGTGGATCGTCGCCCACCACGACGACATCGCGTCGATCGGCTCGCGCCCGTCGGCCAGTGTCAGGCGGTTGCCGCGGGCCGAGGTGACCAGCAGCGGCGTCGCGGGCGAGTCCATCGGGGCGTACGGGTGCCACACGTGGGCGCGGTCGAAGTCGATGAGGTCATCCATGGCGGGTGATCAGGATCTCGGGTGGCCGAGGTTTGACCTGAACGGTGTTCAGGATACATTCCTTGCCATGACTGACGTCCTGCAGGTCGCCCGCACCCACGTTCTCGAGCAGGGCCTCGGGCTCTCCGAGGAGCTGCTCGTCGAGGTGCTGAGGCTGCCCGACGAGCGCATCCCCGAGCTGCTGGAGCTCGCCCACGACGTACGCATGACGTGGTGCGGCCCCGAGGTCGAGGTCGAGGGCATCGTGTCGCTCAAGACCGGAGGATGCCCGGAGGACTGTCACTTCTGCAGCCAGTCGGGTCAGTTCCAGTCGCCGGTCCGGGCGGTGTGGCTCAACATCCCCGAGCTCGTCGAGGCCGCCAAAGAGACCGCCAGGACCGGCGCGTCCGAGTTCTGCATCGTCGCGGCCGTACGCGGTCCCGATCAGCGGCTCATGGACCAGGTTCGCGAGGGCATCAAGGCGATCCAGGCCGAAGTCGACATCAACATCGCCTGCTCCCTCGGCATGCTGACCCAGGCGCAGGTCGACGAGTTCGTCGAGATGGGCGTCCACCGCTACAACCACAACCTCGAGGCGGCGAAGTCGTACTTCCCGCAGGTCGTGTCGACGCACTCGTACGAGGAGCGCTGGGACACCTGCCTCATGGTCCGCGAGGCCGGCATGGAGCTGTGCTGCGGAGGGCTCGTCGGCATGGGTGAGTCGATCGAGCAGCGTGCCGAGCTGGCCGTCCAGCTCGCCGAGCTCCAGCCCCACGAGGTGCCGCTCAACTTCCTCAACCCGCGCCCCGGCACGCCGTTCGGCGACCAGGAGCTCATGAGCTCGCAGGATGCCCTGCGGACGATCGCCGCGTTCCGCCTCGCGATGCCGCACACGATCCTGCGCTATGCCGGCGGTCGCGAGCTGACGCTCGGTGACCTCGGCACCCGCGAAGGGCTGCTCGGCGGGGTCAACGCCGTGATCGTCGGCAACTACCTGACGACACTGGGCCGCGACGCCAACGAGGACATCGACCTGCTGGCCGAGCTCGGCATGCCGATCAAGGAACTCCAGAAGACGCTCTGACATGACGTACTGCGGTCACTGCGGCGAGGGTGTCGACGCGCGCGACCACTCGCGGTGCGCAGAGCTGCTGCAGATGGAACCGCCGAGATTCTGCGCCGAGTGCCGCCGGCGCATGGTCGTGCAGGTCGTGCCGCGCGGCTGGTCGGCCCGTTGCGTCGAGCACGGCGAGGTCAGGGGTTAGTCGGCGATCCCTCGGGCCTGCAGGGCCGCGCCGGTCTCGTACGCGTGCGCGACCGTGCGGATCACCATCGGGGTCAGCAATGCGCGTGGGTTGCGTTCGAGCCCGCGTGCCTTCGCGGCGGCCCGCGTCTCGTGCGCGATCTCGAGGACTCCGGGGATCGCACGAATCATCAGCGAGAACGCCAGCGCGACGCGCTCGGGATTCACGCCGATCCGGCGGAACGGCCCGAGACCACGCGTGATGGCATCGAGCATCGAGTCGATCGAGGTGCTCGCGGTGAAGACGAGGGCGGCGATCACGACGGCCAGCAGGCCGGCAACGACATGGATCGCGGTCGGCCAGCCGCGTTGCCAGACCTGGAACGCCGTGGCCAGCACGATGACGAGCAGCAGCGGCCGCAGCGCTCGGACGGTGCTGCGCAGTGGCATGCGTACCCAGGCCGCCAGGCCGATGGCAGCGGCGAGGAATCCCAGGGCCGGCCACATGCCGGGGACCAGGACGGTGGCGAGGCTGAACAACGCGAGCAGACCCAGCTTCGGGCCGGCCGGTATGCGATGCAGCAACGTCGTCCCCGGCCGGTAGTTGCCGACGAGGAACTGGCTCATGACGCCACCTGCGAGAAAGACCCACGATGCGCAGATGGCGTCATGAGGTGCCGGATCGTTCGCTCGCTGCGCTCGCTCATCGGGTGACCTGCTGGCGGTAGAACGCGACCGCGTCCGCGGGGGCGCCGTCGAACGCCACCCGCGCCTCGTCGATCACCAGCGCGCGGTCACAGCGCAGGGCCAGGTCGAGGTCGTGGGTGACCAAGATCAGTTGTTGGGACAGGGCGAACAGTCGGTCGGCGATCACGCGCGTGTTGCGCAGGTCGAGCAGGGTCGTCGGCTCGTCGGCGACGAGGATCGCCGGGTTAGTCGAGAGCACACCAGCGAGGGCCAGCAGCTGCTTCTGGCCACCCGACAGGGCGTGAACGCTGGTGTCAGCCTTGTCGGCGAGATCGAACTCGGCCAGGATCTCGCGCGCCTTCGCGAGGCGCTCCTTCTTGTCCTTGATGCTGCGGCGGAGTGACAGCGCGATGTCCTCGAGGCAGGTGGGCATGACGAGCTGCGCGCCCGGGTCGGTGAAGACGAAGCCGACCTGACGACGTACGGCCGCACCGTCGCGGGTCGTGTCGAGGTCGTTGACCGTGACCCGGCCATCGCTGGGCTCGACGAGTCCGTTGAGCAGCCGGGCGAGCGTCGACTTGCCCGAGCCGTTGCTGCCGATCAGGGCAACGCGCTGCTCGGTCAGGCTCAGCGTCGTCGGATGGAGCAGCACGAGGTCGCCGCCGGGAGTGGCTACCCGGACGGTGACCTCGTCGAGCCGGATCACGTCAGCGCTTGGCGACCAGCTGGGGGAATGCGCGATGCACCGCGGCCGCGACGATCGCCGCGAACACGCCCTTGATGATGTCGGCCACGAAGAACGGCGTGGCGTAGCCCCAGGCCGCCTTGAGGCTGACGTCGAGCTTGAGCGCCATGCCGATCGTGCCGAGGGTCCCGACGACGGCGACGGTGACGATCGCCGCGGCGATCGACACGACGATCGTGAACGCAGCGGGGTTGGTGCGGGCCACACGGCTCGCGACCAGCCCGACGATGAAGGCCGCGATCGGGAACGCGAGCAGGTAACCGCCCGTGACGCCGACCCACACCGACGGTCCGCCGCGGTGGTCGGCGAAGATCGGCACGCCCGCGGTGCCGACCGCGAGGTAGAGGAGCACGGCGAGGAAGCCGCGCCTCGCACCGAGCGCCGCACCGGCGAGGAAGATGCCGAACATCTGGAGCGTGAACGGCACGCCGATGCCGGTGACGCTGAAGTCGCCGATGATCGTGCAGACCGCGATCAAGGCCGCGAACGTGGCGATCAGGGCGAGGTCGGTGGTCGACACGGCGTTCTTGCGTGAAGAGGTGAGGCTTGGCATGGGACTCCTGAGGACGTACCTGAACGATGCTCAGGTGAACGGCGTTCAGGCTAACCTATAGGCTGGCTGGACCGTCAATTCGAGCCGGAGGCCCGCGTGCGCTACCACCGTTCCGACATCGTCGAACGAGCCGTGGGGATCCTCGACATGTACGGGCTGCCCGACATGTCGATGCGTCGCATCGCGTCCGAGCTGGGGCTCCAGCCAAGCGCGCTCTATCACCACTTCGCCAACAAGCAGGTCCTGCTCGCGGCGGTGGCTGACGAGCTGCTCGTACGCGGTGCACGGCCGTTGCCGACGCATGAGCCCTGGGACGTGCAGGTCCTGGCGGCGAGCCGCGAGCTGCGCGACGCGATGCTCGCCTATCGCGACGGCGCCGAGCTGATCGCCACGGTCCACGCCTTCGGCCTGGGTGCGGTGTCGCTCAACAGCCGGCTCGCGGGAGCGATCGCCGCCGGTGGGTTCGACAACGCGTTCGCGCGGTCGGCCGCGACGACGATCCTCTACTTCGTGTTCGGCCACGTCTCCGACGAGCAGACGCACCTCCAGGCGGGCAGCGCAGGCGCGATCGACGATGAGCCGCTCGAGCGGGCGGACTCCGACTCCTTCGAGCTGGGCCTCACCCTGATCCTCGACGGCATCCGATTGCGCAAGGTGGCAACGGCCCCTGCCTGACACCGCTAGCCTGTGGCGGTGAACCATCGTCTCCGGCAAGTTGCGTGGGTCCTCGCCCGCCGGGCGCGGTGGGCCGTTCGAGATCGGCTCGGAAGCCGCCCGGTGATCCGGAAGGTGCAGGGCGTCAACCTCTCCATGCCCCGGTCGCACCGACTGCCCGACTACGCGGCGATCGACGGGCAGTACGGGCAGAATCTCGTACATCTCGCGGCACTGCTCGCCGAGGACGATGAGCTGACCGTCCTCGACGTCGGCGCCAACATCGGCGACTCGGCCGTCCAGATCCTGCACGCAGCCGAGGGCCGTGTTCTCTGCGTCGAGGCTGATCCGTTCTATCTCCGCTACCTCCACCTCAACGCCGACCCCGACCCACGGATCACGGTCGTCGAGGCGTTGTTGGCTCCCGGCGCCTCGCAGAAGGCCGCTTCCGCCGTACGCGTCGGAGGTACGACACGGTTTGCCGAGGGGGTTGCCGCTGACGCCATGCCGGTCGTTGCCGTGACGGCGTTGAGCAAGCTTCACCCTGAGTTCGACCGGCTGAGGCTCGTGAAGTCCGACACCGACGGCTACGACACGACGCTGATCCAGGTCATCGCCCAGACGTGGAGCGATGCGTCACCCGTCCTGTTCTTCGAGTACGACCACGTTCTCACCCGACTTGCCGGCCATGACCCCGTGATGGTGTGGGACTGCCTGGCCGACCTCGGCTACACGGTCGTGGCGGTCTGGGACAACGACGGCCACCCGCTCGGTCGGACCACCGTCGATCGGGTGGCGGAGCAGGCGTCGATCCTGGACGAGCCGTTCAAGCAGCGCGGATACCACTACTGGGACGTGGCGGTCGTGCACGGCGCAGACGCTTCAGGGTTGCGCGCCGTGGAGTCGCTCGTGCCCGGATTCCTGGCCGACGAGCCCCTGCCCACCTAGCCACAACGAGCGAAGCGAGCAGGCGGCCCGATGCGAGCGCCAGCGAGCAGCGGAATGAGCGGCTGGGGGTCCCCCCACGAGCTTGCGAGTAGGGGGCCGAAGGAGCCGCGTGCCGCCTACTACCAACTGGCGTGCAGCGGGCGGCCCTCGTCGTAGCCGGCCGAGCTCTGCAGGCCGACGATCGCGCGCTCGTGGAACTGCGCGAGCGAGCGGGCCCCTGCATACGTGGCGCTCGACCGTACGCCGGCGATGATCGCGTCGACAAGGTCCTCCACTCCGGGACGATCAGGGTCGAGGAACATGCGTGAGGACGAGATGCCCTCCTCGAACAGCGCCATGCGGGCACGCTCGAAGCCGGCCGCGTCACGCGTGCGGTTGGAGACTGCACGAGCCGAGGCCATGCCGAACGACTCCTTGTAGGGCCGGCCGTCGGGGCCGAACTTGAGGTCGCCGGGGCTCTCGAGCGTGCCGGCAAACCACGAGCCGATCATGACGCTCGCCGCACCGGCCGCCAGGGCGAGGGCGACGTCACGCGGGTAGCGGACACCGCCGTCGGCCCACACGTGCGCGCCGAGCTCACGTGCAGCTGCCGCGCACTCGAGCACCGCGGAGAACTGCGGGCGGCCGACACCGGTCATCATGCGCGTCGTGCACATCGCGCCCGGTCCCACGCCGACCTTGACGATGTCGGCACCGGCGGTGACCAGGTCGCGTACGCCATCAGCCGACACGACGTTGCCGGCGGCGATCGGGACCCGGTGGCCGGACGTGGCCTCGTACGCCTCACGGGCCGCGACGACGACGGGCAGCGCCTCGAGCATCTTCTCCTGGTGGCCGTGCGCCGTGTCGACGACGAGCACGTCGATGCCCATGCCCAGCAGGTCGGCGGCCTTGCCGGAGACATCGCCGTTGATACCCACGGCGGCGCCGATCACGAGCGCACCGGAGCCGTCGACGGCCGGCTGGTAGATCGTCGAGCGCAGGGCGCCCTTGCGGGTCAGCGCCCCGACGAGCTGTCCACCGTCGAGCACCGGCGCGAAGTCGATGTGGCGGGCCGACATCTCGTTGAAGCAGGTCTTGGGGTCGGTGCCGGCGTCGAACGTCAGGATGTCGGTCGTCATGACCTCGCGAACCTGCGCGAAGCGGTCGATCTCGGCGCCGTCGCGCTCGGTGACGATGCCCAGGACCTTGCCGTCCTCGACCACGACGACCGCGCCGTGGGCACGCTTGGGGATCAGGCTCATGGCCTCGCCGACCGTCGTGGACGAGGTGACGGTGACCGGGGTGTCGTAGACCGTGTGCGCGGCCTTCACGCGCTGCACCGTCGCGGCGACGATGTCGAGCGGGATGTCCTGCGGGATGATCGCGATGCCGCCGCGACGGGCGATCGTCTCCGCCATGCGCTTCCCGGAGATCGCGGTCATGTTGGCCACGACGAGCGGCAGGGTCGTGCCGATGCCGTCAGCCGTCGACAGGTCGACGTCGAACCGGCTCGTGACGTCTGAGCGCTCCGGAACCATGAACACGTCGTTGTAGGTCAGGTCGTACGAGGGCTGCAGGTCGTTGAGGAACTTCACCGCACAATTCTAGTTGCCGGGTGGGTGGATGTGCTCAGGCGCTGCGGCGTGACGCCCGGTCCGCCTCGTAGGGCGCGTCGACCAGGAACGCGATGCCGCACTGGCGGCACATGCCCGTGCCGGACCCGAGGTCTTCGGGCAGGTCGATCTCGCCCTCGCAGGCCTCGCAGACCATCGTGAGCCCGATGAGCTCGAGTGAATGCCTCATGTCGGCCTCCTTCCCTTCAGCCCCCACGATAAGAACTGCGGCGGACACAATCGGGGACCGAGGGTGAGTCGGCGATTTCGATCTCACGTATGCGCTGGCGGCGAGTGCGCCCGGGATAGTATGTGGGCCGGTCCACAGCTCACCAGATGAGGGAGAACATGCCACAGGTAGTTGCGTGTCCGATCTGTGCAGAAGCGACCGTCGACTACGGCACCCAGACCGTGCTGGGCAAGTACCCAGCCGACTACCGCCGGTGCACTTCGTGTGGCGTGGTCTTCGTGAACGGTCCCACCTGGCTCGAGGAGGCATACGCCGAGCCGATCAACGAGGAGGACTCGGGCCTCCTGCAGCGCTGCGCGGTGATGAGCAAGAAGGCGTCCCTGATCCTGGCCGGCGAACGGATCACCAAGGGCCGGTTCCTCGACTGGGGCGGGGGCTACGGGACGTTCAGCCGCATGATGCGCGACCGTGGCTACGACTTCTTCCACTCAGATCCCTTCACGAACAATCTCTTCGCGCGCGGCTTCGAGGACCAGCCGGGGACGCGCTACGACCTCATCACGGCATTCGAGGTGTTCGAGCACCTCGGGGATCCCTACGCCGAGCTCGCGCCGACCGCGGCGCGCACCGATCGTCTGTTGTTCACCACCGGGATCCTGCCGGAACCGGCACCGGCCGTCGACGACTGGTTCTACTTCGGTCCGGAGCACGGTCAGCACATCACCCTTCACACCACCGAGTCGCTGCGGGTGCTGGGCGAGCGGCTGGGCTTCCAGCTGGCGACCAATGGCTACAACCTGCACCTCTATCACCGCGAGCCGCTCAAGGCGCCGACCCGCCTGATCTTCTCCGACGCCGTGCGCACAGCGCGACGGAACGTCAAGCGACTGGTGAGCATCCCGGCGGCCAAGCTCGCCGACAGGTGAGCTGATGCGCGTCTTGATCGACCCCCAGGCCTTCCTGGTGCAACGAGTCGGCGGGGTCTCCAGGCTCTTCGCCGAGCTGGCCAAAGGGCTCGACAGGTCCGATGACGTGGACCTCGTGCTGCCGCTCGGGCTGACCCGCACGGAGTACCTGCACCGCTACTTCCCAGACCGCATGAGGCTGGTGGAGAGCGACAGCCGATTCCTCCGGGGCCGAGCACTCGGTGCCGTCAACGCCGTGACGCGGCTGCCACCCAAGCCGGTCGACATCGTCCACAGCACCTACTACTGGCCGCAGTACAAGAACGCCTACCGTGCCCGCAAGCGGATCACCACGGTCTTCGACATGATCCCCGAGCTCATGCCGGAGCTGCACGAGCCGGGCCCCAATCCGCATCGCAGCAAGCGTGACTACGTCGACGCCGCCGATGCCATCGTCTGCATCTCCGAGACCACCAAGGCGGACCTGCTCAGCTGTTGGGGCGATCCCGGCAAACCGGTCCATGTCGCCTACCTGGGCGTCGACAGCACGTTCTTCTCTCCACGTCCGCCAGTGGTGGAGCTGCCCGAGACGTACGTCCTGTTCGTCGGCATGCGCAGCACCTACAAGAACTTCACGCTGCTCGCGGACGCCTTCGTCGAGATGGCCGGGGCGAGTCCCGACCTGCACCTGGTCGCAGTCGGCGGTGGGCCGTTCGATGCCGAGGAGACGGAGTTCTTCGACCGCCACGGCCTGAGCGACCGCGTGCACCAGATGCGGGTCTCTGACGCGGACCTGCCCGGGGTCTACGCCGGCGCCGCGTGCCTGGTGTTCGCCAGCAGGTACGAGGGCTTCGGTCTGCCCGTGCTCGAGGCATTCGCCGCACGCTGCCCCGTGATCGTCGCCGACACGCCGTGTCTCGTCGAGGTCGCCGGCGGGCTGGCCACGGTGGTGTCCCCGGACGACCCGACACAGCTCGCATCAGCACTGAAGGCCCTGGTCGGGGACGTGGCGCCCGACACCACGCGGCTCGACTCCGCCCAGTCGCGTGCCGCGGAGTTCACGTGGGAACGCATGGTCGCCGAGAACCTCGCGATCTACCGGCAGACCCTCGACGCATGACGGAGTCGGCACGGGGGGTGGCCCGCAACCGTGCGCTCGTACGCTCGGCCATCGCCGCGATCGCCACACGAGGCGGCACCACGCTGGGCACGCTGCTCCTGACACCTGTGCTCGTCCACTTCCTCGGCGTCGACGGATACGGCGTCCTCATGACGCTGACCCTGACGACGACGCTCCTCCTGCTGGGCGACTTCGGCATCGCGAACGGCCTGGTCAGCAAGCTCAGCCTCAACAAGGACGGCCCGGACCGTGCCCGCGCGATCCTCTCCTCCTCCTACGCGATCGTGGCCAGCGCATCCGTCGTGGGCCTGCTCGTGGCCGGTCTGCTCGCCTTCGCACTGCCCTGGAACTCGTGGACGGGGGCGGACGGAGTGCCCGCCATCGACATCCACGTGGCGGCATTCATCGCGCTGGCCGGCGCCGCGCTCCAGCTGACGACCAACCTCGGCCAGAAGATCGAGCTGGCCCACCAGCGGGCCCATGCCGCGTCGTTCTGGCTCGGCGTGGCCAACGTCGGTGCGCCGGCGGTCGCGACCGTCGCCGCAGCGCTCACGCATGACATCCGTTGGAGCGTCGCCGGCATGGCGCTGACCCCGCCCGTGGTGTTCTGGATCCAGTCCCGACGCGTGATCCGGGCGCTGCCTGAGGACATCCGTCCTCGTCGGGCGTACGTCTCGAGGGCCCTGGTCAAGGAGCTGCTGTCCTCCGGTGCGCAGTTCACCGGCATCGCACTGCTCGCCGCTGTTGCCTTCCAGCTGGACACCCTGATCGTCTCCTCCGTCCTGGGGTCGGAGGCCGCCGCGACCTACAGCGTGACGATCCGCGTGTTCGGGCTGGTGTCCACCACGATCAACGTCGCCGCGATCCAGCTCTGGAGCGCCTTCGCCGACGCCACGAAGCACGGCGACGTCCTGTGGGCCCGGCGCGCACTCGTGCGTACGACGGCAGCCTGTGCCGGGGGAGCGGCGCTGCTGTCCGCGATCTTGTTCCTGCTCGGCAAGCCGGTGGTCCGCCTGTGGCTGGGTGACGATCTCGTGCCGAGCACGGCCCTGCTGGCGGCCGCCGCGCTGTGGACCGTGGTCGTCTCGACCTCCGCACCGTTGGTGTTCTTCCTCAACGGCAACGAGAAGTTCCGCCAGCAGCTGATCTTCGGTGTCCCGATGGCGATCTGCAACATCGGTGGGTCGCTGTGGCTGGTCCACTCGATCGGCGTGAGCGGGGTGCTCTGGGCGAGCTCTTTCGCGTCAATTGTGTTCGTTTGGTTCCCTTTGGGACCCATCGCGTACCGGCTGCTGTGGCGTCAGTCGCACGCACCGCAGGTCGTCGAGCGGGACGTCGATCCCGACCCCGCGACCTAGGGCAGACAGGGCGTCGAAGTTCGTGCCGATCGGCCTGACATGGGGGTCGACGCCTCGCTAGGATTGGCGGCGGGTGGGAGCCCGAAAGGTACTCATGTCAGCCGGCACGACCACGTGCGAAGCGTGCGGTGCGTCCGACGTCCACGCCTACCCTCGCGCTCGTACGAGCGGGCGGGTCATCGTCCGTTGTCGCTCCTGTGGCCTCAGGTTCTTGTCCAACCCCGAGGACGCGGCCGCGATCCACGACTTCTACGACGAGTACGACCGCGAGCTGTTCGAGCTCTACGCGAATGCCAGGCGCTCGTCGATGCTGGACGTGGTCTGGCGGGAGACGATCGAGCGCATCTCGGAGCTGCTGGGCGGCAGCGCCGGCCGCACGCTCTTCGATGTGGGATCCGGCGGGGCCGACTTCCTCGCCCTGGCGCGCGACGCAGGCTACGAGGTCTCGGGCAGCGAGCTTGCTCCCGGCGCCGTCGAGGTGGCCAAGGAGACCCACGACATCGATCTCCATCTCGGTGACCTGCCGACGATCGAGGGCTCGAACCTGTACGACTCGGTCACGATGTGGTGCGTGCTCGCCCACGTGTCGGACCCGGACGAGCTGCTGACCGAGTGCCTGCGCCTCCTCAAGCCTGGTGGGGTCCTGTTCATGCAGACCCCACGGTGGTCCGCGATGGACGGGGCGGCACTGGCGGTGTCCAAGGCGACCGGGGGCAGGGCGTCCCGCGTCATCGACCGCAGGGTGTCCGACACCCACATGCGGCTGCACTCCAAGAGCAGCATGCGGCAGACGTTGGAGCGTCTGGGCTTCGAGGTGATCGCGACCGAGTCACGCGTGCGCTACTCGCTCGAGACCACGCACTACCTGGCCTCGCTCGGCGTGCCCGAGCGCATGCGGACACCGATCAGCTCGTCGGTCGACAGTCTCCTGAAGCGCGATGCGTTCTTCCGCAACGTGCTGGACGTGTTCGCCCGCAAGCCTCTCGGCTGAGCCGGCGGCGCCGGCCTAGCTGAGGTTGCGTGCGGTGCCGGCCATGCGGGAGTCCGTGAACTCCCGGTACGTACGCTCGACGCCGTCGCGCAGGCCGATCTCGGCCTTCCAGCCGAGCTCGTTGATCCGCGACACGTCGAGCTGCTTCTGGGGCGTGCCGTCGGGCTTGGACGTGTCCCAGCGGGTCTCGCCGGTGAAGCCGGTGATCTCCGCGACCATCTCGGCGAGCTCGGCGATGGTGAGGTCCGATCCGGTGCCGACGTTGATGGGCGCCGGGTCGTCGTAGTTCTCCAGCAGGAACAGGCAGGCGCGCGCGAGGTCGTCGACGTGGAGGAGCTCGCGGCGCGGGGTGCCGGAGCCCCAGTTGGTGACGGTGTCATCGCCGGCCGCAACCGCGTCGTGGTACCTGCGGAGCAGCGCCGGGAGGACGTGCGACTTGGTCGCCGAGTAGTTGTCGCCGGGACCGTAGAGGTTGGTCGGCATCGCGGAGATGAAGTGCCGGCCGTGCTGGCGTCGTACGGCCTGGAGCTGCAGGACCCCGGCGATCTTGGCTATCGCGTAGGCATCGTTGGTCGGCTCGAGGGTGCCGGTCAGCAGCGAGTCCTCGCGGATCGGCTGCGGGGCGAACTTCGGGTAGATGCAGCTCGAGCCCAGGAACAGCAGCTTCTCGGTGCCGTGCTCGACGGCCGCGTCGATGACGTTGAGCTGGATCCGCAGGTTGTCGCTCAGGAAGTCGGCGGGGTACGTGTCGTTGGCCGCGATCCCGCCGACCTTCGCCGCCGCCAGGACGACGACCTCGGGACGCTGCTCGGCGAAGAAGTCGAACGTCGCCGCGCGATCTCGCAGGTCGAGCTCGGACGACGTCCGGGTCACCAGATCGGTGAATCCCTGCCCCTCGAAGTGCCGCAGGACGGCCGAGCCGACGAGTCCGCGGTGCCCCGCGACGTAGGTCCGGGACGTGCGATCCAGGGGTGTCTTCGCCATGTTGTCTCGTCTCCATCGTGGGTGTGCGACGCCAGCGCTATGCTACGCGAGAGTTATTCGGCGGGGCATCGGTACGCCAACTCGACACGGCTGTCCATCACTAGTCACAAGGCAGGTCATGAAGCGCGCACTGATCACCGGGATCACCGGTCAGGATGGTTCCTATCTCGCTGAGCTCCTCCTCGAGAAGGGCTACGAGGTACACGGGCTCATCCGCCGGTCGTCGACGTTCAACACGAGCCGTATCGACCAGATCTACCAGGATCCGCACGAGTCGGGCAAGCGCCTGTTCCTGCACTACGGAGACCTGACCGACGGGGTCAACCTGGTCAACCTGATTCACCAGATCCAGCCCGACGAGGTCTACAACCTCGGCGCGATGAGCCACGTCAAGGTCTCGTTCGAGATGCCGGAGTACACCGCCTCGACGGACGCCGTGGGGACGATCCGCCTCCTCGAGGCGATCCGGGCTGCGCAGCTGGACTGCAAGTTCTACCAGGCCTCGACGTCCGAGATGTTCGGCGCGACGCCTCCGCCGCAGAATGAGCAGACGGTGTTCTATCCCCGGTCGCCCTATGGCGCGGCCAAGCTCTACTCGCACTGGGTCACGGTCAACTACCGCGAGGCCTACGACATGTTCGCGGTGTCCGGCATCTTGTTCAACCACGAGTCCCCCCGCCGCGGCGAGACGTTCGTGACCCGCAAGATCACCCGGGCCGTGGCGCGCATCAAGGCCGGTGTCCAGGACGAGCTGTTCCTCGGCAACATCGACGCGATCCGCGACTGGGGCTACGCCAAGGAGTACGTCGAGGGCATGTGGCGCATGCTGCAGCACGACGAGCCGATCGACTTCGTCCTGGCGACGGGCACCGGTACGACGGTCCGCGAGTTCATCGAGTACTCCTTCGCGCATGCCGGGCTCGACTGGGAGCAGCACGTCCGCTACGACGAGCGCTACGAGCGGCCCACCGAGGTCGACGCGCTGATCGGCGACCCGAGCAAGGCGCACGACCTGTTGGGCTGGAAGGCAGAGACCCAGACCCAGCAGCTCGCAGAGCTGATGGTCGACGCCGACATCGAGCTGTTGGCCGGCGGCGGCGAGCACGCCTGATGGCAGGCCCGGCGACGGCCCTCATCACGGGAGTGGGAGGGCAGGACGGGGTCTACCTGGCGAGGGAGCTCGTCAGCCACGGCTATCACGTCGTCGGGACCCTGCAGCCGGGGTCTGAGTCATCCAGACGGTCGGCCCTGCCCTATCTCGACGGGGTCGTGGTCCGCGAGCTCGACCTGCGCGATGCGGCGGGCTTCGAGGCACTCCTCGAGGAGTTCCGCCCCGACGAGATCTACAACCTCGCCGCGTTCAGCTCGGTGGGTGCGAGCTGGGACAACCGCGAGCACGTCGCCGAGGTCAACGGCATGGCCGTCCTGCGCATGCTCGACTCCCTGCTGCGGCATCGCGACCGTCACGGCAGCTGCGCGCGCTTCTACCAGGCCTCGACGTCGGAGATGTTCGGCCTGTCCAAGGAGCAGCCGCAGACCGAGGACACCCCGCACTACCCGCGCAGCCCCTACGCCGTGGCCAAGAGCTTCGCGCACTACCTCACGATCAACTACCGCGAGTCGTACGACCTCTACTGCTGCAGCGGCATCCTCTACAACCACGAGAGCCCTCTGCGCGGTCGCCAGTTCGTCACCCGCAAGATCACCCGGGCGGCCGCCGAGATCGCCTGCGGCGTACGTGATCGCGTCTCCTTGGGCAACCTGGCGGTCGAGCGCGACTGGGGAGCGGCCAGCGACTACGTCTCGGCCATGCGCCTGCTGCTGCAGCACGACGAGCCGGGCGACTACATCATCGCCACGGGGGAGTCGCACAGCCTCGAGCAGCTGCTCGAGGTCGCGTTCGAGTCGGCCGGGCTCGGCGACCCGTGGCGCTACGTCGACCAGGATCCGGCCCTCATCCGCCCGACGGACGTCGGTGGCTTGATCGGTGACGCCGGCAAGGCGCGCCGCCAGCTGGGATGGGAGCCGACGGTGCGGTTCGAGCAGGTCGTCGAGGAGATGGTGCAGGTCGACATCCGCCGCGTGCAGTCGGGTGTCGAGGAGTCGGCCGACTACCTGGTGGCGACGTCGTCCTTGTGAGGCGATGCGTCCAGCGCGTCGACGACCAGCTGGGTGATGGCACCCAGCGACACCTCGCGGTCGAGGTGCTGACGGCTGTACTCCCGGCCGTTGCGCGCCAGCCTCGCCACGAGGTCGGCGTCGCTGCGCAGCCGCTCGACCGCTGCCATGAACCCGGCTGAGTCGCCCGGCTCGACGACGAGACCGGCATCGGCCCGGCGCACCTCGGCGGCGGTGGTGCCATCGGCCCGGGTGACTGCGATGACCGGCCGGCCCATCGCGAAGTAGGTCGTCAACTTGCTCGGCAGCGACATGTCCTTGACCGTGCCGCGCTCGTGCACGAGGAGTGCGTCGGCGGACCTCAACGTCGTGGCCAGCTCGTCCTCGGGCACGTGGGACCGGAGCCGGGCATTGCGGCGATCCGCGATGGCGCTGCCCAGCGCACCGGCCTGGCTGCCGCCGCCGACGAACTCGAACTGCACGGCCGGCATGGAGGTCTCGAGGTCGCCCACGATCGGCGCCAGCTCGTCGAGCCCCTGCTTGAGCCCCATGTTGCCGGCGTGCATCACGACGAACTTCTCGTCCTGACGGGCCACCTCGGTCTCGTCGGTCATCGGGACGCGGCTCCAGTTGGCCACGACGTGGATGCGGGAGGCGTCGACACCGAGCGAGCGCAACGGCTCGACGAAGCCGTGCCCCGGCACGGTCACCGCGTGGGCGGCCCGCAGCGAGCGGGCCTCCATGCGCGCCAACGCTCCGGCGGCCCTGGAGGCCCCGGCCATGCCGGACTGCTTGGCGGCCTGGCCCACGAGGTCCTGGACGATCTGGATCAGCGGGCGCCGGCGGCCGGAGATGCTGCGAGCGAAGCCGGCGGCGAAGATGCCGGGGCAGACACCGATGACGACGTCCGCGTCGCGTACGACGCTGCGCCACCGCAAGGGCATGGCGGCCAGGGTCCAGGAGCCCTCGAAGGCGAGCCGGCGCAGGAGCGAGGGGTCACTCGGCACGTACGTCGGAAGTCGCCGCACCGTGACGCCGTTGCGCTCCTCGGTGGCGTAGCCGCGCCGCGAGTCCGACGGAACCTTCCAGTCGGGGTAGTGCGGCGGCATCGTCAGGACGTCGACCTGAGCACCTGCGCGTGCAAGCCACTCGGCCGTCTCGGTCGAGTAGGGCGCGATGCCCATGAGGTCCGGGGCGTAGTCGTGGGTGACCATGACGATCCGGCGACCGTGGAGGACTCCGTCGGGCATGCAATGTCCTTCCGAGGGAACAAGGCGCTCGGCGGGCCGAGACTGTGCAGGCAAAAGAGTAGTTCATCGGTCGCGCCCAGTTGGCCAGATTCGCCGCTCGGCACGCCACTCGCCGGGTCTTACGCGCCGGCCACCGATTCTGCGGCTGTCTCGCTGTCCTGGCCGACGTCGACGAGGCCCACGGCACGTGCCGGGTTGCCGACGACGATCGTCCCGGGGTTGCAGCTGCTGCGCACCACGGCGCCTGCGCCGACGACGCAGTTGTCACCGATCGTGACGCCTCGCAAGATCATCGCGCCTGTGCCGATCAACACGTTGTCGCCGATGGAGACCGCGTCCTCCGGCTGCGGCGGGGGGATCGGGTCGGTGGCGCGGGTCAGCGAGTTGACGGGGTGGGAGTCGGTGTCGATGATCGTGACGTTGGCGCCCAGCAGGGTGCCTGAGCCGATGCGCACCGAGATGGCTGCCGAGATGCTGCCGCCGCTCATGCCGGAGCCTTCACCGATCACCACCTCGGCACCTGGCAGCAGGGCCCGGATGATCACCGGGTGGTTGATCCCGAGCGGGTTGCGGTACGTGGTCGAGACGAGGCTGACGTTGTCGCCGATGACGATGCGCGCTCCACGAGCCGCGCGGAGGTGCGGCCGCCCGTACGCGAGCGCGCCGTCACCGATCTCGATGCGCGACGACCGCTGGGCCTTCGCGGTCGCCCTGGCCACCATCGTGAGGAGGGAGTGGAGGAGTCTTCGCATGGCGACACGCTACTGCGTGGCGGTCGGCGGCCTGTATGCCGCTCAGCGGAAGTCGAGCAGCAGCGTGTCGGGCGGCTCGATCTCGTGCTCCATGCCCGACTTGTCGACCCGCGCGCGTACGCAGAACGTCTCGTGGCGCAGGCGCAGGAAGCCGGTCTGCGCGCCATAGCTCATGAACAGGTCGCGCACCTGGGCGAGAGCGGCCTCGCCGACGGACGGGTGGCGGGTCGCCTCGGCGAAGCGCATCAGGCCCGGCAGGTCGAGCTTCTCCCACGTGCCGAACTCGTGCGTCTCGGGCTCGTGGAACAGGCCCGAGGCGGTGAACGTGTCGACCGGGGTCGCGGGTGCGCCGCGCTCGCCGGTGATCTCGCGCAGCTTGCGCATCCACGGGATCGAGTCGTCGTAGCGCTGCGAGACCGTCGACAGGAGCCCGTCGTGCCGCAGCACGCGGGCGTACTCGGCCAGCGCTGTGGGCGCCTCGCGCAGCTCCGGTGCGATCACGACGTCGAAGGCGCCGGCGAGGAACGGCAGCCGTTCACCACGGCTGCGGACGTACTGGATGTCCTCGTGGCGGCTCGCGGTGACGTCGTCCCCCGCGACGACGACCTCGTGTCCCTGCTCGGCCAGCTGGTAGGCGAGCGAGGTGTCACCGAGGTGCAGCACGCAGGCCAGACGGTCCCCGACCAGCCACTTGGCGGTGCGATCTTCGGGGGAGTCGTTCATCTTCGTCAGGCTACCGGTCGGCGCGAGGGGCGGCCGGTACGCTTCGGGGCGTGTCTGATCCGTTCGTCTCGGCCGCCCTCCTCGAGGGCATCCCCTCGACGTACGGCGGCACCCGCGACGGCATCGACTCGATGCTCCGCGACCGCGGCCTGCGCCGCAGCACCCCCGACGACACGGCCCGCTCTCTCCTGCAGGGTGCCGCCGCGACGGCGTCGCTCGAGGGCAGCGCGTACGACGTCGAGACGCTCGCCTCCGGCGGTGGCGACGACGTCGCTCGCGGTGCCGTGCGGTTGTCGACCGAGCTGCTGGGCCTGCTGGGCGTGTGGAGCCACTCGCCGGTGCAGGCGCTCGCCCGGATGCACAGTCTCGCCGCAGCGGGCTCCGTCGAGGACGCCGACCTCGGACGGCCGGTGAACCCGGCGGGCGTGGCCCGCCTGACCGCTCTGGGCACGATGCTGGGCGAGCCCACCGAGGCACCCGGCCTCGTCGTGGCGGCGCTCGTGCACGCCGAGATCGTCGCCGCCGGCGCGTTCGCGACCCACAACGGTGTCGTGGGTCGCGCGGCCGAGCGGCTCGTGCTCGTCGCGAAGGGCGTCGACCCGGCCTCGGTCACCGTGCCGGAGGCCGGCCACGCGGCCGAGCCCGACGGCTACCGCGCCGCCCTCGCGGCATACGCGGGCGGGGAGCCCACGGGCGTGCATCAGTGGCTGATGTACGCCTCGCAGGCCTTCACCCGAGGCGCCGAGGCGTCGCCCCTCGCGCGCTGAAGCCGATCAGGCCCGAGCGCTCAGCTGGTCGTAGATCCAGCCGTACGTCTTCTCCAGCCCGTCACGCAGCGAGATCGACGGCTCCCAGCCGTAGATGCTGTGGAACATCGTGTTGTCGGAGTTGCGACCGCGTACGCCCTGAGGTGCCGACAGGTCGTGGTTCTTCTTCACGGAGATGCCGGCGATGTCCTCGAGGATGCCGATCATCTGGTTGATCGTGACGAGCTCCGACGAGCCGAGGTTGACCGGCTCGACGTTGTCGCCGGCCAGGATCTCCTGCGAGCCACGCACGCAGTCGTCGATGTACATGAAGCTGCGGCTCTGCTCGCCGTCGCCCCACACGTCGATCGTGTGGTCACCGCTGAGCTTGGCCTGCGCGATCTTGCGCGACAGCGCGGCGGGCGCCTTCTCACGGCCACCCTCGAACGTGCCCTCGGGGCCGTAGACGTTGTGGTAGCGGGCGACGCGGGTCTCGATGCCGAAGTCCTCGCGGAAGTGCCGGGCCATGCGCTCGCTGAAGAGCTTCTCCCAGCCGTAGCCGTCCTCGGGGTCGGCGGGGTAGGCGTCGGACTCCTTGAGCGCCGTCACGTTGGGATCGGTCTGCTTGTCGCCGGCGTAGACGCAGGCGGAGCTGCTGTAGAAGTAGCGCTGCGTGCCGGCATCGCGGGCCGCCACCAGCACGTTGGTGCTCGTCAGGACCGACAGCATGCACTCGGCCTTGTTGTTCTCGATGAACCCCATGCCACCCATGTCAGCGGCGAGGTTGTAGATCTCCTCCGTGCCCTCAGCAATCTTGTGGGCATCGCCCATGTCGGCGCAGTCGGCGACGATGTTCTCCGCGTCGCCGTGCACCTGGTACCACTCGTTCTGGGGCTTGACGTCGACCGCGCGTACGGTCTTGCCGGACTTCAACAAATCTGCGACAAGGTGCCCGCCGATGAATCCGCCGGCTCCGGTGATCAGCACGGTCATGAAATCAAATACTCCGTATTCTCGGGGTGAAGTGAACGACGCTCGAGGGCGCTCGCCGTCAATGGTGCCAGACCGGTTCGCTCCTCAAGTCGAAACCCGTCAGACGACCTGCTCACACCTTGGCCAACCGGCAGATTTCTCGGCGATGCGGATTGTAGGGTTGCCCTGTGAACGCGAGCTCCGTGATGGCACCGTGACCGACCAGACGCTCCGGCAGCGGACCCGCGAGAGGGCCAAGCTCGTCGTCCGCCGCACTCTCGGGCGGGCCAACCTCGACATCGGACGAGATCCCTACGTCAACCGCCTGCGCCGGTCGCTCGACCACGCGGGCATCGACACGGTCATCGACATCGGTGCCAACGTGGGCCAGTTCGGCCAGATGGTGCGCCACGCCGGGTTCGCCGGCCGCATCGTGTCGGTGGAGCCCCTCGACTCGGCACACGCCGTGCTGGTCAAGCGCGCGTCGGGCGACCCGCAGTGGTCGACGGTGCACGCCGCGGTCGGCGCCGAGCCGGGCAGCACGACGATCAACGTCGCCGGCAACTCCTACTCCTCATCTCTGCTCACGATGACCCAGCGGCATGTGTCCGCGGATCCGAAGTCGGCGACGATCGGCACCCAGGACGTCCAGGTGACGACGGTGGCCGAGCTGGTCCGCGATCATGCCGTGGCACCGGAGCGCTGCCTGCTCAAGGTCGACACGCAGGGCTACGAACGGCAGGTCCTCGACGGGGCGGGGGACCTGCTCGACCGGTTCGCCGCCGTGCAGCTCGAGCTGAGCTTCGTCGAGCTCTACGAGGGGCAGCAGCTGTACGACGAGCTCGTGCAGGACCTCAGCATCCACGGACTCGAGCTCTGGGCGCTCGAGACCGGAATCTCCGACGACACCGGACGGCTGTTGCAGTGCGACGGACTGTTCATGAGGAAGGCGACATGACGGACGCAGGATTCACCCCCGACCCCACCCTCCAGCGCCTCTACCCCGAGGCAGCGGTCGGCGGCTACTCGCGGACCGACGGGCAGATCGAGTTCTACACGCGCATCAACGCCCTGGTGGACGAGAAGAGCCGCGTGCTCGACTTCGGCGCCGGCCGTGGTCAGTGGGCGGTCGACCCCATGCCGCAGATGTCCGTGCGTCTGCGGATGCTGCGCGGCCGGGTGGGCGAGGTCGTGGGCACGGACGTCGATCCGGCCGTCCTCGACAACCCGGCCCTCGACACCGCCAAGGTCGTGCCGCTGGGCGATCCGCTGCCGTTCGACGAGGCATCGTTCGACCTGGTGATTGCCGACCACGTCCTCGAGCACGTCGGTGCGGCCGAGCGCCGGGACGTGGCCGACGACGTCATGCGCGTGCTCAAGCCGGGCGGCTGGTTCGCCGCCCGCACCCCCAACAAGTGGGGCATGATCGGCGTCGCGGCCCGAGCGGTGCCCAACCGGATGCACGTGCGTACGCTCTCCAAGCTGCAGCCCGACCGCAAGGCCGAGGACGTGTTCCCGACCCGCTACCAGATGAACACCCGGCGCGACCTGCGCCGGCTGTTCGGCGCCCACAGCGTCTATGTCTACGGGCACACCAGCGAGCCGACCTACTTCGGCCGTTCTCCCCTTGCCTGGCGCATGGCCGCCCTGCTCGGCCGGCTCACGCCGCCCACATTCGCCCCCACGCTGATGATCTTCGTGCAGAAGGCCGACGGCCCGATCAGGTGAGGATCGTCGTCGACGCGATGTGCGCCGAGTTCGGCGGCATCCGCACGTACGCCGAGCACCTGCTCGACCAGTGGGGCGAGTTCTTCCCCGACGACGAGCTGCACGTCCTCGTCCCGGAGGACTCCACGCTCCCGATGCCGGGGCACACCCGCCATGCCGTACGCGTCGGACGGCCGTCCGCCGTCCGCCGTCCGTGGGCGCAGACCCGGCACGTACGACGACTGGTGCGGCAGGTGCGGCCCGACGTCGTGCTGGCGACGCTCCCGTCGACGACGCTGCTGCGCCCGGGACCGCCCATGGCGATGGTGCTCTACGACCTCCGGCACGAGATGCGACCCGAGCAGTTCACGCGAGCCAAGCGCCTGATGCGCCGGGTGTCATACGGCCGGGGCTACCGCACCGCCGACGGCATGCTGTCGATCTCGCAGCGCAGCCTCGACGACCTGTACGAGCGTCATCCGCACACACGGGCCATCCCCAGCGCCGTGGCGCACCTCGGCGCCGACCATGTGACGGCCTGGCCCGCGGCTCGTACGGACGGCCCGGCCATCACGTTCGCGCACCACACCAACAAGAACGTCGACCTGGTCCTCAACGCCTGGCAGAGCCTCGTGGCCGCGGGTGGCCGGACGCCGCGCCTGCTGATGCTCGGGGTGCCGGGCGCGCAGCGTGAGCGCCTGAAGCAGGCCATCGCGGACCGGGGGCTCACCGACGCTGTCGAGCTGGCACCCTTCCTGCCCGACGATGAGTTCGTGCGGGTCATGGCGGAGGCCGAGATGATCGTGTTCCCGTCCGACTTCGAGGGATTCGGCCTGCCGGTCGCCGAGGGCATGCGACTCGGCAAGGCCGTCGTGATCGGTCCGGAGCGGGCCACCATCGAGGTGGCCGGCGGTCACGCCTTCGTCATGAAGGACTGGACGGCCGATGCCCTGGCGGACGCCGTACGCGCCGCGGAGGCGATGACGGACGAGCAGCGCGCAGCGGCACGCGGCCGCGGCGAGGAGTTCACGTGGGAGTCGACGATCCGCCGGACTCGCGGGATCCTCGAGGCGCTGGTCGAACGCCAGAACACCGGGTCCAGATGAGTACACTGAGGCGCCACGCCTCGATGCCTTCCGTCAGTCACCAGTCAGGAGAATGCGGACGATGACCGCTACCGTCCCCCTCAGCTTCCTTGTCCCGTCCTACAACGCCGGCCCCTACCTCGCGCTGACGATCGAGTCGATCGAGGACCAGCTGGTCGACGGCGACGAGGTCATCATCCAGGACGGCGGCTCCAACGACGGATCCGTCGACGCCGTGGTGGCCCGCTGGGGCGACCAGCCGTGGTTCCAGTCGGTGAGCGAGCGCGACAAGGGCCAGGCCGACGCGCTGCAGAAGGCGCTCGACAAGGCCACCAACGACTACATCGTGTGGCTCAACGCCGACGACATCATCTACCCCGGCGCGCTCGACTCGGTGCGGACCGCGCTCGTCGACAAGCCCGATCTCGTCGCCGGCCGCAGCACGATCTTCAAGAACGACGGCCGGGTCGTGCGCACGTACACGCCGGGCGAGTTCTCGCGCAAGGCGTTCATCGGCCTGGGCTCCAACATGTTCACGGGCTCGTTCGCCTACCGCACCTCGCTGGTCCGCGAGGTCGGCGGCTTCAACGCTGACTACCAGTACTGCATGGACATGGACCTGTTCGCGCGGCTGGCGGAGACCGAGCCCTCCATCGTCTACATCCCCGAGGTGTTCGGCGGCCTGCGCTGGCACGACGACAGCAAGGGCGCCAACACGACGTGGCCGATCATTCGCGAGGCGACGGAGATCAGGCTCGCGCACTCCCGGTCGCTGCGCGAGCGCTTCATCGCGGTCAGGGCCTCGACGCTCTACCTGATCGGCATCCTGACGCAGCCGATCCGGCACGCCAAGCTCTACAGCACCGTGCGCAACAAGCTGCGCCGGTCGACCAGGTCGCAACCGCATGCAACGACGCCGTGACATGACCCCTCGCATCACCCCCGCCACGAAGGCGGCCACCGTCTCCTTCGTGATGGTGGTGCTCGGGATGTTGCTGATCCTCTGGTCGGTGCTGCAGACCGCGCAGATCTGGTTCGTCCTCTCGGCGCTCATCGCAGTCGGGTGCCTCGTCGTGATCTCCGGCGTACGCATGGCCGTCCTCGGCGTCGTGCTGATCGGGCTCTACTGCTTCACCGCCTCCTGGGACGACGTCGGCATCGGACCAGTCGGTGTGCGTCAACTCTTCCTGATCTTCGGTGGGATGCTGCTGGCTCCCACGCTGGATCCGCGCCGGCTCCCGCCGGTCCCGTGGTGGCTGCACGCGTACGGCGTGAGCGCCGTCGTCGCGTCCTGCTTCCTGCTGGTGTTCCCCATCTCCGAGGCCTACTACAACGAGCGATACGCCACCTCCGCAGTCGGGACCGCGCTGGGGGAGAGGCCGGGGCAGCTGTCGTCGTTGGCCTCCCTGCTGTTCAACAACTACGCCATACCCGGCGTCATCGTGCTGGCGTGCATGCTCATGCCCCGAGCCTTGCGGTGGCTCATCGCCGCCTACGTCGCGGGCGCCGCGCTGTGCTGCATGGCCGCGATCGCCGGCTACTACGGTCAGCCGATCCTGTTGAACCTCTTCGGTGCGGTGCCCTACCCGTCGGGCGTGCGCGCCTCAGGGTTCACGAGCCATCCCCTTCGTCTGGGGACGACGGGAGTCATGGGTATGGGGTTGGCCTGCTGGCTCGCTCTGCAGCCCCGCCTGATCTTCAAGCTGGTCGGCTGGGGCGGCGTGCCGCTCCTTCTCGGCGGCCTCTACGTCTCGGGGTCGCGCGGACCCATCGTCGCGGCGGTGATCGTGCTGGTGCTGTGCATGTTCCTGCTCCCCACCGTGCGCCGCCGCGTCCATGAAGTGGTCGCCGCCGTCGGTGTGGCCGTCCTCGCCGTGCTGCTGGCCGTCCCGTCCCTCGCCGAGGAGGTGCTGCAGCAGACTCGCCTCACGAGCAACAGCACCACGACCGTCAGCGACGACGGCCGTCGAGAGGTCCTGGCCCAAGGGCTGCACGACTTCCACAACTCGCCGTTCTTCGGGATCGGGGTCCAGTTCATCGCCGAGGCGCACACCCTCTATGTCGGTGTGCTCGCGGGCGGCGGCATCATCCTGGGTCTGGGCTTCGTGCTCTTCAACGTCGGCAGCATCAGGGCGGCCGTCCAGTCGCTGAAGCTCGACCGTGCCCTGGCCGGTGCGCTGATCGCGACGCTCATCGGGACGCTGTGGTACTGGACGGTGGCCGACCTGATCCAGACCAAGACCGTGGCGACCGTCTTCGGCTTCGTGCTCGCGCTGTGGTGGATGAGCAACGACGAGGACGCCTCCGTGGAGTGGCGCCGGGACCTGATCGAGGACGAGCCGGCTTTGGCCGAGGCCGATGGCGTCCTGCCGCCCGCCGATTGGCAGGCGCGCCCTAGGACCTCAGCGCTGTGGCGGCGGCCATGACAGCGTCGACGACGCTCGACCGGCCGACCTCGTTGAGGTGCTCGGTGCCGTCGCGCCAGTCGACGAAGTGCGAGGTCGGCGACTCGAGCCCGATGCGCACGACGGGCACCTCTCCGTAGCCGTCCACGAAGGCGGCTTCGAGCACCTCGAAGTTGCGCTCGGCCAGGTCGCGGAACGCCTCGCCGTGGAGCTCGACGCCCTTCTCGACCGGCAGCGGTGACTGGTAGACGATGACCTGGGCACCGAGACCGCGGAGCCGCTGACCGAGGCTGCGCAGCGCATCGACCGGAGCGCTGCCGGCGTCGAGCGTTCCGCCGTAGTGATAGGCGTACAGCAGCTTGGCGGCGTCGAGCTCGCTCAGGCCGCCACCCTTCAGCTGGCGGATGTAGTCGCCGATCCGCAGGTCGCCGGCCCACGTCGTGAAGCTCAGCCCATGGAACCGGTCGAAGTCGGCCTGCGTGGGCGCAGGAAAGCCGGTGCGGATCTTGCCGAGCGGCGTCGAGCCGTCGACCGTCGACAGGAACCGGGTCGCCCGGCGGTGGCCGTAGACCGGGTGCTCGACCCAGGGGAACGAGCTCAGGCGTGGCATCAGGGGGATGATGACCAGCGGCGGCGACGGATGGCCTTCGAGCTGGCGCGCATATGCGTCGAAGAGGAGTGGCTTGAAGCCGGCGCCGAAGACGGCGTGGCTGGGGACGTCCTCGCCGAACGCGTCACGCACCATCGTGTGCAGTGGCCGCGGGTCGGCGTCGTAGGGGGCGGTGAACGCGGCGACCGAGTCGCCGAACAGCAGGACGTCGAGCGGGCCGTTGCGGATCAGGCGCGCCAGGTTGCGGCCCTCCCGGACCTCGCGGTTGTCGACCCGCGCTCGCGCGCGGCGCAGTGCCGCGGCCGGCCGGCTGTAGGCGAACCGCACCCTGAGCGACTGTCTCTCCTCCGGTGGCATCGGCGCTCCTGGTCCCGGGCTAGGCCCGGAGGGCCTTGGCGGCGTCGACGACAGCGGTGGCGATCGTCGAGCGGCCGTGCTGGTTGAGGTGCTCCGACCCGTCCCGCCAGTCGATGAAGTGAGAGGTCGGCACGTCGAGGCCGGTCCGCAGGATCTCGATGTCGCCGTAGCCCGACACGAAGGCGTCCTCGAGGGTCGTGAAGTTGCGCTCGGCCAGCTCGCGGAATGCCGGACCGTGCAGCTCGACGCCCTTCTCGACCGGGACCGGCGTCTGGTAGACGATGACCGGTACGCCGAGGGCGCGCAGTCGAGCGCCGAGCTCACGCACCATGTCGAGGGGTTCGCCGGGCACGATCTCGCCGCCGTGGTGATAGGCGTACAGGAGCGTGGCGGCCTCCTCCTCGTCGAGACGATCCTGCTTGAGCGGATGCACGTAGTCGCCGATCGTGAGGTCGCCGGCCCACGTGGGGAACCGCAAGGCGTAGAACCGCGCGAACTCCTCGGCAGCGACCGGACCGAATCCCTTGCGGATCCGCCGCGGCGGGGTGCCGGCGTCGAGGCTCGAGAGGAAGCGGATGGCCTGCTGGTGTCCGTGCGCGGGGTGCTCGATCCACGGCAGGGTCCGCACGCGGGGAGTCAGCGGCAGGATCACCAGCGAGGGCGGCGGATGGCCCTCGAGCAGGCGGAGGTACTGGTTGTAGAGCGGCGGGTTGTAGCTGCCGCCGTGGACCACGTGCATCGGAGTGTCCGAGCCGAAAGACTCCCGCAGCATCTGGTGGAAGGGACGTCGATCGGTGTCGTACGGCGCGATCCAGCTCACCATCGAGTCACCGAGCGCCACGATCTCACCCGGTGATCGACGGGCCCGGCGCACCAACGTACGGGCCTTGCGGACCTCGGGATTGTCGACCCTGGCGACCTGGCGCCGGACCTTGGCGGCCGTACGGCTGATGGCGGGTCGCATGCGGACGCTCAGGGGCGCCCTGTCCTCTGCTGACATCGTCTCTCTTCTGTCACTGGCCCGTCCGTCTGCGAGCGTGATGACATCCTAGCGACGGACGGCAGGCGGGCTTCGGCGGTTCGAGACCCCAAGTTGCCCCGGAACGCCGACGATCGCATAAACTCGTCGCGGGTCGGGCCTGCCGATCCGGGATCGAGTGTCACCGGAGGGTGAATGGACCTGCAACAGTTCATGAGGGTGCTCCGGGTGCGATGGAAGTTCATCGTGGTGACCCTCCTCCTGGGCGGGATCCTCACCGCGGCGTTCGCGCTGACCCGCACCCCGACCTACGAGTCGACCGGCCGCATCTTCATCGTGACGCCCAACGGCTCGCCGAGCGACGCGTTCGCCACGCTCCTCGTCACGCAGCGCGCGTCTTCGTACGCCGATCTCGCCAAGGACCCGACCCTGCTCCAGAAGGTCGCCAACCGGCTCGAGAAGCCGATCTCGACCAGCGAGCTGGCTGAGCGCATCACCGCTTCCGTCGTGGTCAACACCCAGATCGTGCAGGTCACGGCCACCGGGCCGACACCGCAGGAGGCCAAGGACGTGGCCGATGCCGAGGTCGAGCAGCTGCTCGGCCTCGTCACCGACCTGGAGCGTCCCACCAAGAACGTGCCGGCGACAGTCGTCGGCCGGTCCGCCGGCGATCCGACGCTCAACTCGTCGCCCATCGGCCCTCCGACGTGGCTCTACTTCTTCATCGGACTGCTGCTCAGCGGACTGGTCGGCTTCATGGGCGCCGTGCTGCGCGACCGGCTCGACCTGACGATCAAGGCTCGCAGCGATGCCGAGACCGTCGCCGGGGCGCCCGTCATCTCGGCGCTGCCACTCGACTCGGCCGTGGCCAAGGACCGCCGGAGCAACGTCCGCTCCGACAGCCCGCTCGCCGAGGCGTTCAGGGTGCTGCGGGCCAACCTGCGCTTCGCCGACCTCGACGGCCGCGGCCAGATGATCCTGGTCACCAGTGCGCTGCCCAACGAGGGCAAGACGCTGACCGCCGTCAACCTCGCTCAGTCCCTCGCGGCGTCGGGCCAGGCCGTCCTGCTGATCGACTGCGACCTGCGCAGCCCCAGCGTCGCGACCGACCTCGGCCTCGAGAACGCCGTCGGCATGCTGTCGGTGCTGCTCGGCCACGTGACGCTGACCGGCGCGATCCAGGGTCACCCCAGCGGACTCGACGTCCTGCCGACTGGTCCCGTGCCGCCCAACCCGTCGGAGGTCCTCGAGACCGAGGCGGTGGGCAACCTGTTGAGCTCGGTACGTCAGACGTACGACGTCATCGTCATCGACGCGCCGCCGATCCTTCCGGTCGCCGACACCTCGACGCTGATCCGCCACGTCGACGGCGTGCTCCTGCTGGCCCGCTTCGGCCGCACGCGCAAGGAGGTCCTGCGCCTCGCTGCTGAGCGCATCGAGGGCCTCGGTGGCCGGCTCTACGGCGTCGTCCTCAACGGCATACCTCGCCGTGGCGGTGGTGACTACGGCTACGGCTACGGTTACGGCTACGGCTACGGAGAGACCTTCGAGCGCGCTGAGCTCACTCCCAAGAAGTCGTCGGGAGGCACCCGTCGCCGGGTCGGGGACGATCCGCAGGCCTCGCACGAAGCGCTCCGATGACGGGGTCGTCGCGGACGTCCGAACCGTTCCTCGCCCGGATCACGCGCCGCCTCGGGTGGGCGGTCCGGGATGCGTGGCCCGACCGCGCCGTGGTGCGCGAGGTGCAAGGCGTACGCATGACGCTGCCGTGGTCGCACCGGTTGCCCGACTACGCGCGCGTGATGCCCGCCTACGGACAGAACCTGGTACGCCTGGCCGAGCTGCTCGCTGCGGGTGACGAGCCCCTGACGGTGCTCGACGTCGGCGCCAACGTGGGTGACTCGACGCTCCAGATCCTCGCCGCCACCGACGCGACGGTGCTCTGCGTCGAGGCGGATGCCTACTTCCTGAACTATCTCCACCGCAACGTCGACGGCGACCCGCGTGTGACGGTGCAGGAGTCCCTGCTCACGGCCGGGGCGTCCGACGTGCCCATGGCTCCCGTACGCGTGGGCGGCACGACCCGGTTCGAGCCGGGGACGTCCGACCTCACGGCGAGCTCGGTGAGCACCGACCAGCTTCGGGTCGACCACCCGGCCTTCGAGTCCCTTCGACTCGCCAAGTCCGACACCGACGGCTACGACGTCGAGCTGATCCCGGCCATCGCCCGTACGTGGGCTGACTCCACGCCGGTCCTGTTCTTCGAGTACGACCACAAGCTGTCGAGGCTCGCCGGCAACGACCCGCTGGCGGTCTGGGCCGAGCTGGCCGAGCTGGGCTACGAGGCCGTGGCGGTGTGGGACAACTACGGCCGGCCGGTCGGCCACTTCGCGATCGCCGACGTCGGGACCGGGGCGGCAGTGCTCGACGAGCCAGTCGACGGCCGCGCGCAGGTCTACTGGGACGTCGCCGTCGTGCACGGCAAGGACGCCGCCGGTCTCGCGGCGATCCAGTCGCTGACCCGTTAGCCCTCACGTTCGAGCCCATTGGATAGCCTCGCGGCATGACTCGGCGACCTAGGCGCACGCAGCGCCTGCTTCTCCTGGCCGTGTCGGCCATGGTCCTGGCGCTCAGCGCGTGTCAACAGTCCGAACCGCCGCCGCCGGCGTCGGACAGCCAGCCGCTCGTGCCACCCAGCAAGATCACCCAGTACGTCGCGATGGGTGATTCTTTCGTCTCGGGGCCGGAGATCTCGCCGCAGCAGCCTGCGCCGAACGTCTGCCTCCAGTCCAAGCGCAACTACCCGCACCTGCTGGCCAAGGAGCTCGGCATACCGAAGGTCATCGACGTCAGCTGCGCAGGCGCCTCGACCTATCACCTGCTGCACGACGTGCCCGTCCCCGGCCAGAAGACCGTACGCGCGCAGGAGGACGCCCTCACCGACCAGACTCGTCTCGTGACCGTCGGCATCGGCTACAACAACGACCTGCTGTTCACGAACCTGCTCGCTTCCTGCATCCCGACCGCCAAGCCCAAGGCGGGCGCCTGCCAGGACTACGTCGGGGGCAGCATGCGCAAGCTCCTGAAGAAGGAGCGCGATGACGTGCTCGTCGCGCTCCAGGAGATCCGCGGCGATGCGCCCAAGGCGACCGTGGTGCTGGTCGGCTACCTGCCGGTCCTCCCCGAGCCCGACGCCTGCCCCGAGTCGGTCCTGCCGCGCGCCGACCAGCGCAGCATCTACGACGCCGAGCGGGGCGTGGAGGGCAACCTCCGGGCCGCGGCTGCCGAGGCCAAGATCGAGTTCGTCTCGATGCGCACGGTCGGCCGTGGCCACGGGATGTGCGCCGGCGACGACGCATGGGTCAACGGCATGACGGCGCGGCCGGGCGACGGAGTCGTCGTCCACCCGCGCGCCGTGGGCATGCAGGCCGTCGCGGACGCCGTGGCCAAGCGGCTGCGAACGTTCGAGCACTGAGCGGGTCGAAACCACTGTGACGAAGACGTGCGATGCGGTGCTCACCGGCGCTGCCGAGATCGAGTACGGTAATCGGGATTCTCCAGCTGAGTCGTCGTTCGACCGTCGACAGCGGAAGTCGATTCCGATGTTCCAACCACCGCGGTCGTCCGCCACACGTACCGCGTCCAGGCGAGAAATGCTTGAAAGGACCGGTGACGCGTGAACGCGGATCACACACCTGCTGCGCACTACGACCATGTCACGCGGGCATGGGGCCTGTTGCTGGGAGCGGAGCTCCACTACGGAGTGTTCCAGACCGGCGACGAGGACCTCCCGACCGCGACCGGTGCGCTGACGAACCTGATGGCCGACGCCGCGCAGCTGCGGCCCGGCCTGCGCGTGCTCGACGTCGGCTGCGGCACCGGAGCGCCGGCCTGCGACCTCGCGGAGCGGTTCGACGTACAGGTCGTCGGGATCACCACCAGTGAGGTCGGCGTCGAGGCGGCGACCCTTCGGGCCGCCGAGCGCGGGCTGTCCGACCAGGTGTCGTTCGAGCTCCGCGACGGCACTGACAACGGCTTCGACTCCGGCAGCTTCGACCGGGTCTGGGTGCTCGAGTCGTCCCACCTGATGCGGCAGCGCAAGGAGCTCGTGAGCGAGTGTGCGCGCGTCCTGACGGACGGCGGACGGATGACGCTGTGCGACATCGTGCGCCACCGCGAGATCCCGTTCCGCGAGCTGCGCGACCGCGCCGACGAGTTCGCCACGTTGCGCGCCGCGTTCGGGGAGGCCCGCATGGAGCCGCTCGCCACCTACGTCGAGTTCGCCCAGGCTGCCGGCCTGGTCGTCGACCAGGCCGACGACCTGACGCAGCAGACGCTGCCCACGTTCGACCGCTGGCGCGCGAACGCCGAGGCGCACGCTGACGAGGTCGCCGACGCACTCGGCCAGCAGGGCCTTGACGACTTCGTCCGGAGCACCGAGATCCTGGAGTCCCTGTGGCGGGACGGCACGCTGGGTTACGGTATGTTCGCCGCCGTACGGTAGTCCGTCACGGCGGCCCTGATTGTCGTCCGATCAACTCGATCAGTAGGAGAGCGAAGTGGAACAGTCCGACCGCATTCTGGGGACTATCAAGACGTTCTTGAAGCACCAGAAGAAGGAAGACAGTGTCGAGCTCGGCACCGCGCTCTTCGCCGACGGCATCGGGCTGGACTCGCTCCAGACGGCTGAGCTGTCGGTCATGCTCGAGGACGAGCTCGGCCGCGACCCGTTCAGCGCGGGTCAGTTCCCGCAGACCGTCGGCGAGATCGTGGAGTTCTACGGCGAGAAGCCGGCTTGATCGAGCTGCTCGCGGCTGCCGCGGCGCATGACGCCTCGGCTCCGGCGATCTCCTACGCGTCCAGGGAGTCGACATACGGCGACCTCCTGCTGGCCGCCCGTAGGACAGCGGCGAATCTCCGCCGGGCAGGCATCGAACGATTCGCGATCCGCGATCCGGACCCCCACACCCTGGTGGCCCTCCTGGGTGGCGCTTCGCTCGCCGGTGTCGAAGCCTGCATCTACCCCCCGACCGCGTCTCCTGAGATGGTGGCCGACCTCGCCGAGCGTTTCGACCATGACGTCGTCGTGTCGCCGGAGCCGTTCGCCGGTGACTACTCGGTGCTCGATCCCTCGAAGCTGGTCGCGGCCGGAGAGCCCCTCGAGGACGGAGCTGCCGCACCTGCGCGCCAGCCGCACCTCGTCCTCACGACCGGCACCACCGGGGCCCCGCGAGCCGTACGACACGACTGGTCGAGGCTCCTGGCCCGCCGCTCCGACATCCAGGCGACCCAGGAGCGTTGGCTCCTCGGCTACAGCCTCAACCAGTTCGGCGGCCTCCAGGTCCTGATCCACACCATGAGCTCGGCCGCGCTCCTCGTGGTGGCCCCCAGCTTCCAGCCGGCGGACGGCCTGGCCGCGATGCGTGACCAGGCGGTCACCCACGCCAGCGCGACTCCGACGTTCTGGCGATTCGTGCTGGCCGAGATGGCTGCCGACGGTCGAGGCGCGCCGTCACTGCGACAGATCACGTTGGGCGGCGAGGCCATCCCGAGCCGGCTGCTGGGTGATCTCGCGCAGGCCTTCCCGGACGCCAAGATCACCCAGATCTATGCCGCGAGCGAGTTCGGCGCGATCTCCTCGGTCAAGGACCGGGAGAACGGACTGCCGATCTCGGTGCTCGAGTCCAAGACCGGGGTCGAGCTCAAGGTCGTCGACGGCGAGCTCTGGGCGCGTACCGGCACGGGCATGCTCGGCTACTACGGAGAGCCGGACCTGGAAGACGGATCGTGGCGTGCGACGGGCGACCTCGTCGACGTCAACGAGGGCCGACTGCACTTCCGTGGACGCATCTCCGAGGTCATCAACGTGGGCGGCGTCAAGGTGCACCCGCTCCCGGTCGAGGAGCGCATCGACACCGTTCCGGGCGTCTCCGCCCTCCGGGTCTTCGGTCGCGCCAGCTCGGTCGCCGGCGCGATCGTCGCAGTGGAGGTCGTGGCGGCTCCGGGCGTCGACCTCGACGAGCTCAACGCGGCGATCCGCACCGCCTGCGAGGACCTCCCTCCCGCGTACCGCCCCCGCAGCATCCGATTCGTTCCTGAGATCAGCACGATCGGCAGCAAGACAGTCCGGCGCGACCTATCCCAGGAGAATCAACATGGCTGACCGAATCGTCATCATCACCGGCGGCAGCAAGGGGCTCGGAGCTGGCCTCGTCCGTTCCTACCTCGAGAGCGGCGACCGGGTGGCAACGTGCGCCAGGTCGACGACACCCGAGGTCGAGGCCTGGTCCTCCGATCCGGCCTCGGCCGACCGCTTCCTCTTCGTGGAGGCCGACCTGGCCGTTCGCGACGAGGCCGCGGCCTTCGTGCAGGCCGTCGTGACCAAGTGGGGCGGCGTGGACATCCTGGTCAACAACGCAGGTGTCGCGCGTGACGGCATCCTCGCGGTGTTCGCGGACGAGGACGTCGACACGGTCGTCGACCTCAACATGAAGGCGACGTTCCAGGTCACCAAGCTCGTCAGCCGGCGGATGCTCTCCAAGGGAGCCGGCAAGATCATCAACATCTCGTCGATCGTCGGGCTGTCCGGCTATCGGGGCCTCTCGGTCTACGCCGCGACCAAGGGAGCGCTCGACGCGTTCACCCGTTCGCTGGCGCGCGAGCTGGGGTCGAGGGGCATCACGGTCAACTCCGTCGCGCCCGGCTACCTGCGCACCGAGATGAGTCACGGGCTGGACGAGGGCCAGATGCAACAGATCATCCGGCGTACTCCCGCAGGGCGACTCGGCGAGCCGGGCGATGTCGCGCGCGCCGTGCAGTTCCTGACGAGTGATGACAATGACTTCATCACCGGCCAGGTGCTGGTCGTCGACGGCGGACTCACGAGCTGACGGTCTCTCGGCTGTCGCTGCTCACACAGAGCGGCGGCGCCGATCCCCGGGGGAATGGCGCCGCCTGGCAAGCTGGCCCGGCTACCAAGCGTGCTGGATCTGAGTCGTCGAGCCCCCGCCTGAATCCCTGAGTGGGACGGAGTCCTCGAGCAACGTTCCCATTGAGACGGGTGATCGCCGCGTGGGTACTGAGCTGCTTTGCCGTTCTGGGTGACTATGGAGTTCTTGGTTCCTTGTCTACGCCAACCGGCCGGACGACGCGAGGCCTACTGGGTCGTAACGTTGTGCGCTTTGCTTCACAAGGTCAGGCCGTGACGCGGTGCTTGCGGCGTGACACCAGCGCCATCGTGATCGCGCCGATCGCACTGGCGACGACGGTGACCGCGGCGGCCTTGCCGACCTTGGTGTGCAGGCCGAGCCTGCGGCGCAGCGCGACCGGACGGCCGAAGGCCAGGATCGGCCAGCCGTTGTCCTCGGCGATCCGGCGCAGCGCCTTGTCGGGGTTGACCGCGAACGGGTGCCCGACGGCCTGCAGCATGGGTGCGTCGGTCTCGGAGTCGGAGTAGGCATACGACTCGGCGAGGTCGTAGCCGCGCTCGGCCGCGAGGCGTTCCATCGCCACGGCCTTGTTGGGTCCGTACGCATAGAAGTCGACGTCGCCGGTGTAGCGGCCGTTCTCGACCAGCAGGGTCGTGGCGATGACGTGGTCGACGCCCAGCATCTCGCCGATCGGCTCGACGACCTCGCTGCCCGACGCCGAGACGATGACAACGTCGCGGCCGGCCGCCTGGTGCTCCTCGATCAGGTCGACGGCCTCTTCGTAGACAAGTGGGTCGATGATCGAGTGCAACGTCTCGGCGACGGACTGGCGGACGACCTCGACGTCCCAGCCGGTGACCATCTGGGTGAGATAGGCGCGCATGCGCTCGAGCTGGTCGTGGTCGGCGCCGTTGATGCCGAACAT
Organism: Aeromicrobium sp. 9AM; assembly: GCF_902506105.1. GTDB lineage: Bacteria > Actinomycetota > Actinomycetes > Propionibacteriales > Nocardioidaceae > Aeromicrobium. The sequence goes on from NZ_LR733304.1 coordinate 87,255, forward strand.
GAAGTTGGCGTACGCGCTGCGGAGCACCGCTCGACGGCTGAGCAGCCCGCCCTGGAAGAACGGCTTGCTGAAGGCAAGCGTGCTCGACTTGGCGATGATGGTCTTGTCCAGGTCGAAGAATGCGGCAGACCTCGTGGGGCTCACCCGTTCAGGATAGGCGGGTCCACATCCCAAGGGTCGGCTTCGGCCGTCCACAGGCCTGCCGCGGCGGGTTTCGCCGGCTCGCCGGGGCGGCGACGCTCGTACGTATGCCCGACCTCGCTGCTCCCTTGATCGCCACCGCCGACGAGCTGCTGCTGGACGATGCATTGCGCTGGTGCGCCGCGGTCGGAGCCGTGCCAGAGGTGGCGCCCGACCTCACCGCGACGCGGAGGTCGTGGCGGCAGGCATCGGTCGTGATCGTCGGCGAGGACCTTGCCGGCGACCTCGCTCGCGCTGCCCTGCCGCGGCGGGAGCACGTCGTCCTCCTGGCGCGAGAGCCGTCGAGGTGGTGGCCCGACGCGGTCGCGCTCGGCGCCGCTGCGGTGTGCGGGATGGACGAGGAGGAGCGCATCCTCGAGGTGCTGGCCGCGGCGTTGGACGGGCGCGGCGAGGCGTGCCTGGTCAGCATGATCGGCGGATCAGGTGGCGTCGGCGTGTCGACCCTCTCGGTCGCACTCGCCCTCGTGGCGCAGCGGCGCGGGCTGCGGTCGCTGCTGTTCGACGCCGACCCGCTCGGCGGTGGTCTGGAGCTGCTGATGGGAGCCGAGCGTGCCGAGGGACTGAGGTGGCACGACTTCGATGCGACCCGTGGCCGGCTCAGCGCGGGGTCGCTGGCCGACGTACTGCCGGTGCACCACGGCGTGTCGACCCTGTCGTGGGACCGCACGGGCACAGCCCTCCTGCCGCCTGCGGTCCCATCGGTCCTCACGGCGGCGGTGCGGGGCTTCGACCTGGTCGTGGCTGACGTGCCGCGACATCTCGATGACTTCGGCGTCGACATCGTCGGCCGGTCGGTGCTCACCGTGCTGGTCGTGGCCGAGGACGTCTGCGGCGTGGGTGCCGCGCGGCACGTTCTCGACCGGCTGCAGCAGGCCGCCTCGTCGATCGTGGTGATCAGCGTGGGCCGACCCGGTGGCATCGGTCCGGCGGCGGTGTCCGACGCGCTGGGTCTGCCGGTGCTGGTGCGACACCGGGTCGACCGTCGCATCCGCGCGGCCGTCGATCGCGGCCTGGGCCCCGGACGCTCCCGGCCGGCTCGGCGTACGACGTCCGCCCTCCTCGACACCCTCGGGTTGGAGAAGTCATGAATGAGCTGCCGATCCTCGAGCGCGTACGACGGCGGCTGGCTGCCGGCACCTCCGAGCCGACGCCGCACACCGTGGCGGCGGCTCTTCGCGCGGAGCACCACGTGGCGGGCAGCGGCACGGTCCTGGCCCTGGTCGACCAGCTCCGCAGCGAGACCCGCGGTGCCGGGCTCCTCGACCCGTTGCTGACGACTCCGGACGTCACCGATGTGCTCGTCAACGGGCCCGACGAGGTCTACCTCGACCGCGGCCGGGGCTTGGAGAAGACTGCCGTGCGGTTCGCCGACGAGGAGTCCGTACGTCGATTGGCCCAGCGACTCGCCGCCCAGGCCGGGCGCAGGCTCGATGACGCGAGCCCATGGGTCGACGCGCGTCTCGGCGACGGCACCCGGTTGCACGCGGTCCTGGCTCCGTTGGCCCGCCCGGGCACGCTGATCTCGCTGCGGGTGCCGGCGCGACGGAGCTTCTCGTTGGCCGAGCTGCGGGCCGCCGGTTCGCTCACCGATGAGACCGCCGAGGTGCTGCAGCGCGTCGTTGCCGCTCGGGCGGCGTTCGTGGTGACCGGCGGCACGGGGTCGGGCAAGACGACGCTGCTGGCTGCGCTGCTGGCCGAGGTCGACCCGGCCGAACGCCTCGTGATCGTCGAGGACGCTACCGAGCTGAGGCCCGATCATCCGCACGTCGTCGGTCTCGAGGCGCGGCCGGCCAACGTCGAGGGCGCCGGGCTGGTGACCGTCCGCGACCTCGTACGCCAAGCGCTCCGCATGCGCCCCGACCGGCTCGTCGTGGGCGAGGTGCGTGGTGCCGAGGTCGTGGATCTGTTGGCCGCTCTCAACACCGGTCACGAGGGCGGGTGCGGCACGTTGCACGCCAACTCGACGGTCGACGTGCCGGCCCGGTTCGAGGCGCTCGGGGTCGCAGCCGGGCTGCCGCGCGAGGCGGTGCACAGCCAGCTTGCGTCGAGCCTCGACCTGGTCATTCACCTCGCAAGGGGGCGTGAGGGCGTCCGGCAGGTCGAGCAGATCGCGGTCCTCCAGCGGGATCGCGATGGACTGGTCACCTGCCTCCCCGCCCTGTCGTCCGGGAGCGGCGGGGTCGAGAGGGGACCTGGTCATGAGCGGCTCGAGCTGGTGCTGGGGTGACGGTGCTGGCCGCGCTCCTCATCGCAGGTGCGGTCTGGTTGTGGCACCCGCCCGGCCAGTGGATCGTCCGGCACCGATTGGAGGTCGCGGTGGCCCGGCGTTCGCCCCCGCGACCGGCCATGCTCGTCGCAGCGCTGATCGCTGTGGCGTGGGGCTCCGGCCGGGTCGGCATCTCCGGGCCGCACGTCATCCTCGTGGCCACGATCGTCGCGATTAGCGTGTTCGGCGTCCGCCAGTGGCGTGCCTCGGCCCGTCGCACCCGTTTGCGTGAGCGGCGCCGTCTCGTGTCCGAGGCCATCGGCCTGATGTCGGCCGAGCTGCGCGCGGGGATCCTTCCGCAACGAGCGCTCAGTGGTCTGGCAGCGGAGTTCGACGTCCTCGCTCCCGCTGCGCACGCAGCCGAGCTCGGCGGCGACGTCCCGGCAGCCCTGCGCCTTGCTGCCGATGAGACGGGTGCCGAGCTGCTCGGCGAGCTCGCCGGCGCGTGGCTCGTGGCCGAACGGTCCGGCGCGCCACTGGCCCGTGTGCTGGACCGGCTCGAGGAGACCGCGCGAGGAGATCTCGAGCTCGAGCGAGAAGTCGAGTCGGGCCTGGCTCCCGCCCGGGCGACGGGCCGCCTGATGGCGGTGCTGCCGGTCTTCGGGCTGGCGCTCGGATCGGGGATGGGTGGAGACCCGGTCGCGATCCTCACCGGCACCTATCCGGGCGTCCTGTGCCTGGCGTCCGGATGTGCTCTTGCCTGCGCTGGGGTCGCCTGGGTCGAGCGCATCGCCATCGGTGCAGAGGCAGAGTCGTGATTCCCGCCGTGCTGTTCGGCCTCGCCGTCTGGTTCCTCGTGCCGGCGTCCACGACCGCCCGGCAGCGCGCCCTCTTCGGTGGACAGGAGTCGACCGGTCGTCTCAACCTGGCCGTGGTCGCTGCGGCGCTGACCCCCGTGGCAGCCTTCGTGATGCTCGGCCTGCCGCTGGGTCCGTTGATCGGCCTCGGCCTCGCGCCCGTCGTCCACCGATCAATGAGCCGGCTCGAGACGGCCGCTGCGCGCCGGCGGAGTGCGCAGATCGCGGCACAGCTGCCGACGGCGCTCGACCTCATGGTCGCCGCGCTCGAGGTCGGACGACCACCCGTGACGGCGTTCGCGCTGGCCGCTGAAGCGACGGCGGACCCGCTCGGCTCCGAGCTCGGACTGGTCGCGGGGCGCCTGGCCATCGCCGGCGACTCCGAGGCCGTGTGGCGCACGTTGGCCACCGACCGATCACTCGCCCCCGTGGGCCGGGCGTTCCGTCGGGCCGCGTCCTCTGGCATGCCGGTCGCGCACGTCGTGTCTGGTGTGGCGGACGACCTGCGACGTGAGCGCCGGGCCGCCCGTCGCGAGCGCAGTCGAAAGGTCGCCGTGCGTACGGCTGCGCCGCTCGGCGCCTGCTTCCTGCCGGCGTTCTTCCTGATCGGGATCGTCCCGACGATCATCGCGACGTTCCGCTCGTTCAGCTTCTGAGTCCACAGCGAGCGAGCCCACCTTGGGTTGTCCCCAGCCGCCAAGCAGCGCCGCAATTCATGGTGCACCTTTCGCATCTTCTTTCGACCGATTCATCCATTGAAAGGACTCCACATGAAGCAGCTCCTGCACCGCGGCGAGCGAGGCATGACGACCGCCGAGTACACGGTCGGCACGTTGGGCGCCTGCACGATCGGCGGCGTGCTCGTCAAGATCGGGCAGTCGCCCTGGTTCGGCGACCTCGTCAAGGACTTGATCGAAAAGATCCCCGACATCGTGCCGTTCTGACCGTCCCGGTCCGGGGCGGCGGTCTCGTCGCCCCGGACCCCCACCACCGAAGGGTTTCACCATGTTCCACCACGACGACCGCGGCATGGCGACCGCGGAATACACCGTCGGCACCTTGGGTGCCGTCATGATCGGCGCCGTGCTCTATCGACTGGGCCTCCTCGACAGCGACAACCCGTGGATGGAGTCCTTCAGGGCGATCCTCGAACGGGCGCTCGGCTGGGGGACCTTGCGCGACATGTTCGACCACCTTCCCCGTTTCGGCATCCGGGCCGGATGAGGCGAGAGCGCGGGATGGTCACTGCGGAGCTGGCGATGATCGCCCCGTTCGCGGTCGCCTTCGCGTTCCTGCTGCTCTGGATCATCTCCTTGGGGCTGACCCAGATCCGCATCACGGACGCGTCGCGTGAGGCGGCTCGCATGATCGCCCGAGGCGAGGCTGTGCAGGACGCCAAGGACGTCGCCCGGCGGCACGCACCGGCCGGCGCCAAGGTCTCGGTCGACACCGATTCCGGCACGGTCACGGTGACCGTGACAGCCAGGTCGCGCATGCCGCTGCCCTACTTCTCGTCGGTGGGCTCCCAGACGATGGAGGCCGACTCCGTGGCGACCGTGGAGTCACCGTGACGTCGCGACCGGAGCGCGGAGCGGTGACGATGGCTGCGGCTGCGATCGCCGTGATGCTGGTGGTGGCCGGCCTCGTCATCACCGAGATGGCGGGGCTGGTCAGGTTGCGTCACCGGGTCGCGGCGGCCGCGGACCTGGCGGCGCTGTCGGCTTCCCAGGCCAGTGTCGGTGGCGACGACGCCTGCGCGGCCGCCCGGCGGATCGCGGAGCGCAACGGCGCCACGGTCCTGACCTGTCGGATGGACTTCGACGTCGCCACGATCACGGCCCGCGCCACGAGCCGCACCTGGTGGGGTCACAGGTGGGCTTTCGAGCAGAAGGCGCGCGCCGCCCCGGACTTCTATCTGCCGAACTAGGCCTTGGACTCGCCAAGTCGTGGACTCGGCAGCTCGCTCGGGGATTGAGTGGGCGCCGGCAGGTGGTGCAGCCGGGCGAGGGGAGTGCGCAAGATCGCGAGGCACGCGACGAGGTGGATCGCCGCCATCAGGGCGATGGTCGGGCGGAGTCCGATCTGCTCGCCGAGCACGCCCGCCACCGCTGCGGCGACCGGCATCGTGCCGTAGTTGATCACCTGGCTCGCGGTGGTGGCCCGTCCCATCAGCGCGCCCGGCACGTACTGCTGACGCCAGGCGTTGCGAATGACGTTGCCGGACACCACGAACAGCCCGACGAGGAACAGCCCGGCGACCAGCCAGGCGATCTGCCAACCCGGGCGGGCGAGCGGCAGCAGGAGTGTGGTTGGTCCGGAGGCGACCAGCAACCAGGTCGAGGCGCGGCCCGAGCCGAGGCGTTGCGACACCCGGCGGGCGAAGGCCGCGCCGAGCAACCCGCCGACACTGCCGGTCATCATGACGAAGCCGACCGCCGAAGCCGGCAGGTCGAGCTCGTCCACCATGAACAGCACGAGCAACGTCGTGAATCCGGTCAGCCCGAAGTTGGACATCCCGCCGATGATGGTCAGGGGTCGTAGGTACGGATCGCGGGCGACGTAGGCAACGCCTGATCGGATGCGCATGCGCAACGACTCGGAGTCCTCGTCCGGGACCGTGGCCTCTGCTGACGGGTGGATGCGCGAGAGGCACAGAGCCGAGACCAGGTAGCTCACGGCGTCGACGGCGATGCCGCCTGCCGCGGTCAGGAACTGTGCCATCAGACCTCCGGCGCCGGGTCCTACCACCTGCATCGCCGACTCGGTGCCGAACATCCGCCCGTTGGCCCGCTCGAGGTGGCGGGCTTCCACGATGTCGGGGATGAGCTTGCCGTAGGCCGTGCGGAAGAACACGGCGCATGTCCCGTTGGCCAGCGCGACCCCGACGAGCTGGGCCAGGGTCAGGGTGTCGGTGGCCCACGCGACCGGGACGCTCGCCAGCGCCGCGGCGGCGACCAGGTCCGAGGTGATCATGACCCGGCGCGGCGGCAGTCGGTCGACCCAGGCGCCGGCCGGCAGGCCGATGACGAGCCACGGCAACCAGGTCGCCGCGGTCAACGCCCCCATCCAGCCGGGGCCGGCATTGAACCCGACGACGGCGAGCAGCGGCAGCAGGACGGCGGTCGTGGCGTTGCCGAGGAGGCTGACGCCCTCGCCGAGCCAGAGCAGGTTGAAGTTCCGGTTCTGCCTCAGCGACGTTGCTTCGGCGACCGGTGTCGGAGTCGGGGTCATGGCTGGCTCGGGAATCCCCGGCTGTAGACGAAGACCGGCTCTAGCTCGGCGTCATCGTCGACGGGTCGGTCCTGCCAGCGTTGGACCAGCTCGACGATCTCGGCGCTCATCTCGTGCAGCTCGGCGGGCGTCAGGTGCAACCAGTTCTGGGTCGCGAACGCTGCGTCAGCCCATGCGCCAGCCGGCTCGTGGCTGTCGAGCCACTCGTGCGTACGCGCGACTTGCCGGTTGAAGTGCGCGGACTCGGCGGCGGCCGCGGTCGTGGCGGCGACCGGATCGTCGGCGAAGTCGGACGACGTCCACGACCAACCGGTGTTGACCAGGCGCCACCAGCGCTCACGGCGGTCCCGGGCGAGCTCGGGCACCTCCTCGACGACCTTGACCTCGGACAGCACCTTGAGGTGGTGGCTGACGCTGCCGACGGCCTGGCCGGTGCGTTGCGACAGGGCCGAGGCGGTGGAGGGACCGTCGACCTTGAGCGCGTCGATCAGCCGCGCCCGAAAGGGATGGGCCATGGCGCTCAGCACTGCAGCTTCGGTGATCCGGCGGATGCCCGGTCGGAGCTCCTCTGATTCGCTCATTCGCCCACCATAAGTCCACAAGAGTAGTTGTACAAGAGTTCTTGTGGAACTTACCCGAGTGGCGCGTTGGTCAGCAGGGTCTCCAGCAGGCGCACGGCGCCGGCCTTGTCGAGCGGCTCGTTGCCGTTGCCGCACTTGGGGGAGTAGACGCACGAGGGACAGCCGGTGGCGCACTCGCAGGCCACAATCGCGTCACGGGTGACCCGCAGCCAGCGAGCCGCGAGCTCGTAGCCGCGCTCCGCGAACCCGGCGCCGCCGGGATAGCCGTCATAGACGAACACCGTCATGGTCCCGGTGTCGGCGTGCAGGGCGGTGGAGACGCCCCCGATGTCCCAGCGGTCGCACGTCGCGAGCAACGGCAACAGGCCGATCGCCGCATGCTCTGCGGCATGGGCCGCACCCGGTACGTCGCCGGTCTCGAACGCCGCAGCGACGGCGTCGGGCTCAAGCGTCCACCACACGGCCTTGGTCTGCAGGGTGCGGGCCGGCAGGTCGAGCAGCTCCTCGCCGAGGATGCCGCCACCGGTCGTGCTGCGCTTCATGTAGGACACGACCTGGTTGACTACGTCGACCGAGCCGAACGACATCGCGGCCTTGCCCCACTGGGTCGTGCGTTCGGTCTCAGTCACGGAGATCTCGGTGACCGACCGGGCCATCGTCGAGTAGTCGGGATCGTCACGATGGACGACCGCGGCGCCGTGCTCGACGTCGTAGTCGTCGACGATGTGGACGTCGCCCTGGTGGACGTAGACCGCGCCCTCGTGAACCGCCGAGTCAGCAGAGCCCGCATCGACCGTGCCGATCAGGCGGCCGGTCACGGCGTCGACGATCTGCACGGGCGCGCCGCCGCTCGACCGGATGTCGGCGAGATCGCTGGCCCGCTCGCGTTTTGTCCAGAACCAGCCGGCCGATCGCTTGCGCAGCCAGCCGGCAGCCTCGAGCGCCTGCACGCCCTCGGCCGTACGGGGGCCGAACATCTCGAAGTCGTCCTCGGTCAGGGGAAGCTCCTGCGCGGCCGCTGCCAGGTGCGGGCCGAGGACGTACGGGTTGTCGGGGTCGAAGACCGACGCCTCGACAGGTGCGCCGAGCAGCGCCTCAGGGTGGTGCACCAGGAAGGTGTCGAGCGGATCGTCGCGGGCCACGAGGATGCCGATCGAGTCGCGTCCCGAACGGCCGGCGCGACCGAACTGCTGCTGCAGCGCCGCCCGGGTGCCGGGGAAGCCGACGCTGATCACGGCGTCGAGGCCGGCGATGTCGATGCCGAGCTCCAGCGCGTTGGTGCTGGCCAGGCCGAGCAGATCGCCGCTGCGCAGACGCTGCTCGAGCTCGCGGCGCTCCTCGGGCAGGTAGCCCCCGCGATAGGTCGCGACCCTCGCCACGAGCTCGGGGTCGACCTCGCCGAGCCGGCGCTGAGCGGTCGCGGCGACGGACTCGGCGCCACGGCGGGAGCGTACGAAAGCCAGCGTGCGGACCTTGCCGATCACGAGATCCGTGAGCAGCTCGCCGGCCTCGGTCGTGGCCGCACGGCGTACGACGCCTTCGGTCGCGTCACCGCTGACCGGGTCACGACCCGGCAGGAGCGGCGGCTCCCACAGCGCGATCGTGCGGGCGGCGTGCGGCGAGGCGTCATCGGTCACCGGTACGACGTCGAGCCCCGTGAGCCGGCCGGCGAACACCTCGGGCTCCGCGACAGTCGCGGACGACAGCACGAATGTCGGCTCGGCCCCGTAGTAGGCACAGACGCGTCGCAGGCGTCGCAGGACATGGGCGACATGCGCGCCGAACACACCGCGATAGTGATGGCACTCGTCGACCACGACGTGGCTCAGGCCACCGAGCACCCGCGCCCACCGGGCGTGCGCCGGCAGGATCGAGTGGTGCAGCGTGTCGGGGTTGGTCAGCAGGTAGTTGGCATGGTCGCGCGCCCAGACGCGCTCCTCGCGAGAGTTGTCGCCGTCGACCGTGGCCGGCCGGGCGAACTCCTTGGCGCCGGACAGGCGGCGCAGCTGGTCGGCCGCGAGCGCCTTGGTCGGCGCGAGGTAGAGGACGGTCGGCAGCCGGTTGCCGCGCAGCGCGCTGCCACTGCGGCCCTCGGCGAGCCCCGTCAGTGCCGGCGCCTGGAAGGCCAGCGACTTGCCGGACGCCGTGCCGGTGGCGATCACGACGTGACGGCCCTCGTGGACGTGGTGCAGAGCCTCGGCCTGGTGCCCCCAAAGGGCAGAGATCCCCTCGGCCTCGTACATCGCGCGTACGGCCGGATCGACCCACGTGGGCCACGGCTCGACGACCGCCTCGCGTTCTGGGACCCGCTCGACGTGGGTCACCCGCTCGCCGTAGCGCAGCACGAGATCGGCGGGGTCCACCTCGTGATTCTCCCAGACCGTCCGCACTGTCTCACCGACCGGCGCTGGCCCAAGGATCGTGATTGAATGCAGGTCGAAGAGAGGGGTGGAGATGGAGCTGTCACTGACGTCGCGCGCTGAGGGTGATTTCGAGATCATCGAGGTCGGCGGCGAGATCGACGTCTACACCGCTCCCAAGCTCCGCGAGGCGATCGTCGCCGCGGTCGATGCCGGCCACACGCAGCTCATCATCGACGTCCAGAGGGTCGATTTCCTCGACTCCACGGGCCTCGGGGTCCTCGTCGGCGCACTCAAGCGCGTACGCGCTGACGGTGGATCGCTCGACATCGTGTGCACCCAGGAGCGCATCCTCAAGATCTTCGAGATCACGGGCCTCGACAAGGTCTTCGGTCTGCACGGGACGATCGAGGAAGCACAGACCAAGCACGCACTGTGATCCCGGTCGCACCGGTTCACAGGACGTCCATGTAACCTGCGTCACGCGGTCTGGTCTCACCAGACCTGTTTTACGTCCTGGCTTACATCTGGAGGAATTTCATGGCGAACGCGACACTCGTTGCGGCAGCCAGTGACCTCGATCTCTCCAACGACAACACGATCATCGTGTCTGTCGTTGCGGCTATCGGCGTCGTTGCGCTGATCATGGCGGCGGTATTCCGCGCCGAAGTACTCAAGGCCTCTGAAGGCACCGAGAAGATGCAGGAGATCGGGCTCGCGGTCCAGGAGGGCGCCTCGGCGTACCTCGGCCGCATGTTCAAGACCCTCGCGGTCTTCGCCGTGCTCGCGTTCGGCCTGCTCTTCCTGCTGCCCGGCGATGCGAACATCCGCATCGGCCGGTCGGTCTTCTTCCTGATCGGCGCCGGCTTCTCCGCGCTGATCGGCTACCTCGGCATGTGGCTCGCGACGCGCGCCAACATCCGCGTCGCCGCAGCCGCCCAGAACGAGGGTCGCGAGAAGGCCATGCGCATCGCGTTCCGCACCGGTGGCACCGTCGGCATGCTGACGGTCGGCCTCGGCCTCGTCGGCGCGTCGAGCGTCGTGCTGATCTACCAGGGCGATGCCCCGGACGTGCTCGAGGGCTTCGGCTTCGGCGCCGCACTCCTCGCCATGTTCATGCGAGTCGGTGGCGGCATCTTCACCAAGGCCGCTGACGTCGGCGCCGACCTCGTCGGCAAGGTCGAGCAGAACATCCCCGAGGACGACCCGCGCAACGCCGCGACGATCGCCGACAACGTCGGTGACAACGTCGGTGACTGCGCCGGCATGGCGGCTGACCTCTTCGAGTCGTACGCCGTCACGCTCGTCGCGGCCCTGATCCTGGGCTCAGTGGCATTCGGCCAGGAAGGCCTCGTCTTCCCGCTGATCATCCCGGCCATCGGTGCCGTGACCGCGATCCTCGGCGTCTACATCACCCGCGCCCGCGTCGGCGAGAACGGCCTCGCGGCGATCAACCGCTCGTTCTACATCTCCGCGGTCATCTCGGCCATCGCCTCCGTCGCGGTGGCGTACATCTACCTGCCGAAGACGTTCGGCGAGCTGCACATCCCCAAGACCACCGGCCTTGCGGCCCAGCTGTTCGGCAACCCGCTCGACGGTTATGACGGCTGGGGTCCCCGCACCATCGCGTGGGTCGCGGTCCTCATCGGTATCGTGCTCGCCGCGTTGATCCTCGCGCTCACGGGCTACTTCACCGGCACCGAGACGCGTCCGGTCAAGGATGTCGGCAAGACGTCGCTGACCGGCGCCGCCACCGTCATCCTGTCCGGCCTGTCGGTCGGCTTCGAGTCGGCGGTCTACACCGCCCTCGTCATCGGTGCTGCCGTCTTCGGTGCGTTCCTGCTCGGCAGCGGCTCGATCATCGTGTCGCTGTTCGCGGTCGCGCTCGCCGGTTGTGGTCTGCTCACGACCGTCGGCGTCATCGTCGCCATGGACACGTTCGGCCCGGTCAGCGACAACGCGCAGGGCATCGCCGAGATGTCGGGTGACGTCGACGAGGAAGGCGCCAAGATCCTCACGGAGCTCGACGCCGTCGGCAACACCACGAAGGCCATCACCAAGGGCATCGCGATCGCCACGGCGGTCCTGGCCGCGACCGCACTGTTCGGTGCCTTCACCGACAACATCAAGGATCAGCTCGTCGTGATCTTCAACGGCTTCGGCAACGACGCCGCCAAGGCCAAGTTCGCCGAGGGCCTCTCGCTCAGCGATCAGCAGGCACTCACCGGTGTGCTGAACGTCGCGAACCCGGCCAACCTCGTGGGCCTGCTCATCGGCTCCGCCGTGGTGTTCCTGTTCTCCGGCCTGGCGATCAACGCCGTCGGCCGGGCGGCCGGCGCCGTGGTCTACGAAGTGCGCCGCCAGTTCAAGGAGATCCCGGGCATCATGGAGGGCACCGGTCGTCCCGAGTACGGCAAGGTCGTCGACATCTGCACGCGCGACTCGCTGCGCGAGCTGGCGACGCCGGGCATCCTCGCGATCTTCGCCCCGATCGCCGTCGGCTTCGGCCTCGGCGTCGGACCGCTCGGCGCGTACCTCGCCGGCGCGATCGCGACCGGCACGCTGATGGCCGTGTTCCTCGCCAACTCCGGTGGTGCGTGGGACAACGCCAAGAAGCTCGTCGAGGACGGCAACCACGGTGGCAAGGGATCGCCCGCCCACGAGGCGACGATCATCGGCGACACCGTCGGCGACCCGTTCAAGGACACCGCCGGACCGGCGATCAACCCGCTGCTCAAGGTCATGAACCTCGTGGCCCTGCTGGTCGTGCCGCTGGTCATCAAGTTCAGCTATGGCAGCGACGAGAACGAGTGGGTCCGCTACTCGATCGCCGGCGCGGCTGCGCTGATCATCGCGGTGGCCGTCTACGTCTCGAAGCGTCGCCCGATCGCGCTCGAGGCCGGCATCGTCGACGAGCCCGAGCCGGAGAACGTTCCGGCCGCGTAGTCGCACAACCCCTGCGAGTGGCGCAGTGTGGTCAGATCTGGAGCGTCAGATCGAGCCACACTGCGCCACTCGCGGTTGTGGGCGAGTCTGACAGGCTGGGCGGATGATCGAGTCGGCGTACGTCCAGGACCTCCGCACCGCGTTGACCAGAGCGGACTTCACGGTCGACGCGGTGTTCGGGCTGCTCGGCGAGGAGGCGCACCGGGCTCTTGGTCGCAACCAGACGATCCCGGCCCGGCGGGCGACCAGCGGTGGGGGCGCGCTCGCGACGCTCGTACGGCTGTTCGCCTTGCAGGTGCCGGTCGACCGCGATCGCGCCGACGCCGCCCTGCCCGGATTGGTCGAGCCGCTTGTCGCCGCCGGGATGCTCGACGCCTCGGGAGGCGAGGTCCGCGCGCTGGTGGACGTCCGGCCGTACGGCGACGAGGACCACGACTGGTGGATCGTGTGCGATCCCACGCCCGGGCTCGACGTCCGGCAGTCGCCCATGAACGCCGAGTACGTCCTCGGGATCAGCGAGGCGTCGTCGTCGCTGGCGCAGCTGACGATCCGCGAGCCGGTCGGCCGGGCGCTCGACCTCGGCACGGGCTGCGGCGTGCAGGCGCTCCACCTCGCCCAGCACTCCCGCGAGGTCGTCGCCACCGACGTCAACCCGCGGGCGCTCGCGATGGCTCGCCTGACGGCCGAGCTCAACGGCGTCGACTTCGACGTACGCGACGGCAGTCTGTTCGGCCCGGTCGCGGGGGAGACGTTCGACCTCATCGCCACCAATCCGCCGTTCGTCATCTCGCCGCCCGGTAGCGAGGTGCTGGTCTATCGCGACTCGGGCATGCCGGGCGACAGCGTCGTGAGGCACCTCGTCGAGAACGCGGCAGCGCACCTCAACGACGGGGGCTGGTGCCAGATCCTCGCCAACTGGGCGCACCGGGCCGGCACGCCATGGCAGGAGGGGCTCGAGGAGTGGTTCGCCGGTCAGCCGCTCGACGCGTGGGTCGTGCAGCGCGAGCTCGTCGACCCGGCGGAGTACGTCGAGATGTGGCTCGCCGACGCTGGTCTCGCGGGCAGTGCGGACTACGTGCAGCGCTACGACGGGTGGCTGGACTGGTTCGCCGAGGTCGGCATCGAGGCGGTCGGCTTCGGCTGGCTGAGCATGCGCAAGACCTCCGCCGCGCCGGCGCACCGCTTCGAGGAGTGGGCCGGTGAGGTGGCACCGCCGGTGGGCCCGGCCGTCGCGGCCTGGGGCCGGCGCACCGACCTGCTGCGCGGGCTCGACGACGAGGCCCTGCTCGGTCACGCGTTCCGGCAGGCGCCCGACCTGGTCGAGGAGACCCGCGGTCCGGTCGGCGCCGAGCACCCGGAGGCGATCGTGCTGCGCCTCCAGCAGGGTGTACGCCGGGCGCGCCAGGTCGACACGATCGAGGCCGGGCTGGTCAGCGCGAGCGAGGGTGACCTGACGGCGGGGCAGATCCTCGACGCCCTCGCGTCGCTGCTGCACCGTGACGCCGCCGACCTCCGGCGTACGTATGCGAGCTCGGTGCGCGAGCTGGCCGCCGACGGCTTCCTGACGTAGATCCGGTCAGAGCGTCAGCTGGAGGTAGGCGAGGTCGAGCCAGCGACCGAACTTGAAGCCGACCTCAGGGAGCAACGCGACCCGCCGGAAGCCGAGCTTCTCGTGCAGCGCGATCGAGCCCGCGTTGGCGGCCTCGATGCCGGCGACGATCGAGTGCACCTCCCCGGCCCGGGCCCGGTCGATCAGCACCGGCATCAGGGCGTTCGCCGCGCCCTGACCTCGATGCTCGGGATGGACGTAGACCGAGTTCTCGACCGTGAACCGATAGCCGGTCTTGGGCCGCCACGGGCCGTACGACGCGAAGCCGATGACGCCGCCGTCGACCTCCGCGACCAGCACGGGGAGACCGGCGGCACGCCGCGCGTCGAACCACGCACGCCGCTCGTCGAGCTCGACCTCGTGCTCGTCCCAGATCGCGGTCGTGGTGCGGATCGCGTCGTTGTGGATCTCGAGGATCGCCGGCAGGTCGGCGTGCACGGCGTCGCGTATCTGCATCAAGGCTCCCCTATAGTGGCGATGTGTCCAACATAGTAGACGACATCAGTGTGCGGATCGGCAAGCGGGTCGGGCTGGAACGCGAGCGCCGGGGCTGGTCGCTGAGCGAGCTCGCCGAGCGCTCCGGGGTGTCGCGAGCCATGATCCACAAGGTCGAGCGCGGCGAGAGCAGTCCGACGGCGACTCTGCTGGGCAAGCTGTCCGGCGCGTTCGGGCTCACGGTCTCGACCTTGATCGCGCGGGGCGAGCCGCGCGGCACCCGTGTCCTGTCGCGGGCCGACCAGGAGCTGTGGATCGACCCGGACACCGGCTACGAGCGACGCCAGATCCTCACGGCACCGGCCGGCGACATCACCGAGGTCGTCATGCCGCCCGGCAAGGAGGTCGCCGTCCCCGCAGAGTCGTACGACTTCGGGATGCACGTCGTGTGGGTCGTCGAAGGCGTGCTGACGTTCGTCGTGGGGGACGAGAGCCACGAGCTCGCGGCCGGAGACCGGCTGCGGATGGGTGATCCCGCGCCGGTGGTCTACCGCAACGCCTCGGCGGCGGACGTGCGCTACGTGGTGACGGTGTTCGGGTCGTCGACCGACACGTAGTGCTCAGGCCGGAAGGCCGGGATGAGCTGTCCGCCCCAGCACACGAGCGCGATGACGGTGGCGATCACGCCCCCGGTGACGAAGCCACCCCACGCACCGACATCATCGATCGCCGCGCCGACGACGGGAGAGCTCGCCGCACCGCCGATCGTGAACGCCGTGCCCTGCCAGCCCATCGCCTCGCCGCGCCGCTCCTCGGGCACGAGCTTGGCGATCCACTCGGCCGCGGCGGTCATGGTCGGCGCGCACAGGAACCCGGTCGGGATGACCCACAGCGACAGCGACCACACCTGGCTGCCGAGCCCGACCGGGATCGTCGTCAGGCCGAGGGCGAGCAGGAGGTACGTGGGCCGGAGCGACCGGTTGAGCGCTCCGTAGATCAGTCCGCCGAGAAGCGAGGACAGGCCCCACAAGCCGTACGTGAACGCGATCGCGTTGCGTTGGTCGAGCTCGCGCAGCTCGGCGACGATGCCGAGGTCGGTGCCCATCAGCGTCGCCATCGTGCCGGCGGAGATGAGGAAGAGGAACACGACAGGGACGGACAGGATCGACGCCTTCTCGGTCCCCTTGGCGGAGGTCTCGCCCTCCTGCGCCTTCGACCGGGTCGGCGGGTTGAGGTAGAGGAAGATCAGCCCGGCGAGCACTTCGCACGCGCCGATCGCGTAGAGCGCGATGTCGGCGCCGGCCTGGGTGACGATCAGCACGCCTGCGGCGGGACCGATGATGAAGCTCGCCTCGGAGATGACCGAGTCGGCCGAGAACGCCGTGCGCCGCTGGTGCTCCTCGACCATGACGCTGAGCGACAGGCGCACGATCGAGAAGATCGGGATGAGGAACAGGCCCATCAGCAGCGAGACCGGGATCAGCCAGGCGTACGTCGACATCGTCGCCAGGGGATAGAGGACGCCGACGGCGATGATCGAGGGCAGGACCGCGCGCCGCATGCCGAGCCGGTCGATCAGGCGGCCGCGCCATGGGGACCCGATCGCTGCGCCGAGTGTCGTGGCGGCGGCGATCACTCCGGCCCGGGCGTACGAACCGTCGAGCTCGTCGACGACGAACAGTGTCAGCACCAGCGGTGCCGCCATCGCCGGGATTCGGGCGAAGAACGCCGCGATGAACAGCGTGCGGACGGACTTGTCCGCCCACAGCTGCGCATATCCGGAGAAGGCCACAAGGCATTCTTCCACCAGACTCGGACAGCCCAGGAATGTCTGTCACGGATCGACGCGCCGCGGCCGCTCACAGATGCGGATGCACGAAGTCTTGACGACACACGCTACGGTGTGCTGCGTCTGACCAATCAGGAGTTCACCAGTGACCAGCCTCGTCATCGTCGAGTCCCCCAACAAGGTCCGCAGCATCGCGGGCTACCTCGGGGACGGCTATGTCGTGGACTCGTCCGTCGGCCACATCCGCGATCTCCCGCGTGGCGCCGACGAGGTGCCGGCCGCGTTCAAGGGCGAGACGTGGGCCCGCCTGGGCGTCAACATCGACAGCGAGTTCGAGCCGATCTACGTCGTGTCGGCCGACAAGAAGTCGCAGATGACCAAGCTCAAGAAGCTCCTCAAGGACGCCGACGAGCTCGTCCTGGCGACAGATGAGGACCGCGAGGGCGAGGCCATCGCGTGGCACCTCTTCGACGAGCTCAAGCCCAAGGTCCCGGTCAAGCGCATCGTGTTCAACGAGATCACGAAGGACGCGATCCAGTACGCCATCGCGCATCCCCGTGACATCGACATGGACCTCGTCGACGCGCAGGAGGCGCGGCGCATCCTCGACCGCCTCTACGGCTACGAGGTCAGCCCCGTGCTGTGGAAGAAGGTCATGAGCGGCCTGTCGGCCGGCCGCGTGCAGTCCGTCGCAACCCGTCTCGTGGTCGAGCGTGAGCGCGAGCGCATGGCGTTCCGCATCGCTTCCTACTGGGACCTCGAGGCCACGTTCGACGCCGGCGAGGGCTACGACCCTCGCCAGTTCCCGGCCAAGCTGTTCAGCGTCGACGGCAAGCGCATCGCATCGGGCAACAACTTCGACAACACCGGCCAGCTGACGTCCGACAAGGTCGTCCACCTCGACGAGCAGCAGGCGGCTGCGCTGGCTGAAGCCCTCGCCGACCGCCCGTTCACGGTGCGCTCGGTCGAGTCCAAGCCCTACACGCGCCGCCCCTACGCGCCGTTCCGCACCACGACGATGCAGCAGGAGGCGTCCCGCAAGTTCGGCTTCGGCGCCGCCCGCACGATGCAGGTCGCCCAGCGGCTCTACGAGGGCGGCCACATCACCTATATGCGTACGGACTCGACGACGCTGTCGCAGACCGCGCTCAACGCCGCCCGCGCCCAGGTCACCGAGCTCTACGGCCCGGCCTACCTGCCGGAGTCGCCGCGCGTCTACGCCAGCAAGGTCAAGAACGCGCAGGAGGCCCACGAGGCGATCCGCCCCGCAGGCGAGAAGTTCAAGACCCCCGACCAGACCGGGCTCTCCGGCGACGAGAGACGCCTCTACGAGCTGATCTGGAAGCGCACGATCGCCTCCCAGATGCGCGACGCCAAGGGTGACTCGGTGTCGATCCGCATCGGCACGACCGCGGCGAGCGGCGAGGACGTCGTGTTCGGCAGCTCGGGCCGCACGATCACGTTCTACGGCTTCCTCAAGGCGTACGTCGAGTCGCACGACGACTCAGATGCCGAGGGCGACGACCAGCAGACCAAGCTGCCCAACCTCTCGGAGGGCCAGACCGTCACGGCCGCCGAGCTCGGCAAGGCCGGCCACGAGACCAAGCCGCCGTCGCGCTACACCGAGGCCTCGCTCATCAGCGAGCTCGAGACGCGCGAGATCGGCCGCCCCTCGACGTACGCGTCGATCGTCGGCACGATCCAGAACCGCGGCTACGTCTACAAGAAGGGCACCGCCCTCGTTCCCGCGTGGATCGCGTTCTCGGTCATCCGGCTGATGGAGCAGCACTTCCCGCGGCTCATCGACTACAACTTCACCGCCGAGCTCGAGGACGTCCTCGACGAGGTCGCCCAGGGGCGCGAGGAGCGGCTCAACGTCCTCACCGGCTTCTGGACCGGCACCGGCGAGGGCGACACGGGGCTCAAGCGCCTCGTCGAGAACCTGCCCGACATCGACGCCCGCGGGCTTGCGACGTTCCCGCTCGGCGAGGAGATCGACCTGCGCGTCGGCCGCTACGGCCCGTACGTCGAAGGTCCGCCGTTCACCGAGGACGCCGAGGGCAAGAAGGTGCCGACCCGCGCCAACGTCCCCGACGACCTGCCGCCCGACGAGCTCACGCTCGACCGCGCCAAGGAGCTGCTGGCCAGCCCGTCCGGCGTGGAGAAGGAGCTCGGCAAGCACCCCGAGACCGGCCTCGCGATCACGGCCAAGAGCGGTCGATTCGGGCCGTACGTCACCGAGGCGCTGCCCGAGGACGCCAAGAAGGCCGACAAGCCCCGGACGGCGAGCCTGTTCGCGAGCATGGACCTCGACACCATCACGCTCGAGCAGGCCGTCGAGCTGCTCAAGCTGCCCCGGGTCGTCTACGTCGAGGAGGACGGCACCGAGGTCACGGCGCAGAACGGCCGCTACGGCCCCTACCTCAAGAAGGGCACCGACTCCCGGTCGCTCGAGCGCGAGGACCAGCTCCTCACGATCACCGAGGACGAGGTGCGGGCGATCTACGCGCAGCCCAAGACGTACGGTCGCCGCGCCGCCGCCGCGCCGCTCAAGGAGCTCGGCAACGACCCCGTCAGCGGCTCGCCGGTCGTGGCCAAGGACGGTCGCTTCGGCATGTACGTGACCGACGGTGAGTACAACGCCACGCTGCGCAAGGACGACTCGCTCGAGACGCTGACGCCCGAGCGCGCGTTCGAGCTGCTCGCCGAGCGCCGCGCCAAGGGCCCGGCCAAGAAGGGCGGCAAGAAGACCGCCAAGAAGACGGCGAAGAAGACCGCCAAGAAGACGACCAAGAAGGCGCCGGCCAAGAAGTCTGCCGCCAAGAAGGCCTGACCTGCCACAATCGTGGCCATGTTGCGCCCCATCGTCAGGCCGTTGTCACCGCGGGACCCGCACGAGGCGCACCGCGTCGCGTCGCCGCTCGAACTGTTCACCGATCTTTGCTACGTCGTCGCGATCGCGCAGGCAGCGCTGTCGCTGCACCACGAGATCTCGGAAGGCCATGCGGGGCACGGCCTCGTGTGGTTCGGCGTCTCGTTCTTCGCGATCTTCTGGGCCTGGCTCAACTTCGTCTGGTTCAACTCGGCGTACGACCCTGACGACACGATCAATCGCGTCCTGACGCTGCTGCAGGTCTTCGGGTCGCTGGTCCTGGCCGCGGGGGTGCCGGACTTCTTCAAGGAGGACCTGACCCTCGGCGTCATCGGCTACGTCATCATGCGGGTGGGCCTCGTGCTGATGTGGCTCCGTGCGGCCGAAGGCCACGCGGAGCGGCGCACCACGGCCCTGCGCTATGCGTACGGGTTGATCCTGGTGCAGATCGGCTGGGTCGTGGCGCTCCTGGTGACGGGCGGCCACATCCCGATCTGGCTGTTCGTGGTCCTGGTGGCGTGCGACTTCGCCGTGCCGTTCATCGCCGAGCTGGCGGGGACCACGCCGTGGCACCCGCACCACGTCGCAGAGCGCTACAGCCTCTTCTTCATCATCGTGCTGGGCGAGACGATCCTGTCGGTGACAGTGGCCCTGCAACACGCCTTCGACGAGGAGAGCCCGCCGGCCGAGCTGTGGTTCGTGGTGGCGGCCGGCGTGCTGATCACGTTCACCGCGTGGTGGCTCTACTTCGCGCGCGACAACTCCGGCATCCTCACGGACAACTCAATCGGGTACGTATGGGGATTCGGTCACTACGTGATCTTCGGTGCAGCGGCCGCGGTCGGCGCCGGCCTTGCGGCCCGCATCGACCACTACACGCATCACTCCGAGGCGTCCGACCTGGTCAGCAGCGCCTTCGTCACCGGTCCGGGCGCGGCATTCCTCGCCGCGTTGTGGCTGATCAACGTACGGCTGCACGACTCGTCGATGCGCACGGCGGGCCCGTTCGCGATCGCGATCGTCGCCATGGTGGCGGTGACGTTCGTGCCCTACTCAGAGCTCTGGGCCGGCCTGATCGGCGTCGCGCTGCTGGTCACGGAGATCCGCCTGACCACCGGTGACGACGAGAGTGTCGGCGCCGAGTCCTAGGTTGGCCGTATGCCCGATGTGTCGCTCGACATCGTCGACCGCCTCCGCACGATCTGCCTCGCGCTCCCCGAGACGTACGAGGAGACCGCGTGGACCGGCCTGCGCTGGTGCGTGCGCAACAAGACGTTCGCGCATGCGCTCGTGATCGATGACGGCCGGCCGGAGGCCTACGCGCGGTTCATCGCCGACGAGGGCCCGGTCACCGTCGTGACGTTCCGGGCGCCGGGCGAGGAGCTCGAGGCGTTCCGCCAGGCCGGCGCGCCCTGGTTCGTCGCCCGCTGGGGTCGCGACGTCGTCGGGCTCGAGCTGCGTGACGACACCGACTGGGACGAGCTCGCCGAGCTGCTGACCGACAGCTTCTGCGTGCTGGCCCCCCAGAAGCTCGTCGCCCGCGTCGAACCTCCCGGCTAGCTCCCACTGCTGGAACAGCCGGACCGCTACGGTGGTCCGATGGTTGCCCTGCAGCGTGTGTCCCAGCTCGTGCGCCATCCCCGGCAAGGAGCCAGCGCGGTCGCGCGTATCGTACGCACGCCGCCGTGCCTCGTCTGCGGCTCCAAGCGCTCCCGTACCCAGGTCGTCGAGCGCAAGAAACGGTCCTACGAGATCCGGGTCTGCCGCCGCTGCCAGTACGTCTCCAACTTCACCAACACCGTCGACTACACGGCGTTCGAGTCGGTCGAGAGCTTCCGGCTGTCGCCGCGCGTGGGCACCGCGGAGCACCAGGGACGTGAGTTCCACATGGCCGAGATGGGTGCCGAGATCCTGCAACGCTCGGGGCTCAAGGTCATGGTGTTCGGTGCCGGCCGCAGCCTCGACTACCAGCACATCGGCAAGCTGCCGGCGGTCGACCGGGTCGTCATGAGCGATGTCGTCGACCTCGGCATCGACGCCGACTTCGTCAACATCACCGAGGGCACGTCGCAGCGCTTCGACCTGATCATCGCGTGCGAGGTCGTCGAGCACTTCACCGATCCGCGCGCCGAGTTCCCCCGGCTGTTCAAGCTGCTGACCAAGAACGGCCTGCTGGTCTGCTCCACCAACATCTACGACGGTCGCAACGTCAAGAACCACCGCTACCTCTACTCGCGTGGCCACACCTCCTACTACAGCCCGCAGGCCATCGAGGTGATCGCGCGCAGGAGCGGCATGCATCACGACTTCCGGGTCCCCGCGATCGCCACCGGCTCGGCCGGCCCCCGCAAGCGCTACGTGCTCTTCACCAGGTCGCGGGGCAACGTGCGACGCATCGTCGACTACTTCGGCCGTCACGCGTACGCGCCCTCGGAGGACGTCGGGCCCACTGAGTAGGCTCGCCCCATGGATCCGCTCTTCACCGAAACCGGGGTGTTCCTCGCCCTGGAGGGTGGGGAGGGTGCCGGCAAGTCGACGCAGGCCGTCAAGCTCGTCGAGTGGCTCGAGAGCCTCGGCCACGGCGTCCTGCTGACCCGCGAGCCCGGGGCGACCGAGGTCGGCAAGATCCTGCGGCACATCGTCCTCGACAACGACACCGGTGAGCTGTCGCCGCGCACCGAAGTGCTGCTCTACGCCGCCGACAAGGCCGAGCACGTCGACCAGATCGTCCTGCCGGCGCTCGCCGAAGGCACGATCGTGCTGACCGACCGCTATGTCGACTCGCTGCTGGCCTACCAGGGTGCCGGCCGACTGCTCGACCCCACAGAGGTCGAGCACATCGCCCGCTGGGCCACCTCGTCGCTGCGGCCGCACCTCACGATCGTCCTCGACATCGATCCGGCCATCGGCCACGCCCGGTTCGAGGGCGCCGACCGCATCGAGTCGGAGCCGCTGGAGTTCCACCAACGCGTACGCCAGCACTTCCTCGACCTCGCCGCTGCCGACCCGCAGCACTACCTCGTAGTCGGGGGCGGCGGCACGCCCGACGAGATCCATGCGACGATCCGCCAGGCCGTCGAGCCCTGGCTCGGGCAGGCGTCGGCATGAGTGAGGCTTGCCGAACGAATCATGTGGCAGGGCTCATGCCGTGGGCCCCGTATCGTGGGCTTTTCATGGGGGCCACAGCATGACCGTGTGGGCGGACCTGGTCGGCCAGGAACCGGTCGTCGAGACGCTGCGGTCCGCGGTCGCGTCGGCCGACGGCGACGGTCGCTCGATGACGCACGCGTGGCTCTTCACGGGCCCGCCAGGCTCCGGCCGCTCCAACGCGGCCCGCGCCTTCGCGGCCGCGCTGCAGTGCGAGCTCGGCGGGTGCGGTGAGTGCCACTCGTGCACGACCGCGCGCGCCGGCAGCCATCCCGACATCACGCTGATCTCCACCGACGGGCTCTCGATCGGCGTCAAGGACATCCGCCAGTACGTCCGCTCGGCCGCGCTGCGGCCCGCGCTCGGCCGTTGGCAGATCCTCATCATCGAGGACGCCGACCGGCTCACCGACGAGGCGGCCAACGCCCTGCTCAAGGCGATCGAGGAGCCCTCGCGCCATACCGTGTGGATGCTGTGTGCCCCGGCCGTCGACGACGTGTCGGTCACGATCCGCTCCCGCGCCCGCAGCGTGCTGCTGCGCACCCCGTCGACCGAGGCCATCACCGGGTTGCTGGTCGCGCGCGACGGGGTCGAGCCGGAGCTCGCACATGCCGTCGCCGCGGCCTCGCAGGGACACATCGGCCGGGCGCGCGGACTGGCGCGGGACCCGGGCGCACGCGAGCGTCGACGGGCGATCCTCTCGATCCCGGTGGCCCTGCACGATCTCGGCGACTGCCTCCGTGCCGCGCACCAGGTCAACGAGGAGGCCACCGCCCGGGCCAAGGACTTCTGCGATCCCGCCGACGAGCGCGAGCTCGAGGACATCCGCGCGACGTGGGGGGTCGAGGAGCGCGGCCGCCGCCCACCCGGATATGCCGGCGCGCTCTCGACGTTGCAGAAGGACCAGGACCGCCGCCGCAAGCGCATGGCCCGCGACTCGATCGACGGCGTGCTGCTCGACCTGCTGTCGTTCTGCCGTGACGTCCTGGCCGTCCAGTGCGCGACCGGCGTCGATCTCGTCAACGCCGACGTGGCCGACGACATCGCCGAGATGGCGCGCGTGTGGACGCCCGAATCGACGATCCACACGATCGATGCCATCGTCGAGTGTCGTACGGCCTTGACCGCCAACGCCGCACCACTGCTCGCCCTCGAACGCATGATGATCGGACTCCGCAGGTGACTCGCAACAGAACGCTGATCGTGATCTCGGTCGTGGCCGCCTTCGCCATGCTCGTGGGCGTGGCCATCGTGGCGGCGGTCCTCCTGACCGACGACAAGTCGGACAAGTGGACCGAGCCCAAACCGGCTGCGACGTCGGCGCCGTCCGGGCTCAAGCAGTTCTACGACCAGAAGGTCAAATGGTCCAGCTGCGACGACTCCGCGCGGTGCGCGTGGATCACGGTGCCGATCGACTACGCCAAGCCCGACGGCGCGACGACCAAGCTCCGCGCCATCGTCCACCCGGCCGACGGTGGCAAGGCGACCGGCAGCATCCTGGTCAACCCCGGGGGCCCCGGCGGTTCGGCGATCGACTTCGCCAAGACGATGGCCGGCGAGTTCGGCGACGACGTCCGCAAGAAGTACGACATCGTCGGCGTCGATCCGCGCGGTGTCGCCGAGAGCTCGCCGCTCGCGTGCCTGTCCGACAAGGGCTTCGATGCCTTCACCGAGACCGACCCCGACCCGGACAACGCCGACGAGATCACGGCCCTCCGCAAGAGCATCACCGACCTCGGCCAGGCGTGCGAGAAGAACTCCGGCGAGCTCGCGGCCCACGTCTCGACCGTCGAGGTCGCCAAGGACATGGACGTCGTCCGGGCACTGCTCGGCCGGTCCAAGCTCGACTGGTTCGGTGCGTCATACGGCACGGAGCTCGGCGCGGTCTATGCCCAGCTGTTCCCGGCCAACGTCGGCCGCATGGTGCTCGACGGTGCGGTCGACCCGTCGCTGGATGCCATCGGCTCGAGCCTCGGCCAGACCACGGGCTTCCAGCGGGCCCTCGACGCGTACGCCAAGGACTGCGTCAAGCAGTCGAGCTGCCCGCTCGGCAACGACGCCGATGCCGGCCTCGCCAAGATCGCCGACCTCATGAAGGAGCTCGACGCGACGCCGATGAAGGCACTCTCCGGGCGCGACCTGACCGAGGGTCAGGCGTTCTACGGCATCGCCGTCACGCTCTATGACAAGACCACCTGGACCTATCTCTCGCAGGGCCTCGACGCGGCGTTCAAGGGTGACGGCAGCGTCCTGCTGCGGCTCTCCGACATCTACTTCGACCGCAAGGAGGACGGCCACTACAGCGGCAACATCGGCCAGGTGATCTATGCCGTCAACTGCCTCGACGCCGTCGACCACGTGACGGTCGAGGAGACCGAGGCCGCGCTCCCGCGGTTCGAGAAGCTGTCGCCGGTGTTCGGCCGGGCCCTCGGCTGGGGTGCCCTCGGCTGCGCCGACTGGCCCATCAAGGTCACCAACCCGCTGCCCAAGATCGAGGCCAAGGGTGCGCCGCCGATCCTGGTGCTCGGCACGACCCGCGACCCGGCGACGCCTTACGAGTGGGCCAAGTCGCTCGCGTCGCAGCTGTCTTCAGGCGTGCTGATCACCCGTGAGGGCGACGGCCACACCGCCTACACGTCGGGCAACGGCTGCATCACCAAGGCGGTCGACAGCTTCTTCACCGAGGGCACCGTGCCCAAGGCGGGCCTGGTCTGCAAGGAAAGCGACTAGGTCGTCCCTAGCGGTTGCCGAGGATCGAGCCCAGGATCGACCCGAGGTCCGGCGACTGGGCCTTGGCCTCGGTGCTCGCGTTCTGGACTTCCTTCTGCACGACAGAGGGGTCTGCCTTGCCGCCACTCGTCAGTCGCTTGGCGAGGTACGCCATGACGATGGGTGCGACGATCTTGAGGATCTTCTCGACGTCGACGCCTGAGGCGCCGGCCTTGCTGCCGATCGCCTCCGAGACGTTCGGTGCAGCACCGCCGAGGACCTTCTCGATGATCCCGCTGCCCAGGGCGCCGTTGATCAGGGCGCCCATGTCACCGAGCGGGTTGGCGTCGGCATGCTGGCCGAGCGCGTTCGCCAGCGACGCCGCGCCCTCGCCGCTCTGGACGTTCTGCTCCATGCCGCCGAGCAGTGCCGGGAGGCTGTCCCGGATGATGCCCTGGAGCTTGTCGGGTTCGACGCCCACCTGCTGGGCGATGTCGTTCAGGGTGCCGGAGTCGATGCCGGCCAGGATGTCGTCTGCGAGAGCCATGCCCGCACCCTAGACCCGCTCGCGAGTGCGCGACTAGGGCTGGCGGACTGCTTCGTGGTGATGGATGACTTCGTCGATGATGAAGTTGAGGAACTTCTCGGCGAATGCCGGGTCGAGGTCAGCCTCGATTGCCAGGGCCCGGAGGCGGGTGATCTGCCGCGCCTCGCGTTCGGGATCCGCGGGCGGGAGGTCGTGCTCGGCCTTGAGCTTGCCGACACGTTTGGTGTACTTGAAGCGCTCTGCCAGGACATGGATGAGGGCGGCATCGATGTTGTCGATGCTCGCCCGGATCTCCTCGAGCTCGGCCTGCGTCGTGTCGGTCACGAGTGCGATTCTACGGGGGAGAGGCCGATGTGATGTCCGCGCGATCACCCGGTAGACTCAGTGATCGGTTCGGCGGGCGATCCCCGGCGAACCTCGGCCGCTTTAGCTCAGTCGGTAGAGCGTTTCACTCGTAATGAAAAGGTCGTCAGTTCGATTCTGACAAGCGGCTCAACGAAAAATCGACCTCAGGGTTTGGCTCCCGTCTCTCGGGCGCGCCCCTCGACTCGCACGAGGCATGATCACGACGTCACGAGGCGGTGCCGTCCAGTCGAAGGAGCCCGAGTCGCGAGGCTGCCGAAACGGCGCCAGCACGCGATCGCTGGTCCATCTTCTCGAGGATGTGCTCGACGTGCGTGGTGACAGTACGGGGTGAGATCCAACGGTCTTCGGCGATCTGCTGGTTGCTGTGGCCCATGGCCATCCCGTGCAGGATGTCCAGCTCACGCGGCGACAACCCCAGGAGCTGATCTGTCGGCCGTTCACGGACCATCGCCGCTGATCTGGTTCGGTCGAACGGGTGATGTGCGCGGGTCAGATCGACACTCACCCAGTCGTTGCCGACCGGCCAGACGCCCTGCGTGCTTGAAAGTCGGGAGCGAAGGAAGCCCTCCAGAACACTGGCAAAGCCGTCGGACTCCGCGACGCGTGACGGTTCACAGTCCTCGATCTCCCACACACGCCCGGCGTCGTCCATGAGGCTCGCGCGCATGGAGGAGGGGGCTGCGAGGATCACGTGCCGTGGTGCCACCGCGTTGCACAGATGCGACACGATCGGCCGAAGGTTGTTGATGAGCTCTGCCGACTCGTCGCCGAATGTGTTCGGCGCGGCAGCCGACATGTGCAGCATGCCCACGTATTCGTGGTGAGCCGAGAACAGGAACACCGACATGCCATCTCCGAATCCGGCAGATCCCGCGACGCGAAAGTAGATCTCTGAGTCCAGATAATCCTTGGGCATGTCGCTGATGCGGGTGGCCCGCCCGCTCCGACGCAACGAAGCGTGCGCCAGAGAACCGGCGTAGGCATCTCCGAGCGTCTTGAGGGTCTCGTCGTCGTAGCCGCTGGCGGCGATCGCAATGTGGGTGTGGGTCGACTCGTCCCACATCATCAAGCTGCTGGCTTCGTCGCCGATCGCGGGACGAAGGATCGAGAGCACGGACTCCGCCGCGTCAACCGGGTCAGCAGAGCCAGCGGCAAACGCTGCCTCCACCAGGACGCGACTGCTCGGAGTGTCCATGACAGCCACCTCTGGGTCGCGAAGAGAGAGTGCCAACTCTACTCCCGGCCCGCTGGTGCCAGGTAAAATCCAGGTCAAATAACGCTGTCGATCGGCTCCTTGCGGAGGAACCGGTGAAGGACGTTGCCGGTCATCCGAGCCACGTTGTTCTCATAGCTGTTGTGCGAGAGAGATCCTGTGAAGGCGATGGATCCCACCGAGAAGTACGCGCCTCCGCCCTCGATCGGGCACAACACGATGTCGGCGCGAACACGCGGGTTCTCGGTCCCGCCGAGTCCGGGCAACGTCTCGTAAACCTCTTCCGCAGCGAGCAGATAGCCATCGGAGAACGGTCCGGACGTTGCCAGGAGCAGGGCTCCGGGTGCTGTGCCCAGGGACGGGTCGTAGCAGTCGATCTCCGCGCCGGCTGCCCCGCCGCCCATGATCCCGAAGCCGCCGATGAGCTCGTCGGACTCGATCCCGTCGAACACGAAGGCCGCCATGGGGTCGTGACTGTCCTCGAGGCGCTCATAGTGGGTGGAGCGGTCGAATCCCTGCGCGGCAAACCCGACTCCGACGAGCTTCTGCGGGGGCAGGCCTTTGTTGCGCCACAGGCCAGCCTGCTCGCCGGACGTCGTGTGCCGCGCGTCGCCAAATGGTGACTGGTGGGGGCGGGTTCCGCCGTCTGCGCGCCTGAGCTCCATGACGTACGGCTGCTCAGGGTCGAAGGAGACGGTTGCGAAGAATCCATTGCCTCCGAGATACATCAGTCGCCCACCAGTCGCCAAATACTTGTCGATCGACTCGATCTCGGTTCTGGTGACGTACTCAGGGTGGGCGCCGGTGATGACGACGTCGTAGCCCTCGAGCAGCGCGTAACCCTCGCGGTCCAGGTCATGGTCCGTGATGGCATCGAAGGGGATCGATTCGTGTTCCAGCCAGTGCGAGATGCAGAGGTCGGCAGGCAGGCCCCACGCTCCGCCGTGCTGGAACCACGCACGGTGGGTCGGCTGCATCGTGAGGATCGGCCGGCGCGAGCTTCCGAACACGACACCGGAGCCGTCGTTGTGGATCTCGTAGCAGGACCGACCGAACTCGGGGTGGTCCTGAAGTGCCAGATCGAGACCATCGACGATCGGGGTGTGGCTGACGATGATCTCGGCCTGGTCGGCCTCGAAGGCGATGCGATCGTTCGAGTACGCCAAGTAGGTCGCGGTGCTGAAGAGAACGGCCACGCGGTTCTTGCGCTCGGACGGCAGGACGAAGAACGGCATGAACTGCTCCACGCCAGGCGCGCTGACCTTGGCCGCGTACACACCGCTGGGCAGGCCGTCAGGGATCTCGAAGGAGAAGGAGGCCGGCCAGTCTGCGTCGGTGATGTCGTCGTCGTGGAAGTGGATCGCGTCGTACTCGTCCGGCACCCGCCGAAAGTCGGTCACGAACCCTTCGAACAGGGGTCCTGTCACGCCTCGCGTGGGCGTGTTCACGCATGTCCCATGGAAAGCGTTGGAGGACTTGTCCACCACGACGTCGAGCAGGAGGCCGTCGGATCGCGGACTCAGACCGAAGTGCCAGTCGCCCAGTGCCCTCTGATCCGACGAGTCCCCGCCCAACCGATCGATCCGTACTCCGCCGACCTTGCCGTTGAACGTCTCGTGCGCGACGAGTCGGTCTTCCACCCGGCGCGCGGATGATCCGATCCTGAGGTCGCCGACTCGCGGTTCGAAATGGGTTGCGCTACTTCTCGCGAAGTCGATGTCGAGTCCGGCAGTCGCTTCCGCGTTGCGGTTCATGATGTTCGCGACAGGGGAGGCGGACAGCGTGACGGCGCCTTCAGTTGCGGAGGCCGTGACCTCGAGCACGTACCACTGGTGGTCCTGCAGGTGCTGCTGCAGCGTGAGGGTCTGGATGGCCCCGTCCGTGTACCAGGAGAACGTCGGAATCCCGTCGTCGAGGGCCAGCGAGTAACCACCGATCTCACCAGCGACCGTGGTGCTCAGAACCGTCTGGAGCTGGCTGTCCCTGACCATCGAGTTCTGAGAGACGTGGTAGGCGCCGAACTCCCCCGATCGTTCGCTGCGGGGCAGGGTGGGATAGACGTATGCCCGGATCGAGGTCTCTGTGCAGTCGGCGAGCTTGCCATCATGCTTGACCTCGACGTATGAACCGGGCTGGCAGGTCTGGACCTGCCCGACGTACTCCCCGTCGATCGAGCTGGGGACCGGATCCTCGAGGAATCCCGGGCCGGCGGAGCCGGTGAATCCGTGGCGCAGGCGCACGAGCTCGGCGCGATAGCGCTCGACGTTCTCGGCGCTCACGTGGAATGAGAGGGTCTCGCCGGCGCGGCCGGACAGCGTGTTGCTGTAGCCGAAGAGGCCAGCAGTGTCAGTTCTCATGGGAGGTTCCTTCCGTGCCGACCGGGCCGGCAAACTGTGCAGCGCGATGCGTGAAGATGACGCGCATGGCGTCCTCGTAGCTGTGGTGAGCGTCGGAGCCGACGACCAGGTTGCCCGGCGCGCCCACGGTGACAACTCCGATCGCCCACGGTCCGTCGGGGCCCAGGGACAAGATGAGCTGCTTGCCGGTGATCGCCATGCTGCCCAAGGCGCGCCTGACTCGCGACGCCTTGTCGGTGTGCGGGCCGAGGGGATTGCGGAGCAGCTCGTCGAGGACTTCGCTCGTCAGGTCAGCCCTGACCCGGGCGTTGAACCGGCGGCCGAACACCGTCTCCAGCTCGGCTACCCGCTCCGTGGTTGTTCGCTGCACCATCGCCTGACTCCTCGTCTTGACCGATTCCTGTCACAGTAGGAATACGAGGGGATGTTCACCATCGGTCGACATACGTACTTCTTCGACGCCGGAGACGCGATTACGCACATCTGCGTATGGGATTCGAGTGCGCCGATACCTACGTTGATCTGAACTTCGGCTCCTTCGTGGGCCGCTTCTCAGAATCGAGCACACTATGTCCACCGAGCTAGGACGCGCAGCTGATGGGCCAGGCCACGAGGCCGAGGACACCCTTCAAGCGCTTGGATACGAGCAAGAGCTCAAGCGGTCGATGTCGCTGGCCGACGTCGTCATCTACGGCCTCATCTACATGGTGCCCCTCGCACCCGTCGCTGTCTTCGGCATCGTCTACAACTTCTCGTCGGGCGCCGTCGTGCTGGTGTACGTGGTTGCCGCCATCGCGATGTTCTTCAGCGCGGTGAGCTACAAGGAGATGGCGACAGAGTTCCCCATCGCCGGCTCCGTCTACTCCTATGTCCGCAATGGCATCGGCGACTTCGTCGGTTTCATCAGCGGCTGGGCGATCCTCCTGGACTACCTGCTGTTGCCGGCCTTGCTCTGTGTGTTCGCGGCGAGCGCGATGACCTCGCTCGTGGACGGCATACCCGGTGAGGCGTGGGTCGTGTTCTTCGTCGTGGCAACCGTGATCATCAACGTGCGCGGTATCGACGTCACCGCCAAGATGAACCGGATCTTCCTCTACATCCAGATGGTGACGCTGGCTGCCTTCATCGGTTGGTCGATCGTCGCGATCGCACAGGGACAAGGCTCGTTCTCGTTCACGCCGATCTTCAACCCGGACGAGTTCTCCTGGAACGTGGTGTTCGGCGCGATTCCGATCGCCGCACTCAGCTACATCGGGTTCGACGCGATCTCCACGCTCAACGAGGAGGCGGTCGACGGTGGCAAGACGACATCGCGCGCCACGATGATCGTGCTCTGGGCCGTGACTGCCATGTTCATCGTGCAGGTCTACTTCGCCGCGGCCTTCGTGCCCAAGGGCACGGAGTTCGCCGATGGCGATGCAGTCAACAACGCCTTCTACAACATCACGGGCGATGTCATGACCCACTGGTTCAAGGTTGTCGTGACGTTGGTCGCGGCCATGATCGCGCTGTTCGCCAACACCATCGCCTCCAACGGCGTCTCGGCCCGACTGCTCTACAGCATGGCTCGTGACGGGCAGCTCCCGAAATTCCTGTCGAAGGTGACCTCGCGGCAGGTGCCTGCGAACGCCATGCTCTTCATCGCCGCCCTCTCGATCCTGGTGGGAATCTTCGGTGTCGAGCATGTCGCGCTGCTGACCAGCTTGGTGACCTTCGGCGCCCTGACGGCGTACATCCTGTTGCACTTGAGCGTGCTGAGGCACTTCATCGTCCGGACCAAGTCGCGCAAGTACTTCGTGCA
Organism: Aeromicrobium sp. 9AM; assembly: GCF_902506105.1. Classification (GTDB taxonomy): domain Bacteria; phylum Actinomycetota; class Actinomycetes; order Propionibacteriales; family Nocardioidaceae; genus Aeromicrobium. The sequence continues at coordinate 118,482 of NZ_LR733304.1, forward strand.
TCTGGTCTCGCCGGTGATCGGGTCTGCCGTACTGGTGTACGCCCTGTGGAACGCGAGCAGCAACGCGAAGACCGTCGGCCTCATCTGGCTCGCCTTCGGCTGTGTCTTTGCGCTCGGCCTCAAGATGAAGGGCCGAGCCTTGGCTCAGTCGGACCTCTGAGCACGGGTTGACCGCCCCGGCATCCAGACTCGGAGGAAGGATGCCGGGGCGACAGTGACGATCACGATAGTGTGAATTTCCTGCGGGCGCGGGGAGTTCTCGAAGTTCGACGATCGTGGTGCTTGGCGCTCCCTGGGTTCCACGAGGCCCGCACGCAGACGGTTGCGAGAGCGTAACCCCGCCCGGTTGTCGGTCGTTGTCACGTCTGTAGTCGTAGGACGTTTTCGGGGCGAATTGGTCGGTTCGACACCTCTCGGACTGGGCCGTGGTCAAGGAGAAGGCATGCGGCGAGCGTCGAGGGCACTTCTGAGTTGTGGACTCATCATCGGAGTGCTGACCTTCGGGGTCATCGGCGCGAACAGCGCGTCGGCATACCCGGACCAGGCCTGTCAGATCAGCGTCAACAAGCAAGTCGTTCACCCTGGGGACTCCCTGCGCGTGACCGGCGAGTTCGTCGCGTCGCCAGACGAGGGTCTGCCCGTGCACTGGCGCGTGTCCTTCAACAAGGCCGTCGTACGCAAGGATGGCTCGACGTTCAGTCATACCTTCGCCATCCCGACTGTCCAGAAGAGAACCGTCCTCAGGCTCCAGGCGTCGGCGACCAATGGCAAGGTGACCTGTGACCCGTCGGTCGATATCCAGGTCGTGCCTCGGGGATCGAACTCCGACTCGCCTGATGCGTCCCTGCCCGACACGGGAGCACCCAGTCCTCTCGTCGCGATTCTCGGGTTGCTGTGTCTCGCCGTGGGCGCAACCGCCCTCCGCCTCGGCAGGCGCCATCCTGCGGTGCCGGGTGCGAACGCGCCCGATCACGCTCAAGGTCACTGACTCGCGGTCCGGCCTGCTCCCGAGGGAGCACGCCGGCATTGCTCCCTCGGGGAGCTCAGCCTCGCTGCGACGTGCGCCCGAAGATGCGGGGATAGATGGCCCAGGCGATCAGCAGCCCTTGGACCTCGATCAGCCCCGAGACGATGATTCCTGTGGTCGACATCGCGTTCTCCCTCGTTCGCCTGTGACGTGCTCAACGAGGAGGCGCGGCGATTGGTTATGAGGGCAGTGCGGCGTCAGTCGCGGCGTGAGGGCTTGCGACCGACGACGAACGGATAGATCGCCCATGCGATCAAGAGCGCCAAGACCTCGATCAGGGCGCCGACGAGCATGTCCAGCTCTGACATCGTCTCCATGGCTCAGCCTTCCCCGGGTCCCCGCCACACCTGCCATTTCAGTGTGGCCCCGTAGGCCAAACGTACCCCTTGTCAGAAGTTGCCGCGTTTGGCCTGCTCGCGCTCGATGGCCTCGAACAGGGCCTGGAAGTTGCCCTTGCCGAAGCCGAGCGACCCGTGGCGCTCGATGAGCTCGAAGAACACCGTGGGCCGGTCGCCGATCGGCTTGGTGAAGATCTGCAGGAGGTAGCCGTCCTCGTCGCGGTCGACCAGGATGCCGCGCTGCTGCAGCTCCTCGATCGGGACGCGCACGTTGCCGATGCGGTCCCGCAGCTCGGGGTCGGTGTAGTACGACTCGGGGGTGTCGAGGAACTCGATGCCCGCGGCCCGGAGCCGGTCGACGGTGTCGAGGATGTCGTTCGTGGCGAGCGCGAGGTGCTGGGCGCCGGGACCACGGTAGAACTCGAGGTACTCGTCGATCTGCGACTTGCGCTTGCCGACGGCCGGCTCGTTGAGGGGAAACTTCACGCGGTGGTTGCCGCTGGCCACGACCTTGCTCATCAAGGCGCTGTACTCCGTGGCGATGTCGTCGCCGATGAACTCGGCCATGTTGGTGAAGCCCATGATCCGGTTGTAGAAGTCGACCCACTCGTCCATGTGGCCGAGCTCGACGTTGCCGACGACGTGGTCGAGCGCCTGGAAGATCCGCTTCGGCGCGTCCGCGCGCTTCACGATCGACGAGCGGCGCTCGACGTAGCCGGGCAGGTAGGGGCCGGTGTACGCGCTGCGGTCGACGAGCGTGTGGCGGGTCTCGCCGTATGCCGCGATGGCCGCGGTGCGGATCGTGCCGTGCTCGTCGGTGAGGTCGTGCGGCTCCTCGAGGATCGTGGCGCCCTGGGTGCGGGCGTGGTCGATGCACGCGTCGACGTCGGGCACCTCGAGGGCGATGTCGATGACGCCGTCGCCGTGAGCGCGGTGGTGGTCGAGGATCGGGCTGTCGGGGTCGACGCCGCCCTTGAGCACGAACCGCACGGCGCCGCTCTCCAGGACGTACGCGTGGTGGTCGCGGTTGCCGGTCTCCGGCCCCGAGTACGCGACGAGGTCCATGCCGAATGCCGACTGGTAGAAGTGCGCGGACTGGGTCGCGTTGCCGACGGCCCAGACGACGGCGTCCCACCCGGTCACCGGGAAGGGGTCGGCTGCGGTGTCGTACTCCACCAGGCCGACGAGCTGCTTGAGCTGGTCGAGGTCGAGGTGGGCGAGGCGCTCGGAGTCAGTCAGGTCGAGAGTCATGGGTCCACACCAACGCATCGGGAGTGGATGAGCAAGCGGCGTAGTGAACGATGTGCGCATGTGCTACATCAGTCGCGTAGTCTGGAGCCCAACTGCACAATCTGCCCACTTGGAGGGTGTATGGATCAGCTGGATGTCGCGCTCGTGGAGGCCATGCGCGAGCACCCGCGCGTCGGCGACCTCGAGCTGTCCCGCATGACCAAGGTCGCGCGCGCGACGGTGCAGTCACGACTCGCCAAGCTCGAACGCGCCGGAGTGATCACCGGGTATGGCCCTGACGTCGACCTGGTCGCCGCCGGACACCCGGTGCTGGCGTTCGTGACGCTCGAGATTGCCCAAGGCATGCTCGATGCGGTGACCGACGAGCTCGACTCGCTGCCCAACGTCCTCGAGGCCTATGTCACGAGCGGAACGGCCGACGTGGTGTGCAAGATCGCGGCGACGTCGCACGAGGACCTGCAGGCGACCCTGCTGCACATCAGCCAGTCCGGATCGGTGGTGCGGTCGACCAGCGTGATCGTCCTGTCGGAGCTCGTACGCCCAAGGGTCCTGCCGATGCTCCGCAAGGGCGCGACCGAGGGCACCTCAAGAGCCCCGGCGTACAGGTGAGAGCTTGAGGGCCGCCCCCTAAGGAGGCCGCCAGCGGCCGACTGTGAGCGAAGCGAAGGGGGCTTACGTAACGCCCCTTCGCTTCGCTCACGCCCTCGTTCCTCGGGCTAGGGGCCGGTCGTGACGAGCACCTTGAGGCGGTCGAGGGCTTCTTCGATGACGTGGGGTTGCTTGCAGAAGGCCCAGCGGACCAGGGGACGCCCCGGATTCTGGCGCCGCCCTGAGCTTGTCGAAGGGTCGTAGAACACCTGGTGGGGGATCGCGACGACGCCCGCGCGCTCCGGCAGCGCCCGGCAGAACTCGACGCCGTCGGTGAACCCGAGCGGGGTGATGTCGGTCGTGGCGAAGTAGGTGCCCTCTGGGACGTAGACGTCGAACCCGAGACCGGCCAGGCCTTCGCACAGCAGATCGCGCTGTGACTGGAGCCGGGCACGGAGGTCGTCGAAGTACGCATCGCCGGCGCCCAGCGCGTGCGCGATCGCCGGCTGCAGCGGCGAGCCGGAGGTGTAGGTGAGGAACTGCTTGGCGCCGATCATCGCGCGGACGAGCTCGGCCGGACCCGTCGCCCAGCCGATCTTCCAACCGGTGAAGGAGAAGCTCTTGCCGCCACTGGAGATCGTCAGCGTCCGCTCGGCCATGCCGGGCAGGGTCGTGATCGGGATGTGCGGGAGGCCGTCGAACGTGAGGTGCTCGTAGACCTCGTCGCTGATCACGACGAGGTCGTGCTCGATCGCGACCTCGGCGATCGCGTCGAGCTCCTCGCGCCGCAGCACGCTGCCGGTCGGGTTGTGGGGGGAGTTGAGCAGGATTGCCGTCGTGCGCGGCGACACTGCGGCCCGCAGCTCATCGATCGGCAGCCGAAAGTTCGGGGCCCGCAGCGTCACGGGCCGGCGCACGGCACCGGCCATCTGGATCACCGCGACGTACGAGTCGTAGTAGGGCTCCAGCACGATGACCTCGTCGCCGGGATCGACGAGCCCCAGCAGCGCCGAGGCGATGGCCTCGGTCGCGCCGGTCGTGACGCCGACCTCGGAGTCGGCGTCGACGTCGAGTCCGTAGAACCGCTTCTGGTGCGCCGCGATCGCCTCGCGGAGCTCCGGCACTCCGGTGCCCGGAGCGTACTGGTTGCGGCCGCCGCGCAGGGCGTCGACCGCGACCTCCACGACCTCGCCAGGGCCGTCCGTGTCCGGAAAGCCCTGGCCGAGGTTGACCGAGCCGGTCCGCAGCGCAAGCGCGCTCATCTCGGCGAAGATCGTGGTGCCGAGACCTGACAGTCGTGCGCTCGAGGTCTTCATGCGGTCGATCCTATGGCGGCTAGGTGCGCACTTCCTCCGTGCCGGGGACCGCCGCCTGGTTGATCTCGTCGACGAGGTCGTCAGGTGGTGGCGCGGAGGTGGAGGCGTCCTCGGACCCGGCACCACCGCCGACCGACGTGCGCTTCTTGTTCCACACGTCGAACGCGACTGCGGCCAGCAGCACGAGTCCCTTGACCGCCTGCTGCCAGTCGATCGAGGTGCCCATCAGCGACATGCCGTTGTTGAGGACACCCATGACGAAGCCACCGATGATGGCGCCGATGACCGTGCCGACACCGCCGGTGACGGCGGCACCACCGATGAACGCCGCCGCGATGGCGTCGAGCTCGAAGTTGGTGCCGGCCTTCGGGTTGGCGGCCGTCAGGCGCGCGGCGGTGACCATGCCGGCGAGGGCGGCGAGCAGTCCCATGTTGGTCATCACGAGGAAGTCGATGCGGCGGGTACGCACACCCGACATCGTTGCGGCGTCGACGTTGCCGCCGATCGCGTAGACGTGACGGCCGATGATCGTGCGCTCCATGACGAAGCTGTAGATGCCGATCAGGACGAACAGGATCAGGCCCACGATCGGCAGGCCGCGGTACTGGGCGAGGATGTAGGAGAACCAGAAGATGGCCCCGACGATCGCCACGAGCTTGGCGTAGAACACCGGCAGCGGAAGAACCTCGAAGTTGTAGCGGATCGCGGACGAGCGCTTGCGGAACTCCAGGAACACCAGGAACACCGCCAGCAGGGCCGCGATCACGAGCGTCAGGTTGGCGAGGTCCGTGTCAGGCCCGACCTCGGGCAGGAACCCGTTGCCCATCGACTGGAAGCCCTTGGGCAGGTTGCCGATCGTCGCTCCGTCGAGCACGACGAGGGTCAGGCCGCGGAACAGCAGCATGCTCGACAGCGTCACGATGAACGCGGGAATGCCGACGTACGCCACCCAGAAGCCGTGCCAGGCGCCGATCGCGGCACCGAGGGCGAGGCAGAGGATCACGGCGATGAGCCAGGGGATGTCCCACTTCGTCATCATCGTCGCCGCGATCGCGCCGATGAAGGCCGCCACCGAGCCGACCGACAGGTCGATGTGGCGCGCGATGATGACCATGACCATGCCGATCGCGAGGATCAGGATCGACGCGTTCTGGGTCAGCAGATTGGTGACGTTGAGCGGGCGCAGCAGCACGCCGTCGGTCTTGATCTGGAAGAACACGACGATCGCCACGAGGGCGATGACCATGCCGTACTGCCTGACGTTGCCTCGCAACAGGCCCTTCATCGTGCTTGCGGTGCTCATCGTCGTACCTCTTGTCCGTGTGTCGTGGTCATGTAGCGCATCAGGGTCTCCTGGTCGGCTTCGGCGCGATCGAGCTCGCCGGTGATGCGGCCCTCGGCGAGGGTGTAGATGCGGTCGCAGAGTCCGAGCAGCTCCGGCAGCTCCGAGGAGATGACGATGACGCCGCGGCCCTGCTTGGCGAGGCGCTGGATGACGCCGTAGATCTCATACTTGGCGCCGACGTCGATGCCTCGGGTCGGCTCGTCGAGGATCAGCACCTGGGGGTCGGTGTACATCCACTTGCTCAGCACGACCTTCTGCTGGTTGCCGCCCGAGAGCTTGGCGACGCCCTCGTTGACGGTCGGCGTCTTGATGTTCATGCTGCTGCGATAGCGCTCCGCCACCACGACCTCTTCGCGCTGGTCGACCGTCAGGCCCTTGCGGAGCTTGTCGATCCCGGCCGCGGTCACCGAGCGCTTGATGTCGTCGAGCAGGTTGAGCCCGAGCGCCTTGCGATCCTCGGTCAGGTAGGCGATGCCGGCCTCGATCGCGGCGTGGACCGACTTGAGGTGCAGCTCCTTGCCGTCGAGGATCAGCTGGCCCTCGATGTGGCTGCCGTACGAGCGCCCGAAGATGCTGCGGGCGAGCTCGGTGCGGCCGGCGCCCATGAGTCCGGCGATGCCGACGATCTCGCCGCGGTGGACCTCGAGGTTGGCGTTGTCGATGACGGTGCGGGAGCCGTCGACGGGGTGCATGACGGTCCAGTTGCGGACCTCCAGCAGGACGTCGCCGATCTCGGGCTCGTGGTCGGGGAAGCGGTGCTCGAGGTCGCGGCCGACCATGCCGCGGATGATGCGGTCCTCGTCGACCTTGTCCTCGGCGACTGCGAGCGTCTCGATCGTCTTGCCGTCGCGGAGGATCGTGATGGCGTCGGAGATCTGCTCGATCTCGTTGAGCTTGTGGGAGATCATGATCGACGTGATGCCCTTGTCCTGCAGGCCCTTGAGCAGGCCGAGGAGGTGCTGGGAGTCGTCGTCGTTGAGGGCTGCGGTGGGCTCGTCGAGGATCAGCAGCTTGACCTCCTTGGACAGCGCCTTGGCGATCTCGACGAGCTGCTGCTTGCCGACACCGAGGTGCTTGACCGGGGTCAGGGGGTTCTCGGCCAGGCCGACGCGAGCCAGCAGCTCGATCGCCTGACGGTTGGTGCGGTCCCAGCTGATGATGCCGCCGGAGGCGTTCTCGTTGCCGAGGAAGATGTTCTCGGCGATCGACAGCTCGGGGATCAGCGCGAGCTCCTGGTGGATGATGACGATGCCGGCCGCCTCGCTCTGGCGGATGTCCTTGAACTCGACGACCTCGCCCTCGAAGACGATGTCACCGGCATAGGAGCCGTGCGGGTAGACGCCGCTGAGGACCTTCATCAGCGTGGACTTGCCGGCGCCGTTCTCACCGCAGATCGCGTGGATGTCGCCGGTGTTGACCGTGAGGTTGACGTCGTCGAGCGCGAGGACGCCCGGGAACTCCTTGGTGATGGAGCGCATCTCCAGGATGGGTTTCATGGTGCGGATTTCCTGTCGGTCCAGTGGGGGTGTGAGAGGTGGGGCGCCCCTACGCAGAAGGGGCGCCCCACACGTATCACTTGAGGTCGGCGTCCGTGTAGTAGCCGGAGTCGACCAGGACCTTCTGAACGCTGTCCTTGGTGACGGGCACCGGGTCCAGCAGGTAGGACGGGACAACCTTCTTGCCGTTGTCGTACGTCTTGTCGTCGTTGATCTCGGGCTTCTTGTCAGCACCGATCGCCTTGATCATCGCGACCGTGACCTTGGCCAGCTCGCGCGTGTCCTTGAAGATCGTCGAGTACTGCTCACCCTGGAGGATCGACTTGACCGACTGGACCTCGGCGTCCTGGCCCGTGACGACGGGCAGGGGCTTGTCGCCGCCGCCGTAGCCGTTGGACTTGAGCGCCGCGATGATGCCCAGCGACAGTCCGTCGTACGGCGACAGGACGCCGTTGACGGTCTCGCTGCTGTAGCTCTTCGTCAGGATGTTGTCCATGCGCTGCTGCGCCGTGGCGGGGTCCCAACGCAGGATCGCGGCCTGCTTGAAGCCGGTCTGGCCGGAGACGACCTTGAGGTCGCCGGAGTCGATCTTGGGCTGCAGGACCTTCATCGCGCCGTTCCAGAAGAACGTCGCGTTGTTGTCGTCCGGCGAGCCGGCGAACAGCTCGACGTTGTAGGGGCCCTTGCCCTTGGCCGCGAGGCCATCGAGCAGCGACTGCGCCTGGAGCTCGCCGACCTTCTCGTTGTCGAACGTCGTGTAGTAGTCCACGGCGTCGGAGTCACGGATCAGGCGGTCGTACGCGATGATCGGGATGTCGGTGTCCTGGGCCTTCTGCAGCGTGTCGCCGAGCGCCGTGCCGTCGATGGCCGCGATGACGAGCATCTTCTCGCCCTTGGTGACCATGTTCTCGACCTGCGAGACCTGGGTCGGGATGTCGTCCTCGGCGTACTGCAGGTCGACCTTGTAGCCGGCTGCCTCGAGCTGCTTCTTGATGTTGTTGCCGTCGGCGATCCAGCGCTCCGACGACTTGGTCGGCATGGCGACGCCGATCGTGCCCTTGTCGCCACCACCGCCTCCGCCGTCGCTGGAGCCGCCGCACGCGGTCAGGCTGAGCGCCACCGCGGTGCTCACGACTGCTGTTGCGAGAATCTTGCGCACTGATTTTCTCCTCATCGTTGCTCGGACTGCAGGGGCTGTCCCTGTCCGTTCTTCTGTGTTGCCTTGCGCAGACGTCGAAGCCCCTGCGCGAGTCGGTGGGTGGTTCATCGGCTGGCCTCACGTCTGCGGGCCTTGAGCCGATGCATGACGTCGTCGCCGCCGCGGCCGAAGTGGTCGTGGAGCGTGCGGTAGTCGTCGTAGAGCGCGTCGTACGCCTGGGCGCGCCCGGCATCCGGGAGGTAGGTGTCGCGGTTGACCCGGCCCATCGCGTCGGAGGCCGCGTGCACGTCGGGATAGGCGCCGGCGGCGACGGCCGCGTGGATCGCCGAGCCGAGTGCAGGCCCTTGGTCGGAGCCGATCGTCGAGAGCGGCAGGTCGAGCACGTCGGCGTAGATCTGCATCAGCAGCGCGTTCTTCTGCAGGCCGCCCGCGACGACGATCCCATTGACCGGCACCCCGGCCTCGTGGAACGTCTCGACGATCAGACGGGTGCCGAACGCCGTGGCCTCCAGCAGCGCTCGGTAGACCTCTTCGGGCCGGGTGGCGAGCGTCAGGCCGACGATCAGACCGGACAGGTCGTGGTCGACCAGCACCGAGCGGTTGCCGCTGTGCCAGTCGAGGGCGAGCAGTCCGTGCTCACCGACCGCCTGTTCGGCGGCCAGCCGGCTGAGGTGCTCGTGCACCGTCACCCCGGCCTCGTCGGCAGCCTGCGTGACCGCGGCCGGCACCTGCTGCGTCGTGAACCACTCGAAGATGTCACCGACGCCGCTCTGCCCGGCCTCGTAGCCCCACAGGCCGGGGGTGATGCCGCCCTCGACGACGCCGCACATGCCAGGGACCTCGCGCAGCACATCGCTGTTCATGACGTGGCAGGTCGAGGTGCCCATGATCAGGACCATCTGGCCCGACGCGATCGACTGCGCAGCCGGCGGCGTGACGTGGGCATCGACGTTGCCGGTGGCCACGGCGATGCCGGCCGGCAGCCCCGTCAGCGCCGCGGCGCTCTCGGTCAGGGAGCCGACCCGCTGCCCGAGGGCCGCGAGCGGACCGTCGATCTTGTCGGTGACGAAGTCGGCGAAATCGGGGTGGAGCTCCGCGAGGAAGTCGCGGCTGGGGTAGGTGCCGTCCTGCAGGATCCCCTTGTAGCCGGCGCTGCAGGCGTTGCGGGTCAGCGTGCCGCAGAGCTGCCACACGATCCAGTCGGCTGCCTCGACGAAGTGGGCCATCCGCGCATACACGTCAGGAGCCTCTTCGAGGAGCTGCAGGCCCTTGGCGAACTCCCACTCCGACGAGATGAGGCCGCCGTAGCGAGCCAGCCACACCTCGGAGCGCTTGCGGGCGAGCTCGTTGAGCCGGTCCGCCTGTCCTTGCGCTGCATGGTGGCGCCACAGCTTGACGTACGCATGGGGCTCGCCGTCGAGCCCGGGCAGCTCCGAGAGCGGCGTGCCGTCCTCGGTCGTCGGCACCATGGTGCAGGCGGTGAAGTCGGTAGCGATGCCGATCACGGACGCGGGATCGACGCCGGCCTCGTGCAGGGCGCGCGGCACGGCGACCTGGAGCACCTCGAGATAGTCGGCGGCCACCTGCAGGGCCCAGTCCGGTCCGAGCGGGGTGCCGTCCGGCAGCGCGCGGTCGAGGACTCCGTGGGCGTACGGATGGACAGCGGAGCCGAGCTCCTCGCCGTCGGCGACCCGGACGACCAGGGCGCGCCCGGACTGGGTGCCGAAGTCGACGCCGACGACGACAGCGGTCGGGTCACAGGATTCGGGCGCGTGCAAGGTCAACAGGCCCTCCTCCGAAGGCTAGATGTGAGCGCTCACGTGATCGCTCACATCAGGGTAGTGTGGTGCGGATCACAGGCCACGTCAAGCCCGGAGCGGAACTATTCCCGGTCCGCCACGGGTGACACGCTGTGCCGTCTGGGCGCGGATCAGGCGGGCGGCGGGGCGGTCGACTCGCGGACGACGAGTGCGGTCGGCACGAGGTCGACCGTCGGCTCGCTCTCCCCGTCCAGCACTCGCGACAGCACCTCCATGACCCGTTGCCCGAGCATCGCGAAGTCCTGGCGCATCGTCGTCAGCGGCGGCTGGAAGTAGCCCGCCTCAGGGAGGTCGTCGAAGCCGATCACGCTGACGTCCTCGGGGACCTGGCGGCCCGCTTCACGAAGCGCGCGCAGCAGCCCCAGCGCCATCTGGTCGTTGCCGGCGAACACCGCCGTCACGTCGCGCTCACGGGCGAGGGACTTGCCGGTGCGGTAGCCGCTCGCCGCGCTCCAGTCCCCGCCCCAGCGCAGCGGGGGAACCCGTCGACCTTGGCTCTCGAGCTCCGTGCGCCACCCGTCCCGACGGGCGTGCGCCTCGGCCCAGCCGTTGGGACCCGACAGGTGGATCACGGTCTCGTGGCCGAGCGACAGCAGGTGCCGCGTCGCCAGCCGGCCGCCCTCGAAGTTGTCGAACCCGGCGGTCAGCGGCGTGCGCGACATGTCGCCCTCGACCACCACGGTGGGGATGTCGAGGTCGAGGGAGTGGGCTTCGCGCAGGATCGTCTCGTGGGGCACGATGACGACCATCGCCTCGACGATGCGCTCCTGAAGGTCGGTCACGGCAGCCCGGAACGCCTCGCGCGACAACGTCTCGACGTTGACCGTGGCGAGCCGGTACTCGGACTCGCGCGCTGCGGCCTCGAGCGCGAGCAGGGTGTTGGCCGGGCCGTACTGACCGGCGCCCCAGGTCACGACGCCGACCGTCCGCGAGCGACTGGACGCGAGCAGCCGGGCGGCCAGGTTGCGGCGGTAGTGCAGGTCCTCGATGGCCTGGAGGACGCGCTCGCGGGTCTCCGGACGTACGCCCGGCATGCCGTTGATGACTCGAGAGACGGTCTGGTGCGAGACCCCGGCACGCTCGGCGACGTCCGACATACGCGCAACCCGAGGGCCGTCGTGTGCCGTCGGAGTCATGCGCAGATGCTAGTCGGTTCCCGGTCCGTGATTTTTCGAACCCGGGGACAACCGTGCGATTTCGCCCCTATGGTGAGGTCAGGTCAGGACTGGACGATCTGCACGACGGTTTGGGAGATCCGTCGCGCAAGGCCGGTGGGTTGGGAGTCCCGCCGGGCGGTCGCCGGTCTTGGGAGAGACCGCACGAGGGAGCACGTCATCATGACGCGCATGTCTGCCAGCACGACCCCGAAAGTTCTGTCGACACCGAATCAGCACATCGCCAGCCGGTTCAGCTTCGGCGTCAACGAGTACCTCATCAGTGACATCGGCTCGTCGCGCAGCGCGACGAAGTGGCTCGAACGGCAGTTCGCGTGGAGCAAGCTGGGCGACACCAAGGGCGATGCCGTGATCAACTGGTTCCCGCACCTCAGGGACCAGCCCGCCAAGGCGTGGACCAACCACCAGAACGAGGACCACACCGCGTACGCGTACGGTCGCGACCTCTGCGCGTACACCCTCGCCATGAAGGTGGCCACGCGGCGCCAGGTGCGCGAGGTCATGGCCGACGTCTGGTCCAACCTGTTCTACATCCCGATGGGGGAGGGTCGCTCGTTCCCGTGGCGCTACTCGTTCGATGCCATGATCCGAAGCAGATCGCTCGGGAGCTTCCGGAGCCTCCTGCGCGGCGCGGTGCTGCACCCCGCGATGTCGGGCTGGCTCAACAACTCGTCGAACACCAAGTACGGGATCAACGAGAACCTCGGCCGTGAGCTGCTCGAGCTGTTCACCGTCGGCCGTCCGGCCGGATACGACGAGGACGACGTCAAGAACTCGGCCCGCATCCTGACTGGCTTCCGCGTGAAGATGTTCGACAGCTTTGCCGCGTCGTACGATCCCGAGCTGCACTACGTCGGGCGCATCAGGGTCCTCGGGTTCAGCCACGCCAACTCCTCGAAGGACGGCCGGACGGCGGTCAACGCCTACCTCGACTACCTGGCTCGCCACCCGGCGACCGCGACGCGTATCGCGCGACGCCTGTGCGTCCGGTTCGTCTCGGACACGCCGTCGTCCTCCATCGTCTCGGCGGTGGCCAAGGCGTACCGGGCGTCCGACACCGACATCAAGGCGACGTTGCGGGCGCTGGTGCGGCACCCCGACTTCCAGGCGTCGAAGCGCAAGAAGGTACGAACTCCGATCGAGGACGTCGTCAACGCAGCGCGGGTCCTGGGCCTGCGACCGACGGGCTGCAGCACGGAGCGGTCGTTCCCGCTGCATCTCCTCTGGATGGCCGAGGGGGTCGGGCAGAGCCAGTTCGGCTGGCCGCGGCCCGACGGATTCCCCGAGACGAGTGCGATCTGGGCGTCGCCGGCGCGGGTGCTCCGGAGCTGGAACAACCACTACGACCTCGCCGGCAACTGGTGGCGGTCGGCCGAGGTCTACCTTCCGGCGCGGAAGGACCAGCTGCCCTCGGCGTGGCCGCGAGCGCTCGGCCAGCTCGTGGAGCACCAGGCGCGGATGCTGCTGGGCCGGGGCGCGCCGTCGGACCTGCAGTCCGCCGTCGCCAGCGCGCTCAACCTGCCGCTGGCGTACGAGTTCAACTCGGCAGCCGAGGTCACTGAGTGGACCTGGGCGCTGATCAGAGGCGCCGTGCTCAACCTGCCCGAAGGGATGCTCCGATGACCGATCCTGACGACTGCGGCTGCGGCGACTACGAGGTCAGCCGCCGATCCGTGCTCAAGGCGGCCGGGCTCGCCTCGATGGCGGGCGTCGCCACCTCGATGTTCGGCGACGTCATGACCTCGACGGTCTATGGCGCCGGCGACGGCAACGTCCTGGTGGTGGTCTCGCTGCGGGGTGGCGCCGACGGCCTGTCGATGGTGGTGCCGCACGCCGAGTCGGCGTACTACGCCGCCCGCCCCAGCACCGCCGTCGCGGCCAACTCGTTGCTGTTCAGGGACGCGACCTTCGGGCTGCACCCGGCCTTCATCAAGCTCAGCCCTCTGTGGCTGCTCGGCCAGATGGCGGCGATCCATGCGGTCGGGTTGCCGGCGCCCAACCGCAGCCACTTCGAGGCCATGGAGCTCGTCGAGGACGCCGACCCGGGCAGTGCGGCACGCGTCGGCTGGGTCAACCGGATGGTCTCCGGTCTGGCTGCCTCGCCCGACGTGTTCGACGGGATCCAGGTGGGCTCGACGCTGACCCCGACCGCGCTGCTCGGTCCGGCCCCGGTGCTGGCCACCGGCCAGTTCTCCGACCTCGCCGGGCCATTCCCGAAGGACGCTGCCCTCCGGTCCCGGGTCACCGGCAGCCTGCGCGCGCAGTACGCCCGCTACGGCGGCACGATCGGGTCCGCGGGCGTGAACGCGCTGACGATGTCCGAGCGCGCCGCGGCGATCGACGACACCGTCAACGAAGGGCCACTCGCCGGGGTCACGTATCCGCAGTACTCCCAGCTCGGCGAGGCGCTCAAGACCACGGCCGGCCTGATCCGCGCCAACGTCGGGGTCAAGGCGGTGGCGGTCGACGCCGGAGGTTGGGACCACCACGTCGACCTGCAGTGGCGCATCAATGAGTCGATTGACGAGCTCGCGCAGTGCCTGGCGGCGTTCTACCTCGACCTCGGGCTCTCAGCAGGCCGGGTGACCGTCGTGACGCTCAGCGAATTCGGCCGGCGCCTGCAGGAGAACGGGGCCAGCGGTGTCGACCACGGGTACGGCAACGCGGTGTTCGTGCTGGGTGGCGGCGTCAAGGGTGGCCGCTACTACTCGCGCTGGCCCACGCTGTCCTCCGGCCGGCAGATCGACGGCGACCTGGCAGTGACGACGGACTATCGCAGCGTCCTCACGGAGATCCTGCGGTCCCGGTTCCCGTCGCTCGACACCTCGAAGGTCTTCCCCGGGATCTCGTACTCACCGCTGGGCTTCATGACCTGACTCAGCTGGTGATGCCCATCAGCCGATCCTGATGCGCCGTGATGCCACGGATGATCCTGATCCAGAAGAACAAGGCGACGAGAACGAGGACGGCGTTCAGGGTCTCGACGATTCCCAAGCCTTCGTACGCGTTGGGGTCGACCTCTGACTGGACATTGACGATCCGCAGACCGATCCGCTCCACGAAGAGGGAGAGCAACCACAAGGTCCACCAGGTCCCGATCCGCGAGACCACTGGGAAGCCACGTTCGTCCCTCGAGACGTCCCGCACGATCTGGTAGGGAAACCACAGGCTGACAATCGGTACGACCCACCCGCCCCAGACCCATCCCGGCGAACGCGCGTGCCGCAGCGTCGACATGATGTCGGTGTTGGTTCGTACCCGGTAGAGCCAGAGGCACGTCACGACGTATGCCGCGATCATGACTGCGAACCAACCGAAGAACGTGAAGTCGTACGGAGTCCACGGGAGAACCTCGCCGCGGTCGACGGCATCCAGGAACTTGCCTTGGGCCTGCCACGCCAGCCCCGCCTCGACGATCTCGAAGAGCGCGAACAGCACGGCGATCCAGGCGGCGGCTGTCGCCAGACCTCGGGTGGGCGCGGGCGTCGGCCAGGGTGCGGGGTAGTAGGCCGGCGGCGGACCATAGGTGCCGGTGGGTTCGGATGCGCCCGGGTACGGCGGATAGGACATGGTTCCCCCAGATCGTCGGACGGTCGACGAAACCTAACACCCTGTCGCGCCCGTCGCAGGGGTTTGCGATTTCGCATGGGCGACCCTCCCGCGGCCCTACGATGGCGCAGTGACGAGCGACCTCAGACGTACCCGGATCGCGGTGGCCGCCGGATTCTTCCTGCAGGGCCTCGTGTTCGCCGCGATCGTCACGCAGGCACCGCGGATCAAGGACAAGTTCGACATCGGCGACGCCGGCCTCACCGGGATCCTGGTGCTCGTCGCGGTGGTCTCGGGCGTGGGCAGCGTCATCGCCGGGACGGTGGCCGAGCGCCGCACGAGTGCGGTCGCCTTCCGGCTCGCGCTCCTGACGATCGGGTTGGGTGCGCTGCTCGTCGGCGTGGCACCGACCCTGCCGCTCGTCGTCGCCGCCTTCGTCGTCTACGGCCTCGGAGTCGGCGCAGTCGATGCGGGGATGAACATGCAGGGCGTACGTGTGCAGCACGCCTACGGCCGCAGCATCATGGCCAACTTCCACGGCATGTGGTCGATCGCCGGCATCGCCGGTGCGCTGTTCGCCGCGGGAGCTGCCGAGATCGACCTGCCACTGGCCATCTCGCTGCTCATCATCGCGGTGGCCACGTGGGTCACGGTCGCCCTGGCCGCGCCTCACTTCATCGAGGCGAAGGAGCACGACCCGGGCCTGTCGGCCAAGGGCCTCGACTTGCCGTGGCGGCCGATCCTCGTGTTCGGCCTCGTCGTCCTGCTGTTCTACGCCGCGGACACCGGCATCCTGACGTGGAGCAGCGTCTACCTCGAGGATGCGCTCGACTCGACCAAGAGCGTCGCGCCTCTGGCCTACGGGGCGTACGAGGCCGGCGCCTTGATCTCGCGATTCGGTGGTGACTTCCTGGTGCGGCGCGTCGGAGCCGCGAAGGTCGTCGTGGTCGGTACGAGCGTGGGCATCGCGGGCCTCGGACTCGTGGTGTCGGCGGCCGCTCCGGCCATGGCGATCGCCGGCTTCTTCGTCGCGGGCCTGGGCCTGGCGATCCTGGCCCCCTTGTCGTTCGCCGCATTGGCTGGCGTCGTGCCGGCGAAGTCGCTCGACGTGGCGATCGCCCGGATGAACATCGCCAACTACCTCGGCGCGATCCTGGGCGGAGGGCTGATCGGCGCCGCGGCCTCGGCGGACCACCTGCGCTGGGCGTTCGTCATCCCGCTGGTGCTCATCCCGGTGGTGCTGCTGTTCGCCCGGTCGTTCCGGGGTGCAGATGCGTCGGTGATCGACGCGGTGTGAGGGTCTTGCCGGTCGAGTAGCACGCTTGCTCTGCAAGCGGCGTATCGAGACTTGGTGATGTGTCTTCCCCACTCGAGCCTTACGGCTTGCGAGGTTTCGTCATCGGGCCGCTTCGCGGCGATCGCTCAACCTGCGCCATACGCTCGGCCGCGGCCGGCCTCGGCACGGCGCAAAGTCGCCCCACCGTTCTCGGGGGGTGAAACGGTGGGGCGACAACAGGCTCCAACAGCTTGCGCACATTGACCCTGCAGAGATCATGTTACGCCAGCAATTCAAACGTGTAGAGGTTTTTGCAGAACTATCAGCATTCTTTCGGGTCACCGCGTCCTGGTGACCTTCGCGAGACCCGGCGGCCGGTCCGGGTCCCGGCCGCGATGCAGTGCCAGCTCCAGCGCAAGCTGCTGCAGCGGGATGACCTCGATGAGCGGCACCAGTGCAGGATCGAGGTCCGCGAACCGCGACAGCGGAAGTGGCAGGTGCACGGCAGCGTTGGCGACGGGTACGCCGACGGTGAGCACCAGGCCACCGACTCGGGCGGCGGCCTTGGCGAACTCGGTCACCGACTCGCGACCGTCAGGGCTCGCCGTGAGGGCAATGACAGGTGTGCCGGGCACGACCTGGCCGAGGGGCCCGTGCGTGGCGTCCGCGGCGCTCCAGCCGGAGGCGGCGATCGCGTTGGTCTCCATGAGCTTGAGGGCGCCCTCCTTGGCGGTCGACATCGAGTAGCCGCGTCCGACGACCAGCACGCGATCAGCACCGACCAGCGCCGAGACGAGGTCCGCCACCGAGGAGGTGACGGTCGACGCCGCGACCTCGGCGGCGAGCGTGACCTGGTGCTCGAGGGCATGCCATGCTGCACCGCCTGCCAGCCGGATCACGAGGTGCAGAGCCAGCAGCTCTGCGGTGTAGGTCTTGGTCGCGGCGACCGACAGCTCCGGCCCGGCCGACAGGCTCACGTGGGCCTCCGCCGGGCCGGCCAGGCTGCTCGAGCTGCTGTTGGTGAAGGCGATGACCGGTACGCCGGCGCGCTGCGCGGACCGGACGGTCTCCAGCAGGTCGGGCGACTCGCCCGACTGCGACACCGCGAGCATCACGGAGCGCGGGTAGCGCAGCTCGCTGCCGAACGCGGTGACGGTGCTCGGCGTCGCGAGCACCGCGGGGACGTGGAGGACGTTGTGGGTGAGGTACTGCGCGTACATGGCAGCGTGATCGCTCGACCCGCGCGCGGCGAACACCACCAGTTCCGGGTCGGTGTCGCGGATCAGCTGCGCTGCCGCCGCCAGCTCGCCGCGACCGGTCCGCAGCAGCTCACGCCAGCGGTCGGGCTGCTCGAGGATCTCCGCGGCCATGTGCGCCCCGGCTGCGGCGTGGTCGTTCACGAGGTGCTCCTGAGGTGATGACCCGCTGTGGGCCCGGGTTCGCCGGGCCCACAGCAGGTGGTTCAGCGGATGGTTGCCGCCGAGCTGGTCGTGCCGCCGGCGTCCGCTTCGTACGCCATCACGACGCGGACAGCCGACCCGGTCACCGGAATGCGTACGCTCCGGTTGCCGCGGGTCAGGTCGACCTTGACCTTCCCGACGCTGTTGCCGTCAGCATCGACGGCGAACAGTGTCGCGGTGCCGCTGCCCTTGACGTCGACGCGAGCCGTCACGGTCGAGCCCGAACGCGTGGCGTTCCGGACGGCCGCGGACCGTCGCGGGTCTGCCGCCGGGCCACCCGCGAGGGCGACGCCGGTGCGGACCGCCTGCGCGATCGACAACGGCGAGTCGACGCTGGACAGCGCCTCGTCCGGGATCGTCGGCTCCTTCGTCGCGACCGCCGGCGGGGTCCAGCCCGGTGCCGTGACGACACCCCAGCGATAGGGGTCGCCCTGCACGCCGCCCCAGGTCGACCAGCCGATGCGGGTCTGGCCGGTCTTGTCCTGGGTGTCGGAGTCGTAGACGAACACGTTGACCCCGAGGTGCTCGGGATCGATCGTCTCGGGCAGCTCGGCGGCCGGGATCTTGGTCTCGACGACGTATCCGTCGCCGCTGACCTTGGCCGCGTACGTCACCGAGGGTGCGGTCTCCGCGATCGGCCCCTGGATGTTGTCGGCGTCGCGGCCGGCGCACGCTCCGCCGTCCGAGGTGTCGGGCAGCACGAACATCTTGAACGTCGTCGAGGTGTTCTCCGACGTGCCCTTGGGATCGATCGCGATCTCGACCGAGTCCGTGCGCCAGTGCCGCTTGCAGTCGTTCGTCGCCAGCAGTGTGCCCATCTGCTCGTCCGTGACCTCGGCGGCGACGTAGAGGTCGTCGCCGTGGCGGGCGAGGTGCCCGACGGCGGAGCAGTCCGCGGCGTCGGTGCACGCCGACCCCTCCCACACCCGGCTCAGGTTGATCGACGAAGAGCCGTACTCGCCGCTGTCGATCACGCCGTCGACCTTGGGCGTCGCCTCCTCGATGGTGGTGGTCGGCACGAGCTCGAGCGCCGCTGCCGAGCTCGCGGTGCCGGTGCCGGACGTCGTCTCGATCGTGTAGTCGTAGTCGCCTCCCGTGCCACCCTCGTTCGAGGTCGGCAACGAGTCGTCATCGTTCGTCACGGTGAACGTGACGCTCGACTTCTGGCCCGCTGCCAGGCCGTCGTACGCCTTGGTGGCGGCATCGGCGCTGAACCCTTGCGGCAGCTTCAGCGCGACCGAGCCGCTCTGTGTCGCGTCGCTGTTGTTGACCAGGTCGACCCGCACCTCGCGCGACCCGCCGCTCGGGAGTGTGAGGACCGGCTTGACCGTGCCACGCAGCTGCGGGACGCCGTTGTCGGCCGCCCACTTCGAGAAGCTCGCGACCTGCGGCAGCAGCTGCTGGGTGCCCGACACCGCCGGAGCCACCTCGAGCTGCTGGTTGCCATAGCCCGTACGACCGCCCGATCGGACCTCCACGTCAGCCAGGACCCGCTTGTTGGTCGCCGCATCAGCAGGAGCGGTGACCTCGAACGTCTTCGTGCGCGTGGCACCCGGGTGCACGTTGCCGAGGCGGACCTTGCCGGCGCCCGACCAGCCGTCCGGAAGGCCGACCGAGAGGGTCGCGCCGGAGAGCCGTGTGGTCCTGGGCGCGGTGAGCTTGACCGTGATCGTGCTCGACCCGCCCGGCACGACGGTGAACGTGGAGGCCGACACGTCGAGCTTCGTCCCGAGCGGCAGGCCATGGGGCGTCGGCAGCACCGCACCCTGCAACATCGTGGCCGAGGACGACGCCGCGGCAGTGAGGTCACCGCGGGTGAATGGCACCCGTGAGTCGATCTGGGTCATGTAGTCGCAGCCGAGCTTCGTCGGATCGGCCGGTACGTCCGGGAACCCGGCCCAGCCCTGGCTCTTGTAGAACCGCTGCGCCTCCCGCTCGACCTGGGCCCAGGTCTTGCCGTACTGCTTCGACGCGCGGCCGCTCCACACGCCATAGATGTCGTCGGTGGGGTCGGTCGGCTTGAACGTCGTGGTGCACGCCTCGCCGTTCGACGCGCCGGAGCCTCGAGCGGTGGCCGTGAGCAGCTTGCTCGCGGTCCACGGCTTAAGGCCATCCTTGCGGATCTGGTCGGGGTACGCCGACGGGTCGCCGGCGAGGTTGTAGGCCTCGACCGCGAGCAGTGCCGCCTCCTGGTGCGCCCCGTGGTTGCCGGGACTCGGCGCGGTGTTCATCGTCGCGATGATCTCGGGCTTCGTCTGCCGGACGACGCGGACGAGCCGCCCGAGGGTGTCCTCGTGGCCCCAGATCTCGCGATAGAGGGGCTCGCTGACCGAGTAGTAGGAGTCGACCTTGTCGAGGTTGTAGACATCGGTGATGTTCGCCCTGGCGACGGCGTCGCGCTCCTCGTGCTCGCGCAGCAGCCCGAGCGCCGGACCCTCCTCGGGGCCGACCGCGTTGCCGCCGCCCTCGCCGCGGGTCACGGTGACGACGCCGGTACGCGTGCCGTAGCGCTCGCGCCACTCGCCGAACATCGAGAGTCGTCCCGCCTCGTCATCGGGGTGCGCGCCGACGTACAGCACATCGAGGTCGGCGGGGCTGCGGTGCTTGCCGGTGGTGTGGACCGTGCCGGCGTCCGCCCCCGAGGCGGACGCGACCGGTGCTGCCAGGGCGAGTACCGCGGCCCCCACGAGGGCGGTACGACGCCATGGGCGTACGTGTCGTCTGTGCATGAGCTCTTCCCTTCTGTCGTGGCAGGCGGTCTGGGTCCCGTTGACCCAGGGGTCGGTGGCGGCTCGGGCTATCCCTTCACCGAGCCTTCGAGCATCCCGCGGATGAAATGCCGCTGGGCGAAGATGTAGAACACGACGATCGGCAGCGCGACCAGCACGGCACCGGCCGCGAGCAGCGACGTGCCCTCGGTGTACTGGCCCTTGAAGAACGACAGGCCGAGCGGTGCCGTGCGCAGGCCCTCGTTGGTCGGCAGCATGACGAGCGGCAGCAGGAACTCGTTCCAGGTCCACATGAGGACCAGCAGCACCATCGTGATGATCGCGGGCCGTCCCATCGGGAGCAGGATCGACCACAGCACGCGGCCGTGCCCGGCGCCGTCCATGCGGGCGGCCTCGACGATCTCGGGCGGGACGCTGCGGAAGTACTGCCGCATCCAGAACACGCCGAAGGCCAGCGACTGCGCTATCTGCGGCAGGATCAGCGCGGCGTACGTGTCGGTGAGCCCCAGGCCGCGCAGGTCGTAGTAGAGCGGGATCACGATCGCCTCGCTCGGCACCATGAGGCCGAGCAGCAGGAGGTAGAACAACGCGCTCGAGCCGCGGAACTTCATGGTGCCGAACGCGTAGCCGGCGAGCGAGGACAGCGTCGCGCTGACCACGACGACGACGACGGCCACGAGGATGCTGTTGGCCATGTAGCGGCCGAAGTGCCCGACCCGCCACGCGGTCTCGAAGTTGTCGAAGTGGAACGCGCCGGTGCCGCCGACCGAGTCGGGTTGCAGGGCGCTGAACAGGATCAGCCCCATCGGGTAGAGCGCGAAGGCCGATGCGGCGATCAGCAGTGCGTACGTCGTGATGCGCTCGAGGCGTGAGGTCATGAGTCCGCACTCTCCGAGAGCCGGTTGATCAGGACCGTGCAGAGCAGGATGAACGCCGTGAGGATCAGCGCGACGGTCACGCCGACGCCGACCTGGCCCTTGTTGATCGCGCGGTCCCACACCTCGTACGCGGGCACGCGGCTGGACGTGCCGGGGCCGCCGCTGGTCATGACGTAGACGAGGTCGAACGTACGCATCGCGGCGACGAGGGTCAGGGTCAGCGCGACGGCGAGCTCGCCGCGCACGGCCGGGACGCTGATCGTGATGAACTCACGGATCGGGCCGGCGCCGTCGAGCCGCGCCGCCTCGTAGAGCTCGCGGGGCACTTTGGACAGGCCGGCGAGGAACAGCACGACGCACAGGCCCGTGCACACCCAGATGCCGACGATGCCGATGCAGATCAGCGCGTACCGCTCGTCGCCGAGCCAGCCGCGCGCCACGTCGCCGAGGCCGACCGTGCGGAGGAAGTCGTTGAGCGGACCGTCGGGGGCGAAGATCTGGCGCCACGCGACCGCGACGACGACCAGCGCGACGACCTGCGGCAGGAACAGGACCGTGCGGAAGAAGTTGACGCCCCGCACCGCGCTGCGGGTGATCATGCTGGCCAGGGCGAGCCCCAGCGCGCACGGGATGATGCTGAAGAACACGATCAGGGTCAGGGCGTGGACGAAGGGCTCCCGCAGCGCCTCGTCAGTCAGGACGAGCCGGTAGTTGTCGAGCCCGACCCAGGTGCCGACGCTGAGCCCGTCCCACTCGTACAGCGAGAGCCACACGGCGTGCAGCAACGGCGTGAGGAAGAACAGTCCGAAGACCAGGAGGGCCGGCGCGATGTAGAGGTACGCGATGCGCCGGGGCTCCCCGGGAGGGCCCGCCTGCCGACGGCCCGCCCGGGGAGGCTGGGGAACGGTGTCAGCCACCGTTGCTCGCCGTGAAGCTCGTGTACTCCTTCTCGAGGTTGTCCAGGAAGCTCTTGGGCTCCTCCGAGCCGGATCCGAGCTTCTGGACCTGCGCGGTCAGCAGGTCGTAGAAGTTCGGCGTCGCGTAGTCCAGGTAGGGCACCAGGGCGTCGTCCTCGGTGGCCTTGGTCCACGCGTCGAACACCTCCTTCTGGGCTCCGGTCGTGCCGGCGGAGTCGACGTCGGTGACCGGGAGGTTGCCGGCCTTGGCGATGAGCTTCATCGCCTCGGGGCTCGTGATGAAGTTGATGTACGCGCCGGCCGCGTCGGCGTGCTTGCTTGCCTCGGTGATGGCGAACGGGAGACCCGTGCCACCGGTGACGGCCTGCTTGCCGGTCTCGCCGACCGGCGGGAGGGCGAAGCCGAGGTCGTTGCCGAGCGCCTTCTGGAGGTCGGCAAGCAGCCAGGTGCCGGCGGGCAGGAACACGCCCTTGCCCTTCGCGAAGTCCTGCCACGCGGGGTCGTACCCGAGGCCGTTGAAGTCCTTGGTGAAGTAGCCCTTCTTGACCCAGTCGGCGAACGTCGTGGCGGCCTTCTCGTTCTCCGCCGACGTCCACGAGGCGCCCTTGCGGCCGAAGCCGAGGTTGCGGATGTCGTCACGGGCGACGAACTGGTTCTGCACGAAGCCGTACGTGTGGATGCCCGGCCAGGCGTCGAGGTTGCCGAACTGGATCGGCGTCTCGCCGGCCTGCTTGGCCTTGGCCAGCGCGGCCTCGAAGTCCGTCAGCGTCGTCGGCACCTCGATGCCGTGCTTGGACAGCTTGGCCTTGTTGTACCAGAGCCCGACGAGCTCGCCGGCCTGCGGAAGACCGTAGAGGTTGCCGGCGCCGAACGTCTTGCCGTCCTCGGTGTACGACGCCAGCGCGCGTACGGACTCGGGGTAGCGGTCGGACCAGCCGTACGCCTTGTTGTAGGGCTCGAGCGAGCGGAGCAGCCCGGCCTTGACGAACTGGCCCATGTCGGACCGGCCGTTGTTGGCCTGCACGACGTCGGGAGCCTTGTCGTCGGTGATCGCGAGGCGCAAGGTCTTGCGCAGGTCGTCGAACGAGCGGGAGACCCGCTTGATCGTGACGTTGGGGTACTTGTCCTCGAACTGCTTGTTGAGCGCCGCGATCTGCTCGGCCTGGCCGCCGCGCACCTCCTGGTCCCAGACGGTCAGCGTCAGCTTGCCCATCTTGGCGACGTCGGTCTTGACGCTCGACGGCTCGTCGGAGTCCTTCTTGTTGTCCGATCCGGGCGCACACGCGCTCGCGAACAGAAGGGCGGCGACCGTTGCGGCGCCGGCCCACCCGGTGCGTCTGCTCGTCATGATTTCTCCTTCGGGGGTGTGAGAAGTGGCGTGGCGAAGCCGATGGTCGCGACGGCCCGGCTCACCGGGCGCTGGTCCTTTGCCGGGAGGACGTCGTCGAGGAACTCGTAGTCGCGGGCGAAGCGCCTCTCGGACCTGGCCAGGGCCCACCACTGGGCGATGTCGATCCAGCCCGGTGAGGCAAGTGCGCCGCCGAATCCGCGTACGGACAAGGCGGCGCAGAGGTTCGCGAAGCGAAGTCGATGGAGCAGCGACCAGCCGGCGAGCTCGCCGGCCATGAGCCCGGCGAGGAACACGTCGCCGGCGCCAGTGGGATCGAGGGCCTCGACGGGTACGCCCGGCACCCACGCGGTCTCACCGGTCGCGGCGTCGGCGGCGAACGCTCCGCCGCTGCCTGCCGTGACGACGGCGAGCGGCACCCACTCGCGCAGCTCCTCGACGGCAGCGCCCGGGCTGGTGGTCCGCGTGTAGGCCATGGCCTCGGCCGAGTTGGGCACGAAGGCGTGGCAGCCGGCCAGGCGTTCGCGCAGCTCAGCACAGTCCCAACGCTCGGTGGAGTCCCAGCCGACGTCGGCGAAGATCTTGGTCCCGTTGGCCACCATCGTGTCGACCCAGGAGGCGCGCTCGACGCCCATGTCGGCGAACGCCGCCCGCGTGAACGGCACCTCGCCGAGGAGCTCCTCCGACGGGATCGGCGGCGGGTGCTCGTGGGTCACCATCGCGCGGTCGTCGTCGAACGCGAGGGAGACCGTGACGGGGGAGTGCCAGTCGGGGAACCGCCGGGAGTGGCTGAGGTCGATGTTCTCGGACTCCGAGAGCTCCTTCCAGCAGTACTCGCCGTACGCGTCACCGCCGAAGGCGGCCGAGAGCGTCGTGGAGAGGCCGAGCCGGGAGCACGCGACGGCGAGGTTGGCCACGCCACCGGGGCTCGAGCCCATGCCGTCGGTCCAGACCTCGTGCCCGCCTGACGGTGCCGCGAGCATGCCGGTGAAGATGATGTCGAGGAAGACTCTTCCTGCGACGAAAACATCCCGGGGCTCCGCGGTGTCCACCGACCCGTTCCCTTCTCTACGCGGCGGGGTCCGGCCACCCCGCCGTGACTCGTAGTCTCACCCACGTGCGCGCTTTTGGCAAGATTTGCGCGAAGTTGACTGCTATTGTGCATTCCATGCTGTCGAGCGTCCGCCATGAGCGCATCCTGGATCGCCTGCGCACCGCCGGGCCCACGGAGGTCGCTGTGCTCTCGGGCCTGCTGCGGGTCAGCGAGGCGACGGTTCGCCGCGACCTGGCGCACCTGGAGTCGCAGGGCACGTTGACGCGCCTGCATGGTGGCGCCGCGCTGACGTCGGCCCCGGAGCCGCCGTTCGCGCAGGTCTCGACGAGCCACCTCGACGAGAAGACCGCGGTCGCCCGGAGCGCGGCAGCGCTGGTCGAGGACGGCGACGTCGTGCTCCTCGACATCGGCACGACGACGCACCAGCTGGCGGTCGAGCTGCGCGGCCGGTCGATCACGGTCGTCACGTCGAGCCTCGCGGTGCTCGAGGTCTTCGAGCACGACACCGCGACGGAGCTGATCGTGCTGGGTGGGGTCCTGCGGCGCAACTACCGCAGCCTGGTCGGCTTCATCACCGAGCAGGCGCTCAAGCAGATCCACGTCGACAAGCTCTTCCTCGGCACGAGTGGGATCCGCGCCGACGGATCGGTGCTCGACACGACCGTCGTCGAGGTGCCGGTCAAGCAGGGCATGATCGCCGCCGCCGACCACGTCACGCTGGTCGCCGACAGCGACAAGTTCCCCGGCAGCGGCGTCGCCCGCGTGTGCGGGCCCGAGGCGATCAACGCCTTGGTGACGACGACCGGGGCCGACACCACCACGCTCGACGCATTTCGCGATGCCGGGTGCGACGTACTGACGGCTGAAGCCGTACCGAACGACTAGGGGGCTGGAAGCATGCAACTGACCGTGCTGGGTGGTGGCGGATTCCGCGTGCCACTCGTCTATCGCGCGCTTTTGAGCGACGACTCGGACTCGCGGGTCAACGAGCTCGTGCTCTACGACGTGGATCCCGCACGGCTGCGGCGGGTGGGCGAGGTGCTGGCGAGGCTCGAGGCCGAGGCGGGCGTCGCGGGCCCGGCGATCCGGCTCGAGACCGACCTGACGCAGGCCGTGCGCGGCACCGACTTCGTGTTCTCGGCTATCCGGGTGGGCGGGCTGGAGGGGCGGGTCTGCGACGAGCGGGCCGCGCTCGACGAGGGCGTCCTCGGCCAGGAGACCACCGGCGCCGGCGGCATCTGTTACGGCCTGCGGACCGTCCCGGTCGCGATGCAGATCGCCCGCACGGTCGAGGAGCACGCCCCCGACGCGTACGTCATCAACTTCACGAACCCGGCCGGCATGGTGACCGAGGCGATGTCTGCGGTCCTCGGCGACCGCGTCGTCGGGATCTGCGACTCGCCCGTCGGCATGTTCAAGCGGGTCGCCCGGGCGCTCGACCTCGACCGGTCACAGGCGGTGTTCGACTACGCCGGGCTCAACCACCTCGGCTGGCTGCGCCGCGTGCTGGTCGACGGTGTCGATGTGCTGCCCAACCTGCTGTCGGACCCTGACGCGCTGCTCACGATCGAGGAGGGCCGGCTGTTCGGGCCGTCGTGGCTGCAGACGATCGGCGCCGTGCCCAACGAGTACCTCTGGTACTGGTACTACACGAAGGACGCCATCGCCGGGATCGAGGCGGCGAAGGAGACACGCGGCGAGTTCCTGCTGCGCCAGCAGGGCGGGTTCTATGCGGGCGGCGGTGGTGCCGGCGACGCGTACGCGGCATGGGACCGGACGCGACGCGATCGTGAGGAGTCCTACATGGCCGACAGTCGCGACGTGACCGGCGCCGGCGAGCGGGACGAGGACGACCTCGACGGCGGCGGCTACGACCGGGTGGCCCTCGAGCTGATGCACGCGATCGCCCGCAACCAGACGGCGACGCTGGTCCTCAACGTGCGCAACGGTCACACGCTCCCGGGACTGCCGCCCGACGCCGTGATCGAGGTGCCCTGCCTCGTCGACGCCAACGGACCGCGGGCGCTGCCGCTGGACCCGCTGGCCCCGCACGCGGCGGCCCTGGTGGCGACGGTCAAGGACGTCGAA
This sequence comes from Aeromicrobium sp. 9AM, assembly GCF_902506105.1. Lineage (GTDB taxonomy): Bacteria > Actinomycetota > Actinomycetes > Propionibacteriales > Nocardioidaceae > Aeromicrobium. The sequence goes on from NZ_LR733304.1 coordinate 145,296, forward strand.
CGTACGGCCATTGAGGCGTCGACGACCGGTTCGCGCGAGCTGGCGGTGCGGGCGCTGGCGCTCCATCCTCTGGTCGACTCGGTCAACACCGCGCGCCGGATCTTCGAGCGGCAGCTGCGCGAGGTGCCGGACCTGTCGCGGGCCTTCGGCTGACGCAACCACGGGTTTCCGGCTTCGTGCCGGCTGGCGGGGCGTCACCTGACACAATCTCCTCATGACCGCCACGATCGCGCCGGAACGCCCGCCCGGAAGGGCCCGGCGTCGCGTCGTGCGAGGAATCGGCGTCCTCATGCTCGTCGCCGGCCTCGCGGTGCTGGCGTGGTTCGCGTGGCAGTACTTCGGCACCAACATCGTGGCCAAGCACAAGCAGGAGCAGATCAAGGCCCAGACGCTGCGGCAGTGGGACAAGGGCGTCGAGGGGGACGCCATCGCGATGCTGCGGGTCAAGCGCTTCGGCTCCGACTACGAGGTGCCGATCGTCAAGGGCTTCGACAAGGGCGCCCTGGCGCGCGGTGTCGGCTGGTACACCAAGGGTGCGAAGCCGGGCGAGATCGGCAACTTCGCGATCGCCGGCCACCGGGTCACCCACGGTGAGCCGTTCAGCAAGTTCCCCAAGCTCAAGAAGGGCGATCTCGTCGTCGTCGAGACGCGCCGCGACATCTTCACCTACAAGCTGCGCAACTCCGGCACCTCGATCACAGTGCCGTTCACGACGTCGTGGCCGCTGTGGCCGGTGCCGGACCCGGACGCCCGTCGCCAGAAGCCGACCGAGCGGCTCATCACGTTGCTCACGTGCTCCGAGCTGTTCCACACCAACAACCGCAGCGTCGTGATCGGCGAGCTCGTCAAGACGTACGACAAGAAGCAGGGCACGACCGCGACCAACGGCTGATTGCCACGGCCCTAGGCTGCTGCCATGCATGACTACCAGCGTGACTTCATCGAGTTCTCCCTCGAGCACGAGGTGCTCCGGTTCGGCGAGTTCACGCTGAAGTCGGGGCGCACCTCGCCCTACTTCTTCAACGCCGGGCTGTTCAACACCGGAGCCCGGCTCGCCGCCCTCGGCCGCTTCTACGCCGCGGCGATCGAGCGGAGCGGCATCGAGCTCGACGTGCTGCTCGGCCCCGCGTACAAGGGCATCCCCATCGCCTCGGCGACCGCGGTGCAGCTCGCCGAGCAGCACGGCCGCGACGTGCCCTGGTGCTTCAACCGCAAGGAGCCGAAGGACCATGGCGAGGGCGGTCTGATCGTGGGCTCGCCCCTGGCGGGCCGGGTGCTGATCATCGACGACGTGATCACGGCCGGCACCGCGATCCGTGAGGTCATGGACATCGTCAACGAGGCCGGTGCGCAGGTCGCCGGCGTCATGGTCGCCGTCGACCGCCAGGAGCGCGGTGCCGGAGACCTGTCGGCCATCCAGGAGGTCGAGCGTGACTTCGGGGTGCCAGTCATCTCGATCATCGACTTCGGCCAGATCGTGCAGTACGTCGAGGAGTCCGGCCGGCACGCCGAGCACCTCGCCGCGATCCGCGCGTATCGCGACGAGTTCGGGATCGCGTGACCGAGCCTGAGCTGGAGGTCGGGGTCGGCGTCGGGCCGTGGGAGGGCGACTGGCCTGTCGGTGACCACTACGACGCCGAGCTGCTGCGCGAGGGCGACCGTCGCAATGTCGTCGACCGCTATCGCTACTGGACGCTCGAGGCGATCGTGGCCGATCTCGACCGGCACCGTCACCCGCTGCACGTCGCGATCGAGAACTGGCAGCACGACTTCAACATCGGCTCGATCGTCCGGACCGCGAACGCGTTCGCCGTCGCGGAGGTCCACATCGTCGGCAGAAAGCGATGGAACCGGCGCGGTGCGATGGTGACCGACCGCTACCAGCACGTACGCCATCACGCGTCGGTCGCCGAGTTCGCCGACTGGGCCACCGCGAGCGGTCTGGTCGTCATCGGGATCGACAACGTCGAGGACTCAGTGCCCATCGAGACCGCGGAGCTGCCGAGGGACTGCGTCCTGGTCTTCGGTCAGGAGGGTCCCGGGCTCTCCGACGAGGCCCGCGCGGCCTGTGAACGTACGCTCTCAATCGCCCAGTTCGGCTCGACCCGGTCGATCAACGCCGGTGCAGCCGCTGCGATCGCGATGCACGCCTGGATCCGCCAGCACGCCGACCTGGAGGTTGACCACCACATAACCTCTGACTAAGGTCAGAGAATGTCAGACGATGCCGTGGCGACGCTCCGCCGCTTCAACCGCTCGTGGTCGCAGCGCGTGGGTGTGCTCGACGAGTCCTTCCTGGGTTCGGGCCGTCCGCTCGGACCATCTCGCCTGCTGTTCGAGCTGCGCGGTGGCGGCACGACTGTTCGGGAGCTTCGTGAGCGCATGGATCTCGACTCCGGCTACCTGAGCCGCCTGCTGCGACAGCTCGAGTCCGAAGGCCTCATCGCGGTCACTCCCGATCCCGCCGATGCACGCCGCCGTATCGCATCGCTGACCAAGCGAGGCGTCGCCGCGCAGCAGGACCTCGACGACCGGTCCGACTCCCTCGCCCACGGCCTGGTCGACGCGTTGTCCGACCGGCAGCGCGTACGCCTGGCGGAGAGCCTCGACCAGGCCGACCGCCTGATCCGCGCCGCGACCGTCTCGCTCGACCTCGTCCATCCGGCCTCCGAGCACGCCCGGGCTGCTGTCGCCGCGTACTTCCAGGAGCTGGACGAGACGTTCGAGGGTGGCTTCGACGTCACGGCCGGTGCGGCCGATGAGCACACCCTGGGTGGTGCGACCGGCCGGTTCATCGTGGCGGCCAGTGGCGGTGTCGCCGTCGGGTGCGGTGGCCTGCAGTCGCTGTCCGACGAGGTCGGCGAGATCAAGCGGATGTGGGTGCACCGGGAGTGGCGCGGTCTCGGCCTCGCCGGCCGGCTCCTGCGGCGGCTCGAGGAGGAGTCCGTCGCCCTGGGTCACCGGGTCGTCCGGCTCGACACCAACAGCTCGCTCAACGAGGCGTTGGCGATGTATCGCGCCGCGGGCTACGTCGAGATCCCTCGCTACAACGACAACCCCTACCCCGACCACTGGTTCGAGAAGTCGCTCTAGGCTCAACCACATGAGCCAACGGGTGGTCGTCATCGGAGGAGATGCGGCCGGCATGACCGCCGCGTCCGCGCTGCGTCGCAAGCTGCCGAAGGATCACGAGGTCGTCGTGCTCGAACGGGGTAGCTGGACGTCGTACTCCGCCTGCGGCATCCCCTACTGGATCTCCGGCGAGGTCGGGTCTGCTGAGGCGCTCGTCGCGCGCAGTGTCGAGGCGCACCTCGCCAACGGCATCGACGTACGGATGGGGGTTGAGGCGACGGCGATCGATCCCGAGGCGCGCACGGTCTCGACCAGGGGAGGGGCCGACCTCTCGTACGACCGGCTGGTCATCGCAACGGGTGCCGAGCCGGTAAGGCCCGCCCTCCCCGGCATCGACGGCGAGGGCACCTACGGCGTGCAGACCCTCGATGACGGGCAGGCACTGATCGACGGGCTCGCCGAGAAGCCGGAGCACGTCGTGGTCGTCGGCTCCGGCTACGTCGGTCTCGAGATCGCTGAGGCTTGCGTAGCGCGCGGCTTCGACACGACCGTCATCGACCGGTCGAAGGCGCCGTTGTCGATCATCGAGCCCGAGCTCGGCGAGCAGGTCGCAGCCGCGATGCGGGCGCACGGCATCCGGCTGCTGTCCGACGCGTCGGTCACGGGATTCACGCTCGACCACTCCGGCCGCGTCAGCGTCGTGACGACCAAGGACGACTCGGTCCACGCGGATTTGGTCGTCCTCGGTTTGGGGGTCACCGCGCGGTCGAAGCTGGCAGCCGATGCCGGTCTGCTGCTCGGTGCCAAGGGCGGCATCGTCGTCGACGAGCACCAGCGGGTCATCGGGCACGACGACATCTGGGCGGCCGGTGACTGTGTGGTGACCAAGGATCGTCTGACCGGCGAACTGATCCACGTGCCCCTCGGCACGCACGCCAACAAGCAGGGCATGGTCGCCGCCGACAGCATCGTCGCCGACGTTTTCGGGTCGGACCCGCGGATCCGCTTCCCGGGCATCGTACGTACGGCGATCACCAAGTTCTGCGCGTTGGAGATCGCGCGCACGGGGCTGGGGGAGCGGCAGGCGGCCGATGCCGGGTTCGACCCCGTCACGGTGAGCATCGAGACGACGAACTTCGCCGGCTACATGCCCGGCGCCGAGAAGATGACGGTCATGATGCTCGCTGACCGGTCGACCCGCCGGTTGATCGGTGCGCAGATCGTCGGTGGAGAGGACTCGGCGCTGCGGATCGATGTCGCTGCGACGGCCATCGCTGCGGGGCTGACGATCGACGACGTCGTGATGCTCGACCTGGCGTACGCACCGCCGTACTCGTCGGTGTGGAGCCCGATCCAGGTCGCCGCGAGGGCCGCGGTCAAGGCGCTGGGGTGACTCGCCAGTAGTAGTGCTGACTGGGATACTGGTCTTCGCACCCCTCGCCAGCCATTCAGGAGATTCGCATGCCCGTCGCCACACCCGAGGTCTACGCCGAGATGCTCGACAAGGCCAAGCGCGAGTCCTTCGCGTTCCCGGCCATCAACGTCTCCTCGTCGCAGACGCTCAACGCGGCCCTCGCCGGCTTCGCCGAGGCCGAGAGCGACGGCATCGTCCAGGTGTCGACCGGCGGCGCCGAGTACTGGTCCGGCCCGACCGTCAAGAGCATGGTCACCGGCTCGCTGGCGTTCGCGGCTTACGCGGCAGAGGTCGCCAAGGACTACCCCGTCAACATCGCCCTGCACACCGACCACTGCCCCAAGGACAAGCTCGACGGCTTCGTGCGTCCGCTGCTGGCGGCGTCGGAGGAGCGCGTCAAGTCCGGCGGACTGCCCTACTTCCAGTCGCACATGTGGGACGGCTCGGCCGTGCCGCTCGACGAGAACCTCGAGATCGCCCAGGAGCTGCTCGCGCGTTGCAAGGCCGCCGGCATCATCCTCGAGGTCGAGATCGGTGTGGTCGGTGGCGAGGAGGACGGTGTCGTCGGCGCGATCGACGACAAGCTCTACTCCACCCCCGAGGATGCGCTCGCCACGGCTGAGGCGCTTGGCCTCGGCGAGAACGGTCGCTACCTGACCGCGCTGACGTTCGGCAACGTGCACGGCGTCTACAAGCCCGGTGGCGTCAAGCTCCGCCCCGAGGTGCTCGAGACCGCTCAGAAGGTCGTCGGCGAGAAGTACGGCAAGGACCACCCGTTCGACCTGGTCTTCCACGGCGGGTCCGGCTCGTTGCCCGAGGAGATCTCGGCGGCGGTCGACTACGGCGTCGTCAAGATGAACGTCGACACCGACACGCAGTACGCCTTCACTCGCCCCGTCGTGGGCCACATGTTCGCCAACTACGACGGTGTCCTCAAGGTCGACGGCGAGGTCGGCAACAAGAAGGCGTACGACCCGCGTGCGTGGGGCAAGGCCGCCGAGGCCGGCATGGCGTCGCGCGTTGCCGAGGCGTGCGCCAACCTCCGCAGCGCCGGCACCAAGCTCTGACCCTGCGGCGACGGTTTACCAGGAGAACCTGGTAAACCGTCACTTCTCCGTGCAAATTTGCCCGGAGGAGTGACGCTGAACCCGGAGAAGTGGCGCGCCATCCCCAACGATGACGGGCGCGAGCGTTCGTCCACAGCGCTGCCCGGCGGATCGTCGCGATCCTGTCGCGCGTACGAGGCTCGCACCATGGACGACGTCTTCATGGCCATGGCTGCGCATCGCGGTGGGTATGTGTTCCGCCACGACCTTCTCGAATACGGTCTGAGGGACCGCGACATCCGTGCGGCGGTTCGGGCCGGGCTCCTCACACGACTGCGCCACGGGACGTACGCGCCGACCTCGCTGGTGGCGCCGCTCAGTCCCGAGGCCAGACACGTCCTTGTCGCCTACTCGGTCATCGACAAGCTGGGACGTGGTTTCGCTCTCAGCCACCAATCGGCGGCGTTGGTGCACACTCCGCAGTCCTTCGGCGTCGACCTGGACGTGGTCCATGTGACCAATCTCAGTGGTCGACACGGCCGCAACGAAGCGGGCGTCGCGTTTCACGTCGGTGACACCAGCGAGGACGATCTCGTCGAGGTCAACGGCCGGCTGGTGGTGGCGCCGGCGCGCGCTGCCTTCGAATCGGCGTGCACATCATCGACCGAGTCCGGGATGGTGACGATGAGCGCGATGATGCACGAGCAGCTGGTCGCACGCGACGAGCTGGTCGAGCTCGGAGAGACATACGAGCGGTGGCCCGGCGGCCGTAACGCGCGCATCGCGATCAGACTCGCGGATGGGCGTTGCGAGTCTGTCGGCGAGTCGAGGTCGCTCTTCATGTTCTGGCGCGAAGGTGTTCCGCGACCGGAGACGCAAGTGCTCATCCGTACCCAAGACGGGCGGGAGGTCGCTCGGTCCGACTTCGCCTGGCTTCTCTACCGACACATCGGCGAGTTCGACGGGCTGTTCAAGTACGGCCGACTCAATTCGTACGTCAGCGACCCAGGGCGAGCCATCACAGATGAGAAGAAACGCGAGGACCTCGTCCGATCATTGATGCTCGGCATGTCGCGTTGGACTTGGGCGGGATTGGACGAGAAGCGGCGCGGGGCCACGGCACGCAGCATCCTGCAAGGCCTCGAGCAGTCCAAACGGCTCTACACCCGCAACGCCACGTACATCCCGCTGTTCGTCTGAGCTTCTCGGGGAAAGCCACCACTTCCTCGGGCAAATTTGCCTGGTGAAGTGGCGGTTTACCAGGTTCTCCTGGTAAACCGCGGCACCCTGGCTCAGCGGCTGGCGGGCATGAGCACGCCGGCCGCGAGCTGGGCGCAGTCGCCGGCTTCCTCGCGGAGGATCTTGCGATGGGTCGGCCGAGCCGCCTTGTAGCGCTCGCGGCCCGCCGGGGTGATGCCGGTCCACTGTGCGCGCCGATCGTCGGTGCACGTGTTGCGGCACACCAGGCCGTCGTTCTCCAGCCGGGTCACGAGCCGGGACAGCGCGCTCTGGCTGAGGTGCACCTCCTCGGCGAGGTACGCCATGCGTACCTGCTCCTTGGCGTTGTGCAGGAGCTGCAGGACCTCGAACTCGCTCGAGCTGAGGTCGTGCTGCGCGCCGAGCTCGCGGTCGAGACGGCAGGTCAGCTGGTTGTAGCGACCCATGAGCTCATGCCAGGACTCGGCGAGCTTCTCATCTGACACCTTCGACACGTGTGAAGCATATCACCGCGTGTGCATAAGATGTTCTTGCATTAGTTGCTTGCGCATTAGATGCAAGTGCATAAGACTTGCCGACATGACCTCAGTCCTCACAGGCACCAAGCCTGACTCCCCTCAACTCCACGTCACCGAGGGCTCCGGGTGGTCGAGCCGCACCTGGGTGCTGCTCGTCGTCCTCGCCGGCGCCCTCTTCCTCGACGGCCTCGACATCTCGATGGTGGGCGTGGCCCTCCCGTCGATCGGCGAGGACCTCGGCATGTCGCCGTCCGCCCTGCAATGGATCGTCTCCGGGTACGTCCTCGGCTACGGCGGGCTCCTCCTGCTCGGCGGCCGCTCCGCCGACCTGCTCGGTCGCCGGTCGGTGTTCCTCTTCGCCGTCGGCGCATTCGGCATCGCCTCGGTCGTCAGCGCGTTCCTCAGCAACGACCTGGCACTGATCGCGTTGCGATTCGTCAAGGGCGTCGCGGCAGCCTTCACGGTGCCGGCCGGCCTGTCGATCATTACGACGACGTTCGCCGAGGGCCCGGCGCGCAACCGTGCGCTCAGCATCTACACCGTCTGCGGTGCGAGCGGCTTCTCGATGGGTCTCGTGTTCGGCGGGGTGCTCACCGAGCTCGGCTGGCGCATGACGTTCCTGCTCCCCGGCCCGGCCGCCCTGCTGCTGCTGTTCGCCGGCCTCAAGGTCGTCCCGCGCTCGGAGCGCCGGGCCTCGTCGCTCAAGCACTTCGACCTGGCGGGTGCGTTCACCAGCACCGCGGCCCTGCTGATCCTCGTCTACGCCGTCGTCGAGGCACCTGCGCGTGGCTGGACCAGCGTCGCGACGCTCGGTCTGCTGGCAGTGAGCATCCTGCTGGCTGCGCTGTTCGTGGCGGTCGAGCTCCGGCACGACCACCCGCTCGTACGCCTGGGGATCCTGCGCTCGGCCAGCGTGGTGCACGCCAACCTGGCCGGCGCCGTGATGTTCGGTGCGTATGTGTCGTTCCAGTTCGTCGTCACGCTCTATCTGCAGAACGCCCTCGGCTGGTCGCCGCTGGCGATGGCGTTCGGGTTCCTGCCCGCCGGCATCCTCGTCGTCGCGAGCGTCGTCAAGATGGGCTCGGTGCTGCAGCGCTTCGACACGCGTCTGGTGATCGCCGCTGGGCTCACGTCGTTCGCGCTCGGGTACGCCCTGTTCCTCCGGGTCAGCCCCGGCATGGCGTACGCCAACTTCCTGCTGCCGACGATGCTGCTGCTGGGACTCGGCTTCGCGCTGTGCTTCCCGTCGATCAACGCGCAGGCCACCGCCGGCGTCGCGGATCACGAGCAGGGCCTGGCGTCGGGGCTGGTCAACACCAGCCTGCAGATCGGTGGCGCGGTGATGCTCGCGGTGATCTCGGCCGTGATCGGCGCCGGCGACGGACCGACACAGCCCGACGCGCTGCTGCCCGGCATGACGACCGCGATCCAGGTCATCGTCGGACTGACGGTGGTCGGGGTCCTGAGCACCCTCGCTGTGGTCGGCTTCCGCCGGCCGGCCCCCGAGCTCGTGCCGGTCGCCGCCGACCGCGAGCTGGAGGACTGCGTCGCGTGTTGAGCACAGGCCGTAGGGTGCGGGCATGACCAACTTGTTCGGTGAACCGCCCGCAACCCTGCTGCCTGAGGACCCGGGCGCAGCGTCCCTGGCCGAGGGTGACGACCCCAAGAACGTCGCCGCCACCCACCCGGACTCGGCGCTCGCCTGGGTCACGCTCGCCGAGCTGGCCCTGGCCGACGGCCTCGACCTCGAGGGCTACGCCTTCGCGCGCACGGGCTACCACCGCTCGCTCGACCTGCTGCGCCGCAACGGGTGGAAGGGCCATGGCCCGCTGCCGTGGAACCACGAGCCCAACCGGCCGTTCCTCCGTTCGCTCGTCGCCCTCGCGGACGCGTCCGAGCGGTTCGGCGACGACGGCGAGGCGCACCGCTGCCGTGAGTTCCTGCACGAGTCGAGCCCCGAGGCGTACGCGGAGCTCGTCAGCCCGAAGGGCTGAGCGACGGGACGAGTGCTCCCAAGAAGGCCTAAGGCACGTACATCGTCAGCGCGGCGGGCTCGATGCGCCAGGAGTGCTCACTCCTCGGCCCACTGAGCTCGCCGTCGCTGGTGCAGGCGAGCTCGTCGCCGTGCACCGAGACCTCGGCGCCGCGGAGGTAGACGACGTCGTCGCGCCGATGGTGATCGCCGCGCCGTACGTGCCACGCGTACGCGATGCGGCGCCGCGGTGACTCGGTGTAGGACACCGCGACGTCGAGCTCGCCGTCCGACGGATCGGCTTGGGGCAGGAGCGGGGTGCCGCCGCCGACGAAGCTGCCGTTGCCGACCGCGACCTGGATGACCGGCTCCTTGCGCGTCAGGTCGGTGCCGTCCACCGTGATGGTGAGGTGGGCGCCCGGCTGGGTCAGGCCTCGCGCGCCGGTGAGCACGGCGCCGATGACGTAGCCGACGGGGCCGAGGGCCTTCTTCCACGGCCGCGCCGCCTTGGCCGCCTCAGCGCCGATGCCGATGTGGGCGGCGTTGATGACGATCTCGTCCTGGCCGTCGATGATCAGGTCGATCTGCCGGGTGCGACCCGCCACGATGACCTTGGCCGCCTCGACCGGGTCCGCCGGCAGCTCGAGCGTCGCCGCGAAGTCGTTGCCGGTGCCCAGCGGTACGAGCCCGATGACGACGTGCGCGAGTCGGCCGGCGGTGCGCAGTGCACCGATGACGGCGTGGAGGCTGCCGTCGCCGCCGAGCACGACGACACCGTCGACGTCGCGGTGCCGGTCGAGCGCCTCGGCGAGATCCTCGGGCGAGGAGGTCGTGACGACCTCGACGTCGAAGTCATTCAGGGCAGCGGCCACATCGCTGATCGCCTGCTCGTCTGCCGTGCCCGCATCGGCGTTGGCGATCGCGAGGAGGGAGGTCATGAGACCGCCAGCCTAGGGCTCCTGGGTCTCGGCTGCCTCAGAAGCGTGCTCGGTCGCGGGCTCGCCGAGGCGTACGGCGATGACTCCGACCAGGATCAGTGCGCCGCCGGCGAACTGCACCGGTGCCGGCGTCTGGTCGAGCAGCAGCCAGGCGAACAGCACGCTGGCGACCGCTTCGCTCAGTCCGACGAACGAGCCGAGGCGCGATCCCAGCCGCCGGCTCGCGGCGATCCCCAGGACGTACGCCAGGCCCGCCGTGACGACGCCGAGAGTGAGGACGGGGATCCACCACGGCAGGTCGGAGCCGGCGAGCACGACGTCGGCGCGCGAGGCCTCGAGCGGGACGATGCCGACCAGTCCGGCCACGAGCAGCACAGCGCCGCCGAGCAGGAGCCCGAACGCGGCCAGCACGATGCCCGGCAGGCCGTTGTCCTCGTCGGCCGAGATGATCCAGTAGACCGCGGCGCTGGCCATCGCTGCGAGCGCCCACAGGACGCCGATCGTGTCGAGGTCTGCGCCCGAGATCAGGTCGAGCACGAGCATCAGGCCCGCGATCGCGAGCACGGCGCCGCCCACCGTCAGCCGGCTGGGGCGCTGTCCGTGGCGCAGCCACATCCACCCGATGACCAGGACGGGGCACGCGAACTCGATCAGGATCGCGACGCCGACGTCCATGTGGTCGACCGCGTTGAAGTAGGCCAGCTGGCACCCCGCGATGGCGATGAGGGAGTACGCGACGATCAGCCCGGCGTTGCGGCGCAGGAGTGACCAGCGGCCACGCAGCACGACCAGGGCCGGGACGATCAGCACGGCACCGGCGATCAGGATGCGGGCCGTGACCGCGGCGCCGGCCGTCCAGCCCGAGTCGATCATGCCCTTGGCGATCGGCCCTGAGAGCGCGAACGACGACGCCGCCAGCAGCGCGAGCGCGACCCCGGACGTGCGCCGGGAGATCTGCTTCTTCTCGCTGTCATGAGTCAACGTGGTCATGACACATGACACTATGACTGCCGATGTAAGGTGTCAACATGGTCTTTGCCCATGACACCGAGGGAGCGATGGTGGCCGCCGTCGCTCTCGTGAACTCGGCCGAGCCACCGGTCACGATGACGACGACCGAAGAGCTGGCGGCGTTCTTCGTCAAGCACGGCTACACCGGGCGGCTCGCCGGCGACCAGGCCGAGCTCGATGCGGTGCACCGCATCCTGCCGCGCCTCCGCGCGCTGCTCACGAGCTCTCGCGACGACGCCGTGGACCTGGTCAACCGGATCCTCGCCGAGGCCAAGGCACTCCCGCAGCTCGTGCGTCACGGTGACACGGACTGGCACCTGCACGCCGTCGAGGACGACAGGCCGCTGCACGTGCGCATCCTGGTCGAGACCGCGATGGCGATGATCGACGTGATCCGCGCAGACGAGCTGTCACGCCTCGACATCTGTGACGACCCCGACTGCGACGCCGTCGTGCTGGATCTGTCGCGCAACCGGTCCCGCCGGTTCTGCAGCACGACGTGCGGCAACCGCGCGGCCGTCGCGGCCTACCGCGCCCGTCAGGCCAATTGACCCACGCCGAGGGCGGCGGATTCCGCTAGACTGCCGTAGTAAGAGCCCCGCGGAAACCGGGGCTTGTCGCATGTGTGAGGGGTGCATACCCATGCCCGCAGTCGTGATCGTCGGAGCCCAGTGGGGCGATGAAGGCAAAGGCAAGGCCACGGACATCCTGGGCAGCCGGGTCGACTACGTCGTCAAGTTCAACGGCGGCAACAACGCCGGACACACGGTCGTCATCGGTGACCAGAAGTACGCCCTGCACCTCCTGCCCAGCGGCATCCTCAGCCCCGGCTGCGTGCCGGTCATCGGCAACGGCGTCGTCGTCGACCTCAAGGTGCTGTTCGAGGAGATCGACGGTCTCAACGAGCGCGGCATCGACACGTCGAAGCTCGTCATCAGTGCCAACGCGCACGTCATCGCGGACTACAACCGCACGATGGACAAGGTCGCCGAGCGCTTCCTCGGCAGCCGCAAGATCGGCACGACCGGCCGCGGGATCGGCCCCACGTACGCCGACAAGATGAACCGGCTCGGCATCCGCGTCCAGGACCTGTTCGACGAGAAGATCCTGCGCCAGAAGGTCGAGGGCGCGCTCGAGCTCAAGAACCAGATCCTCACCAAGATCTACAACCGTCGCGCCGTCGAGGTCGACGAGATCGTCGAGGAGCTGCTGTCGTACGTCGACCGGCTCCGCCCGATGGTCGCCGACACCCCGCTGCTGCTGCACGAGGCGCTGGCCGCCGACAAGACCGTGCTGCTCGAGGCCGGCCAGGCGACCCTGCTCGACGTCGACCACGGCACCTACCCGTTCGTGACCTCGTCGTCGGCGACCACGGGCGGCGCGTGCACCGGATCGGGCATCGCACCGACCGAGATCACCCGCGTCATCGGCATCGTCAAGGCGTACGCGACACGCGTCGGCGAGGGTCCGTTCCCCACCGAGCTGTTCGACGACGACGGCGAGCGGTTGCGCAAGAACGGCGCCGAGTTCGGCACCACGACCGGCCGGCCGAGGCGCTGCGGCTGGTACGACGCGCCGATCGCGCGCTACGCCGCCCGCATCAACGGTGTCACCGACTTCGTCCTGACCAAGCTCGACGTGCTGACCGGCTGGGATCGCATCCCGGTGTGCGTCGCGTACGACGTCGATGGTGAGCGCGTCGACGAGATGCCGATGACGCAGACCGGGTTCCACCACGCCAAGCCGGTCTACGAGTACTTCGAGGGCTGGCACGAGGACATCTCGGCCGCCCGTACGTTCGAGGACCTGCCGCAGGCCGCGCAGACGTACGTGCTGGAGCTCGAGAAGATCTCGGGTGCACGGATCTCGACGATCGGTGTCGGCCCGGACCGCGAGCAGTCGATCGAACGCTTCGACCTGCTCTGAGCACCCCGAACAGTGAGGCATCACCCGTGAAGACGCTTGTCATCGGCACCGGCGGCCGCGAGCACGCCTTGGCCCTCGCACTGTCCCGCGACCCGCAGGTCACCGAGGTGCACGCCGCCCCGGGCAACCCCGGGATCGCTGAGGTCGCGACGTTGCACGACGTCGACCAGATGGACGGCGCGGCCGTCGCCGCTCTCGCCACGGAGATCGGTGCGGACCTCGTCGTGATCGGCCCCGAGGCGCCTCTCGTCGCCGGGGTCGCGGACGCCGTACGCGACGTCGGCATCGCGTGCTTCGGTCCGTCGAAGGAAGCCGCGCAGCTCGAGGGCTCCAAGGCATTCGCCAAGCAGGTCATGGCCGGTGCCGAGGTGCCGACCGCCCTCGCGCACGTGTGCGAGACCGCGGAGCAGGTCGAGTCCGCGCTCGACTCGTTCGGCCCCCCGTACGTCGTCAAGGACGATGCCCTGGCCGCGGGCAAGGGCGTCGTGGTGACGAACGACCGGCAGGCTGCGATCGATCACGCCGCGGCGTGCGACCGAGTCGTCATCGAGGAGTTCCTCGACGGGCCAGAGGTGTCGCTGTTCGCGATCACCGACGGCGAGACGGTGCTGCCCCTGCAGCCCGCACAGGACTTCAAGCGGGCGCTCGACGGCGACGAGGGCCCCAACACCGGAGGCATGGGTGCCTACACTCCGCTGCCGTGGGCGCCGGACGACCTGGTCGCCGAGGTGTCCCGCCGGGTGCTGGTGCCGACGGTGCAGGAGATGGCTCGCCGGGGCACACCTTTCCAGGGTCTCCTCTACGCCGGGCTCGCGCTGACCAGCCGCGGCGTGCGGGTCATCGAGTTCAACGCCCGGTTCGGTGACCCCGAGACGCAGTCGATCCTGGCGCTCCTGCGAACGCCGCTGTCGGCGCTCCTGCACGGTGCGGCGACCGGTGGCCTCGCCGAGGTCGGCCTGCCGCAGTGGTCGAGCGACGCGTCGGTGACCGTCGTCGTGGCCTCGGAGGGCTACCCCGAGGCACCCACCACCGGTGACCCGATCGAAGGGCTCGATCAGGTTGCCGAGCTCGACGGCGTCGACGTCATCCACGCCGGCACGGCACGCCGCGACGGCACGATCGTCACCGCCGGCGGCCGCGTCCTGTCGGTCACCGCAGTCGGCGCCGATCTCGCCGAGGCGCGCCGCAAGGCGTACGAAGGCGTCGACCTCATCAGCATCCGCGGCGCTCACCACCGGACCGACATCGCCCTCGCGGCCGAGCAAGGGACAATAGAGCTGTGACCACACCGAACGTCCTCGCCAGCCGCTACGCCTCGCCCGAGGTGGCGCGCATCTGGTCGCCGGAGCACAAGATCGTGCTCGAACGCCGGCTCTGGATCGCGGTGCTCAAGGCGCAGAAGGACCTCGGCGTCGAGACTCCTGACGGGGTCATCGAGGCGTACGAGTCGGTCATCGACCGCGTCGACCTCGGCTCGATCGCCGCGCGCGAGAAGGTCACCCGCCACGACGTCAAGGCCCGCATCGAGGAGTTCGCGGCGCTCGCCGGCACCGAGCACATCCACAAGGGCATGACGTCGCGCGACCTGACCGAGAACGTCGAGCAGCTGCAGATCAAGGCGTCGCTCGAGCTGATGCGCGACCGTACGATCGCCACCCTCGGCCGGCTCGGCCGGCTCGCCACCGAGCACGCCGAGCTCGTCATGGCCGGTCGAAGCCACAACGTCGCGGCCCAGGCCACGACTCTCGGCAAGCGGTTCGCCACGGTCGCCGACGAGCTGATCGTCGCGCTCGAGCGGCTCGACGACCTGATCGCCCGCTACCCGCTGCGCGGCATCAAGGGCCCGGTCGGCACGAGCCAGGACCAGCTCGACCTGCTCGGCGGCGACGAGGCCAAGCTCGCCGAGCTCGAGGTGCGGGTCGCCCGCCACCTCGGCTTCGACAAGGTGCTGACGAGCGTCGGCCAGGTCTACCCCCGCTCGCTCGACTACGACGTCGTCACGGCACTGGTCCAGCTCGTCGCGGCCCCGTCCAACCTCGCCACCACGATCCGCCTGATGGCCGGCAACGAGACCGTGACCGAGGGCTTCCGACCCGGCCAGGTCGGCTCCAGCGCGATGCCGCACAAGATGAACACCCGGTCGTGCGAGCGGGTCAACGGCCTCGCGGTCGTCCTCCGCGGGTATGCGTCGATGGTCGGCGAGCTCGCCGGCGACCAGTGGAACGAGGGCGACGTGTCGTGCTCGGTGGTCCGCCGGGTCGCCCTGCCGGACGCGTTCTACGCCGCTGACGGACTGTTCGAGACCTTCCTGACGGTGCTCGACGAGTTCGGGGTCTTCCCCGCCGTCATCCAGCGGGAGCTCGACCGTTACCTCCCGTTCCTCGCGACGACGAAGGTGCTCATGGCGTCGGTGCGCAACGGGCGTGGACGCGAGACGGCATACGACGCGGTCAAGCAGAACGCCGTCGCGGTCGCCCTCGAGATGCGTGAGAAGGGTGCTGCCGAGAACGACCTGTTCGCCCGGCTCGCCGCCGACGAGCGCCTGGGTCTGTCCGAGGCTGACCTCGCCACGCTGGTCGCCTCACCGATCGAGTTCACGGGCGCCGCCGTCAGCCAGGTGCGCGCCGTGGTGGGCCGCATCGAGGACTTGGTGACCGCCAACCCCGAGGCTGCGGCCTACACTCCTGGTTCGATCCTGTAGTTCTCGCGAAGGGGCATCGTGTCCGACTTGGTGACTGCTGTCCTGACGCCGTTCGACTACGTCGTCTCGGCCCCGTTGGTGGCGTGGCACGAGATCTTCGACGGCGTGCTCGGGCTCGGTGCCGGCTGGGCGTGGGCGCTGGCGATCGTCGGGACGGCGGTGACGTTCCGCATCGTGCTGCTGCCGTTCTACCTCACGCAGCTCCGCATGCGGCGTGAGCTGCGGAAGCTCGAGCCGCAGATCAAGGCGCTGGAGCAGACGTACGGCGACGATCGCGAGAAGCTCGCACAGGAGCAGATGAAGCTCGTGAGGGCGGCCGGGCTCAAACCGCTGATCTCCCTGATCCCGCTCTTCCTGTTGGGCCTGGTCCTGGTCGTGCTGGCCCGGATGATCGACGCCGCGGACAAGCATGCGTCGGCGGGTGGCTCGTTCCGGCGAGGCTTCCTGACCGACGGCGACGCGTGGAGCCTCTCGCAGGCCAAGATCGCCGGAGGCAGGCTCACGGACACGCTGGTCGGCTCACAGAGCGAGACCACGGTCGTGGCCGCGGTGTTGATCGCGGTGATGTGTGTCGCGCACGTCGTCGCCCAGCGTCAGGAAGCGACCCTGCTGCCGCCGACGGTCTCGCCGATCGGCGTGGTCGAGCAGAAGCGACCGGTGATGCTCTACGTGCTGCTCGTCGTCATCGCCGCGGTCAGCCTCTTCCTGTCGATCGGCGTCCTGATCTTCTGGGCGACCTCGAAGGTGTGGACCGTGGTCCAGCAGCGGATCCTGCGCGACCGCCTGGCCTCAGGCTGACTCGACGTAGGCCGCGAGGTTGGCCAGCGAGGACTGCATGCCGGTGGCGTGGTCGATGGGGGAGATCCCCGTCGGTACGCCCGAGGCCGCGATGCTGACCTCCGTGCCGGAGACCAACGGCGTGAGCTGCCAGGTCATCGTCATGGTCCCCGCGAAGGCCGGGTCGGCGGACTCGAACTCGGTCGCCTCGACCACGCGCTCACCGTCGACCAGCTCCACGAACGTGGCCTCGACGACGTCGGAGTCGGCGGTGCTCTTGCCGGTGTCGGCGGCGGGCTCGTCGTACGTCAGCACCATCCGGTAGCCGCCGCCGACCCGCAGGTCGTACCGTTCCATCCGGGCGCTCATGCCCGCCGGCGGCAGCCACCGCAAGCGCACCTCGGGGTCGGTCAGGGCACGGTAGAGCACCTCGGCCGATGCCTGGATCGTCCGCTTCGCGGTGTCGGTGCGTCCGGTCATTTGCCCATCATGCGGTGGCCCGGGAGGGCACGCCGGCGGTGCCACTAGTCTGACCCTGTGCCACTTGAGATCCCGGGAGCCCGCCACCTGCACTCGGGCAAGGTGCGTGACCTGTACGAGGTGCAGGACGGTCACCTGCTCATGGTCGCCTCCGACCGGATCTCGGCGTACGACTTCCTGCTGACGCCGGGCATCCCCGACAAGGGCGAGATCCTCACCCGGATGTCGCTGTGGTGGTTCGACCAGCTCAGCGACCTCGTGCCCAACCACGTCGTGTCGACCTCGGTGCCCGAACGCGTACGAGGCCGGGCCCTGATCGTGGAGAAGCTCGAGATGTTCCCCGTCGAGTGCGTCGCGCGCGGCTACCTGACCGGCTCGGGCCTGAGCGACTACAACGCCACCGGCGAGGTCTGCGGCGTGCCGCTGCCGGCCGGACTCGTCGACGCCTCACGGCTGCCGGAGCCGATCTTCACGCCGGCCACGAAGGCCGACCTGGGCGAGCACGACGAGAACGTGTCGTTCGAGCAGATCACCGAGACGATCGGCGCCGAGAGCGCGGCGGCCCTGCGCGACCTCACGCTGCGGGTCTATGCACGTGCCGAGCAGATCGCCCGCGAGCGCGGCATCATCCTGGCCGACACCAAGCTCGAGTTCGGTGCGCGACCTGACGGCACGATCGTCCTCGCGGACGAGGTCCTCACCCCCGATTCGTCCCGCTTCTGGCCGGCAGACTCGTGGCAGCCCGGCCGGACCCAGCCGTCGTACGACAAGCAGTTCGTCCGCGACTGGATGACCTCGCCCGAGAGCGGCTGGGACCGCGCGAGCAACCGGCAGCCCCCTGCGTTGCCCGCCGAGATCGTCGAGAAGACGCGGGACCGCTACGTGCAGGCGTACGAGCAGCTGACCGGCGAGACGTTCTGATTCAGCGGATCGCGTACCACGTCGCCGCTGCCGAGGCGGCGAACACCAGCACCGCCAGGGTGACCGCGAGCGCGGGGGAGACCTCACGCCGTACGCGACGCACGTGGCGGACCTTGGCGCCGCCGACGATCTGTTCCAAGGCGTCGGCGAACGCCTCCGCCGAGTCGGGCCGGTCGGCCGGCCGGGTGGCGAGGGACGAGGCCAGGACGTGATCGAGGTTGCGCGGCACGTCGTGCGACCCGGCAAGCGGTTCGGGCCGGCTGTCATTGGGTCGCTTGATGAGCGTGCCGGGATCGCTGACGTCGTACGGCTGGCGGCCGGAGATCAGCTCGTACGTCACCGCACCCAGGGAGTAGACGTCCGAGCGCGCGTCGACCGGCGCACCGCGGGCCTGCTCCGGCGCCATGTAGGCCGGCGTGCCGGTGGTGACCGTGACACCACTGGCTTCTGCGAGCCGCTTGGCACTCCCGAGGTCGGCGACCAGCACGCGACCGTCCTCGGCGACCAGCAGGTTGCTGGGCTTGACGTCGCGGTGCAGCAGCCCCGCTTCGTGCAGCACCTGGACCGCACGCGCCGACTCGATGGCCAGGCGCAGGGCGTCCTCGGTGGAGCCCGGCTCGCTCACCCGGTCGGCGACGGTTCCACCGGACACGTGGTCCATGACGAAGTAGGGCCGGTCCTCGTGCGTGCCGATGTCGTGCACGCGTACGACCCGGGGGTCCTCGATGCGGCGCAGCAGGCGAGCCTCCGCGAGGAACCGTTCGCGCACGTCAGCGTGATGGGCCCAGTTCTCCGCGAGCAGCTTGATGGCGACCGGGATCTCCAGGTCGGTGTCGAAACCACGCCACACCGTCGCGAACGCCCCGAACCCCTCGACCGCGTCGAGGCGGTAGCGTCCGATCTGTTTCATCACGCATCAGTATGCGCGACAACCCGTATGTATCGTCATCGGCATGGACATCGACGAGGAGCTGATCGCCCGGGCGCGCGCGGGTGACGCGTCCGCCATGGAGGAGCTGCTCACCGCCATCCGTCCGCGGGTCGTGAGCCGGTGCGCCCGGCTCCTGCCGCACACGCTCGACGCCGAGGAGGCGGCGCAGGACGCCCTGCTGTCGATCGCGACGCATCTGCGCGACTTCTCCGGCACGGGTTCGTTCATGGGCTGGGTCACCGTGATCGCGTCGAACTCGGCACGTCAGACGTACCGCACGCTGAAGCGGCGGTTCGCCGAGCGATCCGTCGACGAGATGCCGGTCAGCCCCGATCCCCGCACGACGAGCGTCATCGCGGGCAGCCGCATCGACCTGCTCGACGCGATCGAGGCGCTGGAGCAGGCGCATCCCTCGACGGCCGAGGCGTTCGTGCTGCGCGACATCGGCTCGCTGCCGTACGACGAGATCGCCGCGCTGACGCAGACGCCGCTCGGCACCGTCAAGGCTCGCATCCACACCGCTCGAGGCTTCGTACGAGAGAGGTTGGGCGTGCATGAAGGCAACTTCTGAGTCGCCCTCGGCATCTCTGTCCTCGAGGTGCGCCCTGCGGTGGGCGCCAGCACGCGGGAGGCAGTCATGAAGCAGCAGATAGCAGCCGGGATCCTGGCGCTCAGCATGGTCGGGGGAGTCGGCACCGGCGTCGTGGCGCACCAGCTCAAGCCGGAGTCCAACGACGAGCCGAAGGCCAAGCCCTCGGCGACCGTGACGACCAAGAAGGCCGACAAGCCCAAGTCCACCAAGACCGCCAACGCGCCGGCGGGCACCGGGGGCGGCGGCACCAAGACCTCCGAGCCGCCGCGCATGCCGCTGGCCCCAGTGGGTTCGTTGCGAGTCATTCCCGGAGCCGTGGGGCCGGTGCAGGTCGGCATGAGCAAGGCCGCCGCCTATGCGACCGGCT
Source organism: Aeromicrobium sp. 9AM (assembly GCF_902506105.1). Taxonomy (GTDB): domain Bacteria; phylum Actinomycetota; class Actinomycetes; order Propionibacteriales; family Nocardioidaceae; genus Aeromicrobium. The sequence goes on from NZ_LR733304.1 coordinate 165,180, forward strand.
ACTTCGACTCCGACATCTCCGTGCCTGCGTGCAACCGGGTCGACGACCTGGTCTGGCGGCAGGGCTACAACGACCAGCTCGACGTCCAGACCCGGGACGACGGCTCGGTGTCGTCGATCGGCATCCGGGGCGGTGGCCCGCGTACGCGCTCGGGCCTCGGCGTCGGCAGCACGTACGAGAGCGTCCAGGGAGTCCTCGGCGACGTGGCGCCTGAGGACGCGGGCTACGGCCAGACCGGGCTGTTCGTCAGCGAGGGCGCGGGCTGGATCGGGTTCTTGTTCAACGCCAAGCCCGATGCGGTCGCCCCGACGGACACCGTCACCTTCGTCGAGGTGACGAGTGGCGCGAAGCCCGGCCTGATGCGCGACGGCTGCTGAGCCGCGGAAAGGGCGTGTCCCCCTGGTTCGGACACGCCCTGCCGCAACTGGTCTTTGGGTCAGTTCTGTGAAGCGCTGGGACGCACCTGGTCCTCGATCGTCGTCGTACGGGCCGCGGCGACGGTGACGCTCATCCAATGGGCACTGACGCCGTCGTCGAGGTGGACGTCGTCGTGGAACAGCAGCGTGTACTTCCCGGCCGGCAGGCCGCCGATGCGGAACGTGCCCCTGGCCGAGACGTTGACCGCCTGCACGACGTTCTCGCCGGCAGCCGTCACGCACACGTGGGTGGCGGGGCGGGTCGTCGAGCCGTCCTGGATGACGACTCGGCCCTGGACGTGCCCGGCGACGGGCATCGTCGTGTGGTGCGTCGTGGCGCCGGCCCCGACCGTGAGGGTCGAGCAGGTGGACACGTGGGCGCCCGACTCGTCGGTCGCCTCGACCCGGCAGTCGTCGCCTGCCGTGGCGCGGACGCGGGTGAACCGGTAGCCGCCGATGTCGTCGGTGGTCGTGGTGTCGAGGCGCATACCTGCCTCACCGCGTCCGCCCTCGAACAGGACGATCGTGATGCCGACGAGCGGGTAGCCGCTCGGATCCGAGACCGTGCCCGTGATGGTGGCCGACGCGACTGGTGTGGGTCGTGCGAGCTCTGCGGTCATGCTTCCCCCTCATGTTGACGTTGTGGAGGGAGATGCGCGTCCGGTCGAAAAGGTTGCCCGGGGATCCGGATACCCCGGGTATGGTGAGAGCCCCGTCACCCCCTGGAGGAGCCCACGTGACCAATCTCGCCGCCTTGCTGGAGCAGTCGACCGAGAAGTATGCCGATCGTACGGCGATCGTCTTCGGGGATTCGCGGTTCACGTATGCGCAGGTCAACGGTGCTGCGAACCAGGTGGCGAACCTGCTCGTGTCCCGCGGGATCCGGCCGGGCGACAAGGTCGCGTTGTCGTGCCCCAACCTGCCGTACTTCACGATCATCTACTTCGGCATCCTCAAGGCCGGCGCGACGGTCGTGCCGCTGAACGTGCTGCTGAAGGGGCGCGAGGTGGCCTATCACCTGGCTGACTCCGACGCGAAGGCGTACTTCGCGTTCGAGGGCACGCCGGACCTGCCGATCGGGGATGCGGCCTGGGAGGGGTTCCAGGCGACGGAGTCGTGCACGGAGTTCTTCTTGATCAAGCTGGACTCCAAGCAGCCCGAGCCGATGAAGCCGCCGGAGTTCTACGGCCCGCTGGTGGCTCAGCAGCCGCCGACGTTCAGCACGGTCGAGCGCGATGACGACGACACCGCGGTGATCCTCTACACGTCGGGAACGACGGGTCAGCCCAAGGGTGCGGAGCTGCGGCATCGCAACATGCGGGACAACGCGCTGGCCAGCAAGGACCTGTTCGGCGCCGACGCGAGGCACCCGGACACGTACCTGTGCGTGCTGCCGTTGTTCCACTCGTTCGGGCAGACGGTGATCCAGAACGGCTCGATCGCGTTCGGCGGCACGGTGGTGATGCTGCCGCGGTTCGAGGCGCAGGCGGCTTTGAAGCTGATGGCGGCCAACCGGGTGACGTTCTTCGCCGGTGTGCCGACGATGTATTGGGGGCTGCTCGGCGCGCTGGACGACACGGTGGACGTGGAGGCGTTGGCGGCGAACCTGCGGCTCGCGGCTGCGGGCGGCTCGGCGCTGCCGGTCGACATCCACCGCCAGTTCAAGGAGCGGTTCGGGGTGACGATCCTGGAGGGCTACGGGTTGTCGGAGACGTCACCGGTGGCGTCGTTCTCCCGGTTCGGTGAGGAGCCGCGGGTCGGCTCCATCGGGGTCCCGATCCCGGGCGTGGAGATGAAGCTGATCAACGACGACTGGTCGGACGTGCCTGACGGTCCGGACGCGGTGGGGGAGATCGCGATCAAGGGTCACAACGTCATGAAGGGCTACTACAACCGCCCGGAGGCGACGGCTGAGGCGATCCGTGACGACTGGTTCAGGTCCGGTGACCTGGCCAAGAAGGACGAGGACGGCTTCTACTACATCGTCGACCGGTCCAAGGACATGATCATCCGCGGCGGCTTCAACGTCTATCCGCGCGAGATCGAGGAAGTCCTGATGGAGCATCCTGCGGTGTCGCTGGTCGCGGTGATCGGGGTGCCGCACGAGTCGCACGGTGAGGAGATCAAGGCTGTCGTGGTCAAGAACAAGGACCATGACGACGTCTCCGAGGATGACCTGGTCGTCTGGGGCAAGGAGCAGTTCGCCGCCTACAAGTACCCCCGTGTGGTCGAGTTCCGTGACGAGCTGCCGATGACCAGCACCGGCAAGATCCTCAAGCGCGAGCTGTCCTGAACGCGGTTCCTGGCACCTGCGAACCACCGATAGACTGGGGGCACCGACCACTCAAGGAGCGTCCGTGGCCCGCGTCATCGTCGATGTCATGCCCAAACCCGAGATTCTCGACCCGCAGGGCAAGGCCGTCCACGGCGCCCTGCCGCGCCTCGGTTTCAACGCCGTGACCGACGTACGCCAGGGCAAGCGGTTCGAGCTCGAGGTCGACGTGGCCGACGAGGCGACGCTCGCCGAGGTGCACGCCCTCGCCGGCACCCTGCTGTCCAACCCGGTCATCGAGGACTACGCCGTCCGGGTTGATTCATGAAGATAGGTGTCGTCACGTTCCCGGGGTCCCTGGACGACGTCGACGCGCAGCGCGCCGTACGCATCGCTGGCGGCGAGCCTGTTGCGCTGTGGCACGGTGACCACGACCTCAAGCGTGTCGATGCGGTGATCCTGCCGGGCGGCTTCTCGTACGGCGACTACCTGCGCGCTGGTGCGATCGCCCGGTTCGCGCCCGTCATGACCGAGGTCATCTCGGCAGCCGAGGGCGGCATGCCGGTGCTCGGCATCTGCAACGGCTTCCAGATCCTGTGCGAGTCGCACCTGCTGCCCGGCGCCCTGATCCGCAACGACCACCGCACGTTCATCTGCCGCGACCAGACCCTCAAGGTCGAGAACGCCTCGACCGCGTGGACGTCCAACCTCGCGGTCGGCGACGAGATCGTCATCCCGCTCAAGAACGGCGAGGGCGGGTTCGTCGCCGACGCCGACACGCTCGACCGCCTCGAGGGTGAGGGCCAGGTCGTGTTCCGCTACGTCGACGTCAACCCCAACGGCTCGCTGCGCGACATCGCCGGCATCACCAACGAGCGCGGCAACGTCGTCGGGCTCATGCCGCACCCCGAGCACGCCGTCGAGGATCTGACCGGTCCCGGCACCGACGGTCTGGCCCTCTTCACCTCGGCGCTCGCCACCCTCACCTCCGCCTGACCAGCGCTGCGGGACCCCGCTGGGAGTGACGTTCGCGTCGCGACTCGCCGTCGTGCCCCGGCGCAAACGTCACTCCCGGCGAGGCTCACTCCGCGGCCTGGGAGGGGTGGACCTTGCGGAGCATGAACCTGGTCGGGGCGACCGCGGCGACGGTGGCGATGACCAGGCAGGTCGCGCCGATCGCGCCGAGGCCCAGCCACGGCAGGTCCACCGGCATGCTCTCCACGGTGGCACTGAGGGATCGACCGACCAGCACCCCGACGATCGCGCAGATGATCGCACCCATCGTGAGTGACGTGGCGGTCACCAGTGCCGACTCCCAGAGCACGATCTTGCGAACCTGGCGCTCGGTCGCGCCGATCAGGCGGGTCGCGACGAACTCACGGTGTCGCTGCAGGCTGCCCATCAGCAACGTGTTGGCGATCGCCAGAGCGGCGTAGAACCCCGAGGGACCGAGCAGCACCCAGAGCGCCAACGTGTTGTTCTTGCGCAGGTCGGCGTCCGTCGCGGCGAGCCATGCGTCACGCGACTCGACGTGGGCCGACGTGCCGCGCAGCTCGGCACTGATCGTCGAGACCGGGTCGGCGACATCCGTACGCGGGATGACGAACCAGCGATCGGGGGTCGCCTTCGTCAGGCCGGTCGGGAGCAGCAGGTCGCCGTACAGCGACGGCGCCGACTCGACGATCGCGACGACTTTGAGGTTGACCGGCTTCCCCTTGCCGAACGCCGCGCGAACCGTGCTGCCGAGGTGGTAGGCGCCGTCGAAGGCGTAGGACTTTGACAGGGCGATGGCCCTGCCGTGAAGATCCTCGATCGATCCCTGGTGCGCCTTGAGCCCGCGTGCCGCGGCTCCGTTGGCGACATCGATCGTCTGGGCCTCCTCGAGCTCGCGTGCGCCCTCGTGATCGATCAAGGTGATGCCAACCGGTGCACTGGCGTCGGCGACGTCGACTGCGGGCGAGCTCGCGAGGATCTCAGCGGTGCGGGCGTTGCCACCCTCCACGACGACCGTGGCCTTGAGATGCTCATCGTTGACGGCACGATCCCAGTCGGCGGCGATCCCCAAGGTCAGGAACAGCGAACCGCCGATGGCCGAGATCGCGAGGGTCGGTGCCGCGAGCGAGGCGGTCCGCTTGGCCGAGGCCGCGACGTTGTCACGGGCCATGCGGATCGTGACGTCGCCGTTGCGCACCAGCGGCCACGCGATCAGCCGGGCCAGGGCCGGGAACAGCCACGGGCCGAAACAGACCGCGGAGATGACCAGCAGCTCCGGCGCGAAGATGCCCAGCACGAGCGACAGCTCGCCCGTGACCGATCCCATCGTGACGAGCATGGCGACCGAGCCGGCGAGGCAGCCGACACCCACCAGGAGGCGCCAGAATCCCATGCGGCGGCGCTCTACCGAGGCCTCCCGCATCGCGTCGATCGGAGGGATCTTGGATGCGCGGCGTGCCGCCGAGCGCGCGCCGATCAGGGCGACCAGTGCGCCGATCGGGAATGCGATGCCGAGCGTGGGCCAGAAGCTGGGGGTGTCGAGCCTCATCGGGGTGAGTCCGCGGTCATGGGCGAGCCAGAGCGTCAGCGGCGTCATCAGGTGCGCGAACACGCATCCTGCGAGCGAGGCCACGCTCGCCACGATCAATGACTCGCCGAGGATCATCCGCCGGACCTGGCGGGGAGTCGAGCCGATCAGGCGCAGCAGCCCGAGCTCACGCCTGCGCGAGGAGACGACGAACGAGAAGGTGCTGGCCACGACGAAGATGGCGATGAACCCGGAGAACCCGGACATGACGCCGAACATCGACGCCAGGCCGTCGAGCTGCATGCGACCCTCGGTGTCGCCCGGTTCCAGGCGCGAGGTCGCCTCGGCGACCGCAGTGATCATCTCCACCGTCAAACCGATCAGCGTGACGCCGAGGAACAGCGCGACGAGCGATCCGACGTACGGGGCGATGTTGCGCCGCACGGTGTGCCGGCTGAGGTCGAGGAGCATCATCGTTCGAGCTCACTCATCATCGCGGCGATCTGCGAAGCGCTGCCGTGCTGGAGGCTGCCGACGAGCCGGCCGTCCTCGAGGAAGATCACCGAGTGGGCGTACGACGCGGCGACCGGGTCGTGCGTCACCATCGCGATCGTGTGGCCCTGCTCGTCGACGGACGTGCGCAGGAGGTCGAGCACCTGATGGCTGGTCGTACGGTCGAGAGCGCCGGTCGGCTCGTCGGCGAACACGACCTGCGGTCGCGCGATGAGCGCGCGGGCGATGGCCACGCGCTGCTGCTGCCCGCCGGAGAGCTCGGCCGGGCGACGACCGTGGTGCCCGTCGAGACCCACCTGGGCCAGTGTCGCGAGCACCTCGCCGCGGCTGGGGCGCTTGCCCGCGAGTCGCAGCGGCAGCGCGACGTTGTCGAACACGGTGAGGGCCGGCAGGAGGTTGTAGGACTGGAAGACGAAGCCCATCGTCGAGCGCCGCATCGTGGTCAGCGCGACCTCGTTGAGCTTGGCGAGGTCGGTTCCGGCGACGATGACCTTGCCCTTCGTCGGCCGGTCGAGCCCAGCGGCGCACTGGAGGAGGGTCGACTTGCCGGACCCGGACGGTCCCATGACGGCGGTGAACGTGGAGGAGGCGAAGGCGTGGGTGATGCCGCGGAGTGCATCGACCTGGCCGGCCTTCGACTTGTAGGTCTTGGTGACGCCGTCCAGCACGACGGCGTCGGTACGCGTCGCGGCTCGGCGTGGTTCGTGATCGGTGAGAGTTGTCATGACTCCATGACATCGTCGGCGAGCCTCGTCGTCTCTGGCCCGCGAGCCACTTCTGGGGTATCGCAGGAGATACCCCGGAAGTGGACCTGAGGTCACTGCCACCGAGCGCGTGCGCGCCTAGGCTGGGTCATCATGACTTCCGCGACGCGCACGTCCTCCGCGTGGTCGGCCGTCGGCGGCAACCCCGTACGTCTCGTGCTCTCGTCGTGGCCGTGGCGCTCGCTCCTCTATCTCCTGACGGGCGCTGTGGTCGGCCTGGTGTCGTTCATCGGATTCTTCGTGACGATCGGCGTGGGTGTCCTCACGGCACCACTCATCATCGGCCTGTTCATCCTCGGCGGGGTGCCGAGGCTCGGCGCCATGATCGCGGGGCTGGAGCGGCGCCGGCTCCCGGTGATGCTGGAGGAGGACGTGGCGACCGACGTCTCGGACACGCCGTGGTGGCGCACCCCGCGCGACGCCGCGTCGTGGCGAGCGCTGGGGTACGCCGTCCTGCTCGCACTGTTCCTCTGGGTCGTGGACGCCCTCGTGGTGGTGCTCGTCGTCACCTTCGTCGTGGTCTCGCTGATCTCGCCGCTGCTCGCCCATTACGACACCGTCGGCATGCTGTGGTGGCAGCTCGACTCGACCCGCGAAGCGGTGCCGTTCGCGATCATCGCGACCCCCGTCGGCATCGTCGTGGGGGCGTACGCCCTGACGGTCCTCGCCGCTGCCCAGTCGTCGCTGGCGGGCATCTTGCTGAGTCCCCGGGAGGAGGAGCTCGAGGCGCGGGTCACCGAGCTGCGCCGCTCGCGGATCGAGCTGGTCGACGCCTTCGAGACCGAGCGCAAGCGGATCGAGCGCGATCTGCACGACGGCGTGCAGCAGCGCATGGTCGCCCTCACGATGTTGCTGGGGCGGGCCGAGCTAGACGTACCGGAAGGCGAGGGACTCGCGCTCGTGCGCCAGGCCCACAGCGAGGCTGAAGCCGCGCTCGCCGACCTGCGTGAGGTCGTGCGTGGTGTGCACCCGAGGGTGCTCACCGACCTGGGCCTGGCCGCGGCGATCCGCGAGGTCGCCGACCGCATGCCGATACCCGTACGCGTCGACGTGTTCCTCGACGAGCGGCCGCCTCCGCAGGTCGAGGCAGCCGCGTACTTCGTGGTCAGCGAAGGACTCGCCAACGTCGCAAAGCACTCCCGGGCCCGCAGCGCCGCGATCCATGCGCGGCGTTCTGGCGACTCGCTGGTGCTGGTCGTCACCGACGACGGGCACGGCGGCGCCAGGCTGGGGGAGGGCACCGGCCTGTCCGGGCTCGTCACCCGGCTCGACGCGTTGGGTGGCACGCTGTCGGTGACGAGTCCCGACGGTGGACCGACCGAGCTGCGGATGGAGAGCCCATGGCACGTCGACCGCTGAGGATCGTGCTCGCCGAGGACTCGGCACTGCTTCGTGAGGGGCTCGTCGGCATCCTCGAGCGAGCCGGCCACGAGGTCGTGGCGAGCGCCACGGACGCCGACGAGCTGATCGCGGCGGTCCGCGCCGATCCGCCCGACGTGGTGATCACGGACGTACGCATGCCGCCGGGCCACTCCGACGAGGGACTGCGAGCCGCTGCTGCGATCCGCGAGGACCTGCCGACCCTGCCGATCCTCGTGCTGTCGCAGTACGTCGCCGACGCCTATCTGCCTGCGCTGATGGACTCGGCGGGCACCGCCGGCATCGGCTACCTGCTCAAGGATCGGGTCGGCCGGGTCGCCGACTTCCTGGCGAGCCTCGATCAGGTCGTCGACGGGCAGACCGTCGTCGACCCCGAGGTGGTCCGGCAGCTGCTGACCCGACGCAGTGACGACGGCCCCCTCGCTGCCCTGACCGCCCGCGAGCGCGAGGTGCTCGCGCTGATGGCCGAAGGGCGTACGAACGGGTCGATCGCCGAGGCGTTGTTCGTCAGCGACGCCGCCGTGCGCAAGCACGTCGGCAGCATCTTCGCCAAGCTCGACCTCGGCGACGACAACGACCGCCGCGTCTCCGCCGTCCTCACATACTTGCGGGGCTGATTTCCCGGTGGGATGGACTCGGCCATAGGCCGAGCGCAGCGAGGCAGACACCCGGGCGAAGCCCGGCAGCGACGAAGTCGCTGGAGCGGCGACGGAGGAGCCGCGTGTCACATAGGCACCACCGTGAGGGACTCGCGTACGGCGGCGCGCTTGCGGGACGAGCCGAGGATCCAGGACAGCACGGCGGCGACGGCGCAGAGGCCGGCGCCACCGAACCACGCCAGCGAGTAGCTGCCGGTCTGGTCCCGGATGACGCCCGCGACGAGGGCAGCTGCTGCGGCGCCGAACTGGTGCGAGGCGAAGACCCAGCCGAACACGATAGTGCCCTGGTCGCCGAAGATCTCCCGGCACAGGGCGACGGTCGGCGGCACGGTCGCGACCCAGTCGAGCCCGTAGATCACGACGAATGCGACGATGCTCGGCCGTACGCTCGACGACAGCAGCGTCGGCAGCAGGACGAGGCCGACACCCCGGAAGGCGTAGTAGCCGACGAGCAGGAGCCTGGGGTCGTACCGGTCGGTGAACCAGCCGGACGCCACCGTGCCGGCGATGTCGAAGATGCCGACGACCGCGAGCAGGCTCGCCGCCGTCGTCTGGTCCATGCCGTGGTCGTGGGCCGACGGTATGAAGTGGATGCCCACCAGGCCGTTCGTCGTCGCGCCGCAGATCGCGAACGCCGCCGCGAGCGCCCAGAACGCCGGCACCCGGGCAGCGGCGCGCAACGCGTCGGTCGCCCGCTTCGCCGCTCCACCGGTCTCCCTCAACGGCGGCGCCCAGTCGGCCGGAGCGCCGTACGGGCTGAGGCTGCGGTCCTCGGGGAAGTCGCCGATGAAGCGGATCACGAGGGGTACGACCAGCAGCGCTGCGCCCGCGATCACGAGTGACGCCGTGCGCCAGCCGACGTTCTCCGCCAGGGCCGCGACGATCGGCAGGAACACCAGCTGGCCGGTGGCGCCGCCGGCGGTCAGGATGCCCATGACGAGGCCGCGGCGCTCGATGAACCAGCGATTGGCGATCGTCGCGGCGAACACCATCGCCATGGAGCCCGTGCCGAGTCCGATCAGCACGCCCCACGTGATGAGCAGCTGGAACGACTCGGTCATGAACACCGTGAGCCCGCTGCCGAGCGACACCATCAGCAGCGCGACGGTCGTGACCTTGCGGATGCCGAACTTGTCCATCAGCGCTGCCGCGAACGGTGCCGTCAGGCCATAAAGCAGCAGATTGATGCTGACCGCGAGCGACATGATGCTGGTCGACCAACCGAACTCGTCGTGCAACGGCACGAACAGCGCACCCGGCGCGGCGCGGAAGCCGGCAGCCCCGACCAGCGCGACGAACGCCGTCACCGCGACGAACCAGGCCGGGTGGATGCGCGTACGAGTCATGGGCCCTGACTTCCTTGAGGAAAGTTGACGGACCGACCATACTGTTGCTGGCTTTCCTGAAGCAAGCCGATATCCGGCCACATGTGAGGTGCATCGTGCCACTACGTTCCGACTGGTCAGAGGACCTGTGTCCCGTACGTCGTGGCCTCGACGTGCTCGGTGATCCCTGGATCATGCTGATCATGCGCGAGGTCCTGCACGGACGCTGCAGGTTCGACGCGATCCGCGACAGCATCGGGATCTCGGACGCCGTCCTGAGTCGCCGGCTCAGGCTGCTCGTCGACGAGGAGCTGCTGCGCAAGGTCGAGTACCGCGCCGATCGGCGTACGCACTTCGAGTACGTCGCGACCGAGGCCGGCGCCGACCTGCTGCCGATCATGCATGCGGTGTCGATCTGGGCGGAGAAGCACACGCCGATGCCCGAGGGTGGAGCGCACATGGCGTTGATCCACGAGACGTGCGGTGCCGAGACGACGTCGGCAGACCTGTGCAGCGGATGCGGCGAGGTGCTGCAGGCCGGTGACGTCAGCTGGGACAAGCCCTGGAAGTCGACCCGCGAGCGCCTCGTCGGCGCGACCTCCTAGGGCTCAGCCCTCGTACGGCGGAGCCTCGCCCCAGCCCCACCGCGGGGACGGCAGGTCCGGCGGGGGAGTCGCGCCCTCGGCCGAGTTGCCCTTGGCGATGCGGGTGCCCCACTCGACGTACGCGACGAAGGCCGAGCGGAACTCCGGATCGTCGGGCAGGCCGGCCTCGTCGGCGCTCGCGGCGATCAGCCCGGCCCAGCGCACCCGCTGCTCCTCGGTGATGCCGAGACCGATGTGATGACTGAGCATCGTGGGATAGCCGCCCTGCTCGTCGGTGTAGGTCGTCGGGCCGCCGAACACCTCGCCCAACCACAGCGCGACGTGCTCACGGTGCTGCGCACCCATGTGGCGGAACACCGGCTCGAGCACGGGATCGGCGAGCACGCGGTCGTAGAACACCTCGGTCAGACGCCGGAGCGCGGCGTGACCACCGCACCACTCGTAGAGGGTCGGGGTCGCACTCATCGTCGCTCCTGCCTCGGACGGGTAACGCGATCGTAGTCGGACTGGCTGACTCATCAGTGCACACTGGTCGGGTGGACGACATGACCCGCCTTCGCGAGTCGGTCGTCGCATGGGCCGCAGGCGGTGCCGATGCCGCAGCCGCCGGGGAGCTGACCCGGCAGCTCGTCTCGACGGTCGGGCTGAGGACGGCCGTGCTCGTCGAGGGCATCAGTGACCTGGCTGCGGTCGAGCGGCTCGCGGTGCGTCGAGGCCGGGACCTGGACGCCGAGGGCGTGTGCGTCGTGCCGATGGGCGGGGCGACCAGCATCCGCCGGTACGTCGACCTGCTCGGCCCGGCCGGCCTGGGCGTCCGGCTCGCCGGGCTGTGCGACCTGCTCGAGCTGGGTTTCTTCGAGCGGGCCCTTGCACGAGTCGGGCTGGGGCTCGACGGGTTCTTCGTGTGCGATCCCGACCTGGAGGGTGAGTTCATCCGGGCCCTCGGTGTCAGCGCGGTGGAGCGGGTCATCGAGCTCGAGGGGGACGCTCGTGCGTACGAGATCTTCCGCCAGCAGCCCGCCCAGCGAGAGCGCACCGACCAACGCCGGCTGCACCGCTTCATGGGCACACACGGGGGCCGCAAGGAGCAGTACGGCCGCGCACTCGTCGACGCGCTCGACCTCGACCGGGTGCCACAGCCCCTCGACGACCTGCTCGCCAAGCTCTGACCTTTCGACGAGCTCAAGGGGCGGGGCTGGAAGGATGGCGGCATGGAACTTCCCCTCGCCTGGTCCCTCGTGCTCATCGTCACCGCGATCTGGAACTTCGTGATCTGGCCGCCGTTCCTCAAGCGCGTACGCAAGGACGAGCGGTCGCGCGACGCCGCCGGCAATGCGACGACGTTCCTGCGGGTCCACACGATCCTCATCGCGATCTCGCTGGCGCTGGCCGTCGCGGTCGGCGTCCTCGGAATCGTGACCCTCGCCTGAGCGTTGTGCCTGACATGACGAACAAGGTGACGCACAACCCCGAGCAGAACCGCTACGAGATCCACGTCGACGGCATCCTCGCGGGCTTCACGCAGGCATTCGAGGACGGTGACGTGGTGACGTTCCCGCACACCGAGATCCTCGACCAGTTCGAAGGCCAGGGACTGGCATCCGAGCTGGTCACCGATGCCCTCGACGACATCCGGGTGCGCGGCAAGCGGGTCGTGGCGACGTGCCCGTACGTGGCCCGGTTCATCGACCGGCGCCCGGACTACCAAGACCTGTTGGCGTGACCACACGCACATTCCACGATTCGTTGGGCGAGGCAACGAACTGCTAGAATGTGAACACGTGAACGCACCAGTCCGGTGCTGTTCCGGCCCGACGAAGTAGCGCATCTTGCGTGAAATGGATATCGGGCATTCATCCCGAATCGTCTGTGAGTTCCTTGAATCAGCCTGAAGGCAGCTCTGTGCTGCCCACCTTTTCCACCCTCGACCTCCCCGCCTCGCTGGTATCCGCGTTGGCACGCCAGGAGATCGTCAACCCCAGTCCCGTCCAGCAGGCGGTGATCCCCGATGCGCTCGCGGGACGCCACGTGCTTGGTCGCGCTCGCACCGGCTCCGGCAAGACCCTGGCCTTCGGCCTTCCGGTCCTCGTCCGGCTCGCCGGGCGCACGAGCCGCCCCAAGGCGCCTCGCGGCCTGATCCTGCTCCCGACCCGTGAGCTGGCGACCCAGGTGCGTACGGCCATGGAGCCGCTCGCGCAGAAGATGGGCCTCCGCCTGACCACGGTCTACGGCGGTGTGCCGATCAACAAGCAGATCAGCACGCTCCGCAATGGCGTCGACATCGTCATCGCCACCCCGGGCCGCCTGACCGATCTGCTCGATCGTCGCTGCATGACGCTCGACGACATCGAGATCACGGTCCTCGACGAGGCCGACCACCTGTGCGACCTCGGCTTCTACAAGCCGATCGACGCGCTGCTGACCAAGACCCCCGAGTCGAGCCAGCGGCTGCTGCTGTCGGCGACGCTCGACGGCGACGTCAACAAGCTCGTCAAGCGCCACCTGCCCAAGCACGTCCTCCACGAGGTCGACTCGGGCGAGAGCGCGGTCGACACGATGGAGCACCACGTGCTCGTCAGTGCCGCGACCGAGAAGTCCAAGACCGCGTTCGACCTGCTGCGCGCCAACCCGCGCAGCATCGTCTTCACGCGTACGCGCCGCGGGGCCATGCGCCTCGCCCGCCAGCTGACCCAGAACGGCATCGAGGCCGTCGACATGCACGGTGACCTCTCGCAGCGTCACCGTGAGCGCAACCTTGAGGCGTTCAGCAGCGGCCGCGCCAGTGTCATCGTCGCGACGGATGTCGCCGCGCGTGGCATCCACGTCGACCGCATCGGTCTCGTCGTGCACTACGACGCGCCGGCCGAGCACAAGGCCTACCAGCACCGTTCGGGCCGCACGGCTCGCGCCGGCGAGTCGGGATCCGTCGTCACGATGACGACGCCCGAGGCGCTGCGCGATGTCATGCAGCTGCAGAACAAGGCCGGAGTCACGGCGCGTCACCACGACGCCCGCACGGCGCCGTCGCCCATGACCGCCGAGGCGCTGTCGGGTGCCGGCACCGAGGCCCCGCACATGTCGTCCGTACGCCAGGGTGCTCGCACCTCGGGCAACGGCGGCGGTCAGAGCCGCGGCGGAGGACGCCCGCAGGGCGGCTTCCGTGGCAACGGTGGCGGCCGCCCGCAAGGTGGCGGAGGCAACCGTGGCGGTGGCGGCGGACGCCGTCGCAGCGGTGGCGGATCCGGTGGATCCACCCGCGTCTACTCCTCCTCGTAACAGCCCGTACGACTGAAGCGGCGTCATCCCAGGTCACGCACCCGGGGTGGCGCCGTTCGTCATGCGGGGACTGCCTAACCTGATTTCGTGAGCATCCTGATCCAGGCGCCGGAGCTGATGTCCTCGACCGGGCGGGTCGTCCTGCTCGACGTCCGCTGGAAGCTCGGTGGTCCTCCTGGGCGGGAGGACTACCTCGCCGGTCACCTGCCGGGCGCCGTCTTCGTGGGGCTCGACACCGAGCTGGCGGCGCACGGCGAGCCGCAGGACGGCCGGCACCCGCTGCCCTCGATCGAGTCGCTGCAAGATGCGGCCCGGCGGTGGGGCATCCGCAGCGGCGACACCGTGGTGGCGTACGACGACAACGGCAACCTCGCCGCGGCCCGTGCCTGGTGGCTGCTCCGCTGGGCCGGGTTCGACGACGTACGCCTGCTCGACGGCGGACTCGCGGCGTGGGTTGCCGCGGGCGGCGACCTCGACACCGATGACGTCGTGCCGGAGCCGGGAGACGTGACGCTCGACGCCGGACACGTGCCGACGATCGACATCGACGGCGCCGCAGAATTCCCCGGTGTGCTGCTCGATGCGCGGGCCGCCGAGCGGTACGCGGGCGAGACCGAGCCGATCGACCCCAGGGCCGGACACATCCCGGGCGCCGTCAGCGCGCCGACGACCGACAACCTCGACGACGACGGCCGTTTCCTGCCCGTTGCCGAGCTGAGGCGTCACTTCGAGGCGCTCGGCGTACGTGACGGGGTCGACGTCGCGACCTACTGCGGATCCGGCGTCACCGCCGCGCACGAGGTCGCCGCCCTCGCGATCGCCGGTTTCGACGCCGCGCTCTACCCCGGTTCGTGGTCGCAGTGGAGCAACCACGACGACCGCCCGGTCGCCACCGGCACCACCCAGTAGCCCCGCCCGGCCCGGCAACGGGCGTCGCGACCGGTGTGCGATCGACGGCAGGCGTACGAGATGCTGGGCACCATGCTCGTGAAGGGAAGGCTGCCCCGCGTCTCCCTGCTCGGGCCTGCCTTCATCGCGGCCGTGGCGTACGTCGATCCGGGCAACGTCGCGACGAACGTGACCGCCGGCTCGAAGTTCGGCTACACCCTCGTCTGGGTCGTCGTCATGGCCAACGTCATGGCCGTGCTGGTGCAGTACCTCTCCGCCAAGCTCGGCATGGTGACCGGGCTGTCGCTCGCCGGTCACATGGGTCAGCGGCTGCCGACGGCGCCCCGCATCGCGTACTGGCTGCAGGCCGAGGCCATCGCGATCGCGACGGATCTTGCCGAGGTCGTGGGCGGCGCGATCGCGCTCTACCTGTTGTTCGACCTGCCGCTCGTGCTCGGAGCGATCATCACTGCCGCGGTCGCGATGGTCGTCCTGCGCATCGGCGACCTGCGTGGCCAGCACACGCTCGAACGCGTCATCGTCGGATTCCTGGCCCTGATCGCGGTGGGCTTCATGGCCGGCCTGTTCGTCGACCCGCCGGCGGCCGGACCCCTCGCCACCGGCTTGCTGCCGACCTTCGACGGCACCGACAGCGTCCTGCTCGCCTCGGGCATCATCGGTGCGACCGTCATGCCGCACGTCATCTACCTGCACTCGAGCCTCACGATCACCCGTCTCGACCGCCGCGGCGAGGGGCTCACGGTCCGTGAGCTGCTCTCGGCAACACGTACGGATGTCGTCCTCGCGCTCATCCTGGCGGGCATCCTCAACCTGTCGCTGCTCGTCGTCGCCGCCTCGAGCCTCGACGGCCTGCCCGGCACGGACACGTTGCAAGGAGTGCATGCCGTCGTGACCTCCGAGCTCGGCGCCGGGGTCGCCCTGCTGTTCGCCGTCGCCCTCCTCGGGTCGGGCCTGGCCTCGACCTCCGTCGGCAGCGCCGCAGGGGCCGAGGTCATGAAGGGACTGCTGGGCGTACGGCTGCCGATCCTCGTCCGCCGGGTGGTGACGATCATCCCGGCTCTCGTCGTCCTGGCGCTCGGGGCCGAGCCCAGTCGCGCGCTGGTCATCTCGCAGGTGGTGCTGTCGATCGGCATCCCGTTCGCGCTGATCCCACTCGTCGTCCTGACGGCTCGCGGCGACGTCATGGGGGAGTACGTCAACGCGCATCGCACCACGGCGGCGGCCTGCCTCGTGGCGGCGATCGTCATCGCGCTCAACGTGTCGCTGCTCTGGCTGACGTTCACGGGCTGATCCCATCGAGGTGCGGGTGTCGGTGGCCGGTGGGACGCTGGCGGCATGCCGCTCACGCTCAGACAGGTCGTGCTCGACGCCACCGACATCCGTACGCTCGCGGAGTTCTATCGCGAGCTCCTCGACCTGACCTACCGCCCCGGCGACGAGACACCCGCCGCTGGCGAGCCCGATCCGCACGGCCATGACTGGCTCGTCCTACGCGGCCTTGACGGTGGCATCCAGCTCGCGTTCCAGCTGGTCGACGTCCTCCCCGAGGCGACCTGGCCCGACGGGCCGGTGCCGCAACAGCTGCACCTCGACCTCACGGTCGGCTCGGTCGCGGAGCTCGACGCGCACCACCAACGGGCACTGGCGCTGGGTGCCCGCCTCATCCTCGACCGTTACGACGATCCCGACGAACCGCTCTACGTCTACGCCGACCCGGCAGGCCATCCGTTCTGCATCTTCGTGTCCCAAGGGTGACCGGCTATGGAGAAGTTGTCTCCCAACCCCGATCATTGAGTCATGCCTGAGCTTCCCGAGGTCAATGCGCTGGTCGAGTTCCTCGACAAGGAGACCGCCGGTGCCGTCGTGGTCGGCATCGAGCTGGCCTCGTTCGCCGTGCTGAAGACGTTCGACCCGCCGGTCTCGGCGCTGTCGGGCCTCGCGGTCACCGGGGTCAGCCGGCACGGCAAGTTCATCGACATCGACGTCGACGGCATCCACATCGTCATCCACCTGGCCAAGGCCGGCTGGCTGCGGTGGTCCAGCCAGCTGCCCGACACCAAGCTCAAGCTCGGCGCCAGCAACATCGCCGCGCGCGTGCGCCTCGACCGGGGCGACGGCCCGCACATCGGCTTCGACGTCACCGAGGCCGGCACGCGCAAGGGCCTCGCGATGTATGTCGTCCGCGATCCTTCGGAGATCGCCGGGATCGCCGCGCTCGGCCCCGAGCCGCTCGAGCCGGGCTTCGAGCTGCGCCCCTTGCTGGCCCGCCGCATGCAGGTCAAGCGCCTGCTGCGCGACCAGAAGATCATCGCCGGGGTCGGCAATGCCTACAGCGACGAGATCCTGCACGCGGCGAAGCTGTCGCCGTTCGCGATCGCCGAGAACCTCAAGGAGGACGAGATCGTACGCCTGGAGGCCGCGGTGCAGGACATCCTCCGTGAAGCCGTCGAGGAGGCCCGGGGCAAGCCGGCCGAGGAGCTCAAGGACGACAAGCGCACCCGCATGCGGGTCCACGGGCGTGCGGGCGAGAAGTGTCCCGTGTGCGGCGACACGGTGCTCGAGGTGACCTACTCGCAGTCGGCGCTGCAGTACTGCCCGACCTGCCAGACCGGCGGCAAGCCGCTGAAGGACCGGACGACGAGCAAGTTCCTCAAGTAGCGCGCGGCTCGTTCCTCGCCGCAGCAGCGGTTCGTCCCTCACCGCTGCCTCGCTTCGCTCGGCCTATGGCTGGGTTGGCCCTACCCGGCTGCGACCAGGGCTACTGCGAGGGCGGCGAAGACCAGCCCGACCGCTTGCCAACGCAGGATCTTCTCGCGCAGCAGCACCGAGGCCAGCAGCACCGTGCTCGCCGGGTAGAGCGACGAGATGACCGAGACGATCGACAGCAACCCATGGTGCGTGGCATACAGGAATGCGCCCTGCGCGGTCGCGCCGAGCGGACCCATCACGACGGCGCCCCAGACCTTGCGTCCGCGCGGGACCCAGGCGTGGCCGAGGACCGTGGCGGTCAGCACCACGCCGAGCACCGAGGTGAGCTGCGACAGGGCGAGCGGGTAGAGGCCGGCGTCGTCGCCGACCTGGCCCAGGAACGTGAACAGCAGGCCGAACCCGACACCGGCAAGGACACCATCGATGACGCCTCCGTGGTGGGCGGGGTTGTCGTCGACGACGCGGGAGATGAGGGCGATCGCGGGGAACGCGAAGAGCACGCCTACGAGTGCCATCGCCGACGGGCGGTCGCCGGTCGCCAGGCCCACCATGACCGGGATCAGCGCCGTGCCGATCGCCGAGATCGGGGCGACGACACCCATCCGCGCCGTCGACAGGCCGCGATAGAGGAAGGCGACGCCGAAGCCGCCACCGAGGCCGGCGAGCGCGCCGTGGAGCAGGTCGGTGCCCGTCGGCGAACCCGCGACGATGACGGCTGCCGCCAGGCTGAGCACGCCTGACGACGTCTGACCGACGACCGCGACCTGCCACGCCGATGTCCTCTTGGCGAAGATGCCGCCCATGAAGTCGGAGACTCCGTAGGCCAGGGCCGACAGGAGTGCAAGAGCGATGGCCACCTGGGCAGCCTATGGGGCGTCACGGACAGAGGGCGAAGTGTGATGTCCCTCAGTAGGCTGGAAGACATGAAGTTCGCTCGGGGATTCGGGTCGCAGGCCAATTCGGCCGTCGGCGGCTTCGCCTCGCGCGTCGACGGCCAGACCGGTGAGGTCGCCCACCGCGTCGCAGGCGTCATCGCCGTGGCGGTCCGCGTGCTGCGCCTGCCGACAGCGATCCTGCTGTGCGTCCCGCTGCCGTTCGTCCTCGCGACGCTGTCGCTCGGTGTGGTCGCCGACGGCGGCGTACGAGTCGTGGTCCTGCTGGCAGGCGTGGCGATGGCCGCGGTCAGTGCGGCGTTCTGGGCCCGGCGTCGCAACATCCTGCGCGCCGCGGACGACCCCGACAAGCTGGCCACCGAGCTCGGCATCGCGATCAGCCTCAGCGACAAGGTCGACGAGACCCGCGGTGCGCTGGAGCGCGTCGCCGGCGGTGGCGGATGGCGCCTCTTCGACCGTCTCAAAGGTGCCTGGGGCGGCATGTCGATGACCGGTCGGTGGATCGAGGGCGTCGGCGACCTGCCCCGCGCCCGCTACTTCGTGCCACCCAAGATCGGCACCACCGTCACGATCACGGTGGCTGCGCTGTGGCTGGTGCCGGTCTCGATCGTCGTCTCGCTGTTCGCCCTGATCGGGACGATCGCCGGATCGCTCTGACCCGTCGTGCCCGGCACCGTCAGGATCGGCATCTCCGGCTGGACGTACGCGCCTTGGCGCAAGGTGTTCTACCCCGAGGGCCTGCGACACAAGGACGAGCTCGAGTACGCCGCGAGCCGCATGACGAGCATCGAGATCAACGGCTCCTTCTACTCACTGCAACGACCCGAGAGCTACCAGTCGTGGCGAGAGCGGACGCCTGACGGATTCGTGTTCGCGGTCAAGGGTGGGCGCTTCATCACGCACATGAAGAAGCTCGCGGACGTCGATGCGCCGTTGGCCAACTTCTTCGCCTCAGGCCCGTTGGCCCTCGGCGACAAGCTCGGCCCGGTGCTCTGGCAGCTGCCACCGACGCTGGGGTTCGACGCGGAGCGGCTGGCGGACTTCTTCGGCAAGTTGCCCCGTACGACGAGAGCCGCGGCTGAGCTCGGTGGCCGGCACGACGAACGCGTGGCCGGCCGGGCGTACCTCGACGTCACGAGCGACCACGAGATCAGGCACGCGGTCGAGGTCAGGCACGACACGTTCCTGGCCCCGGAGTTCCTCGCCCTGCTGCGCCAGCACGGCATCGGGCTGGTCGTCGCCGACACGGCTGGCAAGTGGCCGCTGATCCGCGAGGTGACGGCCGACTTCGCGTACGTACGCCTGCACGGTGACACCGAGCTCTATGCGAGCGGCTACTCCGATGCCGCGCTCGACGAGTGGGCGACGTTGTTGCGCGGGTGGGCCGAAGGGGGCAGGGACGTCTATGCGTACTTCGACAACGACATGAAGGTCCGCGCACCGTTCGACGCCATGGGCCTGATCGAGCGGCTCGCCGATCTCGGCCCGGACACCTAGGCGTCGATCAGCACCTGCATGCCCGGGGAGTAGAGGCGTACGAGGTCTTCGACCGGTGCGTCCGCGACGGCGGGAATGCTGATGACGTAGCGCATCGTCGCCAGGCCGATCAGCTGGCCGGAGATGAGGGCGGCGCGCACGTCGCGGTCGTCGCCCTCGAGCACCTTGACGAGGGTCGTGATGAGGATGTTGCGGGCGAGCTGGAGCATCGGCGCCTGGGAGTCACCCGATCCCATCGTCGTGCGATACATCGAGCTGAAGATGTCGCGGTGCGGGTCCCACGAGCTGAGGAACGTCCGCAGCAGCCGCTCGGCCATGCCGTCGGGGCCGTCCTCGACGACCGACGCGATCTTCTCGATCGGGTTGACCGGCAGCTGCATCGTCGCGACGAGGAGGCCCGACTTGTCGCCGAAGTAGTGGCTGATCAGGCTCACGTCGACACCCGCCTCACGGGCGATCGAGCGCATCGAGGTGCCGCCGAATCCCTGGGCGGCGAACTGTCCGCGGGCGGCGTCGAGGATCGCGGTACGGCGGTCCGCCACGTCGCCGGCCGGTGGGCGTCCGCGCGTACGTTTGACGGTCATGGCGTCCTCCGGCGAAGGGTCAACGAGGCGCCGGCGAGGGCGAGGGTGCAGCAGCCGATGAGAATCACGAGGTCCTTGGTGAGGGTCGAGGTGAAGTCGCTGGTCGACCCTAGCTCGCTGAACGCGTCGGCCGCATAGCTCAGCGGCAGGACGTTGGACAGCCAGTGCAGGACGTCGGGCATCGAGTCGCGCGGGGCCAGGAGGCCGCACAGGAGCAGCTGCGGGACCACGATCAGCGGCATGAACTGGACGGCCTGGAACTCGGTGACCGCGAACGCCGACATCAGCAGGCCCAGCGCGGTGCCGAGCACGGCGTCGGTCACCGCGAACACGACGACCGCCCAGGGTGTGTTGACGTCCATGTCGAGCAACCAGATCGCGACGGCCGACGTCACGAGGGCCTGGGCCAGGGCGGCCGCGCCGAACGCGACGCCGTACCCGCCGATGAGCTCACCGCGTCGCAGCGGGGTGGTCAGCAGGCGCTCGAGCGTCCCGGACGTACGCTCGCGCACCATCGTCACCGACGTCACGAGGAACATCACGACGAAGGGGAAGATGCCGAGCATCTGCGGCCCCACGCGGTTGAACACCACCGGGTTGCCGTCGTAGACGTACTTGAACAGGAGCAGCAGGAGCGACGGGAGGACCACAATCATCGCGATGCTGCGCGGGTCGTGACTCAGCTGCTGGAGCACCCGACGGGCCGTGGCGAGAGTGCGAGTCATGCTGCCTTCCCCTCGGCGAGCACGAGGAACGCCTGCTCGAGGTCGTCCTCGCCGGTGTCCGCGCGGAGCTCGTCGGGTGTCGAGTCGGCGATGATCTGGCCCTCGCGCATCAGGAGCACGCGGTCGCAGCGGCCGGCTTCGTCCATGACGTGGCTCGAGACCAGGAGCGTCTTGCCTTGTGAGGCCAGGTGGGTGAAGAGCTGCCACAGGTCGCGGCGGAGGACGGGGTCGAGGCCGACCGTGGGCTCGTCGAGCAGGTACAGGTCGGGGTCGGCCAGGAGCGCGGCAGCCAGCGAGACGCGCGTTCGCTGGCCGCCGGAGAGGTCACCGACGAGGGTGTCCATCTTGTCTGCGAGGCCGACGTCGTCGACCGCCACCAGTGCGGCCTGCTCATCGCTTTCGGTGAGCGCGGCGAAGTAGCGGAGATTCTGCATCACGGTCAGGTCCGGATAGACCGAGCTGGCCTGCGTGACGTACCCGACGCGTTGCCTGGCAGCCGGACGGCCGGCGGGTCCGCCGAGCACGGTGACGCTGCCGGACTCGATGATCTGGATCCCGGCGATCGCCCGGATGAGCGTCGACTTGCCGCAGCCGCTGGGTCCCAACAGCCCGGTGACGGACCCAGTCGGCACCGACACCGTGAGATCGGGGAGCACGGTGTTCTTCCCGCGAGTCACCGTGAGGCGCTCGATCTCGATGGCCGGACTATTCAACATACGTTGAATATATAGTCCGGCCATCGAGTGGGTCAAGTCGGGCTCGCTGCTCCGGCTTTTCCACGTGTTCACGCAGCGAGGACCCTGCGACTACGTGACATCGCCGATGTCATGGTCCTACTGTTCACGCATGGACATCCGAGGACTGGCCCTGCTTCCCCTACGCGTGACGGTCGCCGCGACCCAGGCGACGCTCGGCCTCGGCCAGCTCGCGTCACCGCAGGGGCCGATCCTCCGTGAGGGCGGCTACGGCACCAGGCTGGCGCAGATCTTCGGCGAGGGCGGGCTGCTGGAGCAGCTCAACCGGATCCTGGCTGACGAGCGAGGGCCGATCGGACTCGCCAACACGCTGGCCGACCTGACGGCCGATGACCGTCCGGTCGGCAAGGCCCTGGCGCGCGACGGGCTGCTCGACCGCATGGCCGACGAGGAAGGCCCGTTCGTACGTCTGTTGGAGGCCGGCGGGCCGCTGGACCGCGCCCTGGGTGAGGACGGTCCGCTCTACCGCTTCCTCGCGCCAGGCGGACCACTGGACCGGCTGCTCGCCGAGGAGGGTGCACTCGACCGCATCCTCGCTGAGGGCGGACTGCTCGACCAGCTGCTCGCCGAGCAGGGCATCCTCGAGAAGCTGCTGGCACCCGGCGGAACCCTCGACCAGCTCATCGAGCTGGGCACGACCTTCGACGCGATCGTGCCTCGCCTGGAGACGTTGGGCAACGCGATCCCCAACCTCAACTCCGCCGTCAATCTCCTCAATGCCGCCGTCGAGCCGTTGGGTGCACTCGCGGGACGCCTGCCGGGTGGCCGCCGGAGGCCACCGGTGCTGGATCCCGTCGTCAGCGAGTAGACACAGGCCGGGCTGGGGCCGACGGAGTTCAATGGAGATGTCGACCGAGTCAAGGGGGACACCATGAGCGCCACGGATGCCATCGTCATCGTGGGTGGGGGACACGCCGGAGGCAAGGCCGCGATCGCCTTGCGCGGGGAGGGCCACACGGGCCCGATCACGATCGTCGGCGAGGAGAACCATCCGCCGTACGAGCGACCGCCGCTGTCGAAGGAGTACCTCCAGGGCGAGTCGGGGGCCGACGCGATGCTGCTCGAGCCGGCCGACTGGTACGCCGAGCACGACATCACGCTGCTCCAGGGCGTTGCGGCGACGGCGATCGACCGGGACGCGAAGCTGGTGCAGCTCGCGACGGGCGACCCGGTGCCGTACGACCTGTTGCTGCTCGCGACCGGGTCGACCCCGCGGCGGCTCGACATCCCGGGCGCCGAGCTCGCACTGACGCTGCGACGGGTCGAGGACAGCGACGCGCTGCGCGAGGCCTATGCGCGATCCGGCTCGGTCGTCATCATCGGTGGCGGCTGGATCGGGCTCGAGACGGCGGCGGCCGCCCGCAAGGCCGGGCTCGACACCACGGTCCTGGAGTACGCCGCCGTGCCGCTGCAGAACGTCCTCGGCGACGAGCTCGGCACCTACTTCGCCGAGCTGCATCGCCGCAACGGCGTCGACCTGCGTACGTCCACGGCGGCCGAGTCGATCTCGGGCACCGGCCCGTACGTCGTGACGGCCGGTGGCCAGGACATCACGGCCGACCTCGTCGTGATGGGAGTCGGCGCGGCACCCAACACCGGGCTCGCCGAGGCGGCCGGCCTCGCGGTCGACAACGGCGTCACGGTTGACGAGTCGTTTCGCACGAGCGACCCGGCGATCTATGCGATCGGCGACGTCGCCAACGCGCACAACACCGGGCTCGGCAGCCGGCTGCGCGTCGAGCACTGGGACAACGCGATCCGCCAGGGCGAGGCCGTCGCCAAGGTCATGCTCGGCCAGAGCGTGACGTACGACTGGCAGCCGTACTTCTACACCGATCAGTTCGACCTGGGGATGGAGTACGTCGGGCGCGGCAGCTCGGCCCACGACGTCGTCATCCGGGGCGACAAGGACAGTGGCGAGTTCATCGCCTTCTGGCTCGACGGCGACCGCGTCACCGCCGGCATGAACGTCAACATCTGGGACGTCACGGACGACATCCGCGCCCTCATCGGGAGTAGCGTGGATCGTGCGAGGCTCGCCGACCCCGGCGTGCCACTCACCGAGGTGGTGCAGGCATGACGCCCGACAAGGATCGCATCAAGCACCTGCCCAAGCCCGTACGTCTTGAGGACACCGTCACGACTGCCGACACCGCACCGGTGCCGGACCCCAGCGGGGGCCGCGACACCGAGCGTGACTTCATGATCCGTTACGGCCTCGGCGGACTCTGAGGTCAGGCCCGTCGGGTCGCGCTGTCTACTCTTGGCCGTGTGCCTGCACTCTTCGAGCCCCTGACCCTGCGCGGCGTCACCGCCCGCAACCGCATCTGGCTCGCGCCGATGTGCCAGTACTCCTGCTTCGAGCAGGACGGCATGCCCAACGACTGGCACCTGGTCAACCTCGGACAGCATGCGACGGGCGGCTTCGGCCTCGTGATGACCGAGGCGACCGCCGTGGTGCCGGAGGGGCGGATCAGCCCGGAGGACACCGGCATCTGGTCCGATGCCCACATCGAGCCGTGGCGCCGAATTGCTGCGTTCATCCGCAGCCAGGGCGCCGTCGCCGGGATCCAGCTCGCGCACGCCGGCCGCAAGGGCTCGACGTGGTCGCCGTTCGGTGAGGGGGACGGCACTGTGCCGGCCGAGCGAGGCGGCTGGCCGGCCGTCGGTCCGTCGGAGCTGGCGTTCGAGGGATATGCCGAGCCGCGGGCCATGACGACCGAGGAGGTGGCCGCACTGCCGCAGGCGTTCGCCGACGCGGCCGTACGCTCTGATCGGGCTGGCTTTGACGTCGTCGAGGTCCACGGGGCGCACGGCTACCTCCTCCACGAGTTCCTCTCGCCGCTCGCCAACCAGCGCACGGACCAGTACGGCGGCTCGTTCGACAACCGCACGCGCCTGGTCGTCGAGATCGTGGACGCCGTGCGAGCGGTGTGGGACAAGCCGTTGTTCGTGCGCCTGTCGGCGTCGGACTGGGCAGACGGTGGTTGGACGGTCGAGGAGACGGCCCAGCTCGGCGCGGTGCTCAAGCAGCACGACGTCGACCTGCTCGACGTGTCGTCCGGTGGCGCCGTGGCGCACCAGAAGATCGACCTCGGCCCCGGCTACCAGGTGCCGTTCGCCCGCGAGGTGCGCGACGTCAGCGGCCTGCCGGTCTCGGCGGTCGGCCTGATCACCGATCCGGCGCAGGCCGAGCAGGTGCTGGTCGACGGGTCGGCCGATGTCGTGATGCTGGCCCGGGTCGCGATCCGCGAACCCGCGTGGCCGCTGCGTGCCGCGCACGAGCTCGGCGTCACGCCCGACGACGCGCCCTATCCTCCGCAGCACCGCCGCGGCGCCTGGCGGTGACCTAGGGCCCACTGCCGAGCGCGAGCGGTGAGTTGGAGCCCACGCGCGCTTGCGGCTTGGGCCCTAAGTCACCGCTCCGCAAGGTGAGCGGGTGAAGGGTCCATGGCTCAACGCGCGGTCTGGGGTTGCCGGTACGACCGATAGGATCGGGGTGTGAGCGAAGCCCCCCGCCTGGACACCGTCGCCGTCGCCGAAGCCACCCCGGACAAGCCGCAGCCGTGGTCCGAGCTGGGTCTCCGCGAGGAGGAGTACGCGAGCATCCGCGAGATCCTCGGCCGCCGCCCGACCGGTGCCGAGCTGGCGATGTACTCCGTGATGTGGAGCGAGCACTGCTCCTACAAGTCCTCCAAGGTGCACCTGAAGAAGTTCGGTGACCTGCGCCAGGAGACGCCGCTCGGCAAGACCCTCGCGGGCATCGGTGAGAACGCCGGCGTGATCGACATCGGGCAGGGCTACGCCGTCACGTTCAAGGTCGAGTCGCACAACCACCCGTCGTACGTCGAGCCCTACCAGGGCGCCGCGACCGGCGTCGGCGGCATCGTCCGCGACATCCTCGCAATGGGCGCTCGTCCGGTCGCCGTCATGGATCCGCTGCGTTTCGGCCCCCTCGACGCCGAGGACACCCGCCGCGTCATGCCGGGCATCGTCGCGGGCGTCGGTGGCTACGGCAACTGCCTCGGCCTGCCCAACATCGGCGGGGAGGTCGTGTTCGACGAGACGTACGTCGGCAACCCCCTCGTCAACGCACTCTGCGTCGGCGTGCTCCGGCACGAGGACCTGCACCTCGCGTTCGCCAGTGGCGTCGGCAACAAGGTCGTGCTCTACGGCGCCCGCACCGGTGGCGACGGCATCGGCGGGGTGTCCGTGCTCGCGTCCGAGACGTTCGACGCCGATGGTCCGGCCAAGCGCCCCAGCGTGCAGGTCGGCGACCCGTTCATGGAGAAGGTGCTGATCGAGTGCACCCTCGAGCTGTTCCGCGCCCAGGTCGTCAACGGCATCCAGGACCTCGGCGGCGCCGGTCTCTCCTGTGCGACGAGCGAGCTCGCGTCTGCGGGTGATGGCGGCATGCACGTCGAGCTCGACACCGTACCGCTGCGTGACTCGACGCTCTCTCCCGAGGAGATCCTCATGAGCGAGTCTCAGGAGCGCATGATGGCCGTCGTCGAGCCGCACCACCTCGACGCGTTCATGGCGATCTGCGACAAGTGGGACGTCGAGGCCGTCGTCGTCGGTGAGGTCACCGACGGCGAGCATCTTGTGATCGACTGGCACGGCCAGACCGTCGTCGATGTGCCGCCGCGCTCGGTGGCGCACGACGGTCCGACGTACGACCGGCCCTACGCGCGGCCGGACTGGCAGGACGCCCTGCAGGCCGATGGCGCCGAAGGCCTCGCCAGGCCGTCATCCGGTGACGAGCTGCGCGACCAGGTCGTCGCTGTCGTGACGTCGCCCAACCTGGCCGACAAGTCATGGGTCACCGACCAGTACGACCGCTACGTCCAGGGCAACACGGTCCTCGCGCAGCCCGAGGACGCCGGCGTCATCCGCATCGACGACGAGACCAACCTCGGCGTCGCCGTGTCGACCGACTGCAACGGCCGCTTCGCCAAGCTCGACCCCTATGCCGGCGCGCAGCTCGCGCTCGCCGAGTCCTACCGCAACGTCGGCGTCACCGGCGCCCTGCCGCTGGCGGTCACCGACTGCCTCAACTTCGGCTCGCCGGAGAACCCCGACGTCATGTGGCAGTTCGAGCAGGCCACGCACGGTCTCAAGGACGCGTGCGAGGTGCTCGGCATCCCGGTCACCGGCGGCAACGTCTCGTTCTACAACCAGACCGGTGAGACGCCGATCCTGCCGACTCCGGTCGTGGGCATCCTCGGTGTCATCGACGACGTACGCACGCGTATCACCCAGGGCTTCGTCTCCGAGGGCAGTCACGTCCTGGTGCTCGGCGAGACCCGCGAGGAGCTCTCCGGCTCGTCGTGGGCCGATGTCGTTCACGGGCACCTCGGTGGTCAGCCGCCGCTCGTCGACCTCGAGGCCGAGCGGTCGCTCGCCAACCTCATGGTCGAGGCGGCCAGGACCGGCGTCGTCGAGGCTGCGCACGACCTGTCCGACGGCGGCCTGGCGGTCGCCCTCGCCGAGGCGTCGTTCCGCAACGGCGTCGGCGTCACCGTCGAGCTCGACGACCCGTTCCTCGACCTGTTCAGCGAGTCGGCCGCGCGGGCCATGGTTGTCGTGGCCGAGGACCGGCACGATGAGTTCGTGTCGCTCGCCGAGAAGCACGGCGTCGAGCTCGCCTCTGTCGGGCGTACGGGCGGCGACACGATCGAGGTGGCAGGCCAGTTCAGCGTGCCCGTCGCCGAGCTCAAGGCGGCCTGGCAGGCCACGATCCCCGCGGTCCTGGGCGCACACGTCGCCTGATGGCACGCCGGCCCGTCCCGCTGTCGCACGAGGAGTTCGCCGCGATCTGCCGGCGGATCGACGAGGGCGCGCCGGCCCGGGCCGACCTCAAGGCCGCCACGATGCACCTGGTCGCGGTGCTCGTCGAGAAGGCTCCCGGCGCGAGTGTCGAGGTGCGGATCCCGCCCTTCGCGGCTGTCCAGTGCATCGCCGGCGCCCGCCACACCCGAGGCACGCCGCCGGCCGTCGTCGAGATGGACGCGCCGACATGGATCGCTCTGGGTCGCGGCCGGCTGCAGTGGGCTGACGCGACGCTGCGGGCGTCTGGCGAGCGCTCGGACCTGTCGCCGCTGCTGCCCCTCGACGAAGCCTGAGAACTCCCTCAGTTCCGCGAAAACCTGTCCAACGGAACACATCGTCCCGTTATGATTTGCGGGTCAGGGAGGGAAACCGACATTCACCATCAGGCGCAGTCATGACGAATGGCACCACCGATCCTGCCGAGCAGTGGTCAGACCTGCTCTCAAGCCTCACCGGCGCACGACGACACGCCGTCGTCGCAGCGCTGAGATCATCGGCGCAACAGGGCTGGCCGGCTGACCGCGAGGCCGTACGCCTGCTCGTGGCCTACGCCAACGGTGAGATCGACGCGCAGGACTATGCCGTCGGCATCGTGATGTCCCTGGGCGCCCACGAGTACGCGACGCAGCCGCCGAGCCCGGCCCCGGCTGCCCAGCCGCAGTGGACGCCACGTCCGGCAGAACCGCAGTGGACGGCACCCCAGCCGCCGCCGGCCCCGCCCGCAGCACCCGTGGTGTCGTTGGCGCCCGAGCCCGGCATGACTCGTGAGGAGGCCGTCGCGGCTTATGTCTCGGGCCGGATCCCGGTCGAGGAGTTCCTGCGGATCACGCGGGGCGTCTCCGCCTAACCGGATCGACGGGCGGCGAAGGCCCGTTCGGGATAGTTCGTCGTCACCATCCACACGTCGGGGTCGTTCATCCAGCGCTCCAGCTCGTCGGGCTGGTCGACGGTCCACACCAGCAGCGGGAGGCCCCGCTTCCGGGCGTACGCCTTGAGCGTCAGCCGCGCGACGACCTTGTGCGAGACCACGAGGTTGGCCCCGCTCAGCAGCACCCGCAGGCGCGGGAACGCCGACTCGATCCGCACGAGCTTGCGGACGAACCAGTTGCTGGTGCCGGCCCGCGCGCTGGAGGACAGGCCGACCAGCAGATCAGGTGCGTGCACCTTGGACCAGCGACGGATGCGCCTGACCGACGAGTCCTCGGCGGTCGTGATGATCGCCCGATCGGTGCCGAGCGCATCGACGATCTGGGTGACGAGCGGCACCTCATCGCCTCGCACCTTGAGGTCCACATGGGCCCTGATGCGACCGCGGATCAACGTGAGTACCGCCTCGAGGTCGACGAGCCTGGATTCCGAGAACTCGTCATGCCGGTGCCGGGAGATGGAGCGCCTGACCGAGTTGTCGTCGATCTCGTCGTCGTGGAAGATCACCGGCCGGCCGTCGGCTGTGAGGCGTACGTCGAACTCGACGTAGTCACAGCCCAGCGCGATCGCGGACTCGAACGCCGCGAGGGTGTTCTGCGCGCTGCGATCGTCCGCGGCACCGCCGCGATGCGCCGACACGAGGACCATACGAACGGCTAGTCGGCGGTCTTGCCGCGCTGGAGCAGGGACCACACGCTCGACTCGGTCGTGGAATACTGCGTCAGGCCCCGTGCCTTGCGATAGGCCTTGACGGCGGCGACCGTGCTGGAGTCGTACTTGCCGGTGAGCTTCGGCTTGAGGCCTGAAGCGATCAGTGCGCGCTGCAGGCGCCACACCGAATGGCCCACGGAGCCCTGCTTGAGGACCCTGGGGTTGGTGCCGTGCGACAGCAGGGCGGTCCACGCCGCACGGGTGGTGTGGCCGACGGGCGCCCAGCCCATCGACGCTCGATAGGCATCGAGTGCCTTGACGGTGCCACTGCCGAACGACTCGTTGACCTCGGTCACGAAGCCCTGCCGGTGCAGCAGGCACTCGAGGGTCGCGACCTCCGGGCCCTTGCTGCCGAGCTTGAGCGCGGGGTAGGACGTGAACGACATCTTCACGTCGCACGGCAGGTTCTGCTGGACCGCGACCGAGCCCTTGCCGACGTCGAGGTAGTCCTTGTCGATGTTGATCGTCTTTCCGCCGTACGTGACGTCGACGCCGTTGTGGTACTGGTGAATGCGCTGGTGATTGGCCCATCCCTCATCGGCCAGATAGGGCCCGCCGTCGGTGTTGGCGATCTTGTTGGTCCAGGCGATCCAGAGCTGGTCGGGCTTGGTGAAGCCCTTGCGCTCGGCCTTGCGGGCGGCGTCGATCGCGGCGATGGCCGCCGATCCGCTGGAGTAGACGCCGGACTTGTAGCCGTGGCTGTGGAGATACTCGGTCCACGCGTCGACGAACTCCAGGACGGCGTTGTCGCACTTGGTGGTTCGGGAGTACCACTCCAGGTCGAGGTAGGAGTAGCTCCCCTTCGCGAACCCGAACTTCACGAGCGCGGCGATGGTCTCCGCCGCGTCCGCGCGACCCTGTGAGCGGGCCGTCGAGACGGTGTAGGACATCCGCTTCTTCTGCACCCGGCTCTTGGGGTTGTTGACGAAGCAGGGTGCCTGCCGGCCGACGTGGATCGGCAGGAAGCGCCAGCCGTTGGCCGCGTTCTTGGCGACCCACGCCTTGCTGAGGTTGGGCTGGTAGGCGTCGCCGCAGTAGCGCGAGCTGCCGGAGACGTAGATGCCGATCACCGAGTAGGGCGATCGCAGGTTCCACGTGTCCATGACGGACTGGGTCGGCGCGACGCACGCGTCGAAGCCGTGGCCCGTGAAGTCGCCGGGGGCACGAGGCGCCGCCTGGGCGGGGGAGGACAGCAGGAAGGTCGCGGCCAGGCCGGTCAGGATGCCGGCGATCGTGAGCCGCGAGGTGGGGGAAGGCACCATGCGCATCCCTAGAGCGTACGTCGGGGGGAGGGGCGTGTCAGGGATATCGGTGCCGGGGGTTGCAGGGTCATGCGGTGCCAGCGATAGGCTGGCGGCGGGCGTGGCCCCGGTCCCTCCCCTGGATGATCGGGGCCACGTTCACTGCGTTGAAGCCGGTTGAGCCTGTCGAAGCCTCAGACCTGGCGCGCGCGATCGCCCCAGTACGGCTTGCGCAGGTCTCGCTTGAGGATCTTGCCCGACGGGTTGCGCGGAAGCGCGTCGACGACGTCGATCGAGGTCGGCGTCTTGTAGCCGGCGAGCCGTTCGCGCGCGTACGCGATCAGGTCCTCGGCCGGCACGGCCTGGTCGGGCTTGAACGCGACGACGGCCTTGACGGTCTCGCCCCACGTGTCGTGCGGCACGCCGATGACGGCCAGCTCCTGGACCGCCGGGTGCTCGGCGAGGACCCGCTCGACCTCGGGGGAGTAGACGTTCTCGCCGCCCGTGATGATCATGTCCTTGATGCGGTCCTCGATGAACAAGAAGCCGTCCTCGTCGACGCGGCCGAGGTCGCCGGTGCGCACCCAGCCGTCAGGGGTGATGAGCTCCGCGGTCGCCTCAGGCTTGCCGAGATAGCCGCTCGTCGCCTGCGGCGTCCTGAACCAGACCTCGCCCGACTCGCCCTGCGGCACGTCCGCGAGGGTGACCGGGTCGACGACGCGCATCTCGGCGTGCGCCACCGGTCGGCCCGCCGACACGAGCCGCTCGGGATGGTCGGGGTCGCGGTGGGCGGCGTCGTCGAGCGCCGTGACGACACCCGCGAACTCGGTCATGCCGTAGACCTGCTGGAACTCGGTGTCGGGCCAGGCCTCCATCGCCGCGCGCAGCACCGGCAGCGGCATGGGCGCGGCGCCGTAGCCGACGCCCTTGAGCTTGCTGAACAGGCCCATGACCTCCGGCCCGGCGGCGACCAGGGCAGAGACGACAGCGGGCACGAGGAAGGCGTGGGTGCAGCCCGCCATGACTCCGCCGGCCAGCAGGGCGCCGTCGACCTCCGGGACGATGTAGCCCGTCGCGCCGATGACGGGGGCCTGCAACGCGTACGACGTCCCGCCGACATGGAACATCGGCATCGCGATGAGCAGCATGTCGCCGTCGTCGTACGTCGCATCGCCCAGCCCGTTGACGCTGTGCTCGACCATCGCGCGCTGGCTGAGCTGCACGCCCTTGGGCCGCCCGGTCGTGCCGGAGCTGTACATCACGACGCAGACGTCGTCAGGGTCGACGAACGGCTGCAGGTCTGCCGGCGTCGCCGCGGCCTGCCACGCGTCGAACTCGTCGTGCTCGCCACCGACGACGATGACCTTCTCGACGTGCTCGAGCCGCGGTCGCACGAGCTCGAACTGCTCGAGCAGCTGGTGGCCGACGAACACGACCTTGGCGGCGCAGTCGTTGATGACGTAGTCGAGCTCGTCGCCGGCGAGCCGCCAGTTGACGACCGTCGTGGCCGCGCCGAGCTGGCAGCCGCCGAGGATGACCTGCAGGATCGCCGGGTTGTTCTTGTCGAGGATCGCGACCCGGTCGCCGCGGCCCACATCCTCGCCCTGCAGCGCGCCGGCGGTCAGGCGTACGGACTCCCAGGCCTCGGCCCAGGTCCACGTGCGCTCCCCGAAGATCCAGCACCGCTGGTCGGCCCGCTCGGTGGCCCGATGCGCGAGGAAGTCGGGGAGGTAGGTGGCGGGTGGGATGGTGACCGGCATGAGGCTCCTCGACGTGTGACGTGGGTCACGACAGCGTAGAGGACATCGCAAACGCATTGGGTCGCAGCGGGTTGCGGCCTCTACACTTGGACCGTGCCCCGCGGAGATGGACGCCTGACCCACGACCTCGATCCCCAGGACGCTGGACCCCAGGACGCGTGTGGCGTCTTCGGAGTCTGGGCCCCCGGTGAAGAGGTCGCCAAGCTCACCTACTTCGGCCTCTACGCCCTGCAGCACCGTGGGCAGGAATCGGCCGGGATCGCCGTCAGCAACGGCCGCCAGATCCTCGTCTACAAGGACATGGGACTCGTCTCCCAGGTGTTCGACGAGGCCACGCTCGAGTCGCTCAAGGGCGAGATCGCGATCGGGCACGCCCGCTACTCCACGACCGGCTCCAGCGTCTGGCACAACGCCCAGCCGACGTTCCGCCCGACGGCCGCCGGCTCGGTGGCCCTCGGCCACAACGGCAACCTGACCAACACCGCCGAGCTCCTTGAGCTGCTGCACGAGCGCGACCTCGAGGCCGGCAAGGCCGCCAGCAAGGGCGAGACCGCGACGTCGGACACCTCGGTCATGGCGACCCTGCTGTCGTCCTACCCCGACCGCTCCGTCGAGGAGGCCGCCCTCGAGGTGCTGCCCAAGCTGCGCGGCGCCTTCTCGCTGGTCTTCATGGACGAGAACACGCTCTACGCCGCACGCGACGCGCAGGGCATCAGGCCGCTCGTGCTCGGCCGGCTCGAGCGCGGCTGGGTCGTCGCGAGCGAGACCGCCGCGCTCGACATCGTCGGTGCCTCGTTCATCCGGGAGATCCAGCCCGGTGAGTTCATCGCGATCGACGAGAAGGGCCTGCGCACCGAGCGCTTCGCCAAGGCCGAGCCCAAGGGCTGCGTCTTCGAGTACGTCTACCTCGCCCGCCCCGACACCACGATCTCCGACCAGCGGGTCTTCTCGGTGCGTGCCGAGATCGGCCGCCGCCTGGCTCGCGAGTTCCCGGTCGACGCCGACCTCGTCATCCCGGTGCCGGAGTCCGGCACGCCGGCCGCGATCGGCTATGCCGAGGAGAGCGGCATCCCGTTCGGTCACGGCCTGGTCAAGAACTCCTACGTCGGCCGTACGTTCATCCAGCCCTCGCAGACGCTGCGCCAGCTCGGCATCCGGCTCAAGCTCAACCCGCTCCGCGACGTCATCGCGGGCAAGCGACTCGTGGTCGTCGACGACTCGATCGTCCGCGGCAACACGCAGCGCGCACTGGTCCGCATGCTCCGCGAGTTCGGCGCCGCCGAGGTCCACGTGCGCATCTCGTCGCCGCCGGTCAAGTGGCCGTGCTTCTACGGCATCGACTTCGCCTCACGTGCCGAGCTGATCGCCAACGGCATCTCGGTCGACGAGATCTGCCGCTCGATCGGCGCCGACTCCCTCGCGTACGTCACGCTCGACCAGCTCGTCGAGGCGACCAACGTGCCCAAGGACAACCTCTGCCGCGCCTGCTTCGACGGCATCTACCCCGTCGCGCTGCCCGAGGACGACCTGATCGGCAAGCATCTGCTCGAGGTCCAGGACACCCTTCCTCTCGAGGTCATCTAGTGGTTTCGTACGCCAGCGCCGGGGTCTCGATCGAAGAGGGCGACCGCGCGGTCGAGCTCATGAAGGAGTGGGTCGAGAAGGCCCGCCGCCCAGAGGTCGTCGGTGGCATCGGCGGCTTCGCCGGGCTCTTCGACGCGACGGCCCTCAAGTCGTACGCCCGGCCGCTGCTCGCGACCTCTGCCGATGGCGTGGGCACCAAGGTGCAGATCGCGCAGCGCATGGACAAGCACGACACGATCGGCTTCGACCTCGTCGGCATGCTCGTCGACGACCTCGTCGTGTGCGGCGCCGAGCCGCTGTTCATGACCGACTACATCGCCTGCGGCAAGGTCGCGCCCGAGCGCATCGCCGACATCGTCAAGGGCGTCGCCCAGGCGTGCGCCGAGAGTGGCACGGCACTGCTCGGCGGCGAGACCGCGGAGCACCCCGGCCTGCTGGCGCCCGACGAGTACGACATCGCCGGCTCCACCACGGGTGTCGTCGAGGCCGACAAGCTGCTGGGTGCCGAGCTCGTACGTCCCGGAGACGTCGTCGTCGCGATGGCCTCGAGCGGTCTGCACTCCAACGGCTACTCGCTCGTTCGTCACGTCTTCTTCGAGCAGGCCCGCTGGGAGCTCGACCGCGAGGTGCCCGACTTCGGCCGCACGCTCGGCGAGGAGCTGCTCACGCCGACTCGTCTCTACACGTTGCCGTGCCTCGCGCTCGCCGACGCCGTCGAGGTGCACGCGATGTCGCACATCACCGGTGGCGGCCTCGCGGCCAACCTCGCGCGGGTCGTCCCCGACACGGTGTCCGTACGCATCGACCGCTCGACCTGGTCGCCGCACCCGGTCTTCGGGCTCGTCGGGTCACTCGGCGGAGTCGCCCAGGCCGACCTCGACCAGGCCCTCAACATGGGCGTCGGCATGGTCGCGCTGGTGGCTCCTGACGCGGCCGACGCGGCCCTCCGCCTGCTCGCTGAGCGTGGCATCGACGCCTGGATCGCCGGCGATGTTGCCGCCGCGGGAGTCCACGGCGCGGGTGGCAGCGTCACCTTGAGCGGTGCGCACGACTGAGACACGCCGTCACTGGGGGGTCGATGACGGATTTGTTGTCACCTTTGGGTACGCTTGTCGCACGACATACTGACTACTTTTCTGCGAGGGGGTCGACCCATGGGGCGCGGCCGTGCGAAAGCCAAACAGACCAAAGTTGCGCGCGACTTGAAGTACCGCACACCTGATACGGACTTCAACACTCTGCAGCGCGAACTCCACGGTGAGTCGGGCGAACCGATTCCCGCTCAGTATCGTGACCTGGATCGAGAAGACCCAGCCGCCTCCTAGGCGACTGGACCTCACCTCTCCGTCCACCCGACCTCTCGTCGGGGATCCTTCCGGCAGATAGCTTGTCTGGATGCTCAACAGCTCCCGTATGCGCTTCAGGCTGCGCCGACCCACCACGTTGACCCCTCCGGCAGCCGGCGGGGTCAACGTGGGACCACGCCTGGGTCAGCTCGAAGGGAGCCAGACCGAGCGCAGCCGGCCGACCTCGCGCATACGCTGCTCAGCCATGCGGTCGGCGGCGATCGACGGCGGCACGCCCTCGGACTTGGCCCGCTCGAGCACACCGAGCGTCGTGTCGTAGATCGTCGTGGCGCGCATCTTGGCGCGCTCGAACACGAATCCCTCGAGCTCGTCGGCGACCTGGATGACACCGCCGGAGTTGACGCAGTAGTCGGGGGCGTACGTGATGCCCCGCTCGTCGAGACGCTTCTCGATGCCCTCGTGGGCGAGCTGGTTGTTGGCCGCTCCGCAGACGATCGTCGCCGTCAGCACCTCGATCGACTCGTCGTTGAGCGCGCCACCCAGGGCGCACGGCGCGTAGATGTCGAGCGGCTCGCGGATCAGTGCATCGGTGTCGACGACCGAGGTGATCGAGGGATACGTCCGCTGGAGCGCGGCGACGGCGTCAGCGTTGACGTCCGTGACGACGACCTGCGCGTCCTCCTCGACGAGGTGTCCGACGAGGTGCCGGCCGACCTTGCCGACCCCGGCCACGCCGACGCGCTTGCCGGCGAGCGAGGTGTCGCCCCAGAGGTGCTGCGCCGAGGCGCGCATGCCCTGGTAGACGCCGAAGGCCGTCAGGACCGACGAGTCGCCAGCGCCGCCGTGCTCGACCGTGCGGCCGGTCACGAAGTCGGACTCGCGGGCGATGATGTCCATGTCGGGGCTGAACGTGCCGACGTCGCACGCGGTGTAGTAGCGACCGCCGAGGGTCTGCACGAAGCGGCCGTATGCCCTGAGCAGCGCCTCGGTCTTGATCTTGGTCGGGTCACCGATGATGACGGCCTTGCCGCCGCCGAGGTCGAGGCCGGCCAGCGCGTTCTTGTAGGCCATGCCCTGCGAGAGGTTGAGGACGTCGGTGAGTGCCGCCTGCTCGGAGCCGTACGGGTAGAAACGGGTACCGCCGAGGGCCGGGCCGAGGGCGGTGGAGTAGATCGCGATGATGGCCTTGAGGCCGGAGGCTTCGTCGTGGCAGAAGACGACTTGCTCGTGGTGGCTGCCGAACGGGGACGGCGGGGTGCTGCTGGAGTCGGTCACGGTAGTGCTCTCTGTCGTGGATGGCGGAGGTGCGTTGGTGGGCACTTCCATCGGTGAAGCCGCGGGGGTGGTGCGACTTGCCACAGACTCTACCGTTCAGCGCGGTCCGCGCGTACGTTGTCAGGCCGGGTCCCGTTCGCCCCTCGGACGCTGGTCGCCGCCCTGGTCCCGAGGACCGAAGTCTCCGTGACCGCCGGGGCGGCCGCCCTCGCCGAAGCCGGGTCGTCCGTCGCCGGGCGCGTAGTGACCGATGCGGCGGAACTGGTCGCCATCGCCGTCCGCGGTGGCGTGCCCAATCCCGAAGCCGACGAGACCGCCGACGAGCACGAGACCGGCGCCTCCGGCGATCAGCGTGTTCCGCGTGCGCGACGACCCGTTCGTGGTGGGTGCGGCGGCGGGCGGTGCCTCGGCCGTGTCCTGTTGGACCGTCGGGGCGGTGTCGTCGGGCTGGGCTTCGGGGGTCTTCTGCTCGTCATTCATGGCATCTCCTATGGAGCGGGAGTGCCCAACCTGCTCTGCCGACCTGAGGGACAGGGCAGGACCACCTGTGTGCCGCCTGTCAGTCCTCCTCGCGGGCGGCGCGTTCGGCGGCGCCCTCGGGGTCAGGGACACCGCGGAACGTACGGAAGCTGTAGACGATGAACCCCAGCGCGATGATCGCCGACAGGATCAGGGTTGCTCCGGTGCCCCAGCCGCCGATCAGCCACCAGTCGTCGTCGATCGGCCACCAGCCCGGCGCGTCCGGCTGGATGCCCCAGTAGACGCCGATGCCGGCGAGCACGAGCGCGCCGGTGCAGCTGGCGATGATGCGGGGCCAGGTCTGCACGCCGTCGGCGGCGGCTTTGTAGGCCATGACCTTGACCGGCTCGAGCCGGCGCTCCGCCCATTCGTACTGCTCGGAGAGCACGGCGAGGCCGGCGACCATCAGGAGCAGGCCGGGGCCGGGCAGCACCAGCGCCGCGATGCCGGCGACCACCAGGACCCAGCCGACGATCTCGAGCACCAGGCGGCGGATCGCTCTGGCCGACTTGGGCCGCTTCTTCTCGTCGCCGGTCATCGGATGCCAGTCAGCGGGTTGCCCATGCCTCATCCTCGCACTTGGGCAACCCGCCGAGGTCTGACGGTCAGGCGGTCTCGCTGCGCTGCTGGCCGGGTTCGACGTACCCGCGCACGAGGTGGTGCTGCGGGTTGAACGCCCAGAGCGTGTAGCTGTCGAGTGCCCGGAGGACGTTGCGCACAGGCGTCGGGGAGGTCGTGGTGCGGATCGGAGGAAGGGGAAGCATGGGATCTCCTTCGTTCTCGGGGTTTTTGCGTACGTCCGTCACAACGCACGCGCGGGGGTCACGAAATCCCCGTTCGCGGCGTGAACCGAGTCACCCCGCCGTCAGTCCCAGGTGACGCGCTTGGCGAGGGACTTGTCCATGCGGCGGAAGAGCGGCTGCGAGACCTTGGTGACGACGCCGGGGAGGGCGGCCATGCCGAGCTCGCCCATCGCGCCGGGCAGGCTCGTGACGCGTGTCGGTTTGTCGACAATCGCCTTGACGAGCCAGTTGGCGGCCTTGTCGGCACTCAGCATCGGCATCGCCTGGTAGATCTGCGTAGCCGCCGACATCTCGGTGCGCACCATCGGGAAGTGGACGGTGGTGGAC
The DNA here is from genome assembly GCF_902506105.1 of Aeromicrobium sp. 9AM. Taxonomy (GTDB): domain Bacteria; phylum Actinomycetota; class Actinomycetes; order Propionibacteriales; family Nocardioidaceae; genus Aeromicrobium. Next base: position 203,269 of record NZ_LR733304.1, read on the forward strand.
GTGATGCCCTCGTGCCCGAGCTCCGCGGTCAGCGAGCGGGTGAACGACTCGAGCGCCGCCTTGCTCGCGAGATAGGCCGAGAACAGCGGGATCGGCACCTGCGTCGACATGCTCGACGAGATCACGACGTGCCCGTGCCCCTGCTCGAGGAAGCGCGGCAGCAGTGCCAGCGTCAGGCGTACGGCACCGAAGTAGTTGATCGCCATCGTGCGCTCGTAGTCGTGCACGCGGTCGAGCGACTCGGTGATGGGCCGGCGGATCGACCGGCCGGCGTTGTTGACCAGGGCGTCGATCCGGGGGTGGTCGGCCAGCAGCTGCGCCGCCACGTCGGTGGTCGCGTCGGCATCGGAGAGGTCGACGGCATACGCGTACGCGGTGCCGCCCGCTGCCTCGATGCTCGTGCGTACGTCGGCGAGCTCGTCCTCGCGTCGGGCCAGCAGGCACACGGTCGCACCGAGCCGCGCCACCTTGCGGGCGGCCTCGGCGCCGATCCCGCTCGAGGCGCCCGTGATGACGATCGTCTGGCCCGCGAGCCCTTCGAGACGCGGGCGCGGCTCGCTGCGCTCGCCGGGCCCGCTCCTCAGGAACCACTTCACTCGGCGTCGCCGCCGAACAGCGCGGTGAGCAGTCGCAGGCAGCGCTGCATCATCTGGTCGGCACTCTCGTCGGGGTGTTCCATCCACCAGTTCATGAGCGAGTCGACGATGCCGAGCCAGACGGCGGTCATGGCGGAGATGTCGAGCGGATCGGCATTGCCGGCCAGTCCCATCAGCTCGGTCACACCTTCGTCGGCGAGCTTGCCGATGCGCTCGGCGTACAACGCGATCGAGTCGGCGATCGGGCCGGTCGAGGGCGCGGTCGCGTCGAAGAACAGCCGCCACAGATAGGGCTGCGGCTCGAGCAGGGTGAACATGCCGGCGAGTGTCGCCATGCCCCGCTCGATGCCGACGGCGTCCCCGCGTGCGATGCGTTCGATCTCGTCGGCGAGCAGCGCGCCGCCGCGGTCGAGGCAGGCCTCGTAGAGGCCCTCCTTGGAGCCGAAGTAGTTGTAGATCAGCGGCTTGGAGATGCCGGCCTTGTCAGCGATCGCAGCAACCGACGTGGCCGAGAAGCCTTGGGTGCCGAACTGCTCGGAGGCGATGTCGAGGATCTGCGTCTCCCGGTCCAGGCGGGGGACACCCTTGGTGCCGGCGTTGGGTCTGACCACGTCAGCAGTCTAGCGGCGCGATGTGATCTCGTGGTAACTTACCCAAAAGTCATATAAGTCTGGAGGAGTCATGCAGGAGTTTCTCGACCCGCTGAAGAACCCGACGCTCGTCGCGGCGCCGTTCTTCGTCCTGTCGCTGCTGATCGAGCTGGCGGCCTTCCGGTTCCTTGAGACTGACGAGGAGATGCGCGGCTACGAGCGCAAGGACGCGCGGACCAGCCTGATCATGGGGATCGGGTCGGTCGTGTCGAGTGCGGTCTTCAAGCTCGGCACCCTCGTCGTGTTCGTCGCGGTGAGCGTCCACCTCGCCCCGTGGCACCTGCCGGACGACGCCTGGTGGTCGTGGGCGGCCTTGATCCTCGGCCTCGACCTCGCGTTCTACCTGCAGCACCGCTTCGTGCACCGCGTCCGCATCGGCTGGGCGGCGCACCAGGCGCACCACTCCAGCGAGTACTTCAACTTCTCGACGGCGCTGCGACAGAAGTGGAACCCGTGGGCGGAGGCGCTGTTCTGGCTGCCGTTCCCGTTCCTCGGCTTCGAGCCATGGACGCTCTACGTCGCGTTCTCGATCAACCTGATCTACCAGTTCTTCGTGCACACCGAGCGCATCGGCACGATGTGGCGGCCCATCGAGCTCATCTTCAACACGCCGTCGCACCACCGTGTGCACCACGGCAGCAACCCGGAGTACCTCGACAAGAACTACGCCGGGATGCTGATCATCTGGGACCGCATGTTCGGGACGTTCCAGAAGGAGCTGTTCCGTCCGACGTACGGGCTGACGGTGCCGGTCGACACCTACAACGTCCTGCGGCTGCAGTACGGCGCGTTCGGTGAGCTGTTCCGCGACGTCCACAACGCGAAGAACTGGCGCGAGAAGCTCGGGTACATGTTCATGCCGCCGGGCTGGCATCCCGGCGAGAAACGGTCCGAGGCCGAGCAGCCGCGCGACCCGTCAGACTCGCTGGTGTGACCGACCGGCAGCTGCTCGTGGTCGCAGCGGGGTTCGCGGTCTTCCTCACGGCGTGCGACCAGTTGTTCCACGTCCGCACCGACACCTTGGTCTATCACTGGGATCCGCAGGTCGCGGGGCAGACGGTCATCGTCCCGCTCACGTTCTCCCTGGCCGGCGTGGCGATGCTCGACCTCAGCCGACGGGCGCAGCCGCAACGCGTGGGGCCGATCGGCGTGCGGCACGTCCTCGCGAGTCTGGGCACCGTCACGGCGGCGTATCTCGTCTCCGGGCTGCTCGACCCGGATCTCGCGGCGGCGTACGCCATCGTGCTGCTGGTCCTGTGGGGCGTACGTGTGGCGATGCGGCGCGAGCGGCCGGCTGCGGTCGTGGTCTGCCTCGTCGTCGCGACCGGGGGAGTGCTTGCCGAATCGGCGCTCTCGGCCGCGGGCGAGTTCGACTACCTCGCGCCGGACATCCTCGGCGTGCCGTGGTGGCTGTTCCCGCTCTACCTCCATGGCGCGCTGGTCGCCACCGACATCGTCGCGCTCGTCTCGCGCTCTGCGGCCGACCACGGCGCTCGCGCGCGGACTACAGGTCGGTCGTGACGCTGCCCAGCACCCGGTGATCGTCGTCGACGAGGGCGATCGAGGGCCATCGGTCGAACGCTCCGCACGGATGGCTGATGCCCAGGCTCAGCAGCTGACCGGGCGCGATGTCCAGGGCCTCGGGGACCGTGAGGAACGCGTGCTGGTCGTTGAGCTTGTCGACGGTGACGCCGTCGAGCGGCTCGAGCTGCCTGGTTGGCCCGTAGCGACCGAGGACCACGGGGAGCTGGTCGTCGATCGGCACGTCTCTGCGGCCGAAGCCGGCGATCACGCGGTTCGGCTCGGGCCTCGACCAGACGGTCGCGAGCAGCTCGAACGCGGGCCGCAGCCGCGGCGCATCGAGGCCGCGGCCGTCCCAGGGCGACGTACGCCGGTAGGTGCCGTGGTCGTGCGTCGCGTAGCAGCCGCTGCGGATCACCGTGCGTACCGGGAAGTCGAAGGCGGCAGGTCCGAGCGCGTCGGCGACCAGGTCGAAGTACGAGCTGCCGCCGGCGGTGACGATCGGTGGCTCGGCGGGATCGAGCAGCCCGCGGTCCTGCAGCAGCCGGACGGTGCCCGCGACATCGGCGAGGTAGGCGTCGATGCCGGCCGGCAGGGCATTGCCGTCGGTCGGCATCAGGCCTTCGTACGCGGCGACGCCGGCCAGATGCAGGTGCCCGGAGCGTGCCACGTGCTCGGCGACGCGCAGGGACTCCGCGGTCGTCCTGGTGCCCGTTCGGCCGCCCAGGTAGCCGACCTCGAGCAGCACGGGAAGAGGGCGGCTCGCGGCTGACAGTCCGCGCTCGAGGGCCTCGGCGCCGGCGATGCTGTCGACGTAGCACCAGAACCCGGCATCAGTCTCTGGGCGGGTCAGCAGGTCATCGGCGACCCATCGGATCGCGGCGTCGTCGACGAGCACGTTGGCGAGCAGGATGCGGCGAATGTCGAGACGATGCAGGCCCCGCACCTGGGCGGGCGTCGCAGCCGTCATCGCCCACGCGCCGTGCTGCACATGCCGCTCGATGATCTGCGGGGAGAGTGATGTCTTGGCGTGTGGCGCGTGCAGGATGCCGGCCCCGGCGCAGTAGTCCGCCATGACGGCGAGGTTCGACTCGAGCGCATCTTCATGGAGCACGAGCGCGGGGTGGTCGATGTCCTGCAGTGCGTCGTCACCGACAGCGGCGAGGCCCTTCGACGAGCTCACAGGCTGCGCGTCATGCCGCCGTCGACCGGCAGCATGACTCCGGTCAGGAAGCCGGCGGCCGGCGACAGCAGGAAGGCAGCGGTCTGGCCGAACTCCTCTGGCCTGCCGTAGCGACGCAGCGGGATCGACTGCTCGGTCGCGGCACGGGCGGCCTCAGGATCTGCGGCCTGCGCATCCAGCTGGCGTACGCGCTCGGTGTCGACCCGGCCGGGCAGCAGGCCGTTGACGCGGATGCCGCGTGGCCCGAGCTCGTCGGCGAGGTTCTTGGCGGCCATCGCCAGGCCGGGGCGCAGGCCGTTGCTGATGCCGAGGTTGGGGATGGGTGCCTTGGCGGACGTCGACAGGACGAAGGCGATGGAGCCACCCTCTCCGAGCTCCTCGGCGACCGTCACCGCGAGCCTGATCGCGCCCAGGAACACGGTTTCGAAGGATGAGCGCCACTCGTCCTCCGTACGATCGAGGATCGGACCGGCAGGGGGGCCACCCACGCTGATCAGCGCTCCGTCAAGCCGGCCGAACGTGTCGCGCGCGGCGCGGATGAGCTGGTCGGGCGCCGTCGGGTCGGCGTTGTCGACGGCGACGCCCTTCGCCAGGTCGCCGAGCTCGGCCACCGCCTGGTCGACCGACTCCTGCGAGCGGGACGAGACGACCACACGGGCGCCGTCGGCGACGAGCGCCCGCGCCGTGGCGAGGCCGAGCCCGCTGGTGGCGCCGGTGAGGAGGTAGACACGATCGCGAAGTCCGAGGTCCATGCCTCCCAGACTAGGCGGGTCGTCACCCCTCGGTGGGGCGGTGGCTCACGAGGCCGACGAGGTTGCCCTCGGAGTCGCGGATGAACGCCATCCACTCGTCCGTTCCGGCCGGCCCGAGCGTGTCGTCGGTGTGCTGAAAGATCACGTGCGGCTCGCCCTCGATCGTCGCGCCGCGAGCGCGCAGCTCCTCGATCGTCGTGCGTACGTCGTCGACCTGTAGGTAGACCGTCGCCGACGGTGCGCCCTGCTCGAGCAGCAGCCGGGTTCCGCCGATCGTGAAGAACACCAGGCCCGGCGGGTCGAACCTCGCCGCTGGGGGACAGCCGAGGAGCTGCTCGTAGAACGCGGCAGCACGGTCGAGGTCATCGGCATGCTGGGCGACCTGCGCGATCCGGTCCATGTGCCGAGCCTAGGCCTGATCCGATCGGTCCGGGGGCGGCCAGACGTACGGGAGGTCGTCGGGAACGCCGGGAAAGAGTGATCCGTAGTGCTCGGGGTCCTTCCGTACGAGCGCGGACTGGTGACTGCGGTGGAAGTCCGGGTCGCCGAGCCACGACGGCAGCGCGTGTGCGCCGGCGAGCTCGGGCTGCGGACGTACGCTGCTGACCCCGGCCTCCTCGAGGTCGGCGCCGATCGTCGCGGCACAGGTGTCCGCGTGGCCCCGCCGGGTCCACTCGTCGACGATCGCGAAGCTGTACGCCCCCAGCGCCTCGAGCCGGCCGCGCCACATGAGGGCCGCCGGATGGTGCCGCCACCCGTACGTCGGGATCGTCAGGGCGCGCACGATCTGGATGCACTCGACCCGCTGCTTGCCGAGGCGGGTGCGGTCCAAGACCTCGGCCGTGCGCGCGAAGTCTGCGTAGGGGAGGAAGGTCTGCACGCTCCGCAGGTACCCGGCCGCCGCCGCTCGAAGCGACGCTGACGAATCACCGCTGTGGCCAGGGCCGGGGTCGACTCCCCCAAGCTCTGCGCGGCGCGCTGGCTGCGAGGTGCTCTTGCGTTCGCCGTGCAGGCGCGCCACTTCGAGCAGGGGGGACCCCCAGGCCCGCCGTTTCTCGTACCAACACCAGGCCACAAAAAACGGGCCCCGCTCGTACCTCGCGGAACCCGTGTTTTGTGGCCAGGGCCGGGGTCGAACCGGCGACCCTCCGCTTTTCAGGCGGATGCTCGTACCAACTGAGCTACCTGGCCGTGCCCGCGAACGAGCGACGATCACCTTATCGCACCGCACCTGCCCGGTTGAAATCGGCAGCAACGAAAAACCCACGCACCTGGACTCAGATGCGTGGGCTTCGTTCAGCTGGCGACCCCGACCGGACTCGAACCGGCGACCTCCGCCGTGACAGGGCGGCGCGCTAACCAACTGCGCCACGGGGCCTTGCTGTTTCGCGGGTGAACCGCGCACGCAACTGTAACGTACGGGCGGCCCCGCGAACAAAACGGGTCAGGCGTTCGGATGCGACTCCGACGGTGGCAGATCGTCAGGAGGTGAGACGTCGCCCGAACCGGCTTCCTCGGACGCCCAGGTGGCCTCGGACGGCGGTTCGACGGAACTGGCCCCGGTCGCTCCGCCGGCGACCGAGGGGCCACCGGGAGGCAACGGGTTGTCAGCGTCTCCGGGGGGCGTCAGCGACTCGTCCAGACGATGTGAATCGCGCGAGTCGACCGTGTCCGGACCCTGCCGGACGGTCCGCAGCCAGAGCATGCCGACCACGATGACGAGCAGGATGACGATGATGACGAGCCACTTCACGGTGTGTCCTCCCTGTCGGCGCCGGGCGCGCACGACGTGCCCCCGAGGCACTGTTCACCAGCCTAGTCGCGGCGCCGCATAGCGCATCTTCGAACGATCAGGACGTGCAGTCCACGTGGTGAACCGGCGATTCCGCAGGCCGAATTCCGGTTTGTATGAGGTCATGACTGCTCGCCCCACGACTGACGCACCCCTGTCGCTGGCCGAGCTCGCCGCCCTGACGAGCACGGTCGCCGAAGACGTACGCGCCGGCCTCTACGAGGTCCACGCCGACGCGGAGAGCCGGTGGCACGTGAGGATCCGATGCGACGAGCAGGTCGACGTGTGGCTCATCAGCTGGACCAGCGACCAGGGCACCCAGCTGCACGACCACGGCGGTTCGTCGGGATCGTTCACGGTCGTGAGCGGCGAGCTGAGCGAGGCCGTGTGGACGCCCGGCGCCGAGGTGCTGACCGAGACCGCACGCGCGGCCGGCGACTCGGTGCTCTTCGGTGAGCACTACGTCCATGACGTGCGCAACGTCCGCGACGAGACGGCCGTGAGCGTGCACGCGTACTCGCCGCCGCTGTCCCTCATGAACTACTACGACGTCGACGGCCACCAGCTCACCAAGCTGGCTTCGATGTGGACCGACGATCCGGAGGCGCCGGCACCCGAGCTGCGGGCGGCGTCGTGACCACGACGTACGCGTCGGTGGACGAGCTCCTGGCATCGGCCAGGGGCTCCCTCGTGCGGCTGGATCCACGTCAGGCGTACGACCGCGTGGCCGCCGGCTCGCTGATCGTGGACATCCGTCCTGCGTGGCAGCGGGAATCAGATGGGGAGATTCCCGGTTCTGTCATAGTCGAGCGCAATCATCTGGAGTGGCGCTTGCACCCGGCCTCGGGTGCGAGCCTGCCCCAAGCGCGAGACGGACAGGAGTGGATCGTGGTGTGCACCGAGGGCTACACGTCATCCCTGGCGGCTTCCGCGCTGGTGTCGTTGGGGCTTCCGGCCAGTGACATCGTGGGTGGCATCCACGCGTGGCGTGCGGCCGGCTTGCCGGTCGTGGCCGGCCCGACCGCGGTCGAGACAGTGGTCGGTGTCACGACCTCGTCATGAGATGAATGCGCAGATCACGTTGCCGCCCGCTCGGGATCACGCCAGACTGTCCGAAGCCTGTTTGCCCAGTTCAATGCCTACCTATCGCGAAACGCGGAGGACCGCATGATCGAGTACCGCTCCATCGGCAAGACGTTCGCAGACGGCACCGAGGCGGTCGGGGACTTCAGCCTTCAGCTCCCATCCCGTACGACGACGGTGTTCGTCGGCTCGTCCGGCTGCGGCAAGACGACGCTCCTGCGCATGGTCAACCGCATGGTCGACCCGTCGCACGGCCAGGTCTTGATCGACGATGTCGACGTCTCGACCCGCAACAAGGTCGAGCTGCGCCGCAGCATCGGATATGTCATGCAAGAGGCCGGTTTGCTCCCGCACCGCAAGGTCATCGACAACGTCGCCCTGATGATGAGGCTCAAGGGTGCGGACAAGAAGGAAGCCCGCGACCGGGCCCACGAGGTGCTCGAGACGGTTGGCCTCGACTCGTCGCTGGCCAACCGCTATCCCGCCCAGCTCTCCGGCGGCCAGCAACAGCGCGTCGGTGTCGCCCGTGGACTGGTCACGGATCCCAACATCCTGCTGATGGATGAGCCGTTCGGCGCAGTCGACCCGATCGTGCGAGACGAGCTGCAGCAGGAGCTCCTCCGCCTGCAGCGTGAGCTCGACAAGACCATCGTTTTCGTCACCCACGACATCGACGAGGCCTTCCTGCTGGGGGACCAGGTGGTCATCCTGAAGAAGGGCGGCGAGATCGCCCAGGTCGGGTCTCCGGCCGAGATCCTGGCCAAGCCGGCGAACGACTTCGTGAGCAGCTTCATCGGGCTCGAAAAAGGCCACCGCAAGCTGCACGTCGAGGAGCGCAACGGCACCCGCATCGTCGTCGACGAGACGGGCAAGGCCACGGGAGTCCTGTCGGAATGAGCTGGTTCAACGCCAACACCGACAAGGTGTGGGACCTGCTGCTGAGCCACCTGTGGCTCAGCGGGCTGCCGATCCTGCTGGGATTCGTGATCGCGGTCCCGATCGGCTGGTTCGCCAACCGTCACCGCCGGCTCAGGGGCACGATCCTGAGTCTCGGCGGGATCCTCTACACGATCCCGTCCCTCGCGTTCTTCCTCGTCCTGCCCAGCATCATCGGCACAGGGTTCCTCGATCCGGTCAATGTCGTGGTGGCGCTGACGGTCTATGCCGTGGCGATCATGGTCCGGTCTGCGGCGGACGCCTTCGAATCGGTCTCGCCGGCGGTGCTCGACGCTGCCACGGCGACCGGCTTCGCGCCCACCGGGCGAGCCTTCCTGGTCGAGCTCCCGCTCGCCGGCCCGGTGCTGCTGGCCGGCCTCCGGGTCGTGGCGGTCAGCACCGTGAGCCTCGTCAGCGTCGGCGCGCTGATCGGGGTCAGCAACCTCGGCTCGCTGTTCACCGAGGGCTATCGCACCGACAACGACGCGGAGATCCTGATCGGTGTCATCGGCATCGTCGGCCTTGCCCTCCTGTTCGACCTCGTCCTGGTGATTGCGGGCCGCCTGCTGATGCCGTGGGCCCGCACGCCACGCCAAGGGCGCAGCCCGGTCTCGCCGATCATGTCGTTCGCCCAGCACCTGCGTGGAGGACGAGTATGAGCGTCCTCAACGACACCGTCGACTGGCTCAGCGACTCGGCCAACTGGTCGGGCGACGACGGCATCCCGCACCGCTTGACCCAGCACCTCGAATACACAGCCCTGACTGTCGTGATCGCCGCTGCGATCGCGATCCCGATCGGGCTGTGGGTGGGCCACACCGGTCGGCTCCGCGGCCTCGCCGTTGTGAGCACAGGTGCCTTGCGAGCGCTGCCAACCCTTGGCGTGCTGACGTACGCCTCACTGTTCTCGGGCATCGGCATCAAGCCGGCGATCTTCACTCTCGTCCTTCTGGCCATACCGCCCTTGCTGGCAGGTGCCTATGCGGGCCTCGAGTCGGTCAACCGCCAGACGATCGACGCCGCACGCGCCATCGGCATGACCGAGTGGCAGGTCCTCAGCAAGGTCGAGGTGCCGCTCGCGTTGCCCCTGATCATCGGCGGGATTCGATCCGCGACGCTGCAGGTGGTGGCCACCGCCACGGTCGCCGCCTACGTCCCCGGCCCCGGTGGCCTCGGCCGCTACCTGATCGATGGCCTGGCCGTCAGCGACTACGCCCGCATCGTCGGGGGTTCCGTTGTCGTGATCGTCCTCGCACTCGTCCTCGACGGTCTCTTCGTCATCCTCCAGCGAGTCGCACTCGGCTCGCGTCCCTCCCGCACGCCCACCACGGCGTGAGCAACCCATCAAGGAGAAACATGTCCATCACCAAGCTCACCGCCGGCCTCGCGGCCGCCGCTCTGGGTCTGTCCCTGTCGGCGTGTGGCAGCGACCCGACCGACACGGGCGGCAAGAAGTCCGCCGGTGACACCATCACGGTCGGCTCCGCCGCCTTCCCCGAGAACGAGATCATCGCCGAGATCTACGCGCAGGCACTGGAGGCCAAGGGCGTCAAGGTCAAGAAGAAGCTCAACATCGGTGCTCGTGAGGTCTACATCCCGGCGCTCAAGAAGGGTGAGATCGACCTGCTGCCGGAGTACTCGGGCAACCTGCTTTCCTACCTCGACCCCAAGGCGACGGCGACGTCCGAGGCGGACATCGAGGAGGCACTCGACGACGCGCTGCCCGACAACCTCGAGGTCCTCGACGCCGCCAAGGCAGAGGACAAGGACTCGCTCAACGTCACGCCGGAGTTCGCCGCCAAGAACGACCTCAAGACGATCGAGGACCTCAAGAAGGTCAAGGGCCTCACGCTGGGCGCCAACCCCGAGTTCAAGGAGCGGGCCTACGGCATCCCGGGCCTCGAGAAGGTCTACGGGATCATGGACGTCAAGTTCGTTCCGATCGGCGACGGCGGTGGGCCCAAGACCCTGAAGTCGCTGCTCGACGGCGACATCGACGTCGCGGACATCTACTCCACGACGCCGTCGATCCTGGCCAACAAGCTCGTGACGCTCGAGGATCCCAAGAACCTCATCGCCGCGCAGCAGGTCGTTCCGCTGATCAACGACAAGAAGGCATCGGACAAGGTCGAGGACATCCTCGACAAGGTCTCGGCACAGCTGACGACCGCTGACCTGCTCGACCTCAACAGCAAGAACCAGGGCGACGACAAGACCGCCCCGGACGTGCTGGCCAAGGAATGGCTGACCAGCAAGGGCCTGATCTAGTCCCTCAGCAACCTCAACGGCCCGGTCACCGCAAGGTGACCGGGCCGTTGGGTTCTCCCTTCGACAAGCTCAAGGAGAGGGAGTCCGCCTAGACGAGCGCGGGCTTCGGGGCGTACTCGTCCTCGACGCTCTTGACGTCACCGAGACGCTCGAGCCGTCCGCGCAGCTTCAGCAGCAGCGCCGGCAGGAGCACCAGGCGTACGAGCGTCGCGTCGATCAGGATCGCGACCGAGAGGCCGATGCCCATCTGCTTCATCTCGAGCATGCTCAGCGTCGCGAAGACGGCGAACACCGAGACCATCACGACGGCTGCGCTGGTGACGACGCTGGCCGTGTCGCGGATGCCGAACTCGACCGCACGGTTGTACGGCAGGCCGTTGCGGAGGCCCTCGCGGACCCGGCTCAGGACGAACACGTGGTAGTCCATCGACAGGCCGACCAGGACGACGAAGCAGAACAGCGGGATCCAGTCGACGACGAATCCGGAGGACTCGTAGTTGAGGATGCCGTTGAACCAGTCGTGCTGGAAGACCAGGGTCAGGACTCCGAACGCGGCGCCGACCGACAGCAGGTTGAGCACCGTCGTGAGCAACGCGATCGTGACGCTGCGGAACGTCCAGCCCATCATGACCAGCGTCAGGACCAGCACGAATGCGATGACCCAGGGGAGCGTCGACGGCTGGTTCTCGTAGTCGTAGTCCTCGGCCACGGATCCACCCACTGCCGTCTTGGTGCCATCGAGCGAGCCGGTGGCACGCGGGACGATCGTGTCGCGCAGCTTCTCGATCGCGGCGTCGTTGCGGGCGTCGCCCTCGGAGTGCGCGGCGTACATCGACAGCTCGACCGTGCGACCGTCCTTCGACACCGTGATGGCGTCGTCGCCTGCGGTGGCGAGACCTGCACTGACGGCCTTGGCCTGGACGGCCCCGAGCGCCGAGCGGGCTGCGTCCTCGCTGCCCTTGCTGGTGTGCACGACCACGTCGATGCCGGGACGCTCCGTGGGGAAGCTCTGCTGCAGCCGCTGGTACGCCTGCACAGCCGGGATGTCCTGGGGCAGCGTGTTGATCGTGCCTTGGTGCATCTTCATGCCGAGCGCGGGGAGCGCGAGGGCGAGCAGCACGCCACCGGAGACGATGGCGGCGGCGAGCGGCCGGCGGATCACCGGACGGATCAGACGACCGCTGATGCCACCTGCACCGATGCGACGGTTGAGCCGCCACAGCAGGGGGATGCGGGGACGGTCGACCCAGCGACCGAGCTTGGCCAGCAGCGCCGGCAGCACCGTCAGCGAGCCGATCACGGCGACGACGACCACGAGGATCGAGCCGACCGCGAGGGCGCTGAAGACGGGCTCACGGGTGATGAACAACCCCGACATCGAGACGACCACGGCGAACCCGGAGACCACGACCGCACGGCCCGAGGTGGCGGCTGCGATCTCGATCGCATCCACCGTGGACCGCCCACGCATACGCTCCTCGCGCTCGCGCTTGAGGTAGAACAGCGAGTAGTCGACGCCGACGGCCATGCCGATCAGCAGCACGACATTCGCGACGGTGCCGGAGTCGGGCACGAGGTAGGAGACGGGGGCGTACAGGCCCAGGCCGGTGAACACCGACGTGATCGCCAGCAGCACCGGGATGCCGGCGGCGATGAACGCGCCGAACGCGACGAGCAGGATCAGGAACGTGATCGGCAGGCTCATCGACTCCGCTGAGGCGAGGTCCTCGCCGACCTTGTCGTTGATGCCGGCATCGAGCGATGCGTCGCCGGCCTGCTCGACGTCGAGGGCCGGATTGGCCTTCTGGACCTTGGCCGTCGCGTCGATCAGGGCGCCCACGTGGTCCGCGGCGTCGTCTGCGTCACCGGACATCGTGATCGGAACGAGCAACGCATCGCGTTTCTCCGACCAGATCGGTGGTCCTACGTCAGAGACACCCTTGACGTCGGTGGCGGCCTTGGAGACCTGGGTCGCAGCGGCCTCCGCCTTGGCGGAGTCGAGCGAGCCCTTGGGGGCTGTGATGAGCACGGACTCGGTCGGGCTCGCGGCGAGGCCGGCGTCGTCGATCATGGCGGCGGCGCGTCCTGACTCGCCGACGCGGAAGTCCTCGTCGGAGACCTGCTTGGTCTGGACGGTCGACATGAGCGCGATCGCCGAGACGACGAAGGCGACCCAGAGGCCGATGGCGCGCCAGGGGTGAGTCGCACTCCAGCGAGCGACCCTGACGGTGGGGGAGTTCGAAGACATGATGTGTCCTTCTCTCGGTGTGACTGGTCGGAATGACGTGACACCCAGCCTCGTGAATCCCGAGTCGCGCCGACATGGTGCTGGAACCCCGATCGGAAGTAGGCCTGAGTCCACTGTCACGACGGTCCCGATGCGCGAGGATTGAGCGACCAGCCCATACGAATCGGAGCAGCACACATGAGCACCACCGCCCCAACCGCCTCGCCGTTCGAGGGGGAGTCGTTCGCCGCCGGCCTGTCGCGCCGGTTGAAGCTGACCGTCTTGTCAGTCGCGTACGTGCTCCTGGCGGTCCCCGCCTTGGCGCTGCTCTGCATCCTCACGACCGCGCTGGGCGTCGCGATTGTCGGCGTCGGCATGGCTCTGCTGCTGATCTTCGTGCCGTTCAACCAGCAGCTCGCCAACGTGCACCGCCGGCTGGCCGGCCGCATCCTCGGCATCCACATCGAGCGGCCGTACCTCCCGACGAAGTCGGTGTCGGGCTTCGGGCTCCTCAAGCGGTGGGCCGTCGATCCGGCTCGCTGGCGTGACTTCGCGTGGACGTACATGTCGGTCACGCTCGGCTGGGCCCTGGCGTGGATCGCGTTCGGCCTCGCCCTGGGCGTGCTGTGGTACCTCGTCTTCCCGCTCGTCTACTGGCTGACCCCCAGCGGCATCTTCGACACCAACTACGGCATCTTCAGGCTCGACACCCAGGCGGAGTCCTTCATCGAGTGGGGCTTCCTGTTGGTCGCGTTCAGTCTCTGGTGGTGGCTCACGCCGGTTCTGATGCGCTGGCGTGCCGAGCTGGACCGCGCGATGCTGTCGCCGACGCGGGAGTTCCTCGAGCGCCGGGTCGCCGAGGTGTCGCAGTCCCGTGCCGAGACGATCGACCACTCGGCCGCTGAGCTCCGCCGCATCGAACGCGACCTCCACGACGGGGCCCAGGCCCGGCTCGTCGCACTGGGGATGAACCTCGGCATGGCCGAGGAGATGCTGGCCAAGAACCCGGAAGGTGCTGCCGCGATGCTCGCCGAGGCCCGCGCGGTGACGACCTCTGCCCTGGGTGACCTGCGCTCGGTCGTACGCGGGATCCATCCACCGGTGCTCGCCGACCGCGGCCTCGCCGGTGCGGTCCAGGCCCTCGCTCTCGACATGTCGCTCCCGGTCTCGGTCATGATCAACCTGAGTGGCCGTCCCGCGGCACCGGTCGAGTCGGCGGTCTACTTCGCCACCAGTGAGCTGCTCGCCAACATCGGCAAGCACTCCGGGGCGACGCGGGCCGTCATCGAGGTCACGCACGACGGTGAGGCGCTCAAGGTCGTCGTCGAGGACGACGGCAAGGGCGGTGCTGCGCTGTCCGCAGGCACCGGACTTGCGGGGGTCGCGAGACGGCTGGCCGCCTTTGACGGCACGATGGACGTGATCAGTCCCATCGGGGGACCGACCGTGGTCACGCTGGAGGTTCCGTGCGCGTTGTCATCGCCGAAGATCTCGCCCTCCTCCGGGACGGCCTGACGAGGCTGCTGGAGGCGTACGACTTCGAGGTCGTGGCGGCCGTCGACGACGCTGAGAAGCTCGCCGAGGCACTGCGCGCCAACGACGTGGACATCGCGGTGGTGGACGTACGCATGCCGCCGACGTTCACCGACGAGGGTCTGCGCGCCGCGATCGCGGCGCGGACCGAACGCCCGGGGTTCCCGGTGCTCGTGCTGTCGCAGTACGTCGAGCAGCTGTACGCCCGCGAGCTCCTCGGCAGCGGTGATGGCGCGGTCGGCTACCTGCTCAAGGATCGGGTCGCCGACGTCGCCACGTTCGTCGACGCCGTGCGTACGGTCGCCGGTGGCGGCACGGTGCTCGACCCCGAGGTCGTCTCGACGCTGATCGCCCGGGCCCAGCCCGACAGTCCCATCACGCGCCTGACCGACCGTGAGCGGGAGGTGCTCGGCCTCATGGCCGAGGGCCGCTCCAACGCCGCGATCGCCGCCGCCCTGTTCGTCACCGAGAAGGCGATCAGCAAGCACACCAGCAACATCTTCATGAAGCTCGACCTCGACGCCGACGACGACAGCAACAACCGCCGCGTGCTCGCCGTGATCGCGTACCTCCAAGGCTGAGCGGTGACCTAGGGCCCAGTGGCGCTCCTGCCTTGGGCCCTAAGTCACCGCCCTACGAGCGCTCAGGCGTCGACGCGTTCGAGGTCGGCGGGATCGCCTTCGCTGATGCCGATCCGGTCGTGCAACCGGCGCAGCGGCTTCGGCGCCCACCAGTTGCGCCGGCCCAGCAGCGCCATCAGTGACGGCACGAGCATCGCCCGGACGATCGTCGCGTCGATCAGCACCGCCAGAGCCGTGCCGATGCCGAGCTCCTTGATGAAGATGATCTGCGATGTCGCGAAGGCGCCGAGGGCGATGGCGAACAGCAGCGCCGCGGCCGTGACGATCCGGCCCGTACGTTGCAGGCCGAGCGCGACGGACTCGCGCTCACCGGCACCGGCGTCACGGGCCTCCTTGATGCGGGTCAGCAGGAACACCGCATAGTCGGTCGAGAGCCCGAAGACGACCGCGAACAGGAACACCGGTTGCGACGACTCGAGCGCGCCCTGGCTGGTGTAGTCGAGGAAGCCCTCGAACCTGCCGTCCTGGAAGATCAGCACGAGCACACCGAACGTTGCACTGATCGTCAGCACGTTCATCAGCAACGCCTTGATCGGCAGCACGACCGACCCGGTCATCAGGAACAGCGTGATGAACGTCAGGGCCGCCAGGATCAGCAGCGCCAACGGGATGTTGGCCGCGATCGACTTGACCTGGTCGACCTGCTCCGCGCTCGCGCCGCCGACGAGCACCTTGCCGGGCGCATCCGTGTCGCGGATCTCGCCGACGAGGTCGAGCGTCTTGTCGTCCAACGTCGTGGCCTTCGGGACGACGTCGAGCTGCCAGGTGTCGTCGCCGAGGAAGCGTGGCTCCGCGACCTGGGCGGCGCCGTCGAGCGAGCCGAGCGTCGAGGCGTACGCCTTGACGTCCGCGGCATCGGACTCCGGCGCGGTGACCGCGACGATGAGGGGCGAGGACTCGGCGCCGACGAAGTCCTGGCGCAGGACCGAGTCGACGGTCTTGGCCGGGCTGCCGTTGGGCAGCACCGTGGCATCGACGCCGGTGAACTTGACGCCGAGGAACGGGGCTCCGAGGGCCAGCAGGATCGCGGCACCGGCGATCGCCGTGCCGACCGGGAACCGCATGACGAACTTCGAGACCCGGTACCAGAACCCCTGCACCTCAGCCCGCGACTCCGCGAGCTGTGCCTCGCGCCACCGGCGAGGCGCCAGGGCGTTGACCCGGTGCTGCAGGACGGCGAACAGCGCAGGCAGGACGATCAACGACACCGCCGCGGCCGCGAGCGCCACGACCGTCACGCCGATGCCCATCGAGTACAGGAAGCGCAGCGGGAACACCAGCAGTGCGAGCCCGGCGCCGGCGACCGTGACCGCGGAGAAGGCGACGGTACGCCCGGCCGTGGCGACGGTCCGGCGTACGGCCTCGGCTCCGGGACCGACGCGCTCGAGCTCCTCGCGATAGCGGGACACGAGAAACAGCGAGTAGTCGATCGCGAGACCCAGGCCCAGGCCGGTGATGAGGTTGAGCGCGAAGATCGAGATGTCGACGAACTCGTTGATGCCGCGCACGATGAGCAGCGACGTGACGATCGTCAGCCCGCCGACCAGCAGGGGCAGCAGGGCGGCGACCGCCGACCTGAAGACCCACAGCGACACGAGGAACAGCAGCGGGAAGGCGATGAGCTCCGCGGTGACGAGGTCGCTCTCGACGTGCTCGTTGACCTCTTGGTACGCCGGGCCGAACCCGCCGACCTGCACACCGTCGACCCGGCCGAGCTCGTCGCGGAGGTGCTCGGTGGTCTTGTCGGAGTCGACGCCTGACTTGTAGATCGCGGCGAAGTACGTCTGCGAGCCGTCCTTGGAGACGAACTGCTTGCCCATCTCGGGACCACCGACGACCTGGGCGACCGACGGGTCGGACAAGATCTTGGTCGTCTCGGCGATCGCCGCCTTGTCGTCGACGTCGACCAGGGCGATGAGACTCGGCGAGGCGTCCTGCCCGGCGGCCTGCTCGATCTGCTCGATCGCCTTGGCGCTCGGCGCGCCGGTGTCGGAGAACGAGTCGTTGTCGCTGTTGAGCAGCCCTGCGACGGGACCGCCGAGCACGCCGGCGATGACGAAGAACAGGACCGTCACGCCGAGGACGCGACGCGGGTGGGTGTTGGCCAGGCGGCCGAGTGCACTGAACATCAGAACTCCTTCGCGACGGCGAGCGGGTCGCCGTACAGCTCGGTGAGGTCGAGGGCTGCCACCACGGTGAGCAGCATGCCCTGGGCCATGAAGTCGCGGACCTCGTCCGCACTGGCGCCGCTCAGCGCGGCGATGTCCTCCCAGATCTCGCGGTAGGTCCGCTGGGCGACGTCCTTGATCGCGGGGTCGGAGCCGGCCGCCCACGTGTGCAGCTGGCACCGCATCGAGTTGACGTCGTCGTTCATGAAGCCGATGTAGGCCATCGCCATGGCCTCGAGCGGGGAGGTGTCGGCATCGCGCTGCTCGACGGCTTCGCGGAAGGTGCGGCGGAGCGTCGCCGTGTGGTGCTCGATCGCCGCCCCGATGAGTCCGGCCTTGGTGCCGAACAGCCGGAACAGGTACGGCTGGGAGACGCCGGCGCGCTCGGCGATCACCTCGGTCGAGGTCGCGTGCATGCCGGAACGGCCGTACTCCTCGATCGCGGCTTCGAGGATCAGGAGCTTGCGATCCTCGGCCTTCATGCGGGTTGCTGGTGACATGGGAATTAAGTTAGTGATGACTCACATACTTGTCAACGGGTCGCGCCATTTCCTCGTACGCTCTGGCGGTCCGGGTCGTCCGCTGCCATGCTCGGGGACGGAAACAGGAGGCCTGCATGCCGCTCGTCGAGGTCAATGGCGCGAAGATCAACATCGAGGACACCGAGGCGCCTGTGGGTCGGCCCGACGCGGCGACGGTCGTGTTCGGCCATGGGCTGCTCTTCAGCGGCCGGATGTTCGACGATCAGGTGGACCGGCTCGCCTCCCACTACCGCTGCGTGACGATCGACTGGCGCGGCCAGGGTCGAAGTCCGGCGGCCGACGGGGGCTACGACATGGACACGCTGGCCGACGACGCCGCCGCGATCATCCACGACCTCGCCCTCGGCAAGGTGCACTGGGTCGGCCTGTCGATGGGCGGCTTCGTCGGGATGCGGCTCGCGGCGAGGCGTCCCGAGCTCATCCGCTCCCTGAGCCTGCTCGACACGAGTGCCGGTCCCGAGGACCCCGACAAGGTTGGTCAGTACCGCCTGCTGGCCAGGATCTACGGACTGTTCGGCCTGCGCCCGGTCGAGTCACGGGTCAAGCCACTGCTGTTCGGCCCGACCTACCTCGCCAGTCCGGAGTCGGAGCCGCAGATCGAGGCCTGGCTCAACGAGGTCAAGGCGGCCAAGCGATCGGGCATGAAGCAGGCGATCTACGGTGTCACCGACCGCGAACCGATCGCCGGAGAGCTCGGCAACATCACCGCGCCGACCCTCGTCGCGGTGGGTGCGGACGATGTCGCGACGCCGGTCGCCAAGTCCGAGGAGATCAACAAGCTGATCCCCGGCTCGCGCTTGGAGATCGTGCCGAACGCCGGCCACTCCAGCTCGATCGAACAGCCCAGGGCGGTCAGCGACCTGCTCGAGGCGTTCATCAACGACAACTAGCCCGGCGGGACGAAGACCCACCGCTCGGTGGGCAGCGTCGCCGGGTCGAACGTCGCGAGCACCTCCTGCGGCGTTGCGCCGGTGAGCCCGAGCGAGTCCGCGATCAGGGCAAACGTGTCGATGCCGTCGGCCCTCAGCTCGCCGAGCGTCACGGCGCCGTCGCGCTTGGCGAGCCGCCGGCCGGAGGCGTTGAGCGCCAGCGGCACATGGACGTACACCGGCGGACGCGTGCCGAGCAGCGTCGCGAGGTAGGCCTGGCGGGGAGCTGAAGGCAGCAGGTCGTCGCCGCGCACGACCTGGTCGACGCCCTGCTCGGCGTCGTCCACGACGACCGCGAGGTTGTACGCCGGTACGCCGTCGCCGCGCCGCAGCACGAAGTCGTCGACGGCTCCCTCGTACGTGCCATGGAGCTCGTCCTCGACCGTGAACGTCGCGACGTCGGCGCGGAGCCGCAGTGCGGCCGGGCGCTCGGTGCGGCGCTGCGCCCGTTCGGCGTCGGTCAGGTCGCGACAGGTGCCGGGATAGGCGCCGGGTGGATGGTGCGGGGCCGTGGGCGCCTCGAGGATCTCGCGGCGGGTGCAGAAGCACTCGTACACGCGACCGTCCCTGTCGAGACGAGCGATGGCTGCGTCGTAGAGGTCGAGTCGTCCGGACTGGTGAACCGGTACGCCGTCCCAGTCCAGGCCGAGTGTGCGCAGGTCGTCGAGCTGGCGCTGCTCGGCCCCCGGGCGTACGCGATCGAGGTCCTCGACGCGGATCAGGAACTCGCGACCGGACCGGCGGGCCCACAGCCAGGCCAGCAGCGCCGTACGCAGGTTGCCCACGTGCAGGTCGCCCGATGGCGAGGGGGCGTATCGTCCGGCGCTCACGCCCCCAGTATGTCGGCGGCCGTCACAGCAGGCGCTCGATCTCCTCCCACACGGCGTCCACCCGGTCGTGGTTCGCGAGCCCGCGGGTGACGTAGGCGCTCGAGTAGCCCTTGGCGGTCGACACCCACGCAGACGAGCCGCCGATGCCGCCCATGCCTATCTCGATGTCGTCGCGCTGGAACCCGAGCGTCCACGACACCTCGCGATCGAGCACGAGGTCGTGGCCGGTGACCTGCACCGAGGTGTACTCGCGGAGCAGCTCGTGGCCGATCCGCTGCGCGACAGGACCGTCGGGGTCGAGCAGCTGGGCGTAGAACCCGGCGAGGGCAGACGCCGTGGCGTGGAGCGCGATCGCGGGGAACCAGCCCGTACGCCAGCGGGTGCTGTTGACCAGGTCGACGTCGAGCGTCCCGGGCAGACGTCCCAGCGAGGCAGCCAGGGCCGACCCGGGATCGGCGAGGTAGCTGTCAGGCCAGCCCGCTTGCAGGTAGGCGAGGTCGGCGACGCGCGGCAGGGCAGTTTCCGGCACGGTCAGGTGCAGGTCCCAGCCGTACGTCGATGCGAGCTCGGTGAACCGGTCCGCCAGTCCCTGCCCTGTCGCCCGCTGGACGACGCCGTGGAGCAGGTGTCCGTACGTCTGGGCGTGCTCTGCGACGCCCTCACCGGGCGGGTGGAACGGCACGGCATCGGCGAGGGACTCGACGAGAGCCTCACCGTCGAGGGGATCGATCGAGGCGGCGGCTTCGGGGAAGGCGAACACCCCGGACTGGTGCGACAGCACGTGCCGGAGCGTCGTCGAGGTCTTGGCATTCGCGCCGAACTCGGGCCACACATCGGTGATCGGCTGGTCGAGGCCGATCGCACCGTCGGCCACGGCGGTCAACGCGGCCAGAGCGGCAAACGGCTTGGCCGTCGAGTACGTGTGGGCGAGGGTGTCGGGCTGCCAGTGGTCGCCGGCCGCATTGCGGGTGCCGGCGGCGAGGCTGACGACCTCCTGGCCCTCGTACCAGACCGAGACGCCTGCGCCGATCTCGTCGCCGGCATCGATCGAGCCTTGGACGAGCTCGCCGATCGACGACCAGTCGGGCGTACGTGTCATGTCGCCACAGTGCCACGCGGCACGGCGCGCGGGGGTGAACTCTCGCCGTTAGGCTCGAATCATGGCCGACATCCACACGCCTGACGAGCCCGACTCCGTGGCAGATCGCCCGATCGGCACCCGGTCGTTCATCTACGGGGCCAAGACGCTCGCGACGGCGGTCGTGGCGTTCATCCTGGCCATCGCGAACGACGGCGACACCGAGGCGGCCTTCTGGGTGCTGGTGTCAGCCGGGGTGCTGGGCGTGATGTTCAGCCTCATCGAGCGCACCACGACCCGAGGTGCGGAGGTCGTGAGCCATCGCCGGGTCAACCTCGACGTGCTCGGCACAGTCCTGCTCGCTGCCCTGGTCAACCTCGTCGTCCACATCGCCCAGCGCTGAGCCCGTCAGGGCAGAGGCTTCTCGTAGTGTTTGTAGACCGTGTCGGCCTCGTAGCCGCTGCGGTCGTAGACAGCCTGCGCCCGCAGGTTGGTGTGCGCCGTCGAGAGCTCGATCGCGATCGCACCGGCCTCGACGGCCAGGGTCGCCGCCGTGTCGAGGAGCGCGTCGACCGCGCCCGTGCCCCTCGCGGCTTCGGAGACGAACAGGTCGTTGAGGATCCAGATCGGGGCCAGGCGGGTCGAGGAGAACGCCGGGTAGATCTGGCTGAAGCCGACGGTCTGGCCGGCATCGTCCTGCGCGATCAGCACGATCGACTCGTCGCGCGCCAACCGGCTGGCCAGGAACGACGCCGAGACGTCCAGGTCGTACGGCTCACCGTAGAACTCCCGGTACGCCGCGAAGAGCGGAGCGGCCTGGGACACGTCGGAGAGCTGCGCGCGGAGGACTTTCACGAGGACAGCGTGCCATGGACCTCGGTGGCGTGTCGGTTACAGTCGCAGGAGTGCGGGCCGTCGACCGCACAGCGGGTCGGCCCGCTTCCAGCGGACTGTTGCGAGCTGGAGAAGGCCGGTCCTAGGATTTCGGTCGAGACGATGCTGAGGGTCGACGATGGTCAAGAAGCGCCGCAGGCTCCCCTATGAGGAGCCGGTGATGAAGGACAAGCAGAATGCACCGGTCGGTGGGCTGGCGGGGCAGCGGCTGCGCAGTCGCATCGCGAAGTCCACCGGGATCGGGCGCCGCGCCGAGTCGCAGGCACTGATCGAGCAAGCCACGGGATTCCTGGCGGAGAAGCGCCACCTTTCCATCGCCGACGCCCGAGAGGTGCTGGCGCACGACGCCGACACTCGGGGCATCACGATGCACGAAGCGGCCACGCGAGTCCTCAACGGCGAAGACTGACGCACCCACGCTGAGCGTGGAGAGTGGCACCCCCAACGGGATTCGAACCCGTGGCTGCCGCCCGTGTGCACAGGGCGGCGTCCGAAGAGACTGGCACCCCCAACGGGATTCGAACCCGTGCTACCGCCGTGAAAGTGGAAATAGGGCCCGATGGGACATTGTCGATCATCGCTGTTTTTGATTGATATTGCAGTGAATCTGTCGCTCAGACATGTCGGACGTTTGTGGCAACTATTGGCTGTTTTGGACGCTCGTGTTGCCTCAGTGTTGCCAAAGATCGGGTTTAGTTCGCGACTTGAATCGCACATGGTATAGCGTCCTTTGCTATAGTTCGATCATGACGGGTCGTGGCGAGGTATTGCGCACAGTGATGTCCCGGACGGGCACCACACAGTCCGGGCTGTCACGGATCAGTGGAGTGCGTCAGCCGAGCATCAGTCAGTTCGTTTCGGGCAAGGTGGATCTGAGCGATGAGCAGCTGGACCGGTTGCTGTCGTGCATGGGGTTTCGGCTGGAGGTGATCCGACGGCCGGTGGAGCCGGATCTGAACCGCTCTGAACGTCGGTCGTGGGAGCTGCATCGCCGGTTGTCGTCTCATCTGACGCGGTCGACGTTCGAGAAGTGGCGACCCACCATTGAGGGCAACATCAAGAAGTTTCGTGGTCGGGTCAATGGTCAGCCGCACACACGGAACCTCCGGCGATGGCAGGGTCTCGTCGAGACGGGTGACGTGTTGGGTATTCAGCGCGTGCTGACTGGCCTCGATCGGGAGTCGATTGAGATGCGTGAGGTCTCTCCCATGGGCGGGCTGCTCCCGCAAGATGAACGCGCAGAAGTTTTGGCCGGAGTCGGGTGATGCGCCGCGATCAGTTGGAACACGCGATCCGCACCGCGTGCCAAATCATCGAACGGTCAGAAGTGATCGTGGTCGGATCGCAATCGATCCTCGGCACCTTCGCCGAGGATCAGCTGCCCGCCGATGCCACGATGTCGATCGAGGTCGACATCCTCCCTATCGCCGGGGACAACGCTGAGACAACTCGGCTCGCAGACCTCATCGAAGGTGTGGCAGGAGAGTTCTCGCCGTTTGAGGAGGTTCACGGCTACAGCATCGACGGCGTGGACCTGGAGACATCTGTGCTTCCAGAGGGCTGGCGTGATCGGCTGGTCAAGGTGCAGAACACCAACACCGCCGCGCCGTCGGGCGATCCGCAGTTCACTGGGTGGTGCTTGAACGCAGAAGACCTCTGCGTGGCCAAGCTCTGCGCCCTGCGTGAGAAGGACCAGAACTTTGTGGCGGCGCTGTTGAGGGCCGGCCTGGTCGACGCCGGAGCTGTGAGGGAGCGGCTGGCCACAGTGCCGCCGCAGCACAAGCTTGCGACCGAGCGTGCCCTGGAATGGCTGGGCACCTGGGACTGACCGTCCACCTTCAGCCGCGAGAGTTGGACAGGCATCCGGTCCGTGCCACCTACTGCACTCCGTCCACCAAGACGCAGGTACCTCCGATGTGCGGAGGCCTTCCCGCCGTTCCGCGATCAGGCTCGATAGCAACGCGCTCGGTGGCTCGCGGTCCTCTTGGGACCCGGCATGCCGCCATGATGTGGTGCTGGGCGGCTGTCTGCCGATGGGCTTCAGAGGGCAGAGCAGTGGTTCATTCGTCCCTCACATGTGTCTTCCATCACGGTGCGAAAATATGCGATCGCCTGTCATTCGGCCGAAACATCAGGCTCGTATCGTGTTGCCTGAACGATCCGAAGGAGATTAGGTCACTGTGACTTGCGTCACGTTCTTGGTTTTTCGTGTGCGCAGGGCCGCACTCTCGGCATAGCCTCACGCTTGAGACATGCTGTCGTTGGGAGCGGCGATTAAGGCGTGGTCTTGCGTGACACATAGGGAGTGATGTGCCAATGAACCATGCCGTCAGGACGATGGCGGTCGACTTTGACGTCGACTTTCAGGCGCCTCTGAAGCTGCCTGCCACCACCCGATCGTCTTGGGCATCGTTCTACCGCCGTGGTCTGCTTGTGAGCGACCTCGTGGTTCTCGTGATAGCGGTACTGCTCGCGGAGCTGCTGCGATTCGGACCCAGCGCCACCGTGACAGCCGACGGACCATTCTCCGTGAGCTACGAGGGTCTCGGCGCGTTCATCGCTGCCATGTGGTGGGGTTCTCTGTCGATGTTCCAGTCGCGCGACCTGCGCATCCTGGGCGAGGGTGCTGACGAGTACCAGCGAATCGTCCGCGCGACATTCATCATGTTCGGCACTCTGGCCATCGCGTCGCTGCTGTTCAAGTGGGATATGTCCAGGGGCTACCTGGCAACCGCGTTTCCCCTTGGGCTGGCGCTGCTCCTTCTGAATCGCAAGTTGTGGCGGGTCTGGCTGCAACGCAGTCGGAGGATCGGGCGCAACATCTCGCACGTCCTCGTCATCGGTGGTATTCGTTCCGGCATCCATGTGACAGGCGTTTTTGACCGGCACCGTTCTTCAGGACTCAAGGTGACCGGGGTCTGGGTTCCCGACCGCGCAGGCCAGCCGGATGAGTGGCTCGATGTGCCCGAGCGGTTCGTGCCGGTGATGGGCTCGGATCGCACGTTGGCCGAGGCCTTGACCATCGCCGACGCGGACACCGTTGTCGTCACTGACACGGAACACTTGGGACCTGACGGTCTGCGTGAGCTCACGTGGGAGCTCGAGGGAGCCGACGTGCAACTTTTTGTGTCCCCTGGCGTGGTCGACGTTGCTGGATCGCGCATCCACATGCGGGCCGTCGCGTCGATGCCATTGCTCCAGCTCGAGGAGCCGCAGTATGCAGAGGCCGGGACGTGGCCCAAAACCCTCTTCGACCGAACGGTGGCGGGAGTCCTCGTTGTGCTGTTCGCTCCTCTCATGGCGAGCGCCGCGATCGCGGTCAAACTCAGCAGCCCAGGTCCGGTGTTCTTCTACCAGGAACGCATCGGCTTGCGCGGCATCCCGTTCCGGATGATGAAGTTCCGATCGATGCGTCGGGGAGCCGACGCCGAGCTGGCGGCGCTACTCGCTGCCCAGGGCTCAGGTGACAAGCCCCTGTTCAAGGTCGTCGATGATCCGCGCATCACGAGGACGGGGGCCTTCCTCCGGCGCTTCTCGATCGATGAGCTGCCCCAGCTTTTCAATGTGTTCAAGGGCGACATGAGCTTGGTTGGCCCGCGGCCTCAGCAACAGGCCGAGGTCGAGCTGTACGACGACGCCGCACATCGCCGACTCACGGTGCGGCCCGGCATGACCGGGTTGTGGCAGGTCTCTGGTCGCTCTGACCTGACGTGGGAGGAGTCGATCCGGCTCGACACCAGCTATGTCGAGAACTGGTCGATGATCAGCGACCTCACGATTCTGTGGCGGACAGTACGGGCGGTCCTCGGCTCTGACGGTGCCTATTGATCACCCGAACGCAGAGCATCGGCATGTACGAGTGAAGATCTTGGCAGTCACGCCATGGGTTCCGTCGGCACGTCGGCCGCGAAGTCTGGGACTGCTGACTCACCTCAGTGAGCACCACACTGTGCACCTGATGGCCGCAACCTGGAATGCCGAAGATGAGTCTGATCTCGACCGACTACCGTTCCCGACCGTCGGTGTACCAATGACCAAACTCGCAGCAGTTATGCGCGCGGCCTTCGCAGTTTTCAGCGGGCGGCCCCTCCAGCAGGGCTACGTCAATTCCCGCGCGTCGCGGGTCGCCGTGCGTCGCGCTGTCGCGGAGCTCGAACCCGACCTCATCTACTTCAACACGCTCCGAAGTGGACAGTGGCGAAAGGTCGTGCGCGACACCCCGGCCAGGATGGCGATCGACTTGGACGAGTTCCGAAGCGCCTACTACCAGCAGGCGTCGGAAGTCTCCACGATCCTCAAGCGACTGGTGATGAAGATGGAAGCGCGCCGCATGCGCGCCGAGGAGGCGAAGATCGTCGCTGAGTTCGAGGCGGTGATCATCTCATCGCCCGCCGATCTGCGTCCCGAGCACTCAAACGTTCATCTCGTACGCAGCCCGCACGCGCTCAAGACGGCGCACAGGCCGGTCCCTTTGGCAGACCGTCCAACGATCGTCTTCGTCGGTCGTATGAGCTACGCCGCCAACGTCGAGGCCGTGACCCGATTCTGCCGCGACGTCCTGCCTGCGGTACGGCAGCAGGTTCCCGAGGTGCAGCTGGAAGTGGTCGGTGACGCCCCCACCAAGGCGATTCGCTCCTTGGCTGACGGGCATGTACGGGTGCACGGACGCGTCGACTCAGTGGATGAGCACTACCTGTCCGCATGGCTTTCGATTGTCCCGGTGACGACCGCGACTGGGGTTCAGATGAAGTTGATCGAGTCGCTCGAGCTTGGCGTACCGACCGTGGCAAGCCCCTTGGTTGCTTCGTTGGCCGGAGCCCGAGCCGGCGTCGACGTTGCCGTGGCGGATACCGCCGATGAATGGATCGAAGAGGTGGTCAGATTGTTGGAGTCACCCATGGAACGTCAGGAACTCGGACGATCCGGCAAGGCGTGGGCCCGACAGAACTACTCCGTCGACAGCATCACGCGGGCACTTGGGGCCGCTCTGCTCGAGCCACGATCGGCCGCGCAGCACACGGCCGCGGAATAGTCAGCGCGATCTGGCGTGCTGGAACAGCCCTTCCACGACACCGTCGACCTGCGGTGCAATGGCCGCGACCGCCGCATCCATCTCGTCGCGTGCCGTTCTGCTCAGACCACCGTCGAGAATGTCGGTCGTCGTGACCCGGGGTGTCGCGATACCGAACACGGACCGATAGTCCTCGTACTTGTACTCCGGCTCGGTCTTGGCCTCACTCGCGAACCCGAGTCTGGCAACCGGCACTTCCAGTGCGTCGGCAAACACCACGGCATGAAGGCTCGACGTGACGACGTGATCTGCGGCCGCGATCCGCGCCGCGATGTCCAAAGGCGCTGCGCTGGGCAGCACGACGTCGTACCCGGCGCGGTGAATCTCCAGGATCGCCCGACGTCGCTCGCCTACGAAATCGGTGAAGTGGGGAAGGACGACAGGGCCCGTACGCGCTTGGGCCGGCACGACCGGGGTCAGGCTTCGCACGGCGAGCCCCGGATCACCGATGGCGGCACCCTCGTCAAGGCCCAGAGATCGGGCGGTGAGCTTGCCGCGAACACCGACAATGCGTGCGCGGTCGATCGCTCCGGCTTGGACGTCACCGGTTCGGGAACCGGACCCGAACACCTTGCCGCGTCCACCCAGGCGGATGTAATTGTCGAGGACCGATCCGATGCAGACCATGTCCTCAGAGCCCAGCGGAGCCCATTCGACCGGCTGATCGAAGAGCTCCTTGATGATCAAAGGGTTCACGGCGTCACCAAAGTTGCTGATCCTTCGGTTGGCTTGGATCATGCGGGCCCAGGCCCGTCCGTGACGGACCATTTCGCCGGCCAATGTCCTGGCCGGGCGCGTCGGAACCCACCAGTATGCTGAGATCGTCACACAGTCCTCCAGTGAGTGCGGGCGGTTGAGTGCATCTACGGCGCTACGTATTTCCCGCGACCCAACTGGCTTCTGCTGGCGGGGCGTTTCTTGCTTGGACCTACCTTAGCTTCGCTGCGGGTCCACACTTCCAGGATGTTGCAATCCGGTCGCTGGCAATCGCAGCTCCACTGTCCTTGGCACTGACGCTGGGACTCGCCTACCTGCTGCCAAATGAATATCGCGGCACTGCAGAGTCCCTCCGCAACGGCCGCGGAACGTGGTCGCATTCGCTGACTTTCTGCGTGCTCGTCAGCCTGGTGTCCGCACTCGTCGGCGCCATCTTCGGATTCTTGCCGATCACTGGTGGCCCATTGTTGGGGTCGGCCCTAAGCATGGCCGGCTTGCTGTCCATGGGCATCCTGTGTGCCCAAGTGGGGCGCGCGACGGGCCGGCTTCATCAAGCAGTCGTCGGTGCCGTCGCGGCACCTCTGCCACCCGTTGTCTGGGTCGTGGGCTACTGGGGCGGCCTCTCCACCACGGGCACCAATCGCTGGTCCGCCGTCGCATGCGTCGCCGCAGCTGCCCTGATGTCACGTTCGCTGCGCCACGGCACCCTGCGCCCCCATGCCATCGACAAGGAGGTCCTGCGGTCCAGCATCGGGCGGGCCGGACCACTGGTGCCCCACCTCATCTGCTTCGGTCTCGTGATCCAGGGCATCCGCGTCACCTCGTGGGACGACACGTCATCTGAGTTGCTGCTCAGCCACCAGCTGATGCTGTGCGCGTCCATCGGGTTCACACTCCTCGCCAGTTTCAACTCCCTGTTCAGCGTCACGATGCAGACCAGCGAGGTCGAGGAGTACCACGGCTCCCTTTCGTCCCACCTGCGCAGGTACGCCATCGTCGGTGCCGCCTCGTGCCTGTTCGTCATCGGAACAGCCACCTACGTTGTCCACCGGGATGGTTCAAGCACCGGGACGGAAGCCGCATCCATCCCTGCCTTCTTGGCGTTGGCTACGGCCAATGTGACGTTCTACTACTCGCTGAGCGCGCAATTCCTGCGTCGCGCTTCGACCAAGCCGATTGCCCTGTCGAGCAGCGT
The DNA here is from genome assembly GCF_902506105.1 of Aeromicrobium sp. 9AM. Taxonomy (GTDB): domain Bacteria; phylum Actinomycetota; class Actinomycetes; order Propionibacteriales; family Nocardioidaceae; genus Aeromicrobium. Next base: position 231,875 of record NZ_LR733304.1, read on the forward strand.
CACCTTGGTCCTGTTCGTGGGCGCGATGCTCGTCGACGGCGGCGGCATCACCCATCAGCTCGGCGCGTACGCCGCAGCGACCTTCGCGCTCCCCGCGGTCTTGTTGTGCTGTCAGCGCGCGGCTCGCGCTCCGAGGACACACACTCTCTCGACAAGCGGAGCGATCATCTACGTGGCAGCCTTCAGCGAGATCGCAGTGCTTCTTCTTGCTGCCGGAGCGCTCTGAGGTCCGCCGATTCTCCCGCACCTGGACGGAGAGCTGACAGCGCGTAGCCGAAGGCGAACATCATCAGTGGGAGGATCGACGTACCCAGAAGGCCCCAACCGGTCCAACCGACGACGAAGAGTCCGGGCCCTACTGCGACGACGGCTCTAGCGTGGGGATTGACGCGGGCAAGCGGAACGGCCCTCAAGAAGAGGTACGCGATAGGGCCAAGGAACAGGGCCGCGCCGATCAGGCCGGTTTCTGCCACCAGGAGCACGTATGTGTTGTGAACGGGGATGAAAGAGCCCTCGCGCGAGGCGATCTCGGTGACGTAGTTGTTGGGCCCCACACCGTCGAAGGGATGAAGCGGTATCGCCCGCATGGCGATCGCGAGGATCTGCGGGCGGACCCCTCCGGACGGGTCTGCATCGAACCTCGCAAGGAATACGGCACCGGAGAGCAGGACCGCCACTACGGCCGAGCACAGGAACACCAGCTTGGCCCCCATCTGCCGCCCCTTCGGAGTCAGGAGAGACCACAGCACCAACGCGGCGAGGACAGCGGCGAAGTTGGCGCGCCCTTCAGCGAGGGCGAGCGGCACGAACATCGCCACCGCTGCGGACAGGGCGAGCTTGGCGAAGCGCTGACTGACCTGCTCCGTCAGTGGCAACAGAAAGATGAGCAGCAGGAAGAGCATTTTGCCGAGGTTGTTGGGATGATTCGAGGTGCCGTTGACCCGACCACCGAGGATGTCGGACTCAGTCGAAGCGAGGGCGTTGATCGGCACACCGGCGAACTGCAAGGTGCAGACGACGACCTGGATCGCGACGATTCCGGCAATCAGCAGCGTGAGCGCTCGCGCCAAGCGGTCGTCCTGGATCGAGGCACCTAGTGACGTCCCGACGACCCAGGCGATCGCCCCGACGCTGAGCTGGAGCAAGCCGGCATGGACGATCGGTGTGCTTGGCCAGATTTGGGTGGCCGCAAAGGCCAGCCAGACCCCGAAGGGGAGGACAAGGAAGCCGGTGCGCGGAACGCGGCCGGTGACAAGTGCCGCCAGGGCCAACAGGAAGAGCACGATCGTGAAGGTGCGCACTTGGGGGACGGCGCCGCTGATTCCCACGTGGGCGATCACCGGGCTGTCGGTCAGGGTGAGCGGCAGCAAGCAGATCGTGAACAGGACGACCGAGACGCCGGCGAACCGCATGCCAAAACTTCGCACCGTGATCAGGCCAGCAAGTAGCACGAGCGCGACTGCGTTCGCCATCACCATGAGTGACCTTGCCCTCCGTCGCCGCGTCATCGAGTCGCATCGGGAACATCTGAGCAGCGACGCGGTCGGTCGATCCTATCGCCGCATTGGTGCAGTTTGATCCGAACTGCCCGACCGTGCGGCGCGTCACATCGCGGGCATCCGCTCTGGCCCCCGTGTCCGCGGACGGACGTGATGAGGATCATCGGAGCCATCGACGATCCGCCGGTCGCGACCCCCTCCCCCAGATAGACTCGTGGGAGATCAATCTGCTGATCCTTCTCGGACGGAGTACCCGTGGACCTGCGTGACTACCTGACTGTGCTGCGGTCACGCTGGATCATGATTGCCGTCTTTGGGCTGGGCGCGGTCGCGCTTGCAGCCGCCTTCACCTGGTCAGCCACACCCCAGTACGCCTCGTCAGCGCGGTTGTTCATCTCGACGTCCGGCGCGACCGATGACAGTCAGGCCCTTCAGGGCAGTCAGTTCTCTTTGCAGCGGGTCAAGTCGTACGCGGATCTCCTCACCGGTCAGCAGATCGCGCAGCGTGTGGTCGACGAGCTGGACCTGGACGAGTCGCCCAAGGATCTCGCCAAGCAGATCTCCGCCAGCTCCAAGCTCGACACCGTGATCTTGACGGTCACGGTGACCGACCCGTCGCCTGAGCGGGCAAAGGTCCTCGCTGGCGCTGTCTCCGATCAGTTCGTGGGGTACGTGGCCGAGCTGGAGACGCCTCCGGGCAAGGACGAGGCCACCATCAAGGCCACTGTCGTCGATCCGGCTTCGGAGCCGTCCGCGCCCATCTCCCCACGGCCCAAGCGCAACCTCGCCCTCGGGTTGCTTCTGGGACTCGTGCTCGGCGCCGGCATGGCAGTGGTCCGTGACACCCTCGACACCACGGTCAAATCGATGAAGGTCCTCGAAGACCTGGTCAAGGCACCGATCCTCGGAGCGATCGCGTACGACGCCGACGCGGAGCGCAGTCCCTTGATCAATGACCTGGGCTCCTATGCCCCCCGGGTCGAGGGATTTCGCGTGCTGCGCACAAATCTCCAGTTCATCGACCCGGACCTGGACCGCAAGGTGTTTGTCGTCACGAGCTCACTCCCGGCCGAAGGTAAGACCACGACCGCGACCAACCTGGCCCTCGTCCTGGCGGAGGGCGGCGAACGTGTCGCGTTGGTTGAGGCGGATCTTCGGCGACCAAAGATCTCAAGCTATCTGAACATCGAGTCCGCGGTCGGCCTGACCACAGTGCTGGTCGGACGAGTCGATCTGGACGAAGCCATGCAACACACTGCGATCCATCCCAATCTGGAGATCCTCACCAGCGGTCGGACACCACCCAACCCCGCCGAGCTGCTCAAGTCGCACGCGATGACATCCATCATCAAGCAGCTGCGCGAGAATTACGACATCGTGCTGATCGACGCGCCACCGCTCCTCCCCGTGACCGATGCGGCACTGCTCGCCGCGCAGTCGGACGGCGCCATCCTGGTTGTGCGCCATGGCAAGACGACGAATGACCAGCTTCGGGCTGCAGGCGAGCGGATGCGGGCTGTCGGCGCGAAGCCGGTCGGAGTCATCTTCAACATGACGCCCACCAAGGGGCCCGGCCAATATGGATACGGCTATGGATACGGCTACGGCTACGCACCGGACGACGCCGGGCACGCCGAGCCTTCGCGATCCTGGTTCGGTCGCCGGAGCTCGCGGAGAGCGACACCCGACCAGACCTCCTGACCGGGCTCAGCCGCACTTGATCTGGTAGCGAAAATATTTCGACCAGAACCGCCAAGAATCACTCAGTGACGCTCTCGATTCGGGCGAATGCGGCGTGTGTCCCCGCTCACAACGCGACACACGATTGAAACCTAGTAAACGTTACGGTCAGTTTCGAACTTTTTTGGCGCGAGGCGTTCTTGGTGCGATAAGTTGCTCACAACACGTTGTCTGATTTATCGCGGCAGTCACGTGCATCCTTGGTACTCGGACCCAAAACTCGGAGATGTGACTATGCCTAAAACTCGTTTGGCGTTTGCCATAGTCGTCGCAGCGCTGCTGAGCGTGTTCGCAGCCTCGGCCGCCAATGCCGCCTACTCGCCCCCGCCCTTCTCGGCCGACGTCCCCAGTGGCGTGGCACCGGGTGAAGAGTTCAGCGTCACCTTCGACGCCGGCAGCACCAACTGCGCATGGACACTCTCACCGTTCAACGGTCAGAGCGCTCCCGCAGGTTCCGGTTCGACCTACACGGTCACGTTGACCGCGCCCGACTCAGCCGGCACCTACACGATCACTGCCCACTGCACGTGGGACCCGGCGACGGTCAACCCGTCCGTCGCGGCGGCCTCCGATCCCGCGGCGGTGACTCCGGCGGTCTTCACAACTTCCGTCAGCTCCGACACCCTGCTCGCCGTACCGCAGACAGACACCTACAGCGTCCAGCTGGTCGTGAGCAAGGACGGTGACGCGAACACTGGTGACGACACCAACGGCGCGCTGCCCGACACCGGCGGCAGCAACCTCACACTGTTGGGCATCGGTGCAGGACTGGCCGTCGCCGGAGCCGCGGTCACCGTTGCGGCCCGCCGCCGCAAGACTGCCTGATCGCAGCACTGCAATCGCCCTGAGTCCGCCACCGGTTCTTCGCCGCCTCCCTCAGCGACGAGTCGGTGGCGGCTCCATGTCCGGCCCAGCCAGACCGACCTCCTCCTTAGGATGATGCGCATGCCACCCGGTCGCCGCTCCCGGCCGAGACGCCCGAAAGTCCGGCGGCGCCTCAAGGGCAGTCCCGTGGTGTGGGGCCTCGGTCTCGTCGCAATTGCGGTCATCGTCGTCGGGGTCGTGCTCGCCCGTCAGGCTGCCACCGCCAAGACTGCCCTGAACGAGGCCGCGGATCAGGCCAAGACCCTCCAACAACAGCTCACTGACGGCGACACGGCCGGCGCCACGGCGACGCTCGCCCAACTGCAGGCGTCGACGAGCACGGCTCGCGCCAACACCGACGGCCCGCTGTGGAATGGTCTCTCCAAGTTGCCCTTCGTCGGCGGCAGCGTCGACGCGGTCCAGGTCATCTCCACCAGTCTCGACGACATCGCCGTCCGAGGCATACCGCCGGTCGTCAAGGTGTCGTCGTCTTTGGACGCCGATGTGTTCAAGCCCAGGAACGGGCGCTTCAACCTGGCGACGCTTCAGACGCTCGCGCCCTCGGTGACCAAGGCGAGCCAGGTGCTGACCATCAACCGCAACAAGATCCTCGACATCAACACGGATGACCTGATCGGGCCCCTCAAGTCGCCGGCCGCTGACCTCACCGACAAGATCACCAGTGCACAGTCCGCAGCCTCGTCAGCTGCGCAGGCCATGCGGCTCGCCCCTCAGATGCTCGGCATCGACAAGAAGCGCACCTACCTGCTGATCTTCCAGAACAATGCTGAGGTGCGCTCCACTGGCGGGCTCCCCGGCGCGTTCGCGATCCTCAAGGCTGACAAGGGCAAGCTCACGTTCACCAAGCAGGGAGCAGCGGGCACCGACATTCCGCAGTATGCCGACCCGTTCGTCAAGCTCACCCAGGACGAGAGCCGCGTGTATGGCCAGCTGATGGCCAAGGACTTCCGCGACATCAACTTCACTCCGGACTTTCCGCGCACGGCGAGCATCGCCCGGGCAATGGTCGACGACAAGTTGGGCGTGAAGGTCGACGGGGTGCTGTCGATCGACCCCGTCGCGCTGAGCTTCCTGCTCAAGGGGACCGGCCCCATCAAGGCCGCCGACAACACCACGCTGACCAGTGACAACGCCGTCGACATCCTGCTCAACGACGTGTACGCCCGCTATCCGGACCCAACGAAGCAGGACGTGTTCTTCGCCGACTCGGCCAAGCGCATCTTCGACGCCGTGACGCACGGCAAGGGTGATTCCCGCACGGTCCTGGAGAAGCTCGCCAAGGCAGCCGACGAGCACCGGGTGCTGCTGTGGTCAGCCCGTAAGTCAGAGCAGGCGGAACTCGCGCCGACTGAGATCTCCGGGGCGTTCCCGACCGGCAAGGCCGCGCACCCGCAGGTCGGGGTCTACATGAACGACTCGACTGCGTCGAAGATGCAGTACTACCTCGATGTCGACGTCTCGGCGCGGTCGGTGCGCTGCACCTCCGCCGGAGCACAGACCATCCAGCTGACGACGACCTACACCTCCACGGCCCCCGCCGACGCCAGCGAGCTGCCCGAGTACATCACTGGCAACGGCTTCGCGAGCCCGCAAGGGACGATGGTGCTCGACACCCGGACGTTCGCTCCGGCCGGCGGAACCTTTGTGGCGTTCACCCTCAACAACAAGTTTCGGCCCAACAACGGCGTCTCATTCGACGGCCGACCGGTCAACTTCGCGGCGTTCTCGCTCGAGCCCGGCGCCAAGGTCACCGTCGCGGCCACGATGGTCACCGGCAAGGATCAGCGGGGCGACGTCGTGCTGTCTCGCACTCCGGGCATCGAGTCGACGCCCAACGGCGTGACCGTTCGCAGCTCCTGTCGCTGACCGCTCAGGGCTGGGCCCAGCTCTTGCCGCCGTTGTCGCTGGCGTACAGCTGGTTGGCGACCAACGCCACGAGCCCCGTGTCGTTGGCGCCGATCGCCTGCGCCGGCTCACCGCTGATGCAGCCACCCGGAGCCCAGGTCCGGCCACCGTCCCGAGTGGTGAACTGCTGGGCAGCGCAGCCCTGATAGGCCGCGAGCGCATACCCGGCGTTGAAGGTCGTGAACGACGCCACACGTACGTTGTCGAGATGGCCTAGCTTGAGCCACTTCGCTCCGCCATTGCCGGTGCCACGGATCGTGCCGTCCGCGCAGCTGACCCTGGCGAAGTCGTCACCGATCTGGCTCATTGAGGTGACGATGCAGCCGGGCTTGCTGGTCCGGTCGGGGGACACAACCTTCTTCGAATTCTTGAGATCCGGATACCAGAAGTCACTGGACGAGTCCGGCGTCCACGAGTCGCCCCCGTCGGTCGAGACGATGCGTTGCAGGGCACAGTCACCGTCGGCACCAACGACGTGCAGTTCGGAACGAGAGACCGCGGACACTGCGACGATCTCCTTGAGCCCGGTGTCGGGGGTGCTGGTCGACGCGCCGCCGTTGGTCGACAGCACGAGCTTGGCGTTCACGTCACCGTCGCACTGACCCCGAGTGGCGTAGAGGAGGGTCTGGTCGTTGGACATCGAGATCGACGAGGCCTTTGCCGGCTTGAACCGGTAGTCCTGCTGCTTCCCGGCCGCAGCGCTGGTCGACGCCGATGGCGTGACAGGTTTGGAGACCGGCAGATCCGCGACCGGTGGCCTCTTGTCCACGTGCCGGATCACACCGACGACCAGCGCAATGTCCGCGATGACGAAGGCCACCAGGGCAGCGCGGACGAAGGCTTTGCTCACACGTCGATCCTAGGGGTCGGCAGTAGCACGCAGAGCCACAGCGGTGTGACGTGTGCCGCGATCCGCCCGGGGGTTGGTCACACGTGGCTAGGCTCGGGGGATGCCACGGCCGTCACGTCTGACAGTGACCGGAACGGCGCTCTACGGGACCGCCCTGCTCCTCATCGGCCTGTGGCCGACCCACGTCGACAAGAACATCGATGTGGTCGCCTGGCCGCCTGTGCAGTGGATGATGAGGAACCTGGACATCACGCCTCTCCAGGCCTACGACTTCGTGGAGATCGGCGCCAACGTGGTGTTGTTCGCGCCCCTGGGCCTGTTCGTCATGGTCTGGCTGTCCCGAGCACGCTGGTTTCACGCTGTCGGGCTCGGACTCGTGCTTTCGGGCGCCATCGAGATCGTGCAGGACGTCGCTCGACCAGACCGGACAGCCTCTTGGGTGGACGTGTTGGCCAACACCGCCGGGGCCGCTCTGGGCGCGGCATTCGTCGTGATCTGGCGTCAGCAGCGACAGGCCGTCGTATAAGTCAGCGTGCGTATGAATGTGAGGCGGCACACAACTGGCTCCGGTTCATCTGGACGACATGTCTGTGGCTTAGGCTCGGCGCAGGGAGTCAGGCGGGTAGGAGTGCCCGCGCTGTTTTAGAGGGAGTCAAACATGAAGAAATCTGCCATTGCCATTTTCGCGACGCTTGCGATGGTGCTCTGCACCGCAGCGCTCGCCGGGCCGGCTCAAGCCGCATACCCGAACACCGTCGCCACCTCGTCGAAGATCACCAGCAGCTCGAGCGTGACCGAAGGCAAGAAGTTCGGCGTGACGGTCCGGGTCAAGGCCGGCAACGCGACGGTTAGCGGCGGCAAGGTCGCCGTCCGGTTCCGTGCCAAGACCTACACCAAGTCGCTCAAGAATGGCCGTGCCACGTTCTCGATCAGGGCACCCAAGGTCAGGCATGACAAGCGGTACACGATCAAGGCCAAGTACTACCGCGCGTCCGGCTCGATCTTCAAGAGCAGCCCGTGGACCTCCAAGAGCATCAAGGTCATCAACAAGTAGCCGCTCTCCAACCGGGAGCGAATTGGTGCCATCCAAGCTCAGCCGTCGCATGGTCCTCGTCGGCGCCGAGGTCGTTGTCGTGTTCGTCGTCGTGGGTCTCGCCGCGTACTCGTACGGCAAGCTCTCATCTGCCCGTGGCGACCTCAACCTCGCCGCGGACGACGCTGCTGCGCTGCAGGCCGCGCTGACGGCCGGCGACCAGTCGCGCGCAGAGACCGAGCTGGCTCAGCTGCGTTCCCACATCGGATCTGCACAGTCGTCCCTCCACAGCCCACTCCTGTCGATCGGTGCGAAGACCCCCGTCCTCGGCAAGAACATCACCGCCGTTCGTACGGTCGCCTCTGCCGTTGGTTCGGTCGCCGATGACGGGCTTCCTCCGCTGGTCGAGGTCGCCGAGCAATTCAGCGCCAAGACGTTCAACCCCAGGAACGGCAGGATTAACGTCCGGGCGATCGCGAGGCTCACCCCTAACATCTCGTCTGCGGCCGCCGCGATCCAGGCGGCGAGTGTCAGGCTGCAGGCGATCGACACCTCTTCGCTGATGGGTCAGGTGCAGGGCCCTGTGCGCGACGCTCAGGACAAGATCAAGGTCGCCGCGAACATCGCCCATCGTGCGAGCATCGCCACCAAAGTCGTGCCGCAAATGCTCGATGGCGAACACACCTATCTGTTGATCTTCCAGAACAATGCGGAGATCCGTGCCACTGGTGGCCTGCCGGGCGCCTATGCCGAGCTCAAGGTAGACAACGGCCGGATCGGCCTGGGTAAACAGGGGGCCGGCTCCTCCATGGGTGAGTTGCCGGGACCCGTCGTGCCGATCAGCTCCGAGGAGCGGAAGCTCTTCGACACCAAGCTGGCATCGGACTTCCGCGACATCAACTTCACGCCCGACTTCCCTCGGGCGGCGCAGATCGGCGCGGACATCTACAAGCAGGAGAAGGGCCGGACCGTCGATGGGGTGCTATCGCTCGACCCCGTCACGCTCTCGTACCTGCTCAAAGGCGTCGGCCCGGTCGACCTCGAGGACGGCACGGCGCTCCGGACCGACAACGCGGTCGACGTGCTCCTCAACGACGCATACGTGAAGTACCCGGATCCGGTGAAGCAGGACACATTCTTCGCCAGTGCAGCGCGGGAGATCTTCGACAGAGTTCTCACCGGCGCCGGCGACCCGACCTCGATCCTGAAGTTGTTGTCCCGCGCAGCCTCGGAGCGCCGCGTCGCGGTGTGGGCCAAGGACACGTCCGTGCAGCGCGAGCTCGCCAACACCGCCCTGGCCGGGACGCTGCCGGTCGGCAAGTCCGCAAGGCCTGCGCTCGGCTTCTATCTCAACGACGCGACCGGCGCCAAGATGGAGTACTACCTCCAGTACAGCGTGACCGCGAAATCTGTGACATGCACTGACGCCGGCGTGCAGACATACGAGTCCGAGATGAGGCTCCACTCGATCGCCCCCGCCGACTCATCGTCACTGCCCAAGTCGATACAGGGCCCGGGCTTCGGTGCCGTGCCGGGATCAATGCTGATGAATCTCTACCTTTACGGTCCCGATGCCGGTGCGATCAAGAGAGTGACGATCGACGACAAGTCCACGACGTTCACGAGAGGCACGCACGACGGCAGGCCTGTGGTGATCGTGACGGTGCAGGTCGATCCGGGCAAGACCGTCACGGTTCAGAGCACCACGATGTCCGGCGAGGGTCAGCGCGGAGGCGCTGCCGTGGCCGTGACACCATCGGTCGAACCTGGCAAGACGCTCACCTCGGTGAAGTCGTCATGCGACTGACGCTGACGCAGTGGTGTGGAATTCCCTTCGTCTCGATCCTGATCAACAACCCCGACCTCGCAACCGTCTCGGTAGCTGTTTCTAATTTCCAGAGACAGTGCACTACGGCGGCGTGATGGCCGCAGCAACCCTTGCCAAGCAGCACTCCTCGAACGCTACGGGCACTCCGACATCGCCGCTCTGCCATCTACCAACAAGCCGACCAAGGACGAGACCCCCAACAAATCGCCGCCACCATGTCCCAACTCACCCTCCAACAAAGCCCCATAACCCAATCGCGGCATCCGCCGGACCGTCCCCGCAAAGTAGGGCACTCGCGATGGGGCAATTCGCCCAGTAAGACGCAGGTGCGCATCGCCCAGAATGACTGCTTCGGCGCACCCAACTCACGGTCGCCGTTTGCTAACTTCAAAGACCCGCTTCTTCTCGTGCCTCTTGAATTTGCTCACGATGTCGACGGATCTGAGTCGAAGCAAGACGGCCTCCATACCTACGGTATCTGGAACCTTCGGGCGCTCCCATCCCCGCTTGGTCAATCGCTCGTATGGATCTCCGATCGCATTGAGAGCAGCTTTTAAGAGGTCGATGTCGATCGAAGACGCTTGGGCGCCAAGGAGTGCGACGATCGAGGGTGCACTCGCTGGGCCGCCCTCCTTGGCTAGTGTCAGCACCGCCTCAGGACTGGGATCCTTTGCCTCTGCCGCTGCCCAGGAAGCAAGGGCACCCGCGCCGCGGGGGCCGAGATCATCATTGAAAGTGGTGAGATTGTCTAGAAGTGCGTTTTTAACGGGTTCCGGAACTGGCCGCGCGGAGATGATCCAAAGATCTGTCGTGCTCATCGCAAGAGACAGCATGTACTCCGGGAACTCGACCGACGCCGTGATTAGAGCCTCTTTGGTCTCCCATTCCTCGTCTGTCAGGCAGGCATACGCGTCAGAATCGTCCGTAACGGACCCGTTCCGTACAAGCACGGGTAATAGCGGATGCGCGGTGGCCGATAGGTCGTCGACTGCGATTGAGCCGGCCTGCAGATCCAGTGTCTCGATAAGCCTCAATTTGGCATCATCCGCGAGTTGATCGGTGTTGAGAATCTCCAAAGCCAGCGACAGCGTCTCGGCACTGTCCCCGTCTGGAGCAATGGAGCCTGCGGACGTCAGCCACTCCACAGTCACCTCATCGAAGCCATACTCGGCGATATAGGTCGAGACAGTCGCGCGCGTCAGCAATAGTCGGTGGGCAGCGGCCACCGACGGCCAGAGGGCAGTGTTCAAGGTCTCGAGATCGCCCAGCGCACAGTCGGGATCGGCCCGCCCGGCCACCTCTGCTACTAGTTCTGGCACCGCGCTACCTACGTCATTCAGAACAACAGCGAAATTTTCGGCTTGGGCAATCGTCCGGACTTCCGGAGCTTCATCGAGAGCCAGAAGGTAGTCACGCATATGGGAAATCACGTGGATATACACGTCTTCAGCACGAGACTCTTTGATGGCATCGAGCGGCAGGAGGTCGTCGCTACCAAAAATCGCGCGCAGGTTGGCGAGCGTCGGTTCGTAGAGCGAGCGAGCGACAAGCTCCTCTCTCATTGGCGCGGGGGTGAGAGACAGATCTACAGAGACGATTCCCATGCGGCTCAGGGTCCGGGCGATCGATCTTGCGCGATCCGGCGCTTGTGGCTCGGTCATCGCCTCAAAATTTGCAAGGTTGCCTGCTATCGCGTCGCGCTGCGGTTCGCTGAGCTTGTAGGCCAATGCAGGGCTGACCCCCTCAAGGGCGGCGCCAACAAGTGCGACATCGAGTGAGTCAGGATCCTGCCCGATCAAGTATTCGAAAACACTGGGCCAATGGGCGCTCAGAAGCCGCACGAACGACGCGGAGTACTGACCTGAACTTATGTATGCGGCAATGAACTCGGGATGGCTTTCAGCGTTGGCGGCAAGTCGTCGAATTGGATCGCTCAGCTTGCTCGGCCTTGTCGCGAGAAGATGATCAAAAATCTCTATGTTGTAAATGCTTTGGCCGCCTAGGACACGCGCACTCTCAGCGTCCAGCACTGCGTCAATATCGCCAGTTGCAACTTCCTCAGTGGCACCGAAGTGGTAGTCGATGTCCATCGCGTCGGGTTGGACCGCCTTTATGATGTAGTTCATCGCCGAGGCACTGATGCTCTGGCCAGGGAATTGCGTGACGTACAAAGTGAAGTTCTCATCGACGAAGCCGCGGTCGAGAAGTTCTCTCACTAAGCCAGCGCTCCCAAGTAGGTGCGATGCGACGTTCGCGAATGACTGGTCGACTCCGGCGTATACGAACCGCTTCTCGGTTTGCGCCAGTGAATCTGACATCGAAGCATGAGCGGCTTCGCGCTGAGTCGAAACGGCCTCAGATATCTCCGTACGCAACTCGCCTCCATCGCTGTCAGTCCACGCATCTGCCGAGAGTTTCTCGCCCAAAAGGGTCTGGATTTTCTCGAAGGCGAGCGAAGCGCTCTCGATTTGGTAAGGCAATTGATATGTCACCGTGATCTCCGGCTCGTCCGCCAGATAGGTGCGCCAAAACTCGGGCGACCTCACCTCAGTCCAGTTGTGCGCGACACCACCGATGGCCAGTTGCACGTTCCCCGGCTTCACAACCGTTTGCGACCTAGCAATCAGAACTTCCTGCAATCGCGCTCCGAGACGATCGCTTCGCGCCGCGATTGCGTCCATCTGGCGCAGGCGCGTCCGTGCTCCACGCTCGGCTGCTCGAGCCTGTGCTACCTGTTGCGAGACCCAGAGGCGGTACGCCGCGTAAAGCTTGTCGAGTTGACTAGTGCCGTTTCGAATATTCTCGTTGTCCGGCCCCCCGTTTTTCGGTCCAACTTCTGTGTGAGTGCTTCAGATAATGAGAGTGCTAATGGAGGTTGAGGATGCCAGCAGCTAAGAGGTACACGACAGAGCAGATCGTGGCGAAGCTTCGTGACTGGTGTTAGGAGCAAGTGAGAGTGACTACCAACGTTCTCACTGGACCAGTTCCTAGCGTCGAGGTCGAAGTCCCAAACCGGGAAAACTCTCACACAGGGTGGACCAACCCGCGGGGGCTGGACACGGGTATTGCAGATGACGCCCTCGGAACGTATGTCGATGACGTCATCGCAAGCAAGCAGTCGCTAGTCCGGCCGCTTGCGCGAGGCAGAACCGCCTATTGGGACGGGGAGCGTCACTCGGTTGTCATCCGTGACCCTGCTTCCGCGCATGGAGGCACGGTCCTCCGACCCGACGACGGCTTTGATTACTTCCTTGGATTGGATTGAGGACTGCAATGAACGCGTTTGAACAGCCGAATGGCCGCGTAGTGCTTGAAGTAACGCGTGATGAGTTGCGGATACTTAGCAACTCGCTGGGAGTGACGCTGGAAAAACTCCACAATGACGACGCCGAATACAGCACGCGAGTCGGCGCGACCAGCGAGGAAGGTCGCGCGTTGAAGAGAGAGTTCCGCGAACTATCCATGCGCCTCCCTCGAGTCGAATGAGCCTCCGTCATCGAGCTCCTGCTGAGGCGGTTGGCTGCACTCCCGTCTGCCGACGCGGACTACACCACTTCATCCTCGCCGCCGGTAAGCTTCACGCCTTCGCCGTTAACACGATCTTCCACGAGGGCACCTAGCGTGTGCGCGACAGTGAAGGCGTGTCCCAGATCAACCCGGAAGACTCCGATGAAATCGGTCTGGACGGCTGGCGACCAGGCAGCTTGACGACGCTCGTGTCTGGAGCTGTGACACCGCGGCTAGAAGTGTTGCGACCGACTCCAGCAGATCTGGCCTCTCGCGGGTGTGTCGATGGCCTTGGGGAAACACACAACTACTTCGAGGAGTCCACGATGACCGAAAGCTTCAATCGATCCGATTACACCGAAGACATTATCCTGACGCTCGGCGAGGCTGCAGCTTTGGTACGCGCCCCAGTTGCCACTCTGCGGTACTGGCGCCACATGGGAACCGGACCGCGCAGCTTCCGCGTCGGCCGTGCCGTTCGCTACTGGCGGGCCGATGTGGTCGCGTGGCTGCACGAGCAGACGATCCACAGCGGCGTCGGTAGTCCTTGATGACCCTCGTCGACCCATCGAGACTGGGACGAGGAGGCGGTCATGGCCAGCATTGAGAAGCGCACAGCGAACGGCAAGAGCGTCTGGCGTGCGCACTACCGAACACCCGCCGGGAAGCAACGCAACAAGACCTTCCACCGCAAGGTCGATGCCGAACGGTTCCTGACCAGTGTCGAAAGCTCGAAGAACACCGGTTCGTACGTCGACCCGGCGCTCTCGCGAGTGACCGTGGGGGAGTGGGCAAAGCTCTGGCTCGCGGGCCAGACCCAGCTCAAGCCGACGACCCAGGAGCGGTATGAGGGTGTCGTGCGCAAGCACATCAATCCGACGTGGAGCAACGTCAAGCTCTCCGCTGTGTCGCACTCCGAGGTCCAGGTATGGGTCACCGAGCTGACGAGGACCCAGTCGCCGGCGTCGGTTCGCAAAATCCACCGCGTGCTTTCGCTCATGCTCGACATGGCCGTCAGGGACGGGCGGCTCGTTCGGAACGTCGCCACCCAGGTCAACCTCCCGCGACCGGTCAAGCACGAGAGGCGTTACCTGACCCATGCGCAGGTCGATGCCCTGGCCCAGGCCTGCGGCTACCCAGCCGAGGTCAGCAAGCATCGAGCTCATGACGAGCGCACCAATGAGATGTATCGCCTCGTCGTCCTGTTCCTGGCCTACACGGGCGTGCGGTTCGGGGAGATGGCGGCATTGCGCGTGCGACGCATCGACCTCGAGAAAAGGCGGGCCGTCATCGCCGAATCGGTCACCCCGGTGCAGGGACTCGGCATGGTGTGGGGCACCACCAAGACGCACCAACGACGGGAGGTGCCGATTCCGCGATTCCTCGTCGACGACCTGGCCCAACACCTCAAGGACAGGGAGCCGGACGACCTCGTCTTCGCTGGCATCCGCAGCGGAAATCCGTTGCGGGTGTCAGGATTTCGGAAGGTGTTCAGGCCGGCAGCAGAGTCGATCGGCATCCCTGATCTCTACCCGCACGAGCTGCGGCACACTGCCGCGTCCCTGGCGATCGCGTCCGGTGCTGACGTCAAGGTCGTGCAGCAGATGCTCGGTCACGGGTCGGCGACGATGACCCTCGACACGTACGGCCACCTCTTCGAGAACCGGCTCGACGAGGTGGCCGACGCGATGGATGCAGCTCGCAATCTGGAGCGTGGATCGGCGCCCGCGCTACCCGCTGAACGTGCTGTTGCCAAAGTGTTGCCAATTCAGCACCCGGATGAGCGGTTGTCCAGGTTGTTGGAAGGCATCGTTGCAGGTCAGATGCCATTTGAAACTGGCACCCCCAACGGGATTCGAACCCGTGCTACCGCCGTGAAAGGGCGGCGTCCTAGGCCGCTAGACGATGGGGGCCGGAAAACCCGTTCAGCATAGTGGGTGAGGCAGGTGCCGCCCAAACCGCATCAGGCAGGATGGACGCATGATCGAGGTCAGCGAGGATCGCTTCGCCGAGCTCGTCGAGGCCGCGTTCGCCGACGTGCCCGATGAGCTCGCAGCGCTGCTCGACAACGTCGTGCTGTTCATCGAGGACGACGCACCCGCTGACGATCCCACCCTGCTGGGCTTCTACGACGGCATCCCGCTGACCGAGCGCGACACGTCGTACGGCGGTGTCATGCCCGACCGCATCTACGTCTACCGCAACCCGACGCTCGCGATCTGCGACACCGAGCAGGACGTCATCGAGGAGGTGGGCATCACCGTCGTGCACGAGATCGCCCACCACTTCGGCATCGAGGACGACCGCCTGCACGAGCTGGGCTATGCCTGAGAT
This sequence comes from Aeromicrobium sp. 9AM, assembly GCF_902506105.1. Taxonomy (GTDB): domain Bacteria; phylum Actinomycetota; class Actinomycetes; order Propionibacteriales; family Nocardioidaceae; genus Aeromicrobium. Next base: position 247,456 of record NZ_LR733304.1, read on the forward strand.
CCGCCGCGCCGACGATCGCTTCCGCACCGACGGCGACGGGGTGTCGACGTGGCACAGCTTCTCGTACGGCGCCCACTACGACCCCGACAACGTCGGCTTCGGCCCGCTCATCGCGATCAACACCGAGCGCATCGACGCCGGCCGCGGCTACGAGCTGCACCACCACGCCGACGTCGAGATCGTGACGTGGGTGCTGCAGGGCGCGCTGCACCACGAGGACGGGACGGGCCACCGCGGGATCATCCGCCCCGGCACCGCGCAACGGCTCAGTGCCGGCACGGGTGTCCAGCACTCCGAGCAGAACGCGTCGGCCGACGAACCTCTTGTGTTCGTGCAGATGATGCTGGGCTCCGACCACGACGGCGAGCCCGAGTACGCGCAGGTCGACGTCGATCCGCACCCCGGTGAGCTGACCCCGACGGTCGACGTCCACACTGCGGCGGAGCTCCTCGTCGTACGCCTGACGGCCGGCCAGACCGTGACGGTCCCGGCGGCCCGCCGCAGCCTCGTGCACGTGATGGTCGGCTCCGTCGACCTCGGCGGCACCACGCTGACCAGCGGCGATGAGGCCCGCATGACGGACGAGGGCGCGTACGATCTGAGTGCTGCCGGCGACGGCGGCGACGTCCTGGTCTGGCAACTGCAGAGGTGAACGCATGACGGTCCTCGTCCTCAACGGCCCCAATCTCGGCCGTCTCGGCGTGCGCGAGCCCGACGTCTACGGCATCGCCACGTATGCCGACCTCGTCGCGCGGTGCGAGGAGGTCGCCAAGGAGGCCGGTGTCGAGGTCGATGTACGTCAGACCGACACCGAGGCCGAGATGATCGGCTGGCTGCACGACGCCGCCGACGCCGGCTCGCCCGTCATCCTCAACGCCGGCGCGTGGACCCACACGTCCGTCGCTGTGCGCGACGCCGCCAGCCAGTTGACCGCCCCACTCGTCGAGGTGCACCTCAGCAACGTGCACGCGCGCGAGTCGTTCCGTCACACGTCGTACCTCAGCGACATCGCCGCAGCGGTCGTCGTGGGCATGGGCATCGAGGGTTACGCCGCAGCAATTCGGTTCGTGGCTGTCTCTTAGGTCAACCTGCGATGTGCGTGCTCCCACTCCGGGTCTAACCTGATGGACGTGAAAGGTTGGCAGGCCCACGGGGAAGCCGTTGACCGGTTGCTGGCGTCCTACGGACGGATAGCGCCCGGAGACCGCATACGTCTGGCCAAGAAGACGTCCAACCTGTTCCGTCCGCGCCAGGGCAACGACTCGCCGGGCCTCGACGTCAGCGGGCTCGACGGCGTCATCGCGATCGATGCCGAGGCGCAGACCGCCGACGTGCAGGGCATCTGCACCTACGAGCAGCTCGTCGCCGAGACGCTGGCGCAGGGCTTCATCCCGTACGTCGTCCCGCAGCTGCGCACCATCACCCTGGGTGGCGCCGTGACGGGCCTGGGCATCGAGTCGACATCGTTCCGCAGCGGCCTGCCGCACGAGTCGGTGCTCGAGATGGACATCCTCACGGGCTCCGGCGAGATCGTCACGGCAGCGCCCGAGGGCGACCACGCGGACCTGTTCGAGGCGTTCCCCAACTCGTACGGCACCCTCGGCTACGCCACGCGGCTGAGGATCAAGCTCGAGAAGGTCCCTCCGTTCGTGACCCTGCGCCACGTGCAGGTCGCCGATGCCGCCGCCGCGGTCAAGGCCATCGAGGTCATCGCCGAGACCGGCGAGTGGCACGGCGAGCGGGTCGACGGCCTCGACGGCACGGCGTTCAGCCCCGACGAGATCTACCTGACACTGGCGCACTTCACGGACACCCCGCAGACCGTCAGCGACTACACGGGCCAGCAGATCTTCTACCGGTCGATCCAGGCCCGCGAGACCGACGCCCTGACGATGAACGACTACATCTGGCGCTGGGACACCGACTGGTTCTGGTGCTCGGGTGCGTTCGGCGCGCAGAACAAGTGGGTCCGCAAGGTCTGGCCCACCAAGTGGCGGCGCAGCGACGTCTACCACCGGCTGGTCGGGCTCGACGAGAAGATCGGGCTCAGCAAGGTGCTCGACCGCATCAAGAAGGTGCCGGGCCGCGAGCGGGTCATCCAGGACGTCGAGGTGCCGGTCGACCGGCTGCCGGAGTTCCTCGAGTGGTTCGACGCCGAGGTCGGCATGCGGCCGGTGTGGCTGTGCCCGCTGCGGACGACCCGCACCTGGCCGGTCTACCCACTGACGCCCGGCGAGACGTATGTCAACGCCGGCTTCTGGGGCACCGTCGAGGTCCCGGCCGGCAGCCCAGAGGGCATGGTCAACCGCAAGATCGAGGACTTCGTGCACACCCTCGGCGGGCACAAGTCCCTCTACTCCGAGGCGTTCTACGACCAGGAGACATTCGAGCAGATGTACGGCGGCGAGGTGCTCGCCGCCGCCCGCGGGCGATACGACCCCGAGGGCAGACTGAGCACCCTGTACGAGAAAGCGGTGAGGAACTCATGACCACAGACGTGGGAGTACGGCTGTCGATCGCGGATGCGCTCGGCCGGCTCATGAAGGACGGCCTGCCGTTCCGCTTCGAGGCGTTCGACGGCAGCGTGGCGGGACCGGAGGACGCACCGGTCAAGCTGCGCCTCGTCAACGAGCGCGGGCTGTCCTACCTGATGACGGCGCCCGGCGACCTCGGCTTCGCCCGGGCGTACGTCTCGGGCGACCTCGAGCTCGAGGGCGTGCACCCGGGCAACCCCTACGACGCCATGGTCCTGGTCATGAGCCAGCTCAAGTTCAAGGTGCCGTCGGCGCCCGAGATGGTGCAGATCGTCCGCAGCCTCGGCTTCGGCAACCTCAAGCCCCCGCCGCCGCCCCCGGAGGAGCACCTGCCCAAGTGGCGGCGCGCCATGGAGGGTCTGCGGCACAACAAGAAGCGTGACGCCGAGGCGATCCACCACCACTACGACGTCTCCAACCGCTTCTACGAGCTCGTGCTCGGCCCGTCGATGACGTACACCTGCGCGGTCTTCCCGACGCTCGAGTCGACGCTCGAGGAGGCGCAGTTCGAGAAGTACGACCTCGTCGCCCGCAAGCTCGACCTCAAGCCGGGCCAGCGCCTGCTCGACATCGGCTGCGGCTGGGGCGGCATGGTCCGCCACGCCGCCAAGCACTACGGCGTCAAGGTCATCGGCGTGACGCTGTCGCGCGAGCAGGCGACCTGGGCCCAGGAGGAGATCAAGCGCCAAGGGCTCGACCACCTCGCCGAGGTCCGCTTCATGGACTACCGCGACGTCACCGAGACCGACTTCGACGCGATCAGCTCGATCGGCCTGACCGAGCACATCGGCGTGCGCAACTACCCGGCGTACTTCGGCTTCCTCCACGATCACCTCAAGGTCGGCGGCCGGCTGCTCAACCACTGCATCACACGTCCCCACAACAAGACGATGTCCACCGGTGCGTTCATCGACCGTTACGTGTTCCCCGACGGCGAGCTCACGGGCGTCGGCCGCATCACGGTGGCGGCGCAGGATGCCGGCCTCGAGGTGCGCCACGTCGAGAACCTGCGCGAGCACTACGCCATGACGCTCAAGGGTTGGTGCGACAACCTCGTCGAGAACTGGGACGAGGCGCTCGGCGAGGTCAGCATCGGGCGCGCCAAGGTGTGGGGCATCTACATGGCCGGCTCGCGGCTCGCGTTCGAGCGCAACGAGATCGAGCTGCACCACGTGCTGGCGGTCAAGACCGACGCGCACGGCAACGCGAACTGGCCGCTCCGTCCCACCTGGGGCAGCTGAGTCCAAGGCCTGCAGGCCACGACCCTCGGCGCAGCCAGATAGGGTCGTGGCCTGCGCCATGGGCACGTGCTGATGGTCGAGTTCTGGAGGTCCCGCGTCTCATGAGTGATCCTGTGCCGCAGTACCTGAGGGATCACGCTCGCACGCTGCAGAAGCGGCCCATCTTCATCGCGGACTGCACGATGCGTTACGGCTCCGAAGAGGGGCTGACCCTGCTCGCCCTCAAGGCGACCGACGGACGGTGCGACTACCCGGCACTGCTGGCCGAGGCGCGGGAGATCGTCGCGTCGGGGAGTGCGGCGGACCGGGCACCGATCGACGTCGTGGGTCTGGCGTGGGTCGCGAGGGTCATGGGCGGACAGCCCGGGCCGACGGGTGACTTCGCCGAGGCAGCCGATCTGACCCAAGCCCTTCGGATCCTGCGGGCCGGCCGCCGGCTCGAACCGGGACAGGGCCTTCCGGGCGACATCGACAGGCTCGAGGCGCAGACCAACATCGCCGCGGGCCGGCTGGCGTACGTCGAACAGGTCATCCCCGAGCTCGTGCTGGCCGACGAGACCCGGTGGATGCTCGACACCGAGCTCATGCACCCGGACGTCGCCCCGGGCGCGGCCGAGGAGGCGGCGTGGCTGCAGCGGTTCAACTGGATCTTCGAGAGCGCCGGCGTCTCGCCGATCCGACTGGCACCGGGTGACGGCAACGCCTTCGACCGGGTCATGCCGACGGCCGTCACGAGTCGTTCGGCCGACGATCGCCCCGTGGTCTCGGTCGTGATGTCAGTCTTCAAGCCCGACCAGAGCCTCCTGACCGCCCTACGGTCGTTGGCGACCCAGACCTATCAGAACCTCCAGGTGCTGGTGGTGGACGACTGCTCCCCGGCTGAGTCCCAACCGCTGATCGAGGAGGCCGTCGCCCTCGACGACCGGTTCGAGCTGCACCGGATGCCGGTCAACGGCGGCACCTACAAGATCCGCAACTACGCGATCTCGGTCGCCCGAGGCGACTTCATCACGTTCCAGGACTCCGACGACTGGTCGCACCCCGAGCGCATCGAGCGCCAGATGCTGCCGCTGCTCGCCGAGCCGGGGCTGGTCGCCTCGTTGAGTCGCTCGGTGCGGGCCTACGAGAACCTCAGCGTCAACAAGATCGGCTACGCCCCGCTGCGCGTCAACTCGTCCTCCCTGCTGATGCGGCGTGATCCCGTCGTGACCGAGCTGGGCGGCTTCGACGAGGTGCGCAAGGGCGCCGACAGCGAGTTCCTCGAGCGCCTGGAGAAGCACTTCGGCCAGGACCGGATCGAGACCTTGGAGGACCCGCTCGCGCTCGTGCAGCTCACCCACGGCTCGCTGTCACGCACGGACTTCCTGTTCGGCTGGCGAGACGGCAACCGGGTCGCCTACCGGCAGGCGTACGAGCACTTCCACAACGAGATCGCCCTGGGCAACGAGTCGATACGGATCGAGCCGGGGGCGCCACGCCGCTTCCCGGTGCCGCTGTCGTTCACCGGCCCACGCCCCGAAGGGGCGGTCGAGCGGGACGTGGTCGTGATGTCGGACTGGCGGGCCGGTCAACCGCGCTACATCGGAGCCGACGACGAGGTCCGCGCGCTGGTGGACGCCGGCCTCGAGGTCGGACTCCTCCAGGCGGAGATCCCGCGATATGCGGCGCGCCCTCGGATCTCGCCGGCCCGCAGCACGATGTTGCTCGTGCAGGACGGCCGGGCGGTGTTCGACCGGTGGGAGGAGCCGTTGCACGCCGGCCTCGCGTACGTCCGCGATCCCGAGCTGCTGTGCTATCCACGTCGGGTCGCGGGTCGCGCGGTCGCGGCGGACGCCGTCGTGATCTCCGCCGGCTACCCGCCGCGCGCGCCCGAGGACGGCTCGTACGTCTACGACCCCGTCACGGCCGAGGACAATGCCGCCAAGATGTTCGGCGGCGACGTGGTCTGGCAGCCGGCCACACCCGAGATCGCGGCAGCACTCAAGGCTGATGGCGCGCAGGCCAGGATCGCCGACCCCGCGCACCTCGGGGTGGTGCCCGGTCGACGGCGCGCGTACGCCGGGGTGCGCGGCACCCGGGCGATCGTCGGCACGACCGGAATGGGTGGCACGTCGCCCGACCGTGATCGGCCGACCGTCGAGGATCTCCTGCGGCTGTTTCCCAACGACGACGCGTACGACGTGCGGATCCGCGACCCGCTCGTGGTCATCGGTCCCAAGCGCCACGCCAAGGGGCTGCCGGCCAACTGGTTGCTGAGCCGCGAGACACCGCTCGAGGAGTTCGTCGACCAGCTCGACATCTTCGTCGGACTGCCGCGCCGGACGTGGGGGCCCGATCTCTCGCACGAGATCGCCGTGGCCGCCTCCCGGGGTTGCGTCCTGCTCCTGCCCCCGACCTATGAGCAGCACCTCGGGGATGCCGCGATCTATGCCGAGGAGTCCGCGGTCCCGGACGTCGCCCAACGTCTGTGGCAGGATCCAGAGGGCTTCATCGCACAGCAGCAGCGCGGCTACGCGTGGGCCGAGCAGATGCTCAGCCCTGAGGCGCTTCGCCAGGTGCTCATCGCTGCGAGCGGTGTCCCGCTCGCCGACCGAAGGGAATCCCCGTGATCAAACGACTCTCGGACAACCTGGTGACGCTGGCATCGGCCGCCGGCCTGATTCTGTTGGCCGTCGTGGTGGTGGGGGCCCTGGCCGACGAGATCGGTCTTGCGGTCGTGGGCCTGGCCCTGCTGCAGCTGCTCATGCTCGGCGTCGCCCTGTTGATCTGGCGCAACCAGCAGGTCACGGTGCCGGACGGCCGGGCGACGGCTCTTGGCGAGATCAACCGGGCGATCGCCAACATCGGCCTGCGGTGCGTCGACGAGGCGCGGGCCACCGAGCGTGAGCTCGGCGCCCGCATCGACTCGCTCCGCGAGGCGCTCGCGGCCGAGAAGCACTAGCGCCTCAGAGGCGTGCGACGCCCTCGTCGTCCGTCGCACCCTTGGTGTCGAACAGCTTCTTGGCGGTCGCCGCGATCGACGCGAGGTCGTAGTCGCGGTGGTTCTGCAGCAGCACCGACACGTCGGCCGTGGCCAGCGCCTTGTCGAGGTCGTCCGCGCGGGTGACCGAGACACCGTTGGGGGTCCACTCCTCGACGTGCGGGTCGTGGAACACCAGGTTGGCGCCCTTGTCGAGCAGCAGCTGTGCCAGCGGGGTGGCCGGCGACTCGCGCTGGTCGGCGATGTTGGGCTTGTAGGTCACGCCGAGCAGCAGGATCGTCGACCCGCGCAGCGCCTTGCCGTCGTCGTTGAGCAGGTCCGCGACGCGCTCCACGACGTACGCCGGCATCTGCAGGTTGATCGACTGGGCGAGCTCGACGAACTGGAACGGGCGGCCGAGGGTCGCGCGCACCTTGTAGGACAGGTAGTTGGGGTCGATCGGGATGCAGTGACCGCCGACGCCGGGTCCGGGGAAGAACGCCTGGAAGCCGAACGGCTTGGTCGCCGCGTTGCGGATGACCTCCCACAGGTCGATGTCCATCTCGTGGCAGAACTGCGCCATCTCGTTGACCAGCGCGATGTTGATGTGCCGGTAGGTGTTCTCCAGCAGCTTGGTCATCTCGGCCTCGCGCGTGCCCTTGGACGGCACGACGGTGTCGATGAACCGGCTGTAGAACGCGGTCGCGACCTCGGTCGACTCCGGGGTGTGGCCGCCGACGACCTTGGGGGTGTTGGCGATGCCGTACGTGGGGTTGCCCGGGTCGACGCGCTCGGGGCTGAAGGCCAGGTGGAAGTCGCTGCCCGCGGTCAGGCCGGCCTTCTCGAGGATGGGGCGGACGACCTCGTCGGTCGTGCCGGGGTAGGTCGTCGACTCCAGCACGACGAGGTGATCCTTGCGAAGCTGGCGCGAGATCGTGGTCGTCGCGGCGATGACGGCGCCGAGGTCGGGCTCGCCGTCGACCGAGAGCGGGGTCGGGACGCAGATGACGATCGCGTCGGCGTCCGCGAGGGCCTTCTCGTCGGTCGTCGCGGTGAACCCGAGCGAGAGCATCTCGGCGATGTCGTCGTCGGTGAGGTCGTCGATGTGGCTCGTGCCGCTGTTGAGCGAGTCGACCATCGCGCTGTTGACGTCGAAGCCGACGACGCTGAGGCCGGAGCGGGATGCCTGCTGGGCCAGGGGTAGTCCGACGTAACCGAGACCGATGATGGCCATGTCGATGGACAAAGCAGGCTCCTTTTGGGTGGGTTTGCTGCCTGCGGAAGGTTACCCCAACGGGGCGAACACCCACCAATTGCGGGCGCCGCGCGGTCTCTGGTCGAAGCCGTGGCGGGACGTGACGATTCGGGTCTCGTGCGGGCTGTCGGGTAACCTGACCGGCGGCACTTCGAGCGCCCCGAAGACTGCGAGCACGACCTTCCTGCGGTCGCGGCCGGTGCCCAGTCCCTTCCCGCAGCAGATTGGAACCGTCCCCGATGCTCCGAGCACGCCGACAGCGTCCGGCTGCGGTGCGTGAGGACCACGGGCGGATGCTCCGGCTCGACATCGAGGGGATGCGGGCGATCGCCGTCGGTGTCGTGCTGGCCTTCCATGCCGGCCTGCCGTGGTTCGCCGGTGGGTTCGTGGGCGTCGACGTGTTCTTCGTGCTGTCGGGCTTCCTCATCACGGGCCTGCTGGCGCGCGAGGTCGCCCTCACCGGGCGCGTGCGAATCGGCAACTTCTGGGCCCGGCGGGTCAAGCGCCTGCTGCCGGCCAGTGCGACGGTGCTCGCGTTCTCGGCACTCGTGACGTACGTGTGGCTGCCGATCACGCAGCGGGAGGACTTCGGCGGCGACATCGTCTCGGCGGCCCTGTACGTCGTCAACTGGCGCCTGGCCGACCGCTCGGTCGACTACCTGGCCGAGGACGTCGGCGCCTCACCGGTGCAGCACTACTGGTCGCTCTCGGTCGAGGAGCAGTTCTACGTCATCTGGCCGCTGCTCATGGTGGTGGTCGCGGTCGTGGCAGCCAAACGGTGGAAGGTCGGCGCATTCGGCGTGCTGGGACTCGTCACCGTCACCTCGTTCGCCTGGTCGGTCGAGCAGTCCCACAGCAACCCGGGCACGGCGTTCTTCGTCTCGACGACCCGCATCTGGGAGCTCGGCATCGGTGCGCTGCTCGCCCTGTCGGCGACCCGCGTCAGCCGTCTGCCCGGCGCGCTTCGGGCGATCGGCGGCTGGGGCGGCATCGCCGCGATCGCCTACGCGACGCTGTTCTTCGACGGGTCGACGACCTGGCCCGGGGTCAACGCTCTCGTCCCGACCCTCGGCGCCGCGTTGATGATCGCGAGTGGCATCACGGCGGCGCCGTACTCGCCGCAGCGTCTGCTCAGCGCGCGACCGATGGTGTGGATCGGCGGGCTGTCGTACTCGATCTATCTGTGGCACTGGCCGATGCTGGTCGCCGCCCAGGCGAAGTACCCTGACCTGCGGCTGCGCTGGACCGTGCTGTTGATGATCCTGTCGATCGTGCCCGCCTGGTTCTGCCACAAGCTGATCGAGAACCCGATCCGCTTCGGCACCCCGTTCAAGCCCACGAGTCGTGCCCTCGGTATCGGGGCCGCTCTGACCGCACTGGGCGTCGGGATCGGCTTCGCTCTGAACGCCTCGGTGGCCGTCGGCACGGTCGAGAAGGCCGCGCCGGCCGACAGCCCCGGTGCGGCAGCGCTCGACGACCCCGCCAATGCAGGTGTCGTGTGGAGCGACATCAAGGCGGTCGACAAGATGCGGCCGCTGGCGTTTCAGGCCACGAAGGACAGGCCACCGCAGTACGACAACCGCCGCGAGTGCCAGGTCCTGGACGGCAGCAGCGAGCCGGTCGAGTGTGACTTCGGCGACCGCGCGGGTGCCCACACCGTCGTGATCGTGGGCGACTCGAAGATGGTCCAGTGGCAGACCGCGCTGAGCTCGATCGCGAAGGACCAGAACTGGAAGCTCGTCCAGTTCGCCAAGTCGGCCTGTGCGTTCGCAGACATCAGCACCGGCAACGCCGACGGGGACAACTGTCGGGCATGGGGGAAGGCGACCATGGCACGGATCCTCGACATGAAGCCCGACCTCGTCATCGTGTCCAACCGACACGGCACCGCAGCACCTCAGCACGCCAGGAACACGTCGAGACGTTCCCGTGAGGCCATGGTCGACGGCCTCGCCAACTACTGGAAGAGGGTCACGGACGCTGGGATCCCGCTCGTGTCCTTGGAGGACAATCCGCTGCCTCCGGAGGACCGGCTGGTCTACGAGTGCGTGGCCCGGCATCCGCAGGAGCTCAACCGGTGCTCGTTCGACCGCAAGCGGGCGATCGAGGAATCCGGCGCGCCGTCGCAGCGCGCGGCCGCCGAGCGCGTACCCGGGGTGAAGACAGTCGACCTGTCCGGCACGATCTGCCCTGACCGGGATCGCTGTCCGGCGGTCATCGGCAACGTCCTGGTCTATCGACAGGGCAGCCATCTGACCACCACCTTCGTCGACAGTGCGAAGCCGCGCCTGTCCGCCGCTCTGTGGCGGGCCACCGACGGACTGTTCGGAGCCAACGCGTGAGCGCCGGACAGCTGGGCGCGGCCGCCCGGACCGACGACACGGTTCGCCAGGACCACGGGCGGATGCTCCGGCTCGACATCGAGGGGATGCGGGCGATCGCCGTCGGTGTCGTGCTGGCCTTCCATGCCGGCCTGCCGTGGTTCGCCGGGGGGTTCGTGGGCGTCGACGTGTTCTTCGTGCTGTCGGGCTTCCTCATCACGGGCCTGCTGGCCCGCGAGGTCTCCCGCTCCGGCCGCGTGGCGCTGGGACGCTTCTGGGCGCGACGCGCGCGTCGCCTGCTGCCCGCGAGCGCCACGGTCCTGCTGTTCTCGGCCGTCGTGACGTACGTGTGGCTGCCGATCACGCAGCGGGAGGACTTCGGCGGCGACATCGTGTCGGCGGCGCTGTATGTCGTCAACTGGCGCCTGGCCGACCGCTCGGTCGACTACCTGGCCGAGGACGTCGGCGCCTCACCGGTGCAGCACTACTGGTCGCTGTCGGTCGAGGAGCAGTTCTACCTCGTCTGGCCGGTCCTGATGCTCGTCGTCGCCCTCGTCGCTGCACGGCGGTGGCGGCTCGGCGCATTCACGCTGCTCGGCATCGTGACGGCGACGTCGTTCGTCTACTCCGTCCAGCAGTCCCACAGCAACCCGGGCACGGCGTTCTTCGTCTCGACGACCCGCATCTGGGAGCTGGGCGTCGGCGCCCTGCTGGCGCTCTCCGCGGCACGGTTCGCCCGCCTGCCCGCAGCGCTGCGCGCAGCGGCGGGCTGGCTCGGCCTGGCCGCGATCGCGTACGCCGTGCTCGCCTTCGACGGCTCGACGACCTGGCCGGGTGTCCACGTGCTGCTGCCGGTGCTGGGCGCAGCGGCGGTGATCGCGAGCGGGATCGCCGCGACCCCCGGCTCGCCGCAGCACCTGCTCAGCACGGCGCCGATGGTGTGGGTCGGCGGCCTGTCGTACTCGCTCTACCTGTGGCACTGGCCGATCCTGATCGCCGCCCAGGCGAAGTACCCCGACCTGCGGCTGCGCTGGACCGTGCTGCTGATGATCCTGTCGGTCGTCCCGGCCTGGCTGTGCCACACGTACATCGAGAACCCGGTCCGCTTCGGTACGCCGTTCAAGCCGACCTCCCGCGCGCTGGGCCTCGGAGCGGCGCTGACTGCCGTGGGCGTGGGGCTCGGCCTGGTGCTCAACGCTTCGGTCGGACTCGGCACCGTCGTCAAGGAGGCGCCCAAGGCCGACAGCATCGGGGCGCGTGCGCTGACCGATCCGGCCAACGCCGGCACGGTGTGGAGCGACATCAAGGCGGTCGACGAAATGCGCCCGCTCGCGGTCGACGCGCCCCAGGACCGTCCGCCCCAGTACGACGACCAGCCGGGTTGCCAGGTCGCCGTCGGCGATCCGAAGCCCAAGGTCTGCACGTTCGGCGACGCCAAGGCCAAGCGGACGGTCGTGCTGGTGGGCGACTCCAAGATCGTGCAGTGGCAGACGGCGCTGTCGGACCTCGGCAAGAAGGAGGGCTGGCGGATCCTGCAGATCACCAAGTCCGCCTGCTCGTTCACCGACGCCAACAACGCCGGCACGGACGAGAAGACCTGCCGGGAGTGGGGCCGGGCGGCTCTGAAGAAGATCCTCGAGCTCCACCCCGACCTGGTGATCTCGGGCCACCGTCGCGGCACCGCGCTGCCGGAGGGCAAGTCGGGCGAGGCCGCGCTGACCCAGGACGCCATGGTGCAGGGCACCGCGCGCTACTGGCGCCAGATCACCGACGCCGGCATCGCGCTGGTGACGCTGCTGGACAACCCCGAGCCGCTCACCCAGCCGGTGTACGAATGCGTGGCCAAGCACCCCAAGGACCTGCCCCGGTGCGCGTTCGACAAGGCCAAGGGCATCGCCCGGTCCGGTGCGCCCGCGCAGCGCAAGGCCGCGGCGGAGGTGCCGGGCGTCGGGATCATCGACCTGACCAACGTCATCTGCCCCGACCGCACGCGCTGCGCCACGGTCATCGGCAACGTGCTGGTCTACCGGCAGGGCACCCACATCACCCGCACGTACGTCGACAGTGCCGAGCCGCAGCTCGCGGCAGAGCTGTTCCGCGCGACCAAGGGCCGCTTCGGCCACGAGTAGGGCGTGCGGTCAGCTGATGCCGCGGGTCTCGATCAGGTCGTCGATCGCCGCGACGGCGCGTTGCGAGTTGTGCCGGTCGTGGAAGATGAACGTCTCCTCGACGCGTGCGGAGTACTCCGCCTCGCGTTCACACCCGTTGAGCACGTAGTGCTCGATCGCGTCGATCGTGCTCTCGACGTCGCGGGTGACCGGCCCGAAACCGTCCTCCTCGTGCGAGAACCATGAGGTGTGCGCATGGCCGCCGAAGTACTCGTCGTCGTCGAAGTGCGTGTAGATCAGCGGCGTGCCGAGGTAGGCGATGTCGAAGTGCACCGACGAGTGGTCGGTCAGGAACAGGTCGCACCGCCGCATGACGTCCTGGATGTCGGGTGCCGACCCGTCGAGCACCGTGAGCCGGTCGCCCGTGAGCGGCATCTGGGCCAGGTGCGCGTGCATGTTGTAGTGCGGCATGAACTCGAGCTGGTAGTCGTGCTCCTCGAGCAGCCGGCGCAGTCGCGGGCTGCCGAGGAAGTCCTGCATGAAGCGCTGGTAGGTCGACCCCTCGAACGGCACCTTGGTCGTCGTCTCGTCGCTGAACAGGCGCGGGACGAGGTACATCCGCCAGGTCGGCATGAACAGGATCGTGCGGGTCGGCGGGGTCGGCACCAGGGCGTCATAGCGGGGCAGGCCGGTCGGCACGATCTGCCGGTCGTACCCCGACGTCACCCGGGCCGCCTCGGTCTCGCGCCGGCTCGCGGTCAGGAACAGGTCGAACCCGGTCTGCTGCCGCTTGAGCACCTTGGGGTTCATGTGGATGCCGTGCTTGAGGTAGACCCGGAACGCGCCGACGCGCCAGGCGAAGTGCCGGACGTACAGCGCCTTGCTCCACTGCTGGGGCAGCATGTGGGTCAGCGAGTACGCGTTGACGAGCACCGACGCGTGATACATCAGCAGCCGGTGGCGCAACGAGGAGTGCGCGACGACCCGGCCGAGCGCGGACATCTGGTCGTACTGGGCGCTGGCCCGGTCGATGACGTAGTAGACGTCGACGTCGGGGCGCTCGCGCGTGAGGTGCGCGAACAGGTGATAGCCGTTGTCACGGGCGGTGTCGGGCCGTTCGCCGACGAGCCAGATCGTGCGTCGCCAGAACATCGGGCGCGTCAGGGCGCGGATCGGCCGGGTCCAGGCGAACGGTCGCCGACGCAACATCCCGCCGAGGTCGCGACGCAGGACCGTGGCGCTCCAGCGCATCCTCGCCAGCGCAGCGGTCGCCGACTGGGTCACGAACTCGGCCCGGCCGGAGCCGTGGACGGGGAAGAACTGGAAGCGGCGGTCCCTCACGACGAGCGGGCGGGAGGCAGCCAGGGCTCCGGGTGCCGGCTTGACCGGCACGCGTACGTCCTCGCGCCCCGGAGGTGCGGCGAGCTTGATGTCGAGGGTCGCCTTGCCGAAGGGCAGGTCGTCGACCTGGAGATCGGCGATGAACCCGGTCCACCTCGTCAGGCCGGCCTCGATGCGCGGGGTCGGGCGGGCGTCGGCGCGGGCCACGACCGTGCCGGCGTCGTCGACCACCAACAGCTCCATGCCGTGATCGGGCGGCTCGACGCTGTCGGTCGCACCGCGCCGGCACATGCCGGTGATGCGCAGGACGGTGCCGCCCTCGAGCACGTCGATGCCGTCGAGCCGGGCCAGCAGGTTGCGGAGCGGCAGCATGTGGATGTAGCCGTCGAGGTCGGCCCGCCGTGCAGCGACGGCGTCCGCATGCTGCTGGTCGAGCCAACCCCGATAGGCGTCGGTGATGGTCCGCTCCGACCAGCCGATCGGCGTCAGGAGGGGGAACGGAGCGTCGGCGAGCCCGAACGACTCGACTGACTCGTGGCCGCGGTCGATGACCCGGTCGATCGTGCCCTGGCCGGCGATCGCCGCGTCGGTGAACATCACGAAGCGCGTGGAGACGGTCGGCAGCGCGGTGGCCACGGCCTGCTCGAGGGTCAGTGGCGTGCCGTCGGTGTCGATGACGGTGACCCACGGAGCCGCCGCCTGGACCGCGTCGCGGTCGAGGTCGCCCGAACGTACGAGGAGCGAGACCGTGAACCGCGGGAACGCCTCGAGCGCGGCCAGTTCGGCCAGTCGCGGCAGCACGGGCGCCGAGCCTTGGTCCGAGACGATGACGACGGTCAGCTCCGGGGCGCTCATCGGCGGCCTCGCAGGCGCTGGAGCAGGGAGGGTCTGGCGGGCGGGCGCGGGACGGCCTCGACGACGCGTACGCGCGCCGGTGCGGGCAGAGCGGTGACGGTGACCTCCATGTGGGGGAGGGCGGCGGCGATCGTGCCGACGGCTGCCTCGGGGTTGTTCGCGGGATCCACGAACTCGATGATCCCACCGGCCCCCAGCCGGCCTGCGGCGTAGTCGGCTGCCACGCGTATGGCCGTCGCGTCGGCCGCGTCGGCGAAGACCAGAGCGCGCTGGAACGGTGGCAGCACGCGAGGGTCGAACGTGCCGTCAGCGCGAGCGTGGACGACGACCATCTGGTCGTACCGACGCTTGCGGAAGTCGTCGAGCTCGACCGGGCTGCTGGCGACCACCAGGGTCCGCGGTCCGCCCAGCCCGTCGGGGTGCACACCGCTCATCGGCCCCACCACGGGGGAGTCGTCGAGGAGAGCCGTGACTCGTACGCCTCGAGCCAGCAGCTGAGCTGGATCAACCGGTGGCGCCAGGCGTCGGCCGGCTTGCCGTGCAGGTCCTCGACGTCCTCGGCAGTGAAGCCGTGGCCGATGAACCGGTCGAGCACACCGAGCCGCTCGGCGGTCCACGCCCGCGCCTCCGGACCGTTGGTGCGGCGGCGTCCCCGGGCCGCCATCGCACCGGGATCGTTGGTCGACGGCAGGCTGGAGAGACCGGGCATGGCGGCCTCCAGCACCTGGCGGGAGAGGGCGCCGCTGGCCTTGGCCTCGGCCGGGATCGACATCGTCGCGGACGTCACCGCGGGATGCAGGAACGGCGTCACGACCTCGACCCCGGTCGCCAGCAGCTTGAAGGGGGCGAGGCCGACGCCGCTCATGATCCGGCTGCGCAGCACGGCGATCCGGCCCTCGTTGGGATGACCTTCGACCCCCTGCCTGGAGGCCTCGACGTCGGGCCGCATGCGCTGCTCCAGCTCGTCACGGACTGACTCGGTCGCACCAGGCAGCCCGAGCGCGGGCCGCCGGTCGAGCTTGCGCCACAGCTCGTCGCTGACGTCGGCCGGCTCGGCCGTGAAGAGCCGTCGGTTGGCGTACGCGTTCTTGAGCTGGGTGTCGCCGGCGAACCCGTCGATCACCGGCAGGCCGCGTGCCATCAGGACGCCGGCGGCCGGGCCGAACCAGCTGTGCTCCCAGCTCTCGTACTCCAGGAGTGCCATGGTCCTTGCGGTGTAGGCCGGGTTGGCGCTGCGATCAGGGTGGATGATCTCTTGCGTCATGCCGAGGAGCTGCGCCAGCGTGGTCGCGTAGGTCACGTCGGGATCGACGTTCTCGGTGTGCTTGGACGTCGTGAGCGCCAGGAACGCCTCGGGGCCGAACTGCTCGCCGGCTATCGCGCCGAGCAGTCGTGAGTCCCAGCCACCGGTCAACGGGAGCGAGGCCAGGTAGTCACCGTCCGGTGCACCCTCGGCCAGCACGGGGTGCTCGGTCAGGGCGGTGCGCAGCCCGTCGACGATCTCCCCGGGAGCGGCGGGGGAGCGCTCCTCGCTGATGAACCGGTGGGCGTCCAGCCCGGTCGAGAACGTGCCGGTCGTGACGTCGAGGCGATGGTGCTCGCCACCTCGCAGCCGGCGAACCTGCAGGAACGGCGTGCGCCCGTTGATCGGGTTGTTGGACGTCAGGATCGAGGCCCAGGCGTCCCAGTCGGGATCGAGCGGGCCCTCCAGCAGGTCGAGCAGTGCCTCCGACGTCGTCGAGAACGCCAGCGTCGTGGAATCGAGCCACGCGACGTACAACGCCTGGTTGCCCCAGCTGGACGTGTGCAGGACGACCTCGTCCGCCGTGACCGCGACGCCGACAGCAACCGTCTCGTGCATGGCCTGCTGCCAGCCCGAGACAGGACCGGCCTGGCCCTGCCCCGACCAGTGGATCCCGCGGGCACCGGGTCCGGTCCACGAGTGCGTACGGCCACGGCTCAGGAGCAGGAGGTGCGGGTCGGCGAGCTCGTGCTCGACCCACCCCGGGTGCTCGCCGACGATCCTCTGGCGCAACCCGCGAGGGATGGTGCCGACAAGGCCGATCACACGGGGCTCGGCGAGCCGGGCGGTCTGATCGGGCATGGTGCGCAGGCTACCGGGCCGCGACTCGGCTGATCTCGGGCGGAGGACCGGTGGCGGGCTGCGGCGAGCACGGTCACGCCGATTCGGGGCCTGACATCGTGCGGGATAGCGTAGGAGCATATGTCCCCCTCATCTGAGCCCACGCCCGTGAAGCCCGTCGCTCACGTCGTGCACGTGACCGGCGCCCGGCCGAACTTCCCCAAGGCGGCCCCGGTCATCCGCGCGCTCAGTGACCGCGGGATCCGGCAGGTGCTCGTCCACACGGGGCAGCACTACGACCGGGAGATGTCCCAGGTGTTCTTCGAGCAGCTGGGCCTGCCCGAGCCCGACGTCAACCTGGGGGTCGGCTCCGGCTCCCACGCCAGCCAGACCGCCAAGGTCATGGTCGCGCTCGAGGACATGTTCCTCACCGACCGGCCCGACCTCGTCGTGGTCTACGGCGACGTCAACTCGACCCTGGCCGCGTCCCTCGTCGCCGCCAAGCTGGACATCCAGGTGGCCCACGTCGAGGCCGGCCTGCGCAGCTTCGACCGGACGATGCCAGAAGAGGTCAACCGGATCGTGACCGACAGCCTCGCCCAGCTGCTGTTCACGACCAGCGCGGACGCGAACGTGCATCTGGGCACGGAGGGTGTCGCGGCCGACAAGATCCACTTCGTCGGCAACCCGATGATCGACACGCTGCTGGCCAACCTCGAGCTGTTCGATGCCGAGGCCGCCCGCCAGGACCTTGGCCTCACGGGTCCGTACGTCGTGGCGACGCTGCACCGGCCGTCGAACGTCGACGACGCGGATCGCGCGACCGAGATCGTGGCCGCGCTGCACAAGATCGCCGACCATGCGTCGGTCGTCATCCCTCTGCACCCGCGAGGACGCGCCGCGTTGGAGCGGGCCGGACTGATGGACCACGCGGGCGTGAAGGTCATCGAGCCGCTCGGCTACGTCGAGTTCATCGGCCTGCTCCGGGGCGGCGCTGCGGTCATCACGGACTCCGGCGGAGTCCAGGAGGAGACCACGGTGCTCGGCATCCCGTGCCTGACGTTGCGGCCCAACACCGAGCGGCCGATCACCATCAGCCACGGCACCAACCAGCTCGTCGACCTGGACACCCTGGTGCCCCGGACGATCGAGGCACTCGGCCCGCGCGAGGCGCGACACCAGGTGGTGCCGCCCCTGTGGGACGGGCACGCGGGTCCGCGCATCGCCGCGGTGATCGCGGATCATCTGACCCGAACGGGGGAGACGGCATGAGCGACCGTGGAGGCAGGGGCCTGCCGTCGATCGATCGCCGCACAGGGCTGCTGCTCGCCCTGCTGGTGGCCGTCGTCGCGACCGTCGTGATGGTGGCGGCGACCGCCAAGTGGGGCGAACGGGCGCTGGCTGTCCCGGTGACGTTGGCTTCACTCCTGCTCGTCGCACACACGCTGCGGAGCGAGCAGCAGAGCCGTCGCCTGCACCAGCGCATCTCGGCGTTGGACGCTGCCGTCAAGAAGCAGCGGGTGCAGCAGCGCACGGCGCTCCGCGAGATCGCCGCCACCACCGGTCGTACGGGTCGGCGCGTCGACAAGGTCCGGCAGAGCATCTCCGATCCCAGCAAGGGACTCCTCCACGGGGTGCGCAAGGTCTCGAGGCACTCGTTCGAACAGGTGCAGGCGACGCTCAACCTGTTCGAGATGGTGGAGATCAAGGCCGCGATCCCGCCGATGCGCGGGTGGGCGGTCTCGCCCGACGCGCTCGTCGTGCTGGTCCAGGAGCTGGTCGACGAGCGGCCCACGCTCGTCGTCGAGTGCGGCAGCGGCATCTCGACGCTGTTCCTCGCGCTTGCCGCCCGCCAGAACGACATCGACACCCGCATCGTGGCCCTCGACCACGAGGAGGACTACGCCGCCAAGACCAACCAGCTGCTGGCCCGGCACGGTGTCGGCGACATCGCCGAGGCCCGGCACGCCCCGCTGGTCGACGTACCGGGCGCCGACGGAGTGCAGCAGTGGTACGACCCGGCGAAGCTCGACGACCTGGACGGCATCGGCCTGTTGTTCGTCGACGGCCCGCCCGCACCGACGGCACGCCTCGCGCGGTTCCCCGCCCTCCCGCAGACCTGGGACCGGTTGGCGCCACGGACGTCGGTCGTGCTCGACGACATGATTCGTCCGGCCGAGCAGGAGGTCGTCAAGCTGTGGCAGGCGGCCCACCCCGAGCTGGAGCACGAGCACCTGCGGACCGAGAAGGGCACCGACTTCCTCCGCCGCAGCTGAGTAGCTAGCCGGCTCCGAGGGACCGGTAGATATCGGTGACGCGCCGCCCGAGGATGCGCCAGTCGCGCTCGGCGACGACCCAGTCCCTGGCCCGGGCGCCGAGCCGCTCCCGCAGGTCGGCATCGACGACGAGCCGTTCGAGTGCCGCTTCGAGCGCGTCGGTGTCGTCCTTGGTGTAGAGCAGTCCCGTCTGCTCGTGCTCGATGATCTCGGTCATGACCGCGACGTCGGACGACACGACGGTGCGGCCCATCGCCATCGCCTCGAAGGGCTTGAGTGGCGAGACCGTCTCGGTGACGAGCGAGGAGAGCCGGGTGATCGGCGCGATGTCGATCAGCGAGTAGTGGGCCTCCACCTGCTCGAACGGGACCTTGCCGGGCATCAGGATGACGTCCTCGAGGCCCAGGCTCGACCGGAGCCTGAGGAGTGCCTCGTTCTCGGTGCCACCGCCGACCATGAGCAGGCGTACGTCGGGGTGCCGGCCGTGGAGGCGGCCGAACGCCTCGAACAGCATCTCGTGCCCCTCGTACCAGTTGAACGAGCCGACGTAGCCGATGACGATCTTGTCGGTCAGCCCGTAGTGGCTGGCGAGGTCCTCGTCGCGCGTGAGCGGCTGGAAGCGGTCCGTGTCGACCCCGTTGGGGACCACCGTGACCTTCTCGGCCGCCACACCTCGCTCCACGATCGTCGACTTGAGACCCTCGGTGATCGCGATGACATGGTCCGCCTCCGTCGCGGCCAGGTGCTCCATGTGCACCGCGAGCTGGTACTCAGGCGTGTCGCCGTACGTGCTGTGCAGCGACAGTCGCACCTCTTCGTAGAGCCCACGGACCTCGTAGACCGCGGGGACACCCAGTCGGCGGGCGGCGACGATCCCGGACAGCGCGTTGTGCGAGTTGCTGGAGGCGTGGATCAGCGCCGCGGACGCCTCGCTGGCCAGGTCCGTGATCGCCGCGGAATACGTCTCGACGAACGGCATGACCGGGAAGCGCGGCATGACCTGGTCGGTGTCGATGAGGTGGTGGTAGGTGACGTCGCCGAGCCGCTCGGTCGCCTCGATGGCGTCCTGGCGGTCCTTCGGCACGTCGGCGAGTGGGAACCCCGGCGGGGTGACGGCATTGACCTCGTAGCCCTCAGCGGCGATTCCGCTCAGCAGGCCATGGGTGCGGTTTGCGGCCCCGGTCGTGCGATAGGGCAGCGAGTTCTGAAGGACGTGGAACACCGATCGGGCCCGGGGCGGATGAGCCGGTTCACTGCGTCGCGCCGGAGGGGTCCAGCCGGACGTCAGCAGCGAGAGGGACTCCGCCTCGCCGAGGATCAGCCGGGCGGTGCGACCGGCGGCGCTGTCGGACCGGCGGACGTCCCGGGCGAAGTCGAGCGCGAGCGTGCCGTTGGCGGCCCGCCGCAGGATGTCGGCGGCGCGGATCAGGTGCCGGTCGCTCAGGCCGGTTCGATCGACGTCGGGGGCGAGCTGCCGGATCGCCGGCTCGTGGCGCAGCGTCACGGCGACCTCGAAGCAGGTCCGGAGGTCGTCCGGCGTACGGACGTACGGCTCCAGCTCGGTCGCCCAGTCCTCGGTGTCGAGGGCGGCGACCTGTGCCGAGACCCGGGCCGCGAGGGAGTCGGGCTCAACCTGGCCGGGGTGCTGATCGACGTACGCCACGGCGTGCCGCAGGTCCTCGGGCGTCGTGAGCTTGATGGCCGCCTCGATGAGCGGATCGAGGTCGGCGCCGGTCGTGTCGGTGGTGGCCAGCGCGGCCCCCAGCTGCGTCCGCAACGCCTTGGGCTGGTCCTTGGTCAGCAGGAACCGCAGCCGGGCCAGGAGGGGGTAGAGCAGCTCGGGCCGGGCGTCGCGGAGGGCATCGTTCATCCCGGTCAGGACCTTGCGCTCCGAGCCCTCGAGCAGGCGCTCCGCGACCCGAAGCTCGTTGAGCGTCGGCTCTTGGGCGTACCTCTCCGCGAGGCCCTCGACGAATGCGGACCGGCGCGAGGGCTTGCCCGCTATCCATCCGGCGACGGTGTCGAGGGCGCTCCCGTCGGGGTCAGGTCCCAGGTCGTGGAGCCTGCGCGCAGTGCGGTTGAGCATCAGCTCAGCTGATCTCGATGACGACCGGAGCGTGGTCGCTGGCGCCCTTGCCCTTGCGCTCCTCACGGTCGATCCAGGCGTGGTCGACGCGTGCCGCCAGCGCCTCCGAGGCGAGGATGAAGTCGATCCGGAGTCCACGCTTCTTGGGGAACGCCAGCTGCTGGTAGTCCCAGTAGGTGAACTCGCCGGGGGTGTGTGGGCGGACGACATCGGCGTAGCCGGCGTCGAGGATCGCCTGGAACGCCTCGCGCTCGGGCTTCGACACGTGGGTGTGGCCCTCGAAGACCGTCATGTCCCAGACGTCCTCGTCCTGCGGGGCGACGTTCCAGTCGCCGGTCAGCGCGATCTCGCCCTTGGGGTTGTCGGCGAGCCACTCGATCGAGGCCTGTCGCAGCCGCTCGAGCCAGGCGAGCTTGTAGACGTAGTGCGGGTCCTCGAGCGTACGGCCGTTGGGCACGTAGAAGCTCCACACCCGGACGCCGCCGCAGGTCGCGCCGATCGACCGGGCCTCGACGATCTCCGGGTCGCCGAACATCGGCTGGTCCTCGGCGAACGAGGTGGCGATGTCGTCGAGCCCGACGCGGGAGATCAGCGCGACGCCGTTCCACTGGTTGAGCCCGAAATGGGCGTAGTCGTAGCCCATCGCCGACAGCTCGAGACCGGGGAACTGGTCCTCACGGCACTTGGTCTCCTGGATGGCGAGGACGTCGACGTCGTTGCGCTCGAGCCAGCCGGTGACCCGGTCGATGCGGCTGCGGATGGAGTTGACGTTCCAGGTCGCGATACGCACACGACGAACCTACTCGCTCCGCCTGAACGGGTCGAAACGGCGCTGCCTGTTGACAATTCAACACGCGATGAATAATAATTCATCAAACGTAGAATTACTCACAAGGAGAACACCATGTCCACCACCGACATCAGGAGCGGGACCCGCGTTCGTACGGGCCCGATCCTCGCCGTCGTCTCGCTCGCCCTGATGACGGTCGTCTCGGCAGTGAGCGGCCTCAACGTCGCCCTGCCCGACCTGGCTCGCGAGACCGGAGCCACCCAGACCCAGATCACCTGGATCGTCGACGCCTACACCGTCGTGTTCGCCGGACTGCTGCTGTTCGCCGGCGCACTGGGCGACCGGTTCGGCCGCCGCGAGCTGCTGGCCGGAGGCCTTGCCGTGTTCGGCATCGCGGCCGGGCTCGGCATGCTCACCAGCGACCCCGCGCAGCTGATCGCGCTGCGAGCCCTGATGGGAGTGGGCGCCGCGGCCATCATGCCGACGACGCTGTCGATCATCACGACCTCGTTCCCCGTCGAGCAACGCGCGAAGGCGATCGGCGTATGGGTGGGCATGGCCGGCGGAGGTGCCGTGCTGGGCCTGTTCGGCAGCGGCTTCCTGCTCGAGTTCTTCTCGTGGAGCTCGTTCTTCGGGCTCAACGTCGTGTTGGCGGTGCTCGCGCTGATCGGCACGCTGGTCGTGGTGCCCACGTCGGTCGACGAGAACCCGCCACGCCTCGACCTCATCGGTGCGCTG
The DNA here is from genome assembly GCF_902506105.1 of Aeromicrobium sp. 9AM. Classification (GTDB taxonomy): domain Bacteria; phylum Actinomycetota; class Actinomycetes; order Propionibacteriales; family Nocardioidaceae; genus Aeromicrobium. Next base: position 270,043 of record NZ_LR733304.1, read on the forward strand.
CTGTCCCTCGTGGCTGTCGCCGCGACGGTCTTCGGGATCATCGAGGGCCCGGATCGTGGTTGGGACGATGCCCTGACGATGACGGCCCTGGCCGCCGGCGTGCTGGGACTCATCGCATTCGTGCTGTGGGAGCTCAAGTCCGACCGCCCGATGCTCGACCCGCGACTGTTCCGCAACCGCAGCTTCAGTGCCGGATCGCTCACCGTGATGGTGCAGTTCTTCGCCACGTTCGGCCTGTTCTTCGTGGTGATCCAGTACCTGCAGTTCGTGGTCGGGCGCTCGCCGCTCGGCGCCGCCGTGGCGCTGCTGCCGCTTCCGATCGTGATGATCCCGCTGGCTCGCAACGCGCCGCGCATCGCGCAGAAGGTCGGCTTCCGTCGCCTCGCCCCGCTCGGCCTGCTGTTCACCGCCAGTGGACTGGTCGTGGTCTCGCAGGTCGGCACGCACATGACGTACTGGTCGTTCGCCCTCGGTCTGGTGCTGTTCGCCGCAGGCATGGGACTGGCCGGCACTCCGGCCACGACGGCGATCACCGAGTCGCTGCCCGAGAGCAAGCAGGGCGTCGCGTCGGCGGTCAACGACACGGCACGCGAGCTCGGCAGTGCGTTCGGCATCGCGATCCTCGGCAGCGTCCTCAACCAGCAGTACCGGGACGGCATGACCGAGGCCGTGCACGGCCTGCCGCCGGCGGTCGCCGAAGGTGCTGAGAGCTCGATCGCCTTCACGCAGTCCCCGCACGTCCAGGAGATGGGTTCCGCCGGGCAGCAGCTCGTCGCGGCGGCCCAGAACGCGTTCGTCGACGGCATCGGCGTGGCACTCATGATCGCCGCAGTGGTCGTCGCGGTCACTGCCGTGATCGTCGCGTTGCTCGCGCCGTCGAAGCAGGATGCCGGGGTTTGAGTGACATATGGGGCGGATGCAACGCATGATGAAACGCAGGTCTCGAAATCTGGGGGAAGACTATGCGCCGACTCTTGCTTGCATCCGCCTCATTCGTCGCGGTCTCGGCACTGCTGGTGTCACCGGCAGCAGCGGGGGATCCGCCCATCACCCTGCCGTCGAGCCCCAAGGGCCCCACACCACCGGTGACCCTGCCCTCAGGTGTCGACCCGGCGTCGCCCTACCTGCCGCAGGCGTCCTGCAGCCCGATCGACATGCCCGGCGTCGTCAAGCTCCGGGCGCTCGTACTCAAGACGTACGGCGAGGGTGGCGCCGGAGCCATCCACCACGGCTGCACCGAGGGTGTCTCGGAGCACAGTGAAGGTCGCGCGTGGGACTGGATGGTCGACGTCGGCGACAAGAGCGAGCGGGCCGCCGCGGCCAACTTCATCGGCTGGGCCACCGCCAACAGCGGCCGCAACGCCCGCCGGCTCGGCATCATGTACATCATCTACAACAAGAAGATCTGGGCGATCTACCGCGCATCCGACGGGTGGCGTACGAGCTCGGACCACACCGACCACGTGCACATCTCGTTCAGCTGGAACGGTGCGCGCGGCAACACGTCGTTCTGGACCGGCAAGGTCGGCACGATCGACCTCGGGCCGTGCATGCGGTTCACCGGCACGTACGGCGTACGCACCAGCGTTCCGCGAGCCGGCGCCTGTCCGTCATCGTCGGGCAAGGTCAAGCGGACGTCCCTGATCGATCGGCAGTACGGCACCACTGGCGCGACGGTCGCGAAGGCGCAGGCGCTGTTGGGCGTACCCAAGTCGTCGCGGTTCGACGGGCCGACCTGGAAGGCCGTGTCGGCATATCAACGCGCTCACGACATCCCCTACACAGGTGTGCTCGACCAGCCGACCTGGGCATCGCTGAGCCCGTCGAGCGTCACGGCGAGTGTCGTCAGCGGCTACGGCCGGGACGCCGCGATCGCGTACGGGCTCGAGCACTTCTCGACGCGCCCGATCAAGCAGGTCGACGTCGGCACCCAGGTGCTGTTCCTGCAGACCGCCCTGGGGATGCCGGGCGCCGACCGCAACGGCTACTTCAACACCGTCACGCTCGCCCGGGTCAAGAAGCTGCAGGCATCTGCCGGGCTGACTCAGGACGGGGTCGTCCGGGCCGAGGAGTGGCAGGCGATGGCGGCTGCCCTCCAGTGACGGGCGGCGGCCCCTCCGCGATGCCATGATGTGGCCATGACCCAGGACGAGTCGGCGGCGACCAACGAGCCCCACGAGGACGACCAGCTCGAGCGCAAGATCCAGGACCAGCCCGACATCGCGCCCGGCGCCTGGGTCAAGCGGATCGTGCTCGCGGTCCTGCTGCTCGCGGTCGCCTACATCGGGTTCCGGGTCTCAGCCGCGTTCTTCCCACGCTGGTGGGCGCACCGCGTCGGCGACCAGGTCAACGACAGCCTGACCAAGGGCACGCTCTGGGGGGCGTTCTACGGATTCGTCTTCACGTTCGTCCCGGTCCTGCTGCTGTTCCAGATCCGTCGCCGGTTCTTCAACTGGACCTGGCGCATCGTCGTCGCGGTCATCGCGCTGCTCCTGGCCGCGCCCAACTGGCTGACGCTCTCGGTCGTCGCCGGCAACAGCAAGGCGGCGCACGCGGGGGAGCGGATCTTCGACGTCGAGGCCCCCGGCTTCCGGGCCGGCACCCTCGGCGGGGTCATCGGCGGCGCCCTGCTGGCGATCATCATCACCGGCGCGAGCATGCAGATGAAGCACCGCAAGAACGAGGTCAAGCGCCTGCGCGGCGAGCGGGACGAGCTCAAGCGCGCCCAGGCCGACCGGACACGCGACGACGAATCGAGTTGACTCTGCCGCGGCGCGCTTCGATTTCCGTCGTGTGAACTCCTGGATCGATTGCATCAAAGGTCTAGATTCATACCTCTGACCCGCGCTAGCATGCACCAACTTCACTGAAAGTTGGGTGCACTACATGGCAGATCAACTCACCGACGACGAGAAGCATCTCGCGAGCCTCGGCTACAAGCAGGAGCTGAACCGCTCCTGGTCGAGCTTCTCCAACTTCGCGATCTCCTTCTCGATCATCTCGATCCTCGCGGGCTGCTTCACGACGTTCGGGCAGGCGTGGAACAACGGTGGTCCCATCGCCATCTCCTGGGGCTGGCCGGTCATCTCGTTGTTCATCCTGCTCATCGGCTTCACGATGTCGGAACTGGTCTCTGCCTATCCGACGTCCGGCGGCATCTACTGGTGGGCGTCCAAGATGGGCGGAGCGGCGGCCGGATTCTTCACGGGCTGGCTCAACCTGATCGGTCTGCTCGCCGTCACCGCGTCTGTGGCCTACGGCTGTGCAACGTTCCTGGACCTGACGCTCAGCACGATGAGCAAGTCCTGGGCCGCGGACTACAGCCTCACGCGCGTCTTCATCGAGTTCGTCGTCATCCTGGCGGTCGCCGCCCTGCTCAACATCTTCAGCGGACACCTCCTTGCTGTCGTCAACAACGTCTCCGTCTGGTGGCACGTGGCTGGCGTCGCCATCATCATCCTGATCTTGGTGCTCGTGCCGGACACGCACCAGGCGATCAGCAACGTGTTCACCGACAAGGTGAACAACGGTGGCTACGACGGTGGAGCCACGAGCGGAGGGACCTACTGGTTCCTCGTCTTGCCGATCGGCTTCTTGCTCACGCAGTACACGATCACCGGGTTTGATGCTTCCGCCCACCTCTCCGAGGAGACCCAGGGCGCGGCGGAAGGTGCGGCCAAGGGCATCTGGCGCTCGATCCTCTACTCGGCGATCGGTGGCTGGTTGCTGTTGCTCGCATTCCTGTTCGCAGTCCAGGACAAGGACGCGGTCACCAAGGGAGGCGGCGGTGTCGACCTGATCTTCGGCCAGGCACTGGGTCAAGGCTGGCACGTCACCGTCCTTGCCATCTCCGTGGCGGGACAGTTCTTCTGCACGATCGCCTGCCTGACCAGTGCGTCGCGCATGACGTTCGCGTTCAGCAGGGACGGCGCGATCCCCGGCTCCAAGATGCTGTCCAAGGTGTCGGCTGCCAAGGTCCCGGCGAACGCCGTGGTGTTCGTCGCCGTCATCGGCGCGATCATCACCCTGCCCGCTTTGATCGAGGTGGACATCGCCGGCGCTCCGGTCCCTGTCGCGTTCTACGCGATCACATCGGTCGCCGTGATCGGGCTGTACCTGGCCTTCGCGATCCCGATCTACCTGCGCTGGAAGATGGGTGACACCTTCAAGCCCGGCAGCTGGACCAATGGGTCCAAGTACAAGTGGATGAACCTGATCGCCGTGGCGGAGATCGCCATCATCTGCGTCTACTTCATCCTGCCGTTCACACCCGCAGCGCGACCGTGGGACGACGCGTTCGAGTGGAAGTACGTCAACTACGCGCCGATTCTGACGGGTGGTGTCCTCATCGCACTGACGATCTGGTGGCACGTCTCGGCCAAGAAGTGGTTCACCGGTCCGAAGCACACGATCGACGAAGCAGTCATCGAGGCGTTCAACGACTAGTCACAAGGCGATACGGTCGGGCGTGTGAGGAGTCTGCAGATCGATGACGAGGCGTTGGGCGGCAAGCCCGATCTCTCGGTCTCGACCGGCGGCCCCTCGCACGCCCGCATCGCGTCGTGGCTGCTCAGTCGCATCGGTGCGGGCCGGGTCCGCGAGGGCGACCGGCTGCCGCCCGAGGAGGAGCTCGCCGCCTCGCTCGGCGTGAGTCGTATGACGCTGCGTCAGGCGTTGGGGTCCCTCGAGGCCCGCGGCTACATCGAGCGTCGGCGCGGCCGGTCTGGCGGCAACTTCGTCCGTGAGCCGCGCATCGAGGTCGACCTCAGCGGCCTGCCCGGGTTCACCGAGCTCATGCGGCGCGCCAACGTACGTGCCGGAGCGCGGATCGTGCGGGCCGGCATCGTCGCGGCCCCGCCGGAGGTCGCAAGCGCCCTGGCACTCGGCCGCCAGCGCGACGTCATCGAGGTCGTCCGTGTTCGCTCCGCCCGCCGACTGCCCCTGGCGCTCGAGGAGACGTACCTGCCCGCGCACCTGTTTCCCGGCTTCCTCGACCACAACCTCGCCGGATCGCTCTACGGCCTGATGCGCCAGCACTACGGCCTGGCACCACACAACGCGAAGGAGTGGCTCGAGCCCGAGATCTCCAGCGCTGAGCACGCCGAGCTCCTCGAGGTCGAGCCCGGGTCCGCGTTGATGCTGGTCACCCGCAACGCGTCGACTGCGACGGGTGTGGCGGTTGAGTACGCCCGCGACCGCTACCGGCCCGACCGCACGCGCATCAGCCTCAACACCGGCATCGACCCCGCCGCCGTCACCGAGCTCAACGTCGAACCCATCTGAGGAATCGCTCGCGGGCGGGGCTTTTGGCGACAGGTGCATCCGTCTAGACCTTAAGTCTCGGGCGCTAGTAGGCTGCTGGAATGGTCGACATCGAGGCGCTGCTGGACCAGGTCCCGGCACTCGAGGGGTCCCCGCGGACGGTCGAGGAGCTCACCGGCGGCCTGACCAACCAGAACCTCAAGGTCACCACCCCGACGGGTGAGTACGTCGTGCGGCTGGCCCGCAGCGACAGCTCACTGTTGGGCATCGACCGCGACGCCGAGTCCTACAACACGCGGGCCGCGCAGGTATCCGGAGCCGGCGCACCGTTCGTCGACTATCGCGCGGATCTCGGCGCGCTCGTGATCGGCTACGTCGGCGGCCGCAGCTACGTCAACGAGGACCTGCGCGTCCCCGGAACGCTGCCACGGGTCGCGACGGCGATGCGGCTGCTCCATGCGGGCCCGAGGTTCTCGACCGACTTCGACATGTTCGTCCGGCAGCCGACCTACCTGCGTACGTGCGTCAGTCGCGACTTCCCGATCCCCGACGACTATGTCTCGTACGGCGCGGACTTCCTACGGATCCAAGGCGCTCTCGCGTCGCGACCGCTGCCGACGGTGCCGTGCAACAACGACCTGCTCGCCGGCAACATCGTCGACGACGGCGATCGCATCTGGCTCATCGACTACGACTACGCCGGCAACAACGACGCCTTCTTCGAGCTCGGCAACACGTGGACCGAGTGCGGGCTGGACGACGAGCATCTCGACGAGCTGGTCACCGCGTACGTCGGGCACGAGGACCCGGCGCTGATCGCCCGCGCCCGGCTGCAGGCCACGGTCTCGCGCTACGGCTGGTCGCTCTGGGGCTTCATCCAGGCTGCGACGAACGACGACGACTTCGACTTCCACGGGTGGGGCCAGGAGCGTTTCGACAAGGCGGTGGCGGACTTCCGCAGTCCGCAGTTCGAGTCGTGGCTCGAGGCGGCAGCCTCATGATCCCGAGTCGCGCGCGGATCGTCATCATCGGCGGCGGGGTCGTCGGCACGAGCGTCGCCTATCACCTGACCAAGGCCGGCGAGAGCGATGTCGTGCTGCTCGAGCAGGGCGCGCTGTCGTCCGGCACGACGTGGCACGCGGCGGGGCTGGTCGGCCAGCTCCGCGCGACGCAGGCCGGCACGACACTCGTGCAGTACAGCGCCGCCCTCTACGAGCAGCTCGAGGACGAGGTCGGCCTCAGCTCGGGCTTCAAGCGCTGCGGCGGGGTCACCGTCGCGCGCACCGAGGACCGCATGGAGCAGCTGCGCCGCACGGTCGCGACGGCCGCCGCGTACGACCTGGAGTGCGAGCTGCTCACCCCGGAGCAGGCGGGCGAGCGCTATCCGCTGCTCGAGACGAGTGACCTGCTCGGCGGCATCTGGCTGCCCGGCGACGGCACCGCCAACCCGACCGACCTGACCCAGGCGCTGGCCAGGGGTGCACGCCAGCGCGGCGCGACCGTCGTCGAGCACGTCCGGGTCACCGAGGTCCTGGTCGACGGTGGAGCGGTCACCGGCGTGCGTACGGACCAGGGCGACATCGAGGCCGAGATCGTGGTCAACTGCGCCGGCCAATGGGCGCATCACCTCGCGGCGCAGATCGGCGTCGCCGTCCCGCTGCACTCCGCCGAGCACTTCTACGTCGTCACGGACCAGATCGACGGCGTACGGCCGGACCTGCCGATCCTGCGCGACCCCGACGGCTACACCTACTTCAAGGAGGAGGTCGGCGGGCTGGTCGTCGGCGGCTTCGAGCCCGAGGCCAAGCCGTGGGTCGCGCCCGACCAGATCCCGTACCCGTTCGAGTTCCAGCTGCTCGACGAGGACTGGGACCACTTCCAGATCCTGATGGACAGCGCGCTCCAGCGCATACCGGTGCTGCACGACACCGGCATCCGCAAGTTCTACAACGGGCCGGAGAGCTTCACGCCCGACAACCAGTTCATCCTCGGCGAGGCGCCATCGGTGCGCGGTTTCTTCGTCGGTGCCGGCTTCAACTCGGTCGGCATCGCGTCCGCGGGCGGCGCTGGGCGCGCGCTCGCGGAGTGGGTCCTCGAGGGCCAGCCGACGGTGGACCTGTTCGCCGTCGACATCCGCCGCTTCGCGCAGTTCCAGAACGACAAGGCATACCTGCGGGCACGGGTCACCGAGGTGCTCGGCCTGCACTACGCCGTCCCGTGGCCCAACCGCGAGTACGACACCGCCCGGCCGCTGCGGACGTCGCCGGTCTACGAACGCCTCGCCGCCGCCAACGCCGGCTTCGGCAGCAAGATGGGCTGGGAGCGGGCCAACTACTTCGCGCCGCCGGCCGTCGACCCCGCGATCCAGTACGCCTGGGGCAAGCAGAACTGGCTGCCCTGGTCGTCGGCCGAGCAGGTGGCGTGCCGCGAGGCGGTCGCGATCTTCGACCAGTCCTCGTTCTCCAAGTACGTCGTGCACGGCCCCGACGCCGAGGCCGCGCTGCAGTGGATCTGCAGCAACGACGTCGCGGTCGCGCCGGACCAGACGGTCTACACGGCGCTGCTCAACGAGCGCGGAGGCTACGAGTCCGACCTCACCGTGACCCGCGTGCTCGACGACGAGTTCTTCCTGGTCGCCAGCTCCGCCACGACCGAGCGCGACCAGGACTGGCTGCGGCGCAACATCCCCGCGGGCCTCGACGCGCAGGTCCAGGACGTGACCGACAAGCTCGCGGTCTTCGGCGTCATGGGGCCGCACTCCCGCGAGCTCCTGAGCCGGCTCACCGACGCCGACCTGAGCGAGGAGGGCTTCGCCTTCGGCGCCAGCCGCGAGATCCAGCTCGCCGGCTGCACGGTGCGGGCCACCCGGATCACGTACGTCGGAGAGCTCGGCTGGGAGCTGTACGTCCGCACGCCCGATGCGCTCGGCGTCTATGACGCGGTCAAGGAGGCCGGCGCCGACCTCGGCCTGGTCGACGCCGGCTACTACGCGATCGAGTCGATGCGCCTCGAGAAGGGCTATCGGGCGTTCGGCCGTGAGCTGACCCCCGAGGTCGATCCCGTCGAGGCCGGCCTCAGCTTCACCTGCAAGCTCGGCACGGACATCGCCTTCCTGGGTCGCGCGGCCGTCGAGAAGGCCAAGGCGGCCGGCCCGTCACGCCGGCTCGTCTCGTTCGCGCTCGAGGACCCAGACGTCATGGTGTGGGGTGGCGAGCTGCTCGTACGCGATGGTGTCGCGGCCGGCCAGGCCACCTCCGGCGCGTGGGGCGCGACCCTCGGCGCGGGCGTCGGGCTCGCCTGGGTCCAGGCGCCCGATGGTGTGACTGCCGATGCGGCATACGTACGAGCCGGCGACTACCAGCTCGATGTCGGCGGCCGGCGCATCCCCGTCACCGTGAGTCTCAAGCCGCTGTTCGACCCGTCCGGCGAGAAGCTGAGGCCGTAGACATACGCTTTGCCGTGCCGATAAGGTTCGATACCAGACCTTAAGGCTCGGACCCCGAGGGGAGGCGGCATGGCGGCACCACCCGACGACGTCGTCTCGGACCCGCAGGACGACCTCGCGGCCGCCGTGCTCCGGCCCCTTCGGGCGCATCACGCCTTCGAGTCGTGCGTCGAGATGCTGGCGACGTCGATCCGCCTCGGCATCTACCCCGACGGCAGCACGCTGCCGCCCGAGCGCGAGCTCGCCGAGCGCATGGGAGTGTCCCGGTCGACGCTGCGCGAGGCGATCGGCGCCCTCCGCGACGCGAAGCTGCTGACGACCCGGCGCGGACGCGGTGGCGGCAGCGTCGTCGAGTTCCACCCCGAGGAGCCCGGCGCCTCACCCAAGCTCCAGCGCCCCCGCGAGGAGCTGCTGGACGCGCTGGCATTCCGGCGCATCGTCGAGCCCGGAGCCGCGCACGCGGCTGCCAAACGTACGTTGACCGGTCAGCAGGCGGAGATGCTGCGCGCCTCGCTCGAACGGGTCAACTCGGCTGCCGGCAAGGCCGTGCACCGGCAGGCCGACGCCCAGTTCCACCTCGCGATCGCGTCGCTCACCGAGTCGCCGCTGCTGATCGACGCCGTGACCAACGTGCAGGTCAGACTGCACGAGATGCTCGGCGCGATCCCGGTGCTCGACCGCAACATCGATCACTCGCGCCAACAGCACGACGCGATCGCGGAGGCCATCCTCGCCGGAGACGCCTTCAAGGCGCGGCGCGTCATGGAGAGTCACTGCGACGACACCGCAGCCCTGCTCCGGGGGCTCATGTGAACCTGCCCAAGATGAGAGGTACGAGTCGATGACCGAACGACACCCCAACCTGCTGAGCCTCGAGCAGCTGCGCACGCAGATCGAGCAGGGCGAGATCGACACCGTGGTCGTCGCCTTCACCGACATGCAGGGCCGGCTGCAGGGCAAGCGACTGCACGGGCAGTACTTCCTCGACCACGTCGTGGAGCAGGGCACAGAGGGGTGCAACTACCTCCTGAGCGTCGACGTCGACATGAACACGGTCGACGGCTACGAGATGTCGTCGTGGGACAAGGGCTACGGCGACATGGAGTTCGCCCTCGACTTCGACACGATCCGGTTGCTGACGCACCTGCCCGCGACGGCGATGATCCAGTGCGACCTGGTCTGGCTCGACCACGAGCCGGTCGTCCAGTCGCCGCGCACGATCCTCAAGGCGCAGCTCGCCAAGGCAGCCGACGCCGGGTTCATGGCGCTCGCCGGCACCGAGCTCGAGTTCATCGTGTTCGACACGACGTACGAGGAGGCGTGGTCCAGCGGCTACCGCGACCTGACGCCGGCCAACCAGTACAACATCGACTACTCGATCGTCGGGACGACCCGGGTCGAGCCGCTGCTGCGCGACATCCGCAACTCGATGTATGCCGCGGGCATGAACGTCGAGGGCGCCAAGGGCGAGTGCAACTTCGGCCAGCACGAGATCGGCTTCCTCTACGACGAGGCGCTCGTGTCGGCCGACAACCACGCGGTCTACAAGACGGCCGCCAAGGAGATCGCCGCGGCGCACGGCAAGGCGCTGACGTTCATGGCGAAGTACAACGAGCGCGAGGGCAACTCGTGCCACATCCATCTCTCGCTGCGCAAGAGCGACGGTGAGCTCGCGTTCTGGGACGACGGTGGTCGCACGCCGACGTACGACCGGTTCATCGCGGGCATCCTGGCGACGATGCGCGACTTCACGCTGCTGTACGCGCCCAACATCAACTCCTACAAGCGGTTCGCCGGCGGCTCGTTCGCACCGACGACCGTGGCCTGGGGGCTCGACAACCGCACCTGTGCCGTACGCCTGGTGGGCAAGGGTCAGTCGGCGCGGCTGGAGAACCGCGTGCCCGGTGGCGACACCAACCCCTACCTCGCGCTGGCGGCGATGATGGCCGGCGGGCTGTACGGCATCGACCACGAGCTGGTCCTCGAGCCGGAGCAGACCGGCAATGCGTACGCGTCGGACAAGCCCAAGGTGCCGACGACGCTGCGTGAGGCGCGTGAGGCCTGGGCCGGCTCGGCGATCGCCCGTGAGGTCTTCGGCGACGAGGTCGTCGACCACTACACCAACATGGCCGACGTCGAGCTCGCCGCGTTCGACGCCGCCGTGACCGACTGGGAGCTGCGCCGAACGTTCGAACGCATGTAACCCACCGCTGGTTGAGGTGCGGAGGCCGCTCGCGGCCGAAGCCTCGAAACCAGACAAACCGAGAGTGGTTTCGAGACGCTCGTTCCTCGCTCCTCAACCACCGAGAACTCAGGAGATGCAAGTGAGCAACACGTACACCGTGGTCAATCCGGCCACGGAGGAGCAGGTCACCGAGGTGCACCTCGCGACCCTCGACGAGACCGATGCCGCGATCGCGCGGGCCGCTGAGGCGTTCCCGCGCTGGCGAGACGTCGCGCCCGGTGAGAAGGCCAGGCTGCTGCGGCGCTTCGCGCAGCTCGTCGACGAGCATGTCGCCGAGCTCGCCGAGCTCGAGGTCCGCAACTCTGGGCACACCTGGGGCAACGCGACCTGGGAGGCCGGCAACGTCCGCGACGTCCTCAACTACTACTCCGCGGCGCCCGAACGTTTGACGGGTCACCAGATCCCGGTCGCCGGGGGCATCGACGTCACGTTCCACGAGCCGCTCGGCGTCGTCGGGATCATCGTGCCGTGGAACTTCCCGATGCCGATCGCCGGCTGGGGCTTCGCGCCGGCGCTGGCCGCGGGCAACACCGTCGTGCTCAAGCCGGCCGAGCTGACCCCGCTGACCGCGATCCGGCTCGGCGAGCTGGGCCTCGAGGCCGGGCTGCCCGAGGGTGTCTTCACCGTGATCCCCGGCAAGGGCTCGGTCGTCGGTGAGCGGTTCGTGACCCACCCGGCCGTACGCAAGGTGTGCTTCACCGGCTCGACCGAGGTCGGAAAGAAGATCATGGCCGGCTGCGCCGATCAGGTGAAGCGCGTGACGCTGGAGCTGGGCGGCAAGAGCGCCAACATCGTGTTCGCCGATGCCGACCTGGCCAAGGCGGCAGCATCCGCGCCGTCCTCGGTGTTCGACAACGCCGGGCAGGACTGCTGCGCGCGATCGCGGATCCTGGTGGAGCGTTCGGCGTACGACGAGTTCGTCTCGCTCCTCGAGCCCGCGGTCAAGGGCGTCAAGGTGCTCGACCCGTCAGACCGTACGAGCGAGATGGGCCCGCTGATCTCGGCAGGCCAGAAGGCCACGGTCAAGGGCTTCGTCGACGAGGTCGACGTGGCGTTCGCCGGCTCGGCGCCGCAGGGACCGGGCTACTGGTTCGCGCCGACGGTCGTGCTGGCCGACGACCCGCAGCAGCGCATCTGGCGCGAGGAGGTGTTCGGCCCGGTTGTGGCCGTCATGCCGTTCGATGACGAGGCGCAGGCCGTGCAGCTCGCCAACGACACCGAGTTCGGGCTGTCCGGCTCGATCTTCACCCGCGACGTCGGTCGGGCGCTGCGCGTCTCGCGAGCCGTCGAGTCCGGCGCGCTGAGCGTCAACTCGCACTCGTCGGTCCGCTACTGGACGCCGTTCGGCGGGTTCAAGCAGTCCGGCATCGGCCGCGAGCTGGGCCCCGACGCCCCGCACTCCTTCACCGACGTCAAGAACGTCTTCATCAGCAACGACTAACCGCACCTTGAGCTTGTCGAAAGGTCGTTTCGACAAGCTCAAGGACCGAAAGTGAGAATCATGGCAGGACGCATTGCAGGCCGGACCGCGGTGGTGACCGGCGGTTGCTCGGGCATCGGTCTGGCGACCGTACGCCGGTTCGCCGAGGAGGGCGCCAACGTCGTCATCGGCGACCTGGACGACGCCAAGGGGCCGGGCATCGCCGAGGAGGTCGGCGGGACGTACGTGCACGTCGACGTCACCGACAAGGAGCAGGTCGACGCACTGTTCAAGACCGCCAAGGACACGTACGGCTCGGTCGACATCGCGTTCAACAACGCCGGCATCTCGCCGCCGGAGGACGACTCGATCCTCGACACCGACCTCGAGGCGTGGAAGCGCGTGCAGGACGTCAACCTGACCAGCGTCTACCTGTGCTGCAAGGCGGCGCTGCCCTACATGCTCGAGCAGGGCAAGGGCTCGATCATCAACACCGCATCGTTCGTCGCGGTCATGGGCGCTGCGACGTCGCAGATCTCGTACTCGGCGTCCAAGGGCGGCGTGCTGTCGATGTCGCGCGAGCTCGGCGTGCAGTTCGCGCGCGAGGGCGTACGCGTCAACGCCCTGTGCCCCGGCCCGGTCAACACGCCGCTGCTCCGCGAGCTGTTCGCCAGCGATCCCGAGCGGGCCGAGCGGCGGCTGGTGCACGTGCCGCTGGGCCGGTTCGCCGAGCCCGAGGAGATGGCCAACGCCGTGCTGTTCCTGGCCTCCGACGAGTCGTCCTTCATGACGGCGTCGACGTTCCTCGTCGACGGCGGCATCTCCGGGGCGTACGTCACCCCGGTGTGACCGTGAAGCCGCTGATCGGGGTCACGACCTATCGTGAGCAGTCGCGATGGGGCATCTGGCACGAGCAGGCCGACGTGCTGCACGCGGTCTACTCGCGCTCGATCGAGGCCGCCGGGGGAGTCGCGGTGCTGCTGCCGCCGGGCGACCCCAGCGGGGCGGAGTCGGTGGCCGCGCGCATCGACGGGTTGATCATCGCGGGTGGTGCTGACGTCGATCCCTCTCGCTATGACGCCGAGGCGCACGAGCTGACGGTCGGCTGGCGCGAGGACCGCGATGCCTGGGAGCTGGCGATGCTCGACGCCGCGGCTGCTGAAGGGCTGCCAGTGCTGGGCATCTGCCGCGGCATGCAGGTCATGGCGGTGCACGGCGGAGGCACGCTCGACCAGCACGTGCCCGAGATCGCCGGGCACGAGGACCACTCGCCGGGCGGCGCCGAGTTTGGGCTCATCGACGTCGACGTCGTTCCGGGTACGTTGCTGGGTCGGGCGGTCGGCGACAAGGGCTCGGTGCACTGCCACCACCACCAGTCCGTGCGCGAGCATCCCGGGTTCGTCGCCTCCGCGCATGCCGCCGACGGGGTGCTCGAGGCGATGGAGGACCCGTCCCGGCCGTTCTGGCTCGCGGTGCAATGGCACCCTGAGCGCATCGAGGACGCCGGGCTGTTCCGCGCCCTCGTCGAGGCCGCTAGGCGGTCTGCTTCCTCTGCACCTTCGTGAGCAGGGCGGTGGCGCGGCGGTTGAGCCGGCGCATCGCAGCGTTGTAGATCCACGGCGCGTACCGCTGGGCGTACCAGCCGGCCCGGATGTCGGCGGAGGTGAAGACGAGGTACCTGCCCTTCTCGACCCCGCGGATCATCGAAGCCGCCGCGCTCTCGGGGCTGACGGCGTGGCGCTGGAACTTGCCGATGGTGGCGGCGACGGCCGGTTCGCTGCGGTCGACGCCGACGATGTCGACGGTGCCGACCAGGGGCGTGTCGACGGCGCCGGGGCACACCAGCGTGACGCCGATCCCGTGCCGCTCCAGGTCGAACCTCAGCACCTCGCTGACGCCCCGCAGCCCGAACTTCGCGGCGCTGTAGGGAGCGTGCAGCGGCAGCCCGAACAGGCCGGCCGCGGAGGAGACGTTGACGACGTGCCCGCCGTTGCCGGCCTCGATCATCGCCGGGACGAATGCCGACATGACGTGGATAGGGCCCATGAGGTCGACCTCGACGCAGGCGCGCCAGTGCTGGGGTTGAAGATCCTGGATGCGGCCCCACGTGGAGATGCCGGCGACGTTCATGACGATGTCGACCGTTCCGGCTGCGTCGAACCCGCGCTGCGCGAACGCTGCGACAGCGTCCTCGTTCGAGATGTCGAGGGCCTCGTGGTGCACGACCGCGCCGTGGGCAGCGGTCACGAGCGCGACGGTCTCCTCGAGGCCTTGGGCGTTGACGTCGGTCAGCAGCAGGCGGGCACCCCTGTCTGCGGCCTGCAGGGCGGCGGCGCGGCCGATGCCGCTGCCTGCGCCGGTGATCACGACGTTCCTGCCCTCGAACGTGGTCTTCGTCATGAGCTCCCTCTCATCGAAGTGAGACGATCGTACCGGTTTCGTGTCGTGAAGTCCCGTTGTCCCCGCAGGCACCTACCGTGATCACCATGAGAGCCAACAAGTACGCCGGGCAGTGCTCCGAGTGCGACGTGACCGTCGAGGTCGCCGCGGGGCAGCTCATCGGCTTTCCGGGTCGTTGGCGCACGATCTGCGTGTCGTGCTCGCCCACGCCTCCGCCGCGCGGCGAGCACCCCGGCTGGCACCACGTCGGCCTCGCCTCGCTCGACTTCGAGACCACGGGCATCGATCCGCTGACCGACCGGGTGCTGAGCTATGCCCTGCTCGACGACCGTGGACACGACTTCTCCGGCCTGATCAACCCCGGCGTCCCGATCCCCGCGGCATCGGCAGCGGTCCACGGCCTCACCGCTGAGGCGCTGGCCGGTGCCCCCGCTCCGGTCGACGCGTTGGCCGAGGTCATCGCCTGGGTGCAGGACCTGATCGAGCGGGGTGTCGGGCTCGTGGTGTTCAACGCGGCGTACGACCTGACGATGCTGCGTGCCGAGGCTGCCCGCTGGGGCCTGGCGCAGCCCGACTGGGAGCGGCTGTTCGTCGTCGATCCGTATGTCATCGACTGGGGCATCGAGCGCGGTGGGCTCGGACCCCGGCGCCTGTCCGATGTCGCTGCCTACTACGGCGTCGTCCTCGACAACGCGCACGACGCGACGGCAGATGCCCGGGCTGCGCGCGAGATCGCCTACGAGATCGGCCGGCGTCACCCGACCGTCGCGGCCGGTGACCTCGAGAGCCTGATGCTGCGGCAGATCGTCTGGTTCGCGGGCCGGGCCGAGGACTGGAACCACTACGCCCGCAAGGTCGGCCGCCCCCTCGACGACCCGGCCGGATGGCCGCTGGCACAGCTCGACCTCACCGCGTCGCAGATCGCCTGATGCGTACGTCTGCGCGGGCTGGGTACAGCCCCGCACATGACTGAGACAGACACACCAGACAACCCAGAGCTCGAGGCCATCCAGCTGGTCGTCGATCGCGTCTCCTCATGGCAGGACGGCGCGACCGAAGGCACGGTGGCCGAGGAGCTGCGCAAGGGCTTCGACGAGGCCGGCGTCGAGGTCGAGCCCGATGAGGTCGACAAGCTCGCCGACGCGATCCAGAACGAGCATGGTGACGTCGTGGTCGCCGACCTGATCGAACGATGAGCGCCGACACGCACGACGAACAGCTCGAGAAGCTCGCCGACCTGACCAAGGAGTCGCGCTTCGTGATGCTGACGACGGCGGACCCCGAGGGGCATCTCGTCAGTCGACCGATGTCGCGACAGGAGGTCGACCTGAGCGCCGACCTCTGGTTCATCGCGACGCGAGACTCGCGCAAGGTCGAGCACATCCGGGCCAATCCCACGGTCGGCGTGACGGTGACGACCGGCAACTCGTGGGTCTCGATCTCCGGGCGTGCTGAGGTCGTCGACGACACCGCCAAGCTGAAGGAGCTGTGGAGCACCTTCGCCGAAGCCTGGCTGCCGGAAGGCCCCGAGGACCCCAACGCGATCCTCATCCACGTGGATGCCGAGACCGCGCAGTACTGGGACAACCCCGGCGGCCGGGTGGCCAGCCTCGTGAGCCTCGCCAAGTCGAAGATCACCGGCAAGCCGTACGACGGAGGGGACTCAGCGGTCGTCACCGATCTTTAGGCTGAGCATGCCGTCGGGGCGTGCTCAGTACGCTGGGCGGCGTGCGGAAAGTCGTCGTGGGCCTCGTGCTGGGGCTGGTCGTGGTGCTTGCCGTTCCGGTCTACTTCCGTTGGGGATGGTCTCGTATGGACTCGGCGTGCGGCATTGGCCCGACCGCAGCCGACCATCGCCGACTCAATGCTGAGCTCGACGGGGCGGACTCGGGCTCAGTGAAGCTCTCCTGGCACGTGTCCCAGGGTTTCACCTGCACGTACTCCAACGGGAAGACGCGCTCGTCCTACTGGTTGTGACCCATGCGCTCGGCTATTGGCGGAGGTGGCCTGGGTTGTCTTGCGGGAGCAGGGGCGGCGGCTTCGAGGTGTAGGTGTGGCCGGTGGGGGTCTTCCAGGTGACGGTCTTGCCTTTGTCCTTCGTCGTCACGGACCAGCCGGGTAGGTGTTTGAGCGTGTGGGAGCGGATGCAGAGGCCTTGACCGTTGTCTTTGGTGCTGAGGCCGCCGAACTCGTTGGCGTGGATGTGGTCGCTGTGCCGGATCTTCAAATCGCAACCTGGTTGGCGGCACCAACGGTCGCGGGCGCGGATGTGTCCGGCGGTGGCCGGGTCGAAGTGGCGGCGGCGGGGTTCACGCACGACCAGGGTGCCGTCGATGGGGTCGACCAGCAGTCGCCGGATCGACGGGTTGGGGGCGCGGGCGATGATGTCGTCGGCCACGGCCGGGGAGATGGGTCCGTAGCCGGTCAGGTCGACCGGTTCGCCGCCCTCACCAAACATGGTGGGTGCGTCCATCACGAGGTGGACCTCGACCCGGGTGTCGTCGGCGTACCGCTGACCGGTGACTCGTTCGACCAGCGTCTGGGTCATGATCTGTCCCACGGTCCGTTCATCACCGGCCGCCCTGAGGGCGCGGGCGTGGTCGTCGAGGGCGGTGTGGGTGGCGAGGATCTGCTCGGCGGGACCACGTACCTGCAGGATGGCGACGCCGTCGGTGTCGGGGAACATCGACACCCGCTGATCAGCACGATTCTGCTCAGCCCTGTGGCGGGAGGCGTCAGCATCGATCCTGATTCCATCGCCGCTATGCGCCCCTTTGCGATGGCTCCATCGCCCTCGCGGTCAACCGGCCGGCTTGTCGGGCGGTCAGCCCCGGCAGCAGGGGCGCGATCTCACCGTCCAGCACCACCAGGTCGTCGGCACCCAGTGACACCGATTCGTTGACCACGGCCCGCACCACGGGTTCGCTGATCTGTCCGGCCGCGAACAGATCCTGGACCCGGGGCAGTTGCTCGAGCCGCAGCGCGACACCGACCTGGGTGCCGGCAGCAGTGGGGCCGATGTTGCGGGCCATGCCGACCTCACCGATCACCGACAACGTCGGGTCACCACGGTGAATGCCCTGCAGCTGGACCCGCTCGGCATGCAACGCCGCGATCTGGGCCAGCTGCTCGGCCTGCGCGGCCCGGATCACCCGGTCCAACGCGGTGATCGCGTCGATCCGGCTGGCCCCGAACTCATGGACCGGCTCGGTCTCGAAGTCATACGCACGGACCTCCCTCAGGACGTCGGTGGTGGCGACTTCGGTGAACATACTTCCAACCTAGACGCCACCACTGACACACCTTTCCGCCTGCAATCCCGGCTGTGGACAACTCTTTCGACAGGCTCAAGGAGCGGGGCTAGCAGGCTCAAGGGGCGGGGCTGGCCAGGCTCAAGGAGCAGGAGCGAGCAGGCTCAAGGGGCGGGGCTGGCCGAGCTCAAGGAGCGGGGCTGGTCGACCTCAAGGAGCCGGCGCCCAAGCCCTACGACCAGGCCGAGCGCAGCACCGTGACGAGCTCGAGCGGCGCCGACCCATTCGAGGTCGACAGGGCCGCGATGCCTTCGGGGCTGTGGGCGTACACCGCAGCAGAGTCCGTGACCCACCGCGACCAGGCGCGATCGAAGTGGCGTACGAGCTTGCCGTGCGTGCCGAACACCGACGGCACGGCGTGCCACACCCGCCCGTCGGGCCGCATACGACCGACGAGCACCCGCCACCCGTCGATCCACGAGGGGGCACCGTAGACAAAGCGCGCCACGAGATAGCGCGGCGACCGGACCGGCCCGAGCAGCTCGTCGAGGGCCGTGACGAACACCTGCGACGTCGGCTCGTCGACGCCGTGCAGGCGCAGCCGGTACTCGCCGCTCGCATCGATCGTCGCCTCCACGTGGTCCGCGCCGACCGGCGACAACCCGGCGACGTGCAGCGCGTCGGCGACCGCACAGGCGTACGCCATGGTGCCCGGGTCCTGTGCTGCCGCACGCGTGGACTTCCACGGCGAGAGCCAGGGCGAGTGGCCGGGCCGCGTGGCGACCGGTCCGTGCGCGCTGGGTACGTACGCAGGTGGGTCCATGACGACGCGTCCCTCGGCTGTCAGCACCCGAGGGCGAGCCGGACGAGCCGGCCGTACGCGCAACGTGTGCACGAGGATGTCGTCGTACGGCGTGCCGACCGCCCACCGCGTACGCACGACGTCGCGGTCCCGAGCCCGCTCCAGCATCCGCGCGTCGATCGCGTCGAACGACGCGGCCGGAGGCGGAGCGAACGGTGAGAAGGTCGCATCGATGTGCGCGACGCCGTAGATCACCTCGCCGAGGTCGTCCACGCCGAAGAAGCCCTGGTGCTTGCGCACGAGCCGTTGCCAGTCGCCGTCGCCGCGCGGGTGCTCCGGCGCGACGCACGTGACCGACCAGGTGATCGCGACCTTCTCGGCCCACGCGGGGTCGAGCCGCAGCGCCCGGCCGCGGGTCTGCACGACGGCGCTGGTCGTCGTCGCCGTGGTGAGGTCGACGAGGCTGTTGAGCCCCTTGGCGTCCCAGCCCTCGCCGAGCAGTGCGCGGGTGCCGACCAGCACCTGGCTGCCGCCAGCCTCGAAGAACTGCGTGACGACCCGCACCCACTCCCGGCTCGACCACGGCCCGACGATCGAGACCACGGGCTCGGCCCCGAGCGCGTCGTCGAGCGGTTCCAGGGTGAGCTTGCCGGCGAGCACGGGATCGGTCGTACGTACGAGGTCGACGACCTGCTGCGCGACCTCCGGTGTCGCGGCGACCGTGCGACCTGTGACGAGCACCGGGCGCAAGGAGCGCGTCGCCGGGGACTCGATGAGGTGTCGCAGCGTCTGGCGCGCCGATCCCGAACGCCGAGGCGTCGGCCGCAGCCCCGTCGGCGTCGTCGCGGCGGCCATCTCGTGGTCGCACAGCACCAGCGAACGCAGGCGGTCGCCGAGGTTGAGGTGCTCGGCCTCCAGCACCTGCTGGCAGCCCCGCATCTTGCTCTCGCTGCGCGCGATCACCCGATCGACCGGCGAGCGGCCGCGGCGTACGCCCGTGCGGGTCAGCTGATAGCCGACGCCCGGCAGGGCCTCGCGCAGCGCCTCGATGACCGCTTCATCGGCCGGCACGTCGGACTTGCGCAGGCACTTCTTGACCCAGTCGTCGATCAACGCGGCCCAGTCGTCGGCGGTCGGCGTCTGCCGGTGCTCCTCACGCAACCGCGCACCATCGGGGAGCGTGAGCAGCTCGGCGTGCACGAGCCGCAGCGCCGCTCGGGCCAGCTCGGGATCGTCGCGCTCGAACCGCGACCACGGCGTCGTCAGCTCCAGGAACCGCCGGTCGAACCACACGAGGATCGGCGTCGAGCCCAGCTTGGTGTCGACCAGGTCGGTCGTGAGCTGGACGAACCGCATCGACTGGTCCCGCAGCCACTCGGCCTCCTCGGCGGTCGGAAGCGTCAGCCACGCAAGCTCGGCGAACGGTGCGAGATGGCCTTCGCGTACGGCCGCCGGGATCGATGCGCTGAACACGATGTCGCCGAACAGCTCGTCGACCAGCGCAGCCTGCCGGGTGTCGAGCACCGTCGGCGGTGTCGCGGTGAGGCCGATGACGGTGGCCTCCGGCAGGTCGGCGAGCACCTCGGCAAGCAGCCGGCCCCACACCTCGAGGAGGTGGTGGCACTCGTCGAGCACGATCGTGATGGGCCCCGCGGCCCGCAGGGCAGCGATGAGCTTGCGGCCGTTCTCGTGGAGCCGGTCGACCAGGAGCTCCTCGTCGTCGGTGGCCGGGTCGGCATCCGGTTCAGGGTCACCGTCCGTACGCTCGAAGGTCGCCAGCGACTGGTAGGTCAGCACCGTCACCGGCGCTGCGAGGTCGCGATCGGTCCCCGTCGCAACGGTCGCCGGCGTGAACCGCTCCCACGTGTCGCCCCACTGCACCTGGATCGCGGTGTTGGGCGCGAGCACGACAGCGGGCGTGCCGAACCGGCGTACGAGCTCGAGGCCGAGCAGCGTCTTGCCGGTGCCGGGCGGCAGCGACACCCACAACCGCCGGCGCCCGGCGGCCACGGCGACGTCGACTGCTTCGAGCGCCCGCGCCTGCAGGGTGCGCAGCGTGAACGGCGATGCCGTACGCGCGAACTCCTCGGCGAGCGTCACGAGCCCTCGACGCGCGCCAGGATCGCCCCGGCGAGCACCTCAGGCGCCTGCTCCGGGATCCAGTGACTGACCCCGGTCAGCTCGACGAACGAGAAGTCGGCGTTCACGAACTCGCCGCACCGCTCGGCTCCTGCGCGCCCGATGGCCTGGTCCTCGTCGCTCCACACGTAGGTCGTCGGCACCGTCACGGACGGCAGCGAGCCGAGGTCCGGCCGCATCGCGCGGTACCAGTTGAGCGCCGCGGTCAGCGCGCCCGGCGCCGAGAGGTGCGCGACATACGCGTCGACCTGTGCGGGCCGGACGTGGTCGAGATACATCGCCCGCAACCGCCGCGCGCCGTCGTCGAGCAGCAGGTCCTCGGCCTTGCCGGCCTGCCGCAGCAGCCCGATGTACGACGCTCGCTGCTGCTGGTCGGCGTCACCCCGCAGCGCCGCCCCGTATGCCGCGAGGTGCGGCACCGACACCGCGGTCAGCGTGCGCAGCCGATCGCCGTGTCGCACGGCGGTGACCCACGAGACCGCTGCGCCCCAGTCGTGCCCGACGAGATGGAACGTGCCGACGCCGAGCACATCCGCGAGCCCGACGACGTCGTCGGCCAGCAGGTCGGTCGTGTACGCATCAGCGCCCTCGGGACGAGCGCCGGGGGAGTAGCCGCGCTGATCAGGCGCGATGACCCGCAAACCCGCGCCCGCCAGCAGCGGCGCGACGGCGGACCACGACAGCGAGGTCTCCGGGAAGCCGTGCAGCAGGATCACCGGCTCGCCGTCCTCAGGACCGGTCATCCGTACGTCGAAGGTCAGGTCGCCGACTGTCACCGGCGTGGTCTCGTCGTACGTCATGGCGCTCCTTGCGTCAGTCGAAGGTGTCGCCGATGCGGGCAACGGCCTCACGGTCGAGCACCGCCGCGGTCTCGGGGTCCGGCGCACTCCCACCGCGATCGTAGGGGAGCCACCAGCGGTCGTCGTCGTTGCGCGGCTTCGCCGGGTAGGAGTCGATCGCCTCGGCGAGCAGGGCGTCCATCGCGACCCGCAGCCGCGCCGACAGCTCGTCGACCGTCCCACCGTCGCCGGGCTGCAGCGGCGGGCCGACCATGATCGTGACCGGCATCCGGCGACGCAGCGAGCGGTGCCCGTCGACGGTGTAGATGCGGTGCCCGCCCCACACGACGACCGGGACGAGTGGCACCTGGCGGTTGACCGCGAGCCCGGCGGCCCCACGCTTGAAGGGCTTGAGCAGCCACGACCGGCTGATCGTCGCCTCGGGGAAGACGCCGACGAGCTGCCCGTCGTCGAGCAGCCGCAACGCGTGGCGGTAGGCCCGCGCGCCGGACTTCCGGTCGACCGGGATGTGGCGCATCGCCCGCATCAGCCGCCCCACGACGGGCAGCTCGAACACCGAGCGCTTGGCCATGAACCGGATGTGACGCCTGCGGGGCCGGGCGGCGTACCCGATGAACGTGAAGTCGAGGAAGCCGATGTGGTTGCCGGCCACGACACCTGCGCCGCTGGCCGGGAGGTGCTCGACACCGCGGACGTCGATCCGGTAGCCCATCAGTCGGTACAACGCACCGAAGATCCGCACCACCACCCGGTAGGTGAGGTCGGATCCAGGCACGCAGCACAGGCTACGCCGAACGGCTGCGTCAGTCCTGCCCCGGCGCCGCGTCCACGACGTCGACGTGGAACGTCGTGACCGACACCGGGTCGTTGGCCCCGAGCCCCGGGACCCGCGGCTCGTCGTCGCTGGGGTCCGGGATCGACTGCCGCCCGACGTACTGACCTGTGGCCCGGTCGAACAGCAGCTCCGTGTAGCCGAGGTGGAGGGCGAACGTCCGCCGGCCGTCGATGACCGGCGCGTCGTCGGCGATCCGCACCTTCGGCTCCTTCGCCAGAGCACGGAACAGCGCTGCCCGGATGTCGGCGGGTGCGACGCCGCTGGTCAGCACCGGCGCCGCCGCCTCCTCGAGCGCCGCATAGTTCTCGACCGGCGCGTAGTGGTGCGCATCCTTCAGCAGCTCCTTGAGCAGGGCGTCAGGGTCGCGGGGGAGCGTCGCGTACCAGTCAGCGTCGAGGTACTTCGAGTACTCCTGGTTGTTCGTCGATGCCCCGCCCTTGGACGTCCAGGCCTCGTGGCCGGGTCCGTCGTCGTACGGCGTGTGGTCGGTGCTCATGTGCCTCACGATCGTGGAGTCCTGGGTGAAGACCCAGGTGCCGCGATCGTGGTCGTACGGGATGAAGGTGCGGTCGATGGAACGCACCTTGTAGAACTGCGGGCGGCCGTCGTCGCCGACCGGGACCGGGTCCTTCGCGGGCACCTTGCCCTCGGGGTAGAGGTAGCGCATGAACGTCCAGCCCTCCCGCACCGTCGTGATGCGGAGGAACTGGCCGGGTCGCACGACGGGGTCCGAGGTCTTGATCGTGACGTCGGCGGCGTGCTCCAGCACGGCGGCGGCCGGTGAGGCGCCGATCTCGTGACCACCGAGGTCGACCCGGGTCAGACCGAGGGCGACGGTGGCGGCGACGGCACCCGCGACGATCAGCGTGCGACGTACGTGGGTGCGCTCCTTGCGGACGGGCTCGGGCAGCGGTAGGGCCATGATGGCGCGGAGCAGGTCCTCGTCCTGGGCAGTGATCTCGCTGGAGGAGCCGGCCTGCGGATCGAGCTCGGCGAGCGTACGGGTGATGGTGTTCATGAGGGCACCTCTGAGGTGTGGGTCGTGGGATGGGCGGGCGAGCGCTGCGGATCCGGCGGGTCCGAGAGCGCGTCGCGCAGCTTGCGGCGGGCGCGGTGCAGGCGTACGGCGGCGGTGCCGGGCCGGCAGTCGAGGACGACCGCGACGGCCTTGACGCTCAGGTGTTCCCAGTAGACGAGCAGCAGGATCTCGCGCTCGTCGTCGTTGAGCCGCTGGATCGCGTCGAGCATGAGCGACCGTTCGTCGGCCGCGGCGGTGCCGTCGGACTCGGCGAGCTCGGTCGTGTCGGTGACACGTTGGGCGACCCTCAGCTGTCGGCGCTCGGTGCGTTGGTGGTTGGCGAGGGTGAAGCGTGCCGTTCGGTAGAGCCAGGGCAGCCCGCCGGCCACCGCTTCGTCGCAGCGTCGCCAAGCCGTCAGGTACGTCTGCGCGACGACGTCCTCGGCGAGATCGTCGGGTGCGCGCCGCCGGGCGTACGAGCGGATCGACGGGAGGGTGACCCGGTAGAGCGTCTCGAAGGCGCGGCGGCGCTCGTCGTCATCGGCAGTCATGACCGTTTATGTCCACGTCGCCGCGAGGCATTACATCGTGTTGGGCAGCCGCGGCCAGCAGTCGGTGCGGATCGTCGGGTCGAAGCCCGCTCCCGCCGCGATCGTGCGCTTCTCGCGGTCGAGGATCCCGGTCGTCAGCAGCAGGATCGCGAAGATGTAGAGGCCCATGATCGCCAGCCCCGTGCCGGTCGCATCCTTGTCGATCCGGTCGGCCTCGCCGAGCGCGATGATGCCGTCGGACACGAGGAACAGCGCCCCGCCGATGCCGGCCCGCAGGTCGGTGGCCAGCGAGGTCGACGCGGTGCCGAGGAGCAGCGCGGCATACACGGGGACGATGGGCCGCAGGCCCGGCTCGAGCCCGCTCCACGCCCAGGCCACGAGGCCGATCGCGGCGGCGACGTAGACCACGAGGATCCACGGCTTCGCGCGGAGCTGCTGGAGGGCGCCGCGGAGGATGAAGAACCGGATGAAGCAGCAGTGCGCTCCGGCGAACGCTGCCATGCCGACGACGAACAGGTCGTCGCCGAGCTCGAGGAACAGGTCGCCGAGGAAGCAGAAGACCAGTGCCGCGACGAGCAGCCTGGGGCCGCGCTGTTCGACGACCCAGGCGGCGAGGAGCGGGGCGATGAGGCACTTGCTGATGCTGTCCCACGGGGTCGCATCGGCGGCGTTGAGCACGAGGTGCACGACGGAGACCACGCCGAACGCGATGAGCCACGGACTCTTCACTGACATCCCAGCACCGTACCGGCTCCGAGGCCGGCTGAGGCGCGGCAACCACAAACCTGAAAAGGTGGTGGCATGACCTCCCGGCTCGCCGTCCTGACCAGCCGTTGGACCGCGATCATCCCGGTGACCGCGTTGGTCGTGTTCGCGCTCGCCTGGCACCGCGACCTCCCGTGGATCGCTGTTGCCGTGGTCTCGGCCTTCCTGGGCGGTGCCGTCCTCGCCGCGGTCCACCACGCGGAGATCATCGCCCACCGCGTCGGGGAGCCGTACGGGTCACTCGTCCTGGCGGTCGCGGTCACGGTCATCGAGGTCGCGCTGATCGTCACCCTGGTGACCACCGGGGCCAAGGGCAGCGAGAGCCTGGCCCGCGACACGGTCTTCGCCGCGATCATGATCACCTGCAACGGCATCGTCGGGGTCTCGCTGCTGGCGGCCACCCGCAAGGGCCAGGTCGCCCACTTCAACGCCGAGGGCACCGGCGGGGCACTTGCCACGGTCGGCACGGTCGCGACCCTGTGCCTCGTGCTCCCGACGTTCACGACCGGCCGCACGGGACCGGTGTTCACGCCCGGCCAGCTCGGCTTCGCGGCCGTGGCGTCGCTCGGCCTGTACGCCTTGTTCGTCGCGATGCAGACCGTTCGGCACCGCGACTACTTCCTGCCGACCCGGAGCGACGGCTCGCTCGTGCCGGAGGACGAGCACGCCACGCCGCCCTCGGCACGAGCCGCATGGATCAGCGTCGGCTTCCTGCTGGTCGCGCTGGCTGCCGTCGTCGGCAACGCCAAGAACGTCTCGCCGTCCCTCGAGGACGCCGTCGACGCGGCCGGCATGCCGCAGGGTGTCGTGGGCGTGATCATCGCGCTGCTGATCCTGCTGCCCGAGACGATCGCCGCCGTCCGCGCCGCCCGGCGCAAGCGCGTGCAGATCAGCCTCAACCTGGCGTACGGATCGGCGATGGCCAGCATCGGCCTGACGATCCCGGTCATCGCGATCGCGCAGATCTGGCTCGACGGCCCGTTGGTGCTGGGGCTGGGCTCGACCGAGCTCGTGCTGCTCTCCCTGACGATGGTCACGAGTGTGCTCACGATCGTCCCGGGACGGGCCACCCTGCTGCAGGGCGGCATCCACATCGCGATCCTCGGGTCCTACCTGTTCCTGGCTGCCTCGCCTTAGCGCCCGCGCGCGGCGTCCAGCCAGCGCATCGCGGGCGTCGCGGTGACACCGTGCAGGAGCACCGAGAGCGTGATCGCGAACCCGACGGTCGACCACAGCAGCGGCAGGTCCTTGAAGTCGGCGTGCCCTGAGGCGTACGCGAGGTAGTAGATCGAGCCGACGCCGCGCACCCCGAAGAACGCGGTCGCGGCGCGCTCGCGGGGCCCGAGCGTGTTGCTCCCGACCTTGAGGTTGGTGCCCCGCCTCGCGAACAGCGCGATCAGTCCGGACACCGGGCGTACGACCAGGAGCAGCAGCACCGCGACGAGGACGGCCGGCCAGGTCAGGTCGGCCAGCAGGCCGTTGGTCAGGGCGACCCCGAGGAGCAGCAGCACGATCAGGGTCAGGAGCCGCTCGAGCCGCTCGATGACCTCGTGCATCAGCGCGTGATAGTCGTGACCCCGCTCGGCCGACCGCAACGTCATGGCGCAGGCGAACACGGCCAGGAAGCCGTAGCCGCCTGCGACCTCCGCCAGCCCGTACGCCAGGAGGACCGCAGCGATCGCGAGCAGGGGTTCGCCGGCGTCAGCCGTACGCAGTGAGGGCTGCCTCGAGCGGAACGCGACCTTGGCCAGGACCCAGCCGACGGCGATGCCGAGCGCAGCGCCGACGACGACCTTGCCGACCAGGTCCCAGGCGAACCACCGCACACCCCACTCGGCGAACGGCCCGGTGGCGGCGAGCAGGATCGCGGCCTGGACGAACGGGAACGCGAGCCCGTCGTTGAGCCCGGCCTCCGACGTCAGCGCGAAGCGCACCTCGTCGTCCTCGTCGATCTCGTCCTCGTCGTCCTCGGTCGTGGTCGGCCCCTCGACCTGGACGTCCGAGGCCAGCACGGGATCCGTCGGTGCGAGAACGGCGCCCAGGAGCAGCGCGGCGGACGGGGCGAGGCCCATGACCCACCAGCCCAGCAGTGCGACACCGGCGATCGACAGCGGCATCGCGATCGCGAGCATCCGCCACGCGGCGCTCCACTGCCGCCACGAACCGAGCGACCGCAGGCTCAACGGGCGGTCGAGGGCGAGGCCGACGCCCATCAGCGCGATGAGCACCGTGAACTCCGCGAGGTGCTCGACGAACCCCCGGTGCGCCATGGGGGAGAACGCCGATTCGCCGGTGCCGGGCAGCAGGCCGATCAGCGCACCGAGCCCGAGCAGCACGACGGGCGGTGAGAGCGCGGCGGTCCGCAACGCGTACGGGAGGACGACCGCGAGCAGGAGGGCGGCGCCACCGAGGAGGTAGACGAGATGGGTCGTCATGTCCCCTCGAGGCTACGTCGGGGGAGTCTGCGCCGCCCCTTGAGCCTTGGGGCCCTCGAGCCACTCGGTGATGAAGGTCTCGCTCGCGTGGATGTGGGTCGCGATGTAGCGCTCCGGCCCGACGACCTCGAACTTGTGCGGCGTCAGCTTCGGCACGACGAGGACCTGGCCGGCGACGCCGATGAGCTGCTCGCCGGCGACCGTGAACAGTGCCTTGCCACCGCGGATCACGAACGTCTCGGCGTACGGGTGCTGGTGCAGGTCAGGCCCGTCGCCGTCGACGTCGCTGTCCTCGAAGATCAGGGAGACGCCGGCCCCGTAGGCTGCGCCTTCGATGTTGTCCAGGATGCGCCCGTCCGGTCGGGTCGTTCCCGTGGTGTGGATGACATGCATGTCGCCACGCTATGCCGAAGTCGCCGGTCCGTGAAGGCCTGTCTGCTGCCGCGGGCGTAGTACCGCTCTCGTGTACTGCCCACGCAGTAGTCGAGACTGTCGGCGCACGGAGGACGCGCCGACCCCGCCCGGTTCGAGAGTGTGGGGACACTGCCGCGGGACTCCTTTCGCGGCCCGTCTCGGAGGGTTCCTCGCATGGCCGCATTCGCCCGATGGTGCTTCAACCATCGCCTGACCGTCATCGGCTTCTGGGTCGCGTTGCTGATCGCGATCAGTGGCGCCTCGATGGCCGCCGGCACCAGCTACTCCAACGCGTTCGACCTGCCCGGCACCGAGTCGACCAAGGCGCTCGACCTGTTGCAGAAGTCGTTGCCGGAGTCCGCCGGCGACGCCGACCAGATCGTGTTGCACGTCGACGAGGGCAGGATGACCGATCCAGCGGTCGAGAAGCGCGTCGACGCGATGCTCAAGGAGGTCGGCACGCTCCACTCCGTCGTGGGCGTCACCAGTCCGTACGACGAGGCCGGTGCGACACAGGTCAGTGAGGACGGTCGCACGGCGTACGCCACGGTGCAGTTCGACAAGCAGGCCGACGAGCTCACCCTCAAGGACATCGAGGCCGTCATCGACACGGCCCAGGACGCCCGTGGCGACGGCCTGCAGGTCGAGCTGAGCGGGCAGGCGATCGACACCGCGACCCAGGCGGGTCCCGGCAACACCGAGCTGATCGGCATCGCTGCCGCCGCCGTGATCCTGTTCATCGCGTTCGGCTCGCTGCTCGGCATGGTCCTGCCGCTGGTCGTCGCGATCGCCGGCGTCGGCGGTGGCCTGATGTCGATCTCCCTGCTGTCGCACGCCATCAGCCTGAACGACGTGACGCCGACCTTGGCCGCCCTGATCGGGCTCGGCGTGGGCATCGACTACGCCCTGTTCATCGTGACGCGCTACCGCACCGGGCTGAAGTCGGGCCTGGAGCCCGAGGAAGCCGCGATCAAGGCGCTCAACACCTCGGGACGCTCGGTCCTGTTCGCCGGCGGCACGGTCGTGATCGCGCTCCTCGGCCTGCTGGTGCTCAACGTCAACTTCCTCTCCGGCATGGGCATCGGTGCGGCCGTGACGGTGCTGTGGACCGTCGCGGCGGCACTGACCCTGACGCCGGCGTTCCTCGGGCTGTTCGGCAAGCGTCTGCTGTCGAGGCGGCAGCGCAAGATGCTCGAGACCGAGGGCCCGCAGCTCGAGACCGTGGGCATCTGGGCTCGCTGGGCGCGATTCGTCGCCCGCCGCAGGACCCTCACGGCGGCGGTCGCCCTGGGCCTGATCGCGCTGCTCGCGATCCCGTTCTTCTCGCTGCGCCTCGGCTCCGCGGACGCCGGCAACAATCCCGCGGACACGACGACCCGCAAGGCGTACGACCTGCTGGCCGACGGCTTCGGGCCGGGCTTCAACGGGCCGTTGCAGCTCGTCGCCGAGCTCAAGTCACCCGGAGACCAACAGGCACTGACGGCTCTGGTGTCCGACGTCGCGGCAACGCCCGGTGTCGCAGCTGCCACGGCGCTGCCGATGAAGCCCGACGCCACGGTCGGCATCGTCCAGGTCGTGCCGAAGAGCGCGCCGCAGGACGAGGCGACGACCAAGCTGATCGACCACCTGCGCGACGACGTCATACCGGCGGCCGAGAAGGGCAGCACGCTCCAGACGTACGTCGGTGGCAACACCGCGATCTTCGGCGACTTCGCCGACGTGCTCACAGGCAAGCTGCCGCTGTTCCTCGGGGTGATCGTCGCGCTGGGCTGCGTCCTCCTGATGCTCGCCTTCCGCAGCATCGTCGTGCCGCTGACCGCGGCGCTGATGAACCTGTTCGCGGCAGCAGCTGCGTTCGGAGTCCTCGTCGCGGTGTTCCAGTGGGGCTGGGCGGGTGACCTGCTGAGCATCGGCAAGGAAGGACCCGTCGAGTCCTTCCTGCCGGTCATCATGCTGGCGATCCTGTTCGGGCTGTCGATGGACTACCAGGTCTTCCTGGTCAGCCGTATGCACGAGGAATGGACCCACACCAAGGACAACCGCCGGGCTGTGGTGGTGGGTCAGGCCGAGACCGGGCGGGTCATCACCGCCGCCGCACTCATCATGATCTGCGTGTTCGTCGCCTTCGTGTTCGAGGGCGAACGGGTCATCGCCGAGTTCGGGATAGGCCTGGCGGCGGCCGTCGCGGTGGACGCGTTCATCCTGCGCATGCTGCTCGTGCCCGCGATGATGCACTGGTTCGGCGCCGCCAACTGGTGGCTCCCCTCGTGGATCGACCGGCGGCTGCCGCACCTGTCGGTCGAGCCGATGGAGGAGGCGCCGGTGGCCGAGATCGCCGAGCTCGATGACGTCGACCAGCCTGTGAGGGCATGACAGGCTGAGCTCGTGAAGCTGAAGGAAGAGCTGGTCGAGAAGGCACGGTGTCATCCCCTCGTGGCTGACGCCGTGCTGGCTCTCGTGCTGTTCGTGCTCGCGGTGTTCGTCCCCAACGACCACGTGACTCCGTCCACCGGGCCGTGGACCGTGTACGCGGTCGAGGCCGTGGTGTTCCTGGCGTTGGTCTTTCGTCGTCGCCGCCCGATCCCGGTCTTCCTCATCGTGGTCGTGGGCGCGGCGGTGGTGATCTCGATGCAGGAGGGCAAGTCGCTGGTCCTCACGGCGGCATTCCTCTCGATCTGCACCGTCGCCTACTACGCCGCCGATCGCCGGACCATCCTCATGGCGTGGCTGAGCAGCGGCCTGATCCTGGGTGCCGGCTCGGCGATCGGGATCGGGTCCGTCATCAGGTTCGAGAACGTCTCGGCGTTCGCCTGGAGCGGGTTCGCCGCGGCCATGGGTGCCGCCGTGCGGTCGCGCCAGGAGTGGTTCGCCGAGGTGGAGCAGCGGGCGATCCGTGCCGAGGAGACGCGCGAGGAGGAGGCTCACCGACGTGTCGTCGCCGAGCGGTTGCGCATCGCCCGGGAGCTCCATGACGTCGTCGCCCACCACATCGCCGTGGTCCACGTGCAGGCCGGCGTCGCCGACCACCTGCTCGACACCAAGCCCGCCGAGGCACACGAGGCCATCGCGCACATCCGCCGGGCCAGCGGGTCGGTGCTCGACGAGCTGGGCGGGCTGCTTGACGTGCTCCGGCAGCCCGATGAGCCCATCACGCCGACGGCCCCGGCGCCCGGCCTCAGTGGACTCACCTCGCTGATCGACTCGTTCTCGGCGTCGGGCCTGACGGTCGACGTGAAGGCCAACGGTGTGCCCGATGCCATACCGCCGGCCGTCGAGCTCGTCGCCTACCGCCTCGTCCAGGAGGGGCTCACCAACGCCCACAAGCACGGCACGGGCACCGCCACGCTGGACTTCACCTTCGAGCCCGGCGCACTTCGCATCGACATCGCCAACCCGTGCCCCGGTGTCGGCTCGCTCGCCGGCGCGGGCCACGGACTGGTCGGCATGCACGAGCGGGCCAAGGCCGTTGGCGGCACGGTCAGGACGCACAACGACGGTGATGCCTGGCGCGTCGCCGCCCGACTCCCGTTCGAGCCGGCCGTATGACGATCCGCGTGCTGCTGGCCGACGACCAGGCCTTGATCCGCAGCGGGTTCCGCGTCCTCATCGAGTCCGACCCCGAGCTCGAGGTCGTGGGTGAGGCGGCCAACGGCAAGGAAGCCGTCGAGCTCGCGCGCAGCACGAGGGCGGACGTCGTCGTGATGGACGTACGCATGCCCGTGATGGACGGCCTCGAGGCGACGCGGGCGATCTGCGCCGACGACGACCTCGCCGGCGTCAAGGTGCTCGTCGTGACGACGTTCGAGACCGACGACTACCTGCTCGAGGCGTTGCGGGCCGGCGCGAGCGGGTTCGTCGGCAAGGGTGTGGAGACGGAGGAGCTGCTCGGCGCCATCCGTACGGTCGCCGTCGGGGACTCCCTGCTGTCGGCGCGAGCGACCCGGAGCCTGATCACGAACTTCCTCGCCCAGCCTGCCGGCCGCCCCGTTGCGACCCCGGCCGAGCTCGAGGTCCTGACGCGTCGCGAGCGCGAGGTCGTGAGCCTCGTGGCCCAGGGACTGTCCAACGACGAGATCGCCGAGCAGCTGTTCGTCAGCCCGCTGACCGCCAAGACCCACGTCAACCGGGCGATGATCAAGCTCGACGCCCGCGACCGGGCCCAGCTCGTGGTCGTGGCCTACCAGTCCGGCCTGGTCAGCGCGGACCCCCCGGGCTGAGCGAGACTGGACGCATGATCATCGACGGTGGCCTGTCCAACGCGCTCGAGGCCCGCGGCCACGACCTGTCGTCGGAGCTCTGGACCGCCGAGCTGCTGCGCGACCAGCCCCAGGAGATCGCCGCGGTCCATCGGGCGTACTTCGAGGCGGGCGCCGAGGTCGCGACGACGGCGAGCTACCAGGCAAGCGTCTCGGGGTTCGAGCAGGCCGGGATGACCACCGCCGAGGCCGAGGCGCTCATCCGGCTCAGCGTCGCGATCGCCCGCGACGTACGCGACGAGGGCCCGGGACGCCTGGTCGCCGCATCGGTCGGACCCTACGGCGCGGTGCTCGCCGACGGCTCGGAGTACACCGGGCGCTACGGCCTCACCGCGACGCAGCTGTACGACTTCCACCGCCCGCGGCTCGAGCTGCTCGCATCCGAGGAGCCGGACCTGTTCGCGGTCGAGACGATCCCCGACATCGACGAGGCGACGGTGCTCGCCGGGCTGCTCGACGAGATCGGCATACCGGCGTGGCTGTCGTACACGATCGACGGCGAGCAGACCCGCGCCGGCCAGCCGCTGTCGGACGCGTTCGCCGTGGTGGCCGGCACCGACGCGGTGATCGCGACCGGAGTCAACTGCTGCGCGCCCGCCGACGTGCTCGCCGCGGTCCGCACCGCGCACGACGTCACGGGCAAGCCCGGTGTCGCCTACCCCAACAGCGGCCAGGTCTGGGACAGCGCCACCCACACGTGGCACGGCGACTCGTCATATGACCTGAGCCTCGTGCCGGGCTGGCTCGACGCCGGTGTGACGTACGTCGGAGGGTGCTGCCGCATCGGGCCGGACGACATCGCCGCCCTGGCCGCGAGCGTGGCCTGACGAGGGATCGCCGTCCCACCCGACCTGTGGTCAGATGGAACACATGACGAGCCGCATCTCGCACACGACGGTCGACTGTCACGACGCGCATGCCCAGTCGGTGTGGTGGGCCCAGGTGCTCGGCATGCAGCAGGATCCGCGCGACCCCAACGAACCGGGCCACGAGGAGTGCATGATCTTCTCCCGTGACGGCCGGACGCGGCTGCTGTTCATCGAGGTGCCGGACGAGAAGCAGGTCAAGAACCGCATCCACCTCGACCTTCGTCCCACCGACCTCACGCAGACGGAGGAGGTCGAGCGCGTCATCGCGCTCGGGGCGACCGTGGTCGCCGACCTGCGTACGCCGCAGGGCCTCGGCTGGGTCGTGCTCGCCGATCCCGAGGGCAACGAGTTCTGCATCCTGCGCAGCGATCTCGAGATCCCGGACTACCACTCGCACCTCATCACCTGATGGCGGAGCTGCTCCTCACCAACGCCCACGTCTACGGCGACGGCGTGTGGCGGCCGGACGCCGACTCGATCGCGATCCGCGACGGGATCATCGTGGGCGTCGGGACCAACGCCGACCTGACCGGGCTGGTGCCGGCGGCCGAGGTCGTCGACCTCGAGGGCGGCTGGGTGCTGCCCGGGTTCCAGGACGCCCACGTCCACCCGATCCAGGCCGGCCTCGAGATGAACGCCTGCAACCTGGCCGACGGCCACGAGGTCAGCGACTACGTCGACACCATCGCGGCGTACGCGCTCGCGCATCCAGAGGCTCCGTGGATCGTCGGTGGCGGCTGGTCGATGGACGCCTTCCCGGGCGGCGTCCCGACGGCTGCCGTGCTCGACCGGATAGTCGCTGACCGCCCGGTGTTCCTGCCCAACCGCGATCACCACAGCGCCTGGGTCAACACCGTCGCTCTGGAGCTGGCCGGCATCACCGCGGACACGCCCGATCCCGAGGACGGCCGCATCGAGCGGGACGGGCGGGGCGAGGCGACCGGTGCCCTCCACGAGGGAGCGATGGCGCTGGTGAGCCGACTGGTCCCGCGACCGTCACCCGGCGAGATCGCCCGGGCGTTGCAGACGGCGCAGGCCCACCTCCACTCGATGGGCATCACGGCCTGGCAGGACGCGCTCGTCGGCGAGGGGCTGGGGATGCCCGACTCGCTCGACACCTACCTCGCGGCGCAGCGTGACGGCTCGCTGATCGCCGGAGTCGTCGGCGCGCTGTGGTGGGACCGGACCCGCGGCGAGGAGCAGATCGCCGACCTCGTCGAGCGTCGGGCCCGGGCAGCCGCCGCCGGTGTCGACGCGAGCAGCGTCAAGATCATGCAGGACGGCGTCTGCGAGACGTTCACGGCCGCGGTCGTCGAGCCCTATCTCGACCGGCACGGCCAGCCCACCGACAACCACGGACTGTCGTTCATCGAGGCGGCCGACCTGGCGCGCTACGTCCAGCTGCTCGACGCCGAGGACTTCCAGGTCCACATCCATGCACTCGGTGACCGCGCCGTGCGCGACAGCCTCGATGCGATCGAGCACGCCATCGAGGTCAACGGCCGACGAGGCAATCGCCACCACCTCGCGCACATCCAGATCGTCCGTCCCGAGGACGTGCCGCGCTTCGCCGAGCTCGACGTCACGGCCAACGCCCAGCCGCTGTGGGCCTGCCTCGACGACCAGATGGCCGACCTGACCCTGCCGTTCCTGAGCGCCCCGGCGAGGGAACAGCAGTACGTCTTCAGGTCGTTGCTCGACGCCGGCGCCCGGCTCGCGTTCGGCAGCGACTGGCCGGTCTCGTCGCCGGATCCGTTGCTGGGCATCCACGTCGCGGTCAACCGCGTGGCGTTCGGGGAGGACACCGAGCCGCTCCTGTCGGGCCAGCGACTCACGGTGGCCGAAGCGATCGATGCCTACACCCGCGGAAGTGCGTTCGTGAGCCGGCGTGACGCAGCCGGCGTGCTCGAGGTCGGCAACGTGGCGGATGTCGTGGTTCTCGACACGGACGTTCTCACCACCGATCCGGCCGCGATCGGAGCGGCGCAAGTGACCCGTACGTACGCCCGTGGGCGGCTCGTCCACGCGTTGTGACAGTCACAATTCACCGGAATGGCTGTGATTCCGGGGAATTATGCTAGTTGAGGCAACAAATTGTTCACGCTCACATTCTGCGTGCGGGTCACAGATCGACATGAAAATTTCTTGAGAGATTAACTTGACGGCGGAGTTGTTAGCGTTAACAATTCAACGCAGGGTTCACGTGGTCCACATCACACCGTGGTCGAGTGAACGCTAACAACGGGGCCGAACCTCATCCCGAGGCCAAGCCCCAAGGACGTAAGCGGATGTCCGCCCGCGAGTGTCCTGGCTCTCCCGAAGTCGAGTGACTTGGGGTGTCCCATCCCAGATGGAGGAAACAGTGTTCAAGAAACTCATCACCGTGAGCGCGGGCGTAGTGCTCGCCAGCGGACTTGCAGCTTGTGGCGGCAGCAGCGATGGAGGGTCGGGTGGCTCGGGAGGCTCCGGCGACATCACCATGGGCTTCGCCCAGGTCGGCGCCGAGAGTGGCTGGCGTACCGCCAACACCAAGTCGATCCAGGCCTCGGCCAAGGACGCCGGCATCAAGCTCAAGTTCTCCGATGCGCAGCAGAAGCAGGAAAACCAGATCAAGGCGATCCGCTCCTACATCCAGCAGAAGGTGGACGTCATCGCGTTCAGCCCCGTCGTCGAGACCGGCTGGGACACCGTGCTGCAGGAGGCCAAGCGCGCCAAGATCCCCGTGATCCTGACCGACCGCGCCGTCGACTCGAGCGACAAGTCGCTCTACAAGACGTTCCTCGGCTCCGACTTCGTGCTGGAAGGCAACAAGGCCGGCCAGTGGGTCGTCGACAACGCCGACGCCAACGACGTCAACAAGGACGGCAAGATCAACGTCGTCGAGATCCAGGGCACGACCGGTGCCGCTCCCGCGATCGACCGCAAGAAGGGCTTCGAGGACAAGATCTCGGCAGACCCGAAGATCAAGGTCGTCGCGTCGCAGACGGGTGACTTCACCCGCGACGGTGGCAAGAAGGTCATGGAGGCGTTCCTCAAGTCCCAGAAGGACATCGACGTCGTCTTCGCCCACAACGATGACGAGGGACTCGGCGCGATCGAGGCCATCGAGGCGGCCGGCAAGAAGCCGGGCGTCGACATCAAGATCGTCACGATCGACGCTGTCAAGGACGGCATGACCGCGCTGTCCGAGGGCAAGATCAACTACATCGTCGAGTGCAACCCGCTCCTCGGCCCGCAGCTGATGGACCTGGCCAAGCAGGTCGTCGCAGGCGAGGACGTCCCGGCGCGCGTCGAGACGAAGGAAGGCGAGTTCGACCAGGAGCAGGCCAAGGCCGCTCTGCCGAACCGTCAGTACTGAGCACAGCAGGAATCGGGGCCCTGCGCCGCAGGGCGCAGGGCCCCACCCCCAACCTTCCAGGAATGAAGAGATGATCCAGATGACAGCCGAAGCCGCGCAGGCCACGCGCACGCAGCCGGTCGTGGAGATGAGCGGCGTCTCGGTGAGCTTCCCCGGCGTCAAGGCCCTCCAGTCGGTCGGCCTCACGCTGCGGGCCGGCGAGGTCCACGCCCTCATGGGTGAGAACGGCGCCGGCAAGTCCACGCTGATCAAGGCGCTCACGGGCGTCTACTCGATCGACGAGGGCACGATCATCGTGGGCGGCGAGCCGCGTACGTTCCACAGCCCGGCCGAGTCGCAGGCCGCCGGCATCAGCACGGTCTACCAAGAGGTCAACCTCTGCACCAACCTGACCGTCGCCGAGAACATGCTCCTCGGCCGCGAGCCGCGCTCGCTCGGCCGCATCGACACCCGCGCCATGAACCGTCGCGCCGGCGAGACCTTGGCCCGCCTCGGCCTCGACATCGACCCGAAGTCGCAGCTCGGCAGGCATCCCATCGCGATCCAGCAGCTCGTCGCGATCGCGCGCGCCGTCGACATCGACGCAGAGCTCCTGATCCTCGACGAGCCCACCTCCAGCCTGGATGCCGACGAGGTCGCCAAGCTGTTCGAGGTCATGCGCACGCTGCGTGCCGAGGGCGTCGCGATCGTGTTCGTCTCGCACTTCCTCGAGCAGGTCTTCGAGATCTCCGACCGCATGACGGTCCTGCGCAACGGCCAGTTCGTCGGCGAGTACGTCACCGCCGAGACGACGCAGCTGCAGCTCGTGCAGGCCATGATCGGCCGCGAGCTCGAGACGCTCGAGAAGATCGAGCAGGAGGCCGACGAGCACACCGTCAAGACGCAGGGCGCGCCGCTCATCGAGGTCATCGACCTGGGCCGCAAGGGCAGCGTCGAGGCCGTCGACCTCAAGGTCTTCGAGGGCGAGGTCATCGGCATCGCCGGTCTCCTGGGCTCGGGTCGCACCGAGCTCGCCCGCCTGCTGTTCGGCGCCGACACCCCTGATCACGGCGACATGCGCATGCGCTCCAAGGTCACCAAGCTGCGCACGCCCCGCCAGGCGATCGACCACAAGATCGCGTTCTCGAGCGAGAACCGCCGGTCCGAAGGCGTCATCGAGGACCTGTCGATCGCCGACAACATGGTGCTCGCGATGCAGGCCTCCCGCGGCTGGCTGCGACCGATCCCCGCCAGGACCAAGGACCGCCTCGTCAAGAAGTACATCGAGGCCCTCGACATCCGCCCGGCCAACCCGAACGCCTTGATGCGCAACCTGAGCGGCGGCAACCAGCAGAAGGTCCTGCTCGCCCGGTGGCTCATCACCG
This sequence comes from Aeromicrobium sp. 9AM, assembly GCF_902506105.1. Taxonomy (GTDB): domain Bacteria; phylum Actinomycetota; class Actinomycetes; order Propionibacteriales; family Nocardioidaceae; genus Aeromicrobium. The sequence continues at coordinate 307,672 of NZ_LR733304.1, forward strand.
AGCCCGAGCTCCTGATCCTCGACGAGCCGACCCGCGGCATCGACATCGGCGCGAAGGCGCAGATCCAGCAGCTCGTCGCCAACCTCGCCAAGGACGGCATGTCCGTCGTGTTCATCTCCGCCGAGCTCGAGGAGGTCCTGCGCCTCAGCGACCGCCTCGTCGTGATGCGCGACCGCCGCAAGATCGACGAGCGGGCCAACCAGGACGTGACCGTCTCGGATGTCCTCGAGATCATCGCGGGGGAGGTGCGCAACGATGCGTAGCTTCACCAAGAGCAACCTGTTCTGGCCGGTCCTGGGCCTCGTGCTCCTGCTGCTGCTCAACCTCACGAAGACGCCGGACTTCTTCTCGATCCGCGTGCAGGACGGCCATCTCTACGGCAGCCTCATCGACATCCTGCGCAACAGCGCCCCGACGCTGCTGATCGCGCTCGGCATGACGCTCGTGATCGCGACCCGCGGCATCGACCTCTCGGTCGGCGCGGTCGCCGCGATCTCCGGCGCCGTCGCGTGCACCTACATGGCCGGCTCGCCCGACGAGTCGACCGCCGGACGCGCGATCGTCGCGATGACCATGGCGGTCGCGGTGGCCGTCCTCCTGGGAGTCTGGAACGGCTTCCTGGTCTCGGTCCTGGGCATCCAACCCATCATCGCGACGCTGGTGCTCATGACCGCGGGCCGCGGCCTGGCGATGCTGATCACCGACGGCCAGATCACGACGGTCAACAACTCGCTGTTCTCCAAGGTCAGCACGGGCTTCGTGCTCGGCCTGCCGATCGCGATCCTGATCGCCCTGGCCGTCTTCGCCATCACGGCAGTGCTGACGCGGCGCACCGCGCTCGGCATGCTGATCGAGGCTGTCGGCATCAACCCCGAGGCCAGCCGCCTCGCCGGCGTACGGGCCCGCACGATCACCTGGATCGTCTACGTGTTCGTGGCGTTCTGCGCGGGCATTGCGGGCCTGATGATCGCCTCCAACACCAACGCGGCCGACGCCAACGCGGCGGGCCTGTTCATCGAGCTCGACGCGATCCTCGCGGTCGTCATCGGTGGCACGTCGCTGGCCGGCGGTCGGTTCTCGCTGACCGGCACGCTGATCGGCGCGATGTTCATCCAGACCCTCGCGACGACGATCCCGACGATGGGCATCCCGGCCGAGACCAACTACCTGTTCAAGGCCGTCGTCGTCATCGTGGTCTGCCTGCTGCAGTCGCCCAAGGCGCGCGCGGTGCTGGCCGTACGACGACCGACGCCCCTCCTCACGAAGGGATCGGCCGCATGACCACCGTCATCGCTCCGCCCGAGAGCCCCGCAAACAGCCCGGCTCCCCGTCCATCGCGTGGCTTCACGTTCCCGGCCCGCTTCCTGCCGGTCATCGCGACCGTCGTGCTGTTCTTCGCGATGTTCGGTGCCGGCAGCATCCGCTACGAAGGCTTCTCGTCGCCCCAGACGATCCTGAGCGTGCTGGTCGACAACTCGTTCCTCATCGTCCTCGCGGTCGGCATGACGTTCGTGATCCTGACGGGCGGGATCGACCTGTCGGTCGGCTCGGTCGTCGCGCTGTCGGCCATGATCGCCGCCTCCGCGCTGCGGTCGGGTTGGTCTGCTCCGCTCGTGGTCGTCGCGGTGCTGCTGACCGGATCGGTGCTCGGGCTGCTGATGGGGCTGGTGATCCACTACTTCGAGATCCAACCGTTCATCGTGACGCTCGCGGGCATGTTCCTCGCCCGTGGCCTCTGCTACGTCATCAGCGTCGACTCGATCCCGATCAAGAACGAGACCTTCACGTCGTTCGCCAGCGGCACGATCGAGATAGGCGACTACTTCATCACGCCATCGGTCATCGTCGCCCTGGTCGTGCTCGTGATCGCTGCGATCGTCCTGCACATGACGCGGTTCGGTCGCACGGTCTACGCCGTGGGCGGCAGCGAGCAGTCGGCGCTGCTGATGGGGCTCGCGGTCGCGCGCACCAAGATCGGTGTCTACGTCATCAGTGGCTTCTGCTCCGCGCTGGCCGGGCTGCTCTACGCGATCTACACGTTGTCGGGCTACAGCCTGACCGCCGTCGGCATGGAGCTGGACGCGATCGCCGCCGTCGTCATCGGCGGCACGCTGTTGACCGGTGGCTCGGGCTTCGTGCTGGGCTCGGCGGTCGGAGTGCTCGTCCTGGGCCTCATCCAGTCGTTCATCTCCTTCGACGGCACCCTCAGCTCGTGGTGGACCAAGATCACGATCGGCGTGCTGCTGCTGGTGTTCGTCCTGATCCAGCGGCTCTTCACGCGGAGAACCGTATGACGGCAAACTCCCAGCACGCGCCGGTCATGGCGGATGTCGCCAAGGTCGCGGGTGTGTCCCACCAGACGGTCTCGCGCGTCATCAACGGGATGCCCAACATCAAGGACTCGACCCGTGAGCGCGTCGAGGCCGCGATCAAGGAGCTCGGCTACCGGCCCAACACCGCGGCCCGGGCGCTCGTGACCCGCAAGTCCTCGACGATCGGCATCATCAGCACCGAGTCGGGCCTCTACGGCCCCAACAGCATCCACCGCACGGTCGAGGACGCTGCTCGCCAGGCCGGCTACTTCGCCGGGTCCGTCAGCCTGCCGACCGTCACGGCGCAGTCGCTGACCGACGCGATCGACCACCTGCTGCGGCAGTCCGTCGAGGGCATCGTCATGATCGCCGCGCAGTACGAGGCCCTGGAGGCGATCAGCCGCCAGGACCCGGGCGTGCCTCTCGTCATCGTCGAGGGCGACCTGTCCAAGGCCAAGTCGGCTGTCGGCGTCGACCAGCACCGCGGCGCCTACCAGGCGACGACGCACCTGATCGAGCTCGGCCACACCACGATCGCGCACGTACGCGGACCGTTGGAGTGGACCGAGGCTGAGGCCCGGCGCCAGGGGTGGGAAGACGCCCTGCGCGCCGCGGGACTCGAGCTCGGACCGCTCTACCTCGGCGACTGGACGCCTCGCAGCGGCTACATCGCCGGCCGCCAGCTCGCGTCGGAGGGTCGCCCCTCGGCGGTCTTCGTCGCCAACGACCAGATGGCGATCGGCCTCATGCACGCCCTGCACGAGACCGGCATCGCGGTGCCGGACGACATCAGTGTCGTCGGGTTCGACGACACCCCCGAGACCGAGTTCCTCAACCCGCCGCTGACGACCGTACGCCAGAACTTCCAGGAGGTCGGCCGCCGCGCGATCGACGTCCTGCACGCCGCGATCCTCGGCCAGAACGAGGACCTGCCGCGACTCATCGACCCCGAGCTGATCATCCGCTCGAGCACCTCCGCACCTACCCTCGGAAAGGCCCAGAAGTGAGCGAACAGTACGTCGTCGGAGTCGACTACGGCACCCTCTCGGGGCGCGCCCTGGTCGTCTCGGTCAAGGACGGCCGTGAGCTCGCGAGTGCCGTGCACGAGTACTCACACGCCGTGATCAGCGACGCGCTGCCGACGACACCGGACTCGCCGTTGCCGCCCGACTGGGCCCTCCAGGTGCCCTCGGACTACGTCGACGTGCTGCGCATCGCGGTGCCCGAAGCCGTACGCGCCTCGGGCGTCGACCCGGCCCAGGTCATCGGCATCGCCACGGACTTCACCGCCTGCACGATGGTGCCGACGCTGGCCGACGGCACGCCGCTCAGCGAGCTGTCGCAGTTCGCCGACCGGCCGCACGCGTACGTCAAGCTCTGGAAGCACCACGCGGCGCAGGGCCAGGCCGACCGCATCAACGCGCTCGCCGAGCAGCGGGGCGAGTCCTGGCTGCCGCGCTACGGCGGGCTGATCTCCTCGGAGTGGGAGTTCGCCAAGGGCCTGCAGGTCCTCGAGGAGGACCCCGAGGTCTACGCCGCCATGGAGCGCTGGGTCGAGGCCGCCGACTGGATCGTCTGGCAGCTCTGCGGCACCTACGTCCGCAACGCGTGCGCGGCCGGCTACAAGGGCATCCTGCAGGACGGCGCCTACCCGGGGGATGACTTCCTCGCCGGGCTCAACCCTGCATTTGCCGATTTTGTTAACGCTAAACTCGCGCAGCCGATCGGCCAGCTCGGCCGCCCCGCGGGCACGCTGACCGCCGAGGCTGCGGGCTGGACCGGCCTCCCGGAGGGCATCGCCGTCGCCGTCGGCAACGTCGACGCCCACGTCACCGCGCCGGCCGCGCAGGCCGTCGACGCCGGCCAGATGGTCGCGATCATGGGCACCTCGACCTGCCACGTCATGAGCGGCACGGTCCTGCGCGAGGTGCCCGGCATGTGCGGCGTCGTCGACGGCGGCATCGTCGCCGGCACCTGGGGCTACGAGGCCGGCCAGAGTGGCGTGGGCGACATCTTCGGCTGGTTCGTCGACCACGGCGTCCCGGCGTACGTCCGCGAGGCGGCTGACGCCGCAGGCATCAGCGTCCACGAGCACCTCACGGCCCTCGCCGCCCGCCAGCCCGTCGGGGCCCACGGGCTCGTGGCGCTCGACTGGCACAGCGGCAACCGTTCGGTGCTGGTCGACCACGAGCTGAGCGGCCTGATCGTCGGGCAGACCCTGGCGACCCGTCCGGAGGACGTCTACCGCGCGCTGATCGAGGCGACCGCGTTCGGCACCCGCACGATCATCGAGACGTTCAACGCCAGCGGGGTGCCCGTCGAGGAGCTCATCATCGCCGGCGGACTGTCCAAGAACCCGCTCCTCATGCAGATCTACTCCGACGTGACCCGCTTGCCGCTCTCGGTGATCGGGTCCGAGCAGGGCCCCGCTCTGGGCTCTGCCCTCCATGCTGCCGTCGCGGCTGGCGCGTACGCGGACATACGCGCCGCCGCGAAGGCTATGGGCTCCCTCAATCGGGCAGTCGTACTGCCCGATGAGGGACGCTCCAAGGTCTACGACCGGCTGTTCGCCGAATACACCGCGCTGCACGACCACTTCGGTCGCGGCGGCAACGACGTCATGCACCGGCTCAACGCACTGCGCCGCGAGGCGCTCGCCGGGGGTGTCGCATGACGCTCTCCCAGGACGTCCAGGCCACGATCCTCAGACTTCGCAACGAGGTCTCCGCCCTGCACGCGGAGCTGACCCGCTACGAGCTCGTGGTCTGGACAGCAGGCAACGTCTCGGCCCGCGTGCCGGGCGCCGACATGATGGTCATCAAGCCCAGCGGGGTCAGCTACGACGACCTCACGCCGGCCAACATGGTCGTCACCGACCTCGAGGGGACGGTGCTCGAGGGTGACCTCTCGCCGTCGTCCGACACCGCCGCACAGGCCTACGTCTACCGGCACCTGCCCGAGGTCGGCGGCGTCGTGCACACCCACTCGACGTACGCCACGGCGTGGGCCGCCCGCGCGGAGCCGATCCCGTGCGTGCTCACGATGATGGCCGACGAGTTCGGCGGCGAGATCCCGGTCGGGCCGTTCGCCCTGATCGGTGACGACTCGATCGGCCGCGGCATCGTCGACACACTGCGCGACAGCAACTCCCCGGCGGTCCTGATGCAGAACCACGGAGTCTTCGCGGTCGGCAAGGACGCCCGTTCGGCGGTCAAGGCCGCCGTGATGTGCGAGGACGTCGCCCGCACGACCCACATCGCCCGCCAGCTCGGTGAACCGGTGCCCATCCCGCCGGACAAGATCGCCAGCCTCTTCGACCGCTACCAGAACGCGTACGGCCAGTGAGCCCCGCGAACCATCAGAAGGAGACGTCCATGAGCATCGCCGAACGCGAGATCTGGTTCCTCACCGGAAGCCAGGGCCTCTACGGCGAGGAGACGCTTCAGCAGGTTGCCGACCAGTCACGCGAGGTCGCCGAGACGCTGGCCGCTCACCCCGACCTCACGATCCGCATCGTGTGGAAGCCGGTCCTGACCTCGTCCGACGCGATCCGCCGGACGATCCTCGAGGCCAACGCGGACGACGCCTGCATCGGCCTGATCGGCTGGATGCACACGTTCTCGCCGGCCAAGATGTGGATCAACGGCCTCGACGCGCTGCGCAAGCCGTTCCTGCACCTGCACACGCAGGCGCACCGTGAGATCCCGTGGTCGACGATCGACATGGACTTCATGAACCTCAACCAGGCCGCGCACGGCGACCGGGAGTTCGGCTACATCCAGACCCGGCTCGGCGTCGCCCGCAAGACCGTGGTCGGCCACGTCAGCAATCCTGACGTCGGCCGTCGCATCGGCGTCTGGGTTCGCGCTGCCGCGGGCGCCGCGGAGATGCGTTCGCTCAAGCTCGCCCGCTTCGGTGACAACATGCGCGACGTCGCGGTCACCGAGGGCGACAAGGTCGAGGCCCAGCTGCGCTTCGGCGTCTCGGTCAACACCTACGGCGTCAACGACCTCGTCGCGGTCGTCGACGCGGTCGACGAGACCGAGATCGACAAGCTCGTCGGCGAGTACCAGGACCTCTACGACGTCGCGGCCGAGCTGCGCGCCGGCGGATCACGCCACGACAGCCTGCGCTACGGCGCCCGGCTCGAGGCGGGCATGCGGCAGTTCCTCGACGAGGGCGGCTTCGGCGCGTTCACGACGAACTTCGAGGACCTCGGCGGGCTGCGCCAGCTGCCGGGCCTCGCGGTCCAGCGCCTCATGGCCGACGGCTACGGGTTCGGCGGCGAGGGTGACTGGAAGACCTCGGTCCTCGTCCGTACGACCAAGGCCATGGCTGCCGGACGGCCCGGCGGGACCTCGTTCATGGAGGACTACACGTACCACCTGGAGCCGGGCAACGAGAAGTCGCTCGGCGCGCACATGCTCGAGGTGTGCCCGACGATCTCGACCGAGAAGCCGACGATCGAGGTGCACCCCCTGGGCATCGGCGGCCGCGAGGATCCCGTACGCATGCGGTTCGTCGCCGACCAGGGCGAAGGCATCGTCGTGGGCCTGTCGGACATGGGTGACCGGTTCCGACTGACGGCCAACGACATCACGCTGGTCGAGCCCGACGAGCCGTTGCCGCAGCTGCCGGTCGCGTGTGCCGTGTGGCAGGCGCACCCGTCGCTCTCGACCGCTGCCGAGGCCTGGATCATGGCCGGCGGACCCCACCACACGGTGCTGTCGACCGCGGTCGGCATCGAGGAGTTCGACGACCTCGCCGAGATCCTGAGCACCGAGCTGTTGCACATCAACGCGGACACGACGCCCAAGAGCTTCCTCAGAGAGCTCCGCTGGAACCAGGCGTACTACCGGCTCGCCGCCGGTCTCTGACCCTCACCCCACACCGCCCTCCCCAGGAGACATCATGAGCAGCCCTACCCTTTTTCGGTCTGTGACCCGGGTCACATCTGCCTGCTTGGCCGTTCTCGCGCTGATCGCCAGCCTCGTCGTCGGGCTCCCGATGGCGGCGCAGGCGGCAGATGTCACGGACGGGCTCGTGCTCAAGTACGACCTGACTCAGGCCTCGGGCACGACGGTCGTCGACTCCTCCGGCAACGGCAAGGACGGCACGCTGAACGGCGGCGGGACCTGGGGCGGGGCGAGCGGGCTGACGCTCGACGGGACGGATGACTACGTCAAGCTGCCCAACAACATCATGTCCGGCCTGACGTCGATCACGGTCTCGACCGAGGTCTACATCGAGCCCACGCAGGCCAACCCGTACTTCATCTGGGGGCTCGGCAACTCCGCGACGTCCAGCTCGGGCACGGGCTACTTCTTCGCCAGCGGCGACGCGTTCCGCACCGGCCTGACGACGACGAACTGGCAGGGCGAGAAGGTCACGAGCAAGAACGCCGCGCTCGCCCGTGGCGTCTGGAAGACCGTCACCTACACGCAGACCGGCACGACCGGCACGCTGTACGAGGACGGCGTCCAGGTCGCGCAGAACACCGCGGTCACGGTCAAGCCGAGCGACATCGGTGGCGGCACCACGACCAACAACAACCTCGGCAAGTCCAACTACGCGGCCGACAAGTTCCTCAAGGGCAAGCTGCGCAACTTCCGCATCTACGACCGGGCCCTGACTGCCGCCGAGGTCACCTCCCTGGCGCCGACCGACGCCGACATCGTGGCGTCCGACAAGGCCGTCCTGTCCCTCGGCGACCTCTCGGGCGTCACGAGCGACCTGACCCTGCCGGCCATCGGCCAGCGCGGCTCAGCAGTGGCCTGGTCCTCCAGCAACACCGCGGTCATCGCCGACAACGGCACCGTGACCCGCCCGGCCGCGACCGACGACCCGGCCTCGGTCACGCTGACCGCCACGCTGACCCGTGGCTCGGCCAGCGACACCAAGACGTTCCAAGCGACCGTGCTGCCCGCCGAGGGCGACCAGCAGAAGGCCGATGCCGACGCTGCGGCCATCAACATCCCCGACATCGACGACATCCGCGGCAACATCACCCTGCCCACAAGCGGCAGCCACGGCACGGCGATCGCGTGGGAGTCCGACAACGCCTCGGTCATCGACACGACGGGTGTCGTCCACCGCCCCGCCAACGGCTCGAGCGCCGCGACGGTGCACCTGACCGCGACCGTCACCGTCGGATCGGCCTCGGCAACACGCCAGATCACCGCCAAGGTCACTCCCAAGCCGGACCTCGGTCCGTACGCCGGCTATGCCTTCAGCTACTTCACCGGCGCCGAGGAGAGCATCTTCTTCGCCGCCAGCCGGGGCAACAACGCCCTGCAGTGGGACGAGCTCAACGGCGGCAAGGCCACGCTCAAGTCCACCAAGGGCACGACCGGACTGCGCGACCCGTTCCTGATCCGCTCTCCCGAGGGCGACAAGTTCTACCTCATCGCGACCGACCTCGACATCGACGCCACCGACTGGGACACGTCGCAGCGCAAGGGCAGCAAGTACCTCGAGGTCTGGGAGTCGACCGACCTCGTCAACTGGTCCGAGCAGCGCCACGTCAAGGTCTCGCCCGACACCGCGGGCAACACCTGGGCGCCCGAGGCCTACTGGTCCGACGAGCTCGGCTCGTACGTCGTGTTCTGGGCGTCGAAGCTGTACGCCGAGAGCGACACCAACCACACCGGCTCGACGTACCAGAAGATGCTCTACGCGACGACGCGTGACTTCCGGACGTTCAGCAAGCCCAAGGTCTGGCAGGACTTCGGCGCCTCGCGCATCGACTCGACGGTCCTCAAGGACGGCAACACGTACCACCGCTTCACCAAGGACGAGGGCGGCGTGACCGGCTGCTCCGACATCATCCAGGAGAAGAGCAACGACCTCCTCGCGGTCGACGACGCCAGCCAGCCCGGCTGGGACATCAACAACCCCGCGTGGAAGATCGAGGACTCCTGCATCGGCAAGAAGGCCGGCACGTCCGCGGTCGAGGGACCGACGGCGTTCAAGGCCAACGCGGGCGACACCTCCGGCTCGAAGTACTACCTGTTCACCGACGAGTACGGAGGACGTGGCTACATCCCGCTGGGCACCGACAACATCGACGCGCCGAGCTGGAAGGTCCCGGCCAGCTACAAGCTCCCCGGCAGCCCCCGTCACGGCACGGTCATCCCGGTCACGGCCGACGAGCTCAAGCGCCTGCGCAACGATCCCGACCCGGTCAAGGCCAACGCCGACGGCGAGGTCGTCCACTACAAGCTCGACGACACCTCGGGCACGACGGTCAAGGACTCGTCCGGCAACGGCTACGACGGCACCCTGAGCGGCGACGCCTCGTGGTCCGACGGCTCGCTCAACCTCGCCGGCACCAACGGGCACGTCAAGCTGCCCGACAACATCATGACGGGGCTCAACCAGATCACGGTCTCGACCAAGGTGTGGATCGACCCGAGCCAGGCCAACCCCTACTTCATCTGGGGCCTCGGCAACACCGACTCCGGAGGGGTCGGCAGCGGCTACCTGTTCACGAGCGGCAACGACAAGTACCGGACCTCGATCGCGACCGGCAACTGGACGACCGAGCAGACCGCCACGGACGACGCGTCCGCGCCGCGGGGTGCCTGGAAGACCATGACGTACACGCTCAAGGACGGCACCGCGACGGTCTATCTCGACGGCGTCAAGGTCGGCGAGAAGACCGGCGTCACGATCGTGCCCGGCGACATCGGTGGCGGCCGGACGACGGCCAACTACATCGGCCGCTCGGTCTACAACGCCGACAAGTACCTCAAGGGCAAGGTCGCGGACTTCCGCATCTACAACCGCGCCTTGTCCGCGGCCGAGGTCAGGGACCTCGGCGCCGATCCGACCGCGATCACCGACGTCGAGCTCGACAGCCTCAAGATCGACCCGATCATCGACGCGGCGTCGAGCACCGTGACGCTGCCGGTCAAGAAGGGCACCGACCTCACGGCGCTGCAGCCGGCGTTCGAGATCGCCTCGACGTCGACCATCACGCCTGAGGTCACCGGACCGATCGACCTCAGCACCGAGAAGACCTTCACGGTCACCGCGGCCGGCGGCCAGACCCGCGACTGGAAGGTCCGGGCGGTCGAGATGAAGTCGCCGATCCTGCCGGGCTTCAACGCCGACCCCAACATCGTGCGGTTCGGCGACACCTATTACATCTACGCGACGACGGACGGCATCCCCGGCTGGGGCAGCTCGAAGTTCAAGGTGTGGTCGTCCAAGAACCTGGTCGACTGGACCGAGCACGGCACGATCCTCGACCTCGGCCCGGACGTCTCGTGGGCTGACAGCAACGCCTGGGCGCCGACGGCGGCGGAGAAGGACGGCAAGTACTACTTCTACTTCTCCGCACAGCAGAACATCGGCGTCGCGGTCTCGGACTCGCCGCTGGGCCCGTTCACGGACCCGATCGGCAAGCCGCTGGTCAGCAAGGCCGACTACGGCAACGCCCAGCAGATCGACCCGGCGGTGTTCACCGACGACGACGGCCAGTCCTACCTCTACTGGGGCAACGGCTCGGCGTACGTCGTGCCGCTCAACGCGGACATGACGTCGTACGACGTGAGCAAGCGCGTCAAGATCAACGGCCTGACGGACTTCCGTGAGGGCCTGTTCATGAACAAGCGCGCCGGCAAGTACTACCTCAGCTGGTCGATCGACGACACCGGCAGCGAGAACTACCGCGTCGGCTACGCCATGAGCGACAGCCCGACCGGACCGTTCGTCAACAAGGGCGAGATCCTGACGAAGGACTCGAGCCTCGGCATCCTCGGCACCGGGCACAGCTCGATCATCCAGGTGCCCGGCACGGACGACTGGTACATCGCGTACCACCGGTTCGGGATGCCCGGCGGCGACGGCACGCACCGGGAGACCACGATCGACCGGCTCTACTTCAACGCGGACGGCACGATCAAGAAGGTCGTCCCGACCCTCGAGAGCGTCGACCCACTGACGTACGAAGGCGCGGCGCCGCAGGCGGCGATCTCGCACGCCGGCACCAACGGCTGGTACGGCAAGGGTGCCGAGCTGACCCTCACAGGTGGCGACGGCGTGAAGACGCTGCAGTACCGCATCGACGGCGGCACCTGGAAGACGTACGACGCACCCGTCGCGCTGGACGCCGGTACGTACGGCATCGACTACCGCGCCCAGGGCGACAACCTGCAGTGGAGCGACGTCTCGTCGCTCGACGCCAAGGTGGACCTCACGGACCCGGAGGTCGCGGACGAGCTCGCCGACCGCACGGTCACCCTGACCGCGTCCGACGCGGACTCCGGGGTGGCGGCGATCCAGTACCAGCTCGATGGCGGAGCCTGGCTGGCGTACACGACCCCGGTCGTGGTCGACGGCGCAGCCCACACGATGCAGTTCCGCGTGACGGACGTGGCGGGCAACCAGGGGGTGACGGGATCACGCGACATCCCGAAGGCCGACGATCCCGGACCGGGAGCGGCGCCTGTGGCCACCACGGCACCGGTCGTCCTGGGTGTGCCGAGAGTCGGCCTGCGGCTGACCGCGTTCGATGGCGAGTGGGACCAGACGGGCCTGACGTTCAGCCGCACGTGGCTGCGTGACGGTGTGCCGATCCCCAAGGCCACGGGGCGGACGTACCACCTGTCGGGCAAGGACGCCGGGCACCGCATCTCGGTGCAGGTGACCGCGACCAGGACCGGTGTGACGCCGGGCGTCGCGGTGTCGGCCAGGACCGCCAAGGTGGCCAAGGCCGCCAGCCACACCAAGGCGTCGCTCAACGACCGGACGGTGCGCAGCGACACGGTCGTCAAGCTCCATGCGTCGGTGAGCGGCAGCGGCTTCGTGCCCGACGGCAAGGTCGACGTCTACTACCGCGGCCGGCACATCAAGACGCTCACGCTGCGGAACGGCAAGGCGTCGTCGAGCTATCGCGTCGTCAAGCGAGGCAAGCACACGTTCCGGTTCGCCTACCGCGGATCGCCCGGCGTGCTCTCGAGCTCGGACTCGGTCAACATCCGCGTCCGCTAAGCCCCGGGCGGCACCACCTCCTCTCCTCCAGTGAGGTGGTGCCGGCCGGTTTCCACAAACCTTTCCAGTACCTGGAGAAATCGCATGGCTCTGCACGAGCTGGCCCGCACGGAGGTCCGGGGTCGCCACCACAGTGACTGGGTGGCGACGCTGGACCGGCTGCGCGCGCGAGGCATGGACGACGCCGGCCTCGAGCTGCTGGTCGAGTGCATGGCGGCGGCCGAGCGAGAGGCGTGGGCCGTCCAGGGCATCCCCACGCCGGAGTACGCGCACCGTGCGGCGGTGATCCACCGGCGCCGCCGGGACTATGCCGCGGAGGTCGAGGTGCTGGAGCGGTGGATTGCCGCCTGCCCCGAGCCGCGCGACCCCTACAGCCGGCTGGCCGTGCGACTCGTCAAGGCGCGACGCCTGTGGGACGCGGCGGGCGGTCAGACCCGGCGCAGGGCGTACCGGGCCGCGTTGTAGCCGCACATGCCGTGGGCGCCGGCGCCCGGTGGAGTGGCCGCGGAGCACAGGTAGACGCCGTCGGCTCCGGTCGCGTACGGGTGCAGGGTCACGCGTGGCCTGGCGATGAGCTGCCGCGCGGTGTTGGCGCCGGCGATGATGTCGCCGCCCACGAAGTTGGCGTTGCCCGCCTCGAGCTCGGCCGTCGTACGTACGTGGGTCACCAGGACGCGTTCGCGGAACCCCGGCGCGAACCGCTCGATCTGCCTCGTGATGGCCTCGGTCGCGTCACCGGTGAAGCCGGCCGGCACGTGCGCGTAGGCGTACAGCGGGTGCACCCCGTCCCGGGACCGGGTGGGATCGGCGACGTACTGCTGACCCACGAGGACGAACGGGCGGTCAGGCATCCGGCCCTGCGACACCAACCGCTCGGCGGCGGCGATCTCCTCGTACGTCCCGCCGAGATGCACCGTGCCGGCGGAGCGGGACGGCTCGTGCGTCCACGGCACCCCACCCTCGACCGCATAGTCGACCTTGAACGCGCCCGGCCCGTGCTGATAGCGCCGGTACGCCCGGGACACGCGCGCCGGCAGGCGGTCACCGACGATGGTGGCCGCGGATCGCGGCGAGGTGTCGAGCATGACGATGTCGGTGGGCTTGATCCCGGCCAGGGAGCGCACCGTCACACCGGTCTCGAACGTGACGCCGCGAGCCGTGGCGAGCGAGATCATCGCCCGGCTGATCTCGCCCGTCCCGCCCTCGGCGACCGGCCAGCCCAGGGCATGGGCGGAGGCGCCGAGCGCGACCGGTATCGACGACGACAGGACTCCGGAGAACGGCCGGAACGTGTGTGCGGCGGCTCCGGCGAACAGGCCGCGCGCCTCGGGTGTGGCCCAGCGGTGGGCGAGAGCCGGGATCGGCAGGGCGGCGTAGGTGCCGAACCTCGCGAGGTGGACCGGATGGCTCGGCACGCGGAGCACCGGCTGGAGGATGTCGTCGGTGAGTGCGCCGAATCGCTCCGCCAGCGGCCCGAAGACCCGCGTCCAGGCGCGGCCGTCCGAGCCGAGCCCGGCGGCCGTCTCGTCGACCGATCGCCACACGGCGCCGCCCCGTCCGTCGTCGAGCGGATGGCTGAACTGGACGTCGGGCCAGCGCCACACCAGTCCGGCGGCGCCGAGGTCGAACTCCTTGGCGAACGCCGAGCCGACGGCGAGCGGATGGATCGCGGAGCACTCGTCGTGCACCAGGCCCGGCAGCGTCAGCTCGCTCGAGGTCGCGCCGCCGCCGAGCCGGTCCGCGGTCTCGAGCACCGTGACCTCGACTCCCGCGGCGGCAAGGGTGAGGGCGGCGGCCAGGCCGTTGGGGCCGCTGCCGACGACGGTGGCGGTCGTCACCGCCTGCCGCGCCAGACGCTGGGTGACGTGCCGTGGTCGCGCTTGAACGCGCGGCTGAAGGCTTCGTCCGACTCGTACCCGACCTGGCGCGCGACGGCCGTCACCGACAGGGTCGTCGAGCGCAGCAGGTCCTCGGCGACGTGCATCCGCCAGCCAGTGAGGTAGCGGATCGGCGCAAGGCCGAGCACCGTACGGAACCGCTCGTCGAGCCCGGTGGACGAGACAGTGGCCTCCCGTGCGAGGTCGGCGAGCGTCCACTTGCGGCCGGGGTCGCCGTGGATCGCGGCGAGCGCGGGTGCGACGACCGGGTCGCGCAGGGCGGCCAGCCAGCCGGTGTCGGTCGCCGGCGCGTTGGCGAGGTGCAGCTTGAGCACCTCACGCAGCAGCAGCTGGGGTATGTCGGTCGGGGAAGCGACGCGGTCGTCGGTCACCTGGCTCGTCTGCTGGAGCACGAGGTCGCTGCTGGCCTTGACCCACGACCGTACGGGTCCCTCCGGTGGGGTCACCACGAAGACCGGTGGGAAGACGCCCATGCGGGGGTCGAACAGCAGGTCGTCGCACGCCAGGTAGCCGCACACGAACTGGCTCCTGTCGCCGCCACGACCGATCGCGATGCGCGGCACCGCGGCCCACGGCGGTGGCTCGATGAGCTGCCAGATCGGCACGACCTCGGCGGTCTCGATCCCGCCCATGCGGTGCTGATCGTTGTAGGGCAGCACGATGACCTCACCGTCGTGGGCCCACACCTTGTGGTTTCCGGCCTCGACCCAGCAGGTGCCCGATACGACCACGTGGAAGATGACGAGGCGCGCTGCGTCAGGGGCCAGCACGGCGGCGATGTCCTGCGACGGCAGCGATTCGTACGCCCACGCCTCGGTGCATTCTCCGTGCAGGAAGATCGCGCCGGTCAGCTCGACCTTGGCCAACGCGTCGGAGAGCGCGGCGGATCGGTCAGCCGTTGCGGCATCCCGGTCATGGTCGCCACGCGCCATCGTCATGAAACTGAGTGTGTCAGCACTTTCTCGAGGGAGACAGCACATGTCGAACCACACCACGGCCGATCAGTTCAACGCCACGGGCTTCTCCCGCTGGGTCAACGGAGCCGCGGGGCGCGCGTTCCGGCTCGTCGCCGGCGCCGCGTGGCTCACCTTCGGGCTGCTGTTCCTCGATCACTGGTGGGGAGTGGCGGCAGCGGCGTGGAGCTTCTTCCCCCTGAGCGCCGGCATCCTCGACCTGTGCTGGATCAGTGCAGCGCTGGGTGGGCCGCTCCGCAGCAGGACCATCCGCGCGGCCCAGGCGCACGGTGCGGCGGAGCGTTCGCCGGCGATCTGACGTCAGGAAGCGATCAGGCGAGGAGCAAGATTCGTGACGCGTCGTTCGAGCTCCGTGTACGCGAGGTCGAACGCCGCATCATTGCCTTGCGCCACGGGGTCCGGCACGGACCAGTGGAGGTTGACGGCTGGGCTGAGCTCTTCGTAGGCGTTGTCGCAGACCGCGACCACGTAGTCGTCATCGGCGGCGACGTCGGACAGCATCCTGGGCGTCGATCCGATGAGCTTCAACGAACGCCGTTTGGCGACCTCCTTGGCGCCGTCTGACACGCGCTCAGCTGGACGTGTGCCAGCCGATGCCACTGGTACGTCGCTCGCCCGGCGCCACAGCGCAGCGGCGAGCTGCGATCGCGCCGAGTTGGCCGAGCACACGAACAGGATCCGGCCGACGTGGAGCCCGTCGGCCGTCGGGGGCTCGACGAGCGAGGAGTCGAGGAGAGTCAGGTAGGTCCGACGGCGGTCGCCCTCGGATCGTCGGCGAGCGACCAGGCCGGCATCCTCGAGCACCTTGAGGTGATGCGCGAGCAGGTTGGACGGCAGGTCGACGACAACCTGCAGCTCGCTGGGGGAGCGGTCGCCGAGCGCCAGCTCCTCGACCACCATGAGGCGCGCGACGTCGGCCAGCGCCGCATGACGAGCGGCCCGCTCCACCAGGGAAGTTCGCTCAGTATTCATTGAGTCGAGTTTGACTGAGCTAATCGCACAGGTCAAGATGAACAGGTGATTTCCCCTGCACCGACATCAGTGCCCCAGCCGCTCGGCCGGCGGCTGCTTGCCGAGTTCCTCGGAACGGGTCTCCTGGTGGCGATCGTGGTGGGCTCTGGGATCGCTGCTGCGGACCTCTCACCTGACGATGTCGGTCTGCAGCTGCTCGAGAACAGCATGGCCACGGTCTTCGGCCTGGCGGTCCTGATCCTGATGCTCGGCCCGGTGTCGGGCGCGCACTTCAACCCGGTCGTGACGGTCGCTGACTGGTTCCTGTCTCGCCGAGATCCCGAGGGCTTCTCGGCCGCTCACATCGGGCCGTACGTCGTGGCTCAGTGTGTGGGTGCGATCGCCGGCGGGCTGCTGGCCAATGCCATGTTCGGTGTCGGAACGTCCTTCTCCGAGCACGAGCGCGCCAGCGGAGGGCACCTGCTGGGTGAGGTCGTGGCCACGGCCGGGCTGGTCCTCCTGATCTTCGCGCTCGTCCGGTCCGACCGTGTGGCGCTGGCGGCGCCGGCCGTCGGTGCCTACATCGGTGCTGCCTACTGGTTCACCAGCTCGACCTCGTTCGCCAATCCTGCTGTGTCGCTGGGCCGGATGTTCTCCGACACGTTCGCCGGGATCGCCCCGAGCTCGGTTCCGGCATTCGTCGTGGCCCAGATCGTCGGGGCGGCGATCGGTGTCGCCCTGGTCCTGGCGCTGTACCCCTTCCCATCGCCGCACGCCCACCAAGGAGAGCCCCATGCCTGATCGACCCACGGTGCTGTTCGTCTGCGTGCACAACGCCGGCCGCTCCCAGATGGCCGCGGGCTTCCTGCAGGCTCTCGGGGAGGGACGCATCGACGTACGTTCGGCCGGCTCGATGCCGGGCAACGCGATCAACCCGGTCGCCGTCGCAGCCATGGCGGAGGTCGGCATCGACATCGCCGGCGAGCAGCCGAAGAAGCTGACCGACGATGCCGTCATCGCGTCCGACGTCGTCATCACGATGGGCTGCGGCGACGAGTGCCCCTTCTTCCCGGGCAAGCGCTACGAGGACTGGGTCCTCGACGATCCGGCCGGTCAGGGCATCGAGGCCGTACGCCCCATCCGTGACGAGATCAAGGCCCGCGTCGAGCAGCTGATCGCCTCGCTCGAGCCCGCCTAACGGGTGGTGAAGGCGCCGCCGTTGAGGTGCAGGCACTGACCCGTGATGTGGCGGGCGTCCTCGCCGGCGAGGAAGAACGTCAGTCCGGCGACATCCTCGGGCGTACCGGGCCGCTTGTCGTGCGTCGCGGCGATCAAGGCGGTCCGGCGTTCGTCGCTGAGGTTGTCCCCGAAGAACGCCGTGTTCTCGATGTAACCCGGTGAGATCGTGTTGGCGGTGATCCCCTTCGGACCCACCTGCGCCGAGAGCCCGGCGATCCAGGCCGACACCGCGGCCTTCGAGGCGCCGTACGACGTGGCGGCGTACTCGGCGCCGATGGAGCCGACCGCGATGATCGTGGAACCGCGACCCATGCGAGGCAGCAGCGCGGTGGTGGTCAGCACGGCGCTCAACGTGTTGGCGGCGAGGTTGGCGGTCCAGGCGTCGGCAACGTCCTGCAGGCTCGGCTCGGCGACGTCAGGGGAGGCGAAGTCGGTGTTGCCGCCCGCCATGTTGACGAGCACGTCGACCTGCCCGTCGATCGCGGCGACCAGCGCCTCCACGTCCGCGGGTGAGGTGGCGTCGCACTGTGCCGCGCGCGCTCCGAACTCACCGGCAGCAGCTTCCGCGCGGTCGAGGTCCCGTCCGGTGATCAGCACTTGGTCGCCGGCGGCAGCGAACCGCTTCGCGACGGCCAGCCCGATCCCGCTGCTCCCGCCAGTGACGACGACGTTTCGTGTCATGCTTCCTCCCGAGTACGTTTAGGTCTAAACAGAGCCTAGCCCAACAAGAAGGAGCTCCGCATGCCCGGTCCGTCCGCTGAGGTACCTGTCCCGCCCCGTCCGGCATTCACGGCGGCACGGATTGCCGAAGCGTGGCAGCGTGAGCTGCCCGGGTCGGCGACCGAGTCGATCGAGGTCATCACCCCGCTGTGGCAGGTGGCCAAGCTGCTGGCCGACGATCGCCGCTCGACCCTTCGCGGGCTGGGCATCGATGCCGCGACCCTCGACCTGCTCAGCACGCTCAAGAGGTCCGGCGAGCCGTACGTCCTGACGACCCGCGAGCTGGCGGCGCGCTGTCTCGTCACGGCGGGTGCGATCTCGCAACGTCTCACCCGTGCGGAAGAGGTCGGGTACGTCCGGCGGGCGCGCTCGGGCAGCACCGGCCAGAACGTCTCCGTCACGCTGACCTCGAAGGGGAACGCGACGATCGAGCCGGCGGTGCGGCAGCTCCTCGACCACGAGCTCGAGGTGATCTCGGTCTTGAGCGACGCGGAGCGCGCTCAGCTCAGCAGCATCCTGTCCAAGCTGGTCGACTCGCTGACGTGACCGTCAGGGTCAGACCTGCAGGGTCTCGGCCAGCATCGGCAATGCGCCTGGCACCAGCGCGTAGTAGGACCACGTGCCGCGCTTCGTGCGCGTCAGGAGTCCGGCGTCGACCAGGATCTTGAGGTGGTGCGACACCGTCGGCTGCGACAGGTCGAGCGGCTCGTTGAGGTCGCAGACACAGGCCTCGCCGCCCTCGTGCGCGGCGACGAGTGACAGCAGGCGCAGCCGGGTGGGATCGCCGATCGCCTTGAACCGGGCGGCGAGTGCGGCAGCCTCATCGGCACCCATCGCGCCGCCGGTGATGGGGGAGCAGCACGCAGTGGCGGCGGACTCGAGCACGGTGAGCTGGGTGGGCATGGGTCCAGCATACCTGTTCATTGACATTTATCTATGAAGGGGTATCGTCGCATTCATCGAAACTTGTGAATGAACCAGGAGATCCCATGTCGAACCTGCAGCACCCGGAGCTTCCCGTCGCCGTCATCGGTGCGGGACCAGCTGGTCTCGCCGCGGCGGCCCAGCTGCGCAGCCGCGAGATGTCGTTCCTCGTGATCGAGGCGGGGTCAGTCGCCGGAGCAGCGGTTCGGGAGTGGTCGCACGTGCGCCTCTTCTCCCCGTGGTCGGAGCTCATCGAGCCGGCCGCGGCGGAGCTGCTCGAGACGACGGGCTGGACCAGCCCTGACCGGGACGCCTATCCCACAGGCGGCACGTGGGCAGACGACTACCTCCGGCCCCTCGCGGACGCCCTCGGCGACAGCGTGCGATTCGGCACAAGGGTCGTCGGTGTCGCGAAGCGTGGCCGCGACCGGCTCGTCGACTCGGGTCGTGAGGACGAGACGTTCACGGTGCACGTCGAGACGGCGGCAGGGGAGGAGCTGATCTCCGCCCGTGCCGTGATCGACGCTTCCGGCACCTGGTCCGGACCGAACCCGCTCGGCGGCGACGGCCTGCCGGCTCTCGGTGAGCGCGGGGCCGCGGATCGCATCGCCTACCGCATCCCCGACTTCGCTGAGCCCGGCACACGCGCGAGGTACGCCGGCCGGCACGTCGTGGTCGCTGGCACCGGCGCATCCGCGAAGGGTGCGCTGATCGGCTTGGTGGCTCTCGCCGAGGAGCACCCGTCGACGCGCGTCTCGTGGCTGGTCCGGCGGGCAAGCGTCGGCGCTGCGTTCGCCGGCAGTGACAGCGACGAGCTCGCCGAGCGCGGAGCTTTGGGTCGGCGAGCCGAGGAGGCGGTGGCGTCCGGCCCGGTTCGTACGCTCAACAGCTTCCGCACCGCGTCGGTCGATCGCGCCTCGGACGGCACCCTGACGCTGACTTCGGTGGACGGTCAGGTGCTCGACGGCGTCGACGAGGTCATCGCGCTCACCGGTTTCCGCCCCGACCTGTCGATGCTGTCGGAGATCCGCCTCGACCTCGACCCCGTGCTCGAGGCGCCGCGCCAGCTCGCTCCGTTGATCGACCCCAATGTGCATTCCTGCGGTTCGGTCGAGCCTCACGGCGCCAAGGTGCTGGCGCAGCCCGAGGTGGGCTTCTACCTGGCTGGCATGAAGTCGTACGGCCGAGCCACCTCGTTCCTGACCCTCACGGGATTCGAGCAGACCAGGTCGATCGTGGCGGAGATCGCTGGTGACCACGAGTCGGCGGCCCGCGTCGAGCTGACGCTCCCCGAGACCGGTGTGTGCGGCGGCTCGGGCGCCTTCGACGATGCCGCGAGCGGCGGCTGCTGCGGCACGACCGCCGGCCCCGAGCTCATCCCGCTCAGCGTGCGCCCATGACCGGGGTGCCCTGGGTGCCGTCGGCCTGCACGTTGCCGACGGTCGACCGGCCACTGCGTGAGGCCGAGTTCGATGCGCTTTTCGTCCACGACGTCATCGGAGTGGAGGACGCTCCGGAAGGTGTTCGCCTCGAGCTGCGTGCCGAAACTGACGTGGTGGCCCGGGCAGCTGAGCTCGCCGTTCGTGAGACGAGCTGCTGCTCATTCTTCAGGTTCGAGCTGTCGATCGCGCACGGGAACACCACGATGCTGGTGTCCGCGGTTCCGGACCACGCAGACGTGTTGGATGCGTTGGCCGACCGCGCAAGGTCGCTGGTCGGATGACCTGGTGGGCCCCGTGGGACTCGAACCCACAACCCGCGGATTAAAAGTCCGCTGCTCTGCCAATTGAGCTAGAGGCCCGCGCCGTATGACGCGCGTACACAGTCTGCCAGTGGCCGGTCCGGTTCGTTGAACCGGAAAGGGTCAGTGGCCCGACCGGCGGGCTCGCTTGATCTCGTCGGCCAGGGCCCACCCGTCGCCGACCGGACCGACATGACCCAGCTTGTCCGGGTTCACCACGGACCGGATGGTCTGGATCCGCCCGTCGAGCACCTCCAGCGTCATGGTGCCGACGACGCGCCCGTCCCGGTCCCGGAGCACGGCGCCGGGCGCCCCGTTCAGCTGGCGAGGCTCGATCTTGGCCTCGATGTCGGCCAGCAGCGGGAAGTTCGTCCCCAGCACCCGAGCGACGTTGATCGCTCCGTGTACGATCCTGGCGAACGCCGGCGCCTTGCCACCCCCGTCGCCAACCATCTGCACGTCGGCGGCGAGCAGCTCGCGCAGTGCGTCGACGTCCCCGCCCATGAGGGCGTCGAAGAACCGCGCGGCCAGCTCGTCCCGCACCTTGCGGTCCGCCTCGAACCGCGCCTGCCCGCCCTCCATGTGACGCCGGGCCCGGGCCGCGAGCTGGCGGCACGCGGCCTCCGACCGACCGACGGCAGCGGCGACCTCGGGGAAGCCGAACCCGAACACCTCCCGCAGGACGAACACGGCCCGCTCGAGCGGGCTGAGCCGCTCGAGCAGCAGGAGGGCCGCCATCGACACCGAGTCCGCCAGCTCGGCCGCGCGCGCCGGGTCCTCGTACGGGTCCTCGACCAGGGGCTCCGGCAGCCACTGACCGACGTACTGCTCCCGCCGGACCCGCGCCGACCGCAGCACGTCGATCGAGATCCGGGTCACGATGGCGGACAGGAAGGCCTTGGTCGAGGTGGGCTGGGTCGGCGTGGCCTCGAACCGCAGCCAGGCCTCCTGGACCGCGTCCTCCGCCTCGGCCACGCTGCCGAGGATCCGGTACGCGATCGAGAACAGCAGGCCTCGCAGGTCCTCGAACTCCTCGGCACGGGTCACGCGAGCTCCTTCTCGAAGCCCAGGCGCCAGGTGGGATAGCGCAGCTCCCAGCCGAGCTCCCGCTTGGCCTTGGCGTTGGAGAATCCGCGCCCCTCGGTCATCATGCCCACCATCATCTCGCCGGCGAGCAGCCGGGCAAGCCATGCGGGGATCCGTCGTGGCGGCTTGGCGCCGGCGCAAGCCGCGTAGAACGGCAGCCACTCGCTGAACGGTGCCGGCTCGTCGTCGACGATGTTGAACACGCCGCGCGCGTGCTGCTCGACGGCCAGGACGGTGGCGCTGGCCGCGTCGTCGACGTGCACGAACGAGGTGTAGCCGGTGCCGCCGCCCACGATCGGGACCATGCGCTTGCGGACGAACTTCAGCTGCTCCTCGTCCGCCCCGGCGCCGTAGAAGCCGCCGTAGCGCAGGACCGCGCCTTCGGCCCGGACGACGGCGTCCTCGAGGTGCTCGACGGCCTTCGTGCCCTCGACGACCTCCAACGGGTCGTCCTCACTCTTGATCCAGCCGCCCTCGCGGCGCCCGTTGAAGCTCGCGTGGCTCTGCGAGACCACGTGGGAGACGCTGGTGGCCTCCGCGGCGGCCAGCAGGTGGTCGATGCCCTCGCTGCGGAGCTGGTTGGTGGCCGCGAAGAACCGGTCTGCCTTGCGCGGGTTCAGCTTGCCGCCATGGGCCGGGGACAGTCCGGTCATCTGGTTCACGATGGTGTCCGGCGCGGCCGCGGCGACCGCCTCGCCGACCTGCGCCGCGTTCAAGCCGTCCATCACGACCGGCTCGGCGCCCAGCTGCCGCAGCATGTCGAACTTGTCCCTGCTGGTCGTGGTGGCCGTCACCTCGTGCCCCCGGCCCACCAGCTGCGGCACCAGCCGCCGCCCGATCACTCCTGTCCCACCTGCCACGAAAACGCGCATGATCTCTGCCTCCAGTCTCGAACGTCGCTGTCATATCCGAGACGAGGCAGCGGAGAATCCTGTGACACGGCCCGGATCCGCTGCTTGGTCCGGAAAGCCATGCGGCGCGTGGACCGACGAGATAACCTGTGGAGTCAGGGGAGGAACATCCTGGTGTGACACGTCATGATCAGGGTGACCACGTTTCTTCAGACCGACGCACAATGGGAGCACCCCTCATGCCGGAGCCTTTGGACAGTCGCCTACGCGACGACCAGGCGCTCGACGAGATCGAGCTGACGAGCCGCCTCATCATCGCGGCCTCCTCCAAGGACGGTCATCTCTCCCAACGCGAAGTCGACGAGATCCTCGGGATCGCGAAAGCCGGTTGACGCCTGAGTGGCACCGCAATTGACACTCTGGAACGCCGTGCCTCTAGCATGGGCGTGGCCTACCCAGCATTGACAGGAGCTAGTCGTGCGTTTTCGCATCCGACCGGTTGAAACGACGTTCTACGAACTGTTCACCGAGATGGCAAACCACTTGGTGCTCGGCGCCGACCTCCTGGCACAGATGCTGGACCCGGCGACCGACAAGGCATCCCTCGGCGAGCAGATGCGTGAGGCCGAGCACCAGGCCGACGAGACGACGCACAAGATCATCAAGCGGGCCAACTCGACGTTCATCACCCCGTTCGACCGCGAGGACATCTACCGACTGGCGAGCAGCCTCGATGACGTCATGGACTTCATGGAGGAGACCGTCGACCTCGTCGGCCTCTACGAGCTCGGTGACCTGCCGTCCGACTTCGCCCCGCAGGTCGAGGTGCTCCAGCGCGCGACCCAGCTGACCGCCGAGGCGATGCCCCGGCTACGGACGATGAAGGACCTCGACGAGTACTGGATCGAGATCAACCGCCTCGAGAACCAGGGCGATCGCTCCTACCGCCGCATCGTGGCCAACCTGTTCAGCGGCAACTACAAGTCGCTCGAGGTGCTCAAGCGCAAGGACGTGGTCGATTCCCTCGAGCACGCCATCGATGCCCTCGAGTCGGTGGCGAACACGGTGGAGCAGATCGCCGTCAAGGAGTCCTGAGTCGTGGACCTCACCTTGGCGCTGGTGATCGCCACCGTCGCCATCGCCCTCTTCTTCGACTACACCAACGGCTTCCACGACGCCGCCAACGCGATCGCGACCTCGGTGTCGACGCGTGCCCTGACACCGCGGCTCGCCCTCACGATGGCGGCGATCCTCAACTTCGTCGGTGCTCTCCTCGGCGTCGGCGTGGCCAAGACCATCAAGGACATCCTCACGGGGTTCGACGACATGTCGGCCAACCACGCCCTGACCGTGGTGCTCAGTGCCCTCGTCGGAGCGATCGTCTGGAACCTCATCACGTGGTACTTCGGCATCCCGTCGTCCTCATCGCACGCCCTGATCGGCGGCCTGATCGGCGTTGGCATCGCGGCCGGCGTCTCGGTCGACTGGGACAAGGTCGTCGAGAAGGTCGCCATCCCGATGGTGGTCAGCCCGGCGATCGGCTTCGGCGGAGCGTTCATCGTGATGCTCACGATCATGTGGCTGTTCCGGCGCGCCAACCCGCACACGCTCAACCGCGGCTTCCGCCTCGCGCAGACCGTGTCGGCCGCGGCACTGTCGCTGGGTCACGGCCTCCAGGACGCGCAGAAGACCATGGGCGTCATCGTGCTCGCGCTGATCGCCGGTGGCGAGCACTCCGGTGACGACATCCCACTGTGGGTCATCATCGCGGCGGCCAGTGCGATCTCGCTCGGCACGATGTCCGGTGGCATGCGCATCATGCGCACGATGGGCCGCCGCATCATCGCCCTCGACCCGCCGCGTGGCTTCGCAGCCGAGTCGACGGCCGCGATCGTCCTGTACGGCATGGCGATCGGTGCCCACGCCCCGGTCTCGACGACGCACACCATGACGTCGGCCGTCATGGGAGCCGGCGCGACGAAGCGTTTCAGCGCCGTACGGTGGGGAGTCGCCCGCGGCATCATCACCGCCTGGATCATCACGATCCCGGCCGCCGCCGGTGTCGGCGCGCTGACCTACTTCCTGCTGCACATGGTGATCCCGGGGAATTAGCTCCCTCGGTGGTTGAGGTGCCAAGGCCGCCTGCGGCCGGAGCCTCGAAACCTCGCGAGCTGAAGTCCCAACGCGCCCCTGGTTGCGCTGGTGCTTCATCTCGCGAGGTTTCGTCATTGGGCGGCTTCGCCGCGATCGCTCAACCTGGGTTCAGCGCTCGGCCGCGGG
This sequence comes from Aeromicrobium sp. 9AM, assembly GCF_902506105.1. Classification (GTDB taxonomy): domain Bacteria; phylum Actinomycetota; class Actinomycetes; order Propionibacteriales; family Nocardioidaceae; genus Aeromicrobium. The sequence goes on from NZ_LR733304.1 coordinate 332,644, forward strand.
CGGCCTCAACCTCACCCAAACCGGCCCTGGATGTAGGCTTCGGTGGCTGAGTCGGTCGGGTTGGAGAAGATCGTCTCCGTGCGACCGTGCTCGATCAGGCGGCCGGGCTTGCCGACACCCGACAGGTTGAAGAACGCGGTCTCGTCCGAGACGCGGGCCGCCTGCTGCATGTTGTGCGTGACGATGACGATCGTGTACTGCGACTTGAGCTCGTGGATCAGGTCCTCGATGACGCTGGTCGAGATCGGGTCGAGGGCCGAGCACGGCTCGTCCATCAGCAGGATCTCCGGCTCGACCGAGATCGCGCGGGCGATGCAGAGGCGCTGCTGCTGGCCGCCGGAGAGGCCCGAGCCGGGACGGTCCAGGCGCTCCTTGACCTCGGCCCACAGGCCGGCGCTGCGCAGCGACCGCTCGACGATGTCGTCGGCCTCGGTCTTCTTCATGCGCTTGCTGTTGAGCTTCTGCCCGGCCAGCACGTTGTCGTAGATCGACATCGTCGGGAACGGGTTGGGGCGCTGGAACACCATGCCGATCATCCGGCGGACGTTCACGGGGTCCATGTCGGCGCCGTAGAGGTCCTGGCCGTCGATCAGCACCTTGCCCTCGACACGGGCGCCGCGGATGACCTCGTGCATACGGTTGAGCGACCGGAGGAAGGTCGACTTGCCGCAGCCCGAGGGGCCGATGAACGCCGTGACGGACTTCGCGGCGATCGGGATGGTGACATCCTCCACAGCGAGGAAGTCGCCGTAGTAGATGTTGAGGTCAGAGACATCGATGCTCTTGGCCATGACAGAGTCCTTTCTGAACTCAGCGCTCGCCCTTGGGCGAGAAGAAGTAGGAGACGAGGCGGGCGATGAGGTTGAGCAGCATCACGATGACCAGCAGCACGAGGGCGGCGCCCCAGGCGCGGTCGATGCTGAACTGCGGCGGGATGCCGGGGTTGCGCTGTGATGCGAACGCAAAGACCGGCAGTGATGCCATGCGCCCGTTGAACAGGTTGAAGTTCACCGAGTCGGTCGTGCCGACGATGATCAGCAGGGGAGCGGTCTCGCCGATCACGCGGGCGATCGACAACGTGATGCCGGTGACGATGCCGGCGAGGGATGTCGGCAGGACGACCTTGGCCACGGTCCGCCACTTCGGCACGCCGAGTGCGTACGACGCCTCCCGCAGCTCGTTGGGCACGAGCTTGAGCATCTCCTCGGTCGAACGGACGAGAATCGGGATCATCAGGACCGACAGGGCGACCGAGCCGCCGATGCCCATGCGGACGCCTTCACCGAAGAACAGCACGAAGAGCGCGTACGCGAACAGTCCGGCGACGATCGACGGGATGCCGGTCATGACGTCGACCAGGAACCGGATCCAGCGGGAGAGCCGGTTGCCCTCGGCGTACTCGACGAGGTAGATCGCGGCGAAGATGCCGATCGGGATCGAGATGACCGCAGCGGCGCCGGTGATCAGCAGCGTGCCGACCAGGGCGTGGTAGATGCCGCCACCCTCGCCGACGACGTTGCGCATCGAGTAGGTGAAGAACTCCGCCGACAGGACCTTGCTGCCCTTGCTGATGACGGTCCACAGGATGCTGAACAGCGGGAACATCGCGAGCGCGAACGCGGATGTCACCAAGGTCGTGACCAGCCGGTCGGTCGCCTTGCGGCGGCCCTCGACGGCGGCGGACCACAGCGGCAGAACCATGCAGATGAGCCAGGCGACCAGTGCGGCCTCCAGCAGGTTGGCACCGACGGCGTACGCGGCCGCGGCACCGAGGAGCCCGGCCGCGATGACGGCCCGCGGACCCCAGGTCGGCAGCTGCGCGCCGTAGAGCTCGCGCGAGACGTCGACGGGCGGCGGAGTGAGGGTGGTCGTCATCAGTTGGCTCCGGAGAATTCCTTGCGGCGGTCCACGATGGACCGGGCGGCGAAGTTGACGAGGAAGGTGATCACGAACAGCACCAGGCCGCTGGCGATCAGGGCGTTGACGCTCTTGCCCGTCGCTTCGGCGAAGCCCAGGGCGATGTTGGCGGCGATCGTGCTGGGGTTGTCGCTGCCGATGAGGTTGGCGGTGACCGTGCCGACGCCGACCGAGAGCACCATCGCGACCGCGAGGGTCTCACCGAGGGCGCGGCCGAGACCGAGCATCGCGGCCGAGACGATGCCGGAGCGGGCGTACGGGAAGATCGCGAGCCGGGCCATCTCCCAGCGGGTGGCGCCGAGGGCGAGGGCGGCCTCTTCGTGCAGGCGCGGGGTCTGCAGGAAGATCTCCCGGCAGATCGCGGTCATGATCGGCAGGATCATGACCGCCAGCACGATGCTCGCCGTCAGGATCGTTCGCCCGGTTGCCGAGGCGGGGCCGAAGAACGGCAGGAACCCGAGGTGCTCGTCGAGCCATGCGTAGAACGGGACCATTCGTGGTGCGAGGAACCCGATGCCCCACAGGCCGTAGACGACGCTCGGGACGGCGGCGAGCAGGTCGATCAGGTAGCCGAGACCCTGGCCGAGCTTGCGTGGTGCGTAGTGCGAGATGAAGAGGGCGACACCGATCGCGACCGGCACCGCGATCAGCATGGCAATGGTCGCGGCGACCAGCGTGCCGAAGACGAGCGGCCAGACGTACGGCAGGAAGCTCTTGCCGCTCTTGACCTCGTCCGGGTGGGCGGTGATGCCGGGGATGCCTTGCACCGTCAAGAAGATCGCGACGCCCGCGAGGATGACGAGGATGAGAACTCCCGCACTCAGCGAGAGCCCGGAGAAGATGCGGTCGCCGGGGCGGCGGATGACCGTGTTCTTCCCGGGAGCCGGGGCCTGCGTGCTGGTCACAGGTGGTGCCTTTCAGGGGATGGAGGGACCGGAACCCGGCCCTTGAGCCTGACGGAAGGACGTGCGCCCTTCCGACAAGCTCACGGGTCGGGGTCAGCTGGCCTTGATCGTCTCGATCGCGGCCTGGACCTTCTTGCCGAAGTCCGCGGTGAGCGGAGCCGATCCGGCGGTGTCACCGGCGGCCTTCTGGCCCTCGGGGCTGGCGACGTACGTCAGCCATGCCTTGATGAGGGCTGCGTCCTTCGCGGGCGCCTGGCAGGCGATCTGGTACGACGCCAGGACGATCGGGTAGACGCCGGCCTCGGTCGAGGTGCGGTCGATGTCGATCGCGATGTCCGTGGCGGCGCGTCCGGCGACAGCCTTCGAGGTGTCGAGCACCTTGGCGGCAGCCTCAGGCGTGGCGGCGTTGAACGTGTCGCCCACCTTGACCTTGGCCTGGCCGAGGTCGCCGGCCTGGCTCTCGTCGGCGTAGCCGATCGTGCCCTTGCCGCTCGTGACGGCAGCCACGACGCCCGAGGTGCCCTCGGCAGCCTCGCCGCCCTTGACCGGCCACGTCTGTCCGGGCTCGGCGGTCCATGCGCCCTCAGCAGCCTTCGACAGGTAGTCGGTGAAGTTCTGCGTCGTGCCCGAGTCGTCGGAGCGGTGCACCGCCGTGATCTTGGTGCTGGGCAGCTTGGCGTCGGGGTTGTCGGCCTTGATGGCCGCGTCGTCCCACGTCGTGATCTTGCCGGCGAAGATGTCGGCGATCGTCTTCGGAGTCAGGTTGAGCTCCTTGACGCCGTCGAGGTTGAAGATGACGGCGATGGGGCTGACGTAGACCGGAACCTCGACGACGTCGCCCTTGCACAGGGTCTTGGCCTTGGCGAGCTCGTCGTCGTCCAGGTAGGCGTCCGAGCCGGCGATCGACAGGCCGCCGGCGAGGAACTGCTCGCGGCCGGCGCCGGAGCCGGCGGGGTCGTAGTTGACGGTGGCGTCGGGGTTCGTGGTCTGGAAGGCCTTCTTCCAGGCAGCCACAGCGGCTTCCTGGGCGCTGGATCCGCCGGCGTTGAGCGTGCCGGAGACCTTGCTGCCGGAGCCGGTCGAGTCCGAACCGTCGGATTCGTTGCCTGCACCGCAGGCGCTGAGGCCGAAGGCGAGTGCGAGCGCGGCCGCGGGGGCGGCGAGGCGCAGTGAGTTGCGGTTCACGGGGGGTCCCTCTCTGGGATTCTTTAGATGCTTACGTCCCGTGACGCTATGAGCCGCAGATGTATCGATGTCCGACCGAGGGTGAACGCGCGGTGAACGGTGATGTAACGGTCGAGATGACTTCCGGTGGTTTTGCCTGTCAGGGCAGCTTCTCGGTCGCGATGACTGCGCCCTTGCGATGGTGAACGACGATGGCCTCGCCGGTCGCCAGCTCGTGCACGTCGGTGCCGATCGCGTCGAAGATCCACGGCAGCGTGGGCCGGTGCGAGCACAGCACGACGGGCTTCTTGCGGTCCAGCAGGGCAGCGACCGATCGGGTGACCTGGGCGGCCCGGGTGTCCTCGGAGAGCCGGTCGTCGATCTCGAGGAACGTGATGATCGAGTGTGCGTACGGCTCCACCGTCTGCGCGCAGCGTACGGCCGGGCTGCTCACGACTCGGCGCGCCCCGTAAGCGGCCAGCAGCGGCACGAGGGCGCGGGCCTGCTCGATGCCGACCGGCGTCAGCGGGCGTTCGAGGTCGTCGTCGTAGTCCGCGCGGGACGCGGCCTTGCCGTGGCGCAGCACGATCAAGGTGCGAGCGCGATGGCCCTGGCGCTCGCGCAGGCTGCGGAAGTCCTCCAGCACCTGGATGTCGTGGGGGTACGTCAGCAGCTCGCGGGCCTCGCGGACGCCGACCCAGCGGAGCTCGTCGACCTCCTTGTTGGGCTTGAACGGCTCGTCGGCGCCTGACCCGATGGCGCGGGCGGACCAGTAGTCGACCACCTTCGTGCCGTTCGCGACCTGGTAGCGGACCTGGACGAGTGGCGGCCCGAGGCGTACCCGCAGGCCGGTCTCCTCGGCGATCTCGCGCACCGCGGTGGCCTGCAGCGCCTCACCGGGATCGACCTTGCCCTTGGGGAAGGTCCAGTCGTCGTACGACGGCCGGTGCACCACCAGCACGTCGACCCGCGGCTCCGAGCGACCGGATCCGGCTCGCTTGCGCCAGACGACTCCGCCCGCGGCGTTGATGATCCGTTCACTTGCCATACGCGTATTCTCCCCTGAGAAGATGGCCGGCGGATGAAGGAGACATGGACGGGATGCGACTCCGGTTCGTCATGGTCTCCGTCCTGGCCCCCCTGCTCGTGATCGCGGTGGCGATCGTCGGGGCCCGATGGGTCGGTGACGAGGTGGCCGCCGACAGCCGCTCGGCCATGACGTCGGCACTCGACTCGCTGCCGGCCGACACCCAGGTCGCCGGTTTCACGGACTGGTCGCGGGTCCGCCAGGCACTCCGGCTGGGTGGATCGAAGTCCGCGTCGGCCAGGGCGGCGCTGACTGATGACGCCTCGTTGCGCGACCTGTCGACCCGCTCGGTCATCGGCCAGCACACCGAGGAGATGCACGACGCGTACGGCTGGTCGGTGGCGGACCTCGACTGGGAGGCGTACGGGCAGGCGAAGGACGGGTCCGTGATGGTCGGCAAGCTCGACGACTCGGTGTCGTTCGCGTCCGTACGGGCGCACCTCGGCAAGCTCGGCTATGCGGACGACGACGGGGTGTGGACGATCGACGCCGACAACAACAGCACCGTGAACCCTGAGCTGGCGTCGACGCTGGCGGCCGTCACGCTGGTGCCCAGCCTGCGCCTCGTGGTCGCAGCGGACCGGGCCCCGTACGCATCCGCGGTCCTGGAGACGATCCACCGCGACGCGCCGTCGCTGTTGAGCGTACGAGCCGCCGCCGACGTGGCGGACACGCTCGCGGGAGCCGACAGCGTGCTCCTGCAGACCGGGTCGTTCACCTGTCAGTCCGCGTCGCTCGACGACGCCGGTGCCGACGTCAAGGCCCAGGCGCGCGCCGCGATCGACCGGGCCGGCGAGCTGGTCGAGCCGACGTACGCGGGTCGCGCGCTCGACGCCGGGTCGCGGACGAGCGAGACCATGCGCTTCGCCTTCGGTTTCCGCTCGCCGTCGGTCGCCGCGCGCCAGCTCCAGGTGCGCCGGGCGCTCGCCTCCGGCCCGTTCATCGGGCGCTCCGGGCAGCTCGAGGAGTCGCTCGTGCTGCGGTTGTCAGCGGTGCGGGGGAGTGCTGCCGTGCTGCGCTTCAGCCACGACCCGGACAGCACGGCGTACATGGGCGCCGACGGCCCCCTGCTCTTCGCCGGCTGCCCGTTGCCCTAGCAGCGACCACCCGCTCCCTAGTGAGGCCGCCTGCGGCCGAACGGGAGCGAGCTCTGCGAGCGAAGGGCGGTGCCGTCGCAGGCTCGCTCACGCACCCCAACCACCGAGGTCGGCTCAGCGGCTGCGGCGGGCCCTTGCGCGATCGATCAGCACGGACTGCAGGTCGGACGAGCCCACGTGCCGGTCCCACTGCCCGTCGGCTCCGAGGTGCCACGAGGTGGTCTCCGGATCGACCGACCGCGCCAGCAGGTCACCGAGCTGTTCGGTGTGCGCGGCCGACGGCACGCGTACGAGCACCTCGACGCGGCGGTCGAGGTTGCGGTGCATGAGGTCGGCCGAGCCCATCCACGCCTCGGGCTCGCCGCCACCGGCGAACCAGTAGATGCGGCTGTGCTCCAGGAAGCGGCCGAGGATGCTGTGCACCCGGATGTTGTCGCTCAGGCCGGGCACGCCGGGCCGCAGGGTGCAGATGCCGCGGATCACCAGGTCGACCTGCACACCGGCGCGCGACGCCTCGTAGAGCTTGTCGATCACGGCCTCGTCGACGAGGGAGTTGACCTTGATGCGTATGCCCGAGGGGCGGCCGGCCGCGTGGTGGGCGATCTCGGTGTCGATGCGCTCGACGATGCCGTCGCGCAGCCCTGCGGGGGCCACCATGAGCCGGCGGTAGGAGAAGTCCTGCGCGAACCCGGAGAGGTTGTTGAACAGGTCGGTGAGGTCGTGCGTGATGTCGGGGTCGGCGGTCAGCAGGCCGAAGTCCTCGTAGAGCCGCGCGGTCTTGGGGTTGTAGTTGCCGGTGCCGATGTGCGCGTAGCGGCGCAGCCCGTCGGGCTCGTCGCGGACGACGAGGGCGAGCTTGCAGTGGGTCTTGAGGCCGACCAGGCCGTACACGACGTGGCAGCCGGCCCGCTCGAGCTTGCGCGCCCAGCGGATGTTGGCCTGCTCGTCGAAGCGCGCCTTGATCTCCACGAGCACCAGGACCTGCTTGCCGGCGCGTGCGGCGTCGACCAACGAGTCGATGATGGGGGAGTCGCCCGACGTGCGGTAGAGCGTCTGCTTGATCGCCAGGACGTGCGGGTCGGCGGCGGCCTGCTCGATGAAGCGCTGCACGCTCGTGGCGAACGAGTCGTAGGGGTGGTGCACCAGCACGTCGCGCTTGCGCAGCGCGCTGAACAGGTCGGCGGGCTTGGACGTCTCGACCTCGGCGAGGTGCTCGTGCGTGCCCGGCACGAACCGGTCGTAGCTGAGCTCGGGCCGGTCGAGGTCGGCGATCTCGTTGAGGCTGCGCAGGTCGAGCGGTCCCCTCAGGCGTACGACCTCGTCGACCTTGATGCCGAGCTCCGAGACGAGCAGGTCGAGCACACCGGGGTCGATCGACTCCTCGACCTCCAGACGTACGGGCGGGCCGAACTTGCGGCGCAGCAGCTCCTTCTCGAGTGCCTTGAGCAGGTTCTCGGCGTCGTCCTCCTCGACCTCGAGGTCCTCGTTGCGGGTCACCCGGAAGGCGTGGTGGGCGATGAGCTCCATGCCGGGGAACAGCAGGTCGAGATGGGCCGCGATGACCTCTTCGAGGGGGACGAAACGGCCGGCGTCGGCCTCCATCCAGCGGTTGATGATCGGCGGCACCTTGACGCGGGCGAAGTGGTCCTTGCCGGTCTCGGGGTTGCGCATCACGAGGGCGAGGTTGAGCGACAGGCCCGAGATGTAGGGGAACGGGTGGGCCGGGTCGACCGCCAGGGGCGTCAGGATCGGGAAGACCCGATCGCGGTAGAGCGCGCTGACCTGCTCCTGCTCGGTGGGGCGCAGGGAGTCCCAGTGCAGGAGCTCGATGCCGTTGGCCGCGAGGGCGGGCACGAGCTCGCGGTGGTACGTCTCGGCGTGCGCGACCATGAGCTCCTGGCTCGCCGCGAGGCTGCGCGTGAGGACGTCGCGCGGGTTGAGGCCGCTGGCCGAGGGCACCGCGACACCCGCGGCGATGCGGCGCTTCAGGCCGGCGATGCGGACCATGAAGAACTCGTCGAGGTTGCTGGCGAAGATCGCCGCGAAGCGTACGCGCTCCAGCAGCGGCAGCGCGTCGTCCTGCGCCAGCTCGAGGACCCGGGCGTTGAAGGCGATCCAGGACAGCTCGCGGTCGAGGAAGCGGTCGAGCGGCAGCACACTCTCCGCGGGGTTGAACGGAGGGTCGACGTCGAACTCGTCCGGTGAGGCGGGCGCCTCCAGGTCGGCGACGGCCATGTCATGAGTGTCCACATGTCTACTTTGGCAGGCGAAGATGAACGCGGATTGAACAAACCGGCGATGCGCTACCTTGTCGACCATGTCGCTCCTGGCCCAGCTGGTCGGCTCTGCTCGCGGGGTCACCGCCCGCTCGCTCCTCGCGCTGCCGCGGCCGGTGGTCAGGCGCCTGGCCGGAGCGCCCGTCGTGATCGACGGCCGGACCCTGGACCCCGAGATGCAGCTCCTGCTCCGCCTCCAGCGCATCGAGGGGCCCGCCGTCGAGACCCTGCCGATCCGCAAGGGCCGGGCCAACGTGGTGTCGGCCACTGCTGTCGCCGGTGGCAGCCAGCCGATCGGCGCCGTCACCGACCGGACGATCGACGGCCCCGGAGGGCCGCTCACGCTGCGCTTCTACACGCCGCGTGGACTGACCGGCGACGCCCCGGCGCTGGTGTTCTTCCACGGCGGCGCGTGGATCTACGGTGACCTCGACAGTCACGACCCGACGTGCCGGTTCCTGGCGGAGGAGGCCCAGGTGAGGGTCGTCGCGGTCGACTACCGACTGGCGCCCGAGGCGACATTCCCTGCGGCGTTCGATGACGTGTGGGCCGCCTGGACGTGGGTCACCGAGCACGCCAAGGGCATCGCGATCGATCCCAGCCGCATCGCGGTGGGCGGCGACAGCGTCGGTGGCGGCCTCGCCGCGCTGGTCGCGCAACGCGCGGTTGGTGAGGAGGGGATCAAGCCGGCCTTCCAGCTGCTGATCTACCCGGTGACGGACGTGGCGGGGACGAGCGCCAGCCGCACGACGTACGCCGAGGGGTTCTACCTCACCAAGGCGTTCATGGACCTCGGCGGGGAGAGCTACCTGCGCGGCGACGAGGACCTGGCCGACCCGCGGCTGTCCCCGCTTCCGCAGGACGTCACGGGCGTCGCGCCGGCCTATGTGGTCACCGCGGGGTTCGACATCCTGCGCGACGAGGGCAAGGCGTACGCCGACAAGCTACGCGCGGCCGGTGTGCCGGTCGAGTACGTCTGCGAGGACGGCCTGATCCATACGTTCGTCAACATGGTGGGTGTCGGCCGCTCCGCCCCCAAGGCGGTGCGCCGCGCCGCCGCCGCCCTCCAACGCGGCCTCTCCTGACGCTGACGGGTCACTTTTGGCCCGGTGACGGGTCAGAAGTCGCCCGGTGACGGGTCAGAAGTGGTCTGCCGTCCGGGCAGGAAGTGACCCGTGAGTGGTCCAAAAGCGACCCGTCACCGGGCGAAAAGTGACCCGTCAGCCGACGGCTGAATAGAGGACGTCCTTCTTCCAGTCCTGGAAGCCGAGGTTGCGGTAGACCTTGAGGGCCGGGGCGTTGTCACCCTCGACGTAGAGGTCGACGATCGGCAGGCCCTGCTCGTACATGTGGCGCAGCCCGCGAGCCGTGAGCGCCGTGCCGAGGCCGCCACCCTGCGCGTCCGGGTCGATGCCGACGACGTAGACCTCTCCACTCATCGCTTGTCCTGAGCCTGTCGAAGGGACCTTGGTCCAGTGGAACCCGACGATGCGCCCGTCGCGTTCGGCGACGAACAGCCCAGCGGGATCGAACCACTCTGTCGACGTACGCCGGGCGAAGTCCGCAGCGTCCATCGCACCCTGCTCCGGGTGATGGGCGAACGCGCGCGCGTTGACCGCGATGACCTGGTCGGCATCAGCAGGGGCGTACGAGCGGATCGTGATGCCATCCGGTACGCGCTCGGGCTCCGGGGCGCCGTCGAACGTCAGGCGCAGCACGAGCAGGATGCGCTCGGCGACCAGTCCCGCTGCAGCGGCCAGGGCCTGTGCGCCAGGGAGGTCACCGTGCGCCCAGAAGCGGTCCTCACCGTCGGCCATGAGCTCGTCGAGGATGCGACGGCCCTTGCCGGCTCGTCGGTGTGCGGGGTCGACGACGATCTCGACCGGCGCATCGCCCACGGCGTACGCCGCAGCGGAGATCGAGCCGTCGGACTCGGTCCGGTGCACCAGCACCCGCGGGCGCGAGCAGTCTCTCAGGGCGAACAGGCTGGCCTCGTTGAACGGCTCGACGCCGTCGGCCTCGGCGGCCCGTTCGGCCAGCTCGAGGATGCTCATCGTGCCCTCAGCGCCACGAGCTGGGACCCGACCTCGGCGGCGATCGCCCGCGCCAGCTGCTCCGGGGTGTCGCCCTCCGGCTCGGCGACGAGGTGGTGCACCGTGCCGTTCTCGAACAGGTCGATCGCGCTGACGCGCTGCGCCTCGGCCATCTCGGCGGCATGGTCGAGGTCGCCGTGCACGATCGCGCTGGCGCCCTCGGGCGGCAGCGGTGACAGCCAGGCGTTCTCGGCGGCGATCACGACGTCGGCGGGAAGCAGCGCCAGGGCGCCACCGCCGCACCCCTGGCCCAGGATCACCGACACCGTCGGCACCCGCATGGTCGACATCCACGAGATGCACCGGGCGATCTCGCCGGCGATCGCGCCTTGCTCGGCCTCGGGCGACAGCTCGGCACCGGGGGTGTCGATGAACGACACCAAGGGCAGTCGCAGCTCGTTGGCCAGCCGCATCCCGCGGCGCGCCTCGCGCAACGCGGCCGGCCCCATGGGCTTGAAGCGGGTCTGGGTCGTACGGTCCTGGCCGATCACGATGCACGGCTGGCCGTCGATCCGGGCCATCGCGACGATCATGGCGCTGTCGCGCTCGCCCTTCTCGGTGCCCTGCAGGCGCAGCGTCGCGTCGCTGCCGTAGCGCAGCACCTCGCGTACGCCCGCGCGTTGCCGGGCCCGCGTGATCTGGATCGACTCCCAAGCCGAGCGCTTGCGGGTGACCTCGCCCGTGCGCAGCTCGCGGGTCTGCGGCGTGGGCGGGTCGATCAGCAGGCTGAGCGCGCGGTCGACCAGGAGCGGCAGCTCGTCCGGCAGTACGACGGCGTCGATGATGCCGCGATCGGCGAGGTTCTCGGCGGTCTGCACGTTGGGCGGGAAGGGGCGGCCCTCCATGAGCTCGTAGACCTTGGGGCCGAGGAACCCGATCAGCGCTCCGGGCTCGGCGACCGTGACGTGGGCCAGGGATCCCCACGACGCGAACACGCCGCCGGTCGTCGGGTGCCGCAGATAGATGAGGTACGGCAGTCCGGCCGCGCGGTGATCCATGATGGCGCGGGAGATGTCGACCATGTGCACGAAGGCGGGCGTGCCCTCCTGCATACGGGTGCCGCCGGAGGCGGTGGTCGCCAGCAGCGGTAGTCCTTCAGCCGTCGCTCGGCGCACTGCCGACACGATCCGCTTGGCGGCGGCCTGCCCGATCGATCCGGCGAGGAACCTGAACTCGTTGACCAGCACGGCCACGGGCCTGCCATGCATCAGCCCGCGTCCGGTCAGCACCGACTCGTCGGTGCCGGCCCGTTCGGCCGCCGCGATGAGCTCCTGCTGGTACTTCGGGTCGAGCCCGGAGTGGTCGACCGGCTCGTCCCACGACTCGAACGATCCCTCGTCGAGCACGAGGTCGAGGAGACCGCGGGCAGTCAGATGAGCCATGCGCTCATCTTCGCAGGACGCCCGCGCTCCGGGGCAGCGGCTACGCGTCGGCCGTGTCGCGTGCCGGCTCGGTCTTGGTCGCGACGAAGCGGTAGCCGACGTTGCGCACCGTGCCGATGAGCGTCTCGTTGTCGGTGCCGAGCTTGGCACGCAGCCGGCGTACGTGGACGTCGACCGTGCGGGTGCCGCCGAAGTAGTCGTAGCCCCACACCTCCTGCAACAGCTGCTGGCGGGTGAAGACCCGGCCGGGGTGCTGCGCGAGGAACTTGAGCAGCTCGAACTCCTTGAACGTCAGGTCGAGCGTGCGGTTCTCGAGCTTCGCGGTGTAGGTCGCGTCGTCGACGACGAGCCCGCTCGAGGAGATGACATGGCTCTCGTTGTCGCCGTCGAGCGTTGCCGCGATGCGCCCGATGCCGAGGCGCAGACGGGCCTCGAGCTCGGCCGGGCCGGCAGTCGTGAGGATGACGTCGTCCATGCCCCAGTCGGACGCGGCAACCGCCAGGCCACCCTCGGTCAGGATGAGGATCAGGGGGCACTCGACGCCGGTCGTACGGATGACGCGCGTGAGGCTGCGGACCTGCGCGAGGTCATGGCGCCCATCGACCAGCACTGCGTCACAGGGTGGCGCGTCCAGCAGGGCGCTCGCCTCTGCGGGCAGGATCTTGACGTGGTGCGGCAGCAGCGCGAGCGCGGGCAACACCTCGACCGACGACTGCGTGCTCTTGGTGAGGAGGAGCAGGTGGGACATGAGGATCCTTCGGTGCCGCGTGAGTTAGCCGGGTCGTTCTGGGTCCAGATATGGAAAAAGGCCATGGTGAAACACCGTGGCCTCGTTGCATGGTCAACAATACGTCATGTGTCGGAGCAATTGCCACGAGGTGACGTGAATGAGAATGACGTCACAGTCCACTACTGGGCCTCTGCGCGCTCGGCCGCGGGCATGGCGGAGGAGCAGGTCCCGGCCGGCACCCTCGCCGACCTGCTCGACGAGATCAGCCGTCGCCACCGCGACCGCGACCGCTTCGACGACGTGATCGCCACGTGCTCGATCCTCGTCGGCGACACGCCGGTCGGCGCGCGGGAGCCGGCCACGATCTCGCTGCACGCCGGAGACACCGTCGAGTTCCTGCCCCCGTTCGCCGGCGGTTAGCGAGCGACCGTCGCGGGCCTACTGGCATCATGCGGGGGTGCCACGCCTCGGATCGACCTTGCTGACTCTCGCGCTCGCCGGGGTCATCACCTTGGCGGCGTACGCCGATCCGGTCTTCGTCGGCGCGGCTGTCGTGCTGGTCCAGGTGCTGATCGCCCTCGCACCGAGTGCGGTCGACCCGTCGGGTCACTCCATCCGCTCCCCACACTTCGTCGCGGCCCTGAGCGGCGGGCTCGTGGCCACGGCCATCACGCTCGCCCCCGACCTGCTCAACGGTGCCGACGGCACCTCGAGCGACGTGGTCGGCGCCACCGACAACGGGATGCTGGCCGGGATCCTGCCGGCGATAGCCGTGTCGCTGTTCGTGGCCCTGATCGCCCAGATGCTGCGCAAGGACGGTCGCCCCAACCTCGTCCCGTCGACCGCGTACGCCGTGACCCTCGGGACCTTCGCAGCGCTGACCGCAGGCTGGATCGGCGCGGCCCAGTCGCTCGGCGAGGCCGAAGCCGTCGCGGTCGGTGCCGGTGGTCTCGCGGCCGGGATGCTGGTGTGGCTCATCCCGATCGACCGGTGGATCTGCGCGTCGGCAGCCGTCCTGGCCGGCGCGGCCGGGGGAGCGGCGGTCGCGATCAGCGTCGACTCGACCCTGACCTGGATCTTCGGCGTCGCCGTCGGCTCGGCGGCCGCCCTGTTCGGCGTGCTCGGTCAGGTGCTCGGCCGGGCCTGGGCACGAGGACGTAGTACGCATGCCTCTGCGGGCTGGGGGTTCCCCGGTGCGCTGTCGATCGCGCTGGCCGCGCCGCTCGTCTATGTCGGTGGCCAGCTCGTGGGTGCGCCCGGCCTCTGAGACGCCCCGGGTCGACTGGGTCTCCGAACGTACGCTGGAGGCATGGCTGGAATCGTGGCGCTCCTCGCCGCCGTCGTGCTGACGGCGGTCGTGGCGTGGCTGCTCAAGACGAGGAACGGCCGGTTCGCCGAGCAGCCGCCGCGCGCTGATCGGTCCGGGCTCACCGCTGACGACATCGGCACCGAGCTCGGCGAGCGCGCGACGCTCGTCCAGTTCTCGAGCGCCTTCTGCAGCCCGTGCCGGGCGACGCGCGTGCTGTTGACCGACATCGCGGCCAAGGTCGACGGGGTCGTGGCGGTCGACATCGACGCCGAGGAGCACCTCGACATGGTGCGCAGGTTCGGCATCATGCGTACGCCGACGGTGCTCGTGCTCGACGCCGACGGCGCGATCTCGACCCGCGCGTCAGGCCTGCCGCGCCGCGAACAGGTGCTTGCTGCACTCGGTCAGGCTGTCGGCGGCCCGCGATAAATCCCTGCGATAGCAGTGGTCGCGCCAACATGTGGGACAAACGTCCACATGATGAGACCGGGGAGTGAATAACCGCGGACCTGTCCCTACTCTTGGACCCATGCTTGAGACGACACACCTGACGAGGCGGCGCGCAGTCGACAACTGCCGCACGCGCTCCTCGCTGTGTCGAATGCGCTGACACCTTTCGTCCGTCAGTTCCCGCACGCCCAGGCCATGCCGGGTGGTGCCCCAGCGCAGGAGCAACATGTCCCAACCCGCACACGTGGACCCTCGTGGTCTGCGCGTCGTCGCCGGCATCACCGCCGTCGTCCTCGCGCTGGTGCTGATCACCCCGCGTCCGCTCAGCGTCGCCCTGCTCGCGGTCCAGGTCGCGGTCTTCGCGATCTCGGCACTGGTCAGCCTGCAGGCATCGCCGTACGCGGTGTTGTTCGCCAAGGTCGTGCGTCCCCGGATCGGCCCGCCCGCCGAGCTCGAGGACGCCCGCCCGCCGCGGTTCGCGCAGGTCGTCGGACTCGGCTTCACCGCTGCCGCCCTCATCGCCTTCCTCGCGGGAGCGACGACGGTCGGCTACGTCGCCACGGCGTTCGCACTCGTGGCTGCCCTGCTCAACGCATCCGTCGGCCTGTGCCTCGGATGCGAGTTCTACCTCGCGCTGCGCCGGTTCACGCCGGCTCGCGCCTGACAACTTCATCCGCCGCACCGAACACGCACTGTCTCATCAACCAACGCCCATCCCGGGCACACAACGGAGGTACAGCATGAGCCGCGAATCCGCGCTCGTCACCGCAGACTGGGTCGAGGAACACCTCAACGACTCGTCGGTCGTTCTCGTCGAGGTCGACGAGGACACCGAGGCGTACGACAAGGGGCACATCCCCGGTGCCATCAAGCTCGACTGGAAGGGTGACCTCCAGGACGGCGTCCGCCACGACTTCGTCAGCAAGGACAAGCTCGAGGCGCTGTTGTCGGCCAAGGGCATCGGCAACGACGACACCGTCGTCTTCTACGGCGGCAACAACAACTGGTTCGCCGCGTACGCGTACTGGTACCTCAAGTACTACGGCCACGACAACCTCCGTCTGCTCGACGGTGGCCGCAAGAAGTGGGAGCTCGACTCGCGTGAGCTGACCACCGAGGTCTCGGACCGGCCCGCCACGACGTACGTCGCCAAGGACGCCGACGAGTCGATCCGCGCGTTCCGCGACGAGGTCATCGCGTCGATCGGCACCAAGAACCTGATCGACGTCCGCAGCCCCGACGAGTACGCCGGACGCCTGCTCGCCCCGGCGCACCTGCCGCAGGAGCAGGCCCAGATCGGCGGTCACATCCCGACCGCCGGCAACGTGCCCTGGAGCAAGGCCGCCAACGACGACGGCACGTTCCGCAGCGACGAGGAGCTGAAGGCCCTCTACGCCGACGCCGGTCTCGACGACGCCAAGGACACCATCGCCTACTGCCGCATCGGTGAGCGCAGCTCGCACACGTGGTTCGTGCTCAAGGAGATCCTGGGTCACGAGAACGTCAAGAACTACGACGGGTCGTGGACCGAGTACGGCGCCCTCCGTGCCGTGCCGGTCGCCCTCGGCGACGAGCCGGGTGTCGCCTGATGTGCGGCGCGATCAAGGGCGGCCCCTCGCTCGAGGGTGTGGACGTCGCCAACGAGGCCGTGATCCAGGGCATCGTGACGCGTGACGGCCAGCCGGTCGGCAACGCGTACGTCCGGCTGCTCGACCGCACGGGTGAGTTCACCGCCGAGGTGCCCACCTCGGCGACCGGGCAGTTCCGGTTCTTCGCCGGTCCCGGTGAGTGGACGCTGCGCACGCTGGCTCCCAAGTCGATCTCGGTCGACAACGCCGTGACCGCCGCCAAGGGTGTCGTGGCCGAGGTTGCCGTCGCGGTCTGACGTCGAACAACAACGCCAAGAGGCGCATCCGGCTCCGGCCGGGTGCGCCTCTTGCGTGCTGTGACGAGGGTTACGGAGCTGTTCACATGTTGTCGCGATGAGATGGGTCACAGAACCGCTCCGCCTGCGGTACGCTTTGGAACGTAACGGACTGTCTGTGACGCTCGTTAAGAGTGCGTCGTGGATTTTCAATCCGCGACGCGTAACACGCAGCACAGCACCATTGAGACTCGGAGCCCACTGGGAGAGCGTCATGATCAAAGTTCGGCTTGTTGCCGCGGCAGCCATTGCGGCAGTAGCGACCCTGATGTCGTCAGGTGCCGCTCAGGCATACCCCGACATCCCCAACGTGACGCTGACGATTCCCGACTCGGTGCTCGTCGGTGGCAACACGTTCACCTACAAGGCGTCGGCGGACGTCGACTGCCAGTGGACGATCAGCTACCCCGAGGCCGTCAACGGCAGCGCGACGCAGACCGGCAACGGCAAGACGCTCTCGGGCACCTACGACACCAAGGTCGTGTCCAAGACCTTCAAGTCGCCGATCAAGGCCACCTGCAAGTACGACGACAACGTCCCGGTAGTCGCCAAGGTCGTCACGTCCAACGACGTCACCCCCGCGGTCTACTCGCCCGCCGACAGCGCTCAGACGCTGCAGGCGGCCATCCAGAGCGCCAGCGCCTCGGCCACCGTCACGCTGCTCCCCAAGGGTGGCGACAAGAACGACGATGGTGCACTGCCCGACACCGGTGGCTCCAACCTCTGGATCCTCGTCCTCGGCGGCGCACTGATCGTGGCTGGTGGTGGCGTCACCTACGTCGCACGTCGCCGTCACTCGACTCACTGACCTCGAGCATCAGCAGCATCATGCACGCTCCTTTCGGGGGCGTGCATGATGCCGTTTAGGGAGCAGAGCTCATGAGTTCCACTCGGCAGCGTGGACGCCACCACGTTCGGTGGTACCGCAAGATCACTCCTGGCCACGTCGTCATCCTCGGCATGGCCGTGGTGCTGCTGTTCCTCGTCTACTTCGGGATCCAGGCCGCTCGCGCGAGCTCGTCGCTGAAGCTCGCGGCGAGCCAGGCGGAGGTGCTCCAGAGCCAGATCGTCTCCGGCGACGACGTCTCTGCCAAGGCGACGCTCAAGGAGCTGCAGGAGTCGACCGCCCGGGCCGACCAGATCACGGGTGGCGGGATGTGGAAGCTCGGCGCCAAGCTGCCCTTCTTCGGCGACAACGTCGAGGCCGTGCAGACGGTGGCGCGGGTGACCCACAACATCTCGACGGATGCGCTTCCGCCCGTCGTGGAGCTCTCCAACAAGATCAACCTCAACACCTACAGCCCGCGCGGGGGCAAGGTCGACATCAAGGCCATCGAGGAGATCTCGCCCAACGTCGGCAAGGTCGTCACGGCGTTGACCGCGGCCCGCAAGGAGCTCCGAGGCATCGACGCGAACTCGCTCCTGCTGCCTCTGCGTGACCCGGTCAGCACGATCCAGGAGAAGGTCGGCAGCGCCACGGCAGCAGCCGACTCTGCGAACCTCGCCGCCAAGCTGCTGCCCGACATGCTCGGCCAGAAGGGGACCCGGCGCTACCTGCTCATGGTGCAGAACAACGCCGAGATCCGCTCGACCGGCGGCATTCCCGGGTCGATCGCGATCCTGAAGGCCAAGAACGGCAAGCTCTCGATGGGCTTCCAGGGGTCCTACCAGGACCTCAAGCAGTTCACGAAGCCCGTCCTGCCCATGACCAGGAACGAGGACCGGGTCTTCCCGCCGACCCTGGTCACGAACCTGCTCGACACCACGATCACCCCTGACTTCCCTCGGACCGCCGAGATCGTGACGGCGATGGTCGAGAAGGGGCTGGACACCAAGGTCGACGGCGTCATCTCGGTCGATCCGGTGGCCTTGAGCTATGTCCTGGCCGGCACCGGCCCGGTCGCGCTGACCAAGACCGCCATCATCGACCAGAACAATGCGGTCGAGCTGCTGCTCAGCCAGACGTACCTGCTGCTCAAGGATCCCGAGCAGCAGGACGGCGTGTTCGAGCTCGCGGCGCGCAAGATCTTCGACGTCGTCAAGGCGGGGCGCGGGGAGCCGCGGCTGGTGATCGACGGTCTCGTCAGGTCCGCCAGGGAGAACCGGCTCATGGTCTGGTCGACCCACAAGTCCGAGCAGGCGCTCCTGACCCCGTCGGCGCTGTCGGGGCAGCTGAGCGGCAACGGCGGGCGGGTGCCGCACGTGGGTCTCTACATCGGCGACGCGGCCTCGACCAAGATGGAGTACTACCTCGACTACAGCACCTCGTTGGCGGTGGGCAGGTGCCTGCGCGGCGACGTCCAGGAGCTCACGACGACGACCGACCTGTCGTCGCGCGCGCCGGAGAAGCTGCCCAAGTCCGTCACCGGCGACGGGAAGTACACGCCGCGGGGCACGATGCGCCTGCTCCTGCGCTTCTACTCCCCGTACGCCGGGGGGTTCACCTCGGTCAAGGTCGACGGCAAGGACCAGACCGTCTACGCCGACACGCACCGTGGCCGCAACGTCACCAAGGTCCTGCTGACGGTGCACCCGCACCAGTCCTACAAGATCACCACGAGCATGATCTCCGGACCCGGTGAGGACGGCGACCCGGTGTTCTCCACGACGCCCGGGGTCGATCCCACCCCCAACGACATCGAGGTCAAGTCGGCCTGCTCCTGACCTCGGGTCAGTCGACGTCCTTCTTGAGGACGTCGTCGGGGTACTTCTTGAGGTATGCCCGCAGGTTGTCCTTGCGGAACGCCGTGAACAGCTCGGTGGTCTTGGCCTCGTTGAGCCGCACGATGCTGCCGTAGACCGGGACCGTCTCGGTGCCGGCGACGGGAGCGGACAGGAAGTAGACGTCCCGGGTGTGCATGCCGCGCAGGGAGAGCGCCAGCCCGCGCATGGCGCCACCGGACCACTCTGAGTCGACCGTGAGGTTCTTGGTCAGCGCCTTGACGGTGTTGATGAGCTTGACCGGGTTGCGGGTGACGCCCTTGCTGAGGATCTTGCTCATGAGCGCACGCAGGAAGTTCTGCTGTCGCGCGATGCGATCGAAGTCGCCGCGCAGGAGACCGTGGCGCTGGCGGACGTACTGGAGGGCCTTCTTGCCCTTGAGGTTGTAGTCGCCGGCCTTCCACTGCACGTGCTGCATCACGTCGTAGGTGTCGTCGGGGATGTGCACCGGGACGCCGCCGACGGCCGTCGACAGGTCCTTGAAGCCCTCCCAGTCGATGATCGCGACGTGCTTCATGCGCAGGTTGGTCAGGTGCTCGACGGTCGACACCGCGCCGATGGGGCCGTACTCGGAGAACGCGGCATTGATCTTGGCCTGGCCCTTGGGGTTGCCCTCGGAGTCGTAGATCGTGGTGAGGGTGTCGCGGGGGATCGAGGCGAGGAAGGCGTACTTACGGTTGGCCGTGATGTGCACGATCATCAACGTGTCGCTGCGGTACTTGCCGGTCGGCCACTTCTCAGCCTTGGCATCCTCCGACAGTGAGGTGTTCTCGGACTCGCCCGCGATCTTCTTGCCCTTGTCCGAGCCCAGCAGCAAGATGTTGAGCGCGTTGCCCTTGTCGGGATCGGGGCGCTCCTTCTCCTTCAGCTTGGTCTCGGGGAGCTTGTCGACGGCGCCGAGCTGCTTGTTGAGCATGTAGGCGTACGCACCGGTGACGCCGATCCCGAGGCTGACGACGACCCCGAGGGTCACCAGGGCGAGGAACGTCTTGCGGTGGCGTCGGCGGAACTTGTCACCATCCGCGCGCCGCTTGCCGGCATCGCGATAGTTGCCGAGCCTGCCTGCCATCGTGCTCCGTCCTCAGGGAATCCCGTCCATTCTGCCGGGTCGCGGCAAGGCGGCCAAGTTGATCAGCCGTCAGAGGTCCAGGACGAGGGTCGTGGGGCCGTCGTTGGTGAGAGAGATGGCCATGTCGGCGCCGAAGACGCCTTGGGCGACGTACGCGCCCAGGTCGCGCAGGGCGGAGCAGAAGTGTTCGTAGAGCGGTTCGGCGACCGGTCCCGGTGCGGCGGCCGTCCAGGTCGGCCTGCGCCCCTTGCGGGCGTCGCCGTAGAGCGTGAACTGGCTGACGACGAGCAGCCCGGCACCGAGGTCTGCTGCCGACTTCTCGTCACGCATGATGCGCAGGGTCCAGATCTTGGCGGCCAGGCGTTCCGCGACCTCGGCGGTGTCGTCGTGCGTGACGCCGAGCAGCACCATCAGCCCGGTGCCGATCTCGCCGACCGTCTCAACGCCGGCGTCGACGCGCGCCTGGGTCACTCGTTGCACAACCGCTCTCATGCCGGTCACAGTAGTCGGGCCTCGCGCACAGCCCCCGTAGACTGGAGACATGCCGTTCGAGATCCCGTCCGACCTCCACCCCGACCTGATGCCGGTCGTGTGGTTGCTCGGCACGTGGCACGGCGACGGCCACGGTGACTATCCGACGATCGAGCCGTTCACGTTCGAGCAGGATGTGGTCTTCGCGCACGACACCCGCCCGTTCCTGCACTACTTCAGTCGTACGTGGATCACCGACGACAAGGGCGAACGCGTGCGGCCCGGCGCCCTCGAGACCGGGTTCCTCCGTCCTGTGGGGGACGGGCAGCTCGAGCTCGTCCTCGCCCACCCCACCGGCTACGCCGAGGTCTGGTACGGCCAGGTCGACGGCCCCAGGGTCACGCTGGCGACCGACATCGTCGCGCGTACGTCGACGGCCAAGGAGTACACCGCGGGACAACGGATGTACGGCCTCGTCGAGGGCGACCTGATGTACGCCTACGACATGGCGGCCGAGGGCCAGGAGATGCAGTCGCACCTGTGGGGCAGGCTCGCCCGTGTCTAGCCCGCTGCTGGACCTGCACGGCGCCGTCGGCGGCGATGCCCCCGACCAGGCCGTTGCCGCGCACTACGGCGCGATCTCGGCCGAGCAGCGCCGCCTCGTCGAGGGGCACACGTTCGTCGACCTCTCGCACCGCGACGTCGTGACGATCACGGGTCCCGACCGCTTGAGCTGGCTGCACTCCCTGACGACGCAGTTCCTGGAGAACCTAGCCCCCGGCGTGGCGACCGAGGTGCTGCTGCTGTCGCCACAGGGGCGCATCGAGCACGGCTTCTCCGGCGTCGACGACGGCGAGACGTTCTGGGCGCACACCGAGCCCGGTGCTGGTGCGGCGCTCGTGGAGTTCCTCGACCGTATGCGCTTCATGCTGCGCGTCGAGGTCGCGCTCGTCACCGACGACTGGGCCGTCATCGGCCTGCCCGGGCAGCAGTGGGAGCTTCGCCCGCGCGCATCCCTCGCCGACCTGCCGGCCGACCTCGGCGACCCCGTGGGCCTGTGGGCCTGGGAGGCCGAGCGCATCGAGGCCGGCCACGTACGCATCGGCCTCGACACCGACGACAAGACGATCCCCAACGAGGTCGGGCTGCTCGGCGTCGCCGTGCACCTCGACAAGGGCTGCTACCGCGGCCAGGAGACCGTCGCGCGGGTGCACACGCTGGGTCGGCCGCCGCGCCGGCT
This sequence comes from Aeromicrobium sp. 9AM, assembly GCF_902506105.1. Classification (GTDB taxonomy): domain Bacteria; phylum Actinomycetota; class Actinomycetes; order Propionibacteriales; family Nocardioidaceae; genus Aeromicrobium. Next base: position 354,479 of record NZ_LR733304.1, read on the forward strand.
CGTCCGGCTGCTGCTCGACGGCTCGGTCGACCATCTCCCGGCGCACGGCTCGGACGTCACGCTCCCTTCGACAGGCTCAGGACAAGCGGGACAAATCGTCGGATTCGTCGGCACCGCGGCTCGGCACCACGAGCTGGGACCCATCGCGCTCGCCGTGATCAAGCGCAACGTCGACCCGGCCGCGACGCTGCTGGCGGACGGGGTCGCGGCCAACCAGGAAGTGCTCGTCGACCCCGAGGCCGGACTCCACGTACGACCGGTCCTCAACTGATGTCCGCCCATCGCTTCGCGATCCTTGCGGTCTGCACGGCCAACATCTGCCGGTCACCCATGATCGAGGCGCTCCTGCGGGCCCGGCTCGACAGCGACCGGTTCGAGGTGGCGAGCGCCGGCACCCGTGGCTGGGACCGCCAGCCCATGGACGCCATGGCGGCCATGGAGCTGCTGCGCCTCGGCTACTCGGCCGAGACCTTCCGGTCGCACGCGATCGACACCTACCTCGTCGACTCGGCCGACCTGATCCTCACCGCGACGCAGGCCCATCGCGCCGACGTCCTGGGCCTGAATCCTCGCGCGCTGCGGCGGACGTTCACGCTCCTGGAGTTCGCCGCGCTCTGCGAACGAGTCGACGGCGCCAACGCGCAGGCCCTCGTCGCCGAGGCTGCACGCCAGCGCAGCAACGCGCCTGCCGACATCGACATCGGTGATCCCTACCGGCGCAGCCCCGACATCCACCGGGCGACCGCCGACCAGATCGACGACGCCGTGCAGAGCATCAGCGAGCGCCTTAACGCGCTCGTCGTCGTGGGCTAGCTGTGCCGTTGGTCTATCGGCTCACCACGCCTCGCACCTGACGCCTCCGGCGTGGCGCGCTCACGCTCCGCTGGCGCGCCTCAGCGTTCGGCCGCGGGCGGCCTCAGCTTCGGCGCTTGCCGCCGGCGGCCTTCTCGAAGTACTCGGGTCCATAGCCGTACCCATATCCGTAGCCGTACCGCGACAGCTCCTTGACCGGCGACATGCTGAGCACCGTGCCGAGCAGCCTCGCGCCGACCGAGCGCAGGCGTTCGGTCGCGGTGCGGACCTCATCGAGCCCGGTCTCGCCGTGCTTGACGACGAGGATCGCACCGTCGGAGATCGACGCCAGCAGCGAGGCGTCCGTGACCGGGAGCAGCGGTGGCGCGTCGATCAGCACGACGTCGTAGCGATGACGCAGGTCGGACACGAGCGAGCGCATCGCGCTGGTCTGCAGGATCTCGGACGGGTTGGGCGGCAGGGCGCCGCTCGCGAGCACGTCGAGTCCCGGCGTCGCCACCTGCTGGAGGGCCACGTCGAGGGCGACCCGCCCCACGAGAACCGTGGTGAGGCCGACGGACTTCTCGATGCCGAGGTACTCGCTGATCCGCGGGCGGCGCAGGTCGCCCTCGACGAGCCCGACCTGCGAGCCGGCCTGCGCCAGCGCGATCGCGAGGTTGCAGGCTGTGGTCGACTTGCCCTCGCCGGCCAGCGAGCTCGTGATCGTGATGACCTTGTTGTCCCGGTCGATGTCGAGGAACTGCAGGTTGGTGCGCAGGATGCGGACGGCCTCGAACCGCGGATGATGCGTGCCGAGAGACGTGATGAGCGGGGTCTGTACGGCGGAGCGGTCGTAGGCGATGGCCCCGAGGACCGGCGCGCCCGATGCCTCCTCGAGCTCAGCCGGGCTGTGGATGCCTCGGTCGTACGCGTTGCGGACGGCGGCGACCACCAGTCCGGCGAGCAGGCCGAGGATGGCCCCCAGCAGGAGCCACGGCAGCTTCGCGGGGCTCGAGGGATCGGTCGGGGTGGCAGCCTCGTCGACGACCGACGCCGTGAGGTCGGTGTCCTGGGCTTCGAGCCACGCCACGAACGCCTCGGCGGCTGACTGGCTCAGGTCTGCGGCCTGCTGACGGCGGGTGCTGTCGGCGGTCACCCGCAGGACGGACGTGTCGTCCAGGACCCTCGCATCGAGATGACGGTCGACCGAGCCAGTGCTGCCCGGGAGCCCCAGGTCCTCGACGACCCTGGCGGCGATGCTGCGGCCGCCCAGCACGTGGGCGTACGACTCGATGGTGCGCTCGGCGACGGCAGACGTGCTCTGCTTGGCCGGCGGCACGACCAGGACATCCGCGTGCGCCGAGTAGTGCTGAGTCGCCAGGTTGAGGTAGGCCACCGCCGCGCCGACGCCGACCAGTGTCAAGAGGATGATCGACGGCCACCTGCGGGCGATCGCCTTGACGAGGTGACGTTGACTCACCGATCACTCCTGATGACGGGGGCGGACCTTCCACCGGAAGATTACGACACCCAGTCGCCGACTCGTGCCACATCGGACAGTCTGCAGACATTCGGACGTAACCCGCGAGCGCCAAAATCGTTTTCACCAGTGACGGACACCCCTTTCCCGCGTGTCCCTGACGAGCTGAGTGACCATGGACTACACGCCGATCAGTGCGCGCCGCGTGCTGCTGGCGTTCGGCCTGACCCTCGTGGTGGCACTGCTCCCGATCGCCTTCCTGGTCCTGCACGGCGGATCTGACGGCTCGACGTCGGTCAACGCGCAGTCGGACCGCTCCCCGCGGGATATGCTGCTGGTCGTGGGCAGCGCAGTGCTCACAGCCGCGATGATCGGAGTGCTCGTGCTGGTGATCTCGATCGGCCGTCGTCTGGCGCGGCGCCCAGCTCGCGCGTGACGCTTGACGCCGAAGAGGCAGCACCGGCCCCTGATGGGGACGGCGAGCTCGTCGCGCCGCTGACGGACCACCGCGGTCTCGCCTGGGAGCGCCGCTTCGGGCGCATCCTCGGTATGTCGGACCTGGTCGTGCTGGCCTGGGTGTTCATCACGGCCCACGTCGTGTGGGCGGAGAACCTCCCGGCGATCGATGCCAACCCCTACGGCTTCGGCCCGGTCCTGTTCTCGGTGATGATGCTGCTGGCGTGGCACGGAGCCCTGACCGCAGCGGGCACGCGGGATCGCCGGGTCTTCGGCGGCGGTCCGGAGGAGTACAAGCGCATCCTCAACTCGACGCTCGTGGTCTTCGCGCTGATCGCGTTCTTCGGGTACACCATCAAGTTCCAGGTCCCCAGGACGTATGTCGTCGTCCTCCTGCCGTTCGGCCTCGTGCTGCTGACGCTCAGCCGCTGGTCCTGGCGCCAGTGGCTCCTGGTCCGCCGGCAGCACGGCCACATGACGCACGACGCCGTCATCGTGGGCACTGTCGATGCCGTCGCGCACCTCGCGGCCGTGATCAACCGCAACGCGGTCTTCGGCTACCGGCTCGCTGGCGCCTGCATCACCAGCCCCGAGCGCCCGACCCAGGTCGGCGGCGTGCCCGTGATCGGCGGGGTGGACGAGCTCAGCGCGACGATGATGTCCTCGGGCGCCAACGCCGTGATCATCACCTCGTCCGACGCGATGCATCCCGACATGGTGCGCCGGCTGGGCTGGGACCTCGAGGGCTACGACATCGAGATCATCGTGGCCCCGTCGCTGGCCAACATCGCCGGGCCCCGGGTGCACATCCGGCCGGTCGCCGGGTTGCCACTCCTGCACGTCGAGCAGCCCGCCTACCGGGGCGCGCAGCGCTGGGGCAAGGTCCTCCTGGACCGCGTGGGCGGGCTCGGCCTGCTGCTGCTGTTCTCGCCGGTCCTCGTCACCCTGGCCATCGCGATCAAGCTCACCAGCCCGGGCGGCGTGTTCTTCGTGCAGGAGCGCGTCGGCCGCGACGGCAAGACATTCGGCATGATCAAGTTCCGCAGCATGGTCCAGGGTGCCGACGCGATGCTGGCCGACCTGCAGCCCGACACCAGCAACGTCGTGATGTTCAAGATGCGTGACGATCCGCGGGTGACCAAGGTCGGTCGGTTCCTGCGCCGCTACTCCCTCGACGAGCTGCCGCAGCTGCTCAACGTCGTCAAGGGCAACATGAGCCTCGTGGGTCCGCGACCGCCGCTCGTGTCGGAGGTCTCGGGCTACGCCGCAGAGGCGCGGCGACGCCTGCTCGTCCGTCCCGGCATGACCGGCCCGTGGCAGATCTCGGGACGCTCCGACCTCGACTGGGAGGAGACCGTCCGCCTTGACCTCTACTACGTCGAGAACTGGTCCCTCGTCGGCGACATGCTGATCCTGTGGAAGACGTTCCGGGCCGTGCTGTCGTCGGCCGGCGCCTACTGAGTCCGATCACACGTCCGTTGAGTTTCACCGAAGTGAGGGCCGACCGATACCGTTGGACCGAGCGCGTTCGTTCTCAGACGACCTTGGCACGCATGTGGCGGCCGGTGGGTTGCACGGGACTTGACCGATCGGGTCCCGCGCCATCCAACCAGGAGCTTTCATGACCACCGAAACACCTGTCGATTCGCCGACGTTCGCCGATCTCGGCCTCGTCGACACCCTCGTCGACCGACTCGCATCGCTCGGCTACGAGACCCCGACGCCGATCCAGGCACGCGCGATCCCGACCCTGCTCGAGGGCAAGGATGTCGTCGGTCTCGCCCAGACGGGCACCGGCAAGACGGCGGCGTTCGCGCTGCCGATCCTGCAGAAGATCGACCCCTCCAACGCCAAGACCCAGGCGATCGTGCTGGCGCCGACGCGTGAGCTCGCCCTCCAGGTCTGCGAGGCCATCACGGCGTACGCCGTCAACATCCCCGGCGTCCGGGTGCTCCCGGTCTACGGCGGCCAGGGCTACGGATTCCAGCTCTCGGGCTTGCAGAAGGGCGCCCACATCGTCGTCGGCACGCCCGGACGCGTCATCGACCACCTCGAGCGCGGCAGCCTCGACCTGACGTCGCTGGAGTACCTCGTGCTCGACGAGGCCGACGAGATGCTCAACATGGGCTTCGCCGAGGACGTCGAGCGGATCCTGGCGGACACCCCCGAGTACAAGCAGGTCGCACTGTTCTCGGCGACGATGCCGCGGCAGATCCGTACGCTCGCCAAGAAGTACCTGCACGACCCCGTCGACATCGCGACGCCCAAGGCCACGACCTCGACCGCGACGGTCCGCCAGCGCTGGATCCAGGTCTCGCACCACCACAAGCTCGACGCGCTCACGCGGCTGCTCGAGGTCGAGACGGGCGACGGCATGCTGGTGTTCGTCCGCACCAAGTCCGCGACCGAAGAGCTTGCCGACAAGCTGCGCGGCCGGGGCTACTCGGCCGCTGCGCTCAACGGCGACCTGGTGCAGGCCCAGCGTGAGCGCACCGTGGCCCAGCTCAAGTCCGGTGCGATCGACCTGATCGTCGCGACCGACGTCGCCGCCCGTGGCCTCGACGTCGATCGCATCACGCACGTCGTCAACTACGACATCCCGCACGACACCGAGGCGTACGTCCACCGCATCGGCCGCACGGGTCGCGCCGGCCGCACGGGCGAGGCGATCCTCTTCGTGACGCCGCGCGAGCGCCGGATGCTCTCGGCGATCGAGAAGGTCTCCGGCCGTCCGGTCGAGGAGATGTCGGTCCCGACGGCCGAGGAGGTCAACGAGCGCCGGGCCGGCCGGTTCGCCCAGGCGATCACCTCGAGCATGGGCTCGCCGTCGTTCCACGCGTTCCGCTCGCTGGTCGAGGAGTACGCCAGCGAGAACGACGTCTCGATGACCGACGTGGCTGCCGCGCTGGCGGTCATGAGCCAGTCGGACAAGGAGTTCTTCCTGCGTCCCGACCCGCCCAAGGCGCCGCCGCGGGCCCGCGACTTCGAGCCCCGCGCCAAGCCGGCAGGCTTCGGGCGGTCCGACCGCCTGCCCGCCGAGGGTGCCGCGGTCTATCGCGTCGCGGTCGGCAAGCGGCACAAGATCGGCCCGTCTGCGATCGTGGGCGCCCTGGCCAACGAGGGCAGCCTCAAGCGTTCCGACTTCGGCAAGATCACGATCGGCCAAGACCACTCGCTCGTCGAGCTGCCGGCCGACCTGCCGCCGGCCGTCTTCGAGGCACTGGCCAACACCCGCATCTCGGGCAAGCTCATCGACCTGCAGCCCGACAGCGGGCCGCCGATCCGCCGGACCCGTGAGGACCGAAAGCCCTACAAGAAGTCCCACGAGAAGCGGCCCTATCCCTCCAAGGCGGCCCCGGCCAAGCCCTACAAAAAGGCGTCGAGCCAGCCTTCGGGCAAGGACACCGCTCCGCCCCGCAAGCCAAGGCACAAATGATGCACAGACTCGACAACGCCTCGAGGGCGTACGACTGGGGTTCGCGGACCGACATCCCGCAGTTCGTCGGCGGCGAGCCCGGCGACGTCCCGCTGGCAGAGATCTGGATGGGCACCCACCCGCTGGGCTCGTCGACGGTCGAGGGGCCCGACGGCACACTGCGGCTGGCCGAGGTCTGCGGCGAGCTGCCGTTCATGTTCAAGATCCTGGCCGCCGACCGGCCCCTGTCGTTGCAGGTGCACCCCAACGAGGCCATGGCCAGGACCGGCTTCGACGCCGAGGAAGCCGCGGGCGTGCCGCTCGACGCACCGCACCGGACCTACAAGGATCCGCACCACAAGCCCGAGATGGCATACGCACTGACGACGTTCGACACGCTGGTGGGCTTCCGGCCGACGGCCGAGATCCTCCGCGTGCTCAACGGCATCGACACCCCACTGGCGCACAGCCTCGCGGAGGACCTGCACGCAGCACCGGGCTTCAGCGGCATCGTGCGGCTCGTTGAGCGATTGCTGACCGAAGAGGTCTCGGCCGCGGAGATCGAGCAGATCGTGGTCTGCTGTCGCGACCTCGTCGCCCAGGGCATCGACGTCAAGCGGGCGTACGTCACCGCCGTGGAGATCGCGGATCACTACCCGGACGACGTCGGTGTCGTGATCTCGTTGACGCTCAACCGGTTGACGCTGCAGCCCGGCGAGGCGGCATTCCTGGGCACCGGCATCATCCATGCGCACCTGCGCGGGATGTGCCTGGAGGTCATGGCGGCGTCCGACAACGTGCTGCGCGCCGGGCTCACCAGCAAGGCGCTCGACGCCGAGGGCCTGGTCAAGTGCCTCGACCGCGGGATGTCCCGGCTGGCGCGTGTCACGCCGGAGCCGTTCGGCTTCTCGACCGACGTCTTCAGCCCTGACGTCCGCGAGTTCGCGCTGGCGGTGAGCCAGTGCTCGAAGGCCGAGCCTGAGGGCACCTTGCTGCCGATGGCCGGACAACGCATCGTGGTCTGCACGGGCGGCGAGGTCGAGCTCGTGAGCGCGGCCGGTGACCGGCTCAAGCTCAGCCGCGGCGACTCGGTCTATGCCGGCCCGGACGACGGCGAGATCCGCGTGGTCGGCACGGGCGAGGTCGCCCAGGCCTACACGCCGACCTCGGACACCGTGGCAGGCGAGCTGATCGACCTCGTGCCGCCGTTCACGGAGCGCCAGCTCAGACGACGTCGGCGCGGCCGCGGTCCTTCAACGCACTGACGACGTCCTTGACTTGTTGGGCGTGCTCACGGGACGTGACGAGGAGTGCGTCGGACGTACGCACGACGACGACGTCGTGCAGGCCCACCACGGCGATCGTGGTGCCGTCGTCGGCGATCGCCAGACCGTCGGCGTCGACCCACACGGTGTCGGACGACGAGACGCCGCCGACGTCCTGGAGCGCCGCGTAGTCACCGACGTCGTTCCAGTCGAAGGCACCGGGCACGACGGCCATGCCGCCCTCGAGCGAGACCGGCTCGGCGATCGCGTGATCGATCGCGATCTTGGTGAGCGATGGCCAGACGTCGTCGAGCACCTGCTGCCGCTGTTCGCCGTCCCATGCCGCCGCGATGGTGGCGAGACCGTCGTGCAGGCCAGGCTGCAGCCGTGCGAGGTGACCGAGCAGCACATCGGTGCGGGTCACGAACATCCCGCCGTTCCAGCTGTGCACCCCGCTGGCGACATAGGCGGCTGCGGTGGGGGCGTCGGGCTTCTCGACGAACTTGACCACCGCACTGGCCGAGCCGGCACCGTCGACCGTCAGTCGATCGCCGGACTCGATGTAGCCGAACGCCGTCGAGGGGCCTGCGGGGGTGATGCCGATCGTCGTGATGAGGCCGCTCCCGGCGACGGCCACGGCCTGTCCGATGGCCTCGGCGAACGACACCTGGTCGTCGATGATGTGGTCGGCCGCGAACGAGCCGATGATCGCGTCGGGGTCGCCCGCACCGATCACGGCAGCCGCGAGGCCGATCGCCGGCATCGAGTCACGCGGTGACGGCTCGACGAACAGGCTCGTGAGCTCGGGGAGCTGAGCGCGGATCGCGTCGGCATGCGCCGAGCCCGTCACGACGTGGATGCGCTCGGGCGGGATGAGGTCGGCGAGCCGGTCCCACGTCTGCTGGATCAGCGAGCGGCCGGAGCCGTCCAGGTCGAGCAGGAACTTGGGCCGCGACGCACGCGAGAGCGGCCACAGCCTGGTGCCGGCGCCGCCGGCGGGGATCACGGCATGGAAGTTGGCAAGACTCACGTCTGAGGGATCAGGCACCCGGTCATCCTAGGGCGCGGCCGTGTTGAGTCCGCCGACGGTCGTCGTGGCGGTCGGGACGCCGATCGACTTGGCCTGGGCGTCGAGGGCGAGGTCCGCGCTGAGGGCGTTGTGGTCCGAGACGGCGGGCCGGGCGTAGCTGCCGCCGGAGAGGCGTACGAGCTGCCGCCAGCCGAGCACCGAGAAGTCGTCGGACACGAAGATGTGGTCGACGTGGGCGCCCGATCGCGGCGTGCCGCCGCCGGGGTAGCTGGTGTTGAACTCCCTGTTGACGGGCGACTTGGCGAGGTCGACGCTGTCCTGGAAGCCGGCAGCGCGCATCTTGACGCCGGGGGAGTCGGAGCCGCGGTGGCGTCCGGAGTTGAAGTCGCCGGCGTAGATCGCCGGGTAGCCCTTGCTGTTGATGCTGGCCATCCTGCTCAGCACCACATTCATCTCGCGCGACCGCTTGGCGTCGTTGCCCTTGCCGTTCTCGAGGTGGATGTCGACGTAGTAGAACACCCGGCCCGTCGACTTGACCCTGAACCTCGCCCACGTCGTGTGCCGGCCGTCGCCGATCGAGAAGTAGCCGCCGCTGAGCTGGGTGAAGAGCTTGGGGCGGAAAAAGATGTAGCGCGCCTCGGCGCCACCGTAGGCACGCTTGAACTGCTGTGACCCGCCGCTCCAGATCGCGTTGGTCGTGGCTCCCACCCGCTGGCCGCCGGCTTCCTGGAGGCCGAAGATGTCGATCTTGTTCTGGTTGAAGAACGCCGCACCGATCCGGGCGCGGCCGGCGTAGCCGGAGCATTTCTCGGAGCACACGTTCCACGTGCCGACCCGGAACGACGTCTTGCGTGGCATCGTGCGGAACTTCTCCGGCTTGGCGAAGGCGCCGACCTGGTCGCCGTTGACCGGGCGGATCCGGACCCAGTACGTCGTCGAGGCGGCCAGGCCGCGCGTCACGTACGAGTTGGCGCCACCGAGCGTCCGCACGGTGCTCGCGTCCTTGGTGAACGCCTTGTCGCGGGCCATCGTGACGTCGAACTGCCGGGCGTTGGGCACCTTCTTCCAGGCGACCCGCACCCCGTCGGCGGTGGTCTGCTTGACGCGCAAGGCGTCGATGGCGCCGGGCTTGAGGGTGAAGCGCGCGGTGCGCGATGACCTGACCTTGCCGTCGCGCACGGCATCGATGCGGTAGAACCGGTCGATTCCCGGGGTCGTGGCGCTGAGGTCGTCCACGGTCACGCTCGTGCCCTTGGCCGGCACGCGGGTGGTCCGGGACTTCGTCAACGCCCGGTCGGAACCGACTTTGACGACGTACGAGTCGACGTCGTCGGTGCCGGCCCAGGCCAGCTTGACGCTCGTGGGTGAGAGGGGAGTCGCGGACAGCTTGGTCGGCGCGTCGAGCGAGTCGGGCGCTGCGTACGTGAGCGCCAGTCCAGTGGCCAACCCACCCACGATGAGCACGCTGACGACGCCGATGACGAGGCGGCGGCGATCGTGTCTCCTGCGTCGACCGGCGACGCGGGCGTTGCGGCGGGACCGCCCGGGCGTGTCGGCACGCCGACGCGGGGCGATCTTTCTACGGGTGACGACGGGAGGCTCCAGGGCGTGCGGGTGGGGTGGCTGAATTCTACGGGGTGCGGCGAGATCGTCGCGCGGGCTCCCGGTTCAACGATTGATTCGGACGTCGGTGATGATCGGGCTGTGATCTGAGGGAATCGGCGTGACCATCCGGTTGCCGCGGATCAGGGCTCCGTTGCTCCACGACAGGACGCGACCCTCGTCCGGCCTGATCCAGACGTGGTCGACGTGGTCGCCCCACGTGTAGCTGATGCGCGGCCTGGTCCGGAAGTCGTTGTAGCTGTTGTAGTGCTGGCGGCGCAGCGTCAGCGCCAGGTCGTACGCGTCGTAGTAGCCCTGGTGGTGCAGCACGATGCGCAGGTCGTCGTTGTCACGGTTCTTGTGCGAGTTGAAGTCGCCCGCGTAGATGACGGGCAGGTTGGTCTGGGCGTTGAGCTGCGCGATCTGCTGCGTCAGGGTCGTGATCTCGACGGCCCGCTGCTTGGCGGCGGTGTCGCTGGCACCGGAGACCGTGTGGACGTCGACGAAGACCGTCTGGTCACCGGTCGCCTTGTCGACCAGGACGGCCCACACGGCGTAGCGGCAGCCAGCTCCGTGGTAGCCGAGGAACACGTATCCCTTGGTGCTCTGCGGCCACGACGTGTAGCAACCGTGGCTCTCCTTGCCGGGCCTGGCGGATATCGGGGTCGTCGGAGGGGCGAGCGTGAAGCGCGAGGTCTTGTAGAGCAGCCGCTTGGAGCTCATCGACATGGCCTCGGCGTAGCCGGTGACGGCCGAGACCTGGAGGTCGACCGCTTCCTGGGCAGCGATGACGTCGGGGGCGTACGCCCTGACGCGGCCCAGCGCGGCGGGCTGCCGCGTCGACCAGCCCTTGCACTTCTCCGAGCACAGGTTGTAGGTCATGACCCGGTACGTGGGCCCGGTGCCCGGGTTCATGCGCAGGATCGTCGTGTGGCCGACGCGCACCGACTTCTTGCCGGCCGTGCCTCGGTTGAGGGCGCGGACCTGGACGAAGTAGTTGGCGCCGCGCCTGAGCCCCGTGAAGGTCTTGGTGCTGCGGCTCACCGAGTAGCGTCGCGCGCCGGCCATCGAGTAGGAGCGGGAGATATAAACCTGGTACGTCGTGGCGTGGCTGGTGTCGGGCCAGTCGATCGTGAGCCCTGCGGTGCCCGTGGTGCGCGAGTACGACGCGGCGACGAACGAGACCAGCCCCACCTGGGGAGGGGTGGTCGCGGCCTGGGCCGGCTGCGTCGTGCCGGCGACCGCGACGAGCATGGCCACCAGGGCCCCGAGAGCAGTACGCATGAACTGACGATAGAGGGGAACCGGGTCGCGCGTGACGATTTGTCTCCCGCGATCAGTGACCGGGGACCACGACCGTCGCCCGTACGGGGTTGTGGTCGGTCGCGAACGGCTTGGCGTAGCTGGAACCGCTGAGGCTCACGATGACCTTGAACTGGACGACCTTGATCGCGGCGTCCACGTAGATGTGGTCGACGTGGTCCGAGTGCCGCAGCGGCGGGTTGATCGCCTGGTTGGCGCTGTTCCACGTCGCGTTGACCTTGGTCCTGCCGACGTCGAAGGCGTCGGGGATCCCGGCCGCCGTGAACACCTTGAGCGGTGCGTCGTAGCCACCTGGATAGCGGCTCTGGTCGGCGTTGCTCTTGTTGGAGTTGAAGTCGCCGGCGTAGATGACGGGGTACTTGTTGGGGTTGGCGCGGGCCAGGTCGCTGATCAGCTTCTTGGTCTGCGCCTCGCGCATGCGGTCCTTGGTGCGGCCCTTGTAGGGCTGCAGGTGGGCGTCGACCACGAGGAACATCGTGCGCGTGGTGCGATCGCGGAGCTGCACCCACACGGCGTACTTACGCTCGGTGCTGTTGAGCGTGATGATGCCGGAGCGCAGCTTCTCGTACTTCGCGGTGCTGTAGAACAGCGACTTGGCGCTGTAGTACTCGCCCAGCGCGTAGCCCGGGAGCTCGGTCCCGAACCGGGTGTCCTTGTCGTGGGACTCCTGCGTCGCGATGATGCCGGCGCCGGTGCCCCGCGCGATCCGACCGGCGTACGCCTTGCGGGTCGACCACTTCTTCATCCCGTTGCTCTTGCTGACGCACTTGTCCTGGCCGCACAGGTTGTAGGTCGCGACCACGACGTTGGTGGGATCGGATGCCATCCGGAACTTCGTCGGCGTCGTCCAGGTCCCCTTGACGACCCCGTTGAGGCCACGGACACGGTAGTGGAACGTCGTGCCCAGCGTCAGCCGCGTGAGCGTGGCGGAGGGGTTGGTCACGATGTAGCTCTTCAGCCCCGTCGTCATCGACGGATTGGTGCCGAACTGGAGCTCGTACTGCTCGGCGTTGACGCTGGCCGCCCATCGCGCGCGGACCTTGCTGGTGCCGCTCTCGCGGACCATCGTCGACGACGCGATCGTGCCGACCGGCAGGTTGAAGCCGTGGAGGGCCGAGCCGGTCGAGCCGGACGCGTTGTGGGCGTAGACACGAACGTAGTAGTCGGTGCTGCTCGTCGGTACCAGACCGCTGAACGTCGCGGTGCGGGTCGCCGACCTCGGCGAGCGTTGGACGCACGTCGTGGTGTCGCGGCTCGTCGTCAGGCAGACGTCGTAGTCCTTCGCGTCGGTCGCGGCGTCCCACGTGGTCTTGACCGAGCGCGTCGAGACCGTGTTGACGACGCCGGTGGGTGCGCTCGGTGCGGCACTCGCGAGGTTGAAGCCCTGGCGAAACGTGGCCGCCCTCGCGGTGCCGCGATAGCTGTGGACCACGACGTAGAAGTCGGTGCCGGAGGTCGGCGCCAGGCTGCGGAACGTCACGGATGTCGCCGTCGAGCGTGAGCTCAGTCGGGCACAGGGTGACTGGTCGGCGTACTCCTGCAGGCAGACGCGGTAGGAGACCGCCCCGGCAGCCGGCTTCCACGAGATCGTGGCGGTCGATGCTGTCGCCGAGACCCTGACGCCGGTGGCCGGCGACGGGGTGGTCGCCGCGTCGGCGGTGCCGACGAATGCCGAGGAGAGCACGCAGCTCGAGAACAGGATCGCGAGGACGCGACGGGACACTGCAGTCATGCGGACAACCTTGCTGGTGGGGAAGCGGCCCGGTTGGGCCGACCAGTAGTCCTCTGAGGGTAGGCGAAATCCCGGCAAAAATCACCGTACGAGGGGGTGAACGAGTCGACAGCCTAAAGTGGCCGGCGTGGATGTCCTAGCCGAAGTCGTACGTTCCGGGCTCGTCGAGAGCCGTCATCGCGGAGTGGCCGTCGGGGTCGATCCGGCCGGCGAGGTGGTCTGGTCGATCGGCGATCCGAGCACCGTGATCTTCCCGCGATCGGCCAACAAGCCCATCCAGGCGCTGGGGATGCTGCGAGCCGGGCTGCCGCTCGACGGACGCCTGCTGGCCCTCGCGTCGGCGAGTCATTCCGGTGAGCCGTTCCACCTCGACGCCGTGCGCGAGATCCTGGCGCTCGCCGGACTGGACGAGTCGACCTTGCAGACGCCGCCGTCGTACCCGCTGGAGCCGCACGCCCACGCCGACTACCTGCGCGCGGGCGGCAAGCGGGACCCGATCTGCATGGACTGCTCGGGCAAGCACGCGGCGATGCTCCTGACGTGCGTGACGAACGAGTGGACGATCGACGACTACCTCGACCCCGAGCACCCGCTCCAGGTCGAGATCATGGCGACGTTCACCGAGCTCACGGACGGGCCGCCCTCGGTCGTGGGCGTCGACGGTTGCGGCGCGCCGCTGCTGGCGACTCCTCTCCAGCAGCTGGCGCGAGCCGTCGGTCGCATCGTGCAGAGTCCAGCGGGCAGCCTCGGTGCGCGGCTCGTCGGAGCCATGACGGCGCATCCGGAGTACGTCAGCGGCACGAGGCGTGCCGAGCGCGAGCTCATGGAGGCGCTGCCGGGCGTCGTGGCCAAGTCGGGGGCCGAGAGCGTCTACGTCGCGGGCCTGCCGGACGGCTCGGCGTACGCGATCAAGATCGAGGACGGCGGTGAGCGGCCGCTGTACGCCGCCATGGGGCGCGCCCTCGAGCTCGCGGGCCTCGACGCCCCGGTCCTGCGGGCTCGACCGACCATCCTCGGCGGCGGCAAGCCGGTCGGCGAGGTGCGAACCACCTTCTGACCTGCGGCGATGCTGTGACCGAGGTCGCAAGCAGGTCTGCTTGCATTTGCTAACTTTTGCAAGCACACTGGAGTCATGGCCAAGTTGAGCATGCAGCGCACCGTCGAAGGACTCGGCGACTACCTGCGTGAGCAGCGGGGTCAGGCACAGATGTCTCTTCGGCAGCTGGCCGAGCTCACGGATGTCTCCAATCCGTACCTCAGCCAGATCGAGAGAGGTCTGCGCCGACCTTCGGCAGAGGTCCTGCAGCAGATCGCCAAGGCGCTCAGGATCTCCGCCGAGTCGCTCTACGTTCGCGCCGGCATCCTCGATGCCGACGAGAGCGGAGCGCGGATGGTCGAGGACGCCATCGCCCTCGATCCCCGCCTCACCGAGCGTCAGAAGACCGCGCTGCTCGATATCTATCGCTCCTTCGTCGGGACTGACGAAGCGTCGGACACCGAGCTGGCCGCAACAGTGACCGAAGCCAATCAGGAGGAACCCGTATGACCACCATCACCGAGACCATCAATGCCCAGGTGAAGTCGCTCGTCGACGACGTCAAGGCACTGCCCGAGACGCTCAAGAAGGTCGACGTCGCCGATCTGCAGAAGCAGGCCCAGGGCCTCGCGCAGACCGCTGTCGGCACCGCCACCGGCGTCTACGCCGACTTCGCCAAGAAGGGCGAGGAGCTCGTCGCCAAGGCCAAGGGCCTCAAGGTCGACGACATCAAGAAGACCGTCGACAGCAGCGTCGAGGACGTCACCAAGACGGCCAAGGGCTTCGCCGACGACGCCCAGAAGCGCGCCGAGCAGCTCGTGACGGACGCCAAGACGCAGGTCACCAAGGTGACGTCGAAGGCTCCGACCACGGCCCGCAAGGCTGCCGAGAAGGTCGACACGACCGTCAAGAAGACGCCTGAGCCGGCCAAGAAGGCTCCGGCCAAGAAGGCCCCGGCCGCCAAGAAGGCTCCGGCCAAGAAGGCTCCCGCCGCCAAGAAGGCGCCGGCCAAGAAGGCCTAGCTTCACCGCAACACCAGAGGCGGGTCCCCGAATGGGGGCCCGCCTCTTTCAACACCCGATAGCCTTCGGGGCATGTTCGAGATCCAGAACGGCCTGTTGACGGTGATCTCGCTAGTGCTGTTCGTCCTCAAGGGCTTCGCCCTGGTGGACTGCGTCGCCCGACCGTCCGCGCGGTTCACCTACATCGAGACGCTGCCCAAGCAGACGTGGCTCATCATCCTGGTGCTGGCGGTCCTGGCCCACGTGTTCTGGTGGGACCCGCTCAGCCTGCTCAACCTCGTCGGCACGGTGGCGGCTCTGGTCTATCTCGCGCAGGTGCGCGGCTCGGACTCCCACTAGGACGATTGGCCAGCGCGCCACCCCCTCGCGTACGGTCGAAAGGTTGCCACGTCATCAAACCGCTCGGGGGATCGGCATGAATCAGCAGACAACGCCATGGCGCGACCGCATAGACCCGGTCGTCTTCTCGGTCACCAGTGTCCTCGCGATCGCCTTCGTCGCGTGGGGCTTGATCAGCACGAGCAGTCTCGGCAAGGCCTCGGCCGACGCACAGGACTGGGTCATCACCAACACAGGTTGGTTCTTCGTCCTGAGCACGACGTTCTTCGTGATCTTCGTGATCTGCCTGGCCGCGAGCAAGTACGGCCGCATCCCGCTCGGGGACGACGACGAGGAGCCGGAGTTCAGCACGGTCTCGTGGATCGCGATGATGTTCAGCGCCGGGATGGGCATCGGCCTGATGTTCTGGGGCGTCGCTGAGCCGCTGACGCACTATGCGAGCCCGCCGCCCGGCACGTCCAAGGCCGAGTCCGAGGACGCCATGCAGACCGCGATGGCCACCACGATGTTCCACTGGGCGTTGCACCCCTGGGCGATCTACGCCGTGGTCGGCATCGCGATCGCCTACGGCACGTTCCGCAAGGGGCGGTCGCACCTCATCTCCTCGGCGTTCCGGCCGCTGATCGGCGCCCGCGCCGACGGACCCGTCGGTCGCGCGATCGACATGCTCGCGATCTTCGCGACACTGTTCGGCTCGGCCGCGTCGCTGGGTCTCGGCGCTCTGCAGATCGGCAGCGGCTTCGAGTACAACGGTTGGGTCGACAGTGCGGGCAAGGCGCTGCTCGTGATCGTGATCGCCGTCCTGACGGTCGGCTTCATCGCCTCGGCCGTGTCGGGCGTCGCCAAGGGCATCCAGTGGCTGTCCAACATCAACATGGTGCTGGCCCTCGTGCTCGCCCTGTTCGTGTTCGTCGCGGGGCCGACGCTGCTGATCCTCAACCTGCTGCCGACTGCGCTGGGCGACTACGCCGCCCAGATGACCGGCATGGCGTCGCGCACGGCGGCCAGCGGCGATGACGACATGCGCTCGTGGCTTGCGAGCTGGACGATCTTCTACTGGGCGTGGTGGGTCTCGTGGACGCCGTTCGTCGGCATGTTCATCGCACGCATCAGCCGCGGACGTACGATCCGGCAGTTCGTCACGGGCGTGCTGATCGTGCCGTCGCTCGTGAGCCTGGTGTGGTTTGCCGTCTTCGGCGGCACCGCGATCGACGTCCAGCGCAGGACCGGAGACCTGGTCGGCAAGGCCGGATCGGTCGACCCCAACTCCGCCCTGTTCGATTTGCTCGACCACCTGCCTCTGGCCTCGGTGTCGACGGTGCTCGTGATGGTCCTGGTCGGTATCTTCTTCGTGTCCGGCGCCGATGCGGCCTCGATCGTCATGGGGACGCTCAGCGAGAAGGGCTCGATCGAGCCGTCCAAGCGGACCGTCATCTTCTGGGGCACGGTCATGGGCAGTGTCGCGGCGATCATGCTCGCGACCGGCGGCAAGGACGGCTCCGAGGCGCTCACTGGGCTGCAGCAGATCACGATCGTCGCCGCGGTGCCGTTCGTCCTGGTCATGGCCGCGCTGTGCCTGTCGCTCTACAAGGACCTGCAGAGCGATCCGGTCATCGTCCGGCACCACCGCGGCGTCGAGCTCATCGCGGATGCCGTCGTCACCGGGGCCGAGGAGCACGACGACGACTTCGTCCTGGTGCTCGAGCCGGCCAGCGAGGAAGAGTCGACCTAGGGCTGCTCGTCGTCCGTGCTCGGACGTTCCCGTTCAGCCCGGTCGGCGTCGATCTTGCGGCGCCGTTCGAGCTGGCCGAGGGCCACCGTCACGGCGACGACCAGGGGGAGCCAGTACTTCTTCTGCTCGAGGACGGCCTCGGCCCAGCCCGGGATGCCGATGTCGGGCCAGGACAGTCCGAGGCGCCCGAGCCAATAGGTGACGTCGAGGTACCGGAGCCACTCGGGCTTCGACAGCTCAGGCAGCCAGTCCGGCAGGCCCGGGCGCGGCAGCCACGAGAGGTCGAGACGGGGCAGCAGGCCACCGAGCAGGGCGCTGATCCCCAGCAGGCCGATCAGGATCTCGAACCCGGCCCACGCGGTGCGCCGCACGACGTACGCCGTGGGGTGCTCGCGCTGGAACGCCTCCTGCCTCGCCGCCTTCGAGCCCGGAGGCGGCACCATGGGGGTCTTCGCGGGCTCACCCTTCTCGTCGGTCTCGACCAGCGCGCAGCTCGTGATGGTGTTGCGCGGACCCCATCGCACCTCGAACGTGGTGTCGTCGTGCGTCAGCGTCGACGCCTCCCAGTAGTCGGCCGTCTGCTCGTCGACCGCTATGCCGTCGGCCAGCAGCACCGAGACCCGTGGACCGTCGCCGGTGTCGATCTCGTAGGCCGTGCCCCGGTGCCTGATCGTCCAACCCATGCGTCGATCGTCGCGGAGCCCGGCAGGTCCGGCATCGTCCGCAAGGCCACGACCGCGCGCCGAAAGTATGACGTCAGCGGGGGCGGGCGGGGTGCAGCCAACGGGTGACGACGACCCGGAGCACGCCCAGGTCGGCGTCCGCCGGCACCTCGGGATGGGTGTCGCGCACGGCGCGGTGGGCGACGACGAGTCCCGTCAGCCATCGTGCGGTGTCGTCGACATGGAGCTCGCGGTCGACCGAGCCGTCGTCGATCGCCTGGGCGCACAGGCTCGCAAACGTACGCTCGACGTCGGGGCTGAGCGGCAGGTCGGGGTTGGCGGCGAAGTGGTCGAGCAGGTCGAGCAGCCGGTCCCACGCGGTGTCGGTCATGGCTTCCTCGACTCGTGCCACCGGTCAACGAGCTTGGGCATCTCGACGGCCATGTAGGTGAAGAAATCGCGTGTGGCGGCGAGGCGTTCGTGGGCGGCGCTGCCGGTGTCGACCTGCTCCATGCCCTCCTCGAGCAGGGCGGCCAGGGCCGTGATGGTCTTGGTCTCGGCGGCCATCACCTCGGCCCAGGTGGTGCCGAGCACGTTGTAGCGATCGACCCGTTCGCCCGCCACTCTGCGGCGTACGGCCAGCCCCATGCGCGTGAGGTAGGCGGTCGCCCCACTGACCGCAGCAGCGCTGACGCCGAGGGCGTCGCCGATCTCCTTGGCGGTGTAGCCGTTCTCGGGGGCGACGAGCAGGGCGGCGAAGACCCGGGCGGCCATGCGTTGCATGCCCGACTGGTTGAGCTCGAGTGCGAAGCCCTCCACGAACTCGCTCGCGGTGCCGGTGGTCATGTGAGCGATCATACAGGAATTCACAACTTTCAAGGATTTCACAAATCTATGAAAAGGAGTACGGTCGGCGGTATGGACACTGTCATCGACATCGCCGGACTCGTGAAGCGGTTCGGCCACGCGACGGCGCTGGACGGGCTCGACCTGCAGGTCGAGCGCGGCGAGGTGCACGGCTTCCTCGGACCCAACGGGGCCGGCAAGTCGACCACGATCCGGGTGCTGCTCGGCCTGCTCCGCGCGGACGGCGGCACCGTGACCCTGTTCGGTCAGGACCCGTGGCACGACGCCGCCGAGCTGCACCGGCGCCTGGCGTACGTGCCCGGCGACGTGAACCTCTGGCCCAACCTCTCCGGCGGCGAGGTCATCGACCTGCTGGGCCGGCTGCGCGGCGGACTCGACGAGAAGCGGCGCAGCCTGCTCATCGAGCGCTTCGAGCTCGACCCGACCAAGAAGTCGCGGACGTACTCCAAGGGCAACCGGCAGAAGGTCGCGCTCGTCGCGGCGCTGGCCAGTGACGTGGAGCTGCTGATCCTCGACGAGCCGACATCCGGCCTGGACCCGTTGATGGAGGCGGTGTTCACGGACTGCGTCGACGAGTTCAAGGACGACGGCCGCTCGGTGCTGCTGTCGAGCCACATCCTCGCCGAGGTCGAGCGGCTGTGCGACCGGGTCAGCATCATCCGGGCCGGCCGCACGGTCGAGTCGGGCACGCTCGCCGACCTGCGCCACCTCACGCGTACGTCCGTGTCGGCCGAGCTCTCGGAGGCACCTGCGGGACTCGACGGCCTCGCCGGGGTGCACGACCTCGTGGTCGAAGGCGTGCGGGCGACGTTCGAGGTCGACACGGTGCACCTCGGCGCCGCGCTCGAGGCTCTCGGCCGGTCCGGCATACGTACGCTCACGAGCCAGCCGCCGACGCTCGAGGAGCTGTTCCTGCGGCACTACGGCGAGGACGTTTCATCGTGACGGGTTTGACCGGTGCGCTGACGGTGTTGCGGTTCCACCTGCGACGTGACCGGATGATGCTGTTCTGGTGGATCGCCGGCGACGTGCTCCTCTACTACTCGCAGGCGGTCAGCACCGACGGGCTCTACACGACGCAGGCCGAGCTCGACAAGGCCGCAGCGGGCATGGAGGGCAATGCGGCGTTCATCGCGATGGCCGGCCCGGCGCGCGCGCTCAACACGGTGGGTGGGCAGGTCGCGTGGCAGGCGGCGGCGTTCGGCGCGATCGTGGCGGCGCTCATGAGCATGTTCCTGGTCGGCCGGCACACCCGCGCCGAGGAGGAGAGCGGGCGCGACGAGCTCGTCCGGGCGGCGGCGATCGGCCGGCACGCCCCGTTGGCGGCGACGGCCCTGCTGGTCACGATCGCCAACGTGCTGCTGGGTGCGCTGATCTCCGGCAGCCTGATCGCGTACGGCCTGCCGGCCGCAGGGTCGGTGGCGCTGGGGCTGGCGGCCGGACTCACGGGTCTGGTGTTCGGCGGCGTCGCCCTCGTGGCGGCCCAGCTCGTCGAGAGCACTCGCGCGGCGTACGGGATCACGGGTGCGGTGATCGGCGTCGCGTACGCCTTGAGGGCCGTCGGCGACGTCGGCAACGGTGCGCTGTCTTGGCTGTCGCCGATCGGGTGGGGCCAGTACCTGCGGCCGTACGCCGACGAGCAGTGGTGGCCCGTGCTGCTGTCGGTCGCCGCGATCGCGTTGCTGGGCTTTGCCGCGGTTGCGCTCTTCGACCGGCGCGACATCGGATCGGGCGTCTGGCCTGCCCGGCCGGGTCCGGCGCGCGGCTCGCTCGGATCGGCGTGGGCGCTCTCGTGGCGGCTGCAACGGGGGAGCGTGATCGGCTGGACGGCCGGGATGCTGCTCGGCGGCATCGCGTACGGCTCGATCGGCGACGACGTCGGTGACCTGCTCGGCGACTCGAACTTCTCCAAGGACGTGTTCGCGTCGGCGGGCGGCTCGATCGTCGACTCGTTCTACGCCACTGCAGCGGTGATGCTGGCGCTGATCGGTGCGGGCTTCGCGATCGCGTCGGTGCAGCGCTTGCGTGGCGAGGAGGCCTCCGGGTTCGCCGAGGGTCTCCTGGCGACCGCGCTGCCGCGCTGGCGCTGGGCCGTCGCGCACCTCGTCGTCACGGTCGTCGGGACGATCGCCGTCGTGCTGGCGGCGGGTCTCGGCATGGGTACCGGCTTCGCGCTGGTCACCGGCGACGGGTCCGCGGTGCTGCGCCTCCTGCGGGCGACTGTGCCGTACGTCGTGCCGGTGCTGCTGCTCGCGGCATTGACCTGGCTGGCGTACGGGATCCGCTCGCGGTGGGCGGCGATCGGCTGGCTGGCGCTCGGCTTCTGCTTCGTCGTGATGATGTTCGGCGCGGTGCTCCAGCTGCCGGACTGGCTGATGGACGTGTCGCCGTTCCGGCACCTGGCGCAGATGCCCGCCGAGGACTTCGACGTCGTCCCGGTCATTGTGCTGCTGGCGATCACGGCGGCTGTGGGGGCGCTGGGGATGGTGTGCCTGCGGCGTCGGGATGTCGTCAGCAACTAGAACATACGTTCGATGAGGCGTACGCTGGGCGGATGGAGGAGTTCTTCCAGGGATCGCTGCTCGACACGGGGCAGCCTGTGGGTCTCGGAGCGTTGGCGCCGGAGCGCACGGTCCTGACGCAGGGTGCCTGGGTCGACGTGCTGCCGGGATGGGTGACGGGCTCGGACGACCTGTTCCTGCGGCTCCAGGCCGAGGTGCCGTGGCGGGCCGAGAACCGGGAGATGTACGACCGCATGGTCGACGTGCCGCGGCTGTTGTGCCACTACGGCGTGGGGGCCGAGCTGCCCGACCCGCTGTTGCTCGAGGCCCGGGAGGCGCTGGGTGACCACTACGAGGCCGAGCTCGGGGAGCGGTTCGTGACCGCGGGGCTCTGCTACTACCGCGACGGTCGCGACAGCGTCGCCTGGCACGGCGACCGCATCGGCCGGGGTCGCACTGAGAACACGATGGTCGCGATCGTCTCGCTCGGCGCCGCCCGCCGGTTGTCGCTGCGTCCGCGCGGCGGCGGCCAGCAGATCGGCTTCTCGCTGGGCCACGGCGACCTCGTCGTCATGGGCGGCACCTGTCAACGTACGTGGGAGCACGCGATCCTCAAGACCGCCAAGCCCGTCGGCCCGCGCATCAGCGTCCAGTTCCGCCCCCGCAACGTCCTCTGACCCGGGGGGGGGGGCGGTGAGTTAGGGCCCAGTCGCTGACGGTGGCGGTGAGTTAGGGCCCAGTCGTCGGCGGGGGCGGTGAGTTAGGGCCCAAACCCGTGGTCGGCTTGGGCCCTAGGTCACCGCTCCAAGTTGTGCACAGACTCTGTTTGGTACGTGGCCTACGCACAGCTGGACGCGTTGCCGGCGCGGAGTGACGTGGTGGTCGCGAAAACTCGGCTCATGCCTGCTCCGTACGACATACCGGCGTCACTGATGCATCGGCCCTTCGCGCGGCGTGAAGCAGCGGCGGTCGGGATGCCGCTGAAGGTCCTCCGAGGCAAGCGCTTCCGCAGGCTGTTCCCGCGGGTCTGGGTTCACGTCGACCACGTCATGACCGACCTCGACTGGATCGTCGCCGCGAGCCTGGCGATGCCCGACAGAGCGCAGCTCAGCCACCTCACCCGCATCCAGGCGCTCGGGCTCGACTTCGGGGACACCAAGCCACTGCATTTCACCGTGACGGGTGACCTTCACCTCGACCTCGACGACATCTTCCTCCACCGCACTGAGGTGTTGGCGCCACTCGACGACGTCGGCGTGACGCCAGCAGCAGCGTTCATCCAGTTCTGCGCCGATGCGCGCATGATCGACGCCATCAAGATCGGCGACTGGTTGCTGCGCCACCGACACATGACAGTCCTTGAGGTCGCAGAGCTCGCAAGGCGTGATCATTGGCGTCCGGGAGCCAGCCAGGTCCGCAGGGTCCTCCCGCACCTCGATGCCGGGGCGCGATCTCTCAAGGAGTCGGAGTCGCGTGCGGTCCTGGTGTTCTCCGGCCTGCCGAGGCCCGAGGTCAACAAGGACGTACGCAATGCGCAAGGCGAGCTCCTTGGGTGCGGCGACCTCGTCTATCTGCTGTGGAAGCTGCTCGTTGAGTACGAGGGTCGGCAACACCTGACGAACCTGGGTCAGTGGAACAGCTACCGCGGACTCCGTGACGAGGAGTGGCGATATGTCCAAGTCACCAATGAGAAGCTTGAGACGCCGAAGAAGTTCGTGGCCGAGGTCTACCGGCAGCTCGTGCGCGGCGGCTACGACGGACCCGCCCCGACTTTCGGACAGCGCTGGTCCTCGCTGTTCGACACGATCTCCGCCCGGCCACGACTTCGAGCGGTGAGTTAGGGCCCAAGGCGATCGACGCCTTGGGCCCTGGGTCACCGCTCAGGGGACCCCGTGGGCCCTAAGTCACCGCTCCGAGGAAGGGCTACTTCTTGCCGCGGTTGGCGCGGTTGCGCTCGGTGGCGTCGAGGATGATCTTGCGGATGCGGACGTTCGCCGGGGTGACCTCGACGCACTCGTCCTCGCGGCAGAACTCCAGCGACTGCTCGAGCGACAGCTTGCGCGGCGGCACGAGCTTCTCGAACTCGTCGGCGTTCGAGCGTACGTTGGTCTGCTTCTTCTCACGGACGATGTTGATGTCCATGTCGTCGGAGCGCGAGTTCTCGCCGACGATCATGCCCTCGTAGACCTCGGTCGCCGGCTCGATGAACAGCGTGCCGCGCTCCTGGATGTTGGTCATCGCGTACGACGTCGCAGCTCCGGCGCGGTCCGACACGAGCGAGCCCGAGGGGCGGGTCGAGATCTCGCCGGCCCACGGCTCGTACTTCTCGAACGTCTGGTGTGCGATGCCGGTGCCGCGGGTGTCGGTGAGGAACTCGGTGCGGAAGCCGATGAGGCCTCGCGCCGGCACGATGAACTCCATGCGGACCCAGCCGGTGCCGTGGTTGATCATCTGCTCCATGCGGCCCTTGCGGACGGCCAGCAGCTGCGTGATCGCGCCGAGGTACTCCTCGGGCGCGTCGATCGTCAGGCGCTCCATCGGCTCGTGCAGCTTGCCGTCGACCTCGCGCGTGACGACCTGCGGCTTGCCGACCGTGAGCTCGTAGCCCTCGCGACGCATCTGCTCGACGAGGATGGCCAGCGCGAGCTCGCCGCGGCCCTGGACCTCCCAGGCGTCGGGACGCTCGGTGTCGAGCACCTTGAGCGACACGTTGCCGACGAGCTCGCGGTCGAGGCGGTCCTTGACGAGGCGAGCGGTGACCTTGGTGCCCTTCTCGCGACCGGCGAGCGGCGACGTGTTGGTGCCGATCGTCATCGAGATGGCGGGCTGGTCGACCGTGATGAGCGGCAGCGCGACGGGGTTCTCGGGGTCGGCGAGGGTCTCGCCGATCGTGATGTCGGGGATGCCCGCGATGGCGACGATGTCGCCGGGGCCGGCGCTCTCACCGGGTACGCGCTCGAGCTCCTTGGTGACGAGCAGCTCGGTGATCTTGACCCGCTCGGTCGTGCCGTCGTGCTTCATCCACGCGACCTGCGCGCCCTTCTTGAGCGTGCCCTGGAAGACGCGGACCAGCGCGAGCCGGCCGAGGAACGGCGAGGCGTCGAGGTTGGTGACGTGGGCCTGCAGCGGCGCACCCTCGGTGTACTCGGGCGCCGGCACGGCGTCCATGATCGTCTGGAACAGCGGGATGAGGTTGTCGCTGTCGGGCATGCCGCCGTCTTCCGGCTGCGTCAGCGAGGCGCGGCCCGCGCGTGCGGAGGCGTAGACGACGGGGAAGTCGAGGGCGTCCTCGCTGGCGCCGTCCTCGAGCAGGTCGAGGAACAGCTCGTACGTCTCGTCGACGACCTCGGCGATGCGCGAGTCGGGGCGGTCGACCTTGTTGACGACCAGCACGACGGGCATGTGGGCAGCGAGCGCCTTGCGCAGGACGAAACGGGTCTGGGGCAGCGGGCCCTCGGACGCGTCGACGAGCAGGATGACCGCGTCGACCATCGAGAGTCCGCGCTCGACCTCGCCACCGAAGTCTGCGTGGCCCGGGGTGTCGATGATGTTGATCGTCACGCCGCCGTCGGGCGCACCGGGTCCGTTGTAGCGGACGGCGGTGTTCTTCGCGAGGATCGTGATGCCCTTCTCGCGCTCGAGGTCGCCGGAGTCCATGGCGCGCTCAGCCAGCTGGTGGTGCTCGTCGTAGTGGCCCTGCTGCTGGAGCATGGCGTCGACCAGCGTCGTCTTGCCGTGGTCGACGTGGGCGACGATTGCGACATTGCGCAGGTCAGAGCGAATGGGCATGCGAAAAAAGTCCTATGCGTGGGGAATGCTCGAACACCTCGGAGCCTTGCCATTCTACGGGGGATGACCGTCCTGAGACGAATCGTGGTTACCTCCCGGTAGTTGACGGTTCACAAAGACTTCATTTGAGCAAAGGTTGCGTTTGGTTTATGATTTTCCGGTGGCCACTTCACCGGACGAGCTGTACGTCGCGCTCGAGGACTTCGTCATGCGCCTGATGACGCTGGCCGAGTCCGATGGCATGGATGCATTGATCGATCTCGACCTGTCGTTCTCGCAGGCACGCACCCTGTTCTTCCTGGCCAAGAAGGGCGAGCCCACGCCGATCCACGCGATCGCCACGGCGCTCGGCCTGTCCGACGCGGCGACCGGCCGCAACGTCGAGCAGCTGCTCAAGCTCGATGTCGTCGAACGCCAGGAGAGCCCCGACGACCGTCGGGTCAAGCTCGTCTCGCTCACGCCTGTCGGCGAGAAGCTCAGCATGCAACACATCGACTCCAAGCGTGAGTCGATCAAGGCCTTCACGGCGGACCTGCCCGAAGACCAGCGCGACAACCTCTATCGCGCGCTCAGCACCATCCTCGCCGGCGACACCCTGCGCCGGCACACCCATTAGGAGAATGCGTATGACTTCCCAAACGGGACAGATCGACGACAGTGACAAGATCACCCCCGCGCTGCTGAAGATCGCGGGCGTGGTGGTGCTCGGCGCCATCATGTCGATCCTCGACGTCACGGTCGTCAACGTCGCACTGCCGACGTTCCAGACCGAGCTGTCCGGGAGCGACGAGCCCCTGGCCTACTCGACGGTCGCCTGGACGGCCACGGCCTACATGCTCGCGCTGGCGGCGGTCATCCCGCTGACTGGCTGGGCCGCCGACCGGTTCGGCACCAAGCGCCTCTACATGACCGCCATCGCGCTGTTCACGATGGGCTCGCTGCTGTGTGCGACGGCGTGGAACATCGAGGCCCTCATCGGTTTCCGAGTCCTCCAGGGCCTCGGCGGCGGCATGCTGATGCCGCTCGGCATGACGATCATGACCAAGGCCGCGGGCCCGCACCGCATGGGCCGGCTCATGGCGATCCTCGGCATCCCGATGCTGCTCGGCCCGATCATGGGCCCGATCCTCGGTGGCGTCCTGATCGATGCCGCCTCGTGGCACTGGGTCTTCCTGATCAACCTGCCGATCGGCCTGATCGGCCTGGTCTACGCCTGGCGCGTGCTGCCCAAGGACGCGCCCGAGCCGAGCGAGGCGCTCGACGTCGTCGGCATGATCCTGCTGTCGCCGGGCCTGGCGTCGCTGCTCTACGGCGTGTCGTCGATCCCCGAGCAGGGCACCGTCGCGGCGATCAAGGTGCTGCTCCCCGCGATCATCGGCGTGCTGCTGATCGCGTCGTTCGTGTTCTGGTCGTTCAAGCCCAAGCACCCGTTGCTGGACCTGCGCCTGTTCAAGGACCGCAACCTCACGGTGTCCATCATCACGATGTTCCTGTTCGCCGGCGCGTTCTTCGGCGCGCTGCTGCTGGTGCCGACCTACTTCCAGCAGGTCGACGGCTACTCGGTCAAGAAGGCCGGTCTGCTCGTGGCCGCACAGGGCATCGGCGCCATGATCACGATGCCGGTCGCGGGTGCGCTCACCGACAAGATGCCGGTCGGCCGCATCGTGCCGTTCGGATTCCTCGGCATCCTGATCGGCGTGTTCGGCCTCACGCAGAGCACCGACGTGGGCACCTCCGACTGGACCATCATGGGCTGGCTGTTCGTGACCGGTCTCGGCATGGGCGCGACGATGATGCCGCTGTTCACCTCGGCGCTCAAGACCCTCAAGGCCGCTGACGTGGCCCGCGGGTCGACGCTGCTCAACGTGACGCAGCAGGTCGCGAGCGCGACCGGCATCGCGACGATCTCGGTCGTGCTGACCAACGCCATGAAGAGCGGCGACATCCTGGCGGGATCCGAGAAGCTCCCGGGCGTCGACGGCGGACTGACGGCGGCGCAGCTGGCCTCCAGCTCGCACACCGAGCGCGGCGCGAGTCTCAAGGAGATCCTGAACGTCTCGGACGCGACGCTGCAGAAGGGCTTCCACGACCTGGCCGACGCGTTCCAGTCGTCCTACTGGGTGGCCTTCGGTGTGCTCCTCGCGACGCTGATCCCGGTCTACTTCCTCCCGCGCAAGCGTGAGGTCGTGCACCTGCTCGACGACGAGGAGAGTGCGGCGCCGGTCATCATGCACTGACGCAGCTTGAGCTGGTTGAGCTTGTCGAAACCACGAACGGCCTCATCGCAGCGCGGTGGGGCCGTTCGTCATTCGCGATGCACCTTGTGGGCCGCCGCCTGGGCGATGGGCTTGAGCACCATGAGGTCGACGTTGACGTGCTGCGGCCGGGTCGCGACCCAGACGATCGCGTCGGCGATGTCCTCCGCGACGAGCGGCTCGCGCACCCCGGCGTAGATCGCGTCGGCCTTGGCCTGGTCGCCGGCGAACCGGTTGAGCGAGAACTCGTCGGTGCGCACCATGCCCGGCGCGATCTCGGTGACGCGTACGGGCTGGCCGTTGAGCTCAAGTCGCAGGGTCTCGGTCATCGCGGTGACGCCGTGCTTCGCCGCGGTGTAGCCGCCGCCGCCCTCGTACGTGATGTGGCCGGCGGTGGAGCCGAGGTTGATCAGGGTGCCCGCGCCGCTGGCGACCAGTGCCGGCAGCAGCGCCCGCGTCACGAGCAGGGTGCCGATGACGTTGACCTCGTACATGTGCCGCCAGTCGTCAGGACTGCTCGACGCGACGTGATCGGTGCCGACCGCGCCGCCAGCGTTGTTGAGCAGCAGGTCGAGCGACGGTCCGACCGCCTCGGCGAGCGCGGCGACCTGCGCCTCGTCGGTCACGTCGCACGTGACCGCGGTGCCGGAGATCTCGGCGGCGAGCGCCTCGATGCGTTCGGTACGCCGGGCGACGCAGAAGACGTGATATCCGGCCTTGGCGAGAGCGCGGGCGGTGGCGGCTCCGATGCC
Organism: Aeromicrobium sp. 9AM; assembly: GCF_902506105.1. GTDB lineage: Bacteria > Actinomycetota > Actinomycetes > Propionibacteriales > Nocardioidaceae > Aeromicrobium. Next base: position 382,529 of record NZ_LR733304.1, read on the forward strand.
GCTGCTGGCCCCGGTGACGACGGCGGTGAGCATGGCCTCATGCTGCCAGACGGACATCCCCGTGCGGGCTGGGCACCGGGTGAGACGATGGAGGCGAAAGGCGGCTGATCGATGCTCAAGCGGATCGCGATGCTCTCGGCGCACACCTCGCCGCTCGAGCAGCCCGGCGACGGCGATGCCGGCGGCATGAACGTGTACGTCCTGGAGCTCTCCCGCCAGCTGGCATCGCGCGGCATCGAGGTCGAGATCTTCACCCGGGCGACCTCTCGCCACCAGCCGCAGCTCGTTGACGCCGAGCCCGGCATCCTCGTGCATCACGTACCCGCCGGGCCGTTCGAGGGCCTGGCCAAGAACGACCTGCCGTCGCAGCTGTGCTCGTTCGTCCGCGACGTGCTGCGCGCCGAGGTGGAGCGGGAGCCGGGTCACTTCGACCTCGTGCACTCGCACTACTGGCTGTCCGGCCAGGTCGGCACCGTCGCGCGGGAGCGCTGGGACGTGCCGCTGGTCCACACGATGCACACGATGGCCAAGGTCAAGAACGCGATGCTCGCCGAAGGCGACGAGGCCGAGCCGATCGGCCGCATCTACGGCGAGGAGGAGATCGTGCGGCTCGCCGACCGGCTCATCGCCAACACGATGGAGGAGCGGCGCGAGCTCATCGAGATGTACGACGCCGAGCCCGAGCACGTCGCGGTGGTGCATCCGGGCGTCGATCTCGAGGTGTTCCGCGCCGGCCGCCAGGACGAGGCCCGGGCCGCGCTGGGTGTGCCCGCCGATGCCGCGCTGCTGCTCTTTGCCGGTCGCATCCAGCCGCTCAAGGCTCCCGACATCGTGCTCGAGGCCGCAGCGCGGATGCTGCAGGACGACCCGCAGCTTCGCGACCGGCTCGTCGTCGCGATCGTCGGCGGCGCGTCCGGATCCGGCCTCGACCGGCCGACCGCGCTGACCGACCTGAGCGCTCGGCTGGGCATCGAGGACGTCGTCCGGTTCGTGCCGACGGTCGCGCAGCACGAGCTCGCGGACTGGTACGCCGCAGCGTCGGTCGTCTGCGTGCCGTCCTACAACGAGTCGTTCGGCCTCGTCGCGATCGAGGCGCAGGCCTGTGGCACTCCCGTGGTCGCCGCGCGAGTCGGCGGACTGTCGACGGCGGTGTCCGACGGGGTCTCCGGTGTCCTGGTCGACGGACACGACCCGCGCGACTACGCCGCGGCGCTCCACCCGCTGCTGACCGACCCGGAGCTGCGTGAGGCGATGGGCCACAAGGCCGTACGCCACGCGGAGGGCTTCGGCTGGGACGTCACCGCCGACCGTACGCTGAAGGTCTACGAGGAGGCCATCGAGTGGCACCGCACCCACGTGGAGAAGAACGCATGACTGAGACCCGTCAGACGATCGTCGATGCCCTGCAAGCGGCGGAGCTGGAGTTCACCGAGCACCGGCCCGACGTCTTCGAGGTCACCCTCCCGGGCGAGCGCAAGCTCCAGACGACGTGCCGCCTCGAGATCGGCAAGCACGCCCTCGGCATCCACGCGTTCGTGTGCCGCAACCCCGACGAGAACCACCAGACGGTCTATCGCTGGCTGCTGGAGCGCAACCTCAAGATGTTCGGCGTGGCCTTCGCGGTCGACTCGTCCGGCGACATCTACCTCGACGGCCGGCTGCCGCTGCACGCCGTGACGACCGACGAGGTCGACCGGGTGCTCGGTGCCGTGCTGACGTACGCCGACGAGTCGTTCAACACGATCCTCGAGCTCGGCTTCGCGTCGTCGATCCGCAAGGAGTGGGAGTGGCGCGAGTCGCGCGGCGAGTCGACCCGCAACCTCGACGCGTTCAAGCACCTCAAGCCGTCGAGCTGAGCACCGTGTCGATCCACGCAGCCAGCGCGGCGGCGGACAGCTCGGGCTGCTCGTGGTGCGGGTTGTGGCCGGCCGCGTCCGCGACGAGGTAGGTCGCCCGCGGGTATGTCGCGGCGAGCGCCAGCGCGTCGGCATACCCGACGACCGGGTCCTGGCGGCCGAGGATGAACGTGACCGGTCGGTCGTACGTCGTGAAGCGTGACTCCGGTCGGACGGAGAACTCGTAGGCCGCGGAGATGCGTCCGATGGTGTCCATGTCGGCCAGACGGGTGCCGGGGACGACCTCTTCGAGGTAGAGGTCCCAGTGCTGCCGGGTCTGCCGGAACGTGAGCTCGGCGAAGTCGCTCCGGTCCTCGTCGGTGCCGCCGTCGAGCGGCTCGACGTCGGTGGGCACGAGCGCCGGGACGTCCCGCCGTGCGTGGTCGGCGATGATCACCGGCGCGATGAGCGCCATGCCGAGCACCCGCGACGGGTCGCGAGCCGTCAGGGCGCGGGCGATGCCGCCACCGAAGGAGTTGCCCACCACGGCGTACGCCTCGTCGCCGAGCACGTCGTCGAGGAACGTCGCGACGTGGTCGGCCACGTCATCCGACGACGCGACGCCCTCGCCGCTGCTGCGGCCGTGGCCCGGCAGGTCGAGGTGCAGGCGGCGGAGGCCGGGTCGCGGCTCGAGGACCGACTCGGTGAAACGGCTGATCAGGCGGTGGTTGCCCATCAAGCCGTGCAGCACGACGATCGGGACGCCGCTGCCGTGCTCGATCCAGTGGATGCCGGTGGGCTCGTGACGAGGCATGCGTCGAACCTAGACGGACTGAACGACGATTTGGTGGTCGCGTAGCGTTGCCCGCGTGAAGGCCTTGGTATTCGCCGACGTCACGGACCCGTGGTCCTACATCGGCGCCACCCGGTTCGAACGTGCTGCTGCCATGTTCTCCATCCTCACCGGTGAGCCGGTCGAGCTGACGTTCCGCGCGTTCCAGCTCGACCCGGACGCACCCAACGACGGTCGCCTGCTCATGGACGTCAACGCCGACGAGCTCGGCGGCGCCGACAAGGCGCAGCTCATCAACGCGCAGGTCACCGCCGCGGCCCGGATCACCGGCATCGACCTCAACTTCGACGAGGCCGTGCGGGCCAACTCCTTCGACGCCTGGCGACTGCTGACCTGGGCCGACGAGGCCGGACCGGGCTTCCAGCGCGACCTGGCCCATCAGCTGTGGCGCGCCCACTTCCTCGAGGGCTCCGACATCGGTGACCCGTTCGCACTGGCCACCCGCGCCGCACTCGTGGGGCTCGACCTCGAGACGGCCGAGGCGCTGCTTGCCAGCACCGAGTACGCCGAAGAGGTCCGCACGCAGGTCGCGACCGGCGAGGCGCTCGGCATCACGCAGCTGCCGTACGTCGTCGTCGAGCAGCAGTGGACGCTGTCGGGCATCCACTCGCAGAACGACTACGTGCAGGCGCTCGACCAGATCTACCGCGAGTGGAAGGCTGCTGAAGGCCCCGAGGAGTGACCCAATAGGCTCACTCGCATGAGCACCTTGATCCTCCTGCGCCACGGTCACAGCGAGTGGAACGCCAAGAACCTGTTCACCGGCTGGGTCGATGTCGACCTCAACGAGCAGGGCCTCACCGAGGCCTCGCGCGGCGCCGAGCTGCTGGCCGATGCCGGCCTCGCACCCGACGTCCTGCACACCTCGCTGCTGCGTCGTGCGATCCGAACCGCCGAGATCGTGCTCAACGGCATCGACCGTCACTGGATCCCCGTACGCCGCTCGTGGCGGCTCAACGAGCGCCACTACGGCGCGCTGCAGGGCAAGGACAAGAAGGCGACCCTCGAGGAGTTCGGCGAGGAGCAGTTCATGACGTGGCGTCGTTCGTACGACACCCCGCCGCCGCCGCTCGAGGACGACTCGGAGTTCAGCCAGGCCTCCGACGCGCGCTACGCCGCGCTGCCCGACGAGCTCCTGCCGCGCACCGAGGCGCTGGCCGACGTGCTGCAGCGGATGCTGCCCTACTGGTACGACTCGATCGTCCCCGACCTGCTCGCCGACCGCGTCGTCCTGGTCACGGCGCACGGCAACTCGCTGCGGGCCCTCGTCAAGCACCTCGACGGGCTGAGCGAGGAAGCCGTCGTCGGCCTCAACATCCCGACCGGCATCCCGCTGGTCTACGAGCTCGACGACGACCTGAAGCCAACAGTCAAGGGCGGCATGTACCTGGACCCCGACGCAGCAGCAGACGCGATCGCAGCTGTAGCAAACCAAGGGCGATAGAAAGTCCGCTGCGGCAGGGCGCCGAGCTGACGAGGCCGTTAGGGCCCGTCGACGAGCGGACGACGCAGCGCAAGCTGGTCGACGAACGGCGCTTGTCGATGGGCGCTAAACTGACTTGTCAGCGCTGGTGAGCGCCTCGAAGCGAACGCGGACGACGCAAACGCGGGAGCCGCGACGCAACCCAAGAGCCGTCACGAGTCGTACTTGTATCCCAGTCCTCTGACGGTTGTCAGCGTGATGGGGTTCGTCGGGTCCTTCTCGATCTTGGCTCGCAGGCGCTTGACGTGGACGTCGAGGGTCTTGGTGTCGCCGACGTAGTCCGCGCCCCACACCCGGTCGATCAGCTGCCCACGGGTCAGCACGCGGCCGGGGTTGCGCAGGAAATACTCGAGCAGCTCGAACTCCTTGAGCGGGAACTTCGTCTCGGCCCCGTCGATCGTCACGAGGTGCCGGTCGACATCCATGCGTACGCGGCCCTGCTCGAGCGAGGCGTTGTCGTCGATCTCGTCGGTGAACCCGCGGCGCAGCACCGCGCGGATGCGGGCAACGAGCTCGCGGGGCGAGTACGGCTTGGTGACGTAGTCGTCGGCGCCGAGCTCGAGCCCGACGACCTTGTCGACCTCGGTGTCCTTGGCGCTGACCATGATGATCGGCACGGACGAGATGGCCCGCAGGGCGCGGCACACCTCGGTGCCCGACAGCCCCGGCAGCATCAGGTCGAGCAGCACGATGTCCGCACCGCCGCGATCGAACTCGGTCAGTGCGTCGGGACCGGTCTCGGCGATCGCGACCTCGAACCCTTCCTTGCGCAGGACGTACGACAGCGCCTCGCTGTAGCTCGTCTCATCCTCGACGACCAATACTTTGGTCACGCGTTCTCCTCTTCGATGTCATGGCTGTGTGCCGGCAGGACCAGGGTGAACGACGAGCCGAGTCCCGGCTCGCTCCACACCTCGACCGTCCCGCCGTTGCTCGCCGCGACGTGCTTGACGATCGACAGGCCGAGGCCGGTGCCGCCCGTCGCACGGGCGCGGGCGGGATCGACGCGGTAGAACCGCTCGAAGATCCGGTCGAGCTCGTTGCCCGGGATGCCGATGCCGTTGTCGGCAACGGTCAGACGTACGTCGTCGTCGTCGAGCTGCGCCGTCACGGTGACGCGCGATCCGTCGGGGCTGTAGGTCACGGCGTTCTCGACCAGGTTGCTGACCGCGGCGTGCAGCTGCGCGCGATCGCCGTGGACGTGCAGGTCGGGCTCGACCGTGGTGACGATCTCGATGTTCTTGTGCTCGGCGTCGGTCGCGGAGTGCTCGGTGGCCTCCGAGACGAGCTCGCCGATCTTGATCGTGGAGGCGTCGTCGCTCAGGATGTCGTTCTGGAGGCGCGAGAGGTCGATGATCTGCTGCACCAGCCGGGTCAGTCGCTCGCTCTCCAGGTGCATGCGGCTGGAGAACCGAACGACGGCCTCGGGATCGTCCTTGGCCTCGCCGACGGCCTCGGCCAGCAGGTTGAGCGCGCCGACCGGGGTCTTGAGCTCGTGGCTGACGTTCGCGACGAAGTCGCGGCGGATCGACTCGACCCGGTGCTCGCGCGTACGGTCGTCGGCCAGCACCAGGATCAGGCGCGAGGTGAGCGGTGCGACGCGGGCGTGCACGTACGACGTCGTGCCGCGCCGTGGCTGCAAGGAGACGTCGGCCTCGCGCACCTGGCCGTCACGGCGTACCTGCCGGACGAGCGTCATGAGCTCTTCGGGCTCGAGCCGGTCCTCGTGCACGATGCCCATCGCGAACGCGGGCGCCGAGGCCTTGACCACGGTGTCCGACGAGTCGATCAACACCGCGGACGACGAGATCACCGCGAGGACCTGGTCGGCTCCGGGCGGTACGAGGGGGGCGGGCGGTGGCACGGTGGCCTCGCGGCGCTCGCTGAAGCGCCACACATAGGTGATCATCGCGCCGACGACGGCGCCGATCGCCCCCGCGATCAACAATCCTGCACTGGTGTCCACAGCATTGATCGTAGAGGGCATTTCCGTCCCGACCGGCACTCTGACCCCTGCAGCGACAGGCCTTTCGGTTGCTGTTCACACCGCGTTCACCGGAGGTCGCCGTCCGTTCATCCCGCCTGCCTACGGTCTAGGACATGCGCGATCAGTATTACGAACAGCTCGATGCCATCGTCGACGACCTGGTGAACCTGACCGGGACCGTCCGCCGTGCCGTTGCCGACGCGACCAAGGCCCTGCTCGAGGCAGACGCCCAGATCGCGGAGTCCGTCATCGCCGGCGACAAGGACATCGACGAGGCGACCGAGATCATCGAGGAGCGCGCACTTCTGCTGCTCGCCACGCAGCAGCCGGTCGCAACCGACCTCCGGCAGCTCGTCGCGACCCTGCGGATGCTGACCGACCTCCAGCGGATGGGCGACCTGTCGGTGCACGTGGCCAAGGTGGCCCGGCGCCGTATGCCCGACTCGGCGGTGCCGGAGCACCTGCACCCCAGCATCACCGCGATGGCGGCTGTCGCCGACTCGATGATCGACTCGGCCTCGCGCATCGTCGCGAACCGCAACGTCGACGCGGCCGGCCAGCTCGAGAACGAGGACGACGAGATGGACAGGCTCCGCAAGGACCTGCTGCGCTCGCTCCTCGGCGACTCGTGGACGTACGGCGTCGAGCCGGCCGTCGACCTGGCGCTCCTGGGCCGCTACTACGAGCGCATCGGCGACCACGCCGTGTCGATGGCTCGTCGCGTCGTCTACCTGGTCACCGGCCAGCTGAGCTGACGTACGCCTATCCGGCGACGACCTTGAACGGCACGATCGCGTCGCCTGACTGGAACGGGATCGTGACCATGATCGTCTCGCCCACCGTCACGTCCTTGGCGTCGAAGTAGTCGGCGTCGCCTTCGCCATCCTTGTAAGGCGCGCCACTGCCGATCTCGATCCTCTTGCCCTTCCGCGCCGCCATTCCGTACGGTCCGCCCGTCGCTGTCTGGTGTCGGTAGGCAACGGGATCGCCGTCGGCGTCCACGGCCGTTGGCAGGTCCCAGGCGCTGTCGTCGATCGTGCCGACCACAGTGCCGTCGACGTACGCCTTGCGCTGCCCCGGGACAACCGTGATGCGGGCGTTCTCGACCTTGATCGACGTGATGATCTTGCTGTCGGTGACGTCGTTATACGTCGCGGTGCGCGCGACCACCGGGACCGTCAGCGGGATCGAGTACCAATCCCCGGCGTCATTGCCGAACTCCAGGGTGAACGCAACGGCGGCGCCAGCGCCGGGGGAGTTCGCGATGCGGACGGCTGCCGGCGCCTCATGGCCCAACGTGGCCTTTCCATCGGCGGCGATGTTGACAGCGCCCGTCCGGACGACTCGGAGCTGTGGGCCCTCGGGTCTGGCGTCATCGAAGTACGCGTTCGAGATCGCCACGACCTTGTCGGTGTGGTTGAGGATCCTGGCCGACAGAGTGGCAAGACCGTTCTCATTTCTGACCAGCACAGGATCTAGCACCTCGACGTCAGCCCGAGGAGCTGCGCTGGTTGACGGTACGGCCTTCGCCGGAGGCTTCGACTCGGACCCACACGCGGCGACCAGCAACAGCGCAAGGACCACCGGCAACAACCGTCGCGAGAGCATGCCCGGAGCCTAGGGCTCCGGAGACGCCGGTGAGACAGGTTTACTCGGAGTCGGTGGACTCGGTCTCGGTGTCCGTCGGCGAGGGGCTCGGTGTGGGCTCGGTCCTGGGCGCGCCGCCGACCTTCTCGTACTCGGCGGTGCGGGCCACGACGGGCGCCTCGATCGTGACGGGCGCGGCGTCGCTGAAGGTCAGGGTCACCTTGACGTAATCGCCGGCCGTCGCGTCCTTGAGGACGGCGAAGCCGCCGGCATCGGCGATGCTGCCGATCGTGGTGAGCTTGTCGGCCGGGAGGGACAGGATCATCTTGGTGCTGGCGACCGTGAGCGGCTTGTCGTCGAGCGTCGTGACCGTGACCGAGGCGAGCCGCTGCTCGTCCTTGGTGTTGTTGACGATCCCGGCCGACAGTGTGGCGGATCCGTCGTCGTTGGCGACGAGCAGCGTGTTGAGCACGTCCATCTCGCCGCGATGGTTGGCGCCGGTCCCGGCCTGGTAGACCTGATTGGTCTGGGCGCTGAAGCCCGTGCCGCAGGCGCCGAGGGCCAGAAGGGCGGTCGCGGCAAGGGCGGTGGCCGCGAGGCGGCGACGTCGTACGGTGCTCACGAGATCACTGCTTTCAGTCCGTCATTCATGCGTCGAGGGGTCGCCAAGATCGTATCGGAGGACGCTGCGGGCTCCGCCTTTGACCTGCTGCGATGTCATCTGGTATGGGCGGGATGGCCTGAAACGGCAGGGATCGACATCCGTTCCGCATGTTAGACTGGTCACCTAGGAAAGGTGTTTTCTCTATGACTTTTGTTGTCGGCGAAACCGTTGTCTATCCCAATCACGGCGCTGCAGTCATCGAGGACATCGAGACCCGGACGATCAAGGGCGAGGAGCGTGAATACCTCGTACTGCGCATCGTCTCGCAGAACGACCTGGTCGTTCGCGTTCCCGCGTGCAACCTTGATCTTGTCGGAGTTCGCGACGTCGTCGACGAAGCAGGGCTTGAGCGGGTTTTCGGAGTTCTCCGTGCCGAGCACGTCGAGGAGCCGACCAACTGGTCTCGGCGCTACAAGGCAAACCTCGAGAAGCTGCACTCCGGTGACGTGCTCAAGGTCGCCGAGGTCGTACGCGACCTGTGGCGCCGCGATCACGAGCGCGGACTGTCGGCCGGTGAGAAGCGGATGCTGGCCAAGGCTCGCCAGATCCTGGTCTCCGAGCTCGCGCTCGCCGAGAAGACCAACGAGGACAAGGCCGAGACCCGTCTCGACGAGGTCCTCGCGTCCTGATCTGAACCCCGTACGAAGCCCCCGACTCATCGAGTCGGGGGCTTCGTCGTGTCATGAGTGGGGGCGGTGAGCTAGGGCCCAGTTGGGCGATCGGTGTGGGCCCTAGGTCACCGCTCAAGGGTGACGGTGGGCCCTAGGTCACCGCCCAGGGTCAGAGGGGGACGACGAGGGCGGTGGCGATCGCGGCGATGCCTTCGCCGCGGCCGGTGAGGCCGAGGCCGTCGGTCGTCGTCGCCGAGACGCTGACCGGGGCGCCGAGCGCGTCGCTGAGCACGCGCTGCGCCTGGCCGCGCCGCGGGCCGATCTTGGGGAAGTTGCCGATGACCTGGACCGAGGCGTTGCCGACCCGCCAGCCGTGGTCGCGCAGACGCTGCTCGATCTCGACCAGGAAGTCGACCCCGGAAGCGGCCGCCCACTCGGGCTCGCCGGTGCCGAACATGCCGCCGATGTCGCCCAGGCCAGCGGCGCCGAGTGCCGCGTCGACGAGGGCGTGGGCTGCGCAGTCGCCATCGGAGTGGCCTTCGAGGCCCTGCTCCTCGCCGGGCCAGAGGAGGCCCGCGAGCCACATCGGGCGTCCGGGCACGAGCCGATGGACGTCGGTGCCGATGCCGATGCGCGCAGATGTCACAGGTCGATCATGCCGTACGTCCGGCGGCGCTAGGAGTTGCGCGGGAGGATGGGGGAGTGACAACCCGGCGGTCGATCCTCAGCGGACTGCTCGCGGCGACCGCGGCGATCGCGGCGAGCGAAGGCCTGGCGGCCCTGTTCAACCTGCGCGAGTCGCCGGTGCTGGCCGTCGGCCAGTCGGTCATCAAGCTCACGCCCGGGCCGATCGCGGAGCGCATCATCAGCGTGGTCGGCCACGCCGACAAGCCACTGGCGGTGTCAAGCGTGGTGGTCGCCATCCTGCTGCTGGGTGCGCTCGTCGGCCTGTGGTGGCCCCGACCTCGGGCGTATGCCGTGGTGGGCGCCCTCGTCGTGCTCGCGTCGGCTGCGGTGCTGGCGCGTCCGCACGGTGACTCGGGCGGAGTGCTGGCCAGCGTGGCGGCGGGCGCAGTGGTGATCGGCGTGCTGCACCTGCTCCGGCAACAGCCCCAGCACACGGTGGACGAGTCCCGCCGCACGTTCCTTCGTACGTCCGCGGTCATCGCCGTCGCCGCGATCATCGTCGGATCAGCCGGTGAGGTCCTCGCGTCGCGCCATCGCCGGCGGCAGGCACTGGAGCGCATACGGGCAGCGCTGAAAGTTCCGGCGAGCCGGGTGCCGGCACCGGAGGGAGCCGACCTGGCGGTCGAGGGCCAGGGCGGGTGGCTGACGAGCAATCGCGACTTCTACCGGATCGACACGGCGCTGTCGCCGCCGCTGGTCAATCCCGAGGGCTGGACCCTGCGCATCCACGGGATGGTCGACAAGGAGCTGACGCTGACCTACCAGGACCTGCTCGACCGGGGTCTCGAGCACGAGTGGATCACGATCTGTTGCGTATCCAATCCGGTCGGCGGCGACCTGATCGGCAACACGGTGTGGGGTGGCGTGCCGATCAAGGGCATCCTCGACGAGGTCGGGATCCAGGCCGGCGCGGACGCCCTGCTGTCGACGTCCGACGACGGCTGGACGTGCGGCACGCCGCTCGAAGCCCTGACCGACGGTCGCAACGCGCTGCTGGCGCTGACCATGAACGGCGAGCCGTTGCCGATCCCGCACGGCTTCCCCGTACGCCAGGTGGTGCCCGGCCTGTACGGCTACGTCTCCGCGACGAAGTGGGTCGTCGACTGGGAGGTGACCCGGTTCGCCGACTTCAAGGCGTATTGGACGCAGCGCGGGTGGGGCGAGCGCGGGCCGGTCAAGACCGAGTCGCGCATCGACGTGCCGAAGGGTGGTGAGTCCCTCGACGCGGGCCGGACCACGATCGCGGGCGTCGCATGGGCGCAGCACGTCGGCATCGACGGCGTCGAGGTCAGGGTCGACGGCGGCGAGTGGCAGAAGGCGACTCTCGGCACGGTCCCGAACGTCGACACCTGGGTGCAGTGGCGGCTGGAATGGAGCGCCGAGTCCGGTGATCACACGATCGAGGCCCGCGCCACGAACGTCAAGGGCGAGCCGCAGACCGACGAGAAGGCGGACGTGCTTCCTGATGGTGCGACCGGCTACCCCAAGATCAGCGTCAAGGTGAAGTAGTCCTTCGCTCGCAGAGCTCGCGCCCCCTACTCGCAGAGCTCGTGGGGGGACCCCCACCAGTCGGCCGCGGGCGGCCTCCTTAGGAACCGAGGGCTACCAACGGGCGGTGTCGGGTGGGAGTGCTCGCGTTGCGGGACGGATGACGTAGACGACACCGCCGCTGCCCTTGAGCCACGCTCGCTCGAACTGCGCCCGTGAGTAGATCCGCTTGACGGTGGAGTTGGTCGCCGCGGCCGGATCGTTGGCGATGACCCGTCCGCCAGCGGTGAACCCGCGGATCACCAGCAGGTGACCGGGCGTCGACGAGATCGGGGCGCCGTCGAGCCCGCCCTTGCTGAAGGCGATCGAGGCGACTAGCGGGATGCCGGCCTTGATGAACGCCTCCGCGTCGCGCAGGTTGTGCAGCCGGGTGACGAACGAGTCGAGGGAGTAGCGGCCCGCGTACGCGGTGTTGAACGGCCAGTTGCCCGTGCCGTCATACGCATAGTCGAACGTGTCGCGCGCGGCGTGGTCGACGAAGCTGTCGGTGTAGGGCGACCACGAGTAGGACGCGGCGCTGGGCCCCTCGCCGAAGTAGCGCATGACCATCGAGGTCGACGTCGGCGAGCACCAGGCCTCGCCGCCTCCGCCCCATGCCGGGTACTCGCCGCGGTGGATCATCTGCGATGAACGCGGGACGGCGAGCTCCTTGGTCGCGGTCATCGTCGTGGTGGTCGTCGTCGAGGGGGAACGGGTCAGGTAGTTGGCGGCGACGCCGTTGACGGCATAGACCGTCGGGCTGTCCATCGTGCCGCCCGGACGCAGCAGCTGCACCCGGATCTGCCAGCCCGTGAACGACTTGCCGGAGTTGGCGACGATCGTGTCGGTCGAGAGCCTGGCGAGGTCATCGGACTGGCTCGAGTAGGACGACCTGCGGATGTTGGTGGTGTTGGCGGCCCAGCGCGCGACCGTGTCCCAGCTGCCGATCGTCGACCCGGAGCGCACGCGGACGAGGACACGGATCCACGAGCCCTTGGGCGCCGTCGCCTGCCACGACGGGATCAGGCTCTTCGCGGCGAACCCGGTCGACTTCCATGGCGAGGTCCAGTGGGCGGTGCGGTAGGTCTTGGCGCCGCCGGCAACCCGCGGGTCGTCGTACGTCATGACGGTCGTGCCCTTGCCCTGAGTGATCTTGCCGGGCTGGGCCGAGATGCCGGTGGACGTACCGGTGGCGAAGTCGGCGGTGCTGGTCCACCGCTCGAACGCCGTCGAGGTCGAGGCGGCGGTGGCAGGAACGGCCGGCAGGAGGGCGAGGCCGAGCAGGGTTGCGGCGGCAATGCGGGGAAGGTGGCGCATCGATACATGGTAGGCGAGTTTGGGACCAATGGGACTGGTGTGACAGCGCTGAGCTCCCGGGCGTACCTCCGCCGCGTGACCGCGAGCCTCCCGTGTCGTTAAAGTCCGGCATAAGCGGTGTCACTCCACACGATTGCGAGCTGACCATGACGAGACCTCCGAGAGCTCTCCGCTTCCTCGCCGCGCCGGTGCTGATGATCGGCGCCACCCTGGTCTTCACATCCGGGCCGGCGCAGGCCGCCGCAGCCGCCGCGACGATCAGGTATGTCGAGGTCGGTGCCGACTCGGCGACCCTGAAGCTCAGCTGGGACCACGTCGGCGGGACGATCGCCAGGTACGAGGTGCAGTACCGCAAGACCGGCACGACGATCTGGCACGCGAGCACCGCATCGACAGTCGGATCCACGTATGCCTCCAAGGTCGCGTACGTCCGCGGCCGGACGACCTACACCAAGCAGTTCCGCGCGACCGGGATCACGCCCGGCGGCTCGTACGACGTCACGGTGCGCACGTTCCCCAGGTCCGGCACTGCGAGCAACCGCGAGCTGTCGAAGGTCGCCGTCAGGACCAACCCCCAGCTGGGCGCCCTGTCGACGGCCGCCACGGAGACGGGTGGTCTCACGGTCACCTGGCCGGCCTACGCGGCGACCCCGTTCCACCAGTACGACCTCTACCTCAGTGAGGGCAGCGCCAGTCCGGCGTGGAACACGCACAGGACGACGATCGGCACGACCAGTCACACCTTCACGGGCCTCACCCCTGGCGCGACCTACACGGTCGGGGTGCGGGTCACCCAGTCGCAGGCCCGGCGCAACGACCGGCCGATCAAGTGGGTGCGCTCGCAGATGAGGACGGCCGTGCAGTCGATTCCGGTCCCGCCCGCCCTGCCGTCCGGAGAGCTGTTCCGATCGGAGGCGTCCTCGCCATTCGTCAGCACGACGACGGGCGCGCCGTTCGTGGCCAACGGCGTCAACATCAAGCGCACGGCCCTCAAGAGCGGCGGCGTGTGGCAGACCCCGTACGTCGTCAAGGAGATCGAGGGGATGGGCGCGGCCGGGGCGCCGGCGTTCAACACGGTCCGGCTGGCGATGGACTGGCCGTACTTTCAGAAGCGGGTCGGCTCGTCGATCGTCATCGACACCGACGCGTTCGCGCAGCTCGACAGCATCATCGACGAGGCGGTCGAGCAGGGCCTGTACGTGATCCTCGACCCGATGCACCTCTCGAACATCGCGACGGCCTCGAACCCCAACTCGGCCATCTGCCGGGAGGATCCGGTCATGGCCGGCGCCCACAAGGGCATCCCGGCCTGGGCCTGGACCAAGGTCGGAGCGACGCCGGGCACCTCGTGCGAGTCGAGCACCACATGGGACGGACTGGTCGACGACGCTCTCGGCCTGCAGGAGACCGCCGACTACCTGAAGTTCGTCCTCAACCGTTATGACGGCTCCACCAGTCGGGGTAAACACGTCATCGCCGTCGACCTGGTCAACGAGCCGGCCGCCGACGGCACCACGGCGGTCGACCGCACGCAGAAGCTCATCGACACCGTGTACGGACCGTGGCTCGCGCCGACCGGCAGCAAGTCGCTGCGCGCCACCGACCCGGACAAGATCCTGATCGTCACGCCGGTCGCCGGGAGCGGATCACTCGTCGGGGTCGACCTGGCCAAGGTGGCGAAGCCCAACGTGGTGATGACGTTCCATGACTACTTCGGCCAGGCCACCGGGACCGACGCGACGTACGGGATCGGCTACTCCTCCAGCGGCTACGCGACCAAGAAGGAGGACACCGACCAGACGAGCAGCAGTGCGATGGGCGGCACCTACGTCCCGTACGACCTGGCCGCCAAGGCGTACGCGACCCGCAAGGCCGAGCACACCACCTTCGTCCAGAACGCCGTCAACGTCGCGGCGGCCGCCGGGATGCCGCTGTTCGTGGGGGAGTACGGCATCGTCAACCCCTGCAACGGCGGCAGCCTGGCCGCCTCGACGCACTACTCGCAGGACACCAACGCGATCTACAACAGCCTGGGACTGTCGCGAACCGTGTGGGCGAACGGCTGGTGGGACGACATGTCGATCTGGTGGCGTGAGTCCACGCCGTGCGGGACCGTCACCCACGGCAGCTACTTCCCGTACGCGGCCGACCTGACGAGCGGCGTGACCCGATAGCAAGCGTCGGGAGGCTGGGGCCGGAGCCGATAAGGTTGGCGCGTGGCATTCCAGCTCTATGACACTGCGTCCCGGCAGATCCAGCCCCTCGTCCCGGTCCAGCCGGGACGAGTCTCGATCTACCACTGCGGGCTCACGGTGCAGGGTCCGCCGCACATCGGCCACATCCGCAAGGAGGTCGTGTTCGACGTCCTGCGGCGCTGGCTCGAGCGCTCCGGCTTCGCCGTCACGATCGTCGCGAACGTCACCGACATCGACGACAAGATCCTGGCCAAGGGCGTCGAGCAGGACCGCCCGTGGTTCGCCGTGGCCTACGAGAACGAACGTGCCCTGCACGCCGCCTACGAGGTGCTCGGCTGCGTCCCTCCGACGTACGAGCCGCGCGCGACCGGCGTCGTGCCGGAGATGATCGAGATGATGCAGACCCTGATCGAGCGCGGTCACGCCTATGCCGCGGCTGATGGCTCGGGTGACGTCTACTTCGACGTACGTTCGTGGCCGTCGTACGGCGAGCTGTCCAACCAGAAGATCGACGACATGCAGGCCGCCGAGGACGCGCCGCCCGAGGGCAAGCGCGACGCCCGCGACTTCGCGCTCTGGAAGGGTCACAAGGCAGGCGACCCCGAGTCCGCCTCGTGGCCGACGCCGTGGGGCCGGGGCCGTCCGGGCTGGCACCTGGAGTGCTCGGCGATGGCGTCGAAGTTCCTCGGCGACGAGTTCGACATCCACGGCGGTGGCCTCGACCTGCGCTTCCCGCACCACGAGAACGAGCTCGCGCAGTCCCGCGCGGCCGGACAGCAGTTCGCCCGGCTCTGGATCCACAACGCGATGCTCAACCTCGCCGGCTCCAAGATGTCCAAGTCGGTCGGCAACACGCTGCTGGTCAGCGAGGTCGTCAAGCGCGTACGCCCGATCGACCTGCGCTACTACCTCGCCGCGTCGCACTACCGGTCGATCGTCGAGTTCTCCGAGGAGTCGCTGGCCGAGGCCGCGACGGCGTTCCAGCGGATCGAGGGATTCGTCCGTCGTGCGGCTGAGGTCGTCGGCGAGGGCGAGCCGGGCGAGGTGCCGGCGGCGTTCGCCGAGGCGATGGACGACGACCTGTCGGTGCCGGCCGCCTTGGCGGTGCTGCAGGCCACGATCGGCGAGGGCAACAAGCTGCTGGCCGAGGGCAACAGTGCCGATCTCGCGGGCGTGCTGGCGAGCGTACGTTCGATGCTCGACGTGCTCGGTTTGGACCCACTGTCCCCGACGTGGGACCGTGGAGGTGACGATGCGGCGTACGCGCAGGCGATCGACTCCCTCGTGGGCGGCCTGCTGGAGCAGCGCCAGGAGGCGCGAGCCAGCAAGGACTACGCCGCGGCGGACCGAGTGCGTGACCAGCTCACGGCCGCCGGCATCGAGATCGAGGACACTCCGCAGGGCGCGAGATGGTCCGTGAAGGGCGACAACTAGACATGCCAGGCAACAGCAAGCGCAAGGGCGCGATCAAGAAGACCGGCAAGGGCAACCCCACCGCCGGCTCGGGTGGCCGCCGCCGCCAGGGGCTCGAGGGCAAGGGCCCGACCCCGCGCGCGGAGGACCGCCCCAACCACAAGATCTACAAGATGAAGAATGCCGCGCAGAAGCGCGAGCAGGCCAGGCCCAAGCGCAAGCAGGGCGACGCCGCCGAGTGGGTCGCGGGGCGCAACTCGGTGCTCGAGCTGCTCAAGGCGACCGTGCCGGTGCACGCGCTCTACGTCGCCGAGGGCACGGATCGCGACGAGAAGGTTCGCGAGATCTTCAAGCTCGCCGCCGAGCAGCACGTCAGCCTGCTCGAGATCGGCCGCATCGAGCTCGACAAGCTCACCGGCGGAGCGGTGCACCAGGGCATCGCGGCCAAGCTCAACGCGTACGAGTACGCCAACCCGCAGGACCTGCTCGAGCTCGCCGCCGAGCGTGACGAGCCGGCCCTGATCGTGATGCTCGACGGCGTCACCGATCCCCGCAACCTCGGCGCGATCATCCGCTCCGCATCCGGGTTCGGCGCGCACGGCGTCGTCATCCCCGAGCGCCGCGCCGCGCAGATCACCGCTGCGGCGTGGAAGACCTCGGCCGGTGCTGCCGCCCGGGTGCCCGTCGCCCGGGTCACCAACCTGACCCGCACGCTCAAGGATTTCCAGGACTCAGGCTGCATGGTCATCGGCCTCGCCGCCGACGGCACGGTCGACATCGCGCAGTCGCAGATGGTCGACGGACCGGTCGTCGTCGTGATCGGCAGCGAGGGCAAGGGGCTGTCCCGCCTCGTCGGCGAGACGTGCGACGAGATCGTGTCGATCCCGATGTCGACGGGTCTCGAGAGCCTGAACGCTGGGGTCGCTGCAGGCATTGCGCTCTACGCGATCGCCCAGGTCCGCGCCTAGCGTCACCGCGATGTGGCGCCTGAACCACCACCCGCCTGCGCGTTCTTGGTGGTCGACCCGCCACATCGCGGTGACTCACGTACACCGCTTGGGTTACGCGAAAGGACATCGTCCGGTATCTGGGCATGTCATGACGTGGCGCTGAGTCGCTCTACGGTCGAATCATGGCTGCAACTCTGGACATCATCCATCTGCGTACGTTCGTCGCGATCGCCGAGTGCGGTGGCTTCGGGCGCGCGGCCATCGCGCTGCACATGAGCCAGCCCACCGTGAGCCAGCACGTGCGAGCGTTGGAGAAGCGGCTCGGCCAGCCCCTCGTCGAGAAGTCCGGGCGTGGCGTCAAGTTCACGCCGTCGGGGGAGAAGCTGTTGCTCGAGGCCCGCCGCATCCTCGGCGTGCACGACCAGGCGCTCGAACGCCTCGACGCGAGCCTGCCCCGCTCGATCGTGATCGGCTCGACCGAGACCGCGGCCGACTCGATCCTGCCGGAGCTGCTGACGTCGATCCGCAGTGCATACCCCGACCACGCCGTGCAGTTCCACATCGACCGCTCCACGCAGATGGAGGAGGCGGTCGTCAAAGGCACGATCGACCTCGCCGTCACGATGGGGCTGGGCGCTGACCTGCCGGGCAACGAGGTCGGCCTGCTCCCGCTCAACTGGTACGCCTCGCCGGCGTTCGAAGCGCCCGCCGACGGAGATCCGTGGCCGCTTGTCGCATACGTCGAGCCGTGCGGCATGCGGCAACGGGCGCTCGACGAGCTCGGCACCCGCGGCCACCACGTCGAGGTCGTCGCCGAGTCGACCAGCCTCGAGGGCGTCATCGCCGCGGCTCGAGCCGGACTGGGTGTCGCGGTGCTGCCGACCGCAGGCTCGGTCCCGTCGGGCCTCGAGGTGCGCCGTGACCTGCCGGATCTCGGCCAGATCAGCCTTCGCCTCGTGACCCGCAAGGGCCTCGACCGCGACATCGAGCAGACCGCGTTCACGGCTCTGCAGGAGTTCTACGCCGTCAAGCGTTACGTGCATCCCGTACGTTCTGACGCCCGATTCATCGGCTCCGCCACTGAGTCATTGATCGGCTCCGCCGATGGGTTCCCATCCACAAACGTTGTTGGACTGGGCTGAGGTTCCCCGGGAGAATGGACACCATGAACGGCACTGTGCGCACCCCCTCCGGGCGGTGTCGCTGTCGCCCCTAGCCGGCGACCACCACGCACCTGCTGCACCCACACCCACCGCGCGAGAGCGCACCTTCCTGGCTACCCCCATGCCTGAAACCGGAGTCCCCATGTCCATCCTCATCACCGCCGACGAGCTCGCGGCCACCCCGGCCGTGCTGCTCGACGTCCGCTGGCGGCTCGACCGCCCGGACGGCAGCGAGGAGTTCCGCGCCGGCCACGTGCCGGGCGCCGTCTACGTCGACCTGGACCACCAGCTCGCGAGTCACGGCGAGCCGGCCGACGGCCGCCACCCGCTGCCAACGGTCGAGGCGCTGCAGGCCGCAGCCCGCTCGTGGGGCGTCGACGACGACAGCACCGTCGTGGTCTACGACGACCAGGGCAACCTCGCCGCGGCCCGCGCCTGGTGGCTGCTGACGTACGCGGGTGTCGCCGACATACGCGTGCTCGACGGCGGGCTGCAGGCCTGGACCGAGTCGGACCGGGCCCTCGAGACCGGTGATGCCGCACCGGCGGCCGGGTCGGTGACGTTGTCTTACGGGCACCTGCCGGTGGTCGACGCCGACGAGGTGCTCGACGTCGCCGCCGCGGGTTCACTGCTCGACGCGCGCGCCCCCGAGCGCTACCGCGGCGAGACCGAGCCCATCGATCCGGTCGCCGGCCACATCCCCGGAGCGGTCAACACCCCCACGGGACAGAACCTCGCCGACGACGGCCGGTTCCTCGATCCCGCGACCCTCCGCAGCCGGTTCGTGGCCGCGGGCGTCGACCCCGATCGTCCGGTCGCGACCTACTGCGGCTCCGGCGTCACCGCAGCGCACAACATCGTCGCCCTGACCCTCGCCGGGTTCACGCCGGCCCTCTATCCCGGCTCGTGGAGCCAGTGGTCCAACCAGCCCGAGCGCCCCGTCGCGACCGGACAGACACAAGGAGTCCCCGCATGACCGTCGAATTCATCAGCGCCATCAACGTCAATCCAGGCAACGAGCTCAACGGCCTGCGCGACCCCCGCATCGACCCGAAGTACGTCGCCCGGTACGCCCGGGTGCTCGAGGACGGTGGCTTCGACTACACCCTCGTGCCGTACTTCTCGGGCGGTCACGACCCGTTCACGCTGGCCACCGCGATCACGTCGGTCACCGAGCGGCTCAAGCCGATCATCGCGCTGCGACCCAACACGATCTATCCGACCGTCGCCGCCAAGGCGCTGGCGACGCTCGACCAGCTCTCGGGCGGCCGCGCCGTCGTGCACTTCATCGCCGGTGGCAGTGACGTCGAGCAGGCCCGCGAGGGCGACCGGCTGTCCAAGTCCGAGCGATACGCCCGTCAGGAGGAGTACATCCAGATCCTCAAGCGGGTCTGGACCGAGCGCACGCCGTTCGACCACGCCGGGACCTACTATTCCTTCGAGAACTTCGTGTCGCTCGTCGAGCCGGTCAACGGCACGATCCCGGTCTCGGTCGGCGGCTCGTCCGACGACGCGTACCGGATCGGTGGCGCGCTCGGTGACATCTTCGGCCTGTGGGGTGAGCCGCTCGCCGACACCAAGCAGCAGATCGACCGCGTCGCCGAGGCGGCCCGTGTCGCCGGCCGTACGGACACGCCACGCACCTGGGTGACGTTCCGGCCGATCGTCGCGGCGACGGAGGAGCTCGCGTGGGAGAAGGCGCACCGCACCCTCGAGATCCTGCAGGACGGCTCGAAGGCGTCGGCACTCTGGAGCCGCAACATCCTGAAGGCCTCACCTGACGGCCCGGCCAACGTCGGCTCGCAGCGGTTGCTCGAGATCGCGTCGCGCGGTGACCTCCACGACCGCGCTCTGTGGACCCCGACCGCCTCCGCCACCGGCGCCCAGGGTGCGTCGACCGCACTCGTCGGCACGCCCGAGACCGTCGCGGCCGCGATCCTCGACTACGTCGAGCTCGGTGCCGACCTGATCTCGATCCGCGGTTACGACAACTTCAACGACGCCGTCGACTACGGCCGCTACGTCATCCCGCTCGTGCGCCAGGAGCTCGCCCACCGCGAGGCCACCGGGCAGCGCGGCGAGATCGTCGCCCAGCCGCCGCTCGACGAGGTGCTTCGAGAGCGCGCCGCATCATGACGGTCGTCGAATCAGCCCGGGCGGCGCTGCCGGTCGTCGACGTCAGCGACGAGCGACTGGCGCGGCTGACCCGTGAGCTCGCGGTGCACGCCGAGGACGTCGACCGCACCGCGCGGTTCCCGTGGGAAGGCCTGCAGGCCGTGCACGAGGCAGGCCTCCTGACCGCCGCTGTCAGCACGCAGCACGGCGGCCACGGCGGCCTGAGCGCGGTCGACACCTTGCGGGTCTTCCGCGCCCTCGGCAAGGGCGACCCCTCGACGGCGCTGATCGCCGCGATGACCTACATCGGGCACGGCGCGTTCGCGTCGGTCTGGCCCGAGGAGGCGTACGACCGGTTCCTCCGCGCCTCCGCCGAGGGCCCGGCGCTGGTCAACGCGATCCGCGCGGAACCCGAGCTCGGAGCACCCGCCCGTGGTGGCCTGCCCGCGACGACCGTCAGGCGTACGCCTGAGGGCTGGGTGCTGAACGGCCACAAGGGCTTCGCCACCGGTTGCGAGGGCCTGGCCTATCACCTGGTCTGGGCCGTCAGCGAGGACGACGAGCCGGTCATCGGCCACGTCGTCGTGCCGGCGACTGACGATGACGGCAACCCCATTCCGGGGATCCGCATCGAGGAGACGTGGGACCACCTCGGGATGCGCGGCACCAGCACGCACGACGTCATCTACACCGATGTCGTCGTGCCGGCCGATCACTTCGTCGGCGTGCCGGTCGGATCGGTCCCCAACAACTCCGGCCCCGCGGACGGTTCGATCCTCGGCGTCTTCGGGCTCTACCTCGGTGTCGCCGAGGCGGCCCGCGACTTCTTCGGCGAGTTCGCCCGTACGCGGGTGCCGACCGCCCTCGGCCGCCCGATCGCGACGACCGAGCGCATCCAGGCGGTCGCCGGCGAGATCGAGGCGCACCTCACCACGGCGCAAGAAGTGCTGCACAGCCTCGCTGTGCGCATCGATGCCGGCGACACGACCGCGTTCGCGCGACTCGGGCTCGCCAAGGTCATCGCGTCGCGCTCCTCGATCGCGGCGGTCGAGACTGCGGTCGCCGCACTCGGCAACCCCGCCCTGACCCGCCACCACCCGCTCGAGCGCCACCTGCGCGACGTGCTGTGTTCGCGCATCCACCCGCCCCAGGACGACACCGCGCTGATCGGCGCGGGTCGGCTCGCGCTCCAACCCTGACCCCCCAACCCCCTGAAATCCCCCCGAAAAGAAGGAACCACCATGTCCCGCCAGCATCGCCCGGCCTTCCGCCGCGGCGCCCTCGCCACGCTCGCCGCTGCCGCCCTGATCGCGCTCAGCGCGTGCGGCGGCAGCGACGGGTCCTCCGCCAAGAGCGACGGCCCGGTCCAGGAGGGCGGCACGCTCAGGCTCGCCTTCAACCAGGACGTCTACGGCAACCTCGACCCCAACCAGAACTTCTGGATCGAGTCGCGCTCGATCGACCGCAACCTGGTCGACTCACTCACGGACCAGGACCCCAAGACCGGCAAGATCGTGCCCTGGCTCGCGACGAAGTGGACCGTCTCGCCGGACGCCAAGACGTACACGTTCACGTTGCGTGACGACGTGACGTTCAGCGACGGCACCCCGCTCGACGCCAAGGCGGTCAAGACCGCGTACGACGGCATCATCAAGCTCGGACCGCTCGCCTCGCTCGGCGCGACCTACCTGTCGGGCTACAAGGAGACCAAGGTCCTGGCGCCCAACAAGGTCGAAGTCGACTTCAGCACTGCCAACGCGGCGTTCCTGCAGGCCACGGCCACGACGACGCTCGGCATCCTGTCGCCCAAGTCGTACGACATCGACCCCAAGAAGCGGGCGCTCGGTGACTTCGTCGGCAGCGGTCCGTTCACGCTCAAGAGCTACAAGGTCGCCCAGTCGGTCAAGCTCGCCAAGCGCAAGGACTACGCCTGGGGCTCGGAGATCAATGAGAACCGCAAGGCGGCCCACATCGACGCGCTCGACGTGACGTTCGTGCCGGAGGAGAGCGTCCTGGTCGGCAGCCTGACGTCCAAGCAGATCGACGTGGCATGGCCGCGCAACCCGCTGTCGGAGCAGAGCCAGCAGACCATCACGAGCAGCGGCGGCAAGGTCGACAGCACGGTGCTGCCCGGCCTGACGTACAACCTGATCCCCAACCTCAAGGGCATCCTGGGTGAGGTCAAGGTGCGTGACGCGCTGCAGAAGTCGATCGACCGCACCGAGTGGGCGCACACGGTCTTCGGTGACAAGTACCCGGTCACCAAGAGCGTCGTCGACTCGACGACCCCGCAGTGGAGCGACCAGTCGAGCCTGCTGGCGTACGACCCCAAGGGCGCGGAGACGCTGCTCGACGAGGCCGGCTGGAAGAAGGGTTCGGGCGCGTACCGGACCAAGGGCGGCAAGCCGCTGGAGATCTCGCTGACCGTCGCCGCCCCGTGGGCCGGCTGGGACCTGCTGCAGGACCAGCTCAAGAAGGTCGGGATCAAGCTGACCCAGAAGGTCGTCACCCCCGCGGAGTACACGGCCAAGGCCAACGCCGGTGAGTTCGACCTGACCGCGTCCTACTTCACCCGTGCCGACGCCGACGTGCTGCGCACGTTCTACGACACGAACGTGGTGAAGCCTGGCACTGGCCCGGGTGCCTACACCCAGGACCCGGCGACGGCGAAGGCCCTGAGCGCGCTGTACGCCCAGGAGATCAGCGAGGCCGACCCGGTCAAGCGCAAGGCGATCTTCGCGGAGATCCAGAAGCAGATCATCACGGCGGGCGTGCTCTTCCCGCTGCAGGATCGCGCGCAGATCGTCGCCACGACCGACCAGGTGCACGACCTCAACTACACCGCTGAGACGTTCCTGCGCCTCAACGACGTGTGGCTGTCGAAGTAGTCCGACGGAAGAAGGAGGAGACGACATGGTGCAGTACACGGTGAGGCGCGTCGCGCAGGCGATCGCGGTCCTCTGGGCGGCCTACACCGTGACGTTCGTCGTCCTCTACGCGCTGCCGAGCGACCCGGTCTCGATCCTGCTCAACCAGGCAGGCGGGACCGGGCGCCCGTCGGCGGACCAGGTCGCCAAGATCCAGGCGGCGTACGGGTTCGACGACCCGATCGTCGTGCAGTACTGGCACCACCTCGTCGACGCGTTCCAGCTCGACTTCGGCCAGTCCGTGTCGCGTGGCCAGTCGGTCACCTCACTGCTGGCCGAGAACCTGCCGCCGACGATCGCCCTCACGGCGATGGCGCTGGTGCTGACCACCGTGATCGGCGGCGGGCTCGCGTTCCTCGCGACGTACGTCGGCTGGCGACCGCTGCGGTCGTTCCTGCACCGGCTGCCGGCCGTTGGGGTCTCGTTCCCGACGTTCTGGGTCGGTCTCCTGCTGATCCAGCTGTTCTCGTTCTCGCTGGGCTGGTTCCCGGCCACCGGCTCGAGCGGAGTGTCGTCGCTCGTGCTGCCGGCGCTCACGATGTCGCTGCCGACGTCGGGAATCCTCGCGCAGGTGCTGATCCGTGGCCTCGACGACACGCTCGACCAGGCGCACATCGCCACCGCACGGGCCAAGGGACTCTCACGGTTCACGATCCACACCAAGCACGCACTCAAGAATGCGAGCCTGCCCGCGCTGACGATCCTCGGAGTGCTGGTCGGCGCCACCGTCACCAACGCGGTCGTCGCCGAGACTGTCTTCTCCCGTCTCGGCATCGGCCGGCTCGCACAACAGGCCGTCCTCGCGCAGGACATCCCGCTCGTGCAGGGGATCGTCGTGCTCGCCGCTGGTGTCTTCGTCGTCGTCAACCTTGTCGTCGACCTGATCTATCCGCTGCTCGATCCGCGGGTCCTGCAGCACTCCTCGTCCCGCTCGCTCGCACCCGTGGAGGTGGCGGCATGACTCTCGCCGATGTCGAGCTCGTCCGGTTCACGCCGCCCGCCGCCGAGCGGGACGGCACGTCGAACCGCGCGCGCCAAACTGCCCACGCACTCCTGAGGCGTCCCGGCTTCCTGATCGCCGTCGCGTACGTCGTGCTGGTCGTCCTCAGCGCAATCGTCCCGCGGCTGTTCACGTCCGGCGACCCCACGCAGACCGCGCCCAAGGACAAGTTCCTCGCGCCGAGCCTGTCCCACCTGTTCGGCACCGACGAGCTGGGCCGCGACCTGTTCACCCGCATGGTGCACGGCAGCGCGCTCTCGATCGAAGCCACCGCGATCTCGGTCGGGCTGGCGGTCGTCGTCGGTCTGACCATCGGCGTCGTCTCGGGCTACGCCGGCGGGTGGGCCGACAGCCTGTTGATGCGGTTCGTCGACGTGCTGCTGGCGATCCCGGCGCTGCTGCTGGCCCTGGCGATCGTCACGGCTCTCGGCTTCGGCACGGTCAACGTGGCGATCGCGGTCGGTGTCGGCCTGACACCGGGGTTCGCCCGCGTCACGCGCGCCGAGGTGCTGCGGGTCAAGACCCTCCCGTACGTCGAGGCAGCCCGCTCGAGCGGCGCCGGCCCGCTGCGGGTCCTGCGACGCCACATCCTGCCCAACTCGTGGGGACCTGTGGCTGTCCTCGCCGTCCTGGACTTCGGCACCGCGATCCTGGCCGTCTCGTCGCTGTCGTTCCTAGGCTTCGGGGCGCCGCCGCCGGAAGCCGAGTGGGGCTCGCTCGTCGCGGCCGGCCGGACGTACCTGGTCACCTCGCCGTGGCTGACGCTGCTGCCCGGTCTCGCGGTCGGCGCTGCGGTCTACGCCCTCAACCACATCGGCAAGACGTTCGAGGAGCTCCAGAGATGGCACTGACCTTCACCCCCGCACCCGCCGTCCTCGCGCCACCCGATCAGGCTGTCCTGGAGATCGACGAGCTCTCGGTCGGCTTCGGGCCCAAGGGTCGCGAGCGACGCGTCGTGGAGAACCTGTCCCTCACGGTCCGTCCGGGCCAGGTCGTCGCGCTCGTCGGCGAGTCCGGCTCGGGCAAGTCGACGACCGCGCACGCCGCCCTCGGCCTGCTCCCCGCAGGCGGTCGGATCGTCGGCGGGCGGATCACGCTGGGCGGCCATGACGTCACGAACGCCGACGACAAGGCATTCCGCCAGCACCGCGGACCGCTGGTCGGGCTCGTGCCGCAGGACCCGATGGTCGCGCTCAACCCCACGCTGCGGATCGGTGAGCAGGTTGCTGAAGCCGTACGCCGTCGAGGTGTGCCCAAGCGGTCCGTCGCTGTCGAGGTCTCCGAGGTGCTCGAGCGCGCTGGTGTCGACAACCCCACCGTGAAGGCGCGGCAGTATCCGCACGAGCTCTCCGGCGGCCAGCGCCAACGCGTCCTCATCGCCATCGCGTTGGCCGGACACCCGCGGCTGCTGGTCGCCGACGAGCCCACCAGTGCGCTCGATGCCACGGTCCAGCGCCGCATCCTCGACCACCTGGACCGGCTCGTCGCCGACAGCGGCACGTCGCTGCTGCTGATCACCCACGACCTCGGCATCGCGGTGGATCGCGCGGACCATCTCGTCGTGATGTCCGAAGGTCGCATCGTCGAGCAGGGCCGGCCGGCCGAGATCGTCGCCGCACCCCAGCACGAGTACACGCAGCGACTGCTCGACGCGGCTCCCGGCCTGGGCCGCATCCGCCGCCCGGCTCCGGTGCCACCGGTCGACGACGTCGTGCTCCGCTTCGACGGCGTCAGCAAGGAGTTCACGTCGCGCAGCGGCTTCGGCTCGCGGAGCCGTGCGCGCGTGCTCGACGACGTGACGCTCGACGTGCACCGCGGACGTACGCTCGCGCTGGTCGGCGAGTCGGGGTCGGGCAAGACCACGGCACTGCGTATCGCGATGGGACTCGAACGCCCGACGTCGGGTCGCGTCCTGTTCGACGGTGTCGATGTGGCGTCGTCGGACCGGCGCGAGCTCCGGGCCCTGCGCCGCCGGTTCCAGTTCGTGCACCAGAACCCGTTCGCCGCCCTCGACCCGAAGTTCAGCGTGCGGGACCTGGTCGCCGAGCCGCTCGAGTCGTTCCGGGTCGGAGATCGATCGTCCCGCACGGTTGCGGTCACGAAGCTGCTCGATCAGGTCGCGCTGCCGGCGAGCTATCTCGGCCGTCGCGCCGCGGAGCTGTCGGGTGGCCAGCGGCAGCGCGTAGCGATCGCCCGTGCCCTCGCGCTCGAGCCGGAGCTGCTGCTCCTCGACGAGCCGGTGTCGGCCCTCGACGTCTCGGTGCAGGCGCAGATCCTCGACCTGCTGGTCGACCTGCAGAGCGAGCTCGGCCTGACGTACGTCCTGGTGTCGCACGACCTCGCCGTCGTCGCGGAGGTGTCGCACCAGCTCGCGGTGCTCGACGGCGGACGGATCGTCGAGAGCGGCCCCACGCAGCAGGTCTTC
This sequence comes from Aeromicrobium sp. 9AM, assembly GCF_902506105.1. GTDB lineage: Bacteria > Actinomycetota > Actinomycetes > Propionibacteriales > Nocardioidaceae > Aeromicrobium. The sequence goes on from NZ_LR733304.1 coordinate 409,268, forward strand.
GACCACCCCGAGCACGCCCTGACCCGCGCGTTGCTCGCCGCTGTCCCGGGGCTCAAGACGGAGGTGGGGGCATGACTCGCTATGTCGTGATCGGCGCTGGCGCGCTCGGTGGGCTGCTCGCCGCCGAGCTGCACTCCAGCGGTGTCGAGTCGCTGCTCGTCGCGCGGGGAGCCCACGGCGAGGCGATCCGCACCGGCGGCCTGCGCATCCGGCGTCCGGACGTGACCGATGTCGTACGCCTGCCGGTCGCGTCGGGACCCGACGAGGTCGACCTGCGACCCGATGACGTGCTCGTGCTGGGGGTCAAGGCCCAGGATGTCGAGACGGTCCTGCAGGCGTGGTCGTGGCTGCCGGTCGAGGGTGGGGGAGTCGCCGCCGACCTGCCGGTGCTGACCCTGCAGAACGGCCTGGCCACCGAGGATGCCGTGCTGCGCCGGTTCGGCGAGGTCTACGCCGCCACGGCGTGGATCGCGGCCAGCCACCTCAGCCCCGGAGAGGTGGTGAGTCCCAGCTGGCCGACCGTCGGCATCATCTGGCTCGGGCGGCACCACTCCGGCACCGACGAGCGGGCCGGGCAGATCGCGGCCGACCTGCGTGGCGCGCGCTTCGGCGCGACCGCCGTCGACGACATCGCGGCCTGGAAGGCACACAAGCTCCGCGGGAACATCACGAACGGCCTCGACCTGTTCGCCGGCTCCGCAGACGATCTCGCCGAGGCGGGTGCCCTGCTGGTCGCCGAGCTCGACAACGTCTTCGCCGCCGCCGGCATCGAGGTCGTCGACCCGGCCACGGCGGTCCCGGACCTGCCGGCGCTCGAGATCGGCACCGTGCCGGACCACGAGCACCGGCGCTCGACCTGGCAGAGCTTCGCCCGTGGCGCCGGCTCCGAGGTCGACCACCTCAACGGCGAGATCGTGCTGCTCGGTCGCCGACACGGCGTACCGACGCCGGTCAACGAGGCCCTGCAACGCGCGCTCGGTGCGCGTTCGGCCGCCGGAGCCTCCACCGAACCGATCGACGTACGCATCCTGCTCGACCCAGCCATGCAACCCATCTGACCACCGGAAGGACCACCATCATGACCGAGACCACCACCGCCTGCGACCTGCCCGCAGCACCGCACACCACGCACTCCGCCGTGCTCGTCAGCCCCGCCATCGCCGCGGCGGCGGTCGAGGGTGGCGCGCGGTTCATCGACGTACGCAGCGAGGGCTTCCGCGCGCGCACCGGTGGGCTCCCGCAGGCCGAGATCGTCGACAAGCCGGCCCTCGCCGAGGCCTTCGCCGACCGTGAGGACGGCAGGCCGGTCGTCGTGATCTGCGGCTCGATCAACGGTTCGGGTCCCGTCGCCGACCAGCTCGTCGAGTGGGGCTTCAGCAACGTCGTGCACGTCGACGGCGGCTTCGCTGCCTGGAAGGACGCCGGCCTCGCCACGACGCCGGCGACGGACCCCGACGCATGACCCTTGCCGCCACCTTCTCCCTCGACGACCTCGTCGCGGACCTCGACGACTGGTCGGTCGTCCCGGCCGACGTCGAGTCGGCGAGCCGCGACCGCTCGGGCTCACCGATCGGTCCCGCGGCGGTCGTCGTGCGCGCCGGCTCGGTCGAGCAGGTGCAGGCGACGCTGCGGTTCGCTCAGCTGCACGGCATCGCGGTCGTGCCGCGTGGCGCCGGCAGCGGCGTCGCGGGCGGTGCCGTCGCGGGCGTCGGCAGCATCGTGCTCGACCTGTCCCGGCTCGACCGGATCGTCGAGATCCGAGCGGACGACCAGGTCGCGGTGGTCGAGCCCGGCGTCATCACCGCCGATCTCGACGCCGCAGCAGGGGCCCACGGGCTGTTCTACGCCCCCGATCCCGGCAGCGTCGGCATCTCCACGATCGGCGGCAACATCGCGACCAACGCCGGCGGGCTGCGGGGCGCCAAGTACGGCGTGACCCGCGACGCCGTGCTGTCCCTCGACGTCGTCCTCGCCGACGGGCAGCTCATCACGGTGGGCCGCGAGACGCTCAAACGCGTGACAGGCTACGACCTGCTCGGCCTGCTCGTCGGCTCGGAGGGCACGCTTGGCGTCGTCGTCCGCGCCACGCTGCGGCTGCTGCCCAGGCCGGTCGCCACCAGCACCGTCGCGGCGTACTTCGAAAGCATCGACGAGGCCGCCGCCGCGGCGATCGCGGTGCGCGCGTCGGGCGTACGCCCTGTCGTCCTCGAGATCGTGGACGGGCCGACCCTCGCGGCCATCGATGCGCTGGAGGGCACCCAGCTTCGCGCCAACGGCGCAGCCTTCCTGCTCGCCCAGTCCGACGGCCACGCCGCCGCGATCGAGGCAGGGGTCATCGCCGACGTCCTGACCCCACTGGCGGCGTACGTCGAGACGTCCGACGACCCCGTCGAGAGCGCTCGTCTGATGACGGCTCGCCGACAGGCGCTGCCGGCGCTCGAGCGCATCGGCCGGGTCGTGATCGAGGACATCGCCGTGCCGCCGTCGCGGCTCGCCGAGGCGATCCGCGGGATCCACGCGATTGCCGAGGAGACCGGTGCCCGCATCTTCGTGTTCGCTCACGCCGGCGACGGCAATGTGCACCCGATCCTCGTGGTCGACGACGGCGAGGAGGTGCTGCCACCGCACGCTCTGGAGGCGGTCGACCGGATCTTCGCGCTGGCCCTGAACCTCGGCGGCACTCTGACCGGGGAGCACGGCGTCGGACTCCTCAAGCGTGACTGGGTCACGCGCGAGGTCGGCGGTGTCGTCGACGGTCTGCAGCACGCCATCAAGTCATTGTTCGACCCGGCCGGGATCCTCAATCCCGGCAAGGCCATCTGATCCAGCAAGGAGCTGAACCACTCATGCGCGTCTCTCTCGTCGTGGGCAATCCCAAGGCCAGGTCGCGGACCTGGGAGGCCGCCCACCGCCTCGCGGACGGACTCGGCGCGACCGACGTCGTCGCCCATGACCTCGTCGACCTCGGCCCCGGCCTGCTCGGCTGGGGCGACCCCGACGTGTCGGCCGCGGTCAAGGCGGTGGCGTCGAGCGACGTGGCGATCTTCGCGTCGCCCACGTTCAAGGCGACGTACACGGGGCTGCTCAAGCTGTTCCTCGACCAGCTTCCCGGCGGAACAGGGCTCGAGGGTGTCGTCGGCATCCCGTTGATGCTCGGCGCGGGCCCAGCCCACCAGCTGGCAGCGGAGCTGCACCTCAAGCCCGTCCTCGTCGAGGTGGGCGCGACAGTCCCGGCACCGGCGCTCTACCTGATCGACAGCGCTCCTCAGCCGGACGCCGTCGAGCATTCGTGGCTCGCCAGCTGGGCGCCGGTCGTCCGCGCTGCGGTGGGGGTAGAGGCATGAGCGCTGAGATCGACGACGAGGTGCTGCAGAAGTCGTTCCGGTCTGCCATGGGCAACGTCGCGGCTGCCGTGTCGGTTGTGACGACGTTTGCCGATGGTGAGCCGCTGGGCTCGACGGTCAGCGCCTTCGCTTCGCTGTCGATGGACCCGCCGATGCTCCTGGTGTCGCTCGACAACCGATCGTCCTTGCTGGCGAGGCTGCACATCGAGTCGATCGTCGGCGTCAACGTGCTCGCCGCGCACCAGGACCAGATCGCGCTCCGGTTCGCCCGCACCGGTCCTGACAAGTTCGCCGACATTCCGTGGCGGCCCGAGAACGGTGCGCCCGGCCTCGTTGACCGGCACGCCTGGGTGGCGATGGCGGTGACGCAGCTGATCGAGGCCGGCGATCACACGCTGGTGCTGGGCCGGGTCGAGGCGGCGGACACGTACGCCAACGCGCCGCTGACCTACTGGCAACGAGCCTTCGGAACCCACAAGAGCTTCTGAGACTGCCTAGCGTCGTACCTTCTGAGGGTCATGTGCCTCAGAAGGCATGACGCATGCCTTCCGTGGCCCGAGGACTGCACACCCCGCCCACTGTTCCGCGGTTTGCAGCCAGTTATCGACGTCGCTCACGTCCTGAGACCCGGCCGGAAATGCCGGAAACTGTGCTTCGCGCGGGTGGGCGCGAGTAGCACGAACCGGCTGCGATCACGGGGCCGTTCCAAGGTTCGAAACGGGCCGTGACCAGCGGTTTTGCGGCCCTAGCGTCATCGGCATGAACTCGATGACGAACCTCGTCGCGCGCCTCGCGGTCGACCTGATGCGGACCCAGAGCGCGACCTGTTGCTGACCAGCAGCCCCGTCCCGTACGTCCGCACGCCCATCGAAGGAACTCGCATGACCATCTCCATCCGCAAGCTCACCAGCCGCATCGGCGCCGAGATCTCCGGCGTCGACCTGTCCCGGCCGCTCGACACCGAGACGATCGCGGCGATCCGCCAGGCGCTCAACGCGCACAAGGCCGTCGTGTTCGACGGTGCCGACCTCGACCAGCGCGGCCAGGAGCGCATCGCCGGCTACTTCGGCGACCTCACCGCGGCGCACCCGACGGTGCCAGCCGCCGACGGCAGCGCGGCTGTCCTCGCGGTCGACAGCGCCGAGAGCAAGGCCAACCAGTGGCACACCGACGTCACGTTCGTCATCAACCCGCCGGCGATCTCGACGCTGCGCAGCATCACGGTGCCTCCGTACGGCGGAGAGACGCTGATCGCCGACGCGGCCGGCGCCTATCGAGACCTGCCGCCGGCGCTGCGCGAGCTCGCCGACGGGCTGTGGGCGGTGCACTCCAACGACTACGACTACGCCGTGCCGCCTGAGACGCTGACCGATCACCAGAAGGCGTACAACGAGACGTTCACCTCGACGGTGTTCGAGACGGCGCACCCCGTCGTGCGCGTCCACCCCGAGACGGGGGAGCGTGGCCTGTTCATCGGCGGGTTCGTGCGCCGGCTCGTCGGGCTGTCCAACACCGAGTCGCGCGACATCCTGCGCCTCCTGCAGGCGTACGTGACGAGGCCCGAGAACATCCTGCGCTGGTCGTGGTCGCCGGGCCAGCTGCTGATCTTCGACAACCGGATCACGCAGCACTACGCGATCGACAACTACGACGACCAGCCGCGCCGCCTCGAGCGGATCACGATCGCCGGCGACGTGCCGGTCTCGGTCGACGGCAAGCTGTCGTACGTCATCACGGGCGACTCGAGCCACTACTCGAGCATTGCCGAGAGCCGGTCGGCCGCATGAGCACCGGTTTCGCGCCGGCGCGCGTACGCCCGTCGCGCGGCGCCGCGGCGCCATCGCGCGAGCGGGCGACCGAGACGTTCACTGCCCCGGCCGGGCGTGAGGGCAGTCGGCTGACCCGCCTGCGGCGCCGCGTGAGCTGGCCGCTGGGGATCTACACGACGCCCGTCGCGATCCTCGTGCTGTGGCAGGTCACCAGCGAGCTCGGCTGGTTGCCGGAGAAGATCGCGCCGGCCCCCACGGCGATCGTCCAGGCCGGCGTCGACCTGTGGAAGCTCGGCGAGCTGAGCGTCGACCTGACCACATCGCTGCGCCGGGTCGGCATCGGACTCGCGATCGGTCTGACGATCGGCATCACGACGGGCATCATCGCCGGCCTGCTGCGATCGGGGGAGTACCTGTTCAACGGCGTCGTGCAGATCGTGCACACGATCCCGCTGCTCGCGATCCTGCCGCTGATGATCGTCTGGTTCGGCATCGACGAGCTGACCAAGGTGCTGCTGATCTCGTTCGGCGCGGGCCTGCCGATGTACCTCAACCTGTTCGCGGCGATCCGCGGCGTCGACCAACGCCTGATCGAGATGGCCCGAGCCGCCGGAGTGCGTCGGTGGCGGCTGATCACGCGGGTGCTGCTGCCGGGCGCCCTGCCGGGATTCCTCGTCGGCCTGCGGTTCTCCCTCGCGTACAGCGTGCTGGGACTCGTCGCGGCCGAGACGATCAACGCCAACGCCGGCATCGGCTACCTGATCAACCGCGCACAGACCTATCTGCGCATCGACCAGGTCTACCTGGGGCTCGTCATCTACGCGATCCTCGGTCTCCTCGCCGACCAGTTCGTCCGCATTCTCGAGCGGGTGCTGCTGCAGTGGCGCCCCAGCTATGAGGCGTCATGAGCACCACGACCACGACCTCCGTCGACGTACGCAACGTCGGTCGGCGGTTCGGCGACCGGGTCGTCCTCGACGACCTGAGCCTGACGATCGGCGAGTCCGAGTTCGTCGTCCTGCTGGGCCCGTCCGGCTGCGGCAAGAGCACGCTGCTGCGGTTGCTGGGCGGCCTCGACCTTCCGGACGCCGGAACGGTCAGCGTGCCCAAGGCAAGGGCGATCGTCTTCCAGAACGACCGGCTCCTGCCGTGGCAACGCGTGCTCCGCAACGTCACGATCGGCCTGTACGAGGACGGCGCCGACGAGCGTGCCCTTGCCGTGCTCGACGAGGTCGGCCTCAAGGACCGGGCTCGCGCCTGGCCCAAGACGCTGTCGGGCGGCGAGGCCCAGCGGGTGTCGCTCGCGAGGGCGCTCGTCGCCGACCCCGACCTCGTGCTGCTCGACGAGCCGTTCGCCGCGCTCGATGCGATCACCCGGCTGAGGATGCACGACCTGGTGCGCGACCTGCGGCACCGGCACAACGCCGCGATGCTGCTCGTCACGCACGACGTCGACGAGGCCATCGCGCTCGCCGACCGGATCCTCGTGATGAGCGACGGCCGGATCGGCAGCACCTACGACGTACGACTCGACGATGACGAACGCGACGTCGGCACCGCGCGGGAGGACCTCCGGGCCTCGCTGCTCGGCGATCTCGGCCTCGCCGCCGTCCACTGACCAACCCACCCTGCAATCCCCATAAACCCCCAAGGAGCTCCACCATGAACCGCACCCTGCCCAAAATCGTCGCCGCCATCGGTGCGCTCGCGCTCGCGAGCACTCTGACCGCGTGCGGTGGGGCTGCCGACTCGTCGACCGTCAAGAAGGTCAACCCCGAGTGGAAGAAGTACACGTTCACGATCGGCCAGCAGAGCGACGGCATCGTCGAGCTCGCTGACGAGTCGGGCGCGTTCGACTCGGCGTCGTACAAGATCAAGTTCGCCAAGTTCGACTACGGCCCGCCGCTGGTGCAGGCCGCGGCATCGGGTGACATCGACCTCGGCAGCGTCGGCGCCGTGCCGCCCATCACGGGTGCGGCCAAGACGCTGGGCTTCCGGATCATCGCGATCCAGACGCCGACCGACCCCAACCGTGCGCTGGAGAACATCCTCGTGCCGAAGGGTTCGCCCATCAAGACGCTCGCCGACCTCAAGGGCAAGCGCATCGCGATCCCGCAGGGCAGCTCGGCACACGGCCTGGCGCTCAACGCGATCCAGAGCGTCGGCCTGACGCCCAAGGACGTGAAGTTCGTCTTCCTGCCGCCGGCCGACGGGCAGAGCGCCTTCGCCGCAGGCAAGGTCGACGCGTGGGCGATCTGGGACCCGCAGTCGTCACTCGCGGTGTCACAGGGGGCCCGGGTCATCGCCAAGGGCGTCCCGCCGCTCGACTACGGCAGCCAGTTCTACGTCGGCTCCAAGAAGACGCTCGACGACCCGGTCAAGCGCAAGGCGCTCGCCGACGTGCTGAAGCGGCTCGCCAAGGCGTACGGGTACGCCCACAAGAACCCCGACAAGCACGTCGAGGCGCTCGTCAAGGAGACCGGACTCGACCCCAAGGTCATCAAGTCGAACATCGCAGCCTGGAGCTTCACGATCGGCGCGGTGACGCCCGATCAGGCCAAGGGTGAGCAGAAGCTGGCCGACAACTTCTATGACGCCGGCGAGATCACCAGCAAGGTCGACGTCGACCAGGTCATCGACAACATCCTGCCTGCTGGGTTCGGTGCCTCATGAGCACGCGGCAGCTGCACCTCAACGCGTTCCTGATGGAGGCCGGCCACCACGAGGCCGCCTGGCGGCTGCCGCAGAGCAACGTCGACGCGGACTTCGACCTGCAGCACTGGGTACGCCTGGCCAAGCTCGCCGAGGACGCGAAGTTCGACTCGCTGTTCCTCGCCGATGGTCCGGCGTTGCAGGGCTCGGGGGAGTTCCGCCCGCCTGGGCAGCTCGAGCCCTTGACGCTGCTGACCGCGCTGGCTGCGGCCACCAGCAGGATCGGGCTCATCGCAACGGTCTCCACGACGTACAACTCGCCCTACAACCTGGCGCGCCGGCTGGCGTCGGTCGACCACGTGAGCGGCGGCCGCGCGGGCTGGAACATCGTGACCTCGGCGACGCAGCGCGAGGCGGACAACTTCGGTCTCGACTTCACGCTGGGGCACGGCGCACGGTACGAGCGGGCGGCGGAGTTCCTCGACGTCGCGCTCAAGCTCTGGGACAGCTGGGAGGACGAGGCCCGCGTCGGCGACAAGGCCGCTGGGCGGTTCGCGGACCCGTCGCGGATCCACCCGATCAAGCACCACGGGAAGTACTTCCGGGTCGAGGGCGCCTTGAACGTACGGCGACCTCCTCAGGGCTATCCGTTGCTGGTACAGGCCGGGTCGTCCGACGACGGCAAGCAGTTCGCCGCGGCGTACGCGGAGGCGATCTTCACGGCGCACCAGACGATCGAGCGGGCGCAGGACTTCTACGCCGACATCAAGGACCGCGCCCGCAGGATCGGCCGTGATCCCGAGGGGATCAAGGTGCTTCCGGGGATCGTGCCGGTCATCGGCTCGACCGAGGCGGAGGCCCAGCAGCTTGCGCAGCAGCTGGACGACCTGCGGGTGCCGGAGTACGGCCTGCTGCAGCTGTCGACGATCCTCGAGGTGCCGGCCGACTCGCTGGCGATCGACGAGCGACTGCCGCGGTCGGTCATCAACCGGCCGACGGTCGAGGGCTTCCAGAGCCGTGCCGACCTGATCGTCGAGCTCGCGACCCGGGAGGACCTCACGGTCCGCCAGGTGCTGTCGAAGCTCGGCGGCGGTCGCGGCCATCACACGGTAGCCGGCACGCCCGAGCAGATCGCCGACACGATCACGACGTGGTTCACCGATGGCGCCGCGGACGGGTTCAACATCATGGGCCCGGCACTGCCGTCAGGTCTCGAGGCGTTCATCGAGCACGTCCTGCCGATCCTGCGTTCGCGTGGGTTGTTTCGCGAGGACTACACCGGCACGACGCTGCGGGAGAACTACGGCCTCGCAAAGCCGGCCAACCAGTTCCACGCAAGGGAGCTGGCCACGGTCTAGAGGCGTCGCGAGATCCCACACGATGTGGACAGATTCGGCCCACGATGGGGCTTTCGGTGGGCCGAATCTGTCCACATCTCGAGGATCAGCCGCCGGTCAGACCTTCGCCTTGCGGTAGCCGTAGCTTCGGGCAGCTGCTTGCGTCGAGAAGCAGTCCTCAGGCTTGGTCGCCTTGTAGAAGCGCTGGCCCGGCATGTGATAGATCATCGAGCTCGCGTTGCCCTTGATCGGTGCCCAGGACGGGCAGTTCCAGGACGAGACGGGATCGGTGCGACCGGGCAGCGTGACGGCGCTCGACGACGAGCTCATGTCGGAGAAGGTGCTGTAGCCACTCTTCCGTCCCGTCACCCGGACCTTGAGCTTCTTGCCCTTCCACGACGGCTTGACGTAGATGTGCGAGGACGTGGCGCCCGAGATCTTCTTGCCGTTCAGGTACCAGGCATACGTGAACGTCGTCCCCGACACCCAGCTGCCCGTCCTCGCGGTGAGTGACCGAGTCGCAACGGGCTTGCCAGAGATCCCGGCACTGCCGATTCGCTGGACGTGCGGGGTGGCGCCGGAGAACCGGGTCACTGTGGCGTAGCCCGCGCGAGTGCCGAGCGTGCGAAGCGTGATCTTGCGGGTCACCTGGCCGGAGGAGATCTTGTACGTCGACCGGGTCGCGCCCGAGATGGGGCTGCCATCGGCGTACCAGCGGTAGTGGATCCGCACCCCGGACATCCAGGTGCCCGGCCTCGCGGTCAGAGTACGGCCGACCGCTGCAGCACCGGAGATCCTCGGCTTGGCTGCCGCCGTCACGACCTTCGCCGACTTCACCGACGTGGTGGAGAACGTCGGGTAGTCCGTCAGGAAACCGGTGACGCGCACCGAGATGCCGCGGCGTCCCTGCGACGAGGTCAGACGGAACGTGGAACCGACCGCGTTGGGAATCGCCTGGCCGTTGTCGAGCCACTGGTAGGTCAGGTTGGTGCCAGCGGTCCACGTGCCAGGACTTGCGGTGAGCGTCGACCCCACCAGGTAGGTGCCGGCGACTGTGGGCTGGCCGGCAAGGAGGACCTTGGCGGTGGGCGCAGACGTACGCGTCTCGCCGCTCGGAGTGCTCGACAACGTCACCGTGATCTGCTTGCCCTGTTCACCCGGAGTGGGCACCAAGGTCGCCGCGTCGGTTCCGAGGGGGGTGCCGTCGGCTGCCCAAACATACGTCGGGGTCTCACTGGTGGGCCAGTCCGACGGCGTGACTGCGGTGAGCACCTGACCGACGACGGGCGTGCCCGTGACCGTCGGAGCGACAGGATCGGTGACCTCTTCGGCGGAGGCGCCGCCGAGTGGCGTCACCAGGGCGAAGGTCAGCAGGAACAGCAGGACGGCGCGCAGCAGCCGAGTCTTTGATGGCACAGGAATCTCCCCCGAAAACGATTGGAACCTGGCGAAGCTAACACCCGCTTCTGGCGGCAGTCCGTCGTTCGGGAAAAGATGGTTACAACGAGTCGCATCCAGTGGTCGGAACGAGTCAGCCCAGTATTCGGTCGAGGTAGTCGTTGCTGAACGTACGGGCGGGGTCGAGCTCGTCGCGTACGCCGACGAAGTCGCCGAAGCGGGCGTAGCGGTCGGCGAAGTACGAGGCGTCGAGGGTGTGGATCTTGCCCCAGTGCGGCCGGCCCTCGTGCGCCGTGAAGATGTCCCGGGCGGCGGCGAAGTAGGCCTGGTAGTCGCTGCGCCAGTACTGGTGCACCGCGACGTAGCAGTTGTCGCGCTCGTGGCCCGTCGACATCCACACGTCGTCGGCGGCGGTGAAACGTACCTCGATGGGGAACGAGATGTTCTCGTGGCCGGCGCCGAACCACGCCTTGAGCTCGGCCAGCACCGACGGCAGCGCCTCGCGCGGCATCGCGAACTCGGACTCGCGAAACCGTACGGTGCGCGAGGACACGAACACGTTGAAGGAGTCGTCGACGTACTCCCGGGCGCTGAGCACCGACGCGGCGACGGAGTTGAGGCGCGGGATCCACGAGCGCTGGCGGGCGACGACGCGGTTGAGTCCCTCGAACACCGTGTTGCTCAGGAACTCGTCGTCGAGCCAGTGCCGGAACCGGCCGACCGGCTGGCGCTCGGTGCCCTCGGGGACGCGGTTGTTGCGCTTGGTGAGGGCCTTGTCGGTGTGCGGGAACCAGTAGAACTCGAAGTGGTCGTTGTCGTCGACGAGCGCGTCGACCTGGTCGAGCACGTCCGGCAGCGCCATCGGCTCCTCACGGGCGTGCAGCAGGAACGCGGGTACGCACTGCAGCGTCACCTCAGTCACGATGCCGAGTGCGCCGAGCGTCACCCGGGCGGCGCCGAACCACGTGTGGCTCTCGTCGATCTCGAGCACCTCACCGTCAGCCGTGACGATCTGCACGCCGACGACTGCGGCCGAGATGCCGAACAGCTTGCCGCCGGTGCCGTGCGTGCCGGTCGACACCGCGCCGGCGACGGATTGCGGGTCGACGTCGCCGAGGTTGGGCAGCGCGAGCCCGAGCGCCTTGAGCTTGGGGTTGAGGTCGTGCAGCGAGATGCCGGCCTGCACGCGCACGCGCCCGGTCGCCGAGTCGTGCGCGAGGATGCGGCTCATGCGGTCGAGCCGCAGCAGCACACCGTCGGTCGCGGCGATCGGGGTGAACGAGTGGCTGGCGCCGACTGCCTTGACCTTGAGGCCTGCCGCTGCGGCCGCACGGACGATCCGCTGGACGTCAGCAGTCGACGCGGGATGCTCGATGCGTACGGGATGGGTCTCGACGCTGCGGCTCCAGTTGGTCCACGTGTTCGCGGTCGTCATCCGAAGTTCTTGCCCTCTCCGCGATACGTCGGGACGCGCCGGGTCGTGCCGTCGCCAGAGACGAGGGCGATCTCGTCGAACCGCTCGCACATCTCGCCGGCCTTGGCGTAGCGCATCACCACTCGGTCGCCGATAGACAAAGACTTCGCTACCTGACCCTTGACAGGTGTTTGCACCTCGCCGGCGCCTTCAGTGCCGATCGGCTTGAGCCCCTCGGGCCAGGTCGGGGTGGGTTGCCGGTTCTTGTTGGTCGGCCCGGATGCGATATAGCCGCCGGCGAACAACGTCGCGATGTCAGGTGCGGGCTTGCGTACGACGGAGAGCACGAAGTAGGCCGCCGGTCGTGCGTCGAACGCGTCGTAGCCGTCGAACAGGGTCGGCGCGAACAGGCCCGATCCGGCGGTGAGCTCGGTGATCGCCGGGTCGGCGCCGGTGACCTCGAGGCTGCCGGTGCCGCCGGCGTTCACGATCTCGAGCTTCGCGTGCCCGGACACTGCGTCGACGACCTTGGACCGTCGGTCCAGCAGCTCGGCGGCGGAGCGCTTCTTGATCAGGCGTACGGCCGGTGACGAGTCGGGCAGCCCCGCGATCTGCGCGTCGTAGAACATCAGCCCGACGAGATCGAATCCCTGACGGCTGGCGATGGCCGCGGCCAGCGTGCCGGCGTCCTCGGCGGTGTGCACAGGGGAGCGGCGTACGCCCAGGTGTGCGGGCCCGAACTTGAGCGACGCATCGACGTCGATGCAGACCCGGATCGACGGGTGACCGGTGCCCAGCAGGCTGTCGATGTGGTCCAGCGACTCGGTGCTGTCGACCATCACGGTGATCTGCGCGCGACGGCGTTCGTCGGCGACGAGGTAGTCGAGCGCACGGTGGCTCGTCGTCGGGTAGGCCAGCAGGATGTCGTCGATGCCGTTGTCGACTAGCCAGTTGGACTCGGCGAGGGAGTAGGACATGACGCCCGCGAACCCGTCCCGCGCGAGGGTGCCCTCGAGGATCGAGCGCACTCGCACGGACTTGCTGGCGACCCGGATCGGCACGCCGTTGGCGCGGCGCACGAGATCGTCGGCGTTGGCCCACAGGGACGGCTCGTCGATCACCGCGAACGGGGTGTCCAGTGTCTGGGTCGCGGCGAGCAGTCGGGCATACGAGCTGGACGGTTGTGGCACGCCGACAGTATGTCGCACCGTCGGTGCAGGAATCGATCACGGATACTGGACCGATGCGCAGGCTCACACCACTCCTGTTGGCGGTCGCGATCCTGGTCTCGGGGTGCACCAGCGGCTCGGACGACCCCAAGCCCACCGCCACGGCGACTGGTGACGATCGTTCGGTCACGCTCGCGGCGCTGCGCCTCGACTGGCCCAAGGCCCAGGGCAAGCTCGTTGTGGCCAAGCCGCCGGCAACGCCCGACGGATTCGACGACGCGACGTACGCCCGTATGGCGAAGGTGCTGACCACGTGGGCCAAGGTCGCGGCGGTCGACGACTCGGTCTGGCACAGCAACGACCCGCTGGCTGCGATCACGAAGGCGCTGCCGGCCAAGGCTGCGGACACCTTCACCAAGCAGGGCAAGGGAGTCGTCTCGCCTCATCTCCGCGTCGCCAACGTGTTCGGCGACGACGTCACGGTCGTGGGCACGCCCATGATCACGACGGCGTGGAAGGTGACGGTCGACAAGGACGACGCCGACAGGCCGTACGTCCTGCTGGAGCTGCAGACGCGCGCGGCGTACGAGGTGCGGTTCAAGAACGGGGCCACCCGGGTCATCGGTGTGCTGCGCGTGCACGGCCTGAGCGCGTACAAGGACACGAAGGACGACTTCGGCGTCGGCGGCGGGTGGCAGGAGTTCGGCGCCAGTGACTGTGCCCTCGCGCTCGACGATGCGCTGGTGCCGGACAGCGATCGCGAGGAGGGCCTCGCCGACCTGGCGACGTTCCTCCGGGTCGGCAAGGGCAGCAAGCTCGAGATGCCGAAACTCTCCGCGCCGGAGCGGGTCGACGACGAGTACCTCAAGCGCTGCCGCGACGGCCAGACCTGAGGCCCCGCGCCCACCCACTACGATGGATCCCGGGCTTCGGCCCGTACGCCTCTGTAGCTCAGTTGGTAGAGCGCCTCACTTGTAATGAGGATGTCGCGGGTTCGAATCCTGTCGGAGGCTCAGGGAAAATTCGGGTTTGATGGACTGGAGCGCACACCTCCGGGACTCCGCCGCAGGTTGAGGACCGGCGGGTGTCGTACGTCGGACGGCTAGACGAGCCGCCGTGACGGGCGACGCCTCGGCGGAGCAACATGTCACGAGCTGGACGGGTCGTACAGCGTGTGCTGGCGCTCCAAGTCCTCGCACGCCTTGGTCAGCGCGACCGCGAGCGCCGCCTCTTCGGAGACGAAACCTGATCGGCTGAGGCTCGCGGCCCAGGCGATGCGCCCCACCGCGAGGTGGGAGGACGGCATCTCTGCAAGGACCCCTCGGCAGTGCGTCGAGTATCGCGGGGCGCCAACGACGTAATCGCCCTTGCGGTCGAGCTTGCGTCGTTGATGGAAGACCTCATGACATCGAACATAATCCTTATATTTATTGACAGAGATTCGGGTTGCGAGCATTATCGAGGCGTGTGATGTGGATCGCATTCTCACCGCAACTCATTGAAGGCACGGCGATCTCCACTGTCGCCGCCAATCCGGAGGTACTTCATGAATCACCGACTCCCCCTCGCGTGCATCGCGCTCGCAGCGACGATGTTCATCGCAGGTTGCGCAGGCGACAAGGGCACAGGCGACGAGCCGACGAAGGCTGCCGCGGCCACGTCTGGTGTCGAGGCTGCGAAGGCCGCACTGCCGGCCCTGCAGAAGGGCACCAGCGTCTTGCCCTCTGGTGACTCGCGGCCGATCAAGAAGGGAGCGCGGGTGGCCCTTCTGTCGGCTGGGCAGAACAATCTTTCCGCTCAAGGGCCCATCGACGGTGCCAAAGCGGCCTGCAAGGTAGCGGGGTGGACCTGTGACGTCTTCGACGGTGCCAGCGATCCCACGAAGTACTCCGGCTTGGTCAACCAGATCGTCGCGGCCGGCTACGACGGCATCATCGACGTCGGCGTCGACTGCCCGCTGATCTCCACGGCGTTGGATGCGGCGAAGAAGAAGGGCATCAAGATCATCAGTGCCTACGCGTTCGACTGCAACGACCCCAAGTACAAGGGAGAGAAGCAGTTCGACGGAGAGATGCTTTACGTGGACGACCGCACCGGCGCTGAGCAGTTCGTTGCGTTCGGTCGCGCTCAAGCGACGGCGATGCTGGCCCTGTCCGGGGGCAAGCAGAAGATCTTGCACGTGACCGACGGCGAGTTCAGAATCCTCGACTACATTGCTGAAGGGCTCGAGGCTGGTCTGGCCGATGACCCGTCCACCAAGGTCGTCGAGACGCTCGACATCAAGGCTGCTGACTTGGTCACCGGCAAGGCGGCGCAGCAGATCTCGTCCCTGCTGACCAAGAACCCCACTGCCACGGCGATCACCACGCCGTACTTCGCGGCCGGGATGGCAGCCGTCTACCCGTCGCTGCAGTCGACCGGCAAGGCGGGGAAGATGTTCGTCCAGGGCGCGGAGGGCCAGGCACCCGAGCTCGACATGGTTCGCGCTGGCGTCGCCTCGTTCGTCAACATCGCCTCCCCTGATTGGACTGGCTGGGCGGCGGTCGACACGCTGAACAGCGTCCTGATCGACAAGCCGGTGGTGTCCAGCGGCGTCGGGTTCACGATCGTCACGAAGGAAAACGCCACTGGCAAGAAGGGCTCGACGTTCAGCGAGCTGCCGGACTACCAGAGCGCCTACCGCAAGGCATGGGGCGTCAGTTGACAAGCACCTTCCATGAGGTTGGTCAGGTTGAGCGCGAGCAGGCTCTCGCGCTCAACCTGACCAACGTCTCCAAGACGTTCGGGGTCACCAAAGCCTTGGACGGCGTCAGCCTGCAGGTCCGCAAGGGCAGCATCCACGCATTGCTCGGTGCCAATGGCTCCGGCAAGTCGACGCTCGTCAAGATCATCGCGGGCGTGGAGTCGGCTGACCACGGCAGCCAGGTCGAGGCGGGCGGTCGCACCGTGGCCGGCCACCACACATCTCCGGCTTTCGCACGCGAGACCGGGATCCACGTCGTGCACCAGGATCCCGCGGTCTTCGGGCATCTCTCCGTCGCAGACAACCTGGCGATCGGCCGCGCCGCCGGGTACGACGCCGGGCTGGTCGCTCCGATCCGTGAACGTCGCGTGCACCGTCACACGCGGGCCGTTCTCGACCGATTCGGCCTCGACATCGATCCCAAGACACCAGTTGCCGCTCTCGGACCAGGGGCTCGTGCGATGCTCGCCATCGCGCGTGTGCTCCAGGACCAGGAACAGGACACCGGCGGCGTGCTGATCCTTGACGAGCCCACCGCGTCTCTGCCGAGCGCCGAGGCCGACCAGTTGATCGCGACGCTTCAGCGGTGGGCCGCTGCGGGCCAGGCGATCGTCTATGTCACGCATCGTCTCGACGAGGTCACCCGGATGGCCGACACCGTGACCGTCCTGCGCGACGGCGCTCACGTCACGACGCGGCAGGCCGCGGGTCTGACCGAGGAGGACCTGGTGGAGCTGATCGTCGGACGGAGTGTCGCGGAAGCGTTCCCGCCTTCCCGCCCCATCGTCGATGCCGAGCCCCTTCTCGAGGTGCGTGGCCTATGCTCCGGTCGCATCCAGGATCTTTCCTTCGACGTGCGCCGTGGCGAGATCCTCGGCATCGGCGGCTTGCTCGGATCAGGGCGGACCACCCTGCTCAGTACGCTGTTCGGCGTCCGACAACCGGCAGCCGGAGAGATCCGACTCGATGGCGAACCGTTGGCTGCCGGGGGCATTCGTGCGGCGATCCGCCGCGGGATCGTGATGGTCCCAGAAGACCGCTCCCGAGAAGCGGCTCTCCCCGGTTTGACGACGCGCGAGAACCTCTCGGCGTCGAGGGTGAGTCGCTACTGGCGGCGCGGAAGACTGGACCACCGATTGGAGGCTCGCGAGGCCCGCGGCTCGATCGCGGAGTTCCTGGTGCGAGTCGCGTCGGACGCCCAGCCGTTTCACACATTGTCGGGAGGCAATCAGCAGAAGGTGATCCTCGCACGTTGGCTGCGGCTGACACCGGGCCTGATCCTTCTCGACGAACCCACCCAAGGCGTTGACGCCGGAGCACGCGCCGAGATCTACCGGTTGGTGCGCACTGCAGTCGATGCCGGAGCCAGCGCGATCGTGGTCAGCAGTGATCCTGAAGAACTCGCCAAGATGGCCGACCGCGTCCTGGTCATTTCGCGAGGCAAGCTCTCGGCGGAGCTCACCGCACCCGCCGTCACTGCGCACCGCATCGTCGAGGCCTCGTTCGGCAGCGCCCACCCCCATGAGGAGAGAGAACGCCCATGACCACCACCGACGCTGCTGTCGCAGCCACCTCCGAGAACGCCCCCGTCACCGCGGCGCGGCGCCAGCACGTGGCCCGGTCACTTGTCGAGCGCTACGGCCTGGTCATCTTGTTCGTGGTCGTCTTCGTGGCGTTCGCCAGCGTGTGGAACTACCCGGCGACCTTCCGCAGCAGCGACAACGTGCAACAGGTCCTGCGCAGCCAGGCCATTCCCGCGATCCTGGCGCTGGCCAGCATCCTGCCCCTGGTGTGCGGCCAGTTCGACCTGACCGTCGGGTCCGTCGCCGGCATCAGCGCGATCACGGTCGCCGGGGCGATCACCGACCACCACCTTTCGCTCGCCCTCGGCATCGTGCTCGCACTTGGTATCGGGCTGGTCATCGGGCTGGTCAATGGGCTCCTTGTCGCATACGTCGGAGTCAACTCCCTGATCGCGACGCTCGGAGTCGGCATCGCCGTCAGCGGGCTGGTCGAGTGGTACGCAGGCGGCCGGTCGATCTTGATCGCGACGACCGGCAGCCTGGCGAAGGTTGGCAGCCGCAACTGGTTCGGGGTGCCGTCGCTGGTCTACTTCGTGGCCGGCTTCGCGGTCGTGTTCTACTACCTGCTGCAACACACCCCGCTCGGTCGCTACCTCCACTCCATCGGTTCCAACGCCACCGCGGCGCACCTCGTCGGGCTGGACGTGCGCCGCTTGACGCTGCTGGCGTTCGTCGTGTCGGCATTGGTGTCGGCCATCGCCGGTGTGCTGTACCTCGGAGCGATCGGCAGCGCCTCCGCCTCAGGCGGCGGCATCCCGCTGACCTTGCCGGCCCTGGTGGCTGTTTTCCTCGGCGCCACCACCATCAAGCCCGGACGATTCAACGTCCTCGGTACGTTGGTCGCGGTGTATCTGCTGGCTTTCGCCCTTTCTGGCCTGAGCCTCAACGGCGTCGAGAGCTGGGTGCAGAACCTCGTCACCGGCACCGGTCTCGTGCTGGCGGTCACCTTCTCGACCCTCGCGGCTCGTGAGGGGTCACCCTGACCCAGCCGGTGCCGGTGACGAGGTGCTGTGGCAAAGATGCGCGGCAGCAGCCGAAGCCGATCGGACGAATCGATCTGGTTTTCACAGGTCTGCCAGCTAGCCGCGTACGAGGCACCCCGCGCGGTTGCGCGGGGTGAATCGCGGTCGAGCAGGTCGACCGCACTCAGACGCTCGAGCACCCGATCGGGACATGCGTCGCGCCACGATGCGATGCGAGCGCTTGTGTGCCCCAAAATATAATCCTGATATTTATTGACAGAGATTACGGTGGCGACCATGATCGATGTGTGACGTGGATCGCATTGGTGGTCACGGGCACTCAAACCGCAGCGAAAGGATCGAGCGTGGAGAACGTCTCGCAGGATCGCCCATGGGTTGTCGGAATCGATGTCGGTGGGACATTCACTGACATCGTCGCGCTCGACCTCGTCGCAGGTGAGGTGCGTGACGGGAAGGTGCTCACGACCCCCGAGCAGGAAATTGGGGTGCTCGAGGCGATACGACAAATCGGTATCGCACCTGGGCAGATCGGTGAGCTCGTACACGGCCATACGGTCGGCATCAACGCTGTGCTGAGCCGCGTTGGTGCCAAGACGGCGCTACTCGCCACCGACGGCCACCGCGACCTGCTCGACATCGGGCGGATGAACCGTGAGTTCGGTCCGCAGTTCTACGACCCCACATGGGTGCGCCCCCACCAGGCGCGGCCCATTGTGCCGAGACATCTGCGAATCGGTGTGCCCGAACGAATGTCGTCTGACGGCGACGTCGTACGTGCCCTCGACTCGCGTGCTGTCCGCGAGGCGGCGGAGCAGCTCAAGGTCGACGGCGTCGAGAGCGTCGGAATTTGCTTCGTCAACGCCTATAACAACCCCGTCCACGAGCAGCGCGCTGCCGAGATCGTCCGGGAGGTGCTTCCGGAGGCCTATGTGCAGACTTCGTCGCTGTATTCGGTGACGAAGGAACACGAACGCACCACGACCGTGGCTCTCGATGCGTACGTCGGCCCTGCTGTCACGCACTATCTGCAGCGAC
This sequence comes from Aeromicrobium sp. 9AM, assembly GCF_902506105.1. Classification (GTDB taxonomy): domain Bacteria; phylum Actinomycetota; class Actinomycetes; order Propionibacteriales; family Nocardioidaceae; genus Aeromicrobium. Next base: position 428,695 of record NZ_LR733304.1, read on the forward strand.
TCCGCGGTGTGTTGGCTGACGCTGGCTTTGACGGTCTGTTGTGGATCATGACCATGAACGGTGGTGTTGCAACCGTCGAACATGCTGCCAAGGCGCCAGTGTTCCAACTCGTCTCCGGACCGGTCGGTGGCGTCGCGGGCGCGGTCCGCCTCGCCCAATCCGGCGGCCCGGCAAACTTGCTGACGATGGACGTTGGCGGAACCAGCACCGATGTCGCAAGCGTCGTGTCGGCCGCTACCCCCCTAACCGACCTCTGGACTCTGGAGCAGGGGCTGACCATGACGATGCCGCTGGTCGACGTCGGAAGCGTCGGATCTGGCGCAGGCAGCATCATCTCCATGGACTCCTTGGGTGCATTGCGCGTCGGCCCCGCGTCAGCCGGCTCGACGCCGGGCCCCGCGTGCTACGGCCGCGGCGGTTCGGAGCCGACGTTGACCGATGCCTGCGTGGCGCTCGGCATCTTGCAGCCCGACCTGTTTGCGGGCGGATCGATGACACTCGACACAGCCCTGGCGCACAAGGCACTCTCGACGGCTGGCGATGGCCTCGGCCTCGACGCCATCGGGTTGGCCTCGGCCGCCTACGCGGTCGCCTGCGAGGACATGGCAGCCAAGATCCGGTCGGTTTCGGTCTACCGGGGGATGGACCTGCGCGACTTTGCCCTGCTGCCGTTCGGCGCGGCTGGCCCCATGCTGGCCAACCAAGTGGCCGAGATCCTGGGCGTCGACACCATTGTGGTGCCATACAGTCCTGGCCAGTTCTCGGCGCTCGGCCTGCTCGGCAGCGACCTACGAGTCACGACCGCAACGGCACCCATGTCGGTCCTTACCGGGCCCGGCGCCACCAAGCTCGAGCAGTCTTTCGCGGCAATGGAGGACGGCATCCGGGGCGACCTCGTGGCAGAAGGTCTCGACGTCAGCGCCTTGCAGTTCGAGCGGGCCTTCTTCGGCATGTACGTGGGACAGACATGGGACAACCGGCTGCGGTTGGATGAGGGTCCGCTCACCGCCGACACGATCGCCGACATGGTTGAAAGGTTTCACACCTTCTACCAGCAGACCTACGGATTCTCGGCACGCGAGCTGCCGGTCATGTGCACGAGCCTCGAGGTCACGGGTGTCATCAAACGCTCCGCAGAGGTGACACGGCAGGTGTCGGACGACCACGGTACGTCGTTCGTTCGGACCGCCACCGTCATCCCGACGGGTCATGGGCCGCTCGAGGCCGAAGTTCACCAGCGCGAGCGGCTCACGTCCGACGCCAAGATCGAGGGCCCGGCGCTTGTCGTCGAGCGATTCGCCACCACGTTCATCCAGCCGGGTTGGTCCGGCGGGCTACGAGATGACGGTTGTCTCGTCGTCAGTCGCAACGAAGAGAGGGGTTCGCGATGACCATCGCACCCGAGACAACGTCGTCAGCAGCACCCGCCGGCCTGTACGACACGATCCGGTACGGATTGATCGAGATCGCACGCGAGATGAATCTCTCCTTGATGCGGAGCGCTTTCTCGCCCGTGGTGCGCGACATCCTCGACTGCACCACCGCCGTGCACTTGAAGACTGAGCACGGCTGGGAGATGGTCGCCTGCTTCGAGGGCTGCATGCAGCACGCGTTCACGTCGCAGCACATAGCCAACTTCACGATGGACGAGTGGGACCTCGACCGCACCGAGCCCGGCGACGTCATCTTCGTCAATGACCCGTGGCGCGGCGCGATCCATCAGTCGGACGTCAATCTGCTTCGACCAATCCACATCGACGGCGAGGTCCGCGCGGTCCTGCACTCCACGTCGCACGTTGTCGATCTTGGTGGGCCGATCCCCGGCGGGTTCTCCAACGGTGTCGAGACCGCGTTCGAGGAGCAGCTCAAGTTTCCGCCGACTCTCCTCTACGCCGACGATGTGCCGGTGCGTCCGGCGTTCAACTACTTGCTCGAGAACACGCGTGTCCCGTCGATGCTGCTTGGTGACATTCGCGCCCTCTACGGATGTCTCGTCGTCGGCGAGGGGCGCTTGCGCGACCTCCTTGCCCGCTACGGAACCGACACTGTCTTCTCCGCGGCGCAGCATGCCATCGATGTCACCGAGGCGAGCATGCGTGCGGGTATCCGGCAAATCCCGGACGGCGACTACCGCATTGAGGATTTTCTCGATGATGACGGCGTCGATTCCGAGCCACTGCCAATGGTCGTCACCGTCAAGGTGCGCGGCGATTCGATGGAGATCGATTTCTCAGGCACCGGACGTCAGCCCCGCGGTAACGTCGGGACGGCGTGGGTCGAGGCCACCAGGTGCATCGAGGCGGTCAAGATGCTCGTCGACCCCGAGCCGCCGGTCAACAGCGGTACCTTGCGGCCGATCGAGACGATCCTGCCGCCAGGTAGCGCAGTCTGCGTGCTACCGCCATCGAGCTGCTCCAACCACATGGACGTGGGGTCCCGATCGATCAACATGGTCGTCAAGGCAATCTCTGGAGCGCTGGTCTCCAAATCCATCGCGGCTGACTCAGGAACCTGCGCGACGATCGTCATGGGCGGCATCGACATGCGGCCAGGTCGCGAAGGCAACCAGTGGGGGTCTTTTGCCGGACCTGGCGGAGGCTGGGGTGGTACCTGGAAGGGTGACGGCCTCACCTATTGCATCGCCCCGATCGGAAACTGCCGCACCTCGGTGCACGAGCATGCCGAAGCCGAGTCGCCGACCGTGGTCGGTCAGATGGAAGTCATGCCGGACTCAGCCGGGGCGGGCAAGCACCGCGGCGGATTCGGCGGCATCTACACGATGGTCGCGATGTCCGACACCTTGGTCACCATTACCTCAGACCGGGTCCGCCACGGCGCAGATGGTGTCGTAGGCGGTGGCCGCGGAATGTCGTCATATGCCTGGTACATCCCGCAGTTCGACTGGTCCAAGCACATGAACCCTCGTATGCTGCACGGCCTTGAACCTCTATATGGAGCGTTCGACGAAAATGGTGTGCCCAGCGCTGACCGCGGATCGGTCGAGGGCGGCGCTACGAACTCCACCGGCAAGCTCGCTGGCGTCGTCGTCAAGGCAGGTGACGCTCTGCGAGTTGTCATCGGCGGCGGCGGCGGGTGGGGTGATCCTCTTGAGCGCGATCTGGAGGCCATAGCCAACGATGTCCGCGATGGCCTGTACTCGGCCGGCTACGCGGCCGAGGCGTTCGGAGTGGTCTTCGAGGACGGCGAGGTTCGGGATGTCGAGTCTCGCGAACGTCGCCGGCATCTGGCCGCCGAGCGTGAAGCTGGCAGATGGACGGTCCCCTCTGCCTCGCCCACCGACTGGATCCTGTGATCCGATCGCGCCCGGGCACCGCGCCCGGACCCGATTCAACCTACGAAAGGAGCCCTCATGGGTGTTGATCGCTTGCTCTTCGGGCCGCCGCAAAAAGCCACAGTCAGCGTCGAGCGGGTCAGGACGGGCCAGACGTGTCCCGCCTGCGGCTCGAGTGATGTGGCCCGCTACCCGGTGGCCAACTTCCTCGGCCCACGCATGGTCGTCAAGTGCCAGGATTGCTTCGAAAACCTCGAAACGACCGTACCGACGGCTGACGACCACTGGCCCCCGTGGGCATCAGCGACGTCCGACTGGCCAGCCTCTCGCAACGGTTAGCCGGCGTCCGCTCGCCGGCCGACCAGAGCGACATCGACCGCACAGCGAACAAGATCAGAACAGAGGCTCCATGGGTTCACTAGACGGCAGGACAGTCATCATCTCGGGCGGAGCCCGAGGCATGGGAGCCGCAGAGGCTCGGCTCATCGCGGCCGCCGGCGGCAGCGTCGTTGTCGGTGACGTGTTGGTCGACGAGGCTCGGGCAGTCGCGCGTGAGATCGAGCAGGAAGGCGGCCGAGCGGTCGCGGTCGAACTCGATGTCACGAACGACGACGACTGGAAGCGCGCGACGGCGATCGCCACTGAGCTGGGCGGCGCCGATGCGTTGGTCAACAACGCCGGCATCAGTGAGCGCGTCGGCATCCTCGACACCGACCGGGAGGGCTGGGATCGAGTCCTGGCCGTCAACCTGACCGGGTGCATGCTCGGCATCCGCGCCGTCGCGATCGGTATGCGTGAGCGGGGCAATGGGTCGATCGTCAATGTCTCGTCCATCGCAGGGCTGACCGCCTACTCATCTGCTGCCTACTCAGCCAGCAAGTGGGGGCTGCGCGGTCTGTCGAAGGTCGCGGCGCTCGAGCTAGGACCATTCGGCATCCGTACCAACTCGATCCATCCCGGCATCATCGAGACGCCGCTCATCAGCGACGTGACCCCGCTGGTGCGCTCGTCGTTCGCTGCCGTCACGCCTCTCAAGCGTGTGGGACAGTCCAACGAGGTCGCCGAGCTGGTGACCTTTTTGTGCTCTGACGCGTCCTCGTACATCAACGGCGCTGAGATCGCGGTGGACGGCGGGTTTTCGGCTGGTGGGGCGTTCCAGGGCGTCATCAACGAAATCACGTGGCAGTCCTCATCGTCGTCGTAGTGACGTGGCTCGACACCGTCCGACGGGGTTGCAGAATCTCGGCTATCTAGTATCATAGTTTGCATGAATACAGTGGCCGGTCCATCGACGGACGTCGGAGATTTCCGCGCGCGCGTCAGGGCGTTCCTGGACAGTGAGCTGCCAGACGACTGGGCCGGGGTAGGCAAACTCGACCATGCTGAGGCAAGGGAGTTTGCTCAACGTTGGCGGGCATCGCTCGCCGAGCATGGGTTCTTGGCGGCCTCGTGGCCCGTGGAATACGGCGGCGCTGGTCTCACTGACGCCGAACGGGTCCTGCTTGCCGAGGAGTTCGCTCGCGTGGGCGTACCCACTGGGATCATGAACGACATCTTCAGCATCGTCATGATTGGCAACACCCTGCTCCACTGGGGCACGGAGGAGCAGAAGAAGCACTTCCTGCCGCGCATCTTGTCTGGTCAGGATGTCTGGTGCCAGGGCTACTCCGAGCCAGACTCTGGCTCCGACCTCGCCTCGCTGTCCACCCGCGCGGTGCTTGACGGTGACGAATGGGTCATCAACGGCCAGAAGATCTGGACCTCCGGTGGCCACCTCGCCGACTGGATCTTCGTGCTCGTCCGCACCAACTCCGAGGCTCCTGCGCATCGCGGCATCACGATGCTGCTGGTACCGATCGAGCAGGACGGTGTCGACGTTCGACCGATCAAGAACATCGCGGGGGAGAGCGAGTTCAATGAGGTCTACTTCACCGACGCGCGGTGCCCCAAGGAGAACGTGGTCGGGGAGGTCGACAAGGGCTGGCCGGTAGCCATGACCTTGCTCGGCTTCGAGCGGGGGGAGTCTGCGGCCACGCTGCCGATCATGTTCCGTGCGGAACTCGATCGGCTCTTGGATCTGGCTCGCGAGAACGGTGCGGCCGCGGAGCCCGTCATGCGTGACGCGCTGGCTGACATCTACATCGACAACGAGGTCATGCGGTTCCTGGGTCGCGACTCGCTGGCTCGCTTCTTGGCCGGTCACGCGCCCGGACCGGACGCCGCGATCAGCAAGCTCTTCTGGAGCGAGTACCACGAGAAGGCCACCGAGTTGGCGCTCGACGTGCTCGAGCGCGAGAGTCTGGTGGCCGAGGGGCGTCGACCGACCAACACCACGCTGTTCCAGACCGACGACGTCGGCGCGCCCAACACCAGCGCCTCGTGGATCACCACGGCCCTGAACTCGCGCTCTGGAACCATCTACGCCGGCACCTCCGAGATCCAGAAGACGATCATCGGTGAGAAGCTGCTCGGCCTCCCCAAGTGATGACGACCGCACAGAAGGCAGCCCCCATGGATCCCTTGCTCGACGACGACCAGCTCTCGTACCAGCGCAGTCTGCGGGCCTTCCTCGACGTGACCTGGGGCGACGCCCAGGTCCGAGCCGACCTGGATGCTCCCTCGCCCGACCGCGACACCTGGCGCCGTCTCGCGGCCGACCTCGGTGTGGCCGGCTTGAGCATCCCCGAGCAGTACGGCGGCTCGGGTGGGGCGCCGGCCGAGGCACTGCTCGTGGCAGAAGAGCTCGGGCGGGCGATTTACGGCGGCCCGTATCTGAGCACCGTGGTGCTTGTCGCCAATGCGATCGTGCTGAGCGGCGACGAGGCGATGGCTGCGGAGCTGCTGCCGGGCATCGCCAGCGGGGACAAGACCGCCGCTTTGGCGACCATCGACGTCGGCCGTGACCGCTACGCCGCTCTCGTCCCGGAGGCGACGTCCACGGGGGACGGTTGGGTCGTGAGCGGCGAGGCGCGCCGAGTCATCGACGGCGCCGACGCCGACCACGTGATCGTCGAGGCCACCACGCCGGCGGGACGCTCGTTGTTCCTCCTCGCCGGCACGGGCGTCGAGCGCACAGCGTCTGAGACGCTCGACCCGACACGTCGCATGGCCACCCTCGTCCTGAACGAGGCACCGGCGCGACTGATCGGCCGGAACGGCCAGGCCGGGGAGATCCTCGCGGCGATCAAACCCCTCGTGGCACTGGCGCTCGCGGCCGAGGCGGTCGGCGGCGCGGATCGTGCGACCCGCGACACCGTCGAGTACGCCAAGGTGCGCCACCAGTTCGGCAAGCCGATCGGCTCGTTTCAAGCCGTCAAGCACCGCTGCGCCGACATGCAGGTGCGGCTCGCCGGCGCGCGCGCCGGTCTGCGCCACGCCGGCTCGGTGCTGGTCGACGGCAGCGAAGACATCGACTTGCTTGCGTCGGTCGTCAAGGTCTACGCCACGAAGTCGTACTTCCGGACGGCCGCCGACATGATCCAGCTGCACGGCGGCATCGGCTTCACCTGGGAGCATCCTGCGCACTTCCACTTCAAGCGCGCCAAGTCCCTCGAGATCTTGGGCGGGACGCACGTCGAGCTGCGTGCGGCGATCGCCGATGTCGTCCTCGCCGGCTGAGACCGCTTCCGGGCCGGCATGGTTCGTCGACGCACTGGCTGACGCCGGCGCGACTCGCGACGTGCAGGTCAAAGGCGCCCGTGTCGAGTACCGCGTCTGGGGCCCCGAGAGCGCGCCGACGGTGGTGCTCGTCCACGGCGGTGCGGCGCATGGGGGATGGTGGGATCACGTCGCGCCGCTGCTGGCCTCGGACCGCCGAGTGGCTGCGATCGACCTGACGGGACACGGCTCGAGCGACTCGCGATCTCACTACGACTTCTTCACGTGGTCGGACGAGATCGTCGCTGTCGGCGACGCCGAGAGCGGAGGCGCCCGGTTCGACGTCATCGGTCACAGCATGGGCGGCGTCGCCGCCCTGACGACGGCTCTGCTGCGCGGCGAACGACTGGGCGGGACGGTGGCGATCGATCCGCCCGACTGGCTGGTGGCTGAGGGAGGTCTGGCGGCGCGACGCGTCTTGCTGCCTCCGCGCCGGTTCCACGCGAGCCGTGATCTGGTCGAGTCGCGGTTCCAGGCACGTCCGGTCGACCCGGCTCGCCTTCGGTACGTCGAACGACGCGTGGCAGAACGCTCGGTGCGACGGACCGACGACGGCTGGACGTGGCGCTTCGACCACGCCGTCACGTTGCACGATTCCTTCCCGGACGAGCTGTGGGGACGGCGGCTCGGTCCCACGGTGCTGGTGATGGCCGAGCGGAGCCTGATGTCGGTTGACCAGGTCGATGAGCTCAGCTCGCGCCTCGGAGGGGTGCCGGTCGTCACCATCGCCGACAGCGGCCACCACGTCATGCTCGACCAGCCTCTTGCCTTGACTGCGTGCCTCCAAGAAGTCCTCGCGGGCTGGGTCGAGGGGCCGGTGGGCGAGGCCGTGGCCTCGTCGCCGTGCGCGGACGTCACGTAAGTCTGCGTATAATTATGCGGGTGAAGCCCGTGCAGATGACAGCCTTTCGGCAGCGGACCCCCAAGGCGTCCGAGCGTCTCGCGCGCCACCTTGCTTCTTCGATCGTCGAAGGAGAGATCGCGGAGGGCGCCCGGCTTCCTCACGAGAGCGAGATGCTCAAACAGCTACAGGTGAGCCGCGCCACGCTGCGCGAGGCGCTGCGACTGCTGGAGGTCTGGGGGCTCGTCGTGATCCGTACCGGTCCCGGCGGCGGCCCCACTGTCCGGCGACCGAGCTCGGGAGAGTTCGCCGAGCATCTCGGACTGATGCTGCAGTTCCAGCAGCTCACCCTCAAGGACGTGTCCGATGCCCGCCTGGCGCTCGAGCCGATGATGGCTCGCCTGGCGGCCCAACGCATCACTCCCGAGCAGATCGCCGACCTGCGTGACTCCATCGAGATCATGACGCAGTCGTATGACGCCCCGGTCGAGTTCTGGGCGCAGAACCAGAGATTCCACTCGGCGGTCGCCGAAGCCGGCGACAGCCGGGTCATCAGCATGGTCGTCGACGCGGTCAAGTTCATCGCTGATGGTGCCTCGAGCGGCGTCCACTACGGCCGCGACGAGCTCGAGGACGTCGTGCAGGCGCATACCAAGATCGTCGATCTGCTCGAGGCGGGCGACGCCGAGGGCGCCGCGGCGGCGATGCACCACCATCTCGACGTCGGTCGGCGCTTCATCGCCAAGAACCAGCCGGGGACGCTTCGCAGCCGCATCCACTGGCCCGAGTAGTCAGCGGTCTCAGACGAAGGTTCGCGGCGCGTTCGTGAAGCGCATCGCGGAGCGGCGCAGTCGACCGGGCGACGCCAAGGTGTCGTCGTCGACGCGGATCGCCTCACCGGTGAGCCACGTGGGCGGCGTGCGATGCCGCGAAGGCTGCGACCTCGCCGTGGTCGCGGGTGGTGCCAAAACGTCCGACGCCATGATGATCGGCCCACTCCGCTGCAGGCGAGTTGTGTCACGCCGGTGCTCACGGCGAGCTGTCCGCCGGGCAGGGGCCGGGTCAAGGTCTGCCATGAGGTTCTTCCGAATGGTGGACCAGGACAGCATCACGTAGGATAATCATAATTATGACAAGAAATACACACGAGATAGCGAATTCGCCCCTCACGATCGTGCTGGCCGACATCGAGAGCGCTGTGGGCGCGTCGCTCGGCCCGGGTCCCTGGGTACCGATCGAGCAGGCGCGCATCGATGCGTTTGCGGAGGCCACGGGGGACCACCAGTGGATCCACGTCGACACCGATCGGGCCGCCGATGGTCCGTTCGGCCGCACGATCGCCCACGGCTACCTGACCCTCTCGCTCGTCCCGTTGCTGATGCAGGGCATCCTCGACGTGACCGGCCGCAGCAGCGGCGTCAACTACGGCATCGACAAGGTGCGCTTCGTCAACCCGGTCCCCGAGGGCGCTCGTGTCCGCATGTATGGGTCGATCCTGGCCGCGACCCCGCGATCGGGGGGCATGCAGTATCGACTTGGCCTCACGATCGAGGTGCACGGTGTCGAGAAGCCGGCCATGGTCGGCGAGTTCATCGTCCTCGCCTTTCCTTGACCCGGGATCGGGACGGCAGCCTCGTGCCTGCCGGCCTCAGCGACCGGTGAACTTCGGTTCGCGTCGTTCGAGGCTGGCAGCGATGCCCTCGCGACTGTCGGTCGTCTCCCACAGCCAGGCCTGCTCGGTGGCTTCGCGGTCGAGCGTCGCGATGACGCGCTCCGCGAGATCGCCGCGCAACGTCTGTCGGATCGAGCGAACAGCGAGCGGCGCGAGATCGGCAAGCTCGCGGGCGTAGGCCAGCGCCACCGCTCGCTCGGCGCCGGGCTCGGCCAGACGGTCGACCAAGCCGAGCGAGTGGGCGCGCGCGCCGTCGACGCGCTCGGCCCCGACGAGCATGCGGCTCGCGGCCTGCGTCCCGATGATGCGCGGCAGCGACGCCGACAGGCCGAAGCCCTGGTGAAAGCCCAGGCGAGGGAAGTTGGCCCAAAAGCGCGTCTTCGAGGAAGCCACGCGGAAGTCGGCGGTGCAGGCCAGACCCAGGCCACCTCCCACGGCTGCCCCTTGGACCGCAGCGACCACGGGGAGAGGTGAGGCGAACAGTCGCGCTCCCTCGGCATACAGGCGGCGTGAGTCGACAGCCCGGTCTGCGCCCTCCGTGGGCGCGGCGAAGTTGGCCCCGGCGCAGAAGTGCTTGCCCTCCGACGCCAGAACGGCCGCTCGTGCCGTGCCGTCAGCGGCGAGGGCGTCGAGTGTGTCGGCAATCGCGGCGATCAGCGGCCGGTCGAAGTAGTTGGCCGGCGGGCGCGCGATCTCAAGGAGAGCGACCGTGCCGTCGATCTGGACTCTCAAGCCGTCGAAGGCGGGGATGGTCATGGCAGCAGCTCCGGTCGGTCGTGGTCGAGGATGAGACGAGCGAACGACGGCTCGTGGGCGGCGGTGTTGCCGAGTCGTCGCGACAGGTCGATCGGCTCCCCGAAGTCGCCGGTCCAGGTGTGCAGTCGACGGGTGTAACCCTGCAGCCTGTATTCCTGCGTCATGCCGATCGCACCGTGTGCCTGGTGGGCGGCCCTGGCCGCTACGAGCGCGTTCTCAGCAGTCACGAGCTGAGCTGCGGCGACGTCGACATCTTTCAGGTCGTCGTCGAGCGCCAGCCGATCAGCGACCGCCGTGCACATGACAGCCATCTGCTCGATCTGGACGACATGAGCCTGCACGGCCTGGAACGCTCCGATCGGCTTGCCGAACTGGACCCGCTCGGAGACGTAGCGGCGGGTCAGTGCGGAGATGGCCTGCAGTGCGCCTGCGACGAGCGCGACCCGCAGGGCGACCGCTCGTCGACGCACGTGGTCGGCGCTGGTGCCGGCGCCGATGGCGACCGCGGCCACCTGCGAGAACGTGAGTGTGTCGCGTGGCTGGCCGGCCAGGTCGACGCCGTGTCGGACCGTCGCGTCACGCGCCTTCACCACGACGGTGCGGCCGTCGTCGGCTATGGCGACGACCAGGTCGACCGTCGATCCCCACGGGACGTCGGCAAGGATGCCACTGACCGTCTGGTCGTCGTGGATCGTCAGCGACGAGGCACCGACGGGGATGGAGATGCTGGCCATGGGCTGGAGGGGCAGGCCCGCCTCGACAAGGGCCCAGGCACCGGTGGTCGCCTCGACGACCGGGATGTCCGAGGCGTGACGCCCGGCGAGAGTGGCCAACGCCATGAGGTCGGCGAACGTCCCGCCGGATCCCTCGCGGTCCTCGGGCACACCGACGAGGTGCAGTCCGAGGTCGGCGAACAGAGGCCACGGGGTCTCCGCGAGGGGGCCCGACTCGCCGATCGGGGCGTCGGTCGGCCACGCGGCGGCGAAGAAGTCCCCGAGGGCGGCGGTGAGGTCGGATGTCATCGCTTGATGAGTCCCTTCGAGATGACGGTGCGGAGGATCTCGGTCGTGCCGCCGCGCAGCGTCCACGACGGTCCGACGAGGATCGCCTGCGCGAGCAGGGCCTCCCACGGGTCGTCGGACGTGAGCGCAGGTGTGCGGCCGTAGTGTCGTCGGACCAGGCTGAGGGACTCCTGCTCGAACTGGGTGGCCATCTCCTTGACGAGGGCGGCCTCGACGACGGGGAAGACGCCGGAGTCGACGAGTCGGGCGATCGACAGGCTCATGCCGCGGTAGACCCAGAGGCGGGCGAGGATGCGCCCGAGGTCGATCTGGGCCGGCACCGAGTCGCGCACATCCGCAGACCGGGCCCAGTGCTCGAGCAACGGCATCATCGACATCCACCGGTCGACGCCGCCGCGCTCGAGGGCGAGCTCGCTGGTGTTCTGGCCCCATCCGGCACCGACCGCGCCGAGGCGGGCGCTGTCGGGCAGGCGGACGCCGTCGAAGGAGACCTCGCAGAAGTGCCGCGTGCCGTCGATGAACGGGATGGGCGCGATCGTCATGCCCGGCGTTCCTTGAGGAACGATGAACTGGGTGAGGCCGTCATGTCGGCCTTCCGAGGTGCGAAAGAGGCACAGCAGGTGAGTCGCCGTGGTGGCGTTGGACGTCCAGATCTTCGTGCCGTCGATGCGCCAGGTGCCGTCTTCCAGGACGGCGCGCGACCGGACCGCCGCCAGGTCGGAGCCCGCGTCGGGTTCGCTCATGCCGATGGCGAAGGAGAGCTCGCCGCGGGAGATGCCTGGCAGCAGCTCGCGACGCTGCTCCTCGGTGCCGTTGTGGAAGATGTTCAGGCCAGACTGGCGGTCTGCCGTCCAGTGGAAGCCGACCGGGGCACCGCGCGTGAGCAGCTCCTCCACGACGATCTGCCTCTCGACAGCGGTGCGCCCACCGCCCCCGTACTCGGCAGGCAGGGCCATGCCGATCCACCCTTGGGAACCGAGGTCGCGCGAGAAGTCGGCATCGACGGCGCCGGCCATGCCAAGCCCCAGGGGGTAGGTGCCCGGCGCCAGGCGCTCGTCGAGGTAGGCACGCACATCGGCCTGCAGCGCGCGCTCCTCGGCGGTGAGGGTCGTGGGGACGAGGTTCACGGGGCCTCCGTCAGATGGGTGCTCAGCTCGCCGAGCACAGCGGCGGTGTCCTGCCCGATCAGGGGCGCGGGGGAGGGGGTGGTCAAGGCGGCGCCGTGGAAGACGGCCATCGTCGGGATGATCCGGTACGACCCGGCATGCGGGTGCTGGACGACAGGCAGGTCGTCGACGAGATCCTGCAGGGACGCGACGGCGGTCGCCGGGATGCCTGCCTCCCGGCAGTAGTCGAGCCACTGCTCGGTCGTGCGGGTCGGGGTGATGCGCCGGACGTCGCGGTACAGCGAGTCGGAGTTGGCGATCGTCGCGCGCAGGTCGGCGTACCGAGGATCGGTGGCGGCATCGGGCACGCCGGCCTCGGTGAACAGCGATGCGTAGTGCTCGGGGCGGTAGGGCAGGAGATGGACCCAGCCGTTGCTCGTGGGATGCGGCCGACGGTCGGGCGACAACACGCGCGCATAGCCCGTGGCCGGCTTGCCGGGCATGGCGACCGGAGGCTCGCTGATGGCACCTGCGCCATGCTCGACGAGCATGAAGGCGTTCATCGCCTGATTCATCGGCACCTCGACATGTCGGCCCACGCCAGTGCGAGCCCGCTGCACCAGCGCGGCGGTGATCGCTTGGGCCATGACGAGTCCGCACACCTTGTCGGCGAAGATCGTCGGCATCAGGCCGGGGGCGCCCGTGACGCGCTCGACCACGTCGGAGACACCGGTCGCAGCTTGGATGATGTCGTCGTAGGCAGGTTCGTTGCCGCGGGGGCTGCCGACCGGGAAGCCCTGCGCCTGGCAGAAGACGATGTCCTCACGTATCGCGCGGATCGACGCGTAGTCGAGGCCTAGGCGGGTGAGCACATGCGGCCGCATGGTGGACACGACCACGTCGCATCGGCGGACGAGGGCCTCCAGGGCGGTACGGCCCTCTGCCGACTTGAGGTCGATGGCGACGGAGCGCTTGTTGCGCAGCAGGTTGAGGGAGATGCCCGACAGCTCGGGGTGCGGACCGGGCCCCATGACGCGGTTCGTGTCCCCGTCGTGTGCCTCGATCATGATCACGTCGGCACCCTGGTCGGCAAGCACCTGGGTCGCCAGCGGGCCCATGACGACCCGGGTGAGGTCGAGGATCTTGATGCCGGCGAGGGGTTGCTGGGCTGTGACGGCGACGGGGTCGTTGTCGGATGAGTCCATGAGCGCGCGCTTGCCTTCCTGCGGAGAAACCCGAACGTATGCTAAAATGAATACACTTGTCAATCCACGTCAGGACCTGCCGATGAGCGACGACCTTCCGGGCTCTCCTGCCACCGCGCCAGACGGCCTGACCGCCCCGCACGCCGTCTACGAGGCGTGCCTCGAGCGCGGGGTACTGGCGTTCCAGGCGTGCGCTCGCTGCTCCGCCGCGATCTTCCCGCCCCGCGGACGCTGCTCGCAGTGTGGTGCTGATGCCTTGACCTGGCGCGCGTCCGCGGGCCGAGCGACGGTGTACTCGACGACTGTCCTGACGCCGCGCGACCGCGCTGCCCATGCGGTGGTGCTCGTCAACCTGGACGAGGGCTATCGCATGATGTCCCGCATCGACGACTCCGAGGTCGCGATCGACGAGCGCGTCACCGTGGAGATCGCGCAGGTCGACGGCCGGGCGCTGCCCTTGTTCGTCAGGAACGGGGGAGACCGATGACCGACGAGCGCGCGCTGCGCGGACGGGTCGCCATCGTCGGGGTGGCCGAGTCCGACCTGGGCGAGGTCGGACCGGGTGTGACCGCCCTGGACCTGGCCGAGCAGGCATCCGGTCGTGCCCTCGACGACGCAGGGCTGACGATCGCCGACGTCGACGCGGTCTTCTCGCACTCCGCCTTCTACGCCATGCCGACCGTCACGCTGGCCGAGCGGCTCGGCGTCCGGCCTCGCTACACCGATAGCACCGCGATCGGCGGCAGCTCCTTCCTGGCCCACCTGCGCCACGCCGCGGCCGCCATTGACGCCGGCCTGTGCGAGGTGGCGCTTATTGCCTACGGCAGCAATCAACGCTCGGCCGCCGGCGGCCTGGTGCCGTCGGCACAGAACCACATCCCCTCGTACGAGACTCCGTTCGGCGCCCGTCTGCCGGTATCGGCCTACGCGCTCGCGGCCGCCCGGCACATGCACCAGTTCGGCACGACACGCGAGCACCTGGCCGAGGTTGCCGTGGCGGCGCGTCGATGGGCGCAGCTCAACCCGGCGGCGTTCGAGCAGAGCGACCTCACGATCGACGACGTGCTCGGCTCGCGGATGGTCAGCTCGCCGCTCACGGTGCGCGACTGCTGCTTGGTCACCGACGGCGGGGGCGCCGTGGTCGTCACGTCGGCCGATCGGGCCCGCGACCTCCCTCGCCCCCCGGTCTTCTACCTCGGCGGGGCCGAGGCGCACTGGCACACCAGCATCTCCCAAATGGACGACCTGACCATGACGGCAGCCTCGGAGACCGGCGCGCGCGCGTTCGACCTCGCTGGCTTGAGACCGACCGACGTCGATGTTGTCGAGCTGTACGACGCCTTCACCATCAACACGTTGCTGTTCCTCGAGGATCTCGGCTTCTGCGCCAAGGGCGAGGCCGGCGACTTCGTGACCGGCGGAGCGATCGCCCCCGGAGGACGTCTTCCGGTCAACACCAACGGTGGCGGGCTGTCCTACTGCCATCCCGGGATGTACGGCATCTTCACGCTGATCGAGTCGACTCGTCAGCTGCGGGGCGAGGCCGGCGATCGGCAGGTGTCCGACGTCCACGTGGCGCTCGCGCATGGCAACGGCGGCATGCTGTCCAGTCAGGTCACGGTGCTCCTCGGCGACGACTCGACGCTGTGAGTAGGTTGGCGCGATGACCCGTGAGGCGGACACCGTGGCCACGTGCCTGGCCAGGATGCGTCAGCTCGTCCTGACCGGAGAGCTGCTTCCGGGGGAGAAGCTCAACCAGGCCGAGCTTGCTGCCCGGCTCGGCGTCAGTCGTGTCCCCGTCCGTGAAGCTCTCGCGTCGCTGCGGGCAGAGGGCCTGGTCGAGGCTCGTCCCAACACCGGCTACACAGTCGTGCGTCCGACCCTCGAGGACCTGTCGGAGATCTATCTGATGCGCGAGCTGCTCGAGGACGCCCTGCTCGCGACCGTCGACCTCGAGCTGATCGACGTCGACGTCCTGAATGCCCTCAACGAGCGGCTGTCGGCGCTCGACCCGGTGACGCAGTTCGCGGAGTACCGGTCGGTCAACGAGGCCTTCCACTTCGCGATCTTCGACGCGTCGCCCCAGCGCATGGTTCGGCGTCAGGTGAACCAGCTGTGGGTGCTGTCGGACTTCTACCGCTCGATGTACGTGCGCACCGACTCGGCGCATCGAAGGGTCGTCGATGACCACGTGCGGATGACCGCGGCGATCGGCGCCCGCGACCGTGAGGCGCTGGTGCGGCTGAGCGACGAGCACCGCGACGCGACTCGCGCCTGGCTCGGACAGCTGCTGACACGTCGCTCCTGAGTGGCGGCGCTGCCAGCGGGCAATCGACCAACGGTCAGCGACGATCGATCGCCTCGATGACCTCCTGAGAAGTGGTGCTCGTCGCCAAGGCCGGTAGGACGTGGCGGAAGGCGTTCTGGTGCGTGCATCGCGGTCTCGTGCTCGAGGTCGATCAGGCCGTTCTGGCACTCCGATATCACGAGGGCGGGCGCCCGGCCAGGACCCAGCTGGCGGTCGAGGTCGGTCAAGCGCCGGTGTCCCCGTCCCGTGCGGCCTCGTGGCGATCCATCCAGCCGCCGGGGCTGTATCCCTCGAGCTGGAGCCGACGGTGGTGGATCGTCCACGACTCGCCGTCGTGCCGGAGGATGTCCCGGTAGCGGCCCCAGTTGTCTGGGCCGGTATCGGTGATCGCGAAGAAGTAGCTGGTGGCGCGGGCGTCGGCGGGGCCGTCCAGCTCGATGTGGATGCTCGACAGGTGGTGCCGCATGTATGGCTTGTCCATGAGAGCGCGGGCGCTGCTTCCCACGCGCTCGAAGAAGGAACGGATCTCGTCGCGACCGTGGCACGCGGGATTGTTCGTCGCCTCCAAGACGGCGTCGGGCGCGAACAGCTCGAGGATGCGATCGGTACGCCCTGTGTCGGCGCACTGCGCGTACTCGACGAGCAGCGCTCGAATCTGATCGGTGGCGATGAGTGTGGCGATGGCGCTGATGTCGGTCATGGCGGTCCTCGAGTCGTGGACAGGGTTTCGTCAAGTATGCTATTTATGATACTACTTTTACTCATCATCAGGGAGTCTTCTCATGCACGTCGGTCTCATGATGTTCTCGACCGATCAGACCGTGGCGCCGGCACCGCTGGCGCGCATGATCGCGGAACGCGGTTTCGAGGCGATGTTCCTGCCCGAGCACAGTCACATCCCGGTCACCCGGAGCACGCCGTATCCGCTGGGTGGCGACCTGCCGCCGGAGTACTACCGGACGATCGACATGTTCGTCGGCCTCGCCGCCGCCACCACGGCCGAGCCCGGCCTGACGATCGGCACTGGCATCACCGTCGTGCCGCAACACGACCCGATCTACCTGGCCAAGCAGGTCGCCAGTGTCGACCAGCTGTCCGGCGGCAAGCTGATCTTCGGCGTCGGCTACGGCTGGAACCAGGACGAGATCGAGGACCACGGCGTGCCGTACAAGAAGCGCCGCACGGTGACCCGCGAGAAGATGCTTGCGATGCGCGAGCTGTGGACCCAAGAGGTCGCCTCGTTCCACGGCGACTACGTCGACTTCGCGCCCACCTACCAATGGCCCAAGCCGGTCCAGGCCGGTGGACCGCCGGTCGTCATCGGCGGCCTGGCCGGACCGAAGCTGTTCGAGCACATCGCCGAGTACGCCCACGGCTGGGCACCCATCGGGACGCGCACGATCATCGAGGGCCTGCCCGCCCTGCAGAGGGCCTTCGAGGACGCCGGTCGCGATCCGGCCACGATCCGCCTGCACGCCTTCGATCCGCGTAGTGACGCGAGCCTGGTCGAGCGCTACGCGAGCCTCGGCGTCGAACGGCTCATCATCACGGTGCCCCCGACCGGACGTGACGACCTCGCTCGGAAGCTGGACGCGATGATGCCGCTGAACGACCTAGTGCGGGGGGAAGAGCGCGGATGAGCTTGAACGGATCAGCGGTGATCGTCGGTGCCTATGAGCACCCGGGACGCCGGCTCCCCGGGCACACGCTCGCCGGTGTGCACCGGGACGTCGTCGCAGGTGCGCTGGCCGACGCGGGACTGTCGATCACCGACGTCGACGGGTTCTTCACCGATTCCAGCGCCCCGGGCTTCGGCGTCATCGACCTGGTGCAGCACCTGGGCATGCAGTGCACCTATACGGAGTCCTCCGAGATGGGCGGCGCGAGCTATGTCGCCTACGTCGGCCACGCGGCCGCCGCGATTGCGGCTGGCAAGTGCCGCGTGGCTGTCATCTCGCTGGCCGGCCTGCCGGCGCAGAGGCAGCGGGTGTCGCCTCCTGACACCCCGCCGCCGGCGGCGGCGTACCAGGTGAACGGCTACTCCGGTGGATACGGCCCGGTCGCCGACTATGCGGTGCTGGCCCGGCGGCACATGCACGAGTTCGGCACGACGTCCGAACAGCTGGCCTGGGTCAAGGTGGCCTCGTCGCGGCACGCTGCGCTCAATCCGCACGCTTTCTTGCGCGACGAGGTGACGGTCGACGACGTCCTCGGGTCATCGTTGATCGCCGATCCCCTCCACAAGCTCGATTGCTGCGTCGTCACGGACGGAGGCGGTGCTCTCGTCGTCGTCCATCCCGACGTGGCCCGCGAGCTCGGTCGCTCCGGGGCGACCCTGCGCGGTCAAGGAGAGAGTCACAAGGCCTCGCTGGCCGGCGACGTCGACCTGACCTACAGCGCCAACAGGCGCTCGGGCGAGCTCGCCTTCGCCGAGGCCGGCATCACCGCCGAGCAAGTCAGGTACGCCTCCTTGTACGACTCGTTCACGATCACAGTGCTCGTCGCGCTGGAGGATCTCGGCTTCTGCTCGCGCGGGACGGCCGGCTCCTTCGTCCAGGACGGTGGGCTGGTGAGCGGCACGGGGCGGCTGGCCGTCAACACCGACGGCGGCGGGCTGTCCAGCAACCACCCGGGCAATCGCGGCGGCATGACCAAGGTCATCGAGGCCGTCCGGCAGCTTCGAGGCGAGGCTCACCCGGCACTGCAGGTCCCCGACCTCGAGTTCGCCGTCGCCTCCGGCACCGGATTTCGCCTGTCCACCAACCATTACAGCTCGACGATCGTTCTGGAGCGCTTCGCGTGACTCATCACTTCCCGGGTGGCCTGCCCACGCCTCGGCCTGTCATCGAGCCCGACGCCGAGCCCTGGTGGGATGCGGCCGGACGTGGTGAGCTCACCGTTCCGTACTGCGAGGCGTGCGGACGTCCGTTCTGGTATCCGCGCGGCTTCTGTCCGCGGTGCGGGTCCACCGGCGTCGTGTGGAGGCCCGCCACGGGCGAAGGCACGGTCTACAGCTACACGGTCGTGCGCCGTGCCGCCGAGCCCTGGGGGTCGCACACGCCTTTCGTGCTGGCGTACGTCACCCTCGACGAGGGCGTCACGGTGCAGACCAACATCGTCGACTGCTCGTCGGACGTCCTGGAGCCGGGGCTGCGCGTCCGCGCGGTCTTCGAGCGCGCCGACGACGCCGACCTGCCGGTTCTTCGCTTCACGCCGGTCGATCCGGTGCACTGAGCATGGTCGACGTGCTGGACGAGATCGAGACCTGGGCCCCCGCGCGGCTGCGTGAGCACGAGGAGCTGCTCCTACGCCGGCAGCTGCACCATGTGGGGTCCGGCTCGCGCTTCTACCGCGAGAAGCTGGCTGACGCCGGGGTCGACCTCGCCTCGATCGGCACGGTCGAGGACCTGCGACGGGTGCCCTTCACCGAGAAGGAGGAGCTGCGGCGCAGCCTGGCCGGCTTCCCCCCGTTGGGGAGCCATGTGGCGGTACCGGTGGCCGATCTTGCCTTGGTGCAGGCCACGTCGGGAACCAGCGGCACGCCGTCGTACTTCGGCCTGACCGAGCACGACCTGCGCGTCTGGGGCACGGCCGGTGCCCGCGCCTTCTACGCGGCCGGCGTGCGTCCGGGCGACCTCGTGCTGCACGGGTGGGGCATGAGCAAGGGCTTCGCCGGTGGGGTTCCGGCGGTCAGGGTGCTCCAGCAGCTCGGCTGTGTCGTGATCCCGATCGGTGGCGAGGCCGGCGCCGAACGACTCCTCACGGTCGCAGCATCACTGTCCCCCGCGGTGTTCTGCACGGGTCCCAACTTCGCCCTGCACGCCGGTCGGATCGCCGAGGAGGTGCTGGGTCGTCCCGCGTCGGAACTGGGAGTCCAGCGCATCGTGGTGGGCGGCGAGCCCGGAGGAGGCGTGCCAGAGATCCGGTCGCAGATCGAGACGGTCTGGGGCGCCACGAGCTGCGAGACGCTGGGCAACTCCGACGTCGTTCCGATCGTCTTCGGCGAATGCCTCGAGCGCGACGGCATGCACTTCGTCGCGCAAGGGCTCGTTCACATCGAGCTGATCGACCCCGAGACGGGTGCCGACGTGCCGTTCGAGTCCGGTGCCAGTGGCGAGCTCGTGATGACGGCACTGGACCGCCAGGCTTCGCCGTTGATCCGTTTCCGTACGCGTGACCACCTCGAGGTGCTCGAGACGGAGTGCTCGTGCGGGCGAGTCGGACCCAAGGTTCGCTGCGTGGGGCGCACCGACGACATGCTGATCGTGCGGGGTGTCAATGTCTGGCCCTCGGCTGTCCGCGAGATCGCGGTGGCGTTCCAGCCCCGGCTCACCGGAAACATGCGGGTCGTCGCCGACTTCGAGGGACACTCCACCGAGCATCGGTTGCGCGTACGGATGGAGCATGCCGCGCATCTGACGCCCATCGAGGTCGCGAACGTGGCTGCTGAGGTCGAGCGCCGAATCACCCAGGTGCTGGCCTTCCGGCCGCGCCTCGACCTCGTGCCGCCCGGTGTGCTGCCCGAGGCCGGTGTGAACAAGACCGCCTTGGTCGAGCGGCCCGCCTGACGGCGGAACCGGCCGTTCCTCCTCGCCCCGCCGGGCGTCGGTGAAAACACTCCGGCGAACCGCTCGATTAATGATCATAAATATGATAATAATGAGTCGAGACGTGACCTGGGTAACAGCGCCCGGCCGTGAAATGGAGGAGGAGCGCCAGATGACGCAGTCGGGAACCAGGCAAGCGGACGCTCTCACCGACGCGGTCGAGGCCCCTTCGCTGGACATCGTCTCGGTGACAGCGGGCTATGGTGCGCACACGGTGTTGCGCGACGTGTCACTGCGAGCCGGCGCCTCGGAGGTCATCAGCCTCCTCGGCCACAACGGTGCCGGGAAGTCGACTCTGCTGCGCGCCGTCGCCGGGGTGCTCGAGATCGAGAAGGGCGACGTGCTCTTCGGTGGACAGAGCCAGCTCGGGATGGGGTCGGCAGCGATCGCCCAGTCGGGTGTCGCGCTCGTCCCGCAGGGTCGAGGCGTGTTCCCGACGCTCAGCATCGGTGAGAACCTGCAGCTGGGTGCCGGTGTCGCACGCAACGTCACCGACCGGACGCGCGTGACCCTCGATTTCGTGCTCGACCTGTTCCCCGCGCTGGCCCACCGCCTCCACGAGGACGCAGGCACCCTGTCAGGTGGGCAGCAGCAGATGGTCGCGATCGGCACCGCGCTGATGGCCAGCCCCCGCTTCCTGCTGTTGGACGAGCCGTCCACCGGCCTGGCGCCGGTGCTCGTCCAGACCATGCTCGACCAGATCCGATCGGTGCACCAGGAGCTGGGCATCGGCGTCCTGATCGTCGAGCAGAACATCCACGAGGCGCTGCGGGTGTCCGACCGCGCCTACGTATTGAGACTCGGGGAGATCGTACGGGAAGGTCCCGCTGCGACGCTCTTGGACGATCCCGACATCTGGGGTTTGTTCTGAGCACCAAGGCGGCGTGTCCGTCAGTCAGCATCACACGAGACAAGGAAGAAATATGCGTTTGATTCGATCTGCACAGATCGCTGCGGCAGTGGCGGCGCTCACGCTGGCGACGGCCTGCACGACCGACTCCGGAGGATCCAGCTCCGGCACCTCGGACGTCAAGGACGCGAGCGGGAATGCCACGACGGGCAACGAGACCTACAAGCTCGGCGTCGGCATCCCGCTGACCGGGCCTGCGGCGTCGTACGGCGAGGAGTTCGTCATGGCCACGGAAGATGGCGTGAAGGACGCGAACAAGAAGTTCGCAAAGGACGGCATCAAGATCGAGCTCACGACCGCCGACACGCAGGCCACCGCCGAGGGCGGCATCAGCGCGATGAACAAGCTCGGTGCCGTCGAGAAGGCCCCCGCGGTCCTGACGGCGTGGGGCCCGGTCGTCGCAGCGGCCTCCCCGGTGGCCGAGGACTTGGGCTTCGCCCTCTTCAACGCCGGTGCTCAGAGCCCGGCGCTGATCGGGTCCAGCCCCAACCTGGTCAACGTCGTGCCCATGAACGACGTTCAGCTCAGCAACTTCTCACAGTACCTGGTCAAGACCAAGAAGTACAAGAAGTTCGCCGTGATCTACGTCGACAACGAGACCGGTCAGGGCACGTCGAAGGCATTCAAGGACTCCGTCGAAACTCTCGGCGGCAAGGTCGTCGCACAGGAGTCGATCCGCCAGGACGCCACCGACGCCACGACGCAGATCGCGAAGGTCAAGGACTCGGGCGCCGACTTCATCTACGTCCAGACGCTCCTCGTCGAGGGTGCCGCGACCATGAAGGCCTACCGCGAAGCCGGCCTCAAGACCCCGATTGGCGGGTACGCCGGTGAGGGAGAGTCGCCAGTCATCCGCAAGGCGGGAGGCGACGCCATGAACGGTTTCATCTACATGTCGCACATCCCGAAGGACCTGGACGGTGTCACCAAGCTGCTCGATCGCATCAAGGCTGAGGACCCCAAGCGCGTCCTGACGAACGCGTCGTACGACGCCTACTTCTACTCGGTGCCGTTCGTCTACGCCGAGGCCATCAAGGAGCTCCGCTCTCAGGGTGCTCCGGTGACCGGCGAGAACATCCTCGCCGTGCTGAGGAAGAAGAAGGACATCACCGTCCCGATCGTCGGGCCGATGGATATGACCAACAAGCTGACGTACGTCGGACCGACGATCATCCGTCAGGTCAATGACTACAGGGTCGATCCGATGTCCGACGAGACGATCGACTCGGTCGACAACGGCTGACCCCCGGTCCGTCTGTCCTTCGCGACGCGGAGGACAGACGGACCCCCACCTCCGGCCATCACGGAAGGGACCCTCGTGGACCTGCTCTTCACCCTCATCAAGACCGGCCTGGTCATGGGCCTGCTCTACGGCCTGTTCGCCTACGGTCTGAGCCTCATCCTCTCGGTCAACAAGGTGTTCCACGTGGCGCAGGGCGCCACCTTCGTCCTGTCGGCCTACGTCTTCTACACCTTGGGCACGACCTACGAGTGGCCGGTTGTCCTGGCCTTCCTCGGGGCCATCGCCGCGGCGGCGCTCATCGCGTGCGCCATGCAGTACCTCATCTACGTGCCGCTTGCCCGCCGCGACGCCGATCCGATCGTCGTCATGGTCGCCTCGTTGCTCGTCGTGGCCCTGGCGGCCTATGTCATCGAGCTGGTCTGGGGTGCGAGCGTCGTCTCCGCCGCCGTGCCCGAATGGTTCGGCTGGAGCACGACCGTCGGCGGCATCCGCGTGGACGTCTACGATCTCAGCGTCCTGGTGATGAGCCTTGCCCTGTTCGGCGTCATGCACTGGTTCCTCACGCGAACCTATGCCGGCCTGGAGTTCCGGGCCGTGGGCGACAACCCCGAACGTGCCCAGGCCCTCGCCATCAACCTCGATCGCGTGTACCTGAGGTCGATGATCCTCGGTTCGGTCCTCGTGGTGCCGGCCGCCGTGCTGCTGTCGCTGAAGGCACCAATCCACCCCAGCATGGGCTTCGACCTGCTGCTCAAGGCGGTCATCGCCCTGACGATCGGTGGCATGGGTCGCATGAGCGGGGCGATGATCGGAGGTCTGCTGGTGGGGATCACCGAGACGGTGCCGCTGTTCTGGCTGCCCACCGAGTGGGGCGAGTTCGTTGTCTACATCGTCGCCTTCTTCTTCGTGTTGTTCCGCCCGACCGGGCTCGTCGGCAGCAAGCGCAAGCCGCGCAGTGCCAAGAAGCCGTCGGACCCGCCCGCCGCCCCTCGAGGCGCCGCCTCGGACGAGAGCTCCGGCTCGGCCATGCCGACGCCGGTCTCCTGACCTTCGCGCAGAGAGAACAGTCATGAGCTACTACCTGATCAGCCTCTTGGGGCTGCTGCCGATCTTCGTCATCCTCGGCATCTCGTTCAACCTTCTTCTCGGCTACGGCGGGTTGCTGTCGGTATCGCACGGCGGGTTCTTCGGCGTCGGCGCCTACGGCACGGCCATCCTCATCAAGGACTACCAGCTGGAGTTCCTGCCCGCCGTCCTCATCGGGGCGGTGATCGCAGGGGTGATGAGCCTGTCGGTGGGGTACGCGGCCGGACGGTTGTCCGACGAGTTCTTGTTCATCGTGACCATCGCTGTGCAAGTGGCGCTGGTCGAGCTGTTCAACAACCTCGAGCTCACCGGACGCTCGGCGGGTATCGCTGGCATCCCACGTCCGACGCTGTTCGGGCAACAGCTGGAGTCCAGCACGCAGGTCATGATGCTCAGCTGGGTCTTCCTGGCCATCATCACCGCCGTCTGCTGGCGCGTGGTCCACTCGCCGTACGGCCGGTTGCTGAAGGCGTTGCGCGAAGATGTGCCCGCTGCCCGTTCGCTCGGGAAGCGAGCCCTCTGGACCAAGGTGACGGTGTTCGCCTTCAGCTCGGCGATCGCCGGGGTGGCCGGTGGGCTCTACGCGATGCACACGCTCTACATCAGCCCCGCCGAGTTCACGCTCGACCGGACGGTCGAGATCTTGTCGATCACGATCATCGGCGGTCTCGCGGCCTACTGGGGCCCGTTCGTCGGCGCCCTGGTCGTGCTGGCGCTGCCGGAGCTGCTCAGCTTCGCCAACATCCCTGACTCGGTCGCCGGTCCGGTCAACGGCATCATCTACACCCTCGTCGTGCTGCTGATCCTGATCTATCGGCCCCGCGGTGTTCTCGGGCGCGACCCGGTCAAGGTCGCCGAGCGCAACGCGCAGCGTCGTTCGGTCAAGCGCGGCGGGTCCCGCCGTGGGGGAGCCGGCGAGGGCGTTCCGGACGTCGACCACGGCCTGTTCGAGCGCGTCGTCGAAGCAGGCGCGGTGCCCGAGGTGAAGACGCTCCGCTCAGAAGGGATCGGCATCTCCTTCGGAGGTGTCAAGGCCGTCGACGACGTCACGCTCTCGGTGCGACCGGGCACGATCACGGCGCTGGTCGGTCCGAACGGCGCCGGCAAGACGACGGTGTTCAACCTGCTCAGTGGAGCGCTGCGGGCCGACACCGGCAAGACCTTCTACGGCGACCAGGACATCTCACGCCTCAGCGTCGAGCGGCGGGCTCAGCTCGGTGTCGTCCGTTCGTTCCAGGAGGTCCGCCTGTTCGAGGGCATGACGGTCCAGGAGAACATCCATGTCGCCGTCACCGACATCCGGCACGAGACGATTGCCTCCCAGTTCACGCCAGGTGCGTGGCGCGGACGTGATCAGGCCGACGCCGACCGCGCCGAGGACATGCTGCGGGGCCTCGGCCTGTACGACAAGCGTCACGCCCTGGCTCGCGACCTGTCGTATGCCGAGCAGAAGATGCTCATGATGGGACGATTGCTCGCCACCGGAGCGAGCTGCTACCTGCTCGACGAGCCGATGTCAGGCCTCGACCAGGCCGCTCGCTCCCAGCTGTCGGAGCTGCTGCGCCAGATCGTCAGTGACGGGAGCACCTCGATCTGCATCGTCGAGCACAGCATGCAGGTCGTCCGGGAGGTCGCGTCCTGGGTGATGTTCCTCGATCGCGGCTGCCTGCTGACCGAGGGAACGCCGGAGACCGTGATGAACGATCCCGAGCTGACCGCCATCTACTTCGGTCGACCGGTGTGAGCCGGTCGACCTCAACACACAGGAAGAGAATCACATGACTGAGTCCAAGGTCGTCGTCGTCACCGGCGGCGGGGACGGCATCGGCAAGACCCTCGCGCGTCATCTCGCGAGCGAGGGCTGGGCCGTGTGCGCCGCAGACATCGACGAGACCGCCGCGAAGGCGCTGGCGACCGAGCTGGTCGCCGAGGGACACCGCGCCATCGGCGTGGGCGCCGACGTCTCGAGCGAGGACGATGTCGTCCGCGTCGCGGACCGGGCCGAGGCCGAGCTGGGACCGATATCGGCCTGGATCAACAACGCCGGCAACTCACGACCCTCGATGCTGCTGAAGATGGAGGCCGAGGCCTTCGACTCTGTCATGGCGGTGCACGCGCGCGGCACGTTCCTGGGGCTGCGCGAGGCGGCGCGGCGCATGGTCGCCAGCGGCGCTCACGGCTCGATCATCAACGTGACGTCATCGGCGGGCCTTGGCGGCACCATCGGCCAGATCAACTACGCCAGCGCCAAAGGCGCCATCATCGCGATGACCAAGTCCGGCGCGAAGGAGCTGGGGCGTTACGGCATTCGGGTCAACGCGGTCGCCCCTTCGGCGTCCACGCAAATGACCAAGACCATCATGACCGATGAGAAGTTTGCGCAGACCTACCTGTCACGCATCGCCCTTGGCCGATTCGCCGAGCCCGAGGAAGTCGCTCCGACGTTCTCGTACCTGCTCTCCGATGCGGCGTCGTACGTGACCGGGCAGGTGCTGTCGGTCGACGGCGGCACGTACATGGTCTCGTGAAGCCGCGGGCCCCGCGGTTCGAGGACCGCGTCGTCCTGGTCACCGGCGCGTCCGGTGGTCAGGCCGAGGCCGAGGCGCGCCTGTTCGCCGCCCGTTGACCGAACAACCGACCCGACGCAGGAGGAACCACGTGAGACGACTGGACGGAAAGGTCGCGCTGATCACCGGCGCATCCGGCGGGCAGGGCGAGGCCGAGGCCCGCCTGTTCGTGGCGGAGGGGGCAGCGGTGGTGATCGCCGACGTCCTGGTCGCGCCGGGCGAAGCGCTCGCGGCCGAGCTCGTGGCTGCCGGCCACAGGGCGGTGTTCGTCGAGATCGACGTGACCGACCCCGCAGCCTGGGCGACCGTCGTCGCCCGCGTCGAGGCCGAGCTCGGGCGCCTCGACGTGCTGGTCAACAACGCCGGGGTCTCCGACCGTCGGGGCGTCGCCGAGCAGCCGCAGGACGCCTTCGACCGCGTCGTCGACGTCAATCTCTGGGGACCGGTCGCCGGCATGCAGGCATGCGCCCCGTTGATGGCTCGCGGCGGCGGGGGCTCGATCGTCAACGTCTCGTCGATCGCCGGGCTGACGGGCTACGACGCGGCCGGCTACACGTCGAGCAAGTGGGGGTTGCGCGGCGTCACCAAGACCGCCGCGCTGGAGCTCGCGCCCTTCGGCATCCGGGTCAACTCGGTGCACCCCGGCGTGATCTTGACGCCGATGCTGGCCAACGTCAGCCGCGAGGTCGTCGACCGATTCGCGCGCGTGGCCGCCGACCCGCGAGCCGCGGCACCCGAGGAGGTCGCCCACACCGTGGTCCACCTGTCGATCGAGGAGCTGTCCTCGTTCACGACGGGGGCCGAGATCGCCATCGATGGCGGTTTCGTCGCTGCCGGTGCCCATCGCGCGCAGGCCCTGCGCGTGGCCCAGCTGATGGAGGAATCCGATGCCTGACCAGACCGACCTGGCCGGCACCGTCGTCGTGGTGACCGGGGGAGCGAACGGCATGGGGGCCGCGCACGTCCGCCTGCTCGCCCACCGCGGAGCACAGGTGCTGTTCACCGACGTCGACGAGACGGCCGGCGCTGCGCTGAGCGCGGAGGTGGGCGAAGCGGTCCGGTTCGTCCCGGGCGACGTCCGCCAGATCGAGGCCTGGCACGCGTGGCGCGACCTCGCGCTAGAGCACTTCGGCGGCGTCCACGCGCTGGTCAACAATGCGGGCGTCTTCGGCACCTCGAGCGTGCTTGCCATCGAGCGAGAAGCCTGGCGTCGCGTGATCGACGTCAACCTTCGCGGCCCGTTCCTCGGCATGCAGGTGCTCGCGCCGCTCATGCGGGACGCCGGCCGCGGCAGCATCGTCAACGTGTCGTCGGCCGCGGGACTGGACCAGAACCCCGATCCCTCGTACACGGCCAGCAAATGGGCGCTGCGCGGCCTGACCAAGACGGCCGCGCAGGAGTTCGGCCCCTGGAACCTCCGGGTCAACAGCATCCATCCGGGCTACGTGGAGACCGCCATGACCGACTTCGCCCCGCCGGCCATGCGCCGGGCCAAGACCGAGCTGACTCCGCTGGGTCGTGCGGGTCGTTCAGAGGAGGTCGCCGAGCTCGTCGCCTTCCTCGTCTCGGACGCAGCCAGCTTCATCACGGGGGCCGAGATTGCGGTCGACGGCGGCTGGACGTCGGGCTCGCAGGTCACGGAGGCCCGTCGCGATCGCACGCAGGGGGTCCGCCCTGACCTCAGGGACGACCGGACCTCCTGATTACGTCACCCATTGAGAAGAAGAGGACGAACATGAAGCTGGAACGCATGGAGCTCGTCGGGCTCGAGGTTTCCGACCTCGACGCCGCGATCGCTGAGTTCAGCGAGCTGCTCGACACGGAGTTCATCCGGATCGAGTTCGACGGCACCGTCGACATCGAGGAGCTGCCCGCCGACGAGCCGCCGCACGCCGCGACGACGCGCATGAGCATGGCGATGGACAAGACCGGCTACCTCGAGCTGCTGCAGGCGCACCCGCCGACCACGCGGGAGCGGGTGCGCAACATCCACTTCAAGGTCGACGACATCGAGTCGGCGATCGTGGAGATGAAGGCCAAGGGGTACCGCCTGGTCCAGAATCTGCGCATCGGCGGCATGCGCGAGGCGGTCTGGGGCGCGCGCGAGGCCCATGGATTGCGGATGTGCATGGTGCAGTACGACGCCCCCAGCATGGTCGAGGCGATGCTGCAGCCTGCCCCGTCGGAGGACTGACGGGCCGGCGAAGAGGGCCGACCACCCAGCGGGTGGCCGGCCCTCCTTCGTGCGCTGGAGGGCGGTGCGGACACCGCCGGGTCACGAGGGTGCGGGCAGCATCCCGGCCGCGACGGCCATGCGGCGGAGCACGGCCATCTCGTCCGCGCCGCTCTCGTACACCTGGAGGGTGTCGAGATCGCGGATCTCGTCGATGTGCTGGAGCACGTCGTCGGGACTCGCGGGGTGCTGCGGCGCGTACCAGCCGTCGTTGAGGCCCAGGACGTACCGGGCGAAGCGTCCGCCGCCGGCCGAGAAGATCTCGTGCGTCTGCGTGCACTGCGGCGAGGCCAGGTAGACGGCCATCGCAGCGACCTGGGCGGGGTCGAGCAGCTGGTCCATCTCGGGGCCGAGCAGCCCTTCGGTCATGCGCGTGCGCGCGCCCGGCGCGATGACGTTGGCCAGGATGCCGTGGCGTGCCCCCTCGATCGCGGCCACGTGGGCCAGACCGACGAGGCCGGTCTTGGCGGCGCCGTAGTTCGCCTGGCCGAAGTTGCCGAGCAGGCCCGAGGACGACGACGTCAGGACGATGCGCCCATATGCTGCCTCCTTCATGCGGGCGAATGCGGGGATGGTGACGTTGAAGCCGCCTCGCAGGTGGACGTCGAGCACGCCGTCGACCTCGTCGGGCGTCATGCTGGCCAACGACCGGTCGCGCAGGATCCCGGCGTTGTGGATGACGGCGTCGACCTGGTTGAAGGCGTCCATGGCAGCACTCACGATGGCGCGGCCGCCCTCAGGGGTGGCGACGCTGTCGTAGCACGCGGCGGCCTGCCCCCCGGCGGCCTTGATCTCCGCGACGACGGCGTCGGCCATGCTCGTGCTGCCGCCATCGCCGCTGACGCCGCCCCCCAGGTCGTTGACCAGGACGCGGGCGCCGTGCCGGGCGAGGACGAGAGCGTACTCGCGACCGAGTCCGCCTCCGGCTCCTGTGACGATGACCGAACGGCCTTCGAACTCGATCAGGCTCATGCTGGGTGTCTCCTTGTGTGTGGTGCTGGCGGGGGTTTCAGAGAAGGCGGGACGCGTGGCCTTCCCAGTACTTGTCACGAAGTGGCGCCTTGAACAGCTTGCCGGTGGGGGAGCGGGGGAAGTCCTCGAGGAACTCGATCGAGCGGGGGACCTTGAAACGGGCGAGGTGCTCGCGGCAGTGCGCCAAGAGCTCCTCGGCCTTCTCCTCGCTCTGCGCGGACGCGTCGATCAGCTGCACCACCGCCTTGACCTCCTCGCCCAGATCCTCGTTTGGAACGCCGAACACGGCGACGTCCTGGACGGCGGGATGAAGAAGGAGGGCGTTCTCGATCTCCTGCGGGTAGATGTTGACACCGCCGGCGATGATCATGAACGACTCCCGATCGGCGAGGTAGAGGTACCCCTCCTCGTCGAGGCGGCCCAAGTCGCCCAGAGCGGTCCAGTTCGGGTGGTCCGGGTGATGGGATCCGGCGGTCTTCTCCGGTTCGCCGTAGTACTGGAACCCGGCGACGACCTCGGAGGTCTCGAAGTAGATCCGACCGACCTCGCCGACCGGGAGCTCGTTGCCGGCGGCGTCACAGATGTGGATCGTGTCGCCGAACGCGGCCCGACCGACCGAACCGGGGTGCTTGAGGGCTTCCTCCGAGTCGATCAGCGTGGCACCGGTGTCTTCGGTGCCGGCGTAGTACTCGTTGATGATCGGGCCGAACCAGTCGATCATCGCCTCCTTGACCTGCACTGAGCACGGGGCGGCGCCGGTGATGACGCACCGGAGGCTCGACACGTCGTACTTCTCACGCACCTCTTGGGGCAGCTTGAGCATGCGGCTGAACATGGTGGCGACGAACTGGGCGTGGGTGACCTTGTACTTCTCGATCAAGGCCAGGGCCTGTTCGGCATCGAACTTCTCCATCATCACGACGGTCGCGCCGAGGGCCATCGAGTCGGTGCTGAACAGCAGCGGCGCGGAGTGGTAGATCGGCGCGGGCGACAGGTACACCGTGTCGGGGCCCATGTCGTACATCGTCTGGTAGACGGGGATGAGCTGAGGCTTGCCCTCCTGCACGGTGCGGCCGGTCAACGGTCGCCAGACGCCCTTGGGCTGACCGGTCGTGCCCGAGCTGTAGAGCATCGTTCGGCCCAGGGGTTCTTCGTCGCGCTTCGTGGCGGGATGCCCCATCAGGGCCTCCTCGTAGGCGTCGTAGCCCGGCACCGTGCCGTCGACCATGAGGCGGCGCCGCACCTTGGGGGTCATGGGGATGACGGCGGAAGCGACGTCCGACGCGTACGCCGACATGACCAGGACCTTGGCGTCGCAGTTGTCGATGATGTATCCGGCCTCTGAGGGCGTGAGGTAGCGGTTGATCGTCGTGAGGTACAGGCCCGAACGGAACGCGGCCCAGAAGACCTCGATGTAGCGGATGTTGTTCTCCATCAGGATCGCCACGTGGTCGCCCGGACGCAGGCCCTCGGCCCAGAAGAGCTGAGCCAGGCGCGCGGACCGCTCGTCGAGCTCGGCGAAGGTCTGCTGCTGTCCGGAGCCGCCCATGATGATCGCGGGCCGATCGGGCGTCTTCAGCGCGTGCGACGCGGGGTCGTGCATGGTGGTGGGCCTTTCGTTCAAGGGGCCGAGGAGCGTGATTGCCTATTTCTCATCATTATTATAATGTAAGCCCAGTCACATCGCTACCCCGAGGAGTTTTCATGCCTGAAGCCGTCATCGTCGCTGCCGCACGCACCCCGATCGGTCGGGCCTTCAAGGGCTCGCTCAGCACGGTGCGGGCCGACGACCTGGCCGGCGGCGTCGTCGACGCCGCAATGACCAAGGTGCCGCAGCTCGACCGCGCTGAGGTCGTTGACGTGATGTTGGGCGCTGCCCTCCACGCTGGCGAGCAGGGCATGAACGCCGGGCGCAATGTCGCAGCCCTCGGCGGGCTGCCCGACTCGGTCCCCGGGACCACGGTCAATCGTGGGTGCGGGTCCTCCCTGCAGTCCATCCGGATGGCGCATCAAGCCATCGCGACGGGCGAAGGCCACGTCTTTGTCGCCGCCGGGGTCGAGAGTGTCAGTCGCCTCCCCAACTTCTACGACGAGGA
Organism: Aeromicrobium sp. 9AM; assembly: GCF_902506105.1. Lineage (GTDB taxonomy): Bacteria > Actinomycetota > Actinomycetes > Propionibacteriales > Nocardioidaceae > Aeromicrobium. Next base: position 460,268 of record NZ_LR733304.1, read on the forward strand.
GGCCATGAACCCGCGATTCCTCGACCGGAGCCGTCCTGACTACATCAATGACATGTACATCCCGATGGGGCAGACAGCCGAGAACGTGGCCGCGAAGTGGGGGCTCTCACGACGCGCGTTGGACGAGTTCGCCCTGCTGTCACAGCAGCGAGCGGCCGCCGCGATCGACGCCGGGTTCTTCGCCCGCGAGATCACCCCCGTCACGCTGCCCGACGGCACAGTCGTCGACCGCGACGACAGCCCACGTCCGCAGACGACGCTCGAGGGCCTCGGCCAGCTCAAGGCTTCGTTCCGCGAGGACGGCGTCGTGACGGCCGGCAACTCCTGTCCTCTCAACGATGGTGCTGCCGCCGTCGTCGTCATGTCCGACGTCCGGGCCAAGGAGCTCGGCATCACGCCTCTGGCACGGATCATCGGCTCCGCCGTGACCGGCCTCGAGCCCGAGCTCATGGGCGTCGGCCCCATCAAGGCGATCGGCCAGCTCCTCGAGCGCCACAAGATGGACATCAAGGACGTCGACGTCGTCGAGCTGAACGAGGCCTTTGCCGCCCAGGTGCTCCCCATCTGCGCCGAGCTGGGCATCTCGATCGAGGACCAGCTCAACCCCCACGGCGGTGGCATTGCGCTCGGGCACCCCTTTGGCATGACCGGTGCCCGCATCATGACGACACTCATCAACGACCTGCAGACGCTCGACAAGCAGATCGGTATCGAGACGATGTGTGTCGGCGGCGGCATGGGTATCGCCATGATGATCGAACGCCTCTCCTGACATGGTGACGACGATCCGGTTCGACGTCGACGGGCCGGTTGCCGTCGCGACGCTCACGCGTCCGGACAAGCTCAACGCCTTGAGCCGGGCCGTCGTCTCCGAGCTCACCGAGCTAGTCGAGCGTGTCATCGACGACGAGTCGGTGCGGGTTCTCGTGCTGGCCGGCGAGGGCCGCATGTTCTCTGCCGGAGCCGATGTCGAGGAGTTCCGGGAAGCCTTCGGCACGGGGAAAGTCGACCCGACTGCGACCGAGGCTGAGTCCCGCGACGGCACCCGGCTGGCCGACGCCCTGGCTGATCCGCGACTCGTCACGATCGCGGCGATCAACGGGGCTGCGATCGGGGGTGCCGTGGCGCTCGTCACCGCGTGTGACCTGCGGGTCATGGCTGAGGAGTCCAAGATCATGGTGCCGGAGCTGGTCATGGGGTTCCCGTTGGCCTGGGGCGGCGTGCCGCGGTTGGTGGCACAGCTGGGCCCCTCAGTCGTCCGCGACCTATTGCTCACGTGCCGCGCGCTGCACGCGAACGAGGCGTTACGACGGGGCTACGCGTGCCGGGTCGTCCCGGCCGACGACCTGATGGCGAGCTCCCTTGAGCTCGCTCGGCTCATCGCGCACCGCCCAGAGTTCGGCGTCACCGCGGCGTTGCGTCGCATCGCGGCACTCGAGTCAGGTGGACACGTCGACGACGATGCCGTCACCCTCGCTCAAGCGACCCTCGACCCGTCGGTCATGAGCGCGACCACTGCCTATCTCGCGAACATCTGAACCACGGGGAGTATCCATGGACGTCTTCGAAGCCATGTGGACAACGCGATCCATGCGTCGGCTCGATCCCGACCGCGACGTCAGCGACGAGGACGTCCGCACCATCCTCGAGGCCGCGTTGAGGGGACCGACTGGCGGGAACCAGCAGCCGATCCGCTGGCTCGTGATCCGCGACGCTGAGACCAAGAGGGCGCTGCAGAAGGTCTACCTGCGTTGCTGGGAGAAGGGGCGAAAGCCGTACGAAGAAAAGCCCGGCACTGTCGCGCCCAACGTGCTGAGCTCGGCTGACCATCTAGCGGACAACCTGCACCTGGCACCAGTTATCGTCATCGCCTGCGCCTGCGCCGGCGCCGGCGCCGGCACGTCTCGTCGCCGCCAAGATGCCTCTGTTTACCCGTCGGTGCAGAACCTGCTGCTCGCAGCACGTGCGCTGGGCCTCGGTACGACCTTGACCACCGCCCACCTTCTCGAGGAGGACACTGTGAAGGAAATCCTGGACATCCCCGAGCGCGTCACCACCTACGCGCTGATCCCTGTCGGTTACCCGACCGGACGGTGGGGCGAGGCAAAACGGCGCCCGCTCGACGAGGTCAGCTATCACGACCGCTGGGGCCGCCTCGGGCCTTCGGTCCGATGACCCGCCACGACGAGGCCGATCTCGACGGCGGCACGATCGGAGCCCTGCTCGAGCGGGCCGCCCGGCTGTGGCCAGAACGCACGGCTTACGTACACGACGACCGACGCCTCACCTGGTCCGATCTCGCCACCGAGGTCGACCGCTATGCGCGCGCCTTCATGGCGTGGGGGGTCAATCCCGGTGACCGAGTCTCGCTGTGGATGGGCAACACGATGTCCTGGGTGCTGGTCGAGCTGGGCCTCGTCCGGGCCGGCGCTGTCGTCGTGCCGGTCAACACCGGGTTCACCGTCGCTGAGACTGCCTACGTGGTGGGCCAGTCCGACTCGGTCATGTTGGTCTGCTCCTCGACCTTGAGGGGTCGTGACCTGGCTGCTGAAGCCGTTGAGGTCGCGGCTTCGCCGGATGTGTCAGTGCGAGCCGTCGTCACAGTTGGATCGACTGGTGCGGCAACGACTGATATCGAGGTTCTCCTCGCCCGTGCTGACGAGGTGAGCACGCAGGCCTCGATCGATCGCGCCGAGTCCGTGAGTGCCGATGACATCGCCCTGATGCTCTACACCTCAGGCACCACAGGGTTTCCCAAGGGTGTCATGCACTCACACGGTGTCATCGGCAACATGTCCGACGCAGCCGATCGTCTACGACTGAGCGAGCGCGACGGAGCCGTCATGTATCTGCCGTTGTTCCACATCTTCGCGCTGGCTGCGACGGTGACCTTCATGGTCAGCGGCTCTGCGATGGTCCTCATGGAAGTCTTCGAGTCTGGTGAGTCCCTTGACCTGATGGAACGTGAAGAAGTCACCTTGGCGTATGGCGTCGCGCCGCACTACCTCGACCAGATACGTCATCCATCGTTCGCCAACCGTGACTTGTCCAAGCTGCGTCTGTGCCTGGCGCCGGGCTCGGCCGATCTCGTTCGCACAGTGTCTGAGCACATGGGGCCGGCCATCAGTGTCTACGGCATGACCGAGACGACGTCCATGACGTCGTTGGGCGACGTTGACGACCCGCTCGAGCTGCGCGCCGAGACCGTGGGGCAGGCTCTGCCCCGTTCGACGGTCAAGGTCGTCGATGAACACGACGTCGAGGTCGCGCCGGGCGTGGTCGGCCACCTGATGGTCAAGGGCCCACCGGTGATGCAGGGGTACTACAAGATGCCCGAGGCCACTGCCGAGTCGATCGTCGACGGCTGGTTTCGTACCGGCGATGCCGTCTCGATCGACGCCGACGGTTACCTGCGCTTCGCTGGGCGCATCAAGGAGATCTACAAGGTGGGCGGCGAGAATGTCGACCCTATCGAGGTGGAGTCGGCGCTCATGCGCCATCCTGCAGTCGGCTTCGCTTCGGTGCAAGGAGTGCCCGACGAGCGCATGGGTGAGGTGGGGCTTGCCCACGTGACCTTGATCGCTGGACAGACAGTTGACGTCGAGGAGCTGCGCCGGTTCGCTCGCGAGCAGCTCGCAGCGTTCAAGGTGCCACGCCACGTGGTTGTTGTTGATGAACTGCCGATGACAGCGAGCGGCAAGGTGCGCAAGTTCCTCCTACGCGAGCAGTTCTTGACCCCCTGATGAGGCGGATGCGCCCGTGTGGCAGGGCCACGGGCACATCCGACGATATGAGAAGTGTCACTGGTGCGCTCTCACTCTTTAATTTACTATAGATTAAATTCTAAGGAGTTCACGTGATGGAAACTGAGACTCGACCGTTTGACGAGGCCACCCTGCGCGAGGCGCTGGAGTCGGCCAACCTGCCCACGTTGCTGATGGTCATGTTTCAGCTGACCGGCGACCGCACCTGGATCAGCGACCCGTACCGCCCACAGCGCACCAAGGGTATGAGTGACAACGACGCCGGCGGTTTCTCGTCGGAGATTCAGTCCGAGATCCGCGCTGCGGCGCTCGACGTCCTGATTGCCTGGCAGGACGGAACGCCGGCCGCCTTCCCGCTGCCGGACGACTCGCTTCTCGTCGAGATGATCACCACCTGCATGGGCGAGGAGGTGCCGGTCGAGTTCGGCCCGATGTTCGCCGAGGACATGCGCGCCAACCTCGAGGGCGACCGCCCTCACCCGCATATCCCGGACGGCGCCGACCTGTCGGTCATCATCGTTGGCGCGGGCGTCTCCGGCATCGCGGCAGCCGTCGAGTTGAAGGCTGCGGGTATTCGAGCCACGATCTTCGAGAAGAACTCCGAGGTCGGCGGCACTTGGTATGAAAACCGCTACCCGGGTTGCGGCGTTGATACGCCGAGTCACGTCTACTCATTCTCATACCATTCGCGCCGCTGGTCGACGTACTACGGCAAGCGCGATGAGGTACTTGGCTACGTACAGGACGTGGCCCGCTCGAAAGGCGTCATCGACCAGGTCCAGTTCGACACCGACGTCGTCTCGGCGGTGTGGGATGGCGCCACGCAGCGTTGGACTGTCACGACCCGTACCGTCGACGGCGCCGTCACCGAGCACGTCGCGAACATCGTCATCACGGCAGTGGGTCAGCTCAATCGCCCGGCCGTCCCCAAGATCCCCGGTGCAGAGACCTTCGCCGGTCGCCAGTTCCACTCGGCTGAATGGCCCGAGGGCTTCGATGTGACCGGCCTGCGAGTCGGCGTCGTTGGCTCTGGCGCCAGCGCGATGCAGATCGTCCCGGCTGTGGCCGATCGCGTGGCGTCGTTGGCTGTGTTCCAGCGCTCGCCTCAATGGATCGCACCGAGCTTCAACTACTCCAGTCCTGTTCCGGAGCCGGTGCACTGGCTCATGGACAATGTCCCGAACTACCGTTTGTGGTTTCGTCTGCGCCTCTCCTGGCTCATCAACGATCGGCTATACCCGTCACTTGAGATTGATCCCTCGTGGGAACACCCCGAACGCTCGATCAATGCTCACAACGATGGTCACCGTCGTGCGCTGACCCGTTACGTCGAGGACGAGCTGGCCGGTCGCGAGGACCTGCTTGAGAAGTCGTTGCCAACCTACCCGCCATTCGGCAAGCGAATGCTGATCGACAACGGCTGGTATGCGGCGCTCCGCAAGGACGGCGTGACGCTCTTCACCGACGGCGTCGCCTCCATCGACGAAACAGGTCTGACGACCACCGATGGCGAGCACGTCGAGCTAGACGTCATCGTGTTCGCGACGGGATTCGAAGCAAAGAAGATGCTGTGGCCGATGGACATTCATGGCCGCGACGGCGTGACGATTCGCGACCGATGGGGCGACGAGGACGCGAAAGCGTACCTCGGTCTCACAGCGCCCGGCTTCCCCAATCTTCTCGTCATGTACGGCCCGAATCTCAACCTGGGTCATGGCGGCAGCTACATGTTCGCCGGCGAGTGTCAGGCGCGTTACATCGCGCAGATGTGTGCACTGATGATCGACCGCGATCTTGGTTCGTTCGAGGTGCGCCAGGATGTCCATGACACATACAACGACAGGGTCGACGCGCAGCACGCCCGGATGATCTGGAGCCACCGTGGAATGGACACCTGGTACCGTAACGCGGCGGGTCGCATTGTCACCAACTCTCCGTGGCGCGTCGTCGACTACTGGAAGATGACCCGGGAGGTAGACCCCGATGACTTCGTCCTCGAGTCCGCGACCGTCGGCGAATACGCCAACAGCCGAGGTTGACCCGGCCCTCGTGTCGTCCTCACGCGCCCGGAGCGACAAGTCGGCTCAGACACACCGGAGCGACAAGTCGGCTCAGACACAAGAGCGAATTCGAGCCGCCGCCGCCCGAATCCTGACTGAGCGTGGGATCGCCATGGCGCGCCTCGGCGACATCGCCGCCGAGGCGGGAGTCAGGGCCCCCGCGATCTACTACTACTATGCGTCGCGCGAAGAGCTGATCGAAGACGTTGTGCGGCTCGGTCAGGTCGGCACCGAACAGCGGGTCACATCGGCCATCGAGGATCTCGCCCCCGAGACCCCGGCGCTCGACAAGATCTGTGTCGCGGTCGAAGCTCATTTGAGGGCTCTGCACGAGCTGTCCGACTACACCACAGCAGCGGTACGCAACATCGGGCAGATGCCGGAAGACATGCGTGACCGGTTGCGCGTCGATCAGCGTCGGTACGGACGGGTCTGGAAACGGTTGTTCGAGCAAGCACGCGAGAACGGCGAGTTGCGGGCCGATATCGACCTGCGTGCGGCACAGCTGCTCGTGATCGGGGCGTTGAACTGGACGCCGGAGTGGTGGACCGATTCCTCAGTGCCGCTCGACACCCTCGTGTCTGCCGCATGCAAGCTGACCCGTCAAGGTCTCGCAGCCTTACCGGCACGTTCCGGAAGCTCCCCAGCCGGTCCCGCGAGGGACTGATATCGACCGACACCGACCTGCCACCTCTCCGGATGGCCAACGACGGCACGCCCGGACCATCTACGAAAGACGATCATCGTGACCTTTCCCGAAACACTGCCGAGCCACATCGATGCCGCCGTCACCGCTGCGCTCACTGCCTACTGTCGAGGCGTCGATCGACGCGATTGGGACCTCGTGGCTGCGGCTTTCCACGAAGACGCGATCGATGACCACGGCGTGTTCGCCGGGCCGGTCGACCAGCTGATTGCCTGGATGCAGGAGCGGCACGGCGCGATCACGAGCTCAATGCATGTCCTGGGGCAGTCGTATCGGCACATGACGTCCGACCGGTCCGTTGCTGCTGAGACCTATTGCGTCGTCTACCAGACGCACCGCGGCGACGCTGCACGGCAGACAACTGGCACGACGTTGCCCGACGACCACGCAGGCGGCGAGAGTCCAGCAGACGTCCAGGTGCAGGTTCGGTGCCGCTACCTGGACGAAGTCACCCTCGTAGATGGTGTGTGGCGCATTGCACGCCGCACCGTAATCTTCGAATCGCAGCAGCTGGAAGTAGGTGTGCCTGTGCCACCTGGCAGCGGCGGCACCCGCGACGCAAACGATTTCTCCTACGTGCTGCTCGACGGACGCAGCGTGCCCGTGCGGGGCTGACCAGCTAGCGCAGAGACGGATTGGCGCCTGGCCGCAACGGGTGCGATGATATCGAATACTCGACGCCACTATTCGAATATACAACTCCTATGTCCCCGAAGCGTCGAGCAGGAGGATCGCACATGTCTGCCCAAACGCGCCGCACCGCCTCGTCGCCTCGGATCCGGGGACGGAGGCTTCGCCTTCCCATGGCACTGAGTGCGGCGATGCTGGCGCTCAGCATCGTCGCCGTCCCGAGCCAAGCCAGCGCGCTCCAGCTCCCGAACCCGTGCGGTTACACGACGCCCCGGTCGGACTCCGGCGCCGAGGTCGCCGCGATCAAGCAACTGAAGGCGAACTACTTCACCAACGTCGATGCCAAGAACTGGACGGGACTGCGGGAGCTCCTCGCCCCCGACGTCGTGGCGGACACCTCGTGCAGCCTCGGTCCGATCTTCTTTGGCAGGGACCCTTTGATCGCGTTCCTGAAGCTCTCGCTCGGTGCCGCCGTCACCCACCACCGGGGGTACGACCCGAAGATCGAGCTGACGTCGCCCACGACGGCCACCGGTCTGTGGACGATGGATGACGTGCTCGTCTTCGCCGGGACGATCGGAGTGCACGGATACGGCCACTACTCCGACCGTTACGTGAAGGTCGACGGGCGCTGGGTCGTCAAGCACTCCAAGCTCACCCGCACCCGGTTCGACCTGGTCGATCCCAACGACGGCACGACGATCATCCGGGCGAACGTGTCGCTCACCGAGGTTCTCGCACTGGTCAATGCCCTCACCGGCGGCTAGCCAACCTGCCGGACCGGCCGGTGTCCGGACGGACTGCGTGACAGACGGATAGTCTTCGCATAGTCGACATCGACGACCCGAGGGAGTGCGTAGTGACCGGTTCGTCCCCGCCCACGCGCCGGGTGGTCGACGTCGTCGAGCTGCTCGCGGAGCATGCCGGCACCGCGATCAGGCTTAGCGACATCGTGAAGGCGCTGAACCTCAACCAGGCCACGGCCTTCGCCATCATGAAGGAGCTCGTCGACGCGGGCTGGGTCACACGTGACCCAGCGCGCAAGACGTTCTCGATCGGCGGCGGCTTGACAAGCGTCGCGATGAAGATCGGCAGCTCGCCGTCGGTCCGGCTGGCCGCCGAGTCGGCCCTGCGGACGGCCGCGACGGAGACCGGTTACGCCGGGTCCGTCGCCGAACGCAGCGGGGAGGAGCTCCTCATCACCACGTTCGTGGAGGCCAGCGATCCTGCACAGGGCCAGTGGCATCCCGCCGTCGGCGAGCGGCTGCCCTTCGCCGCCCCGTTCGGGCCGGCTTTCGCTGCTTGGGACCCCGAGGAGGCGCGCGGCGCCTGGATCGAACGGTGTGGAGTGGTCGACGAGGGATTTCGCGGGCAGCTGGCGCAGCTCCTGGAAGACACCCTCGCGCAGGGCTACAGCGTCGAGCGGACGAGTCCGGAGATGGTGTCCGCGATCCCGATCATGGTCAGGCTGCAGGCCGCGGCGATCTCCGACTCCGTGCGTGCGGATCTCGACAAGGTCTTGGTGGAGATCGCCAACGGTCCGGCCTCGGAGTCGGGGAGCGGCCAGCGCCACTATGTCGGCGCCATCACCGCGCCGGTCTTCGGCCCGGCAGGGCACGTCACGCACAACATCAGCCTGCACCCGTTCACCGCGCTGTCCGCACAGATGATCGACCAGCTGGGCCGGCGGCTGCGGTCGGCCGCCGACACGATCAGCGGGAGCCGCTCGGCCTAGGCGCTCGAACCACGGCAACAGGCCCTCGCCGCGCACCTGCGCACATGGGCGGCCCGGTCGGCAACCCCCGCGAATCCGTCGTGACGCCCGGCCTCCGTGTCCGGAATTCAACCTCGGCTCCTCCGGCGTGGACTGCGTGGAACTCGCTGCTGAGCGATGTTGGGCATTCGTTGTACCCACATGTCCCGACGGCCGAGCAACGATGCCGCAGGCCTCAGGCGTTCAGTTGACGAGGCTGGGCAACCGGCCGATGATCTCCTCGGCGTCGGCGATGATCTGGTCAACGACGTCCTGGACGGTGCCGATGTCGTGGATGAGGCCCTGCGTCTGGCCGGCCCACCACATGCCGTCTTCCATGCTGCCCTCGCCGAGGACGTTCTTGCGCCCGCGCATACCGCACGCAAGCGCGGCGATGTCGGCAAACGTTGTACCTTCGCGCTCGGGAATCAACACCCTGTCAAGGTCTATCGGCTAACTGTCGAGTATCCCCAGATGTCGTGAGCACGTCGTGAGCGCAAAATGCTCGTGATCCTGCCGCGATCGACGTTCACGGATTTGAACACGCGTCCCTGCCCCAGGTCACGGTTCGCGTGCGGTCCCGGTCCTAGAGCGGGTCTGGCACCTGACCACGCGGGAACGTGTGCACGATCCAGACGCTGGCTGCCCCATTGTCTGTTGCCCAGCGGTGAGGTTGGTCCGCCACGTAGGTGGCGTAGTCGCCGGCGCCGATCTGCACTTCGTAGCCAACCGGTCCGACCGTGATCTTGCCCGAACGCACCAAGACGTGTTCACGGGCTCCGGCTCCGTGCGACGCGGAGATCTCAGAGATACCCGCATGGAAGGTCTGGTGGTGAATCTGCAGGCTACCGGCCCCAATGGCCTGGTTCCTCAGGATCGCTCCCGTCGACGAGTCGTCGGAGATGTCCTGCCCGCCACCCTTGCGGACGACGTCAACGCTGGGTTGCTCAGGCAACGCCAGAAGATCGGTGACTGCGACGTGAAACGTGTCTGCGATGCCGACCAACGTCTCGAGCGTCGGGTTTGTGCGTCCGCGCTCCACCTTGAAGAGCGTCGCCTTGGCGATGCCGGAACGCTCGCTCACCTGGGCGAGCGAGAGCCCGTGGGTCTCACGCAGGCGTCGGACGTTGAGGGCCAGAGCTTCGGCGCTGTCAGTCATGGGCTCGATTCACACAGATCGGGGTGGACGCGCCATCTTAGCCCGGGCCCGCGCCGTGAGGCCTGGCCCGGACCGAGTGGGTCACACCTGCGAGGCGTACGCACCCCATTCCCAGTCGGTGACGTGTGATCGGAAGCCGTCGACCTCTCGTTGTTTGAGGGCCGAGTAGACGTCGATGAGCTCGTCCCCGAGACCTTCCCGAAGCATGTCGTCCTTGCGCAGTGCGGCGATGGCCTCGCCGAGGTCGATGGGAAGCGGTTGCCCGGCTTGGCTGGGGTCGAGGCGGTTCTCGATACCGTCGCGGATCGCGTGCAGCATCGCGGCCATCAAGAGGTGCGGTGATGCGCTCGCATCGCCTGCCCGCAGCTCGAGGCGGGTGCTGTCCCCGAGCTCAGGCGGAATCCGTACGAAGCTGAACCGGTTGTCGACCCCCCAGTTGCTACGGTTCGGGCTCAATCCCTCGCCGGCCATCCGTCGGTAAGAGTTGACCGTCGGTCCGGCGAACGCCATGAGCGCAGCTGCGTGCGCCTGTAGACCGGCGATCGCGTGCAGCGCGAGGTCGCTCACGCCGTTCGACTCATCGGCGAACACGTTGCGTTCACCGTCCCACAGCGACAGGTGGACGTGCAGGCTGCTTCCGCTACCGACCGTCCGCGGCTTCGCCATGAAGTTGGCCGACAGGCCCTCGAGGCTCGCGAGCTCCTTGATGCCCGACTTGAGCAGGAACGCGGCGTCGGCGGCGGCCAGCACTTCGTCGTGCACGAGGTTGATCTCGAACTGCCCCGGAGAGAACTCACGGTTCACCACGCTGACGCCGATGCCGAAGTCGATCAGGGAACGGTGAATCCGGCCGACCACGCCCTCGGGGTCGGCCATGCGGTCCATCGTGTACGACACTCCATCGGTGGAGTACGGCGACGGTGGTTGTCCCGCGTCGTTGCGGAACAGGAAGAACTCCGGCTCGCCCGCCGCGACTGCCCGCAGCCCGGTCGATGAGTCGAGGGCGTCTCGTGCGTGCTCGAGCTGGCCGCGGGGACACAGTGCCGACCGTTCACCAGATTCGTGGAGCGTGGCGAGCACCCACACGGCGTCAGGCTCCCAGCTCGGGATCCGTGCGGTGGAGGGGTCGATGGTGGCGTGCAGATCGGGGTGAGAGGCCAAGCCCGGAAACTCGTCGGCCGACACCGCCTCACCGAACAGGTCTTCCGCGCTGGCCATCTTCGAGTACGCCAGACCGTTCCTCAGCCCGAGCCACGAGCGCACGGGAACCTGCTTGGCTCGCTGCCTTCCGAACAGGTCGGTGTGCAGGACACGGATCACGCGAACGCCCCTCGCCAACAGGTCGTTGGCGGAGTCGTCGTCAAAGCGTGCCTCGATCGGGCCGCTCGCGGGATCCACCGCTTCGACACTCACAGGCGTGCCTGGTCTGCGGCGATCTTCGTGGCCGTCAGGTTCACCCACTCCTCGTACGGGAGCACCTCGGGCTGGGAGAAACAGTACAGTCGGGTCTCCTCGATGATGTCCTCGTCGCTCCGAGAGAGGTCGAGCGGCTCGGCGCACGGCTGGGCAACGTACCAAGGTGAATCGACGAAGAACTCCAAGGCGTTTCCCTCAGGGTCGCGGCAGTACAAGGACCAGGCATTGCCGTGGCTGATCGCGTTGCGATCGGGGATTCCTTCGGCCTCCAGCCGGCGGTCGACCACCCGCAGGGTCTCGAGGTCGCGCACCCGGAACGACATCTGGAAGACGTTCGACCCGATGCTGCCGCCGACGACTGGTGTGGTCTCGATGACCTGGTCCTTGCGGTTGGAAGCCAGCACGAGCTGGTGGTGCTCCCGCGGATCGGTCGTGAGGAACGCGAGCTCCGTGCCGCCACCAGACTCGATCGTGCCGGCGTCACTTTGGGTCAGCCCCAGGACTCGTGTGTAGAAGGTGCGCATCTTCGGAAAGTCCAGGCAGCTCATTCCGAAGTGGCTGACTGCGATGCGGCGGCCCTCAAGCGGCTCGTCGATCATTTCGTGCTCCTCGTCGTCGCGTTGTGGTGATGGTCGAGCTCGGTGTCGATGGTTGGGGGAGTTTGGTCTTCCCAGTCGGTGGTGCCCCAGGTGACGGCCAGCATCGTGCAGCCTCCGTCTTGGGCTGAGCCGTGGTAGTGACGCTCGCCGGGCGGCGTGTAGACGAACGATCCGGGCTCGAGCTGCAGTTCGCCATCTGACTCGGTGCCCACACGGGCTCGGCCGTCGAGGATCAGCAAACGCTGTCCGCCGGGGTGCGAATGCCAGTGGGTGACTGCGGCGCCTTCGAACGACACGCGTGCGATGTCGGGTTTCGACTCGTCCTCGGCCTCGTCCAACATCTCCAGGTGCACCTCGCCGACGAAGTTGCCGCCGTACACGGTCTGGGACTCGTCCTCACGATGAATGTGCATGGGACACCAACTCTCCGGTGGATAGTGACGGTCCGGCGCTCATCGCGGCATCCCGACCAGGTCGTGCTCGGGCTCGGTCGGCAATGAGACGTGATCCGATCGGAGCAGGACTGCCTGTTCATCGCTCCAGGTGGCGACGACTTCGTCACCCACATGGACGTCGGCTCGTTCGCGTGCCGCCACCCTGGCCTGCAGCAGCGTGCCGTCGGGCAGCCGAACGAGGTAACGATGGACGGGTCCCAGGAAGATCGACTCCTCGAGGACCCCTCGGACGACACTGTGGCCGGCCGGGACCGCGCCGGTCGCGTCCTGCACGGTGACACGCTCGGGGCGTACGACGAGCGCGGCTCGATCGGTAGGGGCCGGTGCGCACGCGGCGGCGACGGCTTGGACGACCTTGATCGGGCCCGCGCCGCCATGAAGCACACCGCCAGCGGCGTCGTACCTGCCGTGCATGATGTTGGAGCTGCCGATGAACTCGGACACGAACACTGAGGCTGGGCGGTCATACAGGTCCTCGCCGCTACCGATCTGCTCGATCTTGCCATCCTTGTAGATGGCGATCCGGTCACTCATCGCCAACGCCTCCTCTTGATCGTGAGTCACGTAGACCACGGTGACGCCGATCTCGTGGCAGATGTTGACGATCTCGATCTGGAGTGCGTCTCGCAGCTTCTTGTCGAGGGCGCCAAGGGGCTCGTCCATCAGCAGCAGCCTGGGCTCGAACACGAGCGCACGGGCGAGGGCCACCCGCTGCTGTTGGCCGCCCGAGAGCTGCGCCGGCGTCTGCGACTCCTTGCCGCCCAAGTGCATCCGCTCCAGCATCTGCTGAGCTTGCTGGCGTGCCTTGGCGCGGGGGACGCCACGCATACGTAGCGGGAAGGCGACGTTCTGCACGGCGGTGAGGTGTGGGAAGAGCGCATAGTGCTGGAACACCATGCCGGCGTCGCGCTTGTGAGCCGGTACGTCCGTGACGTCCCGGCCGTCGATCGTGATCCGGCCTTCGTCGCAATCCAGGAACCCGGCCACCATGCGCAGGGTCGTCGTCTTGCCAGACCCGGAGGGGCCCAGCAGGGTGAGGAACTCACCGTGCTTGACAGTGAGGTTGACCTGGTCGACGACGAGGTTGCCGCCGTAGCTCTTGCAGACGTCGCGCACCTCGAGGGCGGGGTGAGCGCTGGCGTTGTTCGATGTGTTGATGCTCATGCTGACCTCTGCTGTCGGAGACGAAGGAAAAATGTCATGACGAGTCCCACCGTCGACAGGGCGACCAGCAGCGTTGACACGGCCGCCACCCCGGGGTCGAGCTGCTCGCGTACCGAGCTCCACATCTCGACCGGAAGGGTGTGCAGGAGGGGCTGGGTGAGGAAGAGGGACACCACGAGCTCGTCCCAGGACGTCACGAAGGCGAGCAAGGCCCCAGCGATCACGCCCGGCCGGATGACCGGAAGTGTCACCTGCAGGAACGTGCGGACGGGGCTGGCCCCGAGGTTCGCGGCGGCGAGCTCGATGCTGGGATCGATGGTCTCGATCGTGGCGGTGACCGTGATGAGCACCAACGGGAGCGCCAGCGCTGCATGGGCGATCACCAGCCCGGCCATCGTGCCGACCAGGCCCACGCGGGAGTAGGCGAAGAACGTGCCGATACCGATCAGGACGATCGGCACGATGGCCGGGCTGAGCAAGATCGCCTGGGCAACGCTCTTCCCGGGGAAGATTCCACGGGCGAGGCCGAACGCCGTCAGTGTGCCCAAGACGGTGGCGACCATCGATGAGAGGACGGCGATGACCAAGCTGTGCCAGGTCGCCATCTGCCAAGCGTCGGAGCTGGCCACCGCTTCGTACCATTGAGTGCTGAATCCCTTTGGCGGGAACGACAGGATCGGACTCTCCGTGAAGGACATCGGTACGACGACCAGCGTTGGCGCGACGAGCAGGAATGCAGCCGGAATCGCGAGGGTGAGCTGAAGGGCGCGGCGGCGGGCACGGGTGCTCATGGTGCGCCTCCGCCGAACACGTCGCGGATCCGTACGACTCGGCTACCGAGTGTGAGCACGACGATCGCCACGGCCAGGAGCGTGATGCCGATCGCGCTCGCCGTGTGGAAATCGAGCTCGCGCTGCACCTTGTCGACGATCACCGTCGAGAGCGTCGGGCTGGATGTGCCGCCGAGGATCGCGGGAGCGATGTAGAAGCCCAGCGCCAGGACGAACACCAGCAACGCGGCGGAATAGACGCCGGGCAGACTGAGCGGTACGAAGACGCGCCGGAACGCCACGGAGGGGCGAGCCCCGAGATTCTCTGCGGCGCGGACGAGCTCACGGTCGATCCTGCGCATCACGGTGTAGAGCGGCAGGATTGCGAACGGAAGCAGGATCCCGGTCATGCCGATCGTGACGCCGAGCCGGTTGCGGATCAGCTCGAGGGGGTCGTCGATGATGCCGAGCTTCTGCAGCGTGGTGTTGATGACCCCGGTGTCCTGCAGCCAGATCTGCCACGCGTACGTCCGGACCAGGAAGCTGGTCCAGATGGGGAGCAGGATCAGCGCCAGCAGCAGCTCAGTCCGTCGGGACATGGCCATGAGGTACGCGTACGGGTAGCCGATCACCAAGCAGGAGACCGTGACCGCAGCGGAAGTGAGCAAGGTCGACACCAGGGCCGACCGGTACGCAGGTGTGGTGAAGGTGACGGAGTAGTTGTGAGCCGCTCCCTCGCCGCCGAAGCTGCGGACCAGGACTTCGGCAAGTGGCCACCCGAACGCGATGAGCGTGAAGATCAGTCCTGGGAGGACGAGCAGGGCCCACCCGTTGACTCGTGGCCTCCGGAGCCCCGGCCGGCCCACCGAAGTGGCCGGCCGGTGCCCCGTGAGGACTACTTGGTCAACCATGCCTGGAACTTGTCGTTGACTGATCCGAAGTTCTGGTCCCAGTACTGGTCGTCCTGGCCCACACCGGTGTCAGCGTGACTGGTCGCCAACCACTCGGCTTTCGACTTGTCGGCCTTGGGCAGCGCGGCGGCGCTTCCCGGGCCGAGCGGGTAGTGCTTCGTGATCTCGGCGTTGTGCGCGGGGTCGGTCACCCAGGCGATGAACTTCATCGCCTCATCGGCGTGCTTGCTTCCCTTTGGCACGACCAGATAGCTGCCCAGGTCGATGTGCGCGTCCCAGAGGATCTTCGTGGGCTTCTTGAGTCGCGTGGCCAGGTCGTACGGACGAGCGGCAAAGTTCAGCACCATGGTCGCCTCACCGGACGCCAGGATGTCCTCGCCCTGCGGCGGGCTGTCGTACCAGATGATGTTGTCCTCGATCGTCTTGAGCTTCTTGAGAGCCCGGTCGACGTCGAGCGGGTAGAGCTTGTCGGGGGCGACTCCATCGGCGAGAAGGGCGAGTTCGAGAGCGCCGCCCGAGGCGAGCTTCCAGAGGCCGCGCTTGCCGGGATACGTGTCGACGTCGAAGAAGTCCTTGTAGGACGTCGGTTCGGTCTCGAATCGGTCAGCGTCGTAGCCCACCGCGAAGGTGGTGACGTTCTCGGCGACGCGGTACTTGCTGTTGGTCATGCCAGGTGAGGGCGCGTCGCACGTGGTGACCACGGTGCAGTCGATCGGCTCGAGCAAGGCCTTGTGGCTGTCGAGCCCGAAGTCACCGTTGACGTCGACGACATCCCAGGTCACGTTCCCGGACTCGACCATCGCCTTGATCTTGGCCTGGTCGACGGGGGAGTCCATCACGATCTTCACGTCCGGGTTCGCCTTGGTGTAGGCGTCGACCCACGCCTTCTTCTGTGCCTCGCTGTAAGCGCCGCCGAAGGATGCGAAGGTCAGGGTCGTCTTTCCGCTTGCCGGGCTGGCGCCACAGGCGCTCAACGCGAGCGAGCTGAGAAGCGCCAGTCCAGTCAATGCTGCTGTCGCGCGTCGGCGACTGCTGCGTGGGGTTCTGTTCACGGGTTCCTCCATGGTCTCGGCCTTGCCTTCAGACGACCGGGCGTTCTGCCCGGACGTTGTTGCTGAGCGTGCCAACGCCGCCCACCTCGATGTCGACACGGTCGCCGTCAACGAGGTAGCGGGGCGGAACTCGTGAGTCGCCCACGCCACCGGGGGTGCCGGTGGCGATCAAGTCACCGGGCTCGAGCGTGATTCCTTGTGAGAGGTACGCGATGAGCTGGGCAATCGGGAAGATCAGGTCCGAGGTGTTGGCGTCCTGCATGACCTCGCCCGACACCGTGGTGCGGACGGAAATCTTCTCCGGATTGAACTCGTCGGGGGACGCCAGGCATGGTCCGACAGGTGTGAACGTATCGAAGCTCTTGCCGATCGTGAACTGTCGCAACGGCGTCTCCAGCTGCGCGCGACGACCGGAGACGTCGTGGACCGCGGTGACGGCTCCTACCGATGCCCAGGCTTCCTCGACGGAGGCTCGGTATGTCGTGCGTCCGATGATGATGCCGACTTCGCCTTCGAAGTCGGTCCGCGTCTCCTCGAACGGAATCACGATGTCCTCGTCCGGTCCGATCACCGAGGTCGGCAGCTTGGCAAAGACGACGGGAACCGGTGGGATCTCGAGCTCGGACTCGTCTGCGTGGCTGGCGTAGTTCAAGCCGATGCCGAGGATCTTGGGAGGCCGCAGCGGCGCCAGGAGGCGCACATCGACCAGCTGATGTTGGGCGCCGTCGGCGTCGGCCAGGGCGGCCCACGCCTCGGCGGTCGGGATGAAGCCGTCCCGACTCGCGGCGCCGGCATCGGTGACGACCTCGCCGTCGAGTCTGCCGAGCCGAGCCTCTCCATTCCGTACCGCGAATCTCACTGCTTTCATGCTGGCCCACTTCCGGCATAGGGTTTCTTTTACGACTACGTCTGTATACTGTACGAGTACAGGTGTCTCGTCAAGGGTTAAAGGAAAATCGACATGAAGAAGTTCGAACAGGCTGCGCTTGCACTGTCGAATGTCCGTTTCTACGACGTTCTCGCCCGCTCCAACGAGATGGTGGCGCATGCGGACCGGTCGTTGGTCGTCGAGCTCTGGGAGGCCGACGAGGGCACCTTCGAGCACCGGCTGCCGGGCGAGGAGGTGCTCTACTGTCTTGAAGGCGAAGAACGTGTCGAGGACCTGAAGACCGGCGAAGTCGAGTACGTGGGTGCCGGCGACGTCCTCTACTACCCGAAGGGCTCGCATGTCCGGGTGACCTACACCCGGCCGTTTCGTGCCCTCATCATCCAGATGGCTCCCGCCGGCGTCGACGCACTCGAGCCTGCATGACCGTGCTGCCGATTCGGACGTCGCGGGCCTCAGGTGCCGGGCACCCGATCCATCCGCTGCTCGCCGAGCGCTTCAGTCCGCGTGCGTTCGCGCCCACAGCGATCCGGATTGACGAGCTGCGGTCGATGTTCGCTGCGGCTGCGTGGGCACCCTCAGCGTTCAACGGCCAGCCCTGGCGCTTCCTGGTCGGCATTCGCGGAGACTCCACCTGGGAGGCGATCCTGGGCTCGCTCGACCGTGACAACCGCCGTTGGGCTGGCGGCGCGCCCGTGCTCGTCCTCAACGTCGCCCGGGTGACGTGGAACGGCTCGGCGGTGTCGACGGCGACCTACGACCTTGGTCAGGCGGTCGCACACCTGACGATCCAGGCCCTCGCTGACGGCATCCACGTCCACCAGATGTCGGGGTTCGAACCAGAACACCTCGTCGACTTCTTCGACTTCCCGGCCGAGTTCACTCCCGTCACGGTCATGGCAGTCGGCCGCCTCGGTGACCCAGAGGGTCTGCCCCAAGACCTTCGGGTGCGGGAAGTGGCTCCGCGCGAACGGGTGCCGATGTCGACGCTCGTCTTCTCGTCCACGTTCGGAAAGGCAGCGCCATGGATCTCCGACACCAGCATCTAGGGAACACGCGATTGTCAGCCGACTCCGATCGCGGCACACGGCCGTTGATAGTCGTGCCTGCTCGGTTCGCGGCAAGCACCTCGGCGCTGCGATACGGCGCCGACGTCGTGGCAACCAAGTTGGCCGAGTCGATCTTCGCGGCCGGTGGAGAACCGTGGATCATCCATCCCGTCGTGCCGGAAGGGACCGACGAGGCTGGCCTCGACGAGCTCGTCCGGCAGCGGATCCAACCAGCGTCAGGGGTCGTCCTGCCCGGTGGTGGCGACCTCGCCGCACGTTGGTTCGGTGCTTCGCCGGGCGCGAGCGACTACGACGTCGACGAGCTGCAGGACGCGTTCGACTTCGCAGTCGCGAGGGTGGCGTTGGCTTCTGGCATCCCGATGCTGGCGATCTGTCGTGGTGCGCAAGTCGTCAATGTCGCCCGCGGGGGAGATCTCGTCCAGGATCTCCGCTACTCGGTCGGAGCAGACCACCGGCATCGAGTCCATCGGGTCCGACTTCTTGAGGACTCGGCGATCGCGCGGTTGCTCGGCGCCGATGCGACGGAAATCTCCTGCTACCACCACCAGGGTGTCCGCCGTCTCGGCGACGGTCTCCAAGCCAGCGCGCTCGCAGAGGACGGCACGATCGAGTCAATCGAGCTGGCGGGGCACGAAGGGTGGTTCCTCGGCGTGCAATGGCACCCAGAGGACACCTCCGACGTCGACCCACACCAGGCGACCCTGTTCCGGGCACTCGTTGACGCCGCACGAGACGCCGACTCGCGACCACGCGCACACCCATCGTCATCCAGCAGTGCGGCATCCACCCTGAGAGGAATCACATGAGCGACTACGCGGTGACTGACCCGGCAACAGGTGACCTGGTGCGCCTCTACAGCGCAGACACAGATGAACGCATTGCGAGCGCTGTTGGCATGGCCCACGCCGCCTACAAGACCTGGGGTCGCACGGCATCGATCAGCGAACGCGCCACGCTACTGCGTCGCGTGGCGCAGCTCCACATCGAGCGTCGGCAGGAGCTCGCGCGGATCATGAGCCTGGAGATGGGCAAGGCCCACGCCAGCGCACTGGGGGAGGTGGACTTCAGTGCCGCCATCTACTCCTACTACGCCGACCACGCAGAGCGATTCCTGTCCGACGAGCACATCACGCTGCTCGATGGCGATGGCAGCGCCGTGATCCGCCGGCGACCTCTAGGGGTGCTTCTTGGCATCATGCCGTGGAACTACCCCTGTTATCAGGTGGCGCGATTCGCTGCGCCGAATTTGGCTGCCGGCAACACGATCGTGCTCAAGCACGCCCCGCAGTGTCCAGCATCGGCGGCAGCGCTGCAGGAGATCATGATCGATGCGGGCTTCCCTGAGGCGGCATACGTCAACATCTATGCGTCCAATGAACAGATCGAGCAGGTCATCGCCGACCCACGAGTGCAAGGGGTCTCGCTCACGGGCTCCGAGCGAGCAGGCTCAGCGGTCGCCGAGATCGCCGGCCGCCATTTGAAGAAGATCGTGCTGGAGCTTGGCGGTTCGGACCCGTTCATCGTGCTGGGTTCTGACGACCTCGACGCGACAGTCGAGGCCGCCGTCGCAGCCCGATTGGGCAACTGGGGACAAGCGTGCAACGCAGCAAAGCGGATCATCGTCACCGAGGAGATCTATGGCGACTTCGTCGCGAAGTTCACCGAGAGGATGCTGGCGACGCCGTCGTCGGTGCTCTCGTCTTCTGCTGCGGCGGAGCATCTCGAGTCACAGGTCGCGCTGGCGGTCGCCGAGGGCGCGACGCTCGTCAGCGCAGGCGATCGGATGGGTGCGCATTTCCCGCCGGGCGTGTTGACCGGCCTCGACCGCAAGGGCGACGCCCATCGAGAAGAGCTGTTCGGCCCGGTTGCGATGGTCTTCAAGGTGCGCGACGAAGCCGAAGCGGTGGAGGTCGCGAATGACACTCCGTATGGCCTGGGCTCCTATGTCTTCACTCCGGACGCGGCTCAAGCTGCTCGTGTGGCAGACCTCCTCGAGACCGGCATGGTGTTCGTGAACTGCGTCGGAGCCGAGGGCGTCGAGCTGCCGTTCGGTGGAGTGAAGCGCTCGGGCTTCGGCCGAGAGCTCGGGAGGCTTGGCATCGACGAATTCATCAACAAACAAATGGTTCGGCTCAGGGGCTGACCTTGTCCGTCGAGCATGCAGCTGTCCCAATCCGTTCGCCCCCGGCGCACCCCACGGCGAAATCAGAACATGACGCCAGAGCGCTTGAGCATCACGTCGAAGGCGTGGTCGTCGGCGCGGTGGGCCTTGCCGGAGGAGAACCGCTCGACGTGCAGGTCCAACGTGCCATGGTCGGCGAGCTGCGGTTGAGCGCCTACTTCGGATAGACCGCGAGCAGCCAGACTTCAGCGTCCTGCTCGCCGACGGCCTCCCACGTGTGCGGGACATCGGCTCGATAGCTCGCATAGTCGCCCTGATGCAGGACCACCTCATGATCCTTGGGCCCCACCCGGGCCGAACCGCTCAGCATCGAGGCGTGCTCGAGTGAGCCGGTGCCGTGACTTGCCGAGACCTCGGACCGATCCACCCTGAGCGTGAGGTGATGGAACTCTGCCGTGGAGTGGGCGAGCGGGAACGTGTCGACGATTCGCGCGCCGACCGATGGGTCAGAGATGTCGGTGCCCTCGCCGGCGCGGACAACCAAGGCCGGTCGGTTCTCTGCGGCGACGGTGAGGTCCTCCAGACGCGCACCCAAGGCTCCGGCCAAGGAGACCGGAGTGCTCAGAGTCGGGTTGGAGGTGGCGCCCTCGATCTGTGACAACGTCGACTTGGCCACGCCCGACCGGGCGGCGAGCTCAGCCAAGGACACTCGCCGGGCGTCGCGCGGCCTGCGGATGTTTGCGGCCACATTGATCTTCAGTTCGCCGACGAGCCGATTGTCACCGATCTTTGCGTGTCCGCGGCGATGGCCAGCCTTCGGCGTACCAGCCGGCGAATCACCATCAGTGCGCAGGACACATAGGGCTGTGCGTTCGCAGACAAGCCCCCCGGCGGGGCACTCGGCAGGATTGAGCCATGTCCGAGAGTGTTCTTCCTGATCAGCAGCCCGGACTCGGGTTGGGCGATGGCTTCACCGCCAACAAGGCGGAGCAAACCGCTGACCTCGCCGGACAAACCGTTGTCGTGGCCTTCGATGATGGACGTGCCGTGGCGTATGCGTTCATCGATCACGAGAACCTCACGATTGACGACGCTTCCGCCACACCCCTCCGCTATGAGGCTCTGCGAGCAGGAGACGGCCTCTACATCGTGGCGATGCAGGAACCTGATCGGCCCGAAGCATCCACCGAGCTGGTGCTCGACCTGGAGTCAGGCGTCGCGTTCGCTCTGGATCAGACGATCGGTCCCAAGGCTTCGGGCGCACCCGCGGTGCTCCAGCGAGTGCGCAACGGAACGATAGATGGAGCTTTCGGCGCGAGTTTCGAGCGTACGGACGAGCTCATCGGCATCCGTGCGATGTGGGTCTACGGGCCAGGCAATGTGTACGAGCACCTCTATCTGAATCAGGAGTGGTACGTCTGGCACTGCCTCGCTGGCGAGGAGTACCCCCTCGCCGACGCTGATCCCTACGCGGTCTACAAGGTCCGGGACCGTGTCTATCTCATGATCTTCTCCGAGAAGGTCCTCACGATGGGAGCGGCGATGCTCCTCGACTTCCATCACATGCGTTCGTACTGCGCTGCGCTGGGTTCAGAGAGCGACGACGCGCCACCAGCACACTTCATGTTCGGTGCGCATGGGACGGTGCTCAGCACCACGACATACCCGCCGGTCTGACATGAGTATCGCGGTGAACTCGCTCGATCAGTGGCGCACCGTGGTCAATTCGTCATTCGTCGCGCTGGATGTCGCGGAGGTGGGCGTCGGCGGACGGCCATTTCGTGGATCGGTCGACAGCCAGAGCTTTCCCGCATTCGAGCTGAGCGGAATCTCCGCGAGCAGCCACGCGGTGGAGCGCACGCCCCGGCACGTGCGAGAAGCGACCCACAACTTCTACAAGCTCAATCTGCAGGTCTCCGGCACCAGCATGGTGATCCAAGACGGCCGTGAAGCCTTGTTGCAGCCCGGTGACTTCGCGCTGTATGACACCAGTCGGCCATTCACGGTCGTGCACGACGGCGACTTCCGGCTGACGGTGTGCATGTTCTCGCGCGACCGACTGCAGCTGCCCGTCGATGCCATCGGCCATCTCACAGCGGTTCGCATCGACCACGATGACGCACTCAGCCGGATCGTCGGCCAGTTCTTCAATCAGCTGCTGAGCTCGTCGCAGCACCTGGGTCAGTCCGCAGCCTCTAGGCTCGGCTACACCGCGATCGATCTCGCGAACACCCTGCTCACGCAACAGGTCCAGGGGGATGCTCGATTCGGGCTCGGGCACCGCGACCGCCTGCGGGCCGCGGCCATCAAGTACATCGACGACAATCTGCACGACGTCGACCTCAACCCCTCGAGCATCGCCGCCGCCCATTTCGTCTCGATCCGCTCACTGCAGGAGACGTTCCAGGAATCGGCCACGACCGTCTCCCGCGAGATCCGCATGCGGAGGCTCGAGCGCTGTCGGCGCGACCTGCTCGATCCGTTGTCTGACGGGGACTCGGTCTCCGCGGTCGCGGGTCGATGGGGATTTCACAACGCGGCGAACTTCAGCCGACTCTTCAGGAGCGTATTCGGCGAGTCGCCGTCGCACTGTCGCGACCGCTCGTAGGTGCTCAGGAGTCCAGGTAGAAGGTCTTGCTGGCGATCGACCACTCTCCGGCTGCCCTCACGAGCGTGAAGTAGTTGGTAAAAGCTCCGCCGCGGTAGCCGCGCTCCTTGAGGGTCGCGCGGGCGACGCCCCCCGAGACCTCGATGCCCTCGATCGTGTGCGAGTAGTCAGCGGTCCAAGCATCGTCTTCAGCAGTTTCGGCCACCACCTGGCAGAACTCTGAGATGGGAGCGGACACGAGATCGGGGCCGAGGTAGCCCCACATCCAGGCATCCGCGCGAAACGCAGCGCTCACGGCCTCGGCGTCGGAAGCAACGACGGCATCAACGTAGCGCTCGACTGCCGCGGTGACGCGTTCCTGATCCATGGTGATCCCTTCGACAACTCAGCTGTCCGCGCTCGCGGCTGTGTTGGAGCGTATGGCGAAGTGCCGGAGCGTGGTTGCAGCGACGGGATTGATCGCGGGTTTCGACAACTCTTCATCGCGTCTGGTCAACAGCGGCCCGGCTCGACGTCGAGCTCTTGCCCTCAGCCGCGAGCTTGTTGTTGTGGCCCGCGGGGTGCTGCCGCACCTGCGTGGTGTGGCCAGGATGTCGCGAAGACTGGCGTGTGCAGGAACCGCGACCAGGAAGCACACCATGATCCGACTACGTGCACGGCTGAGGAGGTCCACGTGAGGCTTCGCGAAGCAGGCACGTCGACTCCGGAGATCGCCGGTCGCCGGGAATGGCTCGGCCTCGCCGTCCTCGTCCTTCCGTGCGTCATCGTCGCGATGGATGTCTCGGTCCTCTATCTCGCTTCCCCCGAGATCAGCACCGACCTGGATCCCGGGAGCGCGGGGCTGTTGTGGATCATGGACATCTACGGCTTCATGCTGGCCGGACTGCTGATCATCGCGGGCAACGTTGCCGACCGAATCGGGTCGCGGCGGATGCTGCTCGGTGGCGCGGCCTGCTTCGCAGTGGTGTCGGCATTGAGCGCCTACACGCCCAACGCCGGCGCCCTGATCGCCTGCCGCGCGCTCCTCGGCGTGGCGGGGGCCACGCTGTTGCCGTCCACGCTCTCCTTGATCAGGAACATGTTCCGCGATCAAGGTCAACGCAGGACCGCCATCGCTGTGTGGACTGCCGGGTTCGCCGGAGGTGGGGTTCTCGGGCCCATGGTCGGGGGCGTCCTCCTGGAACACTTCTGGTGGGGATCGGTGTTCCTGGTCAACGTCCCGATCATGCTGGTGCTCCTGACGCTCGGCTGGGTCCTGCTGCCGGAATTCACCGACCCGTCGCCGGGCAGCTTCGATCTCCTGGGAGCGTCGCTCCTGCTGACCGCCACCTTGTGCGTGGCCTATGGGATCAAGACGACGGCAGAAGCGGGCATGACCCTTTCCGGAGTCGGTGCGCCCGTTCTGGGTGTCGTGACCGGTGTTCTGTTCATCCGCCGCCAGCGCCGTGCCGAGGATCCGCTCGTGGATCTGCGCCTGTTCGCCAACCGCATCTTCAGGACGTCCTTCATCGTGAACTCGTCCGCCATCTTGGTGGCGCTCGGATGTGGACTGTTCATCTCCCAGTACCTGCAGCTGGTGCTGGGGCTTAGGCCGTTCGAATCCGCGCTGTGGTTGCTGCCGGGTGCCATCGGGCTGGCGGCCGGATCCGCCGGCGCGGCGACACTCGCGCGACGTACGCATCCGGCCGCGATCATCAGCGCCGGACTGTTCATCATGACGGCGGGATTCACCCTCATGGCCATGTCAGGGATCGGCGACTCTCCTGTCGTCGTGTCCGCCGCGTACGGCACGATCTCTGCCGGCTTCGGCGCAACCTCCTCGCTGGTGGTCGCACTGATCGTCGACAACGTGCCGCCCGCGCGGGCCGGTGCCGCGGCCGGCCTATCGGAAACCGGCAGCGAGCTGGGCGCCTCGGCAGGGGTGGCCGTCCTCGGCAGTCTCGGCGCGTGGATCTATCGGACGCAGCTCGGCTCGAGCGCACCGGCAGACCACCTTGGCGTCGCGCGGAAAGTGGCTCTCGACAGTCTCGCCGGCGCGCTGTCGATCGCGTCTGACAACGCTGCCGGCGAGGGTCTCGCCCTGGCTGCACGGCGCGCCTTCGTCTCAGGCATGACGGCGGTCGGCATCGTCTCGGCAGCGATCTGCGTGGTGCTCGCAGCGGTCGCAGGATTCGCGCTGCGCGATCTGTCCAGCGGCTCCGATCGGTCGGAATCCCAGTGATCTTGGATGTCCGCGTGCCTCGACAATCGGCGCGCGTCTGCGAGCAACAGGGACCTCGTCCTCGCGGTTAGCGTGATCGCAACATCGGGGCATCTCATCACCGAAAGGGAAACCGTGAACGTCGTTGATCCGGGTGCATCAGGAATGAGTCGCCGACAGGTCATCCAGCGTGGTGTGCTTGCCGGAGCGGTCCTGCTCGGAGGTTCCAGCCTCCTCGAGGCCTGCGGGCCGTCGAGCTCGTCCAACGGAAAGTTGTCGTCCGGCACCCCCCGCAAGGGCGGCATGTTGATCCACGGAATTCAAGGCGGAAGCAGCGGGGACTCGCTGGACCCACACCTCGTGCTGTCGGCAGCTGACTACGCCCGCTTCACGGGCCTCTACGAGACGTTGTGGACCGCATCCGCGAAGTACACGATCGACGAGTGGCTCATTGATTCGGCTGAGCCCAACGCCACGCTGGACGAGTGGACCGTTCGGCTCAAGCAGGGCATCGAGTTCCACCACGGCAAGACCGTGACCGCGGAGGACGTCCTCTTCAGCATCCAGCGGCTCCTCGATCCCAAGACCGGTGCGCTCTATGCGGGCCTGCTGTCGACGGTGGACCTGCGCAACTCCAAGAAGGTCGACGACCGAACCATCAGGTTCAAGCTCACCACGCCGCTGGTCACCTTTCCCGAGACGATGTCGCTTGCCGCCCCGATCATTCCCACCGACTTCAACGTCGCCAAGCCGGTTGGCACAGGCCCGTTCAAGCTCCAGAGCTTCACCCCCGGACGGCAGTCCGTCATGGTCCGCAACGACAACTACTGGCGCAACAACCGGCCGTACGCAGACTCGATCACCCACATCGACTTCACCGACGAGACCGCACGAATCAATGCGCTGCAGGGCGGCCAGATCAACATCGCCGACTTCGTCTCCTTCCCCTTGATCCGATCCCTGTCGAAGGATTCGAAGCTCTCGATCAATCGCTCGGAGACGGCCAGTTTCATCCCGCTGAACATGCGCGTCGACCAGTCCCCGTACAGCGACGTACGAGTCCGCGAGGCGCTCAAGATCCTCATCGATCGCAAGGCCATGGTCGATGGTGCCTACCTGGGCGAGGGCCGAGTCGCGAACGACCTGTATGCACCCGTCGACCCGCTTTTCGACCACTCGTTGCCGCAGCGCGAGCAGGACCTCGACAAGGCGAAGTCCCTGCTCAAGGCCGCCGGGCACGAGAACCTGCAGATCGAGCTGACGACCAGCGACCTGGGATCGGGTGTTCTCAGCTCCACGGAGCTCTACGCAGAGCAGGCCAAGGCGGCGGGCATCGACGTTAAGCTCAACAAGGTCGACACCGGGACGTTCTACGGCGACAACTACGGCGACTGGGGCTTCTCGCCCAACCTCGCACCGCCCTACAACTACCTCGTGACAGCCCAGCAGTCCGACGGCCCGACCTCGACATCCAACCTGTCGCACTTCAAGGATCCCGAGTTCAGCTCGCTGTACGCCCAAGCGGTCGCCGAACCCGACGACGCCAAACGCAAGGACATCGCCGCCCGGATGCAGACGATCCAGTATGAGAAGGGCGGGACGATCATCTGGGGATACCAGAACTCCGTCGACTTCACCCGCGGTGTCGGCGGCATGGAGCCTGACGTCTCCGGCTTCTCGGCGTACCGCTCAGCAGACCTGTGGGTCGAGTAGACGTGCCGGGGTCCAGGCCGGTCGCTCTCGTCACGGGCGGGGGGAGCGGGATCGGCCTCGCCAGCGCTGAGGCGCTCGCCAGGGCCGGACACGATGTGACGATCGTGGGCCGGCGCCCGGCGGCGCTCGCGGAGGCCGCGGCGCAGGTCCGCGCGGCGGCGCGTGAAGCGACCGTCCTGGTGGCCCCGGCCGATGTCGGCGCGCGCGACGAGGTCGAGGGCGCTTTCGCTGCGACGCTCTCGACGTTCGGGCGACTGGATGTGTTCGTCGGCGCGGCAGCGGCTCTCCACACCGCCAACTTCCGTGATCTGACGATCGAGGGCTGGGACGAGATGGTCGATGTCGTGCTCCGAGGATCTGCGATGTGCGCAATGGCCGCCACACGTCATTTCGTCCAGGCAGGCGGCGGTCGGGTGATCTTCATCGGCTCGATCAGCGCCAGTGTCTCGGACTTCGAGCTGGCCCACTACTGCGCGGCAAAGGCGGGGGTGCACGCCTTGGCACGATCCATGGCCGTAGACCTCGCGTCGGCGAACATCTGGGTGAACGTCGTGGCGCCAGGGTGGGTCAACACCCCGATGATCGGCGAGTATGTCGACTCGCTCGAGGCGGGCGTCCTGCTGGCCATGAACCCACAGGGGCGGGCCGCGCGACCAGCCGAGATTGCCGATGTGGTCAGGTTTCTCGCCGTTGACGCACCCCCGTTCCTGACCGGCAGCACGATCACGGTCGACGGTGGACAGACCGTCATGAACCACTTGCTCCCCGGATGAGCCCCATGACAAGGAGGGTGGCCGCATGACGAGGTGTGCCGAGATCGTCAGAATACGACCGCATGCAGGAAAGCGTGCAGAGCTGTTGGCCCTGCGACCGCGGTTCACCTCGGAGTTCAGAGAACGAGCGACGGGCTTCCAGCGGCACAGCCTCTACTCGCTCGAGGGTGGAGACTTCCTGGACATTGCGCTGTGGAGCGCGGCCTCGGATCTCGACGCTGTCGATGAGACGCAGGGCGTGCTGGTGGAGTGGTACGACCTGGTCGAGATCGTCTCCATGGAGCTCGCGGACGTGCTCGATGAGTGACGGTGCTCCCGTGGCGTTGATCGCCGGTGTGGGACACCCGCAGGGCCCTGACGTCACCGACGACGGGAGCATCGTCTACGCCGAGACCTACCTTTCACGGATCATGATCTTCAACCAGGAGACCGGCCCTCGTGTGCTGGCCGACTGCGGGGGCGGTCCGAACGCGGTCCTCGTGGGCCGCGACGGACTCGTCTACTTCACCCAGAACGGCGGGCAGGCGGGGGAGTGGCGCTCCGACGTGCAGCGAGTTCCTGCCGTCGAGGTGCTGGACCCGGGCACCGGCGACATCACGACCTTGTGCACCGACGTCGATGGTCATCCGCTGCTGGCCCCGCACGACCTGGCCTGGGGGCCGGACGGACGGCTCTATGTCACCGACTCCGGGACGTGGGCGCCGGGCGGCAGAACCGAGCCCGGCCGGATTTTCGCGATCGATGAAGACGGTCACGCCCAGACGATCGCCGAGCCCGGTCACGTCTTTCCGAGTGGCATCGCCGTCGAGCCAGACTGCTCGGTCCTGTGGGCCGAGGCCTACACCTCACGCGTGTTTCGACTCCGGCCCGATGCGGCGCCGCAGCTCGTCACCACTCTCCCCGACGGACACGTCCCCGAGTCGATCGCGCTGGACCATCGGGGTCATCTCTGGATCGCGGCGCTGGAAGCGCACGGCTTCGATGTCGTCGCGCCAAATGGTGGATCGCGCGAGTTCGTCTGGACCGGCGGGCTGCCGCTCAACGGCGTGCTCGCTCGCGGCCACCTCTATGTCACGGATCTCGGAGACTACGACGACGCGATGCCGGACCCGCAGATCGTCGGGCGCATCCTCCAGCTCGCCGTCGGCGTGGAAGCCGCCCCGCAAACCCGCGGTCGCATTGCTCCGTCCCTCAGCTCACCGACGAAAGCCTGATCTCACATGTCTCTCGCACCACTCGACGCCTCGCGCACGGCCCTCCTGATCCTCGACATGCACGCCTGCATCGCGGGTCCAGACGGAAATGCCGCAACGCACGCCGCGGAGCAGAATCTCGTGCCGAACATCGTGAGGCTGCGGGACGCCGCGGACGCGACCGGAGTGCCAGTCGTGTTCGTGCAGCACCGGCGTCCGCACGGGATCAGGCCGTACGGCCAGATCAGCTCGCTGTTCCGTGAGATCGCGGACGATCCGGATCTGCAGCCCGGTTCTGCGGGTCTCGCGATGCTCCCGGAGCTCCAGGTGGAGGAAGGCGACATCGTGATCGAGAAGCAGCGCGCCAGCGCCTTCACGGGCACCGAGCTCGACATCACCCTGCGGGCCATGGGGATCGACACGATCCTCCTGACCGGCGCGTGGACGAACCTGTCCGTCGAGTCGACCGCACGGTATGCGACCGACATCGGATATGCCGCGGTCGTCGCCAGCGACGGCACCGCGTCGGAGAGCGCGCCATGGCACGAGATCGCGCTCACCGGTGGACTCAGCGCCGTGGCCTCGGTCGCGACTGTCTCGGAGATCGTCGCCGCGCTCGGTTGAGCCGACGAAGAAGGGAAATCGGATGACCATCAGTGAGTCCGCGGGCCTGATCACTGTTCCAGAGGTGGCCGGCATCGGCGCAGGCGCCAGGCATCGCGAAAGCGTATGGATCCTCAAGCGGCTCGGATCCGGCGTGCTTGTCCTGCTCGCCGTCTCGGTCGTGGTGTTCGCCGCGACGCAGGCTCTGCCGAGTGATCCGGCCCAGGCCATGCTCGGTCGCCAGGCCACGCCGGAGCTGCTCGACGCGCTTCGCCAAAAGCTCGGCCTCGACCAAAGCCTGCCGGTTCAGTACGTCCACTGGTTTTCAGGCCTGCTCCACGGTGACCTCGGCACGTCATTGGCGTCGCAGCAGCCGGTCACCGGCGTCCTCGGACCGCGGCTGCTCAACTCACTCGCCCTGCTCGCCGGTGCCGCCCTTATCATGATCCCGTTCTCGATCGGGGCCGGAGTGTTCCTTGCCGCCCGCCGCGACCGATCGCTGGACCGCACGGTCAACGCCGGGCTGATGGCTGTCATGGCCCTGCCGGACTTCGTGGTCGGCACGATCTTTCTCCTCGTGTTCGCCACCACGGTCATGCCGGTGTTGCCCGCGGTGTCCCTCGTGCCTCCAGGAGCCAGCGGATTCTCGCATCCGAGGGAGCTCGTGCTCCCGGTCCTCACGGCAGTCACGATCACCGCGCCGTTCCTGATCCGGCAGGTCCGAGCCTCGATGATCGAGACGCTTGAGTCCGAGCACATCGCCCAGGCGCGTCTTCGCGGAATCGCCGAGAAGCGGATCATCTGGCGACATGCCCTGCCCAACGCGCTCGTGCCACTGGTCCAGGGGAGCGCCTTGATGCTCAGCTATCTCCTCGGTGGCGTCGTGGTCATCGAGTACGTGTTCAACTACCCGGGCCTCGGCGGGATGCTGAACGATGCGGTCGTCTATCGGGACCTGCCTGTCCTGCAGGCCGTCTCGCTGACCTTTGCCGCAGGCGTCGTCGCCTTCAACCTGATCGCCGACCTTCTCACGATCATGCTCACTCCCAGGCTGCGCACGTCTGGAGGCGCCCGATGAGCAGTGCCGGCACAGGTGGGACGACCACCAGGCGAGTCGCGGTGACTCGCTCGGAGCATCGTGGGACCGCACGTCACGTCTGGATCGGGATCGGCGCCACCGCGGTGATGCTGGCGCTTGCCCTTCTCGGGCCCCTGTTCGCGCCACATCATCCGTCCGATGTCATCGCTCCGCCCTACTCGAGTCCCAGCGGTCAGTCCTTGTTGGGAACGGACTACCTCGGGCAGGACACCTTCTCGCGCATCCTGTGGGGCGGTTCGTCGGTCGTCTGGATGTCCGTGACGGCGACTGCCATCGCCATCGTGATCGGCGCGATCCTGGGACTCATCTCGGCGTACATCGGAGGGAAGCTCGACGCGCTCGTGCTGTGGCTCAACGACATCCTGCTGGCCTTTCCGTTGATCGTCTTCGTCATCTTGTTCCTCTCGATGCTGGGGCGGAACCCGCTTCTGCTCGTGGTGCTCGTGGCGTTCGGCTGGCTGCCGAGTGTCGTCCGACTCACGAGGAGCGTCGCGCTGGAGGCGATCCATCAGGAGTACGTCGCGTCGGCCGAGATCATCGGCACCCCGAGATGGCGCATCCTCGTGGGAGAGATCCTGCCCAACATCACGACGCCGTTGATTGTGCAGACCGGCGCACTGCTGACGTGGTCGATCGGGGTCATCGCCGGACTCAGCTTCCTGGGGTTCGGGATCCAGCCACCGAACGCCGACTGGGGCCTGATGGTCAACGAGAACCGCAGCGGGCTGATGATCCTGCCGTGGGGGACGATCGGACCGATCGTCTGCATCGCCGCCTTCGCGCTCGCGACCAATACACTTGCCGATGCCCTGGGCAGACTGCTAGGGGCTCGCCACACCGGTCACAAGGCGGATCGATGAGCGCCGCCGTGGATCCACGCCTGGACGTCTCGGTCGGCGACGCCGAGATACTCGCCGCCCCACTCATGCATCCCGAAGGCCCGGACCTGCGGGCCGACGGCGGACTGCTGTTCGTCGAGGCCGACAGCGGCCGGATCTGTGTCAGCTATCCCGGCCGCGGCGTTGCGACGTTCGCGTCGACCGGAGGAAGCCCGTACGGATGCACGCTCGGCAGTGACGACTGCGTCTACGTGACGCAGAGCGGAAACACCGACCCAGCGGTGGGCGTTCCACGGCATGTCCCGCCCTCGATCCAGCGCGTCTCTCCCGACGGTGCCGACGTGGAGATCCTTGCGACGCACGCTGATGGCCGAGCCTTCGGTGCACCGAATGATCTCGCCTGGGGGTCTGACGGGCGCCTGCTGTTCACCGACTCAGGGCAATGGGATCCCGATGATCGAACGGATCCCGGTTTCATCCACGCGCTCCGACCCGACGGGCACGCCGAGGTCGTGCTCGAGCTGGGTCCGGTCTTCCCGAACGGGATAGCGGTCGAAGCAGACGGGAGCATCATCTGGCTCGAGTCCTACACCCGCGTCGTGGGTCGGTTGCGGCGAAACGGCACGACGGAGGTGGTTGCCGTCCTCCCCGAAGGACATATCCCGGAAGGTGTCAAGGTTGCCCTCGACGGCTCTCTCTGGATCACCAACTTCGAGGCGGGCGGCGTCGACGTCATCGAGCGGGACGGCACTCCGCGCGAGGTCATCCACGTTGGCGGGGTTCCGGTCAACTGCCTGTTCGGGGACGGCTGGCTCTTCGTCGCTGATTTCGGGCACCCGAGTGACCCGTTGGATGAGGACTCCTTCAGACCGGGCAGCATCCGGCGGATTCGGGTCACCACCAGGGGAATGCCGCTGAACCGCGGATCCATCGACAGGAAGGCATGACAGTGACATTCGATCCCGAGGTACTCGTCAACGACTTCGGCCAGATGCCGCAGGGAGCCGATGTGTTGCCCGACGGCAGGTTCGTGTCCGTCGATGTGCACACCGGCGAAGTCATCGCCTTCTCGCCCGACACCGGTCGCCGAGAGGTCATCGCTCGGACATCGAGTGGCCCGATCGGCGTGACCCTCGGCGATGACGGCGCCTTGTATCTCGCCCATACCGGAGGCCGGCTCGGGGACTTCTGGGAAGCCGATGATGCGATCGCGCCCTGCATCCAACGGCTGGAGGTGGGATCGGACCGACCGGTGACGATCCTGACCGAGGTGGGGGGTTCGCCGTTGGTCGCCCCGCACGACATCGCATGGGGAGCCGACGGTCGCCTCTACTTCACCGATTCGCACATCTGGCAGTGGGACCCTCTGCTCCGCACCGGCGCCGGCCGAATCGTCGCGATCTCACCCGATGGCAGCGCCGATGTCGTGGTCGAGACCGGCGTGACCTTCCCGTGCGGGATCGTCGGCGAGCCGGACGGCTCGATCGTGTGGACTGAGTCGTACGCAGACCGTGTTCTCCGGCGCCGGCCGTCCGGATCGATCGAGGTGATCGCGACGCTGCCCCCCGGTCACACCCCCCACGGGGTGCGGATCGGCGCGGACGGAGCCTTGTGGGTGGCGTCGTTCGGCTCCTCGACGATCGACGAGATCGCCCCGGATGGCAGTTCCGTCACGTTCCACGACGTTCCCGGCTACCCGATGAATTTTGCCTTCCTCGGCTCGGACCTGATCGTGGCTGCCTTCAAGGATGCGCCGGACGACGACATGGACGGGCTGCTGTTTCGTGTCGGCGTCGGCACGCCAGGTGACGTACTGCTGCGCGGAAGAGTCGGCTAGTGCAGATCCAGGCCGAGAGCGACCCGGTCGAGAGCACCAGTGACAGCGATCCGGTCGTCAGGGTCACCGGACTGAGGGTCGAGCTCTCTTCAGGTCGAGAGATCGTCGACGGCATCAGCTTCGACCTTCGACGCGGCCAGATCCTGTGCCTGGTGGGTGAGTCGGGCTCGGGCAAGACGACCGTGAGCACCGCGCTGCTGGCCTATGCGAGGTCAGGTGCGCACATCGTCGCCGGGACCGTCGAGCTGCACGGCGAGGACATCCTCATCGCATCGGCGGGGCGGCGCCGCGACCTCCGTGGCGAGACCGTGGCCTACGTCGCGCAGGATCCCAACTCCGCGTTCAATCCGGCTCTGCGGATCGCGACCCAGATGACCGAAGCCGTGCTGGCCCATGGCTGGGACAAGGCGGCCGCCAGGGCACGTATCGCCGAGGTGCTCGTCGAGGTCGGTCTGCCGGCATCCAAGGACTTCATCGAGCGGTATCCCCACCAGCTGTCCGGCGGGCAGCTCCAGAGGGTGGGGATCGCGATGGCTCTGATGCTGCGGCCGGACGTGCTGGTGCTCGACGAGCCGACGACGGGACTGGACGTGACGACCCAGTCCCGGGTGCTGGTTCTCGTGCGCGACCTGTGCTCGCGCAACGGGATCGGTGCCCTCTACGTGACGCATGATCTGGCGGTAGTTGCTGACATCGCTGACAGGGTCATCGTGATGCTCGAGGGCCGCGTCGTCGAGGAGGCCACGGCAGCGGAATTGTTCACCCGCCCCCAGCACGAGTACACCCAGCAATTGCTGCAAGCGGTCCCCGATGTCGCGGCCGCTGATCTGTCCGGGCCGACGCCGGACTCTGATCGTCGTTCGACCATCCTGGCGGTCGAGGGCCTGAACGCGGCCTACCGGCACGAGCGGGTTCTCCATGACATCTCGTTCGAGGTGACCCAAGGCGAGTGCCTCGCGATCGTAGGCGAGTCCGGATCCGGCAAGAGCACGCTTTCGCGATGCCTGATCGGGTTGCACCCGGAGCAGGACGGGGCGATCACGTGGGACCAGGCGCCGCTCGACCCGCGTTCGCGCCGGAGGAGCGCCGCCGTCCGCAAGGACATCCAGTACATCTTCCAGTCGCCGCACAACTCACTCAATCCTCGGCGGACTGTCGGGGAGAGTATCGGACGGGCGCACGCGGTCGTGGTCGGCGGCAGCGCTGCACCACGTCGCGCGGCGGTCGCCGAGGTACTCGAACGGGTCGGTCTGCGACCGGACATGGCAGGGTTGTATCCCCGAGGGCTCTCCGGTGGGGAGCGACAGCGTGTGGCCATCGCCCGCGCACTGGTCTGTCGGCCGAAGCTCCTCATCTGCGACGAGATCACGTCGGCCCTCGACGTCATCGTGCAGGCGTCGATCCTCGACCTGCTTCGCGAGCTTCAGCGCGCCGATGGTCTCTCGATGATCTTCGTGACGCACAACCTGGCTGTGGTGAGGAACTTGGCAGACCGCGTCATGGTCATGAATGCGGGCAACGTCGTGGAGATCGGCGACATGGACGCCGTGCTCTCGAACCCGTCCGACTCCTACTCCAGGGAGCTCGTCGACAACACGCTCTCGATGGCAACGCTGAGAGGCGAGCGCTGGGTCGCGAGCGGATAGCCCGAATCCGGCGAGAGCTGGGCACCGGGCCAGTCTGGGCGTTGATCGATCCTGCTGGAGCTGGCGGGATCTTTGCGGCAAACCCTCGGATGTGCGAGTTCTACGGGGTAGACTCGAAATTGCCTGTGAATTCAACGATTGTTAGGCGGTCGTGTCATCGAGACTTCGCCCCTGCGGCATGACTTCGCCTCGTTCCGCCAGGCGGTCGCCAAGTCGTTCGTCCCGCTGGACGTTCATTGCAAGAATCCTCGCTCGTTCCAAGGGCAGGTGTCCGAGACGGTTGTCGACGACATCCACATCTCGCAGATCCGAGCGTCGGCCCATCGAGTCGAGCGGACGCCCGACCTGATCGCACACGCGGACCACAAGTCGTTCAAGCTCAGTCTGCTGGTCGCCGGCAGCGGCCTTCTCGTGCAGGACGGCCGGGAGACCGTCTTGCGGGCAGGTGACCTGGCCCTCTACGACACCCGGCGGCCCTACACGCTGGCGTTCGACGACGTCTTCCACTCTGTCGTGTTCATGTTCAGACACGAATCGATCGACTTGCCGGCCGATGTCCTGTCGGAGTTGACGGCCGTCCGGTTCTCACGCGATCAGGGCGTGGGGTCGGCGATCATCCCGTTCCTGACCCAGATGGCGTGTCAGCCCAGCCAGCTGACTGGGCCCGCCGGTCCGAGACTGGTGCACAACGCGCTTGACCTGGTGACGACGATGTTCTCAGCTGAGCTCGACCTCGAGCGCACGCGGAGCAACTCGCATCACTCCCTGATGCAGAAGATCCGGGCTCACATCGAAGCGAACCTGGCCGAGCCAGAGCTCGGGCCGAGCACCATTGCTGCGGCTCACTTCATCTCCACCCGACACCTGCATGGACTGTTCCAGGATCAGGGCATCACCGTTTCGTCGTGGATCAGGTCCAGGCGTCTTGAGCACTGCCGCCGCGATCTGGTCGATCCGGTCCAGGTGCATCGCTCGGTCAGCAACATCGCGTCGAGATGGGGGTTCGTCGACGCAGCCCACTTCTCGAAGGCGTTCAAGAACATGTACGGGACGTCGCCGCGCGACTTTCGCGCACGCGGACAGGCCCCCGAAGCAGAGGTCAGCTGAACGACAACGTCGGCACATCGACGACGTGCGCGCCGCCGTCTGCCACCAGGACGGCGCCGGTGACGTACGACGACTCAGACGAGCCCAAGAAGCAGATGATCGACGCGATCTCCTCGGGCCGGGCCGGGCGGCCAAGCGGAACGTTGGCCGTCACTAGGCCGTACGCCTCCTCGCGGCCTCCGACGTCCTGACGTTGCGCGAGCTCATCCATCTCCTGGTCGGCCATGGGTGTGCGCACCCAGCCGGGACACACGGCGTTGGCCCTGACGCCCGAGCGACCAAAATCTCGGGCCATGCTTCGGGTGAGCCCGATGAGCGCATGCTTGCCGACGGTGTAGCCGGCGACGTCAGGACCCGCGAACAACCCGGCGAGTGAGGAGACGACCACGACAGAGCCCCTCGACCGGACCAGCTCGGGCAACCCGGCACGGGCTAGTGCGAAGGCGCTTGTCACGTTGGCACGAAGGCTCGCGTCCCAGTCGTCGTCGGTCGTCTCAAGCACCGACGAGTAGCCGTGTCCTCCGGCATTGGCCACGACGACGTCGACGCGCCCGTAGACATCCACAGCGGCCGCGATTGCCTGTGATGCACCAGCCGCAGTGCTCACGTCGGCCACCACGCCATGCGCTCCGGTGAGGGCTGAGACTGCGGCGAGCGGTTCAGAACGACGTCCTGCGATCACGACACGGGCGCCCCGCCGCGTGTAGAGGGTCGCGACGGCGGCACCGATGCCCGTGCCGCCGCCGGAGACGACCACGACTGGGCCGGCACTGCCGGGATCTGCTGGAGGCGTGTCTGTTGCGTCGGTCATGATCGTGACTTTCTGGTTGCTGGCGGGCGGCATCTGGACGGTGACTAGGCGGGAAAGGAGGAACGTGCGAGGTATCCGAAGTCACTCACCAACGCATGGCCGTTGACCGCTGCCGAGACGGGCGACGCGAGATGCACCACCTGGCTCGCCACCTGGTCAGGGGTCTGCACGGGACAGTCGAGCGACGCGAAGCCGTCCGCGCCCAGGTCCGAGCGGGACATCGGGGTGTCCACGATCGACGGGCACACGCAGTTGACCCGGACGCCGTCCGGTACCAGGTCGACCGAGAGCGCGCGAGTCAGCTGCAGGACCGCTCCCTTGGACGTGACGTAGGGAACCATGCCCGGCGCGGCCACGAAGCTGGAGTCGGACGCCATCAGCACGATCGATGCCACGTCGGAGGCGCGCAGGAGAGGCAGCGTGTGCTTGACGAACAGAAACGGCGCCGTGACGTTGACGGCCATCACTGCCGCCCATTCAGCGGTCGTGATCTCGTCGACACTGAGGCCGAACGGTCCCGAGATCCCGGCGCAGCAGACCAGCGTGTCGAGCTGGCCCCATTGTCCCGCGGTGGCGGTCACAGCGCGCGCGACCTGGCGCTCATCACCCACATCGGCGGTGGCGAGGAGCACCTCCGTACCTGTGGCCGCGAGGGCGGCGGCGACGTCCTCGAGCCCGTGGGTGTCGCGGTCGCACAGGGCGACTCGCATCCCTTCCCGCGCCAGGGCGAACGCGGTGGCGCGGCCGATGCCGGAGGCCGCCCCCGTGACGAGGGCGGCCCGGCCGGCCAGCTGCATGTCCATGTCGACCCGGGTCAGTCGGCGACGGTCGGGCTGAACCGTTCGAGATCCGTGTCCAGCTCTGCGTAGATCTGCGGCCGGTTCTTGCGCAACCAGACGGCTGCGCCCAGACCGATGACGAGGGCGGCGAGGAGCAGGTAGGGAAGCTTGGCGATCAACGGATCCTGTGATCCTGCGAGGTCGGAGAAGTTCACGACTGCCAACACCACGATCGTGATGATGCCGATGCCGCCGATGCCAGGGGCGACCAAGGTCTTCCAGATGCGAGGATCGCGGAGCCTACGGAAGTACACGACGATCGAGACAGCGGCGAAAGCCTGCAATGTGAGGATGCCGAGGGTTCCGAAACCGGTCATGCTCGCGGTGAGATCTGTGATCGGGTCCAGACCAGCAACGCCATAGATCCCAGCGATGATCCCAGCGAAGCCGAGCTGGGCGATGGACGCATTGCGAGGCGAGCCGTTCGCCGCATCGGTACGCCCGAGCGCCCGGGGCAGAATGCCGACTCTGCCAAGTGCGAACACGTAGCGTGTCGCGGAGTTGTGCAGGGCGAGCAGTGCCGCGAACAAGCTGACAAGCAACAGCACCATCATGACCTTGGTGAGGAAGGTCCCGAGGAAGTCCTGGGAGATCGAGAAGACCAGGTCGCCGGTGGGCAGGTGCTTGAGGGCGGCGTCCTGTGCAGAGGAGACGCCGACGGCGCTGACGATGCACCACGTCGTGAAGGCCGTGAACAGGCCGATGAACCCGATAGCCAGATAGGTCGCGCGGGGGATCGTGCGGCCGGGGTCGCGTGCCTCTTCGCTGAACAATGATGTGGCTTCGAAGCCGACGAACGCGTTGGCTGCGAAGAGCAACCCAAGTCCCATCGAGCCAGTCGTGATCTGCGACCACTGGAAAACTGAAAAGCTGAGGCCATGCTGGAACACGATGCTGAAGTCCATGACGAGCAGGATGCTGACCTCGAGCACGAGGCAGACCCCCAGGACCTTCGCGCTGAACTCGATGCCCCGTCGACTCAACGCGAACACGAGCACTACCGAGATTGCACTCCAGATCGTCCAGTGCAGCTTGGGGCCGAACACGTCGTCGACGATGAACGCGGTGAAGAACCCGCTGGTGCCTATCCCGCCCGCCACGAACATGTTGTATCCGAGCAGGGCAACCAAGGCAGAGACCAGTCCGAATGGTCGTCCGAGGCCCTTCACCACGAACGAGTAGAAGCCGCCGGCGCTGACGAGCTTCCTCGACATCTGGGCGTAGCCGACAGCAAACAGCAGCAGCGAGACGGACACGAGGATGAAGGACCAGACCATGCCGCTGCCGTTGCCGACAGCAATGCCGATCGCGCCGACGACGACCATGCCGGTCAGCGGCGCGACTGCCGCCAGCACGAGGAAGACGATTCCGGGAACCCCTAGCGCGTTGCGGGCCAGACGGTTGGGGCCTCCCACGGAGACCTGCTCTGCAGATGTCATACGACTCTCCACGTGTCTTGGGCGGTGGTGAGATCACTCACCGCGACTAGTACACAGTCTGGAATGCAAATTCAGACCACGGCTTGCACGAGACGGCACGGCATTTGTCGGCCTCCGCACGATTCCCTTTCGAATCGCAGGTTGCGCCTGACGCGGAGCAATAGTGGAGCCAGCGGTATTCGTCGGAGAGGAACTCATGGACAGCCACCAGCACCGGTCCACCGTGAGCGGGCCACAAGCAGCCCGCCATCCGTTGGACCCGCTGACCGCCGCGGAGGTGGATCGGGCGCGCGCGGTCTTGGATGAGGCCGGGCGGTTGACGTCGACCACCAGGTTCGCCTGCGTCCTGCCCGTGGAGCCGGCCAAGGATGCGGTTGCGACATTCTCGAGGGGGGACGCCGTGGAGCGTGAGGTGCTCGCGGTGCTGTTGGACACCGCGACGGGTGAGTCGGCCGAGGCGATCGTCTCGGTGACCCGCGGGACTGTCGAGTCATGGACGGTCCTGCGTACGACGGAACATCCGTACGGCCAACCCGCCTACCTGTTCGAGGAGTATGCCCTTGCGGAGGAGCTGGTTAAGGCGGATCCGGAGTGGCGAGCCGCGATGGAACGGCGTGGGATCGAGGACCCGGACCGGGCCTACTGTGGGCCGCTCGCCCCTGGCTACTTCGGCCGAGCCGACGAAGTGGGACGTCGCATCATCCGGTCCCTGACCTTCCAGCGTGTCCACGAGGACGACAGCCCGTGGGCCCATCCCGTCGAAGGCCTGATCGTCCACATCGACCTCACCCAACGTCGGGTCATCCGAGTCGAGGACCACGGCGACGTGCCGGTGCCGTCTGCGCACGGCAACTACGACGCCGCCGCGACCGGCGAGGCCCGGGCGACGCTGAAGCCGATCGAGATACTCCAGCCGGAGGGGCCGAGCTTCACGGTCGACGGGTCCCAGGTGACGTGGGAGAACTGGTCGTTCAGGGTGGGTTTCAACGCCCGCGAGGGACTCGTGCTCAACACAGTCACCTTCCGCGACGGTGACGAGGATCGCCCTGTCCTGCACCGTGCCTCGGTGCCCGAGATGGTGGTGCCCTACGGCGACACGTCGCCCACCCGGTTCTGGATCAGCTACTTCGACGCGGGGGAGTACCTGCTCGGGAAGAACGGCAACTCGTTGACGCTGGGGTGCGACTGCCTCGGCGTGATTCACTACTTCGACGGCGTCGTCGCGGACGATCACGGAAACCCCGTGACGATCCCGCAAGCCATCTGCATGCACGAGGAGGACTACGGAATCCTCTGGAAGCACACCGACCTCGCCGGACGGACCGAGGTGCGCCGGTCGCGACGCCTGGTCATCTCATCCTTCTCCACGATCGGGAACTACGACTACGGGTTCTTCTGGTACCTGTACCTCGACGGGACGGTCGCCCTCGAGGCCAAGGCCACCGGCATCGTCTTCGCCGGAGCGGGTCATCCCGGCACGACCAATCCGCATGCGCCGGAGATTGCGCCCGGAGTGTTCGCCCCGGTGCACCAGCATCTGTTCTGCGCTCGTCTCGACGTAGCGGTCGACGGCGACGACAACACCCTCGCCGAGGTCGACGTGATCGGGGTCGCGACCGGCGAGGACAACCCGCACGGCAACGCGTTTACGTGGCAGGTCACCCCGATCCGCACAGAGTCCGAGGCGGCACGTTTGGCAGACGGCTCACGATCCCGGGTCTGGGAGGTGGCCAGCTCCCACCGTCGCAATGCCGTGGGGAAGCCGACGGCCTATCATCTCGTCCCCGAAGGACGCTCGACGTTGCTGGCGCAACCCGACTCCTCGGTCAGCTCCCGAGCAAGGTTCGCGACCAAGCACCTGTGGGCCACGGCGTTCGATCCGAGCGAGCGATTCCCGGCCGGTGACTATCCGAATGCGCACGCCGGCGGCGCCGGGATCCCAGCCTGGCGCGAGCAGAACCGCTCCCTTGACGGCACCGACATCGTCCTGTGGCACGTCTTCGGGCCGACCCACGTCCCGCGCCCGGAGGACTGGCCGATCATGCCTGTCGACTACTCGGGGTTCGCGTTCAAGCCGTACGGATTCCTCGACCGTAACCCCGCGCTCGACCTGCCGGTCGGAACGCGGGGCGCCGGCGCGTGTGCGGAATCGTGTGGTGCTTCGTGCGCCTGCGGCCATCACTCATCATCCTCAACGTCTGCATCTCACCAAGAAAAGGATCATCATGACCACTGACCTCTCCGACACGACGGCATGGCTGCCCCTCGACGGCCTTGCACCCGGCTTCGACGCGAACAAGGCGGTCCCGACCGCTGACCTCGCGGGCCGCACGATCGTGACCATCGCGCCCGACGGCACGCGGGTGTCGCACCTCTTCACCGACACCCGCGTGGCGTGGGCCTTCGACGGTGGCGAGGCCGGCGATGACGCCTACGAGGCCTTCGAGGTCGATGCGGGTCTCTATTTCGTGCAGGCACACCACACCGGGCGTCCCACAGAGGCTCTGTCTCTCGTCGTCGATCTGGTCAACGGTCGCGGCGTGGCAGTGGTCACTGCAATCGGGACACCCAGCACGGGAACGCCCGAGCCGGGAAAGTCGGCCGTCAAGCAGTCGTTCACTCCCGTGCTGATCGAGGGCATCGAGACCAGCGGCCTGGAGCCGGGGCCGTCAACTGCCTTGATCGGCCGTCGTACCTACTGGGTCTACAGCGAGGTCCACGCGTACGAGCACATCTACCTGAGTCCTCAGTGGTACACGTGGCAGTGCCTCGCCGGGCCCGAACGCGGGCTCGCCGACACGGATCTCAACACCGTCTGGGAGATCCGGCCGGGCATCCACATCTTCGCGTGGCGCGAGAAGGTCATCCCCTGCGCATCCGTGACGATCGCCGACCATCGAAACCAGAAGGCCTTACGGTCCCACGGTGTGTTGTTCGGGCTCGACGAGACCGGCTCGACACCGACGCACTTCACGTTCGGCGCGCACGGACACCTGCTGAGCAACACCATCCACCCGGACATCTACGACCCTGCTGGATGAACGCTTCGCTCTGAGCCAACCTCCGTGCCGTCGTCAACAAGACGTCGGGGTCCTCGGGTCGAGACGATGAAGTGGCATGAAAGCCGCACAAGCCACGTTCACGAATCACCCTGACATGGAGGACCTGATGCCGACTCGGCTGCACATCAACGGCGAGTGGACGACGGCGTCCGGTGGCGCGTTCGAGACCTTCGATCCGGCCACCGGGCAGGTGATCGAGGAGATCGGTCGGGCGACCGCGGCTGATGTGGATGCCGCGGTCGCTGCAGCGCGAGAGGCGCTCGGCCGGCCCGACTGGGCCGGCCTCCTGCCGATCCAGCGAGCTGCCCTGCT
The DNA here is from genome assembly GCF_902506105.1 of Aeromicrobium sp. 9AM. Lineage (GTDB taxonomy): Bacteria > Actinomycetota > Actinomycetes > Propionibacteriales > Nocardioidaceae > Aeromicrobium. The sequence continues at coordinate 502,866 of NZ_LR733304.1, forward strand.
TTTTCGGCTGGCAGCACTGATCGAGGACAATGCAGAGGAGCTCGCAGCACTGGAGACCCGGGACCAGGGTCAGCCGATCGGCATCTCGCGGCACGTCAGTGTCGCTGGATCGGCCGAGCACTTCCGCTACTACGCGGGCTGGGTCACCAAGATCCAAGGCACCGTCAACCCGGTGTCGTTCCCGGAGACCCTGCACTACACGAAGCGTGAGCCGGTCGGGGTCAACGCCCTGATCACGCCGTGGAACTTCCCGTTGATGATCCTCGCCTGGAAGCTGGCACCCGCCTTGGCCACCGGCAACACCGCGGTCATCAAGCCGAGCGAGGTGACGTCGCTGACCAGCGTCCGACTGGTCGAGCTCGCTGTCGAGGCAGGCTTCCCCCCGGGTGTCGTGAACCTCGTCACCGGCGACGGATCGGTCGGCGCGATGCTGAGTGCGCACCCCGACGTCGACCACCTGTCCTACACCGGCTCGACCGCCACCGGTCGCCTCATCACCCGAGCCAGCGCAGACTCGAACCTCAAGCGACTGACTCTCGAGCTCGGCGGCAAGGCACCCAGCGTCATCGCCCGCGATGCGAACCTGTCCGCCGCGATTGCCGGAAACCTCGCCGGCAGCACGCTCAACAGCGGACAGGTCTGTGCGGCGTACACCAGGTTCTACGTCGACGCGGCCCGCGAGGACGAGTTCGTGAGCCGGATGGCGGAAGGCCTCCGTGGGCTGGCCATCGGACCGGGCGCGCAGGAGTCGACGCAGCTCGGACCGTTGGTCTCAGCCCGGCACCTGGATCACGTCGAGGCTCTCGTGTCGACCGGGTCGGAACAGGGCGCGACGCTCGTCACCGGCGGTCATCGTCTCGATGGCGAGGGGTTCTTCTTCGAGCCGACCTTGTTCAGCGGCGTGACCGATTCGATGTCGATCATCCGCGAGGAGATCTTCGGCCCGGTGCTCGCCGTCACGACCTACGACGACCTCGATGAGCTGGATGACCTGCTCGTGAGGGCGAACGACACGGAGTACGGTCTCGCCGCCACAGTGTGGACGCAGGACATCTCCACCTCACAGCGTCTGGCCAACGGGATCAGGGCCGGTGCGGTGTTCGTGAACATGCCGCCCATCCCAGACATGGCCGCCCCTTGGGGCGGCTACAAGGCCTCCGGCTGGGGTCGGGAGATGGGTCCATGGGCGATCGACGCCTACACCGAGATCAAGTCGGTGTGGATGCACTATGGCGCCTGAGCGTTCGCGGCCCGGCAAGGTCATCGCGGTCCACCTGAACTATTTGTCGCGCGCCGCCGAGCGCGGCCGCACGCCATCGCACCCTTCGTACTTCCTGAAACCGTCGACGTCGGTGACGCTCGGCGATGGGACGGTCGCCCGGCCCGCCGGCACCGAGCTGCTCGCGTTCGAGGGTGAGATCGCCCTCGTGATGGGACGTGCTGCGCGTTCGATCGACCCTTCAGAGGCGTGGTCGTTCGTCGGCGGAGTCGCGGCGTCGAACGACTTCGGGGTCTATGACTTGCGGTATGCCGACCGTGGCTCGAACCTGCGGTCCAAGGGCGGCGACGGCTTCACCCCGTTGAGCTCGACCGTGCTGGACGCGGCAGTTCTCGATCCAGCGGAGCTGCGCGTGCGCACGTGGCTCAACGGTGAGCTTGTGCAGCAGGGACGCTCTGACGAGCTGTTGTTCCCGTTTGCCCAGCTGGTTGCGGATCTATCGCAGCTGGTGACCCTCGAGCCCGGTGACGTGATCCTGACGGGTACGCCCGCCGGCGCGTCGGTCGCCCGTCCGGGAGATGTCGTGGAGGTGGAGGTGGACGCCTTGTCGGGCCCGTCGACGGGTCGGCTGCGAACGACCGTTGTCGAAGGGTCCAAGCCGCTGGCGCCGTGGGGAGCCGAACCACGCGTCGACGACCAGCAGAGGATCGAAGCCTGGGGAAGCGCTGCCTTGGCGGGCCTGCCCGAGCCGTTCGAGCTCACGGACGAGCGCCGAGCCCGTCTGGCCGGCGTCAGCACGGCGACACTGAGCTCACAGCTGCGCAAGCGCGGACATGACGCGGTGTCGATCGACGGCTTGTGCTCGACGCGGCCGGGGGAGTCGTTGGTCGGCCGCGCGCGCACCCTGCGTTTCGTGCCTTTCCGCAAGGACTTGTTCGCGGTCCACGGTGGCGGGCACAACGCGCAGAAGCGCGCCGTCGACTCATTGCGGCCCGGGGACGTGCTGGTCATCGAAGCCCGCGGCGAGCGCGGCACCGGGACCATCGGCGACATCCTCGCGCTGCGTGCCCAGGTGCTGGGTGCGGGCGGGGTGGTGACCGACGGGGGTGTCCGCGACCTGGCAGCCGTCGCAGCGCTCGACCTCGTGACCTACCACGCCGGCGGACATCCAGCCGTGCTCGGCCGCCGCCACGTCCCATGGGACACCGACGTCACGATCGCCTGCGGCGGCGCGACCGTGCAGCCCGGGGACGTCATCGTCGGCGACGGTGACGGCGTCCTGGTCATCCCGCCTGACCTCGTCGATGAGGTCGTGGCGGACGCCATCGTCCAGGAGGACGAGGAGCGGTTCATCGCCTTGCAGGTCGAGGCTGGCTCAGGCGTCGACGGACTCTACCCGATGGATGCCACGTGGCGTGAGCGCTACGAGAACTGGAAGGACAACCATGAAGTTCCGAAGTAACCCCGCCCTGATCACGGGGTCGATAGCCCCTCTGATGACTCCGTTCACCGCCGCTGGTGAGGTCGACCACGCCGGGCTGGCCAACCTGGTGGAATGGCAGATCGCACAGGGATCACACGGGATCTCGATCGGCGGTTCGACCGGCGAGCCGAGCTCACAAACGATCGCCGAGCGCGCCGCGGCGATCCGTACGGTCGCCGAAGCCATCGGGGACCGGGTGCCGTTCATGCCGGGAACCGGGTCGTCGAAGCTTGACGAAACCCTAGAGTTGACCGCCGCCGCACAGGATGCAGGTGCCGACGCCGTCCTGATCATCACGCCCTACTACGCCCGCCCCACCCAGGAGGCGCTCCACCGGTGGTACACGACGATCGCGCACGAGTTCCCTGATCTGCCGATCGTGGCCTACAACGTCCCGAGCCGGACGGCCGTCGACATCGAGCCGTCGACCGTGGCCAGACTGTTCCGCGAGCTGGAGAACTTCGTGGGCGTCAAGGAGACGACCAAGGACTTCGAGCACTTCTCGCGCACGTTGCACCTGTGCGGGCGTGACCTGCTCGTGTGGTCGGGGATCGAGCTGTTGTGCCTCCCGTTGCTCTCGCTCGGCGGAGCCGGTTTCATCAGTGCTACCGCAAACATCGCCCCCGCGGCCACGGCCGAGATGTTCGCGGCGGGCGTGGCCGGCGATCTGCGCCGCGCGCAGGAAATCCACTACGGCTTGCATCCGCTGGTCGACCTGTTGTTCGTCGAGACCAATCCGGCCCCAGGCAAGTGGATGCTCGCCGACCGCGGCCTGATCGCCTCTCCGTTCGTGCGGCCCCCGCTGATCGAGCCGACGCCTGAGGGCCTCGTCCGCATTCGTGCGCTTCGCGACGAAGGTGCGGCCTGGCTGTCGCCCACCGCCGGATTCACCGTGAACGTGGAGGCCCGTGCATGAGCACTGTCACCTCGGCACACCGCCCGGCGGACCTGCCGACCCGCATCCAGCACTTCATCGGTGGCAAGCTCGTCGACAGTGTCGGCGGGGAGACCTTCGAGGTGCTGGATCCGGTGTCCAACCAGACCTATGCGACCGCCGCCGCCGGACAGGCGGCGGACATCGCTGCCGCGGTCGAGGCCGCACGCAACGCATTCGTGGACGGCGCGTGGCCGCGGATGCTTCCGCGGCAGCGATCACGCATCCTGCACGCAGTGGCCGATGCCGTGGAGGCGCAGGAGTCGCGGCTCGCCGAGCTCGAGACGTTCGACACCGGGCTCCCGATCACGCAGGCGCGTGGACAGGCTCGTCGTGCGGCTGAGAACTTCCGCTTCTTCGGCGATCTCCTCGTGGCGCAGTCCGACGACACCTACAAGGTCCCGGGCCAGCAGCTCAACTACGTCAACCGCAAGCCGATCGGGGTGGCAGGGCTGATCACGCCGTGGAACACGCCCTTCATGCTCGAGAGCTGGAAGCTCGCTCCCGCACTCGCCTCGGGATGCACAGTCGTGCTCAAGCCGGCCGAGTTCACGCCGTTGTCGGCAAGCCTCTGGGCGGGCATCTTCGCGGAGGCCGGTGTCCCGGACGGGGTCTTCAACCTTGTGAACGGCTTGGGCGAGGAAGCCGGCGATGCGCTCGTCAAGCACCCGGACGTCCCGCTGATCTCCTTCACTGGAGAGACGACCACGGGCCAGACGATCTTCCGCAACTCAGCGGCGCATCTCAAAGGGATGTCGATGGAGCTCGGCGGCAAGTCGCCGGCGATCGTCTTTGCGGACGCAGACCTCGAGGCAGCGATCGACTCGACGCTGTTCGGGGTCTTCTCGCTCAATGGCGAGCGATGCACTGCCGGGAGCCGCATTCTCGTCGAGCGGTCGATCTACGACGAGTTCGTCGAGGCGTACGCCGCTCGCGCTCGCGCGATCATCGTGGGCGAACCGCATGACCCCGCGACGGAGGTCGGTGCGCTGGTGCACCCTGAGCATTTCGCCAAGGTCATGGGGTATGTCGAGCTGGGCAAGAGTGAAGGACGCCTCGTGGCGGGTGGAGGGCGGCCGCCGGGTCTTCCGGAAGGCAACTATGTCCTGCCCACCGTCTTCGCGGATGTGCGTCCTGACGCGCGGATCTTCCAGGAGGAGATCTTCGGTCCGGTCGTCACGATCACACCGTTCGACTCCGACGCTGAGGCGCTGCGGCTGGCGAATGCGGTCAAGTACGGCTTGGCGGCGTACGTGTGGACCACCGATCTCAATCGCGCACATACGTTCTCGCAAGCCATCGAGGCGGGCATGGTGTGGCTCAACTCGCACAACGTTCGAGATCTCCGGACCCCTTTCGGCGGAGTCAAGTCGTCAGGCCTTGGCCATGAGGGCGGCTACCGGTCGATCGACTTCTACACCGACCAGCAAGCCGTTCACGTGACGATCGGCGACGTCCACACCATCCGTTTCGGTACTGCGGCACCGGCCGACCTGACCAGCTGAGGAAAAGATCCCCATGACGATGAGCCTTCCGACCCCCTCGATCGCACCTCCCGACGTCATCCGTTGCGCGTATGCGGAGCTGGTCGTCACCGACCTTGCGGCATCGCGTGCGTTCTACGTGGACGTCCTCGGCCTCGTGGTGACCCACGAGGACGCCGACACCATCTGGCTGCGCGCGTTCGAGGAGTACCTGCACCACTCCCTTGTGCTGCGACGCGGCGACGTCGCAGCGCTGGGCGTCATCGCTTACCGGGTTCGCTCGGCAGCGGACGTCGACGTTGCCGAGGAGTACTACCGACAGCTGGGAGTCCCGCTGGAGCGGCGACCAGCTGGGACAACTCGGGGCATCGGTGACGCGGTGCGGATCGTCGACCCGTTGGGATTTCCGGTCGAGTTCTTCTACGACGCTGAACACGTCGAGCGCTTCACGCGGCGCTATGACGTCCACGGCGCTGGTGCAATCTCTCGCCTCGACCACTTCAATGTCGCAACTCCTGACGTCCCGTTTGCCCGTTCGTACTACGAGCAGCTCGGTTTCCGGGTCTCCGAAGACATCCAGGACGAGGACGAGACGGTCTACGCGGCGTGGATGTTTCGCAAGTCGACGGTCCACGACGTGGCATTGACCGGGGGCGACGGTCCTCGCCTCCATCACATCGCCTTCGCTACCCACGAGCGCAGTCAGATCCTGCACCTCTGCGATCATCTGGGTGCGTTGCGTGAGAGCGACAAGATCGAGCGCGGCCCCGGTCGCCACGGGGTGTCCAACGCGTTCTATCTCTACCTTCGCGATCCAGACGGGCACCGGGTCGAGATCTATACGCACGACTACTACACGGGTGACCCCGACAATCCCGTGGTCACGTGGGACGTCCACGACAACCAGCGCCGGGACTGGTGGGGAACGCCGGTGGTGCCGAGCTGGTACACCGACGCCTCGCTCGTCCTCGATCTTGACGGTGTGCCGCAGCCTGTCGTCGCCCGATCGGACGATCGCGAGTCCGACGTCACGATCGGTGCTGACGGCTTTTCCTACACGCGGAAGGGTGACACGGACACGGGGTTCAAGCTTGGGGCACAGGTGTGAAATCGAGGCGGCGCCCGGACATCGGTTGCAGTGCGCGCCGACCGGGAGCGCATCTTCGCGGGCCCGGATCGGCTCTGCTCATGCCCCGTCGCGGGCGACACCGTTAATTCATGCTCGCTCTCGAGGCACTGACGCTCGGCACCTCCGCGGCGTCCGCGTCCTGCTGCCTCGCGTCACGAGGGTCGGCCAGTTTTCGGGCCCGGCTCCTGGCTATTGCCATGGTTGGGACGATGGCTGGCATTGCGATGAGCGACGCCGTTCGTGTCCATTGTCTCGGAGCGGGAGTTCTTGGGATCTTGGCTTTCGTGCTGCTCTACCACGGACCCACCGACGTTGAAGCGGAACTGGAATGGCACCGCGGCATCGGAGCGGTCCTCATGGCTGCGGCGATCATCGTGCACATCGGTCACCCCGATCGTCCCGCGGAGATGGCGAGTATGGGAATGGTCCACGGCACACGAACGAGCGGCGGGCCGTCCGTCGAGCTGCTGCTCCAACTGACAACGATGAGCTACTTGGTATGGACAGCAGCCGCGGTCTACCGAATGGCTGATCCTCATCCGTCGACAGCCCTGCTGCGCTGGGAACAAGTCGCCATGGCGGCGAGCCTGGCGGTCATGACGTTCGGCATGACGCCCTGACGTCCAGACCGCAACACAGCGAGATCCACCCGGTTGACGCAATCAATGCCTCCCTCGACGTCGCGCAAACTGCATGCCCCGTGTGCCACCGCGCTAATCCCGCCTCTGGAGAAGCGACGGGGCGCAATGCCGCGACAGGTCCGCCGCGAAGTCTGTGCCAAGCCGTAGCCTCGTCACGTGACTCCGGACGTCCTGCTGGTCGGCTGCGGCAAGCTCGGTGCTGACGTGGGCGAGCGGCTCGCCGCGCGGGGCCACGCCGTGCTCGCGCTGCGGCGCCGGGCCGACCTGGTCCCACAACCGTTGCAGGGGCTGTCGGTGGATCTCACCCGCACCCGCCCGGAGCTTCCTCCACTCGACCTGGCGTACCTGGTCGTGGCGTTGACAGCCAGGCCACGTACCGCGGAGGCCTACCGCGCCACGTACGTGGAGGGCATGACGCGCGCACTCGACGCGTTGGAAGCTTCCGGCCAGGTCCCACGACGTGCGGTGCTCGTGTCGTCGACGGGAGTCTTCGGTGACCTGGACCCGGCGTTCGTGGCGGATGAGTCGACTCGTCCCAGCCCTGCCGATGGACCGGCGCGGATGCTGCTCGAGGCCGAACAGGTCTTCACCGAACGAGTGTCGGGCGGCACGGTTCTGCGTCTGTCAGGACTCTACGGTCGCGGCAGCACGCGCCTCATCGACCAGGTTCGTGAGGGGAGGGTGACCGACCCGAACCGCTGGACCAACCGCGTCCACCGCGACGACGCAGCGGCCGCCGTGGTCCACCTGCTCACTCGGGAGGAGCACCCGGAGCGTCTCTACGTCGGGACCGACGACGAGCCCGCCCTCCTCGGCGACGTCGCTGCTTACCTGGCTGCGCAGCTGGGCGCGCCGGCCCCTCCCGCTGCCGATGCGGAGCTGGGGCACGGCAAGCGGTTCAGCAACGCGCGATTGCGCGCCAGCGGCTGGACGCCGACCTTCCCGACGTACCGCGAGGGCTATGCCGGGCTGTTGACGTAGTTGCGTCGATTGACAGCGAGTTGACAGCCTGACTGCTAAGTTCCGGACCAAGCAGTTCGTGCCAACCCCGCGAAGGCCCGGTGGGCACCTGAATCCGAAGGGGAACCTCTCGTGACTTTCGACGTACTCACCACCGCGCTTGACGCCCTGCGAGGTGTCGCCGACGGCGCCACCGATCGGCTCGGCGAACCGACGCCTTGCAGCGACTGGACCGTCGGGCAGGTGCTGATGCATGCCGCCGGCGATCAGCACGCGTGGGCAGCGACCGTAGGGTCGGCGAGCATGCCGACCTACAACCCGTTCGACCCGCCGCAGGACGCCGACGGTGGCGTCGCGGAGGCGGTCCGGTCGGCGACGGACGCCGCGGCGCAGACCTGGTCCGCTGTCGACGCTGGCGCAGACACGCTGCCGACACCGCTCCCGCCGGTGCCGACCCTGACGCCGGACCTGGCGGCCGGCGCCGCCGCCCTCGATGCCGCCGTCCACGCGTGGGACGTCGCGGTTGCCACCGGACAGCCCTCACCCCTCACCGACTCGTTGGCCGCACGGCTCCGTCCTGCCGCCGAGGCGACGGTCGAGTCGCTGCGCGGGTTCGCGTACGCGCAGCCGTTGCCGGCGGTCGATGGAGACGGGGATGCTGCCTCGTTGCTCCGCTATCTGGGTCGCGATCCAGCCTGGTCGTGACGCAGCGGCACGGGCGCCGTCAGGACTTCGGGGGCTCGAAGAGTGCGGACATGCGGCCCTCGGGGTCGAGTCCGGGCAGCAGCGCATCGGCGATCCCGGTCAGCTGACGTATCTGCTCCCGCGTGAGGGGGTCGAACACGTAGCGCCGCACCGCCTCGACATGGCCGTGTGATGCGGCTGCCACGACGTCCCAGCCTTCGTCGGTGAGCTTGGCATTGGTCGCCCGTGCGTCCTCTGGGCAGGGCGTACGCCTCACCAGCCCGCGATCCTCCAGCCGGCGCACGACGTGCGACAGCCGAGGCAAGGTGGCATTCGTGCGCTGTGCCAGCGACGTCATCCGCAGCGTCCGGTCAGGGGCTTCCGACAGCATCGCGAGGGTGAAGTACTCGAAGTGCGTCAGCTTGGCGTCTGCTCGGAGCTGAGTGTCCAGCGCGCCCGGAAGCAGCTCCACCACGGCGATGAACCGGAGCCACGCAGCGCGCTCGGCCTCGTCCAGCCATTGAGTGCTCATGCCCTCAGGATAGCGCAATAGTTGACGTAACAACTAAATGCTGTAGAGTAATAGTTGAAGGAACAACCAATTCAACCTTAGGAGCTCGACATGACGAACCTCTCGATCATCGGAACCGGCAACATGGGCCAGGCCATCGCGGCGATCGCCGACAAGGGCGGTCACTCGGTCCAGCTGCTCGGTTCAGGCGACACCGCGACCCAGGTCACGGGTGATGTCGTGGTCCTCGCCGTGCCCTACGGTGCGGTCGACGACGTCATCGCACAACGCGGCGAGCAGCTCGCCGACCGGATCGTCGTCGACATCACCAACCCGCTCAACTTCGAGACGTTCGACTCACTCGTGGTGACTTCTGACAGCTCGGCGACCGCCGAGATCGCTGCTGCGCTGCCCCAGTCGCGGGTGCTCAAGGCGTTCAACACCACCTTCGCGGCGACCCTGGGAGCCGGCGTGGTCGGCCCGTTGCCCACCACGGTGCTGATCGCAGGCGACGACACTGACGCCAAGTCGACCCTCTCGGACATCGTGACGGCCGGCGGGCTCAAGGCGATCGACGCCGGAGCCCTGAATCGGGCGCGCGAGCTCGAGGCGCTCGGCTTCCTGCAGCTCACCCTCGCCGCGACCGAGAAGGTCTCCTGGTCGGGCGGATTCGGCGTCGCAGCCTGACCCCTGGGCCCCACTCCGCCGATGAGCGGTAGTGGGGCCGACCGATGCAGCAACCAAGCGCCTGTACAAGGAAATGGAGCGTAGACCGATGACTCCGAAGCTGACGGTGGCGCAACACCGCCGCCGGTTCAGGATGACGACCGGCGTCGTCCTGGTGATCGGCGTGCTGGGAGTGGCGACGATCGCCCTGGCCCGCAACGAGACGATCGACCTCCACCCGTGGGGCATCTACGTCGCCCTCGCGGCGGCGGTCTTCTCGGCCCTGGCCGGTCTCGCATTCGCCTTCACCATGGCGGCCATCGAGAGTCGAGGCGACTACTCCGAGCCGGCTGCTTCGAGCACTGCGGAGACCGGCTCGAGGATGGCCACGAGCTCGGCGAGCTCGTTCGGCGTCAAGGTGTCGTAGGCCGGCGCGGCGAGCTCGTCGGTGAGCGCCTCGATGCGCTCCTTGGCCTGCCGGCCGGCGTCGGTGAGCCACCCTGTGTCGTCGACGAGGCCGCGGGCTCGCATGTCGGCGATGACGGCAGCGAGCTGGGCGGCCGGCAGGTGATGGACCCGGCCGAACTTCTCGGCCGGCGTTCCCGTCGAGAGCGCGTGCAGGACGTGGCACTCGGACCCGCCGATGCCGGCGGTCACCAGTGCTGCGATGTGGCCGTCCCCACGATGCTCGCGAAGCAGGGTGGCCGCGTGCCAGAGCCTGGCGACGGGTTCCTCGGGTATCGGAAGCGTCCGGAGCGCCGCGTACATGACCCGCCCCGCGGTGGGCGCGCTCGTCGCTGCCCTCGTCGCGAGGTCTGCTGCGCGAGCGATTCTCGTTGCGCCCAGAAGGTTGCCGGCGACCCGCCGTTGGAGAGCGGCGACACTGCTCTGCTGACGTGCGGAGAGCGCAGCCTCCGGGGTGGCGATGTCCCAGACATGGGGGATGTGGCGGGCGACCTCGCCATCGGCGAAGTTGTAGAAGGCCGCGTGGACCACCTCGGCCGGGACCCGACCGAGCGCTGCGGCTCTCCCGGCGAAGTACGCATCCCAGATGTTGCGGAGCCCGAGAGACGTCTCGACGTCGGACAGCGCCTGGTTCCCGAAGCTGACCGCGGCGATCGGCTCGATGAGCCCGAACATCCGCCGACCGGTGGATTCCATCGTCTCCTCCTTGCGGGACAGCCGGTTGCTGCCCTTTCTACCTGTTCCACGAACGGGAACGGTCGCATACGACAGGCCGTTCGGACATCCCGGAAGTCCGACGTGTAGGACTGGACCATGACCAATGAAGATGTCGACGTCCTGATCGTCGGGGCCGGCGCGACCGGACTGTCCGCCGCGTACGCCCTGCAGCGCGCGGGCAGGTCGGTGCTGGTGCTGGAGTCTCGTGAGCGCGTCGGTGGCCGGCTGTGGACCGACGAGGTCGACGGCGTCGACCTCGAGATCGGCGGTCAGTGGGTCTCGCCGGACCAGGACGCGCTGCTGGCGATGCTCGACGAGCTGGGCCTGGAGACGTTCGAGCGCCACCGCGAGGGCGAGTCGATCTACGTGGGTCTCGACGGCGAGCGGCGTACGTTCACCGGCGAGGTGCTCCCGGTCGCGGCGGCGGTGGAGTCGGAGATGACCCGGCTCACGGAGCTGCTCGACGAGCTCTCGGCACAGATGGACCCGGCCCGGCCCTGGGACATGCCGGGCGCCCGCGAGCTCGACCAGGTCACGTTCCTCGGCTGGCTCGAGCAGAACTGCGACGAGCCGGAGGCGCGCGACAACATCGCGATGTTCATCGCGCAGGCGATGCTGACCAAGCCCGCGCACACGTTCTCGGCGCTGCAGGCGGTGCACATGGCAGCGAGCGCCGGCAGCTTCAGCAACCTGGTCGACTCGGAGTTCATTCTCGACAAACGCGTCATCGGCGGCCTGCAGCAGGTGCCGCTCCGGCTGGCCGAGCGACTTGGCGCCGCGGTCCGCACGGGTCGGGACGTCGAGAAGGTCGTCTGGACCGACGTGGGTGTCACCGTCTCGTCCGGGGACCTCACCGTCACCGCCCGCGACCTCGTGCTGGCGATCCCGCCGACCGCGGTCACCCGTGTCCGGTTCGAGCCGCCGCTGCCGTCGATCCAGCGCGAGACCCGCCAGCACCAGTCGTTCGGCCAGGTCATCAAGGTGCACGCGACCTACGAGACGCCGTTCTGGCGCGACGCCGGCCTGTCCGGCACGGCGTTCAGTCCGTACGAGATCGTGCACGAGGCGTACGACAACACGAACCACGACGAGTCGCGAGGGACGCTCGTGGGCTTCGTCTCCGACCTGCAGGCCGATGCCGTGCTCGCGCTGTCCTCCGATGAGCGCCGGGAGGCGATCCTGTCATCGCTGTCGACGTACTTCGGGCCGCAGGTGACCCGGCCCCTGACGTACTTCGAGAGCGACTGGACCTCCGAGGAGCTCGGCAGCGGTGCGTACGGCTCGAGCTTCGACATCGGTGGCCTGACCCGGTTCGGCCCGCGGCTCCGCGAGCCGGTCGGCCCGATCCAGATCGGCAGCTCGGATGTTGCCGGGCTCGGGTTCCAGCACGTCGACGGCGCCCTGCGGGTCGGCGCAGAGCTGGCGCTGGCGATCAGCGGTCGGTGACCGCCGCTGGGATCAGGCCAGGCGTGCGGGGAATCCTCCCGTTGCGACCGGGCCCCAGCGCGTCGGCGTGACGCGCAGCAGGCACTTGCCCTGGTCGACCATCGCCTGCCGGTACTCGTCCCAGTCGGGGTGCTCGCCGGAGATGTTGCGGAAGTACTCGACGAAGGCGTCGAGGGCCTCAGGCACGTCGAGCACCTCGCACGTCCCGTCGACCTGCACCCACGGGTCGTTGAAGTCGTCCGACAGCACGACGACGCTCACGTCGGGCCTCTTGCGAGCGTTCTTGGCCTTGGCCCGCTCGGGATAGGTGGAGATGACGATGCGCCCGGAGTCGTCGACGCCGCCGGTGACGGGCGAGGCCTGGGGCGAGCCATCGGCGCGCTGGGTGATGACGATCATCCGGTGGCGCGGTCGGACGAACTCGATGAGCTCCGACTCGGTCACCGAGGTGGTCGTGGCGATCTGGCGGGCCATGGGGCTTCCTTCCGGTGTCAGGCGACTCTTCCGATCGTACGGACCGGGGCGCGGCGCAACTGTCCGGACCACGCGCGATGCTGGTGACATGACCACGTACGTCGTCCTGTTCCGCGGCATCAATGTCGGCGGCCGCAACAACGTCCCGATGTCCGCGCTGCGGGAGCACCTGGGCGCCGACTTCGCCCGTGTCCGCACCTACATCCAGTCCGGCAACGTGCTGCTCGACTCCGAGCTGTCTGCCGAGGCGGTGGCGGCGCACATCGACGCGAGTCTGCCGTCGGCGTTCGCCCTCGACTCCGACCTCGTCAGGGTGCTGGTGCTCGACGCCGACGCCTATCGCGAGGTCGTGGCCGCGGCACCTGCCGGATTCGGCGACGAGCCCGACCGCTACCGCCACGACGTCGTGTTCTACATGGGCGTCACGGCCGACGAGGTCCGCCCCTACATCGTCGTCAACCCCGAGGTCGACGAGGCGTTGGTGGGGGAGCGCGCGGTCTATCACCGGCGCATCGCGGCCCTTGCGACGCGCAGCAGGCTCAACAAGATCATCGGCTCGCCGGTCTACTCGTCCCTCACGATCCGCAACTGGAACACGACGCTCAAGCCGGCGGCGATGCTCGACGAGTGAGGGTCAGGCGGGCGTTGCGTACGCCGCGACGCCGGTGTCGACCAGCACGCAGGGCTCGTCGCCGACGGTCCAGGCGTCGTGACCGGGCTCGATCAGGACGACGTCGCCGGGGCTCACGGTGATCTCGTCCCCGTCGTCGGACCGGACGGTCATCTGGCCGGACAGGCAGAAGCCGGTGTGCCGGGTCTGGCACGACTCCGTGCCCGCAATCGGCTTGACGTCCTCGGACCAACGCCATCCGGGTTCGAACACGCCCCGTCCGAGCGTGAAGTCACCCAGGGTGACGACGTCCATGTGCCCGTGATCCTTGAAGGGGCGGGTCTCGTGCGGTGTCTCGATGTTGAGTGTGGAAGTGGACATGCGATCTCCTGATGTCCGGAGCCTGACGGCCCGGTTTCCCCGACGGTCATCCCTTGTCGATCATGCGCCTGGTTCGTGGCGATGTGAAGGGCTGGACCGCGTCGTCAGACCACCGAGAACTCGTACCGCACCACGTTGACGTACGTCTCGCCCGGCCGAAGGACCCGCTGCGGGAAGTGCGAGTGGTTGATCGAGTCGGGGAACGTCTGCATCTCCGCAGTGACGCCGGCGAAGGGGGTGTACGTCTCGAGGTCGCCCTTGGCACTCGCGCCCTCGAGGTAGCCGCCGGCGTACACCTGGATCCCGGGCTGGTCCGTGACCAGCGTGAGGCGCCGGCCGCTCGCCGGATCGGTCAGCGTCGCGACCTGGCGCATGCCGACGCCGTCGAGCACCCAGTTGTGGTCGTAGCCGGCGTTGTCGACGGCGTCGATGTTCGTGCCGATCGGCGTCTCGGTGCTGAAGTCGAACGGGGTCCCGTCGACGGCGAGGACCTCACCAGTCGGCAGCAGCTCGGCATCGACCGGCGTGTAGAACCCGCCGTCGACCTGCAGCAGCTGGTCGAGGACCGTGCCGGAGTCGTGCCCGGCGAGGTTGAAGTAGGCGTGGTTGACGAGATTGACGATCGTCGCGCGATCCGTCTCGGCCTCGATGCGGATCTCGAGTGCGGTGCCGTCGAGGGTGTAGGTGACCCGGGCGTCGAGGTTTCCGGGGTAGCCCTCGTCCCCGTCAGGCGATCGCAGGGAGAACGTGACGCTGTCAGCGTCAGCGTCCAGGGCCGTCGACCACACGTACGTGTCGAAGCCCCGAGGACCGCCGTGCACGTGGTTGCGACCCTCGTTGGGCGTCACCTCGTACGCGGTGCCGTCGATCGTGAACCGGCCCTCGCGGAGCCGGTTGGCGTACCGGCCAGCGGTGACGCCGAAGTAGTACGGGTCGCCGGGCAGCTCGTCGTACGACTTCCGGCCCAGCACGACATCGGCGAGGACGCCGTCACGGTCCGGCGCGTGCAGCTCGAGGATGCGCGCGCCGAGGTCCGTCAGGACGACGCGGCAGGCATCGTTCGCGATCGTGACGACGGTGATGTCCTGGTCACCTGCGGTGGCCGTGAAGCTTTCGAGCATCCTGAGACTTTCTGGGTACGAGTCGGGAGCCCCACCTTCTGGTGTGGCCACGGAGCTCCTCCTCACCGCGCCCAGCACTCTAGCCGAGCGCCGCGTGTGCGAACCGATCGGCATGGGGGAGCATGGCCCGTATGGAAGCGCAGCTCGAGGCAGCAGTCGAGACGTACCTGTCGGCGTTGCGGGAGGCCGACGTCGAGCGGATCCTTTCGCTGTTCACCGCCTATGCGGTCGTGCACTCGCCGCTCTACGGGGTCATGGCGCCGGCCGACTTCTACCCGACGCTCTTCGCCGACACGAGCGCGGCGAACCTGGAGCTGCGATCGGTGATGCACGGACGCGACACGAGCGGCGTCAGGACGATGAGCTTCTGGTTCCACTTCGACTGGCGCCTCCCGTCGGGGGCGGCAGCGCCGTTCGACGTGATCGACGCGGTGACGCTCGACGAGGACGGCCGGTTCACGTCGCTGCACATCATCTACGACACCGTCGACGTGCGGCCCGCGTTCGAGGCCGAGACCGGCCGGGCCTCCTGGCGTCACTAACGTCGCGTCAGGACAGGACGCGGCTGCTGAGGCCGTCGAGGACGATCTCGAGGATGCGGTCGTGCCACTCGTGCCGGGCGGAGCTCGAGAGGTCGCCGTTGGTGCGGGAGAGGGCGAAGGTTCCGACAGTCCCCTTGACCGACGTCGTCAGCGCGAGGTTGCCGGCGACCTGGACCGCGACCGTCGCGTCCTCGATCGTGAATCCCTGCTCGTGCAGCGACGCGATGTAGGGCGTGACCTTCTCGATGATGCCCGGCGACCACTTCGGCGGCGAGAGCGCGACGACGTCGTAGCCGGGATAGCGCTCGCAGATGGTCCACACGGAGCGCGTGATCTCGGTGAGCAGCTCGCGCCAGGGCATGTCGGCGTCGGGCCAGTCGACGGAGAGCGCGGCCTTCTCGATGGCGCTGACGAGCAGGTCGTCGCGATCCTCGACGTACCGATAGAGCCCGGAGTGCGCGACGCCGAGCCGGGCCGCCACCGACGGCATGCTGAAGGTGGCGATGCCGTCCGCGAGCACGGCGTCGACGATGAGGTCCAGGCTGAGGGAGCGTGGCCGGCCTGGCGATCGGTCCATGGGTTCGATCGTACTTTCTCCACTTCTCACAGTCGGGGGTGGTGGAGTTGTGAGGACGGCGTGTCACATTCTCTCGGGCGACGACTCCTCGAACACCAGCAGCGTGCGGGTGCCGAGAATCCCCGGGATGCTCTGGATCTCGTCGAGGACGAGTCGCCTGAGTCCGGCGTTGTCGCGGGCGCGCACCAGCATCACGACGTCGAACTCGCCGCCGACCAGCGCGATGTGCTCGACGCCCTCGAGCGCGCGCAGCTTGGCGTGGATGCTGCGCCAGTCGGGCTGCCGGACGTTCATCGTGAGATAGGCCGAGGTGCCGAGGCCGCGGCCGACGGGGTCGACGAGTGCGGTGTAGCCCTTGATGACGCGCGACTCGGTGAGTCGCTCGACGCGGGCGTACGCGTTGGCCCGCGAGATGTGGACCTCCTCGGCGAGCTGGCGCATCGACAACCGGCCGTCGCGCTCGAGGGCGCTGAGGATCTGGGTGTCGATGTCGTCGATCGGCGTTCCGGCCATCTGTCTCTCCTGACTGGTGTGACGTGGGTCATGCTGGACATACGGCATCGATATGGCCCCAGTGACGAGACATCTTCTCGACAATCTTGCAGCACTTGAACCCGGATGGCCAGCAGGCGCACTGTTCTGTGAACAGACGTCGTCCTCGAAAGGGAGTGGCCCGGTGCCGAGCAACGACCTCCTGCCCTCGGAGCAACCCGTCCAGCTGCTCGACCAGACGGGCAGCCGGGTCGTGGGCGCGGCCGGTGACTTCCCGTCCGACGACGCCATGCTCCGGGCGCACGAGGCGCTGGTGGTGGGCCGACGGATCAACGAGCAGGCGTACGCGCTGGTGCGCCAGGGTCGCCTCGCGGTCTACCCGTCGTCGTACGGCCAGGAGGCGTGCGAGGTAGCTGCCGCCCTGGTGATGGGTGACCGGGACTGGCTCTTCCCGACGTACCGCGACGTCGTGTCGATCATCGGCCGTGGCGTCGACCCGGTCGAGACCCTGACCCTGCTCAAGGGTGACTGGCACTGCGGCTACGACCCGGTCGAGCACCGCGTCGCGCCCCAGACGACCCCGCTGGCGACGCAGCTGATCCACGCCGTCGGTGTCGCGCACGCCGCGACCCTGCGAGGTGAGGACACCGTCGTGATGGCGATGTGCGGCGACGGCGCCACGAGCGAGGGCGACTTCCACGAAGCGCTCAACTTCGCCGCGGTGTTCAAGGCGCCTGTCGTGTTCTTCGTGCAGAACAACGAGTACGCGATCTCGGTGCCGCTGGCCCGGCAGAGCGTCGCACCGTCGCTGGCGCACAAGGGCATCGGCTACGGCATGCCGGGGGAGCGGGTCGACGGCAACGACATCGCGGCCCTGCTGTCGGTGCTGGGCGCCGCAGTCGACTCCGCGCGCAGCGGCGGCGGGCCGCAGCTCGTCGAGGCCCACACCTACCGGATGCAGGCCCACACCAACGCCGACGACGCGACCCGCTACCGCCAGGACGACGAGGTCGAGAAGTGGCAGGACCGCGACCCCCTGCTGCGCAGCGAGGCCTACCTGCGCAGCCGTGACCTGCTGACGGACGAACGTACGTCAGAGATCGCGGCCGCTGCCGAGGCGGTCGCCACCGCGATGCGCGACGGGCTCATGGTGGACGTCGAGCCGGATCACGCTGACCTCTTCACCCACGTCTATGCGGCGCCGACGCCGCAGCTGCGCGAGCAGCAGGCGTTCCTGGCGGACGAGCTGAGCCGGGAGGAGGCCCGCTGATGGCCGAGCACGAGAAGATCACGATGGCGCAGGCGTTCAACCAGGCCCTGCGCGACGCGATGGCCGCCGACGAGTCCGTGCTGATGTTCGGCGAGGACGTCGGCGCACTCGGGGGAGTCTTCCGGGTCACGGACGGGCTGACGGCCGAGTTCGGCGACGCGCGCTGCTTCGACACCCCGCTCGCGGAGTCCGGGATCGTGGGCATGGCCGTGGGCCTGGCCATGAACGGGATGCGGCCCGTCGTGGAGATGCAGTTCGACGCGTTCGCCTATCCCGCGTTCGAGCAGATCGTCAGTCACGTCGCCAAGATGCGCAACCGCACCCGTGGCGCCCTGACCATGCCGATCACGATCCGCGTCCCGTACGCCGGAGGCATCGGCGGCGTCGAGCACCACTGCGACTCGTCCGAGGCCTATTACGTCCACACGCCCGGCCTGACGGTCGTCGCGCCGGCCACTGTCGCGGACGCGTACACGCTGATGCGGGAGGCCATTGCGTCGCCGGATCCCGTCGTCGTGCTGGAGCCCAAGAAGCTCTACTGGAGCAAGGACGAGGTCGACCTCGACGAGGCACAGCCCGGCATCGGCCGCGCGGTCGTACGCCGTGAAGGCACCGACGCGACCCTCATCGCGTACGGCACGTCGGTCCCGATCGCGCTCGAGGCGGCCGATGCCGCTGCCGCGGAGGGTCGCAGCCTGCAGGTCGTCGACGTCCGGTCGCTCGTGCCGTTCGACGACGAGACGGTGTGCGCCGCCGTACGGTCGACGGGTCGCGCCGTCGTGGTCGCCGAGGCGCCCGGGTTCGCGAGCGTCTCGTCGGAGATCGTCGCCCGGGTCACCGAGCGCTGCTTCCACCACCTGGCCGCACCGGTCCGCCGGGTCACCGGGTTCGACATCCCCTACCCGCCGCCCAAGCTCGAGCACCTCCACCTGCCCAGCGTTGACCGCATCCTCGACGCCGTCGACACGCTCCAGTGGGACGACGTATGACCCTGCAGACGTTCACGCTGCCTGACCTCGGTGAAGGGCTGACCGAGGCCGAGGTCGTGCGCTGGCTCGTCGCGGTCGGCGACGAGGTCGTGGTCGACCAGCCCGTGGTCGAGGTCGAGACCGCCAAGTCGATCGTCGAGGTCCCCTCGCCGTATGCCGGACGGGTCAGCGAGCTGCACGGTGCGGAGGGTGGCATGGTCGCGGTCGGCAGCCCGCTCATCTCGGTCGAGGCCGGACTGACGGTGGCACCCGAGCCTGCGCAGGTCGCGGCCGCGCAGTACCGCGAGGAGGAGAAGGCCGGTTCGGGCAACGTCCTGATCGGCTACGGAACGCCTGAAGGCTCCGGCAGTGGTCGGCGCAGACGCCCCCGGGCCCCGCATTCGGCAACAGGGGAGCCGAATGCGGCGGTCCAGGGGCGCGTCCCGAGGGTGACGTCGCCGTTGGTGCGCCGGCTGGCGCGGGAGGCCGGCGTGTCGATCCTCGGCATCACCGGCACCGGCGTCGACGGGCTCATCACCCGGCGCGACGTGCAGGCCGCGATCGACGCGACCGCTGTGCGGGGCGAGCCGGCGGCGACGAACCGTACGGGGCTCGAGGTGGCGCAACGTGTGCCGATGAGCGGGTTCCGCAAGGCAGTCTCGGCTGCCCTGTCGCGCAGCCGCAGCGAGATCCCCGAGGCGACGGTGTGGGTCGACGTCGACTTCACCGAGCTGTTCGCGCTGCGCGAGCGGGCGAAGGCCGCGGGCAAGCCGGTCCCGGGGCTCCTGGCCTACCTGGCTCGTTTCACGGTCGCTGCACTGCGGGCCCACCCGGAGCTCAACGGGGAGGTCGACACCGTTGCCGGTGAGCTGATCCAGTACGCCGGCATCAACCTCGGGCTCGCGGTGCAGACCGAGCGCGGCCTGCTCGCGCCTGCGGTGCTCGACGCGCACCGGCTCACCACTTCGGAGCTCGACACCGAGATCCGCAGGGTCACGGAGGCGACGCGCGAGGGACGCGCGACGCAGGCAGAGCTCACCGCCGGCACGTTCACGCTCAACAACTACGGGGCGTTCAACGTCGACGGCAGTGCCGCGATCATCAATCACCCGCAGGTCGCGATCCTCGGCTTCGGCCGGGTCATCGACCGTGCGTGGGTGGTCGACGGCGAGCTGGCGGTGCGCAAGATCGCGCAGATGTCGTTCGTGTTCGATCACCGGGTGTGCGACGGCGGGACGGCGGCGGCCTTCATGCGGATCGTCGCCGACGCGATCGAATCACCGGCGTCCGCCATCGCCAACCTCTGACGTCGGCCCCTAGTGAGGCCGCCCGCGGCCGAACGTGAGCGGAGCGAAGGGGCATACGTACGCCGCGGTGCTCGCGCGAGTGGGGAGCTTGCGTTGGTTTCGCCTCGGTCGCTGGCGCTCCCTCACGTTCGGCCGCGGGCGGCCTCACTGGCGAGCGAGGGCTCGGCCGCGGGCGTACCTCGGGCTAGGGGCCGGGATCAGACCTCCGTCTCGGTGACTTCGCCGGTGAACATCGTCGTCGACGCGACGTCGAACGTCTGGGCGTCGGCGGCGGTCTCGGCCATCTCGGGCGACTTCAGCGCAGCCTTGAGCGCATCGGCGTCGTCGAACCACAGCTCGGCGACGAGGTAGGGCGCATCGCCGCCGAGGCCACGCGGGTGCGATCGGCTGAAGCGACGCAGCCCGGGCAGCGTCGAGGCGAGCGGCACGTGCACCTCGGTGTAGTGCTGGTCGAACGCCTCGGGGTCGGCGGGCGCTCCGTACTGGATCGTGATGCGGTGCATGTGGGTCCTCAGAGGGTCTTGGCGACGAGGGTCAGGACGTCGTACGTGGCGACCGGCTGGCCCTCGGCGTTGGCGACGACGGCATCCCAGCGCACCTCACCGTAGTCGGCGCTGTTGCGGGGCGTGATCTGCTTGACCGTCAGCGTCACGTCGATCGTGTCGTCGGCCTTGACCGGCGTGAGGAACCGGAGGTTGTCGACACCGAAGTTGGCGAGCACGGGTCCGGGGTCGGGATCGACGAACAGGCCGGCCGCGAGCGACACGACGAGGTAGCCGTGCGCGACGATGCCGCCGAACAGGGGGTTGGCGGCCGCCGCCTCGGGATCGGTGTGGGCATAGAACGTGTCGCCGGTGAACTCGGCGAAGTGGCCGATGTCGTCGAGTGTCACGGTGCGCGACGCCGAGCGGATCGTGTCGCCGATGCGCAGCTCGGCGAGGCTCTTGCGGAACGGGTGCACGTCATCGACGCGCCGCTCAGAACCCTTGATCCACTGTCCGGTGATCGCGGTCAGCATGTCGGGCGATGCCTGGATCGCGGTGCGCTGCATGTGGTGCAGGACTCCGCGGATGCCGCCGAGCTCCTCGCCGCCGCCGGCTCGGCCGGGTCCGCCGTGCACCAGCATCGGCAGGGGCGAGCCGTGGCCGGTGGACTCGGGGGCGGCGTCGCGGTCGAGCACCAGGATGCGACCGTGCCACGGTGCGAGGCCGAGGGTCACCGCTCGTGCGACGGCGGGGTCGTGCGTGACGAGGGACCCCGCGAGGCTGCCCTGTCCCCGCGCCGCCAGCGCGATGGCTTCGTCCACCGACTCGTACGTGATGACGGTGCTGACCGGGCCGAACGCCTCGACCTCGTGCGGCTCGGAGGCGCCGGCGGTCGCCCGCAGCAGGATCGGCGACATGAACGCGCCGGCCTCCGCGTCTGCGTCGACGACATCGGTGTGGTCGGGGTCGCCGTAGACGACCTCGGCCGAGCCCCGCAGGATCTGGACGGCCTTGCGGACCTCGTCGCGCTGACCGAGGCTCGCGAGGGCTCCCATGCGTACGTCGGGATGTGAGGGGTTGCCGACCGTGATCTTGGCGAGACGCGCGCTGATCGCGGCGATGACGTCGTCGGCCATCGCGGTCGGCACGATCGTGCGGCGGATGGCGGTGCACTTCTGTCCGGCCTTGACCGTCATCTCCGCGACGACACCCTTGACGTACAGGTCGAACTCAGGGTCGTCGACCGCGACGTCCGGACCGAGGATCGAGCAGTTGAGCGAGTCGGCCTCGACGCCGAGCTGGGCACCACCGTGCAGCACCGACGGGTGCTGGCGCAGCGTCGCGCCGGTGCTGGCGGAGCCGGTGAACGCGATGGAGTCCTGCGCACCGAGCTGGTCGAGCAGCCCGTCAGGGCTGCCGCACAGCAGCTGCAGGGAGCCCTCCGGCATCAGGCCGGACTCGATGATGCGCCGCACGACGAGCTCGGCCAGGTATGCCGTCTGGCTGGCCGGCTTCACGATCGTGGGGAGGCCGGCGAGGAAGGCCGGGGCGAGCTTCTCGAGCATGCCCCACACCGGGAAATTGAAGGCGTTGATCTGCACCGCGACGCCCGGGCGCGAGGTCCACAGGTGCTGGCCGAGGAACACGCCGGTCTTGCCGAGCTGCTCGGTCGCACCGTCGAGGATCACGGTGTCGTTGGGCAGCTCACGGGTGCCCTTGCTGGCATAGCTGAAGACCGTGCCGATGCCGCCGTCGATGTCGACCTGGGAGTCGCGGAGCGTCGCGCCGGTGCGGGCGGACAGCGCGTAGAGCTCGTCCTTGTCCGCGCCGAGGTGCTTGGCGACGGCCTTGAGGATGCTGGCGCGCTGGTGGAACGTCAGGGCGCGAATGGCCGGGCCGCCGACCGTACGGGCGTGGTCGACCATCGCGGAGAGGTCGAGGCCGGTCGCCGAGATGCGGGCAACCTCCTCACCAGTCGACGCGTCGAGGAGGGGCTTGCCTTCGTCGGAGGCGCGGAACCAGGAGCCTCCGGCATAGCTTTCGAGCAGTGCACTCACGGGTCGGGAACCTTCCATTGCGCGAACCTGATGACGCGTGCAAGACTATTACAGACCGTTCGGTCAGTAAATGGCTGACGCGAGATTTCTGGAGGTACGCATGACGCTGGCGCCCGAGGCCGACGAGTCGGCGTTGCAGGCGGCATTCGACGCGACGATCGAGCGGCACGACCGCATCGAGCCGCGCGACTGGATGCCCGAGGCGTACCGCAAGACCGTGGTCAGGCAGGTCGCCCAGCACGCCCACTCCGAGATCATCGGCATGCAGCCCGAGGGCAACTGGATCACCCGGGCGCCGTCGTTGCGCCGCAAGGCGATCCTCTTGGCCAAGGTGCAGGACGAGGCCGGCCACGGCCTCTACCTCTACTCGGCCTGCGAGACGCTCGGCGTCTCCCGCATGGAGCTCACCGAGATGCTGATCAACGGCAAGCAGAAGTACTCCTCGATCTTCAACTACCCGACGCTGTCGTATGCCGACGTGGGCACGATCGGCTGGCTCGTCGACGGTGCCGCGATCTGCAACCAGGTGCCGCTGTGCCGTACGTCCTACGGGCCCTATGGCCGGTCGATGATCCGCATCTGCAAGGAGGAGTCGTTCCACCAGCGCCAGGGCTATGAGCTGCTGGCGACCATGATGCGCGGCACCGACGAGCAGCGCGAGATGGTGCAGGAGTCGGTCAACCGGTTCTGGTGGCCGGCGCTCATGATGTTCGGCCCGCCCGACGACGACTCACCCAACACCGCGCAGTCGATGGCGTGGGGCATCAAGCGCAACACCAATGACGACCTGCGTCAGCGCATGGTCGACATGACCGTCCCGCAGGCCGAGGCGCTCGGCGTGACGCTGCCGGATCCTGAGCTGAGGTGGAACGAGGAGCGTCAGTCGTACGACTTCGGGTCTCCGGACTGGGACGAGTTCAAGGACGTCATCAAGGGCAACGGCCCGTGCAACAAGCAGCGCATCGCGCACCGGCGCCGCGCGCACGAGGACGGCGCGTGGGTCCGCGAGGCAGCGACCGCGTTCGCGGCCCGTACGGAGGGAGACGGATGACCGAGATCCAGGGTGACTGGCCGCTGTACGAGGTGTTCGTCCGCGGCAAGCGGGGGCTCAACCACGTGCACGTCGGCTCGCTGCACGCGGCCGACGACGAGATGGCGGTGCGCCACGCGCGCGACGTCTACACCCGTCGCAACGAGGGCGTCAGCATCTGGGTCGTCCGTTCGGACGCGATCACGGCGTCGAGCCCCGACGAGAAGGACCCCCTGTTCGCCCCGAGCGGCGACAAGGTCTATCGGCACCCCACGTTCTACGACATCCCCGACAACGTTCCCCACATGTAGGCGGCATGAACCACACACCTGATCCGAGCCACCTGCCCGACCACGACTCCGTCTACGACGGGCTGCTGGGCGGCGACGACTCCCAGTGGGCGTTCGGCACCGACTTCGAGGACCCGCTCGCCGGCGTCGACACGACGGTGCCGGACGGCGTCGACACGCACGAGCTCGCGACCTACTGCCTGATGCTCGCCGACGACGCCCTCGTGATGTCGCACCGGCTGTCGCAGTGGTGCAGCAACGCGCCGGACCTCGAGGAGGACATCGCGCTGGCCAACATCGCGCTCGACCTGCTGGGCCAGGCCAGGCTGTTGCTGGCGCGCGCGGCCGCCGCGGATCCCTCGGTCGTACCGGCGCTGCCCGAGGGGTCGCCGGTCCCGCCGGAGGACGCCCTGGCGTTCTTCCGCGGCGATCGCGAGTTCCGCAACGTACGCCTGGTGGAGACCGACAACGGCGACTTCGCCGTGACGATCGCCCGGCTGCTGCTGTTCTCGACCTGGCGACTCGCGCTGCTGCAACGCCTGGCCGCCGGCCGTGATCACGTGTTGTCGGCCGTCTCGGTCAAGGGCGTCAAGGAGATGACCTATCACCGCGACTACGCCGGCCGCTGGTTCCTCACGCTCGCACGTGGCACGGAGGAGTCGCGCCGCCGCCTGGTCGCGGGGCTCGAGGCCATCTGGCCGCTGCGTGCCGAGCTGTTCACGTCCCACCCGGTCGAGCTCGCCGTCGCCGGGTCTGGTGTCGGTGTCGACCCGGCAACCGTCGCTGACGAGGTCGACGTGCTGCTTGAGCAGGTGTTCTCGATGAGCGCCGTCGACCGGCCGGAGGTCGGGCCGCTGGCCGGCGTACGCGGCGAGACCGGGCGCGACGGCTTGCACACCGAGGCGTTCAGCAGGCTGCTCGCCGAGATGCAGGTCGTGGCCCGGGCGCACCCGATGGGTCAGTGGTGATGGTCGCCGCGCGTGAAGTCGCCGCGTCGGTCACGGACCCCGAGATGCCGATGCTGACCCTCGAGGACCTCGGGGTGCTGCGCGACGTCGAGGTCGACGACGAGCGGGTCGTCGTGACGATCACCCCGACGTACTCCGGCTGCCCCGCGATGGCCACGATGCGCGACGACCTGGTGCACCGCCTGCGCGACGAGGGGTTCGACGACGTCGAGGTGCGCGTCAGCCTCCACCCGGCCTGGTCCAGCGACTGGATCACCCCTCGCGGGCGAGCCGCACTGGTCGAGCACGGTCTCTCGGCGCCAGGTCCGGCGCCGTCGCACGACGGCCCGGTCGTCCTGTCGCTGCAGCCCACCCGCCGTACGCTCGCCTGCCCTCGCTGCGGCTCGCCCGACGTCGAGCTGACGTCGGAGTTCGGCCCCACCGCCTGCAAGGCGCTCTATCGCTGCACGTCCTGTCTCGAGCCGTTCGAGCACGTCAAGGAGATCTGAATGACCGTCATGACCCCGTCGGTCTCAGCTGCCCGCGCCGCGTTCCACACCCTGACGGTGGCGTCGGTCGAGCAGCTGACCGAGGACTCGGCCGCGATCACGTTCGAGGTGCCCGATGACCTGCGTGAGGCGTACGCCTTCGCGGCCGGGCAGTCACTGACGATTCGCCGGATCATCGCCCCTTCGACAGGCTCAGGAGAACCGCGAGAGCACCGTCGGACGTACTCGATCTGTGCCGCCGTCGGCGAGCGACCACGCGTCGGGGTGCGCGAGATCCCCGACGGCCTGTTCTCGCACTGGCTCGTGCACGACGTACGCCCGGGGGACCGCGTCGAGGTGCAGACGCCGACCGGCAGCTTCCGCGCCGATCCCGAGGCCGGTGGACGGCACCTGTGCATCGCCGCGGGATCCGGCATCACGCCGATGATCTCGATCATGTCGTCGATGCTGAAGCACTCGGACGCCGACATCACGCTGCTCTACGGCAACCGCACGAGCCAGTCGGTGATGTTCGCCGAGGAGCTCGCCGACCTCAAGAATCGCTACGGCCCGCGGTTCGACCTCGTGCACGTCCTGTCGCGGGAGCCGCGCGACGTCGAGCTGTTCTCCGGGCGCCTCGAGGCCGATCGCCTGCGCCGGTTGCTGGCGGCCCTGGTGCCGGTCGGCGCCGTCGACCACGTGTGGCTGTGCGGCCCGTTCGGCCTGATCTCAGATGCGCGCACGGTGCTCGAGGAGCTGGGCGTCGAGCCGGGCAAGGTGCACTTCGAGCTGTTCTACGTCGACGAGCCGCCACCGGAGCTGCACCGCGCCGACAAGGTCGTCTCCGGGATCACCAGCGACGTGACGATCGTGCTCGACGGGCGTACGACCACGGCGCCGATGCCGCGCGACCAGAGCGTGCTCGACGGTGCCGCCGCGACGCGCAACGACCTGCCGTTCGCCTGCAAGGGCGGCGTGTGCGGCACGTGCCGGGCCCGGGTCACCGACGGCGAGGTCGAGATGCGGCGCAACTACGCACTGGAGGACACCGAGGTCGCCGCCGGATTTGTCCTGACCTGCCAGAGCCACCCCGTCACGGAGACGGTGACCGTCGAGTTTGTCTGAACCAGGCGAGCGCAGCGAGGTCGCGTTCAGGCAGGTTTGGGGGTCCCCCCACGAGCTCTGCGAGTAGGGGGCGCGATCGCGCCGAAGGCGCCTGATGACGAAACCTCGTGAGATGAGCACCCAACCGCGTCGGGTTTGACCTGGAGCGCGCTCCAGCTTCTAGTCTGCACAACATGACTGAGCAGACGGAACGACAGCAGCGGTACGAGCACGGGATGGCGGTGCTGGACGCCGTGGACGGTGAGGCCGGCGCCAACGTCATCGGGGCGCTCGGGGACATCTCGCCAGAGCTTGCCCATCAGGTCGTCGCGTGGGGCTTCGGCGAGATCTACTCGCGTCCGGGGCTCGAGCCACGCGACCGGCAGCTCGTCACCCTGGGGATGCTCACCGCCCTCGGCGGCTGCGAGCCGCAGCTCGAGGTCCACGTCAACGCGGCGCTCAACGTGGGACTCACCCCTCAGCAGATCGTCGAGGCGCTTCTGCACTCGGCCGTCTACTGCGGCTTTCCACGCGCCCTCAACGCCACCTTCACGGCGAAGAAGGTCTTCGACGGGCGCGGGCTGCTGCCGCTCGCCTAGGACTCGTGCAGCGAGAGGCCGTCGAACGCCAGTGTCGCGATCGAGGCGGCGAGCACGTCGGGGTCGACGGGACCGCCGGGTCGGTACCACTCGACGAGCGAGTTGACCATGCCGAACAGCAGCCGGCTGATGAGGTCGGGCGGGATGTCGCTGCGGAGCGCACCCTCGTCGACCGCGGCCTGCACGAGTGTCGCGAGGCGCTCGTCGATGCGGCGCCGCCGCTTGAGGGCGGCGAGCTCGACCTCGCTGTTGCCGTGCACGCGCAGCAGCAGCGTGACGGCCGGCAGGTGTTCGACGAGGATCTCGACCGACTCCTGCACGACGGTGCGCAGCCGCTCGTACGCACTGGTGCCCGGTGCGGCCGCCGCAGCGGAGTCCACCGCCGTGGAGAGGCCGTCGAGCGCCTCGTCGAGGGCGGCCGCCAGGAGGTGCTCCTTGCTCGGCACGTGGTGGTAGATCGCCGACTTGGTCAGCCCCAGCTCCTTGGCGAGATCGCCCATGCTGGTGCCGTCGTACCCCTGTTGGTTGAACAGCTCGATCGCACGCCGCAGCACGGTCTGTTGGTCATAGCCGGGCCGCCCGCGTCGGGGTGCCACCGCCTCGGTCATGACCCAAGCGTCTCACGGTGCAACGCCGCGAACGGGTCAGGCGAACGCCGACAGTCCGGTCAGCTCGCGGCCGATCGTCAGCTGGTGGATCTCGGCGGTGCCCTCGTACGTCAGGACGGACTCGAGGTTGTTGGCGTGCCGCATGACGGAGTACTCGCCCGAGATGCCGTTGGCGCCGAGGATCGTGCGCGCCGTGCGGGCGATCTCGAGGGCGACGCGGGTGTTGTTGAGCTTGCCGGCGCTGACCTGGGCGGGCTTGAGGAGGCCGGCCTCCTTGAGCCGTCCGAGGTGGACGCTCAGCAGCAACGCCGTGCCGTGCGCGACGCTCATGTCGGCGAGCTTGCCCTGCGTCAGTTGGAACGCGCCGATCGGCTTGTCGAACTGTGTGCGGGTCGTTGCGTAGTCGATCGCCGTCTCGAGGCACGAGCGGGCTGCGCCGGTCGTGCCGAAGACGATGCCGAACCGGGCCTCGTTGAGCGCGCCGAGCGGGCCCCGCAGGCCCTCGGCGCCGGGCAGGAGCGCGGAGCCGGGCAGCCGCATGTCCTCGAACGTCAGCTCGCTGGTGACCGAGGCGCGCATCGACATCTTGTGCTTGATGGCGCGGCCGGAGAAGCCGGGAGTGTCGGTCGGCACGACGAAGCCGCGGATGCCGTCGTCGGTCTGCGCCCACACCACGACGACGTCGGCGACGCTGCCGTTCGTGATCCACATCTTGGCGCCGTTGAGCACCCAGTCGTCGCCGTCGCGCTTGGCGCGCGTACGCATGCCGTTGGGGTTGGAGCCGTGGTCCGGCTCGGTCAGGCCGAACGCGCCGACGTAGTCGCCCGCGGCCATGCCGGGGAGCCACTGCTGCTTCTGGTCCTCCGAGCCGTAGGCGTGGATCGAGTACATCGCGAGCGAGCCCTGCACCGAGAACAGCGAGCGCAGGCCGCTGTCGATCGCCTCGAGCTCGATGCTCGCCAGACCGTACGCCGTGGGGCCCACGCCCGCGCAGCCGTAACCCTCGAGGTGCATGCCCAGCAGGCCGGCGCCACCCATCTGCTTGGCGATGTCGCGGGCCGGCAGCTCGCCGGTCTCGGCCCACTCGGCGACGTGGGGTGCGAGCTTGTCCTGGGCGAAGCGACGTGCCGTGTCGCGGATGGCCCGCTCCTCGTCAGTCAGCAGGTGGTCGACGTCGAGCAGGTCGTGCGGTGCGTTCATGGGTCAACCTTCTCAGAGCAGGGTGTCGGTCGTTCAGGGGCTGCTGGCTGCGACTAGGAGTCGAGCTTGCGGCCGGCCCACGACCAGGCGTACGCGTCGTCCTCGGCGGCGAGACCGCCCTCGCCGAGCTCGAGCGGCCGGAACGTGTCGACCATGACCGCGAGCTCGTCGAACGCCTCGACACCGAGGCTCGCCTCGATCGCGCTGGGCTGCGGTCCGTGCGCGTACCCGCCGGGGTGCAGCGAGATCGAGCCGATGCCGATGCCGGATCCCTTGCGCGCCTCGTAGTCGCCGTCGACGTAGAACATGACCTCGTCGGAGTCGACGTTGGAGTGGAAGTAGGGCACCGGGATCGACAGCGGGTGGTAGTCGACCTTGCGCGGCACGAAGTTGCAGACCACGAAGTTCTGCCCCTCGAACACCTGGTGCACCGGCGGCGGCTGGTGCACGCGACCGGTGATGGGCTCGTAGTCCGAGACGTTGAACGTGTAGGGGTAGAGGCAGCCGTCCCAGCCGACGACGTCGAACGGGTGGGTGTCGTACGTCATCCGGCTGCCGACGATCCCGTTGGCGCCGGAGCCACGATGCTTGACCAGGACCTCGACGTCGGTGCCGTCCTCGAGCAGCGGAGCCTCCGGGCCGTGCAGGTCACGCTCGCAGTAGGGCGCGTGCTCGAGCAGCTGGCCGTAGCGCGACAGGTAGCGCTTGGGCGGTGCGACGTGGCTGTTGGACTCGATCGCGTACGCGCGCACTCCGCCCGTTGAGCTTGTCGAAGCGTCCGGGAGCCAGCGATGCGTCGTGGCGCGGGGGATGATGACGTAGTCGCCGGTGCGGAACGACAGGGCGCCGAAGACCGTCTCGACCGTGCCGGAGCCGGACTCGATGAAGACGCACTCGTCGCCGATCGCGTTGCGGTAGAGCGGCGACGGTGCGCTGCCCACGGCGTACGCGATGCGGACGTCACCGTTGCCGAGCACGAGGCGGCGTCCGGTGACCAGGTCTGTGGCTGCCGGGTCGGTGTCGGCGAACAGCTGGGGCAGGCGCAGGTGGCGCGGCTTGAGCGGGTGATTGGCCGTCGTCGAGTGGTCCGGCAGGTCCCAGATCTCCGACGCGACGATGCCCGACGGGACGCCGAGGTGATAGAGCAGCGACGAGTCGCTCGAGAACCCCTCCTCGCCCATGAGCTCCTCGCGGTGCAGGGCACCTTCGGGCGTACGGAACTGGGTGTGGCGCTTGGGCGGGATCTGCCCGACGCTGCGGTAGTGGGCCACCGATGACTCCTGTGTCCGGATAACGGATGCATGTGTCCGATAAAGACACCATGCGATACCGTGGAAGGCGTGTCAACCCTGCTCGATCGCCTGGTCGATGACGCCGCGATCTTCCCGCCCGGCAACGCGCCGCTCGACGTCGCGATCCGTGAGCACCTCGGTCATCGCTCCAGTGCGTACGCCTCGTTGATCGGCCCGCTGCTGGTCCGCGACGTGGACGTCGCGAGGGTGCCGGGGCTGACGCACGAGCCGCTGCAGATCGGGGTCATCGCGACGTCAGGTCCGCGCGGGCTCGAGCAGTCCGCGGCGACGTTGCACGACTTCCCGCACGTCCAGGTGGTGGCGGTCGAGATTCCTCTGGGTGAGCTGTCAGCGGGTGAGCTCGTCTCCGCGCTGACGGTGCCCGAGGGCGTCGCGGTGTCGGTCGAGCTGCCGCGTCCCGGCGTCTACGTGTCGGACGACTGGCTCGCTGCTGCCGACGAGATTGCCGTGGCAGGCTTCCAGGCCAAGTTCCGCACGGGCGGGGTCGAGCCGTCGGCCTATCCCGACGAGCGCGAGCTCGCGATGGTGCTCGCGGCGCTGGTGCCTCGCCAGCTCAAGCTGACGGCCGGTTTGCACCGTGCGGTGCGCAACACCCAGGCCGGGACGGGCTTCGAGCAGCACGGGTTCGTCAACGTCATGGTGGCGGTGCACCGGCTGCTGGCTGGCGGCACTGCGGATGAGGCAGCCGAGGTGCTGGCGATCCGCGACGGTGCTGTGTTGGCGGCCGACGTCGGGTCCTGGAGCGACGACGATGCGCTGGCTGTGCGACGTACGTTCCGCGGCTTCGGCTGCTGCGGCGTGACCGAACCCTATGAAGACCTCCTCGAGCTGGGACTGATCGCATGACCGGATACGGAATCGACCACCTGCCCTATGGTGTCGCGTCGCACCAGGGGCGCGCGCTCGTGGTCGTACGTCTGGAGGATGACGTCGTCGACCTCGCTGCCTTGGATGCTGAGGCGCCGTCCTTCGACCCATTGCTGTTCGCCGGTCCTGACCTAGGGCCCTTGCTGGCCGCGGGCGCCGAGGTCTGGGCGGCCGTACGTGCGTGGCTGCAGGAGACCCTGCCCGGCTCGACCGTTGCGCGGATCCCGCTGGCCGAGGTGGAGATGCGGATGCCGTTCGCGGTCGCCGACTACGTCGACTTCTACGCCTCGCTCAACCACGCTTCCAACGTCGGCAAGATCTTCCGCCCCGACGCCGAGCCGCTGCTGCCCAACTGGCGGCACCTGCCGGTCGGCTATCACGGCCGCGCCGGCACCGTCGTGCCGTCGGGCACCCCGATCGTGCGACCCCACGGCCAGCGCCGGCCGGGCCCTGACGGTCGGCCGGCGTTCGGGCCTTCACAGGCGCTCGACATCGAGGCCGAGCTCGGATTCGTCGTGGGTGCGCCCAGCGTGCTGGGGGCGGCGGTGGCGGCCGGAGCTTTCGCGGATCACGTCTTCGGCGTCACCCTGCTCAACGACTGGTCGGCCCGCGACATCCAGGCCTGGGAGTACGTCCCCCTGGGCCCGTTCCTCGGCAAATCGTTCGCGACCTCGATCTCCCCGTGGATCACCCCGTTGGCCGCACTGGAGGACGTACGGGTCCCGCTGCCCGGCCAGGACCCCGCACCGCTCGACTACCTGCGCGTCGCCGAGCCGGCCGGCTACGGCATCGACCTCGAGGTCGTGGTCAACGGCACCGTCGTGTCGCGGCCGCCGTACGCCTCGATGTACTGGTCGCCTGCGCAGATGCTGGCCCACATGACCGTCAACGGCGCTTCGCTGCGTACGGGCGACCTCTACGGCTCAGGCACGATCTCCGGGCCCGAACGCGATCAGCGCGGATCACTCCTCGAGCTGTCCTGGGGCGGCAGCGAGCCGTTCGCCCTCGACGACGGCACCACCCGTTCGTACCTGCAGGACGGCGACACCGTGACCCTCCGCGCCACCGCCGGCAGCATCACCCTCGGCGAGGTAGAAGGCACGATCACCTCACGCGCTTCGTGGCCGGACGAGTAGCCGACTGCGAAGAAGGCGTATCGAGACCCTCGAGCGGTGTTCAGGTCAACGCTTCGGCGACGGCCTGCGCCGCGTCGAGGACGAGTGGCTCCATGGCCGCGTCGATGTCGTGCAGGCTGACGATGCCGACCGAGGCCTCGAGGCCGGGCACACCACGCACCGGCGCGGCCAGCCCTGCCGCTCCGGGCTGCAGCTCGCCGGCCGTGCTCGCGACGCCGTCGCCGTCAGCGCGGCCCAGCAGGATCGCCTTCCCGGCAGCGCCCGTGTCGAGGCGGTGGCGAGCGCCGACGCGATAGGCGACGTGCATGTCGCTGCGGCTCGGCTCGACCACGAGCAGCGCGACCGCATCCTCACCGTCGGCGATCGTCAGGTGCGCCGTGGCGCCGCTGGCGTCGGCCAGCCGCGTGAGCGCCGGGGTGGCGCGCGACTTGAGCTCGGGCAGGTACGCGTTGCGGAACGCCATCATGCCGAACCCGGCGCCGATGCGGCCCTGTTCGTCGCGGTGCAGCAGGTCGTGCTCCTCGAGCGTGACGATCAGGCGGTACGCCACGGTGCGGCTGATCCCCAGCGACTCGGCGATCTCGTTGATCGTGAACCGGGAGTCCGACGCTGCGACGAGCGACAGGATGCGCAACCCGCGATCGAGGGTCTGTGCGGTCTCGGCGGCCATCGGCCCTCAGCCCTTCGCCGGTACGCGGGGACGGATGGCGCGGCTCAGCACGACCTCGACCGGGCGGGACGCGATGAGCAGTGACCACAGGCCGATCGACGGCACGAGGGTCGCGATCAGCAGGGCGACCAGCATCAGGGCCGCGAGGGCGATCTGCGGGACGAGGGTCCTGGCGTCGCCGGAGCCCTCGGCCCGGACGATCAGCCACTTCTGCGTCAGGCTCGCCAGGCTCGTGACCAGCATCGTCCCGACGTACAGCCCGTACGTCCACGGCTCGTTGTCCGTCGTGCCGAGCAGCTCGGTCGGGAACGGCAGGAACACGATGCTCGCGAGCCACACCAGGTTGGCGTTGACGAGTGGCTGGTTGTAGGCGTCGACGTGCTCGTACATCTGCAGGTGCCCCCGCCAGAAGATGCCGATGACGAGGAAGCTCAACGCGAACACGAGCAGGTCGCCGCGATGGTCGGCGAGGTAGTCGCCGACCGGATGGTCGTCGACCTCCTGGGCGATGTCGACGAGCGGCAGGACCAACAGCGTCATGGCGATGGCCACGGTCGCGTCGCCGAAGGCCAGCAGCCGGTCGAGCCCGCGGGAGGTCGCCCTCATGCGAACACCGCCCCGGGATTGAGGATGTCCTGCGGGTCGAGCGCGGCCTTGACCCTGCGGTTGAGGTCCATGACGTCGGGTCCGAGGTACGCCGGCAGCCACGGCTTCTTGAGCCGCCCGACGCCGTGCTCGCCAGTGATCGTCCCGCCGAGGCCGATGGCGAGCTCCATGACCTGACCGTATGCCTCTTGGGCCCGCGCCGTCTCGTCGGGATCCATCGCGTCGAAGACGATCAAGGGGTGGGTGTTGCCGTCGCCGGCGTGGGCGACGACCGCGATCGTGATGACGTGCCGGGCGGCGATCTCCTCGATGCCGCGCACGAGAGCGCCGAGCTGAGGCAGTGGCACGCCCACATCCTCGAGCAGCAGCGAGCCCTTGTGCTCGAGCGCCGGGATGACCATCCGGCGGGCCACGACGAACGCCTCGCCGGTCTCGGCGTCATCGGTCGAGAACACCTCGGTGGTGCGGTTGGCCTCGCAGATGGCGGTGATCTCGGCGATCTCGGCCAGCCCGTGGGTGGTCGGCTCGTCGGACTGGATCACGAGCAACGCCTCGGCGGTGCGGTCGAGTCCCATCTTGGTGATGTCCTCGACGGCGTTGATCGAGGTCCGGTCCATCAGCTCGAGCATGGCCGGGCGCATGCGGCGGGTGATGTCGAGGACCGTCTGGGTGGCGTCGTCGAGCGACGCGAACGTCGCGACGAGCGTGCACGGCGGCCGCTGCGCGGGGACGAGCCGCAGCACGACGCGGGTGATGATGCCGAGCGTGCCCTCACTGCCGACGAACAGCTTGGTCAGCGACAGGCCGGCCGCGTCCTTGAGCCGCGGCCCGCCGAGCTCGACCGCGGTGCCGTCGGCGAGGACGACCGTCAACCCGAGGACGTAGTCGCTCGTCACGCCGTACTTGACGCAGCACAGGCCGCCCGCGTTGGTGGCGACGTTGCCGCCGATCGAGCAGATCTCGTACGACGAGGGGTCCGGGGGATACCAGAGGCCGTGTTCGGCGGCGGCCGCCTTGACCTCCGCGTTCATCGCGCCGGGCTCGACGACGGCGATGCGGGTGGCCGGGTCGATTTCGATCGCCCGCATGCGCTCCAGCGAGACGACGAGGCAGCCGTCGAGTGCCGAGGCGCCGCCGGACAGTCCCGTCCCGGCACCGCGGGGCACGACGGCGAGACCGTGCTCGGCGGCGAAGCGTACGGCGGCCTGGACGTCCTCGGTGCACGTCGCGCGTACGACGGCGAGTGGGACGCCGGATCCCGGGTCGTTGGCGCGGTCCCAGCGATAGCCGTCCATCCGTTCCTGGTCGACCAGCAGCACGCCTTCGGCCAGCTGGCCGGCGAGCACGTCGAGGTCAGGCGTCACGGTGCCGGTCAGTCCTCGGCGAGGGTCTCCGCGGAGTCGGAGTCCTCCTTGGGCGCCAGCACGGAGACGGAGTCGTCGATACGTTCGTTGAGGTAGCGCAGGATCTCGGCGATCGTGGCCACCACCGGAACCGCGAGGAACGCACCGGTGACGCCGAACAAGGAGCCGCCCGCCGTGACCGACAGCAGCACGACGGCCGGGTGGAGGTTCATGTTCTTGCCCTGCAGCCATGGCGACAGCACGTTGCCCTCGAGCTGCTGCACCGCGACGACGATGCCCATGGCGATCAGGGCGTCGTTGGTGCCGTTCGTGACGAGCGTGACCAGCACGGCCAGCGCGCCGCTGACGAACGCACCGATGATCGGGATGTAGGCGCCGAAGAACGTCACGACGCCGAGCGGGACGGCGAGCGGCGAGCCGAGGATCGCGAGGCCGCCGCCGATGATGACGGCGTCGATCAGGGCCACGAGGGTCTGCGTGCGGATGAAGCCGCCGAGCGTGTCCCAGGCCCGCTGCATGACCTCGACCAGGTGGACCCCGGCGCGCTGACCGCCGAGCGTCCTGACCCACGGCAGGAACTTGTGACCGTCCTTGACGAAGAAGAACGTCAGCATCAGGACCAGGACGAGGTTGACGATGACCGAGGTCGCGGTGCCGATCGTCGAGAAGACGCCTGAGCTGATCGCACTGGCGCTCGACGTGAGCTTGTCCTGCACCGCCTCGATGGCGCGGGTGATCTGTCCGTCGGACAGGTTGAGCGGCTCGCCGGTGACCCAGTCGCGGATCTTCTGGAGTCCGTCGGACGCCCCGGCCGCGACCTCGCTCGCCTGGCCGGCGACCTGGGGCGTGAGGACCGCGATGATCCCGACGACGGCCCCGATGAAGCCCAGCACGATGGTGACGGCGGCAAGTGCGTCCGGCCAGCCCTTGGAGCGCAGCCACGCGGCCGGCGGGCCGAGCACCGTCGTGACGATCAGCGCGAGGGCGACGGGATAGAGGACCATCCAGATCGTGCCGATGAGGTGCCCGACGATCCATGCGGCCACCGCGATGACGATGATCCGCAGCCCCCAGCGCTGCAGGGTGGCGAGGCCGTCGTCGATGACGACCCCACGATCACGAATCCGCTTGTCCTTGGCCACCCGCTCAGCCTAGGGGTATGTGGGCCGCGTCGCCGTCTCCCGGCTGCTGGAGGCGCCAGTCGACCGGCTCGGACCCTTGGGAGGTCAGCAGCTCGTTGGCCCGGCTGAACGGCTTGGACCCGAAGAATCCGCGCGATGCCGACAACGGACTAGGGTGCACTGACTCGATGCGTGGCACGTCGCCCAGCATCGGCGCGAGGCTCTGCGCGTCGCGCCCCCACAGCACGGCGACCAGCGGCGTGCCGCGTGCGACGAGGGCGCGGATGGCCTGCTCGGTGATCGCCTCCCAGCCCTTGCCGCGGTGACTCGCCGGTGTGCCCGGCCGCACCGTCAGGACCCGGTTGAGCAGCAGGACGCCCTGCTTGGCCCACGGAGTCAGGTCTCCCGACGGCGACCGCGGGATGCCGAGGTCGGCCTCGAGCTCGGTGAAGATGTTGACGAGGCTGCGCGGCAGTGGGCGTACGTCCGGGGCGACCGAGAACGACAGACCCATCGGGTGGCCGGGCGTGGGATAGGGGTCCTGTCCGGTGATGAGGACGCGGACGTCGGCCATCGGCTCGGCGAAAGCCCGCAGGATGTGGTCGCCCGCCGGCAGGTAGGGCCGCCCGGCGGCGATCTCGTCGCGCAAGAACTGGCCCATCGCGGCGATCTGGTCGGCGACCGGCGCCAGCGCCTCGGCCCAGTCCGGCGCCATGATCTCGTCGAGAGGCCGCGTCATGCCTGCTCCTTGCGCAAGGCCGACGGCGCGAGGAGGCCGGCGACGAGACACCCGACGATCGGGACGGCGAAGGCCGTCGTCAGGGAGACCCAGTTGGTGAGGATGCCGATGACGGCAGGGCCGGCCAGCAGGCCGAGGTAGCCCGTGCCGGTGACCCGGGCCAGGTAGGTGCCGGCCGCAGACGGGTCGATGTTGCCCGCCGCGCTGAAGAACTGTGGCACGCAGCCGGCCAGGCCGACGCCGAACACGGCCCACGCGGCGATCGCGACAGCGGCGTTGGGCGCGAGTGCAGCCCCGAGGAGGCCGACCGCTCCCACGAGCGCGGCCCGTTGGACGTACGCGGCGGCACCGATGCGCGCGACGACCCGGTCGGCCACGAGGCGTACGAGGGTCATGGTCACCGAGAACGCACCGAACGCCCAGGCGGCCACGGTCTTGCTCGCCCCCAAGGAGTCGTGCAGGTGCACCGTGCTCCAGTCGTACGCGACGCCTTCGGACAGCAGCAGCATGAAGGCCAGCAGCGACAGGATGACGACGCGCAGCGTCCACGGCGCGTGTGCGCGGGGGGTGCCGGACTCGCGGGTCGTGCCGGGCGAGGGCCGGAGCAGCGCGGGCCGGGCTGCGAACGTGACGAGGATGCCTAGGACGCCGGCACCGGCAAGCATCACCCGGACGTCAACGCCGAGGGCGATGAGTCCGCCCCCGATCAGTGACGCGAGCAGGCCGCCCAGGGAGAAGAACGCGTGGAACCCGCTGATGATGGTCCGGCCGTACTCCCGCTCGACCTCGACGGCCTGGGCGTTCTGCGCCACGTCGATGACGCCGTTGAACGCGCCGAGCAGTCCCAGCGCCACGGCGAGCCCGGCGGTGTTGGTCGCGAGTCCCGGCCCGATGAGGCAGACGCTCAGCGCCAGCGACGCCGTGACGACGACGACCCGGCTGCCGAACCGGTCGATGAACCGGCCGCCGGCCTGCATGCCGATCAGGGCAGCGCCGCCGAGGAGCAGGAGCAGGTAGCCGAGGACTGCTGTGCTGGCCCCCGTGCGGTCGCGGATCTCGGGGATGTTGACGACCCACATGCCGAGGAGGAAGCCGTTGAGCGCGAAGATCGCGAAGGTCGACCTTCGCGCGCGGGACAGCGGCATGCTCCGAGCCTATCGAGGACCGTCGTGGCCTACAGTTGTCAGGCTGTGTCAGCCATCGCCGCCTACCGCGCGCTTCTGCGGATCGTCGGGCCCGCCTACATCCTCGTAGCCTTCCTCGGGCGGATTCCGCTTGCCATGAGCCAGCTCGGTGTCCTGGTGCTCGTCAGCTCCGAGCTCGACAGCTACGGCACCGGCGGTGCGGCCGCAGGCATCCTCGCGATCGCCAACGCGGTCGGCTCGCCGATCGCCGGGGCGCTCGCCGACCGCATCGGCCAGCGGCCGGTCGTGCTCGTGCAGTCGCTCGTCGGCGCCGCCGGCCTCGCGGCTGTCGTCCTGGTGACCGACCCGGATGCGTCCCGCGCCCTGATCTTCACGGCCGCAGGAGTGACCGGGTTCGCGATGCCGCAGGTCGGGCCACTCGCGCGCGTACGGTGGCGGCCCATCACCCGCGACGCCGGCGACCAACGCCGGCTCGTCGATGCCGCGTTCTCGTACGAGGGTGCCGCGGACGAGGCGTCGTTCGTGCTCGGCCCGGCGCTCATCGGCGTGCTGGCGATCATCGCCGCTCCGGCCGGGGCGTTGCTGGCCGCGGCGGTCATCCTCGCGGTGTTCGGCTCGTGGTTCGCGGTGCACTGGACCTCAGAGCTCGTGGCCAAGCGGTCGACGACTGACGGCTCCGGTGCCGGCTCCGAACCGCTCTGGTCCGTCGCGTTCGCCGTGCTGGTGCTGGCGCAGCTGTGCATCGGCACGATCTTCGGCAGCGTGCAGACCGGCACGGCAGTCCTCGCCCGGGCCGAGGGCCATGCCGGCAGCGCCGGGCTGATCCACGCGGTCCTGGGCATCGGCAGCGTCACCGCTGGGCTCGCGATCACGGCCCTGCCCGAACGCATCCTGTATGCCACCCGCATGCTCGTCGCGGCGGTCGGCCTGCTGCTGCTGTCGGCGCCGCTGCTCCTCGTCGACTCCATCCCGGCTCTCGTCGGCGTGATCGCGTTGCTGGGCTTCGCGGTGGCGCCCTACATGATCAGCAACTTCGCGCTCGCCGGCATCCTCGTGCCGGTGCACCGGGTCGGCACGGCGATGACGCTCCTCGCCGGTGCGACCGGCATCGGGTACGCCCTCGGGGCATCGATCGCCGGCCGGCTCGCCGACGACGGCGGTCACACGCCGGCGTTCGCCGTCACGGTCGGCGCTGCGGGTGTCGCGGTGCTGCTGGCCGGGGTCGCCAACAAGGCCCTCCGCGAGGCCCGGCCCTACGACCCCCTCGCCGCCTGAGCTTCTCCGTGCGGTGACGTAGCGCCCACGATGCCGAGTCGCCTGGGCCCTGGGTCACCGCCCAGCGGAGGCTCAGAGCTTGGCGAGCGGGGTGACCTCGAGGTCGAGCGCATCGCCGACGGCGGCGTTGACGAGGAGGCCGTCGTGCGTGCTGAGACCGCCCGCGAGGGCGGCATCGTCGGTCACGGCGGCCTTCCAGCCCTTGTTCGCGAGCGCCACGGCGTACGGAAGTGTCACGTTGGTCAACGCGTATGTCGAGGTGCGCGGCACCGCGCCAGGCATGTTGGCGACGCAGTAGAAGATCGAGTCGTGGACCCGGAAGGTCGGGTCGTCATGCGTCGTGGCGTGCGAGCTCTCGAAGCAGCCACCCTGGTCGATCGCGATGTCGACCAGCACCGAGCCGGGACGCATGCGCGCCACGAGGTCGTCGCTGACGATCTTGGGGGCCTTGGCGCCGGGCACGAGCACCGCTCCGATCACCAGGTCCGCACGGGTCACGGCCTTCTCGACCGCGAAGGCGTTGGACGCGACCGTCGTGATCATGCCGGCGAAGCGGGCGTCGACCTGGCGGAGCTTTGCGACGTCGAGGTCGAGGATCTCGACACGGGCGCCCATGCCCCGGGCGACCTCTGCCGCGTTGACACCGGAGACTCCGGCGCCGATCACGACGACATCCGCGGGGTAGACGCCGGGCACGCCGCCGGGCAGGACACCGCGACCGCCGTTGCTCGCCATCAGGTGCTGGAAGCCCACCTGCGGGGCGAGCCGGCCGGCGACCTCTGACATCGGCGCGAGCAGGGGGAGCGAGCGGTCGGGCAGCTGCACGGTCTCGTACGCGATCGAGGTCGTGCCGGCCGCCAGCAGCGCGTCGGTGCACTCGCGGCTCGCGGCCAGGTGGAGGTAGGTGAACAGCGTCTGCCCGCGGCGCATGCGGCCGTACTCCTCGGCGATCGGCTCCTTGACCTTGAGGACGAGCTCGGCGTCGGCCCACACGTCGTCGGCGGTGTCGAGGATCTTGGCGCCGGCGGCGACGTACTCATCGTCGGTGATCGAGGAGCCGAGGCCCGCGTCGTGCTCGATGACGACGTCGTGACCGTGCCGGGTCAGCTCGTGCACGCCGGCTGGCGTGATGGCGACGCGGTACTCGTGGTTCTTGACCTCGCGGGGGACACCGACCAGCATGACGTGCTCCTTCAGACGGAATTGTCCTCCCATGGTGAATCAACTGCGGAAAGGTGTGCAACTGTGCGCAGAAGATTCTGTAGACTGGCCATCTGTCGTGCATCGCGCCGAATTTTCGCCTCCAGGAGCACCCGTGCCGAATGATGTTCGTGAGCTGGATGACATCGATCAACGGATCGTCGCCGAGCTGCGGCGTCAGGGCCGGCTGCCCAACAACGCGCTCGCCGAAAAGGTCGGCATCGCAGCGTCGACCTGCCTGACCAGGTTGCGCAGCCTGATGGAGCGCGGTGTCATCGCCGGCTTCCACGCCGAGGTCGATCCGGCCTGGATCGGGCGTCCCATCCAGGCCATGATCGCCGTCCGCCTGCGCGGCGATGCGCGCGGCGCGATCAACGAGTTCTCCGACCGGCTCGCCGGCATGCCGGAGGTGCTCAACGTCTACTTCCTCGCGGGCGCCGACGACTTCCACGTGCATGTCGCGGCGCAGGACCCCGATGACCTGCGGGCGTTCGTCGTGGACCACCTGAGCTCGGCCCCGGAGGTCGCACTCACCGAGACCAACCTGATCTTCGAGCACAAGCGCGGCCGGCTGGCCGACTAGCGTCTAGCGAGCGAGCCGCTCCTCGAGGGCGTCGCGGGCGGCGGGCCACTCGTCGTCGGTCATCGAGAACAGGACGGTGTCGCGCCACGAGCCGTCGCGACGGATGCGGTGCTTGCGGAGGACGCCCTCACGTACGCCGCCGATGCGGGCGACCGCGGTCTGTGAGCGTTCGT
Organism: Aeromicrobium sp. 9AM; assembly: GCF_902506105.1. Lineage (GTDB taxonomy): Bacteria > Actinomycetota > Actinomycetes > Propionibacteriales > Nocardioidaceae > Aeromicrobium. The sequence goes on from NZ_LR733304.1 coordinate 543,947, forward strand.
TGAAGATGTCGACGTGCCAGACGACCCGCGCGCAGTCGAGGTCGTCGAACGCGTGGCGCAGCAGCAGGAGCTTGGCCTCGGTGTTGACGCCGGTGCGCCAGAAGCGCCGGCCGAGCCAGGTCGACCCGATCGCGACGGTGCGCACGATGGGGTCGATGTCGTAGTACGTCGTGAGGCCCGCGACCTCACCCGAAGCCTGGTCGACCTGCACCCAGGGGACTGTGCCGGGCCGGGTCAGGTAGAGCCCGACGAGTGCCTCGGCCTGCTCGATCGTGGTCGGCCGGGCGAACGACTGCCAGGCGAACACCTCGTCATCGTCCGATGCGCCGAGGACACCCTCGGCGTGGCGTGGTTCGAGCTGCTCGAGGCGTACGTGCTTGCCGGCCAGGGTCGGCGCCGCGAAGTAGTCGTCAGGGCTCACGGTCATGCGCCCAACCTATCGACCGGCTGGACCCCCCGCTGGGAGTGACGTTCTGCAGGCGACACGCCGACGTGAGCCTGCAGAACGTCACTCTCAGCGGGAGAGGCGGTCCAGGAAGGCGATGAGCAGCGCCTCGCGGAGCGCGGGTGGTGCCACGTCGAGCAGGGCGTTCACCGGAGCCATCCGTTCGGGCACGGTCACCTCCCCGCCGCCGGAGCCGAGGCCCGCCAGCGCCAGAAGGCCGTCGAAGGCCTCGTCGTCGAGGGTCTCCGGGTCGATCGCGATCGCCGCGGCGCGCAGCTCCTCGTCGATCCTGATGGGTCCCACGTCCACGGCGGCCCGGACCGACTCGGCCAGGGCGACGAGGAACTCGGGCACCGCCGGAGCCGTCGCCGCCGACACCGTCAGGTGCACCGACGCCGGCATGTCCCCGAACGACATCTGGGGCTGCACGAACCAGCCGCGCATGAGCATCTCGTCGCTGATCGTGAAGACGTCGCACGCTCCGTCCGTCTCGAGGGTGACGAGCGACGAGTCCGGCCGGACCACGAGGCGTACGTGCTCCTGCTGCTCGATCCCGGCGACCAGGGCAGCCGTCCCTTCGAAGGTCGTACGTGCGAGGTCGCGGTAGCCCTCGTCGCCGATCAGGTTGACGACCGCCCAGGCTGCGGCGAGCGGACCCCCGGACTTGGTGGACTGCGTCGTCGCGTTGAGCATCGTGTAGCCCGGCCAGTCGGCGCTCGCGAAGTACTGCGACTTCCGCAGGTACGGCGTGGCGTGCAGCAGCAGCGAGACACCCTTGGGCGTGTAGGCGTACTTGTGCAGGTCGGCAGAGATGCTCGTGACGCCGGGCACCCGGAAGTCCCATGGCGGCACGTCGCGTCCGAGATGCTCGGCCCATGGCAGCACCCAGCCGCCGATGCACGCGTCGACATGGAACCGGACACCGCGCGCGAGTGCCTCCGACGCGATCGCCTCGATCGGGTCGATCACGCCATGCGCGTACGACGGTGCCGAGGCGGCGACAAGCACGACCCGGTCGCCGTACGTGTCCATGGCCGCGGTCATCGCCGCAGCGTTCGCGCGCTTGGTGACCGGATCGACGGGAACGCTGACCCGCTCGACCCCGAAGTAGTGCGCCGCCTTGTGGAACGCCGCGTGGATCGTGGTGGGGACGATCATCACCGGCTGCGTCGCGCCGGGCAGCGCATCGCGAGCGGCCTGGACCGCGAGCAGGATCGACTCGGTCCCGCCGGACGTCACGGTGCCGACGACCTCGTCGGCGCCGTGGAAGAGCGTGCGGGCGAAGCCGACGAGGTCGCGCTCCATCGCCAGCAGGCTCGGGAACGCCGTGGGGTCGAGGCCGTTCGTCGACGCGTACATGGCCAGGGCCTGCTTGCCGAGCTCGTCGGCGTCCGCCAGCCCGGAGTCGTAGACGTACGCCATCGTGCGCCCGCCGTGCGTCGGCAGGTCGGCGGCGCGCAGCTCGTCGAGGCGGCGCAGGATTTCATCAGCGTTCACGTACGTTCTCCAGGTCGTCGAGCGAGTAGCGGCGGAGGAACAGCAGGCTGGCCGCGATCAGAGCAGCGGGGACGAGCGAGAAGCCGATCGCGATCGCGGTGCGGGCACTGTCGGGCTGCACGGCCGTGTGGTCCGTCGACGACACATAGCCGCCGATCGCGAGCACCAGCGCGAACACGCCGGGCCCGAGGGCCAGGCCCAGCGTCTCGCCGGCGGTCCACACCCCCGTGAACACGCCGATGCGGTTCTCGCCCGACGTGGCGGCGTCGTGTGCGGCGACGTCGGGCAGCATCGCCATCGGGAACACCTGCGCGCCGGCGTAGCCGACGCCGACGATCGCCGCGGCCAGGTAGACGACCACGGCCTGGTCGGCACGTGCCTGGAACAGCACGAGTGACCCGACGACGAGGAACAGGGACGCGGCCAGATAGCCCGACTTCTTGCCCCTGCGCTCGGCGTACCGCTCCCACAGTGGGGTCACGAGCAGCGCCGGTGCGACGAACGCGGCGAACAGGATCGTGGTGGCAGGCTTGCTGTCGAGCAGGTCGTCGGCGACGTACGCGACGCCCGCCAGCATCGCCCCGACGCCGATCGCCTGCAGCACGAACGTCAGCAGCAGCACCCGGAAGTCGGGCGCGGCCGACACCAGTCGCAGCTGGTCACGCAACGAGCCGGCGGCGGTCTCGACGCGGTGCTCCGTGGCGTCGCGGGTGCCGCGCCAGGCGCCGTAGACGCCGATCGCGAGGATCACTGCGACGTATGCGCCCATGAACCGGTAGCCCTTGGGGGTCTCCTCACCCCCGAACGCGTTGACGACCATCGGCGCGGTCGCACCCGACAGCAGGATCGCCAGCGCCAGCACCGCGACGCGCCACGTCATGAGCCGCGTGCGTTCGGCGTAGTCCAAGGTCATCTCGGCGGGCATCGCGACATACGGCACCTGGAAGAACGCGTACGCCGTGGCGCACGCGAGGAACCACACGACGACCCACGCGCCGGCGACGACGGGAGGACCCGTGGGGCCGGCGAACAGGAGCGCGAAGCACGCCGCCAGCGTCAGGCCGCCCTTGAGCAGGAACGGCCGGCGCCGCCCGGACGGTGAGGGGGACCGGTCGCTGATGCGCCCGACGAGCGGGTTGAGGACGACGTCCCAGGCCTTGGGGACGAACACGATGAAGCCGGCGACCACGGCCGCGATGCCCAGCGAGTCCGTGAGATAGGGCAGGAGCAGCAGGCCAGGCACCGTGCCGAACGTGCCGGTCGCGACGCTCCCCAGGGCATACCCGCGACGCACCGCGGGGGAGAGCGACGTCATGCCTAAGGGTCAGACGGGGCGGGGGTTCTTGGCGTGCGGGTCGCGCACCGACGTCAGCTCGCGCAGGAAGTTGGAGGCCCACAGGTCGATGTCGTTCTCCATGACCTGTTTGCGCATCGCCTTCATGCGGCGGGCCTTCTCCCGCGGGCTGGCGTTGATCGCCTCGAGCATCATGCTCTTCATGCCGTTGATGTCGTGCGGGTTGACCTGGTAGGCGCCCTTGAGCTCGGACGCGGCCCCGGCGAACTCGCTCAGCACCAGGGCGCCGCGATCGTCATAGCGGCAGGCGACGTACTCCTTGGCGACGAGGTTCATGCCGTCGCGCAGCGGGGTCACGACCATGACGTCGGCCGCCCGGTAGAGCGCGGCCATCTCGGACCGTGGGTAGGAGGCGTGCAGGTAGGTCACGGGCTGCTGGCCGATCCGGGCGACGTCGCCGTTGATGCGGCCGACGAGCCGGTTGATGTCGTCGCGGAGGATCTTGTACTGGTCGACCCGCTCGCGTGACGGGGTCGCGACCTGCACGAACACCGCGTCGTCGACGTGCAGCGAGCCGTCGCTGATGAGCTCGCCGAACGCGCGGAGTCGCTGACGCAGCCCCTTGGTGTAGTCGAGCCGGTCGATGCCCAGCAGCATCGTCTTGGGACTGCCGAGGCTCTCGCGGATCTCGGCGGCGCGGGCGATGACCTCGGGCGTACGGGCGAGCTCCTCGAATCCGGCCGCGTCGATCGAGATCGGGTACGCCTGGGCGAGGACCGTGCGGCCGTCGGGCAGGTAGATCATGTCGCGGTGCGTCTTGTGGCCGACCCTCTGGCGTACGAGGCGCACGAAGTTCTGCGCCGCGCCGGGCATCTGGAACCCGACGAGGTCGGCACCCAGCAGGCCCTCGAGGATCTGCCGGCGCCAGGGGAGCTGCTGGAACAGCTCGGCGGGCGGGAACGGGATGTGCAGGAAGAACCCGATGCGCAGGTCAGGACGCAGCTCGCGGAGCATCGTGGGCACGAGCTGCAGCTGGTAGTCCTGCACCCACACGACGGCATCCGGCTTGGCGACCTTGGCGGCCTGCTCGGCGAAGCGGCGGTTGACCCGGACGTACGCGTCCCACCACTCACGGTGGAACTCAGGGGGTGCGACGACGTCGTGGTAGAGCGGCCAGAGCGTGGAGTTGGAGAAGCCCTCGTAGTACTCGGCGATCTCGTCGTCCGACAGCGGTACGGGCACGAGGTGCAGGCCGTTGTGCTCGAAGGGCTTGAGATTCTCGTCCGCTGCCCCGTGCCAGCCGATCCACGCGCCGCCGTTGCGTCGCATGACGGGCTCGAGGGCGGTGACCAGGCCACCGGGGGAGGTGCGCCACATCGTGCTGCCGTCGGGTGCGGTGATCCGGTCGACAGGCAGGCGGTTGGCGATGACTACGAAGTCTGCGGTTCCGGTCGCCATGCACGAGAGCCTAGGGCAAGGCGGGAGCGCTCACCTTTCGGCGACACCCAGCTGGTCCAGGATCGTCTCGATCTGCCGCATGATCGAGACGGTCTCGTCGAGCGGCAGGAGGGTCGACTCGGTCGCACCGGCGCGCAGGCACGCGGCCACCTCCTCGATCTCGTGGGCGTAGCCGCGGCCGGTGACGGGCTCGCTGATGGTGTCGAGCCGGTCGTCATGTGCGTGGGTGAAGAGCGTCGGGTGGTGGAACCGGGCCGGCACCTCGATGAGTCCCAGGTCGCCGGCGACGGAGGCGCGGTTGTCACTCTGGGCGACCTGGTTCCAGGCGATGCTCGCGACCGCACCGTTGGCGTACGTCATGGTGGCTCCGCCGTTGACGTCGATGCCTGCGTCCGACAGGGTCCCGGTCGCGGCGATGCTGACCGGCTCTCCGAGGATCAGGTGCGCGAACGTCAGGGGGTAGATGCCGACGTCGAGCAGGGCACTCGCGCCCAGAGCCGGGTCCCACAGGCGTGCGGTCGTCGCCGGCCCGACGAAGCCCAGCTCGGCCCGCACCTGCCCGACCGTCCCGAGGGAGCCGTCGTGGGCGAGCTCCGCGATACGGCGGATGTTGGGGTTGGCTCGCATCCACATCGCCTCGGCGAAGAACAGGCCTCGCGACCGCGCCTCGGCCACGAGGGTCTCGGTGTCGGCGAGGTTCATCGTGAGCGCCTTCTCGCACAGCACGGCCTTGCCGGCCTCGAAGCACAGCATGACGTCCTCGAGGTGCCGGCTGTGCGGCGTCGCGACATAGATGACATCGACGCCGGGGTCGGCCGCCAGCTCCTCGTACGAACCGTGGGCCCGGGCAGCGCCGAACCGGTCGGCGAACGAGCGTGCCGCGTCGGGCCGGCGCGAGCCCACGGCGGCGAGCTCATTGCCCTCCACGAGGGCGAGGTCGGTCGCGAACGACTCCGCTATGCGTCCCGTCGCTAGGATTCCCCATCGAATGGGTGTGCGTGGCCCCGAATCTGTCGTCATGACACACACCATGCCATTCGGCGAAGCAAATGACACCGGTGTGATTCGTGGCCTAAGATGACGAACATGAGCGCTGTGGAGAAGTCGAACGCCGGTACGCCGGTCGCCGCCGAGTCGCTGTCCGAGCGCGACCGCGAGATCCTGGCGCTCGAACGGCTCTGGTGGCAGTATGCCGGCGCCAAGGAGCAGGCGATCCGCGACAAGTTCGACATGTCCGCCACGCGCTACTACCAGGTGCTCAACGCCCTCATCGACCGTGAGGACGCGCTGGCGTACGATCCACTTCTGGTCAAGCGCCTGCGCCGTCTGCGTGCGCAGCGTCAGCGCAGCCGCTCAGCCAGGCGTCTCGGCATCGACCTCTGAAGGTTCCCATGGAGCACCGCAGGACTCCGACTGGCAAGGCATTCGTCCCCGCCAGCTGGTTCATCGTCCTGACGATCATGCTGGTTGTCGGCGCTGCCGGCTGGCTCGGCTGGCTGTTCGTCGACAACGATCCCGACACGCCTGCCGCGAGCCCGTCGACCTCGACGACGACTCCGGCGACCACTCCCACGCCGACGCCGACCAAGACCACCGAGACGACCGACGAGCCGACGCCGACGCCGAGCAAGACGACGGACGAGCCGAAGGCGAATCGTGACGTGCCGGTCGCGGTGCTCAACAACACGACGATCCAGGGCCTCGCGGCGACCTACTCCGCCAAGGTGCGCTCGGCCGGCTGGGCGAACGTGACGATCGGCAACTGGCGTGGCTCGATCTCCGGCAACACCGTCTACTTCCCGCCGCAGCTCGAGCAGCAGGCCAAGGTGCTCGGTGACGACCTCGACATCGGCCGCATCATGCCGAGCATCGCGCCGATGCGGACCGACCGCCTGACGATCATCCTGTCCGGCCCGCAACAATAGGTGGATGCCCGCAAACACCCGCGCTGATGTGATCGCCGATCCCGCCGGCACGCTGCTTGCCCTCGACTTCGACGGGACCTTGGCCCACATCGTCGACGACCCGACCCAGGCGTACGCCCATGAGCGTTCGGTCGCGGCCCTCGCCCGGCTCGGCAGGGTCCTCGGCCAGGTCGCGATCGTCACCGGCCGGCCCGTCCGACAGGCGCTGGAGCTCGGTGGATTCGACGGCCTGGACGGCCTCGACCGCCTCGTGATCTGGGGGCAGTACGGCGCCGAGCGCTGGGACGCCGCCACGGCCGAGACTGTCGAACCGGAACGCCCCGAGCCCGTGGCCCGGTTGGCCGAGGAGCTGCCCGGCTGGCTGGCCGAGCGCGGTGCCGGTCACGTACGCATCGAGGACAAGGGCCTCGCGATCGCCGTGCACACGCGTGGCATCGACCCCGAGCTCATCCACGAGCTCGCCGAGCCGCTGTCGGCGCTGGCCGGCGACCTCGGGCTCGTCGTCGAGCCGGGACGCCAGGTCATCGAGCTGCGCGCGCCCGGCATCGACAAGGGTGATGCCGTGCGCGCCCTGGTCGAGCGGCTCGGGGCGCGCCAGGTGATCTTCGCCGGCGACGACCTCGGTGACCTGCCGGCGTTCACGGCGGTCGAGGAGCTGCGCCACGACGGGATCGGCGGGATGCTGATCTGCTCGGCGTCGGCGGAGCAGGACGCGCTCGTCGCCCGCGCCGACGTCGTCCTGGACGGACCCGACGCGGTGGCCGACTGGTTGGAGGCCTTGGCTGATGAGTTCTGAGCTGGTGCTGTTGCCCCAGACGCCGTGGACCCGGGTCCGTACGGTGCTCAACTGGATCAACCTCAGCACCGTGCTCGGACTCGCGATCGCCAGGATCGGCGGCGCGACGATCGTGCGCCGCGGCCGTGGGACGTACCTCGCGACGGGTTACCGGTTCGGCTTCCCGGTCGCCAGCGCGTTCACGATCGGCAGCGTCATCACGAGCAAGCACGACGTCGAGTACTTCGTCGAACGGCCGGTGCTGCTGCAGCACGAGGACCGGCACTGCACGCAGTACGCGTTCGTCCTCGGAGTCGCGATGCTGCCGTTCTACTTCCTCTGCGTCGGCATCTCGTACGCGATCGCCGGCGACCACTCGTCGTACAACCCCTTCGAGCGCCTCGCCAACCTCGCCGACGGCAACTACCCGCCGCCGCGCACCCGCTTCTCCCGCCGCTAGCTGGACCGCTGGCAGTGACGTTCCGGTCGCGAAACGCCGTTTGCCCCCGACCGAAACGTCACTCCCAGCGAGTTCGGTGACCGTATGACGAACAGCCCGTGTCCGGCATGCGGACCGAGTGGACACATCGTGAGACGCGCCCGTAGGCTGAAACCACTCATCACGAGGGGTACAGGGACACGGCCCTACGACGCCCCAGCAACCAGTCGCTCATCGACCAGGTGCTCAATCCGTCCCGGACGACAGTCGATCCGGGAAAGATGAAAGGTCACTTCTGTGAGTACATCCGCTCCAAGCCTCGCCGCACCCGCCCTGCGCGAGGGCGCCTTCGGCAACGCCGTCGAGCTCGTCTGCCGCGAGTGCGGCACGACGCGTGAGCTCGGCCCCCACTACGCGTGCAGCGAGTGTTTCGGCCCGCTCGAGATCCGGTACGACTTCCCGGCCGTCACCCGCGAGGAGATCGCAGCCGGCCCCGCCAACATCTGGCGCTACAAGGCGCTGTTGCCGGTCCCCGACGACATCGAGCTCAGCCCCAACCTCGAGCCCGGCTTCACCCGCCTGCTCAAGGCCGACAACCTCGCCGCTGAGCTGGGCCTCAAGAACCTCTGGGTCAAGGACGACAGCACCAACCCGACCAACTCGTTCAAGGACCGCGTCGTCGCGTGCGCCCTGAGCGCCGCCCGCGAGTTCGGCAGCAAGGTCTTCGCGTGCCCGTCGACGGGTAACCTCGCCAACGCGGTCGCCGCCGCGGGCGCCCGGGCCGGCATCAAGACGGTCGTGTTCATCCCCAGCAACCTCGAGACGCCGAAGCAGGTCAACTCGGCGGTCTACACAGAGAACCTCGTCGCGGTCGACGGCAACTACGACGACGTCAACAAGCTCGCCTCCGAGATCGCGGGCGAGGAGGACGGCTGGGCGTTCGTCAACGTCAACGTCCGTCCGTTCTACGCCGAGGGGTCCAAGACGCTCGGCTACGAGATCGCCGAGCAGCTCGGCTGGCGCCTGCCCGACCAGATCGTCATCCCGGTCGCGTCCGGCTCGCAGCTGACCAAGGTCCACAAGGCGTTCAAGGAGCTCATCGCGCTGGGCCTCGTCGAGGACAAGCCCTACAAGGTCTTCGGCGCCCAGGCCACGGGCTGCTCGCCGGTGTCCGAGGCGTTCCGCGAGGGCTGGGACGTCGTACGCCCCGTGCGCCCCGACACGATCGCCAAGTCGCTCGCGATCGGCAACCCTGCCGACGGTGTGTACGTCCTGGACATCTGCCGCGAGACCGGCGGCGCGATCGCCGACATCTCCGACGACGAGGTCCGCGCAGCCATCGTGCTGCTGGCCCGCACCGAGGGCATCTTCACCGAGACCGCTGGTGGCACCACGGTCGGCGTGCTCAAGAAGCTCGTCGAGACCGGCCAGCTCGACCCGGAGCTCGAGACCGTCGTCATCAACACCGGCCACGGGCTCAAGACGCTCGACGCCGTCACCGACCTGGTCCGCCCCGCGGCCACCATCGCGCCGACCTACGAGGCCTTCGTCGCCTCCGGCATCGCCTGAGTCAGAACACCAAGGAGCACTGTGAGCATCAACGTACGCATCCCGACGATCCTCCGCACGTACACGCAGGACCAGTCGCAGGTCACCGCCGAGGGCGAGACCCTCAGCGCTGTCATCGAGTCGCTCGAGGGCACGTTCCCCGGTATCAAGGCGCGGGTCGTCGACGAGCAGGGCAAGCTGCGCCGCTTCGTCAACATCTACGTCGCGGAGGAGGATGTCCGGTTCGCCCAGGGTCTCGACACCCCGACCCCGGCCGGCACCCAGGTCTCGATAATCCCAGCCGTTGCCGGGGGTTGCTGAGGTTGCGGTGAAGCCTTGTAGGCTCTGCGCATGAAGGGGCTCCGGCAGGTGGGTTCCTCCAGGATCAGGTGGGAGTGGCGGCATGGTGCAAGGCACCGTCAAGTGGTTCAACGCTGACAAGGGCTACGGCTTCATCGAGGTCGAGGGCCAGGACGACGTCTTCGTCCATTGGTCCAAGATCGCGTCAGACGGATACAAGACTCTCGAGGATGGCCAGAAGGTCGAGTTCGAGGTCGTCGACGGACCCAAGGGTCGCGAGGCCCACGAGGTCATCGGGCAGTGAGTCCGTGAAGGAGCCCGGTCCGGGGGGACCGGGTTTTTTCATGCCCTGAAACACGCGCGTGACCCATGTGACACTTGCGATGTCACATACTCACTGACATACTCCCGGTATGTTCTTTTCAGCAGCCGACCCCGTCACTGCACCCGCCGGAGGTGCCGAGCTCGGTCAGGTCATCGGCCTGTCGATCGCCGCAGGCATCGTCACGAGCATCCTGCTGGTCATCGCCTGGGCCCACCGGACGCACCGCATCGAGTGGTTCCAGAAGCTCGGTGAGCGCCTCGGCGCACGCACGGGTGAGCCCGGCTGGTCCTCGATCCCCACGCTGTTCGTCGCCAGCTCGCTGATCATCGCCCTGCTGGGCTTCATGTGGGACGTCAGCCTGCACGCCGGCCGCGGCCGTGACGCCGGACCGCTGGCCAACCCCGCGCACTACCTGATCCTCTACGGGCTCTTCGCCCTGTTCATCGCCGGCATGTCGGCGGTCGTCTACCCCCGCGACGGCGAGAAGCCCGGCATCGCGTCGGTCCGCATCACCCGCACCTGGTACGCCCCGGTCAGCGGCATCTTCATCGCCGCGTGCGGCATGTACGCCCTGATCGGCTTCCCGCTCGACGACGTCTGGCACCGGCTGTTCGGCCAGGACGTCACGCTGTGGGGCCCGACCCACCTGATGCTGATCGGCGGAGCGGGCCTGTCCACCGCCGGCATCATCCTGCTGCATCGCGAGGCCGACTTCGCCCTGCGCCAGGACGGCAAGGAGATGCCGACGTGGATCCGTACGGCGACCCTCTCGATCGGGTTCGGCGCGCTGCTGATCGGGCTCTCGGTGTTCCAGGCCGAGTTCGACTTTGGCATCGCCCAGTTCCGCATGGTGTTCGCGCCGGTCATGATCGTCGCGGCCGCCGGTGTGGCGCTCGTGGCGGCCCGGCTGTACGTCGGCGCGGGCGCGGCGATCGTCGCGGCGGTGTTCTTCCTGCTGATGCGCGGCATCATCTCGTTCATCGTCACGGACTTCTTCGGCGAGGCGCACCACGTCTTCCCGCTCTACCTCGGCAGCGCCGTCCTGGTCGAGCTGCTCGCCTTCACGAAGCTGCGCGAGAAGCCGTTGTGGTTCGGCGCGACCGCCGGACTGCTGATCGGCACGGTCGGCCTTGTCATCGAGAAGTTCTGGAACGACCGCGTCTACCAGTTCCCGTGGACGCAGGACATGTGGCTCGAGGGACTGCTCATGGCGGTCCCAGTCGCGATCGCGTCGAGCCTCTGCGGAGCGCTGTTCGCCATGGGCCTGCAGGGCCGGCTGCCGGCGCGCAAGATCGGCCGGACGATCGTGACCGCGTCGGTCGTGGTCATCGCCGCGGCCGTGGCCAACGGCCTGCACGCCACGGTGCCCCAGGACGCCTCGGCCGACTTCGCGCTGACGCAGGTCGGCACGAAGGACCAGCCCGAGGTCACCGCCAAGGTGAAGATCTCGCCTGCAGACCTGGTCGACGACCACCCAACATGGGTGCAGATCACCGCCTGGCAGGGCGGTGGTGCCGGCGTCGTGACGGACCGCCTCAGGCGTACCGGAGACGACACCTGGGAGTCGACCAAGCCCGTGCCCGTCGGCGGCAACTGGAAGACCCTGCTGCGCGTGCAGGACGGACGTACGCTCGCCGCCGTGCCGATCTTCATGCCGGCCGACGCTCCCCTGAAGGTCAAGGAGGTCCCGGCCTCGGCATCGTTCACCCGGAAGTTCGTGCCGGAGATCGACATCCTGCAGCGCGAGCGCAAGGGCGACACCTCGCCCTGGCTGTGGGGCGCGGCCAACATGGTCGTGCTGCTGTGCAGCCTCGCGATCATCATCGGCATCTCGGTCGCGGTCGCCCGCGTGGCGCGCCGCATCGAGGAGCACGAAGCCGCTTCGCCGGGAGACCGCACGCCTACCCTGACGTCATGACCCCGGGCGCAGACCAGATCCTGGCGCACCACGCGGCGCTGCTGGCGATCCCGGCGTTCGTGCCGGCCGTCGTCGTGGTCGGCGTGATCCTCTACATCGCGCGCAAGGACCGCCGGGAGGAGCGCGAGGAGCGCGAGATCATCGAGCGGGCCTTCGAGCCCGATGACGACACCAAGGAGAACGAGTGAAGATCGCTGCAACGCTGCTGGCCTGCGCCCTCGTCCTGACCGGCTGTGGCGGGTCGTCCGAGTCGCCCGGCGAGACGGATGGTGGTTTGAAGGCAGCCGAAGTCACGGTCGACATCGCGATCAAGGACGGCAAGGTCACGCCGCAGGGCAAACGGGTCGACGTCAAGACCGGAGAGAAGGTGACTCTCCACATCACCTCCGACGCCGACGAGGAGATCCACGTCCACTCCGATCCCGAGCACGAGTACGAGGTCGGCCAGGGCGACGACGTCACCAAGACGTTCACGCTCAAGACGCCGGGGCAGGTCGCGGTCGAGGCCCACCACCTCGACGTCACGATCGTGCAGCTCGTCGTCGAGTGATCGCGGCCGGCCTGCAGGCACACGGGCTCGGTGGGTCGACCGACCTGCCGATCCCGTTCCTGTACGCCATGGTCGGCGCCTCGTGGGCGCTGACGATCTCGTTCGCCGTGCTGGCACTGGCGTGGAAGGAGCCGAAGTACGCGAGCGAGCCCGAGCCGTTGGAGCTGCCGCCGCGCCGCCCGTGGCTCGCCGTCGTCGGCCTGCTGCTGACGGGCTGGGTGCTGGTTGCCCTCTACGCCGGGCCCTCCGACGCGAGCAACGGCGGCCTCGGTGCGTTCTACATCTTCGTGTGGGTCGGACTCGTGCCACTGGCCCTCGTCGCCGGGCACGTGTGGCGCGACCTCTCGCCGTGGCGCACGATCCAGTCGCTGCTCGGTCGCGGCCTCTGGACGTACCCGCGCCGGCTCGGCTATTGGCCGGCGGTCGTCGGGCTGCTCGCGTTCGTGTGGCTCGAGCTCGCGTCGCCCGATCCCGGCTCGGTCCACTCCGTACGCGTGTGGGTCGCGGTGTACGCGATCGTGACCCTCGCCGGCGGCATCGCGTTCGGTCCGCGGTGGTTCGACCGGGCCGACCCGTTCGACGTCTACAGCGCGATCATCGCGAAGCTCTCGCCGTTCGTCCGCGACGGCCGCTGGGTCGTGCACAACCCGCTCCGCTCGCTCCCGACCGTGCCGGTCGACTCAGGCCTGGTCGCGGTGCTCGCGGTGCTGCTGGGCTCCACGGCGTACGACAGCTTCTCGGCGTCGTCGTTCTGGCAGGCCAGGACGCTGTCGGGCTGGCAGCACTCATTGACCCTGCTGGGGTTCTGCGCCGTCGTCGCCGTGCTGTTCGTCGCGGCGGCGCGTGCGACCGGGGGAGTGACCGGCGCGGAACGCCGCCGGCTGCCGGGCCGGCTGGCGCACTCTCTCGTGCCGATCGTCGTGGGCTACATCTTCGCCCACTACCTGACGTACCTCCTCGAGAAGGGGCAGGCCGCGTTCTTCGCGCTGCTGGACCCGCTGGGCCGAGGCTGGACGCCGCTGGGTGATCCCGCGACGCACTACTTCCTCTCCGAGCACACGTCGACGCTGGCGGCGCTCAAGGTGACGTTCGTCGTCGCCGGGCACGTGCTCGCGGTGATCGCCGCCCACGACAAGGCGCTGGCCCTGCTGCCCAAGGCCCACCGACTGAGTGGTCAGCTCGCGATGCTGCTGCTGATGGTCGCCTACACGTTCACGGGACTGTTCCTGCTGTTCTCTGTCTGACCCGCTCGGTAGCGTCGCGAGCATGGCGACGATCTACTACACGGCAACGTCCCTCGACGGCTATCTCGCGACGGCCGACAACTCGCTCGACTGGCTGTTCGAGGTGCCCGGCGCAACGGAGGCGGAGTCCGGCCTCGATGGCTTCCTGGCCGGCATCGGGGCGCTGGCGATGGGCTCCACGACGTACGAGTGGGTGCTCCAGCACGAGAACATGCTGGCGGAGCCCCACAAGTGGCAGGAGTGGTACGCCGAACGGCCCACGTGGGTGTTCAGCCACCGCGACCTGCCGGTGATCCCCGGAGCCGACATCCGCGTCACCAGCGACGGTGTGCGCGAGGTGCACGCCCAGATGGTCGCCGCGGCGGGTGACCGCGACATCTGGCTGATGGGCGGCGGTGACCTCGTCGGCCAGTTCGACGACGCGGGCCTGCTCGACCGGGTCATGGTGTCGATCACGCCGGTCACCCTCGGCGGGGGCGCGCCGCTCCTGCCGCGCGACATCCGGTCGGACCGGCTGACCCTCACCAGCGTGCATCAGGCCGGCCAGTTCGCCGAGCTCGCGTACGACGTGAAGCCCAAAGTCACAACCTGATTGCGCGGCGTTGATTAGCACTCGTATGATGAGAGTGCTAACCGGATCAGACCGATGAGGTTGTGGGCCGCGGCGAGAAGGGTTCGTCGCACGCCGCAGCCGTCCGTCGCGGGCATCGCCTGGTCATCCACGTCGACAACCAAGTCGGAGAAACGTACACATGGCAAAAACCATTGCTTTCAACGAGGAAGCACGGCGCGGCCTCGAGCGCGGGATGAACCAGCTCGCCGACGCCGTCAAGGTCACGCTCGGTCCCAAGGGCCGCAACGTCGTCCTGGAGAAGAAGTGGGGAGCCCCCACGATCACCAACGACGGTGTGAGCATCGCCAAGGAGATCGAGCTCGAGGATCCCTACGAGAAGATCGGCGCCGAGCTCGTCAAGGAGGTCGCCAAGAAGACCGACGACGTCGCCGGTGACGGCACCACGACCGCCACGGTCCTCGCCCAGGCCCTCGTCCGCGAAGGCCTGCGCAACGTCGCGGCCGGCGCCAACCCGATGGGCCTCAAGAAGGGCATCGAGGCCGCCGTCGAGGCCATCAGCTCGCAGTTGCTCGGCATGGCCAAGGATGTCGAGACCAAGGAGCAGATCGCTTCGACCGCCTCGATCTCCGCTGCTGACACCACGGTCGGCGAGATCATCGCCGAAGCCATGGACAAGGTCGGCAAGGAAGGCGTCATCACGGTCGAGGAGTCGAACACGTTCGGCCTCGACCTGGAGCTCACCGAGGGCATGCGGTTCGACAAGGGTCACCTGTCGGGCTACTTCGTCACCGACGCCGAGCGCCAGGAGACCGTGCTCGAGGATCCCTACATCCTCATCGTCAACTCCAAGATCAGCTCCGTGAAGGACATGGTCCCCGTCCTCGAGAAGGTCATGCAGGCCGGCAAGCCGCTGGTCATCATCGCCGAGGACGTCGAGGGCGAGGCTCTCGCGACGCTGGTCGTCAACAAGATGCGCGGCACGTTCAAGTCCGTCGCCATCAAGGCGCCGGGCTTCGGTGACCGCCGCAAGGCCATGCTGGCCGACATCGCGATCCTCACGGGTGGCGAGGTCATCAGCGAGGAAGTCGGACTCAGCCTTGAGACCGCCGACCTGACGCTGCTCGGCACGGCCCGCAAGGTCGTCACGACCAAGGACGAGACCACGATCGTCGAGGGCGGTGGCTCCGACGAGCAGATCCAGGGTCGCGTCAACCAGATCAAGTCCGAGATCGAGAACAGCGACTCCGACTACGACCGCGAGAAGCTCCAGGAGCGCCTCGCCAAGCTCGCCGGCGGCGTCGCCGTCATCAAGGTGGGCGCGGCAACCGAGGTCGAGCTCAAGGAGCGCAAGCACCGCATCGAGGACGCCGTCCGCAACGCCAAGGCGGCCGTCGAAGAGGGCATCGTCGCCGGTGGTGGCGTCGCACTCGTGCAGGCCACCGCTGCGGTCTTCGAGAAGCTCGAGCTCACGGGTGACGAGGCCACCGGCGCGAACATCGTTCGCACCGCGGCGTCCGCTCCGCTCAAGCAGATCGCGATCAACGCCGGCCTCGAAGGTGGCGTCGTCGCGGAGAAGGTTGCCGGACTCGAGTCGGGTTGGGGCCTCAACGCCGCAACCGGCGAGTACGTCGACCTGATCGCGGCCGGCATCATCGACCCCGCCAAGGTCACGCGCTCGGCGCTGCAGAACGCAGCCTCGATCGCGGCACTGTTCCTCACCACCGAGGCCGTCGTCGCCGACAAGCCTGAGCCTGCTCAGGCCGGCGGAGGCGCCCCGGACATGGGCGACATGGGCGGCATGGGCTTCTAGCGAAACCTGACCCACGCAGAACCGATGAAGGCCCTCACCGCATCGCGGTGGGGGCCTTTGTCGTTCGCGAGTGGCGCAGTGTGGTCGGTTTGGGCGCCGCTGGCCGCACCACACTGCGCCACTCGCGGTCAGTCAGCTGAGGATCACGAGCTGTTGGGTCGCTCGGGTCATCGCGACGTACCGGTCCACCGCGCCTTCGATGTCGTCGCCGAAGGTCTCCGGGTCGATCATGACGACGAGGTCGAACTCGAGGCCCTTCGACAGCTCCGGGGTGAGCGACCGCACGCGCTGCCGCTCCTCGACCGCATCGGTGCTGATGACGCAGGCGATGCCCTCGGTGTTGTCGGCGAGCCAGTCGTCGAGGATCGACTTCAGGTCCGACGCAGCACCGTGGGTCACCGGGACGCCACTGGCACGGATCGAGGTCGGCACGTTGGCATCGGGCAGCGCGGCACGGATGACCGGTTCGGCCTCGACCATGACCTCCTCCGGTGTCCGGTAGTTGATGCTGAGCGTCGCCACCTTGACCTGGCTGAGCCCCACGCGCTCGAGGCGCTCCTGCCACGACTCGGCGAACCCGTGCCTGGCCTGGGCGCGGTCCCCGACGATCGTGAAGCTCCGCGAAGGGCAACGCAGCAGCAGCATCTGCCACTCCGCGTCGGTCAGCTCCTGCGCCTCGTCGACGACGATGTGAGCGAACGGTCCGGTGAGCGCGTCGGGCTCCGCCGTAGGCAAGGCCGACGTGTCGACCAGCTTGTCCTGCAGGTCCTCGTGGCGCAGCATCGTCACCAGGCCCTCGCCGTACTCGTCACCGTGCACCGCGGCCGACGCGATGAGGTCGTCGATGACCAAGGTCATCTGCGCGCGCTCCGCGGCGGTGGCGGCCTCCCGGCGACGTCGGCGCTGCGACGCCGCGACATCGCCGAGCCGCTGCCGCGCAGCGTCCAGGAGCGGCAGGTCGGAGATCGTCCACGCCTGGGGGTCGTCCCGCTGCAGCATACTCACCTCGTCGGGCTCGAGCCACGGCGCACACATCCGCAGGTACGCCGGCACCGACCAGAGGTCGCCGACGAGGTCGACGGCGTCGACGAGCGGCCAGGCCCGGCCGAACGCGTCGACCAGCTCGTCGTTCTGCGCCAGCGACCGCCGGAGGAGCTCCGGTGCGACCCCACCGTCGTCGTCGTGCTTGTCCATCAGGATCGTGACCAGCTCCTCCCAGACCTGGTCGCGCGCCTCGTTGTGGGGCGTGCCGGGGTCAGCAGCCTCGAACGCCTCGGACCAGTCCGCTGCGCTCAGCCACACCTCCGACCAGTCGGTCTCGACCGTCATCGGCTTGGTGGGCGGCTCCTCGTAGAGCTTGACCGCCGGCTCGATGGCGCCGACCATCTGCGCGTACGCCTTGAGGCGAGCGACCTCCGGGTCGGGCTCGGGCAGCGCCTTCGCACCCTCCGGGACGAGGTCTCGCAGGGTGCAGGTCTGCACGCCCTCCTCACCCAGGCTGGGCAGGACATCGGCGACGTAGCTCAGGTAGGGCTGGTGCGGGCCGACGAACAGGACGTCGCCGCGGCGGTGACCGAGACGCGGGTCGGAGTAGAGCAGGTACGCCGAGCGGTGCAGGGCGACGACGGTCTTGCCGGTTCCCGGGCCGCCGTCGACGACCAGGGCACCGCGCGAGCCGGCGCGGATGATGGCGTCCTGGTCGGCCTGGATCGTGCCGAGCACGTCGCGCATACGGGGCGAGCGGCTGCTGCCGAGGGTCGCGATGAACGCGGACTGGTCGTCGAGTGCGGCATGTCCTTCGAGGCCTTCAGGGGTGAAGACCTCGTCCCAGTAGTCCGTGATCCGGCCCAGGGTCCACCGGAACCTGCGGCGGCTCGCCAGGCCCATCGGGTTGGCGTGCGTCGCCCCGAAGAACGGTTCGGCAGCCGGCGAGCGCCAGTCCAGCAGGAGTCGGCGCCCGTCATTGTCGGTGAGGCCGAGGCGGCCGACATACACGGGCTCCGGGTCGTCCGTGCCCACGATCCGGCCGAGGCAGAGGTCCAGACCGAAGCGGCGCAGCGTGCGCAGCCGGCTGGTGAGTCGGTGGACCTCCATGTCGCGGTCCATCGCCTCCTGGCCGATGCCGCCGGGTGCCTTGCGCTCGGCGTCGAGGCGCTCGGACAGCTCGGCGATGGATCGTTCGAGGGTCTCCGCGATGGCGGTGAAGTGCTGGTCGTCGGCGGCGATCAGGGCGGGATCGGCCTTGGCGGGGTGTTCGGTCAGATGAAAAGCGCTTTCACGCAAGATGGTGCTCCCATGGCAGTCGGTTTCGTCTTCGGCCGGCCATTCTGGAGCACCCGGGGGGTCTTGCGGCAAGCCCCCTACTGCGCTATATCTTGGTAGTAGAGGGGCGGTTCGCCCCTCTTTTTGCTGCCCGTACGACGTCGCTCAGGGAGCGCCGATGTGCGTGCGTACGTCCAGGAGTTCCGGAAAAAAGGTGAGCTCCAGGGCCTTCTGCAGGAAGCTCACGCCGGACGAGCCGCCCGTGCCGCGCTTGAACCCGATGATCCGCTCGACGGTCTTGAGGTGCCGGAACCGCCACAGCTGGAAGCTGCCCTCGACGTCGACGAGCTCCTCGCACATCTCGTACGCCGCCCAGTACGCATCGGGGTCGGCGTAGATCCGCCGCAGCACCTCGATCACCCCGGGATCCGCGACGTACGGCTGGGTGACGTCGCGCTCCAGCACGGCGGCGGGGACTGCGTGGCCCTGCCGGGCGAGGAACCGCAGGAACTCGTCGTAGAGGCTCGGCGCCTCGAGGTCTGCCTGCAGCGCCGACCGCAGCGCGTCGTCGTGCTCGAACACCTTGATCATCTGTGGGTTCTTGTTGCCGAGCAGGAACTCGACTGTGCGGTACTGCGGTGACTGGAAGCCCGACGCCTTGCCGAGCGAGTCGCGGAACTGTGCGTACTCGATCGGGGTCAGCGTCTCGAGCACGGCCCACTGCTCGAACATCTGCCGCTGGATCGCCTTGACCCGGGCGAGGCGCTTGAGGGCGGGCGGCAGGTCGTCGGCCGCGATCAGGGCGATCGCCGATCGCAGTTCGTGGGTCAGCTGCTTGAGCCACAGCTCGGTGACCTGGTGCTGGACGATGAACAGCATCTCGTCGTGGTGGTCGGACACGGGTTGCTGCGCTGAGAGCAGCGTCGGCAGCTGGAGATAGCCGGCGTACGTCATCTCGCCCCGCAGGTCGGTCGCAACGCCCTCCTCGATGGGCCGGAAGGACTCGCTGTGCTCGGTCATACGAGCAAGGTATGCCGTCGTCGGCTCGGCGCCACGTGCAAGGGTGGTGCACATGGCGCTGATCAGGGCGGAAGGCCTCGGGAAGTCGTATGGTGCGACGCGCGCTGTCGACGACCTGTCGTTCGAGGTGCACCCGGGCAGCGTCACCGGGTTCCTCGGGCCGAACGGCTCCGGCAAGTCGACCACGATGCGACTCATGCTGGGGCTCGACCGCGGCGACGGCGCCACGACGTACGACGGCAGGACGTTCGGTGAGCTCGACCACCCGATGCGCCACGTCGGCGCGTTGCTCGAGGCCAAGCCGTTCCACCCCACCCGCCACGCGCGCAACCACCTGCGGATGCTCGCGGCACCCAACCGGATCCCGGACTCCCGCGTCGACCAGGTCCTCGACATGGTCGGCCTGACGACTGTCTCCGGCGGCAAGCCGGGCAAGTTCAGCCTTGGCATGGGCCAGCGCCTCGGCATCGCCAGCGCGCTGCTGGGCGACCCCGACACGCTGATCCTCGACGAGCCGAGCAACGGCCTCGACCCGCAGGGCATCACCTGGCTGCGTCACCTGCTCAAGCACCTGGCCGGCGAGGGCCGGTCGGTGCTCGTCTCGAGCCACCTCCTGCAGGAGATGGCGGTGCTGGCCGACGAGCTCGTCGTGATCGGCCGCGGCCGGATGATCGCGAACGGACCGGTCGCCGACTTCGTGACGGGCAGCGGGCTCGGCGCGGTCGAGGTCCGTACGCCTGACGCTGCGCTGCTCGCGCCCGCCCTGACGGCACTCGGCGCGACCCTCACCGAGGAGGGTGAGGTGCTCGTCGTCAGGGGTGCCACGGCCGAGCAGGTCGGCGAGGCCGCGCACGACGCCGGTGCCCGCCTGCACCAGCTCGCGACCCGACAGGCGACGCTCGAGGAGGCGTTCCTCGCAGCGACCGGTCAGTCCGAGGAGTTCCGCGGGACGTCGGGTGACGGCGCATGATCGACGCCCTGCGCTATGAGTACATGAGGCTGCGCACGATCCGTTCGACGTACTGGCTGCTGGGGTTGGCGCTGGCCTTCCAGCTCGTGCTGGCCCTGCTCCTGGCCTGGTCGATCGCCGACTCCGACCTGACCCGAAGCGCTGACGGCACCTTCAGCACCTTGGCAACGATCGGGGGCTCGACCGGCGCGCCGTTGCTGATGGCCTACATCGTGGGCCTGCTCGGGGTGTTCTCCACCGGCCACGAGTATCGCCACGGGATGATCCGGGCGACGCTCACGGCGCTGCCGCGACGGCCGCACGTGTTCCTCGCCAAGGTCATCTCGACGGCGGCGCTCGCGGCGCTCACCGCGGCACTGTGCGTCGGCATCGCGCTCGCCAGTATCGCCGTGTTCGGGCTCGACATGCCCAGCGGTGGCGAGCTCGCCCGGGTGTCCGGGGGTGTCGTGACCTACACGGCGCTGTTCGCCCTCTCGGGCCTGGCGTTCGCGGCGATCACCCGCAACCAGACGGCAGCCGTCGCGCTGCTGATGCTTCTGCCGAGCCTGATCGAGTTCATCGTCCAGGCCATCGTGGTGGTCATCAAGACCAACTCCGACGACCCCCAGGGCAAGGGCGGCGTCGTGGTGATCCTCAAGTTCCTCCCGTACGACGCCGGAAGCCAGATGTACGTCGAGTCGTCGATCAAGGGATTCGTGCAGCGCGCCCTGGGCGCGGAGCCGTTCGGCGCGCTGGGTGGCGGCCTCGTCATGGCCACGTTCGTCGGTGCGCTCCTCGTGATCTCGTACGCCCTGTTCGTCCGTCGCGACGCGTGACCGCCATCACACGCGACGTACACTCCGAGCATGGTGCGCCATGACCTCGCGATGCCGCAGGGTGCCGATCCCGCGGCACTTTCGCGACGGCTCGAGGAGGCGCACGACCAGTTCGTGAGAACCGGGCTCGTCGATCCCGCGTTGCGCCGGCTCGTGTTCGACTCCTGGCGCCGCAGCGTCGAGGGCGGGCTCGACCCCGAGCAGGCCCTTGCCGCCATCCGGCTCGACGAGGACGCGCTCGCCGACATCCGCGACTCCCATCCGCTTGCCGCGGGCATGCCCGTCATCCGCCGGCTCCTGGTCGAGAGCGCCGCCGAGGCCGGGCTGCTGGTCGCGGTCAGCGACGCCGCCGGACAGCTGCTGTGGGTCGAGGGCGACTCGTCGCTGCGTTCGCGCGCCGAGGACATGCACTTCCTGCCCGGCGCCGACTGGAGCGAGGCCAGCGTCGGGACCAACGCGCCGGGCACCGCCCTGGCGCTCGATCGTCCGGTGCAGATCTTCGGCGCCGAGCACCTCGCCCGGCAGGTCACGCCCTGGAGCTGCTCGGCCGCCCCGATCCACGATCCCGACACCGGGGCGATCCTCGGCGTGCTCGACCTCACCGGTGGCCCCGACGTCGCGACTCCGCAGAGCCTGACCCTCGTACGTGCCACGGTCGCCGCCGTCGAGGCCGAGCTGCGCATCGAACGACTCAGTCCCGCGCCGGCTCCGACCGCAGGCAGCGGCTGGACCATCCCCGCCCTCGACGTGCTGGGTGGTCGCGGAGCGACGCTGCGGCACGGCACCACGACGACCCGGCTGAGCCTGCGGCACAGCGAGATCCTGCTGCTGCTCGCCGAGTCCGGCGACGGCATGACGACGGCGGAGCTCGCCGTCGCGCTGAGCGACGACGAGCAGGCCCAAGTCACGATCCGCGCGGAGCTGTCGCGGCTGCGCACGGTGCTGGGTCCGATCGAGCTGGATTCGCGGCCCTATCGGCTGCGCAACGAGATCGCCTCGGACATCGACCGGCTGCGTGAGGACCTCGCCGCCGGCCGCGTGCGCAGCGCTGTCGCGCACTACCGCGGGCCCGTCCTGCCCGCCTCGACCGCGCCGGCCGTCGAGCAGCTGCGCGACGAGCTCCACATGTACGTACGCTCGTGCCTGCTCGCTGCCGACGACGCCGATGCCCTGCTGTCGTTCGCCGACACCGCGCACGGACGTGATGACTTCGAGATCTGGGAGCGAGTGCGGCAGATCCTGCCCCCGACCTCACCACGCCACGCGCAGGTCGCCGCCCACGTGGCCAGGCTCGACGCCGAGCTCGGCTGAGCCAAGCGCTGGGAGTGACGTTCGGGTCGCGACTCGCCGGGACCACCCGACGCAAACGTCACTCTCAGCGGGCCGTCCGTGCAACGTTCGGGCAACGGTTGCATGACTACGGTCACAGCACCCCGACCTGAAGGAGCACCATGACCGTCTACGCGCAGCCCGGAGCCGAAGGAAGCGTCGTCACGTACAAGCCTCGCTACGACAACTGGATCGGTGGCGAGTACGTCGCACCGGTCAAGGGTGAGTACTTCGAGAACCCCTCGCCGGTCAACGGCAAGGTGTTCTGCGAGGTGGCCCGCGGCACCGCGGAGGACATCGAGCTGGCCCTCGACGCCGCCCATGCTGCGGCGCCCGCCTGGGGCAAGACGTCCGTCACCGAGCGCGCCAACATCCTCAACAAGATCGCCGACCGCATCGAGCAGAACCTCGAGATGCTCGCCGTCGGCGAGACCTGGGACAACGGCAAGCCGGTGCGCGAGTGCCTCGCGGCGGACCTGCCGCTCGTGGTCGACCACTTCCGCTACTTCGCGGGCGCGATCCGCGCTCAGGAGGGCGCGCTGTCGCAGCTCGACAACGACACCGTGGCGTACCACTTCCACGAGCCGCTCGGCGTCGTCGGTCAGATCATCCCGTGGAACTTCCCGCTGCTGATGGCGACGTGGAAGCTCGCCCCGGCCCTCGCGGCCGGCAACGCGGTGGTGCTCAAGCCCGCCGAGCAGACCCCCGCGTCGATCATGCTGCTGATGGAGCTCATCGCCGACCTGCTCCCGGCCGGCGTCATCAACGTCGTCAACGGCTTCGGTGTCGAGGCCGGCGCACCGCTTGCCTCCAGCAGCCGCATCCGCAAGATCGCGTTCACCGGCGAGACCACGACCGGGCGGCTGATCGCCCAGTACGCCAGCCAGAACCTCATCCCGGCGACGCTCGAGCTCGGTGGCAAGAGCCCCAACATCTTCTTCGAGGACGTCGCCAGCAAGGACGACGCGTTCTACGACAAGGCGCTCGAGGGCTTCGCGATGTTCGCCCTCAACCAGGGCGAGGTGTGCACCTGCCCGAGCCGCGGTCTGATCCAGAACTCGATCCTCGAGCAGTTCCTGCCCGCCGCGACCGACCGGGTCAAGCAGATCGTCCAGGGCAACCCGCTCGACGACGCCACGATGATCGGCGCGCAGGCCAGCAACGACCAGCTCGAGAAGATCCTGTCCTACTTCGACATCGGCGTGCAGGAGGGTGCCCGCATCGTCACCGGCGGCGAGCGCGTGGACCTCGGCGGCGACCTGTCGGGCGGTTACTACGTCGCCCCGACGATCTTCCAGGGCCACAACAAGATGCGCATCTTCCAGGAGGAGATCTTCGGCCCGGTCGTGTCGGTGACGGGCTTCGAGAACTACGACGAGGCGATCGAGATCGCGAACGACACGTTGTACGGACTCGGCGCCGGCGTCTGGTCGCGCGACACCCACACCGCATACCGGGCCGGCCGCGACATCCAGGCCGGCCGCGTGTGGACCAACTGCTATCACCAGTACCCCGCGCACGCGGCGTTCGGTGGCTACAAGTCCTCGGGCATCGGCCGGGAGAACCACAAGATGATGCTCGACCACTACCAGCAGACCAAGAACCTGCTGGTGTCGTACGACCAGAACAAGCTCGGCTTCTTCTGATGAACGGGATGGGAGCGCCGTCGTGACGGTGGAACGTGTTGCGATCACACCGGAGGCTGCGGACCTGCTCCGCAGCCTCCGGGCATCGCACGCCAAGCCGCTGATGTTCCACCAGTCCGGCGGCTGCTGCGACGGGTCGGCGCCGATGTGCTTCACGCAAGGCACCTTCCTGACCGGGCCCCAGGACGTCCACCTCGGCGATCTCGAGTACGGCGCGACCGAACCGGCACCCGTGTGGATCTCACGCGAGCAGTTCGCCTACTGGTCGCACACCCACATCACGATCGACGTCGTTCCCGGCAGGGGCGCAGGGTTCTCGATCGAGGGCCCGACGGGCAACCGCTTCATCATCCGCTCGCGCGTGTTCACCGACGACGAGGCGGCCGAGCTGCAGACGTACGCCGCGCCGTGACGTAGGTCTCGCGGAAAGGGCGAGCCCATCTCGTCATGAGAACGGGTGTCGGGCCTCTATACCTCTGGGACCCGGCTGTGCCGGTGTCCGGCCATCGTCGCCCACAGTCTGAGGAAATCTTCGTCGTGCGAGCTCCCACTCTCCGTCATGCCCGCCTGGTACTGGCCGCTGCTGTCGTCTCGACCGGTGCACTGGTCGCCGTCGGCGCTCCTGCGCAGGCCGCCGTCACCACCGACGGGACGACTCAGGCCACCGCCGCGGCCTCGTGCTGGGAGGCCAAGCAGGTCGACTCGGGTGCGGCGAGCGGCGTCTACTGGATCCTGACGCCACAACTGCAGACGCCCACCAAGATCTACTGCGACATGACGACCGACGGCGGCGGCTGGGAGCTCGTCGGTCGCGGTCGCGACGGCTGGTCCCTCGCCTACAACGGCAACGCCACCCCGTCGCAGGTCGCCGACACGGTCACCGGCACCGCCGCGTTCAAGCCCCGCCAGCTCGACTCCAAGGTCGTCGACGGCCTGCTCGGCGGGCGCCGCCTCGACTCGTTCAGCGACGGTGTGCGCCTCCGTCGGGCCATCAACCAGGCCGGCACCAGCTGGCAGGAGTCCCGTTGGAAGTACCGCGCCAACTCCCGCGATCGCTGGAGCTGGGCCTTCGGCGCCGGCTACCCGCTCGACTCCGCCACGGTCGGCGGCTCGACGGTCTCGAACACCACGACGTTCAGCATCTCCGTCGACAACGAGTACAAGCGGATGTGGACATACGAGTCGGTGTCCAACAACTACGTGCGCGGCTTCAACTTCGGCGCGGCGGGGACCGGCTCCACCTCGGCGAGCAGCTACATCTACTCGTCGGCGGACGGCGGAGCCTACGGCTCGCCGTTCACGCAGGTGTTCATCAGGCCGACGTTGCGGACCAGCGACCTCACATTCGCCGCGATCCCCAGCTCGGGCACACCGGCGCAGACCATCAAGGCCGTGCCCAAGAACGGCTCGCTGACCTCCGCGTGGGGTGTCACCGGCCTCGGCGCGGGCGGCACGAGCGAGAACGCGTCCGAGGTCCAGGCGTTCGCCCAGATCGGCAACGTCATGTACGTCGGCGGCAACTACACGACCGTGCAGAAGGGGTCGGCCGCGACCGGCGCGGACAAGGTCGCCCAGCCCTACCTTGCTGCGTTCAACGCGACGACCGGTGACTACATCCCCGGTTTCAAGCCCGTGCTCAACAGCCAGGTCAAGGCGCTCCTCGCGCTGCCGGACGGCAGGCTCGCGGTGGGCGGCGAGTTCACCAAGGTCGGCACCGTCGCGCGCAGCGGTCTCGTCGTGCTCAACCCGACGACCGGTGCGCTCGACACGAGCTGGCAGACCGACGTCGTCAACCGGTCGACGGGCGGCGTCGTCTCGGTGCGCGGCCTCGACACCGATGGCACCTATCTCTACGCGACGGGTGCCTTCACGCACTTCACCAAGCCGGGCATCGCCGACCGCTACGCCAAGGGTGGCGCCCGCATCCTGCTGTCCAACGGCACGGCCGACAACAACTGGAACCCTGAGTTCAACGGCACCGGCACGGCACTGGACGTCAGCGACGACAAGTCACGGGTCTACTTCTCGGGCTACTTCACCACCGCCAACGGCGTCACGGCCGATCGGGCCGCCGCGTTCAGCACGACGGCCGGCGCACCCCGGATCACCCCGGCCTGGCAGCCGACGTTCAGCACGTCCGGAACCGCGCGCTACCAGCAGGCGGTCAAGCAGGTCGGCGACAAGGTGTGGCTCGGCGGCTCGCAGCACAGCATGTTCTCGTACGACACCAGCACGTTCGCCCTCGAGAACACCCACATCACCAAGTCCGGCGGCGACATCCAGGCGATCGCGTCCGGCAACGGCCTCGTGTTCGCCGGCTGCCACTGCCTCAACTGGGTCTATGAGGACACCACGGCGTACGACACCACGAGCCCGGGCTCGACCAGCATCTCGTGGTCGCAGGCCGACAAGATCTTCTTCGTCGGCGCGTGGGATGCCATCACCGGTGACTACGTCCCTGACTTCACGCCTGAGATGAAGGCCCGGCAGGGGCGCGGCGCCTGGGCGCTGCAGGTCGCGACCGACGGCACGCTGTGGGCCGGCGGCACGTTCACCTCGGCGGTCAAGGAGAACGGCAGCAACGGCTGGGTCGGTGGCTTCGTGCGGTTCGCCCCGCGGCCGCACACCGCGCCGGCCACGCCGGCAAACCTCACGGTCGCGAACGCCAACGGCTCGGCGACGGTCAGCTGGAGCGCGAGCTCGACATCGGGCGTCACGTACGAGGTTCTGCGCAACGACCGCGTCGTCGCGACCAGCACCACCACGAGCGCAACGGTGCCTGGCGTCTCCGGGGGAGACCGCTTCTTCGTGCGGGCGGTGGACAGCTGGGGCAACCGCTCGGCCTCGACTCCCGTGACCACGGCGCCGGCAAGTGTCGTCACGACGACCCTCGTCCCGGCCGGTGCCACCTGGTCCTACTACTTCGACAACACCACCCCGGTCGCCGGCGGCTGGCAGACCGGCACGGGCGGCTGGGCAACCGGCATCGCGCCGCTGGGCTGGGGCACCGGACCGATCGCGACCAACATCGACGTGCCCGCCGGACAGACGCGGGCGCTCACGTCGTACTACCGCAGCGCGTTCACCGTCGCCGATCCCGGCGCGTTCAAGACTGTCAAGCTCACGACGCGCGCGGACGACGGTGTCGCGGTGTACGTCAACGGCACCGAGGTCGGCCGCTCCAACCTCCCGGCCGGGGCGCTCACCGCCACGACGTACGCCAGCTCTGCTCCCAACACGGCGACGGCGGTCGCCAACGAGGTGACCTTCGACGTGCCGGTCTCGCTGCTGCACGCCGGGGCCAACACCGTCGCGGTCGAGGTGCACAGCAACTACCGCACGACGCCCAGCAGCAGCATGGATCTTCGTCTGATCGCGACCTCATGACCCAGGTCGACACCAAGCAGGGGGTGCGCGAGGCGTACCAGCAGCTGGCCAACGCGCAGAAGAGCGGTGCGGGCGTGCCGTGGTACATGCGCGCCGTCAACCGCCGACTCGGCCGGGCGATCGCGTCGGTCGCAGCACAGGGGCGGCTGACGCCCAACCACATGACGGCCGCGAGCTTCGCGTCGTTCCTCGGTGGCGCCGCATTGCTGGTGGCCGTCTCCCCGTCCGCGGCGTCGGCCATCGGCGCGATGCTGCTGCTGCAGCTCGGGTTCGCGTTCGACTCCGCCGACGGCCAGCTGGCCCGGCTGCGTGGTGGCGGCTCGCCGGCGGGGGAGTGGCTCGACCACGTCGTCGACTCGGGCCGTCACCTGCTGTTCCACCTCGCTGTGCTGGTGGGCCTGCACCGCTACGCGGACGTGCCCGACGTAGTGCTGTTGATCCCGCTCGCGTTCGGCCTCGTCTCCACGGTGCGGTTCTTCGCCCAGATCCTCGCCGAGCAGCTGGCCCGCCGAGACCCGATCGCAGGCCCTGACTCGGTGCCCAAATTCGGCACCTGGATCCAGGCCCCGGCCGACACCGGGTTGCTCAACTTCGTGGTCCTCCTGTGGCCGCTGACCACCGGCTTCCTGTGGGCGTACGGCGTCATGGGCGCCCTCAACGCGTTGCTGCTGGCGGCGACCCTGGTGCGGCGCTACCGCGAGCTCGCGGCGTTGGCGAGGAGCAGCGCGTGAGTGCGACGGTCGCCGACACCCGGGCGGCGCCGGCGCCCACCGCCGGGCGCGACAGCCTGCCGGCGTGGCCGGTCCTGACCCTGCTGTGGGGGTTCCCGGTCTTCTGGGCCCTGGGCGCCACGGTCATCACCGGCGTCCTGCTCACCGTCGTGATGCTGTCGTTCCTGGCTCACAGCCGGTCGGTCCGTTTCGTGCCGGGCGTCTATGCGTTCACGGCGTTCGTCGCCTGGGTCATCCCGTGCGCCGTCATGATCGACTCGGCCGCCCGCATGCTCGGGCTGGTCTACCGGTTCTCGATCCTCGCGATCGTCGGCACGGCGTTCGTCTACACGATCAGTGCCGGTGCGGCGCTGAGCCGGCGCCGGATCGTCAGTGGCCTGACGTTCGTGTGGTTCGTCGCGGTCGCCGGCGGGCTGCTCGGCCTGGCGTTCCCCGAGGTACGGCTGTCGACTCCCGTCGGCCTCCTGCTGCCGGAGTCGCTGACCAGCAACGCGTACGTCCACGACCTGTTCTTCCCGCCGTTCGCCGAGATCCAGCATCCATGGGGCTCGCCGCAGACGTTCGTACGTCCGTCGGCACCATTCCCGTACGCCAACAGCTGGGGCGTCGCGATCGTCCTGCTCACGCCGGTGGCCGTGGCCTGCTTCATGATGACGAAGTCGCGCTACCTCCGGGTCGCGATCGTCGGCGGGCTCGCGGCAATGGTCGGGCCGGCCATGGCGACCGGCAACCGTGGGATGTTCGCCGGGCTCATCCTCGCCGCCGTCTATGTCGTGGTGCGTCTGGCCGCGCGGGACCGCGCGGCACCGGTGCTCGCGATCGCGGTCCTCGGCGTCGTGGGGGCGGCCGTCCTGGTCGGTAACGGACTGCTCGGCCAGATCGCCACCCGGCAGCACTACGGCGACTCGTCCGGCACGCGGTTCTCGCTCTACGACGAGACGTTCAAGCGGACCCTCCAGTCGCCCCTGCTCGGCTACGGCGCGCCCCGGCCGTCACCGGCGCACGAGATCTCGCTCGGGACGCAGGGCTACGTCTGGATGCTGATGTTCAGCTTCGGGTTCGTCGGGCTCGCGCTGTTCCTCACGTTCCTGTGGGGCACCACGTTGCGGACGATCCGCGCGCCGGGCGATGTCGACCTCGTCCTGCACAGCGTGCTGGTCGTCGCGAGCGCCATCATCGTCGTCTACGGACTCGACATCATGCAGTTCCTCACGATCATGCTGGTCGCGGCGATGCTGCTGCGCCGGCGCTACGGCCTCGACGGCACCGGACCGGGTGGCCCCAGCGGCGATGGCTGACACCAAGACCGAGCCCCGTGGCATCGCCTGGGCCGGTGCGGTCAACCTGGTGGGTGGCGGCATCGGCTCGGTGATCGGCCTCCTGCTGGCCGCGATCGTCGGCCACCACCTCGGCACGGTCGGAGCGGGCACGTACTTCCTGGTGGTCGCGGTCTTCATGATCGTGTCGAGCATCGCCGAGCTCGGCGCCGACACGGGCCTCGTGCGGTACGTGTCGGCGGCGCGCGCCCGAGGTCGCGAGGTCGACGTGCCGCGCCTGGCGCGGATCGCTCTCGGCCCGGTTCTCGTCTCCGGCGTGCTGGTCGTCGTGCTCGCCGCCGGGGCCGTCAAGACGTACCCGCACCTGTTCGAGTCCTTGCCCGGGAGCTTCGTCGTCGTGGCCGCCGCGACGGCCGTCCTGTCGTCGCTGCTCGCCGTGGTCCTCGCGATCGTCCGGGGGCTCGGCGGCGTCCTGGCATACCCACTGCTGCAGAGCATCGGGCTCCCTGTCCTGCGCCTCGTCGGCGTCGGCCTGGCAGTCGTGGCCGGATGGGGAGTCGTCGGGATCCTCGGCGCCTGGCTGGCACCCGTCGCCATCGTGCTGGCGGCCGCGATCGCCGTCGCCGTACGCCTCACGGTGCGCCACGCCGGCGGCCTGGTCCCCGCCCCGGCACGCGATGCCGATCGCCGCAGGCTCTCGGCGGAGTTCTGGGCCTTCAGCGCGACCCGAGGCGTGTCGGCTGCTGTGGAGATATTGCTGGAGTGGATGGACGTCCTGCTTGTCGGCGCACTCACTTCGCCGGAGCAGGCCGGTATCTACGCCGTCGTGACCCGGTGCGCCAGGGCCGGTGAGGTCATCCAGAGCGCCGCCCGGGTCGCCGTCGGCCCGCAGGTCAGCGCCGCCCTCGCCCGCGGCGACCTCGAGGAGGCGCGCGAGATCTACGGCCTGGTGACCGCGGCGATGATTTGGCTCGCGTGGCCGTTCTTCCTCCTGCTCGCGATCTTCGGCGACGCGGTCCTCGCGCTGTTCGGCCCCGGATTCGACGACGGCGCGATCTCCCTCGCTGTGCTGTGCGTCGCGATGGGCCTGGCCACGGCCGCGGGCACGGTGCAGACGATCCTGCTCATGGGTGGCCGCAGCAGCTGGCAACTCGCCGACAAGTCGCTGGCCCTCATGCTCAACATCGCCCTCGACCTGGTCCTCATCCCGCTGTGGGGCATCGAGGGCGCCGCCGTCGCGTGGGCCATCACGATCGTCGCCGACACCATCGTGGTCGTGTGGCAGGTGCAGCGGCTCATGGGCGTACGTCCGCAAGGGCGTCAGATGCTCGTCGCCGCGGGACTCTCCGTCACGGTCGTGGGGGTGCTCGGAGCGGCGGTGCGGATGCTGCTCGGATCGTCGCTACCGGTGCTCGGCGGAGCCCTGATCGGGATCGGCGGGGTGTATCTCGCGATCAGCTGGGTCATGCGGCGCCAGCTGGGGCTGCTGGCCCTCGTGGCGCATCGGGGTTAGTCGGGGTTGGTTTGCGTCGTTGGGCTCCCGCATGCGCGTCGTCGGCTGCGCGTTGCATCGTCGTCGCCAGCGCTGACAAGTCAGTTGTCGCCCATCGACAAGCGTCGTTGGCTTGTCGTCCTTCGTTGCGTCGCCGGCTCGTCGACGGGCCACAACGGCCTCGTCAGCTCGGCGCCCTCCCGCAACGGTCTTTCCACCTCGCCGTGAGTTCCGCGGCGACCTTGCATCCCTTGAGGCGCCCTCCCGCAACGGTCTTTTGACCTTGCGGCGAGAGGGTGCGTCGCGGAGTCACCTTGCGGCGTCCTGCCGCGGCGGTCTTTCGACCTCGCCGTGAGTTCCGCAGCGACCTTGCATTCCTTGCGGCGCCCTGCCGCGGCGGTCTTCTCACCTTGCGGTGAGTTCCACCGCGGCCATTCTCTGCGGCGACCTTGGCTTGGTCAGCGGGCGAGGGTGAGCATGTCGGCGCGGGCCGGGAAGAGCGCCGTCAGGGCGATGTCGATGTTCTTGGACCTCAGCAGGCCCGCGAACCGGCGCAGCGCCTCCGCGTCGTCCGCCGTCGAACGCGCCAGGAGCACCGAGTCCGAGCGGGTCGCGAGCGCCACCTTGTTGGCATCTGACGTCAGGCGGGTCGTGTCGATGATGATGATCTCGCCGGCCCACGTGATGCGCTTCTTGTCGGTCGGCCACCCGCGGCTGATCTTGCCTTCGTTGATCGCGCCGGCATCGACGAACCGGGCCGTGCGGCCGCGGCGCTGGAGCGCGTCGGCGAGCTCCTGGCCGCACGTGATCGAGCGCCCGGGCTCTTCCTCGGCGTCGACCAGGATGACGAACGGACCCTCTGGGTCGAGCTCGGTGGGGATCTTGAGCATGAACGCCGCGATGTCCCATGTGTCGGCGCGGTTGGTGTCCTTGGTGCCGTCGAGCACGATCTGGTCGCCGATCGAGTGAAGGCCGTCGACGCCGCCGATCTCGGAGTCCTCCTCCTTGCGGAGCAGGGCGATCGGGATACCGGCGAGGACGCCGAGGAACAGGCCGGCGAGTCCGAGCGACACCGCGCTGGGAGTCGACGGGCTGCTGGGGGTGTCGGCCTTGCCGACGATCTGCCCCGGGTCGAGGTCGAGGTTGCTGAGCTCAGCGAGCTTCGTGCCGAGGGCATCGGCCTGGATGCCCAGCGATCGACGGGCGACCGGGGTCTCGTACGCCGGCTTGTCCGCCTTGTCCTGGATCTCGCTGATCTGCTCGTTCGCGGCCTTGACGAGGCGATCGACCTGGTCGGAGGCGGCCGAGCGGCGGGTCATGAGGTAGGCCTCGGCTACGGCGTCGGCCCCGGCGGCGGCGCGCTTGGCGGAGTCAGCGCTGAAGTGGATCGTGAGGATCAGCGAGTCCTCGGGGCTCTCGACCGTGGTGGAGTCCTTGACCTGCTCGGCGTCGATCGAGTGCACGCGCAGCAGGTCTGCGGCAGCCTGCGCGACCTTCTGCGAGGTCACGAGCCCCTTCTCGGTCGGCATGTTGATCGACTTGGTGCTGTCGGCCGATGAGCCGACCGGATCGGCGTTCATCGGGTTGACCGAAACGGTCGTGGTCGCGGAGTAGCTCGCGGGGATGGCGAAGGACGCCAGCACGCCGAGGATCAGGCCAAGGATCGCGAGCACGGCGACGACCGTCCAGTGGCGCTTGAGGCGCCCTGCGATGTCGGTGAGCTGCACAGGTTGGGGAGCGGTTGCCATGGTGACTTCCTCGAAGGTTCGGGTCACCGGTCGGGGACCCGTCGAAGGGTTTCATGGGGCACCCGGTCGGATGGCCCAACAGGAGAGAGCCGCCATGTATCCGAATATGACGTTCGAAACCACAAACCGCAGATGAGAGTTAAATCACACGAATGTCCAAATTTGCATAAGTCGTCACGCTCGCGTGATGCCGAACGATGGTAGAACGTTCAATTTACGCGTGAATTAGTTCAACTGGGACACCAAAGTCTCATCCGTCACACCTCGGCTATCAGGTCTAGACGATTCCTAAGAACTCCGGGCGCCTTCCCTTCGGGTGGACTACTCCGTCGAGGTTTGTCATGCTCCCGGTATCGCAATCCAGGGGGGACGAACTGCGGCCGGCCAACGATCTTGGTCGGCAGCACGACATCCAGGGGCTAAACGTGCGAGATATCCACACCGGTGCCGATCACGGCACTACACCATCGCTCACCGAGTCATCACTCACCGAGCTGTCATTCACTGAGCTCGACGACACCGACCTGCTCTCGCTGGCCCGTCGCGGCCACGACGGTGCGTACGGCGCGCTGTTCGCGAGACACAGCTATGCCGCTCATCGACTCGCCCGCCATCTCGGCGCCCGCGAGGAGGCCGACGACATCGTCTCGGAGTCCTTCGCCCAGGTGCTCGACCTGGTGCGACGGGGCAAGGGGCCGGACCGGGCGTTCCGCGCCTACCTGTTCACCACGATCCGGCACGAGGCCGGCCGGCGGGCCAAG
The DNA here is from genome assembly GCF_902506105.1 of Aeromicrobium sp. 9AM. Taxonomy (GTDB): domain Bacteria; phylum Actinomycetota; class Actinomycetes; order Propionibacteriales; family Nocardioidaceae; genus Aeromicrobium. Next base: position 577,487 of record NZ_LR733304.1, read on the forward strand.
GCTCGCCAGCGCGTCATGCCGACGGACGACGAACGCCAGATCGACTCCGTCGTACCGTTCGGCGGCGGCGACATGGAGGACTTCGAGAAGTCGGCGATCCGCGATGCGTACGAGTCGCTGCCGGCTCGATGGCGCACCGTCCTGTGGCACCTGGACGTCGAGGGGCGCAAGCCGCAGGAGCTCGGACCGCTGCTCGAGCTGTCGCCCAACGGGGTGTCGGCTCTGGCCTACCGGGCCCGCTCCGGGTTGCGCGAGGCCTACCTGCAGCAGCACGTCAACGACAGCCAGCCGATCAGCAGCCGCGAGTGCCGAGACGTGCGGGGCAAGCTCTCGGCGTACGTGCGAGAGACCGCGCCGGCGCGTGATCAGGCCGAGGTGCGAGCGCACATCGCGACCTGCTTGGAGTGCACCGCGGTCCATGAGGACCTCCAGGAGGTCAACCGTGAGGTCGGGTCGGTGGCCGTCCCAGCCGCGGCAGGGGTTTCGCTCCTCGGGATCATCGGCGCCGGGGTCACCGGCAGCTGGGCCTGGCTGAGTGCGAACCTGGTCGCGGTCGGCAAGGCAGCAATCGCTGTCGTGACGCCGTCCGCAACGGTGGCTGCCGTCACCGCGGCGACGGTCATGGGCGTGACGGGAAGCGACGTGGTCGACCCCCCTCGGCATCCCATGACCTCGCAGGCCGAGGCGCCACACGCCAACCGGGCCAAGGTCGCCTCCGTCGCGGCCCAGCCCCAGGCGCACTCCAAGCCCGCTGCCCGGAAGCCCTCGCCGCGCACGACCACGCCGGTCGCCGGCACCGACGCGAAGCCGGACGAGGCGCAGTCCACGCCGGACAAGGGATCGGTCGCTTCGCCGCCTCCCACAGCCGCGCCGCAGCCGCAGTCACAGCCCAAGGTCAGCGTCGACCTGGGCGGTGCGGTCTCGGTGCAGGCCGGCGGCGACGGCGTCCAGGCGCGTATTGCGGGCGTCACAGTCGAGGTCCCGTCACGTTTGGTCTCTTCGTTGCTCTCTCAAGGCACAACCAACGACTGAAGGTCAGCGCTTTGAATGACGTACGAAAGAAGTTCGGGGTCGGCTACACCAGCGGGGTCTTCGACATGTTCCATGTCGGACACCTCAACCTGCTGCGCCGCGCCCGCAACCACTGCCACCACCTGGTCGTGGGTGTCGCCAGCGACGAGTACGTCGACAACCTCAAGGGCCGGCCGCCCGTCGTGCCGTGCGACGAGCGGATCGACATCATCTCGTCGCTGGGCATCGTCGACGAGGTCGTGATCGACCGGTCCGAGGACAAGGTCGCGATGTGGCAGCAGCGCCCGTTCGACGCCATCTTCAAGGGCGACGACTGGCAGGGCACGCCCAAGGGCTATCGGCTCGAACGCCGGATGGGCGAGCTCGGCGTGACTGTCGTCTACTTCCCGTACACGCGCCACACGTCGAGCTCGATGCTGCGCGCGTTCCTGACCGACCGCGGCGAATGACGACGTCCCAGCCGCCGGGCGTCACGGCGGTCGTCCCCACGCACAACCGGCCGGAGCTCATGCGGCTTGCGGTGCAGAGCATCATCGACCAGGCGTACGCCGGTCCGATCGACATCGTCGTCGTGTTCGACGCCTGCGAGATCGAGCTTCCCGACGTCGTGACCGGCCCGAACCGCACGCTGACCGGCGTCGTCAACGAGCGAGCCCGAGGTCTTGCCGGCGCCCGCAACACCGGCATCCTGCTGTCCAAGCACGACTTCGTCGCCTTTCTCGATGACGACGACACCTGGCTGCCGCGCAAGCTGGACGCGCAGATGGCGGTTTTCGCCGAGCATCCGGAGACCGGGCTCGTCGGCACGGCGATGCTGGTCGACGACGGCCGCACGACGCACGAGCGGCCGGTGCCGCTGTCGATCGTCGGCCACGCCGACCTTGTCCGCGACCGGATCGCCGGGCTCCACTCCAGCAGCTTCGTGTTCCGCCGCGACGTGCTGGTCGACCAGGTCGGTCTCATCGACGAGGACCTGCCGGGCAGCTACGGGGAGGACTACGACGTCCTGCTCACGACCTCGCAGTGCTCGGTGATCCGGCTCGTCAACGAGCCACTCGTCTCCGTCCGCTGGTCCGGGGAGTCGTTCTTCTACGGCAAGTGGTCCCAGTACGCCGCCGGGCTCACCTACCTCGTCGACAAGCATCCGGAGCTGCGCGAGGAGCCCGCTGCCGCTCGCATCGGCTCGCAGGTCGGCTTCGCGCTGGCCGCCGCAGGTCGCCGGGCGGAGTCGCGGACGTGGTTGCGGCCCGTGCTGCGATCGCAGCCGCTCAACCTGCGCGCCTGGCTGGGCCTGCTCATCTCCTACCGGCTCATGTCGCCGCGGTTCGTTGCCCGGGTCGCCAACCGGTTCGGCAAGGGCATCTGATGGCCGTACTCGACATCTCCGTGCCCCTGCGGGGGCTGAAGACCGAGCTCCCGGTTCGCCAGGCGCGGCGTCGCGGTCTCCGCGGCTTCCCTCTCGTCGTGCTGCGTACGGGTGTGCTCGGCTACCTCGGCGCGTTCGCCGCCACCTGGTACCTCGCCGTCCGCGAGCTCGCCCTCCCCGATGCGTGGACGGCAGGCGCCTTGGCCCTGGTCGGCGCCTGGCTCGCCTACAGCTTCGCGGCCCTGCCCGCGTACGAGCGGTCGCGCTCCTACAAGCCGGCGATCCGGTTCGTCGAAATGCTCGGCGCGGCGGGACTCGTGCTGATCCTCGCGGGCGCCGAGAGCACGGCGACGATCCGCCAGGCTGCGATCGCGGTGCTCGCGGCGCCGGCGGTCTCGGCTGCTTCGGCTCTGGTCCACGGCCGCCTCCTGCGCCGCCTGCCGACGATCCTGGTCGGCCAGGTCGAGTCCGTCGACCGGCTCGCCGCCCGTTGGGCCGACCGCAACGACATCAACATCATGGCCACGTGCTCGTGGCGCGCACCGCACGAGCTCGCCCCGGCCGGGGCGGTGTCGGACGACAGCCTCGCGCAGGTCGTCCGCGAGGTGCTGGCGGCGGTGTCCGAGCATCGGGCCAGATCGGTCGTCATCGCGAGCGGCCGGGCGTTCGCCACTCCGGCCCTGCGCCACCTCGCCTGGGCGCTGCAACGGGCCGAGGTCGAGTGCCTCGTGGTGGCCGACATGAACGACCACGTCGAGTACCTCAAGCCGCGCCGTGTCGGCGACCAGATCGCCCTCTCGCTCCGCGCACCCAACGATCACCTCATGTCGCTGCTGGCCAAGTCGGTGCTCGACCGGGTGGCCGCCGCGATCGCACTGGTGCTCCTCTCGCCGCTCCTGCTGGTGCTGGCGTTCGGCATCCGGTTCGGCTCGCGGGGCCCGGCGATCTTCCGGCAGGTACGTACGGGGCGCGACGGCAAGCCGTTCGTGATCTACAAGTTCCGCACCATGGTCATCGACGCCGAGGCCCGGCTCGACTCGTTGCGGGACCGCAACGAGGGTGCCGGTCCGCTGTTCAAGCTGCGCCACGACCCGCGCATCACCCGGTTCGGCCGCTTCCTGCGCAAGACGTCGCTCGACGAGCTCCCGCAGCTGATCAACGTCGTCAAGGGCGACATGTCCCTCGTCGGTCCCCGGCCCGCCCTCGAGTCGGAGACCTCGCTCTACAGCGAATGGGTCTGGCGCCGCCTCCACGTCAAGCCCGGTATGACGGGCCTGTGGCAGGTCAGCGGGCGGTCCGCGCTGTCGTGGGAGGAGTCGATCCGGATGGACCTGCAGTACGTCAACAACTGGAACCTCCGTCTCGACATCGCCATCATCGTGCGCACCGTGAAGGCCGTGCTGGCCCGCGACGGCGCGCACTGACGCTTCCGTTGGATGGGTCACACCGACCGGCGAATTCTGTAACTCGTTGTTACGCTTCCGAGGTTCAGCCCGGCGCGTTAGCGTCGTGGAAACCCGGACACTGGAGTTGCATGAACGAGCGACAGCGAGTGAACCATCAGGCGGCCTTCATGCCGGCGCCTCCGTATCGTGGGCTTCTTGGGGAGGCGACGGCATGAACGAGCTGAGCTACACGCTGAAGGTCTTTCGTCAGATCGGGATGTTGAAGCCGGTCCTTCCGCACCGCCTCATCGGGGCCGGGCTGCAGCTCGTGAAGTGGGGCCCGGGCCTGCCATCGGGGGTCAATGCAGCCGCCAAGCGGTTCCCCAACCAGCTCGCGATCATCGACGACGCCGGCGAGCTGACCTGGTCCGAGCTCGCGGAGCAGATCAACCAGTTCACCCAGGCGCTCAAGGACCGCGGCATCGAAGCCGGTGACTCGGTCGCTGTGCTGTCGCGCAACCACCGCTACATGATCATCGCGCTGATCGCCGTGATCCAGGCCGGTGGCCGCGTGCTGCTGCTCAACACCATGGCCAGCCGGTCGCAGCTCGGTGAGCTGTCGAAGCGTGAGGGCGCAAAGCTCGTGATCCTCGACGAGGAGTTCCTCGACGTCGGCGCCGATGTCGACGACGACACGATCATCCTGTGCTGGTCGGACGACCCGGCCACGGCGACGTACCCCACCGTCGCGGGACTCATGGCGGACCAGCCGGCCAAGGCGCATCCCAAGCCCGCGCGGCACGGGCAGATCATCATCTTCACCTCCGGCACGACGGGCCTGCCCAAGGGTGCCAAGCGCGAGGAGCCGGCCGACCTCAAGCCGCTCATCGCGTTCTTCGGCGCGATTCCCTACCGCGGCAACTCCACGGTCGTCCTCGCGGCGCCGCTGTTCCACTCGTGGGGTCTGATCAACTTCGGCTTCGGCCTGTCCACTGCGCCGACGTACGTCCTGCGGAGGCGCTTCTCGGCCGAGCAGGTCCTGCGTGACATCGACGAGTACCGCGCGAAGGTGCTGGTCGTCGTGCCGCTCATGATGCAGCGGCTCGTCGACGCGGACCCGGTCATGGTCGAGAAGACGGACGTGTCGTCCCTCGAGGTCACCGCGAGCAGCGGCTCGGCGCTCGCCGGCGATCTCGCGAACCGGTTCATGGACCTGTTCACCGACTCGGTCTACAACTTCTACGGTGCCACCGAGACCGGCTGGGTCACGATCGCCAGCCCCAAGGACCTGCGGGAGGCGCCCGGCACCGCCGGCACCCCGCCGTTCCGCACGTTCGTCAAGATCCTCGACGCCGACGGGCGGGAGGTGCCGCAGGGCGAGACCGGCGTGATCCACGTCGGCAACGACATGCCGTTCGGCGGCTACACCGACGGCAACACCAAGGCATTCGCCGACGGGCTGATGAACACCGGAGACCTCGGCTTCTTCGACGAGAACGGCCGGCTGTTCGTGTCGGGCCGTGACGACGACATGATCATCTCCGGCGGCGAGAACGTCTTCCCGCGTGAGCTGGAGGATGCCCTCATCGAGCACCCGGACATCGCCGACGTGGTGGTGACCGGCGTCGACGACCCGGCGTTCGGCCAGGCCCTCGCGGCATACGTCGTGGTCAAGGACGGTGCGTCGCTGAGCGAGAGCGAGCTCGTCGCGTACGCCAAGGAGCACGTCGCCCGGTTCGCCGTGCCACGCCGCACGATGTTCCTCGACGAGCTGCCCCGCAACCCCACGGGCAAGGTCATGAAGCGCGAGCTCCCGGAGTTTGACTGATTGACCTCGTCACGAATCGCGGGGATGGGCGTGGACGACGCTCGCCGGTATGCCCACCGACCGGAGATGACGGCACCACTGCTCGGCCAGCGGCAGGCTCGCATCGGTCTCGCGCAGCACGAGCACCTGGTCCGCCAGGGCTGAGGCGGCCTGCCTGAGCTCGGTCGTGGCCGAGGGCTCGACGTCGAGCATGACGACACGGCTCGCCCCGCGGGCGGGCCGCGAGCGCAGGGCTGCCAGCGGCATGGTGCCGAGCAGCCCGAGGACGGCACCCGCGAGGCACATCACCGGCAGACCGGGCAGGTTGCCCCGTTCGGGCGGCCGGGCAGCGTCGATGAGCGTTCCGCCGCCGGCCTGCAACCGGCGGGCCCGGGCCAGGTCGGCGGCGATCGGTTGGACCTGCGACGCAGCGGCCTTCTTGGGCAGTGCATCGACCTGCTTGGTCAGCGTGGCGCGCAGCCGGCGCAAGGCCTCGCCGGCCCGCCGTGAGCGATCGGCGAGGTAGGCGCGTGCCACGGCGTTGGCCCCGCCCGCCGCTGCCCGCGGCGTGCCACTGGTGTGGCTGATCCGCAGCACGGACGACTCCCCGGCGGCGTGGACGTCGACGGTGCGTGAGCCCGCGATGCCCCGCGACGCCGCGATGGTCTCCTCGGTGGCCATGTCGACGGGGCGCGGATCGGTCTGGGCGAGTGGGTCCACGCCGGTCGCCTCGACCTGCACGGAGGCGGTCGCCGAGTAGGTCTGGGGGAGTGCGAGATGCAGGACCACGCCGGTGACGATGCCGGTGAGCACGCCACCCAGGAGGACCCGCCAGCCGCGGGCCAGGGCGGCGCCCAGCTCGCTCAACGTGAGCGTCGGCACGGGCTCTGACATGCGGCACCACCTCCGAGGACGATTGTGCGGCGTCTCGTCGAGGACCGGTGCCGGGTTGTCCACAGGTGGTCGCAACAGCGCTGGAGGAACGCCGCGCATTGGGCGATAACTGGATCACCCCCAAGGACGGAGCCTCATGGACGACGACGTATCGACCGCGCTGACCGATGGCGAGCTGGTGCTCCTCACGCGAGGCGGAAGCGTCGAAGCATATGCCGTGCTGTTCCGGCGTCACGTGTCGCTGCTGAGGCAGACGGCCAGGCGTTACGTTCGCCCTGCCGACGTCGACGACGTCGTCGCCGAGGCATTCGCCATGACCTTCGACCTGCTGCGGCGCGGACGTGGGCCCACGATCTCGCTGCGTGCCTACCTGCTGACGGCCGTCCGCCACGAAGCCGGCCGGCGGGCCGCCCGCGAGCGGCGCCTGGTGCTGGTCGACGACATCGAGACGTGGGGGCACCTGCAGGGCGACGCCAGTGCCGTCCTCGAGCACGACGACGTCGAGCGGGCGTTCCAGGCGCTGCCCGACCGCTGGCGGCGCGTGCTGTGGCAGCTGGAGGTCGAAGGCCTGCGGCCGCGTGACCTCGCCGCTGAGCTCGGCATGACACCCAATGCGGTGGCCGCCCTGGGGATGCGCGCACGGGCAGGTCTGCGCAAGGCGTACGCAGGAGAGGCGCACGAGCTCGGGACCGCGGTCTGACGCCTCGGTGACGATCAGCGCGTCGTCACGCGGTGCCTGTGGCAGGCTGGCCCGGTGGACATCGCGTACGACCCGCATCCGGACGGACGGCCGGACCCGGGCGAGGTCGTCTGGACGTGGGTGTCGTACGAGGACGATCCGACGCAGGGCAAGGACCGACCGGTGCTGATCGTCGCCCGGGAGGGAGCGAGCCTGATCGCGATCCCGATGACGTCGAAGGACCACGACCGCGACATGGAGCAGGAAGCGGCCGAGGGCAGGTTCTGGTTCGACGTGGGCACGGGTCCCTGGGATCCCGCGGGCCGGCCGAGCGAGGTACGGATCAACCGGTTCCTCACCGTCGACCCGGCAGCCGTACGCCGTGAGGGCGCCGTGCTCGACGAGGCACGCTTCAACGCGATCGCCGCGGCGCTGGAACCGTACCTGCCATGACCCCGCGCATCGGCCCGGTCGACGCGTTCCAGCGCAAGCATCCGGCGATCAGCTTTCCCATCGCCGTGGTCTACAAGTACTTCGACGACCAGGGGCCCTATCTCGCCGCGATCGTCGCCTACTACGCCTTCATCGCGATCTTCCCGCTGTTGCTGCTCGGCTCGTCGATCCTGGGCTTCGTCCTGCAGGACAATCCCAGCCTCCGCGATGAGCTGATTGACTCGGCTCTGAGCCAGTTCCCGATCATCGGCACGCAGCTGGGCCAGCCCGAAGGGATCAAGGGCAGCACGACCACGATCGTGATCGGTTCGATCGTCGCCCTTTACGGCGCCATGGGCCTCGGCCAGGCGGTCCAGAACGCGGCCAACATCGCCTGGTCGGTGCCGCGCAACAGCCGGGCCAACCCCATCATCCTGCGGCTTCGCAGCATCCTGTTCCTGGCAATCAGCGGGGCCGGCATCCTCGCACTGGCGATCGCCACCTCGGTGCTCGCGAACCCCGACGCACTGGGGCCTGACCTCGAGACGACCCTGCGCTGGCTCATCCGCCTGGTCGGTTTCGTCCTGACGATCGCGATCTTCGTCAGCGTCTACCGGCTGATCAGCCACGGCCGCGCGGGCTGGCGTTCGGTGCTGCCGGGCGCCTTCGTCACGGCGCTCCTGTGGCAGGGACTGCAGTGGATCGGCAGCACCTACGTCAGCGAGGTCATCCTCAAGGCGAAGGACAACCAGATGAACGGCACGTTCGCGCTGGTCCTCGGCCTGATCGCCTTCATCTTCATCGCAGCCGTCATGGTCGTGCTGGGCCTGGAGGTGAACGTCGTGCTGCGGCGGCACCTCTATCCGCGCGCGCTGCTGACCCCGTTCACCGACAACGTGATCCTGACGAAAGCCGATCAGAAGGCGTACGCGGCGTACGCCAAGTCCCAGCGGCACAAGGGGTTCCAGTCCGTCGAGGTCACGTTCGAGGACCGGACCCCGAAACCACCGCCGCCCACAGAGGCGAAGCCGTCCGACTAGGCTGGAGGCAGCAGCAGCCACCGACGACCAGAGGACAGCGCCATGCCCACGGGCAAAGTGAAGTGGTACGACGCGGACAAGGGATTCGGTTTCCTGACGCAGGAGGACGGGCCGGACGTCCACGTGCGCTCCGACGCGCTGCCCGACGGCGTCACGACGCTCAAGGCCGGCACGCGTGTCGAGTTCGGCATCGTGCAGGGCAGCCGCGGCGACCAAGCGCTCCAGGTACGCGTCCTCGACCCCGTCACCTCGGTGTCGCGGGCCCAGTCGCACGCGCGCCGCAAGGATCCCGAGACGATGGCGGTCATCGTCGAGGACCTCATCCGGCTGCTCGACACGCTCGGTGAGGGCTACCGTCACGGTCGCCACCCCGACGCCAAGAAGGGCAAGTCGGCGGCCCAGGTGCTCCGCGCCGTCGCGAGCGAGCTCGAGCTCTGACAGGGGTCATCCAGGGTTTCGGGGTCATCGGGATCCTGATCGCCCTGGGCCTCGGCCTGGCTCACGCCGGGGTGCTCGGCCAGGACTCGCAGCGGGTGCTGTCGCGCCTGGTCTACTTCGTGGCGACGCCCGCGCTGCTGATCGACCTGCTCTCCCGCACCGACGTCTCCGACGTGCTGGGTGTCGGCTTCGCGATCGCGGGGCTCACCGTGCTCGCGGTGCTCGTCGTCTACGTGCCGCTGGCGCGCCGCCGCGGCCGCTCGATGTCGCACATCGTGATCGGCGCGCTCTCGGCGTCGTACGCCAACGGCGGCTATCTTGGCCTGCCCATCGCGGTCTACGTCCTGGGTGATGCCGCCTTCGCGGTGCCGATCATGGTGCTGCAGCTGATCGTCTACGCCCCGCTGGCCCTGTCGGTGCTCGACCTCGAGGCGACCGGCCGTCGGCCGACACCGTGGACGCTCGCACTGGCCGGCGTACGCAATCCGGTCTCGGTCGCCGCCGTGTGCGGCGTGCTGGTCTCGGTCGCGGGGATCGACCTGCCCGAGATCGTCGGTGAGCCCATCAAGCTGCTCGGCGGCATGGCGGTGCCGGGTGCACTCCTGGCGTACGGCGTCTCGCTGCGGTTCGGCGGCGCGATCGGCTCGGCGCACCGGCGGGAGATCGCGGTGATCGCCGTGCTCAAGCTCGTGTGGATGCCCGCCGTCGCGTACGTGTTGGCGCGCTTCGCGTTCGGCCTCGACTCGCACGAGGTCTTCGGCCTGACCGTCATGGCCGCGTTGCCGACGGCCCAGAACGTGTTCGTCTACGCCTCGCGTTTCCAGCGGTCGGAGCTACTGGCCCGGGACAGTGTCGCGGTCACCACGCTCGCGTCGATACCCGTGCTCTTCGGACTGGCGGCCGTCCTCGCCTGACCCGGACTTGCGCCTGGCCCGGCTGAGCACGAAGGCGAGCCACGCGACGAGCAGGACGGCCGTCACGAGCAGGCCGATGCGCGGGGTCGCGTCGACCGTGAACAGGCCGATGCCGATCAGGCCGCCGATGACCCACGACAGCTGGAGGAGGGTCTCCGAGCGCGCGAACATGCTCGTGCGGACCCGCTCGGCGACGTCGCGCTGGATGAGGGCGTCGAGGCTGAGCTTGCCGAGCGACTGGCACAACCCCACGGTGAGGCCGAGGACGACGGCGGTCCACCACGTGAAGAACACCGCGACCGTGACCACGACGGCGACGTCGAGCACCAGGACCGCGATGACGACCCGTTCGGGCCGCCGGGACTTGGTCAGCGATGCGATGAGCGTGCCGATCGTGTTGCCGGCGCCGGCGCCGCCGATCACGAGGCCCAGCAGGACCGTCGCGTTGCCGTGCCAGCCCATCGAGTCAGGAGGATCGCGCAGCGTGAAGGCCATGAAGATCGTGAGGAAGCCCGACAGGAGCCGCAGCCCCGAGTTGCTGCGCAGCGCGTTGACGACATCGCGCGAGATGCTGATGCCCTTCTTGGCGGCGCCGGTCGCGATCTTGGTGAGGTCGACCTGTTCCTCGCCCTCGCTGGAGTCGACGCGGGCGGGCAGCAGGATCGCGAGGATCGTGCCGACGACGAACAGCAGGGCGGCGTAGCGGACGGCCCACTCCGCGCCGATGGCAGCGGCTCCACCGGCCAGGGGAGCCGAGATGGCCGCAGCGGCGGTGCCGGTCAGGGAGATGCGGGAGTTGGCCTTGACCAGCGTGAACTCGGTCGGCAGGAGCCGCGGGACGGCCGAGGCGCGGGTCACGCCGTACGCCTTGGACGCCACGAGACACCCGAGGGCCGCGAAGTAGAACGACGGCGGCGGGTTGTCGGACGAGATCGCGCCGGCCAGCACCCAGCAGCAGAACGCGCGGATCGCCAGGGTCGCGCCGATGGCCCAGCGACGGCCTCGGCGGAAGCGATCGAGGAACGGTCCGATGAGGGGGGCGACGACGGCGAAGGGCAGCATCGTCAGGACCAGGAACAGCGTCACCTGGCCCGTCGCCTCGCCCGTCGGGACGGTGAAGAACAGCGTCCCGGCCAGCGAGATGGCGAAGGCGGCGTCGCCGGCGGTGTTGAACGCGTGCAGCTCGAGAAGCCGGGAGAGGCCGCTCTCGCCGGCACCGCCCGAGTGCGTGAACCGGCGGGATGCCGTGAACGCCGAGGTGCTGCCCTTGGCGACGAGGCGGGCAGTGCCCGAGGACACCCGACCGGCGATCTGCGCTGATCGGCCCAGGCGGGACTGCTCGGGCTGCGCGGGCTGCTCAGGGGGTTGCGGGCGCGCCGGATCGGGCCAGTCGGCCTGCTCGTCCCCATGCCCGTCCACGCCGTCTATCCTGCCTCACCCCGCGACCCACCACTGGCCGGACATGGGCGACAATGGATGAATGCCCATCGATGAGCAGCTTGCCGCCGCAGTCGACGTCGCCCGTACGGCCGTCGACGAGGCCGCCGAGGCCGGAACCGTCGGCGAGCACGTGCGCGCTGTCGAGGACGGCGAGCGGCTCGTCTCGCACCACTTCACGTGCCTCAAGCGTGGCTACCTGGGGTGGTACTGGTCCGTCAGCGTCTCTCGTGCGCCCGACAGCGACCTCGTCACGGTCAACGACGTGGTCCTGCTGCCCGGCGACGACGCGATCATCGCCCCGCCGTGGACGCCCTATCGCGAGCGCATCCGCCCGGGCGACCTCAGCCCCGGCGACGTGCTGCCCCCCGACGAGGACGACATCCGGCTCGTACCCTCGTGGTCGGCCGGTGACGGCGAGGAGCAGACCCCCGACCGCTTCTTCGCCCGCGAGGTCGGACTCGGTCGTGAATGGGTCCTGTCGATCGAGGGTCGTGAGCTTGCTGCAGAGCGCTGGCAGGAGGGCGAGCAGGGTCCCGACGCCGCCATCGCCCAGCAGGCTGCCGGCGTGTGCCACTCGTGCGGGTTCATGGTCAGCCTGGCCGGTCCGCTCTCCGACCGCTTCGGCGTGTGCGCCAACGGCATGGCCAACGACGACGGCAAGGTCGTCTCGTTCGATCACGGCTGCGGCGCCCATTCAGGCGCGCGGCTGAGCCGTTCGGCGAGCGCCCAGGCACTTCCGCCCCCGGTGTTCGACACCGTGGGCGTCGACGAAGTCGACAACTACTAGCCCTTCCGGCCCCTAGCCCGAGGAACGAGGGCGGGAGGGAGCGCCAGCGACCGAAGGGGCGTACGACGAAAGGCTCGAGCGAGCCTGCAACCTCACTGCCCTTCGCGCCCCCTACTCGCAGAGCTCGTGGGGGGACCCCCAGCAGAGCTCGCTCCCTCTCCTCGCAGAGCTCGTCGCTAGGGAGCGGTTGATGTCGCTGAGATCAGTCGAGGCGGCGGCGACGACCGGGCTGCATGCGCAGGGCGTTGCGGCGGCGACGGCAGTACTCGATGCCGATCAGGCCCAGGCCGAAACCGGCAAGAGCGGTCCACAGCCACCACGTACGGCCGTTCTCGTCGAGCGTGCCGACGAACGGCAGCAACGCGACCGCGATGACGCCCCAGACGATCGTGCCGACCGTCATGGTGCGGACCCCGTCGACGTCCATGGGCTCGACCTCGGCGACCCGGTGGGTCTTGCTGCCGATCTCGAGCTCGGTCAGCTCGGGGCGGCCGAACTCATGACGACGCGCGGCGCGCTCGAGCCGGGCGATCTCGCGATGGCCCATCTTGCGCTCGATGGTCTCGGGACCGTCGCCCTGACGGATCACCCAGTCGTCGTCGTTACTCACGCCCACACCCTACCGTCGTCGCACTTCGTGCCACTGGTGCTGTCATGCTGATCTGGAAATGAATCCGCGCCATCGACGCCTGCTGATCCCCGGGCTCCTCATCGCCTTGCTGGTCGTCGTGCTCGTGAGCTCTCTGGCTCGCCGGGCCGACGGCGCCGAAGCAGGTCCCGACGTCGTCAGTCACCTGAGCGACGCACGGATCACCGAGTCGAGCGGTCTCGCGGTCAGCGTGAAGCACGACGACCTGGCCTACACGATCAACGACTCCGGCAACGCCCCGATCATCTTCGCCGTCAAGATCTCGACAGGCGCGGTGGTCGGGACGACGACGATCACGGGCAACACACCGCTCGACACCGAAGCGATCGCGATCGACGGCGACGGCGAGCTGTGGGTCGCGGACACGGGGGACAACCAGGAGCGCCGCACCGACGTCGCCCTGTACGCCCTGCCCGAGCCGGGGCCGGGTGAGCACTCGGTCGCCGCCGAGCGATACCCGCTGACGTACACCTCAGGGCCGGCGGACGTCGAGACACTGCTGATCAACCCGCGCACGGGCGCCAAGGGGCTCGTCACCAAGGGGCTGTTCGCCGGAGAGCTGCTGTCGCTGCCGAGCAAGCTCTCCACGCAGAAGCCCAACGTGGCGAAGCCGACGGGCCATGACATGCCGGCCCTGGTGACGGACGGAGTCGTGTCGGCGAACGGGCGGTTCGCGCTGCTGCGGACCTACAGCGACGTGCACCTGTACGACGCGAAGACCTGGAAGCTCACGCGCTCGCACGAGACTCCACCCCAGCCACAGGGCGAGTCGATCGCGCTCGAGCGCTCTCAGAAGTCGTTCCTGATCGGCAGCGAGGGCGCGAACTCGGCGCTGATCCGCGTCGCCCTGACGCTGCCGAAGGTCACACCGGTCCCGAAGACCGAGACCACGCCGGCCAAGAGCACGGGCTCGGCCGCCACGAGCGGCGGCGACAACGGCTTCGCCGGAAGCACGTGGATCTGGGCGATCGGCGTGGTCGCCCTGCTTGCCGCGATCGCCTCTGCCGCCACGCGCCGGACCTGACTCCTGCCTGAAACACGGATCTGGCATGCTGCCGTGCGACGGATGTCCCCCTCGACCAGGAGTGCCATGACCAGCACGCTCGAGCAGTACTTCAAGATCAGCCAGCGCGGGTCCTCCATCAGCAGGGAGGTGCGCGGCGGTGTCGTGACCTTCCTGACGATGGCCTACATCGTCGTGCTCAACCCGATCATCCTGGCGGGCGTCGCCGACGAGGACGGCAAGTTCCTCGGCGGCGGCTCGACCCCCGGGTCCGGCTTCGCGACGATCGCTGCGGTCACCGCACTCGTCGCCGGCCTCCTGACGATCCTCATGGGCGTCGTCGCGAACTTCCCGCTGGCGTTGGCCACCGGCCTCGGCCTCAACGCATTCGTCGCCTTCTCGGTCGCGTCGCAGATGACGTGGGCCGACGCGATGGGCCTCGTCGTGCTCGAGGGGCTGATCATCCTCCTTCTCGTGTTGACCGGCTTCCGAAAAGCGGTGTTCGACGCCGTGCCGCGCCAGCTCAAGACCGCGATCGCGGTGGGCATCGGCCTGTTCATCACGCTGATCGGCCTCGTGGACGCCGGCTTCGTCCGTACGACCGGCATCGGAGCACCCCCGATCCAGCTCGGCATCGGCGGCCACCTCGCCGGCTGGCCCGTCCTGGTGTTCATCTTCGGCCTGCTGCTGATGATCGCGCTGTACTCCCGCGGCGTACCCGGTGCGATCCTGATCGGCATCGTCGTCACGACCGTCGTCGCCGGCATCGTCCAGGCCTTCGCCGACCTGCCGGCGAGCGGCGGCAAGGCCACCTCCAAGGGCTGGAACCTCAACGTCCCCGACTGGCCCGACAAGGTCGTCGCCAAGCCCGACTTCTCGCTGCTCGGTGACTTCAACCTGTTCAACGGGTTCGAGCGCGCCGGCGTCGTGACCGCGGCGCTCCTGGTGTTCACGCTCCTGCTGGCCGACTTCTTCGACACGATGGGCACGATGACCGCGATCGGCGCCGAGGCGGGCCTCAACGACGCCGACGGCACGCCGGCCGGAGCCCAGAAGATCCTGGTCGTCGACTCGATCGCCGCGGCCGCAGGTGGCGCAGCCGGCGTCTCGAGCAACACGTCGTACATCGAGTCGGCGTCGGGTGTCGGTGACGGCGCACGTACGGGACTCGCCTCGGTCGTCACCGGTGTGCTGTTCCTGCTGTCGACGTTCGCGGTGCCGCTGGTCGAGCACATCCCCAACGAGGCGGCCGTTCCGGCTCTCGTCCTCGTCGGGTTCCTCATGATGAGCCAGGTCAAGGACATCGCCTGGGACGACTCGGAGATTGCGATCCCGGCGTTCCTGACGATCGTCCTGATGCCGTTCACGTACTCGATCACGGCCGGCATCGGCGCGGGCTTCATCGCCTGGGTCGTCATCAAGCTGGTCAAGGGCAAGGTCTCGGCGATCCACCCCTTGATGTGGCTGATCGGCGTGCTGTTCGTGATCTACTTCGCGATCGACCCCATCACCAACTGGGTCGGCTGAGCGCCGTAGGTACGTTGGGCACATGCTCATCGCACTCGGAGACAAGACCCCACGCGTGGCGGACACGGCGTGGGTCGCACCCAATGCGACCCTCGCCGGGTCCGTCGTGATCGAGGACGGCGCCAGCATCTGGTACGGCGCCGTGCTGCGCGCCGACAACGAGCCGATCACGATCGGCGCGCGATCGAACGTGCAGGACAACTGCGCGTTCCACGTCGACAAGGGCAAGCCCGTGCTCCTCGGCGAGGGCGTGTCGGTGGGCCATGGAGCGGTGATCCATGGCGCGACGATCGGCGACCACGTCCTCGTCGGCATGGGCGCGATCATCATGAACGGCGCAGTCATCGGCGACGAGTCGCTGATCGCCGCCGGTGCGCTGATCTCCGAGGGCGTCGAGATCCCGCCGCGTTCACTGGTCGCGGGTGTGCCCGGCAAGGTGCGCCGCGAGCTGACCGACGACGAGGTCGCGACGCTGCACCACAACGCCGAGATCTACGAAGAGCACCGCGAGCTGCACCGCAAGGGCGCCGAAGTCATCTAGCTGAGGTCAGGCGAGTCTTTCGACGACCCAGTCGATGCACGTCGTCAGCTTGGTGATGTCGTCGGGCTCGATCGCGGGGAACATCGCGATGCGCAGCTGGTTGCGGCCCAGTCCGCGATAGCCGGCGACGTCCACGATGCCGTTGTCGCGCAGCGCAGCGGTCACCGCGGCGGCATCGACGCCCTCGAGGTCGATCGTGCCGACGACCAGCGACCGGTCGGCCGGATCGGTGACGTACGGCGTCGCGTACGTCGATGCCTCGGCCCACTCGTAGAGCCGCGTCGACGAGTCGGTCGTACGTTTGACCGCCCAGTCGAGCCCGCCCTGAGCGAGCATCCAGCGCACCTGGTCGTCGATCAGGAACAGGGTCGCGAGAGCGGGGGTGTTGTAGGTCTGGTTCTTGCGGGAGTTGTCGATCGCGGTCGGCAGGTCGAGGAATCCGGGGATGTGCCGGCCGCTCGCCTTGATCTCCTCGGCACGCTCGATCGCCGCCGGCGACATCAGCGCCACCCACAGGCCACCGTCGGAGGCGAAGGTCTTCTGCGGCGCGAAGTAGTAGGCGTCGGTCTGTGCCACGTCGACGGGCAGGCCGCCGGCACCGGAGGTCGCATCGATCAGCATCAGGGCGCCGTCGTCGGCACCGACCACGCGTTCGACCGGCACCGTGACACCGGTCGACGTCTCGTTGTGCGCCCATGCGTACGCGTCGACACCCGGCTCGGCCACCGGCTGGGGGTGCGTCGTGAACTCGCTCTCCAGCACGTGCGGGTCGGCGAGGAACGGTGCGCGTTGCACCGCTGTGGCGAACTTGCGGGTGAACTCGCCGTGCACGAGGTGCTGGCTGCGCTCGCGGATGAGCCCGAACATCGCTGCGTCGAAGAACGCGTGCGAACCGCCGACGCCGAGCACGACCTCGTAGCCGTCGGGCAGCGTGAACAGCTCGCCGAGACCCTCGCGGAGACTTCCGACGAGGTTGCGCACGGGCGCCTGCCGGTGCGAGGTGCCCATGAGCGACTCGCCGGTCGCCGCCAACGCATCGAGCGCCTCGACGCGCACCTTGGACGGGCCGGACCCGAATCGCCCGTCGCCGGGCAGGATCTCCGCAGGAATCTTCACGGACTGATTCTCGCAGGAGTCGCTCCGGACCGGTTCCTAGGGAGGCCGCCCGCGGCCGACCGGGAGCGAGCCCTGCGAGCGAAGGACGTAACACCCTCGTCACATACGTCACATTGGGTGGCCGGTATCACCGGCTGTTCGTACGATGCCCCTTATGGCCACTGACGGAACGGTCGATGTCCCCCTGTCCGAGGGGCTCGAGCACACGCAGGACGAGTGGGAACAGGCCACCGCTGCGGTGCTCCGCAAGGCGCGCAAGCTTGCCGACGACGCGCCGGACAGCGAGGTGTGGTCCAAGCTCGCCACCACGACGCTGGACGGCATCACCGTCACCCCGCTCGGCACGCCCGATCTGACCCGCGACGTGGCCGACGGCGGGCTGCCCGGTCAGGCGCCGTTCACCCGTGGCAGCGCTGCGGCGAGCGAGCTCGACGGGTGGGACGTACGCGCGTGGTTCGCCGACCCGGACGCCGAGCGCACCGCCAAGGACGTCGTCACCGATCTGGAGAACGGGGTCAACTCCCTGTGGCTCTCGGTCGGTGGTGGCGCGATCCCGGTCGATGCCCTCGCGACGATCCTCGAACCGGTCTTCCTCGACCTTGCTGCGGTCGTCCTCGACGCGCCGACGGAGCCGCTCGCCGCCGCGCGAGCCTTGGCTGGGGTGCTGGAGGACAAGGCGGTCACCGCAGCGCACGGCACGTCGTTCGGTGCTGATCCGCTCGGCGCCACGCTGCGCGGCCACGGCGACACGGACCTCGGGATCGTCGCCGAGGTCGCGGCACTGGCCAAGCCAGACGGCGTACGCGCCGTCACGGTTGACGCGACGGCGGCGCACGACGCCGGAGCCTCCGACGTCCAGGAGCTCGCCTGGTCCCTTGCCGCCGGCGTCACCTACCTGCGCGCCCTCGTCGATGCCGGCCACAGCGTCGACGACGCAGCGGCCCTGATCGACTTCCGCTACGCCGCGACGGACGAGCAGTTCCCCACGATCGCCAAGCTCCGCGCCGCCCGCAGGCTGTGGAACCGGGTGGCCGAGCTCAGCGGTGTCACGACCGCCGCGGCCGGCCAGCTGCAGCACGCCGTGACGTCCCGCCCGATGATGGCGAAGTACGACCCGTACGTGAACATGCTCCGCACGACCGTCGCGGCGTTCTCCGCAGGTGTCGGGGGAGCCGCCTCCGTCACGGTGCTGCCGTTCGACGAGCCGCTGGGCCTGCCGGAGCAGTTCAGCCGCCGCATCGCCCGCAACACCTCGAGCCTGCTGATCAGCGAGTCCCACGTCGCCGCGGTCGCCGACCCGGCCGGGGGAGCGCACGCCGTCGAGAAGCTGACGGACGACCTCGCGCGCGCCGCCTGGACGCTCTTCGGTGAGATCGAGGGCAGGGGCGGGCTCGTCGCGTCCCTTGACTTCCTCCGCGACGCCATCGCCGAGACCGTGTCGGCACGAGCCCTCGACATCGCGAAGCGCAAGCGGCCGATCACGGGCGTCTCGGAGTTCCCCAATCTCCACGAGGAGCTGCCGGAGCGCCGCCCCTACGGTCACCCGATCGACGTGCACCGTTACGCCGGGGAGTACGAGGCCCTGCGCGATGACCGGGCGGCGACGCCGGTGTTCCTCGCGTCGATGGGCACCGTGGCGGCCTACACCGCCCGCGGCACGTTCGCCGCCAACCTGCTCGCCGCCGGCGGCATCGACACCGTCGTCGCCGGGCCGACCGAAGGCGTCGACGACGTCCTCAAGGCGTACGACGAGGCGGGCAGGCCCGCGACGGTCTGCCTGGTCGGCAACGACAAGGCGTACGAGGCATGGGGCGCCGACCTGGTGACCGCGCTGCGCGAAGCCGGAGCGACGTACGTCATCGTGGCCGGCAAGGCGGACATCGGTGCCGACACCAACGCCGCGGCCGGGCTGGACGCCCTCGCGTTCCTCCGTGAGACGCGAGAAAGGTTGAGCGCATGAGCATCACAGTGGTTTCGAGGCTCTTCGCAGAGCTCATCGCACCTCAACCACCGGTGGTTGAGGTGCGAGGCCGCCAGCGGCCGAGCCTCGAAACCATTCGACGGGAGCTACAGGCATGAGCATTCCGAAGAGCTTCGCCGGGCTGCCGCTGGATCCCGAGCAGCCCTACGAGCCCGACGCCGACACGTATGCCCGCGCGACGGACGGCGCTGAGCCGTGGACCGCGCCGGAGGGCATCGACATCGAGGGTCTCTACACGCCCGCCGACCTCGACGGCCTCGACGCGCTCGACACCTACCCCGGCCTCGCGCCCTACCTTCGCGGCCCCTATCCCGCGATGTACACGACGCAGCCGTGGACGATTCGCCAGTACGCCGGCTTCTCGACCGCCGAGGAGTCCAACGCGTTCTACCGTCGCAACCTCGCCGCCGGGCAGAAGGGGCTCAGCGTCGCGTTCGACCTGGCGACCCACCGCGGCTACGACTCCGACAACCCGCGCGTCGTCGGCGACGTCGGCATGGCCGGCGTGGCGATCGACTCGATCTACGACACCCGCAAGCTGTTCGAGGGCATCCCGCTCGACGAGATGAGCGTGTCGATGACGATGAACGGTGCCGTGCTGCCGGTGCTGGCGCTCTACATCGTCGCCGCGGAGGAGCAGGGCGTGCCGCCCGAGAAGCTCTCCGGGACCATCCAGAACGACATCCTCAAGGAGTTCATGGTCCGCAACACCTACATCTACCCGCCGGCACCCTCGATGCGGATCATCTCGGACATCTTCGCCTACACGGCGCAGAAGATGCCGCGCTTCAACTCGATCTCGATCTCCGGCTATCACATCCAGGAGGCCGGGGCGACGAACGACCTGGAGCTGGCCTACACGCTGGCCGACGGCGTCGAGTACATCCGGGCCGGCCTCGACGTGGGCCTCGACATCGACGCGTTCGCCCCGCGCCTGAGCTTCTTCTGGGCGATCGGCATGAACTTCTACATGGAGATCGCCAAGCTCCGCGCGGCTCGCGCCCTGTGGGCCCAGCTGGTCGCCGACTTCAACCCCAAGAACCCCAAGTCGCTGAGCCTGCGGACGCACAGCCAGACCTCCGGCTGGTCCCTGACGGCGCAGGACGTGTTCAACAATGTCGGGCGTACGTGCATCGAGGCGATGGCCGCGACCCAGGGGCACACGCAGTCGCTGCACACCAACGCACTCGACGAGGCCATCGCGCTGCCGACCGACTTCAGCGCCCGCATCGCTCGAAACACGCAGCTGCTGCTGCAGCAGGAGTCCGGCACGACCGACATCATCGATCCGTGGGGTGGCTCCTACTACGTCGAGCGGCTGACCCACGACCTCGCCAACCGCGCCTGGGCCCACATCCAGGAGGTCGAGAAGGCCGGCGGCATGTCCAAGGCGATCGAGGCCGGCATCCCCAAGATGCGCATCGAGGAGGCCGCCGCCCGTACGCAGGCCCGCATCGACTCGGGCCAGCAGGCCGTCATCGGCGTCAACACGTACCGGCTGGCCGACGAGGACCCGCTCGACGTGCTCAAGGTCGACAACAAGGCCGTGTACGCCTCGCAGATCGCCAAGCTCGAGCGACTGCGGGCCGAGCGCAACCAGGACGACGTCGACGCGGCCCTCGCGGCGCTCACCAGGAGCGCCGAGCGGGGGTCGGCCAGCGACGGCTCCCTCGACGACAACCTGCTGACCCTCGCGGTCAACGCAGCGCGCGCCAAGGCCACGGTCGGCGAGATCTCCGACGCGCTCGAGAAGGTCTACGGGCGCCACCAAGCCGTGATCCGTACGATCTCAGGTGTGTACCGCACCGAAGCCGGCCAAGGCGGCAACATCGACAAGGTCATCGACGCCACCGCGGCGTTCGAGCAGGCCGAGGGCCGCCGGCCGCGCATCCTCGTCGCCAAGATGGGCCAGGACGGGCACGACCGCGGCCAGAAGGTCATCGTCACGGCCTTCGCCGACATGGGCTTCGACGTCGATGTCGGCCCGTTGTTCTCCACGCCCGAGGAGGTCGCTCAGCAGGCCGTCGACGCCGACGTGCACATCGTCGGCGTATCGAGCCTCGCTGCGGGTCACCTGACCCTGCTGCCGGCGCTCAAGCAGGCGCTCGCCGAGATGGGCCGCCCGGACATCATGATCGTGATCGGCGGCGTCATCCCGCCCGACGACGTGCCCACGCTCAAGGAGATGGGTGCGGCCGCGGTGTTCCTGCCGGGCACCGTCATCGCCGACTCCGCTCTCGACCTGCTCGACAAGCTCCAGACGACACACCACAGCTGATGGTCGATGTCGCAGACCTGGCCGACGACGTCCGGGTGGGCAAGCGTGCGGCGATCTCGCGGGCCATCACGCTGATCGAGTCGAGTCGCAGCGACCACCGGGCCGAGGCGCGTGAGCTGCTCGGCCTTCTGACGCCGGAGGCCGGGGGAGCAGTACGGGTCGGCGTCTCGGGCGTGCCCGGGGTCGGCAAGTCGACGTTCATCGAGGCCCTCGGCATGCACCTCGTCGAGGAGGGCCACCGCGTCGGCGTGCTCGCGGTCGACCCGTCGAGCGTACGCACGGGTGGCTCGGTCCTCGGCGACAAGACCCGCATGTCGAAGCTCGCGGTGAGCCCCGACGCCTACATCCGGCCCTCACCCAGCGCCGGCACCCTCGGCGGCGTCGCGCGCGCGACGAGCCAGGCCATGACGGTGCTCGAGGCGGCCGGCTTCGACGTGGTGCTGATCGAGACCGTCGGTGTCGGCCAGTCCGAGATCACGGTGGCCGGCATGGTCGACACGTTCTTGTTCCTGACGATCGCGCGCACGGGCGACCAGCTGCAGGGCATCAAGAAGGGCATCCTCGAGATCTCCGACGTCGTCGCGGTCAACAAGGCCGACGGCGAGCGCGTGCAGGAGGCCGAGGCGACGTCCAAGGAGCTCGCCGGGGCGTTGCGCATGGTCTACGCGGGTGGCACCGGCTGGGTCCCGCCCGTCCTCACCTGCTCGGCGCTCGAGGGCACCGGCATCGACACGGTGTGGAGCAGGATCATCCGGCACCGAGAGTTCCTCGGCCGCAAGGGGCTGCACGAGAAGCGGGCCCAGCAGCAGCTCGACTTCACCTGGGCCCTGGTCCGCGACGAGCTCGACCAAAGGCTCCGCACCGACTCGCGAGTCGCGGCGATGCGAGAAGAGATCCGTGAAGCCGTGCTCTCCGGCGAGATGCCCGCCGCCACGGCCGCCGACCGCATCCTCGAGGCGTACGACTCCTGATCCGGCCGCCGCCGGCGTGTGAAACGATCGGGCAGTGAAGCGATCCGTCTCGGCCCATCTCCAGCTCCACCTCCACGACAGGGCCGACCTGATCTTCTCGATCGCCGTCGCCGAGGGGCACGATCTCACCGAGACCTTCACGATCCGGTCCGGTGGCGCCGAGCTAGAGGCGCACGAGATCGCGGGTCGCCACGGCACCCGGCTGCACCGGCTGACCGGGCCCGCGGGGCACATGACGATCGACTACTCAGCCGAGGTCGTCGGCCAGGCCGAGCCGGCCGCGGTCGACGAGCTCGACCTGATCGAGTACCGCCGGCCCAGTCGCTACTGCGAGTCCGACACGCTGTTCTCGACCGCCAACTCCGAGTTCGCGGGCGTGCACGGCAAGGAGCTGCTCGACGCGGTCAGCTCGTGGGTCGGTGCGCACCTGTCGTACGTGCCGGGTGCGAGCCAGCCGACCGACGGCGCCGTGGCCACGATGCTCGCGCGTGAGGGGGTGTGCCGCGACTACGCACACCTCGTCGTGGCCCTGCTCCGCGCGCTGGACGTGCCCGCGCGGCTGGCTTCGGTGTATGCGCCCGGGCTCTATCCCATGGACTTCCACGCCGTCGCCGAGGCGTACATCGAGGACGCCTGGCAGGTCGTCGACGCCACGACGCTGGCGCCCCGCGGCAGCCTGCTGCGCATCGCGACCGGCCAGGACGCATCCGAGACCGCGTTCCTGTCCCAGCACTGGGCGCGGGTCGACCTGCTCTCGATGAACGTCACGGCCGTCGTCGACGTGCTGCCCACGGACGACCTGGCTCAGCTCACGCAGCTGCGCTGAGGCTCAGGGCGTCTTGCGGGTGGCCGACTCGGCAGCCTCGCGAAGGCCGTCGACGGTCAGCCGCGGACCATAGCCCGGGGTGTCGGGCTGGACCCGCCACCCTTCGGCGAGCGGGCCGAGGTCGAGGACGTCGAAACCGACCTCGTCGATGAACGCCGCGACGGCCGCCTTGGCCGCCTCGTCATCGCCCGCCACGGCCAGGGCCCGGCGATCCGGAGTCCCGGCCGCCTGCGACTCGGCGGTGATGGCCGCGGCCTGGATGTGGTTGAACGCCTTGACGACGTGCGCCCCGGCCAGGTGGCGTTGCAGGAGCTCCGCGCTGGTCAGCGAGCCGTCCTCGAGCTCGGCGATCACGCCGTCACGCTGCGAGTAGTAGTTGTTGGTGTCGATCACGGGCTTGCCGACGAGCGGCTCGACCGGCACCGAGCCGATCGCGCTGACGGGCGTCGTGACGACCGCGATGTCGGCGGCCTCCGCAGCGTCAGCCGGTGTGCCGGCCTTGGCCGCGGGTCCGAGCTCGGCGACGAGCTCGGCGAGCGTCTCCGGCCCGCGAGAGTTGCTGATGACGACGTCGTGCCCGTGGGCGATGGCGGCGCGGGCGAGCTGGCTGCCGATGTGGCCGGCGCCGATGAGTCCGATGGTGGTCATGCAGGGATCAACCGCCGGTCGAGCGTACGTATTTCCACATGAATGCGACGCGGAGGCAGGGAGTGCCTCCGCGTCGTCCGGACCACCTTTGAGGGAGTAACTCAGAAGGACTAGATCCGTATGGCTCTAATTAACTACATTCTGCGCTAATGTCAAGACTGCACATCCGGGCCTCGCTCGGATAGCGTGTATGTCACAGGTTGTCAGGTCCGAACGATTCGGGGGGATGTTCGGGCCCTCCCACGGCCTGTGCACGGGGCGCGATTGGCCGGCCATCTCGGGGGGATGGCCGGCCTCGCTACATCAGTCGCAGCTTGGCGAAGTCGTAGGCGCCGCTGGTGATCCGCCAGCCGCCGATCGCCCAGTCCTTGCCGGACTCCTGGCGCAGGTAGAACAACGCGTGGGTCGGCACGGTCAGCATGTCGTCACGCCGTTCGGCCGTGTTGAACACCGGGATCGCGGCCGACGCGTCGAGCGTCGCCACGATCCTCGGCTCGGCCTTCGAGCGGTCGACACTGATCGCGACCTTCGACCACGTGGGATTGACCCAGGCGGCCCGGTGCCGGTAGCCGTTCGTCGAGTACGCCTTGCCGTAGAACACCCGGCCGTTGCCCGCCGAGGTGTGCTTGGCGCCGGCCGGTGTGCCCTCGCCCCGGAGCATGACGAGGCCGAGCTCGTCGCGGGCGTCGACGCTGTCGGGCGTCGCGACGAACCGGTTGATGCGGGCCCGGAACGCGTCGACCGTCGACGGCGCTAGCGCCGGCAGCACGAAGTCGAGGTCCCTCGGGGCGTACGACGGGCGGGGGATCGCAAGCCTGGAGTAGCGCTTGCCGAAGACGAATGTCACGGCGGCGCACGCGGCATCATGGACGGCGGCCTTGCCGAACACGTCCTCAGCCTCGGCGGCGCCGGTCGTACGTACGGCGGGGCACCAGTCGACCGACGTACCACTGGCGGTGACCGCGTCGGGACGCCCGGGCCACGCTCCGGCCACGGACCCAGGGGCGCGGGCGGCGCTCGGCCTCGAGGGTTCAGGCTCGGGAGTCGGTGTCGTGGCTGTCGGGCTGGGGGTCGTGGTCGTCGCTGTTGCCGACGGCTTGGCCTGCTCGTCGTCGCCGACCTTGCCGTCGGGGGAGGTCAGTCCGATCACGACGCTGACGAGCACCACGGCGGCGATGACCCCCGCGAGCATCGTGATCCACTGTGACCGCACGGCGCTCAGCATAGGCGAGTCCGGGAGTCACTCCGGCCCAGCGCGCCGGGCGTCGACGACCAGCGCAGTCTCTACCCGTCCGCCAGCTTCTCGATCAGCAGCTCGACGCCGTCGAGCAGGCGGGCAAGGCCGAACTCGATCTCGTCGCCGGCGGAGCGCTCGAATGCTCCGGACTCCCAGATCGCGGTCATGGTGGGGAACCGCTCGGGTGAGTAGTAGGTGCCCCAGAAGCTGCTGCGCGAGTCCCAGTACTCGTCCGCCGTGACGCCCGTGCTCGACGACATGCTCGTGTCGGTGATGAGACTGCGCGCGACCCCGAAGACGTGTGACTCGACGAGGCCCGCCACCCGGGCGACCTCCTCGTAGGGGAGCCCGGTCAGCATCACCGCACGGTAGAGGTCTTCTTGAGCATCCATGACGTTGGGCCCCAGGGGCATGCGCCACAGGTTGGCCCGGATCAGCCACGGATAGGCCTGGTACATCGCCCACGCCTCCCGAGCGTGGAGCTCGACCTGGTCGCGCCACGGCAACGACTGGTCGGGGAGATTGCGGGCAGCCCAGGCCCGGTCGACCATCAGCTCGAACAGCTCGTCGCGCCCCGGCACGTACGTGTAGAGGCTCATCGCCCCGACCCCGAGCTGGGCCGCGACGTTGCGCATGGACAGCTTGTCGACCCCGTCGGCAGCAGCCACGGCCATGCCGGCCTCGATGACCTGGTCGAGCGTCAGCTTCTGCTTCGGTCCGCGTCCGGCAGGCGCCGGGGGGTCCCACAGCAGCCTGATCATGTGCCGCCCCTCGGGGGTGCCCCACGTCAGCGGGTCGGTGTCGGGGACTGTCGGTCGTTCGTCGTTCATGGCTGTCCTCATTCGGGTCACGTTCTTGTCACACCGTACACCGTATGATGTAATGGTCGGGAACTCAGTACGACGTACGGAAAAGGGACTCACATGATTCACACACATCAGCTCACCCGGACCTTCGAGTCCGGCAAGGAGACGGTCGAAGCGGTGCGCGGCATCGACCTGGACGTCGCCGAGGGCGAGCTCGTCGCCTTCCTCGGCCCCAACGGAGCCGGCAAGTCGACGACGCTGCGCATGCTCACCAGCCTGCTGCCGCCGACCTCGGGCACCGCCACGGTGGCGGGCATCGACGTGACGGCGGATCCTGCGGGCGTACGCGGCCGCATCGGCTACATCGGCCAGAAGGACGGCGCCGGCCACAACTACCGCGTCTGGGACGAGCTGCTCATGCAGGGCCGCTTCTACGGACTCGACAAGAAGCGCGCCGCCGAACGGGCCGAGGAGCTTCTCGGCACGCTCGACCTCGACGGGATGCAGATGCGCAAGGTCAGCACGCTGTCGGGCGGCCAGAAGCGGCGGCTCGACATCGCGCTCGGCCTGATCCACGAGCCGGCGCTGCTGTTCCTCGACGAGCCGTCGACCGGCATGGACCCGCAGAACCGGGCGAACCTCTGGGACCACATCCTGCGGCTTCGCAAGGAGTTCGGCACGACGATCGTGCTGACGACGCACTACCTCGAGGAGGCCGACACCATGGCCGAGCGGGTCGTCGTGATCGACCACGGCCAGATCATCGCAGATGACACCGCAGATGCGCTCAAGGCCGAGCAGGCCGGTGACCGCATCACCGTGACCGTCAACGCGGAGGACCTGCCGACGACCCGCGAGGTCGTCGCCCAGGCCGGCACCGAGGTCGAGGAGGCCCCGGTCGACGGCGGCACCGCGGTCTCGTTCCGCGTCGATGCCGGCCCGGTCGCGCTGCCCGGCGTGCTGCACGCGCTCGGCGACAAGGGTGTGGCCGTCAAGGCGGCGACGCTCAAGCAACCCACTCTCGACGACGTCTTCCTCAACCTCACCGGACGCAGCCTGCGCGAAGGAGCAGAAGCATGAGCACCGCCATCATCGATTCCGCCGCCACCTCGGCCCGCATCGCCCACCGATCGCTGCTGGGCGACATCGCCTCCGTGTGGACGCGTGAGACGCTCACGATCCTCCGCGACCCGTTCTCGCTGATCTTCTCCCTGGTCCAGCCGCTGGTGTTCCTCGGGCTGTTCGGGCCGTTGCTTGCCGGTGTCGCCGGCGACGGGCTGGGCTTCGGCTCGACGCTGCAGTTCTTCCTGCCCGGCGTCGTCGTCATGATCACGATGTTCGGCACGTCCATGACCGGAGCCAACCTGCAGTTCGAGATCATGACCGGTGCGTTCGAGCGGATCCTCGCGACGCCGCTCTCTCGCCCCGCCCTGCTGATGGGGCGGGCGCTCAAGGAGCTGACGCCCCTGGTGATCCAGGCGGTCATCATCACGCTGGTCGCCGTGCCGTTCGGCTTCGACCTGTTCCCCGCGCACATCGTGGTGGGGCTGTTGATCCTCGGGGTCTTCGGGGTCGGCGTCGGCGCGCTGTCGTATGCGCTGGCGATCGCGACCCGCAAGAACGAGTGGGCGTTCTGGGCGGTGCAGCAGTCGCTGCTGTTCCCGCTGCTGATCCTCTCGGGCATGATGCTGCCGCTCGAGACCGGGCCGGACTGGATGCAGGCACTGTCGAAGGCCAACCCCCTGACGTACATCGTGGACGCCGAGCGGGTGCTGTTCTCCGGCACCTTCGACGACAGCGCGGTGGTCTACGGCTTCATCGCCGCGATCGTGACGGCCGCGGTCGGGCTCTGGGTCGGTGTCCGCACCGTCACCAAGACCGTCCTGTAGGCAGACGCACGAAGCGCCCCTCTCAAACGGGAGGGGCGCTGTCTGCGTGGTCATCGCGTCAGCCGGTGAGGGGACTACCGGACCCGCCCCCGCAGGGACCGAGTCGCCACGGGCCTGTGAGGGACGACGCAACCGATCGAGATCGAAGCGCCCTAGCGCCAGATCGCACCTTGAAATGGGCTCATTGAGCCCAAGAGCTATCCCAACCCGGGACCTCGTCGGCGCGGCGGGAGGCGGGGCCGGTGTAGATCGCGGAGGGGCGGATCAGGCGGCCCGTGCGCTTCTGCTCGAGGATGTGCGCGCTCCACCCGGCCGTGCGGGCCGACGTGAACATCGCGGTGAACATGTGCGGCGGGACCTCGGCGTAGTCGAGGACGATGGCCGCCCAGAACTCGACGTTGGTCTCGAGCACGCGGTCGGGGCGACGCTCGCGGAGCTCCTTGAGGGCGGCCTCCTCGAGCGCGATCGCGACCTCGGCGCGAGGAGCGTTGAGCTCCTTGGCCGTACGGCGCAGGGTGCGCGCCCGGGGGTCCTCGGCGCGGTAGACGCGGTGGCCGAAGCCCATCAGGCGCTCACCGCTGTCGAGCAGGCCCTTGACGTACGCCGTGGCGTCGCCGGACTTCTCGACCTCTTCGATCATCGTGAGCACGCGGGCCGGGGCGCCACCGTGCAGCGGGCCGGACATGGCGCCGACGGCTCCGGACAGCGCTGCAGCGGCGTCGGCGCCGGTCGAGGCGATGACGCGGGCGGTGAAGGTCGAGGCGTTCATGCCGTGCTCGGCGGCCGAGACCCAGTAGGCGTCGATGGCCTTGGCGTGGTCGGGGTTGACCTCGCCGCGCCAGCGGGTCAGGAAGCGCTCGGTGATCGTCGAGCACTTGTCGATCTCGGACTGCGACACCATCGGCTGGCCGACGCCGCGTGCGGCCTGCGCAACATACGAAAGGACCATGACCGCAGCGCGGGCAAGGTCCTCACGAGCCTGGGCATCATCGATGTCATAGAGCTGCTTCATGCCCCAGGCGGGCGCGGTCAGCGCGATGGCGCTCTGCACGTCGGCGCGGATGTCGCCGGAGTGGACCGGGATGGGGAACGGCTCAGCGGGCGGGAGGCCGGGCTCGTAGGCGCCGTCGACCAGCAGGCCCCAGATCTTCTCGAACGGCACGCGGCCGACGAGGTCGTCGATGTCGACACCGCGATAGCGCAGTGCAGACCCTTCCTTGTCGGGTTCGGCGATCTCGCTCTCGAACGCTACGACGCCTTCAAGTCCGTGGTGCACTTCAGTCATACGGTGCATTCTGCCCTGCGTCGTTACCGTTGAGTCATGGAGACCCCTGATTTGGCGCGGATGCGCGAGGAGTACGCCCGGGAAGGTCTCGACGAAGCGGCCGCAGGGGACGATCCGCTGGCGTTGCTGGGGCGCTGGCTCAACGAGGCGATAGACGCCGGCGTCTACGAGCCCAACTCGATGGCGCTCGCGACGGCGACACCCGACGGCCGTCCCTCCGTACGCATCGTGCTGCTCAAGGGACTCGACGATCGGGGGCTGACGTTCTTCACCGGCTACGAGTCGCGCAAGGGCGCCGAGCTCGAGGCCAATCCGCGGGCGGCCGCCGTGATGCTGTGGCATCCGCTGCAGCGGCAGGTCCGGGTCGAGGGTCGGGTGACCCGGATCGACGAGGCGGAGTCCGACGCCTACTTCACCTCGCGCCCCCGCGGCTCCCAGATCGGCGCTGTCGCGTCGCCGCAGTCGCGGGTCATCTCGAGTCGTGAGGCGCTGGAGCGCCGGGTCGCGGAGGTCGAGCAGGTCTTCGATCACCATGACGTCGTACGCCCGCCGATCTGGGGCGGCTATCGCATCGCGCTCGAGTCGGTCGAGTTCTGGCAGGGCCGGCAGAGCCGCCTCCACGACCGCATCCGGTACGTCCGGCAGAGCGACGGGTGGCGGCGCGACCGGCTGGCGCCCTGACCGTCAGGTCAGGTCGCGGTAGTGCTCCAGCAGGCGGCTCATGACCGACAGCGCGTCCTGCATCTCGGTGATGTGTGCGGGGTCGAGAACGCGGAGCATCTGCTTGATCTCGGTGCTGGAGATCCCGTCGGTGCGAGGGAGGTAGACGACCTCGCAGAGCTCCTTGAGGTCGTCGAACTTGCCGGCCCAGTCCTCGCCGATCGCGAACACGTCGACATCGTGCTCCTTGATGTCGGTGGCCTTCTGCTCCCACGAGGTCTCGGGGATCACCAGGTCGACGCCCTTGATGCTGTTGATGATGCGGGCGCGGTCCTCGTACGAGACGACGGACGTCTTGCCCTTGCCGGCGTTGAACTCGTCGGTCGACACCGCGATGATCAGCCGGTCGCCCATCGCGCTCAGTCGGTTGATGAGGTTGAGGTGACCGATGTGGAACAGGTCGAACGTCCCGTAGGTCAGCACCGTGGTCATGCCGACAGCCTAACGAGTGTCGTGCGCTGTTCACGTCGAGTCCATCCGCGGGTCAGCGCGACGCCACCCGGCCCGGTCACGCTGACGGCATGACTGCTCTCGCACTGACGCTCGCGCTGGGCTTCGGCCTGGCGTTCGCCGAGTCGGGCCTCGGCCTCGGCATCGTGCTCCCCGGCGAGACCGCCGTGGTGGTGCTCGCCGCGACGATGGGCTCCCCGACAGACATGGTCCTGCTGGGCGCCACGGTCATGCTCGGGGCCAGCAGCGGTGACCACGTCGGCTACCTGCTCGGTCGCCGCTACGGCGACACGCTGCGCGAGACCAAGGCGGTCAAGCGCCTCGGCGTGCGTCACTACGACCGCGCCACCGACCTGCTGCGCCGCCGCGGCGGGCTCGCGGTCTTCGCGACGCGGCTCGTGCCCATCGTGCGTACGCTCACGCCCGCCGCAGCCGGCGCCTCGGGCCTGGAGTACCGCCGGTTCGCCACGGCGTCGCTCGCGGGCTCCGCGACCTGGTCCGCGGCGTACGTCGGAGGGGGCTCGACCGTCGCTGCTGTCGCGGCGATGACGACCGACACATTCGGTCGCGCCTCGTGGCTGTTGCTGGTGCTGCTGGCACTGGCCCTGATCCCGGTGCTGATCATTCGCACCGTCGTGGGCGTTCGTCCGGTGTCTGCCGCACCGGACGTGGCGTCCCTCGAGCTTGCTGCCCGGCGGTCGAGGTTCTCGCCGCTGGTCAGCGACCTCCAGGTCTAGAGGACGCGAACCTTCGGCCTGCGTGAGCCCCTTCGCTCCGCTCACGTTCGGCCGCGGGCGGCCTCACTAGGGGCCGAATGCCTAGAGGATCAGCAGGCCCGCGACCGCGGCGGGCAGGGCGCCGAGCAGGATCCACGGCGCGAACGCGGGACGGCGATGGACGAGGCGGACCGCGCCGAGGGCGACGATCCCGAGGACCGCCATGACGACGAGCAGGATCATGCCGTCACTGCGGCGGTCGTCGTCGACGATGCTGCGGATCACCGCGGTCAGTGCCCCCAGCGGGAAGGCCGACACTGCGAGGATCAGGAGGGAGACGACCCAGCGTTGGACCTGCTCCGTCGTGAGCTCGCGGCGTACGCGTGTCCGGGTCATCTGGTCAGTATGCGCCCGCGCGGAGTCCCTGCCCGACGCCTCAGCTCCGGAGCTGCTGCGTGAGGCGGTAGCGGACGAACGACGGCACCAGGAACGACACGAGCACGACGCCCACGACGACGAGCACGCCGCCACCGGCGGATGCGGCTGCCGTGCCGACGGCGGCCGCAGTGGCGCCGTGCAGGGTGTCGGCGATGCGGGGGCCGCCGGCGACCACCACGATGAAGACCCCTTGCAGCCGGCCGCGCAGGGCGTCGTCGGCGGCCGACTGCAGCATGCTCATCCGGAACGCTGCCGACGCCATGTCGGACGCACCGCCGAGCACCAGCATCACGAGCGCGACGACGAGCATGGGTGTACGCCACTGATCGGCCAACGACACGGCGACGCCGAAGCCGGTCATCGACAGTCCCCAGCACGTGATGCAGACGATGACGGCGAGCCCTTGCCGCTCGACGTGGGACACCCAACCGCTGAAGACCCCGCCGATCACCGCGCCCGCAGGGATCGCGGCGAACAGCAACGCGAACGCGATGCCGCCGTTCTCCGGTCCGCCGAAGTCGATGTGGGCGATCTCAGGGAACAGCGCGCGGGGCATGCCGAAGACCATCGCGATGAGGTCGACGACGAACGACATCATCAGGACGGGCTGCGTGCGCAGGTAGCGGAAGCCGTCGACGACAGCGCGTACGCCCGGGGTGCCGGCTGCCGCGTCCAGCACCGGCAGCCGGGGTAGGCGTACGACGGCGCCGAGCGTGGCGAACAGCGTGAAGGTGTCGATGAGGTAGAGCCACTTGAAGCCGATGACGGGGATCAGGACGCCCGCGACCAGCGGCCCGGCAATGCCGCCGGCCATGGCGACCGTCATGTTGAGCGAGTTGGCGGCGGGCAGCAAGGCCGGCTCGACGATCTTGGGCAGCACGGCGCTGCGGGTCGGCTGGTTGACCGCGAAGAACCCCTGCTGGACGGCGAACAGCGTCAGCAGGAGCCAGACGTTGGTGCTGCCGGCGGCGGCCTGCAGCCAGAAGAGGCCACTCGTCACGATCAGTCCCGTGGTCGTGATGATGAGCAGCGTCCGTCTGTCGAAGACGTCGGCGAGCGCACCGCCGTAGAGGCCGAACACGACGAGCGGCACGAGGCCGAAGACGCCCGCGAGCCCGACGTATGCCGAGGAGCCCGTGTCGGCGTAGATCTGCGCCGGGACGGCGACGACGGTCAGCTGGGCGCCGATGACCGTGATGATGTTGGCGAGCCACAGCCGACGGAAGTGCACACTGCGCAAGGGCCGCGTGTCCGCGAACACGCGGGAGAACGGACGCTGTGTCACGCGACGAATTTACGCCACGGCCGCGGGGGACCGGACGTCAGGAGAACGCCGCGATGTCGATCAGGATCCACACCTGCTCCGCGCGTCCGAGCAGCTCGCCGTCGGCGGTGTAGAGCGCGGTGTCGGTGAGGAACTTGCGACCTTCCTGTGACCGCAGGTGGCCCGTCGCGACGCACGGCTCGCCGGCGCGGGGCCGGCGGCTGACCTGGGCCGTCATGCGCCCGAGCACCATGGTGTTGCGGCTGAAGTCCGCGGCCCACCCGCCGGGGCAGTCCAGCGCCGCCCACGTCACCGGCAGGTCGATCGCGCCGTCCGCACCGGCGAACGCGTGGTGCGGAGTCCACGGCGCCGCCGTCACCGCCGTGTCGGCTCGGTCGACCGGTCCGGCGAACAGGCGCAGCCCATCACCGTCGTCGCGGGCCGTGCCGCACGTGAAGCAGTGGTCGAACGGGTGGTGCTCGAAGCCCGGGTAGTTGGCGAGTCCGGCGGCGGCCTGCTCGGCGCTGGGGCACGGCAGCACCTCGCGCTGGAACGGCCCGGGAGCAGCCTCGCCGACCACGGCCCCGCCGGCGGTCAGAAGGCGTACGGCATCGCCGTCGCGCTCCCAGCTCAGCGGCACGTCGAGCGGCGGCGGGATGCGCAGGGTCGTGGTGACCGGCTTGTCGTGGGCGACCTCCTGGCCGATCAGGCCGGCGACGTAGCCGCCGTTGCCGGAGTGGAGCGGACCGTTGAACTGCGCAGGGATCGTGACCACGGAACCAACCTATCTAGCGGATCGCCTCGTAGCGCCGCAGCGCCTCCCGTCGCTCCTCGGCATGGTCGACGATCGGCTCTGGGTAGTCGGCAGGCGGCTCGTCGAGGTCCCACGGCTCGTGGACGTGGCGCGTCTCGACGTCTGCGAGCTCCGGCACCCAGCGCCTGATGTAGGTGCCGTCGGGATCGAACTTCTTGCCCTGTGTCACGGGGTTGAACACCCGGAAGTACGGCGCGGCGTCGGTGCCGCACCCGGCCACCCACTGCCACCCGTGCTGGTTGGACGCCAGGTCCGCGTCGACGAGCATCTCGAGGAAGTGCCGGGCGCCGTGCTGCCACTCGATGTGGAGATCCTTCACCAGGAAGCTCGCCACGATCATCCTGACCCGGTTGTGCATCCAGCCCTCACCCAACAGCTGCCGCATCCCCGCGTCGACGATCGGGAAGCCCGTGCGCCCGGCCTTCCACGCGTCGAGCGCCGAGCCCGGCTCGTCGTACTCCATCGCGGCGAAGGCGCGGTTGTAGTAGTCGAAAGCGGAGTCGGGGCGCTGGTGCAGCACGTCGGCGTAGAACTCGCGGAAGGCGAGCTCCCGGGCGTACGCCGCGGAGCCGCGCGAGCGCAGCGGGGCGAGGTCGGCCAGCATCGTGCGGGGATGGATCGTGCCCCACTTCAGGTGCACCGACATGCGGGACGTCCGGTCGTCTCCGGGCAGGTCGCGGGTCGTGTCGTAGTCGGCGACGTCGTCGTCGAGGAAGGCGTGCCAGCGTTCCGCCGCGGCCTGCTCGCCGAGCGGCGGGAGGTCCATCCCGCTGGGCACGGTGTTCTCGGGAATCTGGCGCGTACGCCCGCCGGGCCGGATCCACGGCACCTGCTTCGCCTCCGGCGCCGGCGCGCGCCAGCCGTGCTCCTCCCACGCGCGGAAGTACGGCGTGAACACGCGGTAGCCCGTGCCGTCGCCCTTGGTGACGCGACCGGGCGCCACGGCGTACGGCGACCCGGTCCGTACGAGGGAGATCTCGTGCTTCGCGAGTGCCTCCTCGACCCGACGATCGCGGCGGGACCCGTACGGTCCGAAGTCGGCCGCTACGTGCACGGTGCTGGCGCCCGCCCGACGGGCGACGCGGACGACCTCGTCGACCGGATCGCCGTGGACCACGTGGAGCCCGCCGATCCGTTCGGAGAAGTCCGCCAGCAGCCGGGCGAGGTAGGCCGTGCGTGTCGTGGCGCCCTCCGTCCACAGCCGGTCGTCAAGGACGAACAACGGGACGACGCCGTCAGGGCCAGCCGCCTCCGCCTCGAGGATCGCCGGATTGTCGCCCAGCCGGAGGTCGCGCCTGAACCACATCACGGACGTCGTCACACGTCCCATTGTCCGACGGTCACGAGGATGTCGCACGACATGGAACAATGGTCAGGTGAGCGAGCTGATCGACACCACCGAGATGTACCTCCGCACGGTCTACGAGCTGGAAGAGGAGGGCATCGTCCCGTTGCGCGCGCGCATCGCCGAGCGCCTCCACCAGAGCGGGCCCACGGTCAGCCAGACAGTCGCTCGCATGGAGCGCGACGGTCTGCTGACGGTCGAGGGCGACCGTCACCTCGAGCTGTCGCCCAAGGGCCGCCAGCTCGCGACCCGCGTGATGCGCAAGCACCGCCTCGCCGAGCGCCTGCTGACCGACATCATCGGCCTCGAGATCGAGTACGTCCACGAAGAGGCCTGTCGCTGGGAGCACGTCATGTCCGAGCAGGTCGAGCGCCGCCTCGTCGAGCTGCTCGAGCACCCGACGGAGTCGCCCTACGGCAACCCGATCCCCGGCCTCTCCGAGCTGGGTGAGCTCGGTCGCGACGCCGACTTCCTCGAGGGTGTCCAGCCGATGACCAAGGCCGTGAGCGGTGCGGTCGAGCCGATCCGCCTCGTGGTGCGCCGCATCGCCGAGGAGCTCCAGAAGGACACCGAGGTCATGTCGGTGCTGCGCCGGGTCGGCGCGCTGCCGGGCAACGACGTCCTGGTGTCGCAGGGCCACGACGGGCTGGTCGTCGCACGCCAGGGCGAGACCGCTGAGATCGACGCCGAAGCGGCCGTCCACGTCTTCGTCTCGCTCTGAGTCGCACCTGTCAGGTCACGCCTGCTCCGGTGCCAGCCAGGCCAGCGGCGATGCGGGCATCCCGCTGGCCCCTCGCGCGCTCGGCTTGACGGCCAGGACCTGGTCGACGCCCATGCGGTTCTCCTCGAACGCGAGCGAGCCGCCCGCGAGGTAGAGCCGCCAGACGCGGGCATTCTCCTCGCCGACGAGCTTGACAGCGGTGTCCCAGCTGGCCTCGAGGTTGGCCGCCCAGCCCGCGACAGTCTGCGGGTAGTGCTCCCGCATCGCCTGGACGTCGCGGATCTCGAGGCCGGCGCCGGCGATCAGCCCGACGGTCTTCGCCAACGGCTTCATGTGCATGTCGGGCGCGATGTACGTCTCGATGAACGGGCCCCCGCCCGGCCGGTCCCCCGGCGCGTCGTTGCTCCGTGACATCTGCTGGATGAGGGCCCGGCCGCCCGGCTTGAGGTAGCGGTGGATCGAGTCGACGAACACGAGATACTCGCCATCGCCGACGTGCTCGCCCATCTCGATCGAGGCGATCGCGTCGATCTCGTTGTCGTGTACGCCGGACGCCTCGAGGTCACGGAAGTGCCGCAGGCTCACCTCGACCCGGTCGCTGAGCCCGCGCTCCGCGGCCTTGCCCATGACGTAGTCGCGCTGCTCGACCGACAGCGTCACGCCCGTGACGTGGACGCCGTAGTGCTCGGCGGCGAACAGCGTCAAGGAGCCCCACCCGGAGCCGATGTCGACCATCTTCATGCCGGGCTGGAGCCCGAGCTTGCGACAGACCAGGTGCAGCTTGGCGGTCTGCGCCTCCTCGAGGGTCAGGCCGGGCGTCACGTGGAACCCGCTGGAGTACGCCATGTGCGGGTCGAGGATCAGCTCGTAGAAGTCGTTGGACAGGTCGTAGTGGTGCGAGATCGCGGCGAGGTCGCGCTCCTTGCTGTGCAGCTCGCCGGTCAGCGCCGACTCGGCGGCCGGGCGTGGCGGCCGCCGCCCGAGCACTCCCAGGCGTACGGCGAGTGCCGTGGCCCTGGCCACTTGCCGTGGGCCGATCCGCGGTCGACCGGCTGACCCGTCGGCGGCACGGGCATCGCGCACGGCGTCCCACATGACCCGCAGTCCCTCACCGAGATCGCCCTCGACGTCGAGATCGCCCTGCACGTATGCCCGCGCGACACCGAGCTCGCCCGGGCTCCAGAGGATGTGCCGGAGGGCCCGCTTGTCGCGGATCACCACCGTGGGTGCGCCGACGGCTCCGGTCTCGCTGCCGTCCCAGGCGCGCAAGCGGATCGGCAGTGGCAGGCCGAGGCTGTCCTCGACAAGGCGGAGCAGGGCGGCGGCGGTGTTCATGGCGACCAGTCAACTGCCGATCGAGAGGTCTCGCAGGGTGAAATCGCGGCCCGCGCTCGGGGTCGACCCGCAGAGCATCCCGCGACCTCATCGGGGATGACCCTGGTTCTCGGGCTTCTCACCGGGTTCTGGCGTTTCTGTTGCAGACCGAATGGCAGTATTGGCCCATGAGCGTAGGGACCGCCCTCCAGAGCTGGTTCCGGCGTACGGGCCGGGAGATTCTCGGCTGGATCCTGACCGTCGCAGGGCTCATCCTCATCCCCGCGCCCGGGCCGGGCACGCTGGTGCTCGTCGCCGGCATCTCGATGCTGGCCCCCAACCACCCATGGGCCCAGAGGATGCTCGATCCCTTGCGGCGCAAGGCCGTCGACGCGGCGAGATACGGCGTCGCCACCTGGCCGCGGATCTTCTTCAGCTTCCTCGGCGGCGTGTGGCTCGTCGCGCTCGGCATCCTGTGGTGGGTCAGCCCCGAGATCCCGGAGTTCTCGATCCTCAGCATCGGCTTCGGGCCGCAGCTCCCGGCCCACGGCTGGGGCACCGCGATCGGCCTCTGGGCATCCGCGATCGCCGCCTGGGGCCTGCTGGCCTACAGCGTCAAGCGCTATCGCGAACCACGCCCCGAGCCGCGCTCGGAGACTCACTCGAACGCGTAGCGGCTGATCTCCTTGCCGGCCGGCGTGAACGTCCAGTAGCCGTTCTCGCTGTACTCGTTGGACACGTAGACCGAGAACGACGGCTCGCCACCGGTGTCGTGGATGACGACGTACGTCGAGGTGACGTCCTCGACGCCCAGCACGGAGGGTGAGCGGTTGACCGCCCGGGCGTACGCGGCGGGGTCGATCGATGCGAGGTCGATCGTCGCGGCCTCGGCCTGTCGACTGCCCTTGGTCGGGTCGCCCTCGAAGCCCTTGCCGAAGAACCAGTTCTCCGCGCGCCGCGGATCGTCCTTCATGACGACCGTGATGCTCGCGTAGTCGGGGTAGATCGCCGCCGAGTCGACGATCGTCGTGCCGAACTTGGCCTTGGTCAGCGCCACGAGCCGCGCGAAACCTTCGGCGGTGTGCAGCTCGAGCCGTTCCTTGGGCACCGTCTGCTGCGACGTGCTGCCCGGGGTCGCTGCCTTCTTGTCGTCCCCGGCAGTGGAGATCCAGACGACCACGGCGATCACCGCAGGTACGAGCACCACCAGGAGCAGGATGCGCAAGGCGCGCGGTGAGAGTCCTTGGCTGCCGCCGGGTTTCCTGCGCGCCGACAGTGCGGCCGCGACCTTGGCGGGCAGCGTCGCCGCGGGGCCCAGGTCGGCGACGAGCTCGGCCAGCTCGGCCAGAGTCGTCGCCTGCAGGGCGGCCTGCGTACGGGCCTCACGCTCGGCGTCGTTGATCCGGCCGTCCGCGTACGCCGCTTCGATGTCCTCGAGGCAGCTGTCGCGGTCGGCGTCACTTGCTCGCGTGGCCACCATGCCGAGCACGATATCGGGACTTCGCGCTCCTGACGCCCCGTATCCGCCGACTCCGTAACCCCGGCGACCGCGACAGCGTTGAACACGAGGGGACGAAAGGGCGGCAGGCGTGCGTATGCGAATCGGGCGAATCATCCCGGTGGTGGTGCTCGGGACGACGCTGATCGCCGCGACCCCCACGGGCGCTGGCGCCTCCGACGATCCGCTTGCCGGTGTCGACGCAGCCCTCCGGCAGGCGGCGACGAAGATCCTGGGCACCGCCCAGCCCGGCGACCCGCTCAAGGTCGTCACCACGACCCGCACCTCGGGCGCGCCGAAGATCACCACCGCCATCGCCCCGACGCGTACGAGCGCGCTCGACCTGATCGTCGCCGGACTCCAGAAGCCCGCCACGATCGGCGTGGACATCGCGCACGAGGTGAGCATCGACGTCAGCAACGACACCTATCGCTCCCGGCAGTGGGCGCTCACGCGGCTGGGCGCCGAGACGGCCTGGAAGACCTCGACGGGTCGTGGGGTCGTCGTCGCCGTCATCGACACGGGGGTCAAGGCCGTGCACGTGGACCTTGCGGGCCGAGTGCTGGCCGGCCGCGACTTCGTGGCGCCGGGCACCTCCGCCTCGGACGCGAACGGCCACGGCACGCACGTCGCGGGCATCATCGCGGCGATCGCGAACAACCGCCGCGGCGTCGCCGGCCTGGCGCCCAACGCCAGGATCCTGCCCGTACGCGTCCTCGACAAGACCGGCGTCGGCGACACCGCCAACGTGGCGAAGGGCATCGTGTGGGCCGTCGACCGCGGCGCCAAGGTCATCAACCTCTCGCTCTCCTCGACCAGCCCCGACACGGCGACCCGGGCTGCCGTGGCGTACGCGATCGCGAAGAACGTCGTCGTCGTGGCAGCCGCCGGCAACAGCGGGTGCGGGCTGCTCGGCTCACCCACGTCCTATCCGGCGGCGTACGACGGTGTGCTCGGTGTCGGCGCGATCACCTCGGGCGGCGCGGTGGCGTCCTTCTCGAGCTGTGGCAGCTGGGTCGACGTCGTGGCTCCGGGCAGCGGGATCCTGTCGACCGTCCCGACCAGTCCCTACTCGGCGCTCGGCTGCCCCGCCAACTACTGCACGCTGTCCGGCACGTCGATGGCGGCGCCGCACGCCGCTGCCGCGGCCGCTCTCGAGATCGCCAAGCTCGGCTCCGCGGCCAGGCAGGCGACCGTGCGCTCACTCATCGAGTCGACCGCCGACGACATCGTCTGGTCGGGTCGCGACGTGTACTCCGGCAATGGCGTCATCAACCCGCACAGGATGCTGGCGCGCTGATCAGGGCGCCTTGTACTTCGTGATCGTCGTGCCGTTGAGCTTCATGGTCCAGTAGCCGGTGTCATTGGCCGGGTTGGTGACGTAGACCGACATCACGTTGCGGCCCGACCGGTTGTCGAAGATCAGGTACGTCCGATCGGCATCGCGGACGTTGAGCTGCCCCGGGGCGTTGCGGATCGCGCGGGCCAGCGCCGTCATGCTGACCTTGGCGAGGTCGGCCGACGATGTGCCGGGCCTGCGGGGGCTGTCGATCGGGTTGTAGGGGAAGCTGCCGTTGTAGTACCAGCGGCGGGAGTGGGCCGGATCGCCGGCAACGGGCACCTCGATCGTGGCGTAGTCGGGATAGATCACGGCACTGAGGTAGCGGGTGCTGCCGATCTTGGCGCGCATGTCGTCACGCAGCTTGCCCAGCCCGGCACGGGTCAGCAGCCGGGGATGGGCCGCAGCCGTGACGGTCGCCTGCGTACCGCCCGGCGACGACGGCGTCTCGGACGAACCGCCGGAGCTGGCGTCGAACCACGACGTCGCGAACGCCGCGCCGCCGGCGACAGCGAGCCCGAGCGCCCAGAAGATCACCCGACGCAGGCTGAACGCCACGGCGAACCGGCCGACGGAGCGACCGAACTGCGGGCTCGTGATGGCGTCACCGACGACCGAGCCGAAGGACTGCTTCGTCGGGACGGCGGCCTTGGGTGCGCGCCCGTGGTCGGTCACCAGGTCGGCCAGCTCGGAGAGCGTCGTGGCGTCCGAGATCTTGGAGGAGCGCGTGGCGAACTCGGCGGCGTCGATCCGGCCGCTGGACAGCAGCTCCTTGAGCTCGTCGAACGCCCCGCGTCGATCGTCGTCTGTCGCCGGCACGGCATCCATGCAGCGCAGCGTAGTTCCGCACGGACCACCGTGGAGGCGAAATCGTCGCAAGGGTGGCACCGGCCATGGGCATACCGGAGGATGAAGGCATGAGTGCACACGAGTGTGATGTCGTTGTCGTCGGTCTCGGCCCCGGTGGAGAGGCGCTCGTGGCGCGGCTCGCCAAGGCAGGGCTCGCGGTGGTCGCGGTCGAGGCCGAGCTGGTCGGCGGCGAGTGTCCCTACTGGGGCTGCATACCGTCCAAGATGTTCATCCGTGCCGGCAACCTGCTGGCCGAGGCGAGGCGCATCGCCACGCTGTCCGGCACCGCAACGGTGACGCCGGACTTCTCGCTCGTCGCCAAGCGCATCCGCGACGAGGCCACCGACAACTGGGACGACACCGTCGCGGCCGACCGGATCACCGCCGCGGGTGCGACGCTCGTTCGCGGCCACGGCCGGCTGGCCGGCGATCGTACGGTCGAGGTGGCCGGGGAGACGTACGTCGCCGCCAAGGGTGTCGTGCTCAACACCGGCACCACTGCGGCCGTCCCGCCGATCCCCGGCCTCTCCGACACCCCGTTCTGGACGAACCGCGAGGCGCTCAAGGCTGAGCAGGCGCCCGGATCGTTGATCGTCATCGGCGGCGGGGCGATCGGGCTCGAGCTGGCCCAGGCGTACGCGCGCTTCGACACCGACGTCACGGTGCTCGAGGTCGCGCCGCGCATCCTGGCACCTGAGGAGCCGGAGTCGTCGGAGCTGCTCACCAAGGTCTTCGAGTCCGAGGGCATCGGCGTGCATGCCGGCATCACGATCGACCGCGTCGACCATGACGGCACGACGTTCGCGGTGACGTGCGGCGATGCGACGTACGAGGCCGAGCAGCTGCTCGTTGCGGCCGGCCGCAGGTCGCGTCTTGACGACATCGGCCTCGACACGGTCGGCGTCGAGGCCGGCAAGTTCCTCGCGGTCTCCGACGACATGCAGGTCACCGGCGGAAACGGGTCTGGCGGCCTCTGGGCGATCGGGGACATCGTCGGCCGAGGTGCCTTCACCCACCTGTCGATGTATCACGCCGAGCGCGCCGCCAAGGCGATCCTCGGCGAGCCATTGGCCGACTACGACGACAGCTTCCCGCGGGTCACGTTCACCGACCCGGAGGTCGGCGGCGTCGGCATCACCGAGCAGCAGGCCCGCGACAAGGGGCTCAATGTACGTGTCGGGCTCACCGACGTGTCGGCGAGCAGCCGTGGGTTCGTCCACGGTCTCGGCAACGAGGGACTGATCAAGGTCGTCATCGATGCCGACCGGGACGTCATCGTCGGGGCCACGAGCGCCGGACCGACGGGCGGCGAGACGCTGTCGGCCCTCGCCTTCGCGGTACGCGCCGAGATCCCCCTCGCGACGCTGAGCAACACTGTCTACGCCTATCCGACGTTCTGGCGGGCGATCGAGTCCGCGCTCTGACCGTCACGCGGGGTCGGGCAGACTGAGCCCATGCGAATCACGGTGCTGTCGGGCGGCGTCGGTGGCGCCAACTTCCTCAAGGGTCTCCTCGACGTCGTCGGTCCGGAGGACGAGGTCACCGTCATCGGCAACACCGCTGACGACATCTGGCTGTTCGGCCTGCGCGTGTGCCCCGACCTCGACACCGTGATGTACACCCTCGGCGGCGGCATCGACGTCGAACGCAAGTGGGGACGCACCGACGAGACGTGGAACGCCAAGGACGAGCTGACGGCATACGGCGTCGACAACACCTGGTTCGGGCTCGGCGACCGCGACCTGGCGACGCACATCATCCGCACCCAGCTGCTGCACGAGGGTGTTGCCCTGGCCGCCATCACCAAGCGGCTCTGCGAGCGGTGGAAGCCCGGCGTACGCCTGCTGCCGATGACCGAGGACGAGGTCGAGACGCACATCGGCATCGACGGCGAGGACGGTCTGGAGGTCATCCACTTCCAGGAGTACTGGATTCGCCTGGGCGCCAAGGTGCCGGTGCGGCAGGTCGACTTCCGCGGCGCAGGGGAGGCCGCCGCAGGTCCCGGCGTGGTCGAGGCGATCCTGGGCGCCGACCGGGTCATCCTGCCGCCGTCCAACCCCATCGTGTCGATCGGGGCGATCCTGTCGGTCCCGCAGGTCGCGACCGCCGTACGCCAGACGGATGCGCCCGTCGTCGGTGTCTCGCCCATCATCGGCGGGGCGGCGGTGCGGGGGATGGCCGATCAGCTGCTGACGGGTCTCGGTGTCGAGATCAGCGCCGGCGGGGTGGCCCGCCATCACGGCGCCCGCAAGGCCGGGGGAGTCCTCGACGGCTGGCTCGTCGACACCGCCGACGCCGGTGAGCTGGGCGCGATCGACGACGCCGGCATCGCGGCGCGCGCGGTGCCGCTCTACATGGCCGACGCGGCCACCACGGCCCAGCTGGCCCGCGACACCCTCGACCTCGCCGACTCTCTAGCCACCCGGGGCTGAGATGAGCCTGCAGGCGTGGCCGCTGGAGGGCATCGGCGAGATCAGGGCGGGCGACGACCTCGCGCAGGTCATCGTCGAGCACCTGGCCGAGCCGCTCGATGACGGTGACGTCCTGGTCGTGACGAGCAAGGTCGTCAGCAAGGCGGCCGGGCTGGCGACGACCGGCGATCGCGAGTCACTGCTCGAGGCCGAGACCGCGCGCGTCGTGGCCCGGCGCGCGCAGACCCGCATCGTCCGCACACACTCCGGGCTGACCCTCGCCGCCGCAGGCATCGACGCGTCGAACCTCGAGGCCGGGTCCGTCATCCCGCTCCCGCGCGATCCTGATGGTGCCGCGCGCGAGCTGCGCACCCGTCTCGAAGCGCTCACGGGCGTACGCCTGGGGGTCGTCGTCAGCGACACGGCCGGCCGGGCCTGGCGGATCGGGCAGACCGACATCGCGATCGGCGCCGCCGGCATCGCGCCGTTGCTGTCGTTCGCCGGCGTCGAGGACGCGTACGGCAACCTGCTGGCCGTGACGTCGCCCGCCGTGGCCGACGAGATCGCCGGGACGGCCGACCTGGTCGCCGGCAAGCTCAGCGGGCATCCGGTCGTCGTCGTTCGCGGGCTGCCGGGCGAGTGGTTCGGCGCTCACGACGAAGGTGCTGCCGCCCTGATCCGCGACGACGGTGGTGACCTGTTCGGTCTCGGCGCGCGAGATGCGGCGCTGGCAGCGGTGTCGCGCGGCGACCTGCCCGCGGGCTTTCCCGCTCCTGACGAGGACGATGACCTCGTCGCCCTCGCCCGGGCCGGGGCCGACCTCTCCCTCGCCGACGTGACCGTCGCGGCCGACGGCTCACTGGA
Organism: Aeromicrobium sp. 9AM; assembly: GCF_902506105.1. GTDB lineage: Bacteria > Actinomycetota > Actinomycetes > Propionibacteriales > Nocardioidaceae > Aeromicrobium. Next base: position 621,201 of record NZ_LR733304.1, read on the forward strand.
GGTGCGCGCCCTGAGCGAGGACGGCGCCCCCGAGGCGTACGTCGAGGCAGGCGCGCTGGCCGAGCGGCTGCGCGTCCTCGCCCGCGCCCTGCAGCGCGATGTCGTGATCGCCGTCGTCAGCGACTGACCCCGTCAGCGTAGGTCGGTGTCAGGTCGGCGTACGCCTGAAGCGTGTGCGGGCCGAGGCCGAGGCGTTCGGCGGCGACGAGGTCGTCGAGGGTGTCGACATCCTGGCGCAGCGCATCCGCGGCAACCAGCTCGTACGCGCCGAAGCCGCGGTGCCGCTGGGCCGAGCCGGGACCGTAGCCGGCTCGCATCAGCGAGGGCGTGCGGCTCGTCAGGATCGTGGTGCCGTCGCCGTTGGCATCCGCGACGAACGCCGACGTGTGCGTGTCCGCCTCGGTCAGCAGCTCGGCCAGGGCGTCCGGGGTCAGCGCCGGCAGGTCCGAGGGCACCACGGCGAGCGGCGTGTCGGGGCGATGGCCGGCTGCCCAGGCGATGCCGTGGCGGATCGCGGACCCCAGGGTGTCGAGCGGTCGGTCGGCAGGCTCCTGGATGACCTGCGCACCGGCGCTGCGGACGTCGTCGACGACCAGGTCGCCACGGGTCACGACGACGACGGCGGCGACCGAGGGAGACGCCAGCACGGCCGCGAGCGTGTCGCGGGCGAACGCCTCGGCCAGGCCGCGGCGCGCGGCCGGCTCGACGTGGAGGCGCGACTTGGCCCGGTCCCATGCCTTCATGGGCATGATCACCGTGAACCCGGCCGTCATCCCGCCGCCTGCACAGGAGCGAGCCGGCCGTACGTCGTGGTGCGCTGCACCGCCGGGCGACCGGCCAGGGTCGCCATGGCCTCGAGCTCCTCGATCGACTTGCGGGAGCCGTTGGTGGAGCCGGCCATGCGGCTGATCGTCTCCTCCATCAGGGTGCCGCCGAGGTCGTTGACGCCACCCTGCAGGACCTGGGTGCAGGTCTCGGGGCCGAGCTTGACCCACGAGCACTGGATGTTGTCGATCAGCCCGTGCAGCATGATCCGCGCGAGGGCGTGCACGGCGCGGTTGTCGCGCACGGAAGGACCCGGACGGGCGACGCCGGCGAGGTAGATCGGCGACGACTGGTGCACGAACGGCAGCGGCACGAACTCGGTGAACCCGCCGGTCTCGCGCTGGAGGTTGGCGATCGTGCGCAGGTGGCCGACCCAGTGCCCCGGGTGGTCGACATGGCCGTACATCATCGTCGACGTCGTGGGCAGGTCGACCTCGTGCGCCGTGCGGATGACGTCGAGCCACTCCGACGTCGGCAGCTTGCCCTTGGTCAGCACCCACCGCACGTCATCGTCGAGGATCTCCGCCGCCGTGCCGGGCAGCGAGTCGACCCCGGACTCCTTGGCCTGCACCAGGAAGTCGCGCACCGACATGCCCGTGCGCGTCACGCCGTTCATGACCTCCATGGGGCTGAAGGCGTGGACGTGCAGGCCGGGCTCGCGCTTCTTGACCGCCGCGGCGATGTCGAAGTAGGCCGTGCCGGGCAGCTCGGGGTCGATGCCGCCCTGCATGCATACCTCGGTCGCGCCGAACGCCACCGCCTCGCTCGCCCGGTCGCCGATCTCGTCGAGCGACAGCGTGTAGGCGTCGGCGTCGGTACGCCGCTGGGCGAACGCGCAGAACCGGCAGCCGGTGTAGCAGACGTTGGTGAAGTTGATGTTGCGGTTGACGATGTAGGTGACCTCGTCACCGACCGCCTGCCGGCGCAGGTCGTCGGCCAGTGCGGCCACGGCGTCGAGGTGCGCGCCCTCGGCCGTCATGAGGATCAGCGCGTCGGCGTCTGACAGGCCCGCAGGGTCGCGCTCGGCGGCCCGCATCGCCGCGGCGAACCCACCATCGCCGATGCCCACCAGCGCAGCGTCGCGGCCGGTCTGCTCGTCGCGCAGCACCGACCAGTCGCCGTAGACGTCCTCGAAGTCGCTGCGCCGGTCCTCCGTACGCCCGATCGTGTCGACCTCGGTGTGCAGCTCGGTGCGCCCCTTCGAGAGCCAGCCGGTCGTGGACCAGCCGCCGTCAGGCTCCTGCCACGGCAGACCCTCCGGGATGGCGTCGGCGCGGGCGAGGCCGTCCTCGGCGACCAGGGCGTCGACGTGCGGGCGCAGGCGCGGGTCGAGCCACGGCTCGGACAGGAACTGCGGGTGCGCCGTGAGCCGCTCGGTCAGCGTGAAGCCGCGCTCGGCGACCAGCTCGCTCAGCGCGGCGATCTGGGGCCACGGCTTCTCGGGGTTGACGTGGTCGGGTGTCAGCGGGCTGATGCCGCCGAAGTCGTCGACACCGGCGTCGAGCAGCGCCTGGCAGTCGTCGAGCCCGACGAGGTTGGGCGGCGCCTGCACACGCATCGCAGGGCCCATCAGGATGCGGGTCGTCGCGATCGTGGCGAGGTACTCCTCGACCTCGAGGTCCGGCGTCAGCCGCATCGCGGTGTCGTCCTTGGACACGAAGTTCTGGATGATGACTTCCTGGATCGACCCGTACGTCCGCGCGATCCGGCGGAGCTCGAAGATGCTCTCGACCCGGTCCTCGATCGTCTCGCCGATGCCGATCAGCAGCCCCGTCGTGAACGGGATGTTGAGGCGTCCGGCGTCCTCGAGCACCCTCAGGCGTACGGCCGGATCCTTGTCGGGGCTGGCGTAGTGTGCCTGCCCCTTGTCCTCGTAGAGCCGGCGGCTCGTGGTCTCGAGCATCATGCCCATCGACGGCGCGGCGGGCTTGAGCCGCGACATCTCCTTCCAGCTCATGACGCCCGGGTTGAGGTGGGGAAGGAGCCCGGTCTCCTCGAGCACGCGGATCGCCATCGCGCGTACGTACTCCAGCGTGCTGTCGTAGCCGGCGGCCTCGAGCCACTCCTTGGCATCGTCCCAGCGGTCCTCGGGGCGGTCACCGAGCGTGAACAGTGCCTCCTTGCACCCCATGGCGGCGCCCTTGCGGGCGATGTCGAGGACCTCGTCGGGTGACAGGAACGGCGCGGGCAGGCGGTTCGGAGTCGTCGCGAACGTGCAGTAGTGACACCGGTCGCGGCACAGCCGGGTCAACGGGATGAAGACCTTCTTGCTGTACGTGACGATGCCCGGCCGGCCAGCCGACTCGAGGCCCGCGTCGCGGACCCGGGCCGCAGCCGCCATGAGCCGGCGCAGCTCCTCACCCGTGGCACTCAGCAATGCTGCGGCCTCGGTGGCGTCGATCGTCTTGCCGGCAGCTGCGCGCGTGACCGCGCGGGTGATCTCGCGCTCGCTCGGTGCACTCATTGGACAATTGTGGTCCCCACCTCCACGCGGGGAGTCGCCGACCCGGTCGAGGCGTCAGCCGCGTCGCAGGATCCGCAGGACTTGACGCTCGAGCGTACGACTCATGGGAGCGCCGGGGGCGACCCTCCGGTGATCGGCCCGCACCGTGATGCCGTCCTCGAACAGGTCGATGATTCGGGGGTCGACGTACGACGTCCGGGCGATCGCGGGGGTGTTGCCGAGGTGCTCGGAGACCTCTCGCATCGCCGCCGCGACCGACTTCTTGCGCCGGGCCGGTGTGCTGCGATCGCTGCGCGCGAGCGCGAGGGCGGCGATCGACGTGCCGCGCCAGGTCCTGAAGTCCTTGGCCGTGTAGACCTCGCCGATGATCTCCTTGACGTACGCGTTGACGTCGTCGGCGTCGAGATCGCGCCATCGGCGGCCGTCCTTGTAGGCGAGCAGTCGATCGCCGCCGCCCCGTCGCCGGCGCAGCACCTCGATGACCTCGCGCACGCGTTGGTCGCGCACCGTGACCTCGACGAGCTGGCCGGACTTCGCGGGATACGCGAACGTCATGCCGGTCCCGGCGCCGTGGACGTGCCGCTTCTCGAGCGTCGTGAGGCCGTAGCTGCCGTTCTCCTCGACGTAGCGCTCCGAGCCGATCCGGAACATCCCGAGGTCGAGCAGGCTAAACGCCGTCGCAGCGACCCGTTCGAGGGTCAGCTCGTCGCCGGCGAGGTGGCGGCGGGCCTCGAGGCGGTGCTTGAGCAGCGACGCGGCGAAGCCCTCCATCCGCTCGAACTTCTCGGTGTCGCGGCGGGTCCGCCAGTCCGGGTGGTAGATGTACTGCCGCCGTCCCGCTGCGTCGGTGCCGACAGCCTGCAGGTGGCCGTTGTCGACGGCGCAGATCCAGACCTCGTCCCACGCCGGCGGGATGACGAGCTTCTTGCACCGCAGGACCTGCTCGGTCTCCAACGGCCGGCCGTCCTCGTCGAGGAACCGGAACCCGCGGCCGTGCCGGACCCGCGACCAGCCGGGTGAGCTCGGGGACGTACGACGGAGGCGGACCATGGTGAGATCACGCTAGGTGACCGATGCGGAGCACGCATGTCGTAGCGGCTCACACGTCCCGCCGCGCGACCTCCTGCCCGGCCGACGCGGTGGCCGTGCCATGGTTCTACATCCGACACCTGAGGAGAGCGACGTGGAGCTGAGAATCGGTTACAAGGCATCGGCCGAGCAGTTCGCGCCCAGGGAGCTCGTCGAGCTGGGCGTCCTCGCCGAGGCGGCCGGCATGGACACCGCGGTGGTGAGCGACCATTTCCAGCCGTGGCGGCATGACGGCGGTCATGCGCCGTTCTCGCTGGCGTGGTTGACCGCGGTCGGTGAGCGTACGTCGACGATCCGTCTGGGCACGTCGGTCATGACCCCGACATTCCGCTACAACCCGGCGGTCGTCGCGCAGGCGTTCGCGACGATGGGCTGCCTCTACCCGGATCGCATCCTGCTGGGCGTCGGCACCGGCGAGGCACTCAACGAGGCGGCGTCGGGCTTCGTGGGCGAGTGGCCGGAGTTCAAGGAGCGCTTCGCCCGGCTGCGGGAGGCCGTCGACCTGATGCGGCAGCTGTGGACCGGGGAGCGGGTCGACTTCGAGGGTGACTACTACCGCACGGTCGGCGCGTCGATCTACGACGTACCGGACGGCGGGGTCCCGGTCTACGTCGCCGCCGGGGGACCGGTCGTGGCGCGCTATGCCGGGCGCAAGGGCGACGGCATGATCTGCACGTCCGGCAAGGGCATGGAGCTCTACGAGGACAAGCTCATGCCTGCGCTCGCCGAGGGAGCGGACAAGGTCGGCCGGTCGACCGACGACATCGACCGCATGATCGAGATCAAGGTCTCGTACGACCCCGACCCGCAGGTCGCGCTCGAGAACACCCGGTTCTGGGCTCCGCTGTCGCTGACCGCCGAGCAGAAGCACAGCATCGAGGACCCGATGGAGATGGAGGCGGCCGCCGACGCGCTGCCGATCGAGCAGGTCGCGAAGCGGTGGATCGTCAGCTCGGACCCCGACGAGGTCGCGGAGCTGGTCAAGCCCTACACCGATGCGGGGCTCAACCACCTGGTCCTGCACGCCCCCGGTCACGACCAGCGGCGCTTCCTCGAGCTCTTCAGGACCGATCTGGCGCCCCGGTTGCGTGCTCTGGGCTGACCGGGCTCACCCAGTCCTGCGGAACGCTCCGGGCGTGACGCCTGCGCGAGCGCGGAAGTAGGCCGAGAAGTTCGACGGGTCGTCGAAGCCCAGCTGCTCGGCGATCTCGACCACCGGTGCGTCGCCGTGGCTCAGCAGGCGCTTGGCCTCGAGCACGACTCGCTCGTCGATGAGCTGCTTGGCCGACCGTCCGGTGTGCGCCCGCGCCAGCCGGTTGAGGGTGCGCGGGGAGTAGCCCAGCCGGTCCGCGTAGTGCGTGACCTGGTGCCACTCACTGAACCGGCGGTCGATCTCGTCGCGGAACCAGATGTACGCCTCGTGGGTCGCGGTGGGTCCGGTCGTCTGGTCGGCAGGTTGGGCGAGGGCCAGCTGGGTCAGCAATGCACCTGTGGCGTGTGCGAGCGCGGCGTTGCGCAGGTCGGCGCGGCCGCCGGGCGTGGCCTGCCGGCCGACGGAGAGGAGGAGCTCCCACGCCTCGGCGACCGGGGTTCCCTCGATGTCGCTGGCCGGCCAGACGTTCGGGATCGCCGTCCCCGCGGCGCGCACCAGCTCGCGGGTGCGATCGTCGATCGCGTGGGCGGCGAACAGCACGCTGGGTCCGTCGATGTCGCCGATGCGTCCCCACTGGTGCATCTGACCGGCCCGGACCCACAGCACGTCGCCGGCACCCAGGGCGTGCTCGGTGAAGTCGACCGTGTGGGTCGTGGCGCCGTCGTCGATGCGGAGCAGCATGTCGAAGTCGAGGCGCTGCGGGGTGAGGAACTCCGTCGGGCCGCCCCGTACGCGCATCCGCTCCAGGCTGAGCACCTCCATGTCGCCAACCTCAGGAGTCGGCGGGTCGAACCGCACTGGACGGATGTCCGCAGGAGGGGGCTGTCCGGTTTTCACCATGGAGTGTCCCGTCGAGACCGTGTGCATCGAGCGTGCGGCGCCTATTTTTACAAGTGACAGCTTAGTTCACCACAGATCGGAAGAACCATGACCCTCACCTACACCGTGTTCGACGCGGCCCCGGGCTCGCTCAACAAGACCAGCGTCGTCGTCAGCGGCGACACCGAGGCTCTCGTCGTCGACGCCGGCTTCACCCGCGCCGACGGCCACCGCATCGTCGCCGAGGTCCTCGACTCCGGCAAGACCTTGACGCGCGTCCTGATCACGGCCGGCGACCCCGACTTCTACTTCGGCGCCGAGGTCATCGCCGACGCCTTCCCGCAGGCCACGTTCTCCGCGCCCTCTGACGTCATCGAGCACATCCAGCACTCGTACGAGGGCAAGCTCAAGGCGTGGGCCCACCTCGGTGCGAACCTGCCGACCCGGCTCGTGGACATCGCGGAGCTGACCGAGACCGTCCTGACGGTCGACGGCACCCAGATCGAGGTGCGCCGCGGCAGCGACCAGCTCGGCGATCGTGCCTGGTACCTGTTCGAGCCGGCCTCCCGCTCGCTCATCGGTGGCGTGCTGCTGTTCGAGGGCCTCCACGTGTGGACCGCCGACAGCGCGACGCCGGAGCTCCGCGCCGAGTGGGTCCGTGTCCTCGACTCCCTCGAGGCGCTCGCCCCGACGTACGTCGTCGCCGGTCACCGCGTCGCCGGTGCGCCGACGGACCTCACGGCGATCACGCACACGCGCGACTACCTGCGGTTCTTCGAGCAGACGGTCACCGAGTCCGCCACCGCAGAGGACGCCAAGGCCAAGCTGCTCGCCGCGTACCCCGACGCCGGGCTCGTCATCGCCGCGGATCTCGGCACCAAGGTCGCCAAGGGTGAGATGACGTGGGGCTGATCGACGAGGCATCGCCCGCCCACGTCGTACGCCGCCAGTACTTCGCCTCAGCTGCTGGTGACCTCGAGGCGCTCCGGGCGACCTTGGCACCCGACGTCGAGTGGACCGAGATGGCCGGGTTCCCGCTCGCCGGGACCTACCGGACGCCCGCAGGCGTCACGAGCAACGTCATGGAGAAGCTCGGCGCCGACTGGGACGGCTGGGCGGCACACGACGACACGTACGTCGTCGACGGCGAGAACGTCGTCGTCCTGGCGCGCTACACGGCGCAGCACAAGGCGACCGGCAAGTCGCTGGCTGCTCGCGTCGCGCACCACTTCGTCGTGCGTGGCGGGCTCATCGTCCGGTTCGAGCAGTTCGTCGACACCGCGCTCGTACGCGACGCCGCGACCGCTTGAGTGCTTGGGTCAGGTCGCCGGGAACGGCGACCTGACCAGGAACCGGCTCGTCGGCACGGTGTCGATGTTGTCGGTCGCCCCGAACGCCGAGGTGCTCGCCACCATCCGCGTCATCCGGTCATGGAGATCGGCGTCGTCGGCCGCCCCGAAGAACGCGTGGAGGTCGGTGGTGGCGGCGTCGGGAAACAGCTCCTCGACGATGCCGTCGATGGCCGGCGCGTCGGGCGTGAGTGGACGGACCACCACGTTCTGCGTGTAGCCGGACGTCGCCTGGGTCTCGATGGCCACCGGCGTGTGGTCGACCTGCCACCGCGTGAGCCAGGTGGCGTGGTCGAGGTCAACCGGTCGGCGCAGCAGCGCGATGTTCGCGAAGCCGGGAGTGCGGTCGTCGAGGCGATCAGGCGGCGCGATGGGGACCGACTCGGTCACCAGGTACGCCGCGAGTGACTCGCAGTGACCGGCCAGCAGCTCGACGGCTGCTGCCACCTGGGGCCCGTACGACTGCTGGGTCCAGATGCTGACGACCGCGGCCACCGGCGGTGCCAGTGTCGTCAAGGTCATCAGAGAGTCCCGGACCGCGCCGTCACGGACGTTGACGGCGAGTCCCTCCACGCCCAGGTCCAGCAGCCCGGTCGCGACCTGGCCGCGGATCTGCTCGCACCACCGGTCGTCGGGCTCCGTGACGCGGAGCAGCACGACGACCTTCTCCACGGTGCCGCCTCAGGCCGTGGTGGCGAGGGTGTCAGTGTCGGTCGCGATGCGCCCGAGAAGGCGCATCAGCACTTCCCGGTCGGCCTTGCTGACGCCGTCGAGCGCACGCGCCTCGGCCGCGTCACGGGCGGTCGCGAAGGTGGCGAACACACGCCGGCCGGCATCGGTGATCTGGGGAATGCGGACCCGACGGTCGGACGGGTCGACCGTTCGGACGATCAGCTCCTGCCGCTCGAGCCGGTCGAGCACCGTGATCAGCGTCGTCTTGTCGACGCAGACGACGCGGCTCAGCTCGAGCTGCGTGCGCTGCTGCCCGTCCTCGAGAGCGGACAGGACGAGCCAGTCGCGGGCGTCGTTGAGGCCCATCTCCGCAGCTGCGTGATCGAGGTAGATCGTCACTCGGTTGGTCGCGGCGTGCAGCAGGATCGTGAGATCAGCGGGGTACGCCGCAGCACAGGAGGCGAGCGCCTGCGTCTCGGACTCGTGGAGCGAAGTTCCCATGCTCGGAGGGTATCGGTAGATCAACATATGTTCAACGTCGGATAAGTCACACTCGGATCGTCTGGACTCGGATGATTGTGTCTCGTACGTTGTGTGAGGTCGATGAACGCCATCGCACCCCAGACCTGAGGGACATCCCATGACAACTTCGATCCAGACCGAGACGCCCACCGGCGTCGACCCGCGTCGATGGCTGGCGCTGGTCGTCATTGCCATCGCGCAGCTGATAGTCGTGCTCGACGCGAGCATCGTGAACATCGCCCTGCCGTCCGCCCAGGACGCGCTCGGCATCTCAGACGCCAACCGCCAGTGGGTCGTCACGGCGTACGCGCTGGCATTCGGCGGGCTGCTGCTCCTGGGCGGCCGCATCGCTGACTTCGTCGGCCGCAAGCGCGCCTTCATCATCGGCCTCGTCGGGTTCGGCGTGGCCTCCGCAGTCGGTGGCCTCGCGCAGAACCAGGGCGAGCTGTTCTCCGCTCGCGCCCTGCAGGGTGCGTTCGCCGCCCTCATGGCGCCGGCTGCGCTCTCGCTGATCAGCGTCACGTTCACCGAGCCCAAGGAGCGGGCCAAGGCGTTCGGCGTCTACGGCGGCATCTCGGGCGGTGGCGCGGCACTGGGCCTGATCCTCGGCGGCGTCCTCACCGAGTACGCCTCGTGGCGCTGGACCCTGCTGGTCAACACCCCGATCGCCATCGCGACGGCCGTGGCCGCAGCCATCCTCGTCCGTGAGAGCCGCGCCGAGGGCAAGCCTCGCTACGACATCCCCGGCGTCGTCACCAGCACTCTGGGCCTCGTCGCCCTCGTCTACGGCTTCACGAAGGCCAACGAGAGCGGCTGGTCGGCGACCAGCACGATCCTCCTGCTCGGTGCAGCCGTCGTCCTGCTCGTCTCGTTCGTCGTGATCGAGCGCAACACCGGTGAGCCGCTGCTGCCCACCCGGGTGTTCCTGGAGCGCAACCGCGCTGCCGCGTTCCTCGTGTCGCTGCTGCTCGGACTCGCACTGTTCGGCATGTTCCTGTTCCTCGTCTACTACATGCAGGGCACGCTGCAGTACTCCGCCGTGAAGTCCGGCCTGGCCTTCCTGCCCTTCAGCATCGGCGTCGTGGGTGGAGCAGGTGTGGCAAGCGCCCTGCTGCCTCGCATCGGGCCGCGTCCGCTGATGGTCGGCGGCACCCTGGCGGCTGCGGTGGGCATGTTCCTCTTCGCCCAGATCACGGTCGACGGCAGCTACGTCACCACGGTTCTGCCGGCGCAGATCGTCATGAGCCTCGGTGTCGGACTCGCGTTCGTCGCACTGTCGAGCACAGCGCTCATCGGGGTCGAGGACCACGACGCGGGTGTTGCCAGCGCGCTGGTCAACACGACGCAGCAGGTCGGCGGCTCGCTGGGCACGGCGTTGCTCAACACGATCGCAGCGACGGCGACGACCAGCTACATCGCCGCCAACGGGGTCGCGAAGACCGCCGATGGCGTGGTGCACGGCTACACGGTCGCCTTCAACTGGGGGCTGGGCGCACTTCTCCTGGCCGCCCTGCTGTCACTCGTGCTGGTGACCAAGCAGAGCCCGCCGGCCGCGGTCGAGGGTGACGAGACGCCGTTCGAGCACGCTGAGGAGCTCGTGGTCGTCTGACCCTGCACGCTCCGCAGCACTCTCCGAGGTCCCCGGCGAACACGCTTCGCCGGGGACCTCGGCGTGTCGGTGCCGGTCCGCGAGGGTCGATCGGTGCCCCCGACAGGAATCGAACCTGTGGCCTACCGCTTAGGAGGCGGTCGCTCTATCCGACTGAGCTACGAGGGCGTGAGGACTCAGGTTATCCAGTCTTGGTCCCAACCCATACGATCGCCTCTATGTGCCACCACCTCCGACGCCTGTGCGCTGCAGGTTCCGGGCAGTGAGGCGGCTGCTGGCCCTCGCAGCGATCTTCGCTCTCCTGGCGCTGGGGATGACCTCGTGCGGCAAGGCCGACACGATCCGCGAACCCGGCGACGAGTGCAGCCCGGGCCGGTCGCTGCCTGCCGGCACCACCGAGCGGACGATGGAGTCGGGCGGCCAGCTGCGGCGCTACCTGATCCACGTGCCGCCGGGCTACGACGGCTCCACCAAGACCCCGGTCGTGGTCCTGTTCCACGGCTACGGTGGCACGCCGCAAGGCGTCATCAACACGACGAGCATGGCCACGCTCGCCGACAAGCATCACGCGATCCTCGTGGCTCCGCTGGCCCGCGGGCGCGTCACCGAGTGGGACTTCCGTACGCCGATCAGTCACCCGACCTCAGACCTGGCATTCGTCCGCAACCTGGTCAAGGAGGTCAAGTCCGAAGCCTGCGTCGACTCGTCGCGGGTCTACGCGACCGGCTTCTCCAACGGCTCGGTCCTGGCGCTCGCCCTGGCCTGTGACGGCTCGACGAGATTCGCCGCGTACGGCGCGGTGTCCGGGCCCTACTGGAACGACACCTGCCGGAGCGCTCCGCCGGCGTCGATCATCTACTTCCACGGCCTGCGGGACACGGTGGTCCCGTACGCCGGCGCGAAGACCGTCATCGGCCCATTGCCGCCCGTCAACGACGTCATGGCGAGCTGGGCCGCGCACGACAGCTGTCCGGCCGCCAGCGCGACGACCACGGTGTCCCGGCACGTCCGCCACTTCACGTGGAAGACCTGCCGGGCCGGCTCGGACGTCAATGTGTACGTCGTGGACAACGGCGGTCACCGCTGGCCGGGAGGCAAGCCGTACCCGTCCGGACGCGTCTCCGGTGTCATGACGCAGGAGATCGACGCCAGCACGTTGATCTGGCGATTCTTCGAACAGCACGCGGCTGGTGGACAATAGGGGTATGACGACGAAGCCGATCGAGACGTGGCTGACCGACATGGACGGCGTTCTCGTGCACGAGGAGAAGGCGATCCCCGGCGCGGCGGAGTTCATCGCGCGCCTCACCGAGACCGGACGCAAGTTCCTCGTCCTCACCAACAACTCGATCTTCACGCCACGGGACCTGTGCGCCCGGTTGCGCGTGGCCGGCATCGACCTGCCCGAGTCGGCGATCTGGACGTCGGCCCTGGCCACCGCGAAATTCCTCAGCGAGCAGCGGCCGGAGGGCACCGCGTACGTGATCGGTGAGGCCGGCATGACGACGGCTCTCCACAACGTCGGCTACATCATGACGAGCCGTGAGCCCGACTATGTCGTCCTGGGCGAGACCCGGACCTACTCGTTCGAGGCCATCACCCGCGCGATCCAGCTGATCGAGAACGGGGCCCGGTTCATCGCGACCAACCCCGACCCGACCGGCCCGTCGCCCGGTGGCTCGCTGCCGGCCACGGGCTCCGTCGCCGCGCTGATCACCAAGGCGACCAATGTCGAGCCCTACTTCGTCGGCAAGCCCAACCCGCTGATGATGCGCAGTGCGCTCAACCAGATCGAGGGTCACTCCGAGACCACCGTCATGATCGGCGACCGGATGGACACCGACGTGCTGTCGGGCCTCGAGGCCGGCCTGCGGACGTTCCTGGTGCTCACCGGCTCGACGGCACCGGCTCAGATCGAGCGTTTCCCGTTCCGGCCGACGCAGATCTTCGACTCGATCGCGGACATCGTCCCGCTCGTTCAGAAACCGTAAAGTTACCAGGAGGTAACACGCGCTTCCGGAGAATTGTTATCCTTTCGTAATCTCCGGGCAGGCCCACCGGCCAGCATCCGGAGATTCCCCGGCAGATGGTGCCCGGGATCCTCCACCAGGGAGAGTTCGTGAAGGTTTTTCTCACGGGTGCGAGCGGAGTCATGGGCCGATCGTCCATTGCCGCACTGCACCTCGCGGGTCATGAGGTGGTCGGGCTCGCCCGTACGCCCAGGAGTGCCGAGCTGATCGCCGCGACCGGCGCCGAGACGTGTCTCGGTGACCTCTACGACCTCGACGCCTTGACCGCGGGCATGGCCGGCTGCGACGCCGTCGCCAACCTGGCCACGAGGGTGCCGGTCGGCACGCGCGCGCTCCGCCCGGGATCGCTCAAGGCGATCGACCGGATCCGTCTCCACGGCTCGAAGGTCGTGACCGACGCGGCTCGGCGGGCAGGTGTCGAGCGGATCGTCCAGCAGAGCCTGAGCTTCATGTACGCCGACCAGGACGACGACTGGATCGACGAGCACAGCCCGGTCGACGTGACCCATGCGACCGAGCCCGTCGTGGTCGCCGAGGACAACGTCAAGGCGATCGAGGCGGCCGGCGGCACCGCCGTGAGCCTGCGATTCGGGCTCATCACCGGCAACGACCGCAACACCGCCTGGCTGTTCCGGCGTGCGGCGGCGGGCCGGTCGATCGGCCTCGGTGCGGAGAGCTCCTGGATGCACGTCATCCACCCGGACGACGTCGGCTCCGCGGTCGTGCACGCCCTGACCGCCCCGGGCGGTTTCTACAACGTCGGCGCGGAGCCGGTGCAGCGCCGCGACTACGTCGACACGATCGCGATGGCGGCCGGGCGGCGCGGTGGGCACTTCCTGCCCGGCTGGATCCTGCGGCTGGGTGGCGAGAAGCTCGAGATCCTGACCCGCTCCCAGCGCGTCAGCTCGCAGCTGTTCAGCGACCGCACGGGCTGGCACCCGTACCATCCCAAGCTCACGCCGGACTGGTTCGATGACCTCGTCTGAGCGACCCGCCAGACTCGGCAAGGACGAGGTCGAGCGTCGGCGGAGGGCCGCCGAGCTGCTCGGCGACCTGTTCCCCGACACGACGAGCGACGAGACCGCGGAGGGTTGGGGCGAGAAGGAGTCATCGTCACGCGACGACGACTACCTCCGCGACGTCCCCCCGCACCACGGTTAGAGCGGCGGGCGCTGCTGGCGGGCGAGCGAGTCGCGGATCTCGCGCAGCAGGGCGATGTCCTCGGGCACTGCTTCCGGCTCGTCGACGCCCGGTCCGGGCTTGCGCATCGCCTGGAGCTTCTGCACGGGAACGACGACTGCGAAGTAGATGACCGCCATCGTCACGGCGAAGACGATCAGCGCGTTGATCAGGCCGCCGATGTCGACGAGCGTCTTGGCACTGTCGGTGATCTGGAAGCCGAATCCCTTGTCGCTGCCGCCGCCGACCGATGCGACGATCGGGTTGATGAGGTTGTCGCCGAAGGCGGCGACGAGACTCGTGAAGGCGACGCCGATCGCGATGCCGACGGCGAGGTCGATGACGTTGCCGCGCATCAGGAAGTCCTTGAAGCCCTTGATCATGTTTCCCCCTACAAGTTGGGTGTGAACCCCTCGACCATAGCGAGGCCTCAAGTCCGCGACTAGGACGACGTGATGACGCTGAACCGTGCCTCGAGCGCCGCGGTCGCCAGCGCGAGGGCGATCTTCTCGGTCGTGACGATGCCGACCGGCACCACCTCGCTGTCCCCGCTCGACGGCAGGGTCACGACCTCGACGGCGCGGGCGACGACCTTGGCCCTGCTCTCGCCGTCGGGATCCACCGCGACGACGTGGACGCGGTCACCCACGTGCAGCCCGGTCAGGCCGTCGGCCCGGTCCACCCGGATCGTCGTGAGCACGGCGTCGTCGGCATACCCGGACAACGCGTCGTCCTGCAGGACCCGGTAGTCGGTGATCGCCTCGCCGGCGCGCATCGGACCGGCAACCCGGCGACCGATCGCGGCGCCGCGGCCGAGAGTGTGTGACGGTCGCGAGCTCGGCGGGACCGTGGCCTTGCGCAGGTCGGAGGCGGCCAGGACGTGGCCGCTGCGCAGATCATGGCGCGCGACGAGCACGGTGGTCCCGTCGGACTCCTGGCGCAGGGCGGAGAGGGCGGTCAGGACGGCGAGGCCGGCGAAGACGGCAGCAAGCGTGCGGCGGTGCTCGAAGACGAAGCGATGGATCCGGTCCATGCCGGGACTCTAGGAAGTTCCGGGAGACAGCGCTCAGCGCTGTCCACAGCCAGGATCAGGCTGCGGACTCCTTGCCCGACTTCTTGGCCGGGGTGGAGCTCGATGACGAGGAGTCGGAGGAGGTCGAGCTCGATGACGAGGAGCTCTCCTTGGCCGCCGGCTTCGCGGCGTCACTCGACGTCGAGGTGGAGCGGCTGTCGTTGCGGTAGAAGCCGGAGCCCTTGAAGACGACGCCGACCGCGTTGAAGACCTTGCGGAGATCGCCGCCGCAGTTGGGGCAGACGGTCAGGGCATCGTCGGTGAAGCTTTGCTGGACCTCCAGCGCTTCTCCGCAGTCCTTGCACTGGTACTGGTACTTCGGCACGTCTTGCTCCCGCTCGATCGATGATGCACCCCAAGGGTACAGTTGCCCGCACCGTGACCGATCCCGTGCCTTGTCGGGCCAGTCCTTGTTGGGCTGGTCCTCGTCGACACCGTCCTTCCGGAGCGCAGCGATGACCGAATGGCTGCTCCTGGCCACCTCGCTCCTCCTCATGCTGGCGTGTGGCGTCTTCGTCGCCGCCGAGTTCTCGTTCGTCACGGTCGACCGGGCCACGATCGAGCGCGACGCCGAGGCGGGTGACGCCGGCGCACAGGGCACTCTTCTGGCCCTGCGCACGTTGTCGACCCAGCTCAGCGGAGCGCAGCTCGGCATCACGATCACCAACCTCGTGATCGGATTCCTCGCCGAGCCGGCCATCGGCAAGCTGCTGCACGATCCGCTGGAGTCCGCCGGCCTCGAGGGCAGCACGCTCAAGGGCGTCGCGTACGCCATCGCGCTCGTGCTCAGCACGGTCGTGACGATGCTCGTCGGCGAGCTCGTGCCCAAGAACTTCGCGCTCGCTCTGCCCCAGCGCACGGCTGCGCTGACGCAGTGGCCGCAGCGCATGTTCACGAAGGCGATGGCCTGGCCCATCCGGGCCCTCAACGGGCTCGCCAACGCGATCCTGCGCCTGCTCGGTGTGGAGCCCCAGGAAGAGCTGCGGTCGGCCCGGTCCCCGGTCGAGCTGCGGTCACTCGTCCTGCGTTCGGCTCAGCAGGGCGCGATCGACGACGAGACCGCCGACCTGGTGGCCCGCAGCATCGCGTTCGGCGACCGCACCGCCGCCGACGTGCGTACGCCGAGGGTGCGCGTGCACTTCCTCGAGGGCCGGGACACGGCGTTCGACGTCATCGAGGCGGCCCGGCAGACCGGCCACTCGCGATTTCCGGTGATCGGCAAGAGCCCTGATGACGTGCTCGGCATCGTGCACATCAAGCGAGCCGTCGGCATCGAACCGGACCGCCGGCGCAATGTCCGCATCTTCGACATCATCGATCCGGCGACGACCGTGCCCGACAGCATCGAGCTCGACCCGTTGCTCTCCCTGCTGCGTGAGCAGGGCATGCAGATGGCCGTGGTGGTCGACGAGTACGGCGGGACGGACGGTGTCGTCACGCTGGAGGACCTGGTCGAGGAGATCGTCGGCGACATCGCGGACGAGCACGACCGGCTCTCCTCGCGCAGCCGGCACCGCCGCGACGGCACCTGGTCGCTGTCGGGCCTCCTGAGACCCGACGAGATCGAGGAGCAGACCGGCGTGGCGCTGCCCGAAGGCGAGGACTACGAGACGATCGCGGGGCTCATCCACGAGAAGCTCGGCCGTATCGCGGTGCGCGACGACACCGTCACGCTCCACCTCGATCGCACGCCTGATGACGATGAGGACGATCCGGAGCCGCTGGTGGTGATCCTCCGGGTCGAGCGGATGGAAGGTCGGCGCATCGACCGGGTCTCACTCACGGTCGACGACGACGGGGCGAGGGCGCATGAGTGATCTCTACGGCGTGCTGCTGACGGTCGTGCTGCTGGCCCTCAACGCACTGTTCGTCGCGTCCGAGTTCGCGCTGATCTCGGCCCGGCGTACGCAGCTCGAGCCCCGTATCCAGGCCGGGTCGCGCCCCGCGCGCATGGCGATGCGGGCGATCGAGAACATCACCCAGATCATGGCCGCGGCGCAGCTCGGCATCACGATCTGCTCGCTGGGACTCGGCGCGGTGGGGGAGCCGGCGATCGCGCATCTCTTCGAGCCGTTGTTCGACGCCCTCCACGTGCCTCACGGCGCGGTGCATCCGCTGTCGTTCGTCATCGCGATGACGATCGTGGTGTTCGCGCACGTCGTGCTGGGCGAGATGGTGCCCAAGAACCTCGCACTGGTCGGCCCCGACCGGGCGGCACTGTTCCTCGGCCCCTTCATGCTGGCCGTCGTCGTGGTCCTCAAGCCGTTCGTCGTCGCGCTCAACGGCACGGCCAACCTGATCGTCCGGCTGTTCGGCACCGAGCCCAGGGGTGAGGTCGCGTCGACGTACTCCCATGACGAGGTCGCGGGTCTCGTCGAGGAGTCCCGCCGCGAGGGGCTGCTCGACGAGGACGAGTACGGCCTCGTGTCGGGTGCCCTCGACTTCCACGAGGGCACGGTCGACCAGGTGCTGCTGCCGAGGGCGGGATTGGTGACGATCCCGCCGACGGCGACCCCGGTCGACGTCGAGCGGGCCTGCGCCGAGACCGGCTTCTCACGCTTCCCGGTGCTCGACGCGAACGACGAGATCGCCGGCTACCTCCACATCAAGGACGTGCTGGAGACCGATGACCAGTCCCGCCTCGAGACGATCGCGGACAAATGGCTGCGACCGCTGGCGACGGTCGTCGCCGGCTCAGGCCTCTACGAGGCGCTCCGCACGATGCAGGCCAGGGGCTCGCACATGGCGAGGGTCGCCGACGAGACCGGTGCCGTGCTGGGCGTCATCATGCTCGAGGACGTGCTCGAAGAGCTGGTAGGAGAGATCCGCAGCGCCGAGCGCGCGTAAGCCCTACCTGCGCGGGTCCACGTCGTGGGCGTCGACGACGCGCTGCAGGCCCCTGGCGATGGCATCCTGCTGCGCTGTTGTGAGGTGGCGGCTGAAGTGCTGTTCGATGCCGGCGAGGTAGACCGGCGCGGCCTGCCGGCGAGCGGCGCGGCCTTCAGACGTGATGCGCGCCAGAGTCGCACGACCGTCGTCGGGGTCGGGCACGCGCTCGATGTAGCCGACGCGTTCAAGCTCTGACACCAGTCGGCTGACGCGAGTGCGGGACAGCACGACCCGCGCGGCGAGGTCCTGCATCCGCAGCTGGCGGTCTGGAGCGGCGTTGAGCTCGAGCAGGACGTCGTACCAGGACAGGGGGATGAGCCCTCGGTCGTGCAGGTCCTGCTCGATCGCCCGGAGCGCTCGGTTCTGGGCACGCAGGACGGCCTGCCATGCAGCAACGGGATCGCGGTCTTCAGCCATGCGCCAAAACTACTACTTGCGTGCATCCGCACGCAAATGTATAGTGTGTGCACACGCACATAACTATCACGAAGGAATGATCATCATGAGCACAGCACCCGTCATCGAACAGACCCAGCTCCCGGCCGTCGGCACCTGGACGATCGATCCCGGTCACGCCGAGGTCGGCTTCGTCGGCCGCCACTTCGGACTCACCAAGGTCCGCGGCCGCTTCACCGGAGTCGAGGGCACCGTCACGATTCGCGAGCCCCTCGACATGTCCGAGGTCGAGGTCGTCATCGACATGGCATCGGTCAGCTCGGGCAACCAGACCCGCGACGACCACCTGAGGTCGGACGACTTCTTCGACGCGGCCAACCACCCGCAGGCCACCTTCCGCTCCACGGGAGTCGTGACGAACGGCGCCGAGGCGCAGATGACCGGCGAGCTGACGATCAAGGGCGTCACGCGTCCGGTCACGCTCGCCGCGGAGTACGTCGGTCAGGCCACGGATCCGTGGGGCGCCGAGCGTGCGATCTTCAGCGCTTCGGGCGCGATCAACCGCGAGGACTGGGGCCTCACGTGGAACATGGCGCTCGAGGCCGGAGGACTCCTCGTCTCCAAGGAGATCCGCCTCGAGATCGAGGTCGAGCTCGTCCGCGCGGACCAGTCCTGATTCCGCGGCTCAGGGCACGCGGAACACGCCGCCCGGGGTGACCGCCAGCTGCACGGGTACGTCGTGCGGTTCGTGCGGCACCTCGGGCAGCAGCTCGTGGCTGAACACCAGCGCGCACAACGGCGCGCGCACGCCGGCCAGTGCGCGGTCGTAGTAGCCCGCCCCGCGGCCCAGCCGGTAGCCCGCATGGTCGACCGCGAGGGCAGGGACGATGACGACGTCGCACGAGTCCAACGCCCCGGACCCCAGCCGCTCGCCAGCCGGCTCAGGGATGCCGAGCGGAGTCGTCACGAGTGCCGACTCCGGCTCGTACGTGACCCAGTCGAGCGTCCGGTTGTCGAGGCTGAGCGGCACGATGACCTCGACGCCGCGAGCCAGCAGGCCCATGATCAGCGGGGTCGTGCCGGGCTCGGACGGCATCGAGAGGTAACAGGCGACCCGCTTGGCCCGCGCCACCACCGGCGCTGCGAGGACGTGGAGGGCGATGGCCTCGGCCGCTTCGAACCGCGCCTCGGTGCTCATGGCGCGTCGCCTGGCGAGGAGGTCCAAACGTGCCTGTGCCTTCGTCACGCGCTGACGCTAGCGTATGTGCAATGTCGGGTCTCGAGATGGCGCAGCAGCGCATGCAGGACGCGGGCGTGCCCCAGCGTGCGATCGATGTGTTTTCCTCCTTCTACGCCAAGCTTGAGCAGGGCGAGAGCGGGATGATCCGCGAGGCTGACGTCGATCCGCTCGATGGCATCGACCACGCCGGCTCGCTCCAGCTCAGCGACGAGGAGTGCCGGGCCGCGGCGGCGGTGACCGCCGTCATCAAGCTCAACGGTGGCCTGGGCACGTCGATGGGCCTCGATCGCGCCAAGACGCTGCTTTCCGTGCGCCCCGATCTCACGTTCCTCGACGTCATCGTCGGCCAGGTGCGCCACCTGCGCCGGACCCTCGACGTACGCCTGCCGCTGCTGTTCATGAACAGCTTCCGCACCCGCGACGACACCCTCGCCGCGCTGGCGAAGTACGACGACCTCGAGGTCGAGGGCCTGCCGATCGACTTCCTGCAGAACCGCGAGCCCAAGCTGCGCGCCGACGACCTGACCCCGGTCGACTGGCCGGCCGACCCGTCGCTCGAGTGGTGCCCGCCGGGCCACGGCGACCTCTACACGGCGCTCGAGGTGTCGGGCATCCTCGACGCCCTGCTCGACGCCGGCTACCACTACGCGACGGTGTCCAACGCCGACAACCTCGGCTCGGCACCGGACCCGGCGATGATGGGCTGGTTCGCCGCGTCGGGTGCCCCGTATGCCGCGGAGGTCTGCCGGCGCACGCCCGCCGACGTCAAGGGCGGGCACATCGTCGTACGCAAGAGCGACGGTCGGCTCGTGCTGCGCGAGACCGCGCAGGTCGACCCGGACGACGCAGGGCAGGCTGACGACCCGCAGCGGCACCAGTACTTCCACTGCAACAACCTCTGGTTCGACCTGCGGGTCATGAAGGCGACGCTGGAGGCCCGCGACGGCATCCTCGGCCTGCCCCTGATCCGCAACGCCAAGACCGTAGATCCCACGGACCCGTCCTCGACCAAGGTCGTGCAGATCGAGTCGGCGATGGGCGCGGCCGTCGAGGTGTTCGAGGGCGCCACCGCGATCGAGGTCGATCGTTCGCGCTTCCTGCCGGTCAAGACCACCAACGACCTGATGCTGCTGCGGTCCGACGTCTACGGCGTCGGCGAGGACTTCCGCCTCCGTGCGCAGGTCAGCTCGGCGCCGCTGGTCGACCTCGATCGCCGGTTCTACACGACGATCGCCGACTTCGACGCCCGCATCCCGGAGGCCCCGTCGCTGGTCGATGCCACCTCGCTGAAGGTCAAGGGTGACTGGCGGTTCGGCCGCGGTGTCACGGTGCGCGGTGATGCGGTGCTCGACGACTCCGGCGCGGCCCAGAGCGTCCCGGCGGGCGCCCGGTTAGGCTGACTCGCATGTCACCAGGAGAAACCGACGACGGGCCGGAGCAGAACATGCTGCCGCTCGGCTCGGACACTCCGCCGGATCCGATCCCCGGATTCCCCTCGAGCCCGGCTTCTGAGAGCGAGGAGACCGCGCCCGTACGCCTGCCACAGACTCCGCCGGTTGAGCCTGTCGAAACCCCTCCGGCCCCGACTGCACCTGCGCCCGCCGCCTGCTGCGCCAGCCGCGCGACCGCGGCCGGCCAGCGTCCGCGAGGGCATGCTGACCGTCGAGGACCACCTCGAGAAGATCCTCCGCGGCATCGGGCCGCTGGGTGCGTACGACCAACCGCTCGTGGAGTCGCTCGGCCTGCCGCTGCACGAGGCATTCGTCAGCCCGTCCGACCTGCCGCTCTTCGACAACTCCGCGATGGACGGCTACGCGATCCGCGCCGAGGACCTGGCTGGGGCGAGTCGCGCACAGCCGGTCGTGCTGCCCGTCGTCGGCGAGATCGCGGCAGGGTCCGGCCGGCCGTTCGCGATCAGCGCCGGCACTGCGGTCAAGATCATGACGGGCGCGCCGATCCCGCGCGGCGCCGACGCCGTCATCCCGTTCGAGAAGACGGACCGCGGCAACGCGCGCGTCGAGATCTACGAGTCCACGACACCCGGCGCATGCATCCGGCCCAAGGGCGACGACATCAAGTCCGGCGACACGGTGCTGGCCGAGGGCACGGTTCTCGGGCCCCGCGAGATCGGCCTGCTGGCGTCGCTCGGAGCGCCCCGCGCCAAGGCGCGCCCCCGGCCGCGCGTCGTCGTGATCTCCACCGGCGACGAGCTGCGCGAGCCCGGCACCCACCTCGACTTCGACTCGATCCACGACGGCAACAGCTACATGCTCGCCGCGGCCGTACGCGATGCCGGTGCGATCTGCTATCGCGTCGGCGCCGTCGAGGACAGCCCGCGAACGTTCCGCAAGGTGCTCTCGGAGCAGCTCGTCCGGGCGGACCTCGTCGTGACGAGCGGCGGCATCAGCAAGGGCGACCACGACGTCGTCAAGGAGACGCTCTCGGCGCTCGGCACGGTCGACTTCGTCGAGGTCGCGATGCAGCCGGGCAAGCCGCAGGGCTTCGGTCGCGTCTATGACGAGCAGACCCCGATCATCACGCTGCCCGGCAACGCCGTCTCGGCCTACGTCTCGTTCGAGGTGTTCGTCCTGCCGGCGATCCGCCGCATGATGGGCCGTACGCCCTACCGCCGGCCCATGGTGCACGCCGTCCTGGCCTCGGACCTGCGGTCCACGCCGGGCATCCGCCAGTACGTCCGCGGCGTCTTCGAGGTCACCCACCGTGGCGCCAAGGTCACCCCGATCCTCGGCAACGGCTCACACCTCATCGGCTCGCTGGCCAAGGCCAACGCGCTGATCATCGTCGGCGAGGACCAGACCGCGCTCAACATGGGCGACACGGTCCGCACGCTCGTGCTCGATCGGCCGTTCTGACCATGCCCGACCGCCTGACCCATGTCGACGACTCCGGCGCTGCCCGCATGGTCGACGTCACTGCCAAGGACGTGACGGCCCGCACCGCGACGGCGCGCGGCCGGGTCGAGGTCAGCTCCGAGGTCATCAGCCTGTTGCGCGGCGAAGGAGTGCCCAAGGGCGACGCCATCGCGACCGCGCGCATCGCCGGCATCATGGCGACCAAGCGGACTCCCGACCTGATCCCGTTGTGCCACCCGCTCGCGATCGGTGGCGTGGAGGTCGACCTGGTCGTCGAGGACGATGCCGTGGCGATCACCGCGACGGTGCGGACCGCCGACCGTACGGGCGTCGAGATGGAGGCCCTGACTGCCGTGAGCGTCGCCGCACTCACCGTCGTCGACATGGTCAAGGCCGTCGACAAGCTCGCCCGCATCACCGGCGTCGAGGTCGTCGCCAAGTCCGGCGGCAAGAGCGGCGACTGGACGCGAGCATGAAGGCAGCCGTCGTGGTCGCGTCCAACCGGGCGTCGACCGGGGTCTACGAGGACACCACCGGGCCCCTGATCGTCGACGCGCTGCGCGCCTGGGGCTTCGAGGTCGGCGACCCGGCTGTGGTCGGCGACGGGGACCCGGTTGCCGGAGCGATCAGGGCGGCGCTCGCCGATGGGGTCTCGGTCGTGCTGTCGACAGGCGGCACCGGCATCAACCCGACCGACCGCACTCCTGAGGCAACTCGCCCGTTGCTCGACCGGGAGCTGCCCGGTGTCGCCGAGGCGATCCGCGCCCACGGCGTCGCCAAGGGTGTGCCGACCGCGACGCTGTCTCGCGGGCTGGCCGGCGTCTCGGGCCAGGCGGTCATCGTCAACCTGCCCGGCTCGCGCGGCGGGGTCAAGGACGGCCTCGAGGTGCTCGCCGACGTGCTGCCGCACGCGGTCGACCAACTGTTGGGCGGCGACCACCCCGGCGTGGGGGTCCCCCCACGCGCGAACGGCGTAGGGGGCGGCTCCTGAGTCCCGGGTGGCCGGTCGTCCTCTCGCACGGGCGCATCGGCGTACGTCCGCTGCGTCGTCGCGACGCCCGCACATGGTCGCGGCTGCGCTCCGAGAACACCGACTGGCTCGGCCCGTGGGAGGCGACACTGCCCCGTGAGGCCGGGCCGCCGGCCACGTCGTACGTCGGCATGGTCGGGACGCTGCGCCGTCGGGCGCGCATGGGCCAGGCGATGCCGTTCGTGCTGACGTGGGACGGCGAGATGGTCGGCATGCTCACGGTCAACGGCATCACGTGGGGCTCGGCGCGATGGGCCAGCCTGGGCTACTGGGTCGCCAAGAGCCACGCCGGCAAGTCGATCACGCCGACCGCGGTGGCCCTGGTCGCGGACCACCTGCTCCTGACGATCGGCCTGCACCGCGTCGAGATCGCCATCCGCCCGGAGAACGCGGCGAGCCTGCGCGTCGTCGAGAAGCTGGGGTTCGCCGAGATCGGGCTGGCCCGGCGGTTCCTGCACATCGCGGGGGAGTGGCGGGACCACCGGATCTTCCAGGTCCTCGTCGAGGACGTGCCGGGTGGCCTCATGAAGCGCCTCGACCCGCCGTCCGACCCTGCGGGGTGACCCGCCCAGAGCGCCGAGTCACACCCGTCCCACAAGTTCTCAGGCGACACACGGCCAAGGCTGCCGGGCAAGTGGACCCGCACCGCCTACCGTTTTGCACGTGGGTGCCAGCAGTGGGTTGATCATCGCGTTCGTCGTGGCCGTCTGGGCTGCGTACTTCGTGCCCCTTGCCCTGCGCCGATACGACGAGGCCAGCAAGAACGCCTCGGTGGAGACCTCCGGCTCGCAGTCCCGCGTCATCGCCCGCCAGGTCGCGAAGCCCGCACCGTCGGTCGTCGAGGCTTCGCCATCGGTCGTCGAGGCTTCGCCATCGGTCGTCGAGCCCGTCGAAGCGGCCCCAGTCGCCGAGAAGGTTGCGGCCCCCACAGCCCGTACGCTCGACCGTCCCGCAGCGCGGCTCGCGGCCCGGCGCCGTCGTCGTACGCTCCTGACCCTCCTCGCCTCTGCCGCGATCGTCGGCGGCCTCGCCGGCGCTTCGGTGATCGCACCCTCCTGGGTCGCCGCTCCGGTCGCCCTGATCGTCGCGTGGCTCGTCGCCTGCCGCATCCAGGTGCGCAGCGAGCTGGGCATCGCCAAGGTCAAGACGCCGAAGCAGCCCAAGGCTGAGAAGAAGAAGGCCGCGTCGACCGCCGACGACGAGGAACAGACGATCATCGTCTCGGGCCAGTTCGAGGACATCAACCCCGGCCGCAAGCACCAGATGGAAGACCTGCCGCTCGAGGCCAACGCGCTCGACGACCAGATCGTGATCGCCGTGCCGTCGGTGTCGACGACCGGCGAGGCGCTCTGGGACCCGCTCCCGGTGACCCTTCCGACGTACGTCACGAAGCCCCGTGCGGGCCGCACGGTCCGCACGATCGACTTCGGCCAGGCCGGCGCCTGGACCTCGGGACACATCGAGGGCGAGGACGTCGAGCTGCCCAAGCGCAGCGACGACGCCGGCGACGAACGCCGCGCAGTGGGTCACTGAACCGCCTGATAAAGTTGCCGGGCAGCACGAGGGGCATTGGCGCAGTTGGTAGCGCGCTTCGTTCGCATCGAAGAGGTCAGGAGTTCGAATCTCCTATGCTCCACAAATGGAAAGGCCCGGTTGCTCTTTGACCGGGTCTTTCCATTTGTATATGTCTGGCGATTCGGGTCAGCCCTTGATGCCGGCGGCATCCATGAGGATCTGCGCTGCGCGCCTCGCGTCGTCGGCGGCCTGCGGGGTGCCGGCGATCGCCGCGGTCGTCTGGGCGCCCTCGGCCAGGATCGCGAGCTGCGGGCCGAGCCACGCCGGCCCGCCGGCCTGCTCGACGAGCTGTGCGACGTACGCCTGGAAGTCGGCCTTGTGGTCGCGGACGATGCCGGCCAATGACTCGACGGTCCCGCCCAGCTCACCGAACGAGTTGATGAACCCGCAGCCGCGGAAGTCGTTCTCGCCGAACCACACGCCGAGGAAGTCGAAGATCGCGAGCAGGCCCTCCTGGGGGGTCGATGCCGCAGCGACCGCCTCGGAGACGCTCCTCGTCCAGCGCTCGTGCCGGCTCCGGAGCACCTCCTCGACGATGACCTCCTTGGAGGGGAAGAGCTTGTAGAGCCGTTTGAGCGAGACGCCCGACTCGTCGCGCAGGGCGTCCATGCCGACGGACTGGATGCCGCGGAGGTTGTAGAGCCGGTCCGCCGTGGCGACCACCAGCTCGCGGGCGGCGTCGTCGCTCATGCTACGCGCGTCGGTGGTGACGTTCGTCATGAAACTGATCCTCTCGAGCCCTTGCCTAGAAAACGATCGTTCTCTAGTCTAGAGCATACCGGAGAACGGACGTTCTCCAGATACTTCGAGAGGAACTGACATGGCAACGATCACAGTCGGCACCGAGAACTCCACCGACATCGAGCTCTACTACGAGGACCACGGCACGGGGCAGCCTGTTGTCCTGATCCACGGCTACCCGCTCGACGGGCACTCGTGGGAGAAGCAGTCGGCCGCCCTCCTCAAGGCCGGCCATCGCGTCATCACGTACGACCGCCGCGGCTTCGGCCAGTCGAGCCAGCCGACGACCGGCTACGACTACGACACGTTCGCTGCAGACCTCAACGTCGTGCTCGAGACCCTGGACCTGCAGGACGTCGTCCTGGTCGGCTTCTCGATGGGCACCGGCGAGGTGGGCCGGTACGTCGGGACGTACGGCACCGCGCGCGTCGCGAAGGTCGCGTTCCTCGCGTCCCTCGAGCCCTACCTGCTGCAGGCCGACGACAACCCTGCCGGCGTGCCGGCCGAGGTCTTCGACGGCATCCGCCAGGCCGCGACGGACGATCGCTTCGCGTGGTTCGACTCGTTCTACGAGAACTTCTACAACCTCGACGAGAACCTGGGCAGCCGCATCAGCGAGGCCACGGTCCGGGCGAGCTGGAACGTGGCCGTCGGCTCGTCGTGGTTCGCGGCATCGGCCGTCGTCGACAGCTGGCTGACGGACTTCCGTGACGACATCACCAAGGTCGACGTCCCGGCACTGATCGTGCACGGCACCGCCGATCGCATCCTGCCGATCGACTCGACCGGGCGCGAGTTCACCAAGCGACTCCCGGACGCCGAGTATGTCGAGATCGAGGGCGCTCCGCACGGCATGTTGGCGACCCACGCCGACGAGGTCAACGCCGCTCTGCTCGGCTTCCTGTCGCGCTGAGCCGGACCGGGGCCGCCGCCCAGCGGTGGCGGCCCCAGCCGGGAAGCAACGACGCCCAGCGTGAGTTGAACCAGGTGTGAAGCTCTCGCTCCTGGACCGGTCGCGGACGCGGGCAGGTCGCCCCGAGGCCGAGGGGCTGACCGGCTCGGTCGACCGGGCGATCAACGCCGAACGGTTGGGCTACGAACGGTTCTGGGTGGCCGAGCACCACGCCGTCCCCGGCATTGCGAGCGGGTCGCCGCCGGTGCTGCTGGCCGCGATCGGCGCCCGCACCGAGCGCATCCGCCTGGGCTCGGGCGGCGTCATGCTGCCGCACCACCAGCCCCTCGTCGTGGCAGAGCAGTTCCTGATGCTCGAGGCGTTGAACCCCGGCCGAATCGACCTCGGGCTCGGCCGCTCGCTCGGGTTCACCGCGCCCGTACGTGAGGCGCTGCGTGACCACGGCCCTGACACGTTCGAGGACGACCTGCGGGACCTGCGGGCATACCTCGAGGGCGGGGCATCGGTGACGGCCAGGCCGCAGGCGACCGGGTCGGTGCCGATGTACGTCCTCGCGACGGGCCGCGGCACGGTCATCGCCGCGCGACTCGGGCTGCCGGTCGTCATCGGTGGGCCGATCCTGGCGGAGGAGCGGATCGGTGAGGTCCTCGAGTCGTACCGTCGAGACTTCCGGCCGAGTCCTGGCGTCGAGCAGCCGTACGTCGTGGTGTCCCTCGACGTCACGGTCGCCGACGACGACCTGACGGCGCGAGAGCTGGCGTTGCCCGAGGCGTGGGCGATGGCGCGGTCGCGGCAGACCGGTGAGTTCCCGCCGTTGGAGCCGGCCGCGGAGATCCGCCGGCAGCCGTGGACGGCACAACTGACCGATCGGGTCGAGAAGTCCCTCGATCGCGCCGTCGCCGGGAGCCCCGAGACCGTACGCCGCGCGCTCGAGCAGCTCGCCGAGAGAACGGGCGCCGACGAGCTGCTGGCATCGACCTCGACGTACGACCGCGAGGCGTTGTTCGCCTCCGACGCAGCGTTGCGGGACCTCGTCGCCTAGGAGTCGAAGCCGAGGCCGAGCCGGTCGAGCAGGCGCAGCCACAGATTGCGCTTGCCCGTGCGGTCCGCGCGCTTGAGCGACCAGGTCGTGATCTGGATGCCGATCCAGGCGAACGGCTCCGGGGGGAACGGCAGCGGCTTGGTGCGGACCATCTCGAGCCGCGTCCGTTCGGTCTCCTCGCCGGCCAGCAGGTCGAGCATGACGTTGGCGCCGAATCGCGAGGCGCCGACGCCGAGCCCGGTGTAGCCCGTCGCGTACGCGACCTGGCCGTGGTGCGCGGTGCCGAAGAAGGCGCAGAACCGGGTGCACGTGTCGATCACGCCGCCCCAGTGGTGCGAGAACGTCAGGCCCGTGAGCTGCGGGAACGTCTCGAAGAAGTTCGCCGCCAGCGCCGCGTACGTCTTGGAGCGGTGCTCGTACTCCGGCAGGATCCGGCGGCCGAAGTGGTAGATCGCGTCGTAGCCGCCCCACAGGATCCGGTTGTCGGCCGTGATCCGGTAGTAGTGGAACTGGTTGCCTGAGTCCGACAGGCCCTGCCGGTTGCGCCAGCCGATCGACGCGAGCTGCTCGTCGCTGAGCGGCTCGGTCATGAGCACGTAGTCGTACACCGGGACGGTGTGGAACTTCAGCCGCTTGAGCAGCGACGGGAAGGCGTTGGTGGCGAGGGCGACCCGCCGGGCCGTGACGCTGCCGCTCTCGGTGACCAGGGCGATCCGGTCGCCGTACGCCTTGAGCCCGGTGACCGGCGTGCCCTCGACGATCCGCACTCCGGCCGCCTCGGCCGCTGCGGCGAGTCCCCAGGCCAGGCGCGCGGGATCGAGCATCGCGGTGCCGTCGCGATCCCACGTGCCGCCGAGGTACGTCGGCGAGTCGACCTGCTCCCGCAACGCTTGCGCGTCGAGGAAGTCCGGCGCAGACGAGTCGTAGTCCTCGAGCTCGTGTGGTCGCGTCGCCACCGCGAGCTCGCCGGTGCGCTGGAAGTCGCAGTCGATGCCGTAGCGCTCGATCGTCGCGGCGATCTCGTCGAGGTTCTCGATGCCGAGGCGGTGCAGCTCGTCGTACTCGTCCGGCCACCGCTCCCGCCCGTTGGCCTCGCCGTGGGTGAGGCTCGCGGAGCAGAAGCCTCCGTTGCGCCCGGTGGCCTCGCCGGCGATCCGGCCGCCCTCGATCAGGACGACGTCGCGCGCTGGATCGCGCTCCTTGGCCATCAGGGCGGTCCAGAGGCCCGTGAACCCGCCGCCGACGACGGCCAGGTCGGTGTCGAGATCGCCGTCGAGCGCCGGCCGCGCCGCGGGCCGGTCAGGCGTGTCGAGCCAATAGGGATGAGCTGCGGCGTCGGACCAGCTCGTACGCCGGTCACTGGATGCGGTCACGTCGTCATCCTCTCAGGGGAAGGGCCCAACTGTCCGCGCTGAAGCGTACGTTCGGGGCATGATCACGGTCGACGACGTGCGTCAGGTCGCGCGCACGCTGCCTCGGGCGTACGAGGTGCTGGTCCGCGACCGCATCAAGTTCCGCGTCGGCAGCCTGGTCTTCGTCGCGTTCTCGCGCGACGAGACGTTGATGGGCTTCGGCTTCCCCCGTGAGGAGCGCGAGCACCTCGTCTCGTCTCGGCCCGAGACGTTCCAGATGCCGTCGCCGGGCGACATGCGCTACCAGTGGGTCGTCGCCGACATGGCGGCGCTCGAGCCCGACGAGATGGAGGAGCTCGTGATCGACGCCTGGCGCATGTGCGTGCCCAAGGGTGTCGCTCGCACGTACCTCGAAGGCATCTAGTTCCAGCCGCGGCGGCGAGCGACGAGGCGGTAGACCCCGTAGAGCGCGAGCAGGATCGCGGCCCAGGGGAGCAGGACCCCCGCGATCTCCACGACGTTGTTGACCGCAGAGACCAGCGCGTTCCAGCCATCGGTGAGGCCGCCCTTGAAGCCGCCGGGCTCGACCGAGTCGGCCTTCGCCTTCTGGGACAGGTCGATCGACAGGGTCGAGAGCGAGACCTGGTCGGCGATCTGCTTGCGCTGCGCCTCGAGGCTCTCCAGCTGCTCCTGCCGCTGGGTCAGGGCGTTCTCGGCCTTGATCAGCTCGGCGCTGGTGTCGGAGCTCGCCATGATCTTCTCGAGCCGGTCTATCGACAGCCGAAGCGCGTCGATGCGCGCGTCGAGGTCCTTGGCCTGGGCCGTGACGTCGTCGTTCTGCTGCGAGACGTTCGTGACCTTGCCGTACGTGTCGAGCCGGTCGATCGTCGCGGTGACCTTGGTGCTCGGCACGCGCACGGTGACGAACGCCGACGCGTCGTCGCCGTCGCCGTGCTCGGTGCGGGTGTCGACCCGGCCGCCGATCGACTCGGCATAGGCGCTGATCTTCTGTGCGACCTCGCGAGGGTTGGTGACCGTCACGTTGATCTCGGCCGTTGTGATGACCTCACGGTCTGCGTCGGGCGCGGCCTTCTTGTCCTGCTCGGTGAGGGCGCCGTCCCGACCAGCAGTGTCGCCTGCGGCGCTGGGCTGCTCGATCGACGTGCTGCTCCCGGCGCTGTCGCCGCTGCCGCCGCCGCTGGTGCTGTTGCTGATCGCGTTGATGCCGATCGAGCCGAGCCCGACGACGAGGACGCTGGCCGCGGCGAGGCCGATCGTGGTGCGAGCCCGGTGGCCGCGCTTGGCGATGTCCCGGTCGACGGCGTGCATGACCGAGGAGCGCATCGCGGCGACGCGGTCGTCGTTGAGTGTGGGGGTGTTCATGATGTCTCCCTCATCGAACGGAGGTCGGCGCGCAGCCGGGTGCGGAGGCGTGAGATGCGGTTGCGGACGACGGCGTGGCTGACGCCGAGCTCACGGGCCGCCAGCTCGTACGTGTGATCGCCGACGACACACAGCTCGTAGAGCCGGCGGTCGGTGGCGGACAGGGTGGCGACGGCCTTGTCGATCTCGCTGCGGATCTGCTCGGCGACGACCGCGTCCTCGACCGACGAGTCATCCGGCAGCTCGGCGTTCAGCTCGATGCTGCGCGCCCGCACCTTGTGCGACCGGCGTCTGGCGTTGAGCGCCGTGAACCGGGCCGTGACCAGCAACCACGGCAGCACGGATTCGTCGACGACCGAGATGCGGCGGATCTTGTCCCACGTCGTGATGAACACGTCCTGGGTGACGTCCTCGGCCTCGTCGGCGTCCTGCACGACGGCGTACGCCTGCCAGTAGACCGGCCGCACGTGGCGGTCGTACAGCTGACCGAAGGCAGACCGGTCGCCGGCGGCGGCTCGGGCCAGCAGCTCGCGGTCCCCGGTGCCTTCGGCGGTGGTCGTCGGTGATGTCACCCGGCGCTCCGATCTGTGCGTGTGCGGACGTCTCACCTACAGATGTCCGGACGAGCCACACCGTCTCACGTTCGACCGGACTTTTTCTGAAGTCGTGCCGACAGGGCACCGGCTCGTACGATGGAGGAGCAGGAGGTGGCACCGTGAAGCGAATGCTGGCGGCACTGGTCGCAGTGGCGACCGTCGCGCTCGGGGTGACCCTGCTGAGCTCCGGCTCCGGATCCGACACACCCGTGGCATCCTCAGGTCCGAGTGCGCTTCAGACAGCGTCGCTGGACCAGGTCAGCAAGCCCATACCGCCGCCCAAGGCCAAGTTCGTCCGGGCGATCTATGCGACCTCGAGCCTCGAGCGATCCGAGCTGATGCTCGACTTCTGCAAGGGCCCGATCGCGGTGTTCGTCGGCGACCACCGCCCGCGGCTCATCGCCGAGCACGACTACTGCGGCGGGCTGGCCTGGATCCCCAAGCTCGGCAAGGGCGACGCGATCAAGCTCTCCGGCGACGGCGTGCAGGACGGCACGTACGTCGTGAAGACGATCGGGCACGGGGTCCGCAACGCGACCAAGGTGCGCGACCTGCCCGACACCGACATCGTCCTGCAGACCTGCGTCAGCCACAACACGATGGTCCTGGTCGGCATGGACCTGTTCGATCCCACGACTCCGTCCTGACGGTTTCGGGGACGGACACGCTGCCCCGGCGTTACCTTGGAATCGCAGGGCCGATGGGAGTGTCGGTCTCCACGAGGGAGTGCACCATGAAGATTTTTCGCGTCGCCACCAGCTGGTTCTCCACCGGTTCCAAGCGGGAAGAGGACGGTGTCACGTCGATCGAGTACGGGCTGATAGCGACAGCGATCGCCCTGTTGGTGGCCGCCGGTGTCGGCGGTCTGGCCCCCAAGGTCCTCGCGCTCTTCAACGCAATCGGCACCTGACCCGCGCCCCGAAAGATTCGCGAGTGTCCTCCTCGGTCAGCGTGTAGCCAATAGTCATTGAGAGCCATAAAAGATGGCCCGAAACAATTCCTCAAAACGCCCAAAACGGAAATTGTGACGCTCTACCTTTTGAGCAGGGAGAGTCACTCGTTCGGGTGACTTAAGAAGTTAGAGGGAGTAACTCATGTCTGCTTTCAACAAGATGTTCGCGATTCTGTCGACGTTCCAGGTCCGTGCCGAGGCACGCAAGGACGAGAAGGGCGTCACGGCCATCGAGTACGCGCTGATGGCCGGTGGCATCGCTCTGATCATCGTCGCGGCGCTGGCGATCCTCGGGCCGAAGATCAACACGCTCTTCGAAGACATCAGCCTGTAGTTCGAGCAACCACACGGCGCACTCGGGCGCTGAAAGTCGCGCCGTGAATCCCCGGGTTCACGGCGCGACGTGGTTTCGATCTCAAAGCCATGGGTCCTCGATCCAGGGGCGAGCGCGAGCGTGGAGTGGCAACCGTTGAGTTCGCGCTGATCGTCCCTCTTCTCTTGCTGCTGGTCTGCGGAGTCATCGACTTCGGGGAGCGGTACAAGACGGCCGCGGTCTACAACAACGCGGCATTCGCCGCAGCTCGCTCGATGACCATCGAGAACAGCGTGACGAAAGCAAAGACGGCCGCAGTCAACGCCGGCATGCCGAGCACCTTGGCGCTGGTCGTCACCTACACCCCCGGCTACTCGTCGTGCGCGCAGGCCGGCGACGGTTCGTTCGGCAACGTGACCGTCAAGATCACCAACCCGGCGAAATCGACCGCGACGAAGTTCTTCGGGACCACCTACTCGGTGACTGGAAAGGCGGTTGCGAGATGCAGTGGCACATGACACGACGCGGCGCTCGTCGCGATGAGCGCGGGGTCACGACGGTGATGATCGCCCTGCTGGCAACCACGTTGGTCGCGGCTGTCGGCATGAGCGTCGATGTCGGGAACGCGTACTCGCAACGGCAGAAGCTGCAGACCGCGACTGACAACGCCGCCCTGGCCATCGCCCAGGACTGCGCGCTCTACCGGTCCACCTGCACCACCGCCGGCACCAACCCGGCGAAGGCCACCGCCGACCTGGTCGTCGGGCAGAACATCAGCGGTGCCAGCACGACGGTCAACGGCACGGTGAGCGCGACGTCGAGCTCGGTCAAGGTGACCTCGACCAAGTCGATCCCGTTCTCCTTCGCGTCCGTGATCGGCGTGGCGCCGAAGACCGCGACGGTGACGGCGACCGCGACGTGGACGAAGGCGGCCCAGGAGGGCTATCCGCTGCTGCCGATGGCGGTCGGCTACTGCCAGTACAAGGCCAACGCGTTCCCGGCGACGAACCACATCCTGATCCGCACCGACCTGCTCAGTGCGACGCTCAAGGGTTTGATCGCGACCCTCAACCTGCTGGGGATCCCGCTGACGAACTTCTTCCCCGCGTCGACCTGCACCGGTAGCCAGGGCAACACGCTCAACATGAGCAACGGGGCAGTCTGGCTGACGGCTCTGGTCGATGCACTCGATCTCTTCGACATCAGCAACATGTCGCTGTGCAACATGAAGGTCAAGATCTTCACGACGATGCTGGTGACCGCCGTGACGCCGGTGATCGCCCCGACGGCCTGCGTCAACAAGCTGAAGGTCGGCACGATCG
This sequence comes from Aeromicrobium sp. 9AM, assembly GCF_902506105.1. Taxonomy (GTDB): domain Bacteria; phylum Actinomycetota; class Actinomycetes; order Propionibacteriales; family Nocardioidaceae; genus Aeromicrobium. The sequence continues at coordinate 654,601 of NZ_LR733304.1, forward strand.
CGATGATGCCGATCTACGAGTCGAGCTCGCCGCTCACGGTCCTGTCGTCGTCGATCACGCTGCGCATCGTCGGATTCGCCCCGTTCAAGATCACCGGCTGGCAGGAGCCGGGCAACGCCAAGAACGACGCCACGGCATCGCCGACCTGCCTCAACATCCTGACGCTCACCTGCCAGGGCATCCAGGGGTACTTCGTGCGGTCGGTGGTCCAGGACCCCAATCAGGTGTTCGCGTACGACGACGACGCTCCGGACCTCGGTGGCGTCAAGCTCGCGACCCGGCTCACGAACTAGGCACGGAAAGGGACAGAACCGTGAAGAAGAAGCTGATAGCCCTGCTGAGTGCCGCGGCACTCGTCCTCGTGGGTGTGGTCTCGCTCATCACCTACGCGAACGGCGCGGAGGACCGCGCCTTCAAGGGCGCTGAGCTCGTGGAGGTCCTCGTGGTCAAGTCCGAGATCCCCGCGCAGACTCCGGCCGGCCGCATCACCTCGGCGGTCGAGCTCAAGAAGGTGCCGGCCTCGGTCAAGGCCGACGGCGCGCTCACCGACCTCGACGGGGTCAAGGACCTCGCCACCAACACCAACCTGGTGCCGGGCGAGCAGGTGCTCCGGGAGCGATTCGGTGCCGTCGCCGGCAAGACGAAGTCATCCGCGCTGCCCCCGGGGATGCAGGAAGTGTCCATCTCCGTCAGTGCCCCAAGGACGCCCAACGGGAAGGTGAAGGCCGGCGACAAGGTGGGCATCGTCGCCAGCTATGCCGCCAAGGGCGGCGACGGCGGCTACACGAACATCATCCAGAACGACATGTTGGTCACGCACGTCTCGGAGTCGGTGGTCGGGAAGGCGACCGGCGAGGATGCCGGGGTTCCGATGATCGTCACCTTCGCGGTCAAGCCGATGGACATCGAGCGGATCGTCAACGCGGCCGAGTTCGGCAAGGTCTGGCTCACGGCGCAGAACCCCCAGACCGACACCGACGGATCGAAGCTCATCCACTCGAAGGACGTGATCAAATGAGCAGGATCCTGCTCCTCGGCGGCGACGGCGGCTTGGAGTACCGGCTGGGTCAGTTCCCCGGCAACCTCCTCGTCCCGGTCCCGGGGGCCACGGTCGAGAAGCCGGACTTCGACATCCGTGCGCTGCTGGCGGACGAGCACCTGCCCGACATCGTGGTCCTCGGACCGCAGGTCACCCGGCACACCGCCATGTCGATCGCCAGCATGATCGACGCCATCCATCCGCAGATCACCGTCGTCCTGGTGGCGGAGCCGACAGCCGACGTGATGCTGGAGGCGATCCGGGCCGGCGTACGCGATGTCCTGCCGCCGGAGGCGAGTGATGAGGACTACCGCATCATGCTCCTCAAGGCTCATGACCACGCGACTCGCCGCACGCTGCGACGAGCGACGGAGGAGCCCATCGAGAACCGGGTCGTGGAGAGTCGCGTCGTCGTCGTGGCATCGCCCAAGGGCGGGGTGGGGAAGTCCACGATCGCGGTCAACCTCGCGGTCGGCCTGGCCCGCCAGGCACCGCAGGACGTCGTGCTGGTCGACCTCGACCTGCAGTTCGGCGACGTCGCGACCCACCTCGATCTCAAGCCGGCGCACTCACTCGCCGACGCGTTCGCCAGCCAGGGCGGCCTCGACACGCTCCTGCTCAAGACCTTCCTCACGGCGCACCCGGCAGGGTTCTACGCCTTGTGCGGCTCGGAGTCGCCGGCCGCGGCGGACAAGATCGGCCCCAAGCAGGTGCGCGAGCTGCTCGCCTCACTGGCGTCGCAGTTCAGGTACGTCATCGTCGACACCGGCGCGGGGCTCGACGAGCCGACCCTGGCGGCGCTCGAGGAGGCCAACGATGCGGTCTTCGTGTCGAGCATGGACGTCGCGAGCGTCCGGAACGTGCGCAAGGAGATCGAGGTGCTTGCCACTTTGAACATCCTGCCGAGTCGTCGCCACCTCCTGCTCAACTTCGCCGATCGGCAGTCGGGGCTCTCGGTGAGGGACGTCGAGGCGGTCGTGGGCCTTCCGGTCAACGTCGTCGTCCCACGGTCGCCCGAGGTCGCGCTCTCGGCCAATCGCGGAGTGCCTGTGCTGATGGAGAAGAAGGGCGGGCCGGCTGCCAAGGCGATGAACAACGTGGTCAAGCGGCTCGAGGACGACGGATCGACCAGCAAGGCAGGGTTCGCGCACAAGGGTGTGGCGCTGTCATGAGCAGCCTGAGCGAACGACTCGAGTCGGCTCGACTGGCGGGGGAGCCGGCAGAGGGACCGTACGCGCACCCGCGGCCGGTGCAGAACCGTGTGGTGGAGGAGGTCGAGCCCGCGAAGGTCGACGCGTTCGCCACGGTCAAGGCACGAGCCATCGACTCGCTGTTCGACAGCATCGGCACGCGGATCTCCGACTCGAGCCTGACGGAGGAGCAGCTCCAGGGCTACGTACGTGAGGAGCTGACCCGCATCGTCGGGGCCGAGCAAGTCCTGCTGACCGGTGACGAACGACAGCGGCTCATCCGCGACATCGAGGACGACGCTCTGGGCCTCGGCCCGCTGCAGCGACTGCTCCACGACCCCACGGTCACGGAGATCATGGTCAACGGTCATGAGCGCATCTACGTCGAGCGTGGTGGCCGCCTGATCGAGAGTGGCCTGCGATTCGGTTCCGAGCAGCACCTTCGTCGCGTCATCGAACGGATCGTCGCCAACGTGGGTCGCCGCATCGACGAGTCGTCGCCGCTGGTCGACGCCCGGCTCAGCGACGGCTCCCGCGTGAACGCGGTGATCCCGCCCCTGGCGGTGCACGGCTCGTCGCTGACGATCCGCAAGTTCTCCGAGACGCCGTTCCAGGTCGCCGACCTGGTCCGCTTCAAGTCCATGACCCAGCCGATGGCCGAGCTGCTCAACGCGTGCGTGCAGGCGCGCCTCAACATCATCGTCTCGGGAGGCACGGGCACCGGGAAGACCACGCTGTTGAACGTCCTCTCGTCGTTCATCCCGACGGACGAGCGCATCGTGACGATCGAGGACGCCATCGAGCTCAAGCTCCAGCAGGATCACGTCGTCAGCCTCGAGAGCCGACCGCCCAACGTGGAGGGCAAGGGCGAGATCACGATCCGCGATCTCGTCCGCAACTCGCTGCGCATGCGGCCCGACCGCATCGTCGTCGGCGAGGTGCGCGGTGGCGAGAGCCTCGACATGCTGCAGGCGATGAACACCGGCCACGACGGCTCGCTCTCGACCGTGCACGCCAATGCGCCGCGCGACTCCATCTCCCGGCTGGAGACGCTGGTCCTCATGGCGGGCATGGATCTGCCCCTGCGGGCCGTACGTGAGCAGATCGCCTCGGCGGTCGACCTGATCGTGCAGCTGACTCGCCTGCGTGACGGCACCCGCCGGGTCACTCACGTGACCGAGGTGCTCGGCATGGAGCAGGACACCGTCGTCCTGCAGGACATCTTCCTGTTCGACTTCGCCGCCGGCACGGACGCCGACGGTAACTTCCGCGGCGTGCCGAAGTTCACCGGCCTTCGGCCACGGTTCATCGACAAGTTCGAGGAGTACGGGATCCCATACTCGGCCGAGAGCTTCATGACGGCGATGGGCGGTGTCCGCTGATGCTCGCACTGGGTGTGGTGGCCATGGTGGCGGCGCTGGGACTCGTGTCCTTCGTGGTGGTGGGCCCGAGCGTCGGAAAGGTGGAGCTGTCCCGCCGGCGTCCACCCGGCACGGAGTCGATGCCACCGCTGCGTGCGGTCTCGGAAGGTCTCGTCAACCTGGTGGACGCGGTGCTGAAGCGCCGCGGCTGGGTGCCGTTTCCGTCGTCGGAGATCGAGATGGCGTCCCTGCGGATGACTGCAGGATCGCTCGTGGTCCTGGTCTCCGTGTTGAGCTTCACGGTCTTCCTGCTCGGCAGCTCGTTCTCGGGCAACATCCTGATCGGCCTGCTGATCGCGGTCATGGTCCCGCTCATCACCAAGGTGGTGCTGCGCCGTCGTGGCAACAAGCGGCGTGCGGCATTCGGGGAGCAGCTCGACGAGGCACTCCAGATGATCGCGTCGGCGCTGCGCGCCGGCCACAGCCTGGCTCGAGCGCTGGACACCGCGTCGCGCGAAGCACCGGTGCCCACGTCGGAGGAGTTCGCACGCATCGTGAACGAGAACCGGATCGGCCGTGATCTGGTCGAGGCCATGAACACCACGGCTGACCGCATGGAGAGCCAGGACTTCAGATGGGTCGCCGAGGCCGTGGCCGTCCAGCGGGACACCGGTGGCAACCTCAACGAGGTGCTGGACAAGGTCGGCACGACGATCCGCGAGCGCAACCACATCCTGCGCGAGGTGCAGACACTCTCGGCCGAGGGGCGCATGTCGGCTGTGATCCTCATGGTGCTGCCGGTGTTCGTCGGACTCGGGATGACGGTGACCAACCCCGGCTACATGGCGCCGCTGTTCGACGGCTTGACCGGTGTGGTGGTCGTGGGCGTGGCGCTCGTGCTCTTCACCATCGGCGGCCTGTGGATGCGGGCCATCGTGAACGTGAGGGTGTAGTGATGATCCCCCTGTTCTTCGGAGTGATCTGCCTGGTCGCCGCCATCGGCACGCTCGTGCCACTGCTCGACTTCGCGCCGTCCACCAGGAAGAGCATCAAGGCGCGCGTCCGGGCGATGGCAGCGACCACCAACCATGAGGGCAGGCCGGCCAAGAAGCGCACCCTCAGTGCCAAGAACCCGGACCTCGGAGTGCTGCGCGCTGTCGTCACCCGCGGAGCCGTGGCGAAGATCGAGCGTCAGCTCGGGTTGGCCGGCAAGACCCAGGCTGTCCTGCCCATGGTCGTCGCGCTCAAGGTCATCGCGCCGGTGGTCGTCGGCCTGCTGGCCTATTCCTTCGTGGCCAAGATGGCGTCGCCGCTGTGGTGGCTCATCTACTGTGTCGTGGTCGTCGTGGCGTACTTCGTGCCGGACATCATCGTCGGGGGGCGGGCGGTGGAACGACAGAAGCGGATGATGTACGACCTGCCGGACGTGCTCGACCAGATCACGATCTCGATCGAGGCGGGAATGAGCTTCGAGGGCGCCTTGTCCAGGGTCGGCGTCAACAACCGCGGTCCGCTCGGCGAGGAGATTGTTCGCACGGTGCAGGACATGAACCTCGGGATGCCGCGCCGCGAGTCGTACCTCGCGCTGGCTGCCCGCAACGACGTCGAGGACCTCCGGCGATTCACCAAGAGCATCGTGCAGGCCGAGGAGTTCGGCGTACCGATCTCCCAGATCGTCCGGATCCAGGCGGAGGAGATGCGCGACAAGCGTCGACAGCGTGCCCGGGAGACGGCGCAGAAGGTCCCGGTCAAGCTGCTGTTCCCCATGTTGACCTGCGTCATGCCGGTGCTGTTCATCGTCATCCTGACGCCGGCGATCCTCGGCATCGGCAAGGCGTTGTAGGCCAGACCTTCTCGGGATGACATCGCGGGCGCGGGCCACAGGCCCCGTCCGCGGTGTTGTGTGGTGGGCCCGACCGTCCCGCGCATTCCGGGGCTTTTGCGGCCCGGCGCGCCTATGCTGACGGCCATGTGCCGGCACGCGGGCGGGCAATCGCAGGTGACGCCATGACCAGTCGGTTCGCGACGTGGTCTGCCCTGGCCCGGCTGGGCACGCTGGCATCCGTGGTCATCGCGATCGCGGCGATCACGCTCGCGGTGGGACCGCTGCAGGACTACTCCGGCTCGAGTGGTGGCGACGGCACGGACTCCGACCTCTATCGGGCCGTGGCGACGCGGGTGCAGGACGGGCAGAACTTCTACTCCGCCTCCGTCGAGGAGCAGCGTGATCGTGGCTATCCCGTACGTCCTGCGGTGACGGTCCGAGAACCGACCCTGACGTGGCTCGTCGCTGCGGCTGGCGGGTGGCGCCACGCGATCTGGCCCCTGGGTGCACTGGCAATCCTTGCCGCCCTCGCGACGATCCGGCGATTCGAGGAGGTCGACCAGCGGCGGTGGTTCTTCGCGTTGAGCGGCATCGGCGCGCTCGCGGCATTCGGTCCGTATGTCGGTTCCGTCCAGGTCACGCAGCACGAGTGCTGGGCGGGTCTGTTGATCGCGGTGTCGCTCGCCGTGCGTACGTCCGAACGCTTCGTGGCTGCGATGGTGCTGGGGCTGGCGGCGTGCTTCGTACGCGAGCTGGCCGCGCCGTACCTCGTGCTGATGGGAGTGCTGGCTCTCTTGGAGCACCGCCGCCGCGAGGCAGGAGCTTGGCTCGCGGCGGCACTGACGTTCGCCGCTGCATACGGAGCGCATCTCTGGGCCGTTTCCAGGCACACGTCGCCGAATGATGTGCGATCGCCGGGTTGGCGGACGTACGACGGACTGCCTCATGTGCTGGAGACGATCCGGCTGACCACGGTCGCCGGGCTCGGCCCGGATGTCGTCAGCGCGATGATCCTGGCCCTCGGCCTCCTGGGCTGGGCCTCCGTACGATCGCCGCTCTCGCACCGCGTCCTGGCCTGGATTGCGATGTGGATCGTCGCGACCATGATCGTCGGGCGGCCGGAGAACATCGTGTGGGGATTCGTCTGGGTCGGGCCGCTCGTCGCCGGACTGGTGTTGGTCCCGGGAGCGGTGCGATCGCTGTGGATAGGTGACAGGCATACGTAGTCATTACTGACCATGGAAGCGTCACCATCGGAGGCATTTTCGCTGTTTCGGCGGGCAATCCGGTCCCGAGAGGAATACGTTCACCTCGCGAGCACGGCATCGTGCTCGCCGAGGCACGGAGGACAAACGTGAACGTTTTCACGGCGCATCTCCACCGGATTCGTGGCTGGCTGCAAGCACGCGACACGCGTGTCGAGCGGGGAGCCACCTTGGTGGAGTACGCAGTTCTCATCGGGGTCATGGCGGGCGTTGTGCTCGTCTCGGTCACCTTGTTGGGCGCAAGGATCACTGACCTCATCGACAGCCTGCCGGCGATGCCCGACCTGGGCTGACTGAGCTCCACCAACCTCAGATCGCCAAAACTCCCCACGCCGCGCCCATCCAGCGCGGAGGTTCATCCTGCACGTCTCCCAACGTCAAAGGAAACTCCCATGAACATTTCCGAGAAGTTCTTCAACGCCTACCTCGCCCTCCTCGGCCGCATGCAGCGCCCGGAAAAGGGTGCCTCCATGACCGAGTACGCGATCCTCGTGGCCGTGATGGCCGGCGTCGCGTTCGCCGTCGTCACGCTGCTCGGCAGCAAGATCTCCAGCTTCATCAACGGCATCAACATCCACACCTGATCGTCATCTCCCCGGAGTCCGTGCGAGTCGCGAAGGAGGTGAAGATGGTGCAGCACAAAGAGCGTGGTGTTGCGGTGGTCGAGTTCGCCATTGTCCTGACGCTCCTCGCGCCGCTGATCGTCGTGATTGTGGCGTGGGGTGTGCGGTTCCACAATGCCGCCCAAGCGGACAACGCCGCCTTCATCGCAGCGCGGTACTACGCGATCAAGTGCACCACCGACGGCGCCGGTCCCGCGGCCTCGGCTGCCAAGGCCGCCGGCGCCGCATCGACCACGTTGGTGTCGGCGGGCGACATCACGTTGTCCGGATCCTGCACCGTCGGCGGAACGATCACCGCGCGGATCTCCAAGAACCAGGCCTGGAGCCCGCCCGTGCCGCTGTTCGGCATGTCCGGCACGTACGCCCTCGGTGGAACGGGAGCTGCGCGATGCGAAGGATGACCAGGCGTGAGGACGGAGCCACGGCACTGTTCGTGGCGATCCTGTTGGCTTGCCTGCTCGCCGCAGCCGGCATCGGGATCGACACGACGTCGATGGCGTTCCAGCGCTCGCGGGTCCAGCACGGCACCGACGCCGGTGCCCTCGCGGTGGCTCAGTCGTGCAAGGCCGGGACGTGCGACGCGAGCCTCGCCGGCCAGTTCCTCAGCAAGAACGCGTCCGGCGGAGGCTCGGACAGCGGGCCTGCGGTGTCGATCACCTCGACGACCGTGACGGTCGGCTCGAGCAAGGCGGTCGAGACATCGTTCTTCGGTCTGCTCGGCGTCGGCTCGAAGTCGGTTTCGGCCTCCAGCACCGCGTCGTGGAACACCAGCCCCACCAGCGGGGACGTTCTGCCGTTCCTGGTCTCGCTGTGCGAGTACACGACAGTTCACGTCAACGATGCCACGTTCATCGACACCAACTCGAACGACGACATCAAGGACTACAAGCAGAACGATCCACAGAAGGTGCTCGCCGACGACGGGAACCTCACATCGGGGTGCGGCACGATCCCGACAGGCGTCAACGTCCCCGGACTCAGCGGATCGACGCGCATGGTCATCGGCGGGCTCTGGAAGTCTGCCAATGGCAAGTGCAACGCGTCGGCCAACAGCGGCAAGTCGCACCTGTCGATCGGCGACGCAGTCGGCGACTTCCAGCTGTGCGGTGCCAACACGCAGCAGACCGACAAGTACGGCGGCACGTCCGGCGACGACAAGTTCGTACCCGGAAAGGTCACCCTGTTCGCGCTCTACGCGCCCACCAAGAACTTCGCGTTCGGCGGCGTGAAGACCAAGAACGACGGCACGACTCCCACGACCGAGTTCGCCGAAAACGCGCCCGCGTTCAACTTCAAGGTCGTCGGATTCGCCCCGTTCAAGGTCACCGGGTTCCGCCTCGGCACCTCGGGCAACTCCTGCCTGGGGTCCTGCCCCAGCGGCAAGATCGGCATCTGGGGCTCGTTCGTCAATGACATCAGCGAGGACGCCGACTACGAGGTCGGCGGCCCCAACATCGGCTCCGTCGTGAAGCTGATCAACTGATGTGTTCCGTCGGCCCCACGAGAGGCCATCACCCAAGGGGAGAGAAACCATGAACAAGAGAATCGTGGCGGTGATCGGAGCAGTCGTTCTCGCACTGGTCGGAGTGGTCATGCTCGCGGCCTACGCGAAGGACGCGGACGATCGGGCGTTCGACGGGGCAGAGCTCACGTCGGTGCTGCGAGTGACGGACTCGATTCCCGCGGACACCACGGCCACGGACGCCGCGGGCAGCGTCGAGCTGGTCAAGCTGCCGCGCAAGGCGGTCGCAGACGGCGCGATCGCCGACCTGGCCGACGTGTCGGGGCTCAAGACCACGGTGCAGCTCGAGCCCGGCGAGCAGGTGCTGGCCTCCCGCTTCGCCAAGGAAGGCTCAGGTCCGGCTGCCGATGAGAAGGAGACCTTGACCGGTGTGCCGAAGGGATACCAAGAGGTCACGGTGCAGCTGGCCCTGGCGCAGGCCGGGGGTGGCCTGCTCAAGCCCGGCGACATCGTCGGCGTCGTGGCGAGCTATCCGACGACCGACACCGGCGGTTTCACCCAGCTGGCCAAGAACTTCGTCAGGGTGACGCGAGTGGTCAACGGCGACACCAAAGGTGGGGATGAGGAGGCCGTGTCCCAGCAGCTCGTGACACTGGCCGTCACGACCCGCGACGCCGGCCGCATCATCAACGCCGCCGAGTTCGGCAAGGTGTGGTTGACCCAGCAGAACAAGAACACTGCGACCGGTCACGGTGGGTCGGTCACCAAGAGCGAGGTCACGAAATGACGCACATCCTGGTCCTCGGCGCCGCAGCCGACAGCGCCCGCCGGATCGGCCTGATGGAGGGTCACGAGGTCGTCGTGGTCGAGCGAGAGATCGTCGAGAAGCACGCGCGCGTCGGTGACGTGGACGTGCTGCTGAGTCGCGAGTCCGGCATGCTTCCGGAGATCGTCGTGCTGGGTGAGGAGATGGCGCTGCCCGATGCACTGCGACTCGCCGCGATCGTCGACCGGCTCGTCCCCACGGCCGAGATCATGTTGATCGGCCAGCCGAACGCCGAGACGGCCTTTGCCGCGATGCGTGCCGGAGTGCGCGAGATCATTGCGCCCACCACGTCCGACGACGAGCTGGCCCAGATGCTGCACCGGGCCGCCGAGAACGTCAGTGACCGGTTGAGGCCGAACCTGACCACGGACGTCGAGGGCGCGGTGGTCCGATCGACCACCGTGGTGGTGATCTCGGCCAAGGGTGGCGTAGGCAAGAGCACAGTCTCCACGAACCTCGCGGTCGGACTGGCGAAGCGGGCGCCGATGTCGACGGTCCTCGTCGATCTCGACGTCCAGTTCGGCGACGCCGCCACCCTGCTCAACCTCACTCCCGAGCACAGCATCGCCGACGCATTCGGCTCAGCTGCGGCGATGGACACCCTCATCCTCAAGACGTTCCTCACACCACACCCCGCGGGGTTCTACGTGTTGGCCGGTGACGAGTCCGCAACCGTCGGCGACCACGTACGGCCGGCGGACGTCAAGCACCTGCTGAAGCAGCTGTCGACCCAGTTCCGCTACGTCGTGGTGGACACCGGTGCAGGCCTCAGCGACCACACCCTGGCTGCCCTGGAGGAGTCGGACGAGGTCGTCGTCGTGTCGAGCATGGACGTCACGAGCATCCGGGCCGTGCGCAAGGAGCTGGACATCCTCGGCGAGCTCGACCTCCTCCCGCACCGGCGGCACATCCTGCTCAACTTCGCGGACCGCAACGCGGGGCTCACGGTGCGCGACGTCGAGAACGTCGTGGGTCTGCCGGTCAGCGTCGTCGTGCCGCGCTCGCCGGACGTGACGGTGGCCGGCAACCGCGGCGAGTCGCTGATGCTGGCCAAGAAGCCCGGACCTGTCGCGAAGGCGCTGTCCCAGCTGGTCGGTGCTGTCGCAGATGACGGTCCGCAAGCGCCGTCACCAGTGCAGAAGCCGCCGAGAGGCCGCAAGGCACGCAAGCTAGGAAGGCGGCGCAAGGCATGACCACCTTGAGTCAGCGCCTGCAAGCGGCCCGGTCCGGCGAGGTGCTGCCGCCAGCCGTTCCGAGCGCCGGTGTGGAAGCCGGGGCGCAGACGATCCACGAGCCATCCGTGAGCGCTGCGGAGTCGGCCACGGCGACCGACGTACGCCTGGCGGAGGGCCTGCAGGTGGTCAAGGCGCGCGCCGTCGAGACCCTGTTCGACCGGATCGGCGTACGCATCAACGACTCGAGCCTCACCGAGGAGCAGCTGCGCCTGTTCGTGCGGGCCGAGCTGTCGCGGATCGTCGACGAGGAGCCACTGTCACTGACGACGGAAGAACGGCGCCGGCTGATCCAGGACATCGAGGACGACGCCCTTGGCCTGGGTCCGTTGCAGAGGCTGCTCGCCGACCCCGAGGTCACGGAGATCATGGTCAACGGCTGGGACCGCATCTACGTCGAGCGGTTCGGCAAGCTGTCGCCGAGCGGAGCGCGATTCAGCTCCGAGGAGCACCTCCGTCGGGTCATCGACCGCATCGTGGGTCGGGTCGGACGCCGGGTCGACGAGTCGTCGCCACTGGTCGACGCGCGACTCTCGGACGGGTCGCGCATCAATGCGATCATCCCTCCGCTGGCCGTCGACGGTTCCTCGCTCACGATCCGCAAGTTCTCCGACACGCCGTTCGGCGTCTCGGACCTGGTGGGGTTCGGCACGATGACCAAGGGCATCGCCGAGCTGCTGCATGCCTGCGTCCAGGCGCGACTCAACATCCTGGTCTCCGGCGGCACGGGCACCGGCAAGACAACCCTGCTCAACGTGTTGTCGTCATTCATCCCAGGAGACGAACGGATCGTCACGATCGAGGATGCGGTCGAGCTTCGGCTCCAGCAGGAGCACGTCGTGCGCCTCGAGAGCCGGCCGGCCAACATCGAGGGCCGCGGCGAGGTCAGCATCCGCGAGCTGGTACGCAACTCGCTGCGCATGCGCCCCGACCGCATCGTGGTCGGCGAGGTGCGTGGCGGGGAGAGCCTCGACATGCTGCAGGCCATGAACACCGGTCACGACGGATCGATCTCGACGCTGCACGCCAACTCGCCCCGAGACGCGATCGCTCGCCTTGAGACCTTGGTGCTGATGGCGGGCATGGAGCTGCCGGTACGCGCCATCCGTGAGCAGGTCGCCTCGGCCGTCGACCTGATCATCCAGCTGACCCGCATGCGCGACGGCTCACGCCGCATCACCGCGGTGACCGAGGTCATCGGCATGGAGAACGAGACCGTGGTGCTGCAGGACGCTTTCGTCTTCGACTACGCCGCAGGGCTCGACGTGCACGGGCGGTTCCGTGGCAGCCAGGTCTCGACAGGCATCCGCCCTCGGTTCACCGACAAGTTCGAGGAGCTGGGCATCAAGTTCAACCTCGACAGCCTCCAGCAAGCCGGGGCGTGACGTCGTGCTGATCATCGCCGGAATCATCTGCGTGGCACTGGCAGTCAGCGCCGTGGCCTATCTCCTGCTGGCCGCGCCCACGCCGCGGGTGGCGCCGGAGCGTCGCCAGTACGGTCCGGTCGAGCAGCGGGCCGCGTTCTCCCTGTCGTCGGAGCGTCTCGTCGAGCGGGTAGACGAGGCTCTGCGGCGGAGCTCCTGGACTCCGTTCGGCGCCAAGGAGCTCGAGCTCGCCGGACTTCGGATCACGCCGGGCAATCTCGTGGTCACCGTAGCCGCAGGGTGCGTCACGGTGTTCTCGGTGCTGTCCTTGCTGACCGGCCAGGTGGCGGTGGGGTTTCTGGCCGCCGTCCTGATTCCGGTGGGTGCCAAGGTCTACGTCCAGCTGTTGACCGATCGTCGTCGTGCGCAGTTCACCAAGCAGCTCGACAGCACGGTGCAGATGATCGCCTCGGCGCTGAGAGCGGGGTTCAGCTTCCCCCAGGCACTCGACGCCGTAGCGCGGGACGCCGACTCGCCAACCGCCGAGGAGTTCGCCCGCGTCATCAACGAGAACCGCCTCGGGCGAGACCTCGTCGTGGCGCTGGAGCAGACGGCGGACCGCATGCAGAGCGAGGACTTCCGGTGGGTTGGCGAGGCCGTGGCCATCCACCGGGACACCGGTGGCAACCTGAACGAGGTCCTGGACCGGGTCGGTGCCACGATGCGTACCCGCAACCAGTTCCGCGAGCAGGTCAGCTCGCTCGCGTCGGAGGGCAAGTTCTCGGCCGTCGTCCTGATGATCCTGCCGGTCGGTGTGGCGGGCTTCTACTCGATCGTCAACCCTGACTACATGGCGCCCTTGGTGGGCACGAGCTTCGGGTTCGTGCTGCTGGGTGTCTCGGTCGTGCTGTATGTCGTCGGTGGCCTGTGGATGCGCAAGATCGTGGATGTGAAGTTCTGATGCTGATCCTCGGAGCCCTGATCCTCTTCGCGGCCTGCGCCGCACTGGCGGTCGCCTTCGGCGTCGTGGGTGCTTCGGACAAGGTCGTGGTCGCCCGCCTCGCCGTGACCACGCCGTCGCGGCAGCGCGAACGTGAGAGCGACAGCCCCGACCTGGTGGTCGAGAACAAGCGTTCCGGTCTGACGAAGCTGCTCGCCTCTGCCACGGCGGTCCGCAAGATCGAGCGCAACATCATGCTGGCCGGGCGGCCACCGGGCTGGACGCTGCGCCGGATCCTGGTGCTCAAGCCCGTCCTGGGCTGCGTGGGCCTGTTGATCCTGCTAGCGGCCCTGTCCGGCGGGGGAGGCACTCTGGCCTGGCTCGTCGGCATCGCGGCAACGCTGGCCTGCTTCTTCGCGCCCGACGCCATCATCAGCAGGCGGGCGCAGGACCGGCAGCTCCAGATCCAGCACGACCTGCCGGACATCCTCGACCAGGTGACGATCTCGGTCGAGGCGGGGCTGAGCTTCGAGGCGGCGTTCGCCCGCATCGGGGAGCGGCGCAAGGGACCGCTCGCCGATGAGATCGTGCGTACCGTCCAGGACATGCGGCTTGGCATGAGCCGCCGCGAGGCATATCAGGCGCTGGCGGACCGCACAGACGTCGAGGACCTGAGCAGCTTCGTCAAGGCGGTGACCCAGGGTGAGCAGTACGGCGTCTCGATCTCGTCGATCGTCCGCAACCAGTCTGAGGAGATGCGCATGCGTCGCAAGACGAGAGCCGAGGCGACGGCGCAGAAGGTGCCGGTGAAGATTCTGTTCCCCCTGATCACCTGCATCTTCCCGGTGCTGATGATCGTGGTGCTCGCACCGGCATTCATCAACCTGGCCAACACCTTGACCAACGGCGACCTCTGACGGAGTCCGCGCACCTCAGCGTCTGACGTACAGCACCGCGATCGCGTCGGAGTCGACGCGGCGCCAGTCGTCCCGTCTGCTGAGCCAGCGGGCCGCACCTGATCCGGAGGGAACCAGCGCGCAACCGGCGCCGGCCAGGTCTGCTGCTCGTGGCCGCTTGATGGCGCGATCGGCGCTGTTCACCAGCCGCTCGCCGTACATGTCGTTGCGCGAGTCGATCGAGACCCTGACGTCGGGCCGCGCGAGGATCACGAAGCCGCCGGTGGGATAGGAGTTGAACAGGTGGCACCCCTGGGGCAGCTGGGCCACCAGGCCGGCGGAGTACGTGTCGGGGTCGGGTCGGCCCAGGTGAGTAGTCACGGGTGCAGCGAGCACCAGCAAGAGCGCCATCAATGGAAGGACGCCTTGGGTCAGCATCACGCGCCGGCTGTGGATGTAGTCCTTGATCACAGCAGTCGACGCGGCGGAGGCCACCAGCGGCAGGGCCGCGAGCGTCGCGAAGGGCAGCATCCGCAACGCGTAGAGCGCGCTGACCGAGGTCGCGGCCAGGATCGCGATGAACAGGACGTCGCGGCGACGCACGGCGATGACCAGGCCGAGGACGCCGACGAGCAGGGGCAACAGCTGGCCGGGATCGCCGAGGTCGAGTCGCTGCCACTCCACGATCGACTCCGTCGACGCGTCCGCGACCTCGAACGACTGCCGGACCACGTCGACGCCGTACGGATTGGCGAGCATGCCGGCGAGCGCCGCCAGCAGCGCCGCGAGGCACCAGGGCGTGCGGCTCCGTGTCGACGGGAGGACGTATGTCCCGGCGGCGACCGCGCCGATCAGGCCTACGCCCATGATCGTCGTCGCGTGGAGGTTGACCCACAGCACCGACACGATGCCGATTGCGGCGACCAGTCGCCAGGGCCGGCCGCGACTGCCGATGAGGTCGTCGAGGAGCAGCACGATGAGGAGCACAGCGAGATAGTCCACGACCTGCGGCCGTGCGCTCAGGAACGTGAAGAGCAACAGGATCGCGACGTGCACGGACACTGCTGCCACGAACGGGTGGGCGTCGCGGCGTTTGGCGAGGAGCAGCACGACCCACAGGGCCGCGGCGACGATCGCCTCGCTGCCAAGCGCGACGGCGGCCAACCCGCCGATGTGGTCGAGGGCCCCGACGACGACGTTGAACCCCCAGGAGTTGAGCCGCCAAGGTCTGCCCAGCGCTGTCCACGAGTACGGGTCGGTCGTCGGCAGCGACCAGTGCGACAGCGTGAGGATGCCCGTGCGTACCTGCCAGAACGTGTCGGACTCGGCCATCGTCCCGGCACGGATGAACAGCACCGGGAGGAACGAGAGCCACGCGACGAACCACGGGTGCCGGCGGACTCCGGCCGCGACGCGCTCGACCGCTGCTCGCGCTGCCATCCGTGCAACGTACCGCCGTCCTGACGTCCGGCGAGGCGAATCGGGGGCCAACCCATTGCCCTTGTACTTTACATTTGCTACCTTCTTGTAAAGCGCCTCTCCCAAGGCGTACGAGGAGGAATGCAGCATGACGATCCAGGCAACTGTCGACGGCCAGGTCATCCAGTGGCGCGACAAGAAGCGCTACCTGTGGATCATGGGCGCGATCATCCCGTTGATCCCGCTGATGATGTGGGGGCTCTACGCGTGGACCGGCGCGACGATCGTGTGGTTCTTCGGACCGTTCTTCGTGTTCGTCCTGATCCCGCTGTTCGACCTGCTTGCCGGGCTCGACCCCAACAATCCGCCTGACGACCTGATCGAGGCGCTCGAGGAGGACCGCTACTACCGCTGGGTGACCTACGCGTTCATCCCCGTGCAGATCGCCGGGCTGATCTGGGGTGCTTACCTGCTCGGCGGCGGCACGCTCCCGGGCATCGACGACCCGCTGACCGTCGTGCAGAAGATCGGCCTCGCGCTCGGTCTCGGCATGGTCGCCGGCATCGGCATCAACACCGCGCACGAGCTCGGCCACAAGAAGGAGGAGCACGAGCGCTGGTTCGCCCGCGTCGCCCTCGCCCAGACGTTCTACGGCCACTTCTTCATCGAGCACAACCGCGGCCACCACGTACGTGTTGCCACTCCCGAGGATCCCGCGAGTGGCAGGCTCGGCGAGACGGTGTGGGAGTTCATGCCGCGCACGATCCTCGGCAGCCTCACGAGCGCCTGGGGACTGGAGAAGAAGCGCTTCGCCCGTCAGAAGAAGTCGCACTGGACGATCAAGAACGACCTGTTCAACGCCTGGGCGTTCTCGGTGGTCCTGTGGGGCGCCCTCACGATCGCGTTCGGTTGGGAGATCCTGCCGTACCTCGTGATCCAGGCGGCGGCCGGCATCTGGCTGCTCGAGTCGGTCAACTACCTCGAGCACTACGGCATGAAGCGCGCCAAGCTCGACTCCGGCCGGTATGAGCGGGTCAACCCCAGCCACAGCTGGAACTCCAACAACATCGGCACCAACGTGCTGCTCTACCACCTGCAGCGGCACAGCGACCACCACGCCAACCCGACCCGCCGCTACCAGGCGCTGCGTGACTTCAAGGAGGCCCCGGTCCTGCCCACGGGCTATGCGGGCATGATCGTCCTGACGTGGGTCCCGCAGGTCTGGCGCAAGGTCATGGACCAGCGGGTCCTGGGTCACTACGACGGCGACATCGGCCGCGCCAATCTGCATCCGCGCACGGCTGAGGCGTACGTGCGGAGGTACGGCGTGGGCACGAGCAAGGACGAGGAGATTGCGGCATGAGCAAGTGGATCTGCCCCAACTGCGAGTACGTGTATGACGAGGAGCAGGGCAACCCGAGGGAGGGCTGGCCGGCCGGCACGCCGTTCGCCGAGATCGACGCCGACTGGACGTGCCCCGACTGCGGCGTGCGTGAGCAGGTCGACTTCCTGCCGATCGAGGAGTTCGAGCGCAACGACCAGGACGGCAACATCATCGCCGCGGAGACCAGGGCCGACGTGCAGCGCAAGTCCGCCGAGCGGCAGGACGCAGCCAACGACGACGTAGCAACTGAAGGAGCAGACCAGTGAAGCGGTGGGAATGCCAGCAGTGCGGGTTCATCTACGACGAGGCCGAGGGCTGGCCCGAGGAGGACATCCCGCCGGGCACCAAGTGGGAGGACATCCCCGACGACTGGACGTGCCCCGACTGCGGCGCCGCCAAGGCCGACTTCACGATGCTCGAGCTGGTCTGAATGACCCATCGCACGGTGATCGTCGGTGCCGGCATCGCCGGGGTCAGCGCGGCCGCGGCGATGAGGCGCACCGGCTACGAGGGCGAGATCGACCTGCTGGGTGCTGAGCCCGAACTGCCCTATCGCCGGCCGCCGGTGTCCAAGGAGATCGTCCGCGGCGAGAAGACCCCCGACGAGATCCGCATCAAGAAGCCCGAGTGGTACGAGCAGCAGTCAGTCAACCTGCGCACCGGGGTCACGGTCGCCTCGGTCGACACCGACGCCCACCTGGTTCGGCTCACCGACGGTGAGGAGGTCGCGTACGACCAGCTGCTGCTCGCCACGGGTGGCCGTGCCCGCCACCCGTGGTCGGCAGCCGGCATCCGTACGTTGCGCACCCTCGCGGACGCGCCGGACCTGCAGGCCGAGCTCGCCCCGGGGCACCACCTGATCGTCGTCGGGGCCGGCCTGATCGGCTCCGAGATCGCCGCGAGTGCCCGCCAGATGGGCTGCGACGTGACGCTGCTCGAGACCGCTGCACTGCCGCTCCCGCGCCTGCTGCCGCCCGAGCTGGGCGAGCTCTACGTCGACCTGCACAAGAGCGAGGGCACCGACCTGCACACCGGAGTCGAGGTCGCATCGATCAACGATGAGGACGGCCACACCGTCGTACGCGCCAGTGATGGCCGCACCTGGTCGGCGCCGGTCGTCGTGGTCGCGGTCGGCATGCAGCCCAACGTCGAGCTCGCCGAAGCGGCAGGCATCGAGGTCGCCAACGGCATCGTGGTGGACGAGCTCGGCCGCACGTCCGCACCGGATGTCTTCGCGGCCGGTGATGTCGCCAACCAGCCCAACGGCGTGCTGGGCGGCCGGCACCGGGTCGAGCACTGGCAGGGCTCGCAGAACCATGGCACGGCAGTCGGCAAGGTCATGGCCGGTGGCGAGGACCCGTTCGTCGAGGTGCCGTGGTGCTGGTCGGACCAGTACGGCCACAACCTGCAGGTCACCGGATGGCCCGAGGCGGCCCACGAACTGGTGGTCCACGGCTCGCTGGACGACCGGGACTTCATCGCGTACCTGCTGGACGGCGGGATCGTGCGCGGCGCCGTCGGCATCGGACGGCCGCGGGACATCCGCGCCGCCGAGAAGTGGATCGCCGCAGGTCAGCGGCTTGACTACGCGCTGGAGGGCGGCACATGACCACCGAGGCAGCAGTGGCTCCGGTGCGCGAACGCCTCCTCGACGCGGCGCAGTCGATGATCGAGGACACCGGCTGGTCGAGCGTCACGATGGCGCGCATCGCCGAACGGGCCGGCGTGAGTCGGCAGACGGTCTACAACGAGTTCAGCAACAAGCACGGCCTTGCCGAGCAGCTGGCGATGCGGGAGCTGGCGCGATTCCTCGCCGTCGTGCGCGAGCGGATGTCGGCGGAGACGACCCTCGTCGACGGCATACGGGCAGCCTGCGAAGGTGCGCTGCTGATGGGGGAGCAGAGCCTGCTGGTCCGCACGATCGTGACCTCGCTGCCCGAGGAGCAGGATGCGGACTTTCTGCAGATCCTGACGACGGAGTCCGGCGAGATCGTCGAGGCGGCCGTGATGGTCGTCAAGCAGTCGATCGCCGACCTCTACCCGCCGACGCCGCTGACCGACGCCGAGCTGACCGTCGCGGTCGAGGTCGTCGTACGCCTGGTGCTGTCGGCGATCACCCGGCCGTCCAAGCCCGCGCGCGAGGCCGCCGCTGACATCGCCTGGATCACCGGCCTGGCGCTGAAGGGTGCCGGCGGCTGACTACGGCGAGGGCGTCGGGATCGTGGGCGTCGTCGGGATGCTCGGCGTCGGGGTGCTGGGTGTCGGGACGGTCGGGGTCGTGCCCGAGGGGGCAGGCGTCGGGGTGTCGCCGCCCGCGGCGTCCTGCGTGACGTAGACCAGCCGGCCGTCGGCGAGGCGGTAGACCGTGCCGACGGGAGTGCCGCGGCCGACGGTCTTGGTGCCGTTGGGCGGGACGTCCTTGACCTCTTCGCCGGGCGTCGTCTTGACCTCTCCAAGGGCGGGCTTGATGAGCCCCTTGTCGCTGACCGCACCCTCGAGCCCGAGCGAGGACAGTGCGGCGAGCAGGAACGCGACGGCCAGGACGATGCCGATGTCGAACATGTTGACCAGGCCGTCGAGCGGATCACCGGCGCGATCGCGGGAGATGCGCGCCCGCGGCGTCACGTGGATCATGACGTGGTCTCCGAAAGCGGAGGGGTGTCGGCCCTGGGCGTGAGCGGAGCCGGGTCACGGGGGACCGGCACGGGCCTCTTGGGGATCGGGGTCACGGCCGACGCGCCGGTGCCGTCATCGGTGAGGATCGCCGCGATGTATTCCAGGTCGGAGAAGTCCTGGCCGTACAGCCGCTCGCGTACGAGTGACAGTCCGAGGGCGATCGCGCCGACGAGGATGCCGAGCACCGTGATCGAGAACGCGAGCCGCAGGTTGTCGGTCAGGGCGTCGACGTCGCCGCGGGCCAGGCCGTCGAGCGCCGGCGTCAGCGGGATCAGCGTGCCCATGAGGCCGAGGGCCGGGCCGATGCGGACCAGCAGCCGCGTGCGGGCGAGGCGGCCCTGGCGGGAGAAGTCGAAGTCGGCGAGCTCCTTGGCGATGCGGGTGTCGGCGCCGGGCTTGCCGACCTCGTTGACGATGACGCTGAACGCGGCACCCACGGCGGAGCTCCAGGCCACGGTCTGCAGCAGGGCCGAGGCCTCGGTCGTACGTCCGGCGTCGACGGCCTCGCGGGCCGATGCGCCCGACCGGGCCAGTGCCGCGAACGTACGACGCCGGCGCTTGACCAGCTCGACGATGAACATGCCGGTCTCGACGAGGACACCCGCCAGGGCCAGCAGCGCGAGGATCACGACCGGCAGCTCCAGCGCCTCCGCGACGTGGAAGATGACGTTGTAGATGCCGTCGCTCATGCCAGAGCCTCCGTCGTGGCTGCCTGGACTGTTCGCTCGCTCATGCACGTCTCCTCAGGTGCGCCAGCCTGGTGCTGGCCCATCGTGTCTCGATCTCGGCGCCGAGTCCCAGCAGCAGCAGGACGGCGAGGGCGCCGATCACCGCGCCACTGATCTTTCGGCTGGTGGACAGCTCACTCGCCTTGGTCGGCTGACTCGCTGCTTGGGTCCCGGGGATGCTGTCGCCCTCTTCGGCCCCGGCGCCGGCGAGCACGAAGCCCTCGACCTCCTGCAGGCCGTCGTCGACGGGCGTGGTCGGCGGCTCGATCGTCGGCGGGGTGTCGACCTTGGGCGGGGTGCTGGTGTCCTTGGGGATGTAGGGCGGGATGTAGCCGCCGCCCGTGCCCCCGGTCCCGCCAGTCCCGCCGGTGCCCGCACCGCCACCACCAGTGGTGGTCTTCGGCGGCTTGGGCGGCTTGCCAACCTTGACGGTCGTCGTCGATGCGCGACCGTACGACCCGTCCTTCCCACGCACTGACAGGTTCACGGTGTACGTGCGCTTTTTCTTGTACGCGTGCGTGGGGTTCGCTCGGGTGTCCGTGCCCGGCGTGTCGCTGAACGTCCAGGCGTAGGTGAACTTCTCGTCGGTCGGGGGCGTGATCTCGGACGAGAAGGATGCGGTGGTCTTGGTGTCGATCTTCTTGGGGCTCGAGTCGATTTTCACACGAACGAGTTCACCCTTGACGTGGAACGTGAGCTTGAGCGGCTTGCCCGGATCTGTCCTGAAGACATCACCGGAATTGATGTCATTTGGGTTGGTGAGCAACGGGCGGACGTACGCGACACCGTGGTCCTCTGTTGCATAGACCGCCGGGACGAGGCCTCCGGCATAGGGCTTGGTGCCGTCGACCCGATCGCCGGCGAGCACGCTGGGGATCTTCCCGTTCGGAGCCTCCGAGAACGTGACGTCGTCCTCGAGGTCGTTGCTCTCCTCGGCCTGAGCATCAGTGAGGAGCGCGGGGATGGGCAACGTGTTGGGGATGCCGCCGGCGACGATCGATCGAGGCGTCGCACCCTTTTTGTCGCGGATCATGTACTCGACCGGCTCCGGCCTGAGGCCCGGATTGTTGTCGATCGTGTACGAATAGGGCCCCGCAACGGTCTTGGTCACACCCTCGTCGGTCGTGACGAACGTGACGATCACGCACGAGGTGCCAGCCACGCAATCGGCGGCGCTGGACGGCGCGGCACCCACGAGAGGGACGCTGGCGAGCGCGACGACACCACCCAGCAGCGTGCGCCGGATGCGGCGCATGGTGGTGCTCACGGGTCTCTCCCTCCAGAGATCGTCGTCGGCTATCCAGTATGAAGTGCGAAAGGGTCTCGCGCCGACCCTTCAATGAGTTGATCGTACGAACATCTGGCGACGAGCGCGCATCCGCACTAGATCCAGCGGTCGAACCACATGCGTTCGTGCCAGGCGTCGTACGTCGTGATCTTGCCGGTCAGCACCGGGTGGAAGAACCAGAAGGACACCACGACCGCGGCCAGGAAGAATCCGGCGACGAACCACACGACATACCGGTGCCGCGGGGTCTCGGCGGCCCGGACGAGCTCGTGCACGACGAGGGTGATCGCGATGATCGTGAACGGGATGATCGCGACGGCGTAGTAGGAGAAGATCGGCCGGTCGGTGCTCATGAACCATGGCAGCCAGCTGACCAGCACCGCGACGACCGGCACGCCCCATCGCCCGTTGCGGGTCACGAACCACGCGGCGATCGACGCGAGCAGCGCCAGCGCCCCGGACCACCAGATGATCGGGTTGCCGAGGATCATCACCTCGCGCACGCACGACCCGCCAGCGCCCGCCCCGCAGTCCGAGAGCGGGAAGTCGCCCTTGTAGTCGACGACGACCGGGCGTTCGAGCACGAGCCAGCCGGCGGGGTTGGACTCGTACGGGTGGTGCTCGGCGGTGTTGAGCCCCGACCACGAGAAGTCGAACGTCATGACGTGGAAGTGCCACAGCGACCGGAACGCGTCCCGCGTCTCGCCGAGGAAGCCGGGGGTCGGCTTGTCGACATATGCCCCCCACGGCGCCGAGTAGTCGCCGTAGCCGTGACCGAACCTCGCCTCGTACGCGTGATGGTGGATCAGGAAGCCGGTCCACGTCGCGAGGTAGACCAGGCCGGCGACCACGACGATCGACGCGAAGGCCGGCACCCCGACCCGCAGGGTCGTGACGACCCAGCTGTTGCGCTCGGCCGCCGGATCGACGATCCCGCGCTTGCGCGCCAGGACCTCCCAGATCACGGCCAGCAGGCCGAACGCGGCGAGGACGTAGACGCCGTTCCACTTCGTGCCGCACGCCATCCCGAAGCACACGCCGGCGGCCAGCTGCCAGGGCCGGATGATGCGGTAGTGGTCGAGCCGCTCGCGGATCCAGTCGCGGTCGGCGACGATGCAGGCGACGCCGCAGACCACCCAGAACGCGAGGAACACGTCGAGCAGGGCCATCCGCGACATCACGAAGTGCAGGCCGTCGAACGCCAGCAGCAGCCCCGCGAAGCAGCCCATGACGGTCGAGCCGGTCAGGCGGCGAACGAGCCGGGCCAGCACCAGGACGGTCAGCGACCCGATCACGACAGCCGCGATGCGCCAGCCGAACGCGTCGAGGCCGAACACGCGCTCACCGAGAGCGATGAGCCACTTGCCCCCGTCGGGGTGCACGATCCACGAGGGATCGCCGGTCATCAGCCCCGTCGTGTGACCACTCTGGATCTGCTTGTTGGCGTTCTCGGTGAAGTCCTGGACGTACCCGTGCTTGAGCAGTGACCACGAGTCCTTGGCGTAGTAGGTCTCGTCGAACATCAGGATGCGCGGCTTGCCGACGTTCCACACCCGCAGCACGAACGCGAGGACGGCGACGGAGATCGGGCCGATCCAGCCCCATGCGCGATCGGAGACCCTCGCCAGCAACGTCACCGGGCAAGCCTAGGTGAGGGGACCAGGTCTCGATTCACCTGACATGCTGGCGGCATGCTGATCCTCGCCGCGACCCCCATCGGCCAGGCCGCCGACGCGAGCGGCCGTCTCGGTGCGGCGCTGGCGACGGCCGACGTCGTGGCGGCCGAGGACACCCGCCGGCTCAAGCGCCTCGCGTCCGAGCTCGGCGTGGAGATCGGCGGCCGGATCGTGTCCTACTTCGAGGGCAACGAGGAGCGCCGCACCCCCGAGCTGGCAGCGCTGCTGGCCGAGGGCTCGACGGTGGTGCTGGTGACCGACGCCGGTATGCCGAGCGTGTCCGATCCCGGCTATCGGCTCGTCGTCGCCGCGATCGCCGCCGATGTCACCGTCACGGCAATCCCCGGACCGTCGGCGGTGCTGACCGCGCTCGCGGTGTCCGGTCTGCCGGTCGACCGGTTCTGCTTCGAGGGCTTCCTGCCGCGCAAGGCCGGCGAGCGTACGCGCGCGTTGACCGAGCTCGTCGCCGAGCGCCGCACGATGGTGTTCTTCGAGTCGCCGCACCGCACCGAGGCGTCGCTGCGCGCGATGGCAGACGTGCTCGGCGCCGACCGGGCCGCCGCGGTGTGCCGCGAGCTCACCAAGACGTACGAGGAGGTGGCCCGGGGCAGTCTCGAGGAGCTCATCGCATGGGCCGCCGGCCAGGAGCAGGGCGTCCGCGGCGAGGTCACGATCGTCGTCGGTGGGGCCGCCCCGGACCGTCGGACGTACGGGCCGGACGACCTGCGGGAGCTCGTCACCGCCCGGCAGGCCGAGGGGCTCAGCCGCAAGGACGCGATCGAGCAGGTCGCGGGCGAGACGGGCGTGCGCAAGAAGGATGTCTACGACGCTGCGCACTCCTAGCGGGGATGTCCGTCGCGTCTCGGCAGGTCACTAGGATTGAGGACGTGTCCGACTCCACGTTCTACGTCACCACGCCGATCTACTACGTCAACGACGCGCCCCACATCGGGCACGGCTACACGACGGTCATGGGTGACATCATCACGCGCTGGCACCGGCAGCGCGGCGAGAGCGTCTGGTACCTGACGGGCACCGACGAGCACGGCCAGAAGGTCCTCCGCAAGGCCGACCAGAACGGTGTCTCGCCGCAGGACTGGGTCGACAAGCTCGTCGAGGAGGAGTGGAAGCCGCTCCTCGAGACGATCGACATCGCGAACGACGACTACATCCGTACGACCGAGCAGCGCCACCTCGACGGCGCCAAGGCGTTCTGGCAGGCGCTCTACGAACGGGACGCGGTCTACAAGGGCTCGTTCAGCGGCTACTACAGCGTCGGCGCCGAGGAGTTCGTCGGCGACGACGACGTGGCCGACGGCGAGGGCGACGACGAGGGCTTCAAGGTGTCCAAGCTCGACGGCAGCCGGGTCGAGCACATGACGGAGGAGAACTACTTCTTCCGGCTCAGCGACTACCAGCAGAAGCTGCTCGACTTCTACGACGCCAACCCCGACTTCATCCAGCCTGCATCGGTGCGCAACGAGCTGATCGCGTTCGTCAAGCGCGGCCTGCGTGACCTGTCGATCTCGCGCTCGACGTTCGACTGGGGCATCCAGGTGCCGTGGGACGACAAGCACGTCATGTATGTCTGGATCGAGGCGCTGCTCAACTATGTGACCGCTGCGGGCTACGGCGTCGACGACGAACGCTTCAAGGAGCTGTGGCCGGCCAACATCCACATCGTCGGCAAGGACATCGCCCGGTTCCACGCCGTGATCTGGCCCGCCATGCTGATGGCGGCCGGACAGCCCGTGCCGCACCAGGTCTTCGCGCACGGCTGGATCCTGGTCGGCGGCCAGAAGATGTCGAAGTCCAAGGCCAACGGCATCCGCCCCGACGAGATCGTCGACACGTTCGGCTCCGATGCCTACCGCTACTACTTCGCCCGCGCCCTGACGTTCGGCAGCGACGGCTCGATCTCGTGGGAGGACATGCACGCTCGCTACCACGCCGAGCTGGCCAACGGCTTCGGCAACCTGGCGTCGAGGGTCGCCGCCATGATCGGCAAGTACTTCGACGGCTCGCTGCCGGCGGCTGGCGCCACGACGCCGGCGGAGCAGAAGGTCATCGACCTCGTCGCTGAGTCCGTGGCCGACGCCGACGCGGCGATCGAGGCGGTCGCCCCGCAGGACGCGCTGACCGCGATCTGGCGCATCGTCGACGAGCTCAACGGCTACATCACCGAGCAGGCGCCGTGGAAGGTCGCCAAGGACGACGCGGAGAGCGACCGTTTGGCGACGATCCTCAACACCACCGCCGAGGGCCTGCGCGTGCTCGCGGTGCTGCTCAACCCCGTGATGCCCAAGGCGTCCGCGGTGCTGTGGGACTCCCTGGGCGCCGAGTCGGCTCTCGGCACGCTCGCCGACCAGCGCATCGCCGCCGTCGCCGCGTGGGGTCAGTTGCCGTCGGGCTCGACGATCACCAAGCCGGCGTCGCTGTTCCCGCGCATCGAGGCCGCGGCCGAGTGACGCTCACCGACGGCTGGCCGGAGGCCCCGGAGGCGCTGCCGTTCCCCGTTGTCGACAACCACTGCCACCTCGACCACCGCGCGTACGCCAAAGGTAGCGAGGGCGGGTTGCTGATCCCGGTCGACGAAGCGCTCGACCGGGCGGCGGCCGTCGGGGTCACCCGGATCGTGCAGGTCGGCTGCGACCTCGAGGGCTCGCGCTGGGCCGTCGAGACCGCGGCGGCGTACGACTCGGTGGTCGCCGCGGTCGCGCTGCACCCCAACGAGGCGCCCAAGCACGCCGAGCAGGGCGACCTCGACGAGGCGCTGGCTGAGATCGACGCGCTGGCCCAGTCGCCTCACGTGAGGGCGGTTGGCGAGACCGGACTCGACTACTTCCGTACGGGTGAGTCCGGCCGGGAGGCTCAGCACGCGTCGTTCCGTGAGCACATCCGCATGGCCAAGCGGTATGACAAGACGCTCGTGATCCACGACCGCGACGCGCACGACGACGTGCTCGCGGTGCTCGATGACGAGGGCACGCCAGAGCGTACGGTCATGCACTGCTTCTCCGGTGACGCCGCCTTCGCGCGCGAGTGCCTCGACCGCGGCGCCTACCTGTCGTTCGCCGGGACGGTCACCTTCAAGAACGCTGAGAACCTGCGCGAAGCTCTCCGTATCACGCCTTCTGACCGTATCCTTGTCGAGACCGATGCGCCTTTCCTCACACCCACACCGCATCGCGGGAGCCCGAACGCTTCGTTCCTGATCCCGCTGACGGTGCGGTACATGGCTGGAATTGCAGGCAAAACGGTCGAGGAAATGTGCCGGAGCATCGATGCGAACACGGTTTCTGCATTCGGTGGTGACTGGCCTCACAGAATTTGACCCAGGAAGGGGCATCCGTATGGTGGAAAGTCGGCCCCGTCACCGACTGTCAAGGAATTCTGTGCAGCCAGACTCAACCGCCCGACGTACGCCCACCTCCGGAAAGCGTCGTCATCGCAAGTCTTTCCCGCTTCTCGCCCTCAACCTCGCGATCGTTCTCGTCGTCGCGGGAGGCACCGCCGCCTACGGAGCGCTCAGCCACACGGTCACCCTGACCGTCGACGGCAAGAGCGACAAGATCCGTACGTTCGGCGACACGGTCTCGGACGTCCTCGCGTCCAAGCACATCACGCTGCGTGCCGATGACCGGCTGAGCAAGGCGAAGTCGGACTCGATCTCCGACGGCGACACGATCGCCGTGTCGTACGCCAAGCCCGTGACCCTCGCGGTCGACGGCACCGTCACCGAGCACACGGTCTACGACCGCACGGTCGGCGACGCGTTCGACACCCTCGGCGTCGAGCCGAGGTCCGGGTCGTACCTCTCGGCCAAGAAGTCCAGCGTCATCCCGCGCAAGGGCGCCCAGCTCGTCGTCAGCAGCTCCAAGTCGCTCACCGTGATCGCGGACCACAAGAAGAAGACTGTCACCTCCAACGCGCCGACCGTCGCCGCGGTGCTCAAGCAGGCCGACGTCACCCTCGACTCCGACGACGAGGTCAAGCCCGGCAAGGACGCCTACGTCACCCCCGACGACAAGCTGCGTGTCGTGCGGATCAAGAAGGTCACCAAGACCGAGACCGTCCCCGTCAGCTTCAAGACGACGGTCCGCCAGGATCCCGACGCCTCGGTCGGCGAGAAGAACGTCGTGCAGCCGGGCAAGAAGGGCAAGGCCCGCGAGAAGGTCACGCTGATCTACGCCGACGGCAAGCTCCGTGAGCGCGTCGTGCTGGTGTCGCGGTCGCTGGCCGAGCCGCGCCCGCAGATCGAGGAGCACGGCACCGCCACGACGCCGCCCGACAGTGTCTGGGACAAGATCGCCAAGTGCGAGTCCGGCGGCAACTGGTCGATCAACACCGGCAACGGCTACTACGGCGGCCTGCAGTTCAGCGCCGCGACGTGGCACAGCGTCGGTGGCACGGGCCTGCCGAGCGATCACTCCCGCGAGGAGCAGATCAAGCGCGCCAAGATCCTCCAGGCCCGTTCGGGCTGGGGCCAGTGGGGCTGCGCCCATGCGAGGTTCGACTGACGACTCCCCGGCTGCTCGGACCCGCTGACGTCCGACGCCTGGCCGAGTCCTGCGGCATCCGCCCGACCAAGCAACGCGGGCAGAACTTCGTCATCGACGCCAACACCGTGCGACGCATCGTGCGTACGTCCGGGGTTGGCGCCGATGACGTTGTCGTCGAGATCGGTCCCGGCCTGGGATCGCTGACCCTCGGGCTGCTCGAGGTGGCGTCGCACGTCACCGCGGTGGAGCTCGACGAGGTCCTGGCGGCCCAGCTGCCGTCCACGATCGCGGAGTACGCGCCCGAACAGGTCTCGCACTTCGACCTCGTCACCGCCGACGCGATGCAGGTCACCGAGCTGCCGGGGCCGGCCCCGACGGCGCTGGTGGCGAACCTGCCCTACAACGTGTCCGTGCCCGTCCTCCTGACGTTCTTCGAGCGGTTCCCGACGATCACGACGGGCCTCGTGATGGTGCAGGCCGAGGTCGCGCACCGCCTCGCCGCCGCCCCGGGCTCCAAGACGTACGGGGTGCCGAGCGTCAAGGCTGCCTGGTACGCCGAGCTGCGGCTCGCCGGGTCGATCGGCCGCAACGTGTTCTGGCCGATGCCCAACGTCGAGTCGGCGCTCGTCGCCTGGACCAGGCGCGAGCCGCCCGGCGACGAGGCGCAGCGCCTGCGTACGTTCGCGGTCGTCGATGCCGCGTTCGCGCAGCGCCGCAAGACCATGCGCGCCGCGCTGTCCGAGCTCGCCGGCTCCGGCCCCGCAGCAGAGGAAGCGCTCGTCGCGGCGGGCATCTCGCCGCAGGCCCGCGGCGAACAGCTCGGCGTCGAGGAGTTCTTCCGCCTCGGCCAGTTCCTCACTCCCGCCTGACCCCGGAGCAGACGTAACGTCGGTGAAATCAGCGTGCCACCGCTCTTCACACATGTGCACTACCGTTTCGTGACATGAGGATCGACGAGCGGATCGCTGAGCGGTACGCCGACCTGTCGCCGCAGGAGCGTCGCGCGGCGGACGTGCTGCTGGCCCACCTCGACGACCTCGCGATCTACCGGGCCGCCGAGCTGGCCGAGCTGGCCGGGGTCTCCAAGGCCACGATGAGCCGGCTGTTCCGCCGGCTGGGCTTCGACGACTTCACCGAGGTGCGCGACCACCTCCGTACGCTCCGCAGCAACGGCGTCCCGGTGAGCCTCGAGGGTGCGCCCAGCCTGGCGGCCCATCTCGAGCACGAGGTCGCCAACCTGCAGAAAGCGCTGACGGGTCTCGAGGAAGGTGGGCTCGCCACGGCGGCCACGCTCATCGCCGAGGCGCAACGGGTCGTGGTCGTGGGCATGCGGTCGAGCTACTTCGTCGCGCTGCACCTGCGCCAGTCCCTCAACCAGGCCCGGTTCGGTGTCACCTTGGTGCCGCAGCCCGGTCAGGCGTTGTCCGACGAGCTGATCGGCCTGGGCAAGGACGATGTGGCGATCGTCGTGGCGTTCCGGCGCCGGCCCGACAACATCGACGGCCTGATGGAGATCCTCGAGGAGTCGGGCACGCCGATGATCCTGCTCGCCGATCCGTCGGCGCGGGCCCTCGCGGCTCGTGCGGCGGTGTGGCTGGAGTGCCCGCTCGCGACCGACCTGGCGTTCGACAGCTATGCCGTGGCGATGAGCGTGGTCGTGGTGCTGGCCGACCGGGTCCTCGACCTCGCGGGCCTGTCGGGTGAGCAGCGTACGACCAGCATCGACGCCTCCTATCGTGCGCTCCGTGAGATCGAGAACCGATGAGCCTGACGCGTCACCTGACCTGATCGGGCCATGGCGGTCTGCCGTCCTGCGTCCTACCGTGCCCTTGTAGGCACATCTGCAAAGGAGCAGGTCATGGCATTCATACAGATCATCGAAGGACGCACCAGCCGGTTCGACGAGATGCAAGCGCTGACCGAGGAGTTCCGGGAGCGCAGCGAAGGGGCCTCCACGGTCCGCCGGGGGATCGAGACGAGGGACCGGGACGATCCCAACCGGTTCATGGTGCTCGTGTTCTTCGACTCGTACGAATCGGCGATGGAGAACTCGAACCGACCCGAGACCGATGAGTTCTCCCAGAAGATGATGGAGCTCGTCGACGGTCCGCCGACCTTCCACAACCTCGACGTACTCAAGGACGAGACGTCGTAGGTTCGCCCCGCCGCCCGGCACGCCCTCGACCGGCCACTAGGTTGAACGGGTGACTTCTGCGACCGTCCGCGTGCCCGCCAAGATCAATCTGTGCCTCGGCGTGGGCCCGGTTCGCGACGACGGTTATCACCCCTTGGCCACGGTCTACCAGGCCGTCGACCTGCACGACGAGGTCCGCGCCTCCTCCCGCGACGACGACGCGATCACCGTCTCGGTGCACAGCGAGCTAGACGTGCGGGCCGAGTCGGCGCTGGTGCCCGAGGACGATGACAACCTCGCGGTCAAGGCGGCGCGACTGCTGCGGGAGACGACCGGCACGACAGCGGGCATCGACCTGGCGATCCGCAAGGTCATCCCTGTCGCCGGCGGGATGGCGGGCGGCTCGGCCGATGCTGCCGCCGCGCTCGTGGCCTGCAACGACGCCTGGGGGACCGGCCTCGCGCGGGCCGAGCTCGAGCAGATCGCGGCCGAGCTCGGCAGCGACGTGCCGTTCCTGCTGCACGGCGGCAACGCGATCGGCGGGGGACGCGGCGAGACGATCAGCCCGGTCCTGGCCCGTGGGTCGTACCACTGGGTCTTCGCGATGGCGTACGAAGGACTGTCGACCAAGGCCGTCTATGCCGAGTTCGACCGGATCAACGAGGGTTCGCAGGTGCAGGACCCGGTCGTGCCGGACGCGCTGCTCGCCGCGTTGCGCGCCGGCGACGCCGAGGCGCTCGGCGATGCGCTCTCCAACGACCTGACCGAGGCCGCGCTGTCCTTGCGGCCGGAGCTGCAGGACACCCTCGAGATCGGCATCGAGGCCGGCGCCCTGGGTGCGATCCTGTCAGGCTCGGGCCCGACCGCCCTGTTCCTCGCCTCCGACGAGCAGCACAGCCTGGACATCGCGTTCGCCCTGAGCAGCGCCGCCGGCTGCGCCGACGTCGTCCAGTCCCGCGGCCCCGTGGCCGGAGCACGCATCACCAGCTAGAACCTCGCTGGGAGTGACGTTTGGGTCGGGTGTCCACGGCGATTCGCGACGCAAACGTCACTGCCAGCGGCGCTCTGGTCAGCCTTCGACGAGCTCGGTGAGCTCGAGCCAGCGGTGCTCGTGGTCCTCGACCTGCTTCTCCAGCTCCGAGACGGTCTTCATCAGCTCTGCGAGCCCTGCACCGTCGGTCGGGTCGTGCTGCGCCATCTCGACGTGCAGCGCGTCGATGCGAGCCGACAGCTTCTCCATCTTGCGATCGATCGAGCCGATCTCCTTCTTGGTGTTGCGGAGCTCGGCGCTCGACAGCTTCGGCGTGGACGCGTTGTGGCCGGCGGTAGAGGGATTCGACGCCGCGGGGGAGTCCTGCTCCTTGCGCAGGCGCAGGTACTGGTCGACCCCTCCGGGCAGGTGCCGGAAGTGACCATCGAGGATCGCGTACTGCTGGTCGGTGATGCGCTCCAGCAGGTAGCGGTCGTGCGACACGACGAGCAGCGTGCCGGGCCACGAGTCGAGCAGGTCCTCCATCGCCGCGAGCATGTCGGTGTCGAGGTCGTTGGTCGGCTCGTCGAGCACCAGCACGTTGGGCTCGTCGAGCAGGATCAGCAGCAGCTGGAGCCGGCGCTTCTGCCCACCTGACAGGTCGCGCACCGGCGTCGCCATCTGCTCGTTGGAGAAGCCGAGCCGCTCGAGCAGCTGTGACGGAGTCATCTCCTTGCCACCGGACACGTACGCCGTGCGCTGGCGGCCGACGACATCGCTGACCCGGTCGGAGCCGACGTCCTTGAGCTCGTCGAGCTCCTGTGTCAGCGTCACGACCTTGACGGTCTTGCCGCGCTTGACCCGCCCCGACGTGGGCTGCACGGCGCCGGTGACGAGTCCCAGCAGCGTCGACTTGCCGGCTCCGTTGGCGCCGAGGATGCCCGTACGCTCACCGGGTCCGACGCGCCACTCGACGTGCTTGAGCACCTCGTGGTCGTACGACACCGAGACGTCGAGGATGTCGACGACGTCCTTGCCGAGCCGTGAGGTCGCCATCTGCTTGAGCACGATGGGATCGCGCGGGGGCGGCTCGTTGGCGATCAGCTCGTTGGCGGCGTCGATGCGGAACTTCGGCTTCGACGTACGTGCGGGAGCGCCGCGGCGCAGCCAGGCGAGCTCCTTGCGCATGAGGTTCTGCCGCTTGGACTCGGTCGCCGACGCGTGCCGGTCGCGCTCGACCCGCTGCAGGATGTACGCCGCGTAGCCGCCCTCGAAGGGCTCGACGATGCCGTCGTGCACCTCCCAGGTCGCATTGCAGACCTCGTCGAGGAACCAGCGGTCGTGCGTCACGACCAGCAGCCCGCCGGCATTGGCCGACCATCGGGTCTTGAGGTGTCCGGCGAGCCAGGTGATGCCCTCGACGTCGAGGTGGTTGGTCGGCTCGTCGAGGAACAGCACGTCGTCGTCACCCACGAGCAGCGCCGCGAGCGCGACCCGGCGGCGCTGTCCACCGCTGAGGTTGCCGACCGTGGCGTCCCACGGGATGTCCGAGACGAGTCCCGCGATGACGTCGCGGATCTTGGCGTCGCCGGCCCACTCGTAGTCGGGCTTGTCGCCGACGATCGCATGACCCACGGTCTGGGTCTGGTCGAGCGTGTCGGTCTGGTCGAGCATCCCGATGTGCACGCCGCCGCGGGTCGTCACGCGGCCTGAGTCCGGCTGCATGCGACCGGCGAGGATGCGCAGCAGCGTCGACTTGCCGTCGCCGTTGCGGCCGACGATGCCGATCCGGTCGCCCTCGTCGATGCCGATGGTGACCGACTCGAAGACGGTCTTGGTCGGGAAGTCGAGCGCGATGGACTCGACGCCGAGGAGATGTGCCACCGAAGAAGTCTAGGCGGCGCAGCGCAACCCCCTGACCACGCTCGCACCCACGGACATACGTAGGAGCTGCACGCCGGATCTAGGTGGTTCTGCCTAACCCGTACGGCCGCGGCGGTCACACGATGGAGATCAACGACTCATCGAAGGAGAAAACTCATGACTCTGTTCATGGACGTCCACAACAAGGTCGAAGGCCTCACCGCAGACGCCGTCGCCGGTGCCCATGCCAAGGACCTCGAGGTCCAGGGCGAGTACGGCGTCGACTACAAGCAGTACTGGTTCGACGAGGACTCGGGCAAGGTGTTCTGCCTCGTCGAGGCTCCGGACGCCGCAGCCGCCGAGCGCGTGCACCGTGAGGCGCACGGGCTGCTCGCCGACCAGCTCATCCCGGTCCAGGAAGGTGTGGTCCCGGGCCACGAGCACGGCTGAGAAGCTCATTCGCTCCCGGAATCGCAGCCGGCCGGTCCATACTCCTCGTATGACGTCGACGCACGGTGTCATCGACAGGAGGGCGACCAGCCGGCTGCTGATCGGCCGGGAGGACGATCTCGCACGCCTCGAGGCGATGCTCGACGCGGTCCTGGAGTCCCACCGGGTTCGGGCGGTCTTCGTCGAGGGCGAGGCCGGCATCGGCAAGACGCGTACGGTCGAGGAGTTCGCGACCCGGGCTCGCGGGCGCGGGGCCGACGTCCTCGTTGGGCGCTGCGTCGCGCAGGGCGAGCAGATGCTGCCGTACGCGCCGCTCGTCGAGATCCTGGCCGATCTCGTACGCCGTGACGGTCCGGCCGAGCTGCTCGAGCTGGCCGGGCCATCGGGCGAGGAGCTCGCCCGCCTCGTCCCTGCCCTCTCCGGCGAGGTCGTCCCGTCGGCGACCCGGGCCAGCGCGAGCCGGCTGTTCCAGGCCATGCGTACGGTCATCGACGGGCTCAGCACTCGCCGGCCCCTCGTGCTGGTCGTGGAGGACCTGCACTGGGCCGACCGGTCGACCCGGGAGATGCTTGCCCTCCTGGCTCAGCAGCTGCGCGGCGACGTGCTCCTCGTCTTCACCCTTCGCACCGACGAGTCGCCGCAGGACGCGGGCATCACCCGCTTCGTCGCGGAGACCGGCCGCGGCGCCGGGAATCGCGTCGTGCTCGAGCCGCTCAGTCGCGAGCAGCAGGCGCGGCAGATCAGCGACATCCTCGGAGTGCCACCGGTCAAGAACCTGCTGGACGACGTCTACGGCAGGGCCGAGGGCAACCCGTTCTTCGCCGAGGAGCTCCTCGTGCTCGGTTCCCACGGCGAGCTGCCGGGCACCGTCCGCGACCTGTTGTTGGCTCGCCTCGATGCTTTGGCGCCGGCGACCCGTCAGGTGCTCCGGTCGGCGTGCATCGTCGGCCGGCGCGTGCCCCACCGGCTGCTCGAAGCGATCACCGACCTGTCCGGCGATGCGCTGGACAGTGCGCTGCGCCCGGCGGTCGAG
Source organism: Aeromicrobium sp. 9AM (assembly GCF_902506105.1). Taxonomy (GTDB): domain Bacteria; phylum Actinomycetota; class Actinomycetes; order Propionibacteriales; family Nocardioidaceae; genus Aeromicrobium. Next base: position 688,747 of record NZ_LR733304.1, read on the forward strand.
AACCACGTGCTGACCATCGATGATGCGGACGGCGGCACGTACCAGTTCCGCCACGCCCTGCTGCAGGAGGCGATCGCCGGCAGCCTGCTGCCGGGGGAGTCCCGCCGGATGCACGGACGGGTGGCCGCGGCGCTGGTCGAGGACCCGACTCTCGGCGGCGGCGCTCGATTCGTGGCCGGCCGCATCGCCAGCCATTGGTACGCATCGGGCGAGTCCGCCAAGGCGCTCGTCGCTGCTGTGGACGCTGCCCGCGCGGCGAGCGAGGCCCTGGCGTTCAGCGAGGCGTTGTTCCACTACGAGCGCGCGATCGAGCTGCTCGAGGACCTCCCCGACGGCACAGCGCTGCTCGACGTTCCCCGTTATCGACTGCTGTGGCAGGCCGCGGAGGTGGCGCACCTCGCTGCCCATCCCGAACGCGCCGCCGGGCTGGTCCGTGCGGCGATCGACGCCGTGGACGGCCGCGACCCGCTGCACCGCGGATACCTCCACGAGCGGCTGGGGCGCTACCTCTGGATGTCGGCCGACGGCGAAGCCTCGATGCGTGCGTACGAGACCGCCATGGAGATCACCCCGTCCGACCCACCGACCTGTTGGCGCGCGGCCGTGGTGAGCGGCTACTCGCAGATCCTCATGCTGGCGAGCCGGTACGCGGAGGCCATGACGTACGCGCGAGAGGCCATCGAGATCACCCAGCACGTGCCGAAGTCCCGCTCCACCGAGGGCCACGCCCGCAACAACCTCGGCGTCGCACTCGCGAACCTGGGTCAGCTGGACGAGGGGATCGCCGAGCTGGTGATCGCGCGACAGATCGCGGAGGAGGAGATGGAGGACGTCGACGACGTGGCGCGGGCGATCGTCAACCTCCACTCGGTCCACCTCAACGCCGGACACCTGCACGAGGCGGCCGACCTCGCCATCGAGGGCATCGAGGTGGTCGAGAAGCTGGGCCTCCAGCGTCGCAAGGGAGTGTGGTGCCGGTGCGACGCCGCGCAGTCGTTGCTGATGCTCGGCGACGTCGATCGCGCGCTGGCGTTCCTCGACGAGGCCGACCAGCTGAATCCGGCCGGCATCGACCGCGTTGCGGTCGACATGACGTACGGACAGGCCCTGCTCCGTGCGGGGCAGATCGACCGGGCGGGTGAGCGGCTCGAGGCGTCCCGCGCCGGGGGTGCCAAGCTCATCGACGGACAGCTGATCGGGCCGCTGTATGCCGCGCTGGTGGAGGTGCGGGCCCGGCAGGGCGATCTCGCTGTGGCTCTGGAGATGGCCGAGGAAGCGGTCGAGCGATTCGATGTCAACGAGGACCCGATGTTCTGCGTCCCGGTGCACGCCGCCGCAGCTGCCGCGGCCAGCGAGCAGGCTCTCAACGGTGACGGGACGGCGGATTCGGTCGCCCGGTGGGTCACGGCATCGGCGGAGGCCCTCGCGCGCTGGCCCGGCGACGTGCCGATCGCAGCGCTGCACCACGACGCGGCCCGCTGCGAGCTCGCCCGCGCGCGCGGCGAGTCCGATCCGCTGGCATGGAGCGCGTTGGCCGCGAGGTGGGACGCATTGCCCAAGCCGTACCGTGCGGCGTACGCGAGGCTGCGCGCCGCGGAGGCTTACCTGACGGGTACGCCGGACCGGGGCGCCGCGACGGTCGAGCTCAGGGCGGCCTGGGCCCAGGCGGACAGCATCGGTGCCCGCGGGATCGCCGCGATGGTCGAGGACGTCGCTCGGCGCTCGCGGATCAAGCTCGCCCCGTCAGCAGCCGCAGCGGCCGAGCCGAGCCCGTACAGGATGACGCCGCGCGAGAGCGAGATCCTGCTGCTGGTGGCCGAAGGACTCACCGATCGCGAGATCGGCACCCGGCTGTTCATCAGTCATCGCACGGTGGGACACCACGTGTCGAGCCTGCTGGCCAAGCTCGGCGCGACGCGGCGCTCGGAGCTGGCGGCGCTGGCGCATCGCACCGGCCTGGTCGCCGGGTCAGCGGTCGAACGGTAGCGAGAGCGTGCGCAACGCCCCCGTGAGGGCAGTCGCCTCGTCGGCGGACAGACCGGCGAGCAGCTTCTGCTCGTGACCCAGCAGCGCATCGAGCGCTCCGTCGACGGCGTTCTTGCCGGACGTGGTGAGCCTGACCTGTACGCCGCGCCGGTCGGCAGGATCCGGCAGCCGCTCGACCAGGCCCTTGCGCACCAGGCGATCGACGCGGTTGGTCATGGTGCCGCTGGTCACGAGCGTCTCGTGCACGAGCTGACCGGGGGAGAGCTGATAGGGCTGACCTGAGCGGCGCAGCGCCGACAGCACGTCGAACTCCGACGGCTCGAGGTCATGGTCGGCGAAGGCCTGCTTGCGGGCGCGGTCGAGGTGGAGCGCCAGGCGGGTCACGCGGCTGAGCACGTGCATGGGGGAGACGTCCATGTCCGGACGCTCCCGCTGCCACGCCGCGATCAGTCGATCGACATCGTCTTCCACACCACCATCCTAGTTCGTCAAGATTCTTGATGTAGAGATATCCCTGCGCGCCACGGATGGTGGCTACGCTCACGCCATGACTCCTGCTGAGGCCGTTGCCGCCGGACCGACCCGCCAGGCCGAGCTCCTCGCCGCTGGCACGCTGACCTCGCGTCAGCTGACCCAGGCGACGCTCGACGCCATCGATCGCGAGAACCCGGCGATCAACGCGGCGGTCGCGGTCTACGCCGAGGAGGCGCTGGCCGCCGCCGACGAAGCAGACGGGCGTCGCGCGGCCGGCGACAATGGACCGCTGCTTGGCGTCCCGGTTGCGGTCAAGGACGACCTCGACATCGCGGGCCAGGTCACCGGCAAGGGCAGCCGCGCCATGCTGCTGCCGGCGGACCACGACACCGAGCTGGTCGCGGCGATGCGTGCCGCAGGCATGGTCGTCGTCGCCAAGTCGGCGCTGCCCGAGCTCGCGATCTTCGGGTTCACCGAGTCCGAGGCGAACGGCATCACGCGCAACCCGTTGAACCTCGCCCACACGAGTGGTGGCTCGTCGGGCGGCTCCGCCGCGTTGGTCGCCGCCGGAGCTGTCGGCATCGCCACTGCCTCCGACGGCGCCGGATCGATTCGCATACCGGCTGCCTGCTGCGGGCTCGTCGGGTTCAAGCCGACGCAGGGCACGATGCCGAGCTCGGGCGGCTGGCACGACCTGTCGACCCAGGGCTGCCTCGCGGCGCGCGCGATCGACAGTGCGCTGTTCCTCGACGCGTTCGGCACGTTCGCCGAGTCGCTGGTGGAGGCGGCCGCAACGGATCCCGCACCGTTGACGATCGGGGTGTCGTTCAGCGCGGCAGCGGCGACGAAGGCGAACCCGGTCGACCCACGCGTGCGCGCAGCCGTCGAGCGTACGGCCGAGGAGCTTCGCGCGTCCGGCCACACGGTGATCGAGGTCAAGATCCCCTACCCGCTCGGCTCCAAGGCGCTGACGGTGCGCTACCTCGGCGGCATCCGCGACGGAGCCGACGGCACGGACGATCCCGGCCGGCTCGAGAAGCGTACGAAGGCCATCGCGCGGTTGGGTCGCCCATTCGGTGCCAGGTCCGTCGAGTGGGCCAAGCGCAAGGGCCGCGCGTGGGGCGACCAGGTCCATGACAACCTCGGCGTCGACGTGCTGCTGACGCCGGTGATGTCCGGCCCGGCGATCGAGGTCGAGCACTGGCGCGGCAAAGGCGGGCTGGCGACGGTCCTGTCAATGAATGCGTTCTATCCCTACACGGCGCAGTGGAACCACGCTGGCGTGCCGGCGGTCTCGATGCCGGCCGGGCTCACCACTGATCGTCTGCCGTTGGCGGTGCAGCTCATCGCCCGCCGCGGCGACGACGCCCGGCTGATGTCGCTCGCAGGCCAGCTCGAGCGGCACAACGCTTGACGCAAAGTATCTTGACATCAAGATAAGTCGGTCGTACGGTCGGAGTCATGACGACCTGGGACCCCACGCGCTATCTGCAGTTCGCCGACGACCGCTCCCGTCCGTTCGTCGACCTCGTTGCTCGCGTGCAGGGCGAGCCCACCACGATCGTCGACCTTGGTTGCGGGCCCGGCCACCTCACGGCGGTGCTCCGCGCCCGCTGGCCGGAGGCCTCGATCCACGGCGTCGACTCCTCGCCGGACATGATCGATAAGGCCCTCGCTGACAATGCCGACGACCGGGCGACGTACGAGCTCGCCGATGTCGCTACCTGGACGGCACCCGAGCCGGTCGACCTGATCGTCTCGAACGCGCTCTTCCAGTGGGTCCCGGACCAGCTTGCCGTGATCGGGCGTCTCGCCGAGCGCGTCGCTCCGGGCGGCACGATCGCGCTGCAGGTGCCGTGCAACTACGACGCGCCGAGCCACCGATTGCTGCACGAGATCTCGTCGCAGCCTCCGTACGGCGCGCACACCGAGGGGCTGCACGCCGACCGCGGCACGCACGCCGAGACGTACCTCGACCTGTTCAGCGAGTTCGGCTGGGCCGTCGACGCGTGGGAGACGACCTACCTGCACGTCCTGCCGGGGGAGGACCCCGTTTTCGACTGGATCTCCGGCACCGGAGCCCGACCGATCCTGCAGGCTCTGCCGGAGGGTCTGCGCGAGGAGTTCGTCGACACGTACAAGGCTGCGCTCCGCGGGGCCTATCCGGCCGGGCCGTGGGGCACGGTGCTGCCGTTCAGCCGTACGTTCGCCGTTGCCCGGCGCGAGGCCTGACTCCGGTAGCCTTGGGGATGCTGCTGCAATCCCCGGTTGGTCTGCCGGCAGGGCCCGCCGCACTTTGAATGCGGACAAGCGACGTAGGTTCGACTCCTACCCGGGGAGCCAGCAACGATCCGCTGGTCCGTCGACGAAGGAGTCTGGTGAGCGACCAAGTCACAGCCATCGTGCTGGCAGCGGGCGCGGGCACGCGCATGAAGTCGCGACGCGCCAAGGTCCTGCACGAGATCGCCGGTCGCAGCATGCTCGAGCACGCCCTGGTCGCTGTCGCCGGTGCCGGCGTGCACACCACAGTCGCCGTCGTCGGCCATGATCGCGAGCAGGTCGCCGAAGCCATCACGTCGTACGACCCGGCGATCGTCCAGGCCGTGCAGGAGAAGCAGAACGGCACGGGTCACGCCGTCCACGTCGCCCTCGAGTCGCTCGACAGCGCACCGGAAGGCACCGTCATTGTCACGTACGCCGACGTGCCGCTGCTGTCGGCGCAGACGCTCTCGGAGCTGCTCGTCAGCCACCGCGCCGCCGGGCACACCGTCACGATCCTCACCGCCGAGGTCGACGACCCCACTGGCTACGGACGCATCCTCCGGGCCGACGACGGTGCCGTCACGGCGATCCGTGAGCACAAGGACGCGTCAGACGACGAGCGAGCCGTGCGCGAGATCAACAGCGGCATCCTGGTCGTCGACGGTGAGTTCCTGACCGCCGCGGTGGCGAGCCTCGAGTCCAACAACGCGCAGGGCGAGCTCTACCTCACCGACATCGTCAGCAAGGCCGTCGCCGAGGGGCGACCGGTCGGCGCGCACGTCCTCGAGGACGTCTGGCAGACCGAGGGCGTCAACGATCGCGCGCAGCTCGCGCGACTCGGTGCCGAGCTCAACCGCCGCATCACGGCCCACTGGATGTCCGAGGGCGTCACGATCGTCGATCCTGCGACGACCTGGATCGACTCGGCCGTCACGATCGAGCCCGACGTCACGATCCTGCCCGGCACCCAGCTGCTCGGCGCGACGGCGGTCGCCCGCGGCGCCACGATCGGACCGGACTCCACGCTGCGCAACATCGAGGTCGGCGCCGGCGCCACCGTCGTACGTACGCATGGTTCCGATGCCGTGATCGGCGACGAGGCGACCGTCGGCCCGTACGCCTACCTGCGCCCCGGGACCGAGCTCGGCGTGCGCGGCAAGATCGGCACGTTCGTCGAGGTCAAGAACTCGCGCATCGGCGAGGGCGCCAAGGTGCCGCACCTGAGCTACGTCGGCGACGCCGACATCGGCGAGGGCGCCAACATCGGCGCCGGCACGATCTTCGCCAACTACGACGGGGTCAACAAGCACCGCTCGACGATCGGCCGGCACGCCAAGACCAGCTCCAACAACACGTTCGTCGCACCGGTCACGGTCGGCGACGGAGCGTTCACGGGAGCCGGCTCGACGATTCGGGAGGACGTACCACCGGGGGCGCTGGCCGTCAGCGCAGGTCGGCAGAGGAACATTGAGGGGTGGGTGGCCGACAAACGTCCGGACACCGCATCCGACCAGGCCGCACGCGCAGCGTCATCCGAACCGGCAGAGGAGACCTCCGGTGAGTAGCTTGTCCAAACGCACGCCCACGCGGAACATGCTGCTGTTCTCCGGCCGCTCCCACCCCACGCTGGCGCAGGAGGTGGCCGACCTCCTCGAGATCGAGGTCGTCCCGACCACCGCCTACGACTTCGCCAACGGCGAGATCTACGTACGCTTCGACGAGTCCGTACGCGGTTGCGACGCATTCGTGCTGCAGAGCCACGCCGCCCCGATCAACGAGGCGATCATGGAGCAGCTCATCATGATCGACGCGCTCAAGCGCGCCTCGGCCAAGCGCATCACGGTCATCCTGCCGTTCTACGGCTATGCCCGGCAGGACAAGAAGCACCTCGGCCGCGAGCCCATCTCGGCGCGCCTCATGGCCGACCTGTTCCTGACCGCCGGCGCCGACCGCCTCATGACGGTCGACCTGCACACCGCCCAGATCCAGGGCTTCTTCGACGGACCCGTCGACCACCTGCTGGCGATGCCGATCCTCACGCGCCACGTCAAGAAGAAGTACGGCAAGAAGCCGCTCGCGGTCGTCTCGCCCGACGCCGGACGCATCAAGGTCGCCGAGTCGTGGGCCGCCGCTCTCGCCGGAGCGCCGCTGGCGTTCATCCACAAGACGCGCGACCCCCGCAAGCCCAACGAGTCCAAGGCCAACCGCGTCGTCGGGGACGTCGAGGGCCGCGTCTGCATCCTGGTCGACGACCTCATCGACACCGGCGGCACGATCGTCCAGGCCGCCGAGGCGCTCATGGCCGACGGTGCCGAGGACGTCGTGATCGTCGCGACACATGCGGTGTTCTCCGGCCCGGCGGTCGACCGGCTCAAGAACTCGACGGCGTGCGAGGTCATCGTGACCAACACGCTGCCGATCGCCGACGACCAGCGATTCGACAAGCTGACGGTGCTGTCGATCGCCCCGCTGCTGGCCCAGGCCACCGCAGCCGTCTTCGAAGAAGGCTCGGTCACCAGCCTGTTCAAGAGCTGACCGGTCCCTAAGGAGGCCGCCCGCGGCCGACTGGGAGCGAGCTCTGCGAGCGAAGGGGCGTGAGATCAGCTCCCAACGTTGGGAGCTCCCGTCACGACGCTTCGCTCGCAGAGCTCGCTCCCGCCGGGCGCTGAGCGCCCTTGCTAGCGAACGGGCTGAGCAGCGATTTCGGCCAACCGCCCGCCTGCGATAAGATCGTCAGGTTGCCTCGGCGAGGGTCCACACGGGCCGTGATCGACAGGGCGCTCCACGGAGTGCTGTGTTGAGCGCCTGGCGACAGCCGACTTTCACGCAACACTCTTCAGGAGAAATTCCCCATGGCTGAGATCAAGATCGCCGCCGAGACGCGCACCGAGTTCGGCAAGGGCGCCGCCCGCCGCATCCGTCGCGCCGACAACGTGCCCGCCGTCCTCTACGGACACGGCTCCGACCCCGTGCACGTCACGCTGCCGGGCCACCAGCTCATGCTGGCGCTCAAGAACTCCAACGCGCTGCTGACGATCGACCTCGGCACCGAGCAGCACCTCGCGATCCCCAAGCAGGTCCAGCGCGACCCGCTCAAGGGCTTCATCGAGCACGCTGACCTCCTGATCGTCCGCAAGGGCGAGAAGGTCACCGTCGACGTCCGCATCAACGTCGTCGGCGACGCGATCAGCGGCAACCTCGTCATCCTCGAGAACTCGACGGTCTCCGTCGAGGCCGAGGCGACCCACATCCCCGAGTCCTTCGAGGTCTCGGTCGAGGGCCTCGACGCCGGCGCGCAGATCCACGCCAGCGACCTCGAGCTGCCCCGCGGCTCGACGCTCGCCGTCGACTCGGACATCCTCATCGTCAACATCACCGCGGCACCCACCGAGGCCCAGCTCGACGCCGAGCTCGCTGAGGCTGAGGCCGAGGCCGGCATCGAGCACGACGCGACCGACGCCGAAGAGGCCGAAGCCGCTGCTGAGGCACCGGCCGAGGGCGAGGCTGCGGAGAGCTCCGAGTCCGAGTGACCTGGTTGGTCGTCGGGCTCGGCAATCCGGGCCCGGCGTACGCCAGCACTCGTCACAACGTCGGTTACCTCGTGACCGACGTGCTCGCCGCCCGTGTCGGCGGATCGTGGAAGAAGCACAAGTCCGGCCGCGCCGACGTCATCGAAGGACGCCTGGCCGGTGAACGCGCGATTCTCGGACGCTGCCGGTCCTACATGAACGAGAGTGGCGGCCCGGTCTCGACGCTGATGAAGTTCTACGACGTCGAGCCCGACCACCTCGTGGTGATCCACGACGAGCTCGACATCGACTACGGCATGCTGCGGGTCAAGCTCGGCGGCGGCGACAACGGCCACAACGGCCTGAGGTCGATCCGCCAGTCGATCGGCACGGGCGACTTCTTTCGCGTACGTGTCGGCATCGGCCGCCCGCCCGGTCAGCAGAGCGTCCACGACTTCGTGCTCAAGCCGTATGGCACGGCGGAGCGCAAGGACCTGCCGACGTACGTCGAGGAGGCCGCCGACGCGGTCGAGAGCCTCATGACGCAGGGACTAGAAGCGACCCAGAGCGCGTTCAACCGTTAGAGATGACACTCTCCAGACTTGCGGCCCTCGTCGCCGCCGAACCCACGGTCCAGCAGGCGCTCCAGGACAGGGCGGACGGCCTCAGCACGCTCAACGTCCAGGCGCCGGCGCCACTGCGGCCGTTCCTGACGCATGCCCTGGCGCAGCAGTCCACGGTGCTCGCGGTCACCGCCACCGCTCGCGAGGGCGAGGACCTGGTCACCCAGCTCGGCGAGCTGCTCGGCCCCGACGCCGTCGCCTACTTCCCAGCGTGGGAGACGCTCCCGCACGAACGCCTCTCGCCGCGCTCTGACACCGTCGGCCGCCGGCTCGCGGTGCTGCGCCGTCTGGTGCACCCCACAGCTCCCGGCGAGCAGGACTCCGAGACGGCGACAGGTCCGCTGCGCGTCGTCGTGGCGCCCGTACGTTCATTGCTCCAGCCGCAGGTCAAGGGTCTCGCGGACCTCACGCCGGTCGAGCTGCACAAGGGCGACGAGATCGCCCTCGACGAGGTCGTCCGGCAGCTGGCCGCGGCGGCATACTCACGTGTCGACCTGGTCGAGCGCCGCGGTGAGTTCGCGGTGCGCGGCGGCATCATCGACGTGTTCCCGCCGACCGAGGAGCACCCGCTCCGCATCGAGTTCTGGGGCGACGAGGTCGAAGAGATCCGCCGCTTCGCGGTTGCCGACCAGCGCACGCTCGAGGAGATCACCCACGTATGGGCCCCGCCGTGCCGTGAGCTGCTGCTCGACGACGAGGTCAAGGCGCGCGCCGCGCGGCTCGCCGAGGCGCACCCGTCGCTGGCCGAGATCTTCACGAAGATCTCCGAGGGCCACGCCGTGGAGGGCATGGAGTCGCTGACCCCGGTGCTCGTGGACGAGATGGAACTCTTCGTCGACCTGCTGCCCCAGCGCTCGGCGATCATCCTGTGCGACCCCGAGCGCATTCGGGCTCGGGCTGCCGACCTCGTCGCGACGAGCGAGGAGTTCCTCCAGGCCTCGTGGGCTGCCGCGGCGACGGGTGCCGAGGCGCCGATCGACCTCGGCTCGGCCGCGTTCCGCACGCTCGAGGACGTACAGCTGGAGACCCTCAGGCTGGGCCACACCTGGTTCACGGTGTCCCCGTTCGGCCTGGACACGGACGACCAGACCCGCGCGGTCGAGATGGAAGCTGCCGCGGCCTATCGCGGCGACACCACGGCAGCGCTCGAGGACATCAAGAAGTGGGTCGCCGCCGGCATGCGCGTCGTGTTCGTCGCGCCCGGTCACGGCCAGGCGCAGCGCACGAGCGAGTGGCTGGCCGAGAACGATGTCGCCGCCGCGCTCGACGACGAGGTCACGGCGCCGACGCCCGGCGTCGTGCAGGTCGCCTGCGGCGAGCTCGACCACGGCTTCGTCTCGCCGCCGCTCGGCCTGGCCGTCCTGACGTACGACGACCTCGTCGGCCAGCGGGCCGCCGATCGTACGGAGCGCAAGATGCCCGCGCGCCGACGCAAGCAGGTCGACCCGCTCGAGCTCAAGACCGGCGACTTCGTCGTCCACGAGCAGCACGGCCTCGGCCGCTACGTCGAGCTGATGCAGCGGGTCGTGCAGGGCGCGGCGCGGGAGTACCTCGTCATCGAGTACGCCCCGTCCAAGCGTGGCCAGCCGGCCGACCGGCTGTTCGTGCCGATGGATCAGCTCGACCAGATCAGCCGCTACGTCGGTGGCGAGTCGCCGTCGCTCGACCGGCTCGGCGGCTCGGACTGGACGAACCGCAAGAACAAGGCGCGCAAGGCCGTACGCCAGATCGCCGGTGAGCTGATCAAGCTTTACGCCGCCCGCCAGGCGACCAAGGGTCACGCGTTCGGGCCGGACACACCGTGGCAGGCCGAGCTCGAGGACGCGTTCGCGTTCGTCGAGACTCCCGACCAGATGGTGACGATCGACGAGGTCAAGCGCGACATGGAGCGCACGGTCCCGATGGACCGGCTGGTCTGCGGCGACGTCGGCTACGGCAAGACCGAGATCGCCGTACGCGCGGCGTTCAAGGCGATCCAGGACGGCAAGCAGGTCATCCTGCTGGTGCCGACGACCCTGCTGGTGCAGCAGCACTACGCGACGTTCGCAGAGCGCTTCGGGCAGTTCCCGGTCACGATGAAGCCCCTGTCCCGCTTCCAGACCGAGAAGGAGTCCAAGGAGACCCTCGCGGGCCTGGCCGACGGCTCGATCGACATGGTGATCGGCACCCACCGGCTCCTGCAGCCCGGCGTACGCATCAAGGACCTCGGTCTCGTGATCGTCGACGAGGAGCAGCGGTTCGGCGTCGAGCACAAGGAAGCCATGAAGATGCTCCGCGCTGCCGTCGACGTCCTGTCGATGTCGGCGACTCCGATCCCGCGCACTCTCGAGATGGCGATCACCGGCATCCGGGAGATGTCGACGATCGCGACCCCGCCGGAGGAGCGCCACCCGGTGCTGTCGTTCGTCGGTCCCTACGAGGACCGGCAGATCGTCGCGGCGATCCGTCGGGAGCTCCTGCGCGAGGGCCAGGCGTTCTTCATCCACAACCGGGTGCAGAGCATCGACAAGGCCGTCGCCAAGATCAAGGAGCTCGTGCCCGAGGCGCGGGTCGCCGCCGCGCACGGCCAGATGGGCGAGCACCAGCTCGAGGAGGTCATGGTCGACTTCTGGGAGAAGCGCTACGACGTGCTGGTCTGCACCACGATCGTGGAGTCCGGGCTCGACGTGTCCAACGCCAACACCATGATCATCGAGCGCGCCGACACCCTCGGCCTGTCACAGCTGCACCAGCTGCGTGGCCGCGTCGGCCGTTCACGCGAGCGCGCCTACGCGTACTTCCTCTACCCGCCCGAGAAGCCGCTCACCGAGACCGCGCACGACCGGCTTGCCACGATCGCGCAGCACTCCGAGCTCGGCGGCGGCATGGCCGTGGCCATGAAGGATCTCGAGATCCGCGGCGCCGGTAACCTGCTCGGCGGCGAGCAGTCCGGGCACATCGCCGACGTCGGCTTCGACCTGTACGTCCGCCTGGTCGGCGAGGCGGTCGCGGAGTTCCGCGGCGACGCCGAGCCCGAGCGCGAGGTCAAGATCGAGCTGCCGATCGAGGCGCACCTGCCGCACGACTACGTCCAGAGCGAGCGGCTCCGCCTCGAGATGTACAAGCGACTGGCCGACGTACGCGCCCTGTCCGACGTCGACGAGCTGCGGGCCGAGCTGGTCGACCGCTACGGCGAGCCACCAGAGGCCGTCGAGGTGCTGCTCGACGTCGCCCGGCTGCGCGTACGTGTGCGCGAGGCGGGCCTCACCGAGGTCACCGCGGCTGGCCCGAACGTACGCTTCGCACCGCTCAAGCTGCCCGACTCGGCGCAGATGCGGCTGCAGCGGATCTACCCGCGCAGCACCTACAAGGTCGCCGCCGAGGTGGCCCTGGTGCCGCGCCCGAAGACCGCGCCGGTCGGCGGCAAGCCGCTCGTCGGTCGCGAGCTGCTGGAGTGGACCCGCACCGTGATCGACACGTTGGTCCCGGCACCCGCGCCGGTCAGCTGAGCTTCGCCGGCCGCGTGAGCGGTGGGTTGGTCGCCCTTCCGGTGCCCTGACAGGCGACTGGTGCACCGCCGCCCACGGTGTTGGGCGACCAGGTCACCGCCCGATGGCCCAGCCGCGGGAGCAGGCCGGGATCTTCCGACATTCGCCAGGGCTCACGCGGCTCGGGGTTGTTGCCTGGTGAATCTGGCGTGTCTGCGGGGAACCCGGTCCGGGTCGATCCGGGCGGGAGGGATGACCTCGACGACGCCGTCGTCGGCCATGCGTGCGGTCCATTCACCTTCGTGCAGCAGGAAGTGGTGAAAGTGGCAGACCAAGGCGGCGTTGTCGAGGTCTGTGGGTCCGTCCTCGGACCAGAAGTTGAGGTGATGGGCTTCGCACCAGGCGGGCGGCCGATCGCAGCCCGGCCAGATGCAGCCTTGGTCGCGGACCGCGAGGGCGAGGCGCTGATGGCGGTCGTAGAGCCGCCGGGCTGTCCCGTGGTCGAGCACCTTGGACTCTGAGTCCAGGTAGAGCGCGACGAGGTGGGCGTTGCAGGCAAGTCGCTGGGCGTGGGTGGCAGACGTCGTGGTTCCGCTGGTGTTGGTGGCGGTGCCCTGACCGGTGCGTAGGTCGTCGATGTCGATCGTCACGGCGACGGTCGCGGCCAATCCGCCGGCCTTGGGGAGGGCCTCGGTGGGCAGGTGGCCGAACAGCTCGATGAACGCGTGCCCCATCTTGTGGTCGCGGGGCAGGGCGTTGAAGGCGTTGACGTCCATCCCCAGACGTACGGCGTTGAGGTTGGCACGGCGTGGCGCGATGATGCCCTCGATCGCCGCGCGCAAGGTGTCCGCGTCGGCGTCGGGAACCGTGAAGGTGCCGCGTGTCGTGCCGTCGCCGCGACGCTTCATGGACAGGCGCGTCGCCTCCCAGGCCTTCTGCTCCTCGCGGCGCACCTGCTCGCCGAGCATCTGGTCGGCGCCGTCGGGATCGATGACCTCGATGATCCGGTTGGCAAGCCTCTTGAGGTCGTCCAGGTTGTAGTCGCCGGCCAGACGGATCAGATGCGCCTCTGCGTGATGCCGCGGCTCGTCGTCGACCCAGTCGGGCAGCGCGTCGATGGCCTTCATGATCACCGACGCCTGTTGCGTCGAGATCTGACCACCCGCCCACGCCTCACGCGTGGCCTCGGTGGCAGGGCTGCTGAGCCTGGCCATCGCGACGAGGCCCGAAGCCTCACCCTTGGACATGCCGGTCAGGTTGGCCAGCCAGGTGGTGGTTGAGGTGGCACCGTCCTCCTTCGGAAGTCCCATCCCGTCGGCACAACCTGCGAGCTCTGACATCACGGCGTCGAGCGCGGTGCGGGCTCGCTGGACGGCCTTGGCGACCTCACGGACCTCCGCGCCGGTCAGGGCCCACGCCTCGAGCGCAGCAGCGTCGTCGGCCAAGGACGACAGCTGCTCGATGATCATGATCCCCCGATCGCGATAGAACGTATGTTCGATTCTATTCGACGAGAGAGGTGCTCGTCAAGAGGAGTGGACGACAAATATGCTGAAATCGCAGCTGAAAAAAGGCGCACAGCGACGTGACCAGTCTAGATGAGACCTCGGACACGTCACCGCCCCAGCGGTTGCGGATGGCAACAGCATCCCTACGGTTGGGGGATGACACTTCGGGGGACGTGGGCAGAGCTCGTACGCACCAAGGACGTCGACGACGTCATTCACCAGAACGATGACGACCCGACCGCGGAGGATCATCACTCCCGGTTGAGCAAGCGACTGTCGTCGTGGGACCTCATGGGGTTCGGCATCGGCATCGTGATCGGCACGGGCATCTTCACCCTCACCGGTGGCCAGGCCAAGGACAATGCCGGCCCCGCGATCATGGTCTCGTTCCTGATCGCCGGGTTCGTCGCGGTGCTCGCGGCGATCTGTTACGCCGAGCTCGCCTCCGCCGTGCCGACCGCGGGCAGCTCCTACACGTACGCCTACACGACGATCGGCGAGATCTTCGCCTGGATCATCGCGTGGGACCTGATCCTCGAGTTCGCTCTCGGCGCCGCGGTCGTGGCGCGTGGCTGGTCGGGCTACCTGCAGCACGCTCTCGGCCTGCCGCATGCGTACTTCGGCGAGGAGGACTCCGTGGTCAACCTCGGTGCCGTCGCGATCGTGGCGGTCATCGGCACGATCGCCGCGATCGGCATCCGCGAGTCCAAGCTCGTGACCAACGCGCTGGTCATCGTGAAGGTCTCCGTATGCGTGTTCGTCATCGCGGTCGGCGTGTTCTTCGTCAAGGTCGCGAACATGAAGCCGTACGTCCCGCACTCCGAGAAGGGGCCGGACGTCAACGGGCTCAAGCAGCCGCTCTGGCAATGGATCTCGGGCGCGGACCCCACGGCGTACGGCGTGACCGGTGTCTTCATCGCAGCGGCCGTCGTGTTCTTCGCCTACAGCGGCTTCGAGGCCGTCGCCAACCTCGGCGAGGAGACCAAGGACCCCGGCAAGGACATGGCCCGCGGCTTGCTCGGCACCCTCGTGATCTGCACGACCCTGTATGTCCTGGTGTGCTTCGTGCTGACCGGCATGGTCAAGTACACCGACCTCAGCACCGGCGCTCCGATCTCCGACGCGTTCTCGCAAGTAGGGCTCGACTGGGCCGGCGTGCTGATCGACATCGCCGCGATCGCGGGCCTGACCTCGGTGATCCTCGTCGACATCGTGGCGATGGGTCGTATCGGCTTCGCGCTGTGCCGCGACGGCCTGCTGCCGTCGCAGGTCGGCGCGATCCATCCCAAGTTCCGCACCCCGGCACGCATCACCGTGGTCACCTCCGTCGCCGTCGGTCTGCTGGCCGCGTTCATCCCGCTCAACACGCTCGCCGAGATGGTCAGCATCGGCACGCTCTTCGCGTTCCTCGTCGTCGCGGTGGCGGTCATCGTGCTGCGCCGCACCCGGCCGAAGATGAAGCGGCCGTTCCGTGCGCCCCAGGTGCCGCTGCTGCCGATCGTGACGGCGGTGTCGTGCGTCGCGCTGATGACCAACCTCGCGATCGAGACCTGGCTGCGGTTCCTCATGTGGCTCGCGCTCGGGCTGCTGGTCTACGTGTTCTACGGCCGCCGGCACTCCCACCTGGCCCGCGACGGCAAGAACGCGAGGGACTCCGCGAAGGTCTGAGGGGGCTCGGATAACGTGTGAGCATGCTCACTCGTTCGCGTGCCGCTGTCCTCGTCCTTGCGGGTTTGACGCTTGCTGCCTGCGGCAACGTCCATCCGGGCGCCGCGGCGACGGTCGACGGCCAGACGATCTCGATGAAGACGCTCGACAAGACCGCCAAGGCGTACTGCACGCTCTCGATCGCGGGCTCGGAGCAGCAAGGCGCCTCTGAGCCCGACAACTCCGACGTGCGTCGGGAATCGGTGAAGACGCTGGTGTCGTTGATCGTCGGCCGCAAGCTCGCCAAGGAGCACGACGTCACGGTGAACCCCTCGGTGTACGAGCTCACCGGCCAGCAGAAGGACCAGGTCGCCAAGGCGTTCCCCCAGGAGAAGGACGTCGAGGAGCTCTACAACCTGATCGAGAAGGGCCAGGAGCTCTCGGCCATCTCGGTCGCGCTCGGCGCGAAGAGCACCGGCGAGGCGCCGACAGAGGCGAATTCGTCGCAGCTCGCCCAGGTCGGTCAGGGCGAGATCAGCAAGGCGTTCAAGGCCAACGACGTCTCGTTCTCGCCCCGGTTCGGACTCAGCGACTCGGCCAAGAAGGTCGCCGTGACCGGTTCGCTGTCCGTCGAGCCGACCGACGACCTCGGTGCCGACAAGGCGGACGAGCTGCCCAAAGCACAACGCTGCTCCTGATGCGCATCGTCGTCGTGAGCCCGCGAGTCGCTCCCGGGATCCTGACCCTGTCGGCGTGGGACGTACTGCGTGATGCCTCGGCGGTTCGCGCGTCCGTCGACGATCCCCACGTACGTGCGATCGTCTCGTCGGGCATAGCGGTCGAGATCACCGCGGACCCTCCGTCCTACGCGCCGGATGCCGTGTGGATCGCGCCGACCGGCGACACCGCGTGGGCGCGCACCATCGCGGACGACCTGATGGTGGGTGGGGGAGAGGCGGCCGAGGTCGAGGTGGTCTTCGGGTCGTACGACCTGCCCGGCTCCGCCCTGCTCGACGTCGTCGAGATCATGGATCGCCTGCGCCGCGAGTGTCCGTGGACGGCGCAACAGTCGCACGAGACGCTGAGCCACTACCTGCTCGAGGAGGCGCACGAGACCCTCGAGGCGCTCGACAGCGGCGACAGCGACCACCTGCGCGAGGAGCTCGGCGACCTGCTGATGCAGATCGTCTTCCACGCCCGCATCGCCGCTGAGGGCGAGGGGTGGGACATCGACGACGTCGCCGCTGGCATCGCCGAGAAGCTGGTCTACCGCAACCCTCACGTGTTCGGCGATGTCACCGTCGCGAGCGCCGAGGAGGTCGACGCCAACTGGCAGCGCCTCAAGGCCACCGAGAAGCGGCGCGCGTCGGTGCTCGAGGGCATCCCCGCCACGCTGCCCGCGCTGGCGTACGCCGACAAGGTCCTCAGCCGCGTCGCCGACGTCGATGTCAGCGGTGACGACCTCGGCGCCCGCCTGCTCGCCCTCGTCGCGGAGGCTCGCGTGCAGGGCCAGAACGCCGAGGAAGTCCTGCGCCAAGCCGTACGCCTACTGGGCTAGCGGCAGCCGCGGGCGGTGAGCTAGCGCCCAAGAGCGTCGCCAACCTGGGCTCTAAGTCACCGGCGATCAACGTGAGTCCGCTCTGCGGCCAAGGAACGGTGACTCAGGGCCTAAGCGGCTGCGCCCGCTGGGCCCTAAGTCACCGCCCACCGCTCCGTGTCCACGCTGGCGAGGCGATGCGGGACATTGCGGCGGCAGGACTAGGCTTGTGGCCGCACGTTCATCCGCTAACGAGGAGCAGTCTTGGCACGCATCGACGCCGTCGGCGCACGGGAAATTCTGGATTCACGGGGCAACCCGACCGTTGAGGTCGAGGTCGCCCTCGACGACGGCACGATCGGCCGCGCGGCGGTGCCTTCTGGCGCCTCCACCGGTGCGTTCGAGGCTGTCGAGCTGCGTGACGGAGGTGACCGTTACGTCGGCAAGGGCGTGCTCAACGCCGTCGCCGGAGTCAACGACAAGATCGGCCCCGCCCTCGTCGGCTTCGACGCTGACGACCAGCGCGCGCTCGACCAGGCGATGATCGACCTGGACGGCACCGACAACAAGGCCAAGCTCGGCGCCAACGCGATCCTCGGCGTCTCGCTCGCCGCCGCCAAGGCCGCCGCGGACTCCGCCCGCCTGCCGCTGTTCCGCTACGTCGGCGGACCCAACGCCCACGTCCTGCCGGTCCCGATGCTCAACATCGTCAACGGTGGCTCGCACGCCGACAGCAACGTCGACATCCAGGAGTTCATGATCGCGCCGATCGGTGCGCCGACGTTCTCCGAGGCCCTGCGCATGGGCGCCGAGGTCTACCACTCGCTCAAGTCGGTCCTCAACAAGCAGGGACTGTCGACGGGTCTGGGCGACGAGGGTGGCTTCGCGCCCAACCTCGACTCCAACCGCGCCGCGCTCGAGCTCATCTCGACCGCCGTCGAAGGAGCTGGCCTCAAGGTCGGCACCGACATCGCGTTCGCGCTCGACGTCGCCGCCTCGGAGTTCTTCGCCGACGGCACGTACGCCTTCGAGGGCCAGCAGAAGACTGCCGAGGAGATGTCGGCCTACTACGCCGAGCTCGTCGCGGCGTTCCCGATCGTGTCGATCGAGGATCCACTCGACGAGGACGACTGGGCCGGCTGGACCACGCTGACCGAGAACCTCGGCGACGACGTGCAGATCGTCGGCGACGACCTCTTCGTCACCAACGTTGAGCGGTTGACGCGGGGCATCTCCGAGGGCGCGGCCAACGCGCTGCTCGTCAAGGTCAACCAGATCGGGTCTCTCACCGAGACGCTCGACTCGGTCGACCTGGCGCACCGTCACGGCTTCGCCTGCATGATGAGCCACCGCTCGGGCGAGACCGAGGACACGACGATCGCCGACCTCGCGGTCGCGACCAACTGCGGACAGATCAAGACCGGCGCGCCGGCCCGTTCTGACCGCGTGGCCAAGTACAACCAGCTGCTGCGCATCGAGGAGGCCCTCGGGTCCTCCGCGACCTACGCCGGCGCCTCCGCCTTCCCGCGGCTGGCGCTCTAGGTCTCATGGCGTCGCGTCCCCCACGTGGCCCCGGCCGGAGGCCGCCCGAACGCGGGCGGCGTCCGGCCGAGCGTGGGGCGCGCGGCGCGGCGCGCAACCGTACGCCCAAGAAGGCCGCGGTCAGCGCGGGCACGGGTCCTCAGCTCACGACCCGGGCGATCGTGCTGCTGTCGGTCGTCCTGCTGCTCATCGCGTCCTACACGTCGACGCTCCACGCGTGGTGGGAGCAGCGGGCCGACATCCAGGCGACCAAGGCCGAGATCGTGATGCGCAAGCAGGAGATCGCGGGCCTCAACGACCAGAAGGACCGCTGGAACGACCCGGCGTACGTCAAGCAGCAGGCCAAGGAACGGTTCGGCTGGGTGCTCCCCGGCGAGGTCGGCTACCGGGTCATCGGCGCCGACGGCACCGTCAAGGGTGACGTGCCGACGCTCGACGCGCCGCCGACGGCCACCAGCAAGACCGAGTGGTACGACAAGGTGTGGGGCAGCGTCAAGGAGGCCGGCAAGACGCCCAAGACCACCGCGCCCACGACCGATCCGGACAAGGTGCTGAAGAAGAAGTGAATGTGAGCCAAGCCGACCTGGACGCCGTGGCCGAGCAGCTCGGCCGTACGCCCAGGGGCATCCTCGAGGTCGTGTCCCGGTGCCCCTCGGGCCACCCCAACGTCGTCAAGACCGAGCCGCGCCTCGACGACGGCACGCCGTTCCCGACGATGTTCTATCTGACGTGTGACCGGCTCGCCGGCGAGATCGGGACGCTCGAGGCCTCAGGCCTGATGAAGGAGATGAGCGACCGCCTCACGGAGGACGAGGACCTGGCGGCGCACTACCGCGCGGCGCACGAGGCGTACCTCGCTGAGCGTGAGGCCATCGGTCACGTGCCCGAGATCGACGGGATCACGGCCGGCGGCATGCCGACTCGGGTCAAGTGCCTGCACGTCCTGATCGGCCACTCGCTGGCCAAGGGCCCCGGCGTGAACCCGCTCGGTGACGAGGCGCTCGAGCTCCTGGGCGAGTGGTGGACCGGCAATGCCTGCGGTCCGGGCCCGGTCACGCCACCACATCCGTAGAAAGCAAAGATACGGACGCGGTGGCGTGAGTGCCTGTTTGGTGACCTCGCTGGCGCTCGGTCACGACCTGACGGCGCGGTACTCCACGTGTGGCCGGCCCGTGCCGCCATAGCGGGTGGCGCGTGTGGACTGCCCGAGGTCGGCCAGGTGCTCGAGGTAGCGTCTCGCCGTCACTCGTGACGAGCCGATCACGTCGGCGACCTCGCCGGCCGTGAGTCCGCTGTCGGCCTCGGCGAGTGTCGTGCGTACGGCCTCGAGGGTCTCCGCGCTGAGTCCCTTGGGCAGCCGTTCGTCCTCCGGTGCCGGCCGCATCGCGCCGAACACCGCATCGACGCCGCGCTGGTCGATCGACTCGTCGCCAGCCTCGAGCGTGCGCCGGAACGTGGCGTACTGGCGCAGCTTGGCCTCGAACATCGCGAACGTGAACGGCTTGAGCAGATAGGCGACGACGCCCTGCGACACCGACTGGCGTACGACGTCCACGTCGCGGGCGGAGGTCACCGCGATGACGTCGTACGGGCGGCCGGTCGCGCGGAGCTGCCGCAACAGGTCGAGGCCGTGTCCGTCGGGCAGGTGCATGTCCAGCAGCACCAGGTCGACCGGGTGGCTGCCCAGCACCCGGGCGGCCTCCTGGAACGACTCGGCGACCGCGACGACCTCGAACTCGTGCATCCGCTCGACGTACGTCTTGTGGGCCTGGGCCGCGATGGCCTCGTCCTCGACGATCAGCACCCGAATCGTCATGAGCCGATCCTGACGTCGAATGCCGCGCCGCCGAGCGGGCTCTCGCCGATCGTGGCCTCGCCACCGTGACGGCGTACGAGCTGGCCGACCAGTGCCAGGCCGATCCCGCGCCCGGTGCCCTCGTCGGCCTTGGTGGACCAGCCGCGGACGAACACCGTCTCGCGGTCCTGGGGCTCGATGCCCGGCCCGCTGTCCTCGACGCGTACGCGCAGGAGGCGGGTCGTGGAGGAGATGGTCACCGAGACCTGCCGCTCGTCGGAGGACTGGGCCGCGTCGATCGCGTTGTCGATCAGGTTGCCCAGGATCGTCACCGCCTCGTGTGCCGTGGTCGCCAGACCCGTGACGTCGGTCGCCGGCTCGATCGTCAGCGTCACGCCGCGCTCCGCGGCCTGGGCGCTCTTGCCCAGCAGCAGGGCCGCGATCACGGGTTCGTCGATCGACTCGACCATGCGGTCGGTGAGTCGCCGCGCGACGTCGAGCTCGCGGGTCGCGAAGTCGATCGCCTCCTGGCTCCGGCCGATCTCGATCAGCGACACCATCGTGTGCATGCGGTTGGACGACTCGTGGTTCTGCGCGCGCAACGCTTCGGCGAGCCCACGCACGGTGTCGAGCTCGGCGGTGACGCTCTGCAGCTCGGTGCGGTCGCGCAACGTCACGACAGAGCCGACGTCGCGGCCGTCCCAGTGCGCCGGGGCCTGGTTGACGACGAGCACGCGGTCGCCGACCACGTGCACGGCGTCCTGCAGCTGTCGGCCCGACGTCAGCTCGGCGACGAGCACCGGCTCGAGGCCCAGGCGATCGATCGTCGAACCGACGAACGACGCGTCCAGGTCGAGCAGGCGTGAGGCCTCGTCGTTCATCAGTGTGAGCCGGCCGGTGGGGTCGAGCAGCAGCAGGCCCTCGCGCACGGCCCGCAGCACCGCGTCGTAGTACTCGTACATCCGGGTGATCTCCTGCTCGCCGAGACCGTGGGTCTGGCGCCGCAGCCGGCGGTTGGCCAGCGCTGCGCCGATCGCGCCCAGCACTCCGATCGCGAGCGCCGCGGCGATGATCCGGGGGAGCACCGCGAACACCTCGTCGTCGACCTTCTTGGTCGTGATGCCGACCGAGACCAGCCCGCGCACCTCGCCGTCTTCCTTGATCGGCACCACCGCGCGTACGGAGGGTCCCAAGGTGCCGCGGAAGTCCTCGGTGAAGTCCTTGCCCTTCAGCGCCGCGTCGATGTGGCCGATGAACTTCTTGCCGATGTTGTCGGGGTTCGGGTGCGAGTAGCGGATGCCCTTGGTGCTCATGACGACCACGAAGTCGGTGCCGGTCGCCTTGCGGACGCGCTCGGCGTACGGCTGCAGGACGACGCTCGGATCAGGGTCGTCCAGGGCGTCCAGCACGGCGGGGGAGGCGGCGACCGCGAGCGAGACGTCGAGGCTCTGGGCGCGGGCATCGGCCCGGCTGTCCTGCCGCGCGTCGAACCAGGCCAGGCCGGTGCCGCCCACGACGACGACCAGCACGACGAGCAGCTGCCACACGAGCATCTGCCGTGCGACGGTACGTCCGCGAGCCCGGGCCATCCCCGCATTCTCCACGATCCCGACCGCGGCGCTGCGCCGGTGCTGTGACGGCGGTCACGAACTTTACGAACACAACGGTGAGCGGGGTCACACGCAGCCGCATCCTGATGACGCAACCCCTCACCGTCCAGGAGGACTCATGTCATCGAACGCGACGCGCCCGGCCCGTAAGGACCGTACGCACTACCTCTACCTCGCCGTCATCGGCGCCGTCATCGCCGGCATCACGGTCGGCCTCGTGGCGCCGGACTTCGCAGTCGAGCTCAAGCCTCTCGGCACCGGGTTCGTCAACCTGATCAAGATGATGATCGCGCCGGTCATCTTCTGCACGCTCGTCCTCGGCGTCGGATCGGTGGCCAAGGCCTCGCAGGTCGGCCGCGTCGGCGGACTCGCCCTCGGCTACTTCGTGACGATGTCGTTCGTCGCACTCAGCATCGGCCTCGTGGTCGGCAACATCCTGCAGCCGGGCGACGGCCTCAAGATCACGCCCGACGTGGCTTCTGCCGGCAAGGGTCAGGTGTCGGCCGATGCGGAGTCGACGACCGACTTCATCCTGCACATCGTCCCGGACACCCTGGCGTCGTCGCTGACCTCCGGCAAGATCCTCCAGACCTTGCTCGTGGCCCTGCTGTTCGGCTTCGCGCTGCAGGCGATGGGCTCGGCCGGCAAGCCCGTCCTGACCGGTATCGGCCACCTCCAGAAGGTCGTGTTCCGCATCCTGGCGATGATCATGTGGGCGGCCCCGATCGGCGCTTTCGGCGCCATGGCCGCCGTCGTCGGTGAGACGGGTGTCGACGCCCTCAAGGCACTGGCAGTGATCATGTTCGGCTTCTACATCACCTGCGCGGTGTTCGTGTTCGTCATCCTCGGTGCGATCCTCCGCGTCGTCACAGGCATCAACATCTTCTCGCTGCTCAAGTACCTCGGCCGTGAGTTCCTGCTGATCTTCTCCACCTCGTCGTCCGAGTCGGCGCTGCCGCGGCTCATCGCCAAGATGGAGCACGCCGGAGTCTCGCAGCAGACCGTGGGCGTCGTGGTGCCGACCGGCTACTCGTTCAACCTCGACGGCACGATGATCTACCTGACGATGGCGTCGCTGTTCATCGCCGATGCCATGGGCAGCCCGCTCGCGATCGGCGAGCAGATCTCGCTGCTGCTCTTCATGATGATCGCGTCGAAGGGCGCAGCAGGCGTGACTGGCGCAGGCATGGCGACCCTCGCCGGCGGCCTCAGCTCGCACCGTCCGGAGCTGCTCGACGGCGTCGGCCTGATCGTCGGCATCGACCGGTTCATGTCGGAGGCCCGTGCGGTCACCAACTTCTCCGGCAACGCGGTGGCGACAGTCCTGGTGGCCTCGTGGACAAACACCCTCGACCGTGCCCAGCTCGACCGTGCGCTGTCCGGCGAGGACCCGTTCGACGAGGCCACGATGATCGACACCGATGAGGACCCCGTGGCGGAGTCTGCGTCCGTCGCGGTGGAGGCGGGCGGTCCGGACGCTGCGTCGCGCGTACCGGCGAAGGTCTGACCGACCTCCTCGAGGGCGGGGCTTCCGGGTGATCCCGGGAGCCCCGTTCTCGTCGTGTGTGGCACCGATACGCTCGTCGCATGCCTGATCAGCGCACGCGCGTGGCCGCGATCGACTGCGGCACCAACTCGATCCGCCTCCTGGTCAGCGACGTGGGCGGCGACCACAAGACCGACCTGGTGCGCGAGATGCGCATCGTCCGCCTCGGGCAGGACGTCGATCGCACGGGTCACCTCGCAGAGGAGGCCATCGCCCGTACGTTGCAGGCCACCCGCGAGTACGCCGAGCTGATCGCGATGTTCGGCGCCGACCAGGTGCGGTTCTGCGCCACGTCCGCGGTGCGCGATGCCGACAACGCCGCCGAGTTCGAGGACGCGATCGAAGGCATCCTCGGCGTACGCCCGGTCGTGCTCGCAGGTCTCGACGAGGCTCGTGCGTCCTTCCTGGGCGCGACGCGTGACCTCGAGCAGGTCCGCACGCTCGTGGTCGACATCGGCGGTGGCTCGACCGAGCTCGTGGTCGGCACGGGCACCGACATCGAGTGGTCCGTCTCGCTCGACATCGGCTCGGTACGCCTGACCGAGCGATTCCTCGCAAGTGATCCGCCGTCCGTCGCGGAGGTGACGGCGTGCATGAGCCATCTCGACGAGGTGCTGTCACCCGTCGTCGCGGGCCTCGAGCCGGTCGGCTCGTTCGTCGGGGTCGCCGGCACGGTCACGACCGTCGCGGCTCATTCACTGGCCCTGCCGTCGTACGACCCGGCCGCGATCCACGGCGCGAAGCTCGCGCTCGACGACGTACGCGGGGCGTGCCTGTCGCTCGTCGGCATGTCGGTCGCGGACCGCCGCGCGCTGCCGTTCATGCACGCCGGTCGCGCTGATGTGATCGGTGCGGGTGCGCTGATCCTCGATCGACTCGTCGACCTCGTGCCGCTCTCGACCGACATCATGGTGGCCAGCGAGCACGACATCCTCGACGGCATCGCCTGGGACATCGTGAGCTCCTGAGACCCCGCTGGGAGTGACGTTTGGGTCGCGAATCGCCGTGGGAGACCGACGCAAACGTCACTCCCAGCGGAGTTGCTGAGGGTCAGGCGGAGGTTGAGCGGCGGACGACGAGCTCGGGCTTGAGGGTCGTGTGCTTGACCGTGGTGCCGGCGGGGTCAGCGATCACGTCGAGCAGTAGCGTCGCTGCGGCGGAGCCGAGCTGCTGCGCCGGTTGCCGCACGGATGACAGCGGGATCGCGGCCGAGGCGGCGAACTCGATGTCGTCGTAGCCGACGATCGCGATGTCGTCGGGCACACGTACGCCGGCCAGTGTCAGCGCCTGCAGCACGCCGAGCGCGACCAGGTCGTTCGCGGCGAACACCGCGTCAGGGCGCTGGGCACGCGGCAGGGCGAGCAGCTGCTCGGCGCCCCACCGGCCGGCCTGGGCGTTCATCGTCTCGGTCTCGACGAACACGATCTCGCCGGACCCGTGCTTGTCGACGGCCGCGCGAGCCGCGGAGAGACGGGTCTTGACCTGCGACAACCCGCCTGGACCGCCGATGAAACCGATGCGGCGGCGGCCGATGTCGAGCAGGTGCTCGGTCGCGATGCGGCCGCCCATCTTGTCGTCGATCGAGACCGACGAGAACTCCTTGGCCCGGCTCATGCGGTCGACCAGGACCACGCTCGTGCCGCGGTCACGGAGACGGCGAAGCCGATCCATGACATCACCGGCTGGCGTGATCAGGACCCCGCTCATGCGCTGCTGCTCGAACAGGTCGAGGTAGGAGACCTCGCGAGTCGGCTCCTGCGCGCTGTTGCCGAGGATCAGGGGACGGCTGTCGGCGATCAGGATGTCCTCGACGCCGCGGGCGACGTCGGTGAAGAACGGGTTGGCGATGTCGAGCACGATCATGCCGATGGCGTGGTTGGTGCCGGCGCGCAGCTGACGGGCCGCGTCGTTGCGGACGTAGCCGAGCTCGTCGATCGCGGCCTCGATGCGGGCCAGTGTCGCGGAAGACACCTTCGCCGGGTGGTTGAGCGCATTCGACACGGTGGCAGGCGAAACTCCTGCGAGAGCGGCGACGTCCCGCACTTGAGCCACGGCCATGTCGAGGAGGCTAACACGATTCAATGTGGTGGGTTGACGAAACTGTGATGGCCGTCATACAGTCTGCAAGGGCATTGATTGAAACGATTTAATCAACTGTTCAGCAAGGTCAACATCGTGAAGTTCAACTTCTGATGTTCCCGGTGTCCGGCCGGCAGCTCCTCCCTGCAGGCCGGGCACCATCCCTTCCCCGAGAGGCCGATGACATGCAACGAGTGTGCTTTCAGCTCCAGGTCCGGCCCGATCGGATGGCGGAGTATCGCGAGCGCCATACGGCGGTGTGGCCCGAGATGCTGCAAGCCCTGGCATCGACGGGGTGGCACAACTACTCGCTGTTCCTGCGCGAGGACGGCCTGCTGATCGGCTACGTCGAGACGCCGTCGATCGACGAGGCGCGGGCGGGGATGGCACGCACGGAGGTCAACGGCCGCTGGCAGGCGGAGATGGCCGAGTTCTTCGTCGACCTCGGCGATCAGCAGCCGGACCAAGGATTTCTCGTCCTGGAGGAAGTCTTCCACCTGGAGGACCAGCTCGCCGGGCACGAGCAGAGCACGACGCAGGCGCACGACACAGAACCCCACTCAACCCCTGAAGAAGAAGACGTGAGATGACGACTTTCAGCGCGATCAGCGCGCAGCTCGAGGGACAGGCGATCGAGGTCCCGTCCTGGGCGTACGGCAACTCCGGCACCCGGTTCAAGGTGTTCGGCAGCCCCGGCACGCCTCGTACGGTCGAGGAGAAGATCGCCGACGCCGCCAAGGTGCATGAGTTCACCGGTCTGGCGCCGCTCGTGTCGCTGCACATCCCGTGGGACCAGGTCGACGACTTCGCCGCGCTGCGCCGCTACGCCGAGGACCTCGGCACCGGCCTCGGCACGATCAACTCCAACACGTTCCAGGACGACGACTACAAGCTCGGTGCCCTCACTCACGCCGATCCGCGGATCCGCCAGAAGGCGATCGACCACCACTTCGCGTGCATCGATGTGATGGACCAGACCGGTTCGCGGGATCTCAAGGTCTGGCTCGCCGAGGGCACCAACTACCCGGGCCAGGGTGACATCCGCGGCCGGCAGGACCGCCTGGCGGAGTCGCTCGCCACGATCTACGACCGGATCGGCGACGACCAGCGCCTCGTCCTGGAGTACAAGTTCTTCGAGCCGGCGTTCTACCACACCGACGTCCCGGACTGGGGCACGTCGTACGTGCAGGTCAACGCGCTGGGCGACAAGGCGTACGTCTGTCTCGACACCGGCCACCACGCGCCCGGCACCAACATCGAGTTCATCGTGGCGCAGCTCCTGCGCCTCGGGAAGCTCGGCTCGTTCGACTTCAACAGCCGGTTCTACGCCGACGACGACCTCATCGTGGGGGCCGCCGATCCGTACCAGCTGTTCCGCATCCTCTACGAGGTGATCCGCGGTGGCGGCTACGGCCCGGACAGCGGCGTCGCGTTCATGCTCGACCAGTGCCACAACATCGAGAAGAAGATCCCCGGACAGATCCGCTCGGTGCTCAACGTGCAGGAGATGACGGCCCGGGCGCTGCTCGTCGACGCCGGTGCCCTCGACAAGGCGCAGCGGGATGGCGACGTGCTGCTCGCCAACGAGATCTTCATGGACGCGTTCTACACCGACGTCCGCGCGGATCTCGCCGCCTGGCGCGAGGAGCGAGGCCTGCCGGCCAACCCGCTCAAGGCGTACCTCGCCAGCGGCTACCAGGAACAGATCGAGGCCGACCGCGTCGGCGGCACCCAAGCAGGATGGAACTGATGACACTCAACACATCTACAGGGGCAGCAGCAGCGGACCTCATCGCCCGGTCCAACCGGCTTGGTGCGGACCCGCGCAACACCAACTACGCCGGCGGCAACACCTCCGCCAAGGGCACCGAGACCGATCCCGTCACCGGCGAGGACGTCGAGCTGCTCTGGGTCAAGGGCTCCGGAGGCGACCTCGGCACGCTGACCGAGAGCGGCCTGGCCGTGCTGCGGCTCGACCGCATGCGCGCGCTGGTCGACGTCTATCCCGGCCTCGACCGTGAGGACGAGATGGTCGCCGCGTTCGACTACTGCCTGCACGGCAAGGGCGGTGCTGCGCCGTCGATCGACACAGCGATGCACGGCCTCGTCGACGCCGCGCACGTCGACCACCTGCACCCTGACTCCGGCATCGCCATCGCGACGTCTGCCGACGGCGAGTCGCTGACCGAGACGGTCTTCGGCGGCAAGGTCGTATGGGTCCCGTGGCGCCGTCCCGGCTTCCAGCTCGGACTCGACATCGCCGAGATCAAGGCCAAGCACCCCGAGGCGATCGGCTGCATCCTCGGCGGTCACGGCATCACCGCCTGGGGCGACACCAGCGACGAGGCCGAGCAGAACTCGCTCTGGATCATCGAGACCGCCGCGGCGTACATCGACGAGCACTCGCGGCCCGAGCCGTTCGGCCCGGCGCTCGACGGCTACGCCGCACTGCCCGAGGCCGAGCGCCGCGCCAAGGCGGCCGCCCTCGTGCCGACGATCCGCTCGATCGCCTCGGCCGACAAGCCCATGGTCGGGCACTTCACCGACAGCGACGTCGTGCTGGACTTCCTCGCCTCGAGCGAGCACCCGCGCCTCGCCGCGCTGGGCACGAGCTGCCCAGACCACTTCCTGCGTACGAAGGTCAAGCCGCTCGTGCTCGACCTGCCAGCGTCGGCGAGCGTCGAGGAGTCGATCGCGCGGCTGCGCGAGCTCCACGCGGCCTACCGCGAGGAATACCAGGCGTACTACGACCGCAACGCCGTCGCCGACTCGCCCGCGATCCGCGGCGCCGATCCGCTGATCGTGCTGGTGCCCGGCGTCGGCATGTTCAGCTTCGGCAAGGACAAGCAGACCGCCCGCGTCGCCGGCGAGTTCTACGTCAACGCGATCAACGTCATGCGTGGCGCCGAGGGACTGTCGACGTACGCACCGATCGACGAGGCGGAGAAGTTCCGCATCGAGTACTGGGCGCTCGAGGAGGCCAAGCTCCAGCGCATGCCGGCGCCCAAGCCGCTGGCCATGCGCATCGCGCTCGTGACCGGTGCCGCGTCCGGCATCGGCAAGGCCATCGCGCACAAGCTCGCCGCGCAGGGCGCCGTCGTGGCGATCGCCGACCTCGACCTCGCCAAGGCGCAGGCTGCTGCTGCGGAGATCGGCGGCACGGATGTCGCCGTCGGCGTACAGGCCGACGTCAGCGACGAGGACGCCGTCAAGGCCGCGGTCGACGCGACGTTGCTGGCCTTCGGTGGGCTCGACCTGGTCGTCAACAACGCCGGGCTGTCGCTCTCGAAGTCGCTGCTCGACACCACGGTCGCCGACTGGGACCTGCAGCACAACGTCATGGCCAAGGGCTCGTTCCTGGTGTCGCGCACCGCGGCGAAGGCGCTCATCGAGCAGGGCCTCGGCGGCGACATCGTCTACATCTCGTCCAAGAACTCGGTGTTCGCCGGGCCCAACAACATCGCGTACTCCGCGACCAAGGCCGACCAGGCCCACCAGGTGCGGCTGCTGGCTGCCGAGCTCGGCGAGCACGGCGTACGCGTCAACGGCATCAACCCCGACGGCGTCGTGCAGGGCTCGGGCATCTTCTCCAGCGGCTGGGGCGCCAACCGCGCCGCAGTCTACGGGGTCGAGGAGAAGGACCTCGGCGCCTTCTATGCGCAGCGCACGCTGCTGAAGCGTGAGGTCCTGCCTGACCATGTCGCCAACGCGGTCTACGCGCTGGTCGGACCCGACCTGACGCAGACGACCGGCCTCCACATCCCCGTGGACGCCGGTGTCGCGGCGGCGTTCCTGCGCTGACGTCATGACTCTGCCCTCACAGCGGCACAGCGTTGCCGCGATCGACCTTGGGGCCTCCAGCGGCCGCGTCATGGTCGGCGAGGTCGGAGCCGATCACCTCGAGCTGCGCGCTGTCGCGCGATTCGCCAATGAGCCCGTACGCACGTCGGACGGGCTGCACTGGGACCCCCTCGAGCTCTACCGCCACGCTCTCAGCGGCCTGTGGACTGCCGCGAGCTCCTCACCCGACGGGCTCGAGAGCGTGGCGGTGGACTCGTGGGCGGTCGACTACGCCCTCATGCGGGCGGACCGCATGCTGGGCGTGCCGTTCCACTACCGGGACGAGCGCACGGCCGCGGGCGTGGAGCGCATCCACGCCCGCGTGCCGTTCGCGGAGCTGTATGCCCGCAACGGCCTGCAGTTCCTGCCGTTCAACACGATCTACCAGCTCGCTGCCGACGCCCTCGCCGACGAGGCCGAACGGATGCTGCTGATCCCCGACCTGATCGGCTGCTGGCTGACCGGCGAGATGGTCACCGAGCGCACCAACGCGTCCACGACCGGGCTGCTGGACGTACGCACGGGGGAGTGGGACACCGATCTGATGTCGCAGGTGGGCCTGCGCTCGTCTCTCTTCACGGATCTCGTCGACCCCGGGACGAGGATCGGCACGGTCACCGACGAGGTCGGCAAGCAGGTCGGTGTACCCGGTCTCACGGTCACCGCGGTGGGCTCGCACGACACGGCATCGGCCGTCGTCGGGGTGCCGATGGAGGGCGACGACGCGGCCTACATCTCGTGCGGCACGTGGGGGCTGGTCGGGCTCGAGCTCGACGCGCCGGTGCTGACCGACGAGGCGCGCAACGCCAACTTCACCAACGAGGGCGGCGTCGACGGGCGTACGCGCTTCCTCACCAACGTCATGGGCACGTGGCTGATCAGCGAGACCCTTCGCGAGTGGGAGCGCGCCGGCTTCAACGTGTCGCTGCCGGACATCCTGGCCGCCGCTGGAGGCGTCACGACCGACGTGACGGTGTTCGACGTGCAGGACCCGCGGTTCCTCCCGCCCGGCGACATGCCCGGCCGCATCGCCGACCTGTGCGACGAGCAAGGGGTGCGGCCACCGTCCACCAAGGCCGAGCTGATGCGCAGCATCGTCGAGAGCCTCGCGTACGCCTTCGCGTCCGCACTCGAGACCGCAGAACGCCTCGCCGACCGGCCCATCCGGATCGTGCACGTCGTCGGCGGCGGCTCGCTCAACCGGCTCCTGTGCCAAGCGATCGCCGACCGCAGCGACCGGCCCGTCCTCGCCGGACCGGTCGAGGCCACCGCACTCGGCAACGTCCTCATCCAGGGACGTACGCTCGGCGCGGTCTCGGGCTCGCTCGAGGACTTGCGCGGTCTCATCGCCCGCACCCACGACCTCGCGCGCTACGAACCCAGAGCATGATCTAGACATGACTCTTCGTGTGACGGTTCCCGACGAGGGCTGGCTCGACCGGCTGGCCGATCTCGGCGACAGCGTCAATCTCGTCGTCTGGGACTTCTCGACTCCGCAGCCCGAGGGACGTATCGACCTCGCCGTGCGGCCGTACACCCCGACCACCGACGGGCTCGACCGTCTCGACCCGTCCGGGCTCGAGGTCCTGCAGCTCCAGACCCTCGGGTTCGACGGCGTGCCGGACGTGCTGCCGGCCGGCATCACCGTGTGCAATGCCGTGGGCGTCCACGAGGGATCAACGGCAGAGCTGGCCGTGGCCCTGCTGCTGGCCTCGCAGCGGGAGATCGATGCCTTCGCCCGCGAGCGCGGCGAGTGGAACCGGCGCTTCACGGCGAGCCTGCTCGACCGGCGCATCATGCTGCTGGGCTACGGCGGCATCGGCACCGAGGTCGAGAAGCGCCTCGAGGGGTTCGACGCCGACCTCGTACGCGTTGCGGGTCACCGGCGCGAGGACGAGCGTGGCGTCGTGCACGGCAACGACGAGCTCACTGAGCTGCTGCCGACCGTCGACGCCGTCGTCGTGGCGGTCCCGCTCTCGGACGCGACGGTCGGGCTGATCGACGACGACTTCCTGGCTGCGCTGCCTGATGGCGCGATCGTCGTCAACGTCTCCCGTGGCAAGGTCGCCGACACCGACGCGGTGGTCCGCCAGGGCGGCCGCATCCGGTACGCCACGGATGTCACGGATCCCGAACCGCTGCCGAGCGACCACCCGCTGTGGAGCGTGCCCGGCGTGCTGATCTCACCGCATGTCGGCGGCATGTCGAGCGCCATGCAGCCCCGCATCGACGCCGTGGTGCGCCGTCAGATCACGAACCTGCTCGAGGGCCGCGGACCTGATTCCGTCGTCATCTCGGCATAGCACCGGGATCGCGACTAGCTGATCAAACCGGCATCGCGAGCGAAGGCCAGGATGTGCTCCTCGGCGAGCCGCGCTGCGCGCTCGCCGTCGCCCTCGCTGAGACCCGCCACGATCGCGTGGTGCTCGGCCCGCAGCCGCGTGGCGATCGCCTGCCAGTCCTCGAGGCGGGGGGCGGCGTCCAGCACGTAGCTCTCGATGGACGAGCGCAGGGAGGACATGATGGCGTTGACCAGTGGATTGCCCGCGAGGCGGACGAGCTCGAGGTGGAACTGGGTGTCCAGGTGGTGGAACTCGACGGGATCGTCGGCCTGCTCCATGGCGTCGAGCAGCTCCCGCGCCGGCTGCAGGAGGTCCGCCGGCAGGCGGGGCAACCCGCGGTAGGCCCACGACTCGAGCATCACGCGCGCGTCGATGACGTCGCCGACAGACAGCGAGTCGACGGCCACGTGCAGCCGAAGGGAGGCGCTCAGGGCGACCTCCGGATCGGCGACGACCTGCGCCCCGGCCGAGGGTCCCGATCCAGGGGCACTACGGATGATGCCGAGTGTCGACAGGACGCGGATCGCCTCACGTACGGACGTCCGGCTGACGCCCAGCCGGTCCGCGAGGGCGCGCTCGCCCTCGAGACGGTCGCCGAGCTTGAGCCGCTTCGAGCGGATCATCGACTCGATCTCCTCGATGACGGTCTCGTACGCCTGTGCGCTCACCGGGCTCCTTGGTTGCCGTGTGGTTGGACCACAGGTATCGTGTGGTCCAACCACAGCCTAGCGGAATGCAGCCCTGAAAGGTTCACCATGGCATCGCCCCTGGTCAAGCAGCACCGTCGGTTCCCGCGTCCGCGCGACTTCCTGCCCCTGCTGAAGTTCAAGAAGCCCGTGCTCAACCCGACGCGGCGGCGGCTCGAGCGCGCGCTGACGGTGTGGGACCTGAGGTCGATCGCGAAGCGGCGCACGCCCAAGGCGGCGTTCGACTACACCGACGGCGCCGCGGATGCCGAGCTGTCGCTGGCGCGGGCGCGTCAGGCGTTCGAGGACATCACGTTCCACCCGGCGATCCTGCGAGACGTCTCGGTCGTCGACACCTCGGTGGAGGTGCTGGGCGTACGTTCGGCGCTGCCGTTCGGCATCGCGCCGACCGGGTTCACCCGGATGATGCAGTCCGAGGGTGAGATCGCGGGTGTCACAGCCGCGGAGGCGGCCGGCATCCCGTACTCGCTATCGACGATGGGCACGACCGCGATCGAGGACGTGGCGGCAGCCGCGCCGAACGGGCGCAACTGGTTCCAGCTCTACATGTGGAAGGACCGCGAGCGGTCGATGGCGTTGGTCGATCGCGCGGCCAAGGCCGGGTTCGACACGCTGCTGGTCACGGTCGACGTGCCGGTCGCCGGTGCCCGGCTGCGGGACACCCGCAACGGCATGACGATCCCGCCGACCCTGTCGCCCCGCACGGTGCTCAACGCGATCCCGCGGCCGGCGTGGTGGCTCAACTTCCTCACCACCGAGCCGCTGGCGTTCGCCTCGCTCGACAAGTGGTCCGGCACCGTCGCGGAGCTGCTGGACACGATGTTCGACCCGACCGTCACGTTCGACGACCTGGCCTGGATCAAGGACCAGTGGCACGGCAAGGTCGTCGTCAAGGGCGTGCAGAACGTCGATGACGCGGTCGAGCTCGCCGATCTCGGTGTCGATGCGGTGCTGCTGTCCAACCACGGTGGCCGCCAGCTCGACCGGGCGCCCGTCCCGTTCCACCTGCTGCCGCAGGTCAAGGCCGCGGTCGGTGACTCGGTCGAGATCCACCTCGACACCGGCATCATGTCCGGCCAGGACATCGTCGCTGCCCTTGCTCTTGGCGCCGACTTCACGCTGATCGGCCGGGCCTACCTCTACGGGTTGATGGCCGGCGGACGCCGAGGCGTCGACCGTACGATCGAGATCCTGACGAAGGACATCGAGCGTACGATGCGGCTCCTCGGTGTCACCAGCGTCGCCGAGCTGGAGCCGGGCCACGTGACCCAGCTCCAGCGCCTGTCCCCGCTGGGCTGAGTCACGCCAGCGGGTTCTTCGCCGGGCGCGGCTCCGGTCGGTCGGCGGGCGGTTCGATGCCGAGTTGCTCGCGGGTGTTGAGCATCCACGACAGGAACGCGGTCACGATCACGCCGGGGACCGCCGTCCACAGCCACCAGGGCGAGTCGATCGACTGGGTGACGGCGCAGATCATTGCCCACACGATCAGCTGGATGCCTGTCGTCAGCGCCGTGAGCGCGGCGGCGGCCCAGCGCGCGAATCGGAGCCAGTCGGTCGGCGCCCCGGCCGGGCGGGGGGTCATCTGGTTGGGCCAGAACAGGTGGCCGAGGGCCTTGGTCAGTGGGTTGATCTCGTTCATGAGGTGCTCCTGGGTGCGTGGGCTGAAAGCGGGAAGTGATGTCTTCGACGCTAGTGATCCCGGAGCCACGCAACGATGGGCTCAACCTGCCTCTTGCCGGTGGGCCTGGACCCACCTCGTACGCCGATAGGCTGGCGCAGGCTCCCGTAGCCCAACTGGCAGAGGCAGATGGCTTAAACCCGTCACAGTGTGGGTTCGACCCCCACCGGGAGCACGTGGAGCGGTGTCGCATTGTTGCTGCGATTGCAGTGTTTGTGCGGGACTTGAGGAGCGGCTCAGACCCCGTGTGAGCACATTTTGAGCACATAATGCCGGCGCTTCATGAGATGTAGGGCGCTGCGGCGGCATGCAGCGCGATGGCTACGGCGTCGAGATCCTCATCGAACAGGTCGGCGTAGGTGTCGAGTGTCATCGCCGCTGAAGCGTGTCCGAGCATTCGCTGGACCGCCTTCACGTTCGCGCCAGCCGAGATCGCGAGGGACGCCGCGGTGTGTCTCAGGTCGTGCGGTGTCAGCCGGGGGACACCCGACCGCGCCACGGCGCCGGCGAACCATCCGCGCGTGTTGTTGTGCATGAAGTTTCCGTCTGGGGCGGGGAAGACCAGCGCCGTGGGCGCCTTGTCCTTGCACGCCTCGCGCAGGCTTGCTTCGAGCAGCTCGGGAAATGGCACGGTGCGCCGCTCGTGGCTCTTGGGTGTGCCGACGATGAACTTGTGCCCGACCTCGACAGCGTTCTGCTCGACGCTGAGGCGACGTCGTGCGAGGTCGATGTCCTTCGTCCTGAGGGCAGCCATCTCGCCCCACCGGAGACCGCAGTAGGCCATCACCAGAACGACCGGGGCGTACTGGCCGGCCTCGCGAGCAAGTGCCTGGACCTGCGGGTGCGTCAGGTACGACCGGGGCTTCTTGACCTTCCGCGGCGTCTTGACGCCGGTTGCCGGGCTGGCAAACAGACGACGGTCTCGCACCGCCTCGTCGAGCATCCCCGTGAGTACCGCCAATGCCCGTTGCACGGTCGTGGCACCGCGAGTCTCGCTCATCGTCGAGACCCAGTCCTGTACCTCCGTGTGTGTGATGTCGCTGAGGCGATGCCCGGCCCAGGTCGGCTCGACATGAACACGCCACGCGATTTCGAGCGGGCGGTACGAAGACGGCTTGAGATGGGTCTGACGGGACAGCCACGCCGGCCCGAGCTCGCCGACACTCACCCGCGCGGAGCGCGGGTCGATGTACTGTCCGCGATCCTTCGCGACCTCGATCTCCGAGGCGAACCGCTCGGCGTCTCGCTTCGTGCGAAATCCTCGCTTCGTTGTCTGTCGCCGGTTCGGCTTCCGATAGCGGACCATGTAGCGCCTACCGCTGGACGTCTCGTACGACTCGATGGTCGCCATAGTTGATCACCGCCTCACCGTTCGGCCTATCGCGGTCAGCGAATTCGGCGCCAGCGCGCGCCACGGAGTTGTGGACAAGCTCGATGGCTCGAGGCAGGTGTGGACGGCCGCCTTCTGCTCATGTTCGAACTCGTCGTTGCCCGTCGAGCCAGGTCCGTACGTCCGACAGCGAGTACCTCACCCGCGTGCCGACCTTCACGTACTCCGGCCCGGTCCCGAGGTAGCGCATCTGCGCCAACTGCCCTGTTGTCACCGAGAGCAACTCGGCGAGATCCTCAGGCGCAACGAGGCGCTCCATCACCTGATCAGTCATTTGCTTCCTCCGTATCCGTTGGCATCACACCCACCTAAGGCCGCTCGGGTGCGCTCGAAGGGCCAGGGAACGTTCAAGAATCGGGGGAACGTTGAGGGGGACGTTCGGGTTGCCGCGGGGGAACGTTGGGGGAACGCGTCCTCTCGCTGGTCGATCCGGTGACGAGTGCCGACTCGCGCCTGAGCGACGACCAGATCGTCGGACCCGGCGATAAGGTTGGACGTACGCGCGGAACCGTCACCGACGAGCAGAAAGGGTCCCAGTCAGTTGAGCCTCGATGATCAGCTGACTCCGGGGTCTGTGTGGTTCGTGTCCTCGTATCTGTTGTCCGGTGGTGACGTGAAGGATGATCGTCCGGTCGTCATCGTGCAGAGTCCGCGGTCGGGCATCACCATCGTCATCGTGTGGGCTCGTACCACCGACACGACGATGAAGGGCATCCTGACGCCTGCGGGGGTGCTGACCGGTCTGAACAAGGAGGGCGTCTTCGCGCCGCGGCACCAGCACTCCATGGACATCTCGCGTCTGCGCGAACCCGTGTGCCGGTACTTGGGCCATTTGCCCGAGCCTTATCTGTCCGCTGTGTTGAACGAGTGGGAGAGTCGCTGATGAGCGCCTTCGATGAGCTTCAGCAGACCGGGATGGCCGGTGAGCAGACATTCGAGATGCTGCTCGGCGTGACTCGCCAGACAGTCAAGGCCAGGAACTACCCGGCCCCCGACGGCAAGGCGTTCTGGGACCAGGACGACCTAGCCGAGCTCGCGCACGAGATGGTGCTGGCGTGCTCGGACGGACAGTCGTTCGTCGACACGGTCCTGGCCGCATCAACCGATGACGACTCGTTGCGCGCAGTGGTCGCCCACCGGGTAGGCGTTGCTTTCGCTGAGCGCGCACGCGACACGGACACCGGGCACCTAGTCGGGCGCATCCGTAAACTCCTGCGAGCGAACACGACCGACTTCAACGAGGTACGACCCTCGTTCTGGTCCCCGGCCGGTGCCGGCGTGACCACTGAAGCTGACACCTCTCGTGAGGACCTCCTTCGTGCGGCCTTCGCTGTCCCAGGCGTGAAACTGACCAGGTGGAATGCCGAAGCCGAACGCCGGTCCCCGTTCGCGTCCAAGGCCGACCTGGAACGCCTCGTTCTCGCCATCCTTCGCGCGGCCGGTGCTCCCGTGCATGAACGCGAACTCATCAAGGTCTTGGCCGACTACTTCGGACTGCGACCGAACAGCGTGGACATCGACGATGTCACCGACTTCTCCTTCCAGGACGACGGCCAGTCTCCTGCGCAGGAGGTCGAGAACAGTCAGTACGCGGACATGATCTGGGAACAGCTCACCGCTGATGAGCGCACGGTCCTGCCCTGGCTCGATGACTCCGTGACCGACATGGCCGATGGCCTGGGCATCGGGCGCACGCGCGCTCACAACATTCGGGCCAGCGCACGAGTCGTCGTCGCTCGCGCTCTCGGGATTGACGCTGAGGGGAACGCTCAACACGTCACTGTTGGTGACGCGTTTGTCATCGTGCAGATGCTTCAGGAACGCGCAGCCGACGCCGCAAGCGCCGATGGGGAGGCATAATCATGACTGAGGCCACAAGAACGATGTGCCTCGTTGGCGCGACATATACAGGTATGACTGTGTTACGGACTGAATTTGGACACGCGGCGACCCCTTCTGCACGAGTGTGGAGAAAGACCACTTGATGGAACAAACGCCCGACGCACTGGCGCGGCTTGCCGCGACGCTGTCTGCGGCGCAACCATCTGTCGTCGCACAAGCGATGCGTGCTTCGGCCGCGATGTTCGAGGAAGGGGTCGCGCCCGAACCGCAAGAAGGTCAGTGCTGGCGGTTGCGATGGAACGACCGGGTCGTCCTCGCAGTCATCAGTCGAGTACACGACGACTACCTGCTTGTGATGCCGGTAGACCTTTCCCCCGACGCAGCCGATGAAACAGCGCTCGTTGTTCCGGGAACGTCGGCCGGGCTGGCAGATGACGTCACCGTATTTGCGATGCTCGAGACCGGTGTCGGGCCATGGACTCTTGAGCTTTTGGTCGCGGATCTCGTTGGCTCATCAGGCGCAGCAGCTTTGCGAAGATGGCTCAAAGGAAGTGACAGCGAGCTTCCCGCCGGCTGGCGTCAAGGCACCCCCACCCAGCACGACGCTCATCCTCGTCGCGCGAACCGCCACGACATTAGCGCCACCATCTGTGCCCTCGGGGACGCAGACTGGCTTGACTCCGCATGGACACGAAACCCGGACACGACTTCGAGCGTCCCATCAGGCATCACCGTCGAGCACCTTGAAGCCGCTTGGAAAGTACTCGGAGGCCCCAAACAGCGAAGCAACAGCATCGTGCGGGGCAAGGTTGAACCCAGCCCTGAAGAACGACAGAAGCTTGCTGATGCCGGACTGAGCGTGGCCTCCCAAGCGCCTCAGGCGGACGTCATCCACTTCCTTGACATGGTCGAAGCCAAGGCCCCGGTGGTGTTCATTTCGTCAAAGTTCGGTCGCGACGAGGGCGAGTTGAGGCGCGACTTGGCTGCCATGTCCATACCGGTGGCCGCTCGAGCAGATGTCGCAGCACAGAAGGACCGCTCAGCACAGGTGCTTCTTGTCGAAGAGGAACTTCGTCGTCTTGTCGCGCAGGCGCAGGAGTGACTCATGCCCGACGTACCAGCTTGGCTCTCCACGAAGTTTGACGCCAAGACTGTAGCCAAACGAGCCGCCGAGTTCGTGGGGAATATGGATGCGCGTCATCCGGGACTCGTTGAGACTCTGCGAGACGATCCGCTCGAGGCGCTCGCGCAGTTTGGTGAAGTCACGTTCACCTTGAGCGCTCATCAGCAGAGCGGTAAGTGCAGCGTGCTCGGCAGCTACACCACGTTCACAGATCCGCCGACCATCTCGGTCACCCGCCGAGGGCAGGGCCAGACATGGTTTTCCGCTCTGCACGAACTCGGGCACCACGAGCAGCAAGGCGATTTTGCCTGGACGGTTGCTTTGGACACCATCGACGACGAGCGTCGGCGAGGCAGGCTCGAAGAGCAGATCTGTGAAGCTTTCGCGGCCGAGATACTCCTGGGTGCCGATGTGGTGGACGAAATCATCGGAGACGACATCCCGACGGCCAAGTCGATCGCAGATCTTCACCACGCGACTGGCGCGAGCCGGGCCGCATGTGCGGTGCGCGTCCTGCAGCTCTTGCGGGCCGAAGGACTGGTCATGGTGGCAACCCTCGAGGGCGAGGTCCTGTTCTCCACCGGGTCGGGCGACGTCTTCGCCCCCAAGAAGGGCACCGTTCAGCCACCGGACTCGGTTGTCGCGAGGGCAGCTGACGCGGGGACGAGCAGTTCGCGCGACGCGTCCGTCATGTACGGCACCGGCCGACAGCAGCATGGGTTCGCCGCAGACGCCGTCAGAGACGACGACTACGTCTACGCGGTGTTCACTGCCGGCAAGCCCGGCTGGGTGACCGGCTTCTACGCATCCAAGAACTTATACTGGGGCTCCGCGGAGCACGACTGTCGATGCGGTGCGACGTTCACCCGCGGCGCCGAGGCGTATTGCGAGACGTGCAACCGCGGAGACACGTGCCCCGAGTGCGGAGTGTGTGCTTGCGCGCCGGAACCGGTCCGGGACCTCACATGCACTGACTGCTTCATGGTGTGGCCAACCAGCCACTACCTGCCGGGAGGAACGGTCTGCCAAGGCTGCCGCGAGGACTAGTAGAGGTCCGCTTCTTCTGACGTACCGACACTGAGCTTTGTGGCGCTTGCCGCTCCGTCACCCACGAGCCGCGGTGCAACGGTGTGCCGAGCGGCGGCGCGCAGGGTTCGTCAAGAGTCAGTAGTCGGACTTCAGCGAAGCAGGTGGGCACGCCCGCGCGCACCCCACCTGTCCAGCAACCAGGTCAGACTCGCTGGATGCTGTGGTGACAGTTCGGCTGGTATGGGATAGCGAACACGTTCGTGCGCGTGGGCCAGTACCGGGCACGGTGACCCTCGTACATAACTTGAGTCTCCACGACTTGCCCGTCGTGCACGTCGCAGCCAGCCACCGACCACTTCGGCATCCCGGCCCGGTACACGCGGACAGTCACAATGCCTTCGGTGAGCAGCATCGCCGACAGGCCGCGCACGTACCAAGTGTTGAACTCCGACATCGCCATCGTCTGCGCCGCCGAGCGCACGTTCACGGACTTCACCCCCGAGCGTGCGGATGCGGACATCTCGAAGCCCACGATGAGTCCGTCTTCCAGGAGCGCTTCCATCAGCCACTCGTCGTCGTGGTTGCTGATGGCTTCCCTGAGGAGGTCCGGCCAGCGGTCACGACCGGCCGGGGTCAGGCGGGCGGGGTAGAACGGGGTGGCGCCAGCGAGTTCGGCCTCGAACTCGGCCAGCATGCTCGCCCGCACGTCGGGTGTCAGTTCAGTCAGATTCAGTAGCATAAGTGTTCCTTCTCTGCGTCGAGGAAAGACGCCAGGGCCGCAGCGCCCTTGAGGCTGCGACCCTGACGCCTTTCACTTCTGGCGCTTTGAGGCCTGCGCGAGCGCCGACCCGGCCGCCGTCTTGGACGCCTTGCCGGTCCGTCCGTCTCGGAGGACCTTCGATGCAGCCTTCGCGGCCGCCTGACTCGTTTCCTTGCGGTTCGCCACTGTGGGCTCCTTCGTGTTGAGGTTGCTTACACAAGGACCTGTCGGGCCAACGCACGAAATCGTTCACGCTGTGCTTGGTTTGCAATCGTGTTGAGTGAGCCATAGATTTTTGCATCGCGGCGAGAGCATCCCGATGTGCAGCTTCTGTCCCTCTCGCACTTCCGAAGAGGCGAGGCGCGGCTTGCTGGTCGCAGAGTTACGGCGACACGGCAGCACAACAACGTCGCGATGAAAGTAATGCCGCCAGTACGACATGTCATAGGGGGCGGAATGCTCTCGACTCAAGCGCCACTCGGCGGCCTACTGGCGTCGGTCGAACGGCGTGAATAGGGCGTCCATGAGTCCGTTGCGTATGGCGTTGTAGGTCGACTCCCATTTGGGATCTGACTGCAAGGTTCGCTCGCGACCGAGTCTCGCCAGTTCGTAGACCACGCGTCGGCATCCAGCTGGTGAGGCCAACGTTCTGTCGACGCAGGTGCCGATTTGGTGCTCGTGAGTCTCCACGCGCTCCACAACTTCGACTGCGATAGCGCCATGCGCGGCCGCGCGGCGTTCCTCGTACGCGGCTCTTCGGCATGCCTGCGAGCACCAGATCGGTGGTCGTCCGGTCGACTTCCTCTGCACACCTTTGCCGCATCGGGGGCATGTTCCCCCTTCGAGCTCTCGGTGGTTCTCCTCGCGCTTTTCGCGGTGATTGTCTGTACTCATGCCCCCTAAGGCCTTTCGTACGGACGCAAGGGGACACCGAGAATGCAAGAGGTGTGTGGATGTTGGAGAGCTGAATTTCCTGCGGAGGGAGGTTGAGAGTTCGTGGCAACTAGTACGCCGCTCGCTCCTTCGGTCGAATCGTCGCCTGAAAGGAGGAGCTGGCAGATTTATGTCGGTTGAGTCGGAGGCACGAGTGTCCTCAAAGGCGCGCTCGACCAGTTGGACACCAACCGTGATTACACCCAGGCCTGCGGAGGTCGAGCGCGCGCTCTGGGTCCCATGCCTTTCTGATTCAGCTTGAGGAGGCTCTGAGTCGCCTTCATGACTCTCGTGTTCGACGCTGCAAGTCCGGTGCCGCGCGGACACCTGTAACGCCCACCTCCACGGTACCTACTGCTCGCTTCCGCCATCTGTGAAGACGGTCCTGTAGCGGGCAGGGCTCGTGCCCACCACATCGCCAGAGCGGGTACGCAGGTTCTGGGCCGTACCCAGGCCCGATTCGCGAGCAATGCGCTCGATCGACCAGTTGGTCGTCTCGAGAAGCCGTTGGGCCTCGCGGACGCGTACCCGGCTGAGCCGGCGGCTCGGGGTAGTGCCCAGCTCGTCGGCGAAGCGGCGGTTGAGCGTCCGGGTGCTTATGGCGGCCGACTTCGCGATCGCCTAAGCCGTGATGGGTTCGTTCGCATGATGCGTGATCCACTCCAGGGTCGTGGACAGTGACGTGGGATCGCGGTGATCATCTCGGATGTACTGCGCTTGCCCAGCGTCCCTGTCGCAGTCACGGCCGAGTCGCGCCAGCCGAGTGAAGCGAACGTCTCGAGAGCAACTTCGAAGCGGTTGTCCTTAACCGTGCCGGAGGTCATCGGACCCCTTTGACGCGATAGATGATGCAGGCTCCGACGATGCCCGTGACTCCACTGATCATGAACAGGGACGGAAAGTCGCCGAATACCGAGATGGCAGCGGCGCCCAGGATCGGCCCGAACGCCTGCGGCAAGATGAGGGCGATGTTCATGATCCCAAGATCCTTGCCATGGTCCGCCGGGTTGGGCAGGACCTGGGTGGATAATGCTTGATCGACCGCGAAGTAGGCGCCCGTCCCAGCGCCCAGCAAGCACGCGCCGACCGTCGCGGTCTCGACCGAGGGCGACACGGCAAGAAGGATCCCGGACGCCGCCTGTCCAAGCCCGGCAACCAGGACGAACGGTCGCCGACGTCCGATGCGGTCGCTGAGACGTCCGAAAGAGATCGACGCGACGACGGCAAACAGGAC
This sequence comes from Aeromicrobium sp. 9AM, assembly GCF_902506105.1. GTDB lineage: Bacteria > Actinomycetota > Actinomycetes > Propionibacteriales > Nocardioidaceae > Aeromicrobium. The sequence continues at coordinate 731,210 of NZ_LR733304.1, forward strand.
GTACACGACAGCCGTTTTCTGGAGCAAGGCGTCGGGATCATCCACACGGAGATCGAACGTGTAGAAGTAGAGCAGCAACCCGGTACTCAGAGCGTTCGACAGGTTGACGAGCGCCCGGCTGAGCAAAGCCCAGCCGAAGTCCGGGTACCGCCGTGGGCTGATCCATACCGAATTGAAGAGGTCGCTCCACCGGAGACTGTTCTCCTTCTCGGTGATGATATTGCGCTCTGCTGAGTGGTCGGGGAGCCAGATCACGGCCGGGACGATGAGTCCGGCGGTCACGGCGGCAAGGAGGAGGTATCCGCTCGTCGTGGTGGAGGTGAACCCTTCGGCCAGTGACACTCCCACGACGATGCCGAGGGCCTGAGGAATGGCGATCCATCCCGAGACGTAGCCGCGCTGGGAGATTGGTACCTGATCGCAGATCATCGAGGTCAGGCCCGACGACGCCGCACAGAAACCGACGATGCTCAGCGACCAGAGCACGCAGATCGTCGTCAGGGCGGTCTGAGAGCTCAGAGCGATCATGGCCGCGACGTTGACGATCCCACCAGCGGCGATCCACGGGCGGCGGCGGCCGAAGCGCGTGGAGTACCGATCGCTCATGGCTCCGACCAGGGGGTACGCCACCATGGCTGCCAATCCGGAGATGGCATTGATCCATCCGAACCGGACAAGCGTCTGCTTCCAATCCCCATCTCCGGCTCCTGCCGCGACCTGCGCGGGAAGCAGCAGCTGCAGTGCCGTGAGCTGAGCCATCCATAAGCCGAGCCACGCCAGCGAGAACAGGCTGACCCAGCGGCCAGAGACCCCACGGGACATGTTATTTGAGGGGAGTGCTGAGGGCTCAATCTTCGACATCGACATCTCCGGACGACTTGGGCGAGTGGCTTGGACGGTTGGCCAAATGCACAGTAGCCGGACGAGACCCTGCAGCGTCAAGGGTGTGAGCGAATCTTTACGCGATCGACGCGGCCGACCTAAGGCGCTGGGGGCGCAGCCGCCAGGAGCCTGCTGAAGAGGTCGAAGATGGCGTCGGGGTCGGTGCCGTCCGGATCCGCGAGCCATGCCAGGGTCACCCCGTCGAAGAGTGCCGAAACCAGCTGGGCCAGTGCGTCTGGGGCGTCGGCCACTGGGGTGGAAAGCTGATCGGTGACGGGGCCGATCAACCTCGTGGCGGTCTCGCGGTAGGCCGAGTATTGCCTCTGAGCCAGCTCCGCGTGCGCCTCGGAGCGCAGTGCCCACGTGGTCAGCTCGTAGATCGCGATCTGGCGACCGCGATCGTCTGAGCGCACGACATTGTCGAAGGCTCGTCGGAACTGCGCTCGGATGGTCTCTTCGGGAGACTCTCCGGTTGCTTGAGGGTCGGTCGCGACCGCTGACTGCTCGACCTCGCGCAGCAACGAGGCCACGACTTCTGTCAAGAGTTCGTCCTTGCCGGAGAACCAGTAGTGGACCAGTCCCGGCGGCACGCCTGCCTCGCTTGCCACACGCCGAGTGGAGGCAGCCGCTACTCCACCCTGTGAGATGACTCGGGTGGCAGCGGCGACGAGCTGAGTGCGTCGGCCGTCGTCGTCTTTTGTGGTGCGGTTGCGGTCGGTCGTCATGGGACCATCATGCACAAGTATGTCTTGGACAGTTGACCTGGGCGGTTGTCCAAGACATACTCCTGTCATGACTCAGGCAGAAGACGCGAAGATCGGCGACGTCGTCGACCGGTCCGACATGGTGTGCATCATCGGAGCAGGACCCTCAGGTCTTGCCATGGCGCGAGCGCTGAAAGCGCGCGACATCCCGTTCAACCATTACGAGCGCAACGAAGGGATCGGCGGTCTGTGGGACATCGATGCCCCCGGCAGTCCGATGTACTCCTCGGCGCACTTCATCTCGAGCAAGACGCTGTCTGGATTCTCGGAATTCCCGATGCCCGACGACTATCCCGACTACCCGTCGCATGATCTCGTGCTGGCCTACCTCCGCGACTTCGCGGCGCGTTACGGACTCGACGAGGGGATTCAGCTCGGTCTCGGTATCGACCAGATCGACAAGAGCGACGACGGCACCTGGCTGGTCCACAGGGCCGACGGCGTCAGCGTCCTGTACCGAGCAGTTGTCTGCTGCACCGGTGCTCAGTGGGAGCCCAACCTGCCGCCGACGCCCGGAAGCTTCGCCGGCACGGTCATGCACTCGGCGGCGTACCGTGACGCACGCGACTTCGTTGGTAAGCGGGTCGTCGTGGTCGGGGGTGGTAACTCGGCCTGCGACATCGCGGTCGACGTGTCCCGTGTGGCTGCTCGGACGATCATCAGCATGCGTCGCGGGTACTGGTTCATTCCGAAGCACATCTTCGGAGTACCGTCCGATGTCTTCGCTGAGCACGGGCCTCCGATGCCCAAGTGGCTTGAGCAGCCGTTGATGGCGTGGATCCTTCAGCGGCTGTACGGCAAGCCCGAACGACTTGGGCTGCAGAGGCCCGACCACAAACTGTTCGAGACGCACCCTGTGCTGAACAGCAATCTGTACCTGAGCCTCCAGCACGGCGACATCATCGCCCGGCCTGGCATCCTCGGGACGGACCGCGAGGAGATCGAGTTCGTCGACGGCTCACTCGAGCAGGCTGATGCCATCATCTACGCCACGGGCTACAGGCACAGCGCGCCGTACGCGCAAGACCTTTTTGGCGACTCGCAGCACCCGAACCTCTATTTGACGTGCTTCTCGCGCGAGCACCACAACCTGTTCGGTGGCAGCTTCACCGAGACGAACACCGGCGCGTACATCCAGTTCGACACGACAGCGATGATGATCGCCAGCTACCTGGACGACCAGTCCCGGCGGCCCGACGTCGCCGCACGATTCGACCGCTTGATCAAGGCCGACAAGCCTGATCTGAGCGGAGGAATCAAGTTCGACAGTTCACCGCGTCACAAGGGCTACGTCGACGGCCACGCATTCATCCGATACCGCGCGAAGCTGTCCAAGCAGCTCGGCTGGGGGTTCAAGGATGCGCCGGTCATCAGTGGTCGACGCACGTCGCCGCTGGCGGCAGCAGGGGACGGGCGGGTGGCGCGATGACCGCAACAATGCAGTCCGTCCCGGCATTGATCGATGGTCGCGAGATCTGGTCTACGGATGCCGGGATGATGTCGCGCAGCGATCCCAGCACCGGCAGACCTCTGGCCGACGTCGTGGTCGCCGGCCAGACCGAGGTCGATCTGGCGGTTGCCGTCGGGCGCACCACCTTCGACCGAGGCGCCTGGTCCAACGTCGCGCCCGCTGAACGAGGAGCGGCCCTCTTGCGGCTGGCCGATCTGGTCGAGCGCGACGCACCGCTTTTGGCCGCGATCGACTCGGCAGAAGCCGGCAAGCCGATCCGTGAGTGCCTGGAGGGCGATGTCGGTGCAGCCCTCGAGGCCTTGCGGTGGTTCGCCGGAGCTGCCGACAAGTTGTACGGCGCGACGAGCGTCACGGTTTCGTCGGAGGTCGGCATGACCTTCCGGGAGCCCATGGGCGTCGTTGCGGCGATCATGCCGTGGAATTATCCGATGGCCCAAGCGGCGTGGAAGATCGGACCGGCTCTGGCGGCAGGCAACAGCCTGATCCTCAAGCCGTCGGAGTGGACGCCCGGATCGGCACTTCATATCGCCGCTCTCGCCATCGAGGCGGGGATCCCTGCAGGGGCCATCTCAGTGCTGCCGGGCACTGGCGCCGTTACCGGGTCAGCACTCGCGCGCCATGACGGCATCTCGGCCATCTCCTTCACCGGGTCGGTGGGGACGGGGCGGGAGATCCTCAAAGCGGCTGCTGGGAGCAACTTCAAGCGCGTCTCGCTCGAGATGGGCGGGAAGAGCCCCCAGGTGCTGATGCAGGATGCGCTCACGTTCGGCGACCGCTTGATTGACCACATGATCGACTCTGCGTTCATGACAATGGGTGAGAACTGCACCGCCGGCAGCCGGGTGCTGGTCCACGAGTCGATCGCTGACGAGGTGACCTCTCGGTTCGTGGATCGGGCGAGGTCGCTCGTCGTCGGTGATGCCTCGGACCAGTCGACCGACATCGGTCCGCTCATCACAGAAGGCGCTGCCCGGCGAGTCCGTGGACTGGTCGAACGCGCGAAAGCAGAGGGGGCGGAGCTCCTGCTCGGCGACGAAGACGTTAGTCAGCGCGGTCCCAACTTCGTCGCACCGACGGTCCTGCGCCTAGAGCGTCAGGATCATGAGATTCAACGGACCGAGGTATTCGGGCCCGTCGTGACGATCTCGACGTTCTCGTCCGAGAACGAAGCGGTCGCCCTCGCGAATGACACGGACTTCGGTCTTGCAGCGTCTCTGTGGACTCGGGACATCAACCGCGCGATGCGTATGGCTCGTGCCATCGAAGCCGGCGTGATCTCGATCAACAGCTACAGCGAGGGCGGTATGTCGGCACCGTTCGGTGGGTACAAGCAGTCGGGCTTTGGCGGCAAGGAGCGCGGAATGGACGCGTTCGAGCAGTGGACCCAGACCAAGACTGTCTGGCTCCAGCTCCACGGCGACGGATCGGCCTGACGGGTGGGCCGCGGTGGAGGGCAGGACGTCGAGCGGGTCATCGACCTGACGAGGACCTTGTTTCCGGGATTCCCGACGACCATCCCCGACGTACCTGCCGTGGAGCGCTGGACGGCCACGACGTACGACAGCCACGGCTACAGCGCCTGGGGCTGGTCGATGGTCGAGCACATCGGCACCCACGTCGATGCTCCGCTCCACTTCTTCGCCAAGGGGCGCAACGTGACGGCCCTGCGGGCCGACGAGCTCGTGGTGCAGGCCAGGGTCCTCGACTTCGTCGACCAGGCCCGGGCGACGTCGTCGCGAACCGTCACGATCGCGGACCTCGAGGCGGAGGAGCGACGGATGGGTCGCATACCCGACGGAAGCGCCGTGCTGCTCTGCAGCGGATGGAGCGACCGATCGATCGACGCCGGGGGCTACCTCGGGTGGGACGGCACGGCACACCGGTCTCCCGGATGGTCGGCTGAGGCCGTCGAGTGGCTGCTCGCGGAGCGAGGCATCGTCGCCCTCGGGACCGACACCAGCAGCATCGACGCCGGTGACACCGACGACGCGTTCGCGCACAAGGCCCTGCTAGGTGCAGACAGGTATGCCGTCGAGGGCCTGATCAATCTGGAGGGTCTGATCGACCATTCATCATTCCGCCTGGTCGTGGGTGTCATCCCGTGGGAGTCGGGGACCGGGGGACCGTGTCGCGCCCTGGCGCTGGTCGGCGCGGCGGCGGGGCGTGCTGCATGAGTCGGCAGACCGTGGTTGTCGCCGACGACTTGACGAGTGCGACGGAGGTGGCCAGCCGCATGGGCTCGGCCGCCGACCCGGCCTTGGTCCTGTTCGATCCGTCTGCAGGGCCACCGTCGCGACTCGCCGGGCGAACCTGTGTTGTGACGCAGAGTCGCGGACTGTCTGCCACGGCCGCGGCGTCCGTGGTGCGACGTTGCCTCGAGTCGTACGTCGCCGCCGAGCAGCCGCCTGTGACGGTGGTCAAGACGATGGACAGCAGCCTGCGTGGCAACTGGGCCGTTGAGCTCGCCGCGGTCGTGAACGTGGTTCGGGCACGCGTCGCGATCGTCGCCCCTGCCTTCCCGGAGCAGGGGCGAGTGACACGCCACGGTCTGCAGATCGCCGATGGTCTGCTGGTGCACGAGGGGCCGGCAGCGCAGGACCCGAGATCTCCTGTCACGTCCTCGCGCATCGCCGCGCACCTCGAGACGGTGGGGCTGCTCGCCCTCGAGCTGCCGCGGCCGAGCCTCGACGGTGGTCGGCGACTCACGCGAGAGGTCGAAGCGGCCCGTCCGACCACGGTGGCCATCGTGGTGGACGTGGAGGACGATGACGACCTCCAGATGATCGCGAACCTGGCGTCCGAGCCCGATGTCGTCTGGTGCGCAGGACCCGGATTGGCGCGTGCGCTCGTGTCCGTTGCCCGTCCGGTGGTGGCGGACGCGATGCCGCGTCTCCCCGCTGCGCTGTGCGTCGTCGGCAGCCTCCACCCCCATACGCGTCGGCAGGTCTTGGAGGCAAGGTCTCAGGGCGTGCCGGTCGTCCACGCGACTGACGTCCCCGGGGCCTCGCGCGTCGTCGGCGAGGTAGTCACGGCACTGCGCGACCAGGGGCGCGCAGTGCTGTGCTCACCGTCGAGTCCGATCGACAGACCGGACGATCTGCTCGCGACGATCACGCGAGCGGTCCTGCTGCGCCAGCCGCAGACAGGCCTGGTTCTCTCAGGCGGCGACACGGCACTAGCCGTTGCCCTGGGACTGGGTGCGGCGAGCATGACGGTCGGCGGCGAGTGCTCGCCAGGTGCGCCGTGGGGCCGGCTCGATGACGACGGACGGACCGTGGTCGTCACCAAGGCGGGCGGTTTCGGCGACGGCGACGCGATCACGTCGCTGCTGTCCGCGCTGGCGCCCGCCACCAGGCCTCTTGCCGCATCCCGACCCAGGAGACTTTCGTGACACGGACACCTCGACCCGTCCCAATGGCGGTGACGATGGGCGATCCCGCGGGCATCGGACCCGAGATCGTCATCGATGCCCTACGTGGTTGCACCTCCGCCGAGCGTCGCGGTGTCGTGGTGGTCGGTGACGTGGGCAGCCTCCGGCGGGCGGCGGAGATCGGAGGGCCTCCACTCAACATCGTCCCCGTCTCTGCCCCGGCCGAGGACGTCCCGGGCTCGGACGTGCGGGTCATTCAGGTGGGGTCGGTGCCGGACGACCTGGAGCTCGGCGTGATCGATGGACGCGCCGGCGCGCTGTCCTTCGGCTTTGTGACGACGGCTGTGGACCTCGCGCTGGCAGGACAGGTGTCCGCCGTCGTGACAGCGCCGATCAACAAGGAGGCGTGGAGCCTGGGTGGGGTGGAGTTCCCGGATCACACCAGTGCGCTCGTCAGACTGACCGGGGCTCGTCGACACGCGATGATGCTGGCGACCGACGAGCTGCGCAGCGTGCTCGTTACGGTGCACCTCTCGGTCAAGGCGGCGATCGAGTCGTTGACGGAGCAGAGGATCGTGCGCACGATCGAGATCACGCACGACGAGCTGCGTAGCCAAGGGATCGCGACGCCGCGGATCGCCGTCGCTGCCCTCAACCCCCACGGCGGTGAAGGCGGCCTGTTCGGTGACGAGGAGATCGTCACGATCGCTCCGGCGGTGCGGACCGCTCAGAAGGCGGGCATCGTCGTGTCGGGACCACATCCGGCAGACACGGTCTTCATGCGAGCGCGGCGAGGTGAGTTCGACGCCGTGGTCGCGATGTACCACGACCAGGGGCTCATCCCGATCAAGTTGCTCGGTATCGACGACGGCGTCAACGTGACGCTGGGGCTCCCGATCGTCCGTACCAGCGTCGACCACGGCACGGCGATGGACATCGCCGGCCAGGGCCTGGCTTCCGGCCGCAGCCTCCAGTACGCCATGACCAGCGCGCAACGCCTGGTCGAGGCCAAGACCAACCACAGCAACTCAGGAGAAATGCCATGACCGACTTCATCTTCATGCTGACGCGGGACGACCGCACCGTCGACGACGCGCACGACCTCGTCGACGTCGTGGCCGACGCCGGCGTGACGCACATCGGCTTCAAGGACATCGGCCTCCCGTGGGCCGAGCTGGGCTCCCTGGCTCGGCAGATCAAGGACCGTGGGGTCACGTCCTACCTCGAGGTCGTCAGCGTGACTCCCGAGGACGAGGTGCGGAGCATTCGCAGTGCGCTCGACCTCGGCGTCGACTACGTGCTGGGTGGCACGCACCCGGAGACCGGGGTTGAGATCCTGAGCGGCTCGGGGGTCAAGTACTACCCGTTCGTCGGTGAGGTGGTCGGTCATCCCAGCGTGCTCGCAGGCACAGCCGCCGAGATCGTCGAGTCCGCAAAGCGCGTGACCGATCTCGACGGTGTCCACGGGATCGACCTGCTCGCCTACCGGTTCGACGGTGACGTCGAACATCTCGTCGGAGACGTCGTCGCAGCCATCGACGTACCGGTGATCGCAGCCGGCAGCGTCGACAGGGCGGATCGGGTGAGGTCCCTGCAGCTCGCTGGCGCTGACGCGTTCACGGTGGGGACCGCGTTGATCGACGGCACTTTTGAGATCGAGGCGCCGTCGAAGTCACTGCGCGATCTCGCCCGGGCCGTCCTCGAGCTCCAGTGACGAGGACCGGGCATGGAGGACGAGGCGACCCGCCTTCGACTGGTCTGCGTCGCGGCCGAGACGTTCGCCGAGCTCGGGTGGCGGGACGCCGCGGTCGTCCAGGTGTGCGCGCGCTCCGGGGTCGACGCCTCGGACTTCTATCGGCTGTATGACGGGGTCGACGACTTCTTCGTCTCGATGTACGCCGCGAGAGCCGACGAGCTCGTGGCTTCGACGATCGCGGCGCTCAACGAGGTCATCCTGTCGGTCCGCGAGGGTTCCCTCGTCGACGCCCGTGACGCGACCAGGGCCGTGACCCGGGTGTTCGCGGCGGGTGCGCTCGACAGAACGTGGTGGATCCTGACCACGGAGTACTCGTTGCGGGCCGTCAGGCATCCGGAGGTGGCAACGTCCTACATCGCGGCTCGCCAAGAGATGCGCAAGGGGCTGGGACAGGCGGTTCGTCACGCGCTCGAGATGGCGGGACTGGATGAGCTCGTCGACTCCGACCGACTGGTCCAGCTCGCGACGGCGGTCCACCGCGGCGCGCTGGCAGACCACTTTCTCGAGCCGGGACAGGTGACGCTAGAGGACCTCGATCACCTCGCCTGGCTGGCGTTGATCGACGCGCTCACGTGAGGTCACGCTCCGTCGAACACGACGACTGACCGTGCTCGTCGACCGTCAGCCATCTCGTCGAAAGCCTGCTCGACCTCGTCTAAGCCGATGCGGTGGCTGATGAGCCGGTCGACGGGGAGTCGGCCTGCCAGGTACAGCTTGCAGAGCGTCGCGAAGTCCGCCGCCGGACTGGTCCCGCCGTAGTTGGAGCCGATGATCCTCTGACCGCGGGCGGCGAGCTCCAACGGATCGATCGTCAGCGTCGTGCCTTCGGCCGGCATCCCGACGAGCACGGCGGAGCCCGCCATGCCCAACAGGTCGATAGCCGTCCTCATCGTCGAGGGGTGTCCCACAGTCTCGAAGGCATGATCGACGCCGTCGGGCGCTATGTGCCGCACCCCTGCCGCTGTCTCGGCTGGTGTACTGCCCAGGACGCGATGGGTGGCGCCGAGCTCGCCCGCGAGGTCGAGCTTCTCGGGGTTGACGTCTACCGCGATGATCGTGTGAGCGCCCGCGACCCGGGCTCCCATGACCGCCGAGAGACCGACTCCGCCGCAGCCGAGTACCACGGCCGAATCGCCTGGGCGCAGCCGCGCGTTGTGAAACACGGCTCCGGTCCCTGTCGAGACCGCGCACCCGATCAGCGCAGCGACATCGAACGGGACGTCGCGGGGGATCGGGACCACGGCGGTCTGCGGGACGACGACTCGCTCGGCGAAAGTCCCGAGACCGAGGAACTGCGCGACGCCTTGATCGCCACGCCGCAGCGGGGCGCTCGGCTCGTGGAACGGGACGTCGTTGCCGGCCGGGCACGCCCAGGCTTTGCCCGACGCACAACGCCGGCAGCGGCCGCACGACGCGACCCACGCGAGCACGACGTGGTCACCGACCGAGATCCCGCCTACTCCCTCGCCGAGTGCCTCGACGACGCCGGCGCCCTCGTGCCCGAGGACGATGGGCAGCTCTGAGCCCCAATCACCCGACCTGGTGCGAAGGTCGGAGTGGCACACCCCGCTGGCTCGCAGGGCCACCTGGACCTCTCCGGTCCGCGGGGGTCGCATCGCCAAGGACTCGAGCCGCATGGGCCGGTCGATGGCGTCGAGCACGAGCGCCCGCACCGTGATGCCATCGGTCGTCATGACGCCTCCTGCTCGGTTGGGTGGTCAGATGCCACGTTCGAAGCTCTCGCCGCCGCCGAGGGGACGAGCCTCCGGGGGGTTTATCGCGAAGACATGCAGCGAGAACTGGGTGACCGGACCGACCAGGATCGCGAACGCCACGGTCCCGATGCCGACGGTGCCGCCCAGGATGAAGCCGAGCGCCAGCACGACGAGCTCCAGGCACGTGCGTGTCGTGCGGATCGACCAGCCGACTCGCTCCGCGAAGCCCGTCATCAGACCGTCGCGCGGCCCCGGCCCGAGACCCGCGGCGACCGACATCCCCGACGCCATACCGCTCGTCAGGATGCCCGCGAAGAGCAGCACGATCTGCCACGGCAAGGGGTTCACGGGCGGTAGTACGGCCATGCCGATGTTGATCGAGACCCCGACGAGGACCACGTTGATCGCGGTGCCGATGCCTGGCCGCTGCCGGAGCGGGATCCATAGCAGAAGAGCGACGAGCCCGACGAGGATGACCATCGTGCCGATCCGGACACCGGCTCGGATCGCGAGTCCTTGGTGGAACGCGTCCCACGGGTCGAGACCGAGCTCGGACCTGATCTGAAAGGCCGCCCCGACCCCGTAGAGGGCCAGCGCCACGTGCAACTGCACCAAGCGACGCGGCATCCGGCTGGGAAGCCCGCCCACGGAAGCGGATCGGGGCTTGCGCAGCGGCACGGGACGTTCCTCTCGAGGCGGTCGGCGAGAGGGATCCCTCGCGTGCGTAAACATAGGTCATTTGTCCTAGATTGCCAAGTCGCGTTGAGGTTCGCAGGAGAGTTGACAGATCCCGGGCACGCGTCCTAGATTGATGCTCGCTCGACGCCGTCGGGCTCGTGGGTCTTACACCGAGAGGAATCAGCCGTGGCTATGGGAACTGACAACATTGGCGTCGACAACAGCGCGGCGATCGGGGAGAAGGCCCCCGAGCCGCGGCGCGACGTGGACGACGCCTGGCGCGCCCGCGCCTCCAAGGTGATCCCGGGCGGGATGTACGGGCACATCCAGGCCGAGAAGTTCCCGAAGGGCTACCCCCAGTTCTTCGACAAGAGCGATGGGTGCCGCGTGTGGGACGTCGACGGCTACGAGTACATCGACATGATGTGCTCGTGGGGCCCGATGATCCTCGGCTACCGGCACCCCAAGGTCGAGGAGGCGTACCACAAGGAGCTCGCACAACGCGACCTGGCGTACGGACCCTCGCCGCTCGCCGTAGAGCTCGCCGAGCGCTACGTCGAGCTGCTGGACGGCGCTGACTGGGCGGTCTTCGCCAAGAACGGCGGTGACGCCACGGCGCTGGCCACGGTCGTCGCTCGCGCGGCGACGGGTCGCAAGAAGATCCTCAAGGCTGGCTCGGCCTACCACGGATCGACGCCGTGGTACACGCCCGTGCTCTCGGGGATCACGCCTGAGGACCGGGCCAATATCATCTTCTTCGACTACAACGACATCCCCAGTCTCGAGGCCGCGGTGGCCGAGGCTGGCGACGACCTTGCCGGCATCATCGTGACGCCGCACCGTCACGAGCTCTATCTCGATCAGGTCCCGGTCGATCCCGCCTTCGCCCAGCGGATCCGCTCCCTCTGCGACGAGAAGAGCGCCGTGATGATCCTCGACGACGTGCGCGCGGGCTTCCGCGTCTCGATCCACGGCAGCTGGTCGCCCCTCGGAATCGTCCCGGATCTGTCGACGTACTCCAAATGCATCGCGAACGGTCATGCTCTCTCGGCGCTGGTCGGCGTCGAGTCGCTCAAGGAGGCGGCCTCGTCGATCTACGCAACTGGTTCCTTCTGGTACGCATCGGCGCCGATGGCCGCCGGTCTCGCGACGCTCGACGTCATGGAGGAGATGGACGCGGTCTCGGTCATGAACGAACGGGGCAACCAGTTCATGGAGGGCATGCGGAAGCAGGGCGCGGCCTACGGCATCCCGGTGTCGGTCACCGGACCTCCGGCGATGCCTTTCCTCCGCTTCGAGGACGGCGGGCAGAACGAGCAGGCTTTCATCTGGAGCGGTGAGCTGCTGCGTCGAGGCGTGTTCGTCCACCCGTGGCACAACTGGTTCGTGTCCACTGCCCACACCGAGGCCGACATCGACCGTGCGCTCGAGGCGACGGACGGTGCGTTCGCCTACCTCGCCTCGCAGCTCTGACGGATCCCGGATGACGACGAGCAATCACGAATCGGGCGCTGTGCTTCCCAGGCTTGCGTTGGGGTCGGACCATCTCGGGCTGGACCTGAAGCAGGAGCTGGGCGCGCACCTGGCCGACCGCGGCTACGTCCTCGAGGACCTCGGGTGCTTCCCGGGGGACGAGGTCGACTACCCCGACGTCGCCGAGGTGGTGGCGCGGGCCGTGGCCGACGGCACGTACGACCGCGGCCTGCTGGTCTGCGGGACCGGCATCGGCATGGCGATCGCCGCCAACAAGATCCCTGGCATCCGTGCGGCGTCGGTCAGCGACATCTACTCCGCCGAGCGTGCGTCGAAGTCGAACAACGCCCAGATCCTGTGCTTGGGGTCGTTGGTGGTGGGACCTGCCCTGGCCAAGGCTCTCGTCGAGAAGTGGGTCGAGTCGGAGTTCGCCGGCGGAGGATCGACGCGCAAGGTCGACAAGCTCAACGCGCTCGACTCCGGGGCGGGGAGGTAGCGATGCAACGGGTCATCAACGAGCGCGACCACGTGGTGGAGGACATGCTGGCGGGCTTCTGCTCCGCGCATCGTGACCGTGTCGCCGCGGGAGACAACCCTCGAGTCATCGTGTCCACCAAGGGCACCCAAGGCCGCGTCGGCATCGTCTCCGGCGGCGGCTCCGGGCACGAGCCCGCTTTCGTCGGCTACGTCGGCGACGGCATGCTCGATGCGGTCGCGGTCGGTGAGGTCTTCACGTCCCCGTCGTCGAGGATGTTCCTCGATGCCATCCGCGCTGCCGACTCGGGCCACGGCGTCGCGTGTCTCTACGGCAACTACGCCGGCGACAACCTCAACGTCCGCATGGCGATCCGGCAGGCCGAGAAGGAGGGGATCCGGGTCGGCGTCGTCGTGGCCAACGACGACGTCCTGTCGGCTCCCCTTGCCGATCGTCACCTTCGACGGGGTGTGGCGGGCGAGATCCTCATGTGGAAGGTCGCGGCGGCCTGCGCGCGCGACGGGGGCTCGCTCGACGACGTCCTGGCTGCGGCCCAGCGAGCGATCGACGCGACACGCAGCGTCGGCGTCGGGCTGTCCAGCTGTGTCATCCCCGCGGTCGGCAAGCCGAACTTTACGGTCGAGCCGGGGCAGATGGAGGTCGGCATCGGCCACCACGGCGAGCCCGGGCAGGAGGTCGTGGCTCTCGAGCCCTCCGAGCGCATCGCGTCACGCATGACGTCGGCCGTGCTCGGCGAGCTCGACCGTGCCGACGGCACTGCCCTCGTCGTGCTCGTGTCGGGTCTCGGGGCGACCCCCGTCATGGAGACCTACATCGCCTACGCCGACATCAGTCGGCAGATCGAGGCCACCGGGTTCACGGTCCACCGTGCGCTCGTCGGCAACTACTTCACCTCGCTGGAGATGATGGGCGTGAGCCTGACCGTGATGCAGATCGACGACTCGCTGGCTCGATGGGTCGACGCACCCGCGGACTGCGTCTCCTTCCAAGGGCTCGGCGCATGAGCCGGGAGGTCGTCCCGAGCCTGATCGGGCCCGAAGTGGTGAATCAGCTGGCGCACGACATCGCTGAAGCAGCGCCCTACCTCAGCGAGCTCGACGGCGCGACCGGCGACGGCGACCACGGCATCAACATGACCAAAGGTTTCTCGCTCGCGGCATCGAGAGTCGACGCGAGCTCGAACCTCAGCGCGTGCCTCGACGTCTTGTCGGGGACCCTGATCGACGACGTCGGCGGCGCGATGGGTCCGCTCTACGGAGTCTTCTTCGAGGCGCTCGCCGCGGAGGCTTCCGGGCACGAGTGGATCGACGCGGCGACGTTCGCCGCGATGCTGGAGTCCGCCGTCCGCGCCGTTCTGGAGATTGGAGGCGCGACGCTCGGAGACAAGACCTTGGCGGACGTGCTAATCCCGAGCCTGGACGACGTGTCCACGCGGCTGGCGGCCGGCGACCCGTTCGACGAGATTCTCGTGTCGATGTCGGCAACTGCGGAGCAGAGCCGCGACGCGACGAAGGACCTCGTCGCCCGACTGGGACGCGCGAGCCGCGTCGCGGAGCGTTCGCGCGGCCACATCGACGCCGGAGCGGCCTCGTGCGCCGTGATCCTGCAAAGCCTCGCCGTCACGTTGCGTAGGCGCCTCACCGTCCAGCCCCAGATCTAGACCCCACCTCAAGGAGAACGTCATGGCCATCCACTCCGACGTCGAACGCCCCGTAGTGCAACTCTGTATCGACGTGACCTCGGTCGACACCGCGATCGAGGTCGGCCGCATGGGCCTGCGTGCGGGCGTGGACTGGCTCGAGCTGGGGACACCACTCGTCGCGTTCGCCGGGATCAACTCCTTCGGTGAGTTCGCCGAAGCCTTCCCCGACACCGTGACGTTCCTGGACGGCAAGGTTATGGACGCATCGGGCCGCTACATGGAGTCGGCGGCAGAGCTCGGCATCGACCTCGTGTGCCTGTGTGCGAGCGCGACCGACGCGACGTTTCGCGTCGCGATCGCAGCGGGTCGCACCTCGGGCGTCAAGGTCGTCGCCGACCTCTACGGCATCGACACCCCGGTCGCACGGGCCACGGAGCTTGCCGCGCTCGGCGTCGACTACATCTACCTCCACTATGGCTACGACCAGCAGAACGAGACGCCGGAAGGCAACCGGACGATCGACCAGATCCGCGAGATCAAGGACGCCGTCGACGTGCCGGTTGGGGTCGTCACGTTCGATCCCGAGACGGGTGTGAGAGCCGTCGAGGCAGGTGCCGACATCCTTCTGGTGAGCCACCCCTATCTTGTCGGCGACGGCGCCGAGGCGGGACTGGCCGACTACGTCCAGCAGGTCAAGGCCGCCGGGTCTCGACGCTAGGTCGTCAGGCCGCGGGGTCCGAGCTCGGCAGCGATTCCATCAGGGCGAGCAGCCCGGCCCGAAGGCCTTGGAATTCGGCCCGCTCTGGCGATGCCAGACGGTAGAGGCCGAAGCCGTCCGCAAGGGCCGCCAGGATGGGTGCGGCCCATCCGAGGTCCTTGCGCCTCGAGGCGGTGACCAAGGTGTTGCCGGGCCGGTGCGTGGTGGCCAAGGCCTTCTCGACCTCGACGCGCAGAGCGGGCTTCTGGTCGGCGAACATGTAGCCCTCGAACTGCAACTTGTCGTACTTGGGAGCGGCCGCGACGATGTGCTTGATGTAGGCGTCGACGGCGTCCTCGCGGCTCATGTCCTCGGTCTCTATGCGTTCGGCCAGTGCTGCGAGACCCGAAAGCATATCCTCCATGATGGTGCGGAACGCCTCGACGATCAGGTCGTCGATCGAGGGGAAGAAGTAGCTCGGTGCCGAGGGTGTCACGCCCGCGCGCTTGGCCACGGCCCGGTGCGTGACGCCGGCGATGCCGGACTCGTAGATGAGGTCGACAGTCGCGTTCAGGATCTCCGCACGCCGTGCCTCTCCGGGGGCGTAGCGCACAGTGGGTCTCGATGGCATGGCCGACATCCTAGTCCTGAAATGGCAAACTTGGACACGCCGCCTCTATTCACGAGAACGGTGAGTGGATCGCCGGCAACTGCTTGACAAATATCGGATGACTGCCCTAGATTCATGACACTTGCTGGCCGGACGACATCAATCGTGCGGCGTCCGCCCAGACGAGCCCACGCATCCGAACTGCATGTTGGAGAGGGACTGATGATGTCGAGAATCCCTTGTCTAGGGCCATGGCTGCGGGGCCACGAGCGGAGGTCGGCCCTGTGATCGCCTACGTCGTCCGCCGCCTCGCGCTCAGCGTGGTCGTCGTGTGGGGACTCGCGACCGTGACCTTCTTCATGCTCCACCTCTTGGTGCCCGGCGACCCGGTCAGACGAGCGCTCGGGCCTCGAGCGTCCGAGGAGACGATCAGCAACCTGCGTCACCAGCTCGGCTTCGACCGCCCGGTCCTGGAGCAGTACGGCAGTTTCCTTGGAGGTCTGCTTCATGGTGACCTCGGGACGTCGCTCTCGCTCAGTGCGCCGGTGTCGCAGATCCTGGGGGACCGCATCCTGCCGAGCGCGCTGCTCATCGCTTACGGCTTGGTAGTGGCGTTTGCGATCGGACTCCCTCTGGGCATCCTGTCGGCGATCCGGCCCAATGGGACGGCGGATCACGGTGTCCGGATCGGAACGACCTTCGTCTTCGGCATGCCGGTGTTCTGGCTGGGGCTGATCCTGGCGCTCGTCTTCGGGCTCAAGCTGGGCTGGTTCCCGGTGTCGGGCTATCGCAGCGGTGTGGGCGGCACCTTCAAGACTCTCACGCTGCCTGCCTTGACGCTCGGACTATCACTCGTCGTCATCGTCACGCGCACGCTGAGGTCCAACCTGATCAACGTCCTCAAGTCCGAGTACATCGAGGCCGCGAGATCACGCGGGCTGTCCGAGCGCCGCATCATCGGCAAGCTCGCGATGCGGAACGCGATCATGCCGACGTTCACGATCCTTGGCGCCCTGATCGGCTACCTGATCGGCGGGACCGTCGTGATCGAGCAGGTCTATCAAATCCCGGGCGCCGGCTCGCTGCTCGTCCGCTCGATCCTCCAGAGGGACTTCCAGACGGTGCTTGCCGTCACCCTCATCTCCGGCGCAGCCGTTGTCACGGTGAGCTTCCTGACCGACGTCCTGCAAGCCGTGCTCGATCCACGAGTCCGTCTGGAAGGCAAATCATGACGTCTGAGATGCACGTCCTCGCCGGTCCACAGGCGTCCGTCCGTCGGCGACGACGCCACTGGCCGGTCTCGGCCGTCGTGGGGCTGGGCATCATCGGCACGATCGTGCTGCTGGCGGTGCTGGCGCCAATCATCGCGCCCTACGATCCCAACAAGCTCGACTTCGCGTCCCCCACGCTCGCGCCCTCGTGGCACCACCTGATGGGCACCGATCAGAATGGGCGCGACCTCTTTAGTCGCACCCTCTACGGCTTGCGGCTCGACCTTGCGGTCGTTGCGGTTGTCACCTTCGTCCCTCTGCCCATCGGGGTGGTGATCGGATCGGTCGCCGGCTACTTCGGCGGCAAGCTCGACGCCGTCATCTCCCGTCTGGTCGACATCGTCATCTCCTTTCCCTTCATGGTGCTGGTGATCTCGATCATCGCGATGGTCGGCCCGGGCCTCAAGGGCATCCTGATCGGCGTGCCGATCGTGTCGTGGTCGCTCTACACGAGGCTCGCTCGCGCCGACATGCTGGTCATTCGGGAGCTGCCTTACATGGAGGCGTGCGTCGCGCTCGGATACTCGCGATCGCGCACCATCTTCCGGCACGCCATCCCCAACCTCGTGAGGAACAGCCTCGTGTTCTCGACCGTCGACGTCATGGGCAACCTGCTGCTGCTGGCCGGGGTGTCCTACCTCGGTCTCGGGGCACAACCGCCGACCCCCGAGCTCGGCTCGATCATCGCCGAAGGCCAGGCCTACATGCTGACCGCCTGGTGGGTGGTGACCCTGCCCGCGCTGGTGCTGGTGGTGTTCGGCGTGGGCATTGGCATCCTCGGCGACAGCCTCTCCGACGGTCGACTCTCGGGGGTCGTCGAATGAGTCTCCTCACGATCTCCGGTCTCGGAGTCGAGTTCGGGCCCCGGGCGGCCCCGCTCAGCGCGGTGCGCGATGTCAGCCTGACGGTCGATCCTGGAGAGGTCATCGGCCTGGTGGGCGAGTCCGGATCGGGCAAGAGTCTCACGAGTCGCGCCATCATGCGGATGGTCCCCTCGCCCGGACGCATCAGCGCGGGCGAGATCTACTTCGACGGTCGTGACGTGATGGCGATGTCGAGCAAGGAGCTGAGGTCGTTCCGTGCACACGACGTCGGCATGATCTTCCAAGACCCCTTCAGCTCGCTCAACCCGGTCTTCAAGGTCGGGGCCCAGATCACCGAGACCTTGCGTGCCAACCTGGGCCTCGGTCGGGCCGAGGCCAGGTCGACAGCCATCGATATGCTCGAGCGAGTCGGGATCCCGCGGCCTGAGCAGCACTTCAGCTCCTATCCGCACGAGCTCAGCGGCGGCATGCGGCAGCGGGTCATGATCGCCCTGGCGACGGCGTCCCGTCCGCGGTTCCTGCTCGCTGACGAGCCCACGACGGCACTCGACGTGACGACGCAGAAGCAGATCCTGACGTTGCTGGCGACGATGCGTCGCGACTTCGACATGGCAATGCTCCTCGTGTCGCACGACTTCGGCGTGATCGCCCAGATGTGCGACCGGGTTGCCGTGATGTACGGGGGCCAGATCGTTGAGAGCGGACCCGTGGAAGCCATCTACAGGACGCCTCAGCACCCCTACACGAGGGCGTTGCTCGCTTCGGTGCCCGAGCTCGACGCTGTCGACCAGCGGTCGCGTCCAACGCCTCTCGAGGGGTATCCGCCCGAGATCGGACCGGTGCGCGACGAGTGTGTCTTCGTCGAGCGCTGTCCCTCCGCGAGGCCCGACTGCCGCAGCGGTCGAATGTCCCTCGAGCAAGTGGGGACCCGACACCACTCCGCGTGCCCGTTCGAGGGACGGCCCGCGGAGGGTGCTCAGTCACCTGTTGCCAAGGAGCGTGTCGTATGACTTCACCGCACGACGTAGTGCTATCCGTGGATTCCATCACCAAGGACTTCCGCCTGAGGCGCGGCGCGGAGGGTCGCGGCGGCACCACGTCCCACCGCGCGGTCGACGGCGTCTCGTTCAACCTGCAGCGCGGCGAGATTCTCGGGCTGGCCGGCGGGTCCGGCAGCGGCAAGACGACCCTCGCGAGATGCATCATCCGCCTCGTCGAGCCCGACTCAGGAAGTGTCCTTCTCGATGGCTCCGACGTGCTGAGCCTGAAAGGCAAGGAGCTGCGGAGGATGCGGCGCCGCATCCAAATGGTGTTCCAAGACCCCTACTCGTCGCTCAATCCGCGGCTCTCGATCGGGTCAGCCATCCTCGAGGTTGGTCGTGTTCACTCCCGTCCCGGCGCCGACGACGGCGACCAGTTTGTGCGCGAGATGCTCGACCGGGTGCAGCTCTCACCGGCGCTCGCGCTCCGCATGCCCCGTGAGCTGTCCGGCGGGCAGCGCCAGCGCGTCGCCATCGCCCGCGCGCTCGCCGCCGGCCCCGACGTCCTGATCGCTGACGAGGCGGTCAGCGCGTTGGACGTCTCGGTCCAAGCTCAGCTGCTCAATCTGTTCAGCAACCTAAGGGACGAGCTCGGGCTCTCGATCATCTTCGTCGCCCATCAGCTCGCCGTCCTGGCCTCGATCGCTGACCGAGTCGCGGTCATGAGCGCAGGGGAGCTCGTCGAGCTCGGGACGACCAAGGACGTGTTTCAGTCGCCTCAGCACGACTACACCAAGGCTCTGCTCGATGCCCACCCGCGGGCTGATCCGACCCAGCGCATCGACCCCCGCTGACCTGGCGGGTGCTTACTAGGGCCCGGCACTTGGTGCCGGGCCCTAGTGGCTGTCGCGACGAGTGTTTGCCTACCCGTTGCTCGCCATGCGCGGGGGAAGCTGATGAGAAAGAACCCGCCCGCGACGTATTTAACGTCGCGGGCGGGTTCTTGTCTCCTGCTACTTGCTGACTAGCCATGCCTCCTGGAGTTGGTCGACGCCGAGGGCGTTGACTCCCGTTCCGCACACAGTCGTGTCGTGTGCGACGAAGAACGGCAGGTTCAAGATGTTGATCGACGGGAGCTCGTCGTTGAACAGCTTTTGGATGACCGGCCACTGCTCGGCACGAGCCGCATCGTCGGGCGTCGAGATGAACTCCTTCACCTTGGCCGCGACGTCTGCGTTCTTCCAGCTGGTGTGGAATGCGTTGTTCGTCTCAGGGAGTCCGTAGAAGACGGCGTACTCGTCCGGCACGGCGATGTCGCTGCTGACGCCGGGGAAGGCGAACGTCACGTCGTACTTCTCGTCGCGCCAGTCCTCAACCATCGTCGCAGGGTCGATCTTCTTGAGGCTGACCTTGATGCCAATCTGAGCCAGCTGCTGCTGAACTGCGAGCGAGACCTGGTTGAAGAACTCTGTTCCGGCCGGAAAGGCGAGTTCGGTCGAGAAGCCATCCGGAAAACCCGACTCGGACATCAACTTCTTGGCCTTCGCGACATCCTTAGTGAAGGCGGGCACCTCGCTGGTTGGGGCGTCGTAGCGCAGTTTGGCGAACACGCTGTTCGGCACGGTGGCCAGACCGCCGAAGATCTGCTTGTTGATCGACTCTCGATCGAGGACAGCGTTGATAGCCTGACGCACCTTCTTGTCGGCGAACTCGTCCTTCTTCTCGTTGAGGAACAGCGCGATCCATTGGGGGCCGGGCTCACCCTTCAGGCCTAGCTTGGGATTTTTGTTGACCTTGTCGATCTGGGCTGGCTCGATGCCATCAGCCATCTGCGCGTCACCGCTTTGGAGCGCGAGGAGTCGGCTGTTGGAGTCGGTGGCGAAGTTAAAGGTCACGTCGTCAATGTAGGGCTTGCCATCCTCCCAGTAGTGCTCGTTCCGGGTCAGTTCCAGGCGCGAACCGCCGGCGAAGTTCTTGACCGCGTAGGGCCCGGAGCCGACGGGCTTCTTCCAGAAGTTGTCGCCCTGCTCCTCGACGAGTTTCTTCGGAACGATGAATGCCGGGAAGACCGCGATGTTGTCGAGGAACGAAGGGACGGTCTGCGTCAAGCTGATCTGGACCGAGTCGTCGGCGAGGATCTTGGACGAGTCGTAGCCGACCGCGAGGTTGCCCAGGACCTGGTTGATGTCCGGATTGCCGAAACGGTCGAGACTGAACTTCACGTCTTCAGCGGTGACCGGGTCGCCGTTGGAGAACTTGACATCCTTACGGAGGTGAAAGGTGTAGGTCTTGCCGTCGGGCGAGACCTTCCACGTGTCGGAGACACCGCCGACGATCTTGTCGGTTCCCTTGGGGTCGTACCGCACGAGACCTTCGTAGATGAGGCCGTCCGCGAAGATGTCGCCGTTTCCACTGCGGATCGCGATGGGGTTGAGCGTAAGGGTCTCCTGCGAACGCGCGTACGTGAGGCTGCCACCACTGACGGGCGCGGCTTTGCACGCCGTGTTGTCCTTCGAGTCGGGTGCGGCGGTCTTCTTGTCGTCTGAGGAGCCTCCTGAACAGGCGGCCACCCCCAGCAGTGCTGCTACCAACGTTGCCGTCAGCATGGCGCGGCGTCTAATCCTCATCGGTTTCCCTTCGGGGTGAGTGTCGTGTCGGCTGAACTACTTGAATACAGGGCGCCTGACGTAGCAGGGCTGACTGTTTTTGGTGCATCGACCACACCCCCGAGTACGCGACCGACGAGCTCGCACACCCGCGACGCGAGCGGCGTACTGATTGGTGTCCGCACGTGTCGAGGGTGACGTGTCGACTGAATCTAGGCCGCGTGACCTAGATTGTCAATAGGTGCGAGAAGGGCAAAAATCGCCCATTTCACCGCCATTTCGAACAGGTTTCTACGAGCCGTCGCCGTCCGCGCTGTCCGCTAGGCCATCGTCTCAATATGGGGCGGACGACCTAGTTTGGGGTAGGTTGAGGGCCGACGAAAGGGTGGGCGACGTGCTCGGATGGACTGTGGTGCTTCCCGTCAAGCCGTGGTCGTTGGCCAAGGCTCGGCTGCTCGTCCCTGACTCTGTCCGACCTCTCCTTGCCCGCGCGTTCGCGTTGGATGTCCTCGACGCTCTGCGCAGGTCGCCGGACGTCGGTCATGTCGTGATCGTCACCGCAGAGGGAGGGCTTCGCTCGGAGGCTCGACACGACACGACGGTGCTGGTCGATCGCCCACTCGTGACCGTTGACCCGCTGAACGCAGCGATCCTGATTGGTCGCGCCTGGGCGCTGACCCGGCGACAGTGTCAGCCGATCGTCGTGGTCCCGAGCGATGTGGCCTGCCTGACTCCCGAGGCTCTGGCGAACGTGTTCGCAGAGGCAGCAGGTCGACGCGGCATCGTCGTGGACGCTGCGGGCGTGGGGACCGCGATGCTCCTGGCGCCGCGCCCCGCGCAGCTCCTGCCCGCCTACGGGCCGGGTTCGGCCGAGGCCCATCGTTTGCTGGGCTATGTCGAGGTGGCACGTCATGAGCGCAGGGCGCGCCTGGACGTCGACACCCTCAGTGACCTGAGCGAGGCGCGAAGGCTCGGTCTGGGGGCACGAGCTTCCGAGACCGAACCTAGGACATTCCACCTAGATTCGGTATAGTCGCATCCGGATGCTTCTCCACCCCGGGCGTCCGTGAGACGGAGTGATCCCGTCACGATCCGAGAGGGCAGCCATGAGTCGTCAAGTCGAAGGCGTCGGCGCGGTGGAGCGATGGGTGACCGAGCTCGACTCGGCAGCAGCGACAGAGGATGTCGAGGCCATCGTCTCCCTCTTCGCAGTCGACTCCTTCTGGCGCGATCTCGTCGCATTCACCTGGAACATCACGACGGTAGAGGGGCACGCCGGGATCGCACACATGCTGCGGCACACGCTGGCCCATACCCGTCCGCATGCCTTCGAGGTCGACCACGATCGTCCGTTGCCGGCGGCCCGCGCGGGTGTCGAACAGGGTTGGATACGGTTCTCGACCAGCGCAGGCTCGGCTGTCGGCCTGGTGCGGCTCGTCGATGGGAAGGCTTGGACGTTGCTCACGGCCCTGCGTGAGCTCGACGGGCACGAGGAGTCGTTGCGTGAGCGGCGGCCATGGGGTGCCGACCATGGGGTCCACACCGAACGTAAGTCGTGGTCCGAGACCATCGCGCAGGAGCGCCTCGAGATGGGTCGTGTGCGACAGCCTGATGTTCTTGTCGTGGGTGGGAGCCAAGGGGGGCTCGCGCTCGCTGCACGACTTCGCCAGCTGGACGTCGCGACGATCGTCGTCGACAGCACGGATCGGCCGGGGGACACCTGGCGGAACCGTTACAAGTCGCTCTGCCTCCACGATCCTGTGTGGTTCGACCATCTCCCGTACCTTCCGTTCCCCGAGAACTGGCCCGTGTACACACCGAAGGACAAGCTCGCCGACTGGCTCGACCTCTATGCCAGCGCGATGGAGATCAACTTCTGGGGTGGGACGACGTGCACCGCGGCCAGCTGGGACGAGGAGTCCGGGCGGTGGGACGTCACGCTCGATCGGAGCGGCAAGACGGAGATCGTCCGACCGGCGAACCTCGTGCTCGCGACAGGCTTGAACGGTCGTCCGCGCCATCCGGTGTTCGAGGGCGCCGATGACTTCGCCGGGGAGCAACATCACTCCAGCGAGCACCCTGGTCCCGAGTCCTACCGCGACAAGAAGGTCGTTATCGTCGGGGCCAACAACTCAGCTCACGACATCGCTGCCGCGCTGTGCGAGTCCGGCGCCGACGTGACGATGATTCAGCGGTCCTCGACCCTGGTGATCAAGGCGGAAACGAGTCGAGAGCGGTCGTTCGGGACGCTCTACTCGGAGAGCGCGGTCTCGGCCGGGATCACCGCCGACACGGCAGACCTGATCCAGGCGGCCACGCCCTATCGTCTCGTGCCCGAGATGCAGATCCCCATGTGGGACGAGATCCGTGCCGCGGACCAGGAGTTCTACGACGCGCTGACGAAGGCCGGGTTCGCGCTGGACTTCGGCGAGGACGGCTCGGGCCTGACGATGAAGTTCCTGACCCGAGGAGGCGGCTACTACATCGACGTCGGCGCCTCCGGGCTCGTCGCCGACGGGTCGATCCGGCTGCGGTCCGGCCGGCAGATCTCGCGTCTCGACCGGGACGGACTCGTCCTCGACGACGGCGAGCACCTCGACGCCGACGTCATCGTGTACGCAACAGGGTTCAGCCCCGCGCAGGATTCCCTCGCGCACATCGTGTCGCCGGAGATCGCAGCACGGGTCGGAAGGATCTGGGGCCTGGGGTCCGGCCGGGAGGGGGATCCTGGACCGTGGGTAGGCGAGCTGAGGAATATGTGGAGACCCACGGCGCAGGACGGGCTGTGGGTTCATGGTGGCAATCTGCAGATGTCGCGAAGCTACTCGACCTATCTCGCGCTTCAGCTCAAGGCTCGCCTCGTCGGTCTGCCGACCCCTGTCTACGAGCCTGACCATGGTTGAGACCGCAGGCGAGCATGAGCGGCCGCTCGAGGGGATCATCGTCGCGGACTTCAGCCGAGTCCTTGCCGGCCCGCTCGCCACCATGATGCTGGCCGACCTGGGGGCGACGGTCATCAAGGTGGAGCGCCCGGGCGTCGGTGACGACACCCGGCACTGGGGTCCGCCCTGGACCTCGACGAGCTCGTCGTACTTCGAGGGTGTCAACCGGTCGAAGTCCAGCGTTGCACTCGATCTCAACGATGTCGACGACCGACGTCGGGCGAGGGAACTGGCGCGCCGTGCGGACGTGTTCATCCACAACTTCCGCTCAGGGGCTCTCGAGCGGCATGGTCTCGGATATCGCGACGTCGCGAGGTCCAATCCGGCGGTCGTCTACTGCTCGATCAGTGGGTTCGGATCTGACGGCGGTGCGGACATCCCGGGCTACGACTTCGTGGTGCAGGCGGTCGGCGGACTCATGAGCGTCACGGGTGATGTTGGCGGCGACCCGATGAAGGTGGGAGTTGCTCTGGTCGACGTCCTGACGGGAAAGGACGCTGTCATCGGCGTCCTTGCGGCACTGCGCGGTCGCGACCTCAGTGGGGTTGGCGAACATGTCGAGGTGAACCTGTTGTCGAGCCTGCTCAGTGGCATGGTCAATCAAGCAATGTCCTACCTGGCGACTGGTGTCGCTCCAGGTAGAATGGGCAATCAGCACCCCTCCATCGCGCCGTACGAGACGCTGCGCTGCTCCGACCGCCACGTGGCGGTAGCGTGCGGCAACGACGCTCAGTTCCGCAAGATGGCCGCTGCCCTTGGAGTCCCCGGGTTGGCAGACGATCCTCGATTCCGCCGCAACGAGGACCGCGTCGCTCACCGGGACGAGATGGTGCTCGCACTCGAGGCTCGCCTGATGTCGGAGACGGCGGCGACGTGGGAGTCGCGACTCACTGAGGCAGGCGTGCCGGCTGGGGTGGTGGGCGATCTCGGCTCAGCCTTTCGCCGTGCTGCAGAACTCGGTCTCGCCCCGCGGTGGGTGATGCCCGACGGGCATCCCGATCAGGTGGCGCACCCCATCTCCTACTCGCGAACTCGACTCAGGCCTCCCTATCCGCCCCCCTTGGTCGGCGAACAGACCGAGACGATCGCGCGCTGGCTGGACGAGGCGCTGGACAGGCCAGCGCCCACCCTCGAAACCGATCTACCGGAGGAAATGCCCCGATGAGCACAGCAACGACGAAGACAGCCCGACGACAGACGCTCGACCCGCTCGACTTGGTAGGAATCGACCAGCTTTTGTCCGGAGATGAGAGGGCAGTCCGCTCCACGGTGCGCGCGATGTGCGCAGAGCTCGTCGATCCGTTCGTCGCGGACTGGTACGAGCGCGGGACGATCGACGACGTTCGTGAGCTGGTGCGGTCGCTTGGGCGCGGAGGCTTGCTCGGCATGCATCTTGAGGGCTACGGATGCGCGGGAATGTCAGCGGTCGACTACGGGCTGGCATGTCTCGAGCTCGAGGCGTCTGACTCGGGTCTGCGATCCCTCGTGTCGGTCCAAGGATCGCTCGCGATGTTCGCGATCCACCAGTGGGGTTCTCCCGAGCACAAGGACGAGTGGTTGCCGAGAATGGCCGCCGGCGACGCCGTAGGGTGCTTTGGCTTGACTGAGCCCGACTCAGGGTCGGATCCCGCGTCGATGCGGACCAGAGCGCGACAAGATGGGGACGACTGGGTCATCGATGGCAGGAAGATGTGGATCACCAACGGGTCGATCGCCGATGTCGCCGTCGTCTGGGCAGGCACTGACGATGGGATCCGCGGATTCGTCGTCCCGACCACCTCGCCTGGATTCTCGGCTCCGCTGATCAAGCACAAGATGTCGCTGCGAGCCTCGGTCACCAGCGAGCTCGTCCTCGACGGAGTTCGGGTGCCTGCATCGGCGGCCTTCCCAGAGGTGCGGGGCCTGAGGGGGCCGCTCTCGTGCCTGAACGAGGCGCGCTACGGAATCTTGTGGGGATCGCTGGGTGCAGCCCGCTCGTCCTTGCATGCGGCACTTGAGTACGCGAGCACGCGCGAGCAGTTCGGCCGACCGATCTCCAGCTTCCAGCTGACTCAGCAGAAGCTGGTGGACATGTCGATCGAGCTGTCCAAGGGGGCCTTGCTGGCACTGACGATCGGTCGGGCGAAGGACGACGGTCGACTTGACCCGGTGCAGGTCAGTGTTGGCAAGCTCAACAACGTCCGCTCTGCGCTCGAGATCTGTCGTACGTCGCGAACCATCCTGGGTGCCAACGGGATCTCGCTCGAGTATCCGGTCATGCGGCACATGAACAACCTCGAGTCGGTCTTGACGTACGAGGGCACCTCCGAGATGCACACGCTGATCGTGGGTCAGGCGATGACCGGCCGGTCGGCATTCGCATGATCCGGCTCAATCTCATCGATGGTGAGTGGGTCGGCGGTGCCGGGGAGCGGCCGAACATCAATCCGTCCGACACTCGAGATGTCGTGAGCACTCACGCGCAAGCCAATGGCGACCAGGCTCGGCAAGCCGTCGGTGCGGCGAGCGCTGCCTTGAAGACCTGGCGTTGGACGACCGGCTTTCAGCGGTCCGAGATTCTCGACCGCGCCGGCGGCGAGATACTCCGACGCCAGGACGAACTAGGAGACCTTCTCGCTCGCGAGGAAGGCAAGACGCTTCGCGAAGCAGTCGGCGAAGTCGTCCGGGCGGGGCAGATCTTCAAGTTCTTTGCAGGCGAAGCCGTTCGCTCCGGAGGAGACCACGTCGACTCGATCCGGCCAGGTCTCGATGTCGACATCTCCCGGGAGCCGGTCGGTGTGGTGTCGGTCATCACTCCGTGGAACTTTCCGATCGCGATCCCAGCCTGGAAGATCGCGCCAGCACTGGCGTTCGGCAACACGGTCGTGTTCAAGCCCGCCGAGCCGGTCCCGGGATGTGCGTGGGCGCTCGCGGACATCCTCGACCGGTCCGGGTTGCCGGCCGGGGTGCTCAACCTCGTCGTCGGCTCAGGACGCGTCGTGGGCGACGAGCTGACAGGCTCGCCTCTGGTGGATGCTGTCACTTTCACGGGATCGACTGACGTCGGAGCCCACGTGCTGGCCGCGGCGCAGAGTCATCGCGCCAAGGTGCAGCTCGAGATGGGCGGCAAGAATCCCCTGGTCGTCGCGGACGATTGCGACATCGACCTGGCTGTGAGGGTCGCGCTCGAGGGCGCGTTCGGCTCGACAGGTCAACGGTGCACTGCCTCCTCACGTTTGGTCGTCGTGGAGTCCGTGCACGACGAGTTCGTCGACCGTCTTGACCGGGCGCGGCAAGGGCTGGTGGTTGGTGACGCGCGAGCCGAGGGTACGACGATCGGCCCGGTGGTCGATGCGGCTCAGCTCGATCAAGACCTGCGATACATCTCGGTCGCCCTCAACGAGGGGGCCCACGTGCTGGGCGGTGAGCGGGTCGAGACGGGGGTTCCCGGGCACTATCTACGGCCGGCGTTGCTCGTCGGTACGAAGAACGCGGACACCGTCAACCGCGAAGAGGTCTTCGGGCCGGTCGCATCGGTCATCAAGGTGACGGACTACGACGAGGCACTCGCGGTCGCCAATGACACGGAGTTCGGGCTAGCGGCCGGTATCGTGACGCGGTCGTTGAGGACCGCCACCCACTTCAAGGCGCACGTGCGGGCGGGGATGGTCATGGTCAACGTACCGACGGCAGGCGTCGACTTTCACGTCCCGTTCGGCGGGAGCCGAGCCTCGTCGTACGGACCCCGCGAGCAAGGCAGCTATGCGCGTGAGTTCTACACAACAGTCAAGACGTCCTACACGGATGCGTTCGAAGGAAGAGGAAGAGCATGAACGAGGTCACGACCGTCGGCACGTCACGCGTGAAGCGGGGTATGGCCGAGATGCTCAAGGGGGGGGTGATCATGGACGTGGTCAACGCCGAGCAGGCGCGGATTGCCGAGGATGCCGGTGCGGTGGCGGTGATGGCGCTGGAGCGGGTGCCGGCCGACATCCGTTCGCAGGGCGGTGTGGCGCGGATGTCGGATCCTGACCTGATCGACGGGATCGTGGCGGAGGTGTCCATCCCGGTGATGGCCAAGGCGCGCATCGGTCACTTCGTCGAGGCGCAGGTGCTGCAGTCGTTGGGTGTGGACTACGTCGATGAGTCCGAGGTGCTGACGCCGGCCGACTACGTGAACCACATCGACAAGTGGGGCTTCACGGTTCCGTTCGTGTGTGGTGCGACCAACCTGGGCGAGGCGCTGCGTCGCATCACCGAGGGTGCGGCGATGATCCGCTCCAAGGGCGAGGCCGGCACGGGTGATGTGTCAAACGCGACCGGTCACATGCGCAAGGTCGGTGGTGAGATCCGTCGCCTGCAGTCGCTGAGCGAGGACGAGCTGTACGTCGCGGCCAAGGAGCTGCAGGCGCCGTTCGATCTGGTCAAGGAGGTTGCAGAGGCCGGCAAGCTGCCTGTGGTGCTTTTCACCGCCGGTGGCATCGCGACCCCGGCGGACGCCGCGATGATGATGCAGTTGGGTGCTGAGGGCGTATTCGTGGGCTCGGGCATCTTCAAGTCGGGCAACCCTGCCGAGCGCGCCGCTGCCGTGGTCAAGGCGACGACGTTCTACGACGATCCCGACGTCGTCGCCAAGGTCTCGCGCGGGCTGGGCGAGGCGATGGTCGGCATCAACGTCGACGACATCCCCGAGCCCCACCGTCTCGCCGAGAGGGGCTGGTAGATCATGCGTGAGATCACTGCGGCAGTACTGGAACGGGCCGCGGCAGCGCGGCCCTACAGCACCTCGCGTCCAATTTCCGTTTGCCAGCTGGAGCTGGAGTCGCCCGGGCCGGGCGAGGTCTTGGTGAAGATCGAGGCAGCAAGCGTCTGCCATTCTGACCTCTCGACAGTCGATGGTTCGCGGATCCGTCCGCTTCCCATGGTGATCGGGCACGAGGTCGCTGGTCGAGTACTCGAGCTTGGCGACGGCATCGATGACCTGCGGGTCGAGGACAGAGTCGTCATCACCTTCATGCCACGGTGCGGATCATGCTCGGCTTGCAGCGGCACGGGGCAGGAACCTTGCGCAGCCGGTAAAGGTGCGAACGGGCGCGGCGAGCTGATGGGGGGCGGTACCCGACTGCGACGCGCCGGTGAGCCGGTGATGCACCACCTAGGCGTCTCCGGGTTTGCAACTCATGCAGTGGTCGACCGAAGCTGTCTAGTTCCGGTCCCGTCCGATGTTCCTGCAGATGTTGCAGCCGTCATTGGCTGCGCGGTCCTGACAGGCGGGGGTGCGATCCTCAACGTTGCCAGGCTCGTGCCTGGCATGCGTGTGGCGGTTGTTGGAGTGGGGGGTGTGGGCCTCGCGGCGATCATCACGGCACTAAGTCAACCCGGGATCGAGGTCGCCGCGATCGATGCCGATCGCGGCAAGCATGAGGTCGCGCTTCGTGCCGGAGCGAATGTCGCCGTCACGCCGAGCGAGGCCATCAAGACTGGTCTGAAGGGGGATGTTGTCATCGAGGCAGTCGGTACAGTCCGCGGCTTCGAGACGGCGGTGGCATCGACAGCGGCGGGTGGCGTGACAGTCGCCGTTGGTCTTCCGGAACCATCACAGGCGGCTCAGATATCGCCCTTCTCGCTCGTCGCTGATGGACGCTCGATCGTCGGCAGCTACCTCGGTTCCAGCGTTCCGGCGCGAGACATCCCGATTTTTGTCGAGATGTGGCGTGAGGGAAGGCTCAACGTTGAGGCGCTCATCACCTCACGAATCGCACTTTCTGCGATCAATGAGGCAATGGACGATCTCGCTGATGGGAAGGCGCTTCGACAGGTGATCATGTTCTAGCGGCGGGGGTGGGGAGCGGCGGCCCTTCCCCAGCCGGCGTGAGCGCGACTGGCTCGAGAGGTCACGCTAGACGTCTAACAACTTCGCGGAACTCGTCTACGGCTGGCTGCTGAATCGTGTAGTAGCTGTAACCCCAACGTTCGCGTCGCTCATGAAGACGCTCAAGAATCTCGTCGACGCTTCCGATGAGGATGACAGGCGATGCCAGGATCTCATCGGTTGTTGTTCCGTACTGGCCTGTTAGCTTTTCCGCTTCCGTATGTGCGTCGGCGGTGACCTTCGCAACCTTGAGCCACGCATGAAACTCAATCTGATCGAAACGCTCGCCTGCGGCATCGCGGATCCAAGTGAATTTTTCGTCAATCGCGTTTGGTAGCGCGTCTGGCAGGGACTGTGCGCGGTCCAGACTCGAGGATAGGGCCGGGTTCACGCCGATGATGTTGGCGTGGCGGGCTGCGAACCTCAGCATCCGCTTGCCTCCGCCCGCGACGAAGATGGGTGGGCCGCCAGGGGTGAACGGCTTGGGCGTGCCGTTCAGTTCGTTGATGGTGTAGTGCTCGCCGGCGAAGGAAAATGGCTCGTCACCGAACAGGCCCTTCAGAACCTTGACGTGCTCGATCATTCGGTCCACGCGTACCTTCGGCACGTTCATCGTCACGCCAGAGCTGTTGTAGTCGTTCACCTGGTAACCCGCCCCGATCCCAACTTCGAGACGGCCCTGGGACAGCAGATCGATAGATGCGAGCTCGCGGGCGAGGACCGCAGGATGGCGGAAGTCAGCCGCGAACACTGCGGTGGCCACGTGGAGCGAGGTCGTTGCCGCGGCTGCAGTCGCCATCGCAGTGATCGGACCGAACCCTTCATCCAGGTGGTCCGGAGCGAACATCGTGGAGAATCCGCTGTCCTCGAGATCTCGAGCTGTCTCGGCCCACGTCAGTCCCTCAAAGGGCTCCATCATCTCGACACCGATGCGAATTTTCCTGGGCTCAGCCATATCGGGCGACTTCCTTCGGTAGCTTGATGTTGGACAAAAGTTAGGACGAGTGCCCGATATTGTCAAACGACGCTTCGGCTGCTTACACCACGAGACGGGAAGTCCGCACAATGAATCAGAGGCCTAGGTATCAGGATCTTCCGCAGCTGCCTTCCGGGGCCAGATCGGGATGGCACGTGTTTGGGGACGACGACCAGGTGGGTCTGGTGAACCTGCAGACGAGCGATCGCGTCCTCGAGGCCTCGGGCGCCGTCGTCTCGGGTGAGGTCTTCGCGCTAAGCGCGGAGGTCGGCCTAATCAACCCGGCGATGTTCGGTCGCCGCCGCCCTCGTCACCTGGTCGTCGACGAGGGAACGGGGTGCGACTTCGACGACGTCCTCGACGACTTCAACCCCCAAGCCTCTAGCCAGTGGGACTCACTCGCGCACGTGGGCTACGCCCGTGACATGTTCTACAACGGCGCGACCGCCGCCGAGGTGGCCGCCGGCCGGCGAAACACGATCGATCATTGGGCGCGCCGGGGCATCGTCGGACGAGGCGTGGTCATCGACGTCGAGGCGCTCTACCTGGGCCGGGACGGTGTGTACGACCCGGGGGAGACGACGCGAGTGACGGTTGAAGACCTCGAGGCTGCGCGAGTGGCCGCCGGCGTCGAGTGGCGCACGGGTGACGTGATGATCCTTCACACAGGCTTCCTGGGCTGGTACGTCGATGCGGATCAGGGCGTTCGCGATCGGTATGCGTCGCCCGACATGACGGCGTTGACGTCGGCCGGGCTCGACCGTGGTCCCACGATGCTCGAGTACCTCTGGGACGCCGGCCTCTCGGCCGTCGTCGCCGACAATCCTGGTGTCGAGGCGATGCCGTTCGACGCTGGACAGGACGCGTGGCCATTCGGGTTCTTGCACCACTGTCTGATCGGTCAGCTGGGCATGGCGCTCGGGGAGCTCTGGTGGCTTCGTGACCTGGCGCACGTCTGTCGCCGTGACGGCAGGCACGAGACACTGCTTGTCTCAGCGCCGCTGCACGTCGCCGGAGGCATCGGGTCGCCGGCCAACGCCATTGCGCTGAGATGAGCGCGCATTGACAAACATAGGACAGGCGCCCTAGGTTCACGTGTACCAGGGACAAGGAGCGATCATGAAGTTCGGGTACAAGGCGTCGAATGAGCAGTTCGGCCCGGTAGAGCTCCTTCGCTACGGCGTCATCGCCGAGGAGGTCGGGTTCGACTCGGTCTTCGTGTCAGACCACTTGCAGCCCTGGCGGCACGACGGTGGCCACGCCCCGTTCTCGCTGTCGTGGCTGGGCGCTCTGGGCGCCCGCACCGAGCGGGTGACGATCGGCACCAGCGTGCTCACGCCAACCTTCCGCTACCACCCGGCCATCGTCGCGCAGGCGTTCGCGACGCTCGGCTGCCTGTTCCCGGGGCGCGTCATCCTCGGGATGGGCACCGGCGAGTCGATGAACGAGGTGCCGCTCGGACTCGAGTGGCCGGAGGGCAAGGAACGATTCGCACGGTTCCGCGAGGCAGTCAAGCTAATCCGTCAGCTGTGGGCCGAGGACAGGGTGACGTTCGAGGGTGAGTACTACCAGACCGTGAACGCCACGATCTACGACCGTCCGGACGAACAGGTCCCCCTCTTCCTTGCTGCATCCGGGCCTGCGGTGACCCGTTTTGCAGGGCGGCAGGGCGATGGCTACATCACGACGTCGGGCAAGGATCCCTCGCTCTACACCGAGACGCTGCTGCCTGCAGTCCGCGAGGGCGCGGCCAGGGCCGGTCGCGAGGCGAGCGACATCGAGATGATGATCGAGGTCAAAGTGTCCTTCGACCCGAACCGCGAGGCTGCGAAGGAGGCCACTCGCTTCTGGGGTGCCTTGGCGCTGAGCCCCGAGGAGAAGTGGGGCGTCGAGGACCCGGTCGAGATGCAGCGGCTCGCGGACGCGTTGCCGGTCGATCGTGCGGCGGCGCGCTTCATCGTGTCGGACGACCCTGACGAGCACGTGGCCGCGATCCAGCGCTACATCGACCTGGGCTTCACTCACCTGGTGTTCCATGCACCCGGTCCCGATCAGGCTGCCTTCCTGCGCCGCTATGGCGACGAGATCCTGCCGCGTCTCCGGTCCCTCGGACCGGGAGTCGACGTGTGACAGCCACGCTGCGAGAGATCGACCGCGCCGTCACGCGGGTCGAGGCGGCGAAGGCGGTCGACCGGACCGAGGCGCAGGCGTTGCTCCAGGCGCGGGGTGACCACCTCGCGCGACTCATGGCGGTAGCGCGTCGCGTGCGCGACGCGGGACTGGTCGACGCAGGTCGAGCAGGCATAGTGACCTACAGCAAGAAGGTCTTCATCCCCCTGACCCGGCTGTGCCGTGACAGGTGCCACTACTGCACCTTCGTGACCACACCCACTCACCTCGCCAAGGCGGGACAGGCGCCGTTCCTCTCGGCCGACGAGGTTCTCGCTATCGCTCGCGACGGCGCACAGCTGGGTTGCAAGGAGGCGTTGTTCACCCTCGGTGACCGCCCGGAGGGGCGCTGGCCCGAAGCGCGCACGTGGCTCGACGAGGCCGGCTACGACTCGACACTGCACTACCTACGGGCGATGGCCGTCATGGTGCTCGAGGAGACCGGTCTGCTGCCCCACCTCAACCCGGGCGTCATGACGTGGTCCGAGATGTCGCAGCTCAAGCCTGTCGCACCGTCGATGGGGATGATGCTGGAGACCACGTCACGCCGCCTCTACGAGACGCGGGGGGAGGCTCACTACAAGTCGCCCGACAAGGATCCCGACGTGAGGCTGCGCGTCCTGGAGGACGCCGGACGGATCAACATCCCGTTCACCACCGGGCTGCTGATCGGCATCGGCGAGAACCTGGAGGAGCGGGCGGACAGCATCTTCGCGTTGCGCCGTGTGGCCCGCGAGTATGGCTCGATC
This sequence comes from Aeromicrobium sp. 9AM, assembly GCF_902506105.1. GTDB lineage: Bacteria > Actinomycetota > Actinomycetes > Propionibacteriales > Nocardioidaceae > Aeromicrobium. The sequence goes on from NZ_LR733304.1 coordinate 765,132, forward strand.
CAAGAGGTCATCGTGCAGAACTTCCGCACCAAACCCGACACCCCGATGCGGCACCGCGACGATCTCGATCTGGACGAGTACCTCGCTGCGATCGCCACGACCCGGGTGCTCCTCGGGCCGGGCGCGCGCGTCCAGGCGCCACCCAACCTCGTCGACCTGGCGGTCTGTCGTGCGCTGCTTGATGCGGGCGTCGACGACTTCGGAGGGATCAGCCCACTCACGCCCGATCACGTCAACCCCGAGCGGCCATGGCCGCAGATCGAAGACGTCGAGAGGGTATGCGCCGAGGCTGGACTGGTTCTGCGAGAGCGGTTGACGATCCATCCTCCCTACCTGTCAGCCCCGTGGCTCGATCCGCGCCTGCGGGCTCACGTGCTGGCGCTCGCCGACCCGCGCGGCCTGGCCGATCCTTCGATCCTGCCGGTGGGCCTGCCCTGGCAGGAGCCCGATGGCGGTTGGTCCGACCAGGGACGGACCGACCTCCATCGCGCAATCGACGTCGAGGGGCGTGCGAATGACCGTCGCTCTGACTTCGAAGACGTCTATGGCGACTGGTCGACGATCAAGGAGAGGGCGCGGCGGGACGCACAGCCACAGCGGCTGACAGCCGATGTCACCGCGGCCCTCCGAGCAGCCTGGACCGACCCGGCCGGCATCTCGATCGAGCAAGCCAAGGTCTTGATGACCGCCGAGGCGGGCCCTCCGCTCGAGGCGGTGACGGAGCTGGCCGACGTATTGCGCCGCGACGCGGTCGGTGACGACGTCACCTACGTCGTCAACCGCAACATCAACTTCACGAACATCTGCTACACGGGTTGCCGGTTCTGCGCGTTTGCCCAGCGCAAGAGCGACGCCGACGCCTACTCGTTGAGCCTGGCCGAGATAGCGTCGCGGGCGACCGAGGCGGTGACGGCGGGAGCGACCGAGGTCTGCCTCCAGGGCGGCATCGACCCGGAGCTGCCGGGCACGGCGTACTTTGACATCGCGGCGGCAGTGAGACGAGCCGAGCCCGGGCTGCACGTGCACGCATTCAGCCCCATGGAGGTCATGAACGGCGTCGCGCGCACCGGCATGTCCGTGCACGACTTCCTCGTGCGGCTCAAGGAGTCGGGCGTCGACTCGCTGCCAGGCACGGCGGCGGAGATCCTCGACGACGACATTCGATGGGTCCTCACCAAAGGCAAGCTGCCCACTCAGCAGTGGGTCGACGTCGTGACCACGGCACACCGGGTCGGCCTTCCGACGAGCTCCACGATGATGTACGGCCACGTCGATCACCCGGGGCACTGGGTCAACCATTTGCGAACGCTGGCGGCCATCCAGCGGGAGACCGGCGGGTTCACGGAATTCGTCCCGCTGCCGTTCATCCACCAGTCGAGCCCGATCTACCTCGCTGGCGTGGCGCGACCCGGACCGTCGGAGCGTGACAACCGCGCTGTCCACGCCGTGGCGCGGATCATGCTGCACGGATTGATCGACAACATCCAGTGCTCCTGGGTCAAGCTCGGACCCGAGCAGTGCACGCAGGTTCTCCGAGGCGGGGCCAATGACCTCGGTGGCACGTTGATGGAGGAGACGATCAGCAGGATGGCAGGGTCGACCAACGGCTCACGCCGAGAGGTCGCCGAGCTCGAAGACATGGCCGCGGCGGCAGGTCGCCCATCGCGGCAGCGGACGACTGTCTACGGCTCGACTCGTCGCAGCAGTGCCGCAGCCGGCTGAGACCGATCAGTCGACGTTCGACCTGCGTCACGCGCGGTTGGTGGCTGGGCCGGGAGCGGGCGACGTAGCGAGGCGCCTCGGCGTGCACCCGATGACGGTGCTCAGGTGGGAGAGACGGGACAGACGTCCCGGGTCGGCGACGACCAAGGCATTGTCGAGCCTGCTGCAGGTGAATCTCGACGAGGTGTCAAGGTTCTTCTTTCGCGGCGTCTCGCCGGTGCGCAAGACCGGACTGCCGGGCACCGGCCTACGCTCGCTCCGCGAGCGCAACGGTGTGAGCGCGTAAACGATGGCCACCTGCCTGGGAGTGCCGATGCACACCGTCTACAACTGGGAGGCCGGGCGGGTCAGGATCCCGAAGGCGCGCGTCCAGGCCATCGCCAACTGCCTGGAGACAAGCCCTCGTGTGCTCGTCGCGGTGCTGGTCGCCGGTCCGCCCGCCGGCGCGGCGCCGGCCAGCGACGACAGTCCCCTGCATCTGGCCCGCCGCGCCGCCGGGCTGTCGGTCGCTGGGCTGGCTGCCGAGGTCGGGTCGTCGGCGTGCTCCGTGCGTAGGTGGGAGCTCGGGCGTTGCGCGCCCCAGGTCCGCGATCAGGCGACTCGCCGATGTATTCGGGATCGGGCTCAACGCGGCCGCCGCTCTGGTCGGCGTGCCCGTGCCGGACGACGTCCGCACCGGGGCGTGGCGTCACGGCCCCCTGCGTGTTGCGGCTCCTCCGCGAGTGGGCCGGAATGTCTCAGACTGACGTCGCGCGGTCATGTGGTTGCAGCGTCGCATCGGTCCGAGCGTGGGAGGCGGGACGAACCGTGCCGGCCTTGCGCAACCGGACCGCGCTCGAACGCCTCCACGCCTTGGTGCCAGGGTTCTTGGACCCTGCGCGCAGAGGATATGGCTCCCTTGGCCCAAAATTGGACCAGCGCCCGAGATTCGTGGTTGGATGTCGCGGACGCCCCGTGGATCGATGCCAAGGAGAAGAATCATGCTCGTGATCACCGGAAAGACCATGGTCTACCTGTGCGTGGGACATCCGACCGACCACGTCAAGGCGCCTGAGGTGTTCAATGATCTGTTCCGTGACAGAGGCATCGATGCCGTGACGATTGCGGTGGACGTCGCTCCCGAGGATCTCGCCGCGTTCGTCGAGGCCACGAAAGGGTGGCGCAACCTGATCGGGTTCGGGCTCACGATCCCTCACAAGGAGGCGGTTGTCCCCCTGCTGGACGAGCTTGATCCCACGGCCCAGCGCACCCGCGCGGTCAACACGGTCCGGCGGCTTCCGTCGGGACGACTCGTGGGCGGCCTCTTCGACGGGCTCGGGTTCGTGCAAGGCCTGCGCGACGCTGGACGCGATCCGCGAGGCATGTCCGTCCTGGTGGTAGGAGCCGGCGGCGTCGGTCGGGCCATCGCATTCGCGCTGGCCGAGGCGGGCGCCTCGAGCATGGCCATCGCCAACCGGTCGCGCCCGAGGGCCGAACGCCTGGTGGACGACATCGCCCAGATCGTGCCGGGCGTGAGCGTCGACGTCGGTAGCATCGGGTCGGGGCGTTACGACCTCGTGGTGAACGCGACCTCGCTGGGTATGCACGAGGACGACGATCTGCCGTTCGCTCTCGACTCGCTCGCCCCCGGCACCGTGGTGGCCGAGGCTGTGATGTCGCCCGAGGTGACCGCGCTCCTGGTCGAGGCTGAGCGTCGAGGCCTCACGCCTCACCGAGGCCGTGCGATGCGGGATGCGCAGATGGACGTCGTTGCGCGATTCATCGGGGTGTGACGACCGCCGGTTTCACGGTGCAGGGTGGGATCCGACGAGTTGAGACGCGTTGCTTGCTGCCTCGATGACCGAGGGGATTAGTCGCTCTTCGCGCCGGCGTGACGTGATCGCCGTCAGTGTGCCCACGCTGATGGCGCCTACGGGGGTTCCGGTGTCGTCGACGATCGAGGCGCCTACGCCCATGCCCTGACGATCGACCTCGCACCTGCTGATGTACGCCGTGGGCGAGATGTTCTCGCTCGACCGGCTGGCCGAGCACTGTGCACAGGTCGGCGCGTACGACGGCATGATCGTGTGGGACCACCGGGTCGCGGCAGTCGCGGGCGACGTCCCTGCGCTGGAGGTCATGCCGTTCGACGAGGATGACGTAGCCGAGCAACGGGATCAGGGCGTAGTGGAGGAAGCCATCGACGCGCTTGCGCGCCAGGAGCTCGCGGCGGCCGGCTCGTTCAACTCGCCGGGCCTGCGTCAGCGCACCGTTGAACAAGCGCGGTGGCATTGGCTCACCGCCCAACGCTGTCGCGATCGTCTGACCACTCATGCTGCGGGGGGCTCGACGGCCGCCGACGCCTGCTCGGCGGCGCGGACGACCCACGGCACCAGCTCGGCGACGCGCTCGGGCGAGGTGGCCGCGGTCAACGTGCCGACGCTGATCGCGCCGATCGTACAACCAGAGGTGTCGACTATCGGTGCACCGATGCTCATGCCCTTATAGTCGACCTCGCCGCAACTGATCACCACGCCGGTCCGACGGGTTCGTGCCACGTCGGCGTACACCGTCGCGACTGAGAGCTCGGACGACGTGTCCAACAGTTCACGCGCAGACTGATAGTCCCAGATCTCGCGATCCGACAGACCGGCGAGCATGACGCGCGGCGCGGCGCCCAAGTGCATCGGAAGGGTGCCGCCAGCACGCACCGTGATGTCCGAGGCGAACCGTCCGTCGAGGACTTCGAGGCAGTGGGCGCGACCGTCGCGATGCGAGAAGAGGAACACGTTCTCGTCGGTGGCCGACCTCAGCTCCGCCATCGCGTCGCGCGACGTGGAGCGCAGCATGTGGTCGTCGGTGTGCAGAGTCTCGACGCCGCGCCCGGCGTAGGCGGCCGCGCGGTAGTGTCCGCGCGATGTCTGCTCCACGAGGCCGCCGAAGACCAACGTGCCCAAGATCCGGTGGCACGTGGCTTTGCTCAGGCCGAGTGTCGTCGCCACGTCCCGCAACCGGAACTCGTCGCCCTCCGACAAGAGCTGGAGGACATCCATCGCCTTGAGGAGCACGAGGACATGGGTGCGGGAAGCGGACGGGGAGTCGTGATGCATGGTCATACCTCTGTCACCAGCGTGTGTGCAGGTCGGGTGATGCCCTCGGTGGACAGCCCCATCGTAGGTGTGGCAAGCCCTTCTGGCTACTGGAAGTCGGATGAATGCCCGATATTTGGTCGGGTCAAAACGTTCTAGATCGTGGAACGTTGTCCCCGCGTCGAGGCGCCGCGCGAAGGGGTCGAGCGCGTCGGCTATCGCGACGTTCTACATGCCGAAACATCGCCGATCTCGCGCGAAAACTCGGGGAAACAAGCGGTGTCCCGAGCACTTTTCGTCGCTTGACAGATCTAGGACACGCGTTCTAGGTTGCGGAAGTCGTACCAGTGCGACCGGGGATCGGCCGACAGGCAGACCCGCCGGACACCGCTGGCGGGTGGGTGCTCACGGGGGTCCCGCGTGAAGACCGGACTGCTTGGAAGGACAACGTGGCACTCTTCGAGCTGAAGGACCTGACCGTGGATGTGCACGGGCCGAACGGGGACATCCGTCTCGCGGATGGCATTTCGTTGTCGGTCGAGGCCGGAGAGACGCTGTGCGTTGTCGGAGAGTCCGGCAGTGGGAAGAGCGTCACGATGCTGTCGGCGATGCGGCTACTCGAGTTCACGGCACCACTGACCGTCTCGGGGTCGGCCGTGCTCGGCGGCACCGACCTGCTGAGCTTGAGCCAGCAGGCCATGACCGCGGTCAGAGGCCACCGCGTCGGCATGGTCTTTCAGGAGGCCATGGACGCGCTCAACCCGACCCAGACCGTCATGGCGCAGCTGTGCGAGGCGTACCTCCTGTCGAACGACCTCGGCCGGACCTCGGGTCGACGAGAACGCGCTGCCCAGCGGAGCGCCGCGCGTCGGAGCGCTATGAGCCTCGTCAAAGAAGTCGGGCTCGAGGAATCCGTCGCCGACCTCTATCCGCACCAGATGTCCGGCGGGATGCAGCAGCGAATCATGATCGCGATGGCCCTCATGGGGGAGCCGGAGATGTTGATCGCGGACGAGCCGACGACGGCCCTTGACGTCACGGTCCAGGCCGAGATCCTCAAGCTGCTGCAGAGGCTTCAGCGTGATCGTCAGATGTCGTGCGTCTTTGTGACGCACGACATGGGAGTTGCGGCCGAGATCTCCGACCGCATCGCGGTGCTCTACGCCGGACAGGTCGTCGAGATCGGACCGACGAGTCAGATCCTCGGGGCACCCCAGCATCCGTACACGAAGGCACTGCTCGAGTGCGTCCCACGCCCCAACACTCGCCTCGTCGGGCTGATGCGGACGATCCCCGGATCGGTTCCGGAGCCCGGCCACTACCCGGCCGGCGATCGCTTCGCACCGCGCAACGCGCTCGCGTCGCAGCAGGACCTCGACGACCCGCCACCGGTTGTCACCTCGGCAGACGGGCGGCATTCCGTGCGGGCGTGGCGACCAGTCGAGCACTGGACTGACGAGATGGTCGACGCCCTGACCGGTCACCCGGGCGACCAGGTAGTGGCGGAGCGATCGCGCCCAGCGGGCGACGGGGAGCCCGTCGTGGTGCTCGAGAACGTCTCGAAGACGTACGGGACCAGACCCGTGTCGGGCTGGATCAGGCGGGTGACCCACTCCGGTCGCGAGGGCAAGACCAACAGGACGCGCGCGGCCGTCGCGGGAGTCAACCTGACGGTCTACAAAGGCGAGTTCTTCGGGGTCGTCGGCGAGACTGGGTCGGGCAAAAGCACGCTGGGCAAGCTGATGCTCGATCTCGAGCAGGCCGACGCCGGCTCCAAAATCACGGTGAGTGGGCTCGACCTGGGACAGGCACGTGGTCTCGTCGAGGAGCGGCAGCTGCGTCGTCACGTGCAGATGGTCTTCCAGAACCCACAGGACACGCTGGACCCGCGACGTTCCGTCGCCGACGCGATCGCCGAACCGCTGTGGGCGCTGACCGACCTCGGTCGTGAGGGCGTCGAGGCACGTGTACGAGAGATGCTCGAAGCCGTGCGGCTCCCCTCGAACGCGGGTGCCAAGTTCGCCTCCGAGCTGTCGGGTGGCCAGCGTCAGCGGGTGGCCATCGCCCGAGCCATCGCGCCCGGCCCGGACGTCGTGGTGGCCGACGAGCCCACCAGCGCGCTGGATGTCTCGGTCCAGGGGCAGGTCATGAACCTGCTCCTGGAGCTGCAGCGCGAGCTCAACCTCACGTACGTCTTCATCACCCACAACCTCAGCCTCGTGACCTCCGTCGCGGACCGGGTCGGCGTGATGCGACGGGGAGAGCTCGTCGAGGTGCTGACCGCCGACGAGCTCATTGCGGGCGCCTCCCACCCGTACACGCGTGCGCTGGCCGCGGCGAATCCCGATCCCTTCAAGGGTCTCGGCGCGGTCGCGTCGGTGGCGTCAACCACGAACCACCAAACCGTCACACCGATAGAGGAGAAGACATGATCAGGCCCCTCAGGCAACGCCCTCGCGCTCTGGCCCGTGCCATCACAGCCATCATCGCGGCTGTGGCACTCGTCGGTTGTACCGGGACGAGCACCTCCGGCGGCGGCACGCCCGTCAAGGGTGGGACCGTCACCGCTGCGCTGTCCGGCGATCCACAGACGCTCGACACCGGCCTGGCGACTGGTCAGCTGTCGCAGATCCCGGGTCAGAACATCTTCGAGCAGCTTTTCGCACGGGACAAGAAGTTCAACCCGCAGCCCATGCTGGCGAAGTCGTTCGAGCTGTCGAAGGATCGGCGGACCTACACGATTCCGTTGCGCGAGGGCATCACGTTCCACAACGGGGCGAAGCTCACGTCGGCCGACGTGAAAGCAAGCATTGAGCGATGGCTCGAGATTTCCGCGACGGGCCAGCAGGTCAGCAAGGACGTCGACGCCTTGGAGACACCGGACGACCTGACGTTCGTCATCAAGCTCAAACGTCCGCGCTACTCCCTCATCGCCGACCTGGCCTGGACCGTGCAGGCAGCCATCATCCTGCCGGCCGACATCGCCAAGGCGGCAGGCAAGTCGCCACTCAAGAATGAGCAGGTCATCGGGACCGGCCCGTACAAGCTAGACAGCTACAAGGCCGGCCAGCGCATCCAGCTCGTGCGATTCGACGAATACAAGAGCCTCGACCAGGACTTTGGTGGGTTCGCCGGCAAGAAGACAGCGCACGCCGACAAGCTTGTGTTCGTCTTCGTCGCGGACGCGTCACAGCGCCTCAATGGGCTGAAGACTGGTCAGTGGGACTGGGTCCAGGAGATCAACGGCGACGATATCGATGCCGCCAAGAAGGACTCGTCCCTGACAGTGCGGGCATCGGCCGTGAAGTACTCCAACGTCCTGCTACTCAACAGTGACGACTCGTCGGCCTTCGCCAGCGTCGACGCGCGCCAGGCCATGAACACCCTCCTTGACAAGGAGGAGATCGCGAAGGCGACGTTCGGTCCCTCCTGGCTCTGGAAGCCGCTCAACGGTGCACTCGCTGCAACCAGCAATGCTGCGCTCTACACCAAGGCTGGGATCGAGTCGTTCCCCGGTGGCGATCCTGACGCCGCCAAGGCACTGTTCAAAAAGGCGGGTGTGGGCAGCAAGCCGATCCGTATCTTGACGTCCAAGACGTATCCCTACATGTACCAGTGGGCGGTTGCGGCGCAGGCCGCTCTAAAGGACATCGGCATCCCGTCGAAGGTGAGCGTCTTCGACTTCCCGACCATGTACGAGCGTCTGGGCACGTCGCCCGGGTCGTGGGACCTGAGCGTCACCTACCTGTCCGGCATGGCCGGCTCGCCGGGACAGATCCCGTGGTTCGGCAAGGAGCAGCCGGGAAGCTACTACCGCGGTGACTACGGCAGCACGGTCGACACCCTGCTCGCGAAGTACCAGGACTCGACGTCGGCCGAGGAGGCCAACGGCGTGATGGGCGAGCTGCAGACGAAGTTCTACGAGACGATGCCGGGCGTCCCCCTGGGCGGGGTGAGCGCAGTTGGCGTCTACAGCGCCAAGCTCACGGTACCGAACGACTTCACGTACGTGCTGTGGAGCGCGTACAAGACGAACTAGTCGTGCGGCCCGGTCGAACGTGCCTCGACCGGGCCGCTCTCTGCGTCGACCCCCAAGGAGCGAGATCGTGACGTCACTCATCATCCGCAGGATCAGGGACATGGTCGTCGTCCTCGTGTTCGTGACCACGGCTATGTTCTTCATCCTGCACTCGATCCCGGGCAGCCCGGCGATCGCGATCCTCGGGCAGGAGGCCTCGGCCGAGCAGATCGCCGCACTCAACCACGAGCTCGGCTTCGACAAGCCCCTGCTCGCGCAGTACCTATCCTTCATGGGGCATGCGTTCCGCGGCGACCTCGGCTACTCGGTGTCCCAGTCGGGTGGCGTCATGCACGCCGTCCTGTCCTACTTGGGGCCGACCTTGCTCATCGCGACGTCGGCCACGGTGCTCGGCGTGCTCGTTGCGGTGCCACTCGCGGTGCGCACCGTTTCGAGGCCACGGTCTCTGTTGTCGCGCTTCTTGATGGGCGCGAGCTCGTTCGGACTGGCGATCCCCAGCTTCTGGCTCGCACTGATCCTTGTGCTGCTGCTCGCCGTGCGGACCCGGGTCTTCCCCGTCACCGGTTACGTCTCCCCGCTTGAGAGTCCAGCACGTGCCGCGAGCTTCCTCGCCCTACCCATCATCGTCATCATGGCCCACCAGGTCGCCTTGCTGGTCATCACGCTGCGTGAGAGCCTCGCCGCCGAGATGCTCAACCCCTACGTGCGCACCGCGCGTGCCAAGGGGGCCTCCGAGAGACGTGTCATGTACCGCCACGTACTGCCCAACGGGCTCCTGCCCGCCGTCACCGTGATCGGCGGCAACTTCGGCTCGTTGCTCGGAGGCGTGGTGATCATCGAGACGGTCTTCCTGATTCCCGGTATCGGATATCTCCTCTACGGCGGGGTCCAAGCGCGTGACTACAACCTGATCCTCGGAATCACGATCATCACCGCCGCCCTTATTGTCCTGGTCAACCTCGCCGTGGACCTCGTGTACGCCGTCCTCGACCCGAGAGTGAGGCTCCAATGAGTACTCCCGTAACCACAGCGGCCCGCAGGATCGCCCAGGAGTGGCACCGCAATAGAAGCTTCATCGTGTGGTTCACGGTGCTGGTCCTGCTCATAGTCGTCTCGATCGCGGGGCCGTGGGTCCTGCCCTCGCCTTCGTCCCAAGAGCTGGCCATCCGCCTGCAGGGGCCGTCGCTCGACCACGTGCTCGGCACGGACGACTATGGCCGAGACATCCTCAGCCGTGTGGTGTCGGCGGGCCGCATCTCGCTCGGCCTGAGCGCCCTCATCACGATGCTCGCCGTCGGCCTAGGCTCGGTGGTCGGCCTCGTGGCCGGCTTCTACACGGGCACGTCGAGCATCCTGATGCGCATCATGGACTCGCTCATGGCGTTCCCGGCGATCGTGCTGGCGATCGCCCTGGTTGTGGCGCTCAGCTCGAAGCCGGGCGCGCTGGCTGAGACGATCGCCCTGACGGTCGTGTTCACGCCGTACGTCGCGCGTGTTGTGCGGTCCAGGGCGCTGACGATCTCGCAACGAGGATTCGTCACTGCGGCGCGCGCGGCGGGCGTTCGCGGCGTCCGCATCCTCGTGGTCCACGTCCTGCCCAATGCCCTGCCGACCATCATGGTTCAGGCCACCTTTGTGTGCGCGTCCGCGTTGCTCGCCGATGCGTCGCTGAGCTTCCTCGGCCTTGGTGTCGCTCCGCCCACCCCCACCTGGGGAAACATGATCGCCGACGCCAAGCCGTACATCAGCAGCTCGCCGCTGTTCATCGTCGCCCCTGGCACGGCGATCGTCATCGCCGTCATGGCGTTCAATCTCGCCGGCGACGGCATCAGGTCCCTCGTCGACCCGCGGGCCAAGGCCGTCCTCAACCTCCAGGCACGCGAGCGACGCCAAGCCAAGGACTCCGGTATCCGTGGGTCCCAGGCCGCCTCTCCGCCGCACCAATAGACGGCCGTTGTCCGACGGTCACGACACCTCAACCCGGAAAGAGCCAACCACCGTGAGTTCAGCGCCAACCATCACCGGATACCTCGACCGCCTGACCTATCGGGCTGGCGACCCTGTCACGCTCTTCGCGGCCGGCCAGAATCAGCGAGCCGAGGTCAGGCTCGTTCGACTCGGCCGCTCGCCAGTGCCGGGGAGGACGGCTCGCGCCGCGGTCGAGGACATCGCGTGGGACGGTGCGGGCCCCGTGGAGGTATCGACCCAGAGCAGCTGCGTGGGATCGTTCGCGACCACGACCCTTATCCCGCGGCTAACGAGTCGTCAAGGACTCACGCTGGGTGTCTGCATCTGGACGACCGTCGCTGACTGGGACGACCCTCAGACGATCCTCGACCTGACAGGTGGGGGTGGCGCCCTGCGCCTCGAGCTCGTCGACTCGCACATTGTTCTCGTCGTCGGCGAGGATCGACTCGTGAGCGAGAGCCCTGTCGGCAACCGCTCATGGACGTCGGTACGGGTGAACCTTTCGACGGGTCATGCCTCCCTGCAGCTGATCGCGCATGACGAGCTCTATGGAGCGTCGTCTCGTGTCAAGACGGCGCTGTCGAGTGACTTCGAGTCGGAAGCGCCGACGCTCACCCTGGCCGCGCAAGCTGCGCGAGACGTCGTGCATTGCGACGGCTACGCGCGGGGTCGGGCGGAGCACCATTTCACCGGCAAGATCGCCGACCCGTTCGTCCTGTACGGCACCCAGAGCAGAGACTTGCGCAGCGTCAGCGAGATCCGCGGAGCGGTGACCACTATCGGTGGTGCCGCATGGTCGCTCTCTCCCGTCGACTCCGGCCCCACCCGGTTCCTCTGCCGGACGTACGCGGGCAAGGCGGACCCGATGGTCCTGGTCAATCTTCCGAACCAAGGCGTGACGGGGCCGAGCTGGGACGGTACCGCCGTCTCGTTCCGGGAGAAGCCCGATCACTACGCGGCCGCGCACTTCCACTCCACGGACCTCGTCGACGCCGGTTGGGCGCAGACCATGACGGAGGCTCTCCCCGAGAGCCTCCGCAGTGGTGTCTACGGGATTGAGCTCACGGGCGCGGACGGCACCCAGGACACGATCCCGCTATTCGTGCCCGCCAACCCGGGTGTGAGGACGGCCAAGGTGTGCTTCATGCTGCCGACGTTCAGCTACCTCGCGTACGCCAACGAGGACTTGGTGAGCCACTTCGCCAACGCCGTGGGACACCGCTTCCAGGACCCCGAGGTGCTCAAGGAGGCGCAGAGTCGACAGGTTTACCACGGGCGTGAGTTCGGCCGGTCCCTCTACGACCGGCACATCGATGGCAGCGGCGTGCACTACTCGAGCGCCCTCCGGCCAATCCTCGACATGCGAGCTGAGTATGGGTTCTGGAGCTACCCGGAGGGGTCGGGCCGCGCATTCTCGGGCGACATGTATCTCGTGGAGTGGCTCGAGACGTTCGGCTACGACTTCGACGTCGTGACGGAGGAACAGCTTCATGTCGAAGGCGCCGCGGCGCTCGACGGCTATGACGTCGTGCTGACCGGATCGCATCCTGAGTACCCCTCGACCGAGATCCTCGATGCCATCGAGAGCTATCGAGCGGCCGGCGGCAACTTGTTCTACCTGGGCGGCAACGGGTACTACTGGGTGACGGGTGTCATCAACGCACACGCGCCAATCATCGAGACCCGCCGGGGCAACGCTGGCGTGCGTTCGTGGGACTCGCCTCCCGGGGAGATTGACCTGGTGTCGTCGTGGGAGCCCGGCGGGCTCTGGCGGCATCGTGGCCGAGCCCCGCAGAAGCTGTTCGGTGTCGGCATGGCGGCGGCCGGCGGCATGTCCAGGCCTTTCCGGATGTCGACTGACGAGTCGGTGCGTCGCGAGTTCGCGTGGTTCTACGACGGGCTGGAGGGTGACCTCATTGGGGACCAAGGGTTTGTGCGTGGCGGTGCTTCTGGTGACGAGATGGACCGAGTCGACTTCGCGCTGGGGACTCCGCCGGGCACCACCGTGCTCGCGTCGTCCTGGGGGCACGACGAGGGGGCGCAGCGTGCGACAGAAGAAGTCTTGCAGCCGTATCACGGCTCGACGAGTGGACCGAACGATCCAGAGATCCACGCAGACATGATCTATTTCAAGACGCCTGCTGGGGGGGCGGTGTTCGCGACGGGCTCGATCGCGTACTTCGGTGCCCTCCTGGTGGACGGCGGAGATAACAACGCATCGCGGGCGTTGCGCAACGTACTTGACCACGTGATGGGCGACTGAAAGTGCGGGTCACCGACCGGGCTTGGTTCTGACATCAAGATCGAGCCCATGTGAGACTATTTCGGCACACCTGCTCGATCTTCGAAGGTGCCGCCAGCGCTGAGCATTCCGCGGACGAGCTGAGCCCCGATGATCGCGGATCAGGTCAAGGCGATTCCTGATGCAATTGCTTGACCGCACCCCCGGCGCACCCCGACCGCGAAATCAGCGAATTTGTGGGTCGATAATCCACCGAAATGGCAGATGCAACTGGCCGTCGGAATCACTAGGGGCGAGAGTGTCACCTCTGCATCCCTTGCCTGCCGTGACAAAGCTGAAATGCGGCAGGAATGGCCAGCGAACCTCTGGGCATCCGAGCGAAGTGTTCTGCGAGCGCTGTTCGCTTTGGTCTTCGATTCCGCTCTCTGGTGGCGTTTCCAGGAGTAGGCTGCCGGCCATCGGGAGGCTGAGCATGCGTTTCAAATCAAGCACCGTTGGTGGACTTCAGGTCTTTGCCGTGTCCGGCACGAACACCGTGTCGTTCGGAATTCGAGCGACCGCTGCGGCTCGCGACGGTTTGCTCGGCTTCGCGGTCGAGCGCGTCGATCTGGCCACGGGCAAGGGTCACTTCGTTGACGGGTACAAGGTCTTCCGGTCGATCATCAAGAACCCCAAGCCCGACACCTTGGTGTCGACGTTCGACCATCCGGTACAGAGCCTGGTTTGGGACGACTTCGTCGCCGAGCCCGGCCATGCGTACGACTATGTGTTCCACCCCCTCAAGGGCCAACCCGGGAATCTGGACCGGTCGACACCGCCAGTGCGGATCTCGGTGGACACCGAGCCGCTGACCGGTGGGGTGCACGACATCTTCTTCAATCGCGGTGTGACGGGGAGCCAGTTCTACGCGAAGAACTTCGACAACCTGGCTCCGGACAAACTGCAGGGCGCGAAGAAGGCGAAGGCATTGGCCTGGCTCAGTCGCGACCTCGATGAAGCCATCATCGACTTCATCACGTCCGCGAAGAAGGGCGACGCCATCCGCGGATGCTTCTACGAGTTCCGTTTCACCCCGGTGCTCAAAGCCCTCAAGGACGCCATCGACCGCGGAGTCGACGTCCAGCTGATCATCGACGAGAAGGTCAACGAACGCACCATCAAGCCGAACGCCAAGAACAAGCTCAAGAAGCCCCAACACATCAAAAGCAATCCCCGCGAAGAGAACCTCAAGGCGATCCAGAAGATCGGTTTCCCCGACGGCTCCATCATTGCTCGCGAAGCCCGCAAGGACGACATCCAGCACAACAAGTTCATGGTGCTACTGCGCGGCAAGACCGCACGCAAACCCACCGAGGTATGGACCGGATCGACGAACCTGACCGATGGTGGCTTCTACGGTCAGGCGAACGTCGGGCACCGTTTCACAGACGAGGCGGCCGCCGCCTTGTTCCTGCGCTACTGGACCCTGCTGAAGGACGATCCGGGAGGACCCACGGACGCCAAGAAGAACCCGCTGAACATCGCCTTCCAGGCCGAGGTCGGTCAGCTCACGCCCTCCCCGAAGACGTTGAAGGACATTCCGCCAGGCGTCACCCCGCTGTTCAGCCCCCGGGCCGACCAGCGTCCGCTCGAGCTCTACATGAGGCTGCTCGCTGGGGCGAAGAAGATGTCGTGCGGCACCTTCGCCTTCGGCATCCCCCGACCGTTCCGCGAGGCGATCAGCGCCAACGGGAAGTCCGGGCCGTTGTGCTTCCTGCTGCTCGAGGAGAAGGATGTGCCAACGCAGACCAAGAAGAACCCCCAGCCCCTGATCTTCCTCAACTCCAGGAACAACACCTACAAGGCATCAGGCTCTGAGCTGCACACCCCGCTGGGTCGATGGGTCGCGGAGACCAACAACAAGAAGATCGGCCTCAATGTGCACGTCACGTACGTCCACCTGAAGTTCATCCTGAGCGACCCGCTCGGACCCGACCCGATCGTGGTTACCGGATCGGCGAACTTCAGCGAGGCATCCACGATCGAGAACGACGAGAACATGATCCTCGTCCGCGGCGATCGGCGCGTCGCGGACATCTACTTCACCGAGTTCAACCGCCTCTGGGGGCATTTCTACTACCGATCCGTGGTCGAGGCGACCACCAAAAGCAAACCTCCGCCAAGCTCTCCGGCCCCGCACAGCTACCAGGACCTGTGGGAGAGCACCGACTGGCAGAAGGACTACGCCCCGGGCACCCTCAGGTCCAAACGTGTCGACCAGTACGTGAACATGACGATCTGAGGCACAACCTCGGCCAGCAGCCACTTGGGGTGGTGAGCTGGCCGGCTGGCAGAGACATTCGTGAGCACATTTTGAGCACAAACGCTCGTGATCCACCTGCGATTGCCGTGATCTACGTGAGACGCATTCGCTGGAATTACAGCACAAAACCGCATCGTCGCAGGTCGGCAAAGGGCGCGAATAGGGTTCGACCCCCACCGGGAGCACGTGCGCAGGAGCAATGCTCAGGCGTCGCGGCTGACGAAGCCCGTCTCGTAGGCGAGGACGACCGCTTGCACGCGGTCGCGTATGGCCAGCTTGGTGAGGATGCGCGCCACGTGGGTCTTGACGGTCGTCTCGGCAACCATCATCTCTTCGGCGATCTCCGCGTTGGACAGGGCTCGCGCGATCAGGCGGAGCACGTCGAGCTCGCGTTCGGTGAGCTGCGCGAACTGGACTGGTATGCCGGGCGCGGCTGCTGGCTCCGCAAATCGCTCCACCAGTCGCTGCGTGATGGACGGCTCGATGAGTGAGTCGCCGGTGGCCGCGGCGCGGACTGCGGCGATGAGTCGGGACGACGGCGCGTCCTTGAGCAGGAAGCCCGCGGCACCGGCGCGGAGTGCGCGATAGATGTACTCGTTCTGGTCGAACGTGGTGAGGACGACGATCGTCGGCGGGTCTGGTTGTTGCAGGATCTGCTCGGTCGCGGCGAGCCCATCGAGCTCGGGCATACGGATGTCCATCAGGATGACCTGCGGCTTGGCCAGTGCTGCCTGCCGGATCGCCTCGTGGCCGTTCCGGGCCTCGGCGACGACCTCGATGTCGCCTTCGGACTCCAGGATCACCCGGAAGCCGGTGCGCACGAGTTCTTGGTCGTCGGCAATGAGGACCCTGATCACGGCTTCATTGTGCCGACCCGAACGCCGCAGCGGGGTCGTTCTTGAGGATGAGGCCGGGCAGGAAGTTCATCCTCAGTGCCGACGCCGACGACGGCATCCAGCTGGGACCGTGAGGCCAGCGGGGTCACTCAGACGCCCGGTCGGAAGGAACGAAGATGGACATCGTCAAGAACATCCGCCCCCTCGACTACGTGTTGGCGGCGGTGATGGTCGCGCTTGCTGCTTTCATCGGGATCGCGAACGTCAATGCCGGGGCCGACGCGGACCTGGAGCACGCGCTCGACTCGCACTCGGCCCTCATGATCCCGGTCTTCATCGCCGCGGCACTCCCGATCCTGTGGCGGCGGCGCGGGATCCTGGCCGCGATCGGCGTCTCCCTCGTCATCCTGGCTGCCAGTGTGCCGGCATTCGGGTGGGTCACCCGGTGCGGATTCGCGTTGCCCCTGTCATTCGCGATGGCGTACGCCGTGGCACGGTTCGCGGGCGCCAGGCAGAACCACCTCGTCGGCCTCGTCGGGATCGTCGCGCTCCAGTTCGTCACACTGATCAAGGATTCTTCGACGGGTGGCCTGTCGGCCTTGACGTTCTCCGTGCCGGTCGCCGCGGTCTTCTACGGCATCGGGCTGTTCGTGCAGAATCACGTCGAGAAGCGGGTCGCCGAGCCTACTCTGGACATCACGCGCGTCAGCGCCTGAGAGGTCGAGCCATGAGTGAGGGCTTCAGCGAGGTGTTCCGGGGGATCCGTCCTGTGGACTGGGTCCTGGCGGGAGCCCTCACCGCCCTGGGCCTCTGGCTCATGGTCGAGAACGTCCAGTTCACCGACGAGCATGCTTCGTCGGCGATCGCTGAGGGCACGATGGTGCATGCTCTGACGTCCCACTCGTGGCTGATGGTGCCCGCTTTCATGCTCGCCACGGTCCCGGTGCTGTGGTGGCGGCGCAGCGTCGTCGCCGTCACCGCGATCTCGCTCGCTGCCATGGTGCTCCACGACCTGCTCTTCGGCTGGGTCACGAGGTGTGGTGCCGGGCTACCGCTGGCGTTCGTCCTGGCCTACCTGGGCGCCGTGGCGCTGGAGCGTCGAGGAGCAGCGATCGTCCTGGCCCTCGTCACCCTGCTGACAGTCGCGGTCGCCGCCGTCGACGCGACAACCGGGTTCGAGGTGCTCGTGGTCGCGTTCCCGATCGTGGTGATCGTCTTCGGAATCGGACGCGCCGTCCGCCACCGGACCGCCTTGAGCGTCGAGCTCAAGGCGCGCACGAGTGACCTTCGGCAGCTGCGGGACAAGCGAGTCGCGCTCGAGGTCGCGGGCGACCGTGCCCGGCTCTCGCACGAGCTCGACGGACTCCTGCTCGAACGTCTCGCCCAGCTGACGGCCGCCGCGGAGACAGGCCACGATCTCGACCCCGGCAGCGCGAGGACGCTCTTCGAGTCGATCGAGAGCGACAGCCGCACCACCCTCGACGGCATGCGCGAGATCGTCGGCCTCCTGCGTGGCGGCGACGTCACGCTGACCCCGGCACCCACGGTTGCCCACCTCGACGCCCTGCTGGCCCGGCACACCCGGGCGGACTCGCGGCTCATCGTGACGGGCGACCCCCGCTCCTTGCCGGCAACGGTCGAGCTCTCGGCCTACCGGATTGTCGAGCACCTGGTGAACGTCCTTGCCGACGAGCCGGAGTCCCGCATTGAGGTCGGCATGCGCTTCGACGACGACGCGCTGGAGATCCGTGTGAACGGGCCGGTGGTCAAGTCGTCCGACATCAAGGCTGCGGTGGCCAGAGCCCGGGAACGGGCCAGCTTCCTCGGCGGGTCGCTGGAGGCCAAGGTGGCCCGGGGTCATGCCGACGTGGTGGCCATGCTGCCGGTGCTCGGATAGGAGCGACCGGTATGCGCCGACTCGAGCAAGGAGCGATCGCGCTGGCGGTCGTGCTGCTCATGGCGCTGCCCACCGCTCTGCACGGTTGGCCGACGACGGTCCGCGGCAACGTATTCATCGCGTGCCTCCTGATCGGGGGGCTGGCACTCATGTGGTGGCGCACCCACCCGCGCGTCGCTTCGGTGCTGGCCCTGGCACTGTTTCTCGCCGCCATGGTCGTCGACGGCTGGTTCCCCGATGTGGGCGTCGCGGTGTTCTCCGCCAGCTTCGCGGTGCTGGCGCTCGGCTGGTCCGGGCGCGCTGCTTGGTTGGTGGCGCTCTGCGGCGCCGCGTACCTGGTGCCGTTCTGCTACCTCGGCGATCTCGGCACCTGGGTGCCAGCAGTGATGTTCACGGCGCCGCCGTTCGCGGCCGGAACCATCCTGCGACTTCGCCGGGAGACCGGAGCCGAGCTTGCCGTGCGCGCCCAGGAGCTCGAGGACGAACGTGAGCTGTTCGCCGAGCTGGCTCTGCGGCACGAACGAACGCGGATCGCCAGTGAGCTGCACGACATTGTCGGCCATGCCATCAGCGTGATGGTGATCCAGGCCATCGCCGGGCAGCGGCTGGTCGACACGGACCCCGCCCGTGCCAAGGAGGCGTTCGCGGCCATCTCGGAGTCAGCGCGGCAGGGTCGCAAGGACCTCGAACGACTCGTCGAGCTCCTGGGCGGCCGACAGGACACCGGGACGGATCTGTCCTTGGTCGATGAGGTCGTGACCCGCGCGGGCCGCAGCGGCCTGAACGTCACCTGTCGCTTCGAGGGCGACCGCGACGGAGTACCGGAACCGGTGGCTCATCTCGCGTTTCGTGTGGTGCAGGAGAGCCTCACCAACGCGCTCAGGTATGCACCCGGCGCGGAGGTTCGCATCGTGATCAGTGTCGACGAGGGCGGTCGTGGCCTGGCTGTGCGTGTCGAGAACGACCGCGCCGCACCCCACGACCCGCCGATCGAGGGCACTGGGTCCGGCCTGATCGGGCTGCGCGAACGCATCCAGACGCTGGGGGGCCAGCTGAGCGCGGGAACCACCCGAGTGGGCGGGTGGTCGGTCGAGGCGCGCCTCCCGGGTCGGTGAAGCGCCGCGCAGGCTGGGAATATTGATAAGACGTCACATGTCTCTTGTGACAAAGGTCATACGTATGATAAATCTTACTCTCGGGGGGCATCGACGCCCCGATGAGAGAAAGCGATCGACCATGAAGTTGACGTCATACTCGCGGACAGCGACGGGGCGAGGGGGCCGCAGGTCTGCGGCACTTGCGCTGCTGGGCACAGGGATCGTCCTTGTGTCGGCACTCGTCCCGAACTCCGCACAAGCCAACCCAGCGACGACCTACTACGCGTCGCCCGATGGGAAGGACGGGGGACACTGCAGCCAGTCGAAGCCGTGCTCCCTCGAGCGCGCGCAGCACGTCGTACGTCCGGCCGCCAAGCACGGCGACGTGACCGTCCAGCTCGCCGACGGCACCTACCGGCTGTCCGACCCGCTGAAATTCGACGCGGACGACGACGGCGGGGACCACACGATCCAGTGGGTCGCTGCGCCGGGCGCTCAACCGGTCATCACCGGCGCCTCGAAGGTCTCCGGCTGGACCAAGTCGGACGCCGGTTCGGGCATCTGGCAGGCGAAGACACCCAAGGGTCTCGACACCCGTCAGCTGTACGTCGACGGCAAGATCGCGCCTCGGGCGGCGATTCGCCTGGCCAACGCCGACGTCACGCCGACGGCGAAGGGCCTGACGATCAAGAACTCCGCACTCAGCTACCTCGCCTCGCTCCCGGACCAGGGACGGATCGAGTTCGAGTCGCTCGGCGACTTCACCAACCGCTACTCACCGGTCAAGAGCATCAGCCCGACCGAGATCACGATGGCTCAGCCGGCCTGGGACAACAACACGTGGGGCTGGGACACCGTCCAGAACTCGTTCCTTGCCGGACCCAGCTGGTACCTCGACAACTCGCTCAGCTTCCTGACGCAGGCCGGGCAGTGGTACATCGCCCCGAGCAAGGGCACGCTCTACTACAAGCCGGCAGACGGAGTCGATCCCAACAACCTGAGCATCGAGCTGCCCCGGCTGGAGTCGCTGATCAGCATCGGTGGGACGTACAAGAATCCCGTCGAGGGACTTGCCTTCAAGGGCATCCAGTTCTCCGGCACCTCGTGGCTCGGTCCCTCGACCCACGGCTACGCCGATCAGCAGAACGGGACCTTCATCAAGGACGCGTACGACTACCGTCCGGCTGACGCCTTCAGCAGCTGCTCGCGCGGCTGCGAGATGTTCGAGCGGGCCCGTACGAGCTGGTACCAGGAGCCCGCAGCGGTGCAGGTCTCGGCCGCCAGCCGGGTGTCCTTCACCGGCAACACGTTCACCAACCTCGGCTCGTCCGCGCTCGGCATCGGCAACGACGCCAACGCGACCGTCAGCGGTGTCGGGCTCGGTGCCAGTGACATCACCGTCGCAGCCAACCGGTTCATGGAGGACAGCGGGCACGGCGTCGTCGTCGGCGGCGTGCTGCCGGACGCGCACCACCCGAGCGACCCACGGATGACCAACAAGGACATCCGGATCGAGAACAACACCGTCGACCGGGTCTCGGTGGACTACAAGGACAACAGCGGAATCCTCAGCACGTACGTGACGAACGCCCAGATCGTCCACAACGAGGTCTCGCACGTCCCCTACGACGGCATCGACACGGGATTCGGTTGGGGCATCAACGATGCGGGCGGCTCCAACGACTACGTCGACCGTGGCTACTACAAGTGGAACACGCTCTACACGACGCCGACCACGCTGAAGAACACCCAGGTGCAGGGCAACCTCGTCCACGACACCAAGGCGCGGTTCGCCGACGGCGGCACGATCTACAACCTCTCCGCCAACCCCGGGGCGGTCGTGTCGAAGAACTACCTGTTCAACATCTCCGGCGTCGGGCTCTACCTCGACGAGGGGTCGCGGTCGATGACCTGGGAGAACAACGTCGTCCAGGGCGGCTCGTTCGTGTTCACCAACGCGTACAGCCTCCGCAACAACACGAGCGACAACGTGATCCAGAACAACTGGTACAACTCCGGCGGGGTCTCCGCCCCGAATGCCGCGGCGCACAACAACAAGCTGATCAACAACCTGAAGATCAGCGGGACCAACTGGCCCGCAGGTGCACAGGACGTGATCTGTGCAGCTGGTGTTGCGCCGCAGTACCGCACGGCGCTGAATGCCAACCAGTCAGGTTTCCCCGGTTGCCCTGGCTGACGGTGCGGTGAGTTCCAGCCGCTGGCGGCCCTCCTCCTCCGGGGCCGTCAGCGGCTGCGTCACGTCCACTCCTGCTGGATCGACCGCCAGCACTGCCTGCTGAGCGCCGCCGTAGGCTGGACTTCCCCACGAACAAGGAGCACCACGATGGACGTACGCACACTGGGTCGCACCGGCCGCGAGGTCTCGGTCGTGGGGCTCGGCACCTGGCAGCTCGGCGCCGACTGGGGCGATGTCACGCACGACGAGGCGATCGCGGTGCTCGACAGCGCGACCGATGCCGGCGTCACGTTCTTCGACACTGCCGACGTCTACGGCGACGGCCGCAGCGAGCAGCTGATCGGCGAGTACCTGAAGGCCCGGCCCGACCTCAACGTCTTCGTGGCCACCAAGATGGGCCGCCGCGCCGAGCAGGACCCGGCCAACTTCACGCTCGACAACTTCCGCTCCTGGACCGACCGCTCCCGCGCCAACCTCGGCGTCGACACGCTCGACCTTGTGCAGCTGCACTGCCCGCCGACACCCGTGTTCTCCACCGACGAGGTCTTCGACGGCCTCGACCTGTTGGTGCAGGAAGGCGTGATGGCCTCGTACGGCGTGAGCGTCGAGACCGTCGCCGAGGCGTTGACCGCGATCGCCCGGCCCAACGTCGCGAGCGTCCAGATCATCTTCAACGCGTTCCGGCTCAAGCCGCTCGACGAGGTGCTGCCCGCCGCCAAGGAGGCCGGCGTCGGCATCATCGCGCGGGTCCCGCTCGCGTCCGGGCTGCTGTCGGGTCGCTACACGACCAGCACGACGTTCGCGCCCGACGACCACCGGACGTACAACCGCTCGGGCGAGGCCTTCGACGTCGGCGAGACGTTTTCTGGGGTCGATTTCGAGACCGGCGTGCGGGCGGCTCAGGAGTTCTCGGCCGCGGTCCCCGAAGGAGTGCACCCGGCCCAGGCGGCAATCGCCTGGATCCTGGCGCAGGACGGCGTCACGGCGGCGATCCCCGGCGCCCGCAACGTCAACCAGTCGCGCTCCAACGCAGCGGCCGCAGACGTGACACTGCCCGCCGGCTTCGACGAGACCGTGCACGACATCTACGACCGCAACCTGCGCGACGCGATCCACCCCCGCTGGTAACCACCAGTCCACGGCAACCGAGATCCCAAGGAGTCCGGCACGTGTTCAGCAGGTACGTCGCGATCGGCGACAGTCTCACCGAAGGCCTCGGCGACACACCGTGGCCCGGAGACGTGCCGCGCGGGTGGGCCGACCGTCTCGCACAGCACCTCTCGGTGGAGGCCGGTCAGCCGGTCCACTACGCGAATCTTGCGGTGCGGGGGCAGAAGGCTGCGCAGGTGCGGGCGTCCCAGCTGCCCGCGGCACTCGCCGCTGGTCCTGATCTCGTCACCGTCACGGCGGGGATGAACGACCTGATGCGGCCCAAGGTCGACCTCGATGCGGTACGCGGCGAGCTCGACCACATGGCTGAGCGCCTGGTCGGCGACGGCATCGTGACGGTCATGGTTCCGCTGCCCGACATGACCGGCCTGCTGCCGATCGGCGCCAGGATCAAGGGTCGGGTCGATGCCTTCAACGGCATGCTGACGGACGTCGCGCGTGATCGCGGAGCCCTGCTCGCGCCACTCCCTCCGCGGTCGGTGTTCGGCCTTCCCGAGGCGTGGAGTGACGACCGCCTTCACCTCTCGCCGCTGGGTCACCAGCGGTTCGCGCTGGGGATCATGCACACCCTCGGGCTGCCGACCCCGTCGGTCTGGGACGAGCCGTTGGTCCCGGGCCCGACCCCCGGCTCAGCCCGGCGCATGGTCGGCGAGCTGCGCTGGTGGGCCGGGTTCGCCGGTCCGTGGATCGGGCGACGCCTGACGGGCCGTTCGTCCGGCGACGGCCGGACCGGCAAACGCCTGGAGCTCGAACCATGGACCGGTGCGACGGACTAGGCTGACGCGCAGCGAGGTGAGGATGGACGCGGAGGCTCGGTTCGACGAGATCGTCGATGATCTGGCGCCTCGCGGCGTCCTGCCCGGAGCACTGTTCGGAGCCCGCTCCCTGACCCTCGACGGCACCGCATTCGCGTGCCTCAAGGGCGGACAGCTGGCGGTCAAGCTCGGCGCTGGGAGCGATGCCCACGCGGCGGCACTCGGCCTCGACGGCGCCTCGCTGTTCGATCCGTCCGGCAAGGGCCGACCGTTCAAGGACTGGGTCGCCGTACCGGCTGCCGACTCGGCCGAGTGGGAGCGGCTCGCCGAGGCCGGGCTCCAAGCGCTGGGCGGACCCGCATGATCTTCTCGTCGCCCGATCCGGCCTGCGACCCCTACTTCGCGGTGGCGCTGCTGCGACTGCAGAAGACCTCGTACGCCTTGGAGGCCGACCTGATCGGCGACGACCGCATCCCACCGCTGCAGGAGGACGAGGTCGACCTGACGGCCTGGCGTGGTCGGTGGCTGATGGCGTGGGACGGCGTCGACCTGGCCGGCGCGATCGCGTGGTGGGAGGCCGGTGACCGTGTCGAGATCGAGAAGGTGATGGTCAACCCCGGACTGCTGCGTCGAGGCATCGCCAGTGCCCTGCTCGGTGAGGTGCTCGACCGGGCCTCGGGCCGCGAGGTCGTGGTGGCCACGGGGCGCGCCAACGCCCCGGCGGTCTCGCTGTATGCCAAGCACGGGTTCAGCGTCGATCGCGACGAAGAGGTCCCACCCGGCATCTGGATCACCAGGCTGCGTTACCCGTCCGGCGGGTGAGCGCTCAGCTCTGGAGGATGCGCATGGCGGCCCAGGTCTCGTCGAGCGCGATGCTCTCGACAGCGCTCCAGCCGTAGTCGCCGACGAGGTCCTGCAGCGTGCCTTCGTCGAGGTCGGAGTGACCGTTGCCCGGGTAGGTGATCCACACGATCGGGATCGAGCCGAGCTGCGGCAGCACCTCGTCGAAGTCGTCCGCGAGGGCCGTGCGGTTGTCGGTCACCAGGATCGCCGCGTCGACGTTCTCGGGCTCGTCCTCGTCGCGCTCCTCGATCGTCTCGGCCCCCTCGGGCATGGGGTCGAGCAAGGAGGTCTCCTCGACGCTGGCGCCGATGATCCAGACGACGAACCCGTCGCCGATGCGCAGCTTCTCGGCGTTGGTCGTCTCCGTCATGACCTCATCCTATGGGTGGCGTCGTACGGCCGTGACGTCGCGGATCGTGCGGCCGACCCCGAGACCCTTGCCCTCGAACCTCGTCTGCGGGCGCCCCTCGAACCGGTCGCCCCACTCGCCGCCGTCGAAGTCCGGCGAGTCGGTGATGACGGCGCGGATCTGCTCGGCGTAGTCCTCCCAGTCGGTCGCGAGGCGCCACACGCCGCCGGGCTCGAGCACGCGGGCCGCGAGCTGGGCGAACTCCGGCGTGACGAGCCGGCGCTTGTGGTGCCGCTTCTTGTGCCACGGATCGGGGAACCACACGCGGAGCTCATGGACCGACGCAGGGGCCAGCATCGTGGTCAGTGCCTCGGCGGCGTTGACGACCATCAGGCGTACGTTCGTGACGCCGACATGGCGCACCGTCACGAGGGTCTGCGCGACTCCGGGGACGTAGACCTCCAGACCGAGGAAGTCGAGCTCCGGATGGTCCGCTGCGGCTTGCACGATCGCCTCGCCTCGCCCGCTGCCGATCTCGACAACCAGGGGAGCGGACCGCCCGAAGGCTGCACGGGGATCGAGCACGTACGACGGGTCTACCGAGGTGCTCGGACCGTGCCGCGGGACCTCCAGCACGTACGTCTCGGAGAGCTCGTCCCAGGCGCTCTGCTGGCGCTCGGTCAGGCGTCCGCCGCGTCGGGTGAACGAGACCGGCTCGGTTCGGTACGGCGTGGGCTCCACTCGCGCTAGCGTAGACGCGTGGACATCGAACCTGACACCAAGGACTGGACCTGGGTGCTCGACAAGGCGTGCCCCGAGTGCGGTCTGGTCGCCGGAGACGTGGCGCCGACCGAGGTCGCGCATCGTGTGCAGGCCGACCTGCCGCGTTGGTCCGCCATCCTGGAGCGCCCCGATGCCCGCGAGCGCCCGGCTCCGTCGACGTGGTCGCCGACCGAGTACGCCTGCCACGTGCGCGATGTGCACGTCCTGTTCGCCGAGCGCATCCGGTTGATGCTCGACCAGGACGCGCCGCGATTCGCCAACTGGAACCAGGACGAGACCGCGCTCGCCGACGACTACGCGTCGCAGGACCCGGCGATCGTCGCGCCGCAGCTCGTCGACGCCGGCGAGGGGATGGTCGAGCTCCTCGAGTCGATCCTCGACGACGCCTGGGACCGCACCGGCTATCGCAGCGACGGCTCGGAGTTCACGGTCGCCACGCTCACGCAGTACTACCTGCACGACATCGTCCACCACCTCCACGACGTACGAGGCTGAGATGCCGCCGACCGCCGACTGGGACGCGATCGTGCTGGCCGGTGGCCGAGGTTCACGGCTGGGTGGTGTCGACAAGGCGGCACTCGAGTTCGACGGTGAGACGCTGCTCGCCCGTACGCTCCGCGCTGTCGACGAGGCGGAGCGGATCATCGTCGTCGGCGAGCCAGGGTCGGTGCCCGACGGCACGATCGTCGTGCAGGAGCAACCCCGGTTCGCGGGTCCCGCGGCAGCGATCGGGGCAGCGATGGCGGAGGTCCGTGAGGCGTACGTGTTCCTCGCAAGCTGCGACCACCCGTTCCTGGCCGACGCGGTCGACCTGCTCCTCGACTCGGCATCCGGTGACGGGGTCATCGCGGTCGACGGTGACGGTCGCCGGCAATACCTCATGAGCGTCCTCGACGCGGCGGCGCTGAGGGCCTCGATCGCCACCCAGCCGACGCTGGTCGACCTCTCCGTACGCGCATTGCTGGCTCCGCTGGAGCTGATGGAGATCGAGATCCCTCCGCGAGCGGCGCTCGACATCGACACGTGGCACGATCAGGAGATAGCGCTGTCAGAAGGGAGCCATGATGGCTGACATCACGCTCGACGACTGGGTGGTCACGGTTGCCGCCGAGCTCGGCATCAAGGAGCTGGACCTCGACACCGAGTCGGTGCTCGACCTGGCTGCAGTCGCGGCGCACGCCGTCGTACGTCCGGCCGCTCCGCTCACGACGTTCCTCGCCGGCCTCGCCGCCGGGATGGCGGGCGGGTCCGAGACCAACCTGCGTGACGCGATCGAGACGGCGACGGCGCTCTGCGAACGGGTCGAGGAAGAGGGATAGATGGCCGGCCGGCTGACACGACGCACCAAGGTCACCCGGTTCGCGCCGGACGGCTCGTCGACGGTCCGTGAGGATGCCCTGGCGGTCGAGGAACCGCTCGAGATCCGCGTCGGCGGCACGTCGTTCTCGGTCACGATGCGGTCGCCGGGCGACGACTTCGACCTCGTCGCCGGCTTCCTGGTGTCCGAAGGGGTCATCTGGTCGGCCGACCAGCTCGTGTCGATGCGGTTCTGCGCCGGCACCGACGAGAACGGTCTGCAGACATTCAACGTCATCGACGCTGAGCTGAGCGCCGACACTCCGCCGCTCGATCTCTCGCTGGAGCGCCACGTCTACACGTCGAGCTCGTGCGGCATCTGCGGCACGGCATCGATCGACGCGGTGCACAAGGCAGCGCACTTCGGCCGGCTCGACGACGCGACGTCGTGGTCGCACGAGCTGCTCGGGGCGCTGCCCGACCGGCTGCGGGAGGGACAGAAGGTGTTCGACCGCACCGGGGGAGTGCACGCCGCCGGACTGTTCGACGCAGACGGCGAGCTGCTGTGCCTGCGCGAGGATGTCGGCCGGCACAACGCGGTCGACAAGGTGGTCGGCTGGGCCTTGCGCGAGGGCCGCCTGCCGCTGAGCGGCACGGTGCTCCAGGTCTCGGGCCGGGCCTCCTTCGAGCTGGTGCAGAAGGCGCACATGGCCGGCATCCCGGTGCTCGCCGCTGTGTCGGCGCCCTCGTCGCTGGCCGTCGAGCATGCCGAGTCGGCCGGGCTGACGCTGCTGGGCTTCAGTCGCGACGGCGGCTTCAACGCGTACGCCGGTGCGCACCGCGTCTCCGCCTCCACTTCCTGAGCTTTGTCGGGACACGCCGGGCCCGTCGTGCATCACGCGCGGTAGTGCGTATTGCGTGGTACTGTCCCATCCATGGATGCCACCCAGCTGCTCAAGGGCGTGCTCGACGTCGCGGTCCTCGCGGTCGTCGAGGACGAGGACGGATACGGCTACGACGTCGTGCGCAGGCTGCGCGCCGCCGGCCTCGAGGAAGTCGGAGATGCCTCCGTCTACGGAACGCTGCGCCGGCTCTACACCGCGGGCGCCCTCACGTCGTACGTCGTGCCGTCCGAGGAGGGCCCGCACCGCAAGTACTACGGCATCAACGCCCAGGGGAGGGCCATGCTCGATCTCCAGCGCAAGGTCTGGACCGAGTTCTCCACCACCATGAACAACCTGCTCACGAGTTCGACCCAGCCAGGGGAGGCAGCATGACCACGTCCACCGTCACGCCCGAGATCGTCGCGTTCGCCCAAGGCGTCCGCGCCGCGCTGGCCGACCTGCCGGCCGAGGAGGTCGACGACCTGACCGAGGGGCTCGAGGCCGATCTCGCCGAGGCGTACGCCGAGGACCTGCAGCGCGAGCTGCCCGACCCTGCGGCATACGCGACCGAGCTGCGGGCCGCGGCCGGACTGCCTGTGCGTACGAAGCCCAAGAGTGGAGTGCTCTCGAGCCTGACGCAGGGCTGGCACGACACGCGCGCCGACCTCAAGGTCGCGATCCGTCGCAACCCGGCTCTCGCGAGCGTCGTCGACTTCCTCGGCGAGCTCCGCCCGGCGTGGTGGATCGTCCGAGCCTGGCTGGCGGCGTGGCTCGTGGCGTCGTTCTTCGGCAATGAGCGCGGCTACGGCATGGCCGGCACGTGGTGGTTCGTGTTCGTCGCGTTCGCGGTCATCAGCGTGCAGTGGGGGCGCGGCCGTTGGCACGGTCCGGCCGTCCCGGCGCTCATCGCGGTCGGCAACGTCATCGCGGTGGTGGCGTTCCTCCCGGTCATGGCGGCAGCGGACGATCCTCGTAGCAGTGCTGGTGACTTCGACCGTGGCTTTGCCTCAGGCGTCGACGCGACGGTGAGTGACACCCCGGCGGAAGGTCTGTCCTTCAACGGGCACCTGGTCGAGAACATCTACGCATACGACGCGCAGGGCAAGCCGCTCAAGAACGTCCAGCTGTTCGACGTGAACGGCAAGCCGCTGGTCACGAATCGCGGCGGAGACGCCTCACCGCTGACCCCCTCGGCGGCCAGGCTCGAGACCGGATCCGATGCCTACAACGTCTATCCGCTCAAGGTCACGGAGATGATGTGGGACGAGAACGGCAACTACGTGCCTGATCCCTCGCCAGATCCGCGCAAGACCAGGGCGTTGGAGAACGGTCCGTTTCTCAAGGTTCCAGCCGTCGACGTCCCCAAGAAGGTTGCCAAGTCCAACGAGTGACTCGGGATCAAACGGGGTGTCTGCGACGTTGGATAGGGTGAAGGACAACGACTCCACTTTCGGAGCCATCCCACGGAGGGAATCATGAAGAGCAGCAACCCCGTCTTCGCCCGCAGCGCCGAGTTCAACGGCCGCGGCGGCGCAGTCGCCACCGACCCGTCCCAGTGGCAGGTCGACCTCAACGGATCGCCCACGCACACCGAGCGTGGCGCCGGTCGCATGACGATCGACACGACTGTCGAGAAGACCGCGATCACGCTGGGCGTGCTCATCGCGGCCGCAGCTGTCACCTGGATCGCATCCGGTGACCTCGGAGCCGACGGCTCAGCCGCCAGCAAGGCCTACGGCCTGGCGATGGGCGGAGCGATCATCGGTCTGGTCCTGTCGCTGGTCAACTCGTTCAAGAAGATCGTCAGCCCTCCGCTCGTCATCGCGTACGCGGTGTTCGAGGGCGTGTTCGTCGGTGCCTTCTCCAAGATCATCGCCGCGTGGGTGGGCGACCCCAGCATCGTGTTCCAGGCTGTGGTCGGCACCATGGTGGCCTTCGGTGGCACGCTGGCTGCCTACAAGTTCTTCAACATCCAGGTCACCGCCAAGTTCCGCAAGATCGTCACGATCTCGATCTTCGCGTTCGTCGGAGCGACCCTCATCAACCTGGTGCTCAGCATGACCGGCGTCGTCGACGACGGTGGCATCCGTGGCTACAACACGCTCGGCCTGGTGGTTTCGGCTGCTGCGGTCGTGCTCGCGGTGTTCATGCTGATCATGGACTTCGACTACATCGAGCAGGGGGTCGCGGCCGGTCTCCCCGAGCGGGAGTCCTGGCGGGCAGCGTTCGGTCTCACGGTCACCCTCGTGTGGCTCTACATCGAGATCCTGCGCATCCTCGCGATCCTGCGTGGCGACTGACCTCCAGCGCTAGACACACGAACGGCCGGCTCCCTCTCGGAGCCGGCCGTTCGTCGTTGGTGGGACCGTCCTTCGCTCGCTCGTTCCTCGCTCGCTCCCGGTCGGCCGCGGGCGGCCGCCCCCTACTCGCAGAGCTCGTGGGGGGACCCCCACCTAGGAACCGGCGGTGAGCGTTACGAGGCGCGGCGGCGACGCAGGACTGAGGCGAACCGGCCGCCGGGTCCGGCATCGGGCGCGACCTGGGTGCCGGGGTGGTCGACCGACACGGCCGCAGCGTCGGCGACCGAGACGAGGTCGTGGGTCCGGCCCGCGTAGGCGTACGAGGTCTGCTTCTGTCGCAGCGACGCCGTGATGGCCGGGATCAGCACCGACACCATGTTGGCGTAGCCGGTCTCGGACGGATGGAAGTGATCGGCCCCGAACATGACGTCGCGCTTCTCGGTGAACAGCGTGCCGAGCAGGTCGCCGAGTGACACGGCCCGGCCGCCGGACTCGACGACCGCGATGGTCTGCTTGCGGGCAAGGGCCCGGCTCAGGCGCCGGGCGACGGCGCGCAACGGCTGCAGGATCGGCTGCACCGTGCCGAGGTCGGGGCACGTGCCGACGACGACGTCGCAGTCCTCCGCGACGAGCCGCTTGACGACCTTGCTGATCAGTCGCGCGGAGGTGCGAGGGGTGACGCTGTGCGTCACGTCGTTGGTGCCGACGACGATCACCGCGACGTCCGGATGCCAATCGGGGTCGAGGTCGATCTGGCCCATGAGGTCGGCCGTCTGGGCGCCGACCACGGCGCGGCACTGCACCTCGACCGGTGCGTCCATGACGTGGGCGAGGCCGACGCCGATCATCGCCGACGGGGTGGCGTCGGCGCGGGTCACGCCGTAGCCGACGGCTGCCGAGTCGCCGAGCACGAGGACGCGAATCGTGTGGCCCGGCAGGTCGTCACCGTAAAGACCGTCGGGGGAGGGCGGCCGCTCGTCGGTCGTGCCGATCGCGCGGCGCGCGAGCATGGCCTCGCCGACCAGGAACCCGTAGAAGCTCGAGAGTGTGGCACCGCCGCCGATCAGGGTGGCGGCGGCAATACGACGGGGACGAGGCACTGTGTCATTTTACGTCGCGAGAATGACGGAAACACCCGAAAACAGCCGGTCAGGCATGTGTCCTTCGTTGCGCCTAGGGTGGCCACGTGCGCGAATTCGTCCCCAACCTCCGAGATGTGGGCGGCGTCGAGGCGGCGGACGGTCGCATGGTCCAGCAGGATCGCATCCTGCGCAGCGCGATGCCGTCGCGCAAGGACCGCGCACCTGATGACATCGCGTGGCCGCCCGCGCTGGTGATCGACCTGCGATCGGCCAACGAGTCCGAGGGCATCCACCCGCTGGCCACGTCCGGCGCCCGCATCGTCAACCTCCCGCTCCTGAGTGCCCTGCAGCCCGGCACGGCACCGGCCGAGAGCCTTGCCGGCCTCTACCTGCTGCTGCTCGACCATGCGTCGATGTACCTCGTGGAGCTCGTACGCGAGGTGGGCACGGCTCGCGGGGCGACGCTGATCCATTGCGCGGCGGGCAAGGATCGCACCGGAGTGTCGGTCGCGCTCCTGCTGCGACTCGTCGGCGTCTCGCGCGAAGGCGTCATCGCCGACTTCCTCGAGAGCAGGCATGCCGAGCAGGCCATCTCGTCCCGCCTCCGCAAGATCCCCGGCCGCCATCACCGGGCGACGTTGCCGCCGGAGTTCCTTGCGGTCCCGGTCGAGGCGATCGAGGGCGTGCTCGACCAGTGGGACGCGCACGAGGGCGGCGTGGTGGGCTGGTTCCTCGAGATCGGCGGCACCGCAGACATGGTCGAGCAGCTCCGACGTACGCTTCTGGCATGACCTCGCTCGACCTGTCGCTGGATGCCCGGGAGGTCCCGCTCGGTGGGGTCCGTGGCATCACCGTCCACCGCACGCTTCCCCATCGAGGGCTGCCGACCGTCGGGCCCTGGTGCTTCGTCGACCATTTCGGGCCGACCACCGAGCACATGAACGTGCTGCCGCACCCGCACACCGGACTGCAGACCGTGACCTGGCCGATGGCCGGCGAGATCCGGCACCGCGACAACCTCGGCAGCGACGTGGTCCTCAAGCCCGGCGAGCTCAACCTCATGACGTCAGGCGACGGCGTTGCCCACTCGGAGTTCTCGGTCGGCGACCCGGACGCTCCCATGCACGGCCTCCAGCTCTGGGTCGCCCTGCCCAACCTGCGACGCACGGGTGTCGCAGGCTTTGAGCACCACCCCGACCTGCCGGTTGCCGAGGGCAGGGGGTGGACGGCCAAGGTCTTGATGGGCGAGCTCGCCGACGCAGCGTCTCCGGCCACGACGTACTCACCGATGGTGGGGGCCGAGCTCACGATCCGTCCCGGTGGTGCGGTGATCCCGTTGCGAGCCGAGTTCGAGCACGCGGTCCTCGCGGTCGACGGCGAGGCCCTGGTGGCGGGCACCGAGATCGTGCACCGCCAGATGCGCTACCTCGCGCCCGGTCGTGACGAGCTCGCGTTGTTCGTGCCGGCCGAGACGACGCTCCTGCTGATCGGCGGCATGCCGTTCCAGGAAGAGCTCGTGATGTGGTGGAACTTCATCGGCCGTTCGCACGAGGACATCGTGCAGGCGCGCACCGAGTGGGAAGAGGCATCGGAGCGGTTCGGCGAGGTCGCCGGGCACAACGGCCAGCGCATCCCGGCGCCGCCGATGCCCGAGCTGCGTCTCAAGCCGCGCCGCCGCACGATCGCCTGATCCACCTCGGCGGTTTGACCTCAACTCGGATTGAGGTCCTAGGTTTGTCGTGCCTTGGGTGGACACTGAGCAGGGCGTACGCCGATCCAGGAGGACGACATGAGCATGGACGCCGCGGCATGGAACTCGCTGCACCGTGTGATGAACACGCAGGACGGTCCTCAACGACTGACCAAGGAGACCCTCAAGCGCATCGGAGGCTTCGCCGCGCCGCACAAGCGCCGGCTGATCCACTTCCTGCTGCTGAGCGTCGTCTCGGCGTGCCTCGCGGTCGCCACGCCGGTCCTCGCCGGCAAGGTCGTCAACGCGATCGTCGACGGCGACTCGCGCAGCAAGGTCTTCGGCATCGCCGGCCTGATCGCCCTGATCGCGATTGCGGATGCCGCCCTGGCCATCTGGACGCGCTGGCTCTCCGCGACGATCGGCGAGGGCCTGATCCTCGACCTCCGCACGACAGTGTTCGACCACGTCCAGCGCATGCCGATCGCGTTCTTCACCCGCACCCGCACCGGTGCACTCGTGAGCCGGCTCAACAGTGATGTGCTCGGCGCCCAGCGGGCCTTCAGCGGCACGCTGTCGGGCGTCGTCAGCAACCTCGTGACCCTGACCCTGACGCTGGTCGTGATGCTCAGCATCTCGTGGCAGATCACCGTCGTGGCCCTCGTCCTGCTGCCGGTCTTCGTCGTGCCGGCCCGCCGGATGGGCAGCCGACTGGCCGCGTTGTCCCGCGAGGCGGCCAACCACAACGCGGTCATGAGCACCCGGATGACCGAACGCTTCTCGGCGCCGGGCGCGACCCTCGTCAAGCTCTACGGGCGGCCCGACGAGGAGTCCGTCGAGTTCGCGGCCAGGGCAAGCCGGGTGCGCGACATCGGGGTGAAGTCGGCGATGTTGCAGTCGGTCTTCGTCACGGCGCTGACGACGGTGTCGGCCCTGGCGCTGGCTGTCGTCTACGGCCTGGGGGGCTTCTACGCGCTCAAGGGCTCCCTCGACCCGGGTGCGGTCGTGGCCCTCGCTCTGCTGCTGACCAGGCTGTACGCGCCGTTGACCGCGCTGGCGAGTGCCCGCGTCGAGATCATGAGCGCGGTCGTCAGCTTCGAGCGGGTCTTCGAGGTGCTCGACCTGCAGCCGTTGATCCGCGAGAAGGCCGATGCGGTGGCCGTTCCCGATGGCCCCGTCTCGGTGGAGTTCTCACACGTGACGTTCGCCTACCCGTCGGCCGACAAGGTCTCGCTCGCGTCGCTCGAGGAGGTCGCGATGCTCGACAACCGCGGCGGCGTCGACGTGCTGCACGACGTGTCGTTCCGCGTCGAGCCGGGGCAGATGGTCGCGCTCGTCGGCACGTCGGGTGCCGGCAAGTCGACGATCGCCAGCCTCATCCCGCGCCTCTACGACGTCGACCGTGGTGCCGTACGCCTGGGTGGTGTCGACGTCAAGGATCTCTCGATGGCGTCACTGCGCGAGACCTTGGGCATGGCGACGCAGGACGGCCACCTGTTCCACGAGTCCGTGCGCGACAACCTCAAGCTGGCGCGGCCCGAGGCGACCGATGCCGAGCTGTGGTCGGCACTGCACGACGCCAGACTGGACGACCTCGTCGCCTCGCTGTCCGACGGACTCGACACGATCGTGGGGGAGCGCGGCTACCGGCTCTCCGGCGGCGAGCGGCAACGGCTCACGATCGCCCGGCTGCTGCTCGCGCACCCGCGGGTCGTCATCCTCGACGAGGCGACGGCGCATCTCGACTCGACGTCCGAGTCGGCCGTGCAGGAGGCCTTGGCGGTCGCGCTGGCCGGGCGTACGTCCGTCGTCATCGCGCACCGGTTGTCGACCGTACGAGCGGCGGACCGCATCCTCGTGATCGAGGACGGCCGGGTCGTGGAGCAGGGCACCCACCACGAGCTGCTGGCTCAGGGCGGGCGCTACGAGGAGCTGCACCGCACCCAGTTCGACGCCGGTCCGCTCGACCAGAGCCTACCGGGCTAACGTCATTATCTGATAGCCTCGGTTCCAGATACCGCCAGTATCTGGAATCGAGAGGCTCTCATGTCCCACTTCACCGACAAGGTCGCCGTCGTGACCGGCGCCGGATCCGGCATCGGCCGCGCCCTGTCCGTCGAGCTCGCCCGCCGAGGAGCACGGCTCGCGATCAGTGATGTTGATCCGCACGGTCTCGCCGAGACGGAGGCGCTGGTCAAGCAGGCCGGTGCCGAGGTCAAGGCCGATCACCTCGATGTCGCGCAGCGTGAGCTGGTCCTCGCGTACGCCGATGAGGTCGTCGCGCACTTCGGCACGGTCAATCTCGTGTTCAACAACGCCGGCATCGCCTTCACCGGTTCGGTCGAGGAGATGTCGTTCAAGGACATCGACCGGGTCATGGACGTCGACTTCTGGGGTGTCGTCAACGGCACCAAGGCGTTCCTGCCGCACCTCGTCGAGTCCGGCGACGGTCACGTCATCAACATCTCGAGCATCTTCGGGCTCTTCTCCGTGCCGTCCCAGAGCGCCTACAACGCGGCGAAGTTCGCCGTGCGTGGGTTCACCGAGTCGCTGCGCCAGGAGATGGCCCTCGGCGACCGGCCGGTCAAGGTGACGTGCGTGCACCCCGGTGGCATCAAGACCAACATCGCCCGTAACAGCGAACAGGTCGAAAGCCGTGACCACGACAAGCTCGCGAGCTCGTTCGACAAGATGGCCCGGACGTCGCCCGAGAAGGCCGCCGAAGTGATCCTCAAGGGCGTCGAGAAGGACAAGGCGCGGGTGCTGATCGGTGCCGACGCGTGGGTGCTCGACAAGTTCGTACGTCTGACCGGTGCCGGCTACCAGCGGGCGATCTCGGCCGTCAGCAGGCGAAGCGGACTCTGAAGCGAGGTCAGCTCGACGTGGGCTGGACGCCCAGCCGGTCGAGCAGCTCCTTGGCCTTCTTGACGTAGAGCTTGGGCAGGCCGAACTCCCATGACGTACCGTCCGACAGCTGGAGCGAGAACGGCGACTGCAGCCCGCCCTCGTCGAGGGTGTACCCCGTCACCGCGGACCGGGGGATGCGGGCGATCTCGCCGTCGAGCTTGGGCCGGATGAGTCCCTGCTTGACGCGGACGAGGACGAGGACCTCTGGAGTGAGTGCGAGATAGGCCGCGAGCCACGAGCCGGAGGCCTCCGGCAGTGCGTCAGCAGACTTGCGGGCGACGTCGCCGTCGGCGGCGACGCCGATCATGCCGGAGCCGAGGTTGCGAGCGGCGGCACCACGGGCGATCGAGCCCGCGCTGCCTGGCGGATTGACGACGCAGCCGGCCTCGATCGGCGCGCCGACGAGCTCCTCGACGCCCTTCATCGAGCAGTTCCGGACGTCGCCTCAGGATTCGTCATGCACGGAGGTTATCGGCGTTTGGGCGACGTGTCGGCGAAACGGCTGAAGTTGCTTCAGTCGGTCACGCCCGCCAGCGCCGGGGGTCGCGAGCCCTCCGGCAGGGCGAGCAGGGTGCTGAGCAATGCCTGGGCACACAGGTCGCGTACCTCGTCGCGGGTCGTGTCAGTGGAGTCGAGCCACTGGTGGCAGGCGTTGCGCATGAAGTGCAGCCAGCTGCGGACCGCGATCTGCATCAGCTCGGACGGCTGGCCGGCCGGTTCGACCCCCGCCGTGATGCGCTCCTGCTGGCGTTGCATGTCGTCCTCGATGATCGCCTGGATCTCGGGATCGGCGGACGCGGCGCCGTGGAAGATCGCCTTGACGCCCATCTTGTGGTCCTGGCAGTAGTCGAGATAGGCCTCGATGCCCTGACGCAGTCGGTCGAGGATCGGCAGCGACTCGTCCGGGGCGGTGATCTCCATCATCTGGCTCGACTCGCGCCTCACCATCGCCGCGAAGAACGCTCGCTTGGTGGGGAAGTAGTGATACAGCAGGCCGCGGGAGACGCCGGCGACCTCGGAGAGCTCCTCGATGTGGACGTCCTCGTAGGACCGGTCGGCGAACAGCTCTGCCCCGAGCTGGAGCAGCTGGTCCTGACGGGCCTCTCGGCTCATGCGGGTGCGGGTGGCCATGCGGCACAGACTACTTGACACCGGTTCAACAGGGGCTAGAGTAGCACTACTGAATTGTTGTCCAATAAGGAGTCGCCGTGCGCAACGACTGGTCGGGTCAGACCTTCCCTCATCCGTCGGGTCGCAAGCCGGTCGTCGGTGATGCACTCGGCACCGACGTCCGGGCGCCGCTGCAGAGCACGATGCGCCGGGCC
Organism: Aeromicrobium sp. 9AM; assembly: GCF_902506105.1. Classification (GTDB taxonomy): domain Bacteria; phylum Actinomycetota; class Actinomycetes; order Propionibacteriales; family Nocardioidaceae; genus Aeromicrobium. The sequence goes on from NZ_LR733304.1 coordinate 801,884, forward strand.
GAGGGGCTCGGGCCGATCTTCGAGATGCAGGTGTTCGACCAGAAGTTCGTGTTCGTGACCGGGGCCGAGCTTGCGGCCGAGCTCGCCGACGAGTCGCGATTCGAGAAGGCTCTCTCGCCCGCGCTGGTCGCGCTGCGCGAGTTCGCGGGGCAGGGGCTCTTCACGGCGTACAACGACGAGACCAACTGGACGCTGGCGCACGACCTGCTGCGGCCGGCCTTCACCAAGGCGGCGATGCAGCGCTACCACCCGGTGATGCTCGCGGCAGCGCAGGAGCTGTTCGACAGCTGGGACAGCCGGGAGGGTCCCGTCGACGTCTCGGCGGACATGACGAAGCTGACGATGGAGACCATCAGCCGTACGGCGTTCAGCACCGACTTCGGCTCGTTCAGCCGGGCCGAGCCGCACCCGTTCATCCCGGCGATGATCGCGGCTCTGCAGGCGGGGCAGCGCAAGGGCTCGCTCAACGCGATGCCGGGCGCCGGGCTGATGGCCAGGCGGATCGACCGCAAGAACGCCCACCACCAGGCGTACGTCGACTCGCTGCTCGACGGCATCATCGCCGAGCGGCGGACAGGTGAGGCCGACGACTGTGACCTGCTCGGCATCATGCTGCACACCCCGCACCCGGAGACCGGCGAACGGCTCGACGACCTCAACATCCGGCACCAGATCCTGACGTTCCTGGTCGCCGGTCACGAGACGACCTCGGGTGCGCTGTCCTTCGCGCTCTACTACCTCTCCCGTGATCCCGCCGTACTGGCCAAGGCGCAGGCCGAGGTCGACGAGGTCCTGGGTCCCAATCGTGACACCGAGCCCACGTTCGAGCAGGTGGCGAAGTTCCGCTACCTGCGACGGGTGCTCGACGAGGGCCTACGCCTGTGGCCGACGGCGCCGGCGTTCACCCGCAGTCCGCGCGAGACGACGGTGCTGAGCACGGGGCACACGATGCGGCCCGAGGACTGGGCCATCGTGGTGCTGCCGATGATGCACCGCGATCCTGAGGTCTGGGGCGAGGATGCTGGGGAGTTCGACCCCGACCGGTTCCTGCCGGAGAACGCGCGGGGCCGGCTGCCCCACTCGTACAAGCCGTTCGGCACGGGCGAGCGGTCGTGCATCGGCCGGCAGTTCGCCCTGCACGAGGCGATCCTGGTGCTGGCGCGCCTGCTGCACCGCTACGACATCGCGGGCGATCCGGACTACGAGCTGGAGATCGCGGAGCGGCTCACCCTGATGCCGCGGGGCTTCGAGCTGACGATCACCCCGCGTACGCCTGCACGCGTCGCGGCCGCGGCGGAGGCCGGTCAGGCCGAGCCGAGCGAGGTGTGCCCGGTCTCGTCGATCGACCAGCCGGGGTTCCAGGCGACTTCCCACGGGTGCCCGTCGGGATCGGCGAAGTAGCCGGAGTAGCCACCCCACGGCTGCTCCTCGCCGGGCTTGAGGATCCTGCCGCCGGCGGCCTCGGCCTGCGCGAGGATCTCGTCGACCTCGTCGTGTGACCGCGTGTTGAAGGCGATGCTGATGCCGCTGAACGAGGCGCCGGTGTCGGTGACGCGGGCGTCCTGGGCCAGGTCGGGGCGCGTCCAGAGGGCGAGGACCAGGCCGTTGAGCTGGTAGAACGCGACCTCGTCCTCGGGGTTGCCCTTGGTCCAGCCGAGCCCGTCCTCGTAGAAGCGGCGGGCCCGGTCGAGATCTTCGACGCCGAGCGTGATCAGGCTGAGTCGTTGCTCCATGCCTCGACGTTAACGCCGGGCCCGGACTGTTCCGGACCCGGCGTACGCGTCAGGCGAGGCTGCGGAGCGTCTCGACGATCGGGGTCGTGGGACGGCCGATCAGCGAGCTCAGCTCGCCGGTGGCGAGCTCGAGGTCGCCCTGCTTGATCCCGGCGTCGACTCCCGTGATGAAGCCGATGAGGCCGGCATCGAGGCCTACCGAGGTGAGGATCGCGGACTGCTCGTCGGCGGACACGTTGGCGACCGAGACCGGCTTGCCGACGACCTCGGAGAGCGCAGCGGCGAGATCGTCGTGCGTCCAGGCGACGTCGCCGGCCAGCTCATAGACACGCTTGACCGGTCCGTCGGTGGTCAGGATGACGGCAGCGGCCTCGGCGAAGTCCTGGCGTGCAGCGCTGGCCACGCGACCGTCGCCGGCGCTGGTCAGGACCGAGCCGGTGGCGGCAGCGGTCTCGACGGCCGATGCGTAGTTCTCGTGGTACCAGTTGTTGCGCAGCACGACGTGATCCACGGCGGTCGAGGCGAGGTACTGCTCGGTCTCGAGGTGTTCGGGTGCGACAGGAAGCGTCGACGTGTCGACCTGGGGCGCGCTGGTGTAGACCACGCGTGAGACGTCGTTGGCGATCACAGCGTCGATCACGTTGCGGTGCTGCTGCGTGCGCTTGCCGAACTCGTTGCCCGAGATCAGCAGCACCCGGTCGATGCCGGCGAGAGCGGCTTCGAGGGCGGCGGTGTCGTCGTAGCCCGCGATGCGTACGTCGACGCCCTTGGCGGCGAGCGGCTCGGCCTTGGCGGCGTCGCGCACGATCGCGACGATCTGGTCGGGAGTCGTACGTGCGAGCAGCGCGTCGACGACGAGCGTGCCCAGCTGTCCAGTGGCAGCGGTGACGGCGATGGTCATGGGTGGTTCCTCTCGGTGGGTGTCGCTCTCGAACGTACACTAACGATCAGAAAGCACAAACTTTGAGTAAGCACTAACGAAGTGCTAGTCTGCGGTCAACAGGAGGACGCATCATGGCTGAGGATCCGAGACGACCGTTCGACGTGTTCAACGGCGCATGCCCGTCGCGTGAGGTGCTCGAGCACGTCACGAGCCGATGGGGTTCCCTCACGCTCGCGGCACTCAGTCCCGAGCCGGCGCGCTTCGGCGAGCTGCGGCGCTGCGTCGACGGCGTCAGCGACAAGATGCTGTCGCAGACGCTCAAGTCCCTGGAGGCCGACGGTCTGGTCGAGCGTCACGTGCAGTCGACGATGCCGCCCAACGTCGACTATCGCCTCACGCCTGACGGCGAGACGGTCGCCGAGGCGGTCAAGGCGCTGATCCTCGCGCTCTACGGCGTGATGCCTCACGTCATGAAGGCCAAGGCGAAGTCGGCCTGACCACCGCTCAGTCGGCGGGCTGGACCACGCCGGCCGCGACGGCCGCCTCGCGATAGGCGGCAGCCAGCGAGTCGACCGTCTCGTGGGCGTTCAGCCCGCTGGGATTGGGCACGACCCACAGCTGCGCGTCGCCGATCGGCTCCTCCTGGCGGCCCGCGTGTGCGGCCTTGCGACCGAAGGCCGTGCGGTACGACGTGATGCCGGCGATCGCGACGATGCGGGGCCGATGCTCCTCGACGAATGCCTCGAGGCGAGCGCGGCCCTCCACCAGCTCGCTCGCGCTCAGCTCGTCGGCGCGAGCAGAGGCACGGGCGACGATGTTGGTGATGCCGACGCCGCGGCTCAGCAGAGCAGGCCTGGCGTCCTCCGGCGTCATGACGTCCGCGGGCAGGATGCCGGCAAGGCGCAGTGCGGGATAGAACCGGTTGCCCGCTCGGGCGAAGTGCAGTCCCGTCGCGGCGCTCACGAGGCCGGGGTTGATGCCGACGAACAGCAGCCGCAGGTCGTCACCGACCAGGTCGGGGATCGTGTGCCCGGCGTACGACAGCAGCTCGGCGCGGGTGAAGCCCATCGGCCGAAACTAGCAGCGTCGGTCGGGGCCGGCCGTCATCCCTCGTCGAGGTCGGGCACGACGCGGTCCCCGTCGGGTACGAGGTCCTGGGCGTCATCGTCCGGCCACGCGCTCTCCGACTGTGCTGCCAGGTCGCCTTCGGCCACGTCGTCAGGGACCTAAGGCACGTCGTCTGGTTCGGGAGTGGGTGGCACGGTCATGGCTTCCTCCTCAGTCGCTGATGTCAGGTCACGTACCCGCCGACGCGTGCAGGTAACGCCCGCCCGCGATTGCCCGCCGGTCGTCAGGGGTAGTCGCGCAACGTACGCGACGAGAGACGCTCGTCCGGAGTGGAGGACAACATGTCGGGCACACGCTGGCTGGCCCTCGCGTTCTTTCTCGCGTTCCTCACGATCGGGACGATCATCGTCGTGATCGCCGCGGAGACGTCGTAGCGTCAGGCGAGCGACACCAGGACGTCCAGCAGTGCGGCCGTCGGTGGCGGGTCGGGCGGTTCCCCGTACGTCGCCGCGTAGACGTGCCTCGGCGCCCCGGGGATCTCGTACGCTTTGATGTCGGGGTTGCGGTGTCCACGCAGAGCCAGGCCGGGGATCGTCGCCACCCCCATGCCGGCGGCGACCAGGGCCTGGATGCCGACCATGTCGTCGGTGGTGAAGGCGACCTCGGGCTCAAACCCCTCGCGACCGCACAGCTCGACGAGGTGTGCCCGGCAGCGGACGCATCCGGCGACCCAGCGGCTGTCGCGGTGCTGGGCGATCGTGCTGCGGTCGTCGGGCGTCAGGAGATAGGTCGGGTCGTCCTGCACGTGCGTCAACCGGATGCCGGGGGGATCTGGCTCGGTCTCGTCGTAGCGGAACACGACGGCCAGGTCGACCTCGCCGGCGCGCAGCATCGAGATGGCCTCGGGGGGATGTGTGTCGACGAGGTCCAGCTGCAGGCCGGGGTGCCGGTCCGCGAGCTGGGCCGAGACCTCGGGCATGAGGGCGACCAGCGCGGAGCCGAACACGGCGACCCGGACCCGGCCGGCGCTGAGCCCGACATGCGCGTCGAGCTCGGCCGAGGCCGACTCGACCCGGCCGAGGATCTCCGTCGCCCGCTCCGCCAGGACCAGCCCGGCCTCGGTGAGCCGGATGCCGCGGCCGACCCGTTGGAACAGCTGCGCACCCGTCTCGGCCTCGAGCCGGGCGAGGTGGTGACTGACCGACGGCTGGGAGTAGTGGAGCTCCTGCGCGGCGGCGGTCACCGATCCATGGCGGGCGACAGCGGCGAGGACGCGAAGGCGGTTGAGATCGAGCATTCATCAACTCTATCGATGATTTGCTTCCCGAATTGGCATTGGACGTGATGAATCGGCGGATCCATCCTGAAGTCATGAACTCCACGACATACCCGACACAGCCGGCCCGGGTGGGCCTGCCCGAGCTCCTGGACGGCATCCGGGACCAGACCGCGCGGGGTCTCGATCACCGCCGTACGGCGTTGGCGGTGGCCGACGTCCTGCGGGAACAGACGCCCGGCGTCGACCTGCTGACCGAGCAGGAACGCCTCGGCGACCCGGACGAGCTGATCAGCCACGTGCTGCACACCGAGGCGGCATTCTCGGTCAAGGCCGTCGTGTGGCAGCCGGGGCAGCTCACCGCGATCCACGACCACATCGCCTGGTGTGCGTTCGTCGTGCTGCAGGGCGTCGAGTACGAGACGCTCTACCGCGACCACGTCGACCACCTCACGGAGATCGGGAGGGCGGAGAACCGGGTCGGCGAGGCCAGTGGCTTCGCCCCTCCCGGCGACATCCACCGCGTGCACAACACCGGCGACGTCACCGCGATCTCGCTCCACGTCTACGGCGCCGACCTGGGCGCCGACGGAGCGAGCGTCCGGCGGGAGTACGACCTGCCGGTCCGCTGGCCGCGTCCTAGTCGCGACAACCTGCACAGGATCTTCACGAGTCGACCCCGATTCCCGACCAGCGACGCTCATACGCTGATGGCATGACCGCACCCCGCCGCATCCTCGTCGTCGAGGACGAGCCCATCATCAACGGCGCGGTCACCGACCGGCTGGTCGCGGAGGGCTATGACGTGGTCCGCGCATGGGATGGACCCGGTGCCGTCGAGGCGTTCACGACGCACGAGCCCGACCTGGTGCTGCTGGACGTGATGCTGCCGGGCTTCGACGGCCACGAGGTGTGCCGCCGTATCCAGGCCGTGCGTCCGGTGCCGGTGCTGATGCTCACCGCGCGCGATGACGAGGCCGACATCCTCGTGGGCCTGGCGGTCGGCGCGGACGACTACCTCACCAAGCCGTTCCGCATGCGCGAGCTGGTCGCGCGGGTCGCAGCCCTACTGCGCCGGGTCGACCGCGCAGCCGAGCTCGCCGGTCAGGGCATGGCCGACCTCGGCGACCTGAGGGTCGACCCCGGTGCCAGGCGGGTCTGGACCGGCGACGACGAGGTGCACCTGACGCCGACCGAGTTCGACCTGCTGCTGTGCCTCGCGGCAAGTCCCGGCGTCGTGCTCACCCGCGAGCACCTGCTCGCCGAGGTCTGGGGCTGGCCCGACGCGTCCGGCACTCGTACGGTCGACAGCCACGTCAAGGCGTTGCGCGCCAAGATCGGTGCCGATCGCGTACGGACCGTGCACGGCGTCGGGTACGCCCTCGAGAGCGGGACTTCCCGATGACGGCCCGCCCCCTCGACCAGGTCCGCTCGGTCAAGGTCAAGCTGGGACTGCTGGTCGCCGCCAGCGTCACGGTCGCCACGGTGGTCGGCACGATCGGATCCGCCGGTGGCGTGCCGATCTGGCTCAGCATCCCTGTCACGATCGCCCTCGCCCTCGCGGTGACGCAGCTCCTCGCGGTGGGCATGACCTCGCCACTGCGGGAGATGACCGCGGCCGCCAGGCGCATGGCGACGGGGGACCACTCCGTACGCGTCGCCGAGACGTCCCGCGACGAGATCGGCGAGCTGGCCCGGGCGTTCAACCGCATGGCCGAGGAGCTGGCCGGGGTCGACCGGCAACGCCGCGAGCTGGTCGCCAACGTCAGCCACGAGCTCCGTACGCCCCTCGCCGCCCTGTGCGCGGTGCTGGAGAATCTCGCCGACGGCGTCGCCGAACCGGACCCCGAGACGCTCCGCGCCGCGTTGGAGCAGGGGGAGCGGATGACCGCCCTGGTCACCGACCTGCTTGACCTGTCGCGCGTCGATGCCGGCAAGGCGCCGCTCGATCTGCAGGACATCGAGGTCGGACCGTTGCTGGAGGCTGCCGTCGCCGAGCTCCGGATCAGCGGCCGCGAGGTCGCGTACGCCGTGCAGGTCAATCCGCCCGACCTCGTCGCCAAGGGCGACCCGGCGCGGCTGCGCCAGCTCGTGGCCAACCTGCTCGACAACGCGTCGCGGCACAGCCCGCCCGGCGGGACGGTGAACGTACGCGCTGACGTCTTCGGCGACCACTGGCATCTCGTCGTCGCCGACCAAGGCCCCGGTGTGGCGCCCGCCAACCGGGAGCACGCGTTCGAGCGGTTCGGCACGCTCACCGACATCGACGGCGGCGGCGGGACCGGTCTCGGTCTGGCGATCGCCCGATGGGTGACCGACCTGCACCAGGGGTCGATCGGCTTCGCGAACCCCGAACCCGGCGAGTCCGGTGCCCGCGTCCTGGCAGACCTGCCGCTCAACCCGACCCTCACTCGTACCCAGGAGCTCCCCATGCCCCAGTCCGCCGCCACACACGCTGCCGCACCGCTCCCGCCGTACCGCGACGAGCCCATGCCCTTCCTGACCGACAGCGCGTTCGGCGACTTCTGGCCCGAGGTGCGCGTGCCCGGCAACGTGCGAGTGCTGCTCGGCGCGCTGGGCGTTGGAGTGCTCGCCGGTGCGATCCTCCCGTTCCGCGATCACGGGCTCGCGGTGTTCCTCGTGCTGGTCGCCGCCGGTGGTGTCGTGCTCAGCGCGAGCCGCCATCGCCGCGACCCGTTCACCCGCACCTGCGCCGGCCTGTGCCTGGCGTTGTCCGTCACGGCCCTGCTGAGGGACGCCGAGTGGATCGTGTTCCTCTGCCTGGTCGTCGGCGCCGGACTGTGCCTCATCGGCCTGGTGCGGGGCCGGACCATGGTGTCCTTCGTGCTCGCCGGCATCGCCTGGCCGTTGGCCGGGGTTCGCGGCATGCCCTGGCTGGGCCGCACGCTGCGGCGGGTCACCGGCATCGGCGGCGGTGCGGCGCTCGTGCGTACGGCCGTGGTGTCGGTGCTGGCGGTGACGGTGTTCGCCCTGCTGTTCGCGTCGGCGGATGCCCTGTTCGCCGAGTGGGTCGGGGCGATCGTGCCCGACGTCGGATCGGCCGCGTTCGCCCTGCGGGTGTTCATCGCCTTCTTCGTCGGCGGGGTCGTGCTGGCCGCCGCCTACCTCGCCCTCAACCCGCCCGAGGTCAACCGTGGCGAGCGGGCCGTCCGCCCGGTCTCGCACCGGTTCGAGTGGCTCGCGCCGGTGCTGGTCGTCGACGCGGTGTTCGCGGTGTTCCTGGTCGCGCAGGCCGCCGTCATCTTCGGCGGGCACGACTACCTCAGGCGTACGACCGGCCTCACGTATGCGGAGTACGTCCACCAGGGCTTCGGGCAGCTGACAGTCGCCACCGCGCTCACGCTGCTGGTCGTGTGGGCGGCCTCGCGCAAGGCGCCGCGGGAGACCTCGTCGGACCGCACCTGGATCCGCGGCTCGCTCGGCCTGCTGTGCGTGCTGACGCTGGTCGTCGTCGCATCGGCGCTCTATCGGATGCACGTCTACCAGGACGCGTACGGGTTCACCCGCCTGCGGCTGCTGGTCGACGTGTTCGAGGGCTGGCTCGGCGTGCTGGTGCTGGCGATGATCGCCGGCGGGTTCGCGCTGCGAGCCGTGTGGCTGCCACGGTTCGCCCTGTTCAGCGGTGTCGTGCTGCTGCTCGGGCTCGCTGCGATCAACCCCGACGCGTGGATCGCGAGGCACAACATCGACCGCTACGAGTCCAGCGGCAAGGTCGACTGGACCTACCTTCAAGGGCTGTCCGACGACGCGCTCCCCGTGCTGTCGACGCTGCCGCCGAACCTCGTGGAGTGCGCGGTGTCGCTCGACGGCCGTACGCACGACGACTGGCTGGAGTGGAACCTCGGCCGCTCACGCGCCCGCTCGACGATCGCCGACCACCGGGGTGATTGGATCGCCGACCCGGAGTGTCCCGGTCAGACCGTCCGTTGAGCGTCGTCGACGGCGATCAACCGTTGCACGCGTCCCCGTGGAGGCGAGGCCGGCGATGGGCTGCGGTGTTCGGGTCGACGGCGTTGGTCACAGCCGGAGCCGCGTACGTTCTCGGCGAGCTCGCACCCGACTACGACACGGTCATGATGCTCGGCCCGTTCCAGTCAGGGAAGGTGCAGGTGGTGCTGGGGATGGTGGCCGTCCTGGCCATGGGGCTCGCCGTGGCCGTGCCGCTGACGATCGTCATGTTGCGGCCACGGAGATGGTGGGCCGACCTGTTGGCGGTGGCGCTGTGGTTCGCCGCGCTGCCGTGCGCCGGCCTCACGTTCCTGTTAGGCGGCCTCCTCTATGACACCGAGGCCGAGACCCACACGTTCACGGTGGACGACAGCGAGTACCTCATTGCTTCGCAGGTGGGCTTCCTTGGCCCCGGCAATGAGCTCTATCTACGCCTGTACCGAAAGGATGGCCGTCTCTATCGCCTCGTCGGACCAAGGCTGATTGCCACGGCGGACACCGACACGTTCAACCGCGAGGGATTCGAGCTCCGTCGACGCGGTGGCGACGTGTGGATCGTCTACCTCGGCTCCGATCGCGAGACCGAGCGCGTCCGGCTTCCCTAGCCGCTTGGGTGGACCAAGGCCCAGATCCACGTTGTGGCTGGGCCCTAAGTCACCGCTCGACCCTCGCAGCGGTTCTCTGCGCGACCCAACGGCTGTACTGGACGTAAATCAGTGTCGGGATCGCCACCACCATGCCTCCCACGTACGCCTTCTCTGCCATGAAGAAGGACGCCACCAACGTCGTGATGATGATGGTGGAGACGACGTTGGGGAGTACTCGGTCAGGTTGTGACATGCCGCCATTGTCCACGACGCAGTGTCTTCACCGAGAGTCGATCAGACCCGTTCAGGGCATGGGCCGTAGCGTCATAGGAATCGAGGCCCATGAACCACGATTCCTATGACGCAAGCGACCGTCAGGCGTACGAGACGCCCGTGGCGTGCAGCGGGCAGTAGCCGAAGGGGTTCTTGACGAGGTACTGCTGGTGGTAGTCCTCGGCGTAGTAGTACTTGTCGAGCGGCAGGATCGACGTCGTGATCTCGCCGTAGCCCGCCTCGGTCATGCGCACCTGGTACGCCTCGCGCGACGCCTCGGCCTGCGCCTGCTGCTCGGGCGTCGTCGTGAGAATGACCGAGCGGTACTGCGTGCCGCGGTCGTTGCCCTGGCGCATGCCCTGCGTCGGGTCGTGGTTCTCCCAGAACACCTTGAGCAGGTCGTCGTACGTCACCTTGGCCGGGTCGAAGATGACCCGTACGACCTCGGCGTGCCCGGTGCGACCGGTGCAGACCTCTTCGTAGGTCGGGTTCGGCGTGACGCCGCCGGCATAGCCGACCGATGTCGACCAGACGCCCGGAACCTCCCAGAACGTCTTCTCCTCGCCCCAGAAGCATCCGAGGCCGAAGACCGCGACACCGAAGCCGTCGGGCGCCTGGGTCTCGACGGGATTGCCGAGGGTCAGGTGCGTGCCACCCACCTGGTACTGCCGGCCCTCGCGGCCGGGGAGCGCGCTGTCGGCGCCGGGAAGCTCGGACTTGCTGCGGCTGAAGATCATGGGGTCTCACCTCTCATGTCGAGTTTACGGATTCACGCACGCTCGAGGATCCGAGCGACAGCGACAAAGCCTCGGTGCCGTGCGTGCTCCAGGGGAGTCACGCCGTCGCGGTCGGCGATCGACACGTCCGCACCGTGGTCGACCAGTGATTCAACAATGCGCTGCCATGGTCTTGTTCCCTTGCCGAGGATCACTGCCTCGAGCAGCGCCGTCCAGCCGAGGTCGTTGACGTGGTCGACGCGGATGTCGGTGTGCTCGAGCACGTACGCCACGTAGTCGGCGTGACCGCGCTCGCTCGCCGGTATGTGCGCGAGCCCACCGAACCGGTTGCGGATCGTGAGGTCCGGGTCGGCCCTCAGGACGACCTTCGCCATCGCGACGCTGCCGGTCACGCCGGTGACCAGCCACGGGGTGTCGTGCCGGTCGTCGAGGGTGTCCGGGTCGGCACCGGCCGCGACCAGGGCACGCGCGACCGGCACCCGGTCACGTGTCACGGCCAGCAGCAAGGGCGTACGGCGATGGGAGTCGCGTACCTCCGTGTCGGCGCCGGCGTCGAGGAGCTGCCGGACCTCGGTGCTGCGTCCCATGGCCGCCGCCGACAGGAGTCGCGCGCCCAGCTCCGCGGCGGAGAGCGAGGCGTACGGGTTGGGCGCTGGCGTCGTGGTCGGGCGCGACGATGCTGGGTTGGTGGGCTCCGGCGACGGCCCCGCGGACGAGTCCGGCGATGAGCATGCTGATGCCGTCAGCGCGACCAGCACCGGCACGACCGCCACGACCTTCTTCACGTGGGGTTGAACTCCCCGGAGCGCCGGGAGGTTCCGACGACGAGACACCACTAGGCTCCTCCGCATGAGGTGTGGGTCGTGAGGGAGCGCTATCAGGTGCCGATCGGCATGGAGATCGCGACGCAGTGGGCCTGGCGCATCCTGGTGATCGCGTCCGCGGTGCTGCTCGGTGTGTTCTTCCTGCGCTACTTCTCCGAGATCACGGTGCCGATCGCCGTGGCCGTGCTCGTCACCGCGCTGACGGTCAATGCGGTCGACTGGCTCGAGGCGCACAAGATCCCACGGATCGGCGCCACGTTCATCGTGGTCATCACGGGACTGGTCCTGTTCTTCGGCATGCTGACGCTGGTCGGCCAGCAGCTCGCGACCCAGGCGGATGACCTGCGCACGAGCGTCGTCGACGGCATCTCCAAGATCCAGGACTGGGCCAAGACCGGCCCGCTCAAGCTCAGCGACGACCAGATCCAGACCTGGATCGACAACGCGAAGGCGTCGATCCAGTCGAGCGACACGTCGGTGATCTCGCGTGTCAGCGAGGTGGGCACGACGCTGACCCACCTGTTCGCCGGGTTCTTCATCGCCTTGTTCTCGACGTTCTTCTTCCTCTACGAGGGCAGCCGCATCTGGAGCTGGGTCGTCGCCCTGTTCCCCCGTGGCGCGCGTGAGCGGGTCAACTCATCGGGTCACACCGCGTGGGCGTCGCTGACGGCGTTCGTACGCGCGACCGTGATCGTCGCACTCACCGACGCGATGGGCATCGCGTTCGGGGCGTGGGTGCTCGGGGTGCCACTGACGTTCGCGATCGGCGTGCTGGTGTTCCTCGGCGCGTTCATCCCGATCATCGGCGCGCTGCTGTCGGGCATGGTCGCGGTGCTCGTGGCACTCGTCGCGCAGGGGCCATGGACGGCGCTGTTCATGCTGATCGTCGTGATCATCATCCAGCAGATCGAGTCGCACGTCCTGCAGCCGTTCCTCATGGGCCGGCTCGTGGCGGTGCACCCGCTCGCGATCATCTTCGCCATCACGGCCGGCGTGGTCGTTGCAGGCGTCGTCGGGGCCCTCATCGCGGTGCCTCTCGCGGCCTGCCTCAACGGCGTCGTACGACATCTGGCCACGGTTGCCGAGCAGTTCGACGACGACCCGCCCGATGACGAGGGCGAACCCCTGCCCGGGCTCGCGTGACCGACATCCACGCGGTGTGCCTCGCGCTGCCCGGAGCAGCGCTGACGTTCCCGTTCGGCGAGGAGACCGCGGTGTTCAAGGTCGGTGGCAAGGTCTTCGCGATCACCGCCGCCGAGTCACCGACACACGTCACGCTCAAGGCCGAGCCCGACGAGGTGACGGGTCTCGTCGAGACGTACGAGTCGATCACCCGCGGCTATCACATGAACAAGAAGCACTGGATCACCGTGCAGATCGACGGCACGCTGCCGCCCGGGCTGGTCGAGGAGCTCGTCGAGGACTCGTACGACCTGGTCGTCGACAACCTCCCCGCCCGCGACCGGCCGTAGGACCCGGCCCCTAGCCCGAGGAACGAGGGCGGGAGCGAAGCGAAGGGGCGTCACGTGAGCCCCCTTCGCTTCGCTCCCAGTCGGCCGCGGGCGGCCTCCTTAAGGGACGGATGGTCGCCTAGGTCGCTACTCGGCCGGCACCGGGGTGTCGCGCGTACGCAGCGGGATCTCCTTGATGAACAGCGAGATCACGAACGCGATGACGACGATCGGCAGCGCCGCGATGAACACGTCGTGCAGCGAGTTGGCGAACGCCTCGATCACCTTGCCCTGCAAGGGCTCCGGCAGTCGATGGATGGCCGAGGCGTCGTTCGTGTTGATCTTGGGTGTGTTGCCCCCACCGCCGACCGTCTCTGCGAGGTGGTGCGTCAGGCGGGTGTTGAGCACGGCACCGAAGATCGCGGCACCGAACGCACCGCCGAGCGTACGGAAGAACGTGATCGTCGAGGTCGCGATGCCCATGTGACGGGGATCGACCGAGTTCTGCACGATGACGGTCAGCAGCTGCATCGTCAGGCCGAGACCGGCGCCGAGGATGAACATGCCGAGCCCGATGCGCCAGTAGGGGCTGTTCGCGTCGGCGGTCGAGAGCACGACGAGAGCCGTGAACACGACGACCGTGCTGGCGATCGGCAGCGGACGGTAGCGCCCGGTCCGGGTGACCCAGTTGCCTGAGGGGATCGAGGTGCAGAACAGGCCGGTGACCATCGGCAGCATGCCCAGGCCGGACTTGGTCGGCGACATCCCCATGACGATCTGCAGGTAGAGCGGCACGAAGATGATCGCGCCGAACATCGACATGCCCATGACGACCGACATCGCGTTGGTCGTGCGGAAGATCGATCCCTTGAACAGCTCCATCGGGATGATCGGCTCCTTGGCCCGGAGCTCGATGAGGATGAACAGCGCGGTCAGCACGAGCGCACCGGCGAGGAGGCCGAGGCCGAGGCGCGAGCCCCAGCCGTGATCGGGGCCGGCCCACGAGACGTACAGGAGCATCGAGGAGACACCGGAGACCAGGACCCCGGCACCGAGCCAGTCGATGACGTGCTCACGACGCGTGTGCGGCAGCTTGAGGGCGTACGAGGTGACGACCAGCGCGACGATGCCGATCGGGACGTTGAGCCAGAAGATCCAGCGCCAGCCCGGACCATCAGCGAGCCAGCCACCGAGCAGCGGGCCGGCGACGCTGGAGGTGCCGAAGACGGCGCCCATGTAGCCCATGTAGCGGCCGCGCTCACGCGGCGGGATGACATCGCCGATCGTGGCGAACGCCAGCGCCATCAGGCCACCGCCGCCGACGCCCTGCAGCGCGCGGAACGCGATGAGCTCCTCGATGTTGCGGGCGAAGCCGCACAGCAACGAGCCGACGACGAACGTGACGATCGCGATCTGGAAGATCAGCCGGCGACCGTACAGGTCGGAGATCTTGCCCCACAGCGGTGTCGAGGAGGTCGATGCGAGCAGGTATGCCGTGACGACCCAGCTCAGCTTGTCCAGGCCGTTGAGGTCGGACGTGATGCGGGGGAGGGCGGTGCCGACGATGCTCTGGTCGAGCGCGGCGAGGAACATGCCCGTCATCAGGCCGCCGAGGATCACCAGGATCTGGCGGTGCGAGAGGTACGTGGGGGTGGCGGTCGCCGAGGTGGTGTCTGTCATGAGGAAGCTCCGAGTGAGGCGGTGAGTCGAGTCAGGTCGTGGCGCAGGCGTTCGCGGTCGGCGGCGTCCCAGTCCGCGAGGGCCTGGGTGAGGAAGGCGCGGCGCTGGTCGAACGACTTCTTGAGCGTCGCGGCGCCGGTGCGCGACAGCGCGATGATGCGGGCCCGGCCGTCGACCGGATCGGGTTCGCGATCGATGAATCCGCGATCACCCAGCTGCTGGACGTGCCGGCTGACGGTGGAGGCGTCGAGCTGCATGGCCTCGGCGATGTCGCCGAGCCGCATCGCGCCCCGGCACTTCAACGTGTAGAGCAGCGTGGCCTGCGACGGGTCGACCGTGTCGCCGTCGGTACGCGCTCGGAACCGCCGGCCGGCAGCCATCATCAGCTGCATGACGGCGTCCTCGGCGGTCGCCGCGACCTGCGGGGTCTGTGTTTGCATGCTGCAACCATATAACAGGTTGTGTGGTGCAACCAAATGGTGGGTCAGCGGGTGAGACGGTAGCGCCGGTGCAGCTCGTGGACCTCGTCGTCCAGACCCGGCACGGGCCCCTCGACGGCGACGCCGGGGGCGACCTCCTGGATCGGGATGGCGCGCACGGGGGAGGGCCCGACGCCGAGATCGCTGAGCCACGCGCTGGTCTGGGCGGAGGAGCTGGCGAAGACGATGCGCCCCAGCCCGACCCAGCCGTGCGCCGCGGCACACATCGGGCAGTGCTCGCCGGAGGTGTAGACGGTCGCCGCTGCGCGCGCATCGGCGTCGAGATGGGTCGCGGCCCAGCGGGCGAGGGCGAACTCGGGGTGCTGGGTCTGGTCGCGTGCGGACGTCTCGCGGTTGCGGTCCTCGGCCAGCACGGTGCCATCGGCACCCACGAGGACCGACCCGAACGGCTCGTCCCCGGCGTCGATAGCCTCCGCCGCCAGCTCCAGGCAGCGGCGCAGGTGCTGCAGGTCGTTGTCGGTCACCATGAGGTCGAACGTACTCGCGCCCCCACCGAACCACTACCTTGGTGAGGTGGATCTGAATGACGTGAGGGAAGCCCGCAAGCTGCTCGAGGGAGTCACCGAGGTGACGCCGATGGCGCACTCGCGCTGGCTGAGCTCCCGGACCTCCACGCAGGTCTACCTCAAGGCCGAGAACCTCCAGCGCACCGGCTCGTTCAAGATCCGCGGAGCGTACGTCCGCATCTCGCGGCTCAGCGAGGACGAGCGTTCGAGGGGCGTCGTCGCGGCGAGCGCCGGCAACCACGCGCAAGGCGTCGCGCTGGCGGCGTCGCTGCTCGGCATCAAGGCGACGATCTTCATGCCCGTGGGGGCCGCTCTTCCCAAGGTCGCGGCGACCGAGGGATACGGCGCCGACATCCACTTCCACGGGACCGGCGTGACCGAGGCGCTGGTGGCCGCGCGCGAGTTCGCCGAGCGTACGGGTGCCGTGCTGATCCACCCGTTCGACCACGAGGACATCATCGCGGGGCAGGGCACTGTCGGGCTGGAGATCCTCGAGCAGCGGCCTGACGTCAAGACGATCCTGGTGCCGCTCGGTGGAGGCGGTCTCGCCGCGGGCATCGCGCTGCTGCGCACCGAGCGCCCTGACCTGCGGATCGTCGGCGTGCAGGCCAAGGACGCCGCGGCCTATCCGCCCTCGCTCGCGGCCGGCAAGCCGCTCACCGCCCCGATGGGCATCACGATGGCCGACGGCATCTCGGTCGCACTGCCCGGCGACATCCCCTACGAGATCCTCGAGTCGCTGTGCGACGAGGTGCTCACGGTCAGCGAGGAGTCGATGAGCAGCGCGTTGATCTCGTTGCTCGAGCGCGCCAAGCTGCTGGTCGAGCCCGCCGGTGCGGCAGCCGTCGCCGCGATCCTCGAGCAGCCCGAGGCGTTCGAGGGACCCGTCGTCGCGGTGCTGTCGGGCGGCAACATCGACGCGCTGGTGCTGCTCGACGTGATCCGCCACGGCCTCGCCGCGGCGGGCCGGTTCCTGCTGTTCCGGGCGCGCATCTCCGATCGCCCCGGTGAGCTCATGCGGCTGCTGACGGACCTCGCCGAGATGCAGGTCAACGTCCTCAACGTCAATCACGACCGAGCCTCGGAGACGCTCGGCGTCGGCCAGGTCGACGTCGACGTACAGGTCGCGACGCGCGGGCCGCAGCACCGCGCCGAGATCCGGGACCGCCTGGTCGAGCTCGGCTACGAGCTGGTCTGACGCGTCCCTGCTGGCTTCGAGTCCTCCCGAAAGGCGGCACCCCGTGCCCACGTTCGACCTCCCGTCATCCGACATCGCCGCCACGATTCTCGCCAAGGCGCGCGACAGCCAGGATGTGGCGCTGTTCAACCACAGCGTGCGCAGCTACTGGCACGCTCGCTCGTACGCCGAGTCTGCGGGCCTGCTGGGTGAGGTGCCGGAGCTCCTGATCTTCGCGGCGACCGTGCTGCACGAGCTCGGCGCCAGCCCGCCGGCCCCGGGGCGGGAGCGGTTCGAGATCGAGGGTGCCGACATCGCCGCAGAGACGCTGCTCGGCCTCGGGGTGAGCGAGAGCGACACCGCGCAGGTGTGGGACGCGATCGCGCTGCACACCTCGGCCGGGCTGGCCGAACGCCGGGGGCTGCTGCCACGCGTCGTACGTATGGGAATCGTCGCCGACTTCGGCCGGGCGGAGGGCCCGTCGAGGGACTACCAGGACGCCGTGCACGAGAAGTGGCCGCGGCTGAACCTCGAGACCGTCCTCGTCGACAACGTGATCGGACGCGTCCAGGACCCGGCGGCCGCGCCGCGCTTCGGGATGACCGGGGTCGTCATCCACGAGCGCACCGTGCACGGCATCAGCGGCATGGAGGTCGCTGCCCGCGATCTCGGCTGGTGAGCTCGCGGAGGTCGCGAGTGGCGGTGACCTAGCGCCCACGTCGGCAGTCGGCCTGGGCCTTAAGTCACCGCTCCCGCGAGGGGCTGGGCCCTAAGTCACCGCTCCCGCAACGGCGGGGTCAGAAGGGCTTGGCGTCGACGACCTCGACCGTGAGGTTCTTGCCGTTGGGCGCCTCGTAGGTCGCCTCGTCGCCCTTCTTCTTGCCGAGGATCGCCGCACCGAGCGGTGAGGTCGGCGAGTAGACGTCGATGTCGACGCTGGAGTCCATGCTGAGCAGCTCGCGCGAGCCGAGCAGGAACTCCTCGGTGTCGGTGTCGCCCTTGAAGCGGATCGTGACGATCATGCCGGCCTCGACCATGCCGTCGTCAGCAGGCTTGTCGCCGACCTCGGCACGCCGCAGCATGTCCTCGAGCTGGCGGATGCGGGCCTCGGTCTTGCCCTGCTCCTCGCGCGCGGCGTGGTAGCCGCCGTTCTCCTTGAGGTCGCCCTCGTCGCGGGCGGCGGCGATCTTGGCCGTGATGTCGGCGCGCACATCGCCCTTGAGGTGTTCCAGCTCCTGCTGCAGACGCGCGTATGCCTCCTGGGTCACCCAGATGGTGTCGGTCTCTGTGGGCTGAGTCATATGAGCGCTCCTTTACGTGGTTCACCCCAGGCGTACGCCCGGGGTGAACTTCCAACGTTAGCACTCACGTGCGTGGTTCACACGTCCTCAGCACTCCGGTGACGGCCTTTCGCTCGGTCTGCACGTCGATCGAGATGCGGGTCTTTTCGGCCTTGGATGCCGGTACTTCCACGGTCTTCTCGCCGACGATCGAGTGATCCGCGGCCTGCGCGTAGACCGTGCAGCGCACGGCGAGGGGATCGGGCCTGATGACGTCGACCGACAGCGTGATGAGGTGATCGCTCTTGACGTCGTAGCCCCACAGCCGGCCCTTGACGGGCTCGTCCTGGAAGCCGACCCAGGCGGCGAACGAGATGCCGATCGCGATGCCGACCGCAGCGACGGCCGGCCAGAACCAGCGCGGTCGCGTGCGGGTCCCGTAGCGGGAGCTGAGGTCGGTCACGCCAGCCATTGTCTCAGGAGCCGAAGATCTGCTTCCGTACGGCCTTGTCGAACGTCCGGTACGGCAGCAGGTTCGCCGCGGTGGCGATCATCCTGGCCTCGGTGCCGACGAGGTACTCGGCCTTGGCGCGTCGCGCGAACACCGCGTGGTGCGCTGCTTCGGCGACCTTCGACGCCGGGATGCCACCGTGCCGCGCGTCCTTGGAGATCGTGCGCATCGCGTCGAACCCGGAGCCGTAGAAGCCGATCGCCTCGGCCGGGAGCTTGGCGACGATCTCGTCGATGTCGTCCCCGGCCTTGTCCCAGATCGGGGTCGACACGGTCGCCGGCGCCAGCACCGAGACGCCGATGCCCCACGGCTTCAGCTCACGGCGCAGCGACTCGGCCATGCCGTTGAGCGCGTGCTTGGAGGCGGCGTACGGGCCGATGAACGGGGCGGCCGTGCGCCCGGCGATCGAGCTGGTGAACACGATGCGGCCCTTGCCGTGCTGCCGCAGGAGCGGGAGGAACGCCTGGCTCACGGCGAGCTGACCCACGACGTTGACCTCGAGCTGGCGGCGCAGGTCGTCGAGGTCGAGGAACTCCAGCGGTCCGCCGACGGCGATGCCGGCATTGTTGACGATGCCGCGCAGTCGGGTCTCGGGCCCGAGCGCCTCGCCGACCAGGTCCGCCGCGTCGAGCGCTTCCTTGGCCGACGTCACGTCGAGGCGTACGGCCGTCACGAGGGGGTGCTCGTCGACCGTGGACAGGTCGCGGACGGCGGCGAAGACGCGGATCCCGTTGGCGGCGAAGTTGTCGACCATGGCCTTGCCGATCCCGGTCGAGGCGCCGGTCACGATCACGGCATCAGGAGTTGTCATGCCGAGAGTATGGCGGACGGAACAACCCGGGCTGCACACGATGTTGGAGACAGTGCGAGGATTTTGCTCGAGCCATCGAAGGAGAACCGTGGTCGATCAGCTGCGACTCATGCACGTACACGCCCATCCCGACGACGAGTCGAGCAAGGGGGCCGCGTCGACGGCGAAGTATGTCGCCGAGGGCGTCGACGTCCACGTCGCCACGTGCACGGGCGGCGAGCGGGGCTCGATCCTCAACCCCGGCTTCGAGCATCCCGGCATCGTCGACAACCCGGCGCTGATCACCGAGATCCGTCGCGAGGAGATGGACCGCGCCCGCGAGATCCTCGGCGTCAAGCAGGACTGGCTCGGCTTCGTCGACTCCGGCTGGCCCGAGGGCGACCCCAAGCCGCCGCTGCCGGAGGGCTGCTTCGCGCTCGTGCCGATCGAGGAGGCTGCCGAGCCCCTCGTGCGCCTGATCCGCTCGTTCAGGCCGCACGTCCTCACGACGTACGACGAGAACGGCGGCTACCCGCACCCCGACCACATCAAGTGCCACGAGATCAGCGTCTACGCGTACGAGGCGGCGGCCGATCCGGAGCGCTACCCCGACGCGGGCGAGGCGTGGCAGGTGTCCAAGCTCTACTACCACCTGGGCTGGAGCTGGAAGCGCATGGAGGCGATCGCCGACGCGATGGTGGCGCACGGGCTGGAGAACCCCTACGAGGAGCGCTTCAAGGACTGGGAGCGCAAGCCCGAGGACGAGGCGCGGCTGACGACCCGGGTCGAGTGCGCGGACTACTTCGGCGTACGCGACCAGGCCCTGCTGGCGCACGCGACCCAGATCGACCCGAACGGCTTCTGGTTCGCGATCCCGCACGAGATCCAGGCCGAGGCGTGGCCGACCGAGGACTACCAGCTCGTCGACTCCAAGGTCGAGACCAGCATCCCCGAGACGGACCTCTTCGCGGGGCTGCGCGAGACGGGCGCCTCGCTGCCCTAGCCGCATGAACCTCACGGTGATCATCGCCCTCCTCGCCAACGCGCTCGTCGCGCTGGCGAAGTCGGCAGCCGCGATGTTCACCGGTTCCGCATCGATGGTCGCCGAGACGGCGCACTCGTGGGCGGACACCGGCAACGAGGTGTTCCTGCTGATCGCCGACCGGCGGTCGAAGCGTTGTCCCGATCACTCGCATCCGCTCGGCTACGGCCGCGAGGCGTACGTGTGGTCGATGTTCGCGGCGCTCGGCCTGTTCGTCGCCGGAGCCGCGGTGTCGATCACGCACGGGATCCAGGAGCTGATCGACCCGGGGGAGGCGTCGGACTTCGTCGTCGCGTACGTCGTGCTGGCCGTCGCGTTCGTGCTCGAGGGGGTCTCGTTCGCGCAGGCGTTCCGGCAGGTCGGCCGTGAGGCGCAGGCGATCGACCGTGACCTGCTCGAGCACGCCCTGCACACCTCCGACCCGACGCTGCGGGCGGTGTTCGCCGAGGACGCGGCGGCGTTGCTCGGCATCCTGATCGCCGGGGGAGGCGTCGCGCTGCACCAGGTCACCGGCTCGCCGGCGCCCGACGCGATCGGCTCGATCCTGGTCGGCGTGCTGCTCGGCGTCGTCGCCGTCGTGCTGATCGATCGCAACCGGCGGTTCCTCGTCGGCATGGAGGCGTCGCCGATGCTGCTCGACGCCGCACGGACCCGGCTGGCCGGGATGGCCGGGGTGTCGAGCGTCGGCTACCTGCACATGGAGTTCGTCGGCCCTCGGAAGGTCTACCTGGTCGCGAGCGTCGATCTCATCGGCGACGACGTCGAGTCCAGCGTCGCCGACCACCTGCGGATGCTGGAGAGTCAGCTCGAGGAGGATGAGTCGGTGGTCGAGGCGGTGCTGACCGTGTCGCGACCCGGCCAGCCACCCAACCCCGACCTTGACGCGATCTAGCTCGTCAGCGTGAACTCGTAGCCGCCTTCGGGCGGTGCGCCGGCCATGGAGATGTCGGCCGATCCGGTCAGGTCGGCGAGGTCACCCGTGCCGAGGCCCGGCAGCACCTCGACGTGATCGCTGACGGCGCCGTCCTCGTACGAGCCGGTGTGCCGGAACACGCAAGAGCCCTCGTTGCCGCCGATCGTGCCGGTGAAGCGCTCGTAGCCGACGATGTCGGCGTGTCCGGCCTTGCTGTCGCGATAGGCGAAGAGGTACGTCGTCACCCCGGTGCCCTGGATGTCGCCGGTGTACTCGAACGTGACCTTCGCGGTCGTGACGCCGCGGCTGGGGTAGTAGGTGCCGTTCTTGGTCTCACCCTCGCCGTCGATGTCCTCGATGACCGACTCGTCCCAGCCGGCCGGCATGAATCGTCCTGTCGTCTCGGTGCTCATGTGCTCACTGTCCTCCCGTTCGTGGTGGTCGGCACGTTCACAGGTCGTAGCTCAGCGTGAACTCGTAGCCGTCGTCGCTGTGCCCGGCCAGCTCGACCGTCGCCTCGCCCGTCATGGCCTCGAGGCCTCCGGTGCCCATGCCTTCGACAATCGTCAGCGTCGCGCGTACGGCCTGCTCGTCGTGGTCGCCGAGGTGCTGGAAGACCAGCGACCCGTCGTGACCGTCGATCGAGCCCTCGAAGCGCTCGAACCCTGATGTCGGCGCGAACCCAGGGGCGTACGAGATCAGGTAGGCGACGGTGCCGGTGCCCTCGATGCCGCCCGAATAGGCGTACGTCGTGTCGGCCCGCGAGAAGCCACGCTTGGGATACGTGACGCCGTTGATCTCGGTGCCCTCGCCGTCGATGTCGACGATAACCTTCTCGTCCCACGACTTCACGGTGAACCTGCCTGTTGTGGTGTGTGCTCTGCTCATGTCTCGACGCTAGGGGCCTCGCGCCGGAAGTGTCTTGGACAAACGCGACACTGGGATCATGACGTCAGAGCCGGTCGGCAGGGGAGAGTCCGCGATCGTGCGACCGACCGCCGCCGCGCAGCACATCGACATCAGCCGGGTCGTGCCCTCGGAGCGGTGGCAGCCGTTCATCCAGTACCACTGGATCGTGCGCTGGGAGTGCCCCGAGCCGTTCGAGCAGCAGGTCATCCCGCAGCCCTGCGTGCACGTGTCGGCCGAGCCGTTCGACGGCCGACCCCGGTTGCTGGTCAACGGGATCACCCGCGAACCGTTCGTCCGTACGCTCGCCGGCACCGGGCACGTGCTGGGCGCGGCATTCAAGCCCGCGAGCTTCCGTGCCGTGCTCGGCGCCGATCTGGGCGCGGTGTCGGGCCGAGTCGTGCCGATGGGTGACGTCGTGGACGCTGCCGATGCGGCCGCCGCCGCTGACATCCTGCGACCCGATGCCACCGACGACGAGATGGTCTCGGCGATGGAGGACCACCTCGACGGCCTCGACGTGACACCCGATCCGTACGCCGACGAGCTCAACGCGCTGGTCGACGCGGCCGAGAGCGACCGCTCGCTGATCCGCGCGGAGCAGCTCGCGGAGCTCGCCGGGGTCAGCCTGCGGACGCTGCAGCGGCAGTTCACGGCATACCTGGGGATCGGTCCCAAGTGGGTGGTGCAACGGTTCCGCCTGCTCGATGCGGCGGCCGCCGCCCATTCCGGGCCCGACATCGACTGGGCGGCGCTGGCGGCCGACCTCGGCTTCAGCGACCAGGCGCACCTGACGCGGGCGTTCACCTCGGTCGTCGGCACGCCCCCGGCGACGTACGCCAAGGACGCCTGACCCGAGCGGAATCCCGGGGAACTACTCTGGAGGCATGAACGTGTACGCGATCGCTTCCTTCGTCACGGCCGAGCCGGCCTTCTCCAAGGAGGACGTCAAGCCGGGCTGGGTCGCGCTCGGCATCGTCGCGGCGTTGTGCGTCGCGACCTACTTCCTGGCCCGCTCGTTCCTCAAGCACTCCAAGAAGGCGCAGCAGCCCTGGGAGGGCGAGGAGCGCTAGAGGGCCGGTCAGAGCCGAGGGTCGACCGGCTCCGACTCCATCGCGAGGATCGCGAACACGCACTCGTGGATCTGCCACACGGGCGCGCCGGTCGTGAGTCGGCGTAGCGCTTCCAACCCCAGCGCGTACTCGCGCAGCGCCATCGACCGCTTGTGGCCGAGGTTGCGGTTGCGGAGCCGCGAGAGGTTGGCCGGGGTCGTGTAGTCGGGACCGTAGATCAGCCGGAGGTACTCGCGCCCACGGACCTTGACGCCCGGCTGCACGAGTCCCTTGGGGCCGCGCACCAGGTTGGCGAGCGGCTTGACGACCATGCCCTCGCCTCCGTCGGCGGTCAGCTCGTTCCACCAGTCCACCCCCGCCGCGACGGACGCCGGATCTGCGGTGTCGACGACCAGGCGACGGGTCGCCGTGAAGAGCGCGGGGTCGGCTTCGACGAGCCGGTCGGCGAGGCCGAGGTGCCACGCGTGATCCCGGGTCTCGTACGTCGTGCCCTCGCTCGCCAGCACCTGGAACGGCGCGATGCGCAGCCCCTCGGCGCCATCTACCGGCCACGAGTAGCGGCGGTAGACCGCCGTGAAGGCTTCGGCGTCCTCAGCCCGCTGCGCCGTACGAGCTGA
Organism: Aeromicrobium sp. 9AM; assembly: GCF_902506105.1. Taxonomy (GTDB): domain Bacteria; phylum Actinomycetota; class Actinomycetes; order Propionibacteriales; family Nocardioidaceae; genus Aeromicrobium. The sequence continues at coordinate 825,680 of NZ_LR733304.1, forward strand.
CAGTCCGTCGACGTCGATGCCGCGGGCAGCGGCGAGGTGCAACGCATCGAGAGCCGCCGGCAGGGCGGACCGGGCGGCTGCGCCGACGGCGGCGTACTGGCTGCGGATCAGCTCGATCGCCTTGGCCGACCACGGCATGATCTCGGTGTCGAGCAGGACCCAGTCGGAGCCGAGCTCGTCCCACAGGCCGGCGGAGTCGGCAGCTCGGGCGCACGCCGCGAGCAGGTTCGCCTCTATTTCGGCATCGAAGAACGAACGGCCCGTACGCGTGTGGATGACCCCGGTCGCGTCGCGGCGCACCAGCACCACGGCACGAGAGCCCATGTGCTTCTCCTCGCAGATGACCTGGTCGATGCCGGTCCTGGCGAAGTGGGTGAAGGCTTCCGCCGGGTGCTCGAGATGGTCCTCGAGCGCAGAGGTGTCGCACGGCGCCATCGTCGGCGGCAGGTAGGCGAGTCGGGACGGGTCGACGGCGAACCGGCTCATGACCTCGAGCGCACCTGCAGCGTTCTCCTCGCGCAAGGAGATGCGGCCCATGTGCGCGGTCTCGATGACTCGCGGTCCGAGCACGTCGTCGAGCCGCAGGATGTCGGGATCGCGGGGCGGGGGAGCCAGCGGTCGTACGGGCTCGTAGTAGACCTCGCGCGCCTCGACCGAGACGACCTCGCGCTCGGGATAGCGCAGCGCAGTGAGTGCGCCGCCGAACACGCAGCCGGTGTCGAGGCACAGCGTGTTGTTGATCCACTCGGTCTCCGGCACCGGCGTGTGGCCGTAGAGCACCATTGCCGTGCCGCGGTAGTCCTCGGCCCAGGGGTAGCGGACCGGCAGGCCGTACTCGTCGGTCTCGCCGCTGGTGTCGCCGTACAGCGCGAAGGACCGCACCCGTCCGGAGGCGCGGCCGTGATAGCTCTCCTTGAGGCCGGCGTGCGCGACGACGAGCTTGCCGTCGTCGAGGACGTAGTGCGCGATCAGTCCGTCGACGAACCGGCGGACGTCCTCGACGAACTCGGCCGGTTGGGCGTCGAGCTGCTCCATGGTGCGCTCGAGCCCATGGGTGAGGGTGACGCTCCTCCGGCCGAGGGCGCGGTTGAGCTTGGCCTCGTGGTTGCCGGAGACGCAGAGTGCGTGTCCGGCGGCGACCATGCCCATGACGAGCCGCAGCACGCCGGGGGAGTCGGGACCGCGATCGACCAGATCGCCGACGAACACCGCACGTCGGCCGTCAGGGTGGCTGGCGTCGACGGGGCGCCCGGCGTCATCGCGTACGAGGTCGTAGCCCAGCTCGGCGAGCAGCTCCTCGAGCTCGAGCCGGCAGCCGTGCACGTCGCCGATGACGTCGAACGGACCGTGCTGGTCGCGGAGGTCGTTCATCAGCTTCTCGCGCACGAACGTCGCGGACTCGACCTCCTCGACGGATTCGAGGACGTGGACGGAGCGGAACCCCTCCCGTTTGAGGCCCTTGAGCGAGCGCCTGAGCTGGTCGTGCTGCCGCTTGACGACGTGGGCGCCGAAGTCCCGGTCGGCGCGTGCGGCGTTGCGCTCGACGCTGACGCCGGTCGGCAGGTCCAGCACCACGGCGACCGGCAGGACGTCGTGCGCCTTGGCGAGGGCGACGAGGCTCTTGCGGGCGCCGGGCTGCACGTTCGTCGCGTCGACCACTGTCAAGCGGCCCAGCTCGAGCCGCTTGCCGACGATGAACTCCAGGACCTCGAACGCGTCCTTGGTCGCGGCCTGGTCGTTCTCGTCGTCGGCGACCAGCCCACGGCAGAAGTCGCTCGAGACGACCTCGGTCGGCTTGAAGTGCTTGGCGGCGAACGTTGACTTGCCCGAGCCGCTCACACCGACCAGGACGACGAGCGAGGTCTCCGGAATGCCCAGTGTCGTCATGAGGCCTCCTCCGTCCGCGTGAAGAGGGCGAGCTGCGTCGCGGGGCCGACCTCGTCGTCGACCGGGCCGACGGGCCGGTGCTCGACGGCGTAGCCGTACGTCGCGCCGGCGGCCGCGGCCCACGAGGCGAACTCCGCCCGCGTCCACTCGAAGCGGTGATCCGGGTGGCGCATCCCACCGTGTGCCAGCGCCTCGTAGCGCACGTTGAACTCGGCGTTCGGCGTCGTGACGACGACGGTGCGCGGACGCAGGAACCCGAACAGGTTGGCGGTGACAGCGGGTACGCGTTCGGGGTCGATGTGCTCGATGACCTCCATCAGGACCGCCGCGTCGAGTCCCGTGAGCCGCGCGTCCTGGTACTGCAACGACGACAACCACAGCGACAGTCGGTCCGCCTGCCGCTCGGTCATCGTGTCGACGTGCAGCCGGCGAGCGGCCTGCCGGAGGGCGGTGTCGCTGACCTCGGTGCCGACGACCCGGTCGATGCCCTGGACGTCGAGCAGCTTGCCGATCAGCGCTCCCGAGCCGCAGCCCAGGTCCACCACGGAGGCCGGCCGGGCAGCGGTGAGCGCAGCGATCACGGCGTCGTGCCTGAGCGCGACCAGCGGGCGCGGTCGCACGGCGTCCTCGACGGCAGGCGCTGTCTCGCCGTCCAGCTCGGCCAGCCGGGTGCGGGCCTCGTCGGCCATCGACCGCTGGTGCGCCAGGTAGCGACGCGAGATCAGCTCGCGCTGAGGGTGATCGGCGAGCCAGCCCTCGCCGGCTCGCAGCAGCTTGTCGACCTCGTCGTCGGACACCCAGTAGTGCTTGGCGTCGTCGAGGACCGGCAGCAACACGTAAAGGTGGTTGAGCGCCGTCGCGAGGCGCACGGTGCCCGTCAACGTCAGGCGTACGTATGACGAGTCGCCCCACGCGGGAACGTCAGGGTCCAGCACCAGCGTCTCGGCCCGGACGTCCCAGCCCAGCGGAGTGAACAGCTGCTCGACGAGCTCGGCACCGCCCGGCACGGCCGGGATGGCGATCGTCAGCGGCAGGTCGGCGTCGGCCAGCTCCTGCTTGCTCTGGCAGCGGCCGCTCAGTGCCGTGCGGAACACCTTGCCCATCGCGACGGACAGCAACGACGAGGCGGCGTACGGCCGGTCGTTGACGTACTGGGCGAGCGAGAAGCCGTCGAAGTGCCGGCCCTTGCCGCGCACGAGGGCGATCGGGTCGACCTCGAGCAGCAGCGCAGCGGTGCACCGGTCCGGCCCCGACTCGGGGTAGAACACGTGCGCCTGACCGCCGTGCACGTCGAACTTCTGCAGCCGGTCGGGGTGCTTGTGCAGCAGGTAGCCCAGGTCGGAGGCGTCGTCGAGGACGTCCGAGCGCGAGGCGGTGATGGTCAGGAGCACCGGGACAGTGTGTCAGGCGCGGAGCCGGGAGCATCGCGAAAGGCGTGGTCCGGGCCGCGCACCTAGGGTGGCGGTATGCCCAATCGCCTCGCGCAGGCCACGAGTCCGTACCTGCAGCAGCACGCCGACAATCCCGTCGACTGGTGGGAGTGGAGCGACGAGGCGTTGGCCGTCGCGCAGGAGCTGGACCGGCCGATCCTGCTGAGCGTCGGCTATGCCGCGTGCCACTGGTGCCACGTCATGGCGCACGAGTCGTTCGAGGACGCGGCGACGGCGGCTTACATGAACGACCACTTCATCAACATCAAGGTCGACCGCGAGGAACGGCCCGACATCGACGCGGTCTACATGAAGGCGACCACCGCGATGACGGGTCAGGGTGGCTGGCCCATGACCTGCGTGCTGACGCCGACGGGTGAGCCGTTCTTCGCCGGTACGTACTTCCCGCCGGAGCCGCGGCAGGGCACGCCGGCGTTCACCCAGGTCCTGCAGGCGCTAGCGGAGGCGTGGCGTGACCGGCGTGACGAGGTGCTCAAGGTCAGCATCGACGTGCTGGCGCACCTGCAGCAGAACGTCGACGCCGTGGGCGGGGCTCTGGGGACCGACGAGCTCGACGCGGCGGTCGACGAGCTGCGGAAGCAGTACGACGTCGAGGCCGGTGGGTTCGGCGCGAGCCCGAAGTTCCCGCCGTCGATGGTGCTGGAGTTCCTGCTGCGCAACGCCGCCCGTACGGGATCGGAGCAGGCGCTCGGCATGGTCGCCGGGTCATGCGAGGCGATGGCGCGGGGCGGGATGTACGACCAGCTGTCGGGTGGGTTCGCGCGCTACAGCGTCGACCGGTTCTGGCGGGTGCCGCACTTCGAGAAGATGCTCTACGACAACGCGCTGCTGCTGCGGGTCTACCTGCACTGGTGGCGGCAGTCCGGCTCGCCGCTCGCAGAGCGCATCGCCCGCGAGACCGCGCGATTCATGCTCGCCGAGCTGCGCACGCCCGAGGGTGGGTTCGCCTCGGCGCTCGACGCCGACAGCGACGGTCACGAGGGCACGTTCTACGTCTGGAACCCCAACCAGCTGATGCGCGTGCTCGGCGCGGACGACGGCGCCTGGGCTGCTCAGCTGCTGGGTGTCACCGGACCGGGGACGTTCGAACGTGGCTTCTCGACGCTGCAGCTGCGGATCGACCCCGACGACCTGGCGCGCTGGGAGAGCGTACGCACGAAGCTGCTCGAGGCTCGGGCCGCTCGCACGCGGCCGGCTCGTGACGACAAGGTGGTGGCGTCGTGGAACGGACTGGCGATCACGGCTCTGGCCGAGGCCGCGGTGCTGCTCGACGAGCCGGACTTCGGCGATGCGGCCGTGTCTGCGGCTCAGCTGCTGGTCGACGTGCACCTGGGTGACGGGTTCGCGCGTACGTCGCGCGACGGCACCGCTGGCGCCAACGCAGCGGTGCTGGAGGATCACGGTGCGGTGGCCGAGGCGTTCATCGCCGTGCTCGGCATCACCGGCGACGCGGTGTGGCTCGACCGGGCGCGGCTGTTGCTGGACCGGGTGGTCGATCACTTCGCCGACCCCGACGGCGGGTTCTTCGACACCGCCGACGACGCCGAGACCCTCGTCGTACGCCCGAAGGACGCCTCCGACAACGCGTACCCGTCCGGCACGTCTGCTGCGGTCGCCGCGCTGCTGTCGTTCGCGGCGATCACCGGCGAGCACCGCTATCGCGCGGCCGCGGAGTCAGGCATCGCCTCGGCGGCGAACATCGCGACCCAGGTGCCGCGCTTCGCCGGCTGGACGCTCGCCGCAGCCGAGGCCGTGGTCGCCGGCCCGCTCGAGGTCGCCGTGGTCGGTACGCCCGAGGAGCGCGCCGGCCTGCACCGGTCTGCCCTCGGCCTGACGTCACCGGGAGCCGTGGTGATCGCGGGTGACGTCGGGCTCGACATCCCGCTGTTCGAGCAGCGGGGCCTCGTCGATGGCCACTCCGCGGCGTACGTCTGCGAGGGGTTCGTCTGCCGCCGTCCGGTGACCGATGCCCGCGAGCTGGCTAGTGCTTCTGGTACGCCAGCAGGCTGACGCCGATGTAGTGCACGATGAACGCCGCGATCGTGAAGGCGTGGAAGATCTCGTGGAAGCCGAAGTACTTGGGCGACGGGTCGGGCCACTTGAAGCCGTAGACGACCGCACCGAGCGAGTAGAGCGCGCCGCCGGTGATGAGCAGCACCAGCACGGCAGTCGAGGCGTTGTCGACGAACTCCGGGAAGTAGAGGACCGCGGCCCAGCCCAGCAGCAGGTAGAGCGGCACGTAGAGCCACCGCGGCGCACCGATCCAGAAGATCTTGAACGCCACACCGAGCAGTGCTCCGCCCCACACGAGGGACAGCATGATCGTCGCGTGCTCCTTGGTCAGCAGGAGCAGCGAGAACGGCGTGTAGGACCCGGCGATCAGCAGGAAGATGTTGGCGTGGTCGAAGCGTTTCCAGAAACCCTTGACGCGGTCGTTCCACGTGCCGCGGTGATAGACCGCGCTGACGCCGAACAACAACATCGAGCTGACCATGAACACCGCGACGCCCACCCTCACGAGGATGTCGTCGGAGATCACCAGCATCACGATGAACGCGAAGAACGCCAGGGGCAGCGTGATGGCGTGCAGCCACCCGCGCAGCTTGGGCTTGATGTCGTCGACAGTCTCGCGGATGCGGTCCGTGGCCTCGTGGACGATGCCCTCGGGCTCACGGTCGGTCATGCGCTCAGCGTAGTGCGTGGCCTGGTACTACTCTGGCCCGCATGGGAGTCAGCGACCTCGCGTACGGCGTGTATGAACGGCGGCTCGTCAAGCGCCTCGATCCCGCCCGGCTCCCGCACCATGTCGGCGCGATCGTGGACGGCAATCGGCGCTGGGCCAAGGGCGCCGGGACGCGGTTCGAGAACGGCTACCAGGCCGGCGCGGACAAGATCTCGGAGTTCGCCCAGTGGTGTGACGAGCTGGGTGTCGAGATCGTCACGTTGTGGCTGCTGTCGACCGACAACCTCCAGCGTTCGCCTGAGGAGGTCGGCAGCATCCTCGCGGCGGTGGAGGGCCTGATGGAGAAGCTCGCCGCCGAGCGTCGCTGGTCGCTGGCGGTCATCGGCAACCTCGACATGCTGCCCGCGGAGTCGGCCGGGCGGATGAAGCGGCTCGCCGACTCGACCGCCGACGTCACAGGCATGCGCGTCAACATCTGTGTCGGCTACGGCGGACGCCAGGAGCTGACCGACGCGATGCGATCGCTGCTGCTCGACCAGGCCGCGAAGGGCCGCGACCTGGCCGACGTCGCCACGACGCTCGAGGTCGACGACATCGCCGAGCATCTCTACACCAAGGGCCAGCCGGACCCGGACCTCGTGATCCGTACGTCGGGGGAGCAGCGGCTCTCTGGCTTCTTGCTGTGGCAGAGCGTGCACTCGGAGTTCTACTTCAGCGATGCGCTGTGGCCCGCCTTCCGGCACGTCGACTTCCTCCGCGCGATGCGCTCGTACGCCGCGCGGGAGCGCCGCTTCGGGCAGTAAGCGTGCCGGTGGGCCGCCGGACTTGCGTCAGGCGGCTTGGCGGTAGGGGCTTCGTCGTCGCTTGCGCAGGGTGCGGCCGTGGTGGTTGGTGAAGCGGAAGCCGTCGACGGCGTTGCCGGTGATGGCCAGCCTGCCGCGGTGCAGGAGGGTGTGGCATCGGACGCAGAGTCCGATGAGGAGGTCGAGGTCGGTGGGTCCGCCGTGGGACCAGAAGATCGTGTGATGGATCTGCAGATGCGTGTGGTTGCAGCCGGGTGTCGCGCAGACACCCTTCTGCCGGGCGAGAACTGCACGGCGTTGCAACATGTTGGGTTGGTACTTCGCCGTGCCGGCGTTGAGGATCTGCGCCTGCCGGTGCCCCTCGCCTTCTTTCACGAGGAAGGCGGTGAAGTCAGACGCGCACGCGAAGTACATGAGCAGGTTGGGTCCGATGGCCCCGTGGCCGGCGAGTGTGGCCGGTTCGGTCGTAGGTGCGGGTTCGGGGACGGAGAAGGGCTTCTTGGCAGCGTTCTTTGCCTGTTGGGCGGCAGCTTCGAGGGTGTCGGCGTCGACGAACACCGACAGGTGCGGCCGTACGCCCTTGTCTGAGGGGAGGCCGTTCGCCAGGATCGAGTCACACAGGTCATCGACACCCTGCACCCGGCGATCGGACCCTGAACGGTCATCGTCCTTGTCACGCGGTGCGGCCACGGAGTCCAGGACGGCCTTGAGCTTGGCCCCGGTCACCGTGTTGAGGAATCCGTTGACGTGCCAGCCATCAGGGACCGCGTTGACCTGGAAGTCTTCGCGGTCCATGCCGCGTTCCCACGCATCGTCCAGGTCTTCGGGATGGACCTTGTCCTTGAGGTGCTTGACCGCTTCGAACAGCTCACCGGGTTCGCAGTCCTTGGCGACCTGGACGAGCACGTCTTCGAACTGGCGCATCGGTTCCAGGCCGACGTGCTTGAGTCCGTAGACGAACACCTGCACATGAGCCGAGCTGATCTGACCGGCAAACGCCGCCTCGGCCACCAACGGCAGGTCACGCAGCGCGGTCACGTTCTTGACCAACGCCCTGGCCGGGCCGGCGTTCATCCGCAGCTGGTTGCGCACCCACGCGTTCAACGTCGAAGCGCCGTCGAGCTCGAACTCCTTGGACGCGTCCAGGTCGGCCAACAGCGCCGACTTGGCAGCATCGAGCGCGTCCTGTGCCACCTGAACAGCGAGCAGCTTGGCCCGCACGTCACCTGTCCGAAGCGTATGCGCAGCAGTGCGCATCGCGTCGATCGTGGCCCCCGGGTTCATACCGTCAATTCTAGTCGAACACATGTTCGATGGCAAGAGGGAATGTGCTGATATCGCAGAACAAATCGAGTGTCCGACCCGTGTGCAAGGATGCGCGCCGAGCCGTGTCTCTCGCGCTGGAACCTTCGCCTCGGGCTCCGCCCTCACACTCGGCCGCGGGCGACCTCCTTGGCGAACGAGAGAACCGACTGTTCATCTGGTTGTGACACGCAGTCGGGCGTGTCATACCGAAATAGCCGACTCGCGGTCGTACGTTCGAGATGTGTTGACGCTCGCCCCTGAGCCCCGATTTCCCGCCCACGAGTAGGGCCGGCGCAGGGTGCGCGCGGGCTCGTTGAGGAGACAGTTGTGGCCGCAACGCGCACCAAGAAGCCGAGCACGAGCCCTGTCCGCCGCACGTACGTCCTGGACACCAGCGTCCTGCTCGCGGACCCCAACGCGGTCAACCGCTTCCACGAGCACGAGGTGGTCATCCCTGTCGTGGTGATCACCGAGCTCGAGGGCAAGCGGCACGACCCCGAGCTCGGCTACTTCGCCCGCAGCGCGCTGCGCTTCCTCGACGACCTGCGGGTGCTGCACGGCACCCTCGACAAACCCCTGCCGATCGGCGACGAGGGCGGCACGATCCGCGTCGAGCTCAACCACACCGACTCCTCGTCGCTGCCGTCGGGCTTCCGCCTCGGCGACAACGACACCCGCATCCTCTCGGTCGCCCGCAACCTCGCCAACGAGGGCAATGACGTCACGATCGTCTCCAAGGACCTGCCGATGCGGGTCAAGGCATCGGCCGTCGGACTGGTCGCCGAGGAGTACCGCGCCGAGCTGGCCCTCGAGTCGGGCTGGACCGGCATGCGCGAGCTCGAGGTCGAGAGCATCGACCTGGACTCGCTCTACGAGAGCGGCACCCTCGACCTGCCCGAGGCCCGCGAGCTGCCGTGCCACACCGGGCTCGTCCTGGTGTCCGACAAGGGCAGCGGGCTGGGCCGGGTCACCGCCGACAAGGAGGTGCAGCTCGTACGCGGCGACCGTGACGCGTTCGGCATCCACGGCCGGTCGGCTGAGCAGCGGGTCGCGCTCGACCTCCTGCTCGACCCCGACATCGGCATCGTCTCGCTCGGCGGCCGCGCCGGCACCGGCAAGTCGGCGCTCGCGCTGTGCGCGGGCCTCGAGGCGACGATGGAGCGCGGCCAGCACAAGAAGGTCGTGATCTTCCGTCCGCTGTACGCCGTCGGTGGCCAGGAGCTCGGCTACCTGCCGGGCAGCGAGTCCGAGAAGATGGGTCCCTGGGGCCAGGCGGTGTTCGACACCCTCGGCGCCGTGGCCTCGCCGGCCGTCATCGAGGAGATCCTCGATCGCGGGATGCTCGAAGTCCTGCCGCTGACCCACATCCGCGGCCGCTCGCTGCACGACTCGTACGTCATCGTCGACGAGGCGCAGTCGCTGGAGCGCAACGTGCTGCTGACGGTGCTGTCGCGCATCGGCGCCAACTCCAAGGTCGTCCTGACGCACGACGTCGCGCAGCGCGACAACCTGCGAGTCGGTCGCCACGACGGTGTCGTCGCGGTGGTCGAGAAGCTCAAGGGCCACCCGCTGTTCGCCCACGTCACGCTGACCCGCTCCGAGCGCTCGCCGGTGGCGGCACTGGTGACGGAAATGCTTGAGGATGTGACGCTCTAGCCACGGTGAAGGCCACGGTCGAAGGCCGCGGGAGAAATCCCGCGGCCTTCGACGTGTCCGGATGTCGTGGAGATGTGGCGGCAAACCGACTGGGACAGTCGCGACAGCCTGACCAGACTTGAGGGGTGCCCACGAGGTTGTCGCGCCGGCGCGCGGATCCTGCCGAGTCGCCGTGGCGGTTCGCCGACTTCACCGCGCTGTTCCAGTCCGCCAGCCTGAGCCAGTTCGCCAGCAACACCGGCTATGTCGCGCTGCCACTCATCGCCGTCGCGTCCCTCGGTGCCGGCCCGGGCGAGGTCGGCGCCCTCGTCGCACTGAGCACCGCGGCGTTCCTGGTCATCGGGCTCCCGGTCGGCGCCTGGGTCGACCGGCTGCGACACCGGGAGGTCCTGATCCTCGCCGATCTCGCGCGGGGCATCCTGTTCGCGACGATCCCGTTCGCGTGGTGGCTCGATCACCTCACGATGCAGCAGCTGTACGTCGTGGCGTTCGCGAGCGGCGCCGCGACGGTGTTCTTCGACGTCGGCTCGCAGAGCGTGCTTCCCCGCATCGTCGGGCCGGCGGCGCTCGTGAGGGCCAACGCCGCCATCGTCACGCTGATAGCCCTGGCGAACGTGCTCGGACGGGGAGTGGGCGGAGCTCTGGTGCAGCTCCTCACGGCGCCCGTGGCTGCGTTGTGCTCGGCGTTCGCGTACCTGCTCTCCGCGGCCTTCCTCATGCGGATCACCCGCTCGCCACGAGCCACACCCGACCTCGCGTCGCCCACGCCGACCCTTCGGTCGCAGATCGCCGAGGGCCTCCGGCACGTCCTCGGCCAGGTGGAGCTGCGGGCACTGGCGCTGACCGCGACGCTCAACAACCTCGGCAGCACGATCATCAACACGATGCTGCCGATCGTCTTCGTCCGGAACCTCGACCTGCCCGCAGGTGCGCTGGGCGCCTTCTGGGCCGTGGGTGGCGCGGGCCTGCTGCTCGGTGCTCGCTGCGCGCTGCCGGCCGCTCGCGTCCTGGGATACGGCCGCAACCTCGGACTCGTCGGTCTCTGGCTGGCGCCCGCAGCGCTGTTGGTCCCGTTGATCGACCGCGGCCCCATGATGTGGCTCGCCGCGCTCGGCTGGGCCCTCGCCCTGTTCAAGACCGGCATGGACAACGTCGTCGGTGTGAGCCTGCGGCAACGCATGACCCCTCCGGGACTGATCGGCCGGATGAACGCCACGTTCCGGTTCCTGCTCACCGGCGCCATCGCCGTCGGCGCGGTCCTGGGTGGCGTGCTGGGCGAGCTCCTGGGCGTACGGCCGACACTGTGGGTGGGGGCCGCAATCCTCGCGCTGGCGTTCGTCCCGGTCTTCCTGTCGCCCGTCCGCCGACGCCGCGACCTGCCCGCAGCGCTCGCTGTGACGTGAGTCAACTCATGTGACGGAGGGGCCTTTCCCGGTATGCCCGGGAGGGGGCCCTCCTCTGTGGCAAAGTTGCGCACGTGAGGGCACGAGGGAGGGTTGGGGCAAGCGCGGCCGCTGCCGTCCTGATGTGTCTGCTCGCCGCCTGCGGATCCTCCGGGGCGAAGGCCGACAAGACGCCCACCCTGACCTGGTACGTCGGCCCCGATCGCGCCGACACCACCGCCCTGGCGCGTTCGTGCAGCGACTCGTCCAACGGGGCGTACGAGATCCGGGTCAAGCAGCTGCCCACCGACGTCAACGCGCGCCACGCGATGCTGGTGCGCAGGCTGGCGGCCAAGGACACGTCGATCGACATCATGAGCCTCGACTCGGCGTTCACGGCCGAGTTCTCCGCTGCCCGCTACCTCGCGCCGTTGCCCGAGGAGCTCAAGGCCGCGTTCGGCCAGGACATCGCGCCCGCCGCACTCGCTGCCGCGACGTACGACGGCCAGCTCGCGGTCGCGCCGTGGTGGTTCGACCCCCAGCTGCTCTGGTACCGCGGCAACGTCGCCGAACGGGCCGGCCTCGACACGACCAAGCCGATCAGCTGGGACGACCTCGTCGCCGGTGCCGAACGGCTCGGCGTGACGATCCAGATCGCCGACGACGACGGCAGCGGACTGGCGCAGTGGATCAACGCGCTCGTCGCGGGCGCCGGTGGCAAGCTCGTCGACGGCACGGGACGCCACGCCAAGGTGGGCCTCGACTCCGCGGCAGGACGGGCGGCCGCATCGGTCGTGGAGTTCTACCTCGACGCGGATCGCGGGCCCGGACCGTCGAAGGACGCCCTCAAGAAGTTCGCCGCCCCTGATGGGGGCTTCCTGCTCGCGCCGAGCTCGGTCATCTCCGACCCCGACGTCGCCGCGGTGGCGTCCGACATGGCCTGGACGGCGTACCCGACCGTCGGCGACACCAGCGTCGCGCCGCTGTCCGGCGTCGGCCTCGCCGTGCCGCTGTATGCGCCGCACTCGGAGCTCTCGTACGCCGCGATCACCTGCCTGACGTCGCCGACGATCCTCACCTCGATCATGGCGAGCGCGGGCCACAGCGCGAGCCGCCTCACGACGTACGACGACCCGGCGGTCAAGAAGTCCTACCCGATGGCCGCCGTCACCAAGCCCGCCGTCCAGTCGGGCGCGACGCTGCCCGTGACGCCTTACTGGCAGGTCGCCCAGAGCGCGCTCGACGACACGTTGCTGCCGTTGAGTGACTTCTCGCAGGACTCGACCCTCGAGCGGTCGCAGAAGGCCGTGCAGGCAGCCATCGCGGGGGAGCTGCCGTGAAGGGCTGGCGCTGGCTGGCACCTGCCTTCGTGTTGCTGCTCGTGGTGACGGGCTGGCCGATCGGCCGCGGCATCTGGCTGTCGCTGCACTCGGCCCCGCTCACCAACCCCGACGACCGTACGTTCGTCGGCGCCGACAACTACACCGACATTCTGACCAACCGCAGCTGGTGGCTCGCGGTGGCCACGACACTCGTCATCGTGCTGGTCGTCGTGGTGCTGCAGCTGCTGATCGGCCTCGCGTTCGCGGTGGCTCTGCGGCGGGTGACCCTGCTGTGGCCGGTCACCCGCGTGCTCGTGCTGATCCCGTTCGCGCTGCTCGCCGTCGTGTCGGCCGTGGTGTGGCGCGACGCCGTCACGACCGGGTTCGCCGACGAGTGGTTCAAGCTGGGTGAGGTCGGGCACTTCGGTGAGCTCGTGGGCGTCACGGTCGGCGAGCTGTGGCGCGGCACCGGCATCACCGCCTTGATCCTGCTCGCCGGGCTCCTGCGCGTACGCAGCTCGCTGATGGCGTCCGCGATCGCTGACGGGGCGACGGCGTGGCAGCGGTCGCGGCGGGTCGTCCTGCCTGCGATGGGCCCGGCGATCGCCGTCGCGACGACCTACCGGGCGCTCGACACGTTCCGCATCCTCGAGGGTCCGCTGCTGGTCGACGAGCCCGGAGCCAAGCTCCGCACGGCACCCCTGCTGGCCTGGGACACCACGTTCTCGTCGCTGGAGCTCGGGCTCGGCGCGGCGATGTCGATGGTCCTGCTGGCCATCATGCTGCTGATGGCGGCGATCATGGTGCCGCTGTTCAGGGTCAGGAGGGTCGTGTGACGCCCTCCGTGCGCTCGCGCCTCTGGGCCTCGGGCATCGCGTTCGTCCTCGGGTTCGCCGTGGCCAACTACGGCATCATCCGCGTCTCGCGGCCCGACCTCTGGATCTGGATCGGGCTGGCGGTCGTGCTCATGGGCACCAGCGCAGCGGGCATCCTGTTCGCGGACACCCGCAGTGGGCTGTCGATCTGGTCGATCATCGGCGTCGAGCTGTTCGCGGTGTTCACCCTCGTGCCGCTGCTGTGGACGTTCACGGTCGCGACGGCGCCGAGCGGCACGAAGCCACGCACGGTGTGGCCGCAGGACGTCAGCTGGGACGCGTTCGACGGCGCGCTGCACTCCCAGATCCTCCAGGACGCCGCCGTCACCTCGGTCTTCGTCGCCGGCGTCGCCACGCTCGTCGCGATGGCGCTGGCGATCCCCGCGGCGTACGCGCTGGTGCGGCTGCCGGTCCGCGGTCGGCGCCAGGTGTACGCCGTGGTGACCGCGACCCTGTTCCTGCCGCTGCTGGCGCTGGCCGGCCCGATCACCGACCAGGTGCTCGCGCTCGACAAGTTCGGCAGCAGGGTCTCGCTGCTGCCGCCCGCGCTGCTGATCACGTTGCCGCTGGCGATCTGGCTGAGCATCACGGTCTTCCGCGACGTCCCTTGGTCACTGCGCGACTCCGTACGTGCCGACGGTGCCACGTGGATGCAGTCGTTCGTACGCTTTGCGCTACCGAACGTGTTGCCGGGCGTCTTCGTCGCGGGGCTGCTGGTGTTCGTGGCCGGCTGCAACGACTTCGTGCTCGGTGCCGCGCTCTCGGCCGACGACGACTCGCGGCCGTTGCCGGCGACGCTGATGCTCGCCACGGGCCAGATCGAGACCTCGAGCTCAGCCGTCGCCGCGGCCGGTCTCCTGTGGCTCGCGCCGGTCATCCTGCTGCTTCTCGTGTTCCCGCGCCGGATCACTCAACTCCTGGGAAGGTCCTATCGATGACCTCGATCGAAGTCCGCAACCTGACGAGGGCCGGCAAGGGCAGCCGTCCGCTGCTCGACGACGTGAGCCTGACGGTCCCGTCGGGCGAGACCCTTGCCATCACGGGTCCGCCGGGGGCGGGCAAGAGCTTGCTGCTCAAGACGCTGATCGGGCTCGAGGACCACACGTCCGGCGACATCCTGATCGACGACGTCGTGGTCAACGCTGCCGGCCCGCGTCGCCGCGACCTGGCGATGGTGTTCCAGGACTACGCCCTGCACCCGCACCTCGACGTGTTCGACAACCTCGCGTTCGCCGCGACCCTGCGGCGCGGCTATGACCGCAGGGAGCTGTCGGAGCGCATCAACGACGTCGCCGAGTTCCTGGCCCTCGGCGAGCTGCTCGACCTCAAGCCCGACGACCTCGACGACGCGCAGCGCCAGCGGGTCGCGCTCGGGCGCTCGCTCGTGCGCGACGCCAAGGCATACCTGCTGGACGCCCCGTTCTCGCAGCAGTCCGAGCGCGTACGTACGCAGGTCCGCTCCGTCACGAGCCAGTGGCAGCAGGAGAACCAGCGCACCTCGATCTTCACGACCAACGACGTCGCGGAGGCGCTCAGCACGGCCGACCGGGTCGCGGTGATGCACCAGGGATTCATCCACCAGGTCGGCACGCCGCGTGACCTCTACGAGCGGCCGGCCGACATGTTCGTCGCCGGCTACCTCGGCTCGCCGCCGATGAACCTCGTGCCGGCCTTCCCGATGGGCCGCCAGCTCGTCATGCCGCTGGCGACGATGCTGCTCGACGACAACCTGCTCGAGCGCATCGGCGAGCGCGGTGTCGTCGTCGCCGGCATCCGGCCCGAGCACTGCTACGACGCGACCGGTCAGGGCGGCCAGGCGGTGACCGACCGGGTCGAGTTCACGACCCGCATCGACGACGTGGAGTGGCGCGGCAGCAGCCAGTTCGCCTATCTCGGCTATGACATCGCGCCGCAGGTCGAGGACCTGCTCAACGAGGTCGAGGACCTGCTGGAGTTCGACCTGTTCCAGAACTTCCTGGTCGCCGAGCTGGCCCCTGAGAGCAGCCTGCGCCCCGGCATGTCGATCCGCGTCGTCATCCCGCGGCAGAGGGTGCACGTGTTCGACCCCGAGACGGGTGAGAACCTCACGCTCGCCCGATGACCTCCTCCACCCGCGGCCAGCGGCTCCTCGCTGCGCTGATCGCCGTGGCGGTCGGTGCGGCATACGGCGTGCTGACGCTGATGCGCTATCGGCGCTTCACGATCTCGTCGTGGGACCACGCGATCTTCGAGCAGGCGGTCAAGGGGTATGCCCGGCCGGGTGCGCCGATCGTCGACGTCAAGGGGCCAGGCTTCAACATCCTCGGCGACCACTTCTCGCCGATCGACGCGCTGATCGCGCCGTTCTACCGGCTGTTCCCGTCGGCGCAGACGATCGTGCTGGCGCAGGTCGTGCTGATCGCGGTGTCGGTCGCGGTGATCGCGCTCGTCGCGATGCGGCACCTGGGCACGGTGACCGGCGTGGCGATCGGGCTGGCGTACGGGCTGTCGTTCGGGCTGCAGTCGGCTGTCGAGGCGGAGTTCCACGAGGTCGCCTTCGGTGCGCCGCTGCTGGCGCTGGCCGGTGCGGCGTACGTCGACCGGCGCTTCGGTGCCGTGGTGCTGTGGTCCCTGCCGTTGCTGCTGGTCAAGGAGGACCTCGGCCTCACCGTCGCGGTGATCGGCGGGGTGCTGTGGCTCGCGGGGGAGCGGCAGCGTGGCGTCCGGCTGGCGGCGACCGGCTTGATCGCGATGGCGTTCATCGTGCTGGTGATCGTGCCGGCGTTCAATCCCGGCGACTCCTATGCGTACACGTCGTCGCTCGGCGGTGACCGCGGCATCCTCACGACCTTGTTCGACGAGCCGGGCCGGAAGCTTGCGACGGTTGCGTTGACAGTCGGTGTCACGGGGCTCGCGGCGCTGGCGTCGCCGTGGGTCCTGCTGGTGCTGCCGACGTTCGCGTGGCGGTTCGCCGGCGACAACGCGTACTACTGGGGCACCGAGTGGCACTACTCGCTGCTGCTGATGCCGATCGTCTTCATCGCGATGATCGACGCGATGCGGCGGTGGCCCGTGCTGCGCTGGGCGACGGTCGCGGCCGTCGTCGTCACGGCGTTCACGCTGGTCAACTCGCCGCTCTCGACGCTGCTGGACTCCGAGACGTACGATGAGGCGCCGCGGGCGGAGGCGGCGCACCAGGTCATCGCCGAGGTGCCCAAGGGGGCGACGGTCGAGACCGACATCGCGATGATGAGCCACCTCGTCACGGACCACACCGTCTATTGGTGGGGCTCGATCGGCACGCAGGTCACCCCGACGTACGTTCTGTTCGACGCGGGCGCGGGCATCGGCTCACCGGCCGACGTCGTCGCGTACGCCGAGAAGACCCACGGCGGAACGTACGACCTGGTCTACGACCGCGAGGGCTACGTCCTCGCCAAACGCCGCTGACGGGTCACTTATGTCCCGCTGACGGGTCAGTTACGTCCCGCTGACGGGTCACTTGCGCGCCAAAGAAGCGGGCGAAAAGTGACCCGTCGCGGAGCGAAAAGTGACGCCTCAGCGTGGGGGTGAGTCAGGGGTGGGTCATGGACATGACGTCGAGGGCCTTGTCCAGGTCGGCCTCGCTGATCTCGCCGCGCTCCACGAAGCCCATCTCGATGACGACCTGACGGATCGTCTTCTTCTCCTTGACCGACGTCTTGGCGATCTTGGCGGCGTTCTCGTAGCCGATGAACCGGTTGAGCGGCGTGACGACCGACGGTGACGACTCGGCGAGCTCGAGACAACGCTCCTCGTTGGCCGTGATGCCGTCGATGCAGCGATCCGCGAGCACGCGCGACGCATTGCCGAGCAGGCGCATCGACTCCAGGATGTTGCGGCCGATCACCGGGAGCATGACGTTGAGCTCGAACGATCCCGACGCGCCGGCCGTCGCGATCGTCGCGTCGTTGCCGATGACCTGGGCGGCGACCATCAGCGTCGCCTCGGGCAGGACCGGGTTGACCTTGCCGGGCATGATGCTCGAGCCGGGCTGCAGGTCGGGCAGGGCGATCTCGCCGAGTCCCGTGCGAGGGCCGGAGCCCATCCAGCGCAGGTCGTTGCAGATCTTGGTGAGGCTGACGGCGATCGTGCGGAGCTGGCCCGACATCTCGACCAGGCCGTCGCGGGCGCTCTGCGCCTCGAAGTGATCGGTGGCCTCGGTGATCGGCAGGCCGGTGTTCTCCGCGAGGATCTCGATGACGCGCTGCGGGAAGCCGATCGGGGTGTTGATGCCGGTGCCGACCGCGGTGCCGCCGAGCGGAACTTCAGCCGTACGCGGGAGGGAGGCCTCGACGCGCTCGATGCCACGGCGGATCTGCGCCGCATAGCCGCCGAACTCCTGGCCGAGCGTGACCGGCGTGGCGTCCATGAGGTGCGTACGCCCGGACTTGACGACGCCGGCGAACTCCTTGGCCTTGGCCTCGAGCGAGGTGGCCAGGTGGTCGAGTGCGGGGATCAGCTCGTTGGAGGCCGACGCGGTGGCCGCGACGTGGATCGACGTCGGGAAGACATCGTTGGACGACTGGCTGGCGTTGACGTGGTCGTTGGGGTGGACGTCCTTGCCGAGCGACTTCGTGGCGATCGTGGCGAGGACCTCGTTGGTGTTCATGTTGCTCGAGGTGCCCGAACCGGTCTGGAACACGTCGATCGGGAACTGCGCGTCGTGTGCGCCGGAGGCGACCTCCTCGGCGGCCGCGACGATCGCGTCGGCGATGTCCTGGTCGAGGATGCCGAGCTCGGCGTTGGCCTTGGCGCAGGCGGCCTTGATCTGGGCCAGGGCACGGATCTGTGCGGGCTCGATCGGGGTGCCGGAGATCGGGAAGTTCTCGACGGCGCGCTGGGTCTGGGCTCGCCAGAGGGCGTCGGCGGGGACGCGGACCTCGCCCATGGTGTCGTGCTCGATGCGGTATTCGGTCATGCTTCCGACGATATCGCTGCAGTGCGGACGCGTATCGGGCAGGCGTGGGTCAGAACGCGGAGACCGACCCGGGCGCGCGTTGCGGCCGGCTCAGCGCGCGTACGACCGCCGCCTGGCCGTGCCTGCGCATCGCGACGCCGCCGAGCAGGTCGACCACGTGCGCGGCGACCGTGCCGGGGAACTCCGGCGTCGGCAGCCCGACGCTCGAGGCGAGATCGTCGGAGTGCACCATCAGCTCCATCGACCGGGTGATGAGGAAGTCGTCGGTCGTGAGCGCCCAGCCCTGCCACGGGATGAAGATCGTGTCAGGCTCACGCGGCGTGCGCAGCAGGTCGGGCAGCTGGTCGAGCAACGGTGCGATCTCGGCCAGCACGGCCTCGGGCCCTGCCTTCGCTGCCTCGTTGCCCTCGTCGCGGATCGAGGTGTTGGCCTCGTCCTCGGGCCGGGCGGTCACCCACTCGGCACCCGCGTAGTGGCCGAGCAGCGGGATCGGGTCGTCGGTCGTCGGCGGCTGCGCCAGGAACCGCGCCGCGTGCTTGACCTGTGAGAGCAGGTGGTGCGTGAGCCCGCCGACCGTCATGCCGGCGCACGAGCTTTCGGCGTCCCACGACTCGGCGACCTCCGGACGACCGGCCAGACGGAATGCAGTGTGGCCGGCGTCGACGAACTCGGTGCGATCCAACGGCTCCATGCGTACGACGTTAGTACGAGCCGGCGACATCGTCCTGCCGAGCGCCCGCCACGATCCAGTAGCGCTCGTCGCGACCCTGCAGGGCGACGTCGACGGCTTCGGCGCGTACGTCCGACAGGTGGTCGCCCATCGCCCGGCGCAGGTGCTCGGAGTCGTTCATCGACCACACGCACAGGTGTCCGCCGGGCCGCAGCCGTGACGCGCACACCTCGATGAAGTCGCTGCCATAGACCGCCGCGTTGCCGTCGTGCACCAGGAAGTCGGGACCGTTGTCGACGTCCAGCACGATCGCGTCGAGCGACGACGCCGACTGCGCGGCCACCACCTCGCGTACGTCGCCGACCACGACGTGCGTACGTTCATCGGCGAGCAGGTCAGCGCCGGGCACCGTGCCGTCGCGCATCCACCCGACGACCTCAGGGTGCAGCTCGGCGACGACGACACGACTGACCTGCGCCGATGCGAGCAGAGCCCGCAACGTGTAACCCAGGCCCAGGCCGCCGACGAGGACCTCGCGAGCGCCGAGATCGATGACCGTACGCGCGAGCGCCTGCTCTGACGAGGTCTCGACGTCGTCCATCACGAACACGCCGTTCACCCGGAGCTCGGTCGCGCCGTCGTCGCGTCGGCGGAGGATCGCACCCGTCATGGTCCGACCCTACGGTCACCCGAACGCGTACGAGAAGACCTCCAGCTGGCCGCGGTAGCGAATCGTGAGCGTCTCGCGGTCCGCCGTCGGCGCTGCGTAGACCTGCACGAAGTCCGGCCCTCCACGAACTGGTATGCGCCGGCTGACGCCCTCGGAGGTCGTGACCTCGAGCGATCCCCGACCGCCGACCAGCACGTACGCCCGCCGCGCCCCGAACGTCACCCGGCCGACGGCGCGGGCCTTCGGCACGGCGCTCTCCGGGTCGACGCGCCAGCGGCCGCCGATGCTCGCGGTGCCCGGTCGAGGCCGCTTCGCCAGCCGGTAGAGCTGCTCACGGCCGATGATGCCGTCGACCTCGGCGTCGTAGTGCGCACCCACGGCGCTGCCCAGCACGATCTGCGGTGGGGTGCCGCGCGGGGCGTCGCCGCCGTCGTCGAGCCTGCCGACGGGGCGGGGCAGAGCACTCGTCGATCCGTCCTCGGTCAGGAGCTTGCGCACCTGTCGCTCGAGGCGCTGGCTGCCGTGATCGCCGATCGTGATCGCGCGGACGGTCCCCGAACGATCGATGAGGTACGTCGTCGGCCGCACCGCCGTGCGGTAGCGGTCCATCGTCGTTCGGGCATCGTCCATCAGCACGGGAAACCCGAGCGACAGGTCGGCGACGGTCTGCTCGACCTCGGTGTCGTCGGTCTCGAACGAGAACTGGGGCGCGTGCACGCCGACGATCGCGAGGTCGTCGTACGCCGCCTGCCACGCCCGGAGGTAGCGGGACTCCCGCCGGCACTCCACGCACGAGCCCGAGAACACGAAGACGATCGCGACCCTGCCCTCGAGGGAGTCGATCGAGACGCCCGACGACCCGATCCACGGCCCCGGCCCGAGCGCGGGCGCACGGCCGCAGCGCGAGAGCCGTTCGATGCCCGGCGTGCAGGCGGACAGCCGGGTGTTGGCGCGGGTCACGGTGCTCGTCAGACCCGTCGGCACGGGCGCGGGCCCGGTCCGCACCGGTGCGACGGCCGGAGTCGTCGTCGCGACCGGGTCCTCGGGCACGAGCTGACCGAGTCGTCTCGGCAGGTCGCCGACCGCCGCGACGACGAGCAGGGCGACGACCGCGAGGCCGAGGAGGGCGCGTGGGTCCGCGGCCACTTGTCGGAGGAACGCACGGAGCCGGGTCATCACTGGAGGTTCGTCACCGCGGCACGCCGTGACGGGTCATGCTCCGTAGATTGCCACCTCGCTGGCCTTGACCGCGAGGAACACCCCGGTCCCCGGTGCCAGGTCGAGCTCTGCGACGACGGGTGCCGTGACGTCGGCGCTGATGGCACCGGCCCGCACTCGTACCTGCGCACCTCGCGGCTCGAGCTCCGTGACGGTTGCGGCGATCACGTTGCGCGGGCTGCCGGTCGGTCGTTGCACGAAGATGCTGACCGCGGACGGGCTGAACACGGCCAGGGCTGTGGCGTCCGGTGCCAGGTCCTCGTCGGACAGACCGGACACGACCAGGCCCTCGGGCGTACGGACCGCTCCTCCGTCCACGCGGCCGCGAACCAGGTTCAGCCCCGCGATGCTCGCACCGAACGCGCTCCGCGGCCGCTCCAGCACCTCGCGGGTCGGACCCTGCTCGACGATGCGTCCGCCCTCCATGACGACGACACGGTCGGCCAGCAGCAGGGCGTCGAGGACGTCGTGCGTCACGATCACGGCGGTCCTGTCGGCGAGCACGCGCCTGAGCAGCTGCCTCACCGCCGGCACTACCGTGATGTCCAGGGCGGCCATCGGCTCGTCGAGCATCAGGAGTCTCGGCTCGGCGGCCAGGGCGCGGGCAACGGCGATGCGCTGCGCCTGCCCGCCGGAGAGCTCCGACGGCCTGCGATCGGCGAGGTCGGCGGCGTCGACCGCCTCGAGCCACGTCGCGGCGGTGGAGCGCGACTGCGATCGCGTACGCCCGGCGCTGCGCGGCCCGAACGCGACGTTGTCGACGACGCTGAGGTGCGGGAACAGCAACGGGTCCTGGGCCAGCAGCGCGACGCCTCGGGCATGCGCCGGTCGCCAAGCCGCGGAGGAAAGGTCGAACAACACGTCGTCGCCGAGCGTCGCCCGGCCGGAGTCGGGCCGCAGCACGCCGGCGATCGCCGCGAGGACCGTCGACTTGCCGGCGCCGTTGGGTCCGAGGATCGCGACGGTCTCGCCGGCCGCGACCTCGAGCGAGACGTCGACGTCGCGCTCGAGCACCGTTGCCTCGATGCGCATGCTCATGGCGCAGAGCTCCGCGCACCGCGTACGAGCCCGATGACCAGGACCGCGACGACGACCAGCAGCAACGAGAGGGCAACGGCAGCATCGGGATCGGTCTCGCGCTGCAGGTAGATCTCGAGCGGGAGCGTACGCGTGACGCCCTCCAGGCTGCCGGCGAACGTGATCGTCGCGCCGAACTCACCCAGTGCCCGGGCGAAGGACAGCACCGCTCCGGCGGCGAGCCCGGGCAGGACGAGCGGCAGCGTCACCCGGCGCAGCACCGTGGTCGGGCGCGCGCCGAGCGTCGCCGCGACGACCTCGTAGCGCTCACCGGCGGTCCGCAGCGTGCCCTCCAGGCTCACGACCATGAATGGCAGCGCCACGAACGTCTGCGCGATCACTACCGCAGTCGTGGAGAACGCGATCTGCAGGCCGAGCACGTCGATCGTCTCGCCGAGCAAGCCCTTGCGCCCGAACGTGTAGAGCAGTGCGATGCCGCCGACCACGGGCGGCAGCACGAGCGGCAGCAGCACGATCGACCGCACGAACGACTGCCCCCGGAAGGACGTACGTGCGAGGACCAGCGCCATCGGCACGCCCAGCACGACGCACAGCACGGTGCTGGCGGCGGACGTACGCAGGCTGAGCCACAAGGCTGCCTGCGACGAGTCCGAGCTGATCAGCGCGAAGAAGTGCGTCCACTCGACACGTGTGGCCAGCGCGGCAAGCGGGAGCACGATGAACGCGGCACCCAGGGCGGCCGGCAGCAGGACCCACCGCGGCACTCCTGCCTGCTCCGTCGTCACGTCACGGCTTCCCGAACCCGAACGCGGCCAGCACGGACTGCGCGTCGGGCCTGGCGAGGTAGTCGACGAAGTACGCCGCCAGGCTCTCGTCCTTCGCGTGCCTGACGGCAGCCACCGGGTACGTGTTGACGACCCTGCCGGCGTCGCGGAACGGCACGCCGTGCACCTTGCTGCCGGCCGCCTTGACGTCGGTCACGTAGACGAGCCCCGCATCGGCCTCACCCGAGATGACCTTGCCCAAGACGTCGGTGACGGACTGCTCCTCGCTGACCGGCTTGATGTCGACGCCGGTCACCTTCTCGACCTTGGCCGCGGCCGCACCGCACGGCACCTGGCTCGCGCAGAGCACGACCTTGACGTCAGGATCGGACAGGTCCTTCAACGATTCGATGTCCGCAGGATTGCCGGGCGGGGTGGCGATCTCGAGGGTGTTGGTCGCGAAGTCCTGAGCCTGGCCGCCGATCAGGTCGGCGTCCATGGCCTTGGTCATGTTGGCGGCGTCGGCGGACGCGAACACGTCGGCGGGTGCGCCCTGCTCGATCTGGGCGACGAGGTCGGCCGACCCGGCGAAGTTGAACTTCACCTTCACGCCGTGGGTGTCGTCCTCGAACCGCTTGCCGATCTCGGTGAACGCGCCCTGCAGCGACGCCGCCGCGAACACCGTCAGGGTCTTCTGCGGCGCAGAGTCGGAGTCACGCTCCGGCACATCTGGCTGGGAGCAGCCGGCCAGGGTGAGGAGTGCAGCGACGATCAGGGCGAGCCGTTTCATGAGGTGCTCTCCAGGGACTCGATGATGACGTTGGTGGACTTGATGACCGCCACGGCGACCGACCCGGGCTCGAGGCCGAGCTCGTCGACGGCTTCGCTGCTCATCAGTGACACGACCCGGAACGGCCCGCACTGCATCTCGACCTGCGCCATCACGGTGTCGGCCTTGACGGCGGTGACCAGGCCGACGAACCGGTTGCGGGCCGAGCTGGTCGAACCCGCGTCGTGCGTCGATGCCGCGTGAGACTTGGCGAACGTCGCGAGCTCGCTGCCCTCGATCGCCATGCGGCCGGACTCGTCGGGCACGGACGTCAGGCTGCCGGCGCTGACCCAGCGACGTACCGTGTCGTCGCTGACGCCGAGGAAGCGGGCAGCATCGGAGATCCGTACGTGCGACATGCCACGAACTCTAGGCCATCATCTGCGGCGACACAGACTCAAACAGCCCGCAGATGCGGAGTCAGCGAGAGACGGCGCGCTCCGCCGTGCGGACGATCGCCTCGACGTACGTGTCGTAGAGCTGCACGGGCAGGTCGTGGGCCAGCCCCGCGATCTCGATGTGCTCGGCCCCGGGCACGGCGTTGGCGACGGCCTTGCCGCCCGAGCGGTGCACGAGCGGATCGCTGAGGCCGTGGATCACCGTGACCGGCAGGTCGAGCTTCGCGAGGTCCTTGGTGCGGTCGGGCTGCGCCAGCACCGCCAGCATGTGCCGCGTCACCCCGCTCGCGGTCCAGCCCCGGTCGTACGTCTCGTAGGCGCGGGCCCGCGCCAGCTCCTCGTCACCCGGGAAGGCCGGCGACCCGAGGATCTCGGACGTACGCAGCGACCGCGCGACGTACGAGTCGCGGGTCGAGCCGGCCGACGACAGCAGCGCCGGGATGATGCGCGGGTTCTGCCAGCCGACGCGCCGGTTGCCCGTCGTCGACATGATCGACGTCATCGACATCGCGCGCTCGGGCCGGGCGATCGCCATGGTCTGCACGATCATGCCGCCCATCGAGACACCCACGAGGTGAACGCGCTCGATGCCCAGGTGGTCGAGCACGCCGAACGCGTCCTCGGCCAGGTCACCGATGCCGTACGGCGGCTTGCCGAGGCCCGCGAAGGCACGGACCAGGTCGAGCCGGCCGACCTCGTGCTGGCGCAGCTTGGTCGAGCGGCCGGTGTCGCGGTTGTCGTAGCGGATGACGAAGAAGCCGCGATCGGCGAGCCGCTCGCAGAAGTCCACGGACCACCAGCCCATGGGGCCGCCGAGGCCCATGACCAGCAGGATCGCGGGATCCTCGGCGTTGCCGAAGGTCTCGAAGCAGATGTCGATGCCGGACGGCAGCGACGCGAACTGTTCCCCCGACCGGTCCATGCTCAGGACTCGTAGTCGATCGTGGAGTACGCCTTGAGCTTGGCGAGCTGGTGCTCGCTCGTGATCTTGCGGATCGTGCCGCTGCGCGACCGCATGACGATCGACTCGGTGTACGCCTTGCCGGCGCCGTAGCGCACGCCGGCCATCAGCTCACCGTCGGTGATGCCGGTGGCGACGAAGAAGCAGTTGTCGGCGTTGACCAGGTCACCGGTGTAGAGCACCCGGTCGAGGTCGTGCCCGGCGTCGATGGCGCGCTGGCGCTCGTCGTCGTCGGTCGGCCACAGCCGGCCCTGGATCGTGCCGCCGATGGCCTTGATCGCACACGCCGTGATGATGCCCTCGGGCGTGCCGCCCACGCCGACCAGCAGGTCGACGCCGGTGTCGGGTCGAGCTGCGGTGATGCCGCCGGCGACGTCGCCGTCGATGATGAACTTGATGCGCGCGCCCGCAGCACGGATCTGGTCGACCAGGTCCTGGTGGCGGGGCCGGTCGAGCACGCAGACCGTGACGTCGTTGACCGAGATGCCCTTGGCCTTGGCGACCAGGGCGATGTTCTCGGCGACCGGCAGCCGGATGTCGACGACGTCCGCGGCCTCGGGCCCGGCGATGAGCTTCTCCATGTAGAACACGGCGGACGGGTCGTACATCGCACCCCGCGGTGCCACGGCCATGACCGATACGGCGTTGGGCAGGCTCTTGGCGGTCAGCGTCGTGCCGTCGATCGGGTCGACGGCGACATCGCAGTCGGGGCCGGTGCCGTCACCGACGTGCTCGCCGTTGAACAGCATCGGCGCTTCGTCCTTCTCGCCCTCGCCGATCACCACGACGCCGTTCATCTGCACGGTGTTGATCAGCGTGCGCATCGCGTTGACCGCGACGCCGTCGGCGCCGTTCTTGTCGCCACGGCCCACCCAGCGGCCGGCGGCCATGGCCCCGGCCTCGGTCACCCGGACCAGGTCGAGGGCGAGGTTGCGGTCGGGCGCCTGCGCGGCTGGCTGAAGGCTGTTCACGCGGTCATCGTACCCGCCGGTAGCGGCGTTGTGACCGGACGAGTTGTTGCCGATGCCGCCCCGTAAAGTTGCGGCAATGAGCACCCCACGGTCGAGCCGCGGCAATCCGTCGATGGGTGACATCGTCCGGTCCGTCGTCGTGATCGGCCTGATCATCATCGGCCTGTACGCGTTCGGGAAGCTCTTCACCGACAAGCCCGACACCCCGACCCGGGCCGTCGACTACGCCACGCTCACCGATCAGGCCCGGCCGGTCGCCGGTTTCGACCTGCTCGCCCCGACCAAGCTGCCTGACGGGTGGCACGCGAACGCCGCCACCCTCAACATCGACTGGTGGCACCTCGGCATCGTCAAGGGCGACCACGACTACATCGGGCTCGACCAGGTCAAGGACACCAGCGCCAAGCGGGCGATCGATCGTTTCGCCGACAGCAGCCGGGCGGACGGCAAGACCGACATCGGCGGCGAGACCTGGTCGGTGCGCAAGGGCCCGGACGACCGCACGACGTACGTCCGCACGCAGGGCGACGTCACGACGGTGGTCATCGGTACGCCCTCGCGCTCGGTGATCAAGGACTACATCGCGTCGCTGTCCACGTCCTAGAACGGCGCCGGCTCGTCGTCGACCGGTGCAGGTGAGCCCTCCACGGTTGCGAGCTCCTGGTTCTCGTACACCTGGCGGTCAGGGCACCACTGGCGTACGGGGCACCACGCGCAGTGCGCACCCGTGCGCGTGTGCCACTCGGCGTCGACGTGCCAGTCGCGGGCCGCTGCGGCGACGTCGGACCTGACCGACTCGGCCAGCCCCGGCTCCTCGAGGTCCCAGGCGTAGACCTCGCCGGTGTCAGGCGTCAGCACCTCGACCTCGACCGTTGCCGTCGTGCAGCCGTGCGCCTCGGCGACGCCGGCCGACAGCATCGACAGCAGGAACGGCACCTGCAGGTTGTCGGCATAGACGTCGTCGGCACCGCTGGCCGGCAAGGTCCGCGTGGTCTTGACCTCGCGGGCCACGAGCCGGTCGCCGATGCGGAACACCAGGTCGGGCTTCGTCACGGCGATGACCTCGGCGTCATGGTCGAAGCCGTGGATCGCGGTCTCGCTGGCGACGTACTCGACGCCGTCGGTGGCGAGCGGGCAGCTGGCGACGTGCTGGCGCAGGTAGGGATGGGAGATCGCGTAGTCCGCGGCGTCCATGACGGTCGCGGCGAGTCCGATGTCGCCTCCGGGTGCCGGCAGGTCGTCGTCGCTGCACCCGACGCCGCGGGCGTGTGCGGCCTCGAGCCACGTGTGCACCAGGAGGCCACGGGTCTGGGCGCCGGAGTACTCCTGGTCCTTGGGCAGGTTGAGGTCCGACGACAGCAGCCATTGGGCCGGGCAGCGCTGGTAGCGGTCGAGGCCGGACGGCGAGATGGACCTGGACGCGTAGCCCTTGATCGGCTGGCCGAGGACCTCCGGCACCGGGATCAGCGCGTCGCAGGCGCCGGCGATCTTGCAGCTCGCACACTCATAGCCCGGCACCGCCGTGCCGAGGTCGCCGAGACTGCCGGCAACGTGCTTGGCCTCGGCCGAGAAGGCGGCGTCAGCGTCGTCCGGCGTCCCGTCGAACAGCACCGCGATGCTGCCGTCGGCGGCGCCGATCTCGACGACGCGGATGCGTACGGGTGTGTCACGCGACGGGAACCCGGCGGCGACCTGGGCGGCGGTGCTGACCCACAGTAGGTCCTCGGGCGTCGGGTCGACGTGTGCGGTGCCGAGCCGGTAGCGCCGGACCTCGCGCACGCCGTCCTCGGTGCGGTAGAGCGGGCCCCACACCGTCAACGTACGTTCGACGGTGCCGATCGACGGGTCGCTCTGGAAGAGCTGCAGCGGCCCGATCTCGTCCTCGATGTCCCAGTGCGCCTCGAGGATGTTGGTCACGGCGACGGTCGCGTACGGCCGAAGGAGTCGGTGCACGCGTCGCCGGTCGAGCTCCTGCGCGATCCAGCCGGCCAGGTGCTGCGGGTCGTGCGCCCATTCCGACGAGTGCGCCGCGCGCAGCAGGTCGTTGACGATGCCGAGGACGAACGTCTTCTCCGAGCCGAACGAGCGGCGCCAGCGACGGGACTTCACGTCGGGCCGGATCTTGACGGCGAGGTGGCGCGGGCACGAGCCGGCCGACGCGATGTCGGTGGCGGAGACCTTGAGGATCGAGGGATCCCCGAACAGGTCGAGGGCGTCGATCGTCATGCCTGGCCCCCTATCCGCGTGGAGTCACGATGATAGGCCGCACGACGTCCGCCCGGAGGTCACTCGGCGGCGTCGTCCTCCGCGTCGAGGCCGGCCGCTGCGGCGAGGCGGCTGCGGGCCCCGTCGAGCCACTGCTGGCAGATGCCGGCCAGCACCTCGCCGCGCTCCCACAGGGCGATCGACTCGTCGAGGCTCGTGCCGCCGACCTCGAGCTTCTGCACGACGGAGATCAGCTCGTCGCGGGCCTGCTCGTAGGGGATCTCGGGAGTCGTCGGCGTTTCAGCCATGGTGGCCTTCCTTGTTCGGCGCAGTTTCCTTCGTCAGGGTGCGTACGCCCACGGTGCCGTCGGACACGCGGACCGTGAGCTCGTCGTCGGTGGCGACCTGGTCGATCGAGGCGACGACCGTGCCGTCTGCGAGCTGGGCGACGGCGTAGCCGCGCTCGAGGGTCGCCAGCGGTGACAAGGCGCGTACGCGGGCCAGGTGGTGCCCGACCTCGTCGTGCGCCCGGTCGAGCCGGTGACCCAGCGAGCGACGGGCCCGGTCGCGGGACTCGAGGATCAGGCCCTGCTCGGCGTCGACGAGGGTCGTGGGGTTGGCCAGGACCGGGCGCGAGCGGATCGCGGCAAGACCTTGGATCTCGCGCCCGAGGATCGCGCGGATCGCGTGCGACGAGCGCTGGCGCATCGCGGCGAGACCGGCAAGCTCCTCGCGCACGTCGGGCACGATGCGCTTGGCGGCGTCGGTGGGCGTCGAGGCGCGCAGGTCGGCGACCAGGTCGAGGATCGGGCTGTCGGGCTCGTGGCCGATCGCGCTGACGACCGCCGTCGTGCACGCGTGGACGGCGCGGATCAGGGCCTCGTCGGAGAACGGCAGCAGGTCCTCGACCGAGCCGCCGCCACGGGCGATCACGATGACGTCGACCGAGGCGTCGGCCTCGAGGTTCCTGAGGCAGCCCATGACGTCGAGCGCCGAGCCGTTGCCCTGCATCAGCGCGTGCCGGACCACGAAACGTACGTCGGGCCAGCGGAGCTGCGCGTTCTGGAGCACGTCGCGTTCGGCGGCGGAATTCTTGCCGGTGATCAGGCCGATGCCGCGGGGGAGGAGCGGCAGGGTCTTCTTGAACCGCGGGTCGAACAGGCCCTCGGCGGCCAGCAGCTGCTTGCGGCGTTCGAGCTGGGCCAGCAGCTGGCCCTCGCCCTGCGGCCGGATCTCGCGCAGCTCGAGGGCGAGCTGGCCGCGCGGGAGGTAGAACGACGGCTTGGCGTGCGCGATGACCCGAGAGCCCTCGGTGATCGGCGTGGGGGAGGCGTCGAGGATGCTCGCGTGGCAGGTCGCGTCGATCGAGATCTTGGCGACGAGGTCGCGCAGCGTGAGGAAGCAGACGCCCTGGCGGCGAGTCAGCTGGGCGATCTCGGCCTCGACCCAGACCGCGCCGAGCCGGCCGATGTAGCCGTCGATGAGCTGGGAGATCTGACGCAGCGGCGCGGGGGTGTCCGCGGTCGTCTCCAGAGCCATACCGACACCCTAGGGTGCTGGGCGGACACCGTTAGACTCGTCCACATGTCTTCCACGATCGAGCTCGGCATGCCCCCCGTCGGAGGCAGCGTGCTGCTGGCCGACCCGCGCGGCTACTGCGCAGGCGTCGACCGCGCCGTGATCACGGTGGAGAAGGCGCTCGACCTCTACGGCGCACCGGTCTACGTACGCAAGGAGATCGTGCACAACAAGCACGTCGTCAACAACCTGCGTGACCGCGGCGCGATCTTCGTCGAGGAGCTCGACGAGGTGCCCGAGGGTGCGACTGTGGTGTTCTCGGCGCACGGCGTCTCGCCGATGGTTCACGCCGAGGCCGCCGAGCGCAGCCTCAAGACGATCGACGCGACCTGCCCGCTGGTCACCAAGGTGCACCACGAGGCACGGCGCTTCGCCAGCGAGGGCTACCGCATCCTGCTGATCGGGCACGAGGGACACGAAGAGGTCGAGGGCACCGCCGGCGAGGCGCCCGACCACATCACGCTCGTGCAGACGCCCGACGACGTCGACGCCCTCGAGTTCCCCGAGGGCACCCGGCTGTCGTGGCTGTCGCAGACCACGCTCAGCGTCGACGAGACGATGGAGACCGTACGCCGGCTGCGCGAGAAGTTCCCGCAGCTGGAGGACCCGCCCAGCGATGACATCTGCTACGCCACCCAGAACCGCCAGGTCGCGGTCAAGGAGATCGCCAAGAACGCCGATCTCGTGATCGTCGTCGGCTCGGCCAACTCCTCCAACTCCGTACGCCTCGTCGAGGTCGCCCTCGAGGCCGGCGCCAAGGCGTCCTACCGCATCGACGACATCTCCGAGATCGACGAGCGTTGGCTCGACGGCGTCGAGAACGTCGGCGTCACGTCAGGCGCGTCGGTGCCGGACGACCTGGTGCAGGAGGTGCTGGGCTACCTGGCCGAGCGCGGCCACCCGGGCGCCGAGGCCGTACGCACGGCCGACGAGAGCCTGATCTTCGCCCTGCCGCCCGAGCTCCGCCGCGACATGAAGGCCGCCGCCCAAGCCTCGAACTGACACGGCGACTCAGTGCCGGCTCGGCCACACCACCAGGCCTGAGCCGCCGCCTCGGCGCTTCGGCTCCGCAGCAGCCGTGAGCTTGCCGTGGCGGCCGACCTCGATCGTCGCCGCAGCGCCGATCTCCGCCGCGGAGGTGAACTGGTCGCCCGACGGCGTCAGCTTCTGACCGTACGGCGCCAGCAGGTCCTCGTACGCCTGGATAAATTCCGGCTCCGCGGGCGTCGTGGCGGCATTGCGCTGCGAGGCACGCGGCGCTGCGACGGCTTCGGGCAGCGTCATGCCGAGGTCGATCCGGTTGAGCAGGATCTGCAGCACCGTCGTGATGATCGTCGCGCCGCCCGGCGACCCGACGACGTACTTGACCTTGCCGTTCTTGAGCACGATCGTCGGCGACATCGACGAGCGCGGGCGCTTGCCCGGCTCGATGCGGTTGGGGTCCTTGGCGTCGTACACCGCGCTGAAGTCGGTCAGCTCGTTGTTGAGCAGGAACCCGCGGCCGGGCACGGTCATCGCCGAGCCACCGGTCTGCTCGATGGTCAGCGTGTACGCCGCGGCGTTGCCCCACTTGTCGACGACCGAGAGGTGTGTCGTCGAGACGTTCTCGGTGTCGGGCTTCTCCTCGTGCGTCGCCGTCGCGCAGCCCTGGCCGTCGAGCGCACCGGGCTGGACCGGACGCGCCGACGCACGGTCGGGGTCGATCGTGCACGCCCGTGAGTCGGCGAACTTCTGGCTGAGCAGCGTCTTGGTCGGCACGTCGACGTACGCCGGATCGCCGACGTACGCGCCACGGTCCGCGAACGCCCGGGCTGACGCCTCGAGGTAGAGGTGCAGGCTCTGGGCCAGCTTGGAGCCGCCGCCGAGGCGGTAGTTCTCCAGGATGTTGAGCGCCTCGCCGACCGACGTGCCGCCGGATGACGACGGCGCCATGCCGTAGACGTCGAGTCCGCGGTAGCTCACCTTCGTCGGCTCCTGCTCCTTGACCCGGTACGCCGCGATGTCTCCCGCCGTCATCGACCCGGCCGGAGCCGGCAGCGTCGAAGCCGGGTCCTTGCGCGGGTGCTGCACGACGTCGGCGATCTCGGCGGCCAGCGGTCCGCGGTAGAACGCGTCGGGTCCGCGCTTCGCGATCTGGGCCAGGGTGCTGGCGAGCTCGGGATTGCGGAACCGGGTGCCGACCTGGGGCGCGTCACCGCCGGGCAGGAACAGCTTGGCCGTGTCGGGGAACGCGGCGAACCGCGTCTTGTTGTCGAGCGTCTGGTTGCGGAACGTGTCGTCGACGACGAATCCCTTGCGGGCGAGCTCGATCGACCGTGCGAGCGTACGGGCGAGGGAGCGGGTGCCGAACCGCTTGAGCGCCGAGTCCCAGGTCGCGAGCGTGCCGGGCACGCCGACGGCGACGCCGGACGAGACGAGCTGGGGAGTGAAGGCGTACGGGCTGCCGGTCGCCGGGTCGATGAACGCGTCGTGGGTGATGCCGGCGGGCGCCGTCTCGCGGCCGTCGATCGTGCTGACCTTGTGGCTGCGGGCGTCGTAGTAGACGAAGTATCCGCCACCGCCGATGCCGGCGCTGTAGGGCTCCGCGACACCGAGCGCCGAGGCCGTGGCGACCGCTGCGTCGGCGGCGTTGCCGCCCTTGCGCAGCACCTCGAGCCCGATGCGGCTGGCGTTGGCGTCGACGGACGACACGGCACCGCCGTACCCGTACGAGGTGGACCCGCTGCCCTTGGCGGAGCTGGGTGACGCGGATGCAACGAGTGAGCCAGCTGCAAGAGCAGCTGCAAGGCCAACCCCGAGTCGGCGCAATGTGCTGATGGACATACCCATGCTTCCCCCCGGAAGACAGCCAGTGATGTCCCACCAACGTAAGCCCGAGTGAGCCAACCCGCGACCCCATCGGCCCCTAATGAGGCCGCCCGCGGCCGAATGTGAGCGAAGCGAAGGGGCGTCACGTAAGCAAGCCCCTTCGCTCCGCTCACGCCCTCGTTCCTCGGGCTAGGGGGCCGGTGGGGGAAGGTGATCGACTCGCGACGCGAGATGAGGCCCGAGCGAAGCTGGGGGCACCCCCACGAGCTCTGCGAGTAGGGGGCGGGAAGGGTGGTCTGCGAGCTTGCGAGCAGACGCTCGCGGAGCGAGCACGGCGACGAAGTGACCACGTCGCAACGCAGGCTGACACCCGAGCGAAGCGAGGGAAGGCTTCCTGGGCGGAGCCCAGGCCGCGACGGAGTCGCGGGCGCGGCGAAGCCGCGCTAGCCCCACCAGAAGGCCGTCGCCACGATGAAATACAACGCAATCAGCGACGCACCCTCCAGCCAGTTGGACTCGCCGTCGATCGTGATGACCGTCGCCAGCACCACCGACAGCAGCAGGCACGCGACTAGGAGCGGGCTGAACACCAAGGTCAGGGTCGAGAGCCCGAACGCGACGCTGATCAGCACCAGCGCCGGCGCGAGCACCAGGGCGATCTGGATCGGGCTGTTGAGGATCACCGCGAATGCGTACTCGGACTGGCCCTTGGCGGCGAGCTGCACGCCGACGATGTTCTCGATCGCGTTGCCGGCGATCGCGACGACCACGAGGCCGGCGAACACCTGCGACACGTCGAGCGACTCCATCGCGGGCTCGAGCGCGTCGACGAACCAGTCGGAGACGAAGGCCGCGAGGGCGCTCGCCAGCGCCAGCAGGCCGATCGCCAGGCCGACGGGCCAGCGTGGCGCTTCGGCGTGCGGGTCAGCAGCCGCTGAGCCCCGCTTGAGTGACGCCGGGAGAGACAGCGCGAACAGCACCAGCAGCACCACCGCGACGATGATCGAGAACGCCTTCTCGTGCGCGACCGCAGGCGTGTGCAGTCCGTGCGCGAGCGACGGGATGGCCATCGCCGAGACGGACAGCAGCATCAGGACCGCGATCGTCCGGGCGCGCTCGGAGTCGAGCCGCTGCGTGCCGTGCTTGAGGCCGCCGACGAGGAATGCCAGCCCGAGCACGAACAGCAGGTTGGCCAGCACCGAGCCGATCAGAGCAGCCTTGACGACGTCGACCAGCCCGGCGCGCAGCGCGAAGATGCAGATGAAGAGCTCTGGCAGGTTGCCGAGCGCCGACTGCAGCACCCCGGTGGCGCCGGGGCCGAACCGGTCACCGAGCTGCTCGACGCTGCGCCCGACCAGCGTTGCCAGCAGCGTCACCGCGACGGCGGAGACGATGAACGCGGCGACGGCGGTCCAGTCGGCGTAGTGCGCGATGCCGGCCAGTACGACCATCAGGGCACCGCCGCCCAGCACGATCAGGTCAGAGCGGATGAAGGTCGAAGAGGTTGCCTGGCTGCTCATGGACTGATCGTGTCAGATCTCCGCTGGAGCGCACTGAGAGAATGGTCGGGTGCACACCGCCCTGACGCTCGTGACCCTGCTGGCCATCGTCGTCGCGGTCAGCGCCGCCGCCGGCCGGCTCAAGCTGTCGGCCCCCCTGGTCCTGATCGTCGTGGGCATCGCGGGGTCCTACCTCGACTTCGTGCCCGACTTCGAGCTGACGCCCGAGATCGTCCTGATCGGCCTGCTGCCGCCCCTCCTGTATGCCGCGTCGATTCGCACGTCGCTGCTCGACTTCCAGACGTACCGGCGGCCGATCGCGCTCCTGAGCGTGGGGCTGGTGCTGTTCACCACGGTCGGCGTCGGCCTGGTCGTCTGGGCGATGCTGGACGTCAAGCTGGCGGTGGGCTTCGCGCTCGGCGCCGTCGTGGCACCACCGGACGCCGTCGCCGCGACTGCGATCGCCAGGCGGGTCGGCCTGCCGAGGCGGGTCATCACGATCCTCGAGGGCGAGAGCCTGGTCAACGACGCGACGGCGATCGTCACCCTGCGCACCTCGATCGCCGCGATCTCCGGCACGGTCAGCGTCTGGCAGGTCGGCGGCGGCTTCCTCGTCTCGGCCGTCGGCGGTGTGCTGATCGGCCTCGCGGTGGCGTTCGTCATCGGCCACATCCGCAAGCTCATCCAGGACGACGTCACGGACGTCGCGGTGTCGCTGCTGACGCCGTGGATCGCCTATCTCCCGGCCGAGGAGATCCACATCCACGGCCTCGACTCGCAGCCCTCC
The DNA here is from genome assembly GCF_902506105.1 of Aeromicrobium sp. 9AM. Taxonomy (GTDB): domain Bacteria; phylum Actinomycetota; class Actinomycetes; order Propionibacteriales; family Nocardioidaceae; genus Aeromicrobium. The sequence goes on from NZ_LR733304.1 coordinate 860,379, forward strand.
GGCGTGCTGGCGGTCGTGGTCGCCGGCGTGGTGCTCGGGCACAAGTCGCCGCGCATCCAGTCGGCGTCGTCGCGGCTGTTCGAGCGCACCAACTGGACCACCATCTCGTACGTCCTGGAGAACGCCGTCTTCCTGCTGATCGGCCTGCAGATCAAGTCGATCGTCAACGACCTCAGCAACAGCGACCTGTCGACCGCGCGCATCACGTGGTCGTGCATCGCGGTGCTCGTGACGGTCATCGTGCTGCGCATCATCTGGGTGTTCCCGGCGACCTACCTCCCGCGGATGATCCCCAGGATCGCCGCTGCCGAGGCGCGGCCCACACCGCAGGCCGCGTTCCTTGTCGCGTGGACCGGCATGCGCGGGGTCGTGACGCTGGCGGCGGTGTTCCTGCTGCCGGAGGACACCCCAGAGCGGGAGGTCCTGGTGCTGATGGCGTTCGTCGTCACGGTGGGCACCCTGCTGATCCAGGGGCTGACGATTCCGGCGTTCGTGCGCTGGCTCAAGGTGCCCGGCCCCGACCTCCAGGAGGACCATCTCCAGGAGGCCACGGTGCTGCAGTCGGTCACGGATGCCGGCATGGCCTACCTCGACGACGAGGCCCACAACGGTGTCTCCGATGCCGTCATGCACCGGCTACGTGAGCGCGCCATCGACCGTACGAACGCCGTGTGGGAGCGGCTCGGCGGCGCGGAGACCCCGAGCGCGCAGTACTCCCGCATCCGCGGCGAGATGATCAAGCGTGAGCGCGACGAGCTGCTGCGCATCCGCCAGCTCGGCACGGTCGACCAGGTCGTGCTGGCCCAGGTCATGAACGCGCTCGACGTCGAGGAGTCGATCCTCGACGTGGCCTCCCAGGACGAGTCGACGGCGGACCGCGAGGAGGACCTGCGGCCGTCAGACCCCGGCGCGCCGTGCGAGCACCTGGCGAACGCCTGCTCGTTGCCCAACCCGGTGACGCCCACGGGCTGCGAGGAGTGCCTCGCCGAGGGCGGCGACTGGGTGCACCTGCGGCTCTGCATGGATTGCGGTCACGTCGGGTGCTGCGACTCGTCGGTGGGCAAGCACGCCTCGGCGCACTACGAGGAGACCGGCCACCCGGTCATCCGCAGCTTCGAGCCGGGCGAGGCATGGCGCTGGTGCTTCATCGACCAGGCCAACGGCTGACCCAACCCGGTGGTTGAGGTGCGGAGGCCGCCTGCGGCCGTAGCCTCGAAACCACGTACGCTCAGCGGTCGCGGTCGGCCAGGATGCGCAGGGCGATGATGCCGAGTGCGAGGCCGTGCCCGATCACGAGCGTCAGGCCGTGGTCGATGACGGTCGCGATGAACCGACCGATCAGCCCGACATCCTTGGCCAGCCCGTCGACGTGGATCGCCGACGACCGGAACATGCAGACCAGCAGGAGGCTGCCGATCAGCAGCGCCGGAGGAAGCACGCCGGCGGAGAACAACGAACGTACGTCGACAGCCAGCGGCACCGTCACGGCGATCAGCACGAAGCCGACGGAGAACAGCAGCCCGAGTCGGCCGTCCCCAAGGTCGAGGCCGATCACGACAGCCATCGCGAAGCACGCAGCGACGATCGCCTGGCGGGCGCTGAGATCGCGTCGGGCCATGGCTGCGGGTGTGCGGGACACCGCCTGCGACATGCTTCTGACGGTAGTTCACTGCCATGACAAGAACCCGGCATTGCGGTGGGTGTCGCCCCGACGGCCCTTCGTCCCCGCCTGATAGAACCGAGACGTGGACGCAACGATCGAGACCGCCCGCCTGATCCTCCGCCCGTACGCCGACAGCGACGCCGACCGCATCCTCGACATCCACAGCCGCCTCGAGGTCATCCGCTGGCTCGGCAACCCGCCGTTCGTGCCGATGGCGTCGCGCGACGAGGCGCTCGTACGCATGAAGGAGTGGCGTGAGCGCGACGCCCAGGGGGAGCACACCGTGCACCTGGCGATCGAGCCGCGTGAGACCGGCGTGCTGGCCGGGGGAGTGGCGATGACGCCGCTGCCCGAGGACCCCGAGGGTCGCTACGAGGTCGGCTGGCACCTGCACCCGGATGCTGCGGGCCACGGCTATGCGAGCGAGGGTGCCACGGCGCTGCTCGACGCTGCGTTCGCGAACGGCCTCGACGAGGTCTGGTGCACGATGTATCCCGACAACGAGGCCTCGGCCCGCGTCGCCCAGCGCATCGGGCTCACCGACCTGGGGATCCTGCCGGACCGTTGGTACGGCGGCGACTCCCACCTGTTCCACATGACCCGAGAAGGATGGCTGGCACGTGATCGAGACTGAGCGGCTGACGCTGCGGCACTTCACCCCCGACGACGCGGACTTCCTCTACGACGTCTTCCGCCGGCCCGAGGTGGCCCGGTGGAGCGGTGAGGGCGAACCCATGGCCGACCGCGACGCGGCACTCAGGCACATCGCGGGCCAGCCCAAGCGCGCCGGCGACCACCCGGCCGCCGGCATCTTCCACGTCAGCGTCACAGCGACCGGCACCCCGGCAGGCCTGGTCCTGTTCGCGCCGCTGCCGTCCAGCGAGGGTGTCGGCCGCGACGACATGGAGGTCGGCTGGCACTTCCACCCCGACGCGTGGGGCCACGGCTATGCCACCGAGGCGGCGCAGGCGCTCGTCGACCGCGGGTTCGCCGCCGGACTGGCCGAGATCTATGCCGTGACCCACCCGGACAACGTTGCCTCCCAGGCCGTCTGCCGGCGACTCGGCATGACGGATCTGGGCCTGAGGTCGGAGTGGTACGACGTGGAGCTCCGCGCGTTTCGCCTCGATCACCCGGGCGAGTAGGACATCGTCCGGATCTCGTCGGCGACCCGCTCCGGCTCGTCGAGCGGCACGAACGTACGTCCGCCGTCGACCTCCACGAGCTCGGCGTTGTCGCCGAAGGCCTCGCGCAGGCGTTGACCGTCGGCGAGCTTGAAGAACCGGTCGGCGTTGCCCCACACCAGGCGTACGGGCTTGCCGAACGTGTTGAGCCGGGTCGAGACGTCGAGCAGGTCGGCCGGCTTGACCTTGCGGAGGAACTTCGAGGTGTCGCGGCGCACTGCGGTGTCTCGCAGGCACGGCGTGATCCAGCGGGTGGTCAGCGTCGGGTCGAGCGGCTTGGCGACGAGCCCGCCGTAACCCAGCATCGAGTGCCGCAGCATCCGCGGCCGCATCGACGCCATCATCGTGCGCAGGCGCATGGGGCTCCGGCCGACCTTGAACAGCACCTCGAACGGCGGGGGCGGGAACTTGTCGAACGCGTCGCAGTTGGTCAGCACGAGCCGGCCGATGCGGGAGTGGTCGGTGTCGATGAGGAACTGGCACAGCGCGCCACCGGTGTCGTTGCCCACGAGGGTCACGTCGGTGAGGTCGAGCGCGGCGATGAAGTCGTTGATCAGCCGCGCCACGTCCTGAGGGGAGAGGTCGGCGTCGAGTGCGATCGGGTGCGACCCGAGCGGCAGGTCGGGAGCGTACGACCGGATGCCCTGTGCGGCGAGCGCGTCGGCGACACCGGTCCACAGCTCGTGGTTGACCAGGAATCCGTGGACGAACACCACCGGCGGCGCCGCGCTGTCGTCCGGTCCGGCGACCCGGTAGTGGACGTGGCCGAACGGTGTGTCGATGGTCGCCATGATTCTCCTCGATGAGTAGTCTGAAGCCGTGACCCAACTAACATACATACAGTCTGTATGAAAGATCAACGGCGTACGCAAGCCGATCGGTCGGCTGCCACTAGGGACGCGCTCGTACGGGCGGCGCGCCCCCTGTTCGCGTCCGACGGGTTCGGTGGGGTCAGCGCCGAGGCGATCGCCCGCGCGGCCGGCGTCACCCGGGGCGCGATGTATCACCAGTTCGCCGACAAGACCGAGGTCTATGCCGCCGTCCTCGAGGTCATCGAGGACGAGGTCATGGAGCGCATCAGCACCGGCATCGCCGAGGCCGGGCACGACGACATCGTCGAGATCATGAAGGTCGGCGCGAAGATCTGGCTCGACGCGTGTGCCGAGCCGGCCGTCCACAAGATCGTGCTGATCGAGGCGCCGTCGGTGCTCGGCTGGGAGCGCTGGCGTGAGGTCAGCATGCGGCACGGCATGGGCATGGTGCAGGCGCTGCTCGAGAGCGCGATCGAGACCGGACGCATCCGCAAGCAGCCGGTGGCTCCGCTGGCCCACGTGCTGATCGGAGCGCTCGACGAGGCGGCGATCTACCTCGCCCGCTCCGACGGCTCCGCGCAGGCGCGCCAGGAGGTCGACGACATCATCGATCGGCTCGTCGACGCGGTCATCGCCGGATGACCGACCGCGCTCGGTGACTGCGGCGGTTGCCCGTACGATTGATCCTCGTGGCTCTCAGCATCGGCATCGTCGGACTCCCCAACGCGGGCAAGTCGACCCTCTTCAACGCATTAACCAAGAACGACGTCCTCGCGGCGAACTACCCGTTCGCGACGATCGAGCCCAACGTCGGCGTGGTGGGCGTGCCCGACCACCGGCTCGGCAAGCTCGCCGAGATCTTCAGCTCGGAGCGCCAGCTCCCCGCGACGGTCCAGTTCGTCGACATCGCCGGCATCGTCCGCGGCGCCTCGGAGGGGGAGGGGCTCGGCAACAAGTTCCTCTCGCACATCCGTGAGTCCGACGCGATCTGCCAGGTCACCCGCGTCTTCCGCGACGAGGACGTCACGCACGTCGACGGCAAGGTCTCGCCGTCCGACGACATCGAGACGATCTCGACCGAGCTGATCCTCGCCGACCTGCAGACCCTCGAGAACGCGCTGCCGCGCCTCGACAAGGAGTCGCGCAAGGACAAGTCGCTCGTGCCCGCGTTCGAGGCCGCCAAGGAGGCGCAGGCCGTGCTCGAGAGCGGCAAGGGCGCGTTCCAGGCCGGGCTCGACCTCGATGCGATCCGCGACCTGCACCTGCTCAGCGCCAAGCGCCAGCTGTTCGTCTTCAACTGCGACACCGAAGAGCTCAACGACGAGGACCTCAAGTCCCGTATGCGCGAGATCGTCGCGCCGGCCGAGGCGATCTTCCTCGACGCCAAGTCCGAGGCCGAGCTGGTCGAGCTCGGCGACGACGAAGAGGCCGAGGCGATGCGCGCCGAGATGCTCGCCGACATGGGCGTCGACGAGCCCGGTCTCGACGCGCTGGCCCGCGTCGGCTTCGACACGCTCGGCCTGCAGACGTACCTCACCGCCGGCCCCAAGGAGTCGCGCGCCTGGACGATCCCCAAGGGCGCCACCGCCCCGCAGGCCGCCGGCGTGATCCACACCGACTTCGAGCGCGGCTTCATCAAAGCCGAGATCGTCTCGTTCGACGACCTCGTCGAAGCCGGCACGATGGCCGCCGCCAAGTCCGCCGGCAAGGTGCGTATGGAGGGCAAGGACTACGTGATGTCCGACGGCGACGTCGTCGAGTTCCGCTTCAACGTCTGACCCCTCGACCAGAAGGCGAGGTGTCCATGAGCGGTGTGATCGTCTTCGACCGTGAGAACAGCTGGCTTCCGAAGGTGATTCGCGATCGCGAGGGCCTGCGACTCGAGTTCGCCGGGGGAGCCGATGCTCTGCATGATCCGCGGACATTCAGCATTCCGATCGAGGAACAGCACCTCGCGGTGCTCCGGGCGGACCTGGGGAGGCACGTGATCCTGTGGAGCGCGATGAGGCCCCTGTGCGATGCGGCCGGGATCCGCGATCCGCTGGATGATGGTGTCGCCGTCGCTCTGCTCGACCCGATCCTTCTTGCACCTGCCGATGAGGTGGATACGTTCCTCCAGCACACGAGATGGGAGCGGGTTCTGCTGGTCGCCCACGGCGCCAGCATCGACCTGCTCGAGAGCGGCCGGATCGTCGAATCCACGAGTGCGGCGACGGAGAGCGCGGACTGGCCGAGGGCACAGAAATATCACGCGGATCAGAATCGCGCACGGCGCGGCGTGACGCTCTCTTCGCTCGACGCCGCGATCCTGAAGTTCACTGGGCAGTACGTTCACGGTTCGACGATCCCGCACCGCGACCCTGGGGCCGTCGAACCTGCGCTGTTGCCCATGGTGCTGGGAGTGATCGCTACCGCGGAGCGGGCGGGCGCGGGGATGAGCATCGCCCGAGATCCCCGACGCGGAAAGCGCGGCACCGACAAGCAGGACTGGACGCGGATGGAAGCGGTGGTTGATGCAGCCGTGCGAGGCGCGTATCCGGAGCTTGCTGATGATGCGGTGAGGACCGTGAGCTTCTTGATGTGTTCTGAGGCGGTGGATCGCGCTCGAAATCAGCCGTTCGATGTCGACGACACATTGGCCGAAGCAGCTTCCCCGTCGCGCGAGCGCACACTGACCTTCACCGACGACATGAATGGCGAGAGGAAATGGAGCCCGGGCGACGATCGGTCTGCTGCCGAGGCGTTCTGGGAGTTCGTCGCTGAACTGATCGGCTCCCGGAACGAGGTGTTCACCCTCGAGGACGAGCCGCTGGGCGAGGGGATCCAGCTCCACTTCTATGCGGACTCCATCGCCCGAGTCGAAACTGTATCGACGGGAGAGCACCGGGTCGAGTACGGCCTCGTCGATGACCTCGCCCACTACCGGGCAATGGTGCGCGAGTACGTCGCTGGTGGATTCGACGCCTTGGACGGGCTGGCGCAATGGATGTCTGACAACTCCGAGTTTGAAGAGGCACGTCGACGACGCGATGGCCGTGATCGACGCGCCTAGACGTCAAGCCGCGGTTACGGCCGAACAGCATGCCCGAGCTTTCGGGTCTCGATGACACATTTGCGGGGGGAATGACGCAAGGGCCATTAGCGGAGGTGGAGATGCCGTTGCTGCGCTCGGCTTATCGAGCTCGTCGACGCCTCGACACTAGGCTTCAGCCATGTCTCAGCAGGAAAGTCTGACTTGTCGCCGCTGCGGTGGGAGCGTCCGCAACGCAGACGATGGTCGCAACATCTTTGAGCACATGCACTACGTGTGCTTCCACTACGAGTTCGAGCACGGCGACGAGGATGTTGACTTCGATTGCGGAAGCCCTGGATGCCCATCCGGCATGCTGCCCCCGATCGCCCCGAGTCCCGCTGCCGAAGCAGCGCTCGACGAAGTCACAGACGCCCTTCGTGACCCGTACTCGGCTGACGCTTGGCACGTCGACCGGAGAACCCCATCGTCGCTGGCCCTTACTCGCGGCAGTGACAGCTTTCTAGTCGTAATAACCGACGCGCCACCCGATCGCGATAGCGGCATCGGATCAGTGGCCGGCGGGTGACGATCGCGCTGGAGTGGGACAGGTCAGCGCGTCACCTGATCGTGCAGCAGTCCCTCACATCGAGTGCTTCGTCTGCGCCGCAGCGCATGGGACTATGGCGCCCATGGGCCGTTCAGGGAATCCTGCGAAGCGCGCACTTCACGATTCTGCTCTTGCGCGCGCGACGGCGAAGGAACCGGCTTCTGTGCTCAAGGCAACCTTCTACTGTGATGAGAGTGGCTACACCGGCGCGAACTGGGCGGATGCGGATCAGCCGGTCTTCGTACAGGGTGGCTGGCTAATCATGCATAGAGAGCGGCGGGAAATTCTCGACGAAGTCGTCACTCTAAAGGAGCGATTCAGCCTTCGAGCCGAGGAGTTGAAATGGGTCAGGGTCGCAAGGCGAAGAGACTCTTCGGCCGTCTACCGCGCCTTCTTCGAATTGATGCTCAGGCATGGAGCTCTTCCGTTCTTCTTTGTAATGGACAAGGACTTTCTCCTGGCAGCCAAGACGGTCGAGACGTTCTTCGACCCCGCCTACAATCACCACTTCACGGACGGTTTCACTGGGGCCTCGGAGGAGAAGAAGCAACTCGTTGAGATGCTTCTACCCGCGCGGGAGATCTTGGATGAGTTCGCCTCTCTACACCACGGAGGGGTCGTGCCGCCTCGCGAGCGAGTTAGGGATCTCGCCGAGATGATCGCCGACTGGTTTGAACTTGGAGGCGCGCCATGGATCGCTGAGACTCAGCGACACTATTCAGATGATCAACTCGACGATCTCAGAAGCGAGTTCGGGGCGACCAATTCTATGAGAAGCACGACCGGGCACTCGCTGCCAGGGCTCATGCAACTCTTGGAGAATTTCTTGCGGCCACGCGCTATCGCGCTCGGCATTTTGCATGACAATCTGACTCGCTTCGATGATGTGATCGAATTCGTGCGCCGGTTGCTCCGTCCGTCTAGACCGCGAGATTCCATGCCAGTCGGCAGTGGCTCGTTCTACTTCTCCATGCCGACCGTGACTGGATTCGATCTTGTTGATTCGAAGTCCGAGCCCTTTGTTCAGCTCGCCGATCTCCTGTGCGGATTCGTTCGTACAGTCTTCACGAAGATCAGGAACGGCGAGGAGCTGGAAGACGACGAATTGGCGATTTGTGCTGACATTGCAATGGTGCATCACGAATACCATTGCTGGGACGCGAATATGCCTGAGGCAATGTGGGAATCGTTTGCTGCGCAGGGATGGGCCGAACTCCGGAGACGTTTCGGGTCGTAGCACGACGAGCGTCTGGCCTCGGAGGTGGAGTTTATAGCCGGCGTGCCTGAATTTCCGGCGCCGCGATACATCAACACGGGATCCGGGCCGGTGGCCGTCTCGAATGACGCCCCTCAGGTAACAGCATGTTGGCATGATGGACTTTTAGTCACCAGACACGACCGTAACGGGCGGGACCCCGCGCGCCCTGTCCGATCAGTCATTCGTTCCGCCTCTTCGATATGGCTGAACGTTGGTCCCGTTCTTCTTGGTGTACCCACTGACGCCATGCGCCCCGGGCGACTGACGGCCTCCAGTTGGAAGATCGGTGCCGGGGGCCGATGCCGCCCTCATGGATGGCTGAGTCGAGGGTGCGCGGGTGCGATTTGACCCGGCGCGGTTGAGCGCTCCCGTAGCCACTGTGGCGATGACAGAAACGGTCAAAGCCCTCACGCGCGGATCCTTCGACGCCTGCTGGACAGCGCGCTGCAGTGAATGAGTCCACCGTCGCAAACTGCCCGTTGAGGCCGCAGTCGCGTTCGGAGAACTCGTAACTTCTTTCTCGTCACCGGACGTCTGCGTGCTCGATGCGTTAGGGGAATCGACATACAGCGGATTCGTGAGTATCAACTCGACGCACGGCTGGGGAGGGCTGTTTCCGAAGTCCGACATCACCTTCAACGCTGGGTCGTAATAGCCGTTGGTCTGATTCGTCCAATTGCCGCCATGAGCGGCGAGGTGTTCTCGGCGGGAGAGGAATTGGATGTTTCGTGGGTCATCCCGATACTCAGGATGCGCCGAGAAACTTTTCATGTGCTGGCCTTCCAAGGCCAGGCCCTTGTCGTCGTAGGCTTTGCCCTTTTCCACGATCTGTTTCTGCTGCTCCTCCGGCCAGTCACGAGTCCCTTTGCCTTCGAGCACTAGACGCTTCTCGTTCTCCCATGCTTCCCTGATCGCGCGACTGGATGCTGCAGTTCTACTCGACATCAATCTTCACCGGCGCCAACAACGGCAGCCAAACTGTTCAGAAAGGTGAAGAAGTCGGGGAAGGACTCGTCGTCTTCGATCCTTGCGGCCTCATGGTTATAGATCGAAATTCGCTCACCTGATCTCTGACACAAGACTGGGTCGCCGGACGACAGTGTGCCGATGACGACGTAGCTGTCATTCGGTCGATCAGGATCATCGACTTCAATCAACGGACGATGTTCCACCCCTCGCAATTGAAACCCTGCTGGAAGGAAGAAGTCTCCACCGTCCGAAACCAGTAGCCATTGCTTGAGCTGAGTCGGTAATTGGAACTGATGCTCTGCCTCAAAGGCCCCGATGACGGTGTTGGTGGTCGGCTCCACAAAACTCATCTGCCCGCGCGAACTCAGTAGATCCGCAATGGCATTGGCTTCACTGGACAAAGGTTCTCCTGGGGCTGTCGCGGGATTGATTGACACTCGGGGTAGATGGTTCTCCGGCCGCGTCTGCAAGCCGTCTTGATCCTTTTGGCCCGACCGCTCGTAGCGGTCACGGGCGTCGCGCTAATCATGCCGACATTTCTGCGGTCGTGTGTGAAGGGCTTCGAAACTGGACGGGGCTGCGCATGCCGAAATCGGGAGGTATCGGCATGGATTAGATAAGGGCCTCGGTGCAGATGCCCGAGGCGAGCCGCTCCTTGGAGTTCCAGCAACGCCTGAGTCGGCTGACTTATGAGACCGCAGCCAACTGAGCTGCGGACATGCTGGTCGGCTGGAACGGAAACAAGCTGGTCGAAGTTGCCATGACAGAATGCAGCGGCCTTGTCGTCTCGCCCAGCCACGCCGGCCGCTCACGCAACCGAAGCTCTCAAACACATCAACGGTAGACCGACGATCATCCGACCGTGAGCATTCAAGCGGCGATGTGACGCGGGTTGATCGCGAGGGCCTCGCCTTCGCGGGTCTCGACCTGGATCGACGTCGCGCTGTGGTGGAAGCGCTAATCGAGACAATCCACACCGTCCTTCACGACGGAGAGACGGCGGGCTACGAGGCCCCCGGGCACCAACCCGAGGGCTCGTTGCCTCTCCGATCGGCGATGACGTCCCGGCAGACTCAACAATGGGGCACCGAAGCTGCTCCGCGACCGATATGTCGCGAAGTCATACATTCCGACCTGATGGTCGTGATGTAGTACACTCAGACCATGAGCGAGAAGCCTATTACGATCACCATCGCCGGCAAGGTGGGCTACGAGGACCAGATCACCGTCGCCCAGGCGGCCCGGATCATCGCCTTCCTCAATGCCGAAGAGGACAACGCCTCGCTCAGCCCGGACCTCGGCGAAGGACCGGGCGACGTCCCGCGGCACAACACCGCCAAGAAGTCAGGGCGCACGATCGGCAGTGCCCGCGAGGCTCTCGACCTGTCGGGGGCCAAGACGAACCCGGAGAAAATCGTCGCCCTCGGGCAGTACGTCCTGCAGGACGGCGGCGAGACGTTCAAGGTGGAGGACGTCAAGGCACAGTTCCGGCGCGCACGGGAAACCGCGCCCGCCAACTTCAGCCGCGACATGACGACTGCAGTCCAGGCAGGCTGGATTGCTCAGGGCGACGGCGACGAGTATTACGTCACGAACAAGATCCAGGGCATCTTCGACGGGGACTTCAAATTCCCGAAGTCGAACTCCGGCGGCGGCAGATCTAGGGGAGCCACGAAGACTTCGGCCAAGGCTAAGACCAAGCCCGACGTCTTTGCGGGCATTGACGAGTTCCCGAACCGGATGGACGGTGTCCCGGCCTACTCGAAGATGAAGACCGATAAGGACAGGTTGCTGTGGGCCCTCCACTTCGCGAAGGCTCGGGATATCAAGGGGCTCGCCAACAAGGACCTCGCGTGGCTCACTGACCACCTAGGAGCCGGAGTGCCGAACGGCAACATCACGGCGAACTTCAACCGGGCGAAGTCCGCCGGGTACATGAACCGCTCGACGGTGGACCAGACGCTCCGGATCACGCCCGAAGGTGAGGCCTACCTCAAAGCCTTCGGCGCGGCGGAATCGTGATCGGCGCGCACGACCCGGTGGCGCTGCGGGTGCAGCGGCTCGACCTCCAACTGCAGACGCTGGTCCTTGGTCAACTGGCCGCGAGCCGGTCCGAGGGGGGCGCGTTCTCCCCCGCGACAGTCGCGCAGTTGTTCCATGACTTCGGGCTGCCCGCCCCCGGCAAGATCGCGAACGTCTTCACGTCCCTGACGAAAAAGAAGTGGTTCGCGAAGCAGCCGCGGCGGGGGACCTACAAGGTGACGCCCACCGGGCAGGCCAAGGTCCGCGAGCAGATGACGGGGCTCGACCTGGTGGCGCTCGTCGCTGAGTCCGCGCACGAGAACGCCCCGATGCTGGGTCGCACTGAGCACGCCTTGGTGCCCGTCCACATGGCCCCTCCCGCCGTAGTGCAGCCCCTTCGCGCGTTCCTCGCGGACCACCCCTTCGACACGAACGTGTTCGGGATGACCCGGTTCCCTGACGCGAAGGCGGGGACAGCTGACCCGGTCGGGCGCGCCCTGGCCGTCGTGAAGGAGGTGTGCGCTGAGTCCGGGCTGGAGTTCCACCTGGCGTCCGACCGCGCGATCGTCGATGACCTGTGGGCGAACGTCACGGCGCACATGTGGGCCTGCCGCTACGGCGTCGCCCTCTTCGAGGACCGCGTCGACCGCGGTCTCAACCACAACCTCCTGATCGAGGTCGGCGCGATGCTCATGACTGGCCGCCGCTGCGCACTGCTGAAGGACGGGTCCATCGAGAGGATGCCCACCGACTTTGTCGGGATGATCTACAAGTCGGTTGACTTGTCTGCCGAGGACACAGTCGCGGCGACGGTGCGCGCCTGGCTAAAGGACGATCTCGGGATCGGCGGCCACTAGCCGCCTCCGCGTGCCGGTGCGAGCCGAGTCGTCCGCCCCCGCGGGAAGCCGCCCCCCGACGGTCTCCTGCTGTTTTTCAGCGCAAGCGAGAAGGAAGTCGCGCACCGCGGGTCCCGCTTCATTCTGGGCGCAAAGCCCCTGCGGCAGAGCAGCCGTCTGGAGTCCTGAGTCCGTGCGGTGACGTCTGGGTCAAAAGCAGTTCGCGGCCTCGAATCCGTCGGTAGGCTCCGGGCATGTTCTCACTTGGCCGGGCGGCCAGCGTCGTTGGTGCCACGGTGTCCGCGCTCGTCATGAGCACCATGTCGTCGGCAGTGGGGCAGTCGCTCCAAGACTGCTTCGACAAGGCGGAGACCCATGACGGTGAGCCGCCGACCTGCACAGAGGTGAACGGCAAATGGGTCGCGAGCTGGCCAGGCGGTGGCGGTGGTGCCGGGGGATTCGCATTCCTGTTCATCCTCGTTGCACTGATCGGGATCGGCATCGTGGTCTGGAAGGTCAGCACCGCTCGCCGGCTTGCGAGCGAGTCGGGTATGGATCCCGGACTCGCGACGCAGATGACCCTCCTGACCGACGCCGGGCTGGAGGCGACCTACCTTGCCGCCAACCTTCGCAACCCTGCACCTGCGCCGGCGGCAACGCCAGCCGAGCAGGCGACCACGGCCAAGCGGCTGGCCGAGCTGAAGGGCCTGCTAGACGAGGGACTGATCAGTCAGGCCGAGCACGACGCGCAGCGCCGCGCGATCATCGACGCCGTTTGAGCTAGTCGCAGCCGGTTCCGTCGCCGTCTCGGTCCAGACCGTAGGGATCGTCACCGGTCACGGTGACGGGGTGGCCGATGTCTGGGCAGTTGAGGTCGGCGACGATCGGGAGACACGGCGAATATCCGGCCATGCACTTCTCGGCGGGCTTAGGTGCCTTCTTCTTGGGCCTGTTGACGAGCGGGACGGGTTTGGCGACCTGCTTGCAATCGGGCTTGGCAGGTGAGGCGAGCGCGTCATCGAGGCGACGACCCAGGTCAACGTTCTCGTGGCGGAACTGCTCGAGGTAGCGGTCGTCTCCGAGTCCGCTCTTCGCGAGCGCCACGTTGAGCGACTTGCCGGCCTTGTCGCGCACCTCGGCGACGCTGCGGCCGTGGGAGTCCGTCGTGTACGCGTCGACCACGAACCCGTCGTCGAGGAACTTGCGAGTGAACGCGGTTGCCTCGGGCCCGCACCGCTCGTTCCGCTCAGGCGTGTTGATGAGGCCGAGGCGGTACTCCTTGCCGTCGGACGCCACCCAGGAGTCGCCGTCCTTCTGGTCCGTGACGAAAAGCAGCACGATCGCTGGCTCTGTGGTCCGTGTCGGTTCTGGGGTCGGAGTCGGTTCGTCCGACGCGCGTACCGGATCCTCCTTGGCCGTCTGCTTGTCCGAGGCATCTCCGGTGGAGTCTGGCGTGGCGGCGTTACCGATCGCACCGATGCCGAGGAAGGTGACCACCACGACGACCAGCCAGAACTGCCACCGACGCACCCAGGGTCGCTTTCCGACTTCTTCGATGACCGGGACGGAGGTGACGGCGGCGAAGGACTGAGTCGGTTGCTGGGGCGCCTGCGGCTGTGTCTGCGCGTAATTGGTCGCAGTATGCGCAGTCCACGCCTGGCCGTCCCAGTAGCGCATCTCGCCCTGCGCGTCCGGGTACCAACCGGCTGGGGTACGCGGAGTCTCGGGCATCCGACGATCGTGACACGGCCAGACTGCGGATATTGCCGAATGCCCGAGTTGAGCTCCCACTTCGGAGCACCCGGACATTCGGGAATCGACTCGCGAGGTCAGCAGGTGCGGCAGAATCGGCACGTGCACCGCGCGACCTCATCTCCCGGGTCGGTCCGCTATTGCCTCTCCGGAGGCGTCACGGTCCTCATCGACGGGACGTCCGTAGAGATCGGCGGTCCCAAGCAGCGCCAGGTGCTCGCAGTTCTGCTGTCCCGACTTGGCACGGTCGTCACGATCAGCCAGATCGTGGACGCGGTCTGGGGCGACAACTCGCCGTCGAAGGCGCCGGTCTCGGTGAGGTCCTATGTCACCAACCTTCGTCGAGTGCTGCACCGCGACGGCGCGCAGCGACTTCACTCCGGTCCCCTCGGATATCGCCTCGAGCTCCTGCACGGTGACTCGGTCGACCTCCTGGAGTTCGAGGATCTTGCGAGATCGGGACGTGAGGCACTCGTCCGACAGGACATCCGTACGGCCGCCGACCGACTCCAGGCAGCTCTCTCGCGGTGGGTGGGCCCTCCCTATGGGGAGCTCGCCGACGCCGACTTCATCCACGCCGATGCTGCCCGTCTGACGGCTCTGCAGGACACGGCTCAGGAGGCGTGGTTCGACGCCTCCCTTCGGCTCGGTCTCGACTCCGAGCTGCTGCCCGAGCTCGAGGCTGCCGTCGCGACGAGTCCACTGCAGGAACGGCTGTGGGGGCACCTGATGGTGGCGCTGCATCGTGCCGGTCGCCATGCCGACGCGCTGCTCGCCTATGACCGCGCGCGGGAGGTGCTGGATCGCGAGATCGGCAGCCGGCCAGGTGAGGGCATCCGAGCCTTGCTGGCGAAGATCCAAGCCCACGATCCCGATCTGCGAGCGGCACAGACTCCGAGCACTCGCGAGGAGGGCGCTCACCCCATCTTCGGTCGCGACACCGAGCTGAGCTCGCTCCGTGACACGAGCGCCGGACTGACGATGATCACCGGCGAGAGCGGCATCGGCAAGACCGTCCTCGCGCAGGCCGCGTTCACGTCCGCCCAAGCAGCAGGACTCCCGGTGGCGTGGGCGGCTCATCCCGCGGGCGTACGGCTACCTGCACTGTGGACCTGGATCCAAGTGCTGCGGCAGCTGGGTGAGCAGCTCGGACCGGACGCGCGGCAAGCCGTGATCAGGGACGCGCCGGGCGTCGTCGACGCCCTCGTGCCGGAGTGGAACGAGGACCCCGACGCCGGCCGGCTCGCCGCGACAGGCTTCGCACTTGTGGAGGGCGTGGTCACTGCGCTGCGATCCCTGGCGTCGCACGCTCCCGTGCTGCTGGTCCTCGACGACCTGCAGCACGCCGACGCCGAGACGTACGACGTCCTGATCCTGCTGGTCGCCCAGTTTCCGACGCTCGCAGCGAGCGTCATCGGCACCTGGACGTTCTACGGCGACGGTCGGCCCATGAACCGTGAGGGCTTCGACCGGACGTTGCGCTCCGCCGGTCCGGGATCGATTCACCTGTCCGGTCTTGACCGCGGGCCGGCCACCGAGCTGATCGGCTCCATCATTGGCGCCGACCTCGGTCCACAAGTCGCGGAGAAGGTGTGGCGGGAGACCGGCGGCAACCCGCTCTACCTGCAGGAGGTCGCTCGGACCATCGTCGAGTCCGGGCCCGACGCTCCGGTTTCTCGTACGGTGCTCGGCGTCCTCGACGCCCGGCTCGGCGAGCTCGCAAGCGAGACGCATCGGTTGCTCGGCGCGGCGGCCGTGATGGGCGCCGAGATCGATGTCGCTGCACTCGCCGACGTCCTCGAGGTGCCGGTGTCCCAAGTCCACCAAGACCTCGCTCCCGCCTACCTGGCGGGTCTGCTCGACGAAGTGGGCGATCGGCCGGGCGACTATCGGTTCAGCCACGGCTTGGTGCGCGACGCGTTGCTGGCCCGGCAGGACATCGCCGCCCGTTCGGTCATGCACGCGACCATCGCGCGACTCGGCGCGCTCTCAGTCGCCACGATGGCCTACGAGCGCGCGGTTGCGCTGGCCGATCATGCGTGGCGCGCGGGCGCCGAGCTCGACGCCGAGAGCGCCGTGACGATCATCAACACCGTCGTCCAGCGGGCGCTCGGTCGATCGCGCTATGCCGACGTCGCGGGCCTCGCTGAGCGTGCGGTCCAGGTCTGCGAGCGTCTGAGTCCCACACCGGCGGGGCTCGAGCGTGAGGCGATGCTGTGGCTCCACCTGGCTGGTGCCAGGACGATTCTCGACGGCCAGACCGACGAGGCGGCCGGCGTCGCGATCCGGCGGGCATTCGAGATCGGGGAGTCGACGAAGGGTCGGGGCTACTACAGCGCCGTCGCGATGCACTGCCTCATGCTGTGCGGGACCGGTCGCATCGACGAGGCAGAGGCCATCGCACGTGGTCTACGCGACGAGTACGAGTCCTCGGGGGCGCGCGACGTCGGTGAGGTGAGTGACCTCGCCGACATCATGATCTCGGTGCTTCGCGGTCAGGTCGACCGACTCGTCGCTGCGGGACGGCACATGATGACGACGTTCCCGGCGCCAGAGACCGTCCTGGACCCGCTCCACTTCTTCCATCCGCGGGCCCTGTGCTGGATGGCCATGGGCGAGGCGTCGCGTGGCGACGAGGCTGCCGCCCGTGGCTATCTCGCAGAGGCGATCGAGCTCACGAGGAGCCGTGGTGACGGCTTCAGCGTGCTGGTCAACAGCATCGCCGAGATCGAGATCGACGCGATCCTGGGAATCACCGACGGTACGGCCGAACGCGCCGCGGAGGTCGACAAGGCGTTCCGGGCTGCCGGCAGCGACCAGTGGGCGGCCGTGGCTCTCATCATTCGCCTCTGGGCCGAGACGCTGCAGGGCAGCGCGACCGACCACGGGCTCGAGGCCGCGCGCGCGTTCGAGGAGTACACGATCGACGGCACGACCGCAGCGACGTCACTGCTGCGCTGCCTGCTCGCCGACATCGAGAGTCATCACGGTCGCCGGGACTCGGCACACTCGATCATCGCGCACGCCGAGCGAGTCGCCGAGGCGACCGGCGAACGGGTCTGGGACCAGATGATCGCCGACCGTCGCGACTCACTCACTTCTTCGCCTTGAGATCCAGGCAGCTGCTCGCGCCGTCGATGACGCCCTGGCGGAACGCCTCGACTCGCCCGTAGCCGGCGCCCTGACGCTCGGCGTCGCCGTCGCCACGGAAGACCAGGAGAGCCTTGATGCCTTCATCGAGGTCGCCGGGGGAGATGCTGTAGCTGCTGGTCTTGGCGCGATTGTGCAGGATCACGCTGGCGGTGTAGCCGCCGGCGAAGCAGTCGCTCTTGAGCGTCGCGGTCTTCTCGTCCGACTTGTCACCGAGTCGCGCCAGGGTGGCCAGTCCCCACTGGGTCGTCAGGAGCGTCGCGACTGCGTAGTCGCCGCCCTGGCTGTAGATCTGGGGCATCGTGTTGACGTTGTCGAAGCCGATGTAGTCCTCGGGGACGCAGTAGAACAACGAGAAATCAGAGGTCGACTGGCCATTGCAGGTTGGTGCGTTCGCCGGGTCGAACGGCTTGTAGTCGGTCAACGGCTTCCAGGCCTTCCCGCCGGAGATCTCCGGGTACAGCTGGGAGAAGAAGTCCTCGATGTCGTACGGGACCTTGTTGACGATCTCGTCGTACGGCGCATCGCCACCACGGTCGGCGTCCTCCTGGGTGCTGAACGGCAGCTCGAGCACCACGGGCTGACCATCGTGGTACGCCTTGCACTTGGTCGGACCGCTGTCGAAGCCGTCCTGGAACGCGCTGACCCGGTCGAAACCGCTGCCGTGCGCGGAGGCGTCGGTGGCGTCGGTGCCCGGGTTGTCGCGCAGGTCGAGGATTCCGGCGAGAGCCGTGTCGAGTTCGCCGGCGCTCACCTTGAAGATCTTCGCCTTGGCGGCGTGGGCCGACCATGCGCCGGCAAAGCAGTCGGCCTGCAGCTCAGAGGACACCGTCAGCTTGTTGGCGTCGAAGAACCCCGCCCGCTGCTGCATCGCGTGGCCCCACTCGTGCGCCAGGACGACCGGGATGACGAAGTCGCCATACTTCTTCTGCAACGACGGCAACAGGTCCTGGGCGTCCCACGCCACGGAGTCGTCCAGCTTGCAGTAGAACGCATTGCCCTGCACGTCCGAGTAGCTGTTCGCGCACTTCGGGCCCTTCGTGGACTGCTCCGTCGAGGCGTAGAGCCCACCCTTGACCGGCTTGTACTTCTTGCCGTAGAGCTTCGGGAACTCGGCCGTCCAGTAGTCCTGCAGGTCGGCGATCGCCTTGATGGCGAGCTTGTTGACCGGCGCCGAACGATCGCCGTCGATCTTGACCGAGCTCACCTTGGTCCTCTTCGGCTCGGACGTCCCCTTGTCGTCCGAACCGCCACCACACGCCGTCAACAACAGCGTGGCCGCGACGAGGATCGCGGTTGCCGGCCGCCTCGCACCCATCATGAGATGGTCGTCGAGCTGTCGATGTCGTTCATGACGGCGGTCAGGATGTCGACCTCGTCCTGCGGTGCGTACGCGTTGAGCTGCAGGACGTAGAGGCCGCCGGACGCAGCCGGCACCACGACGGTCTTCTGCGCGATCAGCAGCGTCTTGCCGTTGGCCTCGAACGTCCCGCCGTACTGCACGGCGTCATAGCCACCCAGCTTGCTCGGGCTGGCCGGCGACAGCTCCTTGAAGCCGTCGAGGCTCCGCAGCTCCTGCGGGGCGTACTCGAGGATCTTGTCGGCCTCGACATCGCCCTCGAGCTTGGAGAACAGTGCCAGCACGTGTGGCGGGTTCGCCGGGTCGGCCGCGCCCTTGTAGACGATCGCGCCGTACGAACCGGCGTCCCCGTAGTCCTTGGTCGACTCCCAGCCGTCGGGGATCGGCAGGTCGACCGTGACGCCGTCGCTGTCCTCGCGAGTCAGGATCTTCTCGGTGGCGCCGACCTGCTTGATGTACTCCGGGAGCGTCAACGCCGAAGCCGTTGCGCTGGGCGACGGCTTGGCGCTCGACTTCGTCGGCTTCGGGTCCTTATCGGGCCCGTCGCTGCTGCCACCACACGCACCGAGGGTGAGGGAGAGGGAGAGGGCGATGCCGACGGCGGCGAGTCGTTGGGTGGGCTTCATGGCTTCTCCTGGGAGTGGGACGACACCGAGAAGGACGCTATGTCAGGCCGATTGGAGAATTGTTGGAGTCGATTGCCGAAATCGCCGATATCGCCTATATCGGCGGCGCGCGAGTGACTACACGGGCTCGGCGAGGGTCAAGCGGGCTTGCTCTGCCAGCGTTCGGCGGCGCTTGTCGGCGCGGTGGGCCAGCATCAGGCGGGCAGAGATGTCGTTCAGTCCGTAGCGCTCCATCAGCTTCGCCTTGGCGGTGCGGACGGCTTCCTCATCGGTCATCGGCTCTCCAAATCGTCAGGGGTGACGACGAAGATTCGGTGCCACTGTGACCACGGATTGGTGCAACAGAGAGCCTGACTGTCTTGCCGGCGTTGTCGGCGGCCGCTGATAGACATGCACGCATGAAGGATGTCTGGCCATACGTACGCGAGGAGCGCATCGCACTCGCCGACGATCTCGAGACCGTCAGTGAGGAGCAGTGGGACGCGCCTTCTCTCTGCGGCGAGTGGACGATCCGCGACGTGGTGGCGCACATCATCGACACGGCCAACACGTCCGTCCCGAGCTTCATACGTGACATGGTCCGGGCGCGCCTCGACTTCGACCGCCAGAACCAGATCGGTGTCGACCGCGAGCGCTCGGCGTCGTCCGCACAGATGCTGCAGCGCCTCCGTGAGGTGGTCGACCTGCGCAAGTCTCCCCCCGCGCCGCGCGACAGCAGGCTCGTCGAGGCGATCGTGCACGGCGAGGACGTCCGCCGGCCGCTGGGCATCAAGCGCGACTACCTCACCGATGCCGTGGTCGACGCCTTCAAGCTCCAGGCGAAGACCTCGGAGTCGTTCGGCGGGACGAAGAAGACCCTCGCCGGCCTGACGTTGACCGCGGATGACGCAGACCTGACGCACGGAGACGGCCCCGCCGTCGAGGGGCCCGCTCTTGCGTTGCTCCTGGTCGCCTGTGGTCGGTCAGCCGCGCTGGACGACCTGCGTGGTCCCGGGCTCGCGACCCTGCGCGACCGACTGGCGGAGTAGGCGGTGCAGGGGCCGGCGGTGGAGGAAGACCGCCGGCCCCAGCTCGGGTCAGCGCTTCGAAGTCAGGGACTTCTTGTCGCTGAGCGGGGTGATGCTGATGCGGTCGATGATCGGTGCGAACTTCGACCTCAGCAGCTCTTCATAGGTGTCGGACGCGTACGTCTTGCCGTCGAAGTTCGGCAGCTCCTGGGACGCGAACCGGATCGTGTTCTTCCCCTTGGCCAGCTTCGCCGGGAACGACAGCTCCCAGAAGTTGTTCTGGTGGAAGCTGTGCGGGAACCACACGCGCTGCACCTTGCCCCCGTTGATCGACACATCAGCGTGCCGGGCCAGCGGGTCGGGGTTGTAGTGGGTCGCGGGCGACTGCTCCGGGTTGGAGTAGCGCACCGTCACCATGTCGGTGCCGGCCTTGGACGCCGTGACCTTGAACGTCAGCGTGTTCTTGTTGCCGTGGTCACCGCCGATCCCGGTCACGGCCTTGCCACCGCTGGCCAGCGAGTACGTCTCGGCCATGGCGGTGCCGGCAGCCGTCGCGTTCTCGGCCTCGTACGACTTCGTCGGCAGCGTGCCCTTCGACGCACGTACGCCGAGGGCGTCGACCGCGAGCGATCCGCTGTGCCCCGTGACGACGACCTTGTTGACGCCGCCACGCAGGAACACCTTGGCCGCAGGGATGGACCGCTTGACCGTCGCGAGCGTCTTGTCGTTGACGCTGAGTCGCGCGGTGCCGTGGCCGGATGCCCTGAGGTTCAGGGTCGCCTCGCCGTCCTTGGCCGCATAGACCCAGAACGTCGCGGAGCCCCTCTTGCCCAGCGGCACCGTGCCCGAGCCCGAGACGTGCTTGCGGCTGTAGACCGGCTTGGCGCCCTTGAGCACGGCGTTCTCGGCCTCGTAGACCGACGTCTTCGCTGCCGGGTTGGCCAGCGAGAGGTCCATCTTGTCGATGATCGCGTCACCCTTGGTCGACTTGCTGCCGTTGAGGCTCTTGGCCGCGAGCGAGATCGTGTGATCGCCGGCGGTCAGCTTGACCTTGGCGTCGGTGTGGTCCCACACGACCCACTTGTAGCCCAGCGGCAGGTAGATCTGCTGCTCGGCGGCACCGTCGACGTTGAGGAACACGTTGGTCGGTCCCTGCTCGGCGACCTTGTCGAACGTGTTGAGCGAGTTGGCGAAGACGCTCAGGTCGTACGTGCCGGCCTTGGGCACCGAGACCTTGAAGCTCAGCACGCCGTCGGAGCTGGTCCGCAGGCCACCGACGTCATACCCGCCGGAGGTGTAGAACTTGCTGACGTCGCCGGGGGAGCCCTCGGGCCCGTTCTTGCTGTAGCCGCCGCCGGTGTAGGTCGCGTCCTCCGCCTCGTACGTCTTCTGCCACAGCTTCGGGGCCTTCGACGGTGAGGTGGTGCTGCTGCCCGGCGACAGGATGACCTGGTACGCCGATGACTCCTTGAGCGCGGGCAGCTTGCCCTCGCCGAAGTCCAGGGCGACGCTGCCGCTCTTGAGCTTGGTGTCGAACTCCGCGACGGTCGCCGGCTGCGGCGAGTCGCCGATCTGACCCGTCCACGGGATCTCCTGCACGAGCACGTGCGCGCTCTTGCCGAAGCGCTTGGTGCTGACGTGGTCGAACTGCACCGCGCTCTTGCCCGAGGCGCCGCCGATGATGGCGCGAGCCTGGATCTTCGCCGGGTCGTACGTCGCGACGCCCTGCAGCGTGTAGTTGGCGTTGGGCTTCGGCGGCGTGACGGCGACCGTGTGGCCGGTCATGTTGCCGTACGCGTTGAGCAGCCACCACTGGCCGTTGCCGCGGTTGGCCTGCACCGCGGAGTCGCTGAGGTTGCCGTCGATGTTCCAGTACGCGATGTCGGCGTCGATCTTGGAGTCCTCGATCGCGGAGACCCACTGGATCATCTGCCCGGGCACCGACGTGTGGTAGTTGAACGCGTACTCGTTGACGTTGATTGGCAGCTTCTTGCCGGCGTACGCCGTGCCGTCGAACGCGGCAGCCTCCCACGTGCGGTACTTCGCCACGTTGGTGCGGATGCTGGCCGGGTTGCTGAGCTCGTGCCACGTCATGACGTCGGGGACGGTCTTGGCGTCGACGACGTGCTTGAGCCAGCCCTGGATCTGCGTGTAGAGGATGCTCGTGTTCGGTCCGGAGATCCGGGCGTCGGGCATCTTGCCCTTGATCAGCGCATACACGTCGTCCCAGGCCTTGAAGTAGTCCTTGGGATTGTCGAGCCAGCTGACCTTGTTGTAGCTCCACTCGCCGGTGCCGAACATGTTGCCCTCGGGCTCGTTGAACGGCACGAACACGACGTGCTTCTGGTACGTCTTGGGCATCGTCAGCACCTGGTCGACCTGCTTGGCGATCTTGGCCTTGAAGTCGTCCAGCTTGGCCTCAGGCGTGTCGCCGGGCCACTGGTAGGGGAAGCCGCGATAGATGTCGGTCATGTAGATGTACGTGTCGCCGCCGGTGCTGTCCGCGAGCGGCTTCACGACCTCGAGCGCGTCGGCGCCGGGGTGCTGCGGGCCGTCCTGCGCCTTGGTCGAGACCGTGCGCAGCTTCATGCCCTCAAGCAGGTTGCTCGTGGGCACGCCGGTGCCGTAGATGCCGTAGAGCGTGCCGGAGGCTCCGCCGTGGAAACCGCCGGTGTTCTTGGCCAGGTCGATCGTCACCTGGTTGGGCTTGGTGACGGTCACGTCGGCGGTGATGTCCTGGCCGCCCGCGGTGCCGTCCACCGTGAACTGGCCGAGCGATGCGTACTTCGACGGGTCGACGGTGTCCCACGTGGTCGGCACGTTGCGGTCGAAGCCGTCGCTGTACGTCGCACGGATCGTGGCCGGCAGGGCGGGCGCCTCACCGATGTTAGTGCGGACGTCGAACGACGTGTCGGCCAGCTTGGTCAGCGTCGGGACCTCGTCGACCAGCCCCGAGATCTGGTCGGCGGTGAGGGCCTGGTCGTAGACCTGGAAGTCGTCGAGCGCCCCGCTGAACAGCGGATCGTTGCCGAACTGAGACTTGCCGATGTAGCCGGCACGCGTCGCTGAGCTGTTGAGCAGCTGCGCGGCGGTGACGTCGGTCTTCGCCGTGTCGACGAACGCGCCGTCGAGGTAGAGCGTCGTCTGGTGCTTGGCGGTGTCGAGGGTGACCGTCACGGTCTTCCACCCGTCAGTCGGCAGCGCGGCATAGCCGGTCGTGTACGACTCGTCGCCCGGAGGCGCGGCCTTGACGGCTGCGCGCAGGTTGCCGTCGCCGTTGCTCGGCGCAGCGAACAGGTAGTGGTTGGTGTCCTGGCCGATGTCGAAGATGCGTTGCCAGGAGCCGCCGGAGCCGTCCCACTTGACCCGCGCGGAGACCGTGAGGTCGGTGGCGCTGCCGAGCAGGTTCTTGGGCAGGTCGACGTACGCGCCGGTGGAGCTCTGTGAGCCACCTGGCAGGTCGAGGGCCTCGTCGCCGGCCTCAGCGCCGGGCACGGACGTCGCCGTGGCCTTGTTGACGATCGTGGCGTCGACGCCGTGACCGCTGCGATCGACGAGCGTCCCGGTGCTCGCCGGGTCACCGTCGAAGTCGTAGTGCGCGATGAGGTGGTCTGGGTCCGGCGCCGCCGCCACAGCGGCATGTGCCGGAGTCGAGACCAGGGTCATGGCGGCGAGCGCCCCCGCGGCTGTCGCCGCGATTCCCCTGGCCCCCCGAATGCGTTGCATCATCTCTGCTCCGTTCCCTTAATCGTTGGATCGTGCTGGTGCGTCGTGGTCGGCGAGGGCAGGTGTCCAGACCCGCATCGTCGAGGGGCCCCGGTTGGCCCACTGGTGGTACGGCCGGAACGTCACGACCGACGGTTCGTCGAGCCGGCTGCGCTCGACGGCGAACTCCTCGTCGTACGGGAGGGTGTGCTCCTCACCGTCGACCCGCCTGAGCTGCACGGACACGGTGGCACCGCCGCCCTCGGCGGGGGCCACGTGTGAGGCGTCGATCGCGATGTCGTTGACCGTGACCCCGGCCGGCAGGTCCACGTCCTCGACCGCGAGCACGAACGGGCCGCGCTCGATTGCGACCTGGCCGCGGACCGCGTCGATGCGCGGGTCGGGCCGGGTGACACGGGGCGGCATCGGCAGCTGAAGCACGTACGGGCTGCCCGCCGGGCGTGGTCCGCTGATGACGACCGTCTCGTCGGTTGCCACGACGCGGTCGATGCCGTCCGACAGCACCGCTGTGCCTCGGGCCCACGCTGGCACGCGGAGGACGATCGACGACTCGGCGTCGAGGTCGTCGAGCAAGGTCAGCGACACCGACTGCTCGTACGGGTAGCCGGTCCGCACCTCGGCGCTCACGGTCGCGCCGCTGTCGAGCCGCGCGCGGATCGTCATGTCGGCGTACTGGTGGATGTGCAGCGCGTGGTCCGAGGTGCTGGCGAAGTACATCCCGATGTTGGCCAGCGTGCGAGCCACGTTGGTCGGGCAGCACGAGACCTCGAACCACGGCGCGCGCAGGGTCGCCAGCGCCCGCGCGCTGTGGTGCTCCTCGTCCGGCACGGTCCCGGCGACGCGCTGGTGGAGCGTGTTGACGTAGAAGAATGCCTTGCCGTCGGCCCGCGGCGAGCTGATGACGTTGTTGTAGAGGGTGCGCTCGATCAGGTCGGCGTGGCGCTGGTCGCCGGTGGCCAGCAGCAGCCGCCAGCTCAGCATGACCGAGGCGATCCCGGCGCACGTCTCGGCGTACGCCCGGTCGGGCGGCAGCTCGAAGTCGTCGCCGAACGCCTCGTCCTGGTGGTGCGCGCCCATGCCGCCGGTCAGGTACGTCCGGCGGGCGACGGCGTGCTCCCACTGCCGGTTGACCGCCTGCAGCAGCTCGTCGTCGCCGACGTCGACCGCGACGTCGACCGCTCCGGCGGCGAGATACAACGCGCGGACGGCGTGCCCGCGCAGCGTGTCGGCCTCGCGGACCGGCACGTCGTCCTGGAAGTACGCCGCGCCGAACTCGATCTCGCCGAGCGTCCCGTGGCCGCGCCGGTCGACGAAGTACCGCGCCAGCTCGAGGTACCTGCCGGTTGAGCCGACCTCGCCGGTTGAGCCGACCTCGCCGGTTGAGCCTGTCGAAACCCCGCCCGTCGCCCGGTGCAGCTCCATCAGCGCGAGCTCGATCTCCGGGTGCCCGCACACGGCGTTGCGGCCGTCGGGTCCGAACTCGGCGTACACATGATCGGCCAGCCTGGCCGCCACGCGCGGCAGGTCGCTGTCGATGCCGGCGCGGAGCGCAGCGGCGGCGGCCTGGAACAGGTGACCGAAGCAGTAGAGCTCGTGCCCCCACTCCAGGTCGGAGTAGCGCGGACGTTGCCCCGGGTGACCGAAGGCGGTGTGCAGGTAGCCGTCGCCCTCCTGCGCCGCCGCGACCCGGCCAACGAGCTCCTTGTACTGCGCGTCGAGGCCCGCCTCGGGCTCACGGAGCTCCCACGCCATGGCCTCGAGCAGCTTGTAGACCTCCGAGTCGACGAACTCGACCCCCGCGTGCACGTACGCCTCGCCGGTCGCGGCCGCGTCGAAGTTGCCGACCCAGCCGATGCGCTCGACCCAGTGCAGGCAGTGCTGGATGATCGCCTGCTCGTTGAGCCTCTGGTAGTCGCCCCAGAAGCCGCCGTCGATCGTCAGCTCGTCAGGTTCGAGCGGACGCAGTGGTGTGGTCACATGCTCTCCAGCACGGCCGAGCCGTCGATGACGAAGACCGGGATCGACGAGATCGGCGCGTCCGAGACGTGCGTCGAGCCGCCCTCAAAGACCTCGCGCGTACGCACGTCGACCCAGCGGTGGCCGGCCGGCAGGTAGACATCGCGAGACGTCGCGCCCGGCTCGGTCACCGGGGCGACCAGGATCGAGTCGCCGAACATGAACTCGTCCTCGACCTGCCACGCCTGCGGGTCGTCGGCGTGGTCGACGAACAGCGGTCGCATGGGCGGCAGCCCGGTCTCCGAGGCGATCGTCATGTGCTCGTGGATGTACGGCCGCAGGCGCTCGCGCAGCCGGAGCTGCTCGGCGATGATCTCGTACGCCTCGTCGCCGTACGACCAGACCTCGTTGGGTCCGCCGGTCTGGGCGTAGCCGGTCGGCGTACGCGGGTCGCGGTCGCCGTGCAGGCGGAACAGCGGGCAGAAGACGCCGAACTGGAACCAGCGGACCATGAGCTCCTGGTATGCCGGATCGCTCGCGTCGCCGCCGTGGAAGCCGCCGATGTCGGTGGTCCACCACGGGATGCCCGAGATCGCGATGTTGAGGCCGGCGCGCACCTGCTGGGTCAGCGAGAGCCACGTGGCCGGGATGTCGCCGGACCACACCGCCGCGCCGTAGCGCTGCGAACCGGCCCACGCCGAGCGGCACAGCAGCACCGTCGGGTCCTGCCCCGCCGACGCCATGCCCTCGGCGAACATCCGGGCGTTGTCGCGCGGATAGATGTTGGCGACCTCGGCGCCCGGACCGGCATACAGGGCGAGGTTGGCCGGGTGGGCGGGGTTGAGCTCTGGCTCGCAGGCGTCGAGCCAGAACACCTTGATGCCCAGGTCGAGGTAGTTCTGCTTGACCAGGCCCCAGACGTACTCACGTGTCTCGGGGTTGGTGGGGTCGTAGAACGCCAGGGGGAGTGGCGTCGTCATGCCCTTGTCCTGAATGGTCTGGTGGAACTCGATGCCCTGGTCAGAGCCCACGAGCAGCCCGCCGTCGCGGTAGTCGGCGAAGTTCTCCGACAGCGGCGAGACCGTCGGCCAGATCGACACCATCAGCTCGATGCCCATGCCGCCCAGCTCGTCGACCATGCCTTGGGGATCGGGCCACTCGGCCTCGTCGAAGCGGTAGTCACCCATCGCCGACCAGTGGAAGTAATCCGTGACGATGACCGACATCGGCAGGTCGCGGCGACGGTGCTCACGGGCGACGCCCATCAGCTCCTCCTGGTCGAGGTAGCGCAGCTTGCTCTGCCAGAAGCCGCTCGCCCAGTCGGGCAGGTCGGGGACGTGGCCGGTCGCGTCGGCATAGCTGCCGAGGATCGCGCCGGGCGTCGGGGCCGCGCTGAACCAGTAGTCGAGGCCGCGAGCCTGCGTCGCAGTCCACCGCGTGACGTCGTCGTTGAACTCGGCGCGGCCGATGCCGGGCATGTTCCACAGCAGGCCGTAGCCCCGGCTGGACAGCACGAACGGGATGTTGACCTCGGCGTTGCGCTGGACGAGGTCGAGCGACAGGCCCTTGAGGTTGAGCCGTCCGTGGGTGCGCTGGCCCATGCCGTAGAGCCGCTCGCCGTCGTACGCGCTGAACTGCTGGTGGATCTCGTACGCCCCGGCGCGGTTGCCCTGGAACACCCGCGATCCCGGCATCCAGAAGTGCTCGCGGCTCTCGGCCAGCAGCTCCTCGCCCGTGCTGGTGCGCAGGAACCGGATGAGCGGCTCGGGGTAGGCCTGTTCCCTCGAGAAGGTGACCTCGACGGTCGCCTCGCCGTGCACCAGCAGCGCGCGGTCGTCCTCGATCTTGATGATCGGGTCCTGCGAGCCGTCCGGTACGTCGTCGAGCGCACCGACCGAGTCGGTGGGGATCGCGAACTGCGCCGCGCGTACGCGGACGGAGTCCTTGCCCCACGGCTCGATGCGAAGGCGTTCGTGACGGTGCTGGACCTCGAGGGCCGAGCCTTCGATGCGGAACATGTTCATGGTGGTGGGAAGCTCCTGTGCTGGTGGGTTGAGTCAGTCCTTGACGGCGCCCGCGGTGACGCCGGCTGCGACGTACCGCTGGGCGACGACCAGGAGGAAGGCGGCGGGGATCGAGGCGACGACAGCGGTCGCCATGATCGAGTTCCACTCCTGGTTGTTGTTGCCGATGTACTTGTAGATGCCGAGGGTGATCGGCTGCATGGATCCGCCGCTGTTGAGCGTGCTGGCGAAGATGAAGTCCGACCAGGCCCAGAGGAACGCGAACAGCGAGACCGTCACGATCGGGTTGCGGCTGACCGGCAGCACGATCGACACGAACGTGCGCCAGCTGCCGGCGCCGTCGAGCTTCGCGGCCTGGATCAGCTCGTCGGGGATGCCCGACATGAACGCCGTGAAGATCAGGACGCCGAAGGGCACGGCGAGGGTCGAGTCGGCGATGACCAGGCCCCACCAGGTGTTGATGATCCCGACGTTCAGGAAGATGGAGTAGAACCCCATCGCCATGATGATCCCGGGGATCATCTGCGCCATCAGCAGGATGAAGGTCAGCGGCTTGCCGCCCATCGGGCGCAGCTTCGCCAGTGAGTACGCCGCGGGGGCCGACACGGCGAGCGTGAGCGCCACCGTGCCGATGCCGATGGCGAGGCTGGTGCCGAGGTAGGGCAGCTGGTCGTTGAGCACCGCGCGGTATCCGCTGAACGTCGGGTGCAGCGGCAACAGGTAGGGCGGGTCGCGGCGCATGTCGCCCGTACGCATGAGGGAGACGTTCAGCATCCAGTAGACCGGGAACAGCATGAACGCGGTCAGCACGACGCCGATGACGGTCTTGGGGGTGCTCCGGGAGGTCTTCATCGCGACGCCTCCGAGCTCTGGAACTTGATGTAGAGCAGGCCGCACAGCATCGCCACGATGATCAGCAGGTTGCCGACGGCCGCGCCGGGCCCGAAGTGGGGGAGCAGCGAGCCGAACCCGAGCTCGTACGACCAGGTGGACAGCGTGGTCGAGGAGTTGCCCGGCCCGCCGCGGGTCATGATCCAGATGATGTCGAAGACCTTGAGCGTGTAGACGAAGCCCAGCAGCAGCGTGATCGCCGAGACGGGCCGCAGCAACGGCAGCGTGATGTGCCGGAACGTCTGCCAGCTGCTGGCGCCGTCCAGCGACGCTGCCTCGAAGAGGTTGTCGGGGATGTTCTGCAGCCCGCTGTAGAGGATCACGAGGTTGAACGGGATGCCGATCCAGATGTTCGCCAGGATCACGGCGACGAGCGACCAGGTCGGCGACGTCAGCCAGTTGATGTCGGGCAGGCCGAATGCGTTGAGGGCGGTGTTGACCACGCCGGAGTCGCTGTTGAGCATCCACGACCAGGTCGACGCCGAGACGATCATCGGCAGCAGCCACGGCACGAGGAACAGCGCTCGCAGGGTCGACGAGAGCCGGAAGTTGTTGTTGAAGAACACGGCCAGCGCGAGACCGATCGCATACTGGAAGGCGATCGACACGACCACGAAGATCGCGGTGTGGATCACCGCCGGCCAGAAGGTCGGGTCCGCGAAGACCTCACGGAAGTTGTCGAGGCCGATGAACGGGGCGTCACCGGAGACGAACGAGCGCACGGTGTAGTCGCGCAGGCTGAGATCGAGGTTGCGGTAGAGCGGGTAGGCGTAGAACGCGATCAGGTAGATCACGACCGGCGCCAGGTAGGCCCACGCGATGAAGCGGGGGAGGCGAGGGACCCGGGGCCCCCGCGCCGAGACCTGGGTCTCGACGCGGGGCACCCGGATGGCGGCCCTGGTGTTGCTCATGATGAAGCTCCAGTCCGAGGGTTGGTGTTACTTGACCTTCGAGGCGGCGGCCTTCTGGGCCGTCTCCATGGCCGCCTGCGGGGAGTCCGACCCGCTCATGGCCTTCTGGAAGGCGTCCCACATCTGCTCGGAGATGATCGGGTAGTTCGTGCCGAGGTTGTCGCTCGTACGACCCTTGGCGTCGCCGACTGCCGTGACCCAGGGCGCGAGCTTCGGGTCCTTGGACGCCTGCTCCTGCTGGGCACTCTCGAGCGGCGCGATGTAGGACAGCGTCGCGTCGGTCTTCAGCAGGTTGTCGGGGCTCGTGAGGCAGTCGATGATCTTGGTCGTCTTGGCATACCGGGCCGTGTCCTTCTGCACGGGTGCGGCCACGAACTCACCGCCGGTCGGCACCGGGGCGGCGCCGCCGTCCTTGGCCGGGATCGAGATGATGCCGTACTTGAAGCCCAGCTTCTCGGCGTTGCCCATCTGCCACGTGCCGTTCTCGACGAAGCCGAACTTGCCGGTCTCGAACTCCTGCCACGCGGTCGTCTGGGTGTTGTTGATGACCGAGTTGGGCGCGTAACCCTTCGCCAGCCAGTCGTCCCACAGCTTGACCGCCGAGACGGCGTCGGCCGAGGCGAGGTCCTTGAGGTTGGCGCCGGAGCCCCAGAACCACGGCAGGAACTGGAACGAGCCCTCCTCGGTGCCGATGCCCGAGAACGTGATGCCCTTGGACCCTTCGTCCTTGATCTTGGCGAGCGCCGCGTTGAGCGAGTCCCAGTCCTTGATCGAGGTCGGGTCGACGCCGGCCTTCTTGAGGAGGTCCTCGTTGTAATAGAGCGCGAGGGTGTTGGCGCCGATCGGCACGCCGTACGCCTTGTCGTCGAGGATGCCGGCCGCGGCGATGTTCTTGGCGAACGGGGTGGTGTCGAGCTTGAGGTCGTCCGCCGAGGCGAGGACGCCCGCGTCGGCGAGGGTCGAGATCACCGGGTTGTCGATCACGATGACGTCGGGCGATGCGCCCTGCTGGCCGGCGAGCAGCGCCTTGCTCGTGAGGTCGGAGGTGTCGTAGCCGGTCCGCTTGATCTTGACACCGGCGTCGTCGCCGCAGGACTTCACGAGCTTGACCCAGTCGGACGAGTTGTCGAACTGCGGGTAGGGGTCCCAGAACTGGAACTGCTTGGAGCTGGATCCGCCAGAGCCACCGGAATCGCTACCGTTGGAGCATCCGGCGACCGTCCCCGCGAGCGCCAGGCCCGCGAGTGCCAGGCCGATCGGCCGGAGTCGAGAGTGAGTCATGAGTGGAACCTTTCGTGTTGTCGAACCGATTCGACGATGGGCGTCGACATGCGGCGATGGGTGGGGGTGTTCTCAGCGAGTGCTGCCTCGGTCCACGAGTTCAGCTGCGATGAAACGGACTTCCGAGGGATCCGTCGTGCCGGGGTTCTGGATGCGGCGCGTCAGACGCTCCACGGCCAGGCGGCCCAGCTTGTCCGGAGAGGACTCGACGGCCGTGTAGGGCAGCGAGAAGCTCCGGGCAAAGTCTTTGGAATAGAGGCTGACGACCGAGAGGTCGTCGGGGACCTTGACGCCCCGGCTGTGCAGCACGGCGGGCAGCACCGCGACCGATGCGTCGTTGTGCACGATCAGGCCGGTGGCGTTGGGCGTCTCGTCGAGGATGCGGTTGAGGCTCTCGTCGATCGCCGGCTGCCGGGACTCGCCGTAGTGGGCCGAGAACTTCATGCCGTGCTTGGTGGCCTGCTCGAGCGCCGCGTCACGGAACCGCCAGGCGTACGAGCCGCCGCGCTCGTAGACGTGCCGCGGGGGAGTGATCAGGCAGATCTCCTCGTGACCGAGCTCGTGCAGGTGATCCACGAGGGTGCGTGCGGCGTCAGGGAAGTCGAGGTCGAAGACTTCGAGTCCGTCGGTGTCGCCCGGGAGGCCGACAAGCACGCCGGGCTGACGGGCGGCTCGCAGCGCCGTGAGGCGCGGGTCGTCGTGGGCGACGTCGAGCAGGATCAGGCCGTCGACCATGCCGGACTGGGCGACGCGGGTGAGGGCGGCGGCGCCGTCGGCCTCGGTCATCATCAAGATGTCGTAGCCCAGCGAGCGGGCCGACTCCGTGATCGGCAGCAGGTACTGCAGCATGGCGGGCGCGAACTCGTCCTCGTGGAACTGCAGCAGCAGTCCGAAGACCATCGTCTGGGAGGTCTTGAGTGCTCGAGCACCCGCGTTGGGAGTGAAGTTCAACGACTTGATCGCGTCGTCGATCCGACGGCGGGTGTCGAGCGAGATCGTGCGCTTGCCGGAGAGGGCGTACGACACCGTGCTGCGCGACACGCCTGCCGCTTTTGCCACGTCTCCGATGGTCGCCACCGCTGACAGCCCTCCTGATCGAACCGGTTCGACGAACCGGTTCGACGAATGTAAGCCAGGTCACACCGGAGTGGCAAGGGTCAGGGAGGAGATTTTTTGTTTCCGCTGGTCAGCCCGCCCAGGTGATCGTCGTACGATCGAGCATGGCTCTCTGGACGGATCGGATCCTGCCGCGCCTGGTGGACAAGTCGCTGTCGACGGGCGACGTGATGAAGGAGCGCGAGCGAGTCTGCGCCGGGCTCGCCGGGCAGGTCATCGAGCTCGGCTTCGGGTCAGGCCTCAACATCGAGAAGTATCCGCCCGCCGTCGAGTCGGTGGCGGCGGTCGAGCCGTCGGATGTCGCGTGGGCGATGTCGGCCGATCGCCGCTCGGCATCGCGTACGCCCATCACGCGGTCGGGGCTCGACGGGCAGGCGCTCAACGAGTCTGATGGCTCATTCGACGCAGCGCTGTCGACGTTCACCCTCTGCACGATTCCCGATGTCGAGCTGGCTCTGCGTGAGGTCCACAGGGTGCTCAGGCCAAGCGGCACGTTCCACTTCCTCGAGCACGGGCTGGCACCCGAACCGGGCGTCGTGCGCTGGCAGCACCGGATGGAACCCGTGCAGAAGGCGGTCGCCGGCGGATGTCACCTCTCGCGCGACATCCCGGCCCTGGTGAGCGACGCCGGGTTCGAGGTCACCGCGCTCGACCAGCGCTACCTTCCCGGGCCCAAGGTCGGGCGGCCGTGGACGTACGTCCACTCGGGCACCGCTGTACGCCGCTGAGCAGCTAGGTCAGGAGGCCTTGCGCTCGGCCGCCGGCTCCTCGGCCGGCTCCTCGCGCTGCCGGATCAGGCTGAGCACGGGGGCGGGCAGGTTGCCCTCGCGGATCTGGGCGACCCAGACGCGGACGTGGCGGATGACGTTGGGAAGGGCCAGGAGGACCGCCACGAAGGCAGCGCATAGAAGAAGTCCGGCCAGCGGGCGGATGACAAGGTCGATCATGGAACCATTCCTCGGCAGGGGGAAGCAGGTGACGATCGGGGAAGACCGGCCCAGCTGCTTGAGGCGAAACGTACGCATCAACATGTACGCCTCTATGTGCCGAGACTCAAGCCGACAGGCCCCGGTGCGAGATGAATCTCAGAGCCGCCTGCGGAGCCGTTCGGCCGGCCAGAGCTTCTGCGAGCGCTTCGGCCCTGCGGCTTCTGGGATTCCGGCCGCGCGGGTCGTCTCGGTGCGTACGGCCTCGGTGTCCAGCGCCATCACCATCTGGCGCGACCGCACCTCCGACGCCGCCGAGGCGCACTCGATGACGATCACGGGATCGGTGTCGCGGGTCGTGCCGAGAGCCTTGATGCCCGGATGGTCGAGCCGGTGGATCGCCCGCAGGATGCGCTGCTGACGCGTCTCGGACGAGAGCCGGTACGTCGACGTCCACGGCGCGTGGGGCGGAATGGACGGCATGCCTGAAGCCTAGAAGTCCACATGTCCGGACATGTGTGCTTCGTGGATACGGCGTGTGAACTTTGGATGCCGGAATCGTGAACGCGGCATCGCGGTTCACGGCTATGGTCGGGTATGACCGATAACGCGCTGAGTGCCGTGCAGGGCCCGCTCAAGCAGCAGTATCGCGACGACCCCGAGTCCGCGGTCGTCACGCTCCGGTCGACCGGCCACCTCGGCGACGGTGTCAGCTGCTCCCTCGACACCGGCCGGGCCATGGCGGCTGCGGGCCTGCACCCTGCGGCCGGGGGCGACGGCACCCAGCTGTGCTCGGGCGACATGCTGCTCGAGGCGCTCGCCGCGTGCGCCGGTGTCACGTTGAGCGCTGTCGCGACGTCCATCGGCATCGAGGTGCGGGGCGGCGACATCATCGCCGAGGGCGACCTCGACTTCCGCGGCACGCTGGCGGTCGACAAGGAGGCGCCCGTCGGGTTCCGGGAGATCCGCCTGTCCTTCGAGCTCGACACCGATGCGGACGCCGAGCAGCTGGCGACGCTTGAACGGCTGACCGAGCGCTACTGCGTCGTGCTGCAGACCATCAAGACGACTCCTCGGCTGAGCGTGTCGACGTCGACCCCCGGGGTATCCCCTCGGCATGACTGATCCTGATCCCCAGCAAGCGCGCAACGACAACACGGACGAGGACGGCGAGCTGGCCAACCAAGGACCCGTACCGCCCGAGCCCGAAGACGTACCCGACACCGGCGAGCGTCGCGGTGACCTCGCCCCGCAGGCGGGCGGACCCGCCGAGGAGGACTGAGCCTCAGCTCCCGGCCGGCCCCGCGTGGCTGCCGCGCCGCGTCGGCACGTAGGCCTCCTCCTGCTCGTCCTCGCCGCTGGGTGCCATCAGCACCGCGAACGCCGTCGTGATCGGCACGGCAAGCACGAGGCCGATCGCGCCGACGATCGTCCGGACGATCTCGGTGCCGATCTCCTCGGTCGTCGCCATCGTGCCGAGGCTCTGCTGGTACGCGGTGATCAGCAGCAGGATCGTCATGGCCGAGCCGGCATACGCGAACACCAGGGTGTAGACGCTGGACGCGATGTGGTCCCGGCCGATGCGCATCGCCGAGGCGAACAGCTGGGCTCCGCGCATCGTCGGCTGCACGGCTCGCAGCTCCCACACAGCACTGGCCTGCGTCACTGTGACGTCGTTGAGCACGCCGAGACCCGCGATGACCATCGTGGCGGCCACGACGCCTTGGAGGTGGATGCCGGGCACGCTGGCGACGAGCACCTGGTCGTTCTCCGAGCCGACACCGGACAGGTTGGTCCACGCGGTCGCCCCGAGGCCCAGCAACCCGGTCAGCCCGATGCCGACGAGCGTGCCGAACAACGCCGAGGTCGTACGTATCGACACCCCGTGCGCGAGGTAGAGAACGACGATCATGATCGCCGTGGAGCCGACCATGGCGACGAGCAGCGGTGACTCGCCGGCGAGGAACGCGGGCAGGATGAACTTGGTCAGCGCCAGCATCGTCACCGCGATGCCGACCAGCGCGAACAGGCCGCGCCAGCGAGCCACCACCACGACCAGCACCGAGAAGATCGCTGCGAGTGCCGTGAGCGGCAGGCCGCGGCGGAAGTCGAGGAACTCGTACGACACCGCCTGGCCCTTGGGCGCGATGCGCAGGATCTTGACCTCGTCGCCGGCCTTGATGCCGGCCTTGTAGCGCGCGGCGTCGAGGTCGAATGTCGCCGTGCCGTCGTCGGTCGAGGCGGTGATGTGGGCACAGTCGCCCTTGACCTGGGGCAGCCCGTCGGGGCCCTGGCCGCCGCTGTTGCAGTCGAACGGGTCGACTCCGGTGACCTTGGCGTCGACCGTCGTGACGCCCTGCCCGCCGTACGGGTTCGCGTCTCGCGGCACCTTGGTGGAGTCCGGCCACAGCACCACCATCGCGACGATGGCCATGGCAGCGATGCCCAGCACGATGACGGCGAGGGTGGCAGCGAGACCACGACGGGGCGGTCCGTGGTCGACCACGGCGTGCGAGTGAGAATGTGCCACGATGAAAGAGTGCCACGTGACGACACAGAGCCTGAGCACCTGCCGGGAGCGGTGGGCGGTGCCACCCGTGTCGGACGCACGGTTCGCCGCCCGACCGGCCCTTGGACGCCGGCCGTCCACGAGCTGCTGACCTACCTGCACGACAACGGGCTGCGGGGCATCCCCGAGCTGCACGGGATGGACGAGGACGGCCGCGAGATCCTCGAGTACGTCGAGGGGCGCGGCGTGCCGGTCGACAAGGAGATCGTCCTCGACAACGTCCTCGCCGAGGCGGTCACCTGGCTGCGCGACTTCCATGACCTGGTCGAGGGCTTCCGGCCGCAGGGCGTACGCCAGTGGCGTGGCGGTGAGGCCGAGCTGGCCGAGGACCAGGTCATCTGCCACCACGATCCCGGCGCCTACAACTGGATCATCCAGAGCGGGCACTTCGTCGCGATGATCGACTGGGACATGGCCGGACCGGGGCGGCCCATCGAGGACCTCGCGTTCCTGGCGTGGACCGGCATCCCGCTCTATCGCGAGATCCCC
Source organism: Aeromicrobium sp. 9AM (assembly GCF_902506105.1). Classification (GTDB taxonomy): domain Bacteria; phylum Actinomycetota; class Actinomycetes; order Propionibacteriales; family Nocardioidaceae; genus Aeromicrobium. The sequence goes on from NZ_LR733304.1 coordinate 896,527, forward strand.
ATCGACGATGTCGTGCGCCGCCTCGACCTGCTCGTCGATGCCTACGGCGAGTGGGGGCCGATGACGGTGCTCGACGCCGTCGTCGAGCGCATGACCGCCGCGAGCGATCGCATCGCCGCTGGTCAGGCGCGCGGAGACGAGGGATTCCTCAACCTCGGCAAGGTCGGCGAGCCGCAGCGGACCCGTGACCGGGTCGCGGCGTTCCGAGAGCGCATACCGGCGATCGAGGCCGCGCTGTGACCCGCCCGGAGCTGGCGGAGGCGCTCGACCTCGAGCCGCATCCCGAGGGCGGCTGGTTCCGGCAGACCTGGGCGTCGCCGGTCTCGGTCACATTGCCCGACGGCCGCGTACGTCCGACTGCGACGCTGATCTACTTCCTGCTGCCCGCAGGCGAGGCCTCGGCCTGGCACCGGGTCGCCTCCGACGAGATCTGGCTGGCGCACACCGGAGCCGTGGTCATCGAGCTCGGCGGATTCGACGCGGCTCCCGGCATCTGCGAGGCGCATGTCGTCGGTCAGGATCTCGAGGCCGGCGAGCTGCCGCAGCTCCTCGTGCCGGCCGGGGTGTGGCAGCGGACGCGTCCGTCGGAGGACGACGCGCTGGTCAGCTGCCTGGTGTCACCGGGCTTCGACTTCGACGACTTCGAGCTCGCCGACTGACTCGCGTACGACGACGGGGGCGCCGAACTCGGTGCGGACCGTCTCGGCGTACATCACCAGGTCGGGGGTGCGGCTCACGATCCCCGGCAACCCGGCTGCGGCGACGAGGTCGTCGTCGAGCGACTCCACGGTCGCGGTGCGCAGCGGCCACGGTGCGTGGTGGTTGGGGATCCAGAGCGTACGGCCGAGGTAGCGGGTGTGCAGCCCGAACCGGGCAGTCACGAACAGTTCGGCCTCCGACGGCTCCGCGATGGGATCGCCGATCGTGACCGAGATCCGCGCACTGGCACCTCGCGGCTTGGGCCAGCGGCGCCGCGTCGTGTAGTCGATGCGGTTGCCGTCCTGGGCGATGCGCATCCGCGCCCACATGTACGGCGTGCCGAACGCGACGCGTGCACCCAGTGCGACGAGCAGGCGGCTCGTCTCGAGCGACCTGAACACGATGCCGTGGTGCCCCTCGTCGTCGACGGAGTAGAGCCGGACGTTGGTCTCGGCGAAGTCGCCGAAGAACGGCACCGCGGGGCCGCGGCCGAAGCCGGCGCGACGCATCTCGAACGGGATCAGCCCGACGTACGTCACTCCGTCGAGCACGTCCGGTCGGGTGCCTTCCGGCAGCAGCGGGGCGATGAGGGCAGGGTCGACGGCCCAGTGGATGAACGTCAGCCGGGTCCAGTCCTGACGCATCAGGCGGGGTCCGACGAGCTCGGCCGGCAGGGAATTGAACGCGTTCATATTTCCAGTGTGCCACCGCTGGGGATCGGACGGGGCCTGGAACCGCAACGACTACGTCACACGCGGCCGAGCCACCCCGACGTCTGCTCGTTGCGGAATGTGCCGGTCGGGTCGAGGCGATCGGCCAGTGACCGGAACTCGGCGATGCGCGGGTAGGCCGCGTCGAGCCGGTCGCGGTCGCTCGTGAAGACCTTGCCCCAGTGCGGCCGGGCGGCGTACGGCGACAGGGCATCGTCGAGCGCCGGCAGCAGTGCCGTCACCTCGGGGACGTGCATGCGCCAGGTGAAGTGGATCGCGAGGCAGTCGAGGTCATGGCTCGGGCTGAGCCACAGGTCGTCGGCCGCGATCGTGCGCAGCTCGCTGACGAACAGGTGCGGGCGGATGGCCGGGGCGAGCGAACGTACCGCGTCGATCGCTGCGAGTGCGTGGAACCGGGGCACGAGGTACTCGGTCTGCAGCTCCTCGCCGTTGCTCGGGGTGAAGCCGAGGCGGAAGTGCGGCAACCGGTCCCACCAGACGCCGGGCGCACCGAGCTGCTTGGTCGTGAACTCGGCCGACTCGTCGGGCAACGGGTGCAGCTCGCGGGTCGCCGGTGCAGCGCCGAAGAAGTCGGCCGGGGGAGTGACGTCGGCCCGCGACTTGAGCCACGCCTGACCCGCACCGGCATCGCCCCAGTCGGTGAACATGCTGACGCTGTAGGCGCTCGCCGTGATCGCGTCGAGGTTGGCGGCGATCGACTCCCACGACACGCCCTCGTAGACGTCCTGGCGCACCTGGAACGTCGGCACGATGTCGAGCGTGACCTTGGTGACGATGCCGAGGCAGCCGAGCGACACGACCATGCCGGCGAAGTCGGTGTCGCCGCGGCGCACCGTCAGCACCGAGCCGTCGCCGGTCACGAGCTCGAGCGCGGCCACCGAGCTGGCGAGGCTGCCGTTGTGGTCGCCCGAGCCGTGAGTGCCGGTCGCGATTGCACCGGCGACCGAGATGTGGGGGAGCGAGGCGAGGTTGTGCAGTGCCCAGCCCGCGCGGTCGAGCTCCTCGACCAGCTCCCCGTAGCGCAGGCCGGCCGAGACGGTCACCTCACGCGCCGACTCGTCGACCTCGACGAGTGCCGGGAGCTTCGCGACCGAGACCTGTACACCCGACGTGTCGGCGATCCGGTTGAACGAGTGCCGGCTGCCGAGCCCGCGTACGACGGGCTCGGCGGCCACGACCTCGCAGAGCTCGTCGACCGAAGCCGGTTCGAGCAGCGCCGAGGCGCCGTACGTCAGATTGCCTGCCCAGTTGGTCCCGGTCATGTCACCAGTGTGCTGGTCGGCTCACACGGCGATCCTCCGGGTGAGCCCGAGGTCGTCGAGGAACCTCTCGTCGTGGCTGACCACGATGAACGCGCCACGGTACGACTCCAGCGCCTCGACCAGGTGGCGGATGCTCGGCAGATCGAGGTTGTTGGTCGGCTCGTCGAGCAGCAGGAGCTGCGGTGCGGGCTCGGCCAGCAGGAGGCACGCCAGCGTTGCGCGCAGGCGCTCGCCGCCCGACAGCGTCGATGCCGGTTGGTCGGCCGCCCGCCCGCGGATCAGGAAGCGCGCGAGCTGGGCCCGCCGGTCGTTCTCGGTCGTCGCCGGAGCGATCCGGGCGACGTTCTCGGCGACCGTGAGGGCTCCGTCGAGCAGGTCCATGCGCTGCGGCAGGAGGCGGATCGGCACGTGCGTGCGTACCGTGCCGGCCGCCGGCTCCAGCTCACCGGTGACGGTGCGCAGCAGCGACGTCTTGCCCGATCCGTTCCGTCCCGTGAACCCGACCCGCTCCGGCCCGCGGAGCTCGAGGTCGAGCTGCAGGTCGCCGTACGCCGGACGTACGCCGTCCAGCGTCAGGACGTTCCTCCCGCTGGGCACGACCGTGTTGGGCAGGTCGACGCGGATCTCGCGATCGTCGTGGACGAGCTCCTCGGCCTCGGCCAGCCGTGCGGTGGCGTCCTCGATCCGGTCCTCGTGGATGCCGCGAAGCTTGCCGGCAGACACCTGTGCCCGGCGCTTGTAGTTGCCCATCGCGATCTTGGGCATCCGCTTCTCGGCCCACGCCTTCTCGCCCTGCTTGCGCCGGGTCGTCAGCACGGACTCCGCCTCGATGCGGTCGCGCTTCTGGGCGCGCAGGTCCGACTCGGCGACCCGCACCATCCGCTCGGCCGCCTCCTGCTCGACCGCGACCGCGGCCTCGTAGTCGTCGAACCCGCCGCCGTACCAGCGCACGCCGCCGGCCCGGAGCGAGCCGATGTCGTCCATCGCGTTGAGCAGCTCGCGGTCGTGGCTGACCACGAGCAACGTGCCCTTCCAGGCGGCGACGATGTCGATCAGCCGCTCGCGCGCGTCGGCGTCGAGGTTGTTGGTCGGCTCGTCGAGCAGCAGGATCGACGGTCGCGTCAGCAGCCTCGCGACCAGTGACAGCAGGACGAGCTCGCCACCCGACACCGAGGCGACCGGGCGGTCGAGGCCGAGGTGGCCCAGGCCGAGCCGGGCGAGCTCGGCTTCCGTACGCTCGGCGATGTCCCAGCCGTCGCCGATGACGTCGAAGTCGTCGATCGCGGTCGAGCCGCCCTCGACACGTTCGAGCGCCGTGAGGATGGCGGCAATGCCGAGCACCTCCGCGACGGTCTGCGTCGGGTCGGCACCCGGGTCCTGCGGAAGGTAGGCGACCGCGCCGTCGACGCCGATCGAGCCACGTTGAGGCGTGAGCTCGCCGGCGATCAGCCGCAGCAGCGTCGACTTGCCCGAGCCGTTGAGGCCGATGAGGCCGTGCCGGCCGGGGCCGATGCCGAGATCGAGGCCGTCAAGGACGACGGAACCGTCAGGCCAGGCGAAAGAGAGGTCGTTGACAGAAAGTGATGCACGCATGTGCGCTCCATGAGGTCGATGGGTGCGCAGGCCGCTGTGGGCTGCTGCGCGGGATCTGACCTCAGAGCTTCAACGGACCGGCTACCTGTTCCTCAGGGAATGCGAACGCTGCCCATCATACGATCTCAACGTGCGCGAAATCTACTTCGACTCCGACGACGACTCGGAGGAGCTGGTCAAGGCCCTCGAGGGCGAGGGCTACACGACCTCGCTGAGGCGCGAGGCGTTCGCCGGCGAGGAGGACTGGGAGGACCGTGCGTGGGTGCTCGTGGTCGAGCCGTTCGACGAACGGGTCGTGGAGATGGTCGACGTGTACGGCGGCTGGCTGCCCGGCGACGACCGCGTCCCGGACGACCCGCCGCCTCTGCCGGACGTACCGAAGCGCCTCAAGGACTGACAGCCCGCTGGGAGTGACGTTTGCGTCGGGGCGCCACGGCGATTCGCGACCCAAACATCACTCCCAGCGGGGATCTAGCCGAGGTGGTCCTTGAGGAACTGCACCTGCAGCAGCTTGAGGTTCTCGGCCACGACCTCCTGCGGCGTCATGTGCGTGACGCCCGACAGCGGCAGCACGGTGTGCGGCCGGCCGGCGGCGAGCAGCGCGGATGACAGCTGGAGCGTGTGGGCCGCGACGACGTTGTCGTCGGCGAGGCCGTGCATGATCATGAGCGGCCGCTCGAGGCCCGGCGCCAGGTGCAGCAGGGAGTTGCGGTCGTAGACCTCCGGCTCGGTGCGGGGGTCGCCGAGATAGCGCTCGGTGTAGCACGTGTCGTAGAGCCGCCACTCGGTCACGGGCGCGCCGGCGACGGCGGCATGGAACACGTCCGGCCGCCTGAGCACCGCGAGCGCCGAGAGGTAGCCGCCGTACGACCAGCCGGTGATGCCGACGCGGGTCGTGTCGACATCGTCGGGGTACGCCTTGGCGACCGCCTCGAGCGCGGCGACCTGGTCGTCGAGCGTGATGGTGGCGAACTCGTGCAGCACCGAACGCTCCCACGCGTGGCCCCGTCCGGGAGTGCCGCGGCCGTCCGCGACGATGACGCAAAAGCCCTGGTCGGCGAGCCACTGCGGCTCGAGGAACGCACGCGCCGACGCCATGACGCGCTGGGCGTGCGGGCCTCCGTACGGGTCCATCAGCACCGGGAGGCGGCGCGAGCCCGGCTCGTGGTCGGAGGGAAACAGGATCGCCGTACGCAGCTGGTGCTCGCCTGCAGCGACCAGCGTGACGACGGGCTCGTGCGGAGCCGGCTCGGCGAGCACCCGGATCGGGGCCGGCTCAGAGTCCTCCTGGTGCACGACGACCGTCGTGCCGACCGCCTCGAGGCCGGAGCGCACGATGACCGTGGTGGGTCCGCCGACCACGGCGCCGTGCACGGCGGCGCCGTCGGTGACCTCGGTGATCGTGCCGTCGAAGCCGAAGCGCACGATGTGCACCTCGGTCGGCTCCTGCGAGGCGGCGGCCACGACACAGTCCTCGAAGACGTCGATCAAGCCGCGGACCTGCCAGCCGTCGGCGGACACGGCCAGGCCGTCACGGAGCACGCGCCGCCAGCCATCGGCATCCTCGACGGTGATGAGCGAGCCGCCGGGTGCGAACCTCGGCGCGGACGACAGCTCGACCCAGGCCGGGTCGCTCAGCTCGCGCCGGACGCTGGTCTGCCCGGTGGTGACGTCGACCGAGAGGATCTGGGACGACTTCTGGTCGCGGCTCAGGACCTGGATCACCGGGGCGCCGTGCGCGTTCCAGGACACGCGGCCGAGGTACTCGTACGTCGTGCGGTCCCACTCGACCTGCCTGCGGTTGCCGTCGAGGTCGACGTGCCACAGGGTGACGTCGGCGTTGGGCGTACCGGCGGCGGGATAGCGCTGGGCGACGGGCTCGCGCTCGGGGTGCTCCGGGTCGGCGATGTGCCAGGTCTGGACCGGTGCCTCGTCGTAGCGCTCGACCAGCAGGGACTGCCCGTCGGGCGCCCACCAGAAGCCGCGGAAACGTTCCATCTCCTCCGCCGCGATGAACTCGGCCTGGCCCCACACCTCGGTGGCCGTGTCGGGCTCGACGAGCGCGCGCTCATCGCGGCCGCCGACGTCGATGACGCGGAGCGCGCCGCCTGAGGCGTACGCGATGAGGCGTCCCGTGGGGTCGAGGTGCGGGTCGATGACGGCGCCGACGCTCGGTAGTGAGTGCACCGCCTTGGCGCCGAGGTGGACGGCCCAGAGCTGGCCGGAGAGCGCGAAGCAGGCCCAGCGTCCGGTCTCGTCGACGTCGTACGCGACCACCCCCGCAGCCGACTCACGGCTGCGCTCGCGGCGGGAACGCTCCTCGGCGGACAGCTGTTCGCCCTCGGCACCCAGCAGCTCGACGGGATCGACGAGGACGGACTCGGTGCCGGTCTCGACGTCGTACTCCCAGAGCTCGCCGGTCCGCGTCACGCCGTCGGGCGTACGGATGAAGCGCACCGTGCGTCCGTCGGGCGACACCGTGATGTTGCGGGGAATGCCGAGGGTGAAGCGCAGCGTGCGGGCGGCGAGACGCGGATAGGAGACGGTCATGCCCCGATCCAATCACGGCCAGTGGCGCACGTCGGCTTCACGTCAGTGGTGGTCAGTAGCCTTGGGGCATGACCTCGAACGACCGGCGGATCCTGCTCGTCCATGCCCATCCCGACGACGAGTCGATCGGCAACGGCGCGACGATGGCCAAGTACGCCGCCGAAGGAGTGCAGGTCACGCTCGTCACGTGCACGGCCGGCGAGGAGGGCGAGATCCTCACTCCCGAGATCGAGCACCTCGCTGCGGACCGTGAGGACGGGCTCGGCCCGCATCGCATCGAAGAGCTCGCGGCGGCGATGAAGGCGCTCGGCGTCACGGACCACCGGTTCCTCGGCGGCCCGGGCCACTTCCGCGACTCGGGCATGAAGTGGGCCGACGACGGCAGCGCGACCGTCGCCGACGAGACCCGCCCCGACACGTTCTGGCACGCCGACCTCACCGTGGCGGCCGACCTGCTGGTCGAGATCATCCGCGAGACCCGGCCGCAGGTCCTGGTGACGTACGACCAGTTCGGCGGCTACGGCCACCCCGACCACATCCAGGCCCACCGGGTCGCGACCTACGCGGCGTCGCTCGCGGCCGTGCGCTCCTACAAGCCAGAGCTCGGTGCGGCGTGGGACATCGCCAAGATCTACTGGGGCGCGATGTCCAAGTCCCAGATGGCCGAGGGCATCCGCAAGCTCCGCGAGGCCGGCGACGAGACGAGCTTCGAGGGCTGGGACCCCGACAACCTGCCGTGGGGCGCGACCGACGACGAGCTCGACGCCAAGGTCGAGGCCGACGCCTGGGCCGAGGCCAAGATGGATGCGATGAAGGCGCACGCCTCGCAGATCGCCGTCGACGGACCGTTCTTCGCGCTGTCCAACAACGTCGGCTCGCAGGTGTGGGGCACCGAGTTCTACCGCCTCGCCAAGGGTCAGCGCGGCCCGGTCGGGCCTGACGGTCTCGAGGAAGACCTGTTCGCCGGTCTCTGAGGTGAGGCGCGCAGCACTCGTCGTGCTCGGTGCGTACGTCGCCGTCCTCGGCGCGTTCGTGCACCGGCACGTGTGGCGGTCCCACGGGGTCGACTGGCCGTGGGGGCTCGTGCTGGCGATCGTCGCCACGTACGCCGTGGTGCTTGCCGCCGACCGGGTCGTACGTACCGGAGGTGCCTGGTTCGGGCTCGGCTGGGGGATCGTCCTGCTGGTCCAGCAGTTCTCGCCCGGCGGCAGCTATCTGGTCGCCTCGGACTGGCGTGGCTGGGCGTTCACGATCGGTTGCCTGGGGGCCATCGTGGTCGGGGTCGTCCGCACTCCTAGGCTGGAGCAATGACCGCGACGGTGGACCAACCCGCGTTTCGCGGTGCGCTTGCACGATTTGCCAGCGGAGTCACGGTCGTCTCGACGGTTCAGAACGGCGTCGACCATGCCATGACGGCGAGCGCGTTCACGTCGGTGTCGCTCGACCCGCCGCTGGTCCTGGTGTGCTCGCACAAGTCGAGCCGCTTCCACGAAGCCGTCCTCGAGACCGGGTTCTGGGCGGTCTCGATCCTCGCGGAGGAGGGCATCGCTGCCTCGGCCTGGTTCGCGCACCGCGGCCGGCCGCTGGAGGACCAGATGCAGGGCATCGCGTTCCACCGCGGCGCGTCCGGGGCGGCGCTCCTCGACGAGTCGCTGGCTTGGCTGGAGTGCACGACGGTTTCCGTCACGGACGGTGGTGACCATACGATCTTGGTCGGCGCGGTGTCCGGGGCGGCGGTCAACGACAGCATCGACGACCCGCTGCTCTACTACCGTTCGCACTACGGCACGATCGTGCGTCTGCCTGACTCGGAGAAGACCGTCTACGGGAGCACCTCATGACCGACAAGCCAGACGAGCACCTCACGCCCGACGACCTGCCGGAGCCCGCGGACGACACTCCGGTCGACGACGCGCCCGAGCCTGCTGTCGATGACACCTCGGAGCCGGACCTGGCCGACGAGGGCGATGGCGTCGTCGAGCCCGGCCTGGTGGTCGAGCACGACGAGGAGATCGAGCTCGACGCCGTGCCCGACGTCGAGCCGGCGTACGAGCTGCAGCCCGGCGAGGACACCGTGCTGCACGACGCGCCGCTCGCGTACGACGCTCCAGAGACTGACGAGGAGCTCGACGAGGTCGTGGCCGCTCCCGTCGACGACGCACCGGCTGCCGACGACGCCGGCGACGACAGCACCGACCTGCAACCGCCCGGATCGGGCGACGAGGGCGGGTCCGCCCACTGGGGTCGACGGGTCCTGCTCGGGCTCGTCCTGGTCCTCGGTGTGCTCTACGTCGGCGGCTACTTCCTCACCGGTGCCCGTATGCCCGCCAACGCCACGATCGGCGGAGTCGACGTCAGCGGCAAGTCGCCGTCCGCGGCCCGCGATGCCGTCGACAAGGCGCTGACGCCCAACGTCGACCGCGAGATCGTCCTCACGCACGGCAAGACCGAGTTCCGCATCAAGCCCAAGGACGCCGGCCTGGCCTTCGACCTCGACCGTACGATCAGCGACGCCGGCGGCGAGCGCAGCTGGAAACCGGCCGACATGGCCGGCCTGTTCTTCGGCGACCACAAGACCGATCCGGCGCTCGATGTCGACGACGCCAAGCTGCAGAGCTCGATCGGCACGATCGGCGAGACCGTCAATCGTGACGTCGTCGAGGCGCTGATCAGCTTTCCCAAGGGCAAGCCCAAGGCGCGTGAGCCCAAGGCCGGCCGGGTCATCGCCCGGGCGGACGCCGCCGACGCGATCCGCGGGGCGTACCTCGTCAGCAACAAGCCCGTCGTGGTGCCGACGGCGGTCGTCGAGCCCGCGGTGGACTCAGACGGTCTCGCCGACGCGATGAAGACCATCGCCAAGCCGGCCGTCAGCGCACCCGTCACGATCCGCGTCGGCGACAAGAAGGTGTCGCTGCCTGTCACGGCGTACGCGCCGGCGCTTGTCGTCCGCGTCAAGGACGGCAAGCTGCAGCCCTATCTCGACCCCAAGAAGCTGGCCGGCCCGCTGACGGACTCGACGACCGGCATCGGCAAGAAGGCCGTCGACGCCACGGTCAAGATCGAGGACAACAAGCCGGTCATCAAGCCCGGCAAGGAGGGCGTCGGCCTGCAGCCCAAGGAGATGGCGGTCAAGCTGCTCCCTGCGCTGACCGAGTCGGGGTCCAAGCGCGCGGTCGTGGTCGAGGCCAAGCTCGTCGAACCTCTGTTCACGACCGCCGACGCCAAGGCGCTGAGGATCAAGCAGAAGATCAGCAGCTTCGAGACCCAGTTCCCGTACGCCGAGTACCGCAACACCAACCAGAGCCGCGCCGCCGAGCTGATCAACGGCACGATCCTCAAGCCCGGTGAGACGTTCAGCTTCAACTCCATCGTCGGTGAGCGCACGGCGGCCAACGGCTTCGTGACCGGCACCGTCATCAACGGCGGCGTCTTCCGCGAGGAGCTGGGTGGCGGGGTCTCACAGGTCGCCACGACGACCTACAACGCCGGGTTCTTCGGCGGCATGGACGACGTCGAGCACCACCCGCACGCGTTCTACATCAACCGCTACCCGGTGGGCCGCGAGGCGACGGTCTACTACGGCAACCTCGACCTGCGCTTCAAGAACCCCACGAAGTACGGCGTCCTGATCCGCTCGTACGTCGTCAAGAGCACCCCGTCGTCGGCCGGCATCATGCACGTCGAGCTGTGGAGCACCAAGGTGTGGGACATCAAGGCCGGCCAGTCGGCCAAGCGCAACGGCCGCTCGCCCGGCAAGCAGTACGACGACACCGACCGTTGCGTGCCGCAGGACCCGATCCCGGGCTTCGACATCGACATCTACCGCTACTTCTACAAGGGCGGCAAGAAGGTCAAGACCGAGACCGACACGGCCAACTACCAGGCCGCCGACCACGTCATCTGCGGCAAGAAGCCGAAAACCGACTGACGCTGACGGGTCACTTACTGACCACCGAGGGGTCAGTTGTCGGGCCACTCGATTGGCAAAAGTGACCCGTCAGCGGGCAACAAGTGACCCGTCAGCGGGCGAAAAGTGACCCGTCAGCGGAGGCCTACACCGCGACGTTGAGCTTGAGGGTCATGCCGTCGTCGGGGGTCCCGGTCGCGTTCGCCATCTGCAACGAGTAGCCGTCGCTGAAGACCATGTCGGAGTCGAGCGGTGTCCGGGCAAAGTTCTGCACGCTCTGCTCGTACCCGGACGTTGCATAGACCCGCTTGCAGGTGTCCTCCGGCAGCGCGATCTGTGAGGTGCGCAGCTTGCCGGTCGCCTTCTGTGCGTCGGCCGCGGTCCTGTAGACCTCGAAGTGGATGTGCGGCCAGCGGCCTTGGTAGGCGCCGGGGAAGATCGTCGTGAAGGTCAGCCTGCCGTCGGCGTCGGCTGCCTGCACGCCGCGCAGGTAGTTCTCGTCGGCGATCTCCGACTCGTACATCGAGTAGCGGCCCTCCCTGTCGCAGTGCCAGATGTAGACCGCCGCGCCCTCGTACGGTGTGACCTCGCTGCCGTTCATGTCGAAGATCGTCAGGTCGATCGTCGTCCTGACCCCCTCGGCGGTCGTGCTGGTGCCGCCGAAGCTCGACCTGATGTCGCTGCGCACGACGCCGCTCTCGGTCAGCACGTTGGCCCCGTTCGAGCCGTCGGCCGGGAAGGGGCCGCCGGTCTCCTCCGGCACCTCGCCGTCGACTGTCGCGTTGGTCGTCGACGGCGAGCCCGACGTCGACGGAGTGCTGCTCGTCGCGGGCGTGCCGCCCGACGAGTCACTGCCGCTGCAGGCGGCCAGCGCGGCGGCGAGCCCGGCACCCGTCAACAGTCCCAGCGCCCGCCGGCGATTGAGCAGGGCCGGCAGGTCGTGGGACAGCCCGAGGTCGTGTTCGTGGGGCCCGTCGTGATCGTGAGTCATGCGTTCAGCGTACGAATGCTGAGTGGACGCAACCCGTGGCTTCACTGTGCGGAGTCTGTGGATCCGGGCTCGAGGTAGCGGTAGTCGTGGTGGTCCGCGAAGCCGTACGGCTTGTAGAGCGCCAGCGCTGCGTGGTTCGAGCGCATCGTCTGGAGGTACGCCTTGTCGGCTCCGTGCTCCACGGCCCAGGCGAGGGAGGTCTCGACGATTCGGCGAGCGAGGCCCTGCCGCCGGTGCTCGGGGGAGACCTCGACGCAGGCGATGCCGGCCCACTCGCCGGTGACCACCACACGCCCGATCGCCACGGCCGGTGTGCCGATCGAGACGAACCCGACGGTGTCCGGCCCTTCGAGCACGGCTCGGGCGGCGACCGGGTCGTTGACCCGTCCGTAGTTGACCAGCCAGTCGTCGTCGGCCGTGGCGGCGATGCGGGCATCCGGGTCGGCGTCGTATGCCGGGTCGAGATCGGCGACCAGGACGACCGCTCCACCGTGGTAACCCGTCATCGGGATCCAGCCGGCACCGGCGAACGCCCGCTCGCCGGAAGATCCGACGACGACCTGAGCCAGCGCGGGGGAGTCGTGCGACGCGTAGAACGCGCGCACCCGGTCGAGTGCGTCACCGAACGGCAGGCCCGGGTCCCCGTGGACCGCGACGGAGTTGGCCCGGCCGGTGAACCGCCCGGACGTGCGCAGCTCCCAGTCGCCGAGGGCGACCGACTCGATGGCAGGCCAGCCGCGGGAGGTGATGCGGGTCAGGTCAGCGGGATCGACGTCGCCGGCCCGGCGCCGCCGGAGCGGCCGGTCGGGGACCGGCTTCCACGTCACGACATCCGCCAGGGCCACGACCTGCGTACGCCCGTCGCGACGCTCGAGAGTCACCGCGGCTGCATCGACCGCGCGCACCCGTCCGATGACGTCGCTCATGGCGGGTCCGCCCGACGGTCCGGTGCCGCCCACGGCGTACCGGACGACGACGCGCTGGCCCACGGAGGTGGCGTCAAGGGGCATGCCCCCAGCGTTCCATGTCATGAGGTGGACCTCATGTGCGGGAGGTGGAGCGGAGGCGTGATACTAGAGCCCAGTCCCTTGAAGGAGAAATGCTCGTGACGTACGTGATCGCCCAGCCGTGTGTGGACCTCAAGGACCGCGCTTGTGTGGACGAATGTCCCGTGGACTGCATCTACGAGGGCAACCGCATGCTCTACATCCACCCCGACGAGTGCGTCGACTGTGGTGCGTGTGAGCCGGTCTGCCCCGTCGAGGCGATCTTCTACGAGGACGACACGCCGCCGGAGTGGAAGGACTACTACGCCGCCAACGTCGACTTCTTCGACGACATCGGCTCGCCCGGTGGTGCAGCCAAGCTCGGCGTGATCGACAAGGACCACCCGCTGATCGCCGCGCTGCCCCCGCAGTCCCAGGAATGACCACGAGGGGCAACGTCTCCGCGAAGTTCCCGGACTTCCCCTGGGACACGCTCGCGGCGGCCAAGGCTCGCGCTGCGGCGCATCCCGGCGGCCTCGTCGACCTGTCGATCGGCACGCCGGTCGACCCCACGCCCGACGTCGCACGCGAGGCGCTCGTCGCCGCGGCCGACGCCCCGGGCTATCCCACGGTCTTCGGCCCTGAGTCGCTGCGGCAGGCCGCCGTCGACTGGATCGAGCGCCGCTTCGCGGTGACCGGGCTCAGCGCCTCGCAGGTGCTGCCGACGATCGGCTCCAAGGAGCTCATCGCCAACCTGCCGGTGCAGCTCGGACTCGGCGCGGACGACCTGGTCGTGGTCCCTGAGCTGGCCTATCCGACGTACGAGGTCGGCGCCCGCTACGCCGGCTGCGAGGTCGTGGCCACCGACTCGACACTGTCGCTCGGCCCCCGCGTCCCGGCGATCATCTACCTCAACTCTCCGGCGAACCCGTCCGGCCGCATCCTGCCGCCCGACCACCTCCGCAAGGTCGTCGACTGGGCTCGTGAGCGCGGCACCCTGGTGGTCTCCGACGAGTGCTATCTCGAGTTCGCCTGGGAAGGCGAGCCCTACTCGGTCCTGCACCCTGACATCTCTGGCGGATCGTCCGAGGGCATCCTCGCGGTGCACTCGCTGTCGAAGCGGTCCAACCTCGCCGGCTACCGCGACGCGTTCGTCACGGGCGACCAGGCCGTGGTCTCCGAGCTGCTCGAGGTCCGCAAGCACCTCGGCTTCATGGTCCCGACGCCGGTGCAGGCCGCGATGGCCGCTGCGCTCGCTGACGACGACCACGTCGAGGCGCAGCGCAAGACGTACGCCGCCCGTCGCCTCGACCTGCGCCGCGCGTTCGAGTCCGCGGGATTCTCCGTCGAGCACTCCGAGGGCGCGCTCTACCTCTGGATGACCCGCGGCGAGCCGTGCCGCGACACGATCGACTGGCTCGCCGAGCGCGGCATCCTGGCGGCGCCGGGCGACTTCTACGGTGCTGCGGGCTCCCAGCACGTACGCGCGGCGTTCACCGCGACCGACGAGCGCGTCGCCGAAGCCGTCACCCGCCTGACCGCCTGAGCCGAATCCCCGCTGAGCGTGACGTTCTTGTCGCGACACGCCGGTGAAACGCGCCCAAACGTCACTCCCAGCGGGGATGGGGTCAGTTCGTCGAGACGCGGACGGTGTCGGAGTCGGCGCCCGAGCGAGCGGTCCAGCCCTGGTCGGAGTCGTCGGCGTTCCACTCGCGGTTGCCGAACGAGATGTCGGTGATCCGCAGGCGTGACGCGTTGCCGACCAGGTAGTGCGCGAGCGCCCAGCCGCGCGCCTTCACGTCGGACGCCTTGCCCGTGAGCGGGTACGACGCGTCGTCGCCGTCCGTGTCGAACGCGATCTTGCCGAACGCCGCCTTGACGTCCGTGGTGACCCGGTCGATCGTGCCGCTGCCCTTGGGATTGATCTGGCAGGTGAACTTCGCCGGGCTGTAGCCACGGAGTGCCGATGCGAGCGCCCGGGCGTAGTCCTCGTGCTGGGCGTACGCACCGGGGAACGCGGAACGCTGCACCTTCTGCGCCGCGTCCGTGATCTTCATCGACTCATAGCCCTTGACCTTGACGAGCGCGTCGTAGAACCGGCCGATCGAGTAGTGCGGGTCGCTGATCTGCTCGACCGTGCCCCACCCCTGCGACGTACGTTGCTGGAACAGGCCCACCGAGTCGCGGTCGCCGTAGTCGATGTTGTGGATCTTCGACTCCTGGAACGCCGTGGCGATAGCGATCGTCGTGGCCCGCGGCGGCAGCCCGCGGCGCTGCGAGATCGCCGCCATCAGCGTCGTCCACCGGGCCTGCTCGAGATCGATCTCGGCCCTGACCTTGCCGACCTGGGCGACGCACGACTCGCTGCGCAGCGGCTCGCGGTCACGCAGCACCACCGCGACCATCACGGTGGCGGTGAGGAGGGCGAGGACGACGAACCAGCGAAAACGCACAGTCAGTTCGCGTGGAGGTCGGCGTTGAGCTCGATGCCCGTACGCTCACCGCGCGGCCGGGCCTCGATGGCGCCGGTCTGGCTGTTCGTCAGGAACAGGATGCCGTTCTCGCCCGACAGCTCCGACGCCTTGATGACGGTGCCGTCAGGCATCGTCACCTTGGAGCCCGCGGTGACGTACGTGCCGGCGGCCACGACGCAGTCGTTGCCGAGCGAGATGCCGATGCCGGCGTTGGCGCCGATCAGGCTGTTCTCGCCGACGGTGATGACGGCCTTGCCGCCACCGGACAGCGTGCCCATGATCGATGCGCCGCCACCGACGTCCGAGCCGTCGCCGACCGTGACACCGGCGGAAATGCGGCCCTCGACCATCGCCGTGCCGAGCGTGCCGGCGTTGTAGTTGACGAAGCCCTCGTGCATCACGGTGGTGCCCTCGGCGAGGTGCGCGCCGAGGCGTACGCGGTCGGCGTCACCGATGCGTACGCCGGACGGGACGACGTAGTCCGTCATGCGCGGGAACTTGTCGACGCTCGTGACCTGGACGTGCAGGCCGGCGCCGCGCGCCCGGGCCCGGATCGTCTCGAAGCCGTCGACGGGGCAGGGGCCGAGCGAGGTCCATACGACGTTGGTCAGCAGCCCGAAGATGCCGTCGAGGCTCTGGCCGTGCGGGGCGACGAGCCGGTGCGACAGCAGGTGGAGGCGCAGATAGACGTCGTACGCGTCGGTGGGCGGCTGCTGCAGGTCGTCGATCACGGTGTGGACGACGACCTTGTGCACCTCGCGGATCGCGTCCTGGCTGGCCAGCGCGGTCAGCTCGGCGGGCTCCGGGTCGGGATCGGGCGCGGCGCCGAGCCGAGGCTCGGGGTACCAGACGTCGAGGACCGTGCCGTCGAGAGTCAGCGTGGCGACGCCATAGGCGTACGCGCCGGGATGATCCGCAGAAGTCATGCCCCCAAACCTATCGGGGGGACCTCAGCGCTTGGGCAGGCCGTCCTTGGTGCACAGGCTGCCGATCTGGTCGGTGCGATCCTTCTTGATGTAGTCGAACATCTTGGGCGCCCGCTCGGGGTCCCAGGTGACCGCGAAGTCGCGCAGCGGCACGGTGCAGTTGAGCCCGCCGCCGCCCATCGAGGCCGACAGGGCGAGCGCGAACCGGAACAGCGCGATGGGGCTGACGTCGTCGCCGATGCGCAGCGAGCCGGAGGCGCCCTTGGCCACGCTGAGGTAGCGGACGGGGTTGATCACGGTCCACGGCGACTTGGCCTTGGCGGCGATCGACCCGAGCACCTCGCGCTGGCTCTGCACGCGCTGGATGTCCTGCGTCGCGTACGAGTGCCGGTTGCGGGAGTAGGCCAGCGCGGTCTTGCCGTCGGCGTTCTGGCAGCCCTTGCGGACGTTGAGCCCCGAGTCCTTGTCCTTGATGCGCTCCTTGGGACAGATCTCGACGCCACCGAGCGAGTCGACGACCTTGACCAGGCCGCCGAAGCCGACCTCGATGTAGTCGTCGACCTTGATGCCGGTGTTGCCCTCGATCGTGCGGACGAGCAGCTTGGGCCCGCCGAACGCGTACGCCGCATTGATCTTGGTGCGGCCGTAGCCGGGGATGTCGACGAGCGAGTCGCGGGGGAGCGACATGAGGATGCTGGGACCGCTGCCGGTGTGCAGCAGCATGATCGTGTCGGTGCGTCCGCGACCGCCGGTGTCACCGCCGGTCGTGAGCTCCTTCTGCTCCTCCTTGGTCAGGCCGCGACGGCTGTCGGAGCCGACGAGCAGGTACGTCGTGCCGGGCTGGTCGGCCGGGCGTCCGGTCGCCGGCGAGGCGTCGACCTTCTCGATCTGGCCCCAGGCCCACCAGGGCACGGCGACGAGGAACACGACCCAGGCGAGCACGATGAGCCCGAAGATGCGCCGGCCGTTGTGCTTCTTCTTGGGCTTCTTGGGCCCGGACGGCGGCACGTCGTCGGCGCGGCGGCCCGGCGGCGGCAGGTTGGGCGGCGGCAGGTCGTCGCCTGCGCCGCGACTCGGCGGCGGCAGGTTCGGGGGAGGCAGGTCGGACGACGGTCCGCGCGGCACCGGTCGGGTCGGCTGGTCCTCGCCGTACAACCAGCCGTACTCGCCCTCGGGACGCTCATCTGACATGAGCACGAACGTACCTGACCTCGCTGCACGAGCCCGGCAGCCGCCCTGACGACCCGGCGAAATTCCCGTGCACGCCCGGCGCGCCCTCAACCTCAACTGGAGAGTTTGTGTGGATACTGAGAATCACCTCAGCCTCTTCCCCCGTGAGGACACCATGTCTGACGTTCGCTCGAGTGTGATGGGTGGGTCGTACGCCCATCCGGCCGACACCTCCGCACGCATCCAGTTCCGCCGCGCACTGACCCTCACGGCGATGACCCTTGTCATGCCCGGGTCCGCCCAGCTCGTGAATGGCAACAAGCGGATCGGCCGCATCGCCGTACGCGTGTGGCTGGCGTTCCTCGCCGTCGGCGCGGTCCTGCTGTTCCTCGCCATGAACTCCCGCAAGCAGCTGCTGTCCCTCCTGATCGAGAGTCCGTTGCTGCCGGTTGGCCGCTGGATCCTCATCGCCGGGGCCGTCGCCTGGGTCGCGCTGATCGTCGATGCGTGGCGCCTGGGCCGCCCGCTCGAGCTGCGCCGCAAGCACCGGCTCTGGATGACCGGCATCAACAGCGTCCTCTGCTTCGTCACCGCGGGGACGTTGTTCTTCGCAGCCCACCTGGTCGCCGTGCAGACCTCGTTCGTCGGCGACGTGTTCAACGCCAGTGAGGTCTCCAAGCCGCAGGAGGGTCGCTACAACGTGCTCCTGCTCGGCGGCGACTCCGGGCCCGAGCGCAGCGGCCTGCGGCCAGACTCGCTGACTGTCGCGAGCATCGACAAGAACACCGGCCGCACGGTGCTGGTCGGCCTGCCCCGCAACCTGCAGAACGTGCCGTTCCCCAAGGGCTCGGTCATGCGCAAGGCGTTCCCCAACGGCTTCAACGGTGAGGGCCAGTACCTCAACGCGATCAACACCTGGGCCAACGACCATGCCTCGCTGTTCAAGCAGAAGAACCCGGGCCTCAAGGCCACGATGGGCGCCGTCGAGGAGATCACGGGCCTCAAGCTCAACTACTACGCGATGGTCAACATGCACGGCTTCTCCAAGCTCGTCAACGCGGTCGGCGGCGTACGCCTCAACGTCCAGCAGCGCACCGCGATCGGTGGCATCGGCTCGCCGATCCGCGGCTGGATCGAGGCCGGCGAGCAGACGCTGACCGGCGACCAGGCACTCTGGTACTCCCGCAGCCGCGTGCAGAACGACGACTTCTCGCGCATGGGCCGGCAGAAGTGCGTCATGAACGCGATGCTCCACCAGCTCAGCCCGCAGAAGGTGCTGTTCAACGTCGAGAAGATCGCCAGCTCCAGCAAGGCGCTCCTCACGACCAACATCCCCAAGTCCGAGCTCGACGTCTTCGTCGACCTGGCGCTGAAGGCAAAGACGCAGAAGGTCTCGACCGTCTCGCTGGTCCCGCCGGTGATCTACACCGGCAACCCGGACTTCAAGAAGGTCCGCAGGCTGATCGACCACGCGATCGACAAGGCCGAGGGCCGGTCCTCGATCCCCGGTGGCATCACGAAGGCCAGGCTGTCGGTGCCGAAGACCGGCGACGACGCCAACGATCCGCGCAAGGCCAACCAGAGCTCCGACCTCGGCGCTGCGTGCTGACCGGCCGGACGGACCTGAGTACTCACTGAGATCACTGACGCGATGTCACGGAAGCACCGCGCGTCAGTGATAATGGATGCTTCGTCGGTCACACCGTAAGGGATCTCATGTCGCATCGCGCGAGTCTCTTGGGCCGCGGCTACCAGGACAACCACCTGGACTCGCCGCGCGTCCGCTTCCGCCGCGCCCTGCTGCTGTGCCTCATGACGGTCCTGGTTCCCGGCTCCGGCCACATCGCCGTCGGCAAGCGCGCGGTCGGCTGGTTCGCGGTGACCCTGTGGCTCGCCGCGCTCGGCGGTGGCGGCTATGTGCTGTGGAAGTACCGCACGGATCGCGCCGAGGTCCTGGGCTGGTTCACCGACACCGACGTCCTGATGCTCGCGCGGGCCGGCATCGTCGCGGTCGCCGTGCTGTGGGGCATCCTCTTCCTCGACGCGTGGCGGCTGGCCTCGCCGTTCCGCCTCAACTTCATGCGGGCGGCACTCATCACGGTGCTCAACCTCGCGATCATCGGCGGCGTCGCCGGCTCCACGGCGTACGCGTCACAGCTCATCAAGGTCTCGCGCGACACCGTCAAGGTCGTGTTCAAGGCCACCAAGACGTCGGAGCCGCTCAAGGGCCGCTACAACATCCTGCTGCTCGGCTCGGACGCCCGCGCCGACCGCACCGGCATCCGCCCCGACTCGATGACCGTCGCCAGCATCGACGCCGACACCGGCAAGGTCGTGCTGATCTCGTTGCCGCGCAACCTGCAGAACGTGCCGTTCTCCAAGGGCTCGCCGATGCTCAAGGTCTACCCGTACGGCTACAACTGCGGGCCGACTTGCCTGCTCAACGCGGTGCACACGGCGGCGCAGAACCGTACGGACCTCTACCCGGGCAGCAAGGACCCGGGGCTCGACGCCACGATCGACGCGATCCAGGGCGTCACCAAGCTCAAGATCAACTACTACGTCATGGTCAACCTCAACGGCTTCAAGGGTCTGGTCAACGCGGTCGGCGGGGTCACGATGGACGTCAAGACGCGCATCGCGATGTTCGGCCACGACGACGCCTGGAAGAACAAGTACATCGAGATCGGCAAGCAGAAGCTCAACGGCCAGCAGGCGCTCTGGTACGCCCGCAGCCGCGTTCAGTCCGACGACTACACCCGCATGGGCCGGCAGAAGTGCCTGATGGCCGCGATGGCCGACCAGCTCAGCCCGCAGAAGGTGCTGCTCAACGCGACCAAGATCGCCAAGTCCGGCAAGGAGCTGCTCAGCACCAACATCCCGGCCAAGGAGCTCGGTCAGTTCGCGGACCTGGCGCTCAAGTCGCGCGGCGAGAAGATCCGCACGGTGTCGGTCGTCCCGCCGGAGTTCAACACCGTCACGCCGGACTTCCCGGCCATCCAGGCGGCGATCCAGAAGGCGATCGACAAGTCGGAGTCGACGGTCAAGTCGACCAAGAAGCCCAAGGACGACTCGGGCCGCGCCGCCAACCAGACCGACGACCTCAACGCCGTCTGTTAAGAGCGACCTACGGCTGCTGGTCCTGCGCGGTGTCGTACGCGTTGATGACCTCGTCGGGCTCGCCGTCCATGACGAGCGTGCCCTGGTCGAGCCAGATGACCCGGCTGCAGGTGTCCTTGATCGACTGCATCGAGTGACTCACGAGGAAGACCGTGCCGGCGTTGTCGCGGATCTCGCGGATGCGCGCCTCGCTGCGGGCGCGGAACCGACGGTCACCGACCGCGAGCGCCTCGTCGACGATCAGGATGTCGTGGGTCTGGACGCTGGCGAGGGCGAACTTCAGCCGCGCCGTCATGCCTGAGGAGTAGGCCCGCATCGGCAGGTCGATGAACTTCTCGAGGCCCGAGAACTTCACGATGTCGTCGTAGTTGGCGGCGATCTCGTCGCGGGTGAAGCCCATCGCCAGGCCGCCGAGGATGATGTTGCGCTCGCCCGACAGGTCCTTCATGAGGGCAGCGCCGACGCCCAGCAGGCTGGGCCGCGAGGTCGCGTAGATCGCGCCACGGCTGGTCGGCGTGAGGCCGACGATGGCTCGCATGAGGGTCGACTTGCCGGAGCCGTTGGTGCCGATGACGCCGATGCTGTCCTGCTCGTACGCCGTGAACGACACGCCCTTGAGCGCGTGGACCGTACGCATCTGCTTGCCGCGGCCCTTCAGGACGTTGGAGCGACGGTCGGCCGCGGTGGGCCGCTTGCCGGTGGCGAACACCTTGTACTCCACGTGCACGTCGTCGACGACGACAACGGGCTTGCGGTCGGTGGGCGGCTGGGGAGCCTGGACCTGGGTCTCGTCAGTCGACACGGCCATACCTTTCCTCGGCGCGCCAGAAGAACCAGACCCCGAAGACGAACAGGCCGATCGACCAGACGCTCGCGTAGAGCCAGTAGCGCTCGTCGATCGTGTAGGAGTTGCCGGGCAGGAGGGCCGAGCGGGCGAGGCTCAGGAACTCGTGGACCGGCTGGAAGTGGCTGATCGTGATGATCGTGGGGTGGCCTTCGGTGGCTTCCTTGCTCGCGGTGGCCTTGTGGGGACCGAACCGCTCCTCGACGCTGAAGAAAATGCCGGTCGTGTAGAAGAAGAACCGGGTCAGGAACGGCAGGAAGTTGTTGACGTCGCGCCAGTGCGCGGCCAGGCGGGCCGTGACGAGGGCGAGCCCGCAGTTGAAGACGTAGTAGAGCGCGAAGATCGGGATGATCAGGATCCAGTGGAGCTGCGGAGCGTTGCCGGCGATCATCAAGAACGCCAGCATGATGCCGACCGTGGGCAGGAACTGCAGGAACCGTTGCGTGACGGCGGCCAGTGGCAGCACCATGCGCGGGAACGCCAGGCTCTGCACGAGCGCCGCGTTGTTGGTGATGGCCTTGCCGCCGGCGGTCCACGACTGGGAGAAGAACTCGAAGATGAACACGCCGATGATGAGGAACTCGACGAAGTGCGGCGGGCGCGTGTCGCTGGGGAGCAGGAAGCCGAAGATCATCCCGTAGACCAGCGCGTTGAGCAGCGGCTTGAGGATGACCCAGAACATGCCGAGCGAGTTCTGCTGGTTCTCCGACTCGATCTTGAATCGCGACATCGAGTAGATGAACGCCCGGCGCTTCCAGACGTCAGCGACGTAGTCGCGAAGCGGGGGGCGGCCGCCGACCTTGTGCAGGCCCAGGCGCGCCGCGTCCTCGGCGATTGTCATCCGTGTGGTGTCCCTACTGTTCAGACATTCGGGGGCGCCTGACGTCTGCCGTCGAGGCATCGTTGAGTGTAATGGATCGGCCTACCCGGGCTCGGCGCCCTCCTGCGCGCTCACGCGTGAGATCTGCTCCGGTGTGGCGGATGACACGATCACCAAGGAGCCGCCACCCAGGCACGCGGCGACGATCAGCTCGGCGTCGCGCCGGACGTCGCCAGGAGTGACGAGCCGACGTACGCCGTCAGGAGCGGCGGCGTCTAGCAGTTCGGCGTGCGTGAGAGCGGTGCCGTCGAGGTCGAGTGCCAAGGTCGAGGGTTCCGGCGGGTCGAGGGCGACGAAGTGGTCGCCGTGCCCCGGCACCTCGGCGCCCAGGTCGAGGAAGCCGGCCGGCGCCTCGGGGAACCGGCCGCCCAGCGGACGCAGCGAAGCCGCAACACGTACGGGCTCGTCGGCGACGAGGTCAGGACCGCTCAGCCCGATGTCGGCGGAGCTGTCGACGACGGCCGCGCCGACGTTCCACGCCGACAGGATCCAGACCGTGGTCAGCCAGTGGCTCGGCAGCCCGATGCGGACACGGCTGCCCGGCGCCGCGTCGAGGTCGTCGACGAGGAAGTTGCTGGTCTTGGCGACCCAGTTCGCGGTCGTGGTCGTGCTGAGCTCGACGCGTTCGCCGGTGGCCATGTCGTAGTAGGTCACGAGCGGCTGCGAGGGGTCGGCCGCTGATCGGAGCGGCTGGTCGAGCGTCCTCATGCCGCGACCTTGCGCGCGCGGTCGAGCACGGTGGCGGCGTCGGCCGGCACGGGCTCGGGCCGGCCAGGATCGGGCTCCCGCAGGCCGGCGACACGTACGAGCTCAGCTGGCGCGGAGTCCTCGTGGTCGACGACCAGCACCGGCAGGTCGTCGCCGACCAGGTCGCGGAAGCCGGGCGTACGCAGGACCGGGTCGATCGCCAGCGTGCGGCTCGAGGGCC
Source organism: Aeromicrobium sp. 9AM (assembly GCF_902506105.1). Classification (GTDB taxonomy): domain Bacteria; phylum Actinomycetota; class Actinomycetes; order Propionibacteriales; family Nocardioidaceae; genus Aeromicrobium. Next base: position 919,588 of record NZ_LR733304.1, read on the forward strand.
CGAGCACCAGGACGTCGCAGCCGAGCACGGCCGACGAGACGGCGGGGGAGACCGAGATCTGATCGGCGATCAGGAGCAGCTGCGTGACTCTGTGGGCCGAAGGATCGGCGAGGTACTCGTCGACCGGGATCGCTCGCGGTTCGTCAGAGCCGACGACGACGCGGAACTCGGCTCGGTCCTCGCACATGGGCAGCAGCCTGTAGGGGAGCGCGGCGCGGATGCCCGCCGCGAGCGTCGCATCCGTGAGGGCGGTTCCCGTCGCGACGAGCTCGGTGCGGACCAGCCGCACCGCCACGGCCTGGTCGCCGGCCCGTTGCCACGTGGGTGTGTAGCCGACTGCCTCGAGCGCGTCGGCGACGGCGTACGTCGCGGGGGTCGCGGGGGTCAGGAGGCCGTCGAGGTCAGGGCTCGCCTGCAGGCCGGCGGCGACGTGGCCACGTACGGTCGGGGCGACCACCGTGAGCTCGTCACCGGGCTCGAGGAGCTCACCGAGCTCGTGGGCGAAGGGTGCGCCGTCGGCGCCGACGACGAGCAGAATGCGCATTCGATCATTCTCTCTTGCCCTATCGGACGTCCGGCACGGGGGCGACACGCCGGGGATTTCATGAATCTTGCCATTCGGCTTGACTTGTGACAGGTGACAGGACTGTAATTCCATGTATGTCATTCGATCTGGGTCTGCCGCAAGAGCTCGATGAAGAACTCATGTGGCAAGAGCGCGCCCTTTGCGCTCAGACGGACCCCGAGGCGTTCTTCCCTGAGAAGGGCGGATCCACACGTGAGGCCAAGCGAGTGTGCCTGACGTGCGACGTCCGTGGAGAGTGCCTCGAGTACGCCCTGGCACATGATGAGCGGTTCGGCATCTGGGGCGGTCTGTCCGAGCGTGAACGTCGCAAGCTGAAGAAGCGGGCTTAGAAACGCTCGTTTCCCTCGTCCACTAGAGTCGCTCTACGTGGACGAGACCAGTACGACGCGCCATTGGCTCGACGATCCGCCCACTGTGGGCGCCATCCTCGTGGCTCACAACGGTGCGAGCTGGCTGCCCAAGGTCCTGGCTTCCTTCGCCCACATGTTCTATGCGCCGACCACGTGGCGGGTCGTCGACGTCAGCTCGACGGACGGCAGCGCCGACCTGTTGCGCGACTCGTTCGGCGCCGAGCGCATCACGTACGCCCCGTCCGGCACCGGGTTCGGTGAGGCCGTCCGCCTGGGACTCGAGTCGATGCCCCGCACCGACTGGATCTGGCTGCTGCACGACGACTCGTCGGTGCTGCCGGGCACGTTGTCGGGCCTGCTCGACACCGCGACCTCGGCGCCCGACATCGCAGCCGTCGGCCCCAAGATCCGCGAGTGGCCGTCGCTGCGCCGCCTCCTCGAGGTCGGCCTGACGGTCACCGCCACGGGCTCGCGCGAGACCGGTCTCGAGACCGGTGAGCCCGACGCCGGGCAGCACGACCGGCCCCGCGACGTCCTCGCCGTCAACACCGCGGGGATGCTGATCCGCCGCGACGTGTGGGACGAGCTCAACGGGCTCGACCCCAACCTCCCGCTGTTCTTCGACGACATCGACCTGGGCTGGCGCATCGCCCGAGCCGGCTATCGGACGAGGACCGCGCCGACCGCCGTGGTGTTCCACGCCGAGTCGAGCCGACGCGGCACCCGTACGCGTACCGCCGGCGACGTGCCGCACTGGGAGGAGCGCCGGGCCGCGATCTACACGCTGCTGGCCAACACCCCGATGCCACGCTTCCTGTGGCAGTACGTCCGGCTGTTCTGCGGGTCGCTCCTGCGCGTCATCGGCCTGCTGATCGGCAAGGACCCGGAGGCGGCGAGCGACGAGCTCCTCGCGCTGCGCTCGGTCTACGTCCACCCGTTCAAGCTCATCAAGGCCAGACGGCGGAGGCGGGCGACCGCCAAGCGCCCGCACCGCGCTATCCGACACCTGCTCGCACCGTTCTGGCTGCCGTACCAGCACGGCTTCGACATGGTGCGCGACACCGCGACCGCGCTGATCAAGCCCGAGGCGGTGGAGACCGTCGGTCGCCGCTCGACGACGCTCGACCAGGCACCCGACGAGGCAGAGGATCTCGACGACGGCCCGTCGTTGCTGCAGCGCCGCCCGTGGCTGGCGGTCGTGCTGGTGCTGATCGCACTCTCGGTGATCGCCGGTCGTGGTCTCTTCGGCGGCGGTCTCCACGGCGGCGCGCTGCTGCCCGCTCCGGGATCGTCCGCCGGCTGGTGGGGCCTGCTGTTCGGTGGCTCGAACGACGTGGGGCTGCCCAGCGACACGATGCCGCCGGTCTTCGCACTTCCGCTGGCCGTGCTCTCGACGCCGGTGTGGTTCCATCCCGGTCTCCTGATCACGCTCGCGATGGTGTTCTCGGTGCCGCTGGCCGCGCTGACGGCGCACCGTTTCGGCCGGCAGATCAGCTCGCACCGCGTACCCCGCATGGTCTGGGCCGTGTCGTACGCGCTGTGCGTCGTCGCGACCGGAGCCGTGAGCCAGGGCCGGCTCGGCACCGTCGTCGCGCTCATCGTCCTGCCGATCCTCGCCAACACGGCCTGGCAGCTGGCCGAGAACCCGGGCTGGCAGCTGGCCCTGCGCCTCGGCATCTGGATCGCGTTCGCCTCAGCGTTCGCTCCGATCGTGCTGCCGATGAGTCTCGGCGGGCTCCTGATCCTCTGGTACGCCGAGGGCCGCTGGGTCCGCAAGCAGCTCGTCGTCGCCGCCGTCGTACCACTGATCCTGCTTGGACCGTGGCTGGCGCAGCGTGCGCTCCGACCGTGGCGGGCGTGGTGGGAGGCCGGCTATCCCGTGCCCGGCTCGGCCACGGTGCGCGACGTCGTGCTCGGCCGTGCCGGCGGTCCCGGTGCGGCTCCCGAGTGGCTCACCGTGGGGGTGCTCGTCCTGGCGCTCGTCGCGTTGGTGCCCCGTCGCACCCGCACCGGCGTCCTGCTCTCATGGCTCGTCGCCCTGCTCGGCCTCGCCGCAGCGCTGGCCGGCACGCTGGTCGACTATTCGACCCACGCGGGCCCGGCAGACATCACGCCGTGGGTCGGCATCCCGACCGTCGTGTGGATCGGCGGCCTGCTGACCGCGGTCCTCCTCGCTGTCCCGGCCGCACTGTCGTGGCCGCGACCCGCACTCGCGTCCGCCGTCGTCGTCGCTCTCGTGCTGCCGCTCGGCACCGCGGGCTGGTGGCTCGCACGGGGCTCCGCCGACCCGATCGACGACGGCCGGGCCAACGTCGTGCCGGTGTTCCTGGCCGAACGTCCCGGCGACACCTTGATCGTGACCGGCAGCATCGACGACGGCGTGGACTATCGCGTCGTCGCCGGCGACGGGCCGTTCCTGGGTCAGGAGGCCGTGACGGCGTCGTCGTCGGACTCGGCCCGGCTGACCGCCGTCGTGCGCCGCATCCTCGCGCAGGCGACCACTGCGGACGTCGACGCGCTCGGCGACCTGGGCATCGACTCGATCTATGCGCCTCACGTCGACGCCGAGGTGAGCCGCCGCATCGACGCCGCGCCGCGGCTCTCGCCGGCCGGCAGCGACGAGCCCGGTTCCCGGGTGTGGACACTCACGCCGCAGCCGAATGACGACACCGCTTCGCCGCCCTGGTGGCATGGGGGGCTGATCGGGTTGCAGGCCCTGGCCTGGCTCGTGGCGATCGTGCTGACCGCCCCGGTACGCCGGCGCGCCGCGCCCGAACCACTGGACGACGAGGAAGAAGCGGAGGTGAAGGCATGAAGGATCTGAAGATCCTGATCCTGCCCATCGCCGCCGTCGCGATGGTGCTGCTGGCCCTGGTGGCGCCGTCGAGCTCCGAGTCGGCCCGCCCGCCCTCGCGAGTGACGGTCACCGAGTCGTCGTACGCCTGCCCGGCCGGCTCGGTCATCACGGTGGCCTCGGGTCAGGTCCGTCCCGGCAGCGGTGCCACCGCCAACCCGTTCCCCGGTCGGGCCCGTGACACCGAGCTCGAGGACGCCTCCTCATGGCGTACGTCCGTCGTCGACGCCGAGGGCGTCATGGTGCAGCAACGGGGCCGGGCCTCCGGCGCCGTCGGGTTCTTCGCCGGCACGGCACCCAAGAAGGGCGGCGGCGGACTCGTGGTCGGCTCGTGCCCCGGTGTCGTCGACGACGCCTGGCTCATGGGCCTGGGCTCGGGCGGCAAGCACTTCTCGACGTTGATCCTGACCAACCTGGCCGACACGCCAGCCGCCGTCGACCTGTCGCTCTGGGGCCCCAAGGGCAAGATCGACGCGGTCGGTTCCGAGGGCATCGTCGTCAAGCCGTCGTCAGTCCGCAGAATCCGGCTCGACGAGCTGGCGGCGGGCGAGGCCGAGCTCGCGATGCACGTCCACCGGCGCCGCGGGTCGCTGTCAGCCGTCGTCAACGACAGCTCGACCTCGGTGTTCAGCGGCACCGAGCCGGTCTCCGCGACCCTGTCCCCACGACGTACGCAGGTCATCGGAGGACTCGTGCAGGGCGCGTCGGGCCGCACGCTCATGATGGTCAACCCCGGCCAGTCCACCGCCCGGGTCAGCGTCAAGGTCATCGGCGCCAAGAACACGTTCGCGCCGTCGGGCCTCGAGCAGCTCAAGGTCGCGGCCGGCACCACGCGCTCCGTCACGGTGCCGAAGTCCGCCGGCTCGGGCGCCCAGGCGTTGCGGCTGACGTCGGACCAGCCGATCTCCGCCTCGGTGCGCATGGCGCCGGGCGACAAGGACTACGCGTACGCCGAGGCGGTCCCGGCGTTGTCGGGGCCGGCGATCGTGCCCGTCGAGGTGGGGCCCAAGATCGGCGCCCCGCGGCTCATGCTGACCGCGCCCCGCGGCGCGGCGTCGGTCGACGTCCAGGCGTACGACGCCTCGATGCGCCGGCTCGCGTCGAGCACCGTGAAGATCAAGGCCGGCACCACGACGTGGGCGAGGCTCGAGACTCCCGACGCGGCGTACTTCGTCGTCACGCCGCACGGCAAGGTCGTCGCCGCCGCGACGTACGTCAAGGGCGACGGCATCAGCTCGCTGGCGCTCACGACGGCACCCGTGACGGTGCTCAGTCCGCAGGTGCGCCCGACGTCCTAGGACGAGTCAGCGGGGCCGCGGGTCGAGGTCGTCGGGCGACATGTGCCAGACCTCGGCGAGCCGGTCGAGCACGACGGACCAGACGAGGTCCTCGAGGTCGTCGTTGCTCGTGCAGCGCTGGGCGATCGGGATGCGGAACAGCACGACGCGCGCACCATCGGGGTCGGGCGCGACGATGCTGAGCGGGACGTCGTCGGTCCACTCCGGGGGCAGCAGCGGCGCCTCCTCGACCACGACCTGGACGTGATCGGCCTCGACGGCGAAGTGCGGCTCGAGCGCCGCGATCACGTCGCCGACCAGCAGGTCGAACGCGGCCCGGGCGGGCCGGTGGACCGGGACACTGCGCGGCGAGAGGGGCCCGGGCAGGGCCATCGGCCCGCGGGGCCCACGGCCTCGCCGGTCACGCATCCGGCCGGGGCGTGGACCGCTGACGGCGCCGCCGAAGTGATCCATGCGGTGAGCCTAACGCGCGGTGTCGGACGTGGGGGATAACCTCGCCTCGTGGGTGCGGTGAGACGATGCACGCGTTCTGCGTGCTCCCAGACGGCAGTGGCGACGCTGACCTATGTCTATGCGGACCAGACGGCCGTGCTCGGACCGTTGGCGACATACGCCGAACCGCACACCTACGACCTGTGCGCCGAGCACTCCCAACGCATGTCGGCGCCGCAGGGCTGGAACGTGCTGCGGCTCGCCCCCGACCCGGCTGCCGCCGAGCCCACCCGTGACGACCTGCTCGCGCTGGCCGATGCGGTCCGTGAGGCCGGCCGTCCGCCGACACCCACACCTGATGGACCACCCGCCCTTCGACTCGTGAGGCCTGAATCTTGATCGACCCCCGTCTGGCGGAGGTGGTCAAGGCGTACGACGTACGCGGCCGCTCGCCCGAACAGCTCGACCCTGCCCTGACCCGTGCCCTCGGCGAGGCGTTCGCCCTCGAGACCGGCGTGGCCGGCGGCGGCACCGCCGTCATCGGCCACGACATGCGTGACACGTCGCCGCTGCTCGTCGAGGCGTTCTCCGACGGCGTACGCGCGCAGGGCGGCAACGTCATCGGCATCGGCCTGGCGTCGACCGACCTGCTCTACTTCGCGTCGGGCGACCTCGACCTGCCCGGCGCAATGATCACCGCGAGCCACAACCCGGCGGCCTACAACGGCATCAAGCTGTGCCGCGCCGGCGCCAAGCCGATCGGCTACGACACCGGGCTCTCGGCGATCGCGGAGCAGGCCACCGAGTTCCTGGCCCGCACCGAGCTGCCGGAGCCGACCGGGACGTACGAAGAGCTCGATGCGCTGAGCCGCTACGCCACCTACCTGCACCAGATCGTGCCGATCCCCGATCGCCGGCGGCTCACGGTCGTCGCCGACGCCGGCAACGGCATGGCCGGCCACACCGTGCCGTCGGTCTTCGCGACGCTCAACGTCGAGCTCACGCCGATGTACTTCGAGCTCGACGGCACGTTCCCCAACCACGACGCCAACCCGCTCGACCACAGCACGCTGGTCGACTTGCAGGCCAAGGTGCGCGAGACCGGCGCCGACATCGGCTTGGCCTTCGACGGCGACGCCGACCGCTGCTTCGTCGTCGACGAGCTCGGCGACGTCGTCTCACCATCCGCGATCACGGCGCTCATCGCGTCGCGGGCCCTGCTCACGACGCCGGGCGCGACGATCCTGCACAACGTCATCACCTCCAAGGCCGTACCGGAGATCATCGTCGAGAACGGCGGCACGGCTGTGCGTACGCCGGTGGGGCACTCGTTGATCAAGGCCGAGATGGCGCGCACCGGCGCGGTGTTCGGCGGCGAGCACTCGGGACACTTCTACTTCAAGGACTTCTTCCTCGCCGACTCCGGCATGATCGCCGCCCTGCACGTCATGGCGGCGCTTGCGGAGACCGACGGCACGGTGTCGGAGCTCATGGCGCAGTACGAGCGCTACGTCGCCTCCGGCGAGATCAACAGCACCGTCGACGACGGCCCGGCCATCCTCGCGGAGCTCGCGAAGACGTACGCCGACCTGCCGCAGGACACGCTCGACGGCCTGACGATCACGAGCGACCAGTGGTGGTTCAACGTGCGGGCGTCCAACACCGAGCCGCTGCTGCGGCTCAACGTCGAGGGCGACGACGAGGAGACCATGGCCCGCGTGCGCGATGAAGTCCTCGCGGTGATCCGTCGGTAGGCTGCTCCACATGAATCTTGACCCCGCCCTGCTCGAGATCCTCGTCTGCCCGCAGTGCCGGGCCACCCTGGCGGTCGACGACGAGGCCAGCGAGCTCGTCTGCACCGCCTGCTCCCTGGCCTACCCGGTCCGGCGAGACATCCCCGTGATGCTCGTCGACGAGGCCCGGAGCATCTGACTCGTGTCGACTGAAGGCGGCAACAAGGCGGTCATCGCTGCGCTCCTGGCCAACACCGGCATCGCGATCACCAAGTTCATCGCATTCCTGCTGACGGGTTTCTCGTCGATGCTGGCCGAGTCGATTCACTCGCTGGCCGACTCCGGCAACCAGGTGCTGCTGCTCGTCGGCGGCAAGCGATCGCAGCGTGAGGCCACCGAGGAGCACCCGTTCGGCTTCGGCCGCGAGCGCTACATCTACGCGTTCGTCGTGTCGATCGTGCTGTTCAGCGTCGGTGGGCTGTTCGCGCTCTACGAGGCGTACCACAAGTGGCACGAGATCCATGAGGGTCACGACGCCGGCCTCGACAGCAAGTGGCGCCTCGTGCCGCTGGTCGTGCTGGGCATCGCGATCGTCCTGGAGTCACTGTCGTTCCGCACCGCGATCGTCGAGGGCAACAAGGTGCGCGGAGAGCAGAGCTGGTGGTCGTTCATCCGCCGGGCGAAGTCGCCTGAGCTCCCGGTCATCCTGCTCGAGGACTTCGCCGCACTGATCGGACTCGTGGCGGCATTCCTCGCGGTGAGCCTGTCCCTGATCACCGACAACGCCTACTTCGACGTGGTGGGCACGGGCTTCATCGGCGTCCTGCTGATCGTCGTCGCCGTCGTGCTCGCCATCGAGGTCAAGAGCCTGCTGATCGGCGAGTCCGCCGGCAAGGAGGCCATCGCACGGATGCGGACGGCGATCGAGTCGACGCCCGGCGTCACCCAGATCATCCACATGAAGACGCTGCACATCGCGCCCGAGGAGCTGCTCGTCGCGGTCAAGATCGGCATCGAGTCCGATGCGACCGGCGCGGGCATCGCCGAGGTCATCGACGCCGCCGAGCGCAACGTGCGCGCCGCCGAGCCGATGGCCCAGCAGGTCTACGTCGAGCCCGACGTGTTCCGCGCCGACCACGTCCCGGACGCGCGCCCCGAGGCCCCGAGCGCCCCCAGCCACTGAACGGCCCCCGAGATTTGGATCCCGCTGCACCACCGGTGCGCCGTGGGCGGTGCACACGGATCCAAATCTCGGAGGCTTAGTCGACGGGTGGGGTGGACAGCGGGTCGAGCCGGTCGACGACCTCGGGGTCCCCGGCATCGGCCAGGTAGTCCGTCGGGTGTGTGTCGTCCGTGCCGGCGTCGATCCCGAGCGCCTGGCACACGAACGTGCCGACGGCCGCGACCAGCAGGTTGAGCACCAGCGCGGTCAGCCCAAAGTATATGAGGTTGTCGCTCAGGTTGATGCCGAGCACCTCGAGGGGAGCGACCGAGCCACCGAAGTGCGATCCCGGGTCGCCGACGACGGGTGTGTTGTAGGCCGCGATCGTGCCCCACACCATGCCGACCGCCCAGCCGGCGATCAACGCGTACCGGTGGAACCAGCGCGTGTAGAGGCCGATGACGATCGCCGGGAGCGTCTGCAGGATCCAGATGCCGCCGAGCAGCTGCAGGTTGATCGCGAAGTCCTTGGGCAGCGCCAGCACGAACAGCAGCGCGCCGAACTTCACGAGCAGGCTGGCGAGCTTGCTCTGCTTGGCCTCCTGCGCATCCGTAGCGCCCGGGTTGAGGAACGCCTTGTAGATGTTGCGGGTCCACAGGTTGGCCGCGGCGATCGACATGATCGCAGCCGGCACGAACGCGCCGATCACGATCGCGGCGAACGCGACACCGGCGAACCACGGCGAGAACTCCTGCTCGAACAGCTGCGGGATGGCCAGCTGCGGGTTCTTGACCTTGATCCCGGCGGCCACGGCGGCGATGCCGAGCAGCGCCAGGAGGCCCAGCAGGAACGAGTACGCCGGCAGCAGCGCCGCGTTGCGCCGGATGATGTTGCGGTTCTTGGTCGACAGCACCGCGGTCACCGAGTGCGGGTACATGAACAGCGCCAGCGCCGAGCCGAGCGACAGCGTCGCGTATGCCCACTGGGAGACGCCGAGCCCGGGGATCAACCCCTTGGGCCGGGCCTCGCCGGCGGCGATGGCATCGGCACTGTCCTTGTTGAACGAGTCGAAAGCCTTGCCGGCCGAGTCGAAGATGCCGCTCCAGCCGCCCAGCTGCGTCGGGAGGTAGATCACCGCGACGATGATGACGAGGTAGATCAGCGTGTCCTTGACGAACGCGATCAGCGCGGGAGCCCGCAGACCTGACGAGTACGTGTAGGCCGCCAGGAGCGCGAACGCGACGAACAGCGGGATGTCCTTGCGGAACCAGCTGGCGTCCTCGCCACCGCCGAGGCCCATGACGTCGAGCACCGCCTGGATGCCGACGAGCTGGAGCGCGATGTAGGGCAGCGTCGCGAGGATGCCGGTGAACGCGATCGCGAGCGACAGGCCACGCGAGTCGAACCGGCCCTGCACGAAGTCGGCCGGCGTGACGTACGCCCGGCGGTGCGAGACCGACCAGAGGCGCGGCAGGAAGATGAAGATGATCGGGTAGAGGATGATCGTGTAGGGCACGGCGAAGAAGCCCGTGGCGTTGCCGGCATACAGCAGCGCCGGCACCGCGATGAACGTGTACGCGGTGTAGATGTCGCCGCCGATCAGGAACCAGGCGACGAACGTGCCGAAGCTGCGTCCGCCGAGCCCCCACTCGTCGAGGTTGTCGAGCGTCTCGGCCTTGCGCCACCGCGCGGCGAGGAAGCCCAGGACCGTGACGAGCAGGAAGAAGAACAGGAAGATGCTGAGGGACACCGGATCGACGTCGTTCATCGCTGGTCCCCGTTCGTGCGGCCTTCAGCGAGCCGACGCTGCCGCTCGTGCCCGATGACGAGCCGGTAGGCGATCGACGTCAGCACGACCGACCCGATCACGAGCAGGAACTGGTACCAGAAGAAGAACGGGATGCCCCACAGCTCGGGGTCGGCCTTGGCGTACGTCCAGACGAGCAGCGGGACGACGATGGCAACCGCCAGCGCCACCCCCGCCCCGATCAGTGGACCCTTGCCGGGCGGTGTGTGTTCTGGCATGGACGTGACCCCCAAGATCGGTCAGACCGTGACCCCCGTCACAGTCCCTCGGACACCGTACGCCCGTCCGCAGGACTGCGAAAGTCGGGGTCGTACCCTGTCGATTCGCTCACATGTGCCCGTCGATTCGGTGCGGACGACTACCCGCCGGTACGCTGTCGACCATGGATTACAACGTCGCAGACCTGTCCCTCGCGGAGTACGGTCGCAAGGAAATCGACCTCGCCGAGCACGAGATGCCGGGACTCATGGCCATGCGCGAGCGCTATGGCAAGGACAAGCCGCTCGCCGGAGCCCGCATCGCCGGCTCCCTGCACATGACCATCCAGACCGCCGTGCTGATCGAGACCCTCGTGGACCTCGGCGCCGACGTCCGCTGGGCGACCTGCAACATCTTCTCGACCCAGGACCACGCCGCCGCCGCGGTCGTCGTCGGCCGTGACGGCACGGTCGAGGACCCCAAGGGCACCCCCGTCTTCGCCTGGAAGGGCGAGACGCTCGCCGAGTACTGGGACGAGGCCGAGAAGGTCTTCGACTTCGCCGAAGGCGGACCCAATGTCCTGCTCGACGACGGTGGCGACATCACGATGCTGCTGCACCTCGGCGTCGAGTACGAGAAGACCGGTTCCGTGCCGTCGCAGGACAGCACCGACAACGAGGAGTTCAAGGAGGTGCTGCGCGTGCTGGCCCGCTCCGTCGCCAACAAGCCGCAGCACTGGACCAACATCTCCAAGGACATCAAGGGCGTCTCCGAGGAGACCACGACCGGTGTCCTGCGCCTCTACGACCGTTTCCGTGAGGGCACGCTGCTCTTCCCGGCGATCAACGTCAACGACTCGGTCACCAAGAGCAAGTTCGACAACAAGTACGGCTGCCGCCACTCGCTGATCGACGGCCTCAACCGCGCCACCGACGTCATGATCGGCGGCAAGGTCGCCGTCGTCTGTGGCTACGGCGACGTCGGCAAGGGCTCCGCGGAGTCGCTGCGCGGCCAGGGTGCTCGCGTCATCGTCACCGAGATCGACCCGATCTGCGCGCTGCAGGCCGCGATGGACGGCTACGAGGTCAAGCGCCTCGAGTCGGTCGTCGAGACCGCCGACATCTTCATCACCACGACGGGCAACTTCGACATCATCCGGGTCGAGCACTTCGAGAAGATGAAGCACCAGGCGATCGTGGGCAACATCGGCCACTTCGACAACGAGATCAACATGGCCGGCCTGGCCAAGATCCCCGGCATCGTCAAGGACGAGATCAAGCCGCAGGTCCACCAGTGGATCTTCCCCGACGGCAAGAAGATCATCGTGCTGTCCGAGGGCCGTCTGCTCAACCTCGGCAACGCGACGGGTCACCCGTCGTTCGTGATGTCGAACTCGTTCACCAACCAGGTCCTGGCCCAGATCGAGCTCTTCAGCAAGGCCAGCCAGTACGAGCTGGGTGTCCACGTGCTGCCCAAGCACCTCGACGAAGAGGTCGCCCGCCTGCACCTCGACGCCCTGGGTGTCGAGCTCACCGAGCTCTCCAAGGAGCAGGCCGCCTACCTCGGTGTCGACGTGGCAGGTCCCTACAAGTCGGACCTCTACCGCTACTGAGTCACCGCACGACATACCGCTTCGGGCGTCAGGTGTTCGCATCTGGCGCCCGTTGCTGTTCCCGGCTCCGTATCATTCACCCATGAGCGAGCGCAGCGAGCGAGTCATGTGGCTGGGTTCATGCGGCCGTCTCCGTATGGTGGGTTTCTTGGTGGAGAGGGCCGCATGAGCTATCGACGTACGAAGCGTGATCGCGTGCTCGTCGTCGATGATGACGCCTCGCTCGCCGAGATGCTCACGATCGTGCTCGAGGGCGAGGGCCTGACGGCTGCGGTGTGCCGCTCGGGCGACCGGGTCATGGCGGCGTTCGGCCAGTTCAAGCCCGACGTGGTCCTGCTCGACCTGATGCTTCCGGGTCTTGACGGCATGAGCGTGTGCCGGCAGATCCGTGAGAAGTCGGCGGTCCCGATCATCATGCTGACGGCCAAGTCGGACACCCCCGACGTCGTCGCGGGCCTCGAGGCCGGCGCGGACGACTACATCACCAAGCCGTTCAAGAACACCGAGCTCGTCGCCCGCATCCGGGCCCGGCTGCGCCGGTCGGACACGCTCGCCGAGCCGCTCGTGTTCGGCGACATCGTGCTCGACCCGGCCGGCCACACCGTGACCCGCAAGGGCGAGCCGCTCGAGCTCACGCCGCTGGAGTTCGACCTGCTGGCCTGCCTGCTCAGCGACCCCGCACAGGTCTTCACCCGCGAGACGCTCCTGCAGAAGGTCTGGGGCTACCACCACCCCGGCGACACCAAGCTCGTCAACGTCCACATGACGCGCCTCAGGTCGAAGATCGAGGACGACGCCGAGAACCCGCAGATCATTCGCACCGTGCGTGGCGTCGGCTACCAGGCGATCACGCCGCCGGCATGACTCGGCAACGTCCCACCGCCGGTGCCCGATGCGGCGCCTGACACGCATCTGGCGTCGGTCGATCCAGGCCCGCGTCGTGACGAGCACGATCGTGCTGAGCGCGCTCGTGATCTCGCTGACCGGCTGGGCCCTCCTGCGAGACGTGGCCGGCGGCCTGGCCGACAGCCGGAGGGTTGCGGCGATCTCCGAGGCACGGTCGGGCTTCGACTACGCACAGACCCAGCTCGACGCGACGGTCGAGACCGAGCCGGCGACCCAGTCGCAGGCCTTGACCCAGATGGTCGACTCGCTCACGAGCTCGCGCGGCGCCAAGCGTACGTACGAGCTGGTGCTCGAGGGCCCGTTGCTGACCGGTGGCGGTGAGGTCCCCGTACGCTCGTCGGCCGCGATCGAGCCGGGCTCCCTCCCGTCAGACCTCGACCGGGCCGTCAGGGACAAGCCGGGCACCTACTGGCGCTACTCCGACCTCTCCCTCCTCGGCTCGTCAGGCGCGGATCCCGCGGTGGTGGTCGGCAGCCAGCTGCGCGCGCCCGGCACGGGCGACACGTACGCGCTGTACTACCTGTTCTCGATGGAGGACCAGCAGGAGACCCTCGACCTCGTGCGCCGGGCGCTGCTGCTCGGCGGACTGGCGATGGTCCTGATGGTCGGCGGGGTTGCCTGGCTCGTCTCCCGCCAGGTGCTCGATCCCGTACGTCTCGCGCGTCGCATCGCCGAGCGCTATGCCAGCGGCAATCTCGAGCAGCGCATGCACGTCAGTGGCGAGGACGACATCGCCCGCCTCAGCTCGTCGTTCAACCAGATGGCGGCGAGCCTGCAGAACCAGATCCGCCGCCTGGAGAACCTCTCGAGGCTGCAGCAGCGCTTCGTCTCGGATGTCTCTCACGAGCTGCGCACCCCGCTCACGACCGTGCAGATGGCCAGCGAGGTGCTCTACGACTCACGCGACCGGTTCGACCCGCAGACCGCGCGATCGGCCGAGCTGCTCAAGGGCGAGCTCGACCGGTTTGAGTCGTTGCTCTCGGACCTGCTCGACCTGAGCCGGTTCGACGCGGGCGCGGCCAAGCTCGAGCTCGACACGATCGACCTCAGCCAGGTCGCCAAGCAGTCCGCGGACGACACGATGCTGGCGCGCAAGGGCATCGACGTACGCCTCCTGGGTGTCGAGGAGCCGGCGATCGTCGAGGCCGACATCCGCCGGATCGACCGGATCGTGCGCAACCTGCTGACGAACGCCGCCAAGTACAGCGGGTCGCCGCGCGTCGAGATCGAGGTCGCCCAGAACGAGCACTGCGTCTCGCTCGCCGTGCGCGACTTCGGCGTCGGGCTTTCCGGCGACGAGAACCTGCGCGTCTTCGACCGGTTCTGGCGTGCCGATCCCGCACGTACGCAGGGCGGCACGGGGCTCGGCCTCGCGATCTCCCGCGAGGACGCGGCGCTGCACGGCGGGACGCTGCAGGCGTGGGGCCGGCCAGGCGAGGGCAGCGAGTTCGTCCTCACGATCCCGAAGCCCGAGGGCACCGCCAAGTTCCCGGCCATCACGTCGGTGTTCGCATGAAGACCCGGACCGTACGCTGCGCTGTGCTCGCTGTCGGGACGCTGCTTGCGGTGTCGGCGTGTGCAGGCATCCCGTCGTCGGGCCCGGTGACCAAGGTGGCCGACGACGGCGGACTCGGCGAGAGCACCGTGCGCTACACGCCGGCCCGGCCGGCCGAAGGCGCCTCGCCCCGGGAGATCGTGCGCGGCTACCTCGACGCGATGCTGGCCTATCCCGCGTCTTCCGGCACCGCCACCGCGTTCCTCACCCCCGCAGGGGCCAAGGAGTGGAGCCCGTCCGCCGGGGTGCGGGTCTACTCATCCGTCGGGCTCGCCGGGCCGACGCTCGCCGCAGGTGAGGATGCCGAGACGACCGACAAGGCTCGCAATCCGGTCGACGTCGTGACCCGACTCGTCGAGGACGCCAGGCTCGACCGCCAGGGCCACTACACCCGTCGGGCCCGTCCTGCGGCGGTCACCTACCGCCTCGAGCGGGTCGACAGCGAGTGGCGCATCGCCAATCCGCAGGCCGGGCTCCTGGTCAGCCGCAAGTTCTTCGACGACTACTTCCGGCCGTTCAACATCTACAACTTCGACCGGCCCGGCCAGCGGCTCGTGCCCGATCCCATTCACGTCCTGGTCGGCGACCAGTTGGCCACGGGTCTCGTCACCAGCCTCGCCAGGGGACCGGCCGGGCCGACGGCCGCCGCGGTCCGCACGTACGTCCCCCCGTTGAACACGTTGCGGCCGTCCGTGCCGGTGTCCGCCCAGGGTGTTGCGGACGTGGAGTTCAACGCCGACTTCGCGGCGATGAGCGAGGCGGCCGAGAACCATCTGTCGGCCCAGCTCGTGTGGACGCTGCGCCAGGTCAGTGACGTGACCGCAGTACGTCTTGCCGGCTCCGCGGGCGTCCTGTCCGGCGGTGGCGCCGCCGTGCAGGACATCACCTCCTGGGGCGGCTACGGGCCGAGTGTCGCGCGCGGGCACGCCTACGCGCTGAGGGGCGACCGGGTCGTGCAGATCGACGGCGACCGGATCAAGCGACTCAGCGGGGCCTGGGGCAAGGACGCGCGTGGTGCCGTGGCCGTGGGCGTGTCCGAGGACGGCGTTGCCGGGGTGCTGCCCGGCCGCCGGGTCGTGCGGGTCACCGATCGCAAGGGCGGCGCAGCGCGTACGTTCGCCGGCGCGCGATTCATCACGCCCCACTGGGACGGCGACGGCCATGCCTGGCTGGTCGATCGCGCAGGCTCGCGGACCCGCGTGCGACTCGTGACCGACGACCAGATCCGTACGCTCGATGTCGGCAACCTGGCCGGGCTCGACGTCAGGACGTTCGACCTGTCGCCCGACGGCTCCCGCTACGCCGTCACGGTGCAGGGGCCGGACGGGTCGTCGATCCGGATCGGCTGGGTCAGGCGCGACACCCAGGACCGCATCCTGGGGCTCGGCGACGCGTCGCGGGTCTACACGACAGCCCGGTCGCCGCGATCGGTCACCTGGTCATCCGGGACCGAGCTGAGCTACTTCGCCGACAGCCAGTCGGGGCGGCAGGTCTACACCACGACGATCGACGGGTCCTCGACGTCCGGCGGCCTGGCTCGCGGCGGAGCGTTGCTGCCCGACGTCAGCGCCAGCACGTTGGCGATCGGCACCGGGCCGACCCCTGACCGCTACGCGGTCGACGCCCGCGATCGGCTGTGGTTCCTGGCCGCGGGGGAGTCGTGGCGGTTGCTCAGCGACTCCCGATTCACAAGCCTCACGTACGGCCGCTGACGTCCACAGTCGCCGACCGGCCGCGTGCCGTGCCGTCCGCGAACGGTGATGCTCGGTGGATGCGTGAGCTCCTGATCCCGGCCGCGGACCTCCTGCTCGGCGCCCAGTGCCCGGGCTGCGGACGGCCGGCGCTGACCGTCTGTCGTACGTGTGGTGACGCGATCAGCCCCGATCCGGTCGTCACGTGGCCGGAGCCGTGCCCGGCCATGCTGCGGCGGCCCGAGCGGGTGCCACCGGTCGCCGCCGGCGCCAACGCCGACGTGCTGCGCCGGGTGCTGGTGGCGTGGAAGGAGGCCGGCAACACCCGGTTGACCTCGGTGCTCGACCACCTCCTCGCGGCGGCCGTCATCGAGCACGCACGCCCGGGAATCGCCGTCGCGCTCGTACCGGTCCCGACGTCGCGCCGCAGCAGGCGCGAGCGAGGCTGCGACCTCGTCGACGAGCTCGCCCGCTCGGCCGGTCGCCTGCTGCGGCAGGTGGGTGTCGACACGCGGGTCGTGCAGTCACTGGCTCCGGCCAGGGCGACAGCCGACCAGGTCGGCCTCGGCGCGGCCGAGCGGGCCCGCAACCTTCACGGCGCGTTCAGGCTGCGCACCGACCGGCACCTGGCGGACCGCGACGTCGTGGTCGTCGACGACATCCTGACGACCGGCGCGACGGTCTCGGAGGCCGTACGAGCACTGAGCGCGGCACGTCGTCGACCGGTCGGGATCGCGGTGGTCGCCGCCACGCCTCGCATTCCAACGAACATTCCTGAGCATCGCTCATGAGTTTGTCGGCGGCTCTGGTGATTCCTTGGAGGGCGGTCTAACGTCACAGGTATGGCATGAAGGCTGCGCTGAATTTCGGGCGCGACACCGAGGCAAGGGGTTCCCATGGAAATTGTCGTCAACGGTCGCAACAGTGAGATCTCCGAGCGGTTCCGCGAGCACGTCGAGGAAAAGCTTCTCCGGCTCGAGAAGTACGACTCCCGCCAGAAGATCAGCCGCGTGGAGGTCGAGGTCACGCACGAGAAGAATCCCCGCCAGCAGGACACCGCGGCCAAGGTCGAGATGACGTTGCGCTCCAGGGGCCCGGCCGTACGCGCCGAAGCCGCCTCCACCGACCAGCACTCGGCGCTCGATGCCGCGATCGACAAGCTCGAGTCGCGCCTGCGTCGCTCGGTCGACCGTGGCCGGATCCATCACGGCCGGCACGCCCCGAGGTCGCTGTCGACGGCCGCCGCGGAGCTTCCGCTGGAGGGCCTGTCCGACGCCGAGCCCGACGAGGACGTCCCCACGGGCCAGTCCTCGCCGATCGCCGCCGAGGGCGACTGCCCGATCGTGGTGCGCGAGAAGACGCACCAGGCGCCCCCGATGACCCTGGACCAGGCGATGTACGAGATGGAGCTCGTCGGGCACGATTTCTACCTGTTCCTCGAGAAGGACTCGATGCGTCCCAGCGTGGTCTACCTGCGCAAGGGATACGACTACGGCGTCATCCATCTGGACGTGACGGAGTAGCAGGACGACGCAAACTGGCCCCCGACGTGGCATGATCAGGACGTGACTTCTCGGGGTGACAGCATTCGGGTGCTCCTGGTCGACGACCAGGAGCTGTTCCGACGTGGTGTCAAGATGGTGCTGGGCGCCGACGACACGCTCGAGCTCGAAGAGGTCGACGACGGCGACAAGGCCCTGGAGATGGTCGCCGAGAACCCTTACGACATCGTGCTGCTCGACGTACGCATGCCGGGTCGCAGCGGGGTCGAGGTCTGTGCGGCCATCAAGGAGATCTCTCCGACGACCGGCATCATCATGCTCACGGCGAGCGACGACGAGTCCGACCTCTACGAGTCGATCCGCAGCGGTGCCTCCGGCTACCTGCTCAAGGACGGTTCGACGTACGAGCAGGTGGCCGAGGCCGTCCGCCTCGTGGCGTCTGGCCAGTCGCTGATCAGCCCCAGCATGGCGACCAAGCTGCTCGACGAGTTCGTCCACATGTCCAAGAGTCCTGCGCCGACGACCAACCTCACGCCCCGCGAGCTCGGCGTGCTGCGTCACGTCGCACGCGGTCGCAGCAACCGTGAGATCGCCGAAGAGCTGTTCATCAGCGAGAACACCGTCAAGAACCACATCCGCAACATCCTCGAGAAGCTGCAGATGAAGTCCCGCATGGAGGCGGCGATGTACGCCGTCCGCAGCAAGCTCGTCGACGACATCCCTTAATGTCACACGGCTAGACGACGATCGGGTCCATGCAGCTGACCACGACGCAAGCCCGGCGAATCGCTCTGGGCGCGCAGGGGTTCACCCGCCCGCGCCCCGGTCTCGATGCTGAGGTCGGCTCGCGGCACCTCAACCGGGTCATCGAGCGACTGGGCTTCTTCCAGATCGACTCGGTCAACGTGCTCGTCAGGGCGCACTACATGCCGCTGTTCTCGCGGCTCGGACCCTACGACCGCGAGCTCTTGCACCGCGCGGCGGCGCGCCGGCCGAGGCGGCTGTTCGAGTACTGGGCGCACGAGGCCGCCCTCGTCGACGTCAACCTCTGGCAGGCGTTCCAGTTCCGGATGCAGGCCGGGGCCCGCATGTGGGGCAACATGGCGCGGATCAGCCGCGAGAAGCCGGAGTTCGTCACCTGGGTGCTGGACGAGGTGCGCGCGAAGGGCCCGCTGACGGCTCGGGAGATCGAGCACGACGCGCCGCGCGACAAGGACAACTGGGGCTGGAACTGGTCCGAGGTCAAGATGGCGCTGGAGTACCTCTTCTACAAGGGCCAGGTCACCGCCGCGCGGCGCAACTCGGCGTTCGAGCGGGTCTACGACCTGCCCGAGCGCGTCATCCCGGCGACCCAGTTCGACGGGCCGCCGCTCGACTCGGCCGAGGCCCATCGCCTGCTGGTCGGGCATGCGGCCCGTGCCCTCGGCGTCGGCACCGCCCAGTGCCTGCGTGACTACTTCCGCATGGCGCCGGAGCCGACCAAGGCAGCCATCGACCAGCTGGTCGAGGCCGGCGAGCTCGTCCCCGCCACGATCGCGGGCTGGAAGCGCCCTGCCTACCTGCATCGCGACGCCGTGCGGCCGCGCAAGGTGACCGCCCGCGCCCTGCTGAGCCCGTTCGACCCCTTGGTGTTCGAGCGCACGCGCACCGAGCAGCTGTTCGACTTCCGCTACCGCATCGAGATCTACGTCCCGGCCGAGAAGCGGGTGCACGGCTACTACGTCCTGCCGTTCCTGCTGGGCGACCGGCTCGTCGCGCGGGTCGACCTCAAGGCTGACCGGCAGGCAGGGTCGCTGATCGTCCACGGCGCCTGGGCCGAGTCGCACGCCCCTGACGAGACGGCCGACGAGCTCGCGGCAGAGCTGCGGCTCATGGCGACCTGGCTCGGGCTGGAGACCGTCACGCCGCCGGTCAAGGGTGATCTGGCCGGGGAACTCACGGCATCGCTTGCGCGTCACCTAGACTGAACAGGCTCTCAAACTTTTTCGCAGACTCCGTACCAGGAAGTGCATTTCGTGCCCAAGGTCATCGACAAGATCCTTCGCATGGGCGAAGGCAAGATCCTCAAGCAGCTCCAGGCGGTCGCCAAGCAGGTCAACGCCCTCGAGGACGAGTTCCACGCCATGAGCGATGACGAGCTCCGCGGCATGACCGAGGAGTTCCGCGCGCGCCTCGACGAGGGCGCCACGCTGGACGACCTGATGCCCGAGGCGTTCGCGACGGTGCGCGAGGCCGCGCAGCGCGTGCTGGGCCAGCGCCACTTCGACGTCCAGATCATGGGCGGCGCGGCGCTGCACCTCGGCAACATCGCGGAGATGAAGACCGGCGAGGGCAAGACCCTGGTCTCGACCCTGCCGGCATACCTCAACGCCCTCAGCGGCGACGGGGTCCACGTCGTGACGGTCAACGACTACCTCGCGAAGTACCACGCCGAGTGGATGGGCCGCGTGCACCACTTCCTCGGCCTGACGGTCGGCATGATCCTGCCGTCGATGTCGCCCAACGAGCGCCGCGAGGCCTACGCCGCCGACATCACGTACGGCACCAACAACGAGTTCGGCTTCGACTACCTGCGCGACAACATGGCCGACGACATCGCCGACTGCGTCCAGCGTGGCCACAACTTCGCGATCGTCGACGAGGTGGACTCGATCCTCATCGACGAGGCGCGCACGCCGCTGATCATCTCGGGACCCACCGAGGAAGAGGTCAAGTGGTACGCCGAGTTCGCCAAGATCGTCGGCGCCATGTCGATCGACGAGCACTACGAGGTCGATGAGAAGAAGCGCACCATCGCGGTGACCGAGGAGGGCATCGACCGGGTCGAGGACCAGCTCGGCATC
Source organism: Aeromicrobium sp. 9AM (assembly GCF_902506105.1). Classification (GTDB taxonomy): domain Bacteria; phylum Actinomycetota; class Actinomycetes; order Propionibacteriales; family Nocardioidaceae; genus Aeromicrobium. The sequence goes on from NZ_LR733304.1 coordinate 940,117, forward strand.
GAAAACCTCTACGACGCGGTCAACACGCCGCTGATCAGCTTCCTCAACAACGCCATCAAGGCCAAGGAGCTGTTCAAGAACGACAAGGACTACGTCGTCATGGAGGGCGAGGTCCTGATCGTCGACGAGCACACCGGCCGCATCCTCGACGGCCGCCGCTACAACGAGGGCCTGCACCAGGCGATCGAGGCCAAGGAGGGCGTACGCATCCGCGAGGAGTACCAGACCCTCGCCACGATCACGCTGCAGAACTACTTCCGCCTCTACGACAAGCTCGGCGGCATGACCGGCACGGCGCTGACCGAGGCGTCGGAGTTCGACAAGATCTACAAGCTCGGCGTGGTGCCGATCCCGACCAACCGTGAGGTCGCCCGCGTCGACCAGCCGGACCTCGTCTACCGCACCGAGCAGGCCAAGTTCGACGCCGTCGTCGAGGACATCGTCGAGCGCCACTCCAACGGTCAGCCGATCCTGGTCGGCACGACGAGCGTCGAGAAGAGCGAACGCCTCTCCAAGCAGCTCAAGAAGCGTGGCGTCCCGCACGAGGTGCTCAACGCCAAGCAGCACGACCGCGAGGCAGCGATCGTCGCGATGGCCGGACACAAGGGCGCCGTCACGGTGGCCACCAACATGGCCGGTCGTGGCACCGACATCATGCTCGGCGGCAGCGTCGAGTTCCTCGCCGACCAGGCACTGCGCAAGAAGGGCCTGGACCCGCTCGAGGACTCCGAGGCGTACGAGGCCGAGTGGCCGCAGACCCTCAAGCAGATGGAGGAGCAGGTCGCTGCCGAGCACGACGAGGTCGCCTCCGCAGGCGGCCTGGCCGTCATCGGCACCGAGCGGCACGAGTCGCGTCGCATCGACAACCAGCTGCGCGGCCGCTCCGGCCGTCAGGGCGACCCGGGCGAGACCCGGTTCTACCTCTCGCTCGAGGACGACCTGATGCGCCTGTTCAAGGCCGACTGGGTCAACTGGGTCCTGCAGACCATGAAGATCCCCGACGACGTGCCGATCGAGAACAAGCGCGTCACCGGAGCGATCGCGTCGGCGCAGGCCCAGGTCGAGGCGCAGAACTTCGACACCCGCAAGAACATCCTCAAGTACGACGACGTCATGAGCCGCCAGCGTGAGGTCATCTACGCCGAGCGCCGTCGGGTGCTCGAGGGCGAGGACATGCACGAGTGGGTCACGTCGATGATCGGCGAGGTCACCGGTGCGTACGTCCACGGCGCCACCGAAGGATTCCCCGAGGAGTGGGAGCTCGACCAGCTGTGGACCGCGCTCGGCACGCTCTACCCGATCGGCGTGACGGTCGAGGGCGTCGAGTCCGAGGCCGGCGGCCGCGAGGGCCTGTCGCGCGAGCTGCTGCAGGAGATCATCTCCGAGGACGCCCTGGCGGCATACGGCAAGCGCGAGGAGGAGCTCGGTGCCGAGGTCATGCGTGAGCTCGAGCGCCGTGTCGTCCTGAGCGTGCTCGACCGCAAGTGGCGCGAGCACCTCTACGAGATGGACTACCTGCGCGAGGGCATCGGCCTGCGGGCGTACTCCCAGCGCGACCCGCTCGTGGAGTACCAGCGCGAGGGCTTCGACCTGTTCAACGCCATGATGGAGGGCATCGCCGAGGAGTCCGTGGGCTTCTTGTTCAACCTGGACGTCCAGGTCGAGCAGGCCGAAGAGGCCGAGCCGCAGCTGACCGCCAAGGGCCTCAGCGCGGAGAAGAAGCCGCAGGCGCTGTCCTACTCCTCACCCAGTGAGGACGGCGAGGCCGAGGTGCGCGGCGAGACCGTGACCGAGGAGACGCCGGAGTCCGAGGCGCGCCGCCAGGCCAACGCCAAGAACAAGGCACGCCAGAAGGCCAAGCAGCAGAGAAAAAGCCGGAAGAACAACCGGTAGCCGATTTTCGAGGCGACCCCTCGCAGTGAGGTCCTGAGCTCGGTGCGGGAGGGTGCCGAGCTCAGGAGTCTCTTACGGACCGTCGACGAGCTTCAGGATCAAGGTGCGGCGGCGACGCAACGTGCTTGTCGATGGTCGGTAAGTGACTCGTGAGCGTCGGTGACCGGACGCGAGACGCACGCTCACCAACGGACGCGATCGCCCTCAAGAGTCAGGCCCACGTCAGGGCGGTGCACTTCCAGACCCGGTCGCCTCGGTGGGTGGTCTGGAGCTCCAGGCGTACGGCGATGGCACGAGACCGGCCGCGATGCACCATGCGGCCGGCGATCTCGGCCGCGCCGTCGTGGACCATCGCGACGTGGACCGAGACGATGCGGGCGCCGTGGCCCGAGCGTGAGCGCAGCGGCACCCGCGCGTGCGCGGTGAGCCGGCTCGTCAGCTGGTCGTAGACGTCGGGCGCCATCCACGCCGCCATCTGGCGAACCGCGCGCTCGCCCGACAGCACCTCGACGAGAGCCTGCATGAACCGTGCCGCGCGTTGCCGCATGGGTCCCGCGTCGCCGCGCTCCACGGGGACCGGGAGCACGGGGCTCAGGCCCGGGAACGGCAGCGGGATCTGGCCCGGGGCCGGCTCGACCGGTCCGGCGAACGACGGTTGGAGCGAGGGGACGAGCAGGGCGGTGGCGGTCTTCATGTGGGGTCCTTCCCGAGCGGCGGAACGAGTCGTTGCGTGGGGAAGATGAGGTTGGGATCGGCGCCGATGACGTCGCGGTTGGCGGCGTGCCACTGCTCGCACGCGCGAGCGATCTCGGCCGCGCTGGCACCTGGCGGCAGCGAGCGCGCCGCGATGGCCCACAACGTGTCGCCACGGCGTACGACGACGGTGGTGGTGTGCGCGGCGGATGCCGGCGCGGCAGCCACGGGGCGGTCGGGCAGCTGCAGGCCGGTGAGGTCGTGGTGGGCCGGTCGGGACGGCGCGGCAGCCTGGTCTGCGTGCACGGGAGCCAGGGCGAGGGCGCCCGCCGTCCCGGCGAACAACGCTCGGCGCAGCAGCCGCGGCGTGATCGCCCGCACCAGTGCCGCCGGTGCGTGGACGAGCGACAAGGTGGTGGCCAGGAGCACCCAGGACGCAAGCGTCAGCTGCACCAGCTCGCCGACCGCGAGCAGGGCAGCGGGGAAGCTCTGCCCGCGCAGGTCGCCGATCATGGCGTCGGTGTCAGGAGCCAGCAGCCCGGCGCTCAGGGCGGCAAGACAGGTGAGCGCCCAGCCACTGCGTGAAACCATGCCAACCCCCCTATCACCGTTTGATGACGTTTGATGCTGTTTGAATACAGAGAAGACCGTTTGTGATCGTCTGTCAACATCGTGTGCACAGGCGGATGCACCTGGGATAGCGTTCCGGCATGCGGTGGGACAGGTTGTTCGAGGATCTCGAGGCGCAGGCGGCGGATCTGGAGCTCGACGAGCGAGACGCACTGGTCGATGAGCTGCGGGACGGCGACTGGGCCCAGACGTCATGGCGGCACCTGCTCGGCGGCCGTGTCGTGCTGGCGGTCCGGGGAGCCGACCGGGTCGAGGGTGACGTCGCGCTGGTCAACGAACGCCTGGTGCACCTGCGCGGCGACGCGATGGACCACGTGGTCAACGCCGGCGCCGTGATGGGCATCCACTCGAGCGAGCGACGCGCCGACTCCGCCACGGCGGTGGGGGACGCGCTGGGCTGGGGGCAGGTGTTCCGCGCCCTGCGTGAGGCGGGGGAGGAGGTTCGCGTGCGGCTCGTCGACGGGACGGTACGCGACGGTGAGGTCGTGGTCGCCGGACGTGACTTCGTACGCCTGAGGGCCGGGTCAGGGCGCGATCAGGTGCTGCCGTTCGACGCGATCGCGGTGGTCAGCGGTCGGACGTGACGTCGTCGCTGGGCGCGAGGTGCTCGTCGGGGGCGTCGGCGCGGGCGTACTGGCGCGCGATGTAGTCCTCGAGCTGGTCGTTCTCGATGCGCCACTGGCCGCGTCCGCCGATCTGGATGCCCCGCAGGTCGCCGGAGCGAACGAGCGCGTACACCTGACGCACGGTGACGTTGAGGATGTCTGCGACATCGGCCAGCGTGAGGAACCGCGGGCTGGTGGGTGGCATGGCTCCAGTTTCCCATGACTGGGTGTCAGCGTCGTCGCAGGCTCGGCTCTCCTGTGGACAACCTCGAGGGGGTATGGACGAATGCTGCCCGAGTCTGTACAACCGTTGCATGACGAACTGGCGGGGGCCTGGGGGATCAGGCAGGACAGCAGCGCAGCGCTTGCGCATCCGACCGTGGCGGGACCCACGACTCCTGATCGGGCTGCTGCTCGTGCTGGGGGCGACGATCCTCGGCGCCCGCCTCGCGGCCGCCAGCGACGACACGGTCGAGTACTGGACCGTCAGGTCCGACGTGGCGCCGGGCGACCCGGTCAGCCGCGACTCGCTCCAGGCGACGCGCGTACGCCTGTCGTCGGCGACCAAGGGTGCCTACCTGCGCACCGACGAGGAGTTCGCGGCGCCACTGGACGAGCTGGTCTGGGCGCACGGCGTCGCCGCCGGATCGCTGGTCGGCAAGGACTCGCTCGTGAGCCGGTCCAGCACGACCCGCAGCCAGCTGCCCCTCAGCGTCGCCGAGGGCGCGGCGCCGGCGGACCTCGACCGCGGCGACCTCGTCGACGTCTGGGTGGGGCCGGGCCCCGGCGACGAGCCGGTGGGCAAGGCCAGGCTCGTGCTCGAGTCCGTGCGGGTCATCGAGTCGGGCGACGAGGCGGCCGCCGCGAGCGGCTCGCTGGCGCAGACCGTCCTCGTGGACGTCGACGAGTCCCAGCTCCGGGGATCGGTCGTCAGCACCGTGGCGGCCGGCCACGTGACGCTCGTCAGGGTGGCCTGATGGACGTCGTCCTGGCGGCGGGAGGCGCACCGTGGGAGGCGGCGGCGATCCGCGAGATCGAGGGTTCCTCGCAGCTTCGCCTCGTACGCCGTTGCGTGGACGTCGCCGACCTCCTCGCGGTCGCCGAGACCGATCTCGCGGCCGCCGCCCTGGTCACCGCCGACCTGACGGGCCTGGACGCCGACGCCGTCTATCGCCTCGAGCACGCCGGCGTACGTGTGGCTGCGGTCGAGGCGGACGACGCGCTGTGCCGTGCCCTGGGCATCGAGCGCACGCTGCTCCTCGGGTCCTTGGACGTCGTGGCGCGTGATGCCCCCGCGCCACGTCACGCGCCCGAGGAGGAGCGGGCCCCACTGATCGCGGTCTGGGGGCCGGCGGGCGCGCCCGGTCGCAGCACCGTCGCACTGGGGCTGGCTTCGGCCGCGGCGGCACGCGGCAGCGACACCGTGCTGGTTGACGCCGACACCTACGGCGGATCGCTCGGGCAGGCACTGTCGGTGCTCGACGACGTGTGCCTGCAAAGGGCATGACGAAAAGCCCCCACCCGGGAGGGGTGGGGGCGTTCGTCCCGAGGAGCTCGGTCGAGCTCAGGGTCTGCGGTGGATCCGCGCGCGGGTCAGGTCGGCGAGGTCGTCGAGTCGGAAGAGCACGACGTAGAAGCCGACCATGCCGCGCACGAACCCAAGCATGGTCAGTCGACCAGCGAGGGGCTGTCGTCGCCGACGTAGCCGGAGCCGATCGACGTGAGGAGGGACACGATGCCGGCGAGCCCGGCGACGGAGCCGACGGTGGACCAGTCGACGTTGAGGATCCCGAAGCCGTCGCCGACGAGGAGGGCGGCCGCGGACTGGGCGACGGTCTTGATCGCGCGCTCGGCCGCGTCCTTCAGGAACGACTTGGTGAAGATGGTGGACATGATGGTGCTCCTTCGGTTGTGAGGGTTCAGCGCTTGCCGATGTCGGCGAAGATGTCGAGGTGGTCGCTGAGGTCAGCGGTCGTGGTGCGGACCCGGAAGCGGGCGACGGGGCGCTTGCGCTGGGCGAGGATCAGGTCGATGCGCTTGCCCTTGGTCGGCTTGGCGAACCAGCCGACGAACGTGCGCCAGGCACTGTTCTCCGAGGAGTACGCCGTGGCGGCGGTGTCGAAGAAACCAGCTGGCTCGAACGCCTCGTGCAGGACCCGGCTGTCGCTGTTGGTGTCGAGCACGGGGAACACACGGTCTTCGGGGACGTCCTTCGCCCTGGCGTAGGCCAGGACCTGTGACAGGAACGACCGGGCCTGCTTGACCTGGGTCGTGCCGGTGAGGTCCTCGTTCTCGAGCTGGGTGACCGCGACGATCGCCGGGTTCGGGTTGTCGGTCGGCCGGATGACCGCCATGAACGCGACCTTGTTGTCGCCACCGAGATCGGGGGAGAGGTTGAACACGACGCCGGCGTCGACGGCGACGTGCTTGAGGACGAACAGGTGCCGGCCCATGTTGCCGCCGGCGTGCTTGTAGCCGATCGCGGACATCCGCTTCTTGAAGTCGTCGACCTTGCCGTTGGGGAGCTCGATGACGGCGACGACCGCGCGACCGACGGTCTTGATGTCGGCGATGGTCTTGACGATGCGGGCGTGCCAGGTGTCGATGCCGTGGTCGTTGAACCCGGCAAGGTTGCGCAGGTCGATGCCGAACCAGAGGTCGGGCTTCGACGTGGGCCGTGGGGGCACGGGGATCGCGACCGGGGTGGAGTAGTTGATGACCGCCCAGGGGTCCTCGTAGCGGTCGTACCGGTTGGCGTAGCCGACCTGCACGTGCAGGTGGGGACCGGTGCTGTTGCCGGAGTAGCGCTGGCCGGCGCGGCCGCCGGAGGTGCCGAGCTTCTGCCCGGCCTTGACCCTCTGCCCGACGGAGACGTTCTCGGTCTTGAGGTGGCCGTAGAGGACCCACTTCGTCTTGCCCTTGAACGTGGACTTGACGATGACGTGCTGGCCGTACGCGGGGCCCCAGCCGCCGTAGCCGGCGTGGGTGACGGTGCCGTCGAGGCAGGAGCGGACCTCGTGCCCCTCGCGGCCGTCGGAGAAGTCGACGCCCTTGTGGATGATGCCGTTGGAGTAGCGGCGCCCGTAGGCGAACGAGACTCCGACTGAGCTGCCGATGGGTCGGACCATGGTGATCTCCTGGCTGTGAGGGGTCGACGAGGGACCCGCGGCGAGGGCGGGCGTGAACGATGGGGGCGGTGCTACTCGGGCGGCAGGACGATGCGGCACGGGCCGTCGACGGTCTGCGTCGTGTCGTCGCTGTAGGTGATGAGCCACGTGCCGTCGCTTTGGCAGCTGGTGCTGGTGATACTGCGACCGTCTTTGCCGTCAGTCCCGTCCTTGCCCGCAGATCCGGCGGGCCCAACGGCGCCCTGCGGCCCGGTGACCGAGTCGCCCGGCGGACCGGTGATCGACTCACCTGGCGGACCGGTGATGCTGCGACCGTCTCGGCCGTCGCGTCCGGCCGGGCCGGGCACCGGGACGTAGGGATTGTCCAGGGTCGTGCTTGGCTTGGTGGGCACGCTGACGGCTGGTGTGCCGCCGAGTTGCTTGACCTGGGCCTCGAGCACCTTGGCCCGACTGACGGCGTCGGCGGCTGTCGCCGAGCTCGAGCTGGCGTGATCCTCGGCCGTGTCGAGCCGGTCAGAGAGTCCGTTGACGACGGTGAAGATGGCGTAGAAGCACACGGCCGCGATCGCGAGGATGACTGCGAGGGCGATGTGGCGGAGGCGGATCGACTTGCTGGGGTTCATCATCGGCTCACCTGCTGGGAGACGTAGAGGAGGATGAAGCTGGTCACGAGTGGCAGTATCAGCGAGGCGACCAGAACGCGGTCGCGCCACCGCATGGATTCCTTGATTTCGGCGACGTCCTTGGTGACTTCCGCGACGTCCTTCTGATCGGCCTGGCGCTGGGCGTCGTAAACGTCTTTGCGCACGAGCTCGTCACGGAGCTTGTCGATCGAGCTGCGGAGTTCGTTGACGACGCGGATCAGCTGGCCTTCTCCCTCGGCGGTCATCAGGCGGGCTTGACCTGGATGCGGGGGCGGCCGTCGGTCGTGCTGACAAGGCTTGACGGGGTGGCTGGGAGGGATGCCTGCCCGGTCTGGTTCCATCCCGCGCGCTGCGTCTCAGCGATGGCGCCGGCACCGATCCAGGGAGCGATCCCTGCGTTGGATCCTGCGTGGCAGGAAATAGCGGGTCCGCCACCGATCGCGACTGCGGCCAGCCAGTACATGCCGCCTGCGACGGGTTGGGCCAACCCAGTCAGGGCCTTGGTGCCTGAGGATGTGGTGGCCACGTTGCCGAAGTTGCGGATCAGCGCTCCTGGTCCTCCGGGTGCGTTGGCGTACAGGCCGAGGTGGACTGCGGATGCGGCTGCCAGTGTGGCCACGTTGATCGCGACTTCGGTGATCGTGGTTCCTCGGGGGATCGTGATGGGCACGTAGTAGACGGTGCCCGCGGTCATGGTGAGGTTCGCAATGTTGAACCCGACGTACTGCGACTCGTAGTACCGGGTGTTCAGCCACTTGGGAGTCTGCAGCGCGACGCCAGGGACGTTGGTGCGCAGCAGCAGGAAGACCCCAGACACTGTGGTGGTGACGACCTCAACGAAGTCGTACTGGGTGCCGAGGACGACGTTGGTCTGCCCGTCGATGGTGCCGACCACCGTGACCGCGTTGACCGATGAGTCGGTCTTCTTGATGAGGTACACCAGGCCCGCCGTGGTCGTCGCAGTCGGCGTGATGCTGATCGCGCCGGACGTCGCATCGCACAGCTGGACCTTGTTCGACGCGATCGTCAGGGTTGCCGTCGCGGTCTTGGTGGCAGGGATCTCCTGCAGCCGGTTGTAGATCAACAGGTCGGCCGTGGTGGTGCCCGTCAGTGTGGGGCTGATCTTGGGTGCCAGGAGAAGGTCGGCCGCAGCTCGAGCGTTGGCCTCGGCCTGCTCGGCGGCGATCGCGCGGGCAGTCTCCGCCGCGATCGCCGTGTTGTTCGTGTTCGACGCCAGCAGGGAAGCAAGAGCAGACGCCCGGTCACGCACCATACGGAGCAGGTCCTGGGCACGCTGCAACATGCCAGCCTTGCCGGGGTGGTAACCGTCGTACGACAGGGTGCCCGGTGTCATCGTGGTCGGCGCCCACGACGCGTTGGAGAACTTCGCCACAGCAGCCCGAACCGAGGGGACCAGCAGCGGGTAGTTCGCCCGCCAGATCGCCGCCTGTGCGGCGTTGATCGCCGTCCCAGCTGTGGGTGCCGGGGAGTCCATGACGTAGATATCAGGCGGGGCGACGACGGGCACGTGGTAGTAGGCCGGGATCATGTAGTCGACGCCGTTGACGCCGGCGTGCTTCAACCCGATGACGTGACCGGCCCCGTTGATCGGGGCATCGACGGTGATCAGGGCGTACGCGGCGCCGACGGCGCCGCCGTCGTACCGTTCCCAGCTGGTGGGGGTCCACGTGAACTGGGACACCCCGTTGAGGAACACCTCGATGGGGGCGTTGCTGATCCCGGTGGCGGGGTCGAACTGGAGGACTGTGATGAACAGACGACCCGCCAGAGGACCCTCTTGCGCCGGCACCTTGGAGGCCATGTTGTACGTGGTGCCGGCGACGGCGGTGGCTGGGAACGCAACTGTGAGGTCGATGGGTGCTTTGGATGACACGATCGCGCACACGGCCTCGTGCATGGCTGCCATCGCGTTGACGTACGCGGTGCCACCAGCGCCGGTGATGGGTGCTGGGATGCCCCCGGAGGCGTAGTGGCCCACATCGTTCATGAGGGTGTCGATGATGACGGGGCCTGTGCGTACGTCAGCTCCGGGCCACAGGGCGCCGGCGATGGGCGGCAACAGGCCCGGACCTGTCGCGGCGGTCAGGAGGGACGACACGACGTAGTTGACGCGCATCGCGGACTGGCCGTAGGTGGTGACGCTGGCGGCGTCCAGTTCGGTCGCGGCGACGCGGAAGTACATGTCAGCCAACGTGGGCACCACGATGGGTACGAGGTCGTCATCGGTCCACGAGTCGCCATAGACCGACACCGCTTCGCCGTTCCACGTCGCCTCGTTGACGTATGCGTGGTCCAGCGTTTCGCGCGACTCGGACTCCAGGTCCGACAGCACAACGTTCATCACCGCGTCGATGAAGTTGGCCGGGTTGGGCAGCGGGTCCGGAACCACGTCCAGAGAGGCGTACGTTGCAGAGCTGGTCGCCGGGATCAGCTTGATGACGCGGGTGCCGTCCGGCTCGACGAACGCGAACTCCTGACCCTGCTCGAAGTCCATCACCATCGGCGGATTGGTCAACGGCACTTCGTCGAAGTCGGTGGTGACCCACCATGTGGAGTCCACGAATCCAGCTGACGGGGCGACACGCAGGTGCTCGCCGATGTACGGCTGCGACGAGCCGAACGCCAGGGCCAGGGTGACCGCGCAGTTGGTCATGTCTAGACCGACTTCGGTCCAGCAGTCCAGGAGTACGAGACCGTCTGACCCGTACCCGAAGTTGACCCGACTCGGACAGTGAACCCGGTCTCGGATGCGCTCGCCGCCAGCGCGAAGCGGTTGCCGACGTTCGATGTGCCGGTCGCCGAGCAGGTGACGACCACATCGGTTCCAGGAGGGAATGCGGTGGGGAACGTCACCGTGGCCGAGTTGGTTACAGGGGCGGCAGGCGTACCAGTCCCAGACGTCGCGAGCGTTCCGGCGCCGCGCTGGTTCATCGCCGCGGCTGCTTCGACGACCTCGTTGAGGATGTCCTCCAGCGGTGTCAGCGGGTCGAGGTCGGTGAACGGGTACGGCATGTCGGCTCCTACGTGTCGAGGGGGTTGGCGTTGAAGTCGGCGATGGTCTTGCCCGCCCAGAGGGTGTTCCAGTCCGCGATCGTTGGAGAGCCGGTCAGGTCCCAGGCGTCGTTGAAGTCGCGGATGCGGGGGCCGAGGAACGCCAGGCCGAGCTGCTGGGTGATCTTCCCGTCCTGGCCGCCGATGGTGTTCTTGGTGATGATCGCCTTGGTGTGCAGGCCCTCTTCGGGGAAGTCGACCCAGATGATGTCACCCAGCTCGCGGCGCAGGTCGGGCACGACGTTGACGTTCGGGATGTACGGGCGGGCCTCGCGGACCTGGCCAACGATCCTGGACAGGATCACCGAGGCGTCCTCAGTGCGCTGGACCATCTTGCCCAGGTCGACGCTCAGCGGGTTGTAGGCCGAAGCGGCGTCCGCACCCCACGACAGAACGACCCCGTCGTCAGTCCCGGCGGAGTCCTTCCAGTACGTCACCAGGTACGACGGGTTGCCGTCGTTCTCCACGAGCCACCGTCGTACGCCGGTGGTGTTCTGGACCTTGATGACCAGCCTGCCGGTGGACAGCTCCGTGAGGGCGCCGATCCCCTCGTACGTGTCGAGGACGTAGTGGCTGGTGCCGGTGCCGTTGGTCTTGGTGTCGGAGTTGATCACCTCGGTCGCGGTCGACCAGGCAGTGCCAGGGTCGATGACGTACTCGCGGGCATGGCCCGGTTCGATGCGTGTCTTGGGTGCGGCGATCCAGGCGGACATGGCCCGCTCGAGCGCGATGTAGTCGTTGCCGGTCTCGTCGTCAAAGTCCTGGATGCTGATGTAGTCCGGGGGGGTGAATTTGACCTCGACACGGTCGTAGGACTCGGCTGGGTCGATGACCCATTCCAGGTCCTCCAGCTTGTCTAGGACCGACACGGTGTCGACGGGGTCGACGGTGGCTCCGGAGAGTTGGTCGTAGGTCAGGACCGTGATCGTGCCGTCGACGGTGACACGCACTGCGCCGAGGTGGGCGGCGACGAGTTGCTGCAGGCAGGTGAGGGCGTCCATGTTGCCGGGGAAGTAGATCGAGGTGAGCTCGGCGCCGAATTCGGGGACGTCGTACGCGAAGCCTGTGCCTTCGGCGATCTGCTCGACGATGCGGGCCGGGTCGTACGGGTATGACGCCGGGTCGTCGATCGGCTGCGGTGCGCCGCCGAAGATGCCGAACCGCTCCTGGACGACCGTGTGCGGCCGGCGCAGCGCCACCCAGTCCTCGATGATCTGGATCGACAGTGACGGGTCGGACTCCTTCGACGACACGGGGTCCACCCGGAGGGTGCCGAGCAAGAACGCCGTGTCGCCCAGGGGCCCGTCGTGTGAGGCGATGAGCTCGACAGCGGACGGGATGAGAGCCCGCTGGTCTCCGGCCTTCCACGGTGCGATGCGCCCGGACTCTGGTTGGCCGATCGTCGCGGATCCGGACGAGCTCGCGAACCCGGACGGTGTCGCGACCTGGCCAGGCAGCAGGGACCCTTTCAGGTCGGCTGTGAGGTTCCAGGTCCCGACCTTGGCGTAGCCGGCCGGGCAATCATCATCGTCGTTTGCGGGCGGCCACGCTGAGTCCACGAGGTGCAGGTAGACGTCGGGCGCGGTCTGGTCGGGATCGGACGGATCGACCCAGCCAGCGGGGTACGTCCGCATCTATCCGACCTCCTGCAGGGTGACGGTGTAGTCGCTCAGTGGCGGGCTGCCGGGGCGGTATAGGGAGAGCACGCCGTCGGGGTCGGACACGGACACCCGGCACGGGGTGTTGTGGCCGGGGATCCACTCGTACTGGTCGACGGACGACTCGGTCAGCCGCAGCGCGGTGGTCTTCGCAGCTGACGTGATCGCGAACGTGACCGTGGCGTCGGCGTCAGGGTTGAACGCGACGGACCAGCGCCGGGCACCAGACCCGGTCGGGGCGATGACGGAGACCGGTGTCTCGGCACCGACCGTGAGGGTCCCGATCTCGGCGCCTGACCCGCGGGTCGTCCACCCGGACAGGTGGTACCACTGGCCCGCGCGCACGCGGCGGGTGAACGCGGTCTCCACGCCGAACGTCTGCATTGGCACGCCCAACGCTGTGGCGATCGACGGTTGCCCATTGAGCCGGCCCGCGGTCGTCCTGGGGTCCAGCATGTTCGCCTGGGCGGCCATCCGGTCCAGCAGCCACACCTCGCCGGCGTCGCCGTTCGCTGCGTGAGCGAGCCACGCGATCGCCTGCGGGTCTTTCGCGGCGTACGCCAACGACCAGGTGCGCGGTGCACGACGGGCACGCTGCACATACCTCGTGCCGCCGAGCGTCACGAACGAGCCTGTCGCGCGGTCGCTAGCCCGGGTGGCCCCACGCTGCACACCGGTCAGCGGGATCCAGATGTCACCAACGCTGAGCATGAACGCGGCAACCATCAGAGCCTCTTCTCGGCAGCATTGCCAACCTGGACGATCGTCCCTGCCTGGCGGCGGTCGACGTTGAGCTGGATGGGCCGTTCAGCGACGGCGGCCAGGTAGTCGTTCTGCGCGCGCGTCTCCTCGAGCAGCTCGTCGAGCCGGGCCGACAGCTCGTCAGAGTTGCCCGGGCCTGTGCCGAACGCCTCAGCCATGGCCTGCTTGGACTTCGAGCTGCCGAGCGGGAGTGCCACCTCAGGGCCTGCCTCGCCGAAGACCGCGAGGGTGGCCTTGTCGGCGTAGCCGCCCTTGGCCAGCATGGGGATGTTCGGCGGGTTGATGTGGACGTCCGGCGCGTGGGGGATGCTGATCTTGAACTCGAGCGCGGAGTTGATCTTCGAGATTGCCCCGTTGAGCAGCTTCTTCACCGCGCCCCACACGGAGCCAGCGATGCCGCCGATCGCGCCGCCGGCGTTCTTCAGCCCGCCGACGAACGCGTTGATGATGGAGCGGCCAGCCGAGGCGAACTTGCCGACGAGGCTGAGGAGCCTGCCAGGGATCGAACGTACGGCGTTGACGACCGACTCGGCACCGTTGCGGATGATGCCGGTCACCCCGCTCCATGCGGCCCGGGCGCCGGACTTCACGGCGTTCCAAGCCGCCGACATTGCGCCCTTGATCTTGTCCATGTTGCGGACGATGAACAGGACGGCCAGGCCGATCGGGCCGGTGATGATCGCGAGGATCAGCGGCCAGTGGGACCTCACGAAGTCGATCACCCAGTTCACGGCACCCATCACGGCGCCGGAGACCTTGTCCCAGGCGGCCTTGGTGAACGCGGAGATCTGGTCCCAGTACTTGATGACGACGGCGACGATCAGCGCGACGGCGGCGATCGCCCACCCGATCGGGCCGAGCGCGATGAACCAGGCGGCAGCCATGGCGACGGCGCCGGCCATGGCGGCGGCTGCTGAGGCGACCCACCCGGCGGCGATCATCAGGAACGCGACGCCGTAGAGGGCGATCGTGCCGGCGACGCCGGCCTTGGAGATCAGCCACGCGGCGGCCTGACGTACGGCGGACGCGGTCGCGATCGCCGCCGATCGGATCCACTGGGCCGTGATGAGGGTCAGCGACATGACCTGCAGTGCGGCTGATGACGCGGCTTCGACCTTGGAGGTCAGCCAGGCAGCAACGTTCCGCTTCGCAGCGATCAGCGACTGCACACCCCAGGCGATGATGGCCGGGAGGAGCAACGCGGTGATGACGCCGGCGACGATCGCGATCGTGGTCTGATTCGACGACAGGAACCCTGTGACGGCGCGGACCGCCTGGCCGACGTCCTCGAAGTTGTCGCCCAGGGTCGCGAGTGCTGGGGCGCCGGTGGAGTTGATCCACGCCATCCCGTCGCCGAGCTTGTTGAAGACCCGGGTGGCGATCGGTTCGATCTGGACCAGGGCCCGGTTCTTGAACAGCTGCCACTGCTCGGCGAAGTCGGCGGTGTCCTGCCCGGCCTTGAGGATCGTGTCGCCGTGCTTGAACGTCGACGACGTGAGCGCGTCGACCGAGAGCTTGCCTGACTTCACCGCGGCGACGAATTGGGCGGCGCCGCGGGTGCCGAAGATCTTCGCCGCCAGCTGCACGGCGTCGGCGTCCTTGCCCTTGGCGATGAAGTCCTCGATGCCGCCGATGGTGTCGTCGAGGGCTTTGCGGGGCTCCTTGCCCTTCTTGGCGAACTCGACCATGGCGCGGCCGAGGGCCTGGACGGTTTTGTCGCCGTTGATGCCGGCCTTGTCGAGGTTGCCGAGGAGGTTCGCGGACTCGGACACGCCGAACCCGAACTGGGTCAGCATGGGCGCACCGCGCTGCACTGAGGAGATCAGAGCCGAGAGCGGGACGCCGGTGGCCTGGGAGACCCGGAACAGCTCGTCGAGGGTCTTGGAGGCGTCCTTGCCCTTGACGTTGAACGCGTTGAACGCTGCAGTGACCGTCGCCGGGTCGAGGGATTCGCCGCTGATGCGGCCGTACTCGACGAACTGCTCGGTCAGGCGCTCGAGCAGGGGACCGGTCAGGCCGAGGCGCTGGTGCAGCGACGCGATGACCGGGGCGATCGCCTCGAACGACGCGGGCACCTCTGTGCCGACGTGCTTGGCCGAGTCGACCAGGCCGTCGAGCTCGGCGCCAGTGGCGCCGGTCTCGGAGCGGATAGTGTCCGAGACGTCGTCGAAGATCCCGCCGACCTTGTAGAGGGCGACACCGACCCCGATGGCCGCGCCGCCGATCGCCGCGGTGGCGAGGAGCGCCTTGGCCTTGAACCCCTCGATGCCTCGGACACCGGACGCGATGCCGCGGTCCCACCCGGACCCGTCCATCCGCATGTACCCGACGAGGGTGCCGAGGTCGAGGGTGTCACCTGACATGCGGGGCCCCCTCGGTCACTGGCTGGTGGTGTTCTTGGGCTTGGGGGGAAAGAAGTGCCACGCGAGGCGTGTGGTCGGCAGCAGGGTGCCGTCTGGTGCGACGATCTTGGGCCGGTTGAACAGGCCGCTGATCTTGTCCTGCAACCACACCCACGACCGGGTGGTGAGGATCTCGGTGGCGTCGACGCCGTACACCTCGAGGAGGTCCTGCTCGACGAGGTGCCAGACCTCGAGGATGTCGAACCAGGCGGGGCCGGCTACGCCTTGGTCTTGGGCTGGTTCGTCGTACCAGCGGGCGAGGCCGTGCTCGTTTTCTTCACCGAACGGCGCCGATCCTGCGGCTTCTTCTGTGCTTTTGGGGCCTGGCCGCCGTTGTCCCAGTACTCCTCGGCTGCCTCGATGCCCTGGTGGATCCAGATGACGGCGGTGGTGCCGACGAGCTTGACGACTTCCCAGTTCATGCCGTCGTCGAACATCTGCTGGTAGACGTCGCCGAGGACCGTCTGGTAGAGGTGCTCCTGCTTGCCGCGGTCCATGGTGATGGTTTCCATGTCCTGCTCGGTGGGCTCCACGTCGCCGGTGCGTACGCGGATCGCGAGGGACATGACCTCGGTGACCCATGCGCCGGTCTTGCCGTCGACAGGCTGGATCACGTAGGTGTGGTCCTTGTCGACGGGCAGGGTCAGGGTCGGGTCGAAGTGTTGGTCGAGCTGCTTGAAGCGGGACATGCTGGGTCTCCTGGCTGGATTCCCTGGCTGGGGTTGAGGGGTGGTGCAGCGTGGGCCGGGGTCCAGCCAGGGATCCCCCGGCCCACGCCGATCAGGCGTCTCAGCTGTAGGTGAGCTTCGACGATGCGGAGGTGCCGGACGTGCCGCCCGGTGTGGTGACGGTGACGTCGACGATCCCGGCCGCGTGCGCGGGGACCTTGAGCGCGATCTTGGTGGGCGTGATGACTTCCCAGTCCGTGGCGTTGACGTTGGTGACGTCGACGTGGACCGCGGTGGCGCCGTTGAAGTTGGTGCCCGACACGACGATCAGCAGGCCGCCTGCGGCTGCTGCGGCCGCCGGCGCGAGACCGGTGACCGTGGGTGCTGCGACACTGGCAGCACCCGGGTGGGTGATGACGTTGCGCTTGCCCTGGCCGTTGAGCTTGAACGACACCATGTCGAGGGCGTCCATGCCGCCACCGTCGGGGGTCCACTCGACGGACACGAACCCCTGGTAGGCCTCGACCTGCGGGCCGCCGGGGGTGACCTCGTAGTAGCGGATCTCGACGGAGTTGTCGGTGCCCATGCCGTCGGACGCGGCGCGGAGGATCTCCTGGCCGGGGTCGTAGGCGGTGGCGTCGGCGCGGCGGACGGACCGCTTGAGCTTGCCCTCAGCACCCCACCCGAGGGCGGTGACGGTGGACGACTTCCAGCCTTCGGAGTCGAAGTCCGAGGAGTCCTGGGACGTGGGGTCCTTCGACGGCTTGAACTCCGTCATGCCGAAGATCCCGACCCAGTCGGGGGCTTCGGTGGTACCGGCGTTCACATCCAGGTACCACTTGCGGTTGAGTGTGTCGGCCCCGAGGGGCTCTTTGGTGGTGACGGTCATGACTGCTCCTCAGGGGCGTCGTTGTTGGGCTGCTGGTCCTGGCTGGGAACTGTGGGCGGTCCGGTCACCTGCTCGATCGAAGCCGTGGCGTACCTGTCGGCGTTCTCCTGGCCGACCGTGTTGACCAGGTGCTGGATCGCGAGCTGCTCGGCGCCGTCCTCGTCAGCGGCAGCCATGACGGTCTGGAAGTCCTCTTCGCCGTCAGCTTGGAGAACGACCTTGAAGGGAAGCGCCGACGCGGGGTACTCATCCGGGTAGCCGAATGTGCCGGCCTTCGCGAGGTGCTCGGCCAACCGTTCACGCTTCTCGGCGACCTTGCCGGTCAGGGGGAGCCCGTTGGCCCGGAGAGCGTCGTCCAGGTCGGCGCCCTTGAGCTCCTCGGCTGCGGCCTCGGCCTGCTCCTCGATCACTTCGGGAGGGACCACCTCGGTCCAGCCCTTGTTGATCAGGAACGACGCGACGGCACCGGATGCCTCGCGCTGCTCGTTGTTGTAGGGGTGGCGGTAGAGGCCCATGATGGTGCTCCTTCTCAAGGACGGTGCGGCAGGATCCGCGGGTGCTGGACGTAGAAGTTCTGGATCAGGGAGTTGCGACCGTTGGCGTCACGGCCGCCGGACACGGACGACTGCCAGGTGATCTGGGTGACGTAGACCCCGCCGGTCAGGGTGACGTTGTGGCGCATGTGCCACCGCTCGTAGATGGCGTCAGCCAGGGCCATGGCGGGGCGGGGGTCCTGGCCGTCGCGGCGGGTGCGGACCTGCACACCCTGAATGTCGTCACCGACAGCGGACGCGGTGACGCCGTACGGGGTGAGGGCGATGATGTCGGACGGCTGGTCGGGGAAGAACCCGAGGACGATGCCGACCTCGGCCGCTTGGTACTTGCCGTTCGAGCGCCAGGTGCCGATGCCATCAGCGACAAGGTCCTGCGCCAGGCCGGTGAGGAGGTCGTCGGTGAATCCCACGGTCCGCCTCCTCAGCCTTCGAGTGCTTTGCGGACCTCGCGGCCGATCAGAGCCAGCGAGGTGGCGCGCTCGGAGTTGAGCGCGTTCTCGAGGTACTTCGCCGTTCGGCCGTCGTCGTGCTGCCAGTCGAGCTCCTCGTGCTGGCGTGCCGCGTACGGGGTGTCGAACGAGACCGCGCCGACCATGCTGTCGGCGTTCTGGGACGCGACGACGGACTGCTCGAGGGTGTGGTCCTCGATCGGGGCGTGTGCGGCCGCGACCTGGGCGACGTGCTCGGTGGCGTAGAACAGGCCCTTGAGCTGGCCCTCGCGGGACGCTTCGGGCAGGTCGGGGAGGCGGAGGGTGTCGCCGAAGGACATGCTCACTGGCAGAACACCTCCACGTGTTGTGGGGCGCCGAGGCCGCCGTCGTCGCGGTCCTTCTTGAGGATCACAATCGAGGGGCGGCCGCCGGGCAGGATGACCTTGGTCTTCTCGACGAACTTGGGGGCGTCGGAAAGGAACCCGATGACGGTGGACTCGGAGACGACCTCGTCACCGTCGGGGTTGCGGACGATCTTGCGGGCGTCGTCGACGAAGCACGGCACGTCGACGGGGGCCGCGTAGGTGTCGCCGTACGCGCCGGTGCCTTCCCAGGTCTCCACCGACACGGTGTGGACCAGCAGGTAGCCCGGGATGTCAGCCATAGGTCAGGACCGTGGCGGGCAGGAGTCCCGCGATCCGCAGCACTCGTACGGCGTCCGGTGCCACTGAGGCGCCCGATCGGGTGGTCATCGGCGAACTGGCGAGGGTCTTCTTCCCGGACAGCTTGACGGACCCGATCGCGACGGAGTCCCACTCGGTGGCTGTGCCGGTGCCTGTAGTGTCACCGTTCGCGAGACCCCACTGCACCTGGGCGCAGGTGGCGTCGCGGATGGCCTCGATCTGGGCTGTCAGGGTGGGCAGCTGGGTGTTGTCGTCGATGGCGTAGACCGCGCCGATCAGTACCTCGTCGATGACCTCGGATGCGCGCGCGAACAGCGCGTCACTGACGTCGACGGTTTGGTCGTCGAGCCAGTTCCTGTAGTCAGCGAGCGTGGCGTAGACCGGCGCGGTCATGGGTCAGGCCTGCTCGGTCGGCTCGCCGGTGAGCTTCTCGTCGACCGTGAGGATCTCGGCGCCGAGGTACTCCTCGGCCGACCCGAACGCCTCACGCACCTGGTCGACGTCGCGACCGATGTAGTCGACCTTGACCTCGTCGCCGGCGGCGTCCTTGTACGTCACGACGTACGTGTGGTCGAGGGCGTCCTGCTGCTCCTGCTCGGCCTTGGCCTTGCGGGCTGCCTCGATCGCATCGACACGCGTCTGCTTGGACGCCTTGTGACCCTTGAGGTCGATCTCCTCGACCGCGGCGAGCTCGTCGAGCTGCGCGATCGTGAGCTCGTCCAGGCCGGCGGGCTTGCCGTCGTCGGTGATCGGCTCGACCGTGTAGCCCTGCGCGATGCAGTAGTCGATGATCGCCTGGTTGTCGGTCTCGGCGATGCTGTTCTCGAACTGGAGGCCGCCGACGCCGGTGCCGTTGAGGCCGGCGACGGGGGCTGTGATGCGTACGCTCATGCTGCTCTCCTCCTGGAGGAATGTCGTGGTGCCGCCCGACCCTGTGAGGGGCCGGGCGGCAGGGTCCTACGAGACCGTCACCACGCAGGTGTCGGTCTTGCCCTTGTAGGTGCCGGTGATCGTCGCCGACCCCGTGGCCACCGCGGTGATGAGACCCGAGGCACTGACGGTCGCCTTCGTGGCGTCCGACGTGGTCCAGGCCGTCAGGGCGGTGACGACCTTGGTGGTCGAACCGTCCTTCAGCGTGGCCGTGGCCACCAGCTGCTGCGTCGCCGCGGCCGCCTTCGTGGTGGTCGCAGGCGTGACGTCGAGAGACTGAGCGATCGTGTTCCCCTGGAACTTGATCATGTCAGCGTTCTCGGCCGCCTCCTGCGTGTCCTCGACCGATGACACCACGCCCGGGGTGACCGGGTGGATGCCCTGGTTGCCGTGGATCCCCGGGGAGATCCCGGCCACCGGCGGCAGGAAGTCCCCTGCCACCGGGTCGACCGCTGCGTCACGCAGCGTGGTCACGGGACGACCTGGATTGCGGTGTCCACCGCCGCGGCCTTCGTCGCCTTGAGAGCGACACCGACCGGCCCGAGCTCGACCTCACCGGTCTTCACCGCGCCGGCCGACGTGAAGTCCGGCAGGTAGGCCGAGACGACACTGCCGCCGACGGTCGAGACACCGTGGAAGGCGTCCAGGCCGAAGCGGACCGCGTAGAGCGCGGACTTCTTGGCCGTGATCGGCACGACGTCGGACGCCGACCCGGCCTTGAACCCGGCGTCGACGAGCACGGCGCCGTTGTACTCCACGATCGTGGTGTCACGGGGACCCACACGCGTGGTGTACATGTTGGCGAAGCGCATCGCAGCCTTGATCAACTGGATGACCTTCTTGTTGGAGATCAGCGCACCCGCCTCGCCGTCGAGCTGCGCGAGCAGGTCGTCGACCGTGGTCAGGACGAAGAACGCCTTGGCCTGGTCCATCGTGCCGGACCAGTCGTACGTCGTCGTGTCCTCGGTGGACGAACCGGTGAGGGCCTTCTTCAGCCCGTCGAACGAGTCGGCGTTGACCGCGGAGTCACCGTTGATCACGGCGTCACCGAACAGGGCCTTGGCGGCCTTGATCTTCTGCGAGGACTGCAGCGCCACCTCGGCGGAGGCGGCGGGCCCGATCTTCGCGAGGACGCGGTCGATCTGGTACGCGCCACCGAGGACCTTGAGGTCCGTGGTGAACTGCTGCGTGGTGACCTCGGTGGGTGAGTACTCCGAGTTGACGGCGCGGAACTCGGCCGTCGGGGCGGTGACGAGTCGGCGGTAGCCGTACGTCAGGGTCCCGCCGCCGCCGGCGGGGTTGACCGCGTCGTCGAAGGTGATCAGGTCGAGGATCGGGTTGGTCCGGAACTCGTCGATCACCGCCGCGTCGTAGTCGGTCTGGGCGTTCTGCATCGCCTGGGCGAGTGTGACTGGCATGGTGCGCTCCTTGTGCGCTAGGTGCCGAGCGCCGTGTTGACGGCGTCCTGCATGGAGGGGGCTTCTGTTCTCTTCGGTCCGCCGCCACCGCCCGGGTGGTCAACGCTGCTCGAGCCCGGCGCCTGGCCGGCCTTGAGCTTGGGGTTGGCATCGACTGCCGTCTTGATGACCTCGCCGACCTTCGTGTCGAAGTCCGACGCGTTGGGGTCGAGGTCTGACAGCTTCGCCAGGAAGCTGCTGGAATCGAGGAGGGCTTCGGGGTCGCCCTGGTGCTTGCCGGCTGTCTTGAACACGGCGAGGTGGACCTGCGCGGTCCGCTCGCTGGTCTTGGACTGCTCGATCTGCTTGGCGAGCTCGGCGGGGTCGACGGGCTCGTCGTCCTTGACGAGGCCGATCGCCTTGCCGATGGACTGGGCGAGCTCGGCGCGGGCCTCGTCGGCGGCCTGCTGCTTGGCGGTGGTGCGGGTGGACGCGTTCTCCTTGCGGAGGTCGCCGATCATCTTGACCAGGGCGTCGCGGTCCTCGGGGAGCTTGTCGTCCGGGGCGGGCGGAGGGGCGGGCGGAGGCGTGGCCGGAGGGGTGGCTGCCGGCGGTGTGGCCGGGGGCGTCGACGGAGGAGTGGACGCAGGCGGCGTGGCAGGTGGGGTTGCGGGAGGAGTCGCCGGTGGGGTCGGCTCGACGCCTGCGGGCTCGGAGCCGCCGCCGATCATGAACCGGGGTCGGCCGTCGCGGGTGAAGTAGATGGGCTCCCGGTAGTTGCGGCCGGTGAGCGGGTGGGTCTGGCTGGTTGTGGACATGCTGAGCCTCCTGGACTCTTCGTGGGTGCGCGCCTGGCGCAGGGTGAAGCGCCCGTCCACCTGGAACGGGTCGTGTGTGGGGCGGGTCAGCTACAGGGCGCCGAGGCGCTCACGCTGCGGCTGACGCTTCGCCGGCGTCTCGTCGACATGCTTACGGATCCGGGCCTGCCAGTCCCGAACCTTCGCGTCCGCAGCCGCCTTCGCGTTGTCGTCCAACGCTGCAGCGGAGCGACGCTTCCACTGACGGACACCACGCTCGAGGCGGCGCAGCTCCTGCCGGGCCCGGTCGCCCTCAGGATCCGCCGTGTCCGTGGGGACCTCGGTGACACCCGGCTGATACAGGGCGATCGAGTGGCGGCAGTTCGGGTGGAACAGGCCCTCGTCCTCGGCCTCGTCCAACGTGGCCTCGACCTCGATGTCGTCGATCCGCGGCGCCCCGGTCAGGGATAGGATCTTGCCCTCCCACGGCTCGCAGAGCTCGCACTCCTGCGGGGCGTCGGACACGATGACCAGGTCCTCACCGGCTGCGACCATCTGATCGCGGTACGCCGACGTCACAGCCTTCGAGGTGGCGGTCCGGGTTGCCATCTCCGCGTACGACTCGAGGGCCCAGTTGCGGCCAGCCTGGTCGATGAACCCGCTGATGCCACGGTTCGCGAAAGCGTCGAGCGCCGACTGCGCAGCCTGCAACCTGGTCTGGGTGCCGAGCAGCACCTGCGGTGACGTTGACGCCACCACAGCCCGGTACGTGTCCAGCGTCTGCCGCAGGATGTGGGGGTGGGTGCCGACGGTGG
The DNA here is from genome assembly GCF_902506105.1 of Aeromicrobium sp. 9AM. Lineage (GTDB taxonomy): Bacteria > Actinomycetota > Actinomycetes > Propionibacteriales > Nocardioidaceae > Aeromicrobium. The sequence goes on from NZ_LR733304.1 coordinate 962,768, forward strand.
CTCGGATCGTCTCGCCGACGAGCGCCTCCACTGCGGGCAGCGCGGGCGGTACGACCAGACCCTGGCGGATCAGCTCGGCGAGGTCGGCCATGGCCACCGCGGTGCCACGGTTCGCGGCCTTGCTCAACGTGAGCGCGAGCTCGGCGGCGACCTGACGTCCGGTCCTGTCCAACAGCCCGCGGGCCTGAGCCTGCAGCAGCTGCACCTGCAGGAGCTTCAGCTCGGCCCAGTCGGGGGCGTCCATGTCCTTCTTCAGGTAGCCCGCGATCAGGAGCAGCAGTCTGCGTTCGGCTTCCTGGTAGTGCGCCGCGACCCCTGCCGAGAGGTTCTCGGTGTACGAGGGTGAGACCGGCATGGGTGAACGCTACTCCGGTGCTGGCGGCACGTCAGCCGGCTCGGCCTCCGGGTCGCCGGGCATCGGTGGGAGGTCCACGCTCATGCTGTTCTCCGCCACGATCAGCGCGACCTCGTCGTCGATCTGCTTCGCGTCCCAGTCCGGGTGCTGCGCGGAGACGAGAGTCTTGGTCGACGCGGCCTGCGCGACCCGCAGCGCCTGGGCCGTACGCGCCAACGCTTCGGGGTCAGCCTGGACGGCGTCCGCGAACTCCATGTCGACCTGCTCGGGGTCGACGTCCTTGCTGAAGATGGCCTTGTCGACGGCCAACAGCTTGCGCAGGATCCGCAGCTGGCGGGGCATCAGCAACCGGATCTTGCGATCGCGGGTCAGGTACGACCGGTTCTGCTCCGACACGACCTCGGTCGCGGTCTTCATCCCACCGCCGGCGTCCTCGCCGAACGTCTCGGCCGAGTAGCCGGCCGTACGCAGCGCGGCCTTGACCAGGCCGGTGACGGTGGCGGCGTGCTGCTCGACACGGATCTCGAACTGCACGTCTGTGATCGGGACCCCGTCACCCTCGGTCGATGGGGGCACGTTGAGCTTCTCGTAGACGTCCTGGTCGAGGTCGAAGAATGCGCCCTGCCCGCGGCCGGCGGACTGGAGCATGTAGCCGGGGACGATGATGCGGCCCTTGCCGAGCCGGACGTCACGCATCCATGACGAGTAGGCCTCGTCGATGGCGTCCATGATGCCTTCGATGCCGGCGAGGTCGGAGCGTCCGAGGTTCCGGCCGAGGGGGTCCTTGCGGAGGAGGCGCTGGGGGTACTGGTTGGGGAAGTACTCCACGGCCAGGCCGGGGGACTGGGTGGAGATCTTCGACTCGGCGTCGACGGCACCGGCGAGGGCCTGGGTGGAGGGGTGCTCCTCGAGCGGGTGCACGGTGCCGAGGTTGTCCTTGGTGCCCTTGAACAGCTGGTGGAAGATCACGCCCACGCCCTGGCTGTCGAGCTCGTGGTGCTCGAGGTGACGCCAGACGACCTGGTCGTCGGCCTGCACCTCCCACCAGAACGTGACCTCGACGAGCTCCTTCCACCGGAACACGGGGTACGCGCCGTCGGCGTCGATGTTGGTGATGAACGCACCCTCGGGACGGTTCGCGTCCCAGGTGACGCGCTGGAACCCGCCACCGAGGGCGGCTGACAGCTCGGCCGACTCGGCCATGGTTGACAGGATGCCGTTGTCGGCGAGGTCGTCGAGCAGGGTCTGTGTGCCAGCGTGGTCGGACTTGATCGACGGCGGCTCAGCGAACAGCAGGTCAGCGGACGCCTGGCAAATGTCGGACGCCAGCGGCACGTGGAGGAAGTCGCGGCGCTTCGTCAGGTCACCGAGGGGCCGGCCCCACCAGAAGCGGGCCACCGCACCGACGGCGCCGCCCCTGTATTGGGCGGGCTTGTCGATGCGGGTGGTGGACTGGACACGGGTGTAGACCCGCTGCAGTTCGCCGGGGTCGCCGGAGTACCAGGCGGAGTGCTCGGCGTACTTCGCTGCGACGTTGCCGAAGTCGGCCGGCGGCCACAGGGTGTTCGGGCGGGGGAGCGGCATCAGGGCACCTGGCCCTCGTCGAGGACCTCGACCCGGAAGGGTGCGATGCCACCGAGCATGGTGAGCCAGATCTTCCCGCCGGCGGCGAGGTGCTCCAGCTCGCCGTCTTCGAGCTCGAGCATCATCGACAGCTCGGCGAGGTCGGCCTCACCGCGTTTGATGAGCGCCTCGACGGGTCGGATCTGATCGTTGGTCAGGTCGCCGTCGGGTGCGGCGACGATCTGCCGCACGGTGCCGGGCTGGACCAGGCTGTCGGGGATCATGGTGGGGCGCATCAGGCTGCCTCCGTCCAGGGGGTCTCGTCGTCAGCGCCAGGCGCGGTCGGGGATGCGGTCAGGGTCGGGATGTCGTCACGCCACAGAGCGCGGGCCGAGTGGATCGCGTAGCGCCACCCGTCGACCTCGTGGTCGTTGACCTTGAGCGGGGCGTCCTCGCCCTTCTCGGTCTTCTTCGGGTCCCACGCGTACCCGGGGATCTGCTCGACCAGGTGCGGGCAGTTCTCGCCGACCACCATGAGCTGGTCGGTGGACAGCAGTGACGCGATGGTGCGGATGCCGGGGAGGACCCGGTTGGCTCCGTTCGCGACGTTGTTGATGCCGTCGGTGAACAGCTGGACTTTGAACGATGCGGCCGCCGGGTCGACGAACACCCACTCGGGGTCACGCCACGAAGGTTGTGTCCGTTTCGCCAACCAGGTGCGCAGCGACAGCGACTGGGCGGCGTCGGTCTGCCCGGTCGGTGGGGCCCACTCGTCGATCGTCCAGAGCTTCTGCTTGGCGAGGCCGACGAGGAGGCCGCGGGTCGGGTTGGTGGTGCCGTAGTCGACGCCGAGCGCGAGCACGCGTTCCATGTCGGGCAGGTCGGCGAGGGTGACGACGTGGAGCTCTGGGTCCCACATGTCGTAGATCGCGCCCTCGGCCTGGACCCACTCGCCGAGGATGAAGCGGCGGTACCAGAGACCGGTGAACTCGCGCTTGATCGACTCGACATAGGCGGCGGCGAGCGAGGGGTTGTCGTCGAGGGTGAAGTGGAACCGGCGCCAGTCGGGCAGCTGGCCCATCCGGTCGAGGAACTTCTTCTTCAGCCAGTGGGCCGGCGAGTCCGGGTTCGTGGTCCCGAAGAGCTGCGCGCCGGGAACGGACATGCGGCCGAGGAGCTGGGTGAAGAACTCCTCACCGATGACGGTGACCTCGTCGACGTACGCCAGCGCGACGGTCATGCCTCGGATGACCTTCTCGGACTTCACGTCGTGGGCGCCGAGGACGTGGACGGTGCGGCCCAGGATGCGGACGGTCGGTGCGCCGTAGTTCCCAATCACCGCGAGTGAGGCCTGGCCGAACAGGCCGGTGTCCTGCATCGGGGAGATGACGTTGCGCCAGACGGCGTCGCGGGTGCGGCCGATCATGACGATCTCGCCACCGCGGGGGCACAGCAGCACGGCGATGAGGAACCGGATGATCGAGGCGATGGTCTTGCCGGAGCGGATCGACCCGTCCCAGATGTTGACGCGGCCCAACGATTCGCGGATCGACTGGTCTTGCTTCGCCGACAGCGGCGAGACCAGGTCAGGCGTCGGCATCGGGGTCAGCGGGCTTGAAGCCGAACGCTGCGGCCAGGTCGGTGATGAGCGATCGCGCGGCCGCGGTGCCGCCGTCGTTGCGGGCGGCTTCGATGCGCAGCGACGCGTTGGCGGCCGAGGTGGACGCCTGCATGATCTTGAGCTTGTCGGCGAAGATCGGCTCGTCGAGCTCGGTGCTGTTGTAGGTGTTGTCCTTGCCGCCGAAGTTGAACGCGATGCACGGCTCCCACAACTGCCGGCGCAACCGTTGGGCGTCCTCGAGGTAGTCAAGCTCGAGCTGTGCACGCAGTGCGGCGGCGTCGGCCTTCTTCGCGGCAGTGGCGGCTTCGGTCTTGCTCCGGTCGAACGTCAGGCCGGCAGCGTGGACGGTCTTGGTGACGGTCGCTGCCGCGCGGCCGGTCTCGCGGGCGATGTCGTTGCGGGACTTGCCTTCGCCGTGGAGTTTGAGGATCAGCGCGCGGTCGGTGTCGCTGATGGGTGGCAACGCCATGGCGGGTCACCTCGCAGCGGGGAGGACGGCGCCTGGCCTGTCCTGGAATGACGAAACCCCGGGCCGCCTGGGCTCCGGGGTCTGACTGTGGCTAGAGACACTTCTCCCGCCACGGCCTATGGTGAGGCACGATCACGCGGAATGCAAGTGACCGTGACCGCGGCGGCGTGTCGTCACTCGGCGAGCGGTGGCCTCCAGGTGACGTGCAGCGAACACACGGGAACGCCGACGCCGGGGTAGCGGGCGTACGCCAACGTCACGCCGTCAAGTGGACAGCCGGGGTAGGAGCATGGCGGGATCTCACCGATCCGATCCAGCTCGGGCATCAGCTGGCCTCGCTCTCGTCCTCGTGGTTCTCCGCCCGGATGTGATCCGCGAGCAGCCCGATCGTCTCGGCCGGCCACGTGGATCCGCAGTCGACGCACATGCCTGACCGGTGCTCGAGCTTGATGCGCAGGCTCCCGCGGACCTCGCACACCGGGCACGTGTTGTCGGGCTTCCACGCCGGGGAGTCCCACCCGGTGAGGATCCTGGCGGCCGTCCACCACGACCGCAGGTCCAGCTCGAGCTCGTGCTGTGGGCAGCAGGCTCGTTCACGGTCGGCCCGCTTGCGGCCGCACTTCTCGGCTGACGGCAGCAGGGAGCCGAGCCGCTTCACCGCGGCGGCGGTGTCGGGCAGAGTCTTGTCGTCGTACACGTCGACGAGGCCGAGGCGACGCAGCCAGGTGAACGCGCCTGTGTCGATGCGCTGGGCGGCGTCGATCGCGTCGAGCCTGGCCGATGGCTTCGACGCGAACGACCGCTGGCCGCCCTCGGTGGATCCGGATGCTTCGACCGCGGACCAGAGCTGCTCGAGCAGTGAGGGGCTGCTGGTGATGTGGCGTTGTTGGATCCAGGTCGTCGAGCCGTCGTCGTTGGCGTGGGCGATCGTGAAGGACTCGCGGCGGATGGTGGCGCTGGTCAGGTCGGTGACGCAGTCGAGGACGTCGACCATGATCGTGGTGTCGATCGCGACGGCGCCGGCGATCGTGACGGGGTCGTGGTGTCGGACGGGGTGGACGACGCGCAGCTGGCCGCGGCGGAGGCGTTCGTTGGTGACGCGGTTGCGGAGGTCGTCCTGGTTGACGAGGGGTCCGGTGCGGGTTGGGCGGGCGGTGGTCATCGTGTTCTCCTTCGGGGTGGCAGGATCTTGGACCGGTCGATCCGGCCGCTGATGACGGGCTTGGGCAGGTTGCCGAGGTGCCAGTACTGGCCGCACCGGTAGACGCTGAGGTGCTCGTCGTGGGGCATGCGTCGGCGGATCGCTTTGGCGTCCTGCTTGGTGAGGTAGCAGTGCTTCCCGCAGGTGGGGCAGAGGCCGACGTAGGACTTGTGGAACGAGGTCATGGTCGCCTCCACATGCCGGCCGCGATGAGTCTGCGCCTGGTCGACTGGGCCGGGGAGCGGAGGACCCGGGGTGGCAGGGCGGTGCCGGCTGGTGGGTCGATGCGGGTTTGGGTGAGGACGAAGTCCCAGGGCACGGTGGCACCGTCACGGAGCTGGTCGCTCATGACCGGGCCTCCGAGCTAGCGGTGGGCAGGAGGCCGCGAAGGGTGGCGACCGACAGGGTCACGTACTCGACACCCTGCGCTGTCGCTTCGGCGGCAGCCTCGGCCATCATCTCGTCGGTGAACCCGTCGTGGCCGCGGCCGTCCTGTAGGCAGCCGTAGTCTTGGCGTTCGTCGTAGCGGAGGTTGCAGTCGAGGCACCGGACGTTGCCGAGAGCGCTCCGAACGTTCGCGGCCAGGTCGTCGGCGATCTCCGTGTCGACCAGTTTGCGCACGGCCTCCAGCGCAGTGCGGGCCTGCTCCTCCTGGTCGATCGCCCAGTTGGTCCGATCCTCCGCAGCCTCGGCCCTCGCGTTGGCTGCGGCCACGTCCCCGAACCCAGCAGCGGTGAGCTCGTAGGCGACGTGTGCCCTATGGCGGACGACCACGGGCACCTCTCGGCCATCCGTGACGGCCTTCACCGGGTCGCGCTCAGCGAGTCCTTCCTCGGGCCCGATCTCCGCGTCCATCGTCCAGCCGCAGTCGCAGATCAGGAAGTCGAGGCCGTCACTCCACGAGTACCCGTGGTCAGCGATCACCTCGGCCATGCGTGCCTCGTCGGTCGGGTGCTCCGCCCCCTCGTGCGCGTGGACGCCGTCACGACCGGTCGCGGTGTCGGGCTGGTCTGGGGTGTTGTTCATGCTTCCTCCTGGTGTGTTGGCGGGCCCGCCTTTTGAGGGGCGGGGGTGGTGGGCGGGAGCGGGAGCCACCCTCCCCCTAAAGGGGGACCAGAGTGGACCACTGGGATTGCAGGGAAAATCAGGGTGTCTTGATATGGTCCACGGGGTGGGGGTGGACCAACCGTCGGTATGTTGCATCGCCGCAGGTCAGAGGGTGGTCCACTGCGTGGTGGACCACTTTGGACCGGGGTGGGTGGTCCGGTCGTTGGACCAGGTGTGGACCAGGCTGCGCGGGTGCTCATCGCTTGTCCGTGACCTTGTTGGAGTTGTTGTAGCCGGGCCAGCCGTGGGCGTACTTGCCGCCGGGTCCGACGAGGCGGGCGATGGTGGTCTTGGGGATGCCTGTGGCTTCGACGAGGTCTCGTTGGGACATCGGTTTGCCGTGGTCCATGCGGGCCTTCTGGATGGCGATCCAGAGTTGGTCGGGGCCGGTGAGGGCGGCGGTCCAGGGCCAGTGGCCGCCGCGTTCGATCTTGTGGGGCCAGTCGCGTTCTTCGCGGGCTCCGCGCCAGTGGGTGAGCTTGCCATCCTTGTCGAGGTAGATGCCGATCTCGGGCCAGCGGAGCCACCCGGACCAGCCGTAGGGTTCGTGGGGTCGCTTCTTCTGGCCGGAGGGGGCTTTGGCGACGTGGGCTTCGAGGATGAGGCCGCAGTCGGTGGCTTCGCGGACCTGGTCGAGGATCATGGCGACGGGTTTGGCGGAGGTCTCTTCGGTGGGGTCGCCGTTGGCGAGCTTGTAGATCGGGCCGATGAGGAGGAGGTCGGGTTGGACGGCGGCGGTGGTGCGGAGGAGCCATTCGCGGTCTTCGGCGGAGGTGAGGTCGATGCCGGCCATGCGGATCTCGACGCGGAGGAGGTCGGGGTCGAGGTTGGCGCCGGCTTGGATGCGCAGGGGGCGGTAGCGGCGGCGTGACTGGCGCAGGGAGTTCTCGACGTCGACGTGGAGCACGCGGACTGGGTCGATGGCTTCGCCGGTGAAGGGGTGGATGCCGGCGGCTGCGGTGATGCCGATCTGGCGGAGCAGGGTGGACTTGCCGGCGCCTTCTTCGGCGGTGAGGATGACGCGTTCCTGGTGTTCGATCAGGCCGGGGATGACCCAGTCGTAGGCGTCTTCGTCGTCGCCGGCGAGGATGTCGTCGATTGTGGGGACGCGGATGGTGGCGTTGTGTCTGGGGCCGACGCGGGCGGAGAGGTCGTCGAGGGTCTGGAGGGTTTCCGCCATGGAGCTGTCGACGGTGTCGGGTGTGGCTGTTCTGACGAGTTGGAGGCCGCGGTTGAGTGCTTGATCGGCTTGTCGGAGGCGTGCTGCGTTGCGTACCTGGGCGGCGTAGTGCTCGGCGTTGGCGGGGGTGGGGCAGGCGTCGATGAGCTCGGGGAGGAGTCGGCCGAGCTTGGTGAGCTGGCCGGTCTCGCGGAGGTGGTTGGTGACCATGAGGTAGTCGGGTTGGACGCCGTCGCGGAGGAGGACGGTGTAGATGGCGTCCCAGATTTGCTCGTAGCGGGGGTCGTCGAAGTCGTGGGGCTCGAGGTGGTCGTGCAGTTGGGGTGCTCGGCCTGGTTCGAGGAGGAGTGCGCCGAGGAGTGCGCGTTCGGCGTCGGGGTTGTGCAGGGCTGGTGGGCGTAGCGGGGTGACGTTGTCGCCTGGTGGGGCGTCGGTGTCGGTGTAGGGGGCGTCGTCGCGCACGATGCTGTGGGTCCTCCCGGAAGGTTCGTCCCCGGGTCAGTCGTCGATGCTGACCCGGGACAGGTGCTGCGGTGCTGCTACTTGCTGATGAAGTCCGGGTGCTGTCCGGAGATGTGCCGGCCGAGGTTCGCGAACGTGCGGTTGCAGCAGGGGCAGACGCCGTTGCCGACACGGTTCTTGATCTTGGTGACCTGGCCTCGGGCCGCTGCCCTCTCGCGCTCGGCCTTGAGGCGCCTCTCGCGCTCCCGCTCGGCGTACTCGCGCTGGTTCTTCTCGCGGGTGCGTGTGCGCTCGAGCTCGGCCTGGAGCTTCTCGGCTTGACTGCTGCCCTTGATGTAGTGCTGCTGGTGGCCGTTCGGGCAGTAGTAGTTGCGGTGGTCCTCCTTGCGGCGGGCTCGGAAGTCGTCACCGACGCCGAAGACGACGCCGCAGGTGATGCAGTGGTCGACTCGGAGGGCGAGGTTGATGCTGATGTCCTGGACGGTTCGGGTGGTCATACTGCGGTCCTTCCTGGTGGGTCGTGCTGGGTTGGTTATGCAGGGCCTTCGCGGGTGTCTCCGGTCCAGACCTGGCCGGAGCCGGGGCAGGGCACGGTCTGCTTGCCGACCCGCTTGGTGTGGTCGCGGAAGACGAGCTGCCCGTTGTCGTGGACCAGGCCGGTGAGTTGGTTCTTGCCGCCGGGCACGTGGTTGGGGCATCTGGCCCAGGCGACGGACTTGAGCGGTCGCTCCTTCACGCCCTCACCCCCCCCCCTGATCGGCCGGTGGGAAGTCCATCGGGAGCGTGTCCTGGGGGATGTCCGGGTGCCGCTTGGCGATCTTGGTCAGGTCGCTCATGCTGCTGTGGCGTCCGGGTCGATGAGCAGGTCGAGCAGCTGGAGGGCCGCGTCCTTCTGCTCAGCAGCGAGGTCGGCGACCTGCTGGCTGATGGGGAGCGGGTGCTCCGCGTAGTAGGCCTTCGCGGCCTTGTACGCCGCGGAGTAGGTCTTGCCCCACGGATCGCTGTAGCCCTCAGCGTCAGCGTCAGCGTCAGCGGCAGCGTCAGCGGCAGCGTCAGCGGCAGCGTCAGCGGCAGCGTCAGCGACAGCGGCAGCGACAGCGGCAGCGACAGCGGCAGCGACAGCGGCAGCGGCAGCGGCAGCGACAGCGGCAGCGTCAGCGACAGCGGCAGCGACAGCGTCAGCGGCAGCGTCAGCGGCAGCGGCAGCGACAGCGACAGCGTCAGCGACAGCGGCAGCGGCAGCGACAGCGGCAGCGTCAGCGGCAGCGTCAGCGGCAGCGACAGCGGCAGCGACAGCGGCAGCGACAGCAGGCTGCTTCGTCTTTGCCAGTTCTTCCATGACTCGGGCCTTGACGATCGTGCGCAGCTCGCCGCGACGCTTGCTGCGCAGCGCCCAGGCCGCGTCGGAGGCCACACGGATCAGCCGGCGAACCTCGTCCATGTCAGACAGGTCGACGGCCTCGAGCGCGTCAGCCTCCTTGTCGAGCTTGGCCAGTCGCAGCCAGGGGGCGAGGAGCTTCTTGGTGGCCCACTCGGCTGCGATGCGTTCGCGCAGGGAGTCCTTGCCGTCGCCGCCTGTGCCGATGGTGCGGAGTAGGTAGGGCTTGAGGGTCTGGCGCTTCTCGACGTCCCATCGGTCGTTGAGGGCGATGAGGTAGCGGCGCAGGAACGGCGAGGCGCAGTCGGGTGCGTCGGTGTGACCTTCGTCTGCGAGCCAGGCGACGACCTCCATGGCGCAGTGGCCGTCGTCGAAGTTCTTGTGTGAACCGTGGTCGAGGAGGAGCTGGTCGAAGATGGCCAGCTTCTCGGGCTTGATCTGGATCGTGGTCATGGTGTTCCTTCCTTGTGGGTGGGTCATGCGGTTACGCGGCTTTCGATCTGGTGGCGATCGCGGATCTTGGCGACCGCACTGCTGGTGAGGTCGAGGAGGTCACCGATCTGCGAGTCGGACAGGCCGCGTGGTGCCAGCAGCTCGACCGCGGTGCGGCGCTCGAGGTAGTTGAGCTGGACGGTCTTGTCGCCGTCGATGCGGCGCTGCACCGCGACCTCGTCGACCTCGACACGGGGCGTGTTACGAAGCGGCTGCATGTGAGACCCCCCCCCCGATTCCTTGGGATTCGTCACGGATGGCCTGCTCCCAGCACTGACCGCACCCGACGGCGCCGAGCTTCGGGCGGGTGGAGTGGTCGCACTGGTCGCGCACCACGGCGGCGAGCGGGTGGGACCTGGTGAAGTACGGCGGCTCTACCTGGATCGGGCGGCCGCGTGTCGGTGTGTCCATGCGCTCGCGGCTCGCGGCGCGCTCCTTGCGGACGGCCTCCTGCGCGGCGCCGGCGGTGAGCTCGCCAGCACGGACGGCCTCGATCGTCTGCTCGTCGAGCTCGGTGATCAGCAACAGCGCGTTGACGGTGGAGGCGTGCATGCCGGTCGTGCGTGCGATCTCTGCCTGGGTGAGGCCCAGGTCGATGAGTTCGCGCAACGCTTCGGCCTTCTCGACGGGTCCGAGGTTGGTGCGTTGGCAGTTCTCGACGAGCATGAGCGAGAGGTGGTCGGCGAGGTGGCCGACGTCGTGGCGGATGATGCACGGCACCTGCGCGAGGCCAACCCGCTCGGCTGCCTTGGCGCGGCGGTGGCCGGCGAGGATGAGCCACTGGCCGATCCGGTTGGGGCGCTGCGTGACGACGATCGGCTGAACCAGGCCGTTCTGGCGGATGGACGCGGCCAGCTCGGAGATGTCGCCGATCTGCTTGCGCACGTTGTTCGGGTGGGGGACGAGCTGCGCGAGGGGCAGCATGGTGGCGGTTTGCCTGGGGATGCTCATGCCGACTCCTTGTCGCGGTAGCGGTGGGCGTTGATTCCGGTGACGCGCTCGAGCTCGTTGAGGGGGCGGCCCTGCGCTTCCCACCGGCGGGCGATTTCTTCGCGTTCGGGCTTGGTGAGGGCGACGGTCCGGTCGCCGTTCATGGCGCGCTGGACGGCTACCTCGTCGAGCTCGCGCAGGGTGTGCGGCAGCTCGTCGAGGACGGTGGGTGCTTCGTCGTTGTCGATGTCGTCCCAGCCGAGCGGGGGGACGTAGCCGAGGCGGGCTGCGCGGCCGCGGGTGAGGTGGGATGGGCCGGGTGTCATCGACAGCTCGTCGTACATCCGCTCGATCGCCTCGTGGGTGGTGAGGGTGATCCACCTGCCGCGCTGGTGCATCATGACGGCGGTCCTGATGCCGGTGTGTTCGGTCATGGAGGCGTGGGTCCAGCCGAGGGCGAGGAGTGCCTGGATACGGCGTACGGCGCCGACCTTGGGCACGAACGGTTCGGTGGTGCCGGGGGTGTTCTCGCGGGTCACACCTGGCTGCACGGCACGGATGGCGGCGATCGTGGCGTGACGGGCCTTGACTTGGCCGTGGTGGATCGTGTGGACAGCCTGGACTGAGACGCCCGCGGCCGCGGCGATCGCACGCAGCGACATGCCCTGGCCGAGGCAGGTGGCGATGTGGAGGCGTGCGGGGGTGGCGTCGGCGAGCCGGAGCTTCCCGTGCGATCGGTCGTAGCGCCAGCGCTTCATGTAGCGGGGGTCTTGGCTGCCCATCAGAACGGCGCTCCGCTCTCGGCGAGCGCGCGTGTGTCGGCGGCGTAGACGGCCAGGGCGTACGCCTGCCAGACGTCCTTCGCGAAGCCGTAGAACCAGCCAGGCTGGGCCTTGGTGCCCTTGCCGTGGTTGGTGGCGTCGGGGGCAAAGCGGTCGACGAGGGCCTGGGTGATGTTGGAGTCCTTGGCCCGGGCGGAGTGGCAATGGTGCATCTTCACCGGGTGGCGCTTGATCAGCTGGGGGAAGACGCGGCCGCTGCCGTCGAAGTGGCGGGCGGACTCGACGAACCGGCCGATCCAGACGCAGGTCTCGAAGACGTCGGCGCCGACGGACATGCCGTAGCTGGCGATCATCTCGATGACGATGTGGTCGGCGGTGAGGTAGTCGTCGGCCATGCCGTCGAGCAGCATGCGGCGGAGCTCGACGTTGGGGGTCTTGCCGAAGCGGAGGGGCTTGCAGGTGGTGGCGTCGATCAGGGTCCAGCCGGACTCGGTGTTGCCGGGGTCGATCGCGAGGACGGTGCTCACAGTTGGCCTCCTTCGCGGAGGTCGCGGCAGACGAGGCCAACGGCGGTCCAGAGGACGGTCGCGGCACCGGCAACGAGCAGGGCGGTCATGTTGGCTTCTTTCGTGGAGGACGGGTGGGGCGCCGGCCAGGGGGTTGAAACCGGCGCCCCACGATGGGGGTGCGTCAGAGACGCTTGAGCAGCCGCAGGGTGCCGAGGCCGGCGACGACCATGAGGGCGCCGAGTACGGCGACACCGCCAGCGGGTGCACCGGTGTCGGGCAGCGTGTCCTCGGACAGCGCAGCCGGCGTGCCGATGCCCTTGTCAGTCGGCTTGTGGTCGACCGGGTTGCACTCGGCTGCGGTCTTCAACGCCGGGTACGTGTGCCAGAACGTGTCCTGGCCAACGACCTCGTAACCGTCCTTCGCGATCGCGGTCAGGCCGATCTTGGGCCAGATGTCCTCGCGCGGCTCGACCCGCTGCCACTCGATGCCCTCGATGGTGGGCACCGTGTAGTCCTGGACGTTGTTGTCGCAGGTCGGGTCGATGAACATCGGCGCGGCCGCGGTGACCGGCTTGTCGCAGGCCGGGCCCGTGAAGACCTTGCTGTAGTAGCCGTGCGGTGACAGCTGCGCGTCGTCGGCCGGGCTGTTCAGCACGTCGAGGCTGGCGAGGTAGTCCTCGTCGTCCTGGCTCTCGATCCAGTACAGGTCGCGCTGGATCTCGATGACCTTGCCGCAGGTGGGCGCCGGTGTGCACGTCGAGCTGCGGGTCTGGGGCCATTCGTACGTGCCCTCGACGCCGTCGGACTTGTCCATCGTCCAGCAGATCTCGACCTCGTACTTCTCGAACTCGGGCGGCGTGGTGGTCGTGAGGGTCTTCGGCTGCTTGGTGTCGACCTTGGCGATCGGCTCGGCAGGCGGGGGTGTCTCCTCGACGACAGGGGCCGTCGGCTCGACGACAGGTTCTGTCGTGACCGGCTCGGGGGCTGGTGCGTCCACCACCGTCTCGGCGACCTGGGTCACGTCCTCCGCGGGTGGTGGTGTCTCGGCCGACGCGGGCGTGGCGAGGAACACGGTTCCAGCCAGGAGCGCGAGGACCATCAGGATCCGCTTCATGGTTTTCCTTTCGTGCCGGCGACCGGAGTGGGCGCCGGAGAATGTGGGGTGCTGGATGGTCATGCGGTCACCGCTTGCAGCTGCGTGTGCAGCGGCCAGCCGCCGTCGACGCCGTCGTGCTCGATGCCGTTCTTGTCGAAGTACTCGCGCAACGAGTGGCACATCTCGCGGCGCCAGGTCTTCTGCAGCTGGTGAAGGGCCCCGGGGCCCATGTCGCCGAGGTAGGCGTCGGAGTCGGCGATCGCGCGCGCCAGGCCGACCGCGCCGAGTGCGTCAGCGGTGGCGTCGTGGGTCTCGGTGAACGGGACCTTGTACCACTCGCACAGGGCCGGCAGGGTGAACTTGCGGCCCTTGACGAAGCGATGGTTCTTGATCGTGTCGACGCCCTTGCCGAGGACCATGGGGTCGATGACTGAGCGCCAGTTCTCGTGCGACGTGAGCCGCTCGGCGAGGGGTGTCAAGTCGTGCCGGCGGCACTCGGCCTCGAGCATGGACAGGTCGAACGCGGCGTTGAACGCAACCAGGGGGAGACGCTGGTTCAGGACCCAGGTGACGTAGTGGGCGATCTGTTCGATCGCCTCGGCGGGTGCCATGCCTTCGGCGGCCATGTCGTCGGTGATGCCGTGGACATTGGTGGCGGTCTCTGGGATGGGGACGCCCGGGTTGACGAGCCACTGCTTGGAGTTGGGCGACCCTGCACCCTCGGGCACGACCTGGGTGATCGTCGAGGTGACGATGCGGTCCGTGAAGACGTCGACGCCAGTTGATTCGACGTCAAAGCCGTACATGGTCTGCGCCGCCCAGCTCATACGATCACCTGCGCGACGTGGGGGAAGCCGTACGTGCAGGACAGGCACGCGCAGTGCTTCGGCTGGTGCGGGGTGCCGTTGCGGCGGGCCACGTTCAGCGTGTGCGTGAGCGGTGAGTCCTTCGGGTAGGAGTGCTGGGGCTCAGCCAGGCCGAGGTCCTTGACGACCTGCTCGAACTGCTCGTCGACGGACGGCGCGGTCATCACGCTGCCTCGGCTTCCAGCGTGGTGAGCAGCGCGTCGAGCTGCTCGGACGTGGCGTCCCAGGGGGTGGCGTCGTGGTCGGACTTGAGCGCGAGCTCGAGCTGGTCGGTGGTCCAGCCGAGGGTGCCAGCGACGGTCACGCACTTCTGCCAGAGCACGTCCGGCGGGTCGAGGACCGGCTCACCCTCGACGGGCTCCTGGTCGTCCGTCGGGTGCAACGTCTTGGCCAGGTCCGTGAGCGCCTGCTTGAGGTCGTCGGTCAGGTGGCCCGCATCGGCCGCCTTGGTCCACTGCTCGCGGACTGCGTCGACGTCCCCGGCCTCGGTGGCCAGTGCCAGATAGTCAGGCCGCTTCGCCTCGATCGCTGCAGCGCCGGATGATGCCCCCGCCTCCAGCTCGTTGCCGATGCCGGACTTGGCCTCGACGATCTCGCGCAGCTTGGCCGCACCGATCTGCAGGTCGAGCACGGGCACGACGAACCGGGACGTCTGGCCGTCCTTGATCGCGCGCCGCTCGACCAGGTGCAGCACCGCGGGGACCAGGTCTCCAACGAACTGCGCCAGCTCGGCGACAGCGGGGATCTCGGCGGCCGCGTTCCAGCCGTGGGTCTCGAGCCGGAACACGCCGATCGCCTCGAGCTCGGGCAGCATGACCGAGAGGCGGGTGGTCGGCTTGGCCTCGGTGTGCGGGTTGACCTTCTTCTTGCCGACCTGGACCTTCTCCTCGGTGTCGCACGGGTCACCGGTGAGCATGTTCGTGACGCCGTCGCAGCGGTGCATGCAGCCGCCGCCGGCCCAGAACTCCATCCACTGGGACATGCCGTTCTTGACGACGATGACGGGGATGCTGGTGGCCTCGGTGATGACCTCCCACGAGGGGATGCCGTTGTTGTCCCATGCCTGGGCGGTGCCGCCGTAGAGGTCGGCGAGATCGCGGACGTACTGCTCGGAGACGCTGGTGAAGCGGAAGCGGTCGAGCTTCATGGGGAACCCCTTCTCGGGGTTCTTCTGGCCGAGTCGGATGCGGCCGAGCTCGGCCTGCCTGCGCTGCAGGACGATCGGTGAGATGGGCATGTCAGGAGTCCTTCGAGTCGATGGGGTCGCAGCCGCAAGCGCCATTCGCTGCGGGGATTTGGAAGCACGAGGCGCAGGGCGCCGCGGTGGGTCGGGGAGTGGGGCATACGGCGTGCTTCCACGCCTTGTCCTCGTCGGCGCGGATCAGGTCGCCGGCCGACCACCTCTCACCGCACTCGGGGCACTCCCCGGAGTAGCGGGCCATCAGCGTCATGTCAGGCCACCGCCTTCGCAGCAGCGACCGGCAGAGCCTCGACAGGCTTGACGCCGTACTGCGAGTGCAGGTGGTTGGCCGCAGCGAGCGCACCCTGGAACCCGGCGAACGACTCCTGCAGCGTCCCGGTCAACGGCATCGGGATCAGCGCGTAACCGTCCTTCCGCAGGGTCAGAACGAACACGTCCTTGATGCCCTTCGGCGCCTCGACCTCGCTACCGTCGTCCAGCAGCAGCGTCTCCGCGTTGGCCAGGGCAGCCAGCTGCATCCCGTTCTCGGGGTACGCCGACACCCGCGGCCGCGTCGACGACGACTTGTAGTCGATCAGGCACAGACGCTTCCGCGCCCACCCCTCGACACGGAGGCGCACCCACAGGTCACCGGTGCCGGCGTAGCCGACCTTGCGGTTGACGATGGTGGCCTCGGACGCCTCGATGTCCTTCTCGAGGTCGACGCCGTACTCGTCGAAGAAGCGGAGCAACTGACGGCCGAAGGGCTCGACCTCCGGGTCGTACACGACCGGCCTGTCCAGGACGTGACCCTCAGCCCACGCGTGGATGCGGGTGCCGAGGTCGGCGGCGGTGTCCTTGACGAACCCAGGCTCGCGCTTGAGCTGCTTGAGGCGGCAGGTCTTGCACTTGCCGCACTCCTCGTCGACGCGCTTCGGTGAGCAGGGCTTGACCACCATCGAGGCGACGAGCAGCGGGAGCTCGCGCATCGCCTTCTCCGCGACAGCCTTCGCCGCCCACGGAACGAGCGCGGGCTTGGAGACCGCAGTGTCGAGGACGTTGGTCACGGACGGCCACATCTCACCGGTGTGCGGGTGGACGTACCAGCGGCCCTTGCCGGGCATGTTCTGAGCGAACTTCGGATCGGTCATCACCAACCACCTCCCCGCTCATCGGAGGCGCGGTCTTCGTCGGCCGAGTACTGCAGCCAGTAGACGTACTCGGAGCACGCCGGTGCGCAGTCGTAGTGGTGCCAGTTGCCGCACCCACAGTTGAGGGCGGTCTCGCCGTCCTCGACCTCGGGCTTGATCGGGGTGTCGCAGAACGAGCAGTCGACCTCGTCGACGACCTCGGCCGGGGCCGGCACGGACACGAGGCTGGTCATCGTGCACCGCCGCGGCGCTCGGACCGGTAGTGACGTACGAGCTCGACGAGGGCAACCGCGTTGAGCGACACCCACGCCGCGATGCACAACCAGAAGCCCGTCATGACGCCACCGCCATGAGCTCGTCGACGATCGCGAGGTACGCGTCCTCGGCCTGCTTGGCCGCGACGCGAGCCTTGCCGTACGCCTCGCGGTCCTCAGGCGGCACGGGCAGCCCGACGGCGATCTGGATGCCCAGGTCGCGGGCGAGGTCGGCGACCTTCCGGTCAGCGGCAGTGAGGGCGGCGAGCGCCTGGTCTGCCTTCTCGAGGTTCGTCATTGGTATCCTGCTTTCAGTTCGTGGGGTCCGATCGCTGCTTGCCGGTGGAGATCGGGCCCCGATCTATTTCGGAGGTCTTGCACGTCCCGCCAGTGGGTTCGCGGCTCGCTGGGCGGGACGGCGTCTAGGAGGCGTGAGCCAGGGGGAGGCCGCGGCGCTGTCGGATCTCGTCCTCGAGCTCGTCGACGGTCGCGCCGCAGGTCGGGGTCCAGGCCGCTTCGGCGAGTTCGCGTGCGGTCATCTGGTCGGCGGCGCGCTGGCCGGCGGCGAGGATCTCGCCGGCCTTCTGCACGGCGGCCGCAGACGGGCGGGTCATGCCGGCACCTGCTCGGAGGCGAACAGCTTGGCGTCCCGGATGAGGGCTTCGACGGGGACGTCGAGCGCGATCGCGATGCGGTGCAGGACCTCGGGGCTGGCGTTGCGTCGCTCGTTCTCGATGTTGTCCAGCGTCGAGTAGCTGATGCGTGCGAGGGTCGCGAACTCACCGGGCTTCATGCCGCCCTTGATCCGGAAGTGCCGGATGGTGTGGCCGTTCTGTCGCTTCGTCTTCTCGCTCATAGGAAGAGATTAGAAGAGGAGAAAGGAGGAAGTCAAGAGGAAAACGGAAGAGGTTACGTTTCCGCTGGTCAGACGGCGTGGCGCGGGGTGAACCACAGCCTTGTGTTTCTGGGGTTACCTCTGATTTCCTCTTCTGAGACTGCCTAGACTCTTCCGATCACTTCCTGAGAGCGTGTCCGCATGAAGAAGTACTCCGCCGACAACTGGCGCAAGCTCGGCCGCCGCGTCTACCAAGCACGCATCCGAGCCGGATACACCGACACCCAGACCTGGGCGGACGCCGTCGGCAGGTCCACCCGAATGCTGCTCGGACTCGAGCGAGGAGAGGCCGTCGGCAACGGCACCCTCGATCTCGTGGCGGCCGCACTGGAGTGGACGCCGGAGGAGCCCTACGAGGTCCTCGAAGGGCTTGAGCTCGCCGACGCCCCACCTGTGCCGCTGCCTGGGGAAGGCGGTTCTGTCAGTGCCGTCGCCGACGATGGGCCAGAGTTCGAATTCCTAACGCGAGTCAGAGAAGACCTGACGGATGAAGAGATGGATCAGCTGATGAAGGAAGCAACCCCGTACCTGCAGATGCTCATGCGCGACATCAAGGCCCGGCGAGACTGATGTACTCACCGTGGGACGACGCAGGGGAGCGTCACCGCGACTGGATCATCGAACGAGTCCCGCTCCGCGGCCTCCACGAGGTCATGTGTGTCAAGAGCAAGATCATCCTGCTCGAGCGCGACCGCACCAAGTGGGAACGTCGATGCGACCTGGCGCACGCGATCGCGCACATCGACCTCGGCCACACCAGCAGCCTGGACCGCAAGACCGAGCGGGCAGCCGTCCGGTACGCCGCCAAGATGCTCATCGACCTCGAGCCCCTGGGCGACGTCCTCGCCGTCACCGGCGGCCGCGTGACGTACGACGGAGCGCATCTCCTGGGCGTCGACGTAGAGACCATGACGGCACGCCTGCAACACCTGCACCCCGGCGAGCGGGGCTATCTCGTCCGCCGACTCTCACACCTGACAGAGGAGCACGTCGCATGAACCGTTCACTCACAGCCGGCATCGCGCTCTCGGCCACGCTGATGCTCGCCAGCTGCGGCGGCGGATCCGACGAACCCAAGGAGTCGTCAGCCACGACGACGACCGCGACCAGCTCGGGCACGCAACCCAAGTGCGTCGACGTCTGGGTCAGCGGCAAGACCATCCCCAAGGACTACGAGGGCTGCTCGAAGGGCGACACGATCGAGGCCGCCGTGACCCTCGACTGCCGAGACGGCTCAAAGTTCATCACCTACGACGACCGATTCTTTGCCACGCTCGGCGGCAAGATCACCGCCTATGAGGGCAACGGCGAAGGTGGAGCCGCATACCAGAAGGCCTACGATGCGTGCTTCGGCTGACCTGACAGACCAGGAGAAGCAGATGCTCGACGTCGAGCGGCTGTGGTGGCAGTACACCGGTGCCAAGGCCAACGAGATCCGCAAGCGGTTCGACCTGTCCGAGACGCAGTACTACCAGAAGCTCAACGCCCTGCTCGACCGTGAGGACGCCCTCGCGCACGACCCCCTCCTGGTGAAGCGGCTCCGCCGACTGCGCGCCCAACGGCAGCGGTCCAGGAGCGCATCAAGATACGGCCAAGACCTCTGATGGTCAGCCTGCGCCCGGTCCCGGAGACCCCGCCGCGGGCGGTCCTCTACCTGCGCCAGTCGATCTCCCACGACGACTCCATCAGCCTCGAGCTGCAGGAGGCGTCATGCCGGCAGTACTGCCAGCAGCAGGGCTACCAGGTCGTCGCCGTGGAGTCCGACCCCGGCATCAGCGGCCGCACCTGGAAGCGGCCCGCCGTCACCCGGGTCATGCAGCTGATCGAGGACGGCGGCGCCGACATCGTCGTGCTCTGGAAGTGGTCACGCCTCTCGAGGTCGCGACGTGACTGGGCGCTCGCAGCCGACCGGGCCGACGTCGCCGGCGGCCGCATCGAGTCCTCCACCGAGGCCGTCGACATCGGCACCGCCACCGGACGGCTCACACGCGGCATGCTCGTCGAGCTCGCAGCGTTCGAGTCCGACCGGATCGGCGAGGTGTGGAAGGAAGTCCACGAGTCCCGCCTGGCCAAGGGCCTCGTGCCGAACGGCAACCCCCGCTACGGGTACGAGTGGGACCGCGAAGCAGGGATCCACCGCCCGCACCCGATCGACGGGCCAGCCCTCCTGCAGGCGTACGAGAGCTTCGTCGCCGGCGTCGGCGTCGTGGAGATCACCAGGTCGATGAACGCCCGCGGGCTCAAGACCATCAAGGGCGGCGCCTGGTCTCCGAAGATGCTCTATCGCGTCCTCGACAGTGGGTTCGCTGCGGGCCAGATCCTGTGGGGTGGCCAGCTGCACCCCGGCGCCCACGAGGCCCTCGTCCCGCCGGACCTGTGGCAGGCCTACCTCGATCGACGTGAGGCCGGCCGCTTCGTGCCGCCCCGCACCAAGGCGTCGAGCTACCTGCTGTCCGGGATGGTGAAGTGCGGCCGCTGCGGTGGGCCGATGGCCGGTGGTGGGAAGTCCAACGCCCAGGGCCCTCGGTTCAGGTGCAACCGGAACCGTGACTACGGGTCCCACGACGAGTCCGGGTGCACCGGTGGCGCCGTGCAGATGTCCGTCGTCGAGGCGGCCGTGCTCGAGTGGTTGAGTGTCGAGGCGGCCGACGTCGAGAAGGCGGCGCGCACTGCGAGTAGGAGCGCGGCCGCGGTGGTGTCGGCCGAGGCCGAGGTGCGGCGTGCGACCAAGGCTGTCGACAAGATCAACCGAGACCTGCAGCGGCTCACCGTACGCCTGGCCGAGGACCTCGTGCCGGTGGAGGACTACCAGCGGGCGCGTGACCAGATGGTGGCTGAGCGTGACGGGTACGTCGCTCAGATCGAGGAGTCGGCACGTGCTGGGCGTCGAGCCCAGGTCGACCGGGTGGAGGTCGCGACGGGGCTGCTGGATGGGTGGCGTCACCTGCCGGTGGCGGTGCGGCGGACTATGCTCGGCACGCTGATCGACCGCATCGTGGTGACCACGGCGCGCGCCAAGGGTGGTGGCGCGGCTGGTGGGTTGTCGCAGGCGAAGGTGGAGGTCGTGCCGCGTGACGCCCTTTAGGGGCTGATCTCCGACGACGTCAGCGGACTCGTGGCCGCCTGCCGGGCCGCCAACACCGGACGTGCGGCAGAGGTCGCCGACCACCTGTTGGGGATCGAGGACAACCTCCGACTGCTGACGGGCCTGCCGCGAGCCGACATGTGGCCGCAGGTGCGCACCGGTGCGTTCGAGCTCGTGCTCGCCCGGCTCCGCGCCGACGCCGGGCTGCTCGTCGTGGACTGCGGCTTCTCCCTCGAGTCGGGCACCGGCCACACCGGCAACCGCAACCAGTCGACACTGCAGGTCCTTGACCAGGCCGACGCGATCGTGGCGGTCGGCCGGCCGGACCCCGTGGGTCTCGCCCGACTCGTACGCGGCCTGCACGACCTGGCCGAGGCGGTGCCCGGCTGCGTGCCGACCCTCGTCATCAACATGACCCGTACGTCGTTGGGCTGGCGCGAGCGCGAGATCGACGCGACCCTGCGACGGCTCACCGGGATCGTCCCGACGACCTACCTGCCGTTCGACCAGTCGGGACTCGACCTCGCGGCGGTCAGCGGGCGTACGCCGCGAGACGTCGCCCCGTCGTCGCCGTTCGTGACCCGGATCGAGGTGCTGGCCAGGAGTCTTGTGTCACAGGTCGGAACACCCGGCGTGCTCTCGGCCGCCACCCCATGACCCGGTGGTAACTTCTCTGCAGGACGTCCCTGAGGAGTGCCATGCAACGGTTGAGCCCGCTGGATGCGATGTTCCTGCAGCAGGACAGCCCGACCGTCCCCCGCCAGATCGCCTCGTTGGCCATCCTCGAGCCCGGTGAGCACCCCCTCGACTACGACCGGCTGATCCACGTCATCAACGAGCGCATCGATCTCGTCCCGCGCTATCGCCAGGTCCCGCGCACCGTCCCGGGGGCCTTGGGAACGCCGGTGTGGCTCGACGACGAGAACTTCGACATCTCGTTGCACGTACGTCGCTCGGCGCTCCCGCGGCCCGGCACGAGCGCAGCGCTGCACGAGCTGGTCGGCCGGCTCATCGCCCGCCGGCTCGACCTCGACCGTCCGCTGTGGGAGCTCTACCTGATCGAGGGGCTGTCCGAGGGGCGGGTTGCGCTGCTGTTCAAGGCGCACCAGGCCCTGGTCGACGGCTCCGAGACCGTCGACCTCGCGCAGGTCCTGCTCGAGGAGACCGCGTACGACCGCGACATCCCCCACGAGGAGTGGAACCCGCGCTCGGAGCCCAACGCCGCCGAGCTCGTGGTCGGCACGCTCAACCGCAACCTGCGCCATCCCGGGGAGGCCATCCGCGTCGCCGAGCTCAACCTCGGGCGCATCGCCCGCCGGCTGCCGGTCATCGGCGTCGACGGCCAGCCGCCCAACAGCGTCCTGTCGACCGAGCTGTCGCGGCATCGCCGGTTCGCGTCGCTCGCCGCGAGTCTCGACGACTTCCGTCGCGTACGCGAGGAGCACGGCGGCACGGTCAACGACGTGATCCTCGCCGTGATCGCCGGCGGCATCCGGGGCTGGATGCTGACCCGTGCGGAGCCGGTGACGCCCAAGACGAGCTTCCGCGCGATGGTGCCGATGTCGGTCGTGGCCGAGGACGGCCTGCCGACCTCGCTGGGGTCCAAGGTCCGTGGCCACCTGCTCTCGCTGCCGGTCGGCGAGTCCAATCCCGTCGTCCGGCTGCACCAGGTCTCGTACGCGCTCAAGGACCACCGCGAGACCGGCTCTGCGGTGGCCGCCAACAAGCTCGCCAACCTGCCGGGCTTCGCCACGTCGACGTTCCACGCCGTCGGTGCGCGCGTCGCCGATGCCGAGGCGGGGCGCGGCCACCAGATCGTGATCACCAACGTGCCGGGCCCCCAGGACCCCGTCTACATGGCCGGCGAGGCGGTCAGCGAGGTCTATCCGTGCATACCCCTGAGCGGTCGCCGCGCCGTCTCGATCGGCGTGACGTCCTACAACAGCAAGGTGTTCTTCGGCATCGTCGCCGATCGCGAGGCGGTGCCTGACGTGGACGTGCTTGCGCAGTGCATCGAGGACGCGTTGCTCGAGCTCGTCGAGTCGGTCGATGGCCGCCGCACGCGCGCCCCCCGCGGCCGGCAGAGGCCGGCGAAGTCATGAGGGTCTATCTCGCGGTCGGCCGCGACGACCTGACGGCACTGGCCGGTGGCGCCTCGATCAGCGCCCCGGCGTTCACCGCCGCCTCGGAGGACGAGGAGGACGAGCTCGCCGCGCTGGAGGAAGCGTCCGAGCATGCTGCCGCGGTGGCTGCCGCCGAGGTCGACGATCCTGACGGGCCGGTGACCCTCGACGAGGTCGTGTCGTTCCACCTCGACGTCGACGGCACGGGTGACCTCGCGTGGTACGCCACGCAAGAGATCGACGCCGTGCTCAGCGCCCTTGCGGGGCCGAACACGGCGTCGTGAGCTCGCCTGCCGTCTAGAGCTTGGTCTGCCCGTACTCGACCTCTTCGCGCAGCGAGGAGCGGATCGCCTTGGCGACCTCGGGCTCGATCTTCTTGCCGATGAACGGGATCGACACCTTGACGTCGCCGTCGAGGGTGAAGTCGGTCGCGGCGCCGTTGGCGATCAGGTTGGCGGTGCCGACCATCTCCGCGGGCTGGCCGATGATGCTGACCTTGACGTCGGCGCTGCGGTTGCCGCCGGCATCGGGGCCGCTCCACACCTCGGTCTGCTTGACCTTGACGGTGCTGCCGGTCAGCTTCTTGACGAAGTCCGGCATGTCGGCCTCCTGCGTACGGACGACCGTGACGGTCGCGCCGTCGCCCGAGGGCTCCACCGTGACCTCGTACTCGAGGGATCCCTGGTTGGCGCACGACTCGGTGCGGAACGCCTGGTCGGTGATCAGGGCGTAGACCGCCTCGACATCGGCGCCCTCGTAGCTGAACGACTCGGTGAGCTTCATTCGGACGCCGCCTCGGGTGCCGGGGTGCCTGCGCCGAGGCTCTTGAGCTCGGACAGCCGGGCCTCGACCTCGGCGTTGGTCGACGACTCCTCGAGCTCGTCCCACGGGTCGGCGGTCGCGGCATTGAGCTCGGCCTGACCGGCGACCTGCGCCTCCGAGCGGCGTACCTTGTCCTCGAACCGGCCCAGCTCGCTGGTCGGGTCGAGCACGTCGATCGACTTGACCGCGTCCTGCACCTTGGCCTGGGCCTCGGCGCTCTTGGCGCGGGCGACGAGCTGGTCGCGCTTGGTCTGCAGCTCGCCGAGCTTGCCCTGCATGCCGATCAGCCCGGCCTTGAGCTTCTCGACGGTCTCGTTCTGCGCGGCGATCTGCGGCGCGGCCTGCTTGGCCTCGGTCTCGAAGCCGATCTGCTTGGAGAGCGCGATCTTGGCGAGCTGGTCGAACTTGTCGGCCTCAGCCGCCTGGCCGGAGGCGCGGAGTGAGTCGGCCTTCTGGGAGGCGGCGAGCGCCTTGGCGCCCCACTCCTTGACCGCGGCGACGTCCTCGG
The DNA here is from genome assembly GCF_902506105.1 of Aeromicrobium sp. 9AM. Classification (GTDB taxonomy): domain Bacteria; phylum Actinomycetota; class Actinomycetes; order Propionibacteriales; family Nocardioidaceae; genus Aeromicrobium. The sequence goes on from NZ_LR733304.1 coordinate 986,797, forward strand.
CGTGATCGGCCTCGGCGAGGCGCAGGTTGCCGATCGTCTGGGCGACGGCGTCCTCGGCCTCGGCGATCGAGTTGGTGTAGTCGCGCACCAGCTGGTCCAGCATCTTCTCCGGGTCCTCGGCCTTGTCGAGGAGGGCGTTGATGTTGGCGCGCGTCAACTGCCCGATGCGCCCGAGGATGGACTGTTTCTGAGCCATGGTCGTCACTCTCTGTCAGGAATTCTCGTCGTCTCCTGTCGATCTTGGTCCATGGAGGGGGTCCAGACAACCGGTTTCGACGCCGCTCGCTCCTCAGACCACGGTTTCCGCCTCTGCGCGCTGACCGCGGAAGATCCAGACCCGCATCAGGACGAAGCGCATGACCGTCACGAACAGGTTCGCGGCGGTCAGCAGGACGACCTCGACCAGCGGGTGCCCGTCGCCTCGCACGGCCCGCAATGTCCACAGGGCACCGCTCGTCACGCCCAATCCGCAGGCGAACACCAGCAGGCCCTGCAGCTGATGGCGCAGGGCCCCGTCGGGGCCGCGGAACCCGAACGTGAACCGGCGATTCGCCGCGGTGTTGGCGATCGCGGTGGCGGCGAGCGCGAGGGCGTTCGCCTCCTGCGCGCCGAGCCGCCCACGCAGCGCGACGTACAGGACGCCATACGCCAAGGTCGACAGGATCCCGATCAGCGCGAACACCACCATCTGCGCACTGAGCCGGCCTCCCGCGCTGCGTGCCGTCGTACGTCCGAGCGCGCTCGCGACGTCCGCCAGCGGCACGCGGCCGCGCAGGAGCGCCCAGCCGAGCCGGCCCATGCCGCGCAGGTCGGCTGCCGCGGTGCGCACGATGTCGACCCGGCTGTCCGGGTCGTCGACCCAGTCGACCGGCACCTCGTGGATCCGCAGCCCGGCGCGCTCGGCGACGATCAACAGCTCGGTGTCGAAGAACCACTCGTCGTCCTCGATGAGCGGCAGCAGGTGCGTCGCCACGTCGCGGCGGATCGCCTTGAACCCGCACTGGGCGTCGGAGAACCGCGCCCGCAGCGCGCGGCGGAGCATGACGTTGTACGTACGGGAGATCAGCTCACGCCTGGGTCCTCTCGTCGTCCGCGCCGTGCGGGCCAGGCGCGACCCGATCGCGAGGTCGGAGTGCCCCGACAGCAGCGGTGCGACGAGCGGCAGCAGCGCGTTGAGGTCGGTCGACAGGTCGACATCCATGTAGACCAGCACCTCGGCGTCCGACCGTGACCATGCCTGCTTGAGCGCCCGGCCGCGCCCCTTCTCGGTGAGCGACACCACCGACACGTCGGGGTGGCGGTGGGCCAGCTGGTGAGCCAGCAGGCTGGTCCCGTCGGTGCTCGCGTTGTCCGCGATCGTCACCCGTGACTCGTACGGCAGTGACTGCAGGTGCCTCCGCACGGTCTCGACGGACTCGACCAGTGCGCGCTCCTCGTTGTGGACCGGGATCACGATGTCCAGCACCGTCGTGCTCACCGGAGCCTGCTCGGCGTACGCCGTTGCCGCAGTCACTGGATGCCTGCCGACAGGTCGTAGATCGTCACGCCGTCGACGGTCTTCGCGGTGAAGTTGTCGGACACCCAGGCGGAGATCGCGGAGCTGGTGCTGCCGCCGGCGTTCATCCCGCCGCCTCCGCCGCTCCCGCTGCCGATGAAGTAGTGGATCTCGCCGTCGGCGACGTACTGCTTGAACCGCGCCAGCGTCGGGCTGGGATCAGAGCCGTTGAACCCGCCGATCGCCATGACCGGCAGCTCGGTCGCGAGCTGGTAGCCCGAGGCGGTGTTGGAGCCGATCGCCGCGGCGACCCAGGTGTACGTGCTGGAGTCGGTCGTCAGCAGGGCGTTGATGGCACTGGTCGAGGTCGAGCCGTTGAGCAGTCCGCCGGCCCCGCCTCCTCCTCGCGTGCCGTCGTTCGTGCCGCCGGGTGCCTGTCGCGTGCCGTTCTGTGTCGGCGGCTGACCCATCTGGCCGCCACGACCGCCGCCCGGTCCGCCGCGCATGCCGCCGAACCCGCCGCCACCCGTGCTCGGGCCGGCGCTCGGGATCGAGCCGGTGTGCGGCGTCGACGCGGTGTCCAACGCGTACGCCGTGGGGCCGGCGAGCAGCGTGATGAGTGCCGCCGCGCCGACCGCGAACATCGCACGGCGGGGGAGGAGACGGTGGATCACGATCAGGAAAGCGGCACCGACACCGGCGACCACCACGGCGTACTTGAGCCACGGGACGAAACCGTCGGTCCGGTCGAGCAGGACGTAGCTCGTCGAGGCGGTCATCGCGAGCACGAAGGCTGCGCCCAGAGCGGTGAGGAGGGACTCACGGTGCTCCCAGAGGATGCTGGCGCCGATCGCGACGAGCGCGGCGATCGCGGGGGCGAGCGCAACCGTGTAGTACGCGTGGAAGATGCCGGCCATGAAGCTGAAGGTCAGCCCGGTGACGAGCAGCCAGCCGCCCCACACGATGAGCCCCGTGAGCTGGCGATCCGTACGGCCGGCCCGGCGACGGAACCACACACCCAGCACGAGGCTGGCGAGGGCCGCAGGGAGCAGCCAGGCGATCTGCCCGCCGATCTCGGAGCTGAACAGCCGGAACAGCCCGGTCGAGCCCCACATGCCGCCGCCGGTGTTGTTGCCGCCGCCGCCGACCGAGCCGACTTCGTTCCCGTTGAGCCGGCCGAAGCCGTTGTAGCCCAGCGTGAGCTCGAGGATCGAGTTGTTCTGCGAGCCGCCGATGTAGGGCCGGCTCGACGCGGGCCACAGCTCGACGATCGCGATCCACCAGCCGGCGGCGGCGATCATCGAGCCGAACGCGATGAGCAGGTGGCCCAGGCGCTTGCCGATCGAGGGCTTGGCAGCGACGAGGTAGACGGCCGCGAGCGGTGGCAGGACCAGGAAGGCCTGCAGCATCTTGGTGAGGAACGCGAAGCCGACCAGGGTGCCGCCCAGCACGAGCCAGCGCACGGCTCGCTCAGGTGACTCGATCGCGCGGATCGTGGCGTACACCGCGGCGATGAGGAACAGCGTCAGCAGTGCGTCGGGGTTGTTGAACCGGAACATCAGCACGGCGACGGGGGTCAGCGCGAGGATCGCGCCGGCGAGCAGCCCGGCCCACGCGTTGCGCGTCGTACGCTTGACCGTGGCGTGGAGCAGGCCGACCGAGCCGACGCCCATCAGCGCCTGCGGCACGAGCATGCTCCACGACGACAGCCCGAAGATCCGCACGGACAGCGACATCGGCCACAGCGACATCGGCGTCTTGTCGACCGTGATCGAGTTCGACGCGTCGGACGAGCCGAAGAAGAACGCCTTCCACGACGCGGAGCCGGCTTGCACGGCGGCGGAGTAGAACGAGTTGGCCCACCCGGACGCGCCGAGGCCCCACAGGTAGAGCAGCGCGGTGGCCAGCAGGAGCGCAAGCAGTGCCGGGCGTACGAGCGGCGAGTCGTCGGGCTTGCCGCGCCAGAGGCGGGTCGCCCACGTCGGGGCTGGGGGTGTGCGGTCAGGGGTGGGCGCCTCGGAGCGGCGCTCGGCCGCCGGCGCGATGAGGGTCGTCTGGTTCATGCCTCCACGGTGCGAGGCCGGACTGGCACGACCGTGTGGTCACTCTGTGCCACCTCTGTGAGCCGGTGTTGGGGCAAACCGTGCCGGTCAGGAGGCGGGCAGCGTGAGCGTGAACGTCGTGTCGCCCGGCGAGCTCTCGACGGTCGCCGTGCCGCGGTGCGCGTGCATGATCGCGCGTACGAGCGACATGCCGAGCCCGGCACCACCCGACGCGCGGGTGCGGGACGAGTCGCCGCGGACGAAGCGTTCGAAGATCGTCGGCACCAGCTCGGGATCGATGCCGGGACCGTTGTCGTGCACCTCGATCCGCACCATGTCGGCGACCCGCAGGCGTACGTCGACGGTCGTCTCCGGAGGGGTGTGCCGGCTCGCGTTGGTCAGCAGGTTGGTGACGGCCTGGTGGAGCCGCTGCTCGTCGCCGGTCACGGTGACCGGCTCGTCGGGTACGTCGAACGTCCAGTGCCGCTCGGGGTCGACGACCCGCGCGTCGTTGACCGCCTCGACGAGCAGGCGCGTGAGGTCGACGGGCCGGCGGTCGATCTCGCGTCCGGAGTCGAGCCGAGCCAGCAGCAGCATGTCCTCGACCAGGGTCGACATGCGGCCGGCCTCGGACTCGACCTTGGCCAGGATCTGGTCCGGGTCCGCGCGTCCGGTACGCCGGCTGAGCTCGGCATAACCCTTGATCGTCGACAGGGGAGTGCGCAGCTCGTGCGACGCATCGGCGAGGAACTGGCGGACCTGCTGCTCGCTCTCGTGCCGGGCGTCGAGCGCCTCCTCGACGTGACCCAGCAGCTGGTTGAGCGCGCCGCCGACCTGCCCGACCTCGGTGTTGGGGTCGGTGAGGTCAGCCGGCACACGCACGGTCTGCCCGATCTCTCCCGACGACAACGGCATAGCGATGACCTCGTGGGCCGTGGCGGCGACCTCGCGGAGCGGCCGGAGCTGACGGCGTACGAGCAGGCGACCGGCGACCCCCGCGACCCCCGTGGCACCGAGCGCGAGCAACACCTCCCACCAGATCAGGTTGCCGATGGTGTTGTCGACGGAGGACCTCGGCAGTCCGACGATGCAGATCGATCCGTCGGGCGCCTCCGCGGCGAGCACGCGGTAGGAGCCGTACTTCGGCAGGTCGATGTCACGGGGTGTGCCATCGGGGCTCACCTCGGCCAGCAGGTCGCGCGCTGCGGTCGAGATGGCGGGTGCATCGCCGTCCTCGGTGACGATCGACCCCGGTCGGCCCGGCACCACGGTGATGAGTCCGACGTCCTGACCGCGACCGGGGTCAGGGCGCCTGCCGTCCGGCGCGATGGCATCGCGGGGCGGCGTGTGCTGGGCCCGGCCCATCGACTGGGTGAGCTTCTCGTCGAGGCGGTCGGTGAGGTAGTTGCTCATCACCACGGTCACGACACCGGCCACGAGCAGGCTCGCGACGGCGACCAGCGCGACCACCGTGACGATGAGTCGGCCGGTCAGCGAGGAGGGCAGGACCTTGCGCACGAGACCTACCCGGCAGGCTTCAGGACGTAGCCGGCGCCGCGCTTGGTGTGGATCATCGGCTCGTGCCCGACATCGACCTTCTTGCGCAGGTACGAGATGTAGAGCTCGACGACGTTGGCCTGGCCGCCGAAGTCGTAGTCCCACACGCGGTCGAGGATCTGCGCCTTCGACAGCACGCGCCGCGGATTGCGCATGAGGAAGCGCAGCAGCTCGAACTCCGTCGCGGTCAGCTCGATCTGGCGGCCGGCACGCTCGACGTCGCGGCTGTCCTCGTCGAGCGTCAGGTCACCGACCGTGATCACTGAGTTGGGCCGGGCGTCGAGCGCGCCGGCGCGACGCATCAGTCCACGCAGCCGCGCGACGACCTCCTCGAGGCTGAACGGCTTGGTGACGTAGTCGTCGCCCCCGGCAGTCAGGCCGGCGACCCGGTCCTCGACCGAGTCGCGGGCGGTGAGGAACAGCACCGGGATCTCGGGGGACTGGGCGCGCACCTTGCGCAGGACCTCCATGCCGTCGTAGTCCGGCAGCATCATGTCGAGCACGATCGCGTCGGGCGTGAACTCCTTGGCGGCGGACACGGCCTTGCGCCCGGTGTGCGCCATCTGGATGTCCCAGCCCTCGTAGCGCAGCGCCATCTGCAGCAGCTCGGCGATGTTGACCTCGTCGTCGACCACGAGGACGCGCAGGGGTGTCCCGTCAGCCCGGGTCAGGGTGGAAGCCATGTGTCCAGTGTGGATGGCGCAGCGTCGACGCGGGTAGGAACGGCCTGTGAGAAGACTGTGAGTGAGTCTGCCCGAGTCCCAGTTGGGGAAGGGCCGGCGCACAGGCGCATGACAGGTCGGCGGGTCACCGTGGCGGCATGAGTGACAACGAAGACAGCTCCGCTGTGCCCGCGGCATGGTCCACCCGTACGCTCGTCGCCTCCGCGCTCGCGGCGGTCGTGCTGGGGCTCGGCGCCGGCGCGGCGATCGGTTCGGCCGGAGGTGGCGATGACGGTGGCCGTGGCGGACCAGGCGGGTTCGGCGGAGCTGGTGGACCCGGTGGGGGCCCCGGTACGCAACGCGGCCAGGGGTTCCACAGCGCACAGCAGCCCGCCGCGCCGGGGAACGCCACCAACGGCTGACCCGGGTCACTACGCTGACCCCATGACGAGGCTGACCCGGTTGCAGGTGCAGGAGCGCAATCGCGAGACGGTCCTCCAGGTGGCCCGCGAGGCGTTCCTCCGCGACGGCTATGTCGCAACCTCGTTGGCGTCGGTCGCAAAGGAGGCCGGGTTCACCACTGGCATCGTCTACTCGAGCTTCGGCAGCAAGGCCGATCTCGCGCTCGGCGTGCTCGAACGCCTGCAGGCCGAGCAGATCGGCGCGCTGGGCGATCAGGTCGACCGCGCCATGGCCGCAGGCGATGTGCTGGACCAGGTCAGGCAGTGGGCGGCCCAGGCCATGTCGTCCGGGTGGGTTCGGCTCGAGCTCGAGCTGCTGCTCGACACGATGCACGACCCGCGGCTCGCCGCGGCTCAGACGCGGCGGCAGACGGCCTCGATCGAGCAGGCCGTGTCGGTCGTACGCTCGCTCGCCCCGCCCGACTCGATGGGCGACGAGACGCTCGAGGTGCTTGCGGAGGCGGCCGTCGACTACGCAATCGGGCTCGCGATGCGCCAATCGGTCAACCCCGACGCGACTCCCGATCGGCTGTTGCGACTGATCGAACCCCTCGTTGCCGCCATCTCGATGCCCTAGCCGAATACTTCTAGGGGTAGCGGCGGGTCTTGCCGTCGGGCGTGCCGCACTGCGTGCCGCCGACGCTCGCCGGGAAGCGGAACTTCTCGAGCACCGCGCAGTCGGGCAACGTCTGGCCGCCCCACACCTCACGCCACCCTCCGGCGACCTTGGCCCACAGGTTCGCGTTGCCGCCGCACTGCGGGATGAACGTGCCGCCGGCAGCCCAGCCGCGCGTGTCGACCCGTTCGACGTGGATCTCGGGCTTCTTGGCGCAGACGTCGTCCTTGGTGTCCTGCTGCCGCTGCAGGTCGGCGGCGATGAAGTCCTTGAAGTCCTGCGGAGCGCCCGTGAGCTTGGCCGTGTCGGCTCCGCGCGCCACCGTGATGCCGTCGTCGCCGTAGTCGATCAGCGTCGAGGCCGGCGTGGCCTTGGTCGGCGTCGGCGTCGTCGCGGTGGGTGTCGGTGCCGTGGTGGGGGTCGTCGTCACCGTCGGCGCAGGGGTCGTCGTCGGGTCGTCGCCGGCGTCCTTGGGCTCGTCGGAGCCGCCGCACCCTGCTGTGAGCAGCAGGATCGCGACGGCCACCGTCAGGGTCGGTCTCATGCCGACCAGTATCACCGAGCCCGGTGCGTCCGGTAGTCAACGACTTGCTGGAACGTGGGCCGGTTCTGCCAGTCGATCGGGCGCACGCCGACCACGCCGCCGCTCGTGGGCCGGATGTAGTCGAGCGACTTGTCGTACGTCAGCTGGCTCGGGCTGCTCACGCCCTGGGCCGTCTGCGCTCGCTGCACCGCGCTGAGCAGCGACGCCCGCAACGTCGTGCGGCAGGTCGAGAGCGTGCCGCAGAGCCGATAGGCGTACGGGCTCTGGACGGTCGATCCGGTCAGCTGGCGCAGCTCCTTGTTGACGTATCCGTACCAAGGCGAGCCGAGCCACGACGAGCCCTGGCCCTGGCGCGGGTGGTCGTCGAGTGGCTGAGGCAGCGCCCGCGCCAGGTCGGCGCCGAGGCTCGGCGTGGCGAAGTCGTACGCCAGGGACTTGTCGCCGTCCTCCCACCACGTGTCGAAGATGCGGATCGCGGCCTGGTGCGCGTAAGCGCCGGTCCGGTCGTAGTCGACGCGGTGCGCGCCGGCCGCCAGCCAGGCCGACAGCAGCTTGCGTGCCTCGGCCGTCTTGGGGTCGTCGCCGAGCACCTTGAGCAGCGCGGGGAGCAGCTCCTTCGCGCGTACGTCCTCGGTCGCCGCGTCCTCGACGATCCCGGCCAGCTGCGCGCGGGTGATCTTGCCGGCGGCGATGGCCTTGGTGGCGCGACGGCTGAGCGCCAGCGAGCGGTGCACGGATCCGTCGGACCACTTGTCGTCGGCCGCGGCGAAGTCTCGCGCGGGCTTGTTGTTCCAGCTCGCGAAGTATCCGGTCGGCGGGTTGATCTGCTGCACGTGCTTGGCAGCACTGAGCCAGCCGGTCGAGTCGTACTTCTTGCCGGACCAGCGGGGCATGTCGGTGTCGGTGCCGGCCGCACGCACGGGCAGGCGGCCCGACGAGAAGTAGGCGATGTCGCGGTTGTCGGCGTAGAACCAGTTGAACGTGTAGTCGATCGCGCTGGCGGCCTTCTTGAACGACGTCGCGTCCTTGACGTAGTCGGGGTTGTTGAAGCGCGAGAAGCCCAGGATCGACGCCGCCTCGCGGCCATACGTGCTGCGCTCGATCACGACCGCGACCGGGACGCCCTTGACCGTCGTGCGGGTCTGCACGATGCCGTGGTTGGTGCGCCACACCTGCATCTTGAGGGTTGCGGGGGCGGTGGGGGCCGAGATGTTGGGGATCACGGTCTCCTTGTGCTCGTTGTACTGCATCGGCACGCACGTGCCGCCGTCCTTGCGGTACGACGTCGAGTTGACCGTCGGTGCGCTGCCGTCGGCGTTGCACAGCTTCTCGATGACCGTGTCGATGTTGTCGCTGCCCGAGCTCGTCGCCGACCAGGCGTAGTCGGCACCGTGACCGAGCTCGACGACGAGGTTGGTGCCGGCGAACGACACGCCGCGGGCGAACACGCCCGGACCCATCAGCACCTGCTCGTTGAGCAGCTGCGGGTTGTAGTAGCCGGTCTGCGGGCCGAACACGACCAGCGGGTGGCCGGTCTTGGTCTTGCTGGCGCCGACCAGCAGCGCGTTGCTCATGCCGTTGGCCGAGAACAGGCTGCTGAGGTCGATCGTGCCCGACGGGGTCTCGACCTCGTTCGGCACGCCGGTGAGCCCGAGCTTGAGCGCGTCCAGCAGGGTCTCGATGGGATTGCTGGTGCCGGTGTCGTCGCCGGATCCACTGCCGTGCGCGCCGTCGAGGTCAGGGATCGCCACGCCGGCCTGGTGCGGGTTGAACGCCTTGTTGTCGTACGGGAAGGACAGCGTCGAGGTGGTCGGTGCTTCCTTGTCGTTCTTCTCCCGCAGGCTCGCGAACATCTTGTCGGCCTTGGCGGTGCCGTACTCCTTCACGAGCTTGCCGTAGAACAGCGCGTTGGCGTACTCCTGCCCGCCGCCCTTGCCGAAGATGCCGCCGACGAGCGAGGCGACGTACGTCAGGTCGGCCCGCGTCCACGGGGTCGGCTTCTTCTGCAGGGCGACGTACTCGGCGGGGCACTCGAGCCCGGTCGGCAGGCCGAGCGGGCACATCCGGTCCTGCGCGGCATTGATGCCGGCGATGTAGGCGTCCGCGCCGTCGAGCAGGCGCTGCCCCTCGGCGCCGTTCTCCTTGGCGATGATCTCGAGCTGGTCCTGCGCCTCCTTGGGCGTGTAGTACGCCGACCGCACTTGGGCGCGGTCCATCGCGATGTTGCCGGGCGTGCCGCCGACGAACTCCGCCCCGCGGCCGGCGCCGAGGTGCCGCAGCGCGTCCATCAGGAACATGCGGTCCTGCGTACCGGCGAACCCGGCACCGAACATCGTGTCGTTATACGTCTTGCCGGTGATGTAGGGGACGCCGTACGCGTCGCGCACGATCGTCACGCCGGGCTTGGGCGTCTCGGTGCTGACGACCTTTTCGGGGACGAAGCCGGCCTTCTTGTAGTCCTTGTCGACGACGGCGTCGGTGATCGTGCCGGGCTTGTGCTTCGCCAGGTCGTCGTACATCTCGAGCTGGTCGGCGTAGTTCGTGGGCGCGTTCTTGCCGTCGACCGCGGTCAGCCCGCCGCCGATCAGCACCTGCACGAGCTGCAGCGCGTTGATCGTGCCGCGCTGGCCGGCCGGCACGATGTTGCGCACCGTGCCGTACGAGTCGGCGGTCGTGGGGGAGGGGACCGTGCCTGCGGCGGCGGCCGGGACGGTCGCGGCGGCGCCCACGGCGAGGACGCTGAAGATGACGACTGCAAGACGACGCACGAAGGTGCTCCTCGGGCTCAGAAAAGTGTTGCAGGTCACAACGATCGAAGGTGACACGGAGTTACACCTGCGGCGCGTGCAGTTCCTGACCGACCTTGTGAAGCACCCCCGGGCTGACAGAGCGAGGTCTAGTCGGCTCGACCCACGTCGCCGGAGCCCTTGAGGTGCTTGGTCAGCGCCGGGTCGCCGCGGTACTCCACGTCACCGGAGCCGTCCGTCCGAAGGTCGAGGGCGGCATCCACCCACAGTTTCGTGTCGCCCGAACCCTTCGTCCTGACCCGCGCGTCGCTCGCCGACAGGTCGCCGAGGTCGAGGTCACCGGAACCGCTCTGATCCACCGTGAGCTGCCGCGCCTTGCCCGCGAGCTCGAGATTGCCCGAGCCGTCCGCCTGCACCGTCAACGTGTCGGCGTCGACCCCCTTGGCCTCGACGTCACCGGAGCCGGCATTCTCGAGCGAGTCCACGCTCGGCACGTCGATCTCGACCGTCACATGGTCGGGGTCGTGCGACCCGAACGACACGTGCAGCGTGCCGTCGCGCACCTCGGTGCGTACGTCCGACACTGCGTTCTCGGGCGCGACGACCTGTACGTGCTGTGGTTCGCCGACGCGGATCCGCACATCCGCCGAGCTGTCGTTGGCGACGCTGGTGAACTCGGCCACCTCGCGTACGTCTGTCGTTCGCGGTCCGCCGTCCGAGCACCCGGCGAGGGCGACCGCCGCGACTGAGGCGATGACGAGGGCGGAGAGGCGTGTGGTTGTCCTGGACATGATGGGCCTTTCGATGAGGGATCGGGCGAGGTGTCAGGCGGCGTCGGACAGCTCGAGGAACCATCCGAGAGCCCGGGCGCTTCCGGCGACGTTGCTGCCGATGTGGCGTGACCCGAAGTGCTCAGGGGTGCCGAGGTCCACGACGTCGGAGCCGGCGAGTGAGGAGTGGCAGCTCGGCGTGTTGGCGGATGCGGCTTGCTCGTCGTCCTGTGCGACGTAGAGCCGCGTCGGCGCAGTGGGCGACCAGTGGCATACGGCGTCGGCCTGCTTCAGCGCGGTCAGCAGCCGACCACTCGGGTGCTCCAGGAGCTTCCGGCCGTCGTCGGTCAGGAGCTCGGCGATGCCGCCGGGCAACGTCTTCATCATGGTCTCGCCCGGCGTCGTCCCGTCGAAGACCTTCGCCATCTTGGTCGCGTACGGACGCATGAAGACGTCCTGCGGGTCGTCGAACAGGTCGAAGGTTCGATCCCACGACGTCAGCATCAGTCCCGTGTAGACGACGCTCGCCTTCGGATCCAGCTCGCCACGGACCAGCGCCGGCAGCTCCACCCCGGCGAAGTCGTACCCGCCGCTGATCGGGGCGATCGCGCCGACGGCGAAGTCAGGATCAGCACCGTCCTGCAGCGCGTGAGCGAGACCCAGTGCACTCGACGCACCCTGGCTGAAGCCGGTGATCAGTACGTCCTTGGCAAGCCGATGCTGCCGTTCAGCGACGAACGTGCGGCTGGCCCGCAGCATGTCGAGCGAGGCCGACGTCTCGGTGGCCACGTGCATCCAGGGATGAACGCCCGGCCCGCGACCCAGTCCCAGGTAGTCGGGCAGTACGGCGACGAACCCGGCGGAGGCGTACATGACGCCCGGCGACGTGTTGTAGTCGTCGCTCCATTCCGAAGCGACATCGCGCTTGAAGGTGGTGGTGCCATGCGTGTACGACACGGCCTGCAGCTCACGCCGATCAGTCTTGGGGACGACGACCAGTCCGCTGGCCCGGGTCTCCTTGGCGTCGAGGCCGACCGTCCGGTAGACGATGCGGTACGCCGTGACGCCGTACGTCACGTGGCCGGCGTCGAAGCCGGCATCGTCGAGGTACGCCGTGGCCTTCGCTGCGCTCAGGTCGGCGACCTTGGTGCTGGACACGATGGTGCCGCGGAACTCGTCGGACTTCGTCTGCGGTCCGCTCGTCTCGGAGGGGTCTGATCCGCACCCGGCGAGAGCAGCAGTGGCGGCGACGGCGGTGAGGATGCCGGCAGTGACCCGGCGCTGGGTCCGGCTGTGGCGTGCTGTGTGTGAGGGCATGCCTCAACGCTAGGGAGATCTCGTACGCAGTTCAGTGGGCCGGAATCCACACCTGCGGTGGGCCTAGGCCCCCTGTCTTCAGCGGCTCGTGACGCCGTCGATCGCCTCGCGAATGAGGTCGGCGTGGCCGTTGTGCCGGGCGTACTCCTGGATCATGTGGATGTAGAGCATGCGCAGTGACATGTCCTCGCCGTGACTGTCGAACGTCACGTCGAAGTCCAGGCCCTCGGCCGCCGCAGCCGCCTCGCGTTGCTCGTTGAGCAGCGCGGCCACGGCGCGCTCGGCGTCGGCGGGGTCGATGACCTTGAAGTCGGTGTCGTCGCGAGCCTCGAAGTTGTGCAGGTGCTCGACGTCCTGCTGCGCGAGCCGCTTGCGGAACCAGATGCGCTCGACCTTGGCCATGTGCCGCACCAGGCCGAGCAGCGTGATGCTCGTCGACGGGATCGGTCGCGAGGCGAGCTGCTCAGCGGTCAGGCCCGCGCAGATGTTCAGCAGCGTCGCCCGGTGGTGCGCGAGCATCTCCTCGAGCAGCGGCCGGTCCGGGCCGGTCATCGGGCCTTCGGGCGCAGCGGTCGGGGCGGGGACGGTCCAGGTCATACGTCCGATCGTGTCATGCGATGGCTGCGGCTCCCGCGGCAGGAACGTACACACGTGCGTGCTGCAGTGATGACTGATGGAAGTTGTCCACATCTCCTTGCGACAGGCTCTTCCCAAACTCGCTCCGCTTCGGGCACTATCGGTTGCCAAGTCACTTCTTCGGGGGAAGAGGTATCGGGAGTGGAATCGTCGACGTCGGCACTGTCGGAGCGCGTGCGCGACCTCGTGCGCCAGCGCCGCATCGACCCACGCACCGACGCCGGATCCGTACGCCAGGCAGCTCTCGACGTCATCGCTGAGCACGAGTCCCGCAGCCTGACCGGCGCCGTACGTTCGTTGGACGAGCCCGAGCTGGTCATAGGGCAGATCGTCGCCGACGTGTCAGGCTTCGGCCCCTTGCAGGCATACCTCGACGACGACTCGGTCGAGGAGATCTGGATCAACGATCCGTCGCGCGTGTTCATCGCGCGTGGCGGGCGGCACGAGCTGACGTCGCTGATCCTCACCGTTGAGCAGGTGCGTGAGCTGGTCGAGCGGATGCTGAGCTCCTCGGGTCGCCGGCTCGACATCAGCCAGCCGTTCGTCGATGCGATGCTGCCGGGCGGGCACCGGCTGCACGTCGTGCTCGACGGCATCTCGCGTGGCTTCGCCGCCGTCAACGTGCGCAAGTTCGTCGCCCGCGCCCACTCGCTGGGCGATCTGGTCACCCTCGGCACGCTCGACGAGCAGAGCGCGGCATTCCTCGACGCCAGCGTCGCTGCCGGACTCAACATCGTCGTCTCTGGCGGCACTCAGGCCGGCAAGACGACGCTTTTGAACTGCCTTGCCGCGTCGATCCCCGGGTCCCAGCGGCTCGTCTCGGTCGAGGAGGTCTTCGAGCTGCAGTGCGGCCATCCCGACTGGGTCGCCATGCAGACCCGTCAGGCCGGACTGGAGGGCACCGGCGAGATCTCCCTGCGCGTGCTCGTCAAGGAGGCGCTGCGGATGCGACCCTCGCGCATCATCGTGGGTGAGGTCAGGGCGGCAGAGTGCCTCGACCTCCTGCTGGCCCTGAATGCCGGGCTTCCCGGCATGGCGAGCATTCACGCCAACTCCGCACGGCAGGCCCTCGTCAAGATGTGCACCCTCCCGCTGCTGGCCGGCGACAACATCGGGTCACGGTTCGTCGTGCCGACCGTCGCCTCGTCCGTGGATCTCATCGTCCATACCGGCATCGACCCCGACGGCTCGCGCGCGGTGCGCGAGATCGTCGCCGTCACAGGTCGGGTCGAGAACGACCTGATCGAGTCCGAACCGGTCTTCGTACGCCGTGGCGGTCGCCTCGAGCGCGGACACGGAGTGCCACTGAGGCGCGAGGCCTACGAGCAGGTGGGCATCGACCTCGACGACGTCCTGGGAGTCGGTCGATGGGTGCCCTGATCGGACTGATGGCAGGTCTCGGCCTGCTCCTGATCGGCTGGACGTTTGCCGAGCCCAGCTGGCGGCCGGCTCCGCGCAACTCGAGGCGCGCAGGGCGCCTGGCAGACCTGCTGGCTCGAGCCGGTGTCGAGGGAGTGTCGCCCGCGCAGGTCATCGGCATGTGTGCCGCAGCGTTCGTGCTGTCTGCCGTCGTGCTGACCGGAGCGTCCGGCGTGCCCGCCATCGGCTTGATCTTCGGGCTCATGGCCGGCGTTCTGCCGATCTCGGTGCTGCGTGGGCGAGCCGTTCGCCGCGTCCGCGAGCACGCAGCGCTGTGGCCCGATGCCGTCGACAATCTGTCCTCGGCGGTGCGCGCGGGCCTCTCGCTTCCCGAAGCGTTGATGCAGCTGGGGGAGCGCGGCCCGGAGGGTCTCCGAGCGCCGTTCCGGCAGTTCGGTCGCGACTATCAGGCGACCGGTCGCTTCCATGACTCTCTCGACCTGCTCAAGGACCGGCTCGCCGATCCCGTCGGCGATCGTGTCATCGAGGCCCTTCGCATCGCGCGCGACGTCGGAGGAGGCGACCTCGGCCGCATGCTCCGCGCCCTGTCCGGGTTCCTGCGCGACGACCTCCGTACGCGCGGCGAGCTCGAGTCCCGTCAGTCGTGGACCGTCAACGGGGCCAGGCTCGCGGTCGGAGCGCCTTGGGCAGTGCTGTTGTTCATGTGCCTGCAGAAGGACGTGGTGCAGCGCTTCGCCACCACGGCCGGTCTCGTCGTGCTCGCGAGCGGTGCCGTGCTCTGTGTCGTTGCCTACCGGCTCATGCTCTGGATCGGTCGGCTGCCCACCGAGCGGCGGATCCTCGCATGACGGGCGCACTGATCGGGCTGCTCCTCTCCGCGGGGTTGCTGCTGATCGCCTCCGGCTGGGCACGCACGCGGCGACCGTCGCTTGACCAACGTCTGACCCCCTACGTGCGCGACGTGCATCCGTACGCCGTGCTGCCCGGCCGGTCCCACGGCGTGGTCGAGGCGGTGTTCGGCCCGTCGATCCGCAGGGCCAGTCAGGTCATCGGCGATCTCGTGGGCGGTTCCGCGAGCGTCTCACGGCGACTGGTCCGGTTGGGCTCGCCGATGACGCTTGAGGACTTTCGCATCCGCCAGGTGCTCTGGGGCGCCGGCGGGCTCGCCGTGGCGATCGCGCTGTCGTCGATGCTGTGGACCGAGCGCGGGACCGGTGTGCCGATCCTCCTCGTCATATGCGTCGTCGGCTTCGTCAGCGGCGTGCTGCTGTGCGACAACCAGCTGTCGAGCCGGGTGACCGCGCACGAGCAGGAGCTGCAGGCGGAGTTCCCGGTCGTCGCCGACCTGCTGGCTCTTGCCGTCGCGGCAGGCGAGAGCCCCGTCGCGGGCCTCGAACGCATCATGAAGGTGTGCCACGGTGCGCTGTCGGATGAGCTTGCGCGGGTCGTCTCCGACATCCGTACGGGGACGCCCATGGCGCAGGCCTTCGACGCTTTGGCGGCCCGCACGGGCGTCACGAGCATCGCCCGGTTCGCCGAAGGGCTCGCGATCGCCGTCGAGCGCGGCACCCCACTGGTTGACGTCCTGCACGCCCAGGCCGCCGACGTTCGCGAGGCGGGTCGGCGCGAGCTCATGGAGGCGGGCGGACGCAAGGAGGTCGCGATGATGGTTCCCGTCGTGTTCCTGATCCTCCCGGTCACCATCGTGTTCGCGTTCTTCCCCGGATACATCGGACTTCACCTGACCTCAGGTATGTAGGAAGGAACTCACATGTGGCAATTTCGTTCGCATCGCCATGACGAGCGCGGCGACGTGCCCGGCTGGGTCATGATCACGGTCATGAGTGCAGGCATCGTCGCTGTGCTGTCGGCGGTCGCCGGGCCCCAGCTGCGGCAGATGCTGACGCAGGCCCTGTCGGCGGTCGGCGGCTGAACCCATGCGGGTGCCCGGTCGCGCCGCACTCGAGCGAGGTGCGGCCGTCGTCGACTTCGTGCTGATCATGGTGCTGCTCGTGCCATTGGTGCTGGGCGTCGCGCAGGTCGCGCTCGTGCTCCACGTCCGCAACACCGCTGCTGCGGCTGCATCGGAAGGCGCCCGGGCGTCCGCGCCGCTCGGAGCGACGCCTGCCGACGGCGCCGCGCGCACCCGCAGCATGATCCGTGACGCCTTGGCCGACCGCTACGCCGACGACGTGACCGCGACGCGTACGACGATCGGCGGCGTTCCGGGCACGGAGGTCGTCGTACGCGCGCGGGTGCCTGCGCTCGGGTTGTTCGGCCCTTCCGTCCCGGTGACGGTGCGGGGCCACGCCGTCAGCGATGTCGAGCCATGAACCGCGAGGACGGCACGGCGACGATCGAGTTCGTGTGGCTCTCGATCCTGCTGCTCGTGCCCTTCGTCTACATCCTCGTCGCGGTGTTCGACACGCAGCGTGCGTCGTACGGCGTCTCGACGGCCAGCCGTTCCGCGGCACGCGCGTTCCTCCAGGCGCCCGACGTCGCGGCGGGGGAGCGGCGCGCGAGGCTCGCGGCGCAGGTTGCGTTGGACGATCAAGGCCTGCCAGCTGCCAGCGTGCGCATCACCTGCCTGCCGTCCCCGGCGGACTGCCTTCAGCCGGCCTCGTCGGTCCGGGTCGTGGTCCGTACGACGCAGGCGCTACCGCTCACCCCGAGCGCACTCGGCTCCCAGCTGGGCGGCATCACCGTCGACAGCACCCACACCGAGCCCTACGGGACGTTCCGGAGGGATCGGTGAGGCGCGACGACGGCCAGATCACCGTCATGACGATCGGGTTCTTCATGTTCCTCGGCCTGCTGGCGGTCGTCGTGATCAACTCGTCTGCGGCATTCCTGCAGCGGCAGCAGCTCGACAACGTCGCGGACGGCGCGGCGCTCGCGGCGGCGGACGGGCTGAGCCGGGCCGACTTCTACCGGCGCGGCGAGGTCAGGCTCGACGGCCGGGAGGCCCGGCGGCTGATCGGTGAGTACGTCACCGGCGGCGACATTCGTGTCGTGTCGGTCAGCACTGACGGCGACCAGGTCCACGTGCGCCTGGAGCGCACGATCAGCATGGCGATCGCTTCGCCTGGTTGGACGTCACGCTCGACGATCGTGTCCGAGGCGACGTCGCAGCTCCGGCTCGGCGACTAGTCGCCCTTGCGGCCGACCACCTGGCGTTCGGGCTCGATCAGCGCGACGACGCGCTCGGCGTCCCGGCCGTACGGCTGGCCGATGTACTTCTGCGCGATCCGGTCCACGACCTCCCAGGCCGCGTCACCCTCGAGCCACTCGACGACCCGGCCACGGATGATGACGGGGTGGAAAGGATTGTCGGCCGGCGTCATCGACAGGGCGAGCCGCGGGTCCCGCCGCAGGTTGCGAGCCTTGAGGGTGCCGGGCCCGGTGAGGATCGCGATGTGCTCGCCCTCGGTGGCGACCCAGACGGGCACCGAGTGCGGAGCACCGTCGGGGAGGATCGTCGCGAGGTGGGCGGTCGGGGTGCCGTCGACAATCTCGCGGACGGCCGCGGTGATCATCGCTGCACCTCGTAGTGCAGGTGCGTCACGCCGGGAGCCGGCACGGCCTCGATCAGGCGCAGGTTGATGTGTTCGGGCAGCTCCTGGAAGTACGGTCGTCCGGCGCCCAGCAGGATGGGGATCTGGTTGAGCACCAGCTCGTCGACCAGACCTGCCTTGAGCGTCTCAGTCACGATGCCTCCGCCCATCAGGGCAACGTCCTTGTCGCCCGCTGCTTCCTTGGCGGCGGCGACAGCGTCCTCGATGCCGCTGGTGATCAGCGTCTGCCGGTCACCCATGTCCGGCGCCGGTCGATGGCTGAGCACGAACAGGGGAGCGGTGGGGTGCGGTGCGCCGTCGTTGCCGAACTGCTCGGAGTCGTCGTACGTCTTGCGGCCCGCGAGCGACGCGCCCACGCGTGCGGCCAACGAGTCGAAGAGCGGTGCGCTGGCCGCGCTGAGCTTGAAGCCGTCGAAGACCTGGCTCGGGACGCCGCCGGTGAAGAACCAGTCGAAGAGTGCTCCGCCGTCACCGAGGCCGTGACCCGGGCGGGCGTTCCGACCCGTGACGAAGCCGTCGACCGAGACGGACATGGCACTGAGGACCTTGGTCATGATCGTGTTCCTTTCGAGTTCCCTGAAGAGACTCCACGACCGTAGCATTCAAAGTTCCCTGAGGGAACCCCGAGTGCTAGCATGATGCGATGCAACGTACGGACTTCGGCACGATGGCCTGCTCGATCGCTCGCACCCTCGACGTCATGGGGGAGCCGTGGTCGCCCTTGATCCTGCGTGACGTGTGGGTCGGGATGAACAGGTTCGAGCAGCTCCAGGCCGACCTCGGCATCTCCCGCAAGGTGCTGACCGAGCGCCTCAACCACCTGGTCGACCACGGCGTGCTCGAGCGCCGGCCGTACGACCGGCGCCCGAGGTACGAGTACCACCTGACCGAGAAGGGCACCGACCTGATCGACGTCCTGATGGTCATGGTCCGCTGGGGTGACACCTGGCTCGCGGGTGAGGCCGGCCCGCCGGTGCTCTATCGCCATCACGCGTGCGGCGAGATCAGCAGCGTCGACCTGCGCTGCACTGGTTGCGGTGAGCCGATGCATGCCGACGACGTCGACGTGGAGGCCGGCCCCGGAGCCGCTGCCTAGGCCTACTTCACGGTCACCGAGACCACCTTGGTGACCTTGGCGGTCGAGGACGTGCCGGAGAAGGCGATCTTGACCTCCCGCTTGCCCTTCGGCAGTCCCGTCAGCTTGACGGTGGCCTTGCCCTTGGCGAGCTGGACGGTCTTGGTGACCGATCCCGAGCTCACCGTGACCGAGCCGCCCGACGCGGTGCCGGACGTCTTGCGGATCACCTGGACCGCGGCCGTGGCAGTGCCCGTGCCGGGCGTGACCGCCGCCGTGAGGGAGGCCTTGGACTTGAGCTTGATCTGCACCCCCAGGGCGTCCGTCCCGCTGATGTCCAGGACGGCGACGGCGTCAGCCGACGCCCACGGGGACGGCGCAGCGACGTCGAGCTGGTACGTGCCGTCGGTCAGCGGACCGATCTTGAACGATCCGCTCGAGGACGAGGTGCCGGAGAGGTCCGGCTTGCCTGCGACCTGCACGTAGGCGCCCTTGATGGGCTGGCCCGAGGTGTCGGTGACCGTGCCCACGATGCGGTGGCCCTTGTTGGTCAGGACCTGTGGGTTCGTGGCGACCGTCTGGCCGGCGTTGACGAGCACCGCGGTGCTGTTGTCGCAGTCGTCCGACGGCGGAGCGTTGTCGTAGCACTGCGGGTAGTACGTCTTGCCCGCATCCGTGAACTTGAGGTGGTAGGTGCCGGCGGGCAGTCCCTGCAGGGCGAACGACCCGTTCGCAGCCACCGGGACGACCTCGTCGTAGGCCAGCGGCAGGTCACGGTTCGGGTCGATCGGCACCTGTGGGCCGAGGACGTTGACGCGCAGCAGCTGCGTCGTCGATCCGTCGCCGCGCGTGACCGAGCCGGTGATGGTCGCCGCCTTCTTGACCACGGCGTTGCGGGTGACGGTCTTGCCCGCACGACCCATGAACGTACGAGAAGTTGCGACGATTCGGTGCTGCGAATCCTTGATGAGGATCGTGTGGCCGACGTACTCGCCCGGGCTGTAGAGGCCGTTGACGTTGATCGTGAACGAGTAGGCGCCGTTGCTGTCTGTCGTGTCGACCGCGAGCCGGGAGCCCTCGTAACCGTCGTCGCCGGTCCAGTACAGCTCGATCGTCGCGCCCTTGAGCGGCTGGCCGCCAAGAGTGATGACGCCCTTCACGTTGCCGGTCGTGGTCGCGGCCGTGCTGGGCGCGACCAACCCCAGTGTCAGTAGTGCGACGAGCATCGCCAGCAGGGCTGACGTACGGACCAGGTGCTTCATGGATTCCCCCTGAGAGTGTGAGTGTCTTCTCTGGTGATGCATGAGCACGCGGTTTGGTTGTCCTCGGTCGGCACCTTTCTGAGTCAGGCCTCGAGGGCCGCGCGGAGCTTTGCGGCGTACTCCTCGGCCTCGCCGTCGGCGTACTTCGTGCGCGGCCAGAAGAATCCACGGAGCCCGTCGCCCTTCGTACGCGGGACGACGTGCACGTGCAGGTGCGCGACGCTCTGCGAGACGACGTTGTTCATCGCGACGAACGTGCCCTGTGCGCCGAGCCCCGACGTGATGGCATCCGCGACGCGCTGCGCGCTGCTGAACAGCGGCACGATCAACGACTCGGGCAGGTCCGACAGCGTCACGACGTGCTCACGCGGCACCAGCAGCGTGTGCCCCTTGAACACCGGGCGTACGTCGAGGAAGCCCACGACGTCGTCGGTCTCCAGCACGATCGTCGCCGGCGTCGTGCCGGCGATGATGCCGCAGAACAGGCACTCAGAAGTCATGGTTCGATCCCACCACATGTAGGCATAGGGTGGAGCCATGGCTGAATCAGAAGGCACCGACAACAAGTCCGACATGAAGGCCAAGTTCCGCGAGGCGCTGGAGAAGAAGAAGGGCAAGCACCACGCGACCGCCGAGGGTGCAGAGCACGACGGCAGCGAGAAGTCGCACGGCGCCAACGGCCCGACGCAGGCACCGGAGTTCCGACGCAAGAGCATCTGACCTCTCCCTGTAACCTCGTCGGGTGGCGACACCTGATTTTGCAGAGCAGACCAAGGCCCTCGACTCGACCCTGACGTCGATCGAGAAGGTCCTCGATCTCGACTCGATTCGCGCGGAGATCGCGACCCTCCAGGAGGAGGTCGGCGATCCCGGGCTGTGGGACGACCAGGCCAACGCGCAGCGCGTCACCAGCCGGCTCTCCGCCCTGCAGGCCGAGGTCGAGCGGGTCACCGGACTGCGCGGACGGCTCGACGACCTCGAGATCATGCACGAGATGGCACTCGAGGAAGACGATGCTGACGCGACCGCCGAGGCCGACCGTGAGCTCGTACGCATCCAGAAGGCCATCGACTCGCTCGAGATCCGCACGCTGCTGTCCGGTGAGTACGACGAGCGCGACGCCCTGGTCTCGATCCGCTCGGGCGCCGGCGGTGTGGACGCGGCCGACTTCGCCCTGATGCTGCAGCGCATGTACATCCGCTGGGCCGAGCGCCACGGCTACAGCGTCGAGGTCTACGACACGTCGTACGCCGAAGAGGCGGGCATCAAGTCGACGACATTCGCGGTCAAGGCGCCCTACGCGTACGGCACGCTGTCAGTCGAGGCCGGCACGCACCGCCTCGTCCGCATCTCGCCGTTCGACAACCAGGGCCGGCGCCAGACGTCGTTCGCCGCCGTCGAGGTCGTGCCCGTGCTGGAGGAGACCGACGAGATCGACATCCCCGAGGAGGACATCCGCGTCGACGTGTTCCGCTCGTCGGGGCCCGGCGGCCAGAGCGTCAACACGACCGACTCGGCCGTACGCCTGACGCACATCCCGACCGGCACCGTCGTCAGCTGCCAGAACGAGAAGAGCCAGCTGCAGAACAAGGCCAGCGCGATGGTGATCCTCAAGGCCAAGCTGCTGGCGCTCAAGAAGGCCGAGGAGCGGGCTCAGCTCGACGAGCTGCGCGGCGACGTGCAGGCGTCGTGGGGCGACCAGATGCGCAACTACGTCCTCAACCCCTACCAGATGGTCAAGGACCTGCGCACCGAGTTCGAGACCGGCAACACGCAGGCCGTGCTCGACGGCGAGATCGACGACTTCATCGAGGCGGGAATTCGCTGGCGCAGGGGCCAGGCCGCTTAGTCCGGCCAAGACCACCGCAAGCCGCCCCTCGGAGCGGTGACTTAGGGCCCACTCTGAGGTCCAGGCTGGGCCCTAAGTCACCGCTCCCGACAGTGGGTCAGTCGCCGGAGCTGAAGGCGGCGTCGAAGGCGGCCGTCGGGGCGTCGAACAGGTTGGCCTTGACGAATGCCAGCGCCTCGGGCGCACCGAGGAGGCGATCCATGCCGGCGTCCTCCCACTCGACCGAGATGGGCCCGTCGTAGCCGATCGTGTTGAGCATCCGGAAGCACGCCTCCCACGGCACGTCGCCGCGGCCCGTCGACACGAAGTCCCAGCCACGCCGCGGGTCGGCCCACGGCAGGTGCGAGCCCAGACGTCCGTTGCGGCCGTTGCCGACCTGCTTCTTGGCGTCCTTGCAGTCGACATGGTAGATCCGGTCCTTGAAGTCCCAGAGGAAGCCGAGCGGGTCGAGGTCCTGCCACACGAAGTGCGACGGGTCCCAGTTGAGCCCGAACGCCTCGCGATGCCCGATCGCCTCCAGCGCGGCGTGCGTCGTCCAGTAGTCGTACGCGATCTCGCTGGGGTGCACCTCGTGCGCGAAGCGCACGCCCTCCTCGTCGAACACGTCGAGGATGGGGTTCCAGCGGTCGGCGAAGTCCCGATAGCCGGCCGCGACCATCTCCTCGGAGGCCGGCGGGAACATCGCGACGTACTTCCAGATCGCGGAGCCGGTGAAGCCGATGACGGTGTCGACGCCGAGCAGATTGGCCGCGCGGGCGGTGTTCTTGAGCTCCTCGGCGGCGCGCTGGCGTACGCCTTCGGGATCGCCGTCACCCCAGATGCGCGGCGACAGGATGCCCTGGTGGCGGGCGTCGATCGGGTCGTCGCACACGGCCTGGCCGGTCAGGTGGTTGGAGATCGCGTAGACCTTGAGGCCGTGCTTCTCCAGGATGTCGTGGCGGGTCTGGATGTAGCCGGGGTCCTCGACGGCGGCCCAGGGATCGAAGTGGTCGCCCCAGCAGGCGATCTCCAGTCCGTCATAGCCCCACTCTCCGGCGAGCCGCGCCACCTCCTCGAACGGCAGGTCGGCCCACTGGCCGGTGAACAGCGTGATCGGACGAGTCATGCGGAAGCTCCTGTCGTGTGGGTCGTGCCGTCAGCGGCGCTCGCCTCGACCGCCGCGAGCACGCGCTGCACCGCGAGGCCGTCGGCGAACGAGGGAGCCGGGTCGGCGCCCTTGGCGATGTCGGTGACCAGGTCGACGACCTGGTGGGTGAAGCCGTGCTCATAGCCGAGACCGTGACCGGGCGGCCACCACGCGGCGACGTACGGATGGGTGGCCTCGGTGACGATGATGCGGCGGAAGCCTGCGATCGAGGGATCCTCGGTCGCGTCGAAGAACTCGAGGACGTTCATGTCCTCGAAGTCGAACGCGATCGAGCCCAGCGTGCCGTTGACCTCGAGCCGCAGCGCGTTCTTGCGGCCGGTCGCGAACCGGGTCGCCTCGAAGACGCCGATGGCGCCGTCGGCGAAGCGAGCGGTGAAGGCGGCCGCATCGTCGACGGTCACCGGCCCGCGCTCGGCGTCGGCGGAGGAGGTGCCACCGAGCGTCGCGCTCTCGCCCGCGATCGGGCGGGTCTTGACGAATGTCTCCATCAGTCCGCTCACCGAGGCGATCGACGAGCCGGTGACGAACTGCGCCATGTCGATGACGTGGGCTCCGATGTCCCCGAGTGCGCCGGAACCCGCCAGCGACTTGTCCAGCCGCCAGCTCAGTGGTGCGTTCTCGTCGGTCAGCCAGTCTTGGAGGTACTGCCCGCGGACGTGCCGGATCGTGCCGAGCCGTCCCGATGCGACGAGCTGGCGGGCGAACGAGACGGCGGGCGTACGCCGGTAGGTGAAGCCGACCATCGCGCGTACGCCGTGCTTGGCGGCCTCGCTGGCAGCGGCCGCCATGGCCTCGGCCTCGGCGACGGTGTTGGCGAGGGGCTTCTCGCAAAGGACGTGCTTGCCGGCCTCGAGTGCCGCGATCGCGATCTCGGCGTGCGTGTTGCCGGGCGTGCAGATGTCGATGACGTCGATGTCGTCGCGGGTCAGGAGGGCACGCCAGTCGGTCTCGACGGACTCCCAGCCGAACCGGCGGGCGACGTCACCGGCGGCATCCTCGTTGCGTCCGCAGATCGCCTTCAGCCGCGGGTGGAGCGGCAGGTCGAAGAATGCGGGGGCCGTGCGCCAGGCCTGGGAGTGGGCGGCGCCCATGAAGGCGTAGCCGACCATGCCGATCCCGAGGTCGGAATGAGTGTCGGTCATGTCCCTGCTCTCGTGTGTGGTGGTCTCGGTGAAAAGGATGGCGGAGGGGGTCCGCGGTGGAGGCCGCGGACCCCCGACCGATCAGGACTCGAAGGCCGACTTGATGTACGTGTCGACGTTGTCCTTGGTCACCACGGGTGCGGACAGCTTGAGCTGACGCGGCACCTCGATCTCCGAGAGATCCGACATCGACTTGCCCTGGACCAGCAGGCGGGCGAGCTTGATGCCGTCGGCGGCCTGGGTCGACGGGTAGATGACCGTCGCCTTGAGCACCGTGTTGTCGGCCTTGATGTCGCGCATGACGTTGGCCGAGCCGGCGCCGCCGATCATCGTGAACTCGTCGCGGTTGGCGTTCTTGATCGCTGCGAGCACGCCGACACCCTGGTCGTCATCGTGGTTCCACAGGTAGTCGATCTTCGGAGCGGCCTGCAGGAGGTTCGACGCAGCCTTCTCGCCGGACTCGACGGTGAACTCGGCAGCGACGCGGTTGTTGACTTTGAGGCCGCACTTCTTGAGCGCGTCCGCGAAGCCCTGCGACCGGTCCTGCGTCAGGGGCAGCGAGTCGATGCCGGCGATCTCGGCGACGACCTTGCCCTTGGCGCCCTTGGCGTCGTCACAGACGAACGTACCGGCGGAGACGCCCATGCCGTAGTTGTCACCCAGCACCGTGGTGCGGGCGGCGAACGGCGAGTCGAACTCGCGGTCGACGTTGATGACGACGATGCCGGCGTCCATGGCCTTGCGGGCCACCGACGTCATCGCAGCGCCGTCGAACGGCAGCAGGACGATCGCATCGACCTTGTCGTTGATGAACGTCTCCACCTGCGAGATCTGCAGGTTGACGTCGTTGGTGCCCTCGGCGACCTTGAGCGTGATGTCGTCGTACTGCTTGGCCTGGGCGACGGCTGCCTTGGTGATGGCACCCATCCAGCCGTGATCGGCGGCCGGGGCCGAGAAGCCGATGACGACCTTCTTGCCGGCCTTGTCGTTGTCGGTGTTGCTCTTGCTGACGTTGGAGTCGGAGTCGCCTCCGTCGGAGCTGTTGCCGCAGGCGCCCAGGACGAGCGTGGCAGCGGCAAAGGCACCGACGATCGCGAGACCGCGACGGCGACGATGGAGGAACGTGGACATGTGGAACTCCTGTTGTGGTGGGGGCGGACGGGCTTGGAGAAGTCAGGTCTTGCGGTCGGCGATGCGCTGCTGGAGGAGCACGGCGATCACGATGATCACGCCGTTGGCGACGGCCTGGGTCGACGTCGACAGGTTGTTGAGCGTGAAGACGTTGGTGAGGGTCGTGAAGATCAGGACACCGAGCAGCGTGCCGATCACCGTGCCGCGCCCGCCGCTGAGCAGCGTCCCGCCGATCACGACGGCCGCGATGGCCTGGAGCTCGAGACCCGTGCCGTGGGTGGAGGATCCCGTCGTGGTGCGCGACATCAGCATCACCGCGGCGATGCCGCACGTCAGGCCCAGCAGGGCGTACAGGTAGACCGTGTGGCGCTGCACCTTGATGCCGGCGAGCCGGGCGGCCTCGGGGTTGCCGCCGACGGCGAACGTCCGGCGGCCGAACGTCGTGCGGTTGAGCAGGAACCAGCCGGCGACGGTGACTGCCGCGAAGATGATGACAATGAAGGGAATGCCCAGCGGCTCGCTGCCGAAGAAGTCGGTGAAGCCCTGGTTGCGGATGATCTGGGTCTTGCGGTCGGCGATGACCTCGGCAAGACCGCGGGCCGACGCCAGCATGGCGAGGGTCGCGATGAAGGGCACGACCTTGCCGTAGGCGATCAGGATGCCGTTGATCAGGCCGGCACAGGTGCCGACCAGCAGGGCGCTGAACACCATCGCGATCCAGCCGATGCTGTCGGCCATGTCCTGCGTGCCGGTCGTCGTGGCCCACACCGAGGCGAGGGCGAGGATCGCGCCGACGGACAGGTCGATGCCACCGCCGGTGATCACGAACGTCATGCCGATCGACACGACGCCGACCACCGCGGCGAGTCGCAGGATCGTCAGCAGGTTGTCCGTGCTGGCGAAGCGGTCGCCCGCCGTGATGATGCCGACGACGCACAGGATGACCAGGGCGATGATCAGGCCGAGGTTGCGGGCGATGCTCAGGTTGCCGCCGCGGTCTCCGCGACCGGTGGGTGCGGGCACCGTCAGCGATGGGTCGTTCTGGAGGGAGGCGCTCACGCGATGTCTTCTTCCTGGATCGGGGTCGATTCGTGCTCGGCAAGGATCCGGTCGAGGACGCCGGAGGGGTCGATCGCGTCGCTCGGGCCGTCGTGGACGACATGGCCGTCGGCGACGACCAGGACCCGGTCGGAGAGGCCCAGCACCTCTTCGATGTCGCTCGACACGATCACCAGCGCGACACCGGAGTCGGCCAGGTCGCGGATGAGCGAGTAGATCTCGGCACGGGCGCCGACGTCGACGCCACGCGTCGGCTCGTCGAGCAGCAGCACCTTGCACGACCGCAGCAGCCAACGGGCAAGCACGACCTTTTGCTGGTTGCCGCCCGAGAGCGTGCGGATGATGCGGTTGGGATCGTCGGGGCGTACGTCGACGGAGCGGGCGGCCGCGTGGGCAGCCTTGCGCTCGGCGCCCTCGCGGGAGATGCCGTACTGCGCGAAGCGGTCGAGGCTCGCGAGGGAGATGTTGCGGTAGACCGCGTCGTCGAGGACCAGGCCCTGGGACTTGCGCTCCTCGGGACAGAGCCCCAGACCTGCCGCGACCGCGCTCGACACCGACCCGTTGCGCAACGTACGGCCGTCGACGCTGACCGAGCCGTGGCCTGCCCGGCGGGCGCCGTAGACCGTCTCGATGATCTCGCTGCGACCCGCGCCGACGAGTCCGGCGATCCCGAGGATCTCACCGGCCCGCACCGCGAAGGACACGTCGGAGAACTCGCCGTCGCGGCTGATGCCGTCCACGTCGAGCAGGGGAGGGCCGTCGGGCAGCTCGGTCGTACGTCGCGGGAACACCGACGACACGGTGCGCCCGGTCATCAGCGTGATGAGCTCGGAGGTCGGGGTGTCACGGGCCGGCAGGTCGGTGGCAACCGTGCGGCCGTCCTTGAGCACCGTGAGCCGGTCGCCGATGCGACGGATCTCCTCGAGGCGGTGCGAGATGTAGATGATGGCCGCGCCGGACGTACGCAGGTCCTCGACGACGCGGAACAGGCCGTCGACCTCGTCGGGGTCGAGTACGGCTGACGGCTCGTCCATCACGATGACCTGCGCGTTGCGGGACAGCGCCCGGGCCATCGAGACGATCTGCTTGCCCGCGGCCGAGAGGCTGCCGACCTCGCGGGTCGGCCGGATCTCGGGATGTCCGAGGCGGCGGAGGAGCTCTCGCGCGGAGCGGTTCATGTCGCGGTCGCGGGTGACGCCGGCCTTGGCGTTCTCGTGCCCGAGGTAGATGTTGTCGGCGACGCTCAGGCCGTCGATGAGGTCGAGCTCCTGGTAGATCGTCGCGATCCCGGTCGCCAGCGCCGCCTGCGGATCCGCGAACGTGACGGGCTCGCCGTCCCAGAGAATCGTCCCCTCGTCGACGGGATGCGCTCCGGACAAGATCTTGATCAGCGTCGACTTGCCGGCGCCGTTCTGGCCGAGGAGGCAGTGCACCTCGCCGGCGCGGACGACGAGGTCGACGCCATCGAGCGCACGGACACCGGGGAACTCCTTGACGATGCCGCGCATCTCGAGCAGGGGCTGTGGCATGCCGTGATGCTAGTCACACGTTTTGTCGTCCGTCAAGCAAAAGTCTGCATCCGGTCGACATACTTGCTTCACAACCGTCATGAAAGGGGGCATGGTTTACTCATGGCCATGACTGTGCCCGCCGAGCTGCCGCCGACCCTGGCGGGCACGGGAGACCTGTTCCAGCTGCTGCGCGACGGCACCCCCCGTACGCGGGCCGAGCTCGCCCAGCTGTCGTCGCTGGCGCGATCGACCGTGACCGCCCGGGTCGACGTGCTGCTCGCCTCCGGCCTGCTCGGTCCCGTGGGCGAGGCCGCCTCGACCGGTGGCCGGCCGCCGACGCGCTTCGCGCTCAACCGCGACAACCGCGTCGTGCTCGCCATCGACCTCGGCGCGTCGCACGCCAGCGTCGCCGTCACCGACCTGTTGGGCCGGGTTCTCGGCGAGAAGACCGTGGACAGCGACATCGCGGACGGCCCCGAGAAGGTGCTGGACCGGGTCAGCGCGATCGGTGTCGAGCTGCTCGGCACGATCAAGCGTCCCGTCGGCGATGTCGCCGGCGTCGGGATCGGGGTCCCCGGCCCGGTCGAGCACGCCACCGGGCGGCCCGCGAACCCGCCGATCATGCCCGGCTGGCACGACTTCGACATCCCGGCCCACCTCGGCAAGACGTTCGCCGGCCCGATCCTCGTCGACAACGACGTCAACCTCATGGCGCTGGGGGAGTACGTCACGTCGTGGCAGAGTGCGCCCCACCTGCTGCTGGTCAAGGTCGCGACCGGCATCGGCGCCGGCATCGTGTCGGACGGCCGCCTCATGCGCGGCGCGCTCGGCTCGGCCGGGGACCTCGGCCACGTCCAGGTCGCCGGCGCCCGTGAGGACGTCGTCTGCAGGTGCGGCAACACGGGTTGTCTCGAGGCTGTCGCGGCGGGGCCGGCCATCGCCGCCCGGCTGCGCGAACGCGGCCTCGAGGTTGAGAGCTCGCAGGACATCGTGGATGCCGTCGTCGCCGGCGAGATCGTCGCGCTCCAGGCCGTACGCGCCGCGGGTCGTGACCTCGGCACCGTGCTGGCCACGTGCGTCAACCTGCTCAACCCGTCGGTCATCGTGATCGGCGGCAAGCTCTCGGAGGCCGGCGAGTACCTCCTGGCCGGCGTACGCGAAGTGGTCTACCAGCGATCGCTGCCACTGGCGACGCACA
Source organism: Aeromicrobium sp. 9AM (assembly GCF_902506105.1). Classification (GTDB taxonomy): domain Bacteria; phylum Actinomycetota; class Actinomycetes; order Propionibacteriales; family Nocardioidaceae; genus Aeromicrobium. Next base: position 1,015,973 of record NZ_LR733304.1, read on the forward strand.
ACCTGCGCATCGTCAGCGCCTCGGCGACCAGCAGGGGCGCTGTCCTCGGCGCGAGCGCGATGGTGCTCGACGCGGTGCTGGCCCCGCGTGCCGTCGACGACTACGTCGCGAGACACGCTGCAGCGCAAACGGCCTAGGTGTACTCGGCCATCAGGTTGGTAGCAGTCGGCTGATGGGTGGGAGTCCTCCGAGTGCGCTGTGGCGTCGCCGAGTGTTGTAGTTCTCGAGCCAGGGCGCAAGGGCTTCGGCTCGCTGGTCGTTGCTGGTGAAGACTTGGCGGTATGCCCATTCGGTTTGCAGGGTGCGGTTGAGGCGTTCGACCTTGCCGTTCTGCCAGGGGCAGTGTGGTCGGATGAACACNACCGCCGCCTCCGCCGCCACCTGAGGACGACGAGGACTGCGTGGCTGAGTAGGCGCTGATCGAGGAGGCCAGCGAGGATTCAAATCCGGAGAAGGCGTCGTTGCTGCCGAAGAAGCTGTGACCCGTGCTGGTGGTGGTCCCGCCGCCGTACCAGGTCGGTACGGGCGGTTCAGACCCCGTCGCGAGCTGGTACTTGCGGGCCCAGCGGTCGGCGCAGTCGAACGCCACGGCGTACGGGATGAAGGCGGTGTAGAGATCCTTCTTGCCGCTGAAGTCGAAGCGGTCCTGTGCGGAGTCGGTCGACAGCAGACGTTTGAAGCCGCCGGCGCGGGACCAGAGGTCGCGCCCCAGGGTGGTACGTCGCCGGCCGACGCCGGAGCTCATCAGGCCGATGCCACCGATGACGAATCCCGCGATGGGCAACAGATACATGGAGACGGCGGGATGTAGGAAGATGCCGATGGCGAGCAGAGCGATGGCCGCCACGAACACGGCGATCCGCGACAGCATCTCCGAACCAGCCGGCTTCTGCGCACCGACGCCCGAGGCCCAGGCATTCGTCTGGGCTGGCAAGGCGTTGCGGACCGACTGCAGCTTCTGGCCCGACGTGACCGAGTCGGGGCTCGACTTGAAGTGCGCGCCAGGCTGCGTGACCCCGAGGGACTCGCCGACGAACCGCGTGACGTCGTCGGTCTTGGCCCACGCGGCCGCGTCGCCGACGCCCGTGATGGTCCACGACTTGCCGCCGTTGTCGACGAGCGTGGTGAGGCCCTGCTCCGCCTGGTAGAGCAAGGTCGACACGAGCCCACGGCTGGGGACGGTCTCGGTCGTGACGTATGCCGTCTGGACCGGTCCCAGCCCCGGTGGCGGCTCGTACATGACCGGCGTGCCGGGCTCCTTCTCACGCGAGCGGCGATCGAGGTAGTAGCCGACGGCCATCAGGCCCAGCGTGATCGCCAGGACGATGCCGAGCTTGCTGGTGCTCGTGCCCAGCGCGCGGTCGGCGGCGACCGGCCATGGCACCGTAACGCGGTCCGGCGGCTCGACGGGCAGCCCGATGCGCACCGTCACGGGCGTCCGGGGCGACAGGTGACCCGTCGTGATGGTGACCTTGTCCGTGCCGGCGCCGCTGATGTCACAGGTCCCGGAGCCGTCGAAGCTCGAGGTGCACTGCACCTTGCCCGACTTGGCCGGCAGGGTGATGTTGACCGTGGACTTGTCGATGTCCATCTGCCAGCCCTGCGCGACGACGTTCCAGTAGAACACCGACTGGGCCGGCTGCTTGTCGGTCCAGCTCGACGAGGCGAACGTGCCGGGACCGGCCGTGCTGGGCGCGAGTGCGCCGTCGATCCGGTAGGTGATCGTGTAGACGTGCGTGCCCGAGGAGACGTACGAGTCCGGGTCGCCGATCTTGGCCACGCGGAAGTGGCGGCCCTGCCGCCACTGCAGGTCGTACGGCACGCTTTTGCCGTCGAGTCCGACCGTGATGCTCTTGGGGACCAGGCGCACGTTCTTGTCGGACGGATCGGTGACGTCCCAGAACCGGAAGATCCCGTGCCGACCGGCAGGGAACTCGGTGGTGATCCGCTCCTGGGCCACCAGGTCGCCGTCGGCCGTCACGACATAGTTGGCGGTGTAGTCCGAGATGCGTACGGGATCGGGACCCGAGTCGGTCGGCGCGATCGTCACGAGCGCGAACAACGCGGGGAGGAACAACACCCCGGCGGTGACGATGAGCGCCAGAGCTCGCAGGACGATCCGCATGGCTTGCATCCTAGGGGCGGATCTCCGTCCTGCCGCCGGAATGGCGCACCCACCCCCGAATGCAAGAAATTGCAGAGGTGTGCAAGAATGTGAGGCATGTCCAAAGTCCTCACCTCCCTGCCCGTGGGCGAGCGCGTCGGAATCGCGTTCTCCGGCGGCCTCGACACCTCCGTAGCCGTCGCCTGGATGCGCGACAAGGGCGCGATCCCGTGCACGTACACTGCCGACATCGGCCAGTACGACGAGCCCGACATCGCGGGGATCCCCGGCCGCGCGATGGAGTACGGCGCCGAGCTCGCGCGCTCGATCGACTGCAAGCGCCCGCTCGTGGAGGAGGGACTCGCGGCGCTGGCGTGCGGCGCGTTCCACATCCGCTCGGGCGGCCGGACGTACTTCAACACGACGCCGCTCGGCCGCGCCGTCACCGGCACGCTGCTTGTACGTGCGATGCACGAGGACGGCGTCGACATCTGGGGCGACGGCTCGACGTTCAAGGGCAACGACATCGAGCGGTTCTACCGCTACGGGCTCCTCGCCAACCCCGAGCTGCGGATCTACAAGCCATGGCTCGACGCGGCCTTCGTGCACGAGCTGGGTGGCCGCCACGAGATGAGCCAGTGGCTCACCGAGCGCGACCTGCCCTACCGGGACAGCCAGGAGAAGGCGTACTCGACCGACGCCAACATCTGGGGGGCGACCCACGAGGCCAAGACCCTCGAGCACCTCGACACGTCGCTGGAGTCCGTCGACCCGATCATGGGCGTCAGGTTCTGGGATCCCGAGGTCGAGATCGCGACCGAGGACGTCACGGTCTCCTTCGAGGCCGGTCGCCCGGTGGCGATCAACGGTGCGCGGTTCGACGGCGACGCGGTCGCCCTCGTGCACGAGGCCAACGTCATCGGTGGACGGCACGGTCTGGGCATGTCCGACCAGATCGAGAACCGCATCATCGAGGCCAAGAGCCGCGGCATCTACGAGGCGCCGGGCATGGCGCTGCTGCACATCGCGTACGAACGGCTCGTCAACGCGATCCACAACGAGGACACGATCGCCAACTTCCACCAGCACGGTCGTCGCCTCGGCCGGCTGATGTACGAGGGGCGCTGGCTCGACCCGCAGGCCATGATGCTGCGCGAGTCGGTCCAGCGCTGGATCGCGTCGGTCGTCTCCGGCGACGTGACACTGCGGCTGCGGAGGGGAGAGGACTACTCGATCCTCGACACGCAGGGCTCGAACTTCTCCTACGACCCGGAGAAGCTCTCGATGGAGCGCACCGAGAACGCCGTCTTCGGGCCGACCGACCGCATCGGCCAGTTGACGATGCGCAACCTCGACATCGCCGACTCGCGCGCGATGCTCGAGCAGTACGCCGCTCAGCCGCTCGACCAGGGCCAGGTGCTCGTCGAGAACGGCACGCTGTTCGGCGAGCTGCCCGCGGGTGGTGCCACCCGCATCGAGGCCAATCCGGCCGCCCACAGCGAGGAAGAGCTGGCCCTCGACGCCGCTGCCATGGAGCTCGGCACCGACTGACGGCACCTGCCCGACCGACCACAACTCTGCAAAGGTGGAGAGATGACCACGATCACCGCAGCCGTCGCCGGCGCCAGCGGGTACGTCGGCGGCGAGGTCCTGCGCACGCTGCTCGCGCACCCCGACGTCCAGATAGGCGCACTGACCGCCGCATCGAGCGCAGGAAGCACGTTGGGGGAGCACCAGCCGCACCTGGTGCCGCTCGCCGACCGCGTGCTCCAGCCCACGACAGCCGAGATCCTTGCCGGTCACGACGTCGTCTTCCTGGGCCTGCCGCACGGCACGTCGGCGGCGATCGCCGCTCAGCTGGGAGACGACACGCTCGTCATCGACTGCGGCGCGGACTTCCGCCTGCAGAGCGCCGACGACTGGGAGACGTTCTACGGAGGTGACCACGCGGGCACCTGGCCGTACGGCCTGCCCGAGCTGCCCGGACAGCGCGACGTGCTCGCCGGTGCCAAGCGCATCGCCGTGCCCGGCTGCTTCCCGACCGCCTCGACGCTGACGATCATGCCGGCGCTCGCCGCAGGACTGATCGCTCCCGACATCACGGTCGTCGCCCCGACGGGTGCCTCCGGCGCGGGCAAGTCACTCAAGCCGCACCTGCTGGGCTCGGAGATGATGGGCCAGGCCAGCGCGTACGGCGTCGGCGGCGTGCATCGGCACACCCCGGAGATCGAGCAGAACCTCGAGCTCGTCTCCGGCACGCGACCCACGGTGTCGTTCACACCCATCCTGGCGCCGATGTCGCGCGGCATCCTCGCCACGGTGTCCGCCCCCGCGCTCGACGGCGTCACCGCCGAGGACGTACGTGCGGCCTACCTCAAGGCGTACGCCGACGAGCCGTTCATCCATGTGCTGCCCGAGGGCCACTGGCCGCAGACCAAGGCCGTGCTCGGCGCCAACATGCTGCACGTGCAGGCCACGCTCGACCCGCGGGCCGGCAAGGTCATCGCGATCGGTGCGATGGACAACCTCGCCAAGGGCACCGCCGGCGGCGCCATCCAGTCCATGAACATCGCCCTCGGCCTCCCCGAGACCACGGGGCTCACGCAGATCGGGGTCGCACCATGAGCGTCACTGCTGCGAAGGGATTCACCGCTGCGGGAGTGGCTGCGGGGCTCAAGGCCACCGGCGCCCCCGACATCGCCGTGGTCGTCAACACCGGGCCGTCCAAGGCTGCCGCCGCGGTCTACACGAGCAACCGGTGCAAGGCCAACCCGGTCCTGTGGAGCGAGGAAGCCATCAAGAGCGGGTCCGCGGTTGCCGTGGCGATCAACTCCGGCGGGGCCAACTGCTACACCGGCCCAGAAGGGTTCGCCACGACGCACCAGACTGCCGAGATGGTCGCCGAGGCCCTCGGCACGGGCGCGATCGACGTGCAGGTGTGCTCGACCGGACTGATCGGGCTGCTCAACGACCGCGAGGCCCTGCTGTCGGGCGTACGCGCTGCCGTCGACGGGCTGAGCCCCGATGGCGGGCATGCCGCCGCGACCGCGATCATGACGACCGACTCGGTGTCCAAGGAGGCCGTGGCCCAAGGCGACGGCTGGACCGTCGGCGGCATGGCCAAGGGGGCCGGCATGCTGGCTCCTGCCCTCGCGACGATGCTCGTGGTCATCACGACCGACGCCGATGTCGACGCCGCCACGGCTGATGCCGCTCTGCGCGCCGCTACGGCCCAGACGTTCGACCGGCTCGACTCCGACGGCTGCCAGTCGACCAACGACACCGTGCTGTTGATGGCGAGTGGCGCGTCAGGTGTTGCGCCCGACGGCGAGGCGTTCACCGACGCCGTCACCACGGTGTGCATGGAGCTCGCCAAGCAGCTCCTTGCCGACGCCGAAGGTGCCGACCACGAGATCGCGATCGAGGTGGTCAACGCTGCGACCGTCGACGACGCCCTCGAGGTGGGCCGTTCGGTCGCCCGAAGCAACCTGTTCAAGTGCGCGATCTACGGCAAGGACCCCAACTGGGGCCGCATCCTCGCCTCGGTCGGCACGACCCAGGCGGCGTTCGACCCGGCCGACCTCGACGTCGCACTCAACGGCGTCTGGGTCTGCCGCACGAGCGGTCCGGGGGAGTCGGCAGACTCGATCGACCTCACCGAGCGCTCGGTCTCGGTCACGATCGACCTCAAGTCAGGCTCGGAGACGGGCACCATCTGGACCAACGACCTCACCCAGGCGTACGTCCACGAGAACTCGGCGTACAGCTCATGAATGATGCGACAGACAGCACTCTCGACGAGTGGCAGCCCGAGGACTGGAAGAAGGCGACCGACAAGGCCGCCACCCTCGCCCGGGCTCTGCCGTGGCTGAAGAAGTATCACGGCAAGGTCGTCGTGGTGAAGTACGGCGGCAACGCCATGACCGACGAGACGCTCAAGCACGCGTTCGCCGAGGACATCGTGTTCCTGCGCATGGCCGGGTTCAAGCCCGTCGTCGTGCACGGCGGCGGACCACAGATCAGCGCGATGCTCGACAAGCTGGGGATCGAGTCGGAGTTCCGGGGTGGCCTGCGGGTCACGACGCCCGAGACGATGGACGTCGTACGCATGGTGCTGACCGGTCAGGTCGGTCGCGAGCTCGTCGGCCTGCTCAACCAGCACGGCGACCTGGCGGTCGGCCTCTCGGGCGAGGACGGCGGGCTGTTCACCGCTGAGAAGACCATGCCGGTCATCGACGGCGTCGAGACCGACATCGGCTTGGTCGGCGAGGTCGTCGGCGTACGCCCTGAGGCCGTGCTGGACCTGATCGAGGCCGGACGCATCCCGGTCGTCTCGACCGTCGCGCCCGATGCTGACGGCCAGGTGCACAACGTGAACGCCGACACCGCCGCCGCCGCACTGGCCGTGGCCCTGGACGCCGAGAAGCTCCTGGTCCTCACCGACGTCGAGGGTCTGTATGCCGACTGGCCCAACAGCTCCGACGTGATCGGCGAGATCAGCCCGGAGTCCCTTGCCGAGCTCATCCCCGACCTCTCGACCGGCATGATCCCCAAGATGACCGCGTGCCTCAAGGCCGTCCAGGAGGGTGTGCGCCGAGCGACGGTGATCGACGGCCGCGAGCCGCACGCCGTGCTGCTTGAGATCTTCACCGACGAGGGTGTGGGCACCCAGGTCGTACCCGGTGCCGAGACCCGCATCCGCACGGCGCTCTACTCCACGAGCGTCACGAAGGACGCGAAGGGCGACACCAAGGGCGACACCAAGGGAGAGAAGGCATGACCGTGAGTGACTGGACCGAGCGCTACCAGGGCGCGGTCATGAACACGTTCGGCACACCGCAGGGCGTGCTCGTGCGTGGCGAGGGCGCGTACGTCTGGGACGCCGACGGCACCAAGTACCTCGACCTGCTCGGCGGCATCGCGGTCAACGCGCTGGGCCACGGTCACCCCTCGATCCTGGCTGCTGTCACCGACCAGCTCGGCACGCTGGGCCACATCTCCAACTTCTTCACCTCCAAGCCGCAGGTCGAGCTCGCCGAGAAGCTGCTCGACCTGGTGGGCCAGGAGGGGCGCGTCTTCTTCACCAACTCCGGCACCGAGGCCAACGAGGCGGCGTTCAAGGCGACCCGTCGCACCGGGCGCACGCGCATCATCGTGGCCGAAGGCTCGTTCCACGGCCGCACGATGGGCGCCCTGGCGTTGACCTCCAAGGAGGCCTACCGGGCGCCGTTCGAGCCGTTGCCGGGCGACGTCAGCTGGGTCCCCTATGGCGACACGGCCGCGCTCGAGGCTGCGGTCGATGACACCGTCGCCGCCGTCCTGCTGGAGCCGATCCAGGGCGAGGCAGGCGTCGTGGTGCCCCCTGCCGGCTACCTGCAGGCGGCCCGGAACATCACGACGCAGCACGGCGCGCTGCTGTGGCTCGATGAGGTGCAGACCGGCATCGGGCGCACCGGGGCGTGGTTCGCCCACACCGAGTCCGGCATCGCCCCTGACCTGATCACGGTCGCCAAGGGGCTCGGCGGCGGCATCCCGATCGGCGCTTGCATCGCGCTCGGCGACGCCGGGACGCTGCTGCAGCCCGGCAACCACGGCACGACATTCGGCGGCAACCCTGTCGCCACCGCCGCAGCGCTCGCCGTCATCAGCACGATCGAGTCCGACGGACTGCTCGACAACGCACTCAAGGTCGGTGACGTGTTCCGCAACGGACTGGGCGCGCACCCGCTGGTCTCCGAGACCACGGGTCGCGGGCTCCTGGTGGGCATCGTGCTCGCCGAGCCGGTGACCGCGGAGGTGCAGAAAGCGGCCCTCGCCGCCGGCATCATCGTCAACAACGCCACACCGACCCGGCTGCGTCTCGCGCCGCCGCTGATCCTGACGGCCGAGCAGGCCGAAGGCGCCGTGGCGGTGCTCAAGCAGATCCTCGACGAGGTGGCATCGTGAGGCACTTTCTCAGGGATGACGACCTGAGCCCTGCGGAGCAGGCCGAGGTCCTGGCGCTGGCTGCCGAGATCAAGGCCGACCCGTACGCCCGCAAGCCGCTCGCCGGCCCGCAGACCGTCGCGGTGATGTTCGACAAGGCGTCGACACGTACGCGCGTCTCGTTCGCGGTGGGCATCGCCGACCTCGGCGGCAACCCGCTGATCATCGACAAGGCGACGACGCAGGGCGCCCGCGGCGAGTCCGTCGCCGACACGGCTCGCGTCCTGGGCCGGATGACCAGCGCGATCGTGTGGCGCACGTACGCCCAGGCTGGGCTCGACGAGATGGCGGTCAACGCGGGTGTGCCGGTCGTCAACGCGCTCAGCGACGACTTCCACCCGTGCCAGATCCTCGCGGACTGGCAGACCGTCATCGAGCACAAGGGGCACCTCGCCGGACTGACGGTGGCCTACCTCGGCGACGGCGCCAACAACATGGGCCACTCCTACCTGCTGGGGGGCGCGACCGCCGGCATGCACGTGCGTATCGGCGCTCCCGCCGGCTACCAACCCGATCCGGCGATCGTCGCCGATGCGGAGAAGATCGCGGGGGAGACCGGCGGCTCCGTCACGGTCACGGACGATGCCCGCGACGCGATCTCCGGCGCCGACGTCGTCATCACGGACACCTGGATCTCGATGGGCCAGGAGAGCGAGAAGGAAGAGCGACTCGCGCTGTTCGGTGAGTTCGCGATCACCGCGGAGTCCCTCGCTCGCGCGGCGCCCGATGCGATCGTGCTGCACTGCCTCCCGGCCTATCGCGGCCTCGAGATCTCCTCAGAGGTGCTCGACGGCCCGCAGAGCGTCGTGTGGGACGAGGCCGAGAACCGCCTGCACGCGCAGAAGGCGCTGCTCGTCTGGCTGCTCGACAAGGCGGCAACATGACCGTGCCACCCACCAAGGCTGCGCGCCAGCAGCTCATCGTCGAGCTGCTCGGCCACCAGCTCGTACGCTCCCAGGGCGATCTCGCCGAGCTGTTGGAGTCGCACGGCGTCAGCGCCACCCCCTCGACGATCTCGCGCGATCTCGTCGAGCTCGACGCCGTACGCGTGAGGCACCCCGACGGCGGCCTCGTCTACGCCGTGCCGGCCGAGGGCGGCGACCGTACGCCGCGACCGGCTGCCGGCAGCGCATCGGGACATGCCCGGCTCGCCAAGATCCTCCGGGAGCTGATGGTGACGGCCGAGGGATCGGCCAACCTCGTGGTGCTGCGCACCCCGCCCGGCGCCGCGCAATACCTGGCCTCGGCGATCGACCATGCGTCCCAGCACGACCTCCTGGGCACGATCGCCGGCGACGACACCGTCATGCTGATCTGTCGTGACCCCCACGGCGGTCAGGCCGTCGCAGAACGATTCGCGGCCATCGCCGCATCCACCCCGAAGGAGCCCACGTGAGCGAGACCCCGAACGACGAGAAGACGAGCCTCTGGGGCGGCCGTTTTGCCTCCGGCCCGTCGCCCGAGCTCGTCGCGCTGTCGAGGTCGACGCACTTCGACTGGCGGCTCGCGCCGTACGACCTCGCCGGATCCCGCGCGCACGCCATGGTGCTGCAGGCCGCAGGACTCCTGAGCCGCGACGACCTGACGGCACTGATCGCAGGCATCGACGCGCTCGCCGCCGACGTCGAGTCGGGCGCGTTCGTCGCGCAGCCCGACGACGAGGACGTGCACACGGCGCTCGAGCGTGGGCTCCTCGAACGGCTCGGCCCGGTGCTGGGTGGCCGGCTGCGAGCCGGCCGTTCGCGCAACGACCAGGTGGCGACGCTGTTCAAGATGTACCTGCGCGACCACGGCAGGTCGATCAGCCGGCTCGTGCGCGAGCTGGCCGAGGCGTTGGCGACGCAGGCGGAGCGCCACATGGGCGTCGCGATGCCGGGGCGTACCCACCTGCAGCACGCCCAGCCCGTGCTGCTCGCGCACCACCTGCTGGCCCACGCGTGGCCCTTGGTCCGCGATCTCGAGCGACTCGACGACTGGGACGCGCGCGTCGGTGCTGATTCCCCATACGGAGCGGGCGCGCTGGCCGGGTCGTCTCTCGGCCTCGACCCGGAGAAGGTCGCCGCGGACCTCGGTTTTAGCGGGTCCACCGCGAACTCGATCGACGGCACGGCCGCCCGTGACTTCGTCGCCGAGTTCGCCTTCGTGACGGCTCAGATCGGCATCGACGTCTCCCGCCTGGCCGAGGAGATCATCCTGTGGAACACCAAGGAGTTCGGCTTCGTCACGCTGCACGACGGCTACTCCACGGGCTCGAGCATCATGCCGCAGAAGAAGAACCCTGACATCGCCGAGCTCGCGCGTGGCAAGTCCGGACGTCTGATCGGCAACCTCGCGGGCCTGCTCGCGACCCTCAAGGCGCTGCCTCTGGCGTACAACCGGGACCTCCAGGAGGACAAGGAGCCGGTGTTCGACTCGATCGACACGCTCGAGGTCCTGCTGCCGGCGTTCACCGGCATGATCGCCACCCTGACCTTCGACACCGAGCGCATGGAGTCGTTGGCGCCGCAGGGCTTCGCGCTGGCGACCGACATCGCCGAGTGGCTCGTGCGCCAAGGGGTGCCGTTCCGTGACGCCCACGAGATCTCCGGTGCGTGTGTGCAGGAGTGCGAGCAGCGCGGCATCGAGCTGTGGGACCTCACCGATGACGACTTCGCGGCGATCTCGCCGGCCCTGACGCCGCAGGTTCGCGAGGTGCTGACGGTCGAGGGATCCTTGGCCTCCCGCGACTCCCGCGGCGGCACCGCGCCCGTACGCGTCGCCGAGCAGCTCGCCGAGCTGCGGGCCCGACTCACCGACTGACGGCCGGCCACCGGTGCATGGCTAGGGTGGTCCCGACCGAGACCGTTGACATGGGGGAGACCGTGGCCATTCGTACGAGCACGGGCAGGACATTGCGCAAGGTCATCGGATCGCGCCGCACCGAGGCCGTACGCCGTTGGGAGCGCAAGATGCGAGTGGGCGCCGCGCGCAAGCTCAGCCCACACGGCACGCCCTCGGTCGACAAGGCCAAGCACGCCTACGTGCCGGCCGACCCGTTCGCCGAGTTCCCGGAGCCCACGCGGTCGCGTCACCAGGTGCTGCGGGCGCTCCACCGCCAGCTGAAGCCTCGGACCTACCTCGAGGTCGGCGTCTTCACGGGTGCAAGCCTCGGCCTCTCACGCACGCGCTCGATCGGCATCGATCCGGCGTACACGATCACCAAGGAGATCCAGTGCGAGGTGCAGCTGCACCGCACGACGAGTGACGAGTTCTTCTCGCGCCCGGATCCGGTGGCGTTCTTCGACGGTGTCCCGATCGATCTGGCGTTCATCGACGGCATGCACCTGGCCGAGTTCGCGCTGCGTGACTTCATGAACGTCGAGAAGCACATGTCGCCGGCCGGCGTCGTCCTGATCGACGACATGCTGCCGCGCAACTCGTTGGAAGCCGCCCGCGACCGCAAGACGTCGGCGTGGGCCGGCGACGTCTTCAAGGTCGCCGACATCCTGCGGTCGTACCGGCCGGACCTCACGATCATCCCGGTCAACACCTCGCCGACCGGCGTCGTGATCGTCCTGGGCCTCGACCCGACGTCGCGCGTCCTCGAGGACAACTACGACGCAGCACTGGCGGCGTGCCTCGCACCGGATCCGCAGATCGTGCCGGAGGAGACCCTGCGACGGACCCACACAGCCGACCCGGCGAGCCTCATCGCGTCGCCGGTCTGGGGCAAGCTCGCCGACCTGCGCAAGAAGACCGTCAACCGCGCTGCCCTCGACAAGGTGCTCGCAAACCTCTCAGCGTGACCGAGAGCGCTGTCGTCGGCCACGCGCGGGGCCTCCTGGGTCGCGTGCTGCACGGCCACGGCGTCGGGGTGCGCATCACCGAGGTCGAGGCGTACGGTGGGATCAACGATCCTGCCTCGCACGCCTACACCCGGACCGCTCGCTCGGAGATCATGTACGGCGAGCCGTGGCGGCTCTACGTCTATCGCTCGTACGGCATGCACTTCTGCGCCAACGTCGTCACGGGGCCGACGGAAGAGGCGTCCGCCGTCCTGATCCGTGCCGGTGAGGTCGTCGACGGTCACGCAGTCGCCCGCCAGCGTCGCCCGGCGGTGGAGGATGTCGCCCTGGCCCGCGGTCCCGGCAACCTCGCCCGGGCTCTCGGTCTGACGTTGGACGACCTCGGCACGGACCTGCTCGGACCTGATGGCGTACGCCTGGGGGAGCGGTCTGCCGAGACGCCGGAGATCAGCGCCGGCCCGCGCGTCGGCGTCTCCAAGGCCGCCGATGTCCCATGGCGCTTCTGGATCACCGGTGACCCGACCGTGTCGGCATATCGGCGAAGCCCCCGCGCCTAGAGGATTTCCAAGAGCCCGAGCTCGTGGGGGATGCCGGTTCCTCACTCCCGGGCCGCCAGCAGTGCCACAGGCGCCTGCCGGGTGGCATTCCGCGACGTGATGACGCTGGTCACGGTGGTGAGGGCCACGACGACGCCCACCAGGCCGGCGATGATGTCCCACGGCAGGCTCAACGCTCCGGTCCCGGTGACCTCGGCCGTCGTCGTCATGACGGCGACCCAGGACGTGGATGCCGCCACGAGTCCGAGCATGACCGCGGCTGCAGTCACGGACACGGACTCCAGCAACGCCGTGCGGACCACGTGGGCCCGGGTCAGTCCGGTCGCACGTGCACACGCGAACTCATGCGCACGGGCGGCGGCTCCGATCGCCACGGCGTTCACGACACCGATCAGCGCGTAGGCCGCACCGAGGCCGAGGATCACGAGCAGGATGTTGGTGCTCGTCTTGGTGTCCTCGCTCGAGGAGTCGTCCAACCATCGCTCGATCGACATGACCGAGCCGTGATCGGCCAGGGCCGCGGAGACCTTGGCCCTGTCGGCGCCGGCCTCGAGACTCACGAACGTACGGGAGTGGGCTTCGGCCAGCACCGACGTCGGCACGAGGCCTGCGGGTGCGAGCAGCGCTGCGCCGCCGCCGATCGTCTGGGTGGCCTTGGCGACGACGGGAAGCTTGCCGAGCCTCTGGTCCCCGATGCGTACGCTGACGGTGTCCCCGGGCGACATGCCCAACGCGCCGGGGCCGGCCGCGACAGTTTGGGACTGGAGCTTGTCGAGCGAGCCAGCGCGGGGGTGCGCCACGGCGTACGCCGTCGGATCGACGACCAGCAGGCGCCCGGACTCGGTCGTCCGGTCCTCGCCCGACCCGAGCGTCAGGGCGATCGGGACGTCGATCTCGGTGGAGGCAGACCGCACTCCTTGGACCTGCGAGACATCGAGGGTCAACGGACGGGTGGACTCGAGCACGAGATCCGCGGAGGTTCCCGCACGCAGCTCGTCCTTGGCCGAGGAGGCGAACGAGCTCAATGCACTGGCCTGACCGACGACCAGCCCGACCAGCACGATGAGAGGAGCGGCGGTGGAGGCGTTGCGGCGGACGCTGTCCCGTACGTTGGCCGAGGCCAGGCGGCCGAGCACCCCGCGGAACGGCAGCAGGAGGAGTGCGGCGATCGGCGACACGAGCACCGGTGCCAGCATCGCGAGGGCGATGGCGCCACAGATCGAGGCGCACGGCGCCATGGCCTGGCCACCGCTGGCTCCGCCCTTGGGCGAGAGCAGGACGAGCGCTCCCGCGCCGGCCAGGGCCACGATGCCGACGAACCAGCGCCCGGCAGTCATCGAACGACGAGCTGCCCCGGTGCTACGCAGTGCTGCGAGCGGTTGGACCCGCGCAGCCCGGCGGGCTGCCATCAGCACGCCGGCGAGGGCCAGGCCCACCCCGACGCCCACGGAGGCGCCGAACACCCATACCGGCGTTGCCGGGTCGAATCCGCTGGGGGAGAGGTCGAGGCGAGCGAGCAGGCGCTCCTGGAACGACGTCAGTGCGACGCCGAGAGGGATGCCGATGACGGTGCCGGTCAGTCCCAGCAGGACTGCCTCACCGGTCAGCAGGCGCCGGACCTGGCTGCGGCTGCCGCCGACGAGGCGCAACAGTGCGAGATCCCGCTGACGCTGCGCGACGGTGAAGGCGAACGTCGAGCTGATCACGAACACGGCGAGGAACGCCGACAACGCCAAGGTCATCGACAGGACGGTGATCGCAACGGTCGTGCTCTCGTCGAAGGTCATGATCTCGATGGCGCTGGAGCCCCGAGGCGCGTCGCCGGTGACAGCGGCGAGCAGCAGGACCAAGGACGACTGCACGAGGGCGACACCGAGGCAGACCGTGACGATCGCGCCGATGAACAGGCTCCAACGCTCACGGAAGCCGTTCCAGCTGAGCCGGAACATGTCAGGCCTCCAGCTGGACGAGACGCGCGGCAAGGGCGCCAGCACTTGCGCCGGCGAGGTGGTCGACGACGCGACCGTCCCGGAGGAACACGGTCGAGTCGGCGCGTGCGGCGGCCGCGGGGTCGTGGGTGACCATGACGATGGTCTGACCGGCGTCGACGGTCGCCCGGAGCAGGTCCAGAACGCTGTGGGCTGAGGTCGTGTCGAGCGCCCCAGTCGGCTCGTCGGCGAACAGGACCTCGGGGCCGGTGACAAGCGCTCGGGCGATGGCGACCCGTTGCTGCTGGCCACCGGACAGCTCGCGGGGGCGGTGCCGACCTCGGTCGGCGAGACCGACCGAGGAGAGCGCGGCCTTCACGTCTGCTCGCGAGGGACGCCGGCCGGCCAGTCGGAGCGGGAGGCTCACGTTCTGCTCGGCGGTGAGCGACCCGACGAGGTTGAAGCTCTGGAACACGAACCCGATCCGCGAGCGCCGCAGGGCGGTCAGCTGGCGGTCGGAGGACGACGTGATGTCGCTGTCGCCCAGGAACACGCGCCCGGAGTCCGCGTGCTCGAGTCCTGCCGCGATGTGCAGGAGCGTGGACTTGCCCGAACCCGAAGGACCCATCACTGCAGTCCAGCTGCCGCGCGGGAAGTCGATGTCGACACCGTCGACGGCGCGGACCTCGGCGGACCCGCGTCCGTACGTCCGGTGGATGTCCCGCATCGAGATGGCAGCGGCTGTCTGGGTGAGTGTGGTGGTCATGCCGTTCAGTCAATCCTCGATCGGCACTGGTGCCGATCGTGCTGGCCGCACTGAAGCGGGGGTGGCACGCACACCTGAGGTGGACCCAGGCCCACCATGCGCTCGCGTCAGGCGGTCGCTGTCCAGCGGTAGCGGCGCTCGGGCCGTCCGGCGCTGCCGTAGTTCAGGCGTACGACGGCCTGCTCGTCGTCGACGAAGTGCTCCAGGTATCGGCGGGCACTGACCCGTGAGATGCCGACCCGTTCGCCGCACTCGGTCGCCGACAGCTCCCCGGCATCACGCAGTGCCGCGCCGACCAGTCCCGCGGTCTCGTGGCTGAGGCCCTTGGGCAGGGGCTGGTCCGCCGGCTGTGTCGTGCCGAACGCGCGGTCGATCGATTCCTGATCGGCCTCGCCCGGCTCCAGCAGGGCCAAGGTGTCCCGTACGCGGAGCAGCCGGGTGGCGAGGTCCGGATACTCGAACGGCTTGACCAGATACTGCATCGCGCCGCCGTGCAGTGCCTGTCGTACGACATCGGCGTCCCTGTCGGCCGTGACCATCACGACGCCAGCCACGTTGCCGGTGGCCCGCAGTCTTTGCAGGACCTCGAGGCCGCTCATGTCGGGCAGGTGGACATCCAGCAGGATCAGGTCGGGCGCCAGCTCGTCGACGAGGCGAAGCGCCTGCTCGCCGTTGCGCGCCGTGCCGACGACGGTGAACCCCTGCGTCTTCTCGACGAACTTGGCGTGGATCCCCGCCACCATGAAGTCGTCGTCGACGACCAGCACGCCGATCATGATGCGCCGCCGCTCAACGGGAGCTCGACCCGGAACGTCGTGCCGTCCTCGTGATCGACCGTGACGCTGCCGCCGCGTTGCGAGCAGATCAGCTGGACGAGCGGCAGCCCGATGCCTCGGCCGCCCAGCACGTCCGGCTTGGTCGAGAAGCCGCGGACGAAGATGGCCTCGCGCAGGTCGGCCGGTATGCCCGGGCCGTTGTCCCTGACCTCGAGGACGAGGTGGTCGTCCTGGACATGCATGTCGACCACGACGCGGGCCGACGGCTCGCCGCGGCATGCGTCGATCGCGTTGTCGACGAGGTTGCCGACGACCGTCGTCAGGTCGGCGGACTCAGCCGATGTCAGAGCCTTGAGGCGAGCGGTCGGGCCCAGCGTCAGTGACACACCAGCCTCGGCCGCGACGCTCGACTTGGCGATCAGCAGCGCCGCGAGGGCGGGATCGGCGACCCGGCTGGTGACCTCGTCGGTGATCTCCGCCCGGCGCCGGGTCAGCGTGCCCACCAGGGCCGTCACCTCGTCGTACTCCTCCAGCTGCACGAGTCCCGAGATGGTGTGGAGCTGGTTGGCGAACTCATGGGTCTGGGCGCGGAGGGTGTCGGTGATCGACAGGTTCGAGCTCAGCTGGCTCTGCATCGAGACGAGCTCGGTCCGGTCACGCATGGTCGTGACGGTACCGATGCCCTCGCCGTGGCTCGACGCCGATCGCTGGTTGAACACCAGCACCCGCCCGCCGACGAGCACGACGGCGTCCTGGCTGCCACCGCCGGCTGTGAGCAGCTCGCTGACCTGCGGGTCGAGGCCCAGGTCCGCGACCGGCCGTCCGACCACGTCCGGTGTGAGCTCCAGCAGCTCGCGCGCGCCGTCGTTGATCATCGTGACCTTGCCGTCGGTCCCGACCGCGATGACGCCTTCGCGGATGCTGTGCAGGAGCGCCTCGCGGTGATCGGCCAGCGTGGCGATCTCGTGTGGTTCGAGCCCGCGTGTACGCCGCTTGATGAGCCGCGCGAGCAGCAGCGACCCGGCCACACCCAGCAGCGCGCCGATCCCGAGGAACAGGGCCAGGTCGGGAGCCGCGTTGGTCAGCCGCTGCCAGGTGGACGGATAGCGCTGTTGGGCGATCGACAAGCCCACGAGCGTGCCGCTGTCGTCGAGGATCGGGGCATGTCCGGCCACTGCCTCGTGACCGTTGTCGTCGACGTCGCCGACCCACCCGCGCCCCTCGCGCACACGACTGTCGCCGAGGTCGATCCGCTTGCCGACGAGCCGTGGATCGGACGACGACAGCACGATGCCGTCGGGATCGGCGATCGTGACCTCGGTCGCTCCTGACAGGCTGAGCGCTCGGCTGATCGACGGGGCCAGTGTGCTGGCGGGGGTCGGGCCGTCGATCTCGGAGCGTACGACCGAGATGTTGGCGAGGTACTCGGCGACCGAACGCATCTGCGATCCGCGCTCGCTCGCGAACGTCGTGGTCGACTGGCGAACCGAGATCACCGCGACGATCGCCAGGACCAGGGCGACGACGAGCAGCTGCAGGGCGAGGAACTGCCCGGCGAGGGTGAGCCGTTGCCGGCGCGGTGACCACAAAGAACACAACCTCCTTTGGTTCCGCAATAGTGACTCACGCCACACGTGGGGGCCATGCTCGGGGTCGACCACAGGAGGTTCCATGACGTCGAGACGACGTGTCCACGCAAGGCTCGCGGGTGTCATCCTCGCAGTCGCCGCAGCGATGGTGCTGGCGAGCTGCGGCGTCACCCGCGGGACAGACGACGAGGGCCACCGCCGGCTCCAGATGTGGATCCCCAACAGCCCCGGCGGTGGGTACGACCTCACGGGCCGCGCCGCCACGCACGTCCTGGAGGACGCGGACCTCGCCGGGCGGTTCGAGATCACGAATGTGCTCGGCGCGAGCGGGACCGTCGCGATGCAGCGACTGCTCAACGCCAAGGGCGCCAACGACGTCGTCATGACGATGGGGCTTGGCGTCGTGGGCGCGGTCTACACCAACGAGTCGAACGCCCGCGTCTCCAAGGCGACGCCGATCGCCCGGCTGATCGAGGACCAAGAGGCGCTCATCGTGCCCAAGGACTCGCCGTACAAGACGGTCGAGGACCTGATGGCGGCGTGGAAGAAGGACCCCAAGAGCGTCACGATCGGCGGCGGATCGTCGCCGGGCGGCCCCGACCACCTCTTCCCGATGCAGCTGGCCAAGACCGTGGGCATCGACCCCAAGGCCGTCAAGTACATCCCGTACGACGGTGGTGGCCCCCTGACGACGGCGCTCCTCGGGGAGAAAATCGATGTCGGCACCTCGGGGCCGAGCGAGTTCGAGGGGCAGATCAAGGACGGCTCGCTCCGGGTGCTCGCGGTCTCGGGTGGCGAGCGCCTCGACAACGTCGATGCGCCGACCCTCAAGGAGTCCGGCGTCGACATGGTGTTCACGAACTGGCGCGGCGTCCTCGCGCCTCCCGGCATCAGCGATGAGACCCGGGACTACCTCATCAAGCTCTTCACCGACATGCACGCCACCAAGGGCTGGCAGGCCGAGCTCAAGCGCAACGGCTGGATCGACGCGTTCGCGACCGGTGATGAGTTCGGCACGTTCTTGAAGGAACAGGACCAACGCGTCGCCTCGACGCTCAAGGAGCTGGGACTCGCATGACCACGACACAACAACCATCCGCAACACCCCGTGACGGCCGGGTCGTCGACCGGGCCCAGTACGCCCTCGCCGCCGGGATCGGCATCGCCGGTGCGTACGTCACCTACGACGCGACCACCCTGCACAAGGGATTCGCGGACCAGCCGGTCCAGCCCTACACGTTCCCGTACATCGTCGGAGCGGGGCTGATCGTCCTCGCGGTCCTGCTGGCACTCGCCACGGCGCGGGGTGACGTGGCCGAGTCCGAGGAGGGCGAGGACGTCGACCTCACCAAGGGCAGTGACTGGGTCACGGTCGGCAAGCTCGTCGTGGTCTTCGCGCTCAACTTCGCGTTGATCAGCTGGCTCGGCTGGGCCATCACCGGGGCACTGCTGTTCGCCGGCACGGCGCACGTGCTCGGGGCCCGCTCGATCGTCCGGTCCCTCGCGATCGGCGTCGTGCTGTCGGTCCTGTCCTGGTACGGCTTCTACTCCGGTCTGGGTCTCGCGATCCCGGCCGGCGTCCTGGACGGAGTGCTCTGATGGGATCGTTCGACCTGTTGATGCAAGGCTTCGAGAACGCCTTCACCCCGACCAACCTGCTCTACGCGTGCATCGGCGTGCTGCTCGGCACCGCCGTCGGCGTGCTCCCCGGCATCGGCCCGGCGATGACGCTCGCGCTCCTGCTGCCGATCACCTACAGCGTCGAGCCTGCGAGCGCGCTGATCATGTTCGCCGGCATCTACTACGGCGGCATGTACGGCGGGTCGACCACCTCGATCCTGCTCAACACTCCGGGGGAGTCCTCCTCGGTCGTGACGGCGATCGAGGGCAACAAGATGGCCAAGGCGGGCCGAGCGGCTCAAGCCCTCGCGACCGCGGCGATCGGTTCCTTCGTCGCGGGCACGATCGGCACACTGCTGCTCGTGCTGTTCGCCCCGAAGCTGGCCACCGAGGTCGTCAAGCTGGGCGCACCGTCGTACTTCGCGCTCCTGCTCCTGGCCCTCTTCGCGGTCACCGCAGTCCTCGGCACCTCGCGTCTGCGCGGGTTCACCGCGCTGTTCATCGGGCTGGCGATCGGCCTGGTCGGCACCTCGACGGGACAGCCCCGCCTCACGTTCGGCAGCCCGCTGCTCGCCGACGGCATCGACATCGTGGTCGTCGCGGTCGCGATCTTCGCGATCGGCGAGGCGCTGTGGGTCGCGTCCCACCTGCGCCGCCGGCCGCTCGACATCATCCCGGTCGGGCAGCCCTGGATGAGCCGCGACGACTGGGGCCGTTCGTGGAAGCCGTGGTTGCGCGGCACCGCGTTCGGATTCCCGTTCGGCGCCCTGCCCGCCGGCGGCGCTGAGCTCCCGACATTCCTGTCGTACATCACGGAGCGCAAGCTCGCCAAGAACCCCGAGGAGTTCGGCCACGGCGCGATCGAGGGCGTGGCGGGACCCGAGGCGGCCAACAACGCGTCGGCAGCCGGCACACTCGTGCCCCTGCTGGCGATGGGCCTGCCCACCACGGCGACGGCAGCCGTCATCCTGCTGGCGTTCCAGAGCTACGGCATCGAGACCGGTCCCGGCCTGTTCGACAGCCAGCCGCTCTTGGTGTGGACGCTCCTGGCGAGCCTGTTCATCGGCAACACGCTGCTGTTGGTGCTCAACCTGCCGCTCGCACCGGTGTGGGCCAAGCTGTTGCAGATCCCGCGGCCGTACCTCTACGCGGGCATCCTGTTCTTCGCCTCGCTCGGTGCCTACAGCGTCAACTTCCAGTGGTTCGACCTGCTGATCCTGCTCGTCATCGGCCTGCTCGGCCTGGCGATGCGGCGCTTCGGGCTGCCGGTGCTCCCGCTGATCATCGGCGTGATCCTCGGCCCCAGGCTCGAGGCGCAGCTGACCGAGGCTCTCGCGATCTCCTCGGGCAAGGTCAGCACGCTGTGGAGCGAGCCCGTCGCGGTCATCGTGTACGTCATCATCGCCGGCGCGCTGCTGTTCATCATGGGCAACGGCGTCCGCACTCTCCTCCGCAACAACAACCAGAAGAAGAAGGTCCTGGCATGAGCGTGGTCGTCGCATACAGCGCAGATGTGTACGGCAAGGCGGCTCTGGCGTACGGCGCCACCGAGGCGTCGCGGCGCGACGAGAAGCTCATCGTCGTCAACGACACCAAGGGCGACGCGTACGTCGACAAGCGGCTCGCGGCCGACGCGGAGATCGAAGCCCTGCGCGCCGAGCTCAGCCGGCTCGACGTCGAGACGGAGATCCACCAGGACGTCGTCCGAGACGTCGCCGAAGCGGTCCTCCAGGTCAGCGCCGAGTCATCGGCGAGCCTGATCGTCGTCGGCGTACGCCCCCGGTCGCCGGTCGGCAAGCTGCTGCTCGGCAGCGTCGCCCAGCGGATCATCCTGGACGCGACCTGCCCCGTGCTGGCGGTCAAGCCCGACGGATCCGGCGTCTAGTCCTCGTCGACAGACTCGGTGGAGGGAATCTCGCAGACGCCGTCCTCGCACACGGGGGCGGTGTCTGCGCCCACCATCTCCAGAGGCCCGATCATTCGCCCGACGCCGCCTTCTGCAGCACGTCGACGAACACCGACGGGTCCTGAGCGCCTGACACACCGAACTTGCCGTCGATCACGAAGAAGGGCACTCCGCTGATCCCGTACGCGATGGCCTGGTCCTTGTCCGCCTGCACGTCGGCGAGGAACCGCTCGGACTTCAACGCGTCGACGACCTCGGCCCGGTCGAGCCCGATCTCCTCGGCGAGGTCGGCGAGATCGTCGACCCGGCCCACGTGCCGGCCCTGCTCGAAGTACGCCGAGAGCAGCCGTTCCTTCATCTCGAGCTGCCGGCCCTGTGCCTTGGCGTAGTGCAGCAGCTCGTGCGCCTTGACGGTGTTGGTGTGCTGCAGCGCGTCGAAGTCGTACGACAGGCCCTCGGTGCTCGCGAGCTGGGTCATCTGCGCCAGCATCGACTCGACCTGCGCGGCCGGCATGCGCTTGTGGCCGACCAGGAAGTCGACCTCGGTGCCCTCGAAGTCGACCGGTGTGTCCGGGGCCAGCTCGAAGGAGTGGTACTCGACCTCGATCGATCCACCGCCTTCGGCGAACTCGGCCGCTGCGGTCTCGAACCGGCGCTTGCCGACGAAGCACCACGGGCACGCGATGTCTGACCAGATGTCTACCTTGACTGTCTCGTTCACGACGTGTGCAACGCCATGGTTCGCGGCAGATATTCCGTTCGCCACGGGGCATCTCGCACCGCTACGCTCATGTCATGACAATTGCTGTCGCATACCGGCCCGACGAGTTCGGACGGGCCGCCCTCGAGTGGGCTGCCGCGCAAGCGCGCGCCACGGATGACTCGCTCATCATCATCAACGTCCACCGGGTCGAGCCCCGCCTCGACACCGGTCATGCCAAGGGTCGTCACCTCCAGGACGTCACCGAGGCTCTCGCCAAGGACAACGTGACCTACGAGCTGCGGCAGGTCGAGGGTGAGAACATCGCCGGCACCGTCCTGTTCGAGGCCGAGCAGGCCGGCGCATCCCTCGTGGTGATCGGCGTACGCCCGCGCAGCCCGGTCGGCAAGATCCTGATGGGCAGCGTCGCGCAGCAGATCCTGCTCGACTCGGCAGTGCCTGTCGTCGCTGTCAAGCCTTAGAGGAGACGGGGGAGTGCCGCGCTAAAGTCGCGGTGCATCCCCGACCTTAAGGACTGGCCAGTGACCCACGTACTCGACGACCTCGACGCGCGAGGACTCATCGCGCACTCGACGGACCGCGACGCCTTGCGCGCGGTGCTGTCAGCGGGGCCGATCACCTACTACGTGGGGTTCGACCCGACAGCCCCGAGCCTGCACATCGGCAATCTCCTGCAGATCCTCACGGCTCGCAGGCTGCAGCTCGCCGGCCACAAGCCGTTGATGCTCGTCGGCGGGTCAACGGGCCTGATCGGTGATCCGAAGGAAGCCGGCGAGCGGGTCATGAACACCAAGGAGACCGTCGGCGAGTGGGTCGACAACATCCGTGAGCAGGTCTCGCGCTTCGTCGAGTTCGGTGGCGACAACGGCGCGACGGTCGTCAACAACCTCGACTGGACCGCCGGCCTCAGCACGATCGACTACCTCCGCGACATCGGAAAGCATTTCCCGGTCAACCGCATGCTGGCCCGCGACGTCGTCAGCAACCGTCTCGAGTCCGGCATCAGCTACACCGAGTTCAGCTACGTCCTGCTGCAGTCCCTCGACTACCTCGAGCTGCATCGACGCCACGGGTGCGTCCTGCAGACCGGCGGCAGCGACCAGTGGGGCAACATCACTGCCGGCGTCGAGCTGATCAGGCGAGCAGACGGCGACAAGGTCCACGCCATGGCGACGCCGTTGATCACCAAGGCGGACGGCACCAAGTTCGGCAAGACCGAGTCCGGCACGGTGTGGCTCGACCCAGGTCTCACGAGTCCGTACGCCTTCTACCAGTCCTGGATCCAGGCCGAGGACTCCAAGGTCATCGAGTACCTCCGCCAGTTCACGTTCCTCGATCTCGACGAGATCAGCGCGATCGAGGCCGAGCACGTCGAGAAGCCCGGGCTGCGCGCCGCCCAACGGCGGCTCGCTGCCGAGGTCACGACGATCGTGCACGGCCCGGAGGAGACGGCGGCGGCGGAACTGGCCTCGCGCGCCCTGTTCGGGCGGGCCGAGCTCGCCGAGCTGTCGGAGCCGACGCTCGCGGCCGCCCTGCGCGAAGCCGGCGCCGTCGACCTCCTGTTGGCGGACCGACCCAATGTCGTCGACGCCTTCGTGGCCGCCGGCCTCGCCGAGAGCAAGTCCGCAGCACGTCGAGCGGTGGCCGACGGGGGAGCGTACGTCAACAACGAACGCGTCTCCGACCCCGATCTCGAGCTCACCTCTGAGCGCCTCCTGCACGGCAAGTGGGCGGTCCTGCGCAAAGGAAAGCGGTCGATCTCGGGCGTGTCGGTGTCCTGAACCCCGTCATTTCAGGGGCTCGGAACCATGTGACGTGGACCATACGGACCCGATTTGACGAAGCGGGAAACGCCCCCGTAATGTTCTTCTTGTTGGACAGCACGGCGGAGCGAAAGGCCGAAAGGCCGGTCACTCGGAGCTTCCAACCAGCTCAACCGAAACGGTCGACGGCACGGCGCCTCAGGCGCCCGGAGACGGACCGCGGACAACGAAGCTGAACATGGTGACCGACCCGGTTTGACCGGTGAAAACGAGCCGTGTAAGTTAGACGAGTTGCCCCAAGGCAGAGACCGCGAGGTCGAAGCCGAGGTGAGCGTCTGATCCTTGAGAACTCAACAGTGTGCCAAAAGTCGACGAGATTAATTAGTAGTACCCCGTCGAGACCATCGGAGAGCTTAGGCTCGCCGACCTTGATGGAAATCAATTCCGACAATTTATTTGTCAGCAAATAGTTTGTCAGAGTCGAACTGAAGTTTGGCAGCGCTTTAGCTGCTTCAACGGAGAGTTTGATCCTGGCTCAGGACGAACGCTGGCGGCGTGCTTAACACATGCAAGTCGAGCGGTAAGGCTCCTTCGGGAGTACACGAGCGGCGAACGGGTGAGTAACACGTGAGCAATCTGCCCTTCTCATCGGAATAACCATTGGAAACGATGGCTAATGCCGAATATGACCTCGGATCACATGTTCTGAGGTGGAAAGCTCCGGCGGAGAAGGATGAGCTCGCGGCCTATCAGCTTGTTGGTGAGGTAATGGCTCACCAAGGCATTGACGGGTAGCCGGCCTGAGAGGGTGACCGGCCACACTGGGACTGAGACACGGCCCAGACTCCTACGGGAGGCAGCAGTGGGGAATATTGGACAATGGGCGAAAGCCTGATCCAGCAACGCCGCGTGAGGGATGACGGCCTTCGGGTTGTAAACCTCTTTCAGCAGGGACGAAGCGAAAGTGACGGTACCTGCAGAAGAAGGACCGGCCAACTACGTGCCAGCAGCCGCGGTAATACGTAGGGTCCGAGCGTTGTCCGGAATTATTGGGCGTAAAGGGCTCGTAGGCGGTTTGTCGCGTCGGGAGTGAAAACTCAGGGCTCAACCCTGAGCGTGCTTCCGATACGGGCAGACTAGAGGTATGCAGGGGAGAACGGAATTCCTGGTGTAGCGGTGGAATGCGCAGATATCAGGAGGAACACCGGTGGCGAAGGCGGTTCTCTGGGCATTACCTGACGCTGAGGAGCGAAAGCATGGGGAGCGAACAGGATTAGATACCCTGGTAGTCCATGCCGTAAACGTTGGGCGCTAGGTGTGGGGACCTTCCACGGTCTCCGTGCCGCAGCTAACGCATTAAGCGCCCCGCCTGGGGAGTACGGCCGCAAGGCTAAAACTCAAAGGAATTGACGGGGGCCCGCACAAGCGGCGGAGCATGCTGATTAATTCGATGCAACGCGAAGAACCTTACCTGGGTTTGACATATACCGGAAAGCTGCAGAGATGTAGCCCCCTTTTGGTCGGTATACAGGTGGTGCATGGCTGTCGTCAGCTCGTGTCGTGAGATGTTGGGTTAAGTCCCGCAACGAGCGCAACCCTCGTCCTATGTTGCCAGCACGTAATGGTGGGGACTCATAGGAGACTGCCGGGGTCAACTCGGAGGAAGGTGGGGATGACGTCAAGTCTTCATGCCCCTTATGTCCAGGGCTTCAAGCATGCTACAATGGCCGGTACAAAGGGCTGCGAAACCGCAAGGTGGAGCGAATCCCAAAAAGCCGGTCTCAGTTCGGATTGGGGTCTGCAACTCGACCCCATGAAGTCGGAGTCGCTAGTAATCGCAGATCAGCAACGCTGCGGTGAATACGTTCCCGGGCCTTGTACACACCGCCCGTCACGTCATGAAAGTCGGCAACACCCGAAGCCAGTGGCCCAACCGTTTACGGAGGGAGCTGTCGAAGGTGGGGCTGGCGATTGGGACGAAGTCGTAACAAGGTAGCCGTACCGGAAGGTGCGGCTGGATCACCTCCTTTCTAAGGAGCATTTGGCAGCCGGCGCAAGCCTGGTTGTCCATTGAGTTGTTTGTACGGCGAATGTCTGTACGCAACTCAGCTCACTAGTGGATCGTCGATTATTTGGCTTGGTAACGGCCAACAGCGTCAGTACTTCCCCTTGGGGAGTGGAACCTCGCTGGAACGTAGTTACCAACTCAGGCACACTGTTGGGTCCTGAGGGATCAGCTCGTAAGAGTTGAGACCTCGGACCACATACCCCCACGAACCACCAGGTTCACCCGTCAGGGACATCTGGTAGGCGCGGGATCTTTATGTGGGACCGAACGTATTTTGAGAACTTCACAGTGGACGCGAGCATCTTTGTAGTAACAACAAGCTACTAAGTGCACATGGTGGATGCCTTGGCATCGAGAGCCGATGAAGGACGTTGGAGTCTGCGAAAAGCCCCGGGAAGGTGACAACCGACCTGTGATCCGGGGATGTCCGAATGGGGAAACCCACCTGGAGTAAAGTCCAGGTACCTCTGTCTGAACACATAGGACAGTAGGAGGGAACGTGGGGAAGTGAAACATCTCAGTACCCACAGGAAGAGAAAACAAAAGTGATTCCGGTAGTAGTGGCGAGCGAAACCGGATCAGGCTAAACCTCAGTGATGTGATAGCCGGCAGGCGTTGTCACTGGGGTGTTGTGGGACCACATGGTCTGTTCTGCCGAGCAGACAAAGAGTCATAAACCATGAGTGAAGTGAAAGCCAACTGGAAAGTTGCGCCATAGAGGGTGATAGCCCCGTACACGTAAGCTCATGGCTCTTTTGTGTCATCCCAAGTAACACCGAACCCCTGAAATTCGGTGTGAATCTAGCGGGACCACCCGTTAAGCCTAAATACTCCTCGATGACCGATAGCGGACTAGTACCGTGAGGGAAAGGTGAAAAGTACCCCGGGAGGGGAGTGAAATAGTACCTGAAACCATGTGCATACAATCCGTTGGAGCTCTTCCTTGTGAAGGGTGACAGCGTGCCTTTTGAAGAATGAGCCTGCGAGTTAGCGTTCTGTAGCGAGGTTAAGGCGTCGAGCCGTAGCCGTAGCGAAAGCGAGTCCGAATAGGGCGACCATAGTTGCAGGATCTAGACCCGAAGCGGAGTGATCTATCCATGGGCAGGTTGAAGCGCGGGTAAGACCGCGTGGAGGACCGAACCCACCTAGGTTAAAAACTGGGGGGATGACCTGTGGATAGGGGTGAAAGGCCAATCAAACTCCGTGATAGCTGGTTCTCCCCGAAATGCATTTAGGTGCAGCGTTGCGTGTTTCTTGCCGGAGGTAGAGCACTGGATGGGCTAGGGGGCCTACAAGCTTACTGAACTCAGCCAAACTCCGAATGCCGGTAAGTGAGAGCGCAGCAGTGAGACAGTGGGGGATAAGCTCCATTGTCGAGAGGGAAACAGCCCAGACCATCAGCTAAGGTCCCAAAGCGATAACTAAGTGGAAAAGGATGTGGAGTCGCAGAGACAACCAGGAGGTTGGCTTAGAAGCAGCCACCCTTGAAAGAGTGCGTAATAGCTCACTGGTCAAGTAATTCCGCGCCGACAATTTAGCGGGGCTCAAGTTATCCACCGAAGCTATGGGATTCATGCAATAGCCAGGCCTTCGTGGTCCAGGCGCATGGATCGGTAGGGGAGCGTCGTGTGGCCAGCGAAGCGGCGGAGTGATCCAGCCGTGGAGGCTACACGAGTGAGAATGCAGGCATGAGTAGCGAATGAGGAGTGAGAAACTCCTCCACCGAATGACCAAGGGTTCCAGGGTCAAGCTAATCTTCCCTGGGTAAGTCGGGACCTAAGGCGAGGCCGACAGGCGTAGTCGATGGACAACGGGCTGATATTCCCGTACCGGCATTAGATCGCCCATGCCGAACCCAGAAATGCTAAGTGCCCAAAACTGGCGGGACTCTTCGGAGCGAAGCCGGCGCTGCGCACGACCCGATCTGGTAGTAGGCAAGCAATGGTGTGACGCAGGAAGGTAGCTCATCCCGGGCGATGGTTGTCCCGGGCTAAGGACGTAGGGCGAATGGTAGGCAAATCCGCCATTCACATGCCTGAGATCTGATGGGGAGACGTTTTAGTCGAAGTGAGTGATCCTATGCTGCCGAGAAAAGCATCTAGCGAGATCTAGAGCCGCCCGTACCCCAAACCGACTCAGGTGGTCAGGTAGAGAATACTAAGGTGATCGAGTGAACCATGGTTAAGGAACTCGGCAAAATGCCCCCGTAACTTCGGGAGAAGGGGGGCCGGATGCGTTATCGGACTTGCTCCGAGAAGCGTTGAAGGCCGCAGAGACCAGGCCCAAGCGACTGTTTACTAAAAACACAGGTCCGTGCTAAGTCGAAAGACGCCGTATACGGACTGACTCCTGCCCGGTGCTGGAAGGTTAAGGGGACGTGTCAGCGCAAGCGAAGCACAGAACTTAAGCCCCAGTAAACGGCGGTGGTAACTATAACCATCCTAAGGTAGCGAAATTCCTTGTCGGGTAAGTTCCGACCTGCACGAATGGAGTAACGACTTGGGCGCTGTCTCAACCATGGACTCGGCGAAATTGCACTACGAGTAAAGATGCTCGTTACGCGCGGCAGGACGGAAAGACCCCGGGACCTTTACTATAGTTTGGTATTGGTGTTTGGTTCAGTTTGTGTAGGATAGGTGGGAGACTGTGAAGCTTGGACGCCAGTTCAGGTGGAGTCATCGTTGAAATACCACTCTGGCTGTACTAGATATCTAACCTAGGTCCATTATCTGGATCAGGGACAGTGCCTGATGGGTAGTTTAACTGGGGCGGTTGCCTCCTAAAATGTAACGGAGGCGCTCAAAGGTTCCCTCAGCCTGGTTGGCAATCAGGTTTCGAGTGTAAGTGCACAAGGGAGCTTGACTGTGAGAGTGACAGCTCGAGCAGGGACGAAAGTCGGAACTAGTGATCCGGCGCTGGCAAGTGGAAGCGGCGTCGCTCAACGGATAAAAGGTACCCCGGGGATAACAGGCTGATCTTCCCCAAGAGTCCATATCGACGGGATGGTTTGGCACCTCGATGTCGGCTCGTCGCATCCTGGGGCCGTAGCAGGTCCCAAGGGTTGGGCTGTTCGCCCATTAAAGCGGCACGCGAGCTGGGTTTAGAACGTCGTGAGACAGTTCGGTCCCTATCCGCCGCGCGCGTAGGAAACTTGAGAAAATCTGTCCCTAGTACGAGAGGACCGGGATGGACGAACCTCTGGTGTGCCAGTTGTTCCGCCAGGAGCACTGCTGGTTAGCTACGTTCGGAAGCGATAACCGCTGAAAGCATCTAAGCGGGAAGCGTGTTTCAAGATGAGGTTTCCCACTGGTTTACCAGGTAAGGCCCCCAGCAGACCACTGGGTTGATAGGCCGGAGGTGGAAGTGCAGCAATGCATGGAGCCGACCGGTACTAATAGGCCGAGGGCTTGTTTCTTACAAAGATCTACCGCGTCCACTGTGAGGTTCCCGAGATATGTTCGGGAACCGGAAAAGCTCTCTTCATGAGAGCTCCAAGGTTTTGATTGATATCTCAATAGAGTTTCGGCGACCATGGCGAAAGGGAAACACCCGGTTACATTCCGAACCCGGAAGTTAAGCCTTTCAGCGCCGATGGTACTGCACGGGAGACTGTGTGGGAGAGTAGGACGTCGCCGGACAATCTTTAGCGCGAGGCCGCTCCTTCGGGAGCGGCCTTGCTGCATTTACGCAACATTTTGATGGAAGGAACGACTCATGGCAGAGTCGAGAAACCCCCGCCGTGACGGCGGGAAGCCTGCTGGCCGTGGAGCCGGCAGTGGTGGTGCCCGAGGCGGCAAGCCTGGCGGACAGGGTCGTGACCGTCGTGGCAGCGGGGATCCCGTACGCCGTGATGGCAAGCCCACCGATCGACGCGACAGCAAGCCCACGACGCCGCGCCGCGACGGCAAGCCCTACGAGGCCCGTCGCGATCGCCGCCAGGAGGAGGGCGACCGCACGGCTGCCCAGAAGATCTATGACGGACCGCCGATCCCGGACGACGTCAGCGCGAAGGATCTCGACAAGCACGCGCGCCAGGCGCTGCAGAGCCTTCCCGAGAAGCTCGCCGACAAGGTCGCGCGTCACCTCGTGATGGCCGGACTGCTGATCGCCGAGGATCCCGAGACCGCGCACCTGCACGCGCTTGCTGCCAAGGCACGGGCAACGCGTACCGGGCTGGTTCGTGAGGCGTGCGGTGAGACGGCGTACGCCGCCGGCAAGTTCGCCGAGGCGTTGTCGGAGTTCCGCGCTGCTCGCCGGATGACCGGTGGCTACCTCTACGCGCCGATGATGGCGGACTGTGAGCGCGCTCTGAAGCGTCCTGACAAGGCGATCGCCTACGACACCCCGGAGATCCGGGGCCAGCTCGACGATGCCGGCCAGATCGAGCTGTCGATCGTCGTGGCGGGCGCACGCCGGGACCAGAAGCAGTACGACGCCGCGGTGCGGCTGCTCGAGACCGAGCCGCTGCACACCAAGGGGCGTTCGGACTGGGTGCCGCGTCTCCGTTATGCGTACGCCGACGCACTGCTGGATGCCGGGCGCCGTGACGAGGCGATCGAGTGGTTCCACCGCACGGTCGCTGTCGACGGCAACGGGCAGACCGACGCCGAGGAGCGACTGGCCGAGCTCGACAAGCGTCCACAGGCCTGAACCTCACGCGTCGTCGTCCACAACGCACGCCCTGAACAATGCCCTCTGCCCTTGGTGGAGGGCATTGTCATGTCATGACTGATGACAACAATCGAGTACATCTTGTGGGCCGGGTGTCGGCGGACCCCGAGACCCGAGTCCTTCCCAGCGGCGACGAGGTCGTCTCGTTCCGCCTGGTCGTCCGGCGCAGTGCCGCCGCGCGGCGACGCTCCAAGCAGGTCGTCGACACGATCGAGTGCTCCGCGTGGAGCGCCTCGATGCGCCGCACGGTGGGTCGCCTCGAGGCAGGCACCGAGGTCGAGGTGACCGGCGAGCTGCGTCGACGCTTCACCCGCGGCGCCATCAGCTTCGTGTCCGTGGACGTCGACTCCTGCCGGAAGGTCACGGCGCCGGCGGTAGCCTCGGGGGCATGACACTGAGCGCCACCGGCCTGGGCTCGACGACGCAGGCGCTCAGCGCACGCTACGACCTGGCAATGCTGGATCTCGACGGCGTCGTCTACGTCGGCCCGGACGCCGTCCCTGGTGCTGCCGACGCGCTCAAGGCGGCGCAGGCCAACGGGATGCGACTGGCGTACATCACGAACAACGCCGCGAGGACTGCGCACGACGTCGCTGAGCATCTTCGGGAGCTCGCGATGCCCGACGTGAGCGACGGCGACGTGGTGACGTCGGCGCAGGCGGTGGCACATCTGGTCGCGGATGCCGTGCCCGCTGGCTCGCCAGTGCTCCTCGTGGGCGGCGAAGGCCTGCGATCACCACTCGAGGAGCGCGGGCTGCGCTGCGTGGCGAGCCTGGACGACGGGCCGGTCGCTGTCGTTCAGGGCTTTCATCCGGATGTGGGCTGGCGTCAGCTGTCCGAGGCCTCGTTCGCGATTCAGGCAGGGCTCCCGTGGTTCGCCAGCAACACCGACCTCACGATCCCGACCGCGCGCGGCATCGCGCCGGGGAACGGCTCGCTGGTGCAGGCCATCCGCAATGCGACGGGAGCGTCGCCGATCGTTGCCGGCAAGCCGGAGAAGGCACTGTTCGACGAGACCATGGAGCGAGTCGGTGGCAAGAACCCGCTCATGGTGGGCGACCGGCTCGACACCGACATCGACGGCGCGATCAATGCCGGCACCGACAGCCTTGCGGTCCTGACGGGGGTCAGCACGTTGCAGGAGATCCTGGATGCGGGGCCGGAGCACCGGCCCACCTTCGTGTCGGCCGACCTCGCTGGACTCAACGAGACTCACCTCGAGGTCGAGTACGACGCGGACCGGTCTCGATGCGGGTCTGCGACGGCACTGGTGCGTGACGGTGTCGTCAGCGTGGAGGGTGGCGACCCGCGAAGCACCGACGCCCTGCGTGCTGTCGTTGGACTCGCGTGGTCGGTGCGTGATCGCTCCGACGAGTCCGTGACGCTTGATGGGACACTGAAGGCATGAGCGACCCTTCGACAAGCTCAGGGACCGACGTCCCTGACGAGACCCACGACGAGCCGGTCGACGAGCTGGCGGGAGAGACGGTCCAGTCGACGGGCCATGCCGACATCGACGCGGCACTCGAACGACTGGATCGACTCGACGGCCTCGAGATCACCGCGCATCCTGAGGAGTTCGACGCGATCCACCGGGTGCTGCGCGAGTCGCTTGCCAACGCCGGCCGCGACGGGGACATCCCCGAGAGCGCGTGAGGTCCGCATGACTCGTCGGCTGCGGCTGGACGCCGAGCTCGTACGCCGAGGTCTGGCCCGTTCGCGGGAGCACGCTGGGACGCTGATCGAGGACGGTCAGGTCAAGGTCGCGGGATCGGTCGCCACCAAGGCCGCGACCGGGGTGACGACCGACCAGGCGATCGTCGTCAAGGCGAGCACCGAGCCGACGTACGCCTCTCGCGGCGCGCACAAGCTTCTCGGGGCCCTCTCGGTGTTCGAGCCGATGGGCCTGTCGGTTGAGGGCAAACGTTGTCTCGACGCGGGCGCCTCGACAGGCGGATTCACCGATGTCCTGCTGCGCAGGGGAGCGCGGCAGGTGTGTGCGGTCGACGTGGGGTA
Organism: Aeromicrobium sp. 9AM; assembly: GCF_902506105.1. Taxonomy (GTDB): domain Bacteria; phylum Actinomycetota; class Actinomycetes; order Propionibacteriales; family Nocardioidaceae; genus Aeromicrobium. The sequence continues at coordinate 1,048,228 of NZ_LR733304.1, forward strand.
CGGCCAGCTGGTCTGGGCGCTGCAGTCCGACGAGCGGGTGGTGGTGTTCGATCGTACGAACGTGCGCCACCTGGAGGCCGACGACATCGGAGGTCCGGTCGAGCTGATCGTCTCGGATCTGTCGTTCATCTCGCTTACGGTGGTCATGCCTGCCCTGACGAGGGTGTGCGAGCCGAGCAGCCCAGAAGGCGGAGGTGACATCGTGCTGATGATCAAGCCGCAGTTCGAGGTGGGCAAGAGCAACCTCGGCAAGAACGGCGTGGTGCGCGATCCGGCGCTGCACGCAGACGCCGTGCAGCGTGTGTGCCTGTCGGCGTACGAGCTGGGCTGGGGCACCAAGGCCCTGGCGCCGAGTCCGCTGCCCGGTCCCGCCGGCAACGTCGAATACTTCTGCTGGTTGCGCAGCGACGCCGACCCGCCCCATGAGGACGCAGCACGTGCAGTCGTCGCGGCTGGTCCTCTCGACACGACGGGTGAGGGCGCATGACTCGACGGGTTCTGCTGATCGTCCACGTCGCCCGCGAGGAGGCGAGCAAGGTCGCCACCGCGTTCGCTGCCGACCTGAGGGCAGAGGGCGTCGAGATCTGCGTCCTTGACGCCGAGCTGGAGACGCTCCGGGCGGCCGGCCTGGAGGATCCCGGTGTGATCGAGGCCGGTCCCGGAGCGGCGGACGGCTGCGAGCTCGCGGTCGTGTTCGGAGGCGACGGCACGATCCTGCGAGCCGCCGAGATGTGCCGGGGCACCGACACGCCCGTCCTGGGGGTCAACCTGGGACACGTCGGCTTCCTTGCCGAGGCCGATGTCGAGGACCTCCACGACGTGGTGCGCGGCGTCGTCGACGGCACCTACACCGTCGAGGAGCGCCTGACGGTCGACGTCTCGGTCTCGGTGGGCGGCGAGGTCGTCGCGACCAACTGGGCGCTCAACGAGGCCTCGGTCGAGAAGGCCGCACGCGAGCGCATGCTCGAGATCGTCGTCGAGATCGATGGCCGCCCGGTGTCCCGTTGGGGCTGCGACGGCGTGGTGTGTGCGACGCCGACCGGTTCGACGGCCTACAACTTCAGCGCCGGTGGCCCCATCGTGTGGCCCGAGGTGTCGGCGCTGCTGATGGTGCCGATCAGCGCGCACGCCCTGTTCGCCCGCCCCCTCGTGGTGTCGCCGGACTCGACGCTGGCGATCGAGGTCGTCGGTGAGGTGTCGACCGGCGTCCTGTGGTGCGACGGCCGGCGCGCAGCCGACCTCCCTGTCGGTGCGCGTGTCGAGGTGGTCCGGGGCAAGACGCCCGTACGACTGGCGCGGCTGCAGATCGCCTCGTTCGCCGACCGGCTCGTACGCAAGTTCGACCTGCCCGTCGCGGGCTGGCGCGGCTCCGCTGAGCGCCGGATGAGGGGTGATGTCTGATGTGGCAGCACCTGCGACTCTCGTCGCTGGGCGTCATCGACTCCGCTGAGCTCGAGCTGTCCGACGGATTCACCGTGATCACCGGCGAGACCGGTGCCGGCAAGACCATGGTGGTGACCGCCCTGGGGCTCCTGCGCGGCGATCGCGCCGACCTCGGACTCGTACGCCGGGGGGCTGACCAGGCCCGCGTCGAGGCCAGCATCGGCGTCCCGGCGGGTGCTGCGGCGACCGCTGCCGTCGAGGATGCCGGCGGCCGGATCGACGACGACGTGGTGATCCTCGGCCGCGTGCTGTCCGCCCAGGGCCGGTCGCGCGCCATCGCCGGGGGAGCGATGGTGCCTGCCGCGCTGCTCGCCGACGTGACGGACGAGCTCGTCGCCGTGCACGGCCAGTCGGACCAGCACCGGCTCCTGCGCGCTGCGGAGCAACGGGCCGCCCTCGACCGGTTCGCCGGCAGGGCATTCACTGCCGCCGCTGAGGCGTACGCGCCGGCGTTCGCCCGGTGGCGCACGGTGGAACGTACGCTCGAGGAGCTGCGCACGCATGCCCAGGAGCGCGCCCGAGAGCTCGACGTCCTGCAGTTCGGGCTCGACGAGATCAACGAGGTCGAGCCACAGGCGGGCGAGGACGAGCACCTCAAGGTCGAGGAGAGTCGGCTCGCCCACTCCGAGTCCCTGGCCCGCGCAGCAGACCAGGCCCACCGCTCGCTCGTCGGCGAGGGCGACCTCGATGCGGCCCGCACACAGGTGGCCGAAGCCTCGACGGCGCTGCGGGAGGCCGCCGGCCACGACCCGGCCCTCGACGCTCTGGCCGAACGGGTCCTCGAGCTCGGCATCCTGCTCGACGACGTCGGCGCCGAGCTGGGCGCTTACTCCGCGGGCGTCGAGCTGGATCCCGAACGCCTGGCCGAGCTGCAGGAGCGCCGGGCGGCGCTGTCCGGACTGCAACGCAAGTACGGCCCCACCCTCGATGACGTCCTGGCGTGGGCCGACAAGAGCGCGGCACGGCTGAGCGAGCTGGGCAACGACGACGAGTCCGTGGCGGCGCTCGAGGCCGAGCAGGCCCAGCTCATCCCCGAGGTGACGCGGCTGGCGCAGGAGATGTCGGCGATCCGCGCCGAAGCGGCCGCGCGGCTGTCGGGGCTGGTCGACGAGGAGATCGCGCAGCTGTCGATGCCGTCGGCACGCCTCGAGGTCCAGGTCACCGCCAACACGGATGCCGTACCGGGACCGCACGGCATCGACGACGTCGAGTTCCTGTTCGCCGCCAACAGTGGCACCGGGCTGCGCCCCCTCCACAAGGGCGCCAGCGGAGGCGAGCTGTCCCGCTTGATGCTGGCCCTCGAGGTCGTGCTGGCAGACCGCACGACCGTGCCGACCCTGGTGTTCGACGAGGTCGACGCCGGCATCGGCGGCAAGGCGGCGGTCGAGGTCGGTCGCCGGCTGTCCAGGTTGGCTGAGCACGCGCAGGTCATCGCCGTGACGCACCTGCCGCAGGTCGCGGCGTTCGCGGATCACCACTTCGTCGTCTCCAAGGACGACGACGGCACCGTCACGAGCAGCTCAGTCCTCGAGCTCGACGAGCACAGCCGGGTCGACGAGCTGGCTCGCATGCTGGCCGGTCAGGAGGACTCGGCGACCGCGCAGGCCCATGCCCGAGAGCTGCTGGAGCTGGCACGCGGATGACCTGAGTTCCGGCTGAGAAGGTGTCTTTTGCACGACACGCCGGGGGAGCGCGCAAATCGATCCGCCTCAGCGGGAAACATGGGCGGCGATGGCCATCAGGAAGCACAAGAGACCCAGTTCACCCGAGGTGACGGGGGTCGTCGGCACGGTCCGGTTCGCCCGGCGCGACAGCGATGTTGCGTCGCTGCGCGAGGGCGACATCGCAGTCGTCGACCACCCCGAGCTCGACTCCCGCCAAGCCCAGGAACTCATCGATCGCCGCGTACGGGCCGTGCTCAACGCGGCCCGGTCGAGCAGCGGCCGCGTGCCCAATGTCGGACCGCAGATGTTGTCGCACGCCGGCATCCTGCTCGTCGACATCGCCAGCGACGCGGTCTGGTCGAAGCTCAAGAACGGCGAGCGGGTGCGGATCGAGGACGGCAAGATCCTCCGCGACGAGATCCTCGTGGTGGCCGGCACCGAGCTCGACGAGTCCCGCACCGCAACGGCGCTGGCCGACGCCGAGTCGGGCCTGGCGACCAGGCTGGACTCGCTGGCCGCCAACGCCACCGACCACATCCAGCGTGAGCAGACCATGCTGCTGGACGGCGCCCGGGTGCCACGGATCCGCACCAAGCTGCGCGGCCGGGCGGTCGTCGTGGTCTCCAAGGCGTACGACGACGAGGCGGACCTGCGGGGCCTGCGCCGCTACATCCGCGATGACGACCCGGTGCTGATCGGCGCCGGTGCCGGCGCCGACGTCCTGCTCAAGGCCGGCTATGTCCCGGCGATCGTGGTCGGCCACCTCGACAACCTCTCGGATGCGGCCATCCGGGCGGCCGGGGAGGTCGTGGTGACGACGTCGTCCGGCACGGTCGACACTCCAGAGCGGCTGGAGCGCCACGGCAAGGAGGTCGTGACGTTCGTGTCGACAGGAGCCGACGACGACCTCGCGATCGTGCTCGCCGACACCAACGAGGCCGCCGTCATCGTGCACGTCGGCGCACCCGCGACGCTCTCGAAGTTCCTCGAGCGACCGCCGTCGGAGGTGGCGCGGATGTTCGTCGCCCGCCTGCGGGCCGGCTCCAAGATCGTCGACGCCAAGGCGGTCAACCACTTCACCTCGCAGCGCTTCGCCATGTGGCCGGTGCTGCTGCTCCTCGCCGCAGGCGTCGCAGCCGTCGCGGTCGCGATCGCTGTGACCCCCGTCGGCAACGACTGGTTCGACTCTCTCGGGGATCGCCTTGCCGATCTCGGAACCTGGATCAAAGGACTCTTCTCGTGATCAACTTCCGCTTCCACCTCGTCTCGCTCGCCGCGACACTGATCGCGCTGGCGGCCGGGGTTGCGCTGGGCTCAGGCCCGCTGGATGACACCGGCGACTCGCTGCGCGGCGACGACACCACCAACCAGCAGGCCGCCGATCCGGGCGTGGCCGCCTTCGAGTCGGGTTATGCCGGGCGTACGTCGGGCGCACTGCTCAAGGACAAGCTCAAGGGTCAGACGATCGTCGTGCTCACGGTGCCCGGCACCAGCGCGGCCGAGACGAAGGGCGTGACCGCCAATCTCGAGGCAGCCGGCGCCGATGTCACCGGCGAGGTCGGCCTGACGAGCAAGCTTCTGGACGCGTCGGGGCGCCAGTTCGCCGAGGGCGTGGCCCAACAGTCCGCGGACGACGTGCCCGGAGTGAGCGCGGCCGGCGACAGCTACGGACGCATCGGCTCGGCGCTCGGTCGCGCGTTGCTGGCCGACAAGGCAATAGCGCCGGACCAGACCGCCGGCACGATCCGCTCGGCGTTCTCCGAGGGCAAGCTCATCTCGCTGACCAAGGCGCCGGCCAAGGTCGCCACGCTCGCGGTGCTGGTCACCGGGCCCGAGCGCGCCAGCGGCTCCGACCAGAGCGGCGTCATCGCCGCCCTCGCCGGAGCGCTCAACGGCAACGGCAAGGGTGTCGTCGTCGCGGGACCGTCGTCCTCGAGCACCGATGGCGGCGCGGTCAAGGCCGTACGTGACAGTGATTTCGCCACCGAGGTGTCGACGGTCGACGTGACCGACACGGCTGCCGGCCGGGTCGTGACCGCACTGGTCGCGGCGGCGCAGGCGGACGGCCAGCCCGGTGCGTGGGGCACCTCCCGCAGCGGCAGTGGAGCCGTGCCGGCCAGCTAGCGACCTCGTGTGGGCCAGCCGACAGGTGTGTCGTTGGGCTCAACCCGGTTTGTGTTGGTAGGCTGGAATCCCGTGGAGGCCTGATGCCATTCGGCATCCAGAGCGCTCGACATCAGCATTCGACCACGGGAGTCACCTTGGCAGGTAACGCGGTTACCAAGCATGTTTTCGTCACCGGCGGGGTTGCCTCCTCGCTCGGCAAGGGTCTGACCGCATCGTCCCTCGGGCGGCTGCTCAAGTCACGGGGTCTGCGCGTCACGATGCAGAAGCTCGACCCCTACCTCAACGTCGACCCCGGGACGATGAACCCGTTCCAGCACGGCGAGGTCTTCGTGACCGACGACGGTGCCGAGACCGACCTCGACGTCGGCCACTACGAACGGTTCCTCGACGTCGACCTCTCCGGCGCCGCCAACGTCACGACCGGCCAGGTCTACTCCGAGGTCATCGCCAAGGAGCGCCGCGGCGACTACCTCGGCGACACCGTCCAGGTCATCCCGCACATCACCAACGAGATCAAGTCGCGCATCCGCGCCATGGCGGGCCCCGACGTCGACGTCGTCATCACCGAGATCGGTGGCACGGTCGGCGACATTGAGTCCCTGCCGTTCCTCGAGGCCGCGCGCCAGGTGCGCCACGACGTCGGTCGCGGCAACGTGTTCTTCCTGCACGTGTCGCTCGTGCCCTACATCGGGCCGTCGGCAGAGCTCAAGACCAAGCCCACGCAGCACTCCGTCGCCGCGCTGCGGTCGATCGGCATCCAGCCGGACGCGATCGTGTGCCGCGCCGACCGGGACATCCCGACCAGCATGAAGCGCAAGATCTCGCTGATGTGCGACGTCGACGAGGAAGCCGTCGTCACCGCGAGCGACGCTCCGTCGATCTACGACATCCCCAAGGTCCTGCACAGCCAGGGCCTCGACGCGTACGTCGTGCGCCGCCTCGACCTGCCGTTCCGCGACGTCGACTGGACGCAGTGGGACGACCTGCTCCGACGCGTGCACCAGCCCGCAGAGGAGATCACGATCGCGCTGGTCGGCAAGTACGTCGACCTGCCCGATGCGTACCTGTCGGTCGGTGAGGCGCTGCGCGCCGGCGGGTTCGCGCACGATGCGCGGATCCACCTGCGGTGGGTCCCGTCGGACGAGTGCGAGTCGCCTGCCGGCGCCGCCCAGAACCTGCACGACGTCGACGGCATCTGTGTGCCCGGCGGCTTCGGCATCCGTGGCATCGAGGGCAAGCTCGGCGCGCTGACGTACGCCCGTGAGCGGGGCATCCCGGTCCTGGGCCTGTGCCTCGGCCTGCAGTGCATGGTCATCGAGTACGCCCGCAACGTCGCCGGCATCGAGGGCGCCAGCTCCTCGGAGTTCGACCCGCAGACACCCAACCCGGTCATCGCGACGATGGCCGAGCAGCTCGAGATCGTCGACGGTGCGGGTGACCTCGGGGGCACGATGCGCCTGGGTCTCTACCCGGCGCAGCTGCAGGCCGGCAGCATCGTCGCCGAGCTCTACGGCGCTGACAAGATCGAGGAGCGCCACCGCCACCGCTACGAGGTCAACAACTCGTACCGGGCCAAGCTCGAGGCGGCCGGCCTCGTGTTCAGCGGGACGTCGCCGGATGCCAACCTGGTCGAGTTCGTCGAGCTGCCGCGTGAGGTGCACCCCTACTACGTCGCGACCCAGGCACATCCCGAGCTGCGTTCGCGTCCCACCCGGCCGCACCCGCTGTTCTCGGGCCTGATCGGCGCCGCCTTGGCCCGCCAGCTCGAGATGCGACTGCCGGTCGACGAGCAGGCGAAAGCGGACGCGTGACTGAGCATCCTCGGCTGCCGGGTGAGCTGGCCGGCGGCAACTCGCTGGGGGACTCCGACCAGTCGTGGCCGGTGAGCTCGTCCGAGGTCAAGTACGAGAGCCCGTACGTCAGCCTGCGCGTCGACACGATCGTCGATCCGGCCGGCGGCGAGCACCCGCGGGCCGTCGTGCAGCCCAACGGCGCGATCGGCGTGCTGGCGATCGACGAGAACGACCGCATCCTGCTGGTCGAGCAGTATCGCCACCCGGTGGGCCGTCGCCTGTTCGAGCTGCCGGCCGGCACGCTGGACGTACCGGGGGAGTCGTCGCTCGACGCGGCCGCCCGTGAGCTCGCCGAGGAGGCCGATGTCGTGGCCGGGCAGTGGGACTCGATCCTGCACCTGCTGGCCACTCCGGGCTACTCGACCGAGGCGTGGGAGGTGTTCCAGGCGACCGACCTGTCGGCCGTGCCGCACGCCGACCGTACGCAGCGCGAGGCCGAGGAGGCCGACATGGCCCAGTGGTGGCTGCCGTTCGAGGACGCCGTCGACGCGGTGCTCTCGGGCCGGATCACGGACTCGCTCACGGTCGCGGGGATCCTCGCCGCACAGGTGTTGCGCACCAGATGACGACCGACGCGGAGCGGGCGGTCCAGGACTACCTGAGCCATCTCAGCGTCGAACGCGGGCTTGCCGACAACACGCTCCACTCCTACCGCCGCGACTTGAGGCGCTACCTCGAGTTCCTGCACGCGCGAGAGCTCACGGATCCGGCCGCGATCACCGAGAACGACATCGCCGCGTTCCTCGGTTCGCTCCGCACGGGCGACCCTGACCACGTCTCGCTGGGCACCGCGAGCGCGGCTCGTACGATCGTCGCGGTCCGAGGGCTGCACCGGTTCCTGCTGCGCGAGCAGATCGTCTCGACCGACGTCACCGCCGCGATCAAGCCGCCACGTCCCGCATCGCGGTTGCCCAAGGCTCTGCCGCTGTCGGACATCGAGGCGATCCTCGACGCGGCCGGTGCGCCCGGCACGACCCTGTCCTCGCGCGACCGGGCGCTGCTCGAAGTGCTCTACGGCACGGGCGCCCGCATCTCCGAGGCCGTCGGCCTGGACCTCGACGACCTCGACCTCGAGGAGTCCACCGTGCTGCTGCGGGGCAAGGGCGGCAAGCAGCGCATCGTGCCGCTCGGCTCGTACGCCCGGCAGTCCTTGCTGGACTACCTGGCCGCGTCGCGTCCGGCCCTCGTGTCCGCCAAGGCGAGCACGCCCGCGGTCTTCCTCAACGCTCGCGGCGGCCGGCTCTCGCGGCAGAGTGCCTGGACGGTGCTGACCCGGGCTGCTCAGCGGGCCGGCATCGCCGTCGACGTGTCACCGCACACCCTGCGGCACTCGTTTGCGACGCACCTGCTGGACGGCGGGGCCGACGTCCGCGTCGTGCAGGAGCTGCTCGGCCATGCCTCGGTGACGACGACCCAGATCTACACGCTGGTGACCGTCGAGAAGCTCCGCGAGATCTATGCGACGGCCCATCCGAGGGCGTCGAGATAGGTTCTGGCTGCGATCTCGGCAGCCGTGTCGAGACTTCGTTCCCGCGCGGTCGTCAAGTCGACTTTTCGCGGTAGAGTGACGCTCGTCCGCCGGTCGAGTTCGAGTGCAGGGGTAGCTGATGAGCAAGGAACTGGGACCGACCGGAAGGCCATTGCCGAACTTCCCGAAGCCTCAGCCGCGCAAGGCCGGACAGCCCGCGACGATCATCGCGATGTGCAACCAGAAGGGTGGCGTCGGCAAGACCACGACGACCATCAACCTGGGTGCCGCACTCGTCGAGACCGGCCGCAAGGTGCTGCTCGTCGACTTCGACCCGCAGGGCTCCATGACCGTGGGACTCGGGATCAGCGCGCACGAGCTCGACCAGAGCATCTACCACGTCCTGATGGATCGCGAGATCTCGATCAAGGACCTGATCATGCCCACCGCGGTCGACGGACTCGACCTCGTACCGTCCAACATCGACCTGTCCGCCGCGGAGATGCGGCTCGTGACCGAGGTCGGCCGTGAGCAGGTGCTCGCGCGGGTGCTGAAGTCGATCCGCCAGGACTACGACGTCATCCTGATCGACTGCCAGCCGTCGCTCGGCCTGCTGACCGTCAACGCCCTGACCGCCGCCGACGGCGTCCTGGTGCCGCTGGAGTGCGAGTACTTCGCACTGCGTGGCGTGGCGCTGCTCAAGGACACGATCGAGAAGGTGCGCGACCGCACCAACGACGAGCTGCAGATCATCGGGCTGCTCGGCACGATGTACGACAGCCGCACGTTGCACGGCAAGGAAGTCCTGGCGACCCTCGTCGAGGGCTGGGGAGACCTGGTGTTCCACACGGTCATCCGTCGCACCGTGAAGTTCTCCGACTCGACCGTCGCCGGGGAGCCCATCACCGAGTACGCCACGACGTCTCCCGGGGCTGAGTCCTACCGTCAGCTCGCGAGGGAGGTCCTCGTTCGATGCCCCGACGCGTGACAGCCTCGTCAGGAGGTCCCGGCAAGCGACCCACCATGCCGGGCGCGGATGAGCTCTTCAGGGCCACCGCTCCGGCGCCGGCCGCCGAGGAGAGCGAGGCCAGCGCGCCGGCCGCGGCGAGCGGGCGGGTCAAGCACGACGAGAAGATGACGGTCTACGTCACGGCTGCCGAGCTGCTCGCCGTCGAGCAGGCCAGGCTCAAGCTCCGCAGCGAGCTCGGCCGCAGCGTCGACCGCGGACGGTTCGTACGAGCCGCACTCGCGGTGGCGCTGGCCGACCTGGAGTCCCGTGGCACCGACAGCGATGTCGCCCGGCGATTGAGCGAGTCGTGACCATCGCGGACGTCGACGAGTCCGCACCGTCCGGCTTCTCCGTGGGCCTGACCAACTTCGAGGGCCCGTTCGACCTGCTGCTGCAGCTCATCTCCAAGCATCAGCTCGACATCACCGAGGTCGCCCTGTCGAAGGTGACCAGCGACTTCATCGCGTACATCAAGGAGCTCGGGGACGACCTCGAGCAGACCACCAGCTTCCTGTTGGTCGCCTCGACCCTGCTCGACCTCAAGACCGCGCGGCTGCTGCCGCAGGCCGAGGTCGAGGACGAGGAGGACCTCGCCCTGCTCGAGGCCCGCGACCTGCTGTTCGCCCGGCTCATGCAGTACCGCGCGTTCAAGCAGGTTGCCGGTGTCATCGCCGCCCGCCTCGCCGAGGAGCAGAAGCGGTTCCCGCGGATCGTGTCGCTCGAGCCGCGCTTCGCCGACCTGCTGCCCGAGGTGCTGATCTCGATCGGTCCCGAGGAGCTGGCGCAGCTCGCGGCCGCGGCCTTCGAGGCCAAGCCCGTGCCGATCCTCTCCCTCGCACACCTGCACGCCCCGCAGGTCAGCGTGCGCGAGCAGGCGCACCTCGTGGTCGACCAGCTGCGCCGCAAGGGCGAGATGACGTTCCGCGCCCTCACCGCAGACGCGCCGGACCTGATGACCAAGGTGGCCCGCTTCCTCGCGGTCCTCGAGCTGTTCCGCGAGGGGGTCCTCGCGTTCGAGCAGGCGACCCCGCTGGGTGACCTGCACGTACGCTGGACCGGCACGGATGACGGCGACATCGACGTCGGCGACGAGTTCGACGAGCCGATCGTGGACCCCGACGACGTACCCATCGTCGAGGACGCGGATGAGCCGCCGGCCGACGACGAGCCCACCGACGAACAGACCCCTGAGACACGCGAGAGCACTGATGACTGACCAGCACGTACCCACCGGCCCCCACGAGCTCGAGCTGGAGATGCTCGACCTGAGGCCGGCCCTCGAGGCCGTGCTGATGGTCGCCGACCAGCCGCTCGACCACCTGACCCTCGCGCAGGCCGTGGGGCATCCGCCGGTCGACGTCGAGCAGGCCCTCGCCGAGCTGGCGGCGGAGTACACCGAGCAGGGGCGTGGCTTCGAGCTGCGCAACATCGCCGGTGGCTGGCGGTTCTTCACACGCGAGGAGTTCGCGGGAGCGGTCGAGCGGTTCATCCTCGACGGTCAGCAGGCCCGGCTGACCCAGGCGGCCCTCGAGACGATGGCTGTCGTGGCATACCGGCAGCCCATCAGCCGGTCGCGCATCTCGGCCATTCGTGGCGTCAACGTCGACGGCGTCGTTCGTACGCTCGTGACGCGTGGGTTGATCGAGGAGGACGGGGTCGACGCCGAGAGCGGCGCGATCCTCTACCGCACGACCAGCTACTTCCTGGAGCGCATGGGTCTCGGTGGTCTCGACGAGCTGCCCGACATCGCCGGCCACCTGCCGGAGCTCGAGGACATGGAGGACGAGGTTCTCGCCGGCGCCGAGGAGGCGCTCGGAGACCTGGCGAGCCAGGACTCGATCGGCGACGAGGCCGAGGTCGGTTCGGAACCCGAGGCCGAGCCGGAGCCAGCCGAAGCCCCCGAGGCCGCCGCCGAGCAGGGCGACGACACGCGTGGCTGAGATCCGACTGCAGAAGGTCCTCGCCCAAGCCGGCCTCGGCAGCCGCCGACGCTGCGACGACATGATCGCGAACGGCCGCGTCGAGGTCAACGGCGAGATCATCGACGTCATGGGTGCACGCGTCGACCCCATGACCGACGTCATCCGGGTCGACGGCCAGCGCATTCCGCCGCCCAACGACCACGCGTACGTCCTGCTCAACAAGCCCCGCGGGATCGTCACGTCCATGGCCGACGAGCGGGGCCGGCCCGACCTGTCGACGATCGTGGCGGGCCGCGAAGACCGCTTGTTCCACGTCGGCCGCCTGGACACCGACACCTCCGGGCTGCTGATCCTGACGAATGACGGGGACCTGGCGCACAAGCTGGCGCACCCGTCGTTCGAGATCACCAAGACCTACGTCGCACTGGTCGACGGCACGGTGCCCGACGGGCTGGGCGCCAAGCTCAAGGCCGGCATCGAGCTCGACGACGGTCCGGCCCAGGTCGACCGGTTCCTCGTCAAGGACACCTCACGGGGACGTTCGCTCGTCGAGCTCGACATCCACATGGGTCGCAACCGCATCGTCCGGCGGCTCCTGGACGCGGCCGGTCATCCCGTACGCGAGCTGACCCGCACGGCGTTCGGTCCGCTGCACCTCGGCGGGCTCTCGTCCGGCTCGATGCGCGACCTGACCCGCGACGAGCTCGGCGCCCTGTTCGATAGCGTTGACGGGTGAACACTGACCTTCCCGGACCGGTCCTGGTGATCGGCTGCGGACTCATCGGTACGTCCGCCGCGCTCGCGTTGGTCGAGGCGGGTGTCACGGTGCACCTCGAGGACATCCGCACCTCCAACCTCGAGCTGGCGATCTCCCGCGGAGCCGGCACCGCCGACCCGGTCGAGGCGCCCACGCTCGTCATCGTCGCGGTGCCGCCGGCCGACGTCGTCGACACGGTGCGCCGGGTGCTGAAGGACTTTCCCGCGGCCGCCATCACCGACGTCGCCAGCGTCAAGTCCGACCTGCAGCACCAGATCGCGCAGCTCGACGGCAGCCAGCGCTACGTCGGCAGCCATCCCATGGCCGGCAGCGAACGCTCCGGTCCCATGGCCGCCTCCGCGCGGTTGTTCGAGGGCCGGCCGTGGGCCGTCACCACCTCCGAGGGCACCGACCAGGACGCGATCGATCTCGTGGTCCGGCTTGCCGAGGTCGCCGGGGGAGTGCCGCTCGTCATGGATGCCCCTGATCACGACCGCGCAGTGGCCCTGGTGTCGCACGTGCCGCACATCCTGTCGGTGCTGACGGCGGCGCAGCTCAACGGCGCGCCGGGCGAGCACCTTGCGCTGGCAGGCCCCGGCCTCCGCGACGTGACGCGCATCGCCGGCAGCGACATCGCGCTGTGGCAGGACATCCTCGGCGCCAACGCCGGCCAGGTGCGGGCCGTGCTGCAGCACGTACGCGAAGACCTCGACCGGGTGATCGACTCGATCGGCGCGGACACCGACCGCCTCGGCCAGGTGCTCCAGTCCGGCCAGGATGGCACCCGGCTGATCCCGGGCAAGCACGGCGACAAGATCGCCGACCTGGCCACGGTTTTCGTCTCCGTGCCCGACCGCCCGGGCGAGCTGCCGCGCCTCATGGCGCACACGGGCGAGGCCGGGGTCAACATCGAGGACATCCGCATCGACCACGAGCTCGGCCGTCCGGTCGGCCAGGTCGAGATCGCCGTCATGGCGGGCTCGGCCGATACGCTCGTCGAGGCATTGACCGCGCGCGGCTGGTCCGCGTACCGCTAGGCACAACAGCAATCAAGGAGTGGCACACGTGAGCAAGCCCCTGGTCGTGGCGATCGACGGACCGTCGGGTTCTGGCAAGTCGAGCACCTCGCGAGGCGTCGCCGACCGGCTGTCGCTGGCCTACCTCGACACCGGGGCGATGTATCGCGCCATGACCTGGGCGCTTCTCGAGCGTGGCGTCGACCTGCAGGACCCCGACGCGATCGCCACGGCAGCCGAGGACGTACGCCTGACGTCGGGCACCGATCCGCTCGATCCCACGATCCACGTCGACGGCACCGACGTCGCGGACCCGATCCGCAGCGAAGAGGTCACCGGTTCGGTCAGCCTCGTCGCCGCCGTGCCGAGCGTCCGCGAGATGCTGGTCGAGCTGCAGCGCGAGATCATCGCCGGCAGCGATGGCATCGTCGTGGAGGGCCGCGACATCGGCTCGACCGTCGCTCCCGACGCGCCGACCAAGATCTATCTGGTCGCCGACCCGGCCGCGCGGGCCGCCCGGCGAGCGGCCGAGACCGGCGCGAGCGACGCCGCGGCGACCGAGCTGGCCCTGGCCCGCCGCGACGAGATCGACTCCAACCGCGCCGCCTCGCCGCTGGCCAAGGCAGACGACGCCGTGGTCGTGGACGGCACGCACCTGACGCTTGAAGAGGTCATCGAGACCATCGTCGGGATCGTCGACGCGGCACGATGAGCGCCGCCGACGGGTTGCCTGAGGGCGGGCTGCGGCTCGTCCGGCGGCTGGCCCGCGGGCACTTCACGCGGCGGTGGGACATCCACGAGCACGGCCGCGAGCACGTCGCCAAGGCCGGGCCGGTGATCTTCGCCAGCAACCACATCGGCTGGCTCGACGGCCCGCTGCTCTTCGTGACGGCTCCGCGGCCGCCGCACGCGCTGGTCAAGGAGGAGGAGTTCCACGGGCGTACGGGGCGGTTGCTCCAGTTCGTCGGGCAGATCAAGGTCAGCAGGACCCGCAACGACACCGGTGCCGTACGTCGTGCGGTTCAGGCACTGGCCGCCGGGCAGACCGTCCTGGTCTATCCCGAGGCGACCCGTGGCAACGGGGAGTTCGACAACTTCAAGAACGGCGTGGCGTACCTCGCGCTCGTCTCGGGAGCCCCGGTCGTACCGATCGCGATCTTCGGGACGCGCCTTGCTGGGGAGCCTGCGGACGCCCGTCCGGCCAAGGGCGCACGCCTGGACGTGGTCTACGGGGAGCCGATCCAGCTGCCGATGCAGGTTTGGCCGCGAGATCGTGGGATGATGGCAGACGCAGGTGATCAGATCCACGATCATCTGCGTGCTCATGTTTCCCAGGCCAAGTCAGTGCTCAAGCGCGACCTCCCCGGCCCTCTTCCGACAGGATCCACCGATGGCTGACGTTGTACCCGTTCTCGCTGTGATCGGGCGCCCCAACGTCGGCAAGTCGACCCTGGTCAACCGCATCATCGGTCGCCGGGAAGCTGTCGTCGAGGACGTGCCCGGCGTGACCCGCGACCGGGTGTCCTACGACGCCCACTGGAACGGCCGCGCGTTCACCGTGGTCGACACCGGTGGCTGGGACCCCGACGCCCGCGGCCTGGCCGAGCGCATCGCCGCCCAGGCCGAGATCGCGATCCAGGTCGCCGACGCGGTGCTGTTCGTCGTGGATGCCACGGTCGGCATCACCGATGTCGACGAGAAGGTCGTCCGCATCCTGCGCGCCGCCAAGAAGCCCGTCGTGCTGGCCGCCAACAAGGTCGACGACCAGCGCACCGAGGCCGAGGCTGCCGGTCTGTGGAACCTCGGACTCGGCGAGCCCTACCCGGTCTCCGCCCTGCACGGCCGGGGGAGCGGCGACATGCTCGACGCCGTCCTCGCGGCACTGCCCGACCCGCCGCCCGAGGACTTCGACGCCCCGCAGGGACCGCGTCGCGTCGCGATCGTCGGCAAGCCCAACGTCGGCAAGTCCAGCCTGCTCAACCGTCTTGCGGGTGAGGAGCGGGTCGTCGTCGACGACGCCTCCGGCACCACGGTCGACCCGGTCGACGAGATCGTCACCCTCGGTGGCCGCACGTGGAACTTCATCGACACCGCGGGCATCCGCCGGCGCGTACGCGATGCGTCGGGCCATGAGTACTACGCCAGCCTGCGCACCAGCTCGGCCATCGATCGCGCTGAGGTCGCTGTCGTCATCATCGACGGCAGCCAGCCGCTCACCGAGCAGGACACCCGCATCATCAGCTCGGTGGCCGAGGCCGGCCGCGCGCTGATCGTCGCATTCAACAAGTGGGATCTCGTCGACGAGGAGCGCCGCTACTACCTCGACCGCGAGATCGAGCGCGAGCTCGTGCAGGTCCCGTGGGCGCCGACGATCAACATCACGGCCCGCACCGGCTGGCACATCGACCGGCTCGTACGCGCGCTGGATGCCGCCCTCGAGGGATGGGAGACCCGCGTGACGACGGGCGCGCTCAACGCGTTCCTCGGGCGGCTCGTCGCCGAGCACCCGCACCCGGTGCGCGGTGGCAAGCAGCCCAAGATCATGTTCGGCACGCAGGCATCGACGGCTCCGCCGACCTTCGTGCTGTTCACCTCGGGCAAGCTCGAGGCGTCGTACATGCGGTTCATCGAGCGTCGGCTCCGCGAGGAGTTCGGGTTCGTCGGATCGCCGATCCACCTGCAGCAGCGCCCGCGCAAGAAGCGCGAGCGCCGCTGAACGACCGGTGCAGGGACCTCGCCGCGGCTGCGGTAAAGTTCCTCTTCGGTACAACGGGCTGTAGCGCAGCTTGGTAGCGCACCTGACTGGGGGTCAGGGGGTCGCAGGTTCAAATCCTGTCAGCCCGACGTTGTGATCTTGCAAGAGAAACAGAACTCCCGGACCTGCGGAAGCGGGTCCGGGAGTTCTTTCGTGCCGAGGGTGACTCGCTCAGGTCACCTGGGTCATCGAGACCAGCTCGTGCTGGGGCATCGGGTTGTCGCGGGTGGCCTTGCAGGTGAGCTGCACGAGCTCGGCGCCCGGCATCGTGCGGACCTGCACGTCCCAGCGAACGTCACCGACGGCGAACGTCGCGTCGGTCAGCTCGTTACGTCTCTGCCGGGACACGAGGCGTACGGCGCCCTCGCGGGTCTCACCCAGGTGGCGGCGCAACGCGAGCTCGGCGAACTGCACCGGCATCGTGTACGAGGAGCGGCCCCGGAGGCGGTCGAGGTCGAGCCGCCCGGCGACATGCCCCTCGGCGACTGCGACGGACGATTCGGCATCGAGACGTCCGTAGTAGAGGCCTTGGGGGAGCACCAGCATGTTGCCGGCGAAGCGGTCGCCGCCGATGTGCGAGACCTCCCAGGTCTGCTGGGGGTACGCCTCAGCCAGCGCCGCAGCGACCGGGCGGCCGCGCTCGGCGCAACAGGCGTCGTGGCGGCCGTGCGTGCACACGCAGAAGAGCGGTGCGTCGTACGGCGTCAGGCCCATCGAGCGTCCGGCACCCAACGCGGCGAGGTCGAGATCGAGCAGCTCGTGCGGATCGGTCAGGACTGTCGCCTCGATCCACGAGCGCGACGGGTGGGCGAAGGCCGCGAAGACCTGCACGCCGGCCTCGTCGGTACGCCGATCCGGTCGACGTACGAGCAGCGGACGGACCTTGGCCGCAGCCGCCGCACGCCTCAGGGAGTCGCCCAACCCGTCAGGCAGCCGAGCGTCCCGCAGCGCGTCGACGCCCCAAGGACCGGGGTGCTCGACGAGCAGGAACGCCCGGACGGTCGATGCCGTACCCGTCATCGGCTCGTCCCGCTGGTCGCTGGCGATCGCGCAACGGAAGGCGGGGTCGCGAGAGGTCACGAAACGACCTCGAGCATCCCTTCCCGCACCAGTCGGCGGCAGAGCACGAGCCGACTCTGTGGGTCGAGGTGCTCGGCGAGGTCTCGTGGGGCGAGCTCTCGGCGCTCCCGCAGGTCGTCCAGAGCGGGTCGCAGCCATCCGGGCACGTCGATGGAGCGGTCGCCCAGCAGCACGTCGATGCGGTCGCCGCGCGCGAGCAGCACGCAGGGGCTCCCGGGCCGGCGCCGCAGCACGGTGTCGTCGTCGATCGCACCGGCCGCGAGGACGTCGTGCAACCCACCGGACAGGCGCGGACTGCGAGTCGTGAGGAACCGGCGCACCTCGGCCTCCACCGCTGCGGTCGTGTCGACGCTGCGAATCTGTGCCGCCAGCGACTCCAGCCGGTGCCCGAGCTCGTCGGCGAGTCCGGCCGGGTCGTCGAGGTAGCCCGCCGGCAGGTGCGCTTCGGCGACACGGGACACGACGTCAGCCAGGCTGCGCTCGACGAGACCACGCCAGGTCAGCTGGTTGATGCCGATCGTGACGTGGAGCGAGACCGTGTCCTGCGCGCGCGCCGCGTGCGGGGTGCCGGTCGGCAGATACATCGACAACCCGGGCTCGAGGAGCACGTCGTCGACGCCGTCGGGAGCGTGGACCTCCCACTGCTTCGACCCGGCGGTCTGGAAGACGAATACGTCGTGGGAGTCGCTGTGCACCGCGAAACCCTGCGCTCCGGGCGGGGTGAGGTAGGCATTGGCCTGGCACGGATGGCCGATCTCAAGCTCGAGCTCGGCGACGAGACGGGTCAGCGGCGGCCAGTAGCGGTGCAGGCCTTGGAAGACGACGGTCGCGCCGCCCTCGAACAGCGCCAGAGCCTTGCGGGCGTCCACCAGACCGGTCAGCGGCTTGCCGGCGAGGGTCGCGCCGCGGGTGTACGCGGACTCGGGCAGCACGGCGCCGTCCTTGGCCACGCGGACCGACGGCGTACGAATGGCGGACGAGGTGAGCAGGGTGTCCACGTCGTCAAGGGACAGCAGATCGGCCAGGTCGTCAGGGTTGGCTCGGTGAAGGTGCACCTGCGACGCCCAGACCTTCGAGATGAAGGTCTGGGCGTCGCCGCTGAGCAGGTCGAGCGCGGATCCGGACACGGTCAGGACGCGTCGCCGTCCGTGGTGTCCGTGGCATCGCCGTCGGTCCCGTCGGAATCCGTGCCGTCGCCGTCGGTGCCGTCGGAATCGGTCGTGTCGCCGTCCGTGGTGTCGGTGGCGTCGCCGTCAGTGCCGTCCGCGTCGCCGCCGTCGGTCCCGTCGGCGTCGCCGCCAGAACCTGTGGGGCCGCCGGTCTGGCTGGTGATGAGGTCGTCGTCGCTGAGCGGCTCTTCAGGGGTGTTGGTCATGTGTCCTCCTGTAGCGAAACGGTTCGCCGCCCGATGAGACGGCTCGTTCACAGTCTGCTGCCACCGCTCAAGGCGGACAACCCGAGGAATCGCGGGAGTCCACGATTCGGTCCTGCAGACGGCGGGCGCGCCAGCCACAACGGGCCTAGGGTGGCCCCATGAGTGACGAAGCGTCTCCGATCGCGTACACCGCCCTCGAGCCCGGTACGCCGGTGCAGTCCAGCGACGGTCAGCAGTTCGGCACGGTCGTCGCCGTGCTGGTGGTCGAGGAGGTCAGTGTGTTCGACGGCATCGTCGTCGAGACGTCTGCCGGGACCCGATTCGTCGACGCGGACCACGTCGGCACCATCACGACCGCGTACGTACGCACGTCGTTATCGGCCGACGAGGCGGCGCAGCTGCCGGAGCCCGACGACAGCACGCCGGTGTTCCGTGCCGATGCCAGAGACGACACCGGCAGCTCGCTGGCCGATCGCTTCGGCCGCATGTTCGGCCGTGGCAAGTGGAAGCGGGAGGAATAGTGTCTGCCACGATGTGACCATGTCCCTCAGCGCGATCGCCATCTTCTGTGGCTCCAGCTTCGGCAATGACCCGGCGTACGCGGAGGCGGCACGCCACACGGGACGTACGCTCGCCGAGCGCGGCATCACGGTCGTCTACGGCGGCGGCCACGTCGGACTGATGGGCACCGTCGCCGACGTGGCCCTCGAGGCCGGGGGCAAGGTCATCGGCGTCATCCCACGGCAGCTCGACGACCGGGAGCTCGCGCACCACCGGCTCACCGAGCTGCACGTCGTCGAGTCGATGCACGAGCGCAAGGCCCTGATGGCCGACCTGTCGGATGCGTTCATCGCGCTGCCGGGCGGCGCAGGCACGCTGGAGGAGATCGCCGAGCAGTGGACCTGGGCCCAGCTGACGATCCACTCCAAGCCGTCGGGATTCCTCGACGTGGCCGGGTTCTGGTCGCCGATGCGTGACCTGCTCGACGGCATGGTCGGGTCGGGCTTCGTACGCGAGGAGCAGTCGGGGATCGTGTCGTTCGCGGACGACCTCGACACGCTCCTCACGATGCTGGAGGCGCCGCCGTCGTGGACCGACAAGTGGGGCCGGGCGAGCGACGACGTGCCGCAGCCGTGACGCCTCCGGTCATCCACGTCGCGGCGGCGTTGACGGTCGATGCCGAGGGCCGGGCCCTGATGGTCCGCAAGCACGGCACGACCGTCTTCATGCAACCCGGCGGCAAGATCGAGCCCGGCGAGAGCCCGCTGGACTGCCTGCGCCGCGAGCTGCTCGAGGAGCTGGGCCTCGACCTGCCCGCTGACGCATTCACCTGGCTCGGGACGTTCGAGGAGGACGCCGCCAATGAGCCGGGGCACCGGGTGCTCGCCGAGGTGTTCCGGCTGAAGATCGATGCATCGACCCCGGTCGTCGCGGCCGAGATCGCCGAGAGCATCTGGGTTGACCCGGTAGCGCCGGGTGACATCGACCTCGCGCCGCTCAGCAGCCGGGCGCTCCTGCCGATCCTGGTCGGCTAGCGCCGGCGCAGCCGGTCGAGAGCCCTGCGCTCGCGCTTGGTGGGCCGGCCGGCGCCTCGGTCGCGTCTGGGCATGATGGCGACCTCCTCCTTGGGCGGTGGCGGGGGAGTGTGGTCCTCGTAGCACTCGACCGCGACGGCCGCGCCGACCCGCTTGACGATGATCTTGGTGACCACGACGATCCTCATGCCGCCCTCCGTGAGGGCCTCGATGCGGTCGCCCACCTTGACCGGTTGTGCGGGCTTGGCCTTGGCGCCGTTGATGCGTACGTGCCCCGCCTTGCACTCCGCCGACGCGATCGATCGCGTCCTGTAGAGGCGTACGGACGAGATCCACACGTCGGCGCGCGCGTTGGTGGCGCCGGTCATGCGGTGTCCAGGGTGATGACGAGCTCGTCGGCATCGAACGCGGCACGAGCTGCGGTGAAGTCCGGTATGCGGGGCAGGCCTTCGGCACTGGGCCCGTCATACGAGCCGACGACGACAACCTGGGCGCCGGCCGAGCGTGCGGACTCGATGCCGGCCGGCGCGTCCTCGAACACGACGGTCTCCGCGGGGTCGTGCCTGAGCAGTGAGGCCGCCCGCGTGTAGCCCTCGGGATCGGGCTTGCCGTTGGTCACGTCCTCGGCGGGCACCACAACCGGAGGCATCGGCACTCCTGCGTCGGCCATCCGCGTCCTGGCGAGCGCGAGCGGAGCCGACGTCACGAGGGCCGTGCGCTCGGAGGGAATCGACGCCACGAACGCAGAGGCGCCGGGGACCTCGACGATGCCGTCAGGCGTCTCGATCTCGGTGCTGGCGAGCTCGACGGCCAGGGCGGCATGGTCGGCGTCCGGCGGCGCGAACTGCCGGACCGTGTCGATCGTCTGCCGACCGTGCGAGAACGCCAACACGTCTGCTGTGGAGAGGCCGTGCTGCTCGGCGAACCGGGTCCAGATGGCCTCCACGACGGCGTTGGAGTCGACCAAGGTGCCGTCCATGTCGAAGATCACGGCTCGGGCGCGGACCGTCTGCTCCATGCCGTCGATCCTCGCACGCGCGGGACAGGGTGTCGTGGCAGGCTGGACTCATGGCTCCCGACAACATCGACGTCGTCCCGATCACCGGTGACATGATCCGGCTGGGACAGTTCCTCAAGTTCGCGAACTTCGCGGAGTCCGGCGCTGCGGCGGGTGATCTGATCCAGGGCGGCGACGTCAAGGTCGACGGCGAGGTCGAGACCAGGCGCGGCCGTCAGCTGGGCAAGGGCATGCTCGTCGAGGTCCAGCTGCCCGGTACGACGCTCGCGGCGCGCGTCGGTTGAGCCGGTCGAAAGGGTTCGTCTCGGCGCTGGTCGTGGTGGTGACGATCGCCTTGGCGTTCGTGCTGTACACCCGCTCGAACGACGACGGGACCGCGGTGTTCAAGACCACGGTGCCCGCAGTGCCGGTCACGGTGACGCCTCCCGAGGCGGCGACGGTCGTTCCGGGCGGGATGCAGGTGACCGGGGCAGGTCAGACCCGCGTGGTGCCCGATGCGGTCTTCGCGCGGTGGTTGCCGACCGGTCGGGTGCTGCTCGCGATCGAGCGCAAGGAGCCGGGTTATGTCGGGCAGGTCTACCGCCTGTACGACCCGGTGTACGGAACGTTCAGTGGTGCGCCGATCGGGGACCAGCTGAACCTGCCGAAGGACCCCACCACCGACCTGGCGTTCCTCGACGGCCGTCGACTGCTTCGCTGGGACCTCGAGCTCACCGATCGCGAGGTCGTGAGGCTCCCGGGCAAGCCGCGGGCCAAGGGCAGCGGTGGCGACATCGAGCGGTCGTACGCGGCCGACCCCGTCACGGTGGGCGGCGTGACGTTCCTGCGCTTCAGCGAGGTGGAGAACGAGGAGAAGACCTTGGCGTACGGCGTGACCAGGGTCGTCGCGGATGGTTCCACCTCCGACGTCCTCAGGGGGCAACGGATCACGCGCCTGCGAGTCTCGGCCGACGGGCGCAGCCTGCTCGCCGTGCAGCAGCACAAGGGCGAGCCCTGCGGTGGATGTGTCGTCCGGCAGGACGTCGTCGAGATCGACCCGGCCAACGGGAAGATCGCCGGTACGTACGGCGCCCCGCCGGGCTACACCAAGGCCTGGCGCATCACCCGGCTGGACAAGGTCGGGCGCACGGTGGCCGTGCGCTACGAGGGGATCTGCGTGACAGGCGACGCCGAGTGCATACCGAAGCAGTTCGGTACGTGGACCTATCGTGACGGCTCCTGGTCGAAGGTCGCCGGCAGTGAGCGGACCGAGACGTGGTGGCAGGGTCGCAAGGACCGGATCGTGCGCCGGGCGGACCGCAACGTCCTGCGTGAGCCGTTGTACTGGCTGCACGGCGGGCAGCGAGCGCCTTTGGCGGGCACCTTGACCGGTGCTGACGGCAACACGGGCGACGTCGCCGGCGGCCTGCTGCGCCCCGCGGCATGACAGGGGAACACCACGATGGCGCCGGGCGTTGCACAGGCGAACCTCAACCCGGGAGATGACATGGCACAGCTCGAGCTCGGCCTCGACACGTTCGGCGACGTGACGTTCGGTGACGACGGCGCGCCGTTGCCGTACGACGAGGTCATCCGCAACATCGTCGACCAGGCGGTGCTCGCCGACGAGCTGGGACTCGCCTTCTTCGGTGTGGGGGAGCACCACCGCGAGGACTTCGCGGTCACGGCCCCGGAGGTCGTGCTCGCTGCGATCGCCGCGCGGACGACCAACATCCACCTCGGCACGGCCGTGACGGTCCTGAGCTCCGACGATCCGATCCGCGTATACGAGCGGTTCGCGACGCTCGACGCGCTCTCCAACGGCCGCGCGGAGGTCATCCTCGGTCGGGGCTCGTTCACCGAGTCGTTCCCGTTGTTCGGCTTCGACCTCGGCCAGTACGAGGAGCTGTTCAGCGAGAAGCTCGACCTGTTCGCGGCGCTGCGCGAGGAAGGGCCGATCACCTGGTCCGGCAACCTCCGGCCGCCGCTCGACGGGCAGGAGGTGTTCCCCAAGACCGCCGCCGGGAGCCTCACGACGTGGATCGGAGTCGGCGGGAGCCCCGAATCGGTCATCCGCGCCGCCCGCTACGGCATCCCGCTGATGCTGGCGATCATCGGCGGCCCTCCCGCGCAGTTCAAGCCGTACGCCGACCTCTACCGGCAGGCGCTCGAGCAGCTCGGCAAGCCGCAGCTGCCGATCGGTGTCCACTCGCCCGGTCACGTCGCCGACAGCGACGAGCAGGCACTCGACGAGCTGTGGCCGCACTACGAGGTGCAGCGCACGCGCATCGGCCGTGAGCGTGGCTGGCCGCCCGCGACCCGCGAGGAGTTCGAGGCGTCGGCGGGTCCGGAGGGCGCGTTGTACGTCGGGTCGCCGCGGACCGTCGCCGACAAGATCGTCCGCAACGCCAGGATCCTCGGCATGGACCGGTTCGACCTCAAGTTCAGCAACGGCACGCTGCCGCACGACAAGCTCATGCGCAGCATCGAGCTGTACGGCCGGGAGGTCGTGCCGCTCGTGCACGCGGCCCTAGAGTCCTCGTCATGACCCTCGCCTCGTTGCCGACCCCGCGTACGCCGGACCCGATGGACGCACCGACCCTGCGGTGGGGCGTGATGGGCCCGGGCTGGATCGCATCGCAGTTCACCCAGTCGCTGCAGGCGCACACCCGCCAGGAGGTCGTGGCGGTGGGCTCGCGCGCCCTGCCGCGGGCGCAGGAGTTCGCCGACAAGCACGGCGTACGTACGGCCGTCGGCAGCTACGAAGAGCTCGCCGCGCTCGACGACGTCGACATCGTCTATGTCGCGACCCCGCACCCCGCGCACCTCGAGCACGCGATCCTGAGCCTCGAGTCGGGCAAGCACGTCATCGTCGAGAAGCCGATTGGCCTCAGTGCCGGCCAGGCTCGCGAGATCGCCGCCGTCGCGCAGCGGACCGGGCTCTACTGCGCCGAGGCGCTGTGGACGATGTTCCTGCCCAAGTGGGACGTGGTGCGCCAGGTCGTCGAGCTCGGCGGGATCGGTGAGATCACGTCGGTCCACTCGGACTACGGCGAGTCGTTCCCTGACGGTCACCGGGTGTTCGACCCGGCTCTTGCCGGCGGCCCGCTGCTCGATCTCGGCATCTACCCCCTGGCGTTCGTCACGTCGCTGCTCGGACCGTACGAGTCGATCGCCGCGCTCGGACAGCCGGATCCACACGGGGTCAACGGGCAGCTCGGCGCCGCCATGACCCACGCGGGCGGCACGCTGTCGGTCATCTCGACGACGCTGCACGGCTTCCTGGCCAACCAGGTCACGATCGTCGGCACCGAGGGCGTGCTGACCGTCGAGCCCACCCACCACAGCCCGGGACCACTGACCCTGCGCTACGCGGACCGCACGCTGACGTACGACGAAGCACCCGGCAACCAGGCGTCCGGCCTGCACTTCCAGGCGGTCGAGGCTGTTCGCCGCATCGCCGCCGCGGAGACACAGACGCCGCTCTGGACGCTCGACGACTCGGTCGTCGCGCTCGAGGCTTCCGACGAGATCCGGCGGCAGATCGGCGACGACCTGACGGCGGCCGGGCTGCACGAGTGACCGAGCGCGCGATCGAGATCGTCCAGGACCGCGACCGGCCGTCCGGGCACACGCTCCGGATCGACGGCACGGACCAGTCGCACGTCGACCTCGACGATCCCAGCCGGCTCGAGTTCGACTACATGCAGCGCATCGCCGATGTCATTGACGCCTTGGGCAGTCCCGGGAAGCCGTTGCGCTTCGTGCACATCGGCGGCGCGGCGATGACGATCCCGCGGTACGTCTCGGTGTCCCGGCCGACGTCGGCGCAGATCGTCCTCGAGCCCGACACCCGCGTCACCGAGCTCGTGCGCGAGCAGCTGCCCCTGCCACGGCAGAGCGGCATCAAGGTCCGCCCGATCGACGGACGCGCCGGGATCGCGGCTCTGCGGCCCGACTTCGCCGATGTCGTGATCCTCGACGCGTACGACGGTGCTCAGGTCCCGGCGGAGCTGTCAACGGCCGAGTTCTTCGCCGACCTCGCCAGGGTCGTCGCCGACGACGGGGTGGTCCTGCTGAACCTCGCGGACCGTGCACCGTTCCCGTACGTACGTCGGGTGGTCCGTGGTGTGCGCGACAGCTTCGACCAGGTCATGATCAGCGCCGAGCCCGCAACCCTCAAGGGCCGCCGGTTCGGCAACGTCCTCGTGTCGGCGTCGCAGGGACCATTGCCATGGGAGGCGTTGGCGCGCCGCGCCGCGAGCTCCCCGTTCCCGTACCGCGTCGTGCCCTACCGCGAGGTCATCGAGAAGTTCGCCGGCAAGACACCGTTCACCGACGCGGACAGCGAACGGTCGCCGGCACCTCCGGGCGGCGCTGCGTTCTTCAGCTGAGACCTAGGCGTGCAGTGCCTCGGCCAGTGAGTCGACCGCACCGTCGATCTCGTCGCGGGTGATGACCAGCGGGGGAGCGATGCGGAGCGTACGCTCGTGCGTCTCCTTGCAGAGCACCCCGCGATCGCGCAGCGCCATCGAGACCTCGCGGCCGGTCTTGGCCGCCGGGTCGATGTCGATGCCGGCCCAGAGGCCCCGGCCGCGTACGGCCACGAGACCCTTGCCGACGAGCTCGTTGAGCCGCGCGTGCAGGTGCTCGCCGAGCTCGTGTGAACGCTGTTGGAACTCGCCGCTCTCGAGCAGCGCGACGACGGCCCGCCCGACGGCGCAGGCGACGGGATAGCCGCCGAACGTCGAGCCGTGCTGGCCTGGCTTGAGCACCCCGAGCACATCGGCGCGCCCGACGACCGCGGACACCGGGATGATGCCGCCGCCGAGGGCCTTGCCGAGCGTGTAGAGGTCGGCGCGCACGTCGTCATGATCGAGTGCGAACAGCTTGCCGGTGCGCGCGAGACCCGACTGGATCTCGTCAGCGACGAGCAGCACGTCGTTCTCGTCGCACAGGGCGCGTACGCCAGCGAAGAAGCCGGCGGGCGGCACGATGACGCCGGCCTCGCCCTGGATCGGCTCCATCAGGACGGCGGCGGTGTTGGGCGTGATCGCGGCGCGGACGGCATCGAGGTCGCCGTAGGGCACCGTGATGAAGCCGGGCGTGAACGGACCGTAGTTGTCGTGCGCCACCGGATCGTCCGAGAACGACACGATGGTCGTCGTGCGCCCGTGGAAATTGCCGGCAGCGACGATGATCTCAGCGCGGTCGAACTCGACGCCCTTGACCTCGTACGCCCACTTGCGGGCGACCTTGATGGCCGACTCGACGGCCTCGGCGCCGGTGTTCATCGTCAGCACCATCTCGGTGCCGGTCAAGGCAGCGAGGTCGCGGCAGAACGCGCCGAACTGGTCGTTGTGGAACGCGCGTGACGTCAGCGTGAGGCGGTCGAGCTGATCGCGGGCCGCGTCGAGCAGCGCCGGGTGCCGGTGCCCGAAGTTGAGCGCCGAGTAGCCCGACAGGAAGTCGAGGT
The DNA here is from genome assembly GCF_902506105.1 of Aeromicrobium sp. 9AM. Classification (GTDB taxonomy): domain Bacteria; phylum Actinomycetota; class Actinomycetes; order Propionibacteriales; family Nocardioidaceae; genus Aeromicrobium. The sequence goes on from NZ_LR733304.1 coordinate 1,074,705, forward strand.
AGCGGTTGCCGTCGACGTCCGTCACCCAGGCGCCTTCGGCCTCGGAGATCACCACCGGAAGGGGGTGATAGTTGTGCGCCCCCCACTGCTCGTCGAGGGTGATGAAGGACGCGGTGTCGTGTGCGGTTGCTGCCATGTGACCCACGGTACATACGTACGAGGTTCACCTCGAACACCGGGATTCCGGAGGCTGATCGCGTCCTCAACTCACCGCCGGTGAAGCCCGTCCCGAACGCGATCGATAGCCTGATCCCGTGCCCGGGTCCGCGTTCGATGCTGCGCTGCGACCGGCCGCAGGTCCCATCCGGCTCGTACGCTCGACGGCCGCCGCGCTGGCCTGTGTCGCCGCTGCGGCGACGGGGCACGCCACGGCCGGTGGCACCCTTGGTGCTGTCGCGGTGCTGGCCACGTTCGTCGGTGCGGCAGCCGTCGCCTGGCTGCTCTCCGCACGCCGTGTCACCCCCGGTCAGACCGTGGGACTCCTGATCCTCTGCCAGGTCTGCGTCCATCTGGGCGGATCGACCGGCGAGATGCAGATGTCCGTCGCGATGGTGGCCGGCCACATCGCCGCGACGGCGGTCAGCGCCCTTGCCCTCGCACGCGGCGAAGCGTTCGTCTGGCAGCTCGCCGAGCGGCTCGGCCTGCGGGTCGCCGCGCACGAGCTCACGATCGCCCCGATCCCCGCGTGGCGGCCGCCGGCGCCCGTCGTCGCGCCGCGATCACTGCAGGACGTACGCCTCGCGCACTCGCGGGCCGAGAGGGGACCGCCGAGCGGGTCCTGACCCCGCTCCGCACTCCCTTCACAGAAAGCACTTTTTCATGAATCGCATCACCGCGCGGCTTTCCGCTGCGCTCCTCACGGCTGCCCTCGTGGGCATCGCCGGTCCGGCGTTCGCCCACGTGAACGTCTCCTCGACCGACGCCACCCAGGGCGGCTTCGGCAAGGCGGTCTTCCGCGTGCCGACCGAGTCCGAGACGGCCTCGACGACCAAGCTCGTCGTGACGTTGCCCCAGGACACGCCGTTCGCCTTCCTCACCACACAGACCAAGCCGGGCTGGAAGGTCACGATCAAGGAGGCCAAGCTCGCCAAGCCGACCAAGGTCGGCGACTTCGAGCTGACCAAGGCCGTACGCACGATCACCTGGACGTCGACCGGTGACGGCATCCCGCCGTCGCAGTTCGACGAGTTCGCGATCTCCGGCGGTCCGTTCCCCGAGGCCGACACGATCGCGTTCACCGCCGAGCAGACCTACAGCGACGGCAAGGTCGTCGCCTGGGACCAGGTGCAGAAGGGCGACAAGGAGCCCGAGCACCCGGCTCCGACGCTGACGCTCGCTCAGCCGGTCGAGGACAAGGCCGCCGACAGCAAGACGGCTGCCGGCAAGGTGGAGGCCACTTCGGCCTCCGACAACACGGGTCGCTGGCTCGGCGGTGGCGCCCTCGTCGTGGCGGCCGTCGCCCTGGTTGTGGCTCTGCGGGAGAATCGACGTCGTGCGTAACGTCGTTCTCCGTGTGGCTCTCCTGAGCTTCGCCCTGCTCCTCATGGGGTCGGGCCCGGCGTCGGCGCATGCGTCGCTCGTCGGGTCCGACCCCGCGGACGGGGCCACCCTCGGCGCGGCGCCGACGGTCATCACGTTCACGTTCAACGAGAACATCGGCAACCCCGCATACATCGCCGTGACCGCGCCCAACGGCAGCAAGGTCGATGTCGGTGACGTACGAGCGATCGACAACAAGGTCTCGGCGAAGCTGCCCGATGTCGACCAGAAGGGCCGCTACACGGCGTCCTACCGGGTGGTGTCGGCCGACGGGCACCCCGTCGAGGGCACGATCCACTACTCCTCGACGACCGGGCGCACCGTCAAGCAGGTCGCCGCACCCGACAAGGAGACCTTCATCCACCGTCACAGTGCCCACCTGTTCTGGGGCATCCTCGCCGCTGCTGTGGCGATCGCCCTGCTCCTGGCTCCGTTGAGGAGGCGAGATGACAAGGACGACGCGTGACGTGGTCCTGGCCTTCCTGCTGGCCGTCGCAGTCCTGACGTTCTTCCTGGCCGTCGGCGGGGGAGCACCGAAGACCGCGCCCGCCGGCATCCCGGACCCAGGGCCCTTCGTGGGCTGGGCGGTGCCCTTCACGAAGCTTCTGACCGACGTGTCGGCCGTGCTGGTCATCGGGTTCCTCGCGGCGGCGGTGTTCCTGCTGCCGTCGACCCAGAGCGAGGTTGAAGGCCTCTCCGTCCAGGCCGTACGTGTTGCGGCCCGTTGGGCGATCGTGTGGTCGGCGGCCAGCGTGTTCTACTTCTTCGTCAAGGTCGCAGACACCTTCGCCAAGCCCCTGTCGGGGCTGTCCTGGGCCTTCATCGACGGTTATGCGGGTGCGTCCGAAGGGCGCGCGATCCTGTTGCAGGCCCTCGCGGCAGGGCTCGTGGCGATCGCCGCGCGGTGGACGCTCGGCACCGCGCCGCTGGCCGGGATCCTGGGTCTCGCGCTTGCGGCGATGGCGCCGATCGCGTTGACCGGCCACACGGCGTCGTCCGGCTCGCACGACCTGGCCACGACCAGCCTCCTGCTGCACCTCGTGGGCGTGACGATGTGGGTCGGCGGCCTCGCCGCACTCGCCTGGGTCGGACTGCGGGGGAGCAAGCGCCTGGAGGCCGCGATCACCCGCTTCTCGACGCTCGCACTGTGGTCCTTCGTCATCATCGGTGCCTCGGGGGCGATCAACGCGTCGGTTCGGCTCGGATCGATCGGGGAGGTGTTCGGTTCGGCGTACGGTCGGCTGGTCCTGCTGAAGGTTGCCGCGCTGGTGGTCCTGGGCGTGTTCGGGCAGCTGCAGCGCCGGCGCATCGTGGCCCAGAGCGCCGGATTCCTGCGTCTCGCCCTGACCGAGCTGTTCATCATGAGCGCGACGGTGGGGCTGGCTGTGGCGCTCTCTCGGACTCCCACCCCGGTCGGCAACAATGTCCTCAACACCCCGGTCGAGGAGCTCTTGGGCGGTCCGATGCCGGCCGCGCCGACCGTGCTGCGGCTGCTGTGGGGCTGGTCCGGCAACGGTGTCGGGCTGGCGATCGTCTGCCTGGGCACGGCGCTCTACCTCCGCGGCGTCTGGGCGATGCGCCGGCGCGGCGATGCGTGGCCGGTCGGACGTACGATCTCGTGGTTGCTCGGCATGGTCATCATCGCCTGGGCCACGTTCGGCGGGCTCGGCGTCTACTCACACGTGCTGTTCAGCGCCCACATGGCGTCGCACATGCTGCTGTCGATGGTTGCGCCGATCTTCCTCGTGCTCGGCGCCCCCATGACCCTGGCGCTGCGCACGTTGCCCGGCCCGCGGCAGCCGGGCGAGGTGTCACCCCGCACGATGCTGCTGGGATTCCTGCACTCGCGGTTCTCGCGGTTCTTCACGCACCCGTTGGTTGGGCCGGTGCTGTTCGTCGGCAGCCTCTACGGCCTCTACTTCAGCGGCGCCTTCGAGAGCCTCATGGGCAACCACTGGGGCCACGCGATCATGGAGCTGCACTTCCTGACCGTCGGCACGCTGTTCTACTACGTCCTGATCGGCGTCGATCCCGCACCGCGGGCCATCGCCCCGCTCGTACGTTTCGGCATGCTGCTGGTCACGGTGCCGTTCCACGCGTTCTTCGCCGTCGTGGTGATGTCGTCCAACACGGTGTTCGCCGGCGACTACTGGCGCTCCCTCCACCGGCCCTATCGCACCGACCTGCTCGCCGACCAGTACCTCGGCGGCGGCATGGCCTGGGCGATGGGCGAGATCCCGCTGATCCTCGTGATGGGCGCGATCCTCGTGCAGTGGTACCGCTCCGACGCGCGGGAGGCCAAACGGTTCGACCGGTCCGAGAGCCGTACGGGCGACGAGCAGCTCGAGGCGTACAACGCCCGCCTGCGCGACCTCGCCGAACATGGAAAACGGCGGGACCCCTAGAAGGAGGTCCCGCCGTCGGCCGTGTCGTCGGTCAGAAGATGATCTGGCCGCCGGAGGTCGCCGCCGTGAAGCGTGCCTGGGCATCGGCCCAGTTGGCGATGTTCCACCACGCCTTGACGTAGTCGCCCTTGACGTTGAGGTAGTCGAGGTAGAACGCGTGCTCCCACATGTCCAGCTGGATGATCGGGATCAGCGTCGCCGGGATGTTGTTCTGCTGGTCGAACAGCTGCACGTTGATCAGCCGCTGGCCCAGCGTGTCCCAGGCCAGGATCGCCCAGCCCGAGCCCTGCAGGCCCAGCGCCGACGCCTCGAACTGCGCGCGGAACGCGTCGAACGAGCCGAAGTTGTCGTCGATCGCGGCGCCCAGCTCACCGTCGGGCTTGTCGCCGCCCTCGGGGGAGAGGTTCTTCCAGAAGATCGAGTGGTTGATGTGACCGCCGAGGTTGAACGCGAGGTTCTTCTCCAGCAGGTTGATCGTGTCGTGGGCCTCGGTGCTGCGCGCCTCTTCGAGCTTCTCGAGCGCGGTGTTCAGGCCGTTGACGTAGTTCTGATGGTGCTTCGAGTGATGAAGCTCCATGATCTTGCCCGAAATGTGCGGATCCAGAGCGCCATAGTCGTACGGCAGATCCGGAAGTGTGTAGTCAGCCACGATCCTCCTCGGGACGTGGGCACCTCATGTGCCCGGTGTGTAGTTGTATGCGTTTCAACTGCCAGTCTGTCAGTCCTGTTCCCATACGCAACGGCGGTGCCCAACCCGTGGGCGGCAGGCCCGTGTCCGCGAGCAGATGACGGGTTGGCATGTCCTAGTCTGTCTGTGGACATTCCGGGGGTAACCACCACGACGTACGAGGAGGATCGAGATGGAGGAGCGCATCCTCACGATCCCCAACGCACTCAGCTTCGTACGCCTCCTGCTGGTCCCGGTGTTCCTGTGGCTCGTGCTCGGGCCCGAGTACGACGAGCTGGCGCTGGCCGTCCTCATGGTCTCGGGCATCACCGACTACCTCGACGGCAAGCTGGCACGCAGGCTCAACCAGACGTCCAAGATCGGCGCGATCCTCGACCCTGTCGCCGACCGGTTCTTCATCCTCGCCGTCGTGATCGGCCTCGGCTACCGCGACATCATCCCGTGGTGGCTCGCCGTGATCCTGCCGCTGCGGGACGTCTTCTTGTTCAGCCTCGTGCCGTTCCTGCGCACGCGCGGCTACAGCTCACTGCCCGTCCACTTCCTCGGCAAGGCCGCCACCGCGAGCCTGCTGTATGCCTTCCCGTTGCTCCTGCTGGGTGACGGGAGCGGCACGGTCGCGGACCTGGCCAACGTGTTCGGCTGGGCGTTCACGATCTGGGGTGTGGCGCTCTACTGGTGGGGCGGCGTCCTGTACGCCTTCCAGGTGCGGCGGCTCATGACCTCGACGGCACCAGTCGTCCGGAGCTGACATGGCCGAGCAGGAGGCGCCGATGCGGGCCGAGGGCCTGCTCGAGCAGATCGCCGAGACGGCGCTCGACGACGACTACTACGTCGTACGCGCCGGCAGCTACGCCGACTCACGCGAGTTCAACACGCCACTGACGGGTCTCGTGCTGGCGGCCTTCGCGCTCCTCGTGGTGATCGCGGCCGTGCAGACCCGCAACGACCGGCCGGCGACCGAGCGCGAGCGTGACTCGCTCATCAGCGACGTCGCAGCGCGCAAGAAGGTGCAGGCCAGCCGCGAGGCGACGGCCGAGCGCCTGCGCAAGGAAGTGGCCGACCTGTCGGCGTCGGTCGGCCAGTTCGACCCGGCCTACCAGAACGTCCGCATCGAGACCGGCGACCTCGCCGTCACGGGCTCGGGCATCAGGATCGTGGCCGGCGACAGCACGCAGCGCAACACCGACGGAGTCATCACCGACAACGACCTCCAGATACTGGTCAACGGCCTCTGGTACGCCGGCGCCGAGGCCGTGGCGATCAACGGGCAGCGCCTTGGGACCCTGACGGGCATCCACTTCGCCAACGGCGCGATCAACGTCAACTTCACGGACATCGCGCCGCCCTACACGATCGAGGCGATCGGTGAGAGTGACACACTGTTGCAACGCTTCGAGAACAACCCGGCCGGTCGCTACTGGGCATCCCGGCAAAAGGACGCATCCGTGCAGTTCGGCATGACACCATCGTCTGACCTCTCCGTTCCCGCCGTGCCCGAGAAGCGCAGGACGATCCACCACGCAACCGCCATCAAGGGGGAAGAATGATCCCGGTCATCGGCCTGGCCATCGGCATCGTGGCCGGGCTGGTCCTCAAGCCGACGGTGCCCACGGACCTGCAGCCCTACCTGCCGATCGCGATCGTCGCGGCCCTCGACGCGGTCATCGGGGCGCTTCGCGCGCTGGGGGAGCGCCGGTTCAACGATCGCGTGTTCGTCGTCTCGTTCATCTCCAACGTCGTGATCGCGGCGTTCATGGTCTACCTCGGCGACCAGCTGGGTGTCGGCTCGCAGCTCTCGACCGGCGTCGTCGTGGTGCTCGGCATCCGTATCTTCGCCAACGCCGCGGCAATCCGGCGGAGGATCTTCCATGCCTGAGAGGTCGTGGCGCTCGCTGTTCCGTCCGTCGGTCCCGCTCGTCGTGGCCGCGATCCTGCTGGGCGGCCTGGCGCTGGCGATGATCGCCCAGATCAACGCCAAGGACACCGACGACTACTCCGGCGTTCGCGGGGACGACCTCGTCGAGCTGCTCAAGTCGCTGGATGCGACCAACGAGCGGCTCAGCACGCAGATCGACGAGCTGACCACGACCCGCAACGGGTTGCTCGACAGCACCAAGCGCACCGAGAAGGCCGAGAAGCAGGCCAAGCTGCGGGCCGAGCAGCTGGCGATCCTTGCGGGCACGGTGGGCGCCAAGGGCCCAGGCGTGGAGGTCGTCATCGACGATCCCGACAAGAACATCGACGCCGCAGGTCTGCTCGATGCGGTTGAGAAGCTGCGCGACTCCGGTGCCGAGGCGATCGCCATCAACGGCGTCGCCCGCGTCGTCGCACAGACGTACTTCCTCGACGACGACGACCAGATCCGGGTCGGCGGCCGCGAGATCAAGCGGCCGTACCGGATCGAGGCGATAGGGGACTCGTCGGTCCTGGCCGGAGCGGTACGCTTTCCCGGCGGAGTCATGGATGGGATCTCGATCCTGGGCGGCACTGCGAGCGTGACCGAGCAGAAGAAGGTCACGATCACGGCGCTGGCCGACGTCAAGGCCCCTGAGTTCGCACGACCATCTTCCTGATCTGGCTAGGAGCACGCGGTGATCCCTGAGGACCTCTACTACAGCGAAGAGCACGAGTGGGTGCGCCTCGACGACGACATCGCGACGATCGGCATCACTGACTTCGCTCAGGACCAGCTCGGCGACATCGTCTACGTCGAGCTGCCCGCGGTGGGCGACCGCGTCGAGGCCGGCGCCGTCATCGGTGAGCTCGAGTCGACCAAGTCGGTCTCCGACATCTTCTCCCCGCTCACCGGTGAGATCGTGTCCCGCAACGACTCCCTCGAAGGCGGGCCCGAAGTCATCAACTCCGATCCCTACGGCGAGGGCTGGCTCATCAAGGTCCGGACCGCCGACGAGGACCCCACAGCATCGCTGCTCGAGGCCGAGGCCTACTCGGCGCTCGTCTCCGACTGAATCACCTCGCGATCACGACGTGTCGTGAGCGTACGGAGTGCTAAGTTGGAGACGAAGTCTCAACCCGCACTCAAGACCCCAACCTTCAGGAGTGAACCCGATGTCAACGCCGGACCACGAGCCCGACGAAACCGCCGGACCGGTGCCTCCGAGCGATGACACGACGCACATCCCGATCCTCGATGCCGACACCGAGGAAATGTCCGCGTCAGATGTCTCGGCGGTCGAGAACCTGCCAGCCGGCAGCGCGATGCTGCTGGTGCAGCGCGGCCCGGACTCCGGTGCCCGCTTCCTGCTCGACAGCGACGTCGTGACGGTGGGCCGGCACCCCGACAGCGACATCTTCCTCGACGACATCAGCGTCTCCCGCCGCCACGCGACGTTCACGCGCAGTGGGGCGGGCTACTCGATCGCCGACCTGGGCAGCCTCAACGGCAGCTACGTCAACCGTGACCGCATCGACAGCGACGTGACGTTGTCGGGCGGCGATGAGGTCCAGATCGGCAAGTACCGCCTGATCTACTTCGCCGGAGCCCTGAAGGGCGGAGCGTGACCGAACCCCTGCCGGAGCTTTCGCGCCTCGGCATCGGCAAGGTGCTCGACGAGCTCCTGCCGGAGTTCCCGGATCTCACGATCACCAAGATCCGCTACCTGGAGTCCGAAGGGCTGCTCGAGCCGGAGCGTACGTCGTCGGGTTATCGCAAGTTCTCGTTCGGCGACGTCGAGCGCCTGCGCTTCATCCTGCGTCAGCAGCGCGACAAGTTCTGGCCGCTGAGCCACATCCGTCAGGTGCTCGACGACATGGACCGCGGTGTCGTGCCCGACACGCAGCTCGGCAGCACCACACGGGTGCCGCAGCTGAGCCTCGCGGTCGACGGCCTGCCGACGGCCGAGACCTTCGCGGAGCCCAAGAGCACGGCACGCCTGTCGCGTGAGGAGCTGCTCGACTCGGCCGGCATCGACTCCGACACGCTCGACGCGATCGAGGAGTTCGGCTTGATCGTGCGCCGGCCCACCCAGGCGTACTACGACGGTGAGGCGCTGCAGGTCGCAGCGCTGGTGGGGGAGTTCGTCGAGCTCGGCATCGAGCCGCGCCACCTGCGCATCTTCCGCGCTGCAGCCGATCGCGAGGTCGCGCTGTTCGAGCAGGTCGTGACGCCACGGTCCCGCCAGCTCGACAAGGAAGCCAGCGAGCAGACCGTGTCGGCACTGGCCGCCCTGTCCGTACGCCTGCAGAGCGTCCTCGTCAGAAGTCGATTGCGCGGCTAGTCCCATGCGCGAGGTCGAGGTGGTGGGCGTACGTGTCGAGATGCCGACCAACCAGCCGCTGGTGCTCCTCCGAGAGGTGGACGGGGGCCGCTACCTGCCGATCTGGATCGGCGCGGTCGAGGCGTCCGCCATCGCGTACGCGCAGCAGGGCACGGTCACGCCCCGGCCGCTGACGCACGAGCTGATGCAGAGCATCGTCGAGGCCCTGGGCGACGAGCTCGACGCGGTCCAGATCACCGACGTCCGCGAAGGCATCTTCTACGCCCTGCTGATCTTCGCATCGGGCGCCGAGGTCGAGGCGCGACCGTCGGACTCGATCGCCCTGGCCCTGCGCTCGGGCGCGCGGATCCTGTGCACCGAGGACGTGCTGGACGAAGCCGGCATCCTCGCGACGACGGACGAGGACGAGGAGATCGAGAAGTTCCGCGAGTTCCTCGATGAGATCAGCCCGGAGGATTTCGACAAGCCCGACCCGGAGGCCTAAGTCTCAAGTCTTACTTCAAGGTTGAGGCTTGCGGTTCCTAGGAAGGCCGCCCGCGGCCGACCGGGAGCGAGCTCTGCGAGCGAAGGACGACACGCCCGGGTTTGCGCTCGGTCGTTGCTTTGGCAAAGTCTCACCCTTACCTTGAGAGAACTACTGAGGTACACGGATGTAGTTCCGTGGAGGTAGTCTTCCCCAATACACAGCATTGGAAGGCATTTCGGATGATCGAGTCACGCGACGACGACGTCACAGCCACCACGGAGGCCGTGGCGGAGGCCAACGACCAAGGCTTGCTGTTCACCGACGATGTCTCCCCGCTTCCTGAGGACGCCGGATTCCGCGGCCCGACCGCGTGCAGCGCCGCAGGCATCACCTACCGGCAGCTGGACTACTGGGCTCGCACCAAGTTGGTCGAGCCGACCGTACGCTCGGCGACCGGCTCCGGCACGCAGCGCCTCTACTCGTTCAAGGACATCCTGCTGCTCAAGATCATCAAGCGTCTGCTCGACGCCGGTGTCTCGCTGCAGCAGATCCGCATCGCGATCGACCACCTCCGCGTACGCGGCACCGACGACCTGACGCAGGTCACCCTGATGAGTGACGGCGCCAGCGTCTACGAATGCCGCTCCGCCGACGAGGTCATCGACCTCCTGCAGGGCGGCCAGGGTGTGTTCGGCATCGCGATCGGCGGCGTGTGGAAGGAGATCGAGGGCTCGCTCCACGAGCTCCCGAGCGAGCGCGCGGTCGAGATCAGCCTTGCCGACGACGAGCTCGCGGCCCGTCGCCGCGCCCGCCTCAGCTCCTAGCCCACACACCTCGGCACCACCTTGGTAGGCTGGGGGTGCTGTCGACCGCGCGTGGGAGAGTTCGCCCAGGCGGCGCCGAAGGGGCAATTCCTCCCCGGAACCTCTCAGGCACCAAGGACCACGCGACCGAGGCAATTCTGAAGCGCTCAGCCTTCGCGGTTGGGAGTGACAGAAGGGGAGGCGTAGATCGACGCCTCTACCTTCGGGAGCCTCCTCGTGCCTTCATCCTTCACCAGTCGCCACATCGGCCCGACCCCGTCCGACCAGGACGCCATGGTCCGCCGGGTCGGCTACGACTCGCTCGATGACCTGATGGCCGCGGCCGTCCCGTCCGGCATCCGCAGCGCGCAGGCGCTCAACCTGCCGCCAGCCCAGACCGAAGCCGAGGCGCTGGCCACCCTGCGAGGGCTCGCTGACCGCAACAACCCGGGCGTGGCCATGATCGGCCTGGGCTACCACCCGACCGTGACGCCGCCGGTCATCCGGCGCAACGTGCTGGAGGACCCGTCCTGGTACACGGCCTACACGCCGTACCAGCCGGAGATCTCGCAGGGCCGGCTCGAGGCCCTGATCAACTTCCAGACCGTGATCGCCGACCTGACCGGCCTGACGACGGCCAACTCGTCGCTGCTCGACGAGGGCACCGCGGTCGCCGAGGCCATGACGCTGATCCGCCGGGCGACCAAGGGCAAGGACGCGTTGCCGATCATCATCGACGCGGGGCTGCTGCCGCAGACGCTGGCCGTCACGCACACGCGCGCGGAGGCGCTGGGCATCGAGCTCCTCGAGGCTGATCTCGCTGCTGGTGTCCCCGAGGTCGAGGCGGCCGGCACGATCATCGCCTACCCGCGCACCGACGGCCAGATCGTCGACCCCCGGCCCGCGATCGACGCCGCGCACGCCTCTGGCGGTCTCGCCGTCGTCGTCGCCGATCCGTTGGCTCTCGTGCTGCTGGCCTCGCCGGGCTCGATGGGTGCCGACGTCGTCGTGGGCTCCAGCCAGCGGTTCGGCGTGCCGATGTTCTACGGCGGACCGCACGCCGGCTTCATGGCCGTGCGCGCAGGCCTCGAGCGGCACCTGCCCGGACGCTTGGTCGGCGTGTCCGTCGACAGCGCCGGCCGTCCGGCGTACCGGCTGGCCCTGCAGACGCGCGAGCAGCACATCCGCCGCGAGAAGGCCACGTCCAACATCTGCACCGCGCAGGTGCTGCTGGCGGTCGCCGCGTCGATGTACGCGGTCTACCACGGTCCTGACGGACTGCGCGAGATCGCGCGGGAGGTCAACGGTCGCGCCGTGACCATGGCGCGTGGGCTGACAGCCGGTGGTGTCGAGATCGTCTCCGAGTCGTTCTTCGACACGATCGTCGCCCGTGTGCCCGGCCGAGCCGCTGATGTCGTCAAGAACGCACGCGCCTCCGGCATCCACCTGCGTCTGGTCGACGAGGACCACGTCGGCGTCACCACCAACGAGACGACCACAGAGGCCCACCTGCGTGCCGTCTGGGACGCCTTCGGGGTCGACTCGCCTGACTGGGGCATGGGCGGCGAGTCGCTGCCGGCGGAGCTGCTGCGGACGGACGAGATCCTCACGCACCCGGTGTTCCACGAGCACCACAGCGAGACGCAGATGCTGCGCTACCTGCGCAAGCTCAGCGACCGCGACTACGCCCTCGACCGCGGCATGATCCCACTCGGGTCGTGCACCATGAAGCTCAACGCGACAGCCGAGATGGAGCCCATCAGCTGGCCGGGATTCGCCGACCTGCACCCGTTCGTGCCGGCCGAGGACGCCGCCGGGATGATCGAGCTCGTCGAGACGCTCGAGTCCTGGCTCGCCGAGGTCACCGGCTATGCCGCCGTGTCGATCCAGCCCAACGCCGGATCGCAGGGTGAGTTCGCCGGCCTGCTGGCCATTCGCGCGTACCACCTGAGTCGTGGCGACGAACACCGCGACGTGTGCCTGATCCCCGCGTCGGCGCACGGCACCAACGCAGCGTCGGCGGTCATGGCCGGCATGCGCGTGGTGATCGTGAAGTCCACCGACCAGGGTGAGGTCGACCTCGAGGACCTCCGAGCGCAGTGCGAGGCGCATGCCGACGACCTCGCCGCGATCATGGTGACGTACCCGTCGACGCACGGCGTCTACGAGCACGGCATCACCGAGCTCTGCGAGATCGTGCACAGCCACGGCGGCCAGGTGTACGTCGACGGCGCCAACCTCAACGCACTGCTCGGGCACGCTGCTCCGGGCCAGTTCGGTGGCGACGTCTCGCACCTCAACCTGCACAAGACGTTCTGCATCCCGCACGGTGGCGGCGGCCCCGGCGTCGGTCCGGTCGCCGTCGCGGAGCACCTCGTCCCGTTCCTGCCCACGCATCCGCTGCACCCGGTGGAGAGCAAGCGCGGGGGAGTCGGAGCGATCAGCGCGGCTCCGTACGGGTCCGCCGGAATCCTGCCGATCCCTTACGCGTACATCGCGATGATGGGTGCCGAAGGACTGACGGACGCGACCTCGGTGGCAGTCCTGTCGGCCAACTACATCGCCAAGCGCCTCGAGAGCGCGTTCCCGGTGCTCTACACCGGCGACAACGGCCTGGTGGCGCACGAGTGCATCCTCGACGTCCGGCCGCTCTCCAAGGCGTCAGGGCTGAGCATCGACGACGTCGCCAAGCGGCTCATCGACTACGGGTTCCACGCTCCGACGATGAGCTTCCCGGTGCCCGGCACGCTGATGGTCGAGCCGACGGAGTCCGAGGACCTCGCCGAGCTCGACCGCTTCTGCGACGCGATGCTGGCGATCCGTGCGGAGATCGACGCGGTCACGGCGGGGGAGTACCCCGACGGCGACAACCCACTGGTGCACGCGCCGCACACGATGCGGGACCTGCTCGCGTGGAAGCACGCGTACGCGATCGAGACCGGTGCATTCCCGGCCGGCTCCGTCGACGACAAGTACTGGCCCCCGGTCGGCCGGATCGACCAGGCGTACGGCGACCGCAACCTCGCGTGCTCCTGCCCCCCGATCGAGGCCTTCGCCGAGAACTGACCCGTCACCGGGCGAAAACTGACCCCTCACCGGGCGAAAACTGACCCGTCAGCGGACGGTGGCGAACCAGGTGATGATCTGGTCGACCACGGGGGCGGGCGTCTTGACCCACATGACGTGGTGGGTCGTGCCACCCTCGGGGGCGGCGTCCTTGGTGTAGACCCATCGGGTGGAGTGCTCCGCGTCGAGGAATGTCTCGGCGAACACCTTGTTGGACCGGGAGACCGCGTACGTGTCGCCCTGCAGCTGGATCATCAGCGACGGCGTCGTGATGCGGTGTGGCACGTCGAACGGCGGCTTGCCCGACCGGACGACCCGGGCCCACTCGCGCATCAACGTACGGGCGCCGGGCGCGCCGAAGAACGGCTTGGGCACGAATCCGCGGACCCGTGCCACCACCGGCACGCTCACACCGAGGAACAGCACCGGCAGGCCGCCCCTGGGGTATGACCGGAAGTGGGGCACGGAAGCGCCCACCGTCACGAACCCGTCGCTGGGCGGATGGTGCAGCTCGTGCCCCGCGGCGATCTGCGCCCCGAGGCTGTGGCCCAACAGGATCACCGGACGTTCGGGCTGGTCGGCGCGAGCCTTGGCCACCTCGTCGGCGATCGCGGCCATCTCGTCGGCATAGCTCCAGTCGTACGACCGCGACGCGGTGGGCTCGCCACGTTCGAAGCCGCGGGTCGACAGGGCCTTGGCCTCCCAGCCGCGGCGTTCGAACTCGGCGACGAGCGGGCGGTAGAAGGCGGACGGCACCGCCATTGCGGCCGAGATCAGGACGATGGGCTCAGGCATGCCGCACATCATGACACGAGCACTGTCAACGTCGGATCCGGGCGCGACCCGGCAGCGACGTGCCCTACGATCGTCACCATGTCGGGGGAGGGATGGCGTCACCATGTGACGTCCTGGTGGCGAGCGCGCAGCATCCGTCAGATGGTCCTCATGGCCGGTGCCGTCCTGCTGCTGGTCTCGGGCCTGTTCGGCGGGTTGCGTGACGCTCCGGCCGAGGCTGCAGTGCCGCTCGTGGTCGGCAAGCCTCACGAGGCCGCGCCCTTCACGCTCACGGTCGAACGAGCGCGGTGGACGAGCGACCTGGGTGAGATCGCCAAGACCGATCGCGGCCGCTATCTCATCGTGATCGTCAAGGTCCGGACCGACGCCGACCGATCGGTCGACCTGTCCACGCTGCAGGAGGCGCTCGCGTTGCGGGGCGCCAAAGGAATCTACGCGGCGATGGGTGGCGACAAGATCGTGCCGAGCCTGGAGGTGACGCCGTCGGTCTACGTGCTCGCCGACGGCACGCCGATGTCGGCGCTGCCGCCGGGCCTGACGTACGAGCTGGTCTACATCTGGGAGCAGCGCGGCAGCGAACCCGTGCCCGAGCGGCTCAAGCTGGCGTCGCGCTCGCACACCTGGCGCCAGAGCTCGCTCGACGAGCAGATGAACTGGTTCGATCCGACGGTGGACGCGGTGGGTACGGTCCCGCTGATCGAGGCGAAGCCATGAAGTGGCCTGTCCCACGACGGTCCCAGCTCGGCACGGGTGCGCTGGTCATCGCCGCGCTCTCGGTGGGGCAGGTGCTGGTCGACCACCTGCCGTCGGGCGATCGCGCGGGACGCCCGTTCGAGCACGAGGTCGGGGTCGGCCAGACCGTCGCGCTGCGCACCGGCACGCTGACGGTGACGGGCGTCGATGGTGCACGATCGGTGCAGCCCCAACGCGACGACCGGCTGCTGTCGCCGGGTGTCATCGTCGTGGTCACGTTCGACTTCACGCCGAAGGTGCCCGAGACGACCATCACCTACGGCCAACTCCGAGATGCCGACGGCAGGACGACGGCCCTCGGCGGCGCGCGGAGCGCGGTCAGCTGCCCTCAACCACCCGTGGGCATCACGTCGCACTGCACCGCGATCGTCGAGGCTGATCCGCGTACGTTGGCCGGCGCACGCCTCACCCTCGGACCGTTGGCGATCGACGAGCGTTTCGACGACGTGGCGGTCGCGGACCTGGCGATCTCCGATCGGGATGTCGCGACGTGGAAGAAGCGCACGACGCCGCTCAAGGTGGCGTCCCCGACCGTGGCGGGCATGTCATGAGGTCCTGGCTGAGGGGCAATCGCATCGCCCTGCTGCTGCTCCCGATTGCCCTCATCACGGCCCTGTTGGCGAGCAGCTCGCGCATCGAGGACTACTGGTGGGGCAAGGGGCTGCATCAAGCCGTCAGGGCCGACTCGTCAGGCGTGGCGCGCTTCAAGGACGCGTACGACGACGGCTACCTGACCTATCCCATCGCCGCGGACATCTCTCTCACCTCGGTGGAGCCGGTCACCACGATCGACAACAGCGTGGGGGTCCCGCAACCGGTCACGGTGCCCGAGGGCGCGATGCTCTGGCGCGTTGTCCTGGGCTTCAGGGCCGATCCGGACGTCGTGCTCTGGGGGTGCCACATCGCGATCGTCGACACCAACGGCACCCGGTACGACGCCGAGTCGCGGCAGTTCCAAAGCTTCGGCGCGACCCCGATCTACAGCTGCGTACCGGACGACACGCCTGGACCGAAGCCCGTCATCGGCAGCACCGCGAAGCCGAAGGTCGCCGACGGTGAGTCACCGCGCCCTCCTGCGTACGAGGCGGAGACCTACGTCGTCACGCCGAAGGGTGTGAAGCCGGACAACGTGCGGGTGTGGTGGATCCCCCCGAAGTACGCCGAGCTGCCGGTCGACGAGACGTCACGCGGCTGAGCCGGCCGCCTCGGTCGCCAGGTGCTCATCGCGCCGCTGCACGACCCGGTCGATCGCGGCGCCGAGCAGGCCGACCAGCAACAGGCTGTAGACCGCGTCGGCGAGGATGTTGACGTAGGGCGCGATGGCCAGCGCCGTGTCGCGGTCGAGCGGCCCGACGACGGTTCGCCACACCTCGGTCACCAGCACACCTGACTGGCTGGCGATGATGAACACGAGGCAGAACAACAGCATCGGCACCAGCCCGCCGATCACGATCAGCCGGAGACCGTCCCCCAGGCCGCGGAACCGCCCGCGCAGGTCGGCGGTCGCCTCCGACCCGATGCGGCGGACCGGCGCGGGGATCCGCGCCACGGGGCGCAGGAGGGGAGACGCGGGTCGAGTCGGACGAGGCACGTAGATCTGCCGGCCGAGGGCGACCGCGCCGACGGTCAGCCACGCGATGGGGATGACGACGATCCCGTCGGCGTCGCCGATGACGTTGCCGAGCCAGTGCGCGGTCGAGCGGAGCGGGTCGCCGATCGGTCCGACGGCGTCGGTCAGGGTGGCCCACCGGTCCTCGACCCATTCGACGGACCGCCGATCGGTCACCCACGTCCACACGCGGTCCTGGTACTTCGTGATCTGGCGCGCGATGAGGAACAACCACAGCACCTCGACGTAGGCGGCGAGCAGGCCCCAGGTCGTGTGCTTCGACGGCAGGTCGAGCTTGTCGATCGCGAAGCGCAGCACGAGGGCCACCACCACGATGCCCACCAGCAACGTGCCGTCGGCGATGATCGTGCGATTGGAGTCGGCGGCGTGACCGTAGAACGAGCCGGCGGTGCCGTAGATCTCGTCGTACGACGCCTCGTTGACGAACAGCCGGATGTCCTCCTTGAGGTAGCCCTGCGCCGCGTACACCGTGAGGAACGGGATGAGGGTGCTCGCCAGCAGACCGAGCCACGGCGTCGTGGGAGTGTCGGGACTGGTCTCGCCGCCGAACGACGCTGACGAGAGGGACGTCGACACGACCCGCAGCATCAGGATGATCGCGGTGAGGGTCGCCATGGGCGCCAAGGGCAGCATGAACCCGGCGACGGTCGGGTTGTGCGCGCTGACCTCGACGGACGCCCACAGGACGCCGTTGCGGATCGTCGAGCCGAACAGGTAGATCACCAGGAGTGTCGGCCCGTGCCGACCCACGAGGCGCAGCCCGTTGATGATGACCGCCAGCGCATCGCCGAGCGCCCCCCGAAGACTTCTCACGGGAAGATCCTAGGGGGTGGTCGGACTCGACCGGCGGGGGTGACGAGGTCGGTAGATTCGAGCCGTGACCGCGACCCAGATCGACCTGCTGGAGTCCGTCCTGCGCACGACGCGACGCCTCGCGGATCGCCTGGAGCCGCGCGACCTCGAGCGGCCGACCCCGTGCGATGAGCTCGACGTACGCCGCCTGCTGGAGCACCTCATCGGCTGGCAGCAGATCATGGGCGCGTGCGCGGCCGGCCTCGAGCCTGCGCTGGCAGACGGGTCGCCGACGTACGTGGCATCCGCGGACATCGCCGGCGACCTGCGGGCCGCGTCGACGGCTCTGGTCAACAGCCTGCGCCAGAGGAACGACGACACCATCGTGCTGCCGTACCGCGGATCGACCTCCGTGGACGTCATGCACGCGGAACAGCTCGCGGAGCACGTCATCCACACGTGGGACCTCGGTGCGGCTCTCGGAGTGCCCGTCTCGTTCGACGAGGAGGTCGTGACCGCGGCCCACGAAGGACTGTCCCTGATGCTCGGGGAGTCGTTCGCCGAGATGGGCTTCCGTACGCCCGTGTCGGCCCAGCCTGCGCCGACCGAGCTCGCGCGACTCCTCGTACGCAGCGGGAGGTCACCCGCGGACTGGCCGACCCCCTGAGCCTTCACTGTGCGGGACTTGTCCCCACATGCCAGCATCGATCTCATGCCAGGTCCACGCCTCGATCGCTACAGCACGCCCGACTCGCCCGACGCGATCGTGCTGCTGCTGCACGGCGGCCAGCAGCACAATGTCGAGCCGGTCGAGAACAAGCACGCGAGCTGGTGGCGCATGGCTCTGATGGCCCGATCGCTGCGGCGCTTCGGTCGCAAGCAGAACGTCTCGGTGAGCCTGCTGCAGTACGCCCAACGGGGCTGGAACTCCGAGACCGACCCTGCGCCCGTACGCGATGCGCGCTGGGCGCTCGACCAGCTCACCTCTGAGCACCCCGGCGTGCCGGTCGTGCTCGTCGGCCACTCGATGGGCGGCCGCACCGCGTGCCGCGCCGCAGACCACGAGGCGGTGACCGGAGTCGTGGGGCTGGCGCCGTGGCTCCCGCCCGGAGAGCCCAACCGTACGATCGCCCGTCGCCATCTGCGCGTCCTGCACGGCACGGCGGACCGCTGGACCTCGCCGGCCGCGAGCAAGGCGTACGTCGAGCGCAGCAAAAGCCTGGCGGCGAGCGTCTCGTGGCGGCCGCTCGAGGGCGCGGGTCACTTCATGCTCCGCCGGTCGTCGACGTGGCGACGCTTCGTGGAAGACTCGGTCACGGAGATCCTGACCGCCACCTCGCACGAGGAGGCCCCGAACAAAGGCAATGCGTGACCGACCTCGTGGCGTACGTCGTCGCCCTGGCCGCCGTGCTCGTGGGCGGATTCGCCGCCTGGCACACGTGGCGGCGGCTCCCGTTCAGCAATCCGCTCTTCTATGCCGTGGCGGCGCTCGAGGTCCTGCTGATCGCGCTGCTGGTCGGCGGGTCGATGGCCCTCGGCTCCACGAGTCGTGACGTCGACGGTGTCCTGTTCGTGTCGTACCTCATCACGATCGTCGTGATCCCACCCGCGGCCGTGCTGTGGGGCATCGCCGAGAAGTCGCGCTGGGGCACGGGAGTCGTCGTGGTCGCGATGCTGACGGTCGCGGTGCTGTGCGTCCGCCTGCTCGGCATCTGGAAGAACGCGTATGTCTGACACGTCGCACGGCTTCGGGCGGGTGCTCGTGGCGATCTACGCCGTCTTCGCCCTCGCCGCGTCGGCCCGGTCGATCTTCCAGCTCGCGACCAAGGCGAGTGATGCGCCATTCGCCTACACGATGTCGGCATTCGCCGGGCTCGTCTACGTCGTCGCCACGATCGCCCTGGCGCGCAGCGTGCGCGGTCTCGCGCTGGTCACCATCACGATCGAGCTGGTCGGCGTGCTGGTGACCGGAGGGCTGTCGCTCGTCGACGACTCGCTGTTCCCGGACCAGACCGTGTGGTCCGGATTCGGCGAGGGTTACGGCTTCGTGCCGCTCTTGCTGCCGCTCGTGGGACTGTGGTGGCTCCGGCGGACGGCGTCGTCAGGGCAGAGTTAAGGCCCTACGCACTCATACCGCGTAGGGCCAGAACCATTCAATCCCGGGAGTCACTGCAGCCCCGGTAGCGACACGGAGAACACTCAATGAATTCGGAGTACGTGCTGCTCTCGCGGTGGCGGGTCGACCGCAGCCGCGACGCGCTTTGGGACGTGCTCGAAGCCCTGCTCGACACGCCTGACCCGTTGCCGTGGTGGCCATCAGTGCAGGTCACGGCGTACGACGGCGACAATCTCGACCTGCGTGCCGCGAGCGGCCTCGGGTACGCCGTAGAGTTCCGGCTGGCCAACCTGGAGTCGCGCCGGCCGGACCGGCTCAGGTTCACGTCGGAGGGCGATCTGCGGGGGAAGGGCGAGATCACCTTCGTCGAGCTGACCTCCGAGACGTCGGCCATGGACATCGACTGGCGCGTCGCGACCGATCGCCGCTGGATGCGCTGGACGTCGTGGATCCTGCGGCCCGTGTTCGTCGCCGGTCACCACATCGTCATGCGGCAGGGCGAGAAGCACCTCAACGAGTGGCTCCGGGCGCAGGCGCGGTGAGTCAGACCCCGCAGCTGGTGTGGAAGTACGCGTAGAACGCCTCCCGTTGGTCGTGGTCGAGCGGCAGGTAGAACCACGAGTCGTCCGGGAGCCCGGGCGCCATGACGCGCATGCCGAACAGACGGCCCACCTTGTCCTCCGCCAGAGCGTGTGGGTCACACCTGGCCGGTACGACGGACATGACCAGCTGGGTCTTCTGCGTCGACGAGATGGGCTGGTCGACGCCGACAGGGGAGTCATCTGCCTGGCGGAACAGCGGCGTGGACTCGAAACCACCGAAACGTACGTCATCGCGCTTGCCCGTCGGGGTCAGCGTGATCGGCAGCCGCAGCACCGAGTCGGGCCCGGAACCGTCGATCGTCGGAGTGCCGACCGTGAGCTTCGCGGCCTTGGCCAGGGTCGTCCGTGCGCAGTCGCGGCCGAGCATCAGCGCGATCTGCCGGTAGGGGTCGTCGGCCTTGCCCACCGACACGCGTTCGGCCGAGTCGCCGAGGCGGTACGTCAGGCGCACGGACGCCTTGACGCCGTCGCCGCAGCGGCCCGCGGGCATCGTGAACTCGAGGTCGGCCTGCTCACCGGCAGCCATGGACTCGTCGCCCTTCCATGTCACCTGTTTGAATCGCGGCGAGGTCAGGACGAATCCGGTGACCGTCAGCCTGCGCTCGGTGTTGTTCTCGACGCGTACGAACACGTGCCGGGTCATGCGCTCGAGCCGCGTCTGGTCGACGTGCATCACGATGCCGGACGGCAACGGCTTGCGCTCCGGCTCACCTCCGCACGCCGCGAGTCCGGCGACGAGCGCGGCGCCGCACAGCACGGCCATGGGACGGATCATTCCCACATTCTGGCCTTCGAGCGGTCACACCACCCGCCGACATGCGCTGGGAGTGACGTTTGGGTCGTGACACACCGTGTCAGCCCGACCCAAACGTCACTGCCAGCGGGCAGCGGTGCGTGCCACACTGTCACATGCGCAGGATGCTGGTCGCCGCAGCAGCCGCCGTCGTGCTCGCGGGGTGCGGCGGCTCGCCGATCGTCACCAAGGGCGAACCGGTGCCCTCGCCGTACGACGGGCCGATGAGCCTGCCGATGAACGGCACTGACGAGTCGCCGGTTGCCGATCGCGCCGGAGCGGCCGCCCAGGCGCTGGAGTGCGACGGGCAGCCGTACGAGGGCGGTGGCGCCAGCTACAACAGCGGACTCGCGACGGTCCAGAAGGACGCGACGAAGGCACTGGAGAACCTGTTCGCCGAAGACGGATTCGGTGCGACCCTGCCCGACGAGGGCTATCGCATCGAGCGCAAGGACGGCGGTCGAGTGCTGTTCTCGTACGACGTGGACAAGCGCACCAAGATCGCGTTCATCGCATACGACCACGTCGAGGACTTCAACCATGACGAGGGCTGGGGCATCGAGGCGTGGGCGCAGTGCGATCCCTCCGAGCTGCCCGACGGCGTGACTGACGACCTCAACATCGGCATCTGGGCCGACTCGTCAGGCAAGCGGGTGCCCGAGTCGACCGTGACGTCGTACAAGGGTGCCGAGCACTGCGGGTGGCAACGCATCACCTTCGTGGTCCATCTCGAGGAGACCCAGTACGTGCGGGACGTCCGTGGGGACCTCGAGGACTTCCTGCTCGCGACGTACGACGGCTCCGCCGACCTGCCCGGCGATGCGACCGACACGGGCCTGCGCCATGACGGCCGGCAGCTGTGGGTCGTACCGGCGAAGGACGCCGCCTACCTCGTCAGCATCGACGACGCCGACGACGTCGAGCGCTGGCCCGCCGCGAAGCGACGCATCGGCTGCGACTGACGCTGGGAGTGACGTTGTGCCGGCGACACGCCGGTGAGAACCTGCCCAAACGTCACTGCCAGCGGTGGCTCAAGCTGGGGGCCAGGCGGGTGACAGGGTCACGACGTCGCCGATGATCGTGATGGCCGGCGGCTGGGCGCCGATCGCGTCGGCGCGTTCGGCGATCGTCGCGAGCGTGCCCACTGTCACCCGCTGCCCTTCGCGATAGCCGCTCTCGACGAGCGCGGCCGGGGCCTCGGGGTCGTGTCCCGCGGCGATGAGCTCGCCGGCGGTCTCGGCCAGGCGCTTGACCCCCATCAGCATCACCAGGGTGTGGGCACGGTTGCGCGGCAGATCCGCGAGCGACTCGTGGCCGGTGGCGACCGTGAAGCCGCGCGAGACGCCGCGATGCGTGACGGGTATGCCCGCAGCGGCAGCGACAGCGATCGCGCTCGTCACGCCGGGGACGACCTCGACCGGGATGCCGGCTTCCTGGCAGGCGATGAGCTCCTCGCCGCCGCGCCCGAAGACGTACGGGTCGCCGCCCTTGAGCCGGACGACGATCTTGCCCTGCTTGGCCCGGTCGACCAGGATCGCGTTGATCTCGTCCTGCGGGATCGGGTGATGATCGGGCTTCTTGCCGACGTCGATGACCTCGACGTCCGGCGGCAGCTCGGCGAGCACGCCGTGCGGCGCGAGTCGGTCGACCACGACGACGTCCGCCTCGGCCAGCAGGCGCCGGCCACGCGTCGTCAGCAGGCCGGGATCGCCCGGGCCGCCTCCAACGAGCGCGACGAATCCGTCGGGATGGTGCGTGCGGTGCCGCATCGGCAGCTCGCCGGACTGCAGCGCAGCGGCCACCCCGTCACGCAGGGCAGCCGCACGTCCGGCGTCTCCGCCGCCGCTGATGGCCACTGTGACGTCGTCCACGCGTGCCACGGCGGGGGACCAGGCGGTGGCATGGTCAGGGTCGCCGCCCTTGAGGCACCAGACCTGGCTCGCCTCGGCGTCGTCGGCGACCTGGCCGTCGACGACGGGGTCCGCCGTGGCGGTCTGCACGAGCCAGGCGCCGTCGAGATCGCCGGGCTGATAGGTCCGCTGGATCCACTCGACCTCGCCGCGGTCGATCGACGAGCCCAATGAGTCCGAGACGGCTGGGGCGATCACGACGACGCGGGCGCCGGCATCGAGCAGCGAGAGCGTACGCCGGGTGGCCACGTGTCCGCCGCCGACTACGACGACCTTGCGACCGGTCACCCGGAGGGTCAGTGGGAAGCTGCTCATGTCGTCGCCTCCAAGAAGAACCAACCATACGGAGGCAACGACATGAGTGCTGCCTCATGGTGAGCTCGCTGGCGCTCGCTCATCGAGCTCATACGAGAACTGTAGTGTCGCCGATCGCTTCCACGGCCGCCTTGGTGTCGAGCAGCGCATCGCCCACCATGCCGGCGGCAAGGGTACCGCCGTCCTGGGCGTCGATCAGCAGGAACGCCCCGGTGCCGCGGGCGTGGATGTACTCCTCGGCCGGGATCGGCGCCGCGAGCCGGAGCGTCACGTGCCCGATGTCGTTCAGGCCGAGCGAGTCGGCCGGCAGCAGCCTGGCGTTGTCGAGATCGAGCTTGCCACCGATCACCTTGACCATGGCCTGCACCGTGCGGGTGCCGTGCTTGAGCAGGACCTTGGTGCCGGGCATGAGGGAGCCCTCGGCGAGCCAGGCGATGGTGCCGTCGATGTCCTGCGTGACGGGCGGGACGCTCCGCGACGTGACGATGAGGTCGCCGCGCGAGATGTCGATGTCGTCCTCGAGCCGCAGCGTCACCGACTGCGGAGCGTACGCCTCGGTGAGCTCCCGGCCGGCGAAGTCGATGCCGGTGACGGTGCTCGTACGACCGCTGGGCTGCACCGTGACGGCGTCCCCCACCCGCACGAGGCCTGACGCGATCTGTCCGGCGTAGCCGCGATAGTCGCGGAACTCCTCACCCGCAGCGGACTGCGGGCGGATCACGAGCTGCACGGGGAACCGCAGGGGCTCGGACTGCGGCGAGCCGACGGGGGAGAGCTGCTCGAGGTACGCGAGCAGGCTGGGTCCGTCGTACCACGGCGTGCGATCGGACCGGTCGACGACGTTGTCGCCGTCGAGGGCCGAGACCGGGATCGTGGCGACGTCGTAGAGGCCGAGGCTGCGGGCCGACTCGAGCACCTCGTCCGACACCCGGTTGTAGGTCGCCTCGTCGAAGTCCACCAGGTCGATCTTGTTGACCACGACGATGACGTGCGGGACGCGCAGCAGCGACGCGACCGCAAGATGCCGGCGGGTCTGCTCCTGGATGCCGTGGCGTACGTCGACCAGCAGGACGACGACGTCCGCGGTGCTCGCGCCGGTCACGGTGTTGCGGGTGTACTGAACGTGGCCGGGGCAGTCGGCCAGGATGAACGAACGCTCGGCGGTGGCGAAGTAGCGATAGGCCACGTCGATCGTGATGCCCTGCTCGCGCTCGGAGCGCAGCCCGTCGGTCAGCAGGGCGAGGTCGGCCGACGCCAGGCCGCGGTCACGGCTGACCCGCTCGACGGCGTCGAACTGGTCGGCGAGCACGGACTTCGAGTCGTACAGGAGGCGCCCGACGAGGGTGGACTTGCCGTCGTCGACCGAGCCGGCGGTCGCGAGGCGGAGCAGCGTCCTCATCAGAAGTAGCCTTCCTTCTTGCGGTCCTCCATGGCGGCCTCGGACGCGCGATCGTCGGCGCGGGTGGCGCCGCGCTCGGTCAGCCGTGTGGCGGCGACCTCGACGATGACGTCGTCGACGGTGACCGCGTCGCTCTCGACGGCTCCCGTGCAGGACATGTCGCCGACCGTGCGGTAGCGCACCTGGCGCTTCTCGACGGTCTCGCCCTCGCGCGGCTGCGACACGTCGCTGACGCTGATCAACATGCCGTCGCGCTCGAAGACCTCACGCTGGTGGGCGTAGTAGAGCTCGGGGAGCTGGATGTCCTCGGCGCCGATGTACTGCCAGACGTCGAGCTCGGTCCAGTTGCTGAGCGGGAACACGCGTACGTGCTCACCGGGGCGGTGCTTGCCGTTGTAGAGGTTCCACAGCTCGGGCCGCTGGTTGCGGGGGTCCCACTGGCCGAACTCGTCGCGCAGGGAGAACACCCGCTCCTTGGCGCGGGCCTTCTCCTCGTCGCGCCGTCCGCCGCCGAACACCGCGTCGAACTTGTGGCTGGTGATCCCGTCGAGCAGGGGCTGGGTCTGCAGCTGGTTGCGGGTGCCGTCGCTGCGCTCGCGCAGGCGTCCGTCGTCGATGTAGTCCTGCACGCTGGCGACCTCGAGCCGCAGTCCCAGCCGCTCGACCGTGGCGTCGCGGAACGCGAGGACCTCGGGGAAGTTGTGCCCGGTGTCGACGTGCATGACCGGGAACGGCACGGGGGAGGGCCAGAACGCCTTGACGGCCAGGTGCAGCATCACGACCGAGTCCTTGCCGCCGGAGAACAGCAGCACGGGGCGCTCGAACTCGGCAGCCACCTCACGGATGATGTGGATCGCCTCGGACTCCAGCCACTCGAGCTGGGTGAGACGGCGTTCGTCGGTCAGGGTCATCGGTGCCTTTGCGTATGTCGGGCAGGGATCAGGCGTGCAGGCCGCACTCGGTCTTGTCGAGGCCGGCCCAGCGACCCGCGCGCGGGTCCTCACCCGGAGCGACGCGGCGGGTGCAGGGTGCGCACCCGATCGAGGGGTAGCCGTCGTTGACCAGCGGGTTGACGATGACGTCGTTGTCGTCGGCGTATGCGAGGAGGTCGTCGAACGACCAGGCGGCCAGGGGATTGACCTTGACCAAGCCGTTCTTGTCGTCCCAGGTCACGAAGGGGGTGTTGGCGCGGGTCGGCGCCTCGTCACGGCGTACGCCCGTGATCCACACCTCGTAGCCCTGCAGGGTCTCGTGCAGCGGCTCGACCTTGCGCATCTGGCAGCAGAGGGCCGGATCGCGCTCGAAGAGCTTCTCGCCGAACTCGGCGTCCTGCTCGGCGACGCTGCGGCGCGGCTTGACGTCGACGATCGACAGCTGCATCGACGCCTCGACGGCGTCGCGCGTACCGATGGTCTCGGCGAAGTGGTAGCCGGTCTCGAGGAACAACGTGTCGACCCACGGAAGGTGCTGGGCCACGACGTGCGGCAGGACGGCGTCGGCCATCGAGCAGGCGACGGCCGTACGGTAGCCGAACTCCTCGGCGACCCACGCGAGGATCTCGGTGGTGTCGGACTCGGCGAAGCGTTCCTGGGCCGCGTCCGCGAGCGCCTTGAGCTCCTCGTTGCTGCGCCGCGGAGCAAGAAGGGCCTCACGCGACGACAGGTGCGCCGTGCGCTTGTTGTCGTGGTCGATCTGCTGCTGACGCCGCTCGGCGAGGGAGAGGACCGCGGGGGCCATGCTGCTCACCTCTTCCGGAATGTCGATCACTGCGGGCTCCAGAATAGGTCGGCCCCGACTGGCGCCCCAGCGCGTACAGAACTGTCCGGATGACGGAACGCAATCACGTGACCCAGGTCACATCCAGGACGGTTGAGGCGAGGCTTTTCGGGGTAGACCTCTTTGCGGTGGCCACCGTCACCACTGAAGAGAGGGAGCACCCATGGCGTTCATCTTGTGGATCATCGCAGTCATCATTGCGATCTACGGAATTCTGCGTCTCGTCCGCGGCGACATCTTGATCGGCATCGTCCTGCTCATCGTGGCAGCACTCGTCGGTCCCGGGGGTTACAGCATCTTCAGCTGACTCAGGCGGAGGGCGGCGCACGATGGTGCGCCGCCCTTCGTCATGTCCGGGCCAAAACGAAGTAGCCTCTGGCCTATGGCCCGCTACATCGAGATCCATCCCGACAATCCACAGCAACGATCGGTCGACCAGGCGGCGGCGGTGATCCAGGACGGCGGGCTCATCGCCTACCCGACGGACTCGGGGTACGCGCTGGGCGCCCAGCTCGGCAACAAGGACGCGCTCGACCGCATCCGCACGATCCGGCAGCTCGACGACAAGCACCACTTCACGCTGGTCTGCAAGGACTTCGCGCAGCTCGGTCAGTTCGTGCACGTCGACAACGCGATCTTCCGCGCGGTCAAGGCGGCGACGCCGGGGCCCTACACGTTCATCCTGCCGGCCACCCGTGAGGTGCCACGCCGGCTGCTGCACGAGAAGAAGAAGACCGTCGGCGTACGCATCCCCGACAGCAAGATTGTCACCGCGCTGCTGACCGCCCTGGGCGAGCCGATGCTGTCGACGACGCTGATCCTGCCCGGCAGCTCGGAGCCGATGACGACCGCCTGGGAGATCGCCGAGGCACTCGACGGCCAGATCGATGCGGTGGTCGAGTCCGGCGCCGACGTCATCGCCGAACCGACGACCGTCGTCGACTTCTCCGACGGCTTCGCCGAGGTCGTACGTGTGGGCGCCGGCGATCCCGCCCCGTTCGAGTAGCCGGTTCATGGCTGAGTCGACGTATGTCCTGGTCCCCGGCGCTGGGGGACAGGCGGCGGCCTACTGGCATCTCGTGCGCCGCGAGCTGGGTGAGCGCGGGCTGGCCAGCGTCGCCGTCGAGCTGCCCGGTGACGACCCGGGCAAGGGCCTTCCGGACTATGTCGACCTGATCGTGGCCGCGGCTGCAGACCTGGACGACGTCGTGGTCGTCGCCCAGTCGATCGGCGGTTTCAGCGGATCGTGGGCCGCTGACCGGCTGCCGGCTTCGCGGATCGTCCTGCTCAACGCCATGATCCCGCTCCCGGGCGAGACCGCAGGGGAGTGGTGGGGCGCGACCGGGTCGGCAGAGGCCCGGCGTGACCACGACATCCGGGAGGGCCGCGACCCGGACGCCAACTTCGACCTCGAGACGTACTTCCTGCACGACATACCGGCTGACACGATTGCTGCCCTCGGCGACGAGGAGCACGGCGAGGCCGACGCGGTGTTCGCCGCGCCGTGGGGGCTCGACGCCTGGCCCGACATCCCCACGACCGTGCTGGCCGGGCGGAGCGACCGGTTCTTCCCCTACGCCTTCCAGCAACGAGTGGCACGCGAGCGTCTGGGCATCGGGGTCACCGAGATTCCCGGCGGTCATCTGGCCGCACTGAGTCAACCCGTCGCGGTCGCAGAGGCGATCGTCTCGGCAACCTGAGCAATCGGAAGGACACATCATGGTCTCGTACGGCACACCGTTCAGCGGCTTCTCGGTCGCCGACATCCCGGCAGCCAAGGCGTTCTACAGCGACCTCGTCGGCCTGGAGGTCGAGGAGTCCGAAGGCATGCTCCACATCGACCTGGGCGACGGCCATCGTGTGCTGGTCTATCCCAAAGGCGAGGCTCACTCGCCGGCGTCGTTCACGGTGCTCAACCTGCCGGTGGACGACGTCTCGGCAGCTGTGCGTGAGCTGGCGGAGCGGGGCGTGACGTTCGAACGCTACGACGGCATGCCGCAGGACGAGGACGGCGTCATGAAGGGCAACGGGCCCGACATCGCCTGGTTCACCGATCCGTCGGGCAACGTCATCTCGGTCATCGGCGCGGCCGGCCCCGGGCGCTGACGGCGGTCCGTGCCTGCGACACCAGCAGCAACGGAAGGGTGATGGCGATCATCAGGATGCCTGCAAGCATCAGCTGCTCCGGCGAGATCGCGTTGAGGGCCAGGGTGCTGAGCAGTGGCGCGGCGAATCCGACGTACGTGAGGCTGTAGAACACCGCGTTCAGGGTGCCGAGATCGTCGGGGTGGGCCAGGCTCTCGACCGTTGTGAGCCCGCCGACCAGGATCAGGCCGTATGCCGTCCCGAGCAGGACCGCCGCAGGCAGCACGAGCCACTCGATGCCGGTCGCGGCGAGCAGGAGCCCCGTGAGCAGTCCCGCTGCGGCCGCCGCCAGCCCGGCTCCGATGATGAGGCGGGGGTCGTGGAGGCGCTTGCCCAATGGCTGCACCGCGACGCCGGTCCACAGCGTGAGGCCGGTCAGGGCACCGGTCACGGCGACCGGTGCGACTCCGATGTCGACGAACGTCGGGATCGTCGCGAAGCTCGTCGCCGCGGCACCGAACACCCACGGCGCTGTCAGCGTGATGCCGAGCAGGAACCGGCGAGAGCGCATCGCCTGCCACACCTCGGACCGGCGGTGGCGTTCGTCCTTGCTCCGCGGCACGAACGGCTCCGGGGCGTGCCAGGCGAGCGCGACGACGCCGAGCATCAGCACGAGGTGCGGCACGTACGGGAGGACCGTCGGATCCGGCAGCCATTGCCCGCACACCCCGGCGACCAACGGGCCCGAACCGAAGCCGGCGGACAGGGCGAGGGTCGCGCGCCGGGCACCGGTGCCCGGCGGTCCGTCGGCGGACAGCTCCTTGACCCAGGCGCTGCCCGGCGCGAAGGCCGCGCCGGAGGCGATGCCCGCGACGAGTCGACCCAGCAGCAGGACCACCAGGTTGTCGCCGCCGACCAGGAGGATCACCGTCGCGATGAACGAGAGCACCAGGACCGGGCGCATGACCCGGCGTCGCCCGATGCGGTCCGAGATCGGGGCGACGATCAGCAGGGCCGGGATGAGGCCGAGGGCGTAGGCGCCGAACAGGGCGGTGACCGCCTCGCTCGAGGCGCCGTCGTCGCGATAGACCAGCAGCATCGCGGCGAACTGGTTGGCGCCCCAGCCGACGGCGAACAGTGCCGCGGCCACTCGCAGCCACGCAGGAACACGGGACGTCAGGGGCACCGGATCACTGTAGGGCCGGGTGCCGACGGTCAAGCCGTACGGGCGGCGAGGTCGAGACCGTAGAGGGCCTTCTCGCCGTCGATTCCGGGTACGAGCACCTGCCAGCCGCGTCCGCCGTAGAGCCGGGCGGCAGCGCCGTCGTCCGGGGTGGTGGCGAGGAGAGCCTTCTGCTGGGGCAGGCCCTCGACGAGCTCGTCATGCAGGAGTCCCGCGATGCCCTGGCCGCGGTGAGCCGGGTCGACGACGATGTCGACGAGCTCGAAGTGGTCGCCGACCCACGTCTCGACGATGTCGGCCGGCGCCGCGCCGGCGAGCCAGTCGCTCCAGAACTGACCGTGCTTGCCGGTGAACCCGTACGCATACCCGGAGGTCTCGCCGTCCGTCGTGGCCAGCACCAGGCGGAACCCCGCGCGCCGTGAGTGCCGCCGGATCGTCGAGGTGACGAAGTTGTCGGCGTCGAGCTGGCTCTCGGGCAGGCTCGCGTCGCCATAGGCCGCGAGATAGATCGCGGCGAGTGCCTTGCGGGTGTCGGCGTCGATCTGCTTTCGGGTCAGGGCCTGCACAGTCGTCGTCATGACACCTTGCAACCGGTTGCGGCGCGCATTCATTCCGGCGTCAGATGTGACGGTGGTCGACGCGCGGCATGCGCGGCCCACGGCGCTCAGGCCTGGCAAGTGGGCTGAGCTGCACAAGGCGTACGACCCGGAACCGGTGAGGACGCCACGGTTCGAGCAGCTCGGCAAGCCCCGCGTCGTCGACCGGACGGCCCAGGAGAGCGGCGCCGGTGTCCTTGGCGACGTGATAGTCACCGAACGGCACCGCGTCGGCATCGCCGAGCGCGCGGCTGCCGACCTCGGCAGCGGTCCACACGCCGACGCCCGGAATGCTCCGCAGGCCTCGGTAGACCGCAGCTGGGTCGTCCGGATGTGTCGTCGCCAGGCGGTCTACCTGGGCGCCGAGGCGCGCGCAGGCCTGCGCCGTACGCGCCCGCTGGGGGTCGACGCCCGCGCGGTGCCACTCCCACGAGGGGATGGCCGCCCATTGCTCGGCGGTGGGGAAGACGTGCATGCCGGCCGGCGCCGGACCGGGTGCGGGCTCACCGAATCGCGTGTTGAGCCGGCGCCAGGCGGCGAAGGCGTCGAGGCCGACGACCTTCTGCTCGATCACTGCTGCGATCAGTGCTTCGAGGACGCGTCCGGTGCGGGGAACGCGGAGCCCCGGGTGCCGTCGGACCGCGTCGGCGAGGATCGGATGACCGGGCCGAAACCCCCTTGGGTCGTCGTCGGCCCCGACGAGGCCGGGCAGGCCGTCGAGCAGCTCGGCAGCGCCCGGTCCCCAGGCTTCGGCCTGCACCAGCGTGGGCTCGAGCTGGCGCAAGGCGTACGTGACCGGACCGGTCGGCATGCGGCTCGTTCGCCACAGGCGATCGGGGGCGCGTCGGGTGGTCGGGTCGCCCTGGCCGCGACGAAGCGTGCTGAGTGTCAAGGAGACGTTGACCGGAGTCTCGAGGCGCAGCTCACGCAGGAGCGAGTGCGACGTCGTGACCATGCAGCCAGTGTGCCCGGAGCCACCGACGAACGTCAGACGAGATGCCGGAACCGCGGTACGAGGCGTGCGAGCAGTCGCCGCCACCACACTGGGGAAGCAGCAGCCGCCTCATCCCGCCGGATCTGCGCCATGACGGCCTTCTGTCGCGCCACCCGCGCGGTACGCCGTTGGTTCCACGCACGCATCTCGTCGTCCGGGTCGCGCAACGCCGTGATGACCGGCGGGCCGCCCTGGAGCTGCCGTCGCGCCTCGACGATGCGGGCGTTGAAGTCCTCGATCACTCGCCGAACGCCGTCGGGGGTCGTCTCACGGTCGAGCGTGTCGTCCATTCGCGCGTCCTCGGTGCGGAGCGCCAATGCCGGTGGCAGGACCCCGGTGATGCGCTCACGCTCGATGAGCCGCTTGAGCCACCAGTCGGGATCATGCGGGGCGTCGAGGTCGGGGATCGGCTTGCCGGCGCCCGGCAGGTTGTCGAACTCGCCGCGTCGTATCGCCTGGTGCACCTGCAGCTCGACCCACTGGGCTTGGTTGGCGATCCGCTTCTCGCGGGCCTCCGCCTCGTCCTGATCGCCCTCGTCCTGATCGCCCTCGTCCGCCGCGGCTTCGGCCTCCAGGCGCAGCCGATACTCGTGCCTCTTGCGGTCGCGGGCGCTCATCGGGATCACTCCTTCAGGTCGTGCAACCAGCCTAACCGGCACGCTTCATCAGCACGACGCCGTCGACGAGGTCGGTGAGCTCGCCGTGGTGCACCGCCGTGCGTTCGCGAACGTCGGACGTCACGACCTGCCAGTCGTCACCCAGCAACGTCACGATCTCGTCCGTCGTGAAGAGTCGCTCGGGGTGGTCCTTGCCGATGTGCTCCGACGGATAGTGACCCACGACCAGCAGGTGTCCGCCGGGTGCGACGGCCGCGCCGAGACCTTGGTACGCCTGGCCGCGAGGCGGGTCGGGGAGGTGGAAGAACTGCGCCGACACCAGGTCGTACGCCTCGGGCGTCGGGGGAGTGGCGACGAGATCCACGTGCTCGAACGAGATCGCCACCGCTGCCGAGGCGGCATGGGCGCGCGCCCGGTCCAGCGCGACCTCGGAGACGTCGACGGCCGTGACATCCCATCCGCGCTGGGCGAGCCAGACCGCGTCGGCGCCCTCGCCACAACCGACGTCGAGCGCAGTCCCGGGGGCCAGGGGTGTCACCTCAGCGACCAGCTGCGCGTTCGGCTCGCCGCTCCACACGGTGGAGCGCTCGGCGTACATCGCGTCCCACTCTGCGGCGGGATCTGACTCGGAGGCCGGCATGCTGCCGACGCTATCTCGTCAGCGGAGAGCCGCGCTGGATCTGTCGACCGTGCCTGTGATTGACTCGTTGCAGACACACCGTCACTCCGATCTCTCGAGGCGCGTTCTCTTGTCCGACCGACAGCTCATCGAACACATGGACACGCTCCGGGAACGGCTCGACTCGTGGCTGCAGGGGCTGCCTCCCGGTGAGCGCCTCGAGGCGCTGGCCACCGTGCACGACTCGCTGCGGTCGATGAGCCAGATGGTCAGGTCGGTGCGTCGGGACACGCTGGTCCAGCTCATCGACGAGCGTGGCATCGAGCGGGTGAGCCGCGCCCTCGACGTGTCCGAGGAGCGGCTGCTCCGCATCATCGCGCAGCCTGTTTCCTGACAGTTTCTCGCCGAGCGCGGCTGCCCGAACACGTGGCCGCGAGGGTATTGCGGGCCGGTGTGAGGCGGGTTACAGTACGTGGCAGCAAACCGAACCGAATTCAGGTTCACCGCCACGGCCACGCATCGCGCGGCGTACGAGGAAGCGAGACCCGCGGTGACCACACCGGCCGAGGAGCGGACGGAGATCTCCCAACGGGTGCCTTCTGGGTGCCCCGTCATCCATCTCGACGCGTCAGCACCGCTTGAGGCTGGAGCACACTGGGACAAGGCGAATGAGCTGAGGGAGAGCAGTCCGGCGTACTTCAACACGCATGCACAGGGCTACTGGGTCTTCACGCGGTACGACGAGGTCCGCGAGATGTATCAGCACCCCGAGATATTCTCCAGCGAGTCGATCACGCCGTGGGAGCCGGATCCGGTCTACCGGTTCGTGCCCACGCAGATCGACCCGCCGGATCACGCCAAGTATCGCCAGCTCATCAGCCGCTGGTTCGCCCCCAACGCGGTCAACCGGATCACACCTGAGGCGCAGGAGATCGGCCGGCGCCTGGTGGCCGATCTCGCGCCCAAGGGGGAGTGCGACTTCGTCGGCGACTTCGCGATGCGGCTGCCCACCGAGATCTTCCTGACGATCATCGGCGTGCCCAACTCCGACGCCGACCTGTTCGTGCCGTGGGTCGAGGACTTCTTCGCCGGGTTCGGCGGAGACCTGGAGCAGCAGACCGCCATGGGCGCGGCTCTCGGCGGCATCCGCGGCTACTGGGAGGACG
This sequence comes from Aeromicrobium sp. 9AM, assembly GCF_902506105.1. Classification (GTDB taxonomy): domain Bacteria; phylum Actinomycetota; class Actinomycetes; order Propionibacteriales; family Nocardioidaceae; genus Aeromicrobium. The sequence continues at coordinate 1,108,051 of NZ_LR733304.1, forward strand.
TCCTGGAGGACCGCCGCCACGACCCGGCACCGCGTGAGAACGACTTCGCGTCGCTGTTGCTGCACTCCACGGTCGACGACGAGCCCTTGGGTGACGCGCTGATCCTCGACATCCTCACGGTCCTCGTGCTCGCCGGCCTCGACACGACACGCGGCCAGCTGGGCTACCTCTTCCGCCATCTCGCCGAGAACCCCGACGACCGGCACCGTCTCATCGCCGAGCCGGAGCTCATCCCGACCGCGGTCGAGGAGTCGCTGCGGATGTACACGATCATCTTCGGTGACGGTCGCAAGGTCGCGCAGGACACCGAGTTCCACGGTTGCCCGCTCAGCAAGGGCGACATGGTCTACGGCCTGGTGTCGGGCGCCAACCGCGACCCCCGCGTGTACGAGAACCCCGACGAGTTCGTGGTCGACCGCAAGGCCAACAACCACCTCGGCTTCGCCGGAGGCCCGCACCGCTGCCTCGGCGCGCACCTGGCCCGTCGGGTCATGCAGGTCGCCGTCGAGGAATGGCTGAAGGTGATCCCCGACTTCGAGGTACGGAGCGACGAGCCGTTGATGGAGCGCGGTGGCGGCGCAATGATGACGCTGCTCAGCCTGCCGCTCTCGTGGGAGGTCCGGTCATGAAGCTGACGGTCGACGTCAACATCTGCCGCGGGCACGGCCGCTGCTACTCGCTGGCGGAGGGCCTGCTCACGTACGACGAGGACGGCTACGTGACGCCGCGCGGTCAGGTGATCGACGTGCCCGCTGATCAGATCGACGATGCGCGCAACGCTGCTGACTCGTGCCCCGAGGGTGCGATCGACCTCCTGGACTGAGCGTCACGAGGCCGATGGCGCGTCGTTCGTGTCATCGGTGCCGGGGCGCCATGGGTCGCATGCCATGGCCATCAGCAGCATTCGCAGCTCGAGCGAGCCATCGTCCCCGTTCCGGCCGGTTCGGTCCTGAATCACTTCGCCTCTTGTCGATTCCACGTTCTCGCCTCCTGTACGTATGACGGGACCGCAGAGGCGGCTGTGACATCCTGCGCAACCGATGGTTGCGTATGTGCGAAGAAGTGGCTATCTTGATAGGCAACCGATGGTTGCATATCAGGAGGAACTCATGGAGTACGCCAGCATCGAGCGCGAGATCCACATCGACGCGCCGCCGAGCGTCGTGTTCGACGTCGTCAGCAGCCCCGAGCACGTGCGGGAGTGGTGGAGCGTCGACACGGACTTCGAACCGGCGCCCGGATCGACGGGGGAGCTGGTGTGGGCCGACGGTGATGACCCGCGGGCGCACGTCGAGCAACTGACGGTCGTGGCCGCCGAGCCTCCGCGGTTGTTCAGCTTCCGGTGGACGAACCCAGCGGGGGAGAGCGCCCAGGAGGGCAACTCGAATCTCGTGACGTTCGAGCTCGTGCCGTCCGGGGAAGGCACCCTGCTGCGATTCAGGGAGACCGGGTTCCGCGAGCGGGGCTGGGAGGCCGCCGTTCTCGAGCAGCGATACCTCGATCACGGGATCGGCTGGGACCGGTTCGTGCCGCGCATCCAGGCGTACGCCGAAGAGCTGGCGGCAGCGGCATGACCGCCGCGATCGACGACGACCTGTGGTCGGCGATCGGGGATCCGACCAGGCGTCGGGTGCTCGACCTCCTGCTGGCCGGAGGTCCGGGCACGGCCACGGCGCTCAGCGACGAGCTGCCGGTCACCCGGCAGGCGGTCGCCAAGCATCTCGGCGTGCTCGACCGCGTCGGTCTGGTGCACGCCACGCCGGCGGGGCGCGAGACGCACTATCGCATCGACGAGGCGCAGTTCGCCCGCGCTGTCGCTCAGCTCAACGCGGTCGGCAGCACGTGGGACGCCCGGCTCCGTCGGATCAAGCAGATCGCCGAGGCCATCAAGAACGCCAGCGAAGAGAAGAACTGACGAACCCGAATGCGCGCCCGCAACCGCGGGCGCGCCACGACAGAGGAGAGCATCATGGTGGACATCCTGCATCGCGTGGGAATCACGGCATCGCGGGACGCGGTGTTCCAAGCATTGACCACGACCGACGGGTTGGCGGGGTGGTGGACCAGGGACGTACGCGGAGACGGCGACACCAGCGGGGTGCTGGAGTTCCGTTTCGAGGGCGCCCCGGAGCCGAACGGCTTCGACATGCAGGTCATGGAGGCGAAGCCGGGCGAGCGCGTGGTCTGGGAGGTCGTCGAAGGACCGGCCGAGTGGATCGGCACGCAGGTCATCTGGGACCTGACGACCGAGGGGGACTACACGATCATCCTGTTCGCCCATCGGGGCTGGCGGGAGCCTGTGGAGTTCATGCATCACTGCAGCACGAAATGGGCCACGTTCCTCATGAGCCTGAAGTCGCTCCTGGAGACGGGAGCAGGAGCGCCGGCACCGGACGACGAGCGGATCAGCGACTGGCACTGAGCCGAGTCAGGCTGCCGGTTGGGCGAACCAGATCGTGCGGTGCGTCCAGTCGCCCGGGCCGAGGCGTTTGCCTGAGCACACGATGAGGGCGACCTGCGGACTGCCCTTGCGGTCGTAGTACGGGGGATAGCCGTCCTTGGCGAGGACCTCGACCCGCTTGGTCACCGTGTAGCAGAGCTCGGACCTGCCGCCGCGCAGCACGATGCGGTCGCCCTTGTCGAGCTTGTCCAGCATGACGTTGCCGACGGCCGATCCGTCGGGCCAGGTATGGGCGTTGAGCAGGACGTTCCCACGCGGCGAGCCGGGCCTGATCCCCGGCGGACGGTCCCACGCGAAGGCGTACTTCGCCGACGTCGGCGGCACCTCCGGCACGTTGTTGCCGTCGCGGGGGAGCGGCAGCACCTGCCCGTCGTCGACGACGCCGCGGATCGAGACGCTGGTGGGCGTGAAGGGGCTCGTCGCCGGCTTCGTGCACACGCCGGGCTTGGGGATCGCCAGGAGGTCGAACGCGGGGGAGCTCATCGCGAACGGCCGGCCGGAGTCGGCAGGACGCAACAGCCACGCCGCAGCGCCCGCCGCGACGAGCGCGGCCGCCACCAGGACGGCCGCGAGCCTTCGGGGTGTTCCTCCCTTGTGCGCCGCCGTCGTCATCCCTCAACGGTAGGGGCTGGACCTGTACGACCGCAGGTCAACGCCGAGCGTCGTGGCTACCTCGGGCTCAGCACGCAGAACTCGTTGCCGTCAGGGTCGGCCATGACCTCCCAGCTGACGTCGCCCTGACCGATGTCGATGCGCTTGGCCCCGAGCTCGACGAGGCGTTCGACCTCGGCCTGGAGATCGCTGCCGGCAGGGGGAGCGATCTCGAGGTGGATGCGGTTCTTGCCGGTCTTGGGTGCCACGGGTGGCCCGCCCCACGACATCTTCGAACCGCCCTCAGGTGCCTGGATCGCGGTCTCCTCGTCCTGGTCCCACACGAGCGGCCAGTCGAGCGCCTTGCTCCAGAAGTAGCCGACCTCCTGCGAACCGTCGCAGTTGATCGCCCCGATGAACGCGGTGTCCGCGAGGAAGTTGTTGCCGGCCTCGATGACGCAGAACTCGTTGCCGTCCGGATCGGCCAGAACGACGTGGCCGTCGTCGGGGGTCTGGCCGATGTCGATGTGCTGACCGCCGAGCTCGAGGGCTCGCGCCACGGTCTCCTGCTGCTGCTCGGGGGTGGCGCTGGTCAGGTCGAAGTGCACCTGGTTCTGGCCTCGTTTCGGCTCGTCGCTGGGGAAGAAGCCGAGTCGGTACGCCGTGCCGTCGGTCGGGACGACCTCGAATCCGTCGTCCTCCTCGCTCAGCTCCCAACCCAGCAGCGTGGCCCAGAACTCCGCGACGTGCTTCGGCTCGTGCGCGTCGAAGGTGACTGAATAGAGCTTGGACGTCATATCGGGTCCCCGTTTCCGAATCGTGGCTCACGACCGCCTGGCCGGTGAGGCTCGCAACGCTAGGCTCGCGCCGATTATTTCGTCAACCGCCGAGTGGCCCGCCCTGTCGTCCAGGGATAGCGTCTCGAACGGTGGTCGCATACGCCCGCCGAGACGTCGACCGACAGGAGAACGTGCATGCCGATCTGGCTGCAGGCGGGGCTGTGGGGGACGTTCGCCGGTGGTGCCCTGCTCCTCGGTGCCGCCCTGGCATGGACCCTCCACATCCCGCGTCTCGTCGTGGCCAGCACGATGGCGTTCGGCTCAGGGGTCTTGATCTCGGCGCTGGCCTTCGACCTCGTCGATGAAGCGGAGTCGACCGGTGGCCTGATGCCGACGGTGATCGGTTTCATGGGCGGCGCCACCGTGTACGTCCTGGCCAACGTGGCCCTCGCCCGGAGAGGCGCCCGGCATCGCAAGCGTTCGGAGGACCAGCAGCCGTCCGAGAGCGACCAGCAGGGGAGCGGGGTCGCGATCGCCATCGGCGCGCTGATGGACGGGATCCCCGAGTCGATCGTGCTCGGCCTGTCGCTGCTGGGCGGCAACGGGGTCGGCGTACCAGTGCTCGCAGCCATCTTCATCTCGAACCTTCCCGAGGGTTTGTCCAGCGCGGCCGGGATGAAGCGCAGTGGCCGGAGCAGCACGTACGTGTTCGGGGTCTGGGGCGCCATCGCACTCGCCAGCGGGATCGCCGGCCTGCTGGGATGCCTGGTGCTGCAGGGCGCGAGCGCCGACCTGATCGCGCTCATCACCGCTATCGCGGCCGGAGCGATCCTTGCCATGATCGCCGACACGATGATCCCCGAAGCGTTCGAGCGTACGCACCTCTACACGGGACTCATCGCCACCGCTGGCTTCATGGTCGCGTTCGGCATCGAGCGGTTCTGACGCGCGTACAGGGCATCAGCGCCAGAACTCGGTGAGCTGCCCGGCCACGGCTGAGCCTCGGTCGTACCCGGCTTGGGCGGCGGCCGGGCGTAGCGACACATCCATCGCGTTGGTGCCGAACAGGTGCTCGGAGCTGCTCTCGGGGAAGATGGTCTCCACCCTGCTGCCACCCGCTCGCAGCTCGTTGACCTGCGCGGCCAGGTGCATGCCCCATTCCAGCGGCAGGAGTGTTCGTCCGCCGAAGGGGGACAGCACCAGCACTCGTGCGTACCCGGCGGCCAGGTCCGCGTTCTCGGCGTTGGAGCGGTAGCCGCCGTCGATGAATCGGCGGTCGCCGATGCGGTAGGGCGGGCCGCTGGAACAGCTCGCGGCGATCGCGTCCGCCACGTCGACGCCACTGTGGCGGTCGAACACGACCGGATCGCCGGTCTCGGCGTCGACCGCCGTGATGAGCACCGAACGCTCCGGCCATCGTTGACTGGGCAGTCTCGAGGCGACGGTCGTACGCCATTGGGCCTGCCAGGAGCCGTCGGACGCGGCCTCCATGTCGAGTGCGGCCGCACCCATGCGGCGACGCATGTCGGCGACGTCGTCGGCGGAGTCGATGATCTTCTGGACCCGTTCGCGGTGGTTCACCACCGGCTTGGCTCGAGCGCGTCTTGCATCGGCGGATGGAGCGGTCCGCTGCGGGGGAGCGACGAGGGTGGCGGCGAACAGCTCAGGCGGAGTCGCCCCGGCCACCTGGGCCGCGGCCGTCGAGCCGGCTGACGTCCCGACAGTGAGGTCGGCCGTGGTCACCTCCAGGCCGGCGTCGAAGAGTCCGGCGATGACGCCGATCAACCAGGCGTTGCCGGTGGATCCGCCACCGCCGAGGACCAAGGCTCGCTCGCCCTGCCGGGCGTCGGAAGGTGTTGAAAGAGGTGTGTGGTTCATGGGAGCTGCCCTTCGCAGAAGTTGCGTGGGGTGCTCCCGGGGCGACTAGCTCAGTCGCTGCATCGTGGACTGCGGGGGAGCACCCACTGTGGGTACTGCGTTCATGGGTCTCACCTCCTGTCGTCGATCACGATCGCTGGGACTCTAACGCGCGTGCCCCGTGCCGCACAACCGTTGATACGCGGCTTTTCAGCCGTGCTCAGGGTTGAGCGTTTGGTAGAGAGTGTGGTCCTGCCACTGCCCGGCGAGCTTGGCATACGCCGGTGCCAGGCCGAATCGGACGAACCCGTTCTTCTCCAGCACACGTTGCGAGCGAACGTTGTGAGCCAAGGTGCAGGCTTCGATGCGATGCAGTCCCAACTCGTCGAACGCCACCTGCTTGATCTCCCTGACTGCCGCAGTAGCGACACCACGGCCGTTGGACCGTTCGGCGACCCAGTAGCCGACACCGCACGACTGGAACGGGCCATGCACCACGTTGCCCAGATTGATTCGGCCGACGATGTCGCCGGCGTCGTCGAGGATGACGTGTGGGTAGGTGAGTCCTTGCTCGTGGCGCTCCAGCGCTTCCTCGATGACGCCGCGCTGCCCGTCGATCGAGAAGTAGTCGGTCCCTCGCTCCGGCTCCCACGGCGCCAGGAAGTCGCGGTTCCTGGTGAACAGGTCCGCAAGCACCGGGACGTCATCGAGGGTGACGAGTCGTATGGCGGTCATGGCCCCATGCTCGCGTGTTGGGCCAAGGGGCGCGATGTCTTCACGATGAGGGGAGGGACGACGCGGGAGATCCCACGCTGGAATACATACTAATTGACATAATGTGCATTATCGGACAAACGTGTCGAGTGGGAGCATCTGGCAGGGTCTTGCCCGTGAACCCGGCACATCGCGTCCGCCCAGCGCTTTTCGACGACATCGCCAGCGTTCTGCGTGTCCTGGCGCAGAATCAGGCCGTCCACCAGGACGTTTCGCTCGAGATGCCTGTGGCAACGACGCGACAGCTGGCGATGTGGGAACGCGTCCAGACGTCGCCCGACGTCACTGTGTACGTCGCTGAGAGCGCTTCTGGTGAACCCGTCGGCACAGCGTGCCTCTCCGTCCTCCCCAACATCACGTATGACTGCCGTCCCACGGCGTTCATCGAGGCTGTCGTCGTCGCGTACGCACATCGTCGCCAAGGCGTCGCCAGATCGCTCATGGAGCGTGCAATCAGCGACGCCAGGTCGGCCGACTGCCACAAGGTGCAGCTGCTCAGCCACAAACGACATGCTGACGACGGAGCGCACGACCTCTACGCAGGCCTGGGATTCACGCCAGAGGCAGAAGGCTTCCGCCTCTACTTGACATAACGTCCCGCACCTACTCGCCGACGTACGCCGATAGGTGCTTGCCGGTCAGCGTCGAGCCGGCCGCCACGAGGTCGGTGGGTGTGCCCTCGAAGACGATCGTGCCGCCGTCGTGACCTGCGCCCGGGCCGAGATCGATGATCCAGTCAGCATGCGCCATGACAGCCTGGTGATGCTCGATGACGATGACCGACTTGCCCGAGTCGACCAGCCGGTCGAGCAGGCCCAGCAGCTGCTCGACGTCAGCAAGGTGCAGGCCGGTCGTGGGCTCGTCGAGGATCAGCACATCGCCCTTCTCCCCCATGTGCGTGGCGAGCTTGAGCCGCTGGCGCTCACCACCGGACAGCGTCGTCAGCGGCTGGCCGAGGCTGATGTAGCCGAGTCCGACATCGTCCAGACGCGTCAGGATCTTGTGAGCCGCCGGGAGCTTGGCATCGCCCTCGTCGAAGAACCCCACCGCTTCGCTCACCGGCATCGCCAGCACCTCGGCGATGTTGCGGCCGCCGAACGTGTAGTCCAGCACTGATGCCTGGAAGCGCCGGCCTTCGCACTCCTCGCAGGTCGACTCGACCGTGGCCATGACACCCAGCTCGGTGTAGATGACGCCGGCGCCGTTGCAGCTGGGACATGCCCCCTCAGAGTTGGAGCTGAACAGCGCAGGCTTCACACCGTTGGCCTTGGCGAAGCCCTTGCGGATCGGCTCGAGCAGCCCCGTGTATGTCGCGGGGTTGCTCCTGCGCGAGCCCTTGATGGCGCCCTGGTCGACCAGCACGACGCCGTCACGCCCCGCGACCGAGCCCTGGATCAGCGAGCTCTTGCCGGACCCGGCGACACCGGTGAACACGCACAGCACGCCGAGCGGGATGTCGACGTCGACGTCCTGGAGGTTGTGGGTCGATGCGCCGCGGACCTCGAGCGTGCCGGTGGACGTACGCACCGAGTCCTTGAGGGATGCCCGGTCGTCGAGGTGGCGCCCGGTGACGGTGTCACTCCCCTGCAGGCCTTCGACCGTGCCCTCGAAGCAGATCGTGCCGCCCTTGGTGCCGGCGCCCGGGCCGAGGTCGACGACGTGGTCGGCGATCGCGATCGTCTCGGGCTTGTGCTCCACGACCAACACCGTGTTGCCCTTGTCGCGCAGCTGCAGCAGCAGGTTGTTCATCCGCTCGATGTCGTGCGGGTGCAGGCCGATCGTCGGCTCGTCGAAGACGTACGTGACGTCGGTCAGCGACGAACCGAGGTGGCGGATCATCTTGGTGCGCTGCGCCTCTCCCCCGGACAACGTGCCGGACGGCCGATCGAGCGAGAGGTAGCCGAGCCCGATCTCCGCGAAGGAGTCGAGCAGGTGCTGCAACCCCGCCACCAGGGGCGCGACCGACGGCTCGTCGACGGTACGCACCCACTCGGCCAGGTCGCTGATCTGCATCGTGCAGAGCTCGGCGATGTTCTTGCCGTTGATCTTCGACGACAGCACCTCTTGCGTGAGTCGCGTGCCGCCGCAGTCCGGACAGGTCTGGAACGTGACGGCGCGCTCCACGAAGGCACGGATGTGAGGCTGCATCGCGTCGACGTCCTTGGAGAGCATCGATTTCTGGATCTTGGGGATCACGCCCTCGTACGTCAGGTTGATCCCCTCGACCTTGATCTTGGTCGGCTCTCCGTAGAGCAGCTTGTCGAGGTCCTTCTTGGTGAACTTCGAGACGGGCTTGTCCATGTCGAAGCCCGCACCCGCGAAGATCCGGCCGTACCAGCCGTCCATGCTGTAGCCCGGAACCGTCAGGGCGCCCTCGCTGAGCGACTTGCTCTCGTCGTAGATCGCGGTCATGTCGAAGTCGCTGACCGCGCCCATGCCCTCGCAGCGCGGGCACATGCCGCCGAGGTAGACGGCCTTGCTGACGACGTTCTTCTCCGTACGGCCGGCCTTCTCGGTGCTCATGACCCCGCTCGCCGTGCGGGTCGGCACGTTGAACGAGTAGGCCGTCGGCGGTCCGATGTGCGGCTCACCGAGCCGGCTGAAGAGGATGCGGAGCATCGCGTTGGCGTCGGTGACGGTGCCGACCGTCGAACGCGGGTTGGCGCCCAGGCGTTCCTGGTCGACGATGATCGCCGTCGTCAGCCCTTCGAGGAGGTCGACCTCGGGACGAGCCAGCGTCGCCATGAAGCCCTGCAGGAAGGCGCTGTAGGTCTCGTTGATCATGCGCTGCGACTCCGCAGCGATCGTGCTGAACACCAACGAGCTCTTGCCCGACCCCGAGACCCCGGTGAACACCGTCAGCCGGCGCTTGGGGATCTCGATGCTGACGTCCTGGAGGTTATTCTCCCGCGCGCCGTGCACGCGGATCAGGTCGTGGCTGTCGGCGGCGTGCAGGTCGCTGGGCTGGGTGGCGCTCATGGACGGGCTAGCTCACTTCCTGGATGCGGATCATGTTGCCTGCAGGGTCGCGGAAGGCGCAGTCGCGTACGCCGTAGGGCTGCTCGGTCGGCTCCTGGACGACCTCGGCGTCGGTCGCCTGTACGCGGTCGAACACGCCGTTGAGGTCCGTGGTCGCCAGCAGGATCCAGCCGTAGGTGCCCTTGGCCATCATCTCGGAGATGACGCGTCGCTCGTCCTCGGTGATGCCGGGATCGGCCGCCGGGGGCGCCAGCAGGATCGACGTGCCGGGCTGGTCGGGCGGGCCGACGGTGATCCAGCGCATCTGTCCCTGCCCGACGTCCTGGCGGACCTCGAACCCCAGCGCGTCGCGGAAGAACGCCACGGAGGCGTCGGGATCGCTGTGCGGGAGAACCGTGGTGTGAATCGTGATGTCCATGGCAGTCACGTTAGTGGCGGCCGCCGACGCCGCGCTTCTCGATTCCTGATCCAGTCTGATCAGTCGGCAGGATGCTCGCGGACAGCCTGTCAACATACCTGTCGGCAAGACGTCGACTGAGCGACACGAAAATGCAACCTCTCTTTTGCCTGCCGCGCCCATAATGCGCCGGGTCGCAGAGACCGCGCACTATCCTTTGCACATGAGCGACACGCAGTACGCGACCCGTCATGTCGCGCCGCCTGTCGTACGCAGCCTCGACCTGACGGCCAAGGCGGGCCTGCTGATCCTCCTCGCGATCGCCCTGCTGTTCCCCGATCTCGGCCACATGCGGGGCAAGGCCGCCGGGCTGCGCGCGGTCACCTATCCCATGCTGGCCTTCTCGGTCCCGGCGCTCTGGTACGTCTTCTGGCGCGACCGCGCGTCGTTCCCCTGGGTCGCCGACCTCCTGGTGACGGTCACCTGCTTCACGGACACGCTCGGCAACCGGATGAACATGTACGACACGATCGTCTGGTTCGACGACTGGATCCACTTCATGAACACGGGCTTCCTCACGGCCGCCGCGATCCTCCTGACGCTGCACCGCACCTCGACGTTGCGGGCCACGATCGAGCGCGCTCTCGCCTTTGGCGCGACCGTCGCGATCGGCTGGGAGATCGCGGAGTACTACGCATTCATCAGCACGTCGTCGGAGCGCCGCGGCGCCTACACCGACACCCTTGGCGATCTGTTCCTCGGTACGTCGGGCTCGGTCGTCGCCGCACTGGTGGTGCACTCGCTGTGGCGCATGGGCCGGCTGGTGTCGGCGGCGCCGCAGCTCGAGCCGCTACGAGCCTGACTCAGCGCTGCTTGCGCTTGGTGAGCAGCAGCTCGACGGCCTGCGCAACCCGCCGCTGCCGCGTGTCGTCCTTCTTGGCACTCACGATCCAGTCGACATAGCTGCGCTTGTGGCTGAACGACAGCGACTCGAAGAACGTCGCTGCCTCCGGAGCCGCACGCAACGCCTCGGCAAGATCATCAGGCGCCTTCATCTCGCGCGGCGCCGTGTCGAGGGTGATCTCGACGTCGACCTCGTCGCCGGCTGCGAGGCCGGCTGCCTCACGGTTCTCGGCACTGAGCGGGATCATGAAACGCCCGCCCATGGGCGCCACCGTCGTTCGATAGGTGTGGCCGCCGACCGTGACGGTCACGGGTGGACGCTTGCCACCTCCGAGGGTCTCCACGACCTCGGCCGGCACCTCGATGCCGGTCGCCGTCTTGCCGCCGAGCTCGACGGTGCTGTGGAACTCCATGGGCCAGATCCTGCCACTGACGCGACCTGGATGTGAGTCGTAGACTCGCGCCATGACCACAGACCAGGGCATCCATGAGCACATCTCGGCGCTCGTCGCCGAAGAGAAGGCGCTGCGTGAGCAGCTGAGCAAGCATGAGGTCACGCCGGCAGAGGAGCACGCCCGGCTGCAGAAGCTCGAGGTCGAGCTCGACCAGGCGTGGGACCTGCTGCGCCAGCGCAACGCCAAGCGGCAGTACGGCGAGTCGCCCGACGAAGCCGCGGAGCGGTCGCCCGACGTCGTCGAGAAGTACCTCGGCTGACGATGCAGATCACCCGATTCGGCCACGCGGCAGTCCTGGTCGAGGCCGCTGACACGCGCGTCCTCATCGACCCCGGCGCCTTCAGCCTCGACGCCACGTTCGAGCTCGAGGGACTCGACGCGATCGTCGTGACGCACCAGCACGCCGACCACGTCGACACGACCCGCGGCCCGGGTCTGCTCGAGCGCAATCCCGATGCCGTGCTGCTGTGCGATCCCGAGAGCGCCTCGGTGCTCGAGTTCGGCTCGTGGAGCGAGCACGTCGACGGCACAGAGACGACGGTCGGCGGCATCACGATCCGCGGCGTCGGCGCGCAGCACGCCGTGATCCTGCCCCAGATCCCCCGCATCACGAATGTCGGCGTGACACTGGCGGCCGACGGCGAGCCGACCGTCTTCCATCCCGGCGACTCGTACGAGACGGCCCCGGACGGTGTGGACGTGCTGGCGCTCCCCCTGTCAGCCCCGTGGGCCAAGGCCAGCGAGACGGTGGACTTCGTCCAGCGGGTCTCCCCCACGACGCTGTTCCCGATCCACGACCGGACGATCTCGGACCTCGCGTACGGGATCTACTGGGGTCAGGTCGCCAACTTCGGCGGGGTCGACGATGTCCGCAAGCTGGGTCAGGGCGACGCCACCACGGTGTGATTCCCGCCTCCGGCATTCAACCGAATCTGTGAATTGAGTTATCTCATATCTGAGATATGGTGAAAGACATGACCGTTCGCGACGATTACCTTTCCCGCATCGGGGCACTCATCCGGGACGCCCGACAGCACAGCGGCCTGACCCAGGCCGAGCTTGCGACCGAGCTCAAGACCAGCCAGAGTGCCGTGAATCGCATCGAGAAGGGGCAACAGAACTTGACGCTCGACATGCTGGCCCGCATCGGCAGTGCCCTCGATTCCGAGCTCGTCACCGTCGGCACCTCCGGTCCGAGTCACCTGCGCGTTGCCGGCGGGACGACCCTCTCGGGCTCGATCGACGTCAAGTCCAGCAAGAACGCCGGAGTCGCCCTCCTGTGCGCCTCGCTGCTCAACGCCGGCACCACGGTCCTGCGCAAGGTCGCCCGCATCGAGGAGGTGAACCGCCTGCTCGAGGTGCTCACCTCGATCGGCGTGAAGGCCACCTGGCTCAACGAGCAGAACGACCTCGAGCTCATCGTGCCGGAGACGCTCAACCTCGCCGCCATGGACGCCGAGGCCGCCAGGCGTACGCGCAGCATCATCATGTTCCTCGGTCCACTGATGCACCGCTACGACGACTTCGAGCTGCCTTACGCGGGTGGCTGTGACCTCGGCACCCGCACGGTCGAGCCCCACATGACGGCGCTGCGACCGTTCGGCCTCAAGGTCGTGGCGACCGAAGGCAGCTATCACGCCACCGCCGCATCGGGTGTCGGCCCGGAACGCCCCCTGGTGCTCACCGAGCGCGGCGACACCGTCACCGAGAACGCGCTGCTCGCCGCCGCCCGCTACGACGGCGTGACCGTGATCCGCAACGCCAGCCCCAACTACATGGTCCAGGACCTGTGCTTCTTCCTGGTCAAGCTCGGTGTCGGCATCGAGGGCATCGGCACGACCACGCTGCGGGTCACCGGCAAACCGGTCATCAACTGCGACGTCGAGTACGCGCCCAGCGAGGACCCCATCGAGGCCATGAGCCTCATCGCGGCTGCGATCGTCACCAAGTCGAGCATCACGGTGCGCCGCGTGCCGATCGAGTTCATGGAGATCGAGCTGGCGCTGCTCGAGGAGATGGGCTTCCAGTACGACCGCGGCGAGGAGTATCCCGCCGAGAATGGTGAGACCCGCCTCGTCGACATCACGACGTACGCATCGAAGCTGCACGCGCCGATCGACAAGATCCACCCGATGCCGTTCCCGGGGCTCAACATCGACAACCTCCCGTTCTTCGCGGTCATCGCCGCGACGGCGGAGGGCCAGACGATGCTGCACGACTGGGTCTACGAGAACCGCGCGATCTACCTCACCGAGCTCAACAAGCTCGGCGCGTCGGTCAAGCTGCTCGACCCACACCGCGTGCTGATCGAGGGGCCGACGCACTGGAGCGGCACGGAGCTGGTCTGCCCGCCGGCGCTGCGCCCCGCTGTGGTGATCCTGCTGGCCATGCTCGCCGCCAAGGGCACCTCGGTGCTCCGCAGCGTCTACGTCATCAACCGCGGATACGAGGACCTCGCCGAGCGGCTCAACGCCCTCGGCGCCCAGATCGAGACCTTCCGCGACATCTGAGCACCCACGGCGAGCCGAAAGGCTCGGGTGAGACGAGGGCGAAGGTACTGAGCCCTCCGCTCCCTAAGGAGGCCGCCCGCGGCCGACTGGGAGCGAGCTCTGCGAGCGAAGGGGCGCTCACGTTACGCCCCTTCGCTTCGCTCCCGCCCTCGTTCCTCGGGCTAGGGGCCGGATGGCCGCTCAGCCCCAGGCGCCGGCGACCTGGTGCGTCGAGACGTTGACCCGGTTCCACACGTTGATCGCCGCGATCGACAGGATCAGTGCGCCGAGCTGCTGCTCGTCGTAGTGCGCGGAGGCCGCCTCATACACGTCGTCCGGCACCGGGTCCGACGTGTCGCTCATACGCGTCACGGCCTCGGTCAGGGCGAGGGCCGCACGCTCCGCGTCGTCGAAGTAGGGAGCATCCGGCCAACCCGCGACGGTGTCGATCTTCTCGTCGCTCTCCCCCATCTTGCGCAGCGCCTGCGCGTGCATCTGCAGGCATACGCTGCATCCGTTGATCTGGCTCGCGCGCAGGTGCACGAGCTCCTGCGTCGTGGCCGAGAGGCCGGTCTCCTCGATCGCCGTGGACAGGGCGCGGAGTGCCTCCAACGCGCCTGGGACCGCGATCGCCGGGTTGCTCATTCGTGCCTGCATGATGGTTCTCCTCAGTTCGTGTCACATCGTTGGCGGTTCGTTCGTCAGGGCTATGACGCATCTCGAGAGGGGAATGTGACCGATGTCCGAAGCGGAGTTCCTGGCGGAACGGTTCGAGCAGAATCGTGACCACCTGCGCGCGGTTGCCTACCGCATGCTCGGCTCGCTCCCCGAGGCCGAGGACGCCGTCCAGGAGTCCTGGCTGCGGCTCAGCCGTGTGGACGCCGACGAGATCGACAACCTCGGCGGCTGGCTCACCACCGTCGTCGGCCGGGTGTGCCTCGACATGCTGCGCTCCCGCAGGACCCGCGGCGAGCAACCCCTCGACGTACGTCCGCACGATCCGGCCAGCACGTCGGACGGCATCGATCCGGAGTACGAGGCGGAGCTCGTCGACTCGGTGGGCCTGGCGATGCTCGTGGTGCTGGAGAAGCTGACTCCGGCCGAGCGGCTGGCCTTCGTGCTGCACGACATGTTCGCAGTTCCGTTCGACGACATCGCGAGCATGATCGGGCGTACCCCTGATGCCGCCCGCCAGCTGGCCAGTCGTGCGCGTAGGCGCGTGCAGGGATCGGATCCCGTGCCGGGCACGCCGTTGCCCCGCCAGCGGGAGATCGTCGACGCCTTCATCTCCGCTGCGCGGGGCGGAGACTTCGATGCACTGGTCGAGGTGCTGGACCCCGATGTCGTGCTGCGGGCCGACACGGGTCACGGCCCGCCGGTGCTCGTGCGCGGGGCTCGCAACGTCGCCAGCGGTGCGATCTCGTTCCGTACGCCGGGACGCGAGAGCGTTCCGGTGCTCGTCGACGGTGGCGTCGGCATCGCCGGGATCGAGGGCGGGCGCCTCATCTCCGTGCTCCGGCTGGACTTCGTCGATGGCCGGATCGCGACGATCGACATCACGGCGGACCCCGAACGCGCGGCTGCGATGGAGCTGACGCGGCTCGACTGAGCCGATTGCCAGCGACGCGCTGGACGATGGGTCGTGGTGTGCACCCGTGAGGGCCTAGTTTGAGCCCGTGACCGGATTCCTCGACGCCCCGCCACTGGCGTTCGCGCATCGCGGTGGTTCGAGGACGGCCGGGAACGTCGGCGTCGAGAACTCGCTCGCGGCGTTCGCTCATGCGTACGAGCTGGGCTACCGCTACCTCGAGACCGACGTGCGGACGTCGTCCGACGGGGTGGTCTACGCGATCCACGACGCGGCCCTCGATCGGCTGTCCGGCAGCCCTGACCTGGTGGCCGGGCTGAGTGCCGAGTCGCTCGACCTGCAGCGCCTCGACCAGCGCGAGCCGTTCGCACGACTCGACGCGCTCTATGAGGCCTTTCCCGACGCGCGCCTCAACATCGATGTGAAGTCCGATGACGCGGTCGAGGCGACCTGCGCGGTCGTCGAGGCTCACGACGCCGTCGACCGGACCTGCCTGTCGTCGTTCTCCCACGCGCGGCTCGTCCGCGTCCGTGAGATCCTGCCGGCGGTCGCGACATCGGCGTCGCGCCGAGAGGTGGCCGCGTTCAAGCTCCTCTCCCGCTTACTGCTCAAGCCGACGTACGTGTGCCTGCAGGTGCCGGCTGTGCTGCGTGGATTCCGCGTCGTCACGCGGCGGTTCGTACGGAAGGCGCACGCCCTCGGCCTGCAGGTGCACGTGTGGACGATCGACGAGCCTGACCAGATGCATGAGCTCCTCGACCTCGGCGTCGACGGCATCATCACCGACCGCACCGACGTCCTCAAGGACGTACTGATCGCCAGAGGCACGTGGAAGGACCCGGCATGAGCGCAAAGGTCAAGGCCAACCCCGAGCAGAGGGCGTGGTTCTTCTACGACTGGGCCAACTCGGCATACATCACCACGATCGGCACGGTCCTCTACGCGCCGTACCTCACGAGCATCGCCGAGCGCTCGGCCTGCGGCTTCGTCGGCGACGACGACCGCAAGTGCGTCGAGAACCTCTCGGTGCTCGGCCTGTCGGTCTCGGCCGGCTCGCTGGTGTTCTACGTCGTCACGCTGGCGACAGTCATCTCGGCGTTCGTCCTGCCGATCGTCGGCGCGATCGCCGACCGGGTCGAGTCCAAGAAGACCTTGATGGCCGGCCTCGCCTGGTCGGGCGCGGCGGTCGCTGCCTTGATGTTCTTCGTCACCGGCACCAACTGGCAGCTCGGTGCGGGCCTTCTGGTGGTGGCCAACCTGTTCTATGCCTCGTCGATCGTGGTCTATGACGCGATCCTGATCGAGATCGCCGAGCCCGACGAACGTGACCGCATCTCCTCGCGTGGGTGGGCGCTCGGCTACCTCGGCGGCGGCCTGCTGCTCGCGGTCAACCTTGCTCTCGTCACGGTCAAGCCGTTCGGCCTCTCGACGGAGATGGCGGTGCGGATCAGCCTGCTGTCAGCCGCGATCTGGTGGGCGTACTTCACACTGATCCCCTATCGCGGCATCAAGGACCGGGCCCCGCGAGGTGTTGTTCCCGTCGAGGGCTCGACGCTGATGCAGCGCAGCTTCGGACAGCTGTTCCGTACGCTGCGCGAGCTCCGCAACTATCCACAGACGCTGCTGTTCCTGGTCGCGTACCTGTTCTACAACGACGGCATCCAGACCGTGATCTACTCGGCCTCGGTCTACGGCGACAAGCAGCTGGGCTTCGAGACCAGCACGCTCATCGCGACGATCCTGATCGTCCAGTTCGTCGGCGTCGTCGGTGCCCTGGTGTTCGGCCGGGTCGCAGCGCGCATCGGCAGCCATCGCACGATCCTCTACGGTCTCGGCGTCTGGATCCTGGTGGTGTGCTTCGGCTACTTCCTCCCCGCCGAGAAGATCGTCCCGTTCCTCGTGCTCGCCGTGGCGATCGGGCTGGTCCTGGGCGGCACGCAGGCGCTGTCGCGGGCGTTCTTCTCCCAGCTCATCCCCCGCGGCCGCGAGGCCGAGTACTTCAGCCTCTACCAAGCCTGCGAGCGCGGCACGAGCTGGCTCGGCACGCTCGTGTTCGGCATCGTGCACCAGCTCACGGACTCGTACCGGCCGGCCATCCTGGCCCTCATCATCTTCTTCGTCGTGGGTGGCGCGCTGCTGTGGAAGCTCGACGCTCGTCAGGGCATCGTCGAGGCGGGAAATCAGGCTCCGACAATCGTGTGACCTCGCTCGCGCATACGCGTACGCGTTTAGGGGAATCTCATGTGCGTCATTTACGTTGTAAGAGGTAAGTAATACGAGAGGGGACGCACATGGCTGAACGTGCATTGCGAGGTGCTCGGCTCGGGACACAGAGCTTCGAGGACGAGCGCGGCGTGGAAATGGCTCCCCGTCAGCAGGTCGAGTACGTATGCCCCGACGGGCACACGTTCACGGTGACGATGGCGGACGAGGCGGAGATCCCGTTCGAGTGGGAAGACCCCAAGACCGGTCAGATCGGTCAGCTCGCCGACGGCGTCAAGCCTGAGGGCAAGGCTGAGAAGCCGATCCGCACCCACTGGGACATGCTGCTCGAGCGCCGCTCAGAGGCTGAGCTCGAGGAGATCCTCACCGAGCGGCTCGAGCTGCTCCGTGGTGGCGAGATCGGACCGCCGCACCTCCACCGGCCCGCCAAGAAGAGCGCGGCGAAGAAGAGCACCACCAAGAAGAGCGCCTGAGACTCACGTCTCTCGCACGACCAAGGACCCCGGCTCCGGCCGGGGTCTTTCTGGTTTCGGCCAACGTCTCGTGCGACCCGACGATGTCGCGTCCTACCGGCTCCCTTCTGTTGTCAAGACGCCGCTGAGAGCGTGTTCTCGGTTGGAGTCTTTCGTCGGCGGGCGGCCGGTTGTAGCGTCGGTTCTGCGGGTCCGGGAAGTGGCTGATCCGAAGTGTCGATGTGGTGACCACGAGCGGACAAGTCGCAACAAGGCACAAAGCCAGTCATTCCGAGGGTCACACCCGCGGTCACCAACCACAGCCCAGCACCATCAGGCTGCGTTGGCGATCCTCACAGTCATTCCGCCGCCGTGGACCGGCCACCGCGCGAGTGCCGGCGGAGTTCCTCTCCTCGGGGCCACTACCGTTGGTGCATGCTCGGTGAACGGCGCACGGAACGGCCGGGTGACGATCCCGCGGTCGCGACTATTGAGGAGTTGCTTGATCGCGCGGCAACTCGCCACAATGCGGGCGACTGGCGAGGTCGCGCTGCCCATGTCGTCACGATCTGTGCATGCGTCACCCTCAAGGCCTCCCCAGATTGGATCATCTTCGATACCGAGGATGGCATTGGGTGGCGACGCTGGCCGGATGACCTCCCTGACGAACAGATCATTCACGCACCGCTAGAAGCGGGCGGTCACGCCGACCCGCCCCAAGTCCTGGCCTGGCTGCGAGGCCACGCTCCCGACCCGTGGGCAGACGGTGGTGACGGAAGCGGAGACGTCGAGGTCCTCCCTGCACTCCAGAGATGGCTCGCCAATCTCTGATTGCTGAACTTGTTGTGGGGCCCGTCCCGACAGTGCGTCTTTTCGCCGCGATCGACAGCCGATTATCGAAAGGCGAGCAGACGCGCGGCCAGATGCGTAGGGTCGCTCGCATCCGTTCCACCTCCGCATCGCAAGGAGCTAGGCATGCCTGTTGTAGCCGCGAAATCATCGATTTTGAGCCGCTGGCATGACGGCACGGAGAGAATCGAGATCCGGTCGGACGCATCCATCGACAGTCTCTTCCGCCTGGCGAACGTTTCGGTCCGCCGCCCTAATCCTGACCTCTTGCTGCCTGACCCGATAACCCTGTGGATGTGGCCGACTCCTCAGGGAGTTGCAGTCTCCATCCAAGATTGCGAGAGCGAGGAAGACATTATCGCGGTTGTTGACGCCATCGCCTCGGCCCTGGAGACCGCTGGCGTGGAAGCAGTCATCGAGCCTGTCCCGGACGAAGAGGTGCCATTTCCTTACCCGCAGAACGACGGGTTCTCAGCGGCCATGACCCTTCAGGGTGAGCCCTACTGGGGCACCCCGACCGACCCGGCGGAGCGACGAGGCGATCAGCGCTTGTGGGATCCAGACCCTGGTGTCCTCGCAAAAGTGATCGAGCACGCCGTCAACTGGTGCGAAGTGCAAGGTGGAGGGCTGTGGATTACAAGTGGCACAACGGCTTTCAAGACCCCCCGCGAGCGGGCAGTTTCAGTCCTCACGAGGCTCCTCGACGCAGATCCAAGCGCTGACCTGGTCGCTGCGCGGGATGACGGCTGGGTCCGCCGTGTCGGCTTCGAACGGAACGGGTACGTGATCTACGAGGTCGGCGGAACGCAACAACCCGAGTGGCAGATCTGCGTAAACGACCTGACCTCAGTGCTTGTCGATCTCCACCAGTACATGACGTGGGGGTTCGTACAGAAGCGCCCCGTGGGTAGGTGCGGCATCGGGCCCGCAACAACTCTGGTCACGCACGAGGCACTCTGGGAACCGTACGAGGACCAAGTCGCCGGATTCGGCCGGATCAGTGACCCCCGCCGATTCGAAAATCACGTTCTCAACGTCTATGGCATCCAAGTGCTGGGACCTAGTCACGACACCGGGTCATTGGCGGGCGACTGGGACATCAAGCCGCTCGACGCTGGTTGGACGCTGGTGAGCAGCAGGAGTCCTTCTAGGTGGTTTGCTGGCACCCCGACGCTGCAGACGCTCCTCGACTCACGAGGGTCCTTCGGCGAACTGGTGGACCCGATCTGGAGCCCCACTAGAAAGTAAACTCTTGTTGCGGCTGCTCTCGCTCTCGTACGCACATCGTGGGCTCGTGTTCCACTTCTAGGTGTGTGCCTTCTCGCCGGCCTCACTGTCATGGACTCATTGTTCACTGAGCAGGATCCCAGCGAGATGTACGTCTTCGGCTACTTCGTGATTAACATCTTCACGATGCTGCTCGCCGGGTTTACCCTGCTCATTGTTGCGTTCGCTCCGGGTGGCGCGTCACGTGTTACCGATCGCTAGGATGCCCGCGTCATACCGCCGCATGAGCCCTCTCGGCTCGTGTATCTGGCTGCCAATCGTCAAACGCCGCTGGTTTGACGAGATACGGGCAAACTCAACGCGACCGCAACGACCAACATCCCGGGCAGACCGAGCATGTAAGGAACAACTCCGCCGATGTCCCCCTCGCCCGACCAATGATCGAGGTAGGTGCCGCCTGCGGCATACAAGACAGCTGAGGTCCAGGTGAATATCAATTCAGACGAGCTGGCTTGACGTGCCCGGAATGCCAACGTTATTGCGATTCCCGAACCGACGGCGAACGCGGCGGCGACGAACGTATCCGTCCACGCCGAGTCGGTGATGAGGAAGCGGGCGACGAGCGCAAGCGCTGCAGCAAGTGCGGCCCCGCGGCGGAAGGTCATGGGCTCAAAGTACCCGCCGCATTGACGGAGCAGCCGACTATCGCCCAACGGTCGATGCGTCTTCCGCCGCGATCCGGCTGGCCACCACTCTGCAACCTGACTCCCCTGAGTCAGAGCTCGGGCGGCTCGTCGAACACCCGAACCTCCTGGTTGCACCGACACGCCGCGGCAAGCTTGGCCGCCCACTGGTGCGCCTCGTCCCGCGAGCTGACGTCAACGATGGCGAACCCGCCGATGAACTCCTTGGTCTCCGGGAACGGCCCATCCGTCACCACGCCGTCCGGTGTGACCGTGCTCGCCACTTGGGGCAACAGTCCTCCACCGAACACCCAAACGCCCGCGTCCATGGCCTCCTGGGTGGCATCGCCAGCGGCCTTGGCGATGGCCGGCAGATCCGGGTGCGACAGGTCCACCATCGCGCCCTCGGTGAATGAGATCAGGTACTTCGTCATCGGCATGACTCCTCGTCGTATGGGCAACCGTTGTGGCCAACCTCTATCTACCCCACGAACGACGCACCGTCGATACGACAGGCGAACCGCACCAAGGTTAGTGGCGGACGGCGTACCGGATGTGGGTCGCCTCGGGGGTGTCGATCACATGGCGGATCTCGAGCTCGGTGAGTCCGGGCAAGACGTCGAAGAGCCTGCGTCCGTCGCCCAGAAGGACAGGGATCTGGTGGATCTGGATCTCGTCGAGAACACCGGCTTCAAGGGCTCGTTGGACGACGTTGGCGCCGCGGACCTGGACATCCTTGTCGCCGGCGGCAGCCTTCGCCTGGGCCATGGCGCTCTCGATGCCATCGGAGACGTAGGTGACCAAGGGGTAGCCCCAGCGCGCAGCCGGTGGAGGCGGGCGATGGCTGGGTACGAAGATGGGGAGCCCGCCGTGTGAACCGCCCCAATGATCCATGAGCTCGGCAGTCCGGCGGCCGGCAAGGATCGCCCCTGCCGCGTTCCACTCGTCCTCGAACTGCTTGACCGGTCGTGAGGGATCACGCGAGTCGGCCCATGCGTGGAGCCGCTCACCATCCTCACCACCGAGGTAGTCGTTGACGTCGGCGACAAAGCCGTCCACCGAGACCGACATATCCAGCACCGAGAGTGACATGGTTCCTCCTTGATTCGCTTGTGGTTGGCGCGACCGTGATGCGCCTCTGCCATCACCACGAACGCGCGAAGCCAGATACGACACCGCGCCCAGCGAAATTCGACACCTCCCGCCGCGGTCAGCGCTGCGACAGGTAGGTCTCCCGAGTGAGCTCGTACTCGACCTCACCGTGCTCCGCCCCAGGAAACGACTCGCTGGAGTCGAACGCGCGAGCGAAGGTGAGACCTGCGCTGGTCATCGTGGCTCGTGAAGGCTCGTTGATGGCAAGAGTTTGAGCGAAGATCCGGGACAGTCCGAGCTCGGTGAACCCGTAACGGAGGAGCTCGCGCGAGCCTTCGCTGGCGTACCCGAGGCGCCAGTGCCTCCGCAGCAGCCGGTAGCCGAGCTCCGCCTCTCCCTCGACCTCGGGCTGGTCCGGCCCGTGGGGTGGCTGGAGGATCCACCAGCCGATGAAGTCGCCGTCGACGAATCCGACCCAGAACCCCAGCCCTGGGACCTTTTCGGCGGCGCGCCGCCGGCGCAGGTGTGCCTCCTCGGTCGCGGCGCGCGAGCGGGCACCCTTGTCGAGATACCGCATGACCTCCGGATCTGAGTCCAGCTCGATCTCGAGCTCCAGGTGCTCATCCGCAAGGGGCACCAACTCGATCCGCGCGGTCTTGAGTGTCGGTTGAGGCATGCTCACATTCTTGCCGACGGCGCACGATGTCAGGACGCGGACTTCAGCATCCCGCCGTCGATGACGTAGTCAGCGCCGGTGATGTTCGCGCTGCGCGACGAGGCGAGGAAGAGGACCAGGTCCGCAATCTCGTGCGCCTCGCTGACGCGACCCGTGGCGACGTTCATGGACTCGGGCAGGACCCGGTCCATGAACTCGGCCGGTGTCGTATCGGTGCCCTCGGTCATCACGTGGGCGAATCCCCCTGGCGCCATCCACAACGGAGTGCGTACCGGGCCCGGCGAGATGGTGTTGACGCGTATGCCTTGCGGCGCCAGCTCCTCCGACAGTGCGGTACCGAAGTTGGTGAGCGCTGCTTTGGCCGCGCTGTAGGGCGCAATGATGGGTGCGGGAAGCCTGGCGTTGAGCGAGCTGATCGTGATGACTGAGGCTCCACTGTTACCCCGCATTGCAGGCACGGCGGCTCGTACGGCTCGAACCGCCGAGAAGAACGTGATGTCGAAGATTCGCTGCCACTGCTCGTCGGTGAAGGTGAGGGCTGACGAACTTGGTTCGCTTGCGCCGACGTTGTTCACGAGCACGTCGATCGCGCCGAAGCGATCGACGGCTGCATCAACGAGCGCTGCAGGTCCTGTTGGAGTGGCCAGGTCGACCGGTACGAATGAGACGTCCGAGCTCTCGCACAGCTCCTTCAGCTCGTCCGTCATGTCACGAGCGCCGACGACGATCCGAGCCCCCTCGTCCGAGAGTGCCTTTGCCACCGCGTAGCCGATGCCGCGGCTTCCACCCGTCACGACGACTGTCTTGTTCATGAGATCCATATCCATGGACCTCATGCTTGTCCTCGCCGCTGGCATTGTCTGGCGGGAATCCGCCGGGCAGTTCCGTGAGGGATCTAGCTCGAGACTTGCCTCCTGGCAATGACCCGGTAGCCGACGAGTCCTGCAGCGAGCACGGATCCGAGCCACATCAGCGCGTAGCCGATCAGTGCTTGCTTCGTCACGAGCCACGCGCCGTCGAACGTGAAGGAGACCTCCGAGGAGTAGGCATGATCGTCGCTGGTAGGTCCCATGGAGTAGCCGTTGATGGTCTGCGAGTCGAACAGCACGAGCGCCAGGCCGACCACGAAAAGGAGCCCGGCAACGATGAGCACGTGACGTGGAGAGCGCATGTCATGAAGTCTGGCGTACGCCCACCGATACCGACGCCGATCGCGCAAAGGGGTCGGCAGGAGCCGGGCTATTTCGACGCCAGGACCCGCGCCGGTTTGGAGATCAGGCGCTGCAGCCCCCACACCGTGACCCGCCACAGCGCTTCGCGAACGATGCCGCCGCTCATCTTGGACTCGCCACGCTCGCGCTCGACGAACGTGATGGGCACCTCGACGATCGTCATGTCGGCGCCCAGCACCCGCCGCGCCATGTCGATCTGGAAGCAGTAGCCCTGGGAGGCGACCTCGTCGAGAGGCAGCCTCTCGAGCGTCTCGCGCCGGAACGCCCGAAATCCCCCGGTCGCGTCCTTGATCGGGATGCCGAGCATCAGGCGGGCGTAGAACGTGCCGCCACGGGATATGAAGCGGCGGTGCCACGGCCAGTTGACGACGCCGCCGCCCTCGACCCACCGCGAACCGAGCACCAGGTCGGCGCCGGCAGCACTCGCGTCGAGGAGCTTGCCCAGGTCCTCCGGGCGGTGCGAGCCGTCGGCGTCCATCTCGACGAGCACGTCGTAGCCCCGCTCGATGCCCCAGGCGAAGCCGGCGCGGTATGCCGAGCCGAGACCTTGCTTGGCGCTGCGGTGCAGCACGTGCACGCGCGCGTCATCGGCGGCGAGGCCGTCTGCGATGTCGCCGGTGCCGTCCGGCGAGCCGTCGTCCGCGATCAGCACGTCGACGTCGGGCTGGGCGAGGTGCAGCTGCTCCACGATCCAGGCGACGTTGTCGGCCTCGTTGTACGTCGGGATGACGACCAGTGTCCGTGTCATTCCGTCGCCTGCCTGCCGTTCTTCCGCCGAGTGCCGAACCACCATGATCCCAGACCCAGGATCACGAGGAGGTACTCCAGCGGCGCACCGATGACGAGCGCCGGCGTCTTGCCGGAGGCCAGCGTCACCTTGGCGCTGAGCGTCGCCGGCTTGTGCATCGGCGCGCGCTCCACGCTGTGACCCTCGGGGTCGACGACGCCGGTGATGCCGTTGGTCGACGGCACGACGACCCAGCGACCGGTCTCGATCGCGCGAAGCCGCGAGATGTCCCACTGCTGCTCGGGCTGGGAGGTGCCGGTGAAGGCGGCATTGCTGGTCTGCACGACGATCATCTGCGCGCCGGCGTCGACGGCACGGCGGGTCACGCTGTCGTACGCGATGTCGTAGCAGATCGTGTCGCCGACCTCGGTCGCGCCGATCTTCAAGGTGCCCGGTTCATGGCCGGCGAGCATGTCACGCGGGATGTCGCGGGCGAGCCGGTTGACGAAGAACCCGGCCTGCTTGCGCCACGGCACGTACTCACCGAACGGCACGGGCTTGAGCTTGACGTAGCGCTCCCCCGGGCCGTTGGCCGTCCACACCACCCCCGCGTTGTATGCCGTGGAGGTCGTGGGTCCGTCGAAGATGCCACCGACCAGGATCGGGGCGCCGATGCGCCTGGACAAGGCCTGGATGCGCTGCTTGACCGGCTCGTCGAAGTACGGATCGGTGTCAGTCGAGTTCTCGGGCCACAGCACCATGTCGGGCCTCGGGACGGTGCCGGCGTCGATCTTGTCGGCCAGCTTGTCGGTCTCGGCGGCATGGAGCTTGAAGATCTCCCCCAGCGGCCAGGTCAGGAAGACGCCTGGCACGTTGCCCTGCACCAGCGCGACCTGCCTCGTGCCGTCAGCGCCGGCGATGCCGGTCGGCAGCAGCGCACCGATTCCGCCGAGCGCCACGACCCCGGCCACGGCGATCCCCCGCGTACGCCACGCGGCCGACGTGACGAGCAAGACCAGCAGGCTCGCGACGAGGAACAGCACGGCGCTGGTGCCGGGCATGGCGACGAGTCGGGCGTACGCCTGGAAGGGCGTGTCGATCGACGTGTGCGCCAGGCGGCCCCACGGGAAGCCCGTGAACGGGAACCGCCCTCGCGCCCACTCACCGAGCACCCATACGGCCGCACCCCAGAGCGGCCACCACTTCAGCCGGCACGCGGCTCGCAGGGCCAGCATGATCGGGACGAAGAAGAGGGTCTCGGCCAGCACCAGCCCGATGTAGGCGCCATGGCTCACGGCGTTCATCCACCAGATCAGCGGTCCCATGAACGACAACCCGTAGAGCGCACCGGTGACCATGACCGTACGTTTGCGGGCGTCCCGCAGGCCGTGGGCCAGCCAGATCAGCCCGGCGATCGCCACGACCATGGCGAACGGCAGGTTGACGGGATCGAAGTTGAACGAGGACACGACCCCCAGCACGATGGCCGCGGGCCATGCGACCCGCCCGCCAGCGCTGTGGGTCACAGGACGACGAGCTCGCGAGGCGTGTTGTTGAGCACCTCGAGACCGTCAGCCGTGCACACGGCGATGTCCTCGATGCGGGCACCGAACTTGCCCTCGAAGTAGATGCCGGGCTCGATCGAGAACGCCATGCCCTCCTCGAGGACCAGGTCGTTGCCCTCGACGATGTAGGGCTCCTCGTGCGTCTCCTGGCCGATGCCGTGGCCTGTGCGGTGGATGAACAGGTCACCGAAGCCTGCCTCGGCGATCAGGGCGCGCCCGACGGCGTCGATCGACTCTGCGGTCACACCGGGCCCGGCGTGCGCGCGCTGGGCCTCCTGAGCGGCCTCGAGCACCGCGTACGCCTCGGCGTACGCGGCCGGGACCGTGCCGCCGGCGAGGTAGTTGCGGGTCGAGTCCGAGCAGTAGCCGGCCTCGTTGGTGCCGCCGATGTCGACGACGACGGGATCGCCCACCCCGATGACCCGGTCGGAGAGCTCGTGGTGCGGCGACGCACCGTTGGGCCCGGAGCCGACGATGACGAAGTCGACCGTCTCGTGACCCTCGTCGAGGATGGCCCGGGCGATGTCGGCGCCCACCTCACGCTCCGTGCGGCCAGGCCGCAGCCACTCCCCCATGCGCGAGTGCACGCGGTCGATCGCGAGACCGGCCTCACGCAGGGCGTCGACCTCGTCGGCGTCCTTGCGGATGCGCAGCTGCTGCACGAGGTCACCGCCGAGGACCTGACGTGCCTGGGGGAAGGTGTCGCGGAACGCGAAGACGCGCGAGGCCCACATGTGGTCGTCGACGCCGATCGTCCGGGCATCACCCACCAGCGAGGCCACCAGGGCGTACGGGTCGTCCAGCTCGCCCCACGACTCGAGCCGTACGTCGACACCGGACGCGACAGCTGCGGGCTTCTCGAGCGTCGGTACGACAAGAGTCGGCTCGCCCTGGGCGGGCAGCACGAGGCAGGTCAGCCGCTCGAGCGGCAGGGCCACGTAGCCGGTCAGGTAGCGAAGATCCGCCCCCGGCGTGATGAGCAGGGCGTCGATGCCCTGTGATGCGGCCAGTTGCTGTGCTTTGCGCCATCTGTTCACGAGAAGACGATACCTGCGGCGTCCGCAGCCATGATCCGTGCAGTCCGCAACGACACGTGACACGGCATGGGTCCAGACCTAGTGTGAGGAGACCAACACACGATCGGGGGATCCCACATGCGCAGAACCCTGCCAGTGATCGCTGCCGTCACCATGACGGCCAGCCTTCTCATCGCCGGACCGGCGACGGCCAAAAGCCATCCCAAGCCCGTCGACACCAGCAAGCTGACCAAGGCCGTCACCGTCAACGGCCAGCTCAAGACCTTGCGACAGCTCCAGGTCATCGCCAACCGCAACGAGGGCACGCGTGCGTCAGGCCTGCCGGGCTTCGACGCCTCGGCCGACTACGTCGCCGCCCAGCTCAAGAAGGCCGGCTACAAGGTCAAGAGGCAGACCTTCGTGTTCCCGTTCAGCCGCGACCTCGAGCCGGCGACCCTGCAGCAGCTCACCCCTGAGAACAAGGCGATCGAGACCGAGGCCTTCGACTACTCGGGCAGCGGTGACGTCACCGGCCCGATCACCAACATCAACCTCACGATCCCGCCGGGCGACGCAGGAACCGCGCCGTCGGGCTGTGAGCCGGCCGACTTCCCGGCGCCCAGCGGCGACAACGCAGTCGCCCTGCTGCAGCGCGGCACGTGCAATTTCGGCGTCAAGGCGGCCAACGCCGAGGCCGCCGGATACGCCGCGGCGATCATCTTCAACGAGGGCCAGGAAGGCCGCCAGGAGCTCCTCACCGGAACGCTCGGCGACCCGGTCGGCATCCCGGTCGTCGGCATCTCGTACGAGGACGGCGTCGCGCTGAGCGAGGCCGCCGGTGCAACGGTCCACGTCACCACCAAGACCGAGATCGACCTCAACCGCACGACGTCCAACGTCATCGCCGACCTGCCGGGCAAGACCAAGAACCCCGACCAGGTCGTGGTCGTCGGCGCCCACCTCGACAGCGTCGCCGCCGGCCCCGGCATCAACGACAACGGCACCGGCACGGCGGGTGTCCTCGAGATCGCCAAGCAGTACAAGAAGACGGGCCTGGCCAAGAAGGCACAGCGGCCGGTGCGGTTCGCGTTCTGGGGCGCCGAGGAGAAGGGCCTGCTCGGTGCTTACCACTACGTCGAGAGCCTCAGCGACGCCCAGCGGGCCAAGATCTACGCGAACCTCAACTTCGACATGATCGGCTCGCCCAACTTCGTCCGCTTCGTCTATGACGGTGACGGCTCGGATGGCGACGCCGGACCTGCGGGCTCGGCGGAGATCGAGAAGGTCTTCCTCGACTACTTCGGCAAGAAGGGGCTCGCCTCGGCGCCGACGGCGTTCGACGGTCGGTCCGACTACGGGCCGTTCATCGAGGCCGGCATTCCCGCCGGCGGCCTGTTCAGCGGTGCCGAGGGCGTCAAGACACCCGAGGAGGCTGCGATCTTCGGCGGCACCGCCGGTCAGCCGTACGACTCGTGCTACCACCAGGCGTGCGACGACATCACCAACCTGAGCACCACGGCGATCAGTCAGCTGGGCGATGCAGCGGCTCACTCCGTGGCCGTTCTGGCCCTGTCGAAGAAGGGGCTCTACGGCGATGCGAAGCGCTCGACGAAGTCGGCGAAGAAGCTCGGCAGCGTCAAGAGCCACGGGCACGCACTGACGCGCTGACCCACCCGACGAGATCGGCGCCATCACCCTGCCGGTGGTGGCGCCGATCTCTGCATTCTGCCCCGGTCCCGGTGCGAGCCCTGCGATGATGTGGCGACCGTTTGATCGCCGAGAGGAGTCGCCGTGCTGTTCATGGACGGAGCATTTGGCCTGATCGTCATAGGCCTGTGGATCTTCTGCCTGCTCGACGTCATCTCGACCGACGAGTACGCCTGCCGCAACCTCGGCAAGACGATGTGGGTCATCCTCGTGCTGTTCTTCCCGCTCATCGGCTCGATCGCGTGGCTGGTGGCCGGCCGGCCGGAGTCGAACCCGACGTCGTCGATGCCCTACAAGGGCAACCACGGCCACCCCTCGTCGTTCCCGGAGTACGACCGCCCGGGTCGCTACGTCGCGACGAACCCGGAGGACGACGAGACCTTCCTGCGCGGCCTTCGGGAGCGTGCCGAGGAGCAGCGTCAGGCGTACCGGGCGAATCAGCAGCGGGAGCTGGAGAACCAGAAGCGACGCGAGCTCGAAGAGGGCGACAGCACTCCGTCGTGAGCGGGGCATCGCACTAGGCTCGGCTCATGGCACACGGTCGACTCCTGCTCCTCGACAGCGCAAGTCTCTACTTCCGGGCGTTCTTCGGCGTGCCCGACTCGTTGAAGGCTCCTGACGGCACGGTCGTCAACGCCCTGCGCGGAATCCTCGACTTCACGTCGACGCTGACCACGCAGTACCGGCCCGAGGCGATCGTCGCGTGCTGGGACGACGACTGGCGACCGCAGTGGCGCGTCGACCTGATCCCCTCCTACAAGACGCAGCGGCTCGACGTCGAGGGCGGCGAGGCCGACACGACCGGTGGCCTGCTCGGCCCGCAAGTGCCGCTGATCGCCGAGGCGTTCGGGCTGCTGGGGATACCGGTCGTGGGTGCCGCCGATGCGGAGGCCGACGACATCATCGGCACGTTCGCCTCGACCTGGGACGGCCCGGTCGACATCGTGACCGGCGATCGTGACCTGTTCCAGTTGGTCGACGACGCGCGCAACGTGCGCGTGCTCTACGTCGCGCGTGGGGTGTCCAAGCACGACGTCGTCGACAACGCGTGGCTGCGGGCGAAGTACGGCATCGACGCGTCGCAGTACGTCGACTTCGCGGTCATGCGCGGTGACGCGTCCGATGGCCTGCCGGGCGTTGCGGGCATCGGCGACAAGACCGCCGCCGTGCTGCTCAACGAGTTCGGCGACATCGACGGCATCCTCGAGGCGGCACAGGACCGGTGGTCGTCGATCAAGCCGCGGGTGCGCCAGTCGCTGCTGGACTCGGGCGACTACATCGCCGCCGCGCGTACGGTCGTGGCGGTCAAGCGCGACGCCTGCGACTTCGAGGTGCTCACGGGACCCGTGCAGCACGACGCGTTCCGTACGTTCGGCGAGACCTGGGGCCTCGGTGGAGCCACCGAAAGAGCCCTGACCGCGCTGGCAGCTGAGTAGACCCTCGCTGGGAGTGACGTTTGCGTCGGGGTGGGACGGCGATTCGCGACCCGAACGTCACTCCCAGCGAGGGGTCAGCTCGTGACGCTGGTGTAGGCGACGACGCCTCGGCGCAGCAGGTCGAGCGACTCTCGGGCGGTGTCGCGCAGCGGACCGGGGCCGGCCGCATCGGCGATCTGGGCGACGACGTCGATCAGCTGCTTCATGGCGCGGACGAAGTCGCCGGCGGCCAGGTCCATCTGCCCGAGCACGTCGTCGAGCGAGGCGCCCATGCTCCACTGCCAGACCGCGTGCGCGAAGCCGAAGTCGGGCTGGTGCAGGAACCTGACGCGATGCTCGCGCTCGAGTCGCTGCAGGTCGGTGCAGAGGTTGGTCATCGTGTCGGCGACCTCGCGCACCGGCTCGTTGGGGAACCGCGGAGCGGGTGCGTCGTCGGCGTTGCGTGACTCGAACGTGAGACCGCTGACGACCGCGGCGAGCTCAGCCGCCTCCAAGCCGTCCCAGACTCCCCCGCGCAGGCACTCGCTGACCAGCAGGTCGAGCTCGCTGTAGAGCCGCTGGAGCCGCTTGCCGTCGTCCGTGACCTGGTCACCGTCGAGGTATCCCAACACGTCGAGCACCTCGCACACCCGGTCGAACTGGCGCGCGACGGTGTTCGTACGCGACTCGATCCGGCCACGCTGGTTGGCGGTGTCGCGCTCGAGCTTGAGGTAGCGCTCGGCCCAGCGCGCGTGCTTCTCGCGGTCGGGACAGCTGTGGCACGGGTGGTTGCGCAGCTTGTCGCGGATCGCCGCGATGCGGGGGTCCTCGCGGGAGACGTTCTCGCGATAGGGCTTGTCCTGCCGCCACGCGACGCCTTCGGCCCGGTTGCGCAGTTGGGATGCCAAGTCGCGGCGCGACTGCGGGTTGCGCGCGTTGAACGACTTGGGGATGCGCATCGTGGTGATGGGCGCGACCGGGGTGTTGAAGTCGACCATCGCGAGCCGCCGCGCGTGCCGGTTGGCGGTCAGCACCATGGGTCGCGGGCCCTCGTTGTCGGTCGTACGCCCCGGATCGAGCACCACGGCGATGCCGGCCCAGCGCCCGACGGGCACGTTGATGACGTCACCGGGCTTGAGCTTGACCAGTGACTCGACGACGTCCTGGCGGTCGGCGGCTCGCCGCGCCTTGGACCCCGACGCCTCGATGTCGCTGAGCTCGCGGCGCAGCGAGGCGTACTCCATGAAGTCGCCCTTGTCGCACTGGATGTTCTCGCTGTAGCCCTCGAGCGCCTCGTCGGCCTTGCGGATCTGCCGGGCCAGTCCGACGACGGCACGATCGGCCTGAAACTGGGCGAAGGACTGCTCGAGCAGCTCGCGGGCGATCGTGCGGCCGACCTGCCCCACGAGGTTGACCGCCATGTTGTAGGACGGCTGGAACGACGAGTTGAGTGGGTACGTCCGCGTGCTGGCGAGACCGGCAACCTGCTTGGGGTCGAGGCCGGGCTGCCACAGCACGACGCCGTGTCCCTCGACATCGATGCCACGGCGACCGGCGCGACCGGTGAGCTGGGTGTACTCCCCCGGTGTGATGTTGGCGTGCGTCTCGCCGTTCCACTTCGACAGCTTCTCGATGACGACCGAGCGGGCCGGCATGTTGATGCCGAGCGCGAGGGTTTCGGTGGCGAAGATGATCTTGACCAGACCGTTGCTGAACAGCAGCTCGACGCACTCCTTGAACGTCGGCAGCATGCCGGCGTGGTGCGACGCGATGCCGCGCACGAGGGCGTCGCGGAACTCGTAGTAGCCCAGGACGTGCAGGTCGTCCTCGGGCAGGTGCGAGCACGTCGCGTCGACGACGGCGCCGATCTCGGCCTGCTCCTCGGGTGTCGTCAGGGTCAGCCGCGCGTCGAGGCACTGCTTGACCGCCGCAGCGCATCCGGCGCGGCTGAAGATGAAGCAGATCGCCGGGAGGAGCCCTTCGGCGTCCAGACGTTCGACGACCTCGACCCGGCTCGCGGTGCGGTGCCGGCTGCGGGGACGCTTGCCACCCTTGCCGGGCCGGCCCTTGTGCATACGGGTGAACTGCCAGTCGTCACGCGCGATGCGGGTCAGCGCCTGGTTGACCTCGACGCCGTCGCCGTCGGCGCTCGACTCGAACAAGGGGAACATCTTGCGGCCCACCAGCACGTGCTGGTGCAGGGGTATCGGCCGGCGCTCCTCGACGATCGTGACAGTGTCGCCGCGCACCTCGGTGAGCCAGTCGCCGAACTCCTCGGCGTTGGACACCGTCGCCGACAGCGAGATGACCGACACCGACTCCGGCAGGTGGATGATGACTTCCTCCCAGACGGCGCCGCGCATCCGGTCGGCCAGGTAGTGCACCTCGTCCATCACGACGTAGCCCAGCGTGTCGAGCGTGCGCGACCCGGCGTAGAGCATGTTGCGCAGGACCTCGGTCGTCATGACCACGACGGGTGCCTCGCCGTTGATCGTGTTGTCGCCGGTCAGCAGCCCGACGTTCTCGGCGCCGTGGCGGGCCACCAGATCGGCGTACTTCTGGTTGGACAGTGCCTTGATCGGCGTGGTGTAGAAGCACTTGCGGTTGGTCTCGAGGGCCAGGTGCACGGCGAACTCGCCGACGATGGTCTTGCCCGAGCCCGTGGGAGCGGCGACCAGGACACCGTGGCCGGCCTCGACCTCCTTGCACGCCTCGACCTGGAAGTCGTCGAGCTCGAACGCGTAGTGGCCGCGGAACGCAGCCAGGTGCGGATACTCCCGGGCGGCGCGGGAATTCGCATATTTCTCGGCCGGGGAGGTCATGTGTCCAGCCTACGCGCGAACGGGTGATCCACCCGCTATGGCGCGGGCGGCGCGAAGACCCGAAGAGCCGCAGGCTGCACGGTCGTCGTCATCGGCAGCGGGCCGAGCCGTTCTCCGTCGCCGTACGCCACGATGCCCGGCGACGAGAGGGTCACTTCGCGGACCAGATGGCGCTCGAACTCCGGCATCGTCACGTGGGTGCCCTTGTAGAGCTTGGGGAACACCCGGATCAGCTTGGCCTTGCTGACCGGGTTGATGACGACCACGTCGAGCAGGCCGTCGTCCATCGAGGCGCCCTCGCAGATGCGGATGCCGCCGCCGAACGACGGCCCGTTGCCCACGGCGACCAGCATCGCCTCACGCTCGATCGTCCGCCCGTCCAGCGTCAGGGTGAACGGCAGCGGCTCGAACTTGCGCAGCTCGGCGAGGATCGCGATGTTGTAGCGCATGTTGCCTCGTGGCCAGGTCATGGCGTTGGCGCGCTCGTTGACCTTGGAGTCGAAGCCGGACGCGATCACGGTCGCGACGTACGCCTCGCCCGTACGCGCCAAATCGACCGTGCGGACGTGACCGGCGACGACCAGGTCGACCGCCGCGTCGACGTCCTTGACCGGGATGCCCAGCGATCGGGCCGTGTCGTTGCCCGTGCCGGCCGGTATCAGGCCGAAGGCGAGGTCCGAGTCGGCGACATGGTCGAGCACTCCGTGCAGCGCGCCGTCTCCCCCGACGACCAGGACACCGTCAAGGCCGCTGTCGATGGCCTGCTTGAGCTGGTCGCGGGCCGACGGCGCGTCCTCGCCCTGGATGCGGGTCGTGACGTGCCCGGCGTGCCCGAGCCGTTGGGCCGCCTGGGCGGCGATGGCCTCGCCGTGGCGCTTGCCGGAGGTCGGATTGACGACAAGCGCGTAGTGCATGTGAGAAGCGTAGTGGGAGCGCAGCCTCGATCGTGCGCCTGACGACGGTTCGACAGGCTCGTCATTCCGTTCCTGTTCGGGCGGAATGACGAGCCTGCACTCAGGCCGCCGCGGACCACCAATCGCTGCAGTTCATGACAAATCCCGATCCGGTCGCTCCGTTGCACGACCGGATCAGCACCCTGGTCCCCTCAGCAATGTTGGGTCCGTTGTACGTCTTCCAGGCGCTTCCAGACCCGTTGTTGTTCCAGAGCGAGTGGATCGTGCTGGACGACCCGATCTTCCATTGCGTGACCGCCGAGAGGCTGTCGCCGTAGATGTCTTTCGCGCCGAAGATCTCTCCATCGGGCTTGAAATATCCCATGGTCACTTCGTGATTGCGGTACACGTTTGTCACGGTCCACTTGGATCCATCCCACGCCCAAGGGACATATGCCGCCTGGGCAGGTGAAGCGACAATGACGCCTGCGCACGCAATCAAGAGCCCGAGTACAACATTTACGATTCGTTTCACAGCCATGACTTCCCCCCCGATAAAGGCGACCTGCGTGGCCGCCAACGATGTTGCAGCCACATTAGACCGTTACAGACAGACCGTCACGTCTATGACCCAGGGGTGTCAGTCATCCAAAGGCGAGAGCTCATCGTCAGCGAGCTCGGGCTCGGCGGACTTCGCCCGCTTGCGGTCGGTGAGCTTGGCGATGATCTCGGAGACGAAGTAGAGGATCGTCATGGGCGCGGCCAGGAAGATCATCGTCAACGGATCCGTCGTGGGCGTGGCGATCGCCGCGAAGATGAAGATCGCGATGATGATCCACGGGCGGGCGCGGGCCAGCTGCCGGGAGTTGACGAGTCCGATGCGGTTGAGGATGACGACGACGAGCGGGATCTCGCACGCGACGCCGAACACCAGCATCATGCGGATGATGAAGTTGAAGTACTCCGCGCCGGTCACGAGGTTGCCGAACCCGTCGGGCACGAACCCGATCAGCACGTTCATGGCCTTGGGCAGCAGCAGATAGGCGAAGCCTGCGCCGGCGACGAACAGTGGTGCGCCGGTCGCGGTCAGCAGCACCGCCCACTTCTTCTCGTTGCGATGCATCGCCGGCAGCACGAAGGCCCAAGCCTGCCACAGCCAGAACGGGCTGGAGATCAGGAGTCCGACGACGAACGAGATCTTGACCTGGAAGTTGAACGCGCCGCCGATGCCCGTGATGACGATGTCCGACTTGATGCCGCGCTCCTTGAGCATCGGCTGGATGTCGTTGTAGGGCTCGGTCAGAAAGTTGAGGATCGGCTCGTAGAAGACCCACGCCACGATCGTCCCGACGAGGATCCAGAGAAT
The DNA here is from genome assembly GCF_902506105.1 of Aeromicrobium sp. 9AM. GTDB lineage: Bacteria > Actinomycetota > Actinomycetes > Propionibacteriales > Nocardioidaceae > Aeromicrobium. The sequence goes on from NZ_LR733304.1 coordinate 1,143,269, forward strand.
CGCCCTGACCAGCCGGCGACGAAGCTCGCGGAGATGTTCTATGAGCGGCATCGTGCCGCCCGCGGGGATCGGCTTGCCGCGCCGAAGCGCCAAACTCAGCTCTGTTCGGGCTTCTTGTCCGCCTCGGGAGCGGTGATGGCCTCAGGCTTGGTGTCCGTGTCGTCATCGTCGTCGCGCAGGCCCTTGACCTCGGACTTGAAGATGCGCAGCGCCTTGCCCGATCCGCGGGCGAGCTCGGGGAGCTTCTTGCCGCCGAACAGCAGCACGACCACGCCGAGAACGATGAGGACCTCCTGCGGTCCGATGCCGTTGCGGAACATGGTTGTCACCTTTGCTCGTGAAGTTCAGTCACTGCTCATCGTACGCGCTGAGGGCAGCACGGGCGTCGTCAACTACCTGTGAACGCAATAAGTCTGGCTCGATGACCGCGACCGACCCGGCATTGCGGAGCACGAGGCGCCTGAGCCAGGCCCAGTCCGCGCCGTAGAGCTTGGCCCGCCAGACGCCGTCGGCATTCTGCTCGAGCAGGTCGACCTGGTAGTACTCAGTCAGCCAGTGCGCCCGTGGATGCAGGTCGACCAGGGCGTACGGGGTGTCCTCGCCGACCGTGAAGATGCCGTCGGAGAGGTCGCGCTCCTGGACATCGTGGTCCTCGGCATCGATCTCGGTGACCTCGGCGTCGATGACCCGGTCGAGCCTGAAGAAGCGCAGGTCCTGGGCCCTCAGGCACCACGCCTCGAGGTAGAGCTTGCCCTGCTCCGTGAACAGGCGGCGCGGGTCGACGGCCCGCTCCGACTGCTCGTCGCGGGCGACCGTCGCGTAGGTCAGCTGGAGCCGCTTGCCGTTGGCCAGGGCGTGCACGATCGAGGTGTGGATCGTCGGGTCGACCTCGTCGAGCAGCACGTCGACGGGCGGCGAGGCGGTGTCGCCGACAGCGCTCTCGAGCTTGGCGAGGGCACTGTCGATCACCGTGAGCTCCGAGCCGCTCGCCGACGCGCGAAGCGTACGCAGCGCCACGATCAGCGCCACACCTTCGCGGGCGCTGATGCGCAGCGGGCGGGTCATGAACTCGGCGTCGCGGATGTGCACGACGCCGTCCTCCTCGAGGGCAGTGAGGTCGAAGTCGATGAGCTCGCCGGCGTACTCCCCCGTGCCGGTGTACATCAGCAGACGGAGGTCGTCGCGGATGACCCGGGGCGTGACACCGAACTCGGCGGCCACCTCGTTGACGGGGATGCCGTCGTTGCCCTGCAGGTAGGGCACGAGGGCCAGCATGCGTACGACCTGCTGCCGTGACCTGCTCATGCCGTCGCCTCGACGCTGCCCTGGACCGCGGCCTTGAGGCGCTCGATCACGGCATCGCGTACGTCCGGGGGCGACACGACGACCACGTCGGGACCGTAGGAGGCCACCTCTGAGGCGAGCTCCCAGCGGGACGAGTAGCGGATCTCGACCTCGTCGAGATCGTCGCCGAGCGGCGTGACCTTTTCGGCGAGACGGCGCAGCGACTGCCCGCGGCCCGTGCGGATCCGCAGCACGGCGGCGACGTCGGACGACGGCGGGAAGAGGTCGCGCGCGATGTCCTTCATGTCGATGTCCGGGGGCACTTCGTACGAACCGGGCGCGCCCATCGTCTCGACCTCGCCGATGACCCGCGACAGCCGGAAGATGCGGGCTTCCTCGCGATGGAGGTCGTATCCCCCGACGTACCAGCGGTCGTGCCACGAGATGATGCCCCACGGCAGGAGGTGCCGCTCCATCGGCTCACGGCCGGGACGGGCGTAGACGAACGAGACGGGGATGCGCCGTGTGACGGCCTCCCACATGCTGTCGAACGACGGCTCGTCGGTCGACAGCTTGGGCTCGGCCATGCGCAGGACACTCGTGTCGACGTCGACCCCGATGGCCTTGAGCTTGACCAGGGCCGTCGTGGACTCGCTCGCCAGACCGGCGTGCTCCCAGACCTGGGTGGCGAGGCCGATGACGGCCGCCTCCTCGCGCGTCAGCTCGAGATCGGGCAGCTCAGCCTCGTCGCGACGGATGCGATAGCCCGGCTCGTCGTTGAAGTACTTGTCGTTCTGGCCCATCTCGACAGTGATGCCGAGCTCGCGCAGCTCCTCCTTGTCGCGCTCGAACTTGCGGTCGAACGCCTGAGGCGTCGAATCGCGATAGTCGGCGATCGACTCGCGAATCTGGTCCTTCGTGAGGTACTGGCGACTGACCAGCAACGCGAAGATGAGGTTCATCAACCTCTCGGTCTTGCGTTCGGCCATGTCAGGAGGATGTCAGGAAGCGTCGAGCAAGTCGACTGCGAAGATCAGCGTGTCGCCCTTGCCGATCTTGCTGCCTGCCGGCGGCTTGTTGCCGTACGCGGTGTCGGGCGGGCAGACGATGACGACGCGGCTGCCGACCTTCTGCCCGATGAGCGTCTCGTTCCAGCACTTGATGAGGCCATCTCCACCGATCTGGAAGGGCACGGGCTGCTTGCTCCACGACTCGTCGAAGACGGCGCCGGTCGGGTAGACCTGACCGACGTACTGGACCGTGAGGGTCTGGCCGGACTTGACCTTGTCGCCCTTGCCCTCGATCACGACATCGGTGCTGATCTTGGACTTCTTCTTGTCCATGGTCTCGGTCTTGACGAATTCGGCCGGGTGCTTGTCGGCGTCGAGCTTGAGCTTGGGCAGATCCTTGGGCAGGCTCTTGCTGGCGCCCGTGGCCTCGGTGGGGACCTTGGCGACCAGGTCGAAGAGGAAGACCATGGTGTCGTTCTTCTTGATGTTGTAGGTCGACTGGCCCTGGTCGCCGAAGCCGTCCTTGGGCGGGATCGCGACGAGCACGCGGCTGCCGATCTTCTGGCCGACAAGTCCCTTGACGAAGCCGGGAAGCATGCCCTGGCCGAGCGTCAGCGTGACGGGCTTGCCCGTGGCGTACGTGCTGTCGAACTGCTTGCCGGTCGTGCCGTTGACGCCGGCGAGGCTGATCTTGATCGAATCGCCGCTGGCGACCTCTTCGCCGCCGCCCTTCTTTACGACGCGGGAGGTGGTCTTGGTGGCCTTGAAGCCCTTGTCGACGGTGACCTTGGGGGTCTTGGCCGAGCTCACCTTGACGTCGTCGAGGCCCCCGCCTCCTGAGTCGCTGCTACCGCCGCATCCAGCGAGAACGAGGCTGGTGGCAGCAACAGTTGCCAGGAGAATTCGACGCACGAGAACGACCTTCACGGTGGGAAAACAGATCGTCGGTCATCCTAACGACAACGGACAAGCCGCCCGTCGTCACATCCCGTCGATCAGCCGCTGCACCCGCTCGTCGTGTGACCTGAAGGGATCCTTGCAGAGCACGGTGCGTTGAGCCTGGTCGTTGAGCTTGAGGTGGACCCAGTCGACCGTGAAGTCACGGCGGCGCTCCTGGGCCCGTTTGATGAAGTCCCCGCGCAGGCGCGCACGGGTGGTCTGCGGCGGTATGGACTTGGCCGCGAACACGTCGAGGTCGTTCGTCACACGCGCGACGGCGCCCTTCTTCTCCAGCAGGTAGAAGATGCCTCGGTCGCGGCGGATGTCGTGATAGGCGAGGTCGAGCTGTGCGATGCGCGGATCGCCCCAGCTGAGCCCGTTGACGCTGCGATAGCGGTCGAGCAGCTTGTACTTGATGACCCAGTCGACCTCGCGCTCGACGAGCGAGAGGTCCTCGGACTCGACGGCCTTGAGCGTGCGCTCCCACAGGTCGAGCGCGCGCGTGATCGTCGGGGTGTGCAACCCGTGCTTGTCGACGAACTCGGCGGCCTTGCCGAAGTATTCGGCCTGGATCTCCAGCGCCGAGAGCTCACGCCCGTTGGCGAGCTGCACCTTGCGGCGGCCGGTCATGTCGTGGGCGATCTCGCGGATCGCGCGGATCGGGTTGTCGAGGGTCATGTCACGCATCGACACCCCGCCCTCGATCATGCGGAGCACGAGATCGGTGGTCGCGACCTTGAGCAGGGTTGTCGTCTCGCTCATGTTGGAGTCGCCGACGATGACGTGCAGGCGGCGGAATCGCTCGGCGTCGGCGTGCGGCTCGTCGCGGGTGTTGATGATCGGCCGCGACCGGGTGGTGGCGCTCGAGACGCCTTCCCAGATGTGCTCGGCGCGCTGGCTGACCGAGAAGATCGTGCCGCGCGGGGTCTGCTGGATCTTGCCGGCACCGCAGATGATCTGCCGGGACACGAGGAACGGGATCAGGACGTCGGCGAGCCGGCTGAACTCGCCCTGGCGGCTGACGAGGTAGTTCTCGTGGCATCCGTAGGAGTTGCCGGCGGAGTCGGTGTTGTTCTTGAACAGGTAGATGTCGCCCTCGACGCCGTCGTCGGCCAGCCGCTTCTGGGCATCGATCATGAGCCCTTCGAGGATCCGCTCCCCTGCCCGGTCGTGCGTGACGAGGTCGACGAGGTCGTCGCACTCCGGTGTGGCGTACTCCGGGTGGCTGCCGACATCGAGGTAGAGACGGGCTCCGTTGCGGAGGAACACGTTGCTGCTGCGACCCCACGACACGACCCGGCGGAACAGGTAGCGGGCCACCTCGTCGGGTGAGAGCCGGCGCTGGCCCTTGAAGGAGCACGTCACTCCGTACTCGTTCTCGATACCGAAGATCCGCCGGTCCATGAGTTCAGCCTAGTCGCGCGGGCCCGCCCGCGTGGTGTGGCGCGCGAACGTCACTGACTTGTAGCGCGCCACGTCACCTGGCGCAGACCGGTTCGGAAGCCTGTTCGCCGAGCGTCGAGAGGTCCGCGGGCACGGTCGGACGGCGACGCTTGCGTACGACCCTGAAGACCAGCGCGACCACGGCGATGCCGGCCACCGCCGCGACGAGGAGCGGCGTGTTGTCGAGGAGCCCACTGGCGGCAAGTCCCGCACCGGCGCCCACCCAGACGGCCGACCAGCCGGCCGCGCCGACCAGCGACGCCACCGCGAAGCGCGGGTAGCGAAGGTGTGCGGCGCCGGCAACGGCCGGCATGACCGTACGGACGAAGGGCAGCAGGCGGCTCACCAGGATGGCCCAGAAGCCATGCGCCTGCATGAGCTCGGTCGCCCGGTCCCAGCGGTTGCGCCCGAGCCGCGCGATCAGCCGTGAGCCCCGCAGGCGGGGACCGCCGACCCGTCCGATGACATAGCCGAGGTGGTCCCCCGCGCTCGCGCCGAGCGCGACCGCGATGCCGAGAGACAGCAGCGGCAGGACGCCGTCGACGTTGGCAGCGAGGCCCGAGATCGCCACCTCACCGGGCAGGACCGCACCGAGCCCGAGGCCCGACTCCGCGAGGGCGAACACGAACCCCAGCAGGGACGTCACCATGACGGCGTCGGCTCGACTGGCTTCGGCGCGGAGCGTTCGGCCATCCGCGTCGCGGCCACGATGCCGATCGCGACGACGACGGCACCCATGATGGCGTCGAGCAGCCAGTGGTTGCCCGTCGCGACCACGACGAGGGTCGTGCCCGCGACGTAGAGCACGGACAGCACGTGGCCCGTGCGCTTGACGTACCGCCACATGGCCCAGGCGACCCAGACGGTCCAGCCCACGTGGAGCGACGGCATCGCCGCCAGCTCGTTGGTCATGCCGCCGAGCCCTGCCGGTGCCGAGGCATGGCCTGACCACCAGCCGTACGCCGCTGTCTGCGCCAGCGCGTCGACGTAGCCGGCACCCATCAGCCGGGGCGGCGCGGTGGGGATCAGCACGTACGCGACCAGGCCGATGGCCGAGCCGATCACGAGGCCGTTGCGGGCACGCCGGTAGTCGCTGCGGTGCTTCCAGAAGATGAAGACCAGGACGGCCGGAGTCACGAGGTAGTGCAGCGAGGCGTACCAGAACGACATCGGCACGGCGATCGACGGCATGGTGCCGAGCGTGGAGTTGAGCCAGGACTCGATGTCGAGGTGGAGGAACCCCTCGATGTTCAGGACGTCCGCGGCGCGTTGACGGGCGCTCACCAGGTCGTGGTCCGCCAGCATGCGGCTCGCGCTGTAGGCGATCCACAGCGCGGCCAGCAGGAGCACCTCGCGGATACCAGGGTGGAAGAGCAGGCGCGAGACGGACGAGGCCCGCCGCTGCCCTGTGCTGCGTGATGCGGTGACAGTCCTCGGCCGGGCGCCGGCGAATGCAGAAGATGACTCGCGGGTCATGGTCAGCTCGGAACTCATGTGAGCTCTCCTTCGATCAAGCGCCGGTCGGTCGACCGGGTATGCCCTCCAGCACACTCGATCTGCGCGCTGCGAACCATCGAGGTGAGCGCAGACTCGGGGGCACTCAGCCGCCCGTTTCGCGGGGTGTCACCACCCCAGGGCCGGGTGGGCACCCGACCCCGACTTCGCGCCGCCGGCGACCATCGCTCTGCGAAGCGGTCGGCAGTGATGGACGGCGAGTGCCAGGCGGTGATCGACATCGTCAGGCCCTCAGCCGGCTACGAACATGGTCGCAACGGTCATGACAGGCTCCAGGAGTTATACGGATAGTCTCTCCGCTTATCCTAGGCTCAACCGGAGCAACCTTTCCACTTCGACTCGAGTGACCTGAGTCACTTTCGCCGTAACGCCTCGAATCAGGAGCTGAGGGCGGCGGAGACGTCCGCGTCGCTCACGCGACGGAACTTGCGCGGCTGCGTGCGCGATCGGGTGAGAATCGCGACCTCGAGCGCCGACGACTCGACCGTACGGGGCGGGGTCGCGTCCTGACCGAGTGCCGTGACGGCGACGCGGATCGCCTCGGCCAGCGGTAGGCCGGCCCGGTAGTGCTCGCTGAGGTAGGCCTCGACCTGCTCGTTCTGCCCGCCCATCACGCCGTAGCCCTGCACGTCGGCGACCGAGCCGTCGTACATCAGTCGGTAGACCTGGTCCTGCGACGCGTCGTCGCCGAGCTCGCCGACGAAGATCTCGACCTCATAGGGCTTCTCACCGCCGGAGGAGAAGATCGTGCCGAGCGTCTGGGCGTACGCATTGGCGAGCCCGCGCGCCGTGACGTCACGCCGGTCGTAGGAGTAGCCGCGCAGGTCGGCAAGGCGTACGCCGGCGATGCGCAGGTTCTCGAACTCGTTGTAGCGGCCGACGGCGGCGAAGCCGATGCGGTCGTAGATCTCGCTGATCTTGTGCAAGGCCTGGGACGGGTTCTCCGCGACGAACAGGATGCCGTCGTCGTAGAGGACCACTGCGACACTGCGGCCGCGGGAGATGCCCTTGCGGGCGAAGTCCGCCCGGTCCTTCATCAGCTGTTCGGGCGAGACGTAGAACGGTTGCGTCATCGGATCGGTCCTCTCACGTCAGGGGGGCCGAGGGGCCGTCGGGGCGACCCATGCGGGCGGCGATGACCTGGTCGGCGATCGCCGCGGTCTCGTCCTCGGAATAGGCGCGGTAGCCGTTGGCCGTGATGGCGCCGACCATCGGGAAGATCCGGCGGGCGAGGTCGGGACCTCCGGTCGCGGTGTCGTCGTCGGCCGCGTCGTAGAGCGCCTGGATCGCGGCGGTCACGGCGTCGGTCTCGCTCATGCCCTCGCTGTAGAGCTTCTTGAGCGATCCGCGCGCGAACGTGGAGCCCGAACCGACCGAGTGGAAGGCGCGCTCCTCGTTGCGGTTGCCGGTGACGTCGAAGGCGAAGATGCGTCCGACTCCGGCGTCGAGGTCGTACGCGGCGAACAGTGGGACGACCGCGAGTCCTTGCATGGCCATGCCGAGGTTGTTGCGGATCAAGGCGGCGAGGCGATTGGCCTTGCCGTCGGTCGAGAGGACGGTGCCCTCGATCTTCTCGTAGTGCTCGAGCTCGACCTGGAACAGCCGCGTCATCTCAACGGCGAGCCCAGCCGTGCCGGCGATGCCGACGCAGGAGTACTCATCGGTCGGGAAGACCTTCTGGATGTCGCGCTGCGCGATGACGTTGCCCATCGTGGCGCGACGGTCGCCGGCCATGACCACGCCGCCGTCGAACGTCGCGGCGACGATCGTGGTGCCGTGCGTGACTCCCACGAGGCTCCCCCCATCTGTCGCGCGGGCGGAAGGCAGCAGCTCAGGAGCTCTGACGGCGAGGTAGTCGGCGAAGGACGAGGTTTCGGACAGTCGAGTGCCGTCAGGCAGCATCACTGCCCGCCCTTCTGCACGAAGCTGCGGACGAACTCCTCGGCGTTCTCCTCGAGCACGTCGTCGATCTCGTCGAGGATCGAGTCGACGTCGTCGTCGAGCTTTTCCTTGCGTTCGGCATCGACCTCGGTGGTCTCGGCCTGCGCCTCGGGCTCGCTCGCCTTGCGGGTGCTCTTGTGCTGCTGTTCGGACATACCCCAACCCTATCCCGGCAAGGCCAGACGTGGCGTGACCTCGCCATACCTGCGACGACCGATTGGCCGCGCCGAAGTCGGGTACGAAGAGATTGGCGTCCGGTTGAGTAACCAGCCGGACGCCAGCGGGCGGGGGCCGAGCAACATTCCAGGAGACGGTCCCCGCCCGCCCCATTCCTCAGCTAGTGCGTGACGTACGAGTTGGCGCGCGCGACGACGCTGCGGACGTAGTCGTCCGAGTGGTTGTACGAGAAGATCGCCTGGGTCCAGCCCTCGCCGGTCCGCATGTCGCGGCCGGAGGCGCACAGGTAGCGCCCGGCCGCGTAGGCCGCGTCGACCACGTTGTTGGGATCGGCGGTGCCGTCCTTGTTGCCGTCCGATCCCCACTTGCGCCACGTCGACGGAATGAACTGCATGGGTCCGACGGCGTGGTCCCACTGCGTGTCGCCATGCCACTTCTCGGACTGCTTGTCGGACGGGATACGGGCCATGCCGGACGAGCCGTCGAGCGCCGGGCCGAGAATCGGTCGTGACGTGGTGCCGTCCGCGCGCAGCCGGCTGCCGCCGTTGGTGCCGTGCCCGGACTCGATCGCCCCGATCCCGGCGAGGGTCGTCCAGCCGACGTGGCACTTCGGCTGCTCGGTCGCCAGGCGCACGGACGCGAGGGCGTATGCCTCGAGGGCCACGGTGCCGATGCCGGTCTGCCGCGAGACGTCCGACAGCCAGCTCGCCGAGATGTGGTCACCGGCCGGCGCGGGCGCCGGGGCTACCGGCTCCGACACGGGCTTGACCGGAGCCATCGTGGTCGTGGGTGTCGGGAGGGCGCGAGGAGATGGCTCGGGCGGGGACTTGGCGAGCAGTGCGGCCGCCACGACGAGCCCGGCGACACCGAGGAGCGCGGTGACGAATATCGCTGTGGTGATGCGGCGTTCCCGGCGTGCGGCCTGGTCCGACATGGCGCTAACGACCTGTGATGGCCGCGAACAGCTCGCTTGCGGTGTTGCTGCGGTCGAACAGCTCGCCGACGTGCTCCGCCGTGCCTCTAAGTGGCTCCATCGTCGGTATGCGCTGCAGCGAGTCCTGCCCGGGCAGGTCGAAGATGACCGAGTCCCACGACGCCGCTGCGATGTCCTTGGAGAACTTGGCGAGGCACATGCCGCGGAAGTAGGCCCGGGTGTCGCGCGGCGGGTCGGTGACCGCGGCGGCGACCTGCTCATCGGTCAGCAGCCGGTCCATGCGATCGGTGCGGATGAGCTGGTGATAGAGCCCCTTGTGCAGCCTGACGTCGTGGTACTGGACGTCGACCAGGTGCAGCTTGGCGTGGTCCCAGTCGAGGCCGTCACGCTCGCGATAGCGCTCCAGCAGCGCCAGCTTGGCGACCCAGTCGAGCTCGCGCACGCACTCCATGGGGTCGCGGGCGAGTCGGTCGAGGACGCTCTCCCACCGGCGCAGGACGTCGTCGGTCTGCTCGTCCGAGCCTTCGCGCGCCACGAACTCCTTGGCCAGGCGGAGGTACTCCCCCTGCAGCTCGAGGGCCGTGACGGTGCGGCCGTCCTCGAGCTCGACCTTCTGCGTCAGCGTCGGGTCGTACGAGATGTCGTGCAGGGCGGTGACGGGCGTCGCGAGGGCGAGGCTGCGCGTCAGGAAGCCCGCCTCGATCATTGCGAGGACGAGCGAGGTCGTGCCGTGCTTGAGGTAGATCGCGGTCTCGGAGCAGTTGGCGTCGCCGATGATGACGTGCAGCCGGCGGTACTTCTTGGGGTCGGCGTGCGGCTCGTCGCGCGTGTTGATGATGGGCCGCTTGAGCGTCGTCTCGAGGCCGACCCCGACCTCGAAGTAGTCGGCGCGCTGGCTGATCTGGAACGCGTGGACGCTGCCGTCCTGCTTCTGCCCGACGCGTCCGGCGCCCGTGAACACCTGGCGCGAGACGAAGAACGGGGTGAGGTGCTCGACGATCTGGTCGAACGGCACGTCGCGCCGCATGAGGTAGTTCTCGTGAGCGCCGTAGGACGCACCCTTGTTGTCGACGTTGTTCTTGTAGAGCACGATCGGCGCGGTGCCGGGGATCTGGGCCGCGAGCTCGGCGCCGAGGCGCATGACGTTCTCGCCGGCCTTCTCCCACAGCACGACGTCGAGCGGGTTGGTGACCTCGGGACTGGAGTACTCCGGGTGCGCGTGGTCGACGTAGAGCCGGGCGCCGTTGGTGAGGATGATGTTGGCCAGGCCCATGTCCTCGTCCGTCAGCTGGGACGGATCGGCGACCTCGCGGCTCAGGTCAAACCCGCGCGCGTCACGCAGCGGGTTCTCCTCCTCGAAGTCCCACCTGGCTCGACGGGTCAGGCCGTGCGCGGCGGCGTAGGAGTTGACGACATGCGTCGAGGCGACCATCGGGTTGGCGTGCGGCTGCCCCTGCACGGCGATGCCGTACTCGACCTCACTCCCCTGCACGCGCCTGACTGTCATGCGTTCAGCCTACGGTCCCCTCGGCTGCATCACGCGCGGAGACACCCTCGGCGACGAGTCTGCCGACCAGGGCACGCGCATCGGCCATCGCCTCAGGCTGCGCACCAGCGGTCAGCTGCACGATCGCTCCCTCGTGCACCAGGGCCACCTCGCGCCCGCGCCGTTCGGCGTCCGGGATGTCCAGCTCGGTCAGCAGCCCGATGTAGTAGTCGCGGGTCCAGATCTTCTCCTCGGCGATGATCGGCAAGCCGTCGTGTCCGGTGCCGGCCAGCTCGGCATACGCGTTGACGAACCCGCAGCCTCGCGAGTTGACGGCCATCCAGCTGGCGAGCGCGTCGAGAACGGCGAGGACCCGGCCCGTGCCCGGCTCTGGATGGTGCTCCTCGACGTACGCCGTGGCGTACTCGTGCCACCGGTCGCACCGTTGCCGCAGGTAGGCCGTGATGAGTCCGTCCTTGGAGCCGAAGCGGTCGTAGATCGTCTTCTTAGTCGTGTCGGCCTCTTCGGCGATGCGCTCCACGCCGACCGCCCGGAGGCCGTGCTCGTAGAACAGGCCGGCGGCGGTGTCGAGGATCCGGTGCGCCGTGGGCGTCATGCGCGGCGGGGTGATGGTCGTCATGTGAACTCCTTCGGAATCTACACTGCGAGTATACCGACCGGTATGTTTATGTGAAGGCATGTCCCCCAACGTGCGTACGAACGTCGGCCCTTCGGTTGCCCTTGTCGTCCTGTGGAGCTCAGGCTTCATCGGCGCGGAGCTCGGCACGCGGCAGGCGCCGGCCTCGACCCTGCTGGCCTGGCGCTACCTCGTGGCGGCCGTGATCTTGATGGCGCTGTGCCTGTGGCGGCACGAACGCATCGGTCGCGCCGGTCTGGGCCGGCAGGTCGTGCTCGGACTGCTGTGCCAGGTGGCCTATCTCGGCCTCACGGTCAGCGGGGTCGGCCTCGGCGTGCCGTCGGGGACGACCGCGTTGATCGCCTCGATGCAGCCCTTGGTGGTGATCGTCCTGGCCGCCCTCGTGCTGTCCGAGCGCGCGCAAGTGACGCAGCTCCTCGGACTGGGTCTGGGGCTCGGCGGTGTGCTGCTCGTCGTCAGCGGCGACCTCGGAGCGGGCGACGCTCCCTGGTGGGCGTACGTCCTCCCGTTCGTCGGGATGCTCTCGCTCGCGTCGGGCACCGTGCTGCAGCAACGGTGGCGCCCCCAGGAGTCCGTGCTGACCTCCCTCACCGTGCAGACCGTCACCGCGGCAGTCGCGTTCTGGCTGTTGGCACTGATCGAGGGCACGGCCGGCGAGCCGACTCCCCCGGCGTTCTGCGTCGCCGTCGCGTGGGTCGTGCTGCTCTCGAGCTTCGGCGGCTACGGGTCGTACCTGTACGTCTCTCGCACCCAGGGCGCGACCAAGGCCAGCACGCTGCTCTACCTGACGCCGCCGACCACGATGGTGTGGGCGGCACTGATGTTCGGCGATCGGGTGCCTCCCGCCGGGCTGGCCGGGATGGGCCTTGCAGCGGTCGGCGTGGTCGTGGCCGTCAGGGCAGCGAGCCGGCCTCGCCGCGTCGCTGCCCTCGCCACATCGGCCCGCTGACGGCGCCCCGACGATCCGCGCTAACCTTCTAGTTGCACCTCGCAACTACATGGAGGACCAGTTGAGCGCCGCGACATCGAGCAGCAGACAGAACCGCTGGGGTCGAGATCATCCCCACTACCGGTGGGTTGCCCTCTCCAACACGACCCTCGGCGTGCTGATGGTCACGATCAACTCCTCGATCGTCATCATCTCGCTTCCGGCGATCTTCCGCGGCCTGCACCTCAACCCACTCGAGCCCGGCAATGTGGGCTACCTGCTGTGGTTGCTGATGGGGTTCCTGTTGGTGTCGGCGGTGTTCGTGGTGACGTTCGGGCGCCTCGGCGACATGTACGGCCGGGTCCGGATGTACAACTGGGGCTTCATCGTCTTCGCGATCGCCTCGGTCGCGACGGCTCTGGACCCGCTGGACGGCGGATCCGGGGCGATGTGGCTGATCCTGTGGCGTGTGTTGCAGGGCATCGGGGGCGCGATGCTGTTCGCCAACTCGACGGCGATCCTCGCCGACGCATTCCCGGCGACCCAACGCGGCATGGCGCTCGGCATCAACCAGGTCTCGGCGATCGCCGGCTCGTTCCTCGGACTGGTCATCGGTGGCCTGCTGTCGGAGTGGCACTGGCGCGCGGTGTTCTGGGTCAGCGTGCCGTTCGGCATCCTCGGCGCACTGTGGTCGTGGAAGTCCCTCCACGAGCTCGGCGAGAAGCGTCCGGGAAGGCTCGACATCCCGGGCAACCTGACGTTCGCGGTAGGTCTGTCCGCTGTCCTCGCTGCCATCACGTACGGCATCCAGCCCTACGGTGGGCACACGATGGGCTGGCTAAACCCGTGGGTGCTGCTCGGCCTGATCGGCGGCACCGTCCTGCTCGTCGTCTTCTGCCTCATCGAGACCAGGGTCGCTGACCCGATGTTCGACATGAGCCTGTTCAAGATCCGGGCCTTCAGCGCCGGCAACGTCGCGGGACTCCTGGCCTCGATCGCGCGCGGCGGCATGCAGTTCATGCTGATCATCTGGCTGCAGGGCATCTGGCTGCCGCTGCACGGCTACGACTTCGAGTCCACTCCCCTGTGGGCCGGGATCTACCTCCTGCCCCTGACCGTCGGCTTCCTCGTCGCCGGGCCGATTTCCGGGACGCTGTCGGACCGTTACGGCGCACGGTGGTTCGCCGGTGGCGGCATGCTGCTCGTCGCCGCGACCTTCATCGGCATGCTGCTGATCCCGACCGACTTCCACTACTGGATGTTCGCTCTGCTGATCTTCCTCAACGGCATCGGCTCGGGTCTCTTCTCGGCGCCGAACACCTCGTCGATCATGAACAGCGTGCCGGCGCGCCAGCGGGGCACGGCCTCAGGCATGCGCGGTACGTTCTTCAACTCCGGCACGTCGTTGTCGATCGGGCTCTTCTTCTCGCTGATGATCGTCGGACTGGCCAACGCCTTGCCCAGGACCCTGACCGACGGTCTCGTTGCGCAGAAGGTCCCCCACGGCACCGCCGAACAGATCGGCAACCTCCCACCCGTCGGCTCGCTGTTCGCGGCGTTCCTCGGCTACAACCCGATCGAAAGCCTGCTGGGACCCTCCGGCGCGCTCAAGACCATCCCTCAGTCGAACGCCGACACACTGACCGGCAAGACGTTCTTCCCTCATCTGATCTCCGAGCCGTTCCACCACGGGCTGATCGTGGTGTTCACGGCAGCGGCGGTGATGTCGGTCATCGCGGCGATCGCCTCGCTGCTGCAAGGAGCCAAGTACGTGCACGACGACTCGACCGACCAGGCGGTGGCTGCCGCGACCGTCGAGGAGTCCGTCGTCAGGTGACGTCCAGCACCTTGCCGAGGTGCACGCTGAGCTCGGAGTCGGCGTAGTAGCCGAACGCCGGTATGTCGTCATAACCGGCTGAGCGGTACATCGCGATCGCTTCGGGCTGCTCGAGCCCGGTCTCGAGGATCAATCGGGTGATGCCGGCCTCGCCAGCCGTCCGCTCCAGCTCGGCGAGGATCAGCCGCGCCAGGCCCCGACGCTGGAACGCCGGACGTACGTACATGCGCTTGATCTCGGCGTCGTCCCACTCGGCCAGCGGTGCGTGGCGCCGCCAGCCGCCCATCGCCGCGGGGACGTCGTCGACGTAGACCATGAAGAACCGGCCGCCCTCGCCGTCGAACTCCGACGTGTCGACCGGCGCGGTGTCCCCCTCACCGCCGTAGCGCAGGACGTACTCATCCTGCACCTCAGCGGTCAGCAGTCGCGCGTCTGCGCTGCCGTAGGAGGCAGCACGAAGGTCGTACGTCAGCACGGACCTAGAGGTACTGGCCCGTGTTGGCCACGGTGTCGATCGACCGGCCCGGCTCGTTGCCGCTCTTGCCGGAGATGAGGGTGCGGATGAACACGATGCGCTCACCCTTCTTGCCCGAGATCCGCGCCCAGTCATCGGGGTTGGTGGTGTTGGGCAGGTCCTCGTTCTCCTTGAACTCATCGAGGCAGGCCTGCAGCAGGTGCTGCACCCGCAGGCCGCGCTGACCGTGCTCGAGGAGATCCTTGATCGCCATCTTCTTGGCCCGGTCGACGATGTTCTGGATCATGGCGCCGGAGTTGAAGTCCTTGAAGTAGAGGACTTCCTTGTCGCCGTTGGCGTAGGTCACCTCGAGGAACTGGTTGTCCTCGGACTCGGTGTACATCCGCTCGACGGTGCGCTGGATCATGCCCGTGACGCAGGCCTGACGGTCGCCGTTCCACTCCGCGAGGTCGTCCGCGTGCAGCGGAAGGCCGGCGGTGAGGTACTTGCTGAAGATGTCGGTGGCCGACTCCGCGTCGGGGCGCTCGATCTTGATCTTGACGTCGAGTCGTCCCGGCCGCAGGATCGCGGGGTCGATCATGTCCTCGCGGTTGGAGGCGCCGATGACCAGGACGTTCTCGAGCCCCTCGACACCGTCGATCTCGCTGAGCAGCTGCGGCACGATCGTGTTCTCGACGTCGGAGGAGACGCCTGAGCCGCGGGTGCGGAACAGCGAGTCCATCTCGTCGAAGAACACGATGACGGGAGTGCCCTCGCTGGCCTTCTCACGAGCGCGCTGGAACACGAGGCGGATGTGCCGCTCGGTCTCGCCGACGTACTTGTTGAGCAGCTCGGGGCCCTTGATGTTGAGGAAGTACGAACGACCTTCCTCGCCCGTGCGCTCCGACACCTTCTTGGCCAGCGACGCCGCGACCGCCTTGGCGATCATGGTCTTGCCGCAGCCGGGAGGGCCGTAGAGCAGCACGCCCTTGGGCGGCTTGAGCTCGTGCTCGATGAAGATCTCGGGGTGCAGGTAGGGCAGCTCGACGGCGTCGCGGATCGACTCGATCTGGTTGCGCAGACCGCCGATGCTCTCGTAGTCGATGTCGGGGACCTCTTCGAGGACCAGGTCCTCGACCTCGCTCTTGGGGATGCGCTCGTAGACGTAGCCGGAGCGCGAGTCGAGCAGCAGCGAGTCGCCGGGCCGCAGCTTGATGCCCTCGAGCGACTCGGCGAGGCGCACGATGCGCTCCTCGTCGGCGTTGCCCATCACCAGGGCGCGCTCGTTGTCGGCCAGGATCTCCTTGAGCGAGACGACCTCGCCGACGACCTCGAAGTCGAGCGCCATGACGACGTTCATCGCCTCGTTGAGGATGACCTCCTGGCCCTTCTGCAGGTCTTCCTTGTCGACCGAGGGGCTGACGTTGACCCGCAGCTTGCGGCCACCGGTGAAGACGTCGACGGACTCGTCGTCGTTGCGCTGCAGGAACGTGCCGAAGCCCGTCGGCGGCTGTGCCAGCCGGTCGACTTCTTCCTTGAGCGTCACGATCTGGTCGCGCGCCTCACGCAGCGTCGACGTCAGTCGCTCGTTCTGCGAGCTCGTGGCCGACAGCTTGGCCTCGAGCTCGGAGAGCCGCGAGTCGGTGGACCCCTCCGAGCCGAGTCGGCGCCTGAGATGCTCGACCTCGGCGCGCAAGTAGGCGAGCTCCTGGTCGGATCCGCTCGTCTGGATGGGCTCGTTGTCGGTCATGGCCACCTCCTGCTCGTACGAATGACCCTACCCGCCAACCCCACCTCAGCGGTTGTCATCTCAGACACAGGAGAAGTGTCTTTTGGATGACGTTGCCCAGACGTTGCTACTCCTCGACGAACCCGGCGGGTCGCGGACCCTTGTAGTCGGGGCCGTACGCGCCGGGTGCGGGACGCCGCGACTTCTCCAGGGAGGTCTGTCCGGGTGCCATCCTGCGGGCCGTCACGAGGAACGCCGTGTGGCCGTTCATCTTGTGGTCGGGACGCACCGCCAGGCCCTCGAGGTGCCAGTCGCGCTCGAGCGTCTCCCAGGCGCGCGGCTCCGTGAAGCCGCCCTGCTCGCGTACGGTCTCGACGAATCGCGAGAGCTGGGTCGTCGTCGCGACGTAGGCACAGATGATGCCGCCGGGGGTGAGTCGCTCCGCGGCGAGCGGGATGCAGGTCCAAGGGTCGACCATGTCGAGGATGAGCCGGTCGATCTCGGTCTCGCTGATGACCTCGCGGACGTCACCGACCGTCAGCGTCCAGCCGGGCGGATTGGGACCGGCGACCTGGTGCACGTTGCGCACGACGTTCTCGGCGAAGTCCTCGCGGATCTCGTACGAGCCGAGGGTCCCGGTGGGACCGATGGCACGCAGCAGGTAGGAGGTCAGGCTGCCCGATCCGGCACCGGCCTCGACGACGCGGGCGCCGGGATAGATGTCGGCCTGCGCGACGATCTGGGCGGCGTCCTTGGGGTAGATGATCGCGGCGCCGCGCGGCATCGACACGACGTACTCGAACAGCAGCGGCCGGAACACCTGGTAGGGCGCGCCCATCGACGACTCGATGACGATGCCCTCGGGGTGGCCGATCATGTCGTCGTGGCTGATCTGGCCCTTCTTGGTCGAGAACTCCGCACCGTCGGCCAGCAGGACGTTGTGCTTGCGCCCCTTGGGATCGGTCAGGCGTACCCACTCCCCTGCCTCGAGCGGGCCGCTGCGCATGAACGACGTCATCGGCTCGCCCGGTATGCCTCGTCGACGGCGCGGGCGGTCAGGACGCCGTAGACCGTGCCGTCGGACTCGACGAGCGCGTACGCCTCGGCGGGTCGTGCTGCCATTGCCTTCAAGAGATCTGCTCCGTGGAGGTCGGCCGAGAGCTGCTCGGCGTTGGGTGGTGGGGTCGCGCCCGGGAAGCCGATCGTGCGCGCATCGAGGGAGTTGATCCGCGCGGACCGGCCGGCGTTGCTGAGCGCGTCGCTCGCGCCCTGCCAGAGGTACCAGCCGACGAGCACCGCGATGACGAAGTCGATCTGGAACGTCGGTTCGTCGTTGCGGGTCAAGGCGTACGCGACGATGCCGACAGCCGTGATGCGCCCGAGCCATGCGGCGATGCGGATACCGGTCTCCTCGCGGCCCGAGACCTGCCAGACGATCGCCCGGAACACCCGGCCGCCGTCAAGCGGCAGGCCGGGCAGCATGTTGAAGATCGCGACGAGGACGTTGAGCTGGGCGATGGCGTGGACGACGTCCGCGGGCGTACCGGTGAGCGTCGGCTCGACGGCGAAGCAGGCGAGGCCGATCGCCAGTGACGACAATGGGCCGCTGATCGAGACCGCCAGCTCCTGCCATGGCGTGCGGCTCTCGCCCTCGATGAGGGTCTCGCCACCGAGCAGGTGCAACGTGACGGAGTGGACCCGCATGCCGAACCCGCGGGCCACCGCGACGTGGGCGAGCTCGTGGATCAGCACCGAGACGTACAGCGCGAGCACGAAGATCGTGGCGAGAAGGTAGGGGTTGGAGTCGGCGCGCTCGTCGAACCGGCGGGCGAACAGCACGACCAGCGCCACGCCCATGACCAGCAGCGACGGCTTGATCAGGACGTCGACGCCCACGAGACGGCCGAGTCGCCAGGCGCCGGGTCGCGGGGTTGGGCTCACCGAGTCAACCTATCGGGTCGCGTGGCGTGGATCGATTCGTCGGTGGGCCGAACTAGTCTGCTCGCATGGACGACTCCGACGCACCAGTGACCGTACGCCGGTCGTTGTCGCCGAGCCGGGCCGGTGACTTCCAGAACTGTCCGCTGCTCTACCGCTTCCGCACGATCGACCGGCTGCCCGAGCCTGCTGATCCGGTCATGGTCCGCGGCACCCTGGTGCACGCGGTTCTCGAGGACCTGTTGGCCGAGCCCGCGCCCGGACGCACGCTCGATCGCGCCGTCGAGCTGCTGCCCGGCCAGTGGGACAAGCTGCGGGCCGAGGAGCCCAGGCTCGCTGAGCTGTTCACCGCCGAGCAGGCCGCCGACGAGACCGCGTGGCTGGCCTCGTCGGTCGACCTCTTGCGTACGTACTTCGGGATGGAGGACCCGCGCTGGCTCGAACCGGCGTCTCGCGAGGAGCGGGTCGCCTACGAGCTGGAGTCCGGCGTGACGTTCGCGGGCATCGTCGACCGCATCGACGTCGCACCTGACGGCCGGATCAGAGTGGTGGACTACAAGACGGGGAGGAGTCCCAATCCTCGCTTCGAGGACAAGGCGATGTTCCAGATGCGCTTCTATGCGCTGGTCATCTGGCGCACCCGAGGCGTCATCCCGACGCTGCTCCAGCTGATGTACTTCGGTGACGGGACCTTCCTGACGTACGAGCCCGAGGAGCAGGAGCTCCTGGCCACCGAGCGCAAGCTCGTCGCGTTGTGGGCGGCGATCGAGCGAGCCATCGAGCTGCGTGACTTCCCGCCGCGCAAGAGCGGCCTGTGCGGCTGGTGCGCCCACAAGGCGCTGTGCCCCGAGTTCGGCGGCACTCCCCCGGAGATGCCCTTCTTCGAGGTCATAAACGTCCCGCAGGCGTCGTGAGTCCCCTACGGTTTGACCATGCCGACTCCCCTTGCCGACGTCCTTGCAGCTGTTCCGTCGATCAACGACCCGGGTGAGCCGTTCTCCTTCGCTGCCGACGGCGACACGATCGTCGGCACCTGGGACATCGTCAAGGCGACCTCGCTCTACCCGACCCAGGTCACGACGATCGACAAGGACTACCGCATCACGGTGACGTTCGACGTCGCCAAGGGCACGTTCGACTTCAACGAGCTGCACACTGAGTCGGCCGGCTCGCTCGACGCCGGGGGCGGCAGCTTCGAGAAGAGCTTCTTCTCCGGCAAGGGCACAAGCAAGGAGTTCAGCTTCGAGTTCGGCGGGGTCAACAAGACCGACGAGGGCGTCTCGATGGCGCCGGTGACCTACTCGTTCTCCACCAAGCGGATCAAGGAGCCGCTGTTCACGTTCCTCGAGCAGCACGGCTGGCACCGCAAGAAGGGCCTGCTCAGCGGGCTGTTCAACCGCTAGACGAACAGTGGGTCGAGATCCTCGGGCTTGACGCCCTCGAGCGTCGGCACCTGGACGCGGCGATCGGCTTCCGGCACGTTGACGAAGTGCGGCACCACGAGCACGTCGCAGCCGGCCGCGCTGGCCGAGGCAGCGCCGGTGCCTGAGTCCTCGATCGCGAGGCAGTCGCCCGCGTCGACGCCCAACAGCTCCGCCGCCAGGAGGTACGGGTCGGGGTGTGGCTTGGGTCGGGAGACGATGTCACCGGTGACGACAGCCTTGAACGGCAACGAGGCGACGACGGGCTCGGCGATCGCGGTGTAGGACATCGTGACGAGCGCCTGCGGCACGCCCTCGGAGTCGAGCGCCTCGATCAGCTCGCGAGCGCCGGGTCGCCAGTCGATGTGCTCGGTCAGCGATGCGGCGAGCTGGTTGACGAGGTAGTCCACGACGTCCTCGGCGGTCATCTCGATCTCGAGCTTCTCGCGGATGTAGTGGCCCGAGGCGATCAAGGAGTTGCCGACGAGGGCGAGTCCGTCCTCCTCGGTCCAGATCTTGCCGTGCTCGGCGGCCAGGGCGTGCTCGGCGCCCATCCAGAGCGGCTCGGTGTCGACGATGGTGCCGTCGAGGTCCCAGAGGACGGCGGCGTATTGAGTCACCCTTACACCGTAGAACAGGCACACCAGCCGATCGTCACCGGACAAGGTGTCCACGCGCGAGGAAGGTCCGGGCGTGACGTTGTCCGTCGTGAGATACTGGTGGGACTAAGTTCGGGAGCTCCCGAGGCCCAGGCGAGCCCGCCGCCGGCTGGAGCTTCCCAGCATTCCTGCCGATCAACTCCTCGAGGATTGCTTGTGTCTCACACCCCCAACCTTCGTCCTGACGCCACGTCTGCCCTGACCGAGCTCCTGCAGAGCCGGATCATGGTGCTGGACGGCGCGATGGGTACGGCGATCCAGCGGGATCGCCCTGACGAGGCGGGCTACCGCGGCGAACGGTTCGCCGACTGGCCGTCCGACGTCCAGGGCAACAACGACCTGCTGACGCTGACCAGGCCCGAGATCATCGCCGGCATCCACCGCGAGTACCTCGAGGCCGGCGCGGACATGATCGAGACCAACACGTTCAACGCGCAGGAGATCTCCCTGGGCGACTACGGCATGGAGGAGCTCTCCTACGAGCTCAACTACGAGTCCGCGCGCCTGGCCCGCCAGGAGTGCGACGCCATGACCGAGCGCACGCCCGACAAGCCGCGCTACGTCGCCGGTGCACTCGGGCCCACCACGCGTACCGCGTCGATCTCGCCGGACGTCAACGATCCCGGTGCCCGCAACGTGACGTACGACCAGCTCGTCGAGGCATACAAGACCGCCGCGAAGGGCCTGCTCGACGGCGGCTCCGACGTGCTCTTCATCGAGACGATCTTCGACACGCTCAACGCGAAGGCGGCGATCTTCGCGGTCGAGACGATCTTCGAGGAGTACGACCGGCGGTGGCCCGTCATCATCTCCGGCACGATCACGGACGCCTCCGGGCGTACGTTGTCGGGCCAGGTGACCGAGGCGTTCTGGCACTCCGTGCGGCACGTCAACCCGCTCCTGGTCGGCCTCAACTGCGCGCTCGGTGCCAAGGAGATGAGGCCCTACATCGCGGAGATGGCCCGCATCGCCGACACCTTCGTGTCTTGCTACCCCAACGCCGGCCTGCCGAATGCCTTCGGTGAGTACGACGAGGAGCCCAGCCAGACCGCGGCGATCATCGCGGAGTTCGCGGACAGCGGCTTCGTCAACCTCGTCGGCGGCTGCTGCGGCACCACGCCGGCACACATCGCCGCGATCGCCCAGGCAGTCGAGGGCAAGGCGCCGCGCCAGGCCGTCGAGGCCACGCCCGCGCTGCGGCTCTCGGGTCTCGAGCCGGTGACGGTCGTCGAGGACACCCTCTTCGTCAACGTCGGCGAGCGCACCAACATCACGGGATCGGCCCGGTTCCGCAACCTCATCAAGGCCGGCGACTACACCGCTGCCCTCGCCGTCGCGCGCCAGCAGGTCGAGGCCGGTGCCCAGGTCATCGACATCAACATGGACGAGGGCATGATCGACGGCATCGCCGCGATGGACCGCTTCACCAAGCTGGTCGCGACCGAGCCCGACATCTGCCGCGTGCCGACCATGATCGACTCCTCCAAGTGGGACGTCATCGAGGCCGGGCTCAAGTGCGTCCAGGGCAAGGCGATCGTCAACTCGATCTCGATGAAGGAGGGCGAGGAGAAGTTCGTCCGCGAGGCCCGGCTGTGCCGCAAGTACGGCGCGGCCGTCGTCGTCATGGCATTCGACGAAGAAGGCCAGGCCGACAACCTCGAGCGTCGCAAGCAGATCTGCCAGCGCGCGTACGACATCCTCGTCAACGACGTCGGCTTCCCGCCCGAGGACATCATCTTCGACCCCAACGTCTTCGCTGTCGCGACGGGCATCGAGGAGCACGCCAACTACGGCGTCGACTTCATCGAGGCGACGCGTTGGATCAAGCAGAACCTGCCCGGTGCGCTGGTCTCGGGCGGCGTCTCCAACGTCTCGTTCTCGTTCCGCGGCAACAACCCCGTGCGCGAGGCTATTCACGCGGTGTTCCTCTACCACGCGATCGGCGCGGGCATGGACATGGGAATCGTCAACGCAGGCGCCCTCGAGGTCTACGACGAGGTGCCCGAGCTGCTGCGCGACCGCATCGAGGACGTCATCCTCAACCGGCGACCGGACTCGACCGAGCGACTGCTCGAGATCGCCGCCGACTTCGCCGGCGACGGATCGGTCAAGGAAGTCGCCACCGAGGAGTGGCGCTCCCTCCCGGTCGGCGAACGCATCACGCATGCGCTGGTCAAGGGCATCGACGAGTTCGCCGAGTCCGACACCGAGGAGCTGCGCAAGCTGATCTCCGAGCGTGGTGGCCGCCCGATCGAGGTCATCGAAGGCCCGTTGATGGACGGCATGAACGTCGTCGGCGACCTGTTCGGCGAGGGCAAGATGTTCCTCCCGCAGGTCGTGAAGTCGGCGCGCGTCATGAAGAAGGCCGTCGCCTACCTCATCCCGTTCATCGAGGCCGAGAAGCAGCCCGGCGACGTAGAGCGCAGCAACGGCAAGGTCGTCATGGCCACGGTCAAGGGCGACGTCCACGACATCGGCAAGAACATCGTCGGCGTCGTGCTGCAGTGCAACAACTACGACGTGGTCGACCTGGGCGTCATGGTGCCCGCGCAGAAGATCCTCGACGCGGCCAAGGAGGAGGGCGCCGACGTCATCGGCCTGTCGGGCCTCATCACGCCGTCGCTCGACGAGATGGTCAACTTCGCCACCGAGATGGAGCGTCAGGGATTCGACATCCCGCTCATGATCGGCGGTGCGACGACGTCGCGCGCTCATACGGCCGTCAAGGTCGCGCAGAAGTATCACGGCCCCGTCATCTGGGTGAAGGACGCATCGCGCTCGGTGCCCGTCGTCGCGGCACTCCTGTCGGATGAGCAGCGACCCAAGCTGCTGGCCGACACCGAGGCGGACTACCAGTCGCTTCGCGAGCGCCACGCCGCCCGGCAGGACACGCGTACGTTGCTGCCGATCGAGGCCGCGCGGAGCAAGGCGACGCCGATCGACTGGAGCGGCTACACCCCGCCCCGCCCCCGGCTGCTGACGCAACAGGTCCGTGACGCGCACACCGACGACTACCACGCGTCCGGTGGGCCCACGCAGTTCGTCAAGACGTTCACGGACTACTCGCTCGAGGAGCTGCGCCCCTACATCGACTGGCAGCCGTTCTTCAACGCGTGGGAGATGAAGGGCCGCTACCCCGACATCCTCAACAACCCGACGAGCGGCGAGGCCGCGCGCAAGCTCTATGACGACGCGCAGGTCATGCTCGACCGGATCATCGAGGAGAAGTGGATCCGCGCCAACGGCGTGTTCGGGCTGTTCCCGGCCAACCAGGTCGCCGGCGACGACACCGAGGTCTACACCGACGAGACACGCACCGAGGTCAAGGCGGTGCTGCACCACCTCCGCCAGCAGACCGAGGGCCGTGAGGGTTCGGCGCGCAAGTCGCTCGCCGACTTCGTGGCGCCCAAGGACTCGGGGCTGCGCGACTACGTCGGCGCGTTCGCAGTCACGGCCGGCATCGGCATCACCGACCGGATCATGGCGTTCAAGAAGGAGCTCGACGACTACAGCGCGATCCTGCTGGAGTCACTGGCCGACCGCCTGGCCGAGGCGTTCGCCGAGCGCCTCCACGAGCGCGTACGCAAGGAGTTCTGGGCGCACGCACCCAACGAGGCGCTCAGC
The DNA here is from genome assembly GCF_902506105.1 of Aeromicrobium sp. 9AM. GTDB lineage: Bacteria > Actinomycetota > Actinomycetes > Propionibacteriales > Nocardioidaceae > Aeromicrobium. The sequence goes on from NZ_LR733304.1 coordinate 1,167,246, forward strand.
AACGAGGAGCTCATCAAGGAGTCGTACGACGGCATCCGGCCGGCACCCGGCTACCCCGCCTGCCCCGAGCACACCGAGAAGCAGACCATCTGGGAGCTGCTCGACGTCGAGGCCAACACCGGCATCGAGCTCACCGAGAGCATGGCGATGTGGCCCGGCGCTGCGGTGAGCGGACTCTACTTCTCGCACCCGGAGTCGCAGTACTTCGTGCTGGGTCGGATCGGCCGCGACCAGGTCGAGGACTATGCCGCCCGCAAGGGTTGGAGCGTCGACGAGGCGGAGAAGTGGTTGTCGCCCAACCTCGGCTACCGCACGGAGAACGAGTAGGCCGCGGGCTAGGCTGAAGGAGTGACCTCCGAACCCACGATCCCGCAGCTGAACGATCCGTGGATGGTGGCCGCCTTCGAGGGCTGGAACGACGCTGCTGATGCCGCTTCGGGCACGGTCGACCACCTCATCGAGGAATGGGACGCCGAGCTGCTGATCGAGCTCGACCCCGAGGACTACTACGACTTCCAGGTGCACCGTCCCCAGGTGCACAACGGCGACGACGGCGACCGGTTGATCACCTGGCCGGCGCCGATGATCTATCACGCGCGTCCGCGCCGTGGCGATCGTGACGTCCTGCTCCTTCGCGCGCCCGAGCCCAACTTCCGGTGGAAGGCGTTCTGCTCCACCGTGCTGGGCGTGGCCAAGCTCGCCGGCGTGACCGAGCTCATCACGCTTGGCGCACTTCTGGCCGACTCACCGCACACACGTCCGGTGCCCGTCAGCGGCTCGACGACCGACCCGGTCCTCATGGAACGCATGTCGCTGCTGCCCTCGACATACTCGGGGCCCGTCGGCATCACGTCGGTGCTCAACGAGATGGCGTCGCGTGAGGGCATCGCCTCGGCTTCGCTCTGGGCCGCGGTCCCCCACTATCTCGCCGAGCCGCCGTGCCCCAAGGCCACCCTCGCGCTGCTGGGAGCGGTCGAGGACGCCATGGGGCTGCCGCTCCCCCAGGGCGTACTCGTCGAGATGACCGATGCGTGGCAGCGCGGTGCCGAGGAGCTCACCTCACGTGACGAGGAGATCGCCGAGTATGTCGAGGCGCTCGAGAACGAGCGCGACACGAGCGACCTCCCCGAGGCGTCCGGGGACGCGATCGCCCGCGAGTTCGAGCGCTACCTGCGCCGGCGCAGCGACGACACGGAGTAGCTCACTCGCTCTTGCAGGTTGAGTTGGAGATCGACTGGCCCCGGGGCTGGCGGGACAAAAGTCGGTCTCCCCTGCGTTGGAGTAGACCGGAATGTGAACAGTCTGTTTCGTTCGTATCTTCCTGGTTCGCGGACCGATAGTTTGATGCCCTCTCCTGTGATCGGCCGCGAAGGTTCCCATGTCTGACAAGACCAATTTTGCTGCTGCGTTGCTCGTGTGGAGCGCGATCGTGCTCACGGGTTGCGATGGCGAAAATTTGGGAAATGCCGCGACGAGAGATGCTCTGGGGGCTTCCGTTGGCACAGGCGGTCCCCCGGTTGCCCCCTTTGTCGGGGGCAGCTCCCCGTCGATCCCCGCTGTCACGAAAAGCACCCCAGAGGTCCGCGTCATCAAGCATCCAGGCGTTGGGCTCAGCCTCTCCGATCTCCAGACGCTCAAGGCGAACGTCGACCAGGGCAGGCAACCGTGGAAGTCCGGCTTTGACCAACTGGCGAACAGTCCCGACTCCAGACTCAGCTACGCGGGGCGTGGTGGCCCCTTCGCGAAGGTGAGCCGCGCCCCAGACGTGAATCTCAATGCTTGGCGCTCCGACATGGTCGCGATCTCGAACCTCTCGCGGATGTGGTACTTCACCCAGGACGAGCGTTACGCGGTGAGCGCGCGCAAGTTGCTGCTTGGATGGGCCACCACCCAGACGGAGTTCTCAGGTCGCGAGTCGATGCTCGATCTGGGCGATTACGCGGCCCGGTTCGTCGGCGGCGCGGAAATCCTGCGCAGCACCTACCCGGGCTGGACCAAAGCCGATACGGCAACCGTCCAGAAGTACTTCAAGAACGTCCTGATGCCAGCAGCAAATCCGTATGGCGAAAGTCAGTTCGGGGCCGCCAACAAGGGCGCACTGGCCCTGTCCGCGCTAGGACTGATGGCGATCTACAACGATGATGTCGAGACGCTGGACAGGGTCGTCTATCAGGCCCGCACACTCGCCCATGTCGGGCTGCGCAATTCCAATGACATCGGCATGCTCGGTGACTACCTCCGTGACCAGGGGCACGGCTATGGACAGCTTCTGTCACTGACCACGCTGGCCGAGGCGCTCTGGACCCAAGGCATCGACATCTACTCCGACTTTGACAGTCGCCTGCTGGCGGCGGGTGAGTATTTCGCGAGGGTGAACGAGCTCGCCCCCACGACAGCCCTTCCCTTTGGCACCACCGATCGCTACTACACCTCCGACAACACCAATCGCGGCTGGGACGGCGGCGGCGGAGGGAACGAGGCACTCACTCAGCTCTACAACGCCTACGTTGTTCGCAAGGGTCTTCCGGCACCCTTCATCACTCAAAGACGCCTCTGGATGCCCGTCAGCAGCACCAGCTTCATGTACCTCAAGGAGTCCGACACGTCGAAGGCGACGCGGCCGCCGCCGCTGCCCATTCCTTCGACCACCTCGATCGCCTCGGGGTTCAGCAATGCTGACATCGGGGGCGGCAGCCCGGCCGGCGCGGCCACGTACACCAACGGCACATGGAACGTGACGGGGAGAGGCTACGGTGTCTGGGGCCCGCTCGACAGCGGCCACTTCGCCTACAAAGCCCTCAAGGGCAACGGCGCCATCATTGCGAAGGTCGAGTCGCTCGACAAAACCCACCCGTCCGCAGTGGCGGGCGTGATGATGCGCACCAGCCTGGAGCCAGGGGCTCCACGCGCCTGGATGGCCGTGAACCACAAAAATCAAGCCTTGCAGAACATGACGAAGCTGGCGGTGTATGGCGGTTCGAACTACGCGAACAAGGCGTTGACCGATGGGAGCACCTTGCCCATCACATGGGTGAAGCTGGAGCGCATCGGCAACATCATCACCGGCTACGTTTCTCCCGATGGCACCAATTGGGCCGCTACCGATGTCGGCCGCATCGATGCTCCCGTTCCCGACACGATCTATGCCGGATTGATGGTCTCGTCGGTCACAGGCAAGGCGAACAACAGCGTCTTCAGCAATGTGCAGATCACCGGCGGCGACGGTCGTGCGCGGAGCGTCATCCCTGCGGCGCCCGCCATGCTGCTGGCCTCGCCGGGCGATGGTGCCGTGCCGCTGCGCTGGCAGAGGTCCTTCGGCGCCACCAGCTACACGATCAGGCGCGCCACCTCCAGCGACGGCCCATATCGGACGGTCGCGTCGGGCGTCACAGGCAGCAGCTACACGGACAAGTCAGTGTTCAATGGCGCGACCTACTACTACACCGTCACGGCGACCAACTCCGCCGGAACGAGTGGCAGGTCTCCGGCGGACAGAGCGACGCCGTTTCATCCGATGGTGAACGTCGCCACGGGTGGCCTCGCGACCGACAGCGGGAACACGAGCGGCGCCAAGAGAGCCTTCGACCAGAACACGGGGTCGGGATGGTTCTACAAGGGCCCGACCGGCTGGCTTCAGTACGACCTCGGCCGCACGGAGCGCGTCCAGAGCTACACCATCCGCAGCTCCAGCGGCCTGGTCCCCCGCGATCCGAAGGACTGGCAGTTCCTGGGCTCCAACGACGGCTCCACCTGGACAACGCTCGACACGCAAAGCAACCAGGCCTTTGCCAAACGCTTGGAGCTGAAGACCTACGCGATCGCGAATCCCAGCTTCTATCGCCACTACCGGCTCAAGGTCACAGCCAACCATGGCGACGTCGTCTACACGGATCTTGGCGAGCTGGAACTGCTCGTTTCCCAGCCGCAGTGAACGTGCCACGGCTGGCGGTCAGCGCGGCTCGTCCGGGCCCTTGCGTGAGGAACGCATCCGCAGCAGGAGGGGCAGGAGCAGCACGGCGATGCCCGCATAGAACGCCGGCTCGAAGCTCGTGAAGAGGTAGGTCACGGCCAGGGCCGCAGCGACTACCCAACGCAAGAGGTCGAGCTGGCGTTCAGAAGGCTTCTGCATCACAGCGCGACGCCGAGCAGCGCATCGACCGCCGTGCGTACGGTGCGACCGGCCTGCGGGTCTGCGGCCGAGTCGTCCGCGGCCCACGCATCGATCGCCGCCAATGCAGTGGGCGCATCGAGATCATTCGCCATGGCTGCCCGTACGGCCTGCACAACGGCGGTGCCGGAAGGTGCGAGCGGGCGGCTCACCGCGTCACGCCAGGCGGCGAGCCGGGCCTCTGCAGTGGTGATCTCGTCGTCGAACCACTCCCAGTCGGAGCGGTAGTGGTGCGCCAGCAGTGCGAGGCGGATCGCCATCGGGTCGTGGCCGTTGGCCCGCAGCTTGGACACCAGCACGAGGTTGCCCTTGGACTTGGACATCTTCTCGCCCTCGAACCCGACCATGCCGGCGTGGACGTACGCCTGGGCGAACGCCTCGTGCGTCACGACCGTGGCCTCGGAGGCCGACATCTCGTGGTGCGGGAACACGAGGTCCGAACCGCCACCCTGCACGTCGAACGCGACGCCGAGGTGCTTCAGGGCGATCGCTGCGCACTCCACGTGCCAACCGGGCCTGCCCTTGCCGAGGGACGTCTCCCACGCCGGCTCGTTCGGTCGCTCGGCCTGCCAGAGCAGGCAATCGAGCGGGTGCTTCTTGCCGGGACGGTCCGGGTCTCCCCCTCGCTCGGGGAAGATGCGCAGCATCTCGGCCTCGTCGAGACCGGACACGAGGCCGAAGCCCGGGTCGGCATGCACGTCGAAGTAGAGGTCGTCGTCCACGCGGTAGACCGAGCCGGCCTCGTTGAGGCGGTCGATGAGGTCGACCACCAGGTCGATCGTCTCGACGGCGCCGACGTAGTTGGCCGGAGGGATGATCCGCAGGGCGGTCATGTCCTCGCGGAACAGGTCGATCTCGCGCGCGGCGAGGTCGGCCCAGTCGATGCCTGTGGCGATGGCGCGCTCGATCAGCGGGTCGTCGACGTCGGTCACGTTCTGCGTGTAGTCGACGTCGATGCCGCGATCGAGCCAGGCACGCTGGAGCAGGTCGAAGGCGAGATAGGTCGCAGCGTGACCCATGTGGGTCGCGTCGTACGGTGTGATCCCGCAGACGTAGAGCCGCGCGGAGCCCGAAGGATCGCTCGCGCGTACCTCTCCGGATGCCGTGTCGTGGACACGTACGGCCGACCCCTCGCCGAGCCCGAGGTCACCAAGGGACGGGACATCGGGACGAGACCAACTGCGCATGAGGCGAGCGTATCGGCTGGCTGGCTGCGGCCAGTCGACGGCGTCGCCGTGGGCGGCAAGGGCAGAATGTCGACGTGATCATTGACTGCGCGGTCTATCGCGACGGGATTCGTGAATCCACGAAGGATGACAAGCATTCGCTCGATGCGGCTCTGGCCGGCCTCGGCGAGGACGACTTCCTGTGGATCGGCATCGGCAACCCGACCACCGACGAGATGCATCGCGTCGCAGAGTCCTTGCAGCTCCATCCGTTGGCCGTCGAGGACGCGCTCGAGGCCCATCAGCGCCCCAAGGTCGAGCGCTACGAGGATCACCTGTTCATGTCGATCCGCACGGTGGCCTACAGCGACGACGACATCCGGACGCACGAGGTCAACATCTTCCTCGGCAAGAACTTCCTGCTCACGGTGCGGCACGGCGGACCGACGCTCAAGGAGGCGCGACGCGCGGCCGAGAAGATGATCGAGCCGCTGTCGCACGGCCCGACGGCTGCGCTGTACGCCGTGGTCGACAACATCGTCGACCACTACGAGGACGTCGCCGCGGAGCTCGAGATCGACGTGCAGGAGGTCGAGACGTCGGTCTTCTCGGCCGAGCGGTCCAACGACTCCACCCGCATCTACCGGCTCAAGCGCGAGACCTTGGAGTTCCGCCGGGCGGTGATGCCGCTCAAGGAGCCGATCATGCGGTTCGCGCAGGGCACGATGCCGGAGGATGCGCGACCCTACTTCCGCGACATCGGCGACCACCTCGCCCGCGCGGCGGAGGCCATCGACTCGATCGACCACCTGCTCGACAACGCGTTGCAGGCCCACCTGGCGCAGCTGAGCGTCCAGCAGAACGAGGACATGCGCAAGCTCACCGCGGGCGCCACGATCTTCGCGGTGCCGACCGCGATCGCCGGCATCTACGGCATGAACTTCGAGCACATGCCGGAGCTCACCTGGACGTACGGCTACCCGATCTGTGTCGCCGTGATCGGCGCGCTTTGCGGCTACATCTACTGGCGGTTCAAGCGCTCCGGCTGGCTCTAGGCTCAACTCACCGTGACGGTCGACGTCATGACGCCGGTCGCGACCAGCGCGAGGACGAGCACACCGAGCGCGATGCGGTAGACCACGAACGGCGTGTACGACTTGCGGCTGACGTACTCCAGCAGCCAGTGGATCACGGCCAGACCCACGACGAACGACACGATCGTCGCGACGATCGTGGGACCGGGACCGTACGCGTTGGTCTGGTTGGGGATGTCCTTCAGGTTGTAGATGCCGGCGCCGAGCACGGCGGGGATGGCCAGCAGGAACGCGTAGCGGGTCGCTGCGCGGCGCTCGTAGCCCAGGAGCAGCCCCATGCTGATCGTGCCGCCGGAACGGGACACACCGGGGAACAGCGCGCAGGCCTGCGCCAGCCCGAACAGCACGGCGTCGCGGGTCGTGAGCTTCTCGATCGGCCGGTTCTTGAGGCCCCAGCGCTCCGCGAAGCCGAGGATCAGGCCGAACACGATCAGCGCCACGGCGATCAGCGCCACGCGCCTGAACTCGTGCTTGATGGGGTCCTGGAAGAGCAGTCCGAGCAGCACGATCGGCAGGGAGCCGATGATCACGAACCAGCCCATCCGCCACTCGAGCTCCTGGCGAGCGGTCGCACTGAAGAGGCCGCGTATCCAGCCAGTGGCGATCGTGACGATGTCGCGCCAGAAGTAGATCAGGACGGCGAGCTCGGTGCCGATCTGGATCACTGCCGTGAACGCCGCCCCCGGATCGTCCCAGCCGAAGAACTTGGGGAAGATCGCCAAGTGCGCGCTGCTGGAGATGGGCAGGAACTCGGTCAGGCCCTGAAGGAGACCCAGGACCACGGCACGAAGGAAATCCACCGTGCGAGCCTACCGGGCACTTCACACCCGCCCGACTAGCCTTGCCGCATGCAGTATCGCCGCGTTGGTGCATCGGGGCTGGAGGTGTCACGGCTCGCGCTCGGCACCATGACGTGGGCCACGACCGTCGACGCGTACGAGGCCGAGGAACAGCTGTCCACGTTCCTCGACGCAGGTGGCACGCTGGTCGACACCGCGCCGATCTACGGCGACGGGGCGTGCGAGGAGCTGCTCGGCACGCTCATCAACAAGGCCGACGCGCGCGGTCGCATCGTGCTCGCCGGCAAGGCCGGTCTCATCAAGCGCGGTGAGCGCATCGATCGCGACAGCTCCAGGCGTACGCTCCTCGACCAGCTGGACCTGTCCCTGCGGCAGCTCGGCACCGATCACCTCGACCTGTGGCAGATCCACGCGTGGGACACCGAGACGCCGATCGAGGAGACCCTCAGCACGCTCGAGCACGCCGTACGGACGGGGCGCACGCGCTACGTCGGCATCTCCAACTACACCGGCTGGCAGACCGCCCTTGCGCACACCTGGCTGGCGGAGCGAGCAGATGCACTGCCGCTGGTCAGCACGCAGGTGGAGTACTCCCTCGTCAGGCGCGAGGCCGAGGACGAGGTCCTGCCGGCTGCGCGCCACCTCGGCATGGGTGTGCTCGCCTGGTCACCGCTGGGCCGGGGCGTGCTCACCGGCAAGTATCGCGGCGGGGTTCCGTCCGACTCACGGGCGGCCGATCCGGCCTGGGAAGCGTTCGTCGCGAAATACCTGACGCCGCAGAAGTCGGCCGTCGTGGAGGCGCTGGCCCGGGCGTCTGAGGGCCTCGACGTGACGATCGCGCACGTCGCCCTCGCCTGGCTGCTGGCCCGGCCGGGAGTCGCCTCTGCAGTCGTCGGCGCGCGTACGACATCTCAGCTGCAGGAGAACCTGGCGTCGGAGGATCTCGAGCTCCCGCCCGAGATCGTCCAGGCCCTCGACGACGTGTCGGACAGTGCAAGATGAGAGGTGAATCGATGATCGAGTACGAGTTCTGGAACCTCACGATCGACCGCACCAAGTCACGTACGGCGGTGTGCCGCATGCTGACGGACGCTGCGGAGTACCAGGGGTGGGAGCTCGAACGATTGCGCAAGGACGACACGGGTCATCGAACCGTCGTGCTGCGCCGCAAGATCATCCGCATGCGCAGCACGCTGTAGCCGAGCCCGCGGCCCTCAGGCTGGGAAAGCCGCGTCAGATCAGGTTGAGGAACTCGTCGAAGACGCGCGAGCCGAACTCGAGCGCCTCGACCGGCACCCGCTCGTCGACGCCGTGGAACAACGCGGTGAAGTCGAGGTCGGCCGGCAACCGCAGCGGCGTGAACCCGTACGACGTGATGCCCAGCTTGTGCCACGCCTTGGCGTCGGTGCCGCCGGACATGAGGAACGGTGCGATGTGCGCGTCAGGGTCCTGGCTGTGCAGCGCCACGGTCATCGCGTCGACGAGGTCGCCCTCGAAGGCGTATTCGAGGGCTGCGTCGGTGATGTGGGTCTCGACCGTGACGTTGGTGCCCACGATCTCCTGGACCGCCGGTACGAACGAGTCGGCGTGACCCGGCAGGTAGCGCCCGTCGACGTACGCGATCGCCTCCCCCGGCACGACGTTGTGCTTGTAGCCGGCTTCGAGCATCGTGGCGTTCGTCGTGTTGCGCATTCCGGCGCCGATCATGCGGATCGCGGGACCGAAGTGGCCGAGCACCTCGTCGGCCGAGCCCTCCTCGCCGGTCAGCTCGCGGACCTTGCTGAGCAGGAGCTCCATCGACGGGCCCGGCTCGTCGGGCCAGCGATGTTCGCCCAGGGTCACGAGGGCCTGAGCGAGATGCGTGACGGCGTTGTCGTCGTTGCGCATCGAGCCGTGCCCAGCCGTGCCGCGTCCCCGCAGGCGCATCCAGGCGATGCCCTTCTCGCCTGACTCGATGAGGTAGAGCCGCTTGCCGCCGACCTCGGTCGAGAAGCCACCGACCTCGCCGATCGCCTCGGTGCAGCCTTCGAACAGGTCAGGATGGTGCTCGACGAGCCAGTGGGCTCCGAGCACGCCACCGGCCTCCTCGTCAGCGGTGAAGACGAGCGTGATGGGCCGATCGGGGATGACGCCTGCGCGTTGCCGTGCTCGTACGACCGACAGGAGCATCCCGTCGAAGTCCTTCATGTCGACCGCGCCGCGGCCGAAGAGGTAGCCGTCGACGACCTCGGCAGCGAACGGGTCGACCTGCCAGTCACCGGCCTGCGCGGGCACGACGTCGAGGTGCCCGTGGATCAGCAGTCCGGGCCGGGAAGTGTTCTGGTTGCCCCAGCGGGCGACCAGGCTCGCGCGGCCGGACTCGGACTCGAAGATCTCCGACTCGATGCCGACCTCGGCCAGTGAGGCCGCGACGTACTCGGCCGCCTTGCGCTCCCCCGGCCCGGAGTCGTCACCGTAATTGGAGGTGTCGATCCGGATCAGGTCGCGGCAGATGTCGAGTGCTTCGGCTTCCGGCGTGTAACCCATGAATCGATCGTACGTGCCGGTACGCCTGCGACAACTCGCGGCGGACCTAGGCGAGCAGGCGGTCGACGACCCTCGAGAACATCCGGATGCTCACGGCCCGGGTCAGGCCGTCGAGGGCCCGGGGCAGCCCGCGTACGTGGAGGTCCTCGCGCCACGTCACGCGGCTGCCCGTCCCGTGCGGGTCGACGGAGACCTCAGCCCACCCCGTCACGACGCGGCCACGCTTCTCGAGGCGGCAGAACTCCGGTTCGCGCCACTCGACGATGTCCATGGGGTCGTCGAAACCGAACGGCCCCACACTCGTGCGGGCGACGAATCCGGTCGGCGTGCGGGTGATGCGGGTCAGCGGCACGTGCGCGGCATGCTTCTCCCAGTCGGTGAGCCGCCGCCATGACTCCTCGGGTGGCAGACGTACCTCGCGAACGATCTCGAAGAGGGCCACGGCATCATCGTAGGCATGCGCACCATGCCGTTCACCTCGATCGACGACGTCAAGGCCAAGCTCGCCGGCGCGGGCTACCTCGCTTCCGACGCCGTCGCGACGACCGTGTTCCTCGCCAGCGAGCTGGGCAAGCCCCTGCTGGTCGAGGGCCCTGCGGGTGTCGGCAAGACCGCCCTGTCGAGCGCCGTCGCCCAGGCGTGCGGAGCCGACCTCGTACGCCTGCAGTGCTACGAGGGTGTCGACGAGGCGCGCGCGATCTACGAGTGGAACCACGCCAAGCAGCTGCTCCGGATCACGGCGGGCAAGGACGAGACGTGGGACGAGGCGCGCAACGACATCTTCAGCGAGGAGTTCCTGCTCGCCCGTCCCCTGCTCACCGCGATCCGCAACGAGGGCCCCACGGTCCTGCTGATCGACGAGACCGACAAGGCCGACGTCGAGATCGAGGGCCTGCTGCTGGAGGTCCTGGGTGACTTCCAGATCACGGTGCCCGAGCTCGGCACGATCACCGCGACGAGCCGGCCGTTCGTCGTGCTCACGTCCAACGCGACGCGCGAGCTGTCGGAGGCCCTGCGCCGCCGCTGCCTGTTCCTGCACATCGACTTCCCGGACGCCGACCTCGAGCAGCAGATCGTACGTCTGAAGGTTCCGGAGCTCGATGTCACGCTCGGCGACTCGCTCGTTCGGGTCATCAACGCACTGCGCGCCATGCCGTTGCGCAAGTCGCCGTCGGTCTCCGAGACGATCGACTGGGCTCGTACGCTCGTCGCTCTGGGTGCCGACATCCTGGACGACCAGGTCGTCAAGGAGAGCCTCGGTGTGATCCTCAAGCACCAGGACGACCTCGAACGGGCCACGTCGCGGCTCGATCTCGACGAGGTGCTGGGCACGCCATGACCCCCGCACGGATCGGTGAGCCGGAGGCGCAGGACGTCGCCGGCCGGCTCGTCGAGTTCGTCGCCGCACTGCGGACCAAGGGCATACCGGCCGGCACCAGCGAGACCGTCGATGCCGCTGCGGTGGTCGAGGTGCTCGGCATGAGCGACCGGTCGCAGCTGCGAGAAGGGCTGGCATCGGCGCTCGTGCGCCGCGGCGGCCAGCGTGATGTGTTCGACATGACGTTCGACCTGTTCTTCCCGGCCGGTGTCGGCGTGCCTCAGGCCGCCCGGGAGACCGACGAGGACTTCGACCTCGACGACCTGCGGGACCTGCTGGCGATGGCGCTTGCCGAGAACGACCTGCGGGCGCTGGAGCAGGTGGCTGAGATCGCCGTCGACCTGCTGGGTGCGGTGGGCACAGAGGGCACCACGACGGGCGGCTGGTCGGCGTACCAGACCCTCGAGCGCCTGCAGCCGCAGACCTTGCTCGTGCAGGCGCTGCGCCAGCGCGGCGAAGGCGGCGGTCAGGGCCAAGGCGGCGGCCAGGGTGAGGGCGGCGGGTTCACCGAGCGCCTCGAACGTGACGAGGTGCGACAGAACATCGAGCGTTTCCGGGCCCTGGTCGCGGGTGAAGCGCGGCGCCGGACTGCTGAGCTGCGCGGGCGCGAGGTCGTCACGCGGCACGCCGTGCGTACAGGCAGTGACCGCATCGACTTCCTCAGCGCCAACCAGCAGCAGCTCGAGGAGCTGGCCCGCACCGTCAGGCCGCTGTCACGCAAGCTCGCCACCCGCCTGGCCGCACGCCGGCGCAAGGCCCGTCGCGGGCGCATCGACATCCGGCGGACGCTTCGCCGCTCGATGTCGACCGGCGGTGTGCCGATCCGCCCGGTGTACGCCAAACCGCACCCGTCCCGTCCCGAGCTCGTCCTGCTGTGCGACGTGTCCGGCTCGGTGTCGGGATTCTCGAGCTTCACGATGCACCTGGTGCAGGCCCTCAGCGGCCAGTTCAGCAAGGTGCGTGTCTTCGCGTTCGTCAACGCGATGGCCGACGTGACCGACCTCGTCAAGGAGGGCGGTGACGACCTCGCCGGCCGCATCGCCCGCGAGGCCCGCATCACCAAGTGGCACACCAGCAGCGACTACGGCGAGGCCTTCGCCGACTTCCACGCCGACCACATGACCGCCATCGGCCCGCGCACCGCGGTGTTGATCCTCGGCGACGCGCGCAACAACAACCAGGACGCCAACCTCGGCGCCCTCCACGAGATCAACCAGCGCGCACGGCGTACGTTCTGGCTCAACCCCGAGCACTCGATGCGGTGGGGCCTCGGCGACTCGATCGCGCCGACCTATGCCGAGGTCGTCGAGATGCACGAGTGCTGCAACGTCGACCAGCTGACGAAGTTCATCACCCGCCTGCTGCCGGTCTGAGTCAGCGCAGCGCGCGCTGCATCGCCCAGGCGATCGCCCCCCAACCTGCAGCGATCGCCAGCATCGAGAGCCCGCCGCCGGGCCAGTAGACGTGCTCCTGCATGAATCCGAAGTCGCCGGCCAGGACGAGCACCGACCCGGGAGCAGCGACCCACCCGGCGACACGAAGCGCGCACCCGCAGGCCAGGGCGGACGCCCCGATGAGCGCGATCGAACCGATGTGACCCAGGTCGGAGGCGAGTCCGAAGACCACGCCGAAGCCGCCGCGGTCGTGCGCCAGCTTGAGCCCGCCCGCGCCAATGCCCGCGAGCACGTCGAGCGCCGTGTAGAAGCACGCATAGACGTACCCGAGCGCCATGGCCACCACGCCGTAGGTCCGGTCGACGCTGCGTGCCACGAACCACGGCCCGAGACCGAGGAGCGGGAACATGGGCAGCAGGACGACGTGGAGGTCACGCCACCGCCCTGCGTCAGCGAACGTCAGATGGGCCGGGTGCGTCAGGCCGAGCAGCGCAATCGCCAGCGGCACGCCAACCGCGACGCAGACGTTCCAACGGGTGAGCTGTGGCATGCCCCGACCGTACGCTCGACCGCCGGGGCACGCCGGGCGAAATCTGCCCGCACGGTGTCAGGATCAGCGCGGTGCCATGCGGATCGCGCCGTCGAGCCGGATCGTCTCGCCGTTGAGCATCGGGTTGGCCACGATGTGAGCGGCGAGGGCGCCGTACTCGGCCGGGTCCCCGAGGCGGCTCGGGTGCGGCACCTGCTTGCCCAGCGAGGCGCGGGCGTCCTCCGGCAACGAAGCCAGCAAGGGTGTGTCGAAGAGTCCCGGCGCGATCGTCATGACCCGGATGCCCAGTGAGGCCAGGTCTCGGGCGATCGGGAGCGTCATCCCGACGACCCCACCCTTGGACGCGGCGTACGCCGCCTGGCCGATCTGGCCGTCAAAGGCGGCGATCGACGCCGTGTTGATGATGACGCCGCGCTCCTCGCCGATCGGGTCGAGCTGGGCGATCCGGGCGGCCGCCAGTCGCAGGACGTTGAACGAGCCGATCAGGTTGATCTCGATGATCCGCTGGAACTTGTCGAGCGGGTACGGGCCCTGCTTACCGACCGTCTTGATCGCATCTCCGGTGCCGGCGCAGTTGACGACGACGCGCAGGTCACCCAGCTCTGCCGCGACGTCGAGCGCCTCGGTCACCGCAGCCTCGTCGCGCACGTCGGCGGCCGCAAAGCGTACGGACTCCCCCAGGCGCTCAGCGACGTCGGCTCCGGGCGAGCCCGGCAGGTCGAGGATGACGACCTTGGCGCCGGCGTCGAGCAACGCCTCGACAGTGGCGAGGCCGAGGCCGGAGGCGCCTCCGGTGACGAGGGCTACCGCGTTCTTCACGTCCATGAATGGTCCTGTTCGTTCGAATTCCTGGGCGACTTGGTCTGAAGTCCGCCCCTACGATCGCACAGGCATCCGTAAGATCATTCCGTGAACCGTGCGACAACCCGTCAGCTGCCATGAGCTGGGCGACCTGGGACCAGGCCGCGATCGCCTCCGCAGTGAGTCTGATCGCGTGGCTCGTCCTCCGGGCACTGCCGTCGAGCCGCGTCGGCAACGCGCTGCTGCCGGCCTTCAGCGAGTTCGCCCTGATCTCGGCGCTGTACGCCGTGTGGCGACTGGCCCGTCAGCTCCCGTTCACCCATCCCGAGGGCGCGATGGATCGGGCCCGAGCGATCGATGACCTGCAGAACTTCCTGCACATGCCGACCGAGATCGCGATGCAGCACTTCGTGGTGCACTACGACTGGCTCGCCGCGCTGACCAACGACTACTACGCGACCGTCCATGTCCCGGCCCTGCTGGTGTTCCTGGTGTGGCTGTTCATCCGCCACCGGGACCAGTACCCGCACTGGCGCAACGGGCTGGCCGGGCTCACGGCGTTCTGCCTCGTCATCCGTTTCATCCGGGTGGCGCCGCCGCGCTTCGTGCAGGAGCTCGGTTTCGTCGACCTGTCCGACAAGCACGGGTTCGACGTCTACGGCGACGTCGGCACCGGGATCTCCGACCAGTTCGCCGCCATGCCGTCGATCCACGTCGGCTGGGCCGCGGTCGTCGCTCTCGGCGTGTTCTCCGTGACGACGAGCAGGTGGCGCTGGGTCGTCCTGATGCACCTGCCGATCACGATCTTCGTCGTGGCCGCCACGGGTCACCACTGGTGGATGGACGGGATCGTCGCGATCGCGTTGCTGTTGGGCTGCCTGGCGATCGACTCGCGCGTCAGGGCACGACGGGCCCGGCGCAAGGAGCTCGTCCCTGCGCCGGCCGGCTAGTCCCGCTGGATCAGGCCGGTGCCACGGCGTCGGCCGGTACGTCTTCCTTCTTGGCGTTCATCAGGAACACCGCCACCAGCAACGACACCGTCAGCAGCATCGCGCCCCAGAAGAACGCAATGTGATAGCCGTGGACGAACGCGTTGCCGGTCGCCGTCTTGGGCGACTCGCCGACGTGGTCGGTGAGGTAGGCCGTGACGGCCCCGGCGTAGAGCGTGTTGAGCAGCGCCGTGCCGAGCGAGCCACCGACCTGCTGGGACGTGTTGAGCAGAGCGCTCGCGACACCGGCGTCGTGAGTGCCGATGCCGACGAGTGACGTGCTGGAGGCCGTGATGAACACGCCCGCCATGCCGATGCTCATCAGCAGGAGCGATGGCAGGACGAATCCCCAGTAGGAGGTGTCCTCGGTGATCTGGGTCAGCATCAGCATGCCGACGATCGTCAGGGCGAGGCCCGGGATCATGATCGGCATCGGCCCGATGCGTGGCAACAGGTTGGACACGAACCCGGCTGCGCCGATGACGCCGAGGCTGAACGGGAGGAAGGCGAATCCGGACTCCAGCGGCGTGTAGCCCATCGTGATCTGGAAGTAGAACGTCATGCACTCTCGACGAGCTGTCAGCCGATGGACATCATGCGGAGATCGCCCTGCTCGAGCCCGACCTGTACGCGATCACGACGACTCCTTCGACCGGCATCGGTCAGCAGTCGAAGCTCCTGCGCACGCCCGCCGGCAACCTGCTGTGGGATCCCGTCGGCTATGTCGACGCCGACATCGCCGCGCGGGTGCTCGAGCTCGGCGACGTCCGCGCGATCGTCGCGAGCCACCCGCACATGTACGGCGTCCAGGTCGAGTGGAGCCGGCTCCTCGGCGGACCGCCGGTCCTGGTCGCCGAGGCCGATGAGCAGTGGGTGGCCCGGCCTGACGCGGTCGTCGAGACGTGGTCGGGCGACCTCGAGCTGTTGCCGGGCGTGACGCTCAGCCAGCCCGGCGGCCACTTCCCGGGCAGTGCCGTCGCGCACTGGCGGGCCGGCGCCGAGGGACGTGGAGTCCTGCTGACCGGTGACACGATCTTCGCGAACCCCGACCGTACGTCGGTCAGCTTCATGCGCAGCTACCCCAATAGGCTGCCGCTGTCCGGAGCCGTCGTCAAGCGGGTCGCGGCGCACGTCGACCGGTTCGCGTACGACCGGCTCTACGGCAACTTCGACAACTCGATCCACGCGGACGCCCGCGCGATCGTGCATCGCTCGGCGGAGCGCCACGCAGCATGGGTCAACGGCGACTTCGACCACCTGACGTGAGTCAGACCATCGCGATCGTCGCCGCCACCTCGTCGACGAGCTCGCGCGCGAGGTAGCCGGTACGCCCCATCCGTTGGACGAGCCGCTGACCGGCCATCGCGTGGACGTACGTCCCCCAGCAGGCCGCCTGCGCCGGCTCGGCACCGCGCGCCAGCAGCCCGGCCATGATGCCGGCCATGACGTCTCCACTGCCGGACGTGCCGAGGCCGACGTCGGCGTTCTCCTCACGCCAAGCTCCCCCGCCGGGCTCGGCCACGTGGCTGTAGAGGGAGACCGCGGCGCCGAAGCGCTCGGTCACGGCCGCGGCCTCGGCATCGAGGTCGTCGCCGAGCTCCCGTCCGAGGAGTCGGGCCGCCTCCCCGACGTTGGGTGTCAGGACCGTACGGCTTGCGTGCTCGCCGAGCAGGTCCGGCTGCTCGCCGAGGGCACCCAGCGCGTACGCGTCGACCACGAGTCGCGTGCCGTCAGTCACGGCCTTGAGCACCTGCTGCATCAGCTTGGCCGTCTGGTCGGGGTCATCGAGCCCGGGCCCGATCGCGACGACGTCGGCGCTGCCGGCGAGCTCGAGCAGGTGGTCGGGGACGTCGCCGTCGACAGATCCCGTGTCGGTCGACGGCAGTCCCACGACCATCGCCTCCGGGACCGCGATGCTCAGCGCCTGCGCGTTGTCGTCGGTCGTCGCCAGCTGCAGGCGTCCGGCCCCGGCTCTCAGGGCTGCGGTGCCGGCCAGCAGCACCGCGCCCGGTGTGGTGCGGGATCCGCCGACGACGAGCACGGTGCCGCGTGCCCGCTTGCCGCCGTCGGGCTCGGGCAGCGGCCAGTCACGCAGGAGCTGGGCGCTGATGACCTGTGGGTCAGACGGCCGGGGCATCGACGCCCTCCTCGGCGGTCGGGCGCGCTTCCTCGTCCTGCTGGAGGTGCTCGACGTCGTTGAACCGCTCGGTGACCCAGCCGTCGTCGTCGGACCACCGCCAGCTGCTGATGGAGCAGTTGGCGATCGGTGACTTCTTGGCGCCGGCCATGAGCTCCTCCTCGTCGAGCCCCTCCATGACGTACCGGAACAGGGAGACGACGGCGTCGTGGGCGAAGAACAGCACGCGTTGCTCGGGATGGTCCTCGGCGACGTCGCGCAGCAGGCTCCGTATGCGCAGGAGCACGTCCGCCCATGACTCGCCGCCGGGAGGACGGTAGTAGAACTTGCCGAGCCGCTTGCGGCGCTCCGACTCCTCGGGAAACTTCGACTGGATGCCGTGCACCGTGTGCAGGTCGAGCACGCCGAGCTCCCGGTCGCGCAACCGCTCGTCGCGCACCGTCGGCACGTCGAGGCCGTTGAGGGCGATCTCCGCAGTCTGCCGGGCCCGCAGGTACGGCGAGACGATCACGACCTGGGGGTGTTCGTCGTCGGACAGCTCGTGGAGCCAGCCGGCCACGGCCTCCGCCTGCTTCTCACCGGTGTCCGACAGGGGCACGTCGGCGTCGCGTTCGGTGATGTCGATCAGGTCGGAGCCCTTCTCCTCGGCCGTCGTCGCTGCGACGTTGCCGACGCTCTCACCGTGCCTGATGATGCCGATCCATTCGAGCTGGTGCATGGACTGGCTCTACCCGTTGTCCCCTCGGGCAATCGGACGATTCACGGCTGCAGGTCGTCCGCGGGCACCTGGTTGGTGACCTCGGGGCCGGAGCTGTAGACGACCGGATCGTCCTGGACGGGTGCCGGACCGTCGTCCAGGGCCGCTGCGGGCTTCTTCGGTGCGGTCTTCTTGACGGCCGCCTTGGGCGCCGCCTTCTTGGCGTTGAGCCGCTCTGCACGAGCCTTCTTGGCGGGCATCGTGTTGGTCGTGGCCTTCTTGGTCGTCGTGGTCGGCGACGGCGGTTGGGTGACGGGTGCGGTGCTGACCTTGGGCGATGCGTGCGTCGTCGTCTCAGCCGGGTCGTCGGGCAGGATCTTGCGGGCGACGGCAACGGCTCCGTGCAGCCCGCCTCGGGCGACACCGCCCACGACGTGCTGGGCGAGAGACACGGGCTTGTGCAGGATCTTGGTGATCACGGGTGGTGCTCCGTTCGATCGGTTGGGAGTTTCGCTCCGTGCGTACCCTCCGAGCGTCGGATGACACGTGCGCCGCGGTCGAACGCCTGGTGGCGCTCGACCGCGGTCCCGGCCCGGCCGTTACGGCGTGACGTCGCGACGCTTGAACAGCACGAACGCCAAGCCGGTGACAGCCGTCGTGATCGTCACCAGGGAGATCGCCGCTGCGCCGGCACCGATCGTCGCTCCCTCGAGCCGCAGGAGCGGCGTCAGCAGTCCGTACGGCAGGTAGGCCGCAGCATCGCCGATGAACATGCCGATCAGCTTCTCGGCGACGAACGTCCCGGCGACGACCATCACGGCAACGGGCTGGCTGCGGAAGATGAACCCACAGCTCACACCGATGATGCTGAACGCGACGGTGGCGAGGAGCGTCGAGGCCACGATCGGCAGCGACAGCTCCATGCTCAGCTCCTTGTCGGCCAGCATCGGCGCGGCAATGCCCGCGGCGAGGCCGAGGGCAGCCGCACCGAGCACGAGCCCGAGCACGGCATGCGTCGTCATGGTCGCGATCAGGAGCCGCGTACGTCGAGGAGCCGCAAGGAGCCGCTGGCTGATCGTGCCGTAGCGGTACTCGCCGGCGACACGCGTCGCGGCGAACAGGGCCAGGACGACCGCGACCAGGATCCCGACCGAAGCGGTCACGGGCTCGCGGAGCTCTGACGGGGAGTCGAACCCGCCGGAGCCCGCGTCCGACATCGAGCCCCAGGTGATGAGCCCGACGAGTCCGAGCAGCACGGCGACCACGACGTGGTGCGAGCGCAGCGTACGGAGGCGGACGAGGTCCGCGCGGAGCAGGGTGATCATGATGGTGCCTCACTGGGGTAGGTGTCGCTGGGATCGGACTGGGCTGCTGTCGTCAGCTCGAGGAACGTGTCCTCGAGGCTGGCGCGCACGGCAGCCATCTCGTAGATGACGACATGGCGGTCGAAGGCGAGCCGGCCGATGACGTCGGTGCCGACACCGGTCACCACGAGGGCGCCGGCCTCCTCGGACACGTGGGCGCCTTCGGCCTGCAGGTACGACCGCAGGGCGGACTGGTCCGATGACCTGACGTGGACCCGCTCCCCCGCGTTCCTGGCCATCAGGAGGTCGAGCGGTTCGTCGGCGACGATCCGTCCGTGGTCGATGACGACCACGTGGTCGACGGTCTGCGCGACCTCGGCCAGCACGTGGCTCGACAGCAGGATCGTGTGACCCTCGTCGGCGAGGCTGCGCAGGAAGTCACGCAACCAGCGGATGCCCTGAGGATCCAGGCCGTTCGCCGGTTCGTCGAGCACGAGGATGCCCGGCTCGCTGATCAGGGCCGTGGCGAGCCCGAGCCGCTGGTGCATGCCGAGCGAGAACGTGCCGACCCGCCGGTTGGCGGAGCCCGTCAGCTCGACGAGCTCGAGCACCTCGTCGACGCGCGTCCGGGGCATGCGCGCCTCTGTCGCCACCACCCGGAGGTGGTTGCGGGCCGTCCTGGCCGGGTGGGCCGACGACTCGAGCATGGCTCCTACGTGGCGCAGCGGGTCGTCGAGGTCGCGGTAGCGACTCCCGGCGATCCGCACCGTGCCGGACGTGGGTTCCACGAGTCCGAGCAGGGCCCTCAGGGTGGTGGTCTTGCCCGAGCCGTTCGGCCCGAGGAAACCGGTGATCGTCCCGCTCTCGACCGTGAAGCTCAGGTGGTCGACCGCGCGTACGTCCGCATAGTCCTTGCTGAAGTCGTCGACCTCGATGACGGCGCTCATGCCACGTCTTCTTCGGTCTCGCGGTGGCGGGTGACGCGGAGTCCGACGAGGACTCCGGCGCCGACCAGCACGAAGAGCGCGCCGACGACGGTCAGACCCGTCGTGACCTCACCGAGGATCGGCACGGTCGCGCCGACATCGGCGTCGACGTCGACGTCCGAGGAGCCGTCAGCGTTCATGATGACGACGGTCCAGCGTCCCGGCCGGTCGTCGAGCGACCAGTCGATGCTCTGGGTGTCGGTGCCGGTGGCCTGCTCGAGCCAGATGTCGGAGTCGGCGGGGGCGACCGACGGGGCGCCTCCGGCGTGCTGCTCGTACGTCGCTCCCGGATCGTCGATGTCCGTGACGGTCGAGTGCTTGACGCCGTCGAGGTAGGCCTCGACGTCGCCGGATCGGGCAACACCGACGAAGACCGGTGCGGAGCTGCTGGCCGTGACCCGCACGCGTACGCGGCCGAGGACCCAGTCCTCGTCGACGCCGCCGAGCTCGATGGTCTCGCTGGCGACGGCATGGCCGCCGGATGTGAGGCGTGTGGTGTCGCTCGTCAGGTAGCCGTCGTCGCGCCACGAGTTGTCGGCGACGATCAGCGCACCACCGCCGGCGAGCGCGGTGGCGCCGCCCAGCAGTGAGGCTATGGCCACCACGAGCAGGACGATCCGTCCTGCGGACCTCGCCGGCGGCGGGGGCGATGGGTGGTTGGTGGGGGTGTCAAGGCTGGTCGACATCGGGGTTCTCCTGGTGGTGTTTCCCGGTCGGTCGACCGGCGTACCTCCAGCAGACTCGATCCGGGCGCACGGGCCCATCGGGCTGGGCGCAGACCTGGGACGAGGTGACCGCGCGGCTGACGCGGACGTTCGCGGGTGCCAGCACACCGCAGCCGGTGGCCACCCGTACCTGCGGCTTGGGCCGCACCTAGGATCGACGCGTGATGATCCGCCAGCGCCTCGCCCGCTTCGTCGTCCGCCGTGCCGGCTACCGGATGGTCGGTGAGGTGCCGGACACCGGGATCCTGGTCGGCGCACCGCACACGTCCAACTGGGACTTCGTCACGATGCTGCTCGTGATGTGGCACGACGGTGCCCACCCCCGGGTCCTCGTCAAGAAGCAGCTGTTCCGCGGCCCACTCGGCTGGCTGCTCCGACGATTCGGTGGCGTGCCCCTCGACCGGGACAACGCCGCCGGGGTCGTCGGTGACCTGGTGGCCGAGGCCCGCAACGGCGAGCCGTTCCGCCTGATCCTCGCGGCAGAGGGCACGCGTACCAAGGGCGAGTACTGGAAGTCGGGGTTCCTGCGGCTGTCCCGTGACACCGGGCTGCCGATCACCCTCGCGTTCTTCGACCCGCCGACCAAGACGATGGGATTCGGGCCCACGTTCCACGCCTCTGACGACGTCAAGGCCGACATGGACGTGGTCCGGGCGTTCTTCGCCGACAAGCGCGGCATCAAGCCCAAGAACGCGACCGAACCGAGGCTGCGCGACGAATCAGGCCCTGCGGCCTGATCGTCAGGCGGCGTCCCGCTGCTCCAGGGCGTCCGTGAGCAGGCCGACGAGAGCCTCGAGCTGCATGTCTGCCGACGCCGAAACCTCGTCGTCGGAGCCGTCGAGAGCCCGGGCGGCAAGACCCGCCTTGCTGTCGAGCAGCTCGACGATGCGCGTGTCGATCGTCTGCGACGCGATGATGCGCCAGGCCGTGACGGGCTCGTCCTGACCGATCCGGTGGACCCGGTCGATCGCCTGGGTCTGCTCGGCGTCGGTCCACGAGAGCTCGGCCAGCACCATGTTGGACGCGACCTGGAGGTTGATGCCGACTCCCGCGGCGGACAGCGAGCAGACCACGACGGCGACCTCAGGGTCGTTGACGAAGGCGTCGATGTTGCGCTGGCGCACCTTGGGTGTCTGGTTGCCGCGGATCGAGGAGTAGCGGATGCCTCGTCGCTCGAACGTCTCCTCGGCCAGGTCCATGACGTCGATGTGCTTGGCGAAGAAGACGACCTTGCCGACGTTGCGCGCGAGCTGCGCGGTGTAGTCGGCAGCGGGGGCGGCCTTGGCCTGGCCGATGCGGCGCATCATCTGGAAGACGTTCTCGTCGGTCTTCTCCGAGCTCTCGTCGCGCTCCCAGCCGGCCACGCGGCGTACGAGCTCATGATCGATGCCCTCGACCGTGACACCCGAGGTGCGGTTGGCCAGGGCGCTCTCGTAGCGGGCGACAAGCCGCTGGGCGAGCACGCGCTCGGCCTCGCGGATCGACCGGCCGGCCTCGTCGTCGAGCTCGACCGGCAGGTCGGCGATGCGACGGGCGGGAATGTCCGCGGCGACGTCGACCTTGCGGCGACGCACGATGCCCATGTCGATGACCCGCGAACGAGCCGCCGCGTAGAACCCGGAGTCGATCGGTGTCAGACCGGTCTCCTCGAGCGCACCCATGAGCTCGGCGCGCGGCTTCTTGTCGTCGATCCAGCCGAGGAACTGCCAGATCGCCCGGAAGTCGTCGATGTCGTTGATCAGCGGCGTTCCGGTGAGCGCCATCATGAGTGGCTTCACGGTGCGAGCCCGGATGCGCTCCGACAGCTGCAGGACGTGCTGGGACCGCTGCGAGGACTTGTTCTTGATGAAGTGCGCCTCGTCGAGGACCATGCCGCGGAAACCGAGGTCGCCGAGCCAGCCGACGTGACGGTCGAGAACCTCGTAGTTGACGATCACGATGTCGGCGAAGCCGTCGATCGTGTGGCCGTCGCCGTGGATCACGGTCGAGGGGCGGTTGGGCGTCCAGAGCTCCGCCTCACGGGCCCAGTTGGTCTTGACCACGTTGGGGACCACGACCAGCAGCGGGTATGCGTTGGCGGCCTGCGCGGCGAGGAGTGCCTGTGCGGTCTTGCCCAGGCCGGGCTCGTCGGCGAGCAGGAAGGTGCGGTGCCCGTCCTCCGCGGCGGCGATGACCTCGGCCTGGTGGCGCATGAGCTCGAGGCCGACCGGGACCTTGGTGTCGGACGGCTCCGGCAGGTCCATGCATGCCTTGGAGCCGC
This sequence comes from Aeromicrobium sp. 9AM, assembly GCF_902506105.1. Taxonomy (GTDB): domain Bacteria; phylum Actinomycetota; class Actinomycetes; order Propionibacteriales; family Nocardioidaceae; genus Aeromicrobium. Next base: position 1,190,221 of record NZ_LR733304.1, read on the forward strand.
CGGCGGCCCGCTCGAACGCCGAGAAGAGCGGCCCGAGCAGCTCCCACGTCGCGAGCCGCTGGGTCTGCGGCTTCGCCGACTGGGCGCTCTGGAAGTCGGGCGTGAGGAACGGGTTGGCGAGCTGGCGTGCGACGACGGACTGGGGCACGACGCGGCGCTCGACCGGCGCCGGCCCGACCTCGTCCTCGATCGGGCTCTCCGGCTCGGGCGCCTGCTCGACGCCGGCTGCCTGCAGCATGTCGTGCTTGAGCACGATGGCCGCGTCGGACACGTCGGCGTCCTCCGCGAGCAGCGACAGCAGCGACGTGTCCCGCGCTGCGGTCTGGGCCAGGATCGTCCCGATCCCGTCGAGCCGCTTGAGCTTCTCGGCCCGCTGCGCGTCGGTCAGCGTGGCGTCGGCCTTGGCGCGCGTACGCTCCTCGCGCGCGAGCAGAGCCACGACCTGGAACTTGGTGCGCGTCGACGGTGACACCCGGCCGCGTTGAGCGCCGGCCTCGACCTCGCGTACGGCGCGGGCGAGCACCGACATGATCCCGTCGTTGCCGCCGCGGGCACGCCGCTGGGGTGCGGGACGAGTCGTCCCGGACTGCCGCTGGCCTCGTCTGGCCAAGGTTCCTCCTCCGAAGCGCCCGGCACACTGGCCCGGCGGTGCTGCGACGCCGGATCCGAACCGGACGACGCCGACGAGCCCTGCCGGGTCCGGGCCTTCGGCCTGTCGCGGCGGAACTCGATTGACCGGTCGACATGAGCGACCGGGATGGTGCAACGCCCGCCTCGTGGAGAGATCCGGCCTTGGGCCGGTGCCACGGAACCGATCGTCGAGCGACGTACTCGTTCGACGAGCAGCGGTGCAGGGTTTGTTACGTGAGCGAGTTTACCCGTATACGGCCGCTGTGCGTAGGCGACTCACCAATCGGTCGCAGTTCCGGGTCGACCGCCACCGGCTGTTCCGGCAGGGTGTGGACATGGTGGACATGACCTGGGTGTTGCACGTCGACATGGACCAGTTCATCGCTGCTGTCGAGATCCAGCGGCATCCCGAGCTGGCAGGCGTACCGGTCGTCGTCGGCGGCCGGGGTGATCCGACCGAGCGTGGCGTGGTCTCGACCGCCTCCTACGAGGCTCGGGAGTTCGGCGTCGGCTCCGGCATGCCGCTACGGGTCGCCAAGCGCAAGTGCCCCGACGCGGTGTTCCTCCCGGTCGACGCACCCGCGTACGAGGCGGTGTCCGCCACCGTCATGGAGACCTTGCGATCCCTGACCTGGGGTGGTGTCCCTGTCCTGGTCCAGGTTCTGGGCTGGGACGAGGCATTCGTCGGCCCCGGGCCCGAGCACGGTGACCTCGGCGACCCGGAGGACATGGCTGCGCTCGTCATGGAGTCGGTCCTCGCAGCGACGGGCCTGCACTGCTCCGTCGGGATCGGCGACAACACGCTCCGGGCCAAGAACGCCACGGACTTCGGCAAGCCGCGTGGGACGTACGCGCTGACCGCCGCGAACTGGCTCGAGGTCATGGGCGACCGCCCGACCAAGGCGCTGTGGGGCATCGGCGCCAAGACTGCGGCCAAGCTCTCCGCACTCGGATTCGAGACCGTTGCCGACCTCGTGGCGAGTGATCCCGCCGTGCTCGCCGATGCGCTGGGGCCGACTATGGGTCCCTACTACCGGGGATTGGCCACCGGAGCCTCCGCACAGCCGATCGACCCCCAGCCGTACGTCGCACGGGCTCATGGGCGCGAGACGACGTTCCAGACGGACCTGGACGACTGGGACGCCGTCGCCGACGAGGTGCGCGCGCTGACCGAGCGCGTGCTGGCTGACATCGACGCGGAAGGCCGGCCCGCCGTGCGGGTCGGCCTCAAGATCCGCCTGGCGCCGTTCATCACGGTCACCCGCAGCCTCACGCTCCCCGGCCCGACGAATCATCTCCCCACGCTGAGCGACGCAGCGGTCTCGCTGCTCGACCGCCTCGACGCCCAGCAGAGGGCCCGGCCCGTCCGGCTCCTGGGCGTACGCCTCGAGATGATCCCGCCCGGCGAGGCCGTCAGCCCGGTTGCGCCGCCTCCTCGATGACCCGGCGGTGCAGCTCGGTCGTCAGCACGTGGATCTCGCGGGTGAGATCGGTGTTGGTCTTCAGCTCGAGCTCCTGCTCGACGAAGTCGTGCTCCGCCTTGATCTTCTGGAACTCGGCCTGGCGATTCTGGCCGATCATGACGAACGTCGACAGGAAGATCGCCTCGAGCGAGACGACGAGCGTCAGGGTCGGCCATGGGTTCGACTCCACCCACAGCATCCAGGCGACGAACACCGCCGCATGGAGGTAGACGAACGGCATCGATCCGGCGAACGACGTGATCGCGTCAGCCACGCGCAGCTGGACGTCGTCGAGCCTGCTCTGATGGAACGCCACGACCGCCGGGTGGCGTGGTCCTGCTGAAGTGTTCGGTGCCTGATCGCTCATGGCGAATCTCCTGGGGTTCGTGCCTGCTCGAAGTATGTCCCCAGGGTGTCTGGCGTGGCTGTCAGCCGACCCAGAATCCGCGGCCGCCGCCGAACATGTCGCCGTACGACCCGCCGTAGGCGCCGCGGGCGTCACGGGAGCCGAGGTAGGAGCCGACGACCGCAGCGCCGAGGTCGTCCAGCTCGGGTGCCACCACCGTGCCGCCGGCTCGCCTGGCCATCTGGTCGATGAAGCGAGCAAGGCCCGGGTCCTCGCCGAGGCGGAAGAACGTCGTCTGCGCACCGAGACGCGCCGCGTTGTCGAGCTCCCGCACGGCGTACGCCACGGTCACGGGGTGCGGCGGATAGCTGAAGAACACCTCGCCGCTGGACTCGAGGTGAGACGTCGGCTCACCGTCCGTCACGATCAGCAGCACTGGTTGCGCGTTGGGGTGCTTGCGGAAGTGCCGGTTGGCCAGCAGCAGGGCGTGGTGCAGGTTGGTGCCCTTGTCGTACATCGCGTCGAGCCCCGTGAGCTGCTCGATGTCCATCACCTCGGCATGCCGGCCGAACCCGATGAGCTGCAGGTCGTCACCGCGGAAGCGGCTCGTGATGAGCGTGTGCAGCGCGAGGGCTGTGCGCTTCATCGGCACCCAGCGGCCGTCCATCGCCATCGAGAACGACGTGTCGACGAGCAGCGCCACGCACGCCTGCGTACGCGCCTCGGTCTCCTGGACCTCGACGTCGCCGATCTGGATCTGCAACCCGGCGTCGGTCGCGCCGCCTTCGCCGGCGATGCGGGTGACCGCGTTGGTGATCGTGCGAGTCACGTCCCACGGCTCGGTGTCGCCGAACGCCCATTCCCGGGTGGCGCCGGAACGCTCACCCGCGGCGCCGGCCTGACGGACGTCCCGGTTGCCCTGTCGACCCGACATCGTGTTGGCGACATCGCGCAACAGCGCCTTGCCGAGCTGCCGCATCGCCTTGGGCGTCAGCTTGAGCTGACCGTCGGAGCCGCGCTTCAGCGTGCCGGAGTCGCGCAAGGCCTGCTCGAGCCGCTGGAGCGTACGCGCGTCGACGGCTGCCTCGTCGCCCAGCTGGCGCGTGAGCTTGTCGAGATCGAGGTCGTCCATGCGGGAGCCGTTGTACGACTGCGAGAGCTGCTCTGACAGCTCGTCGAGGTCGGCGATGTCCTGGAAGACACCCGTGCCGTCGCCGAGGCCGAGGCCCTCCTCGCCGTCCATCTGCTCAGCACTCCCCCAGTCCTCGCCGGGCCGGGCCGCCTGGAGGTTGCCGTCCAACCGGGCGAGTGACGACATCAGCTCCGGCGATCCGAAAGCCTGCTGGGCCAGCGCGTCGAGCTCGTCACGCTGCTCCTGGGTCATCGAGTTGCGCATCCGCTGCGCCGCAGCGGCGCGCTGCGCCAATGCGTCAAGCAGCTCGTCGATCGTGCCGGGATTCTCCGGGAAGAACTCGCCATGCTTGGCCATGAAGTCGTCGAACTGCTGCTGGGTGTCCTCGCCGCGCTGGTGTGACTCGAGCAGCGTGTTGAGGTCGTCGAGCATCTCGTTGATCGCGGCCCGGTCCTCGTCGGTGGCGTTCTCCAGCGCGTTCTTCATGCCCGCGAAGCGCTGGTCGAGCATCTCGCGGCCCAGCAGGTCCTTGATCCTCTCGTAGTCCTCGCGCGCGGCCTGGCTTTGCCAGTCGTAGTCGCTCAGCTGGCTGACCGCTGCTGCCGGAGACGGCGGGAGGTTGTCGAGCTGCATCTCGGCGAACGCCCGCTCGCTGTCGTCCATCGCGACATCGCGTGCCAGCTGCTTGCGCTCCTCGAGGACGGCGCGCTCCAGCAGCTCCTTGACCTCCTGGAGCGTGCCGTCGAGGTTGTGCCGCTGCGTCAGCTCGCGTCGTCGCTCAGCGACGCGACGGGCCAGGTCGTCGAGACCGGCCTGGTCCTTGCCCCCGCGCCGCAGGAACTCCCGCATGGCCCGCTCCGGGGAGTAGCCGGCCATGACGTCCTCGCCGATCGCATCGAGGGCCTCCGCCAGGTCGACGGGCGGCGCGAGCGGATCGGGCCCGTCGACGTACTTGCCGTAGCGGGCGCCGCGCGTGAGCCTGCGGTTGGCTCTAGCCATAGATCGTCTCTCCGCCGCCGGTCTCCTTGCTGACCTTGCGCGCGAGGTAGAGCCCCTCGAGCGCGAGCTCGATCGCGCCGGCGCGCTGTCCGTCGTTGGTCGCGCCGAGGCGTTCGCAGACGTCGTCGTAGAGCTCGGACTCGCCCAGCACCGGAAGCCCCGTGAGGAAGTCGCGGGCGGTGACCTGCTCGCCCGTCGTGACGATCGTCCCTTTCTCGATCGCGTCGACCAGCACGGCGAAGTCGATGCCGCGGAAGTGCGCGCGTACGGTCTCGGCCGTCGCCGAGCGGAGCAGGTGGTCGAGGATCTGGTCCTCGCGGCCCTCCTCGCCGGACTCGAACTCGATCTTGCCGCCCAGCACATCAACGGCAGTCTCGAGGTCGACGGGCCGGGCCACGGCCTCGTCCTCACCCTGACGAGTGGCGCGATGGATCGCGGCAGCGGCAATCGTCTCGGCGCCGGCGATCGCGAAGCGGGCGCTGACACCGCTGCGTTGGTCGACGGCAGTCGACTCGCGCAGGCCACGCGTGAACCGGGCGAGGATCTCGACCAGATAGTCCGGCACGTCGGCGACCAGCTCGGCCTCCTGGCGGATCACGGCGACCTCGTCGTCGAGCTCGGCCGGGTAGTGCGTACGGATCTCGGCGCCGAACCGGTCCTTCAGCGGCGTGATGATGCGGCCGCGGTTGGTGTAGTCCTCGGGGTTCGCGCTGGCCATCACCAGCACGTCGAGCGGCAGCCGCAGGACGTACCCGCGGATCTGGATGTCGCGCTCCTCCATGACGTTGAGCATCGCGACCTGGATGCGCTCGGCCAGGTCGGGCAGCTCGTTGATCGCGACGATGCCGCGGTGGCTGCGCGGGATCAGGCCGAAGTGGATCGTCTCGGGGTCGCCAAGGCTGCGGCCCTCGGCGACCTTCATCGGGTCGACGTCGCCGATCAGGTCGGCGACGCTCGTGTCGGGCGTGGCCAGCTTCTCGGCATACCGCTCGTCGCGGTGGCGCCAGGCGATCGGCAGGTCGTCACCGAGCTCGGCAGCCCGGCGAACGCTCGCCGTCGTGATGGGTTCGTAGGGGTGCTCCCCGAGCTCGGAGCCCTCGATGACGGGACTCCACTCGTCGAGCAGGCCGACCATGGTGCGCAGCACACGGGTCTTGCCCTGGCCGCGCTCGCCCAGCAGCACGATGTCGTGCCCCGCGATCAGGGCGCGCTCGAGCTGCGGGATGACGGTGGACTCGAACCCGTGCAGGCCTGGCCACGGATCACGGCCCTCTCGCAGAGCCGACAGGAGGTTGTCGCGGATCTCGGCACGCAGGGTCTTCAGGACATGGCCTGAGGCCTGCAGCTCGCCGACGGTTGCCAAGGTAGGAGCGGTCACGTCTACAACGCTACTGCGGTGCGCAACGCTGGAGAGCGCTCCAGACGACGAGACCCCGCCCCGACCGAAGTCGGAGCGGGGCCTCGCGTCACGTGCTGTCGCGGTCAGCCGCGATAGCGCTTGTTGGCCGGAATGTCGCCGTATCCGCCGAGACCACCCTTGCCGTAGCTCTTGTCGACCGCGGTGGTGTCACCCTTGATCTTCAGACGGACGGTGGGGGCGAGTGAACCGCCTCGCCGAGTGCCGACCGCATCGATGAACGACTCGACCAAGCCGCCGGGCATCACGTAGTGCGAGTACGACTGGTACGCGTTCGGGTTCTCCTCGGGCAGGATGTTCGAGGGTGCCCCGAACGCCGTGTTGAGATCCGTCGGATTGCCCAGCGCCAGGCCACTGCCGCCGTTGAGCGGCTGGTAGTCGCTGCGGACGCCCTTGCCGACGAAGCCGTAGACGCCGTCGGGTCCGTCGATGCCGGCCGCGTACGTGCTGCGGTGGCTGATCGTGAACAGGTAGTACTTGCCGTCCTTGAGGTAGATCTGCGGCCGCTCGGTCTGATCGGTCACGCAGTTCGCCGACAGGATCGGGTCGAGGAAGTGCCACTTCGTCAACGACTTGTTGTCCGCCACCGCGAGTCCGACATTGGCCTGCTGATTGGTCGCGCCGGAGTCGAGGACGTCGTCGAGCTTCTCGGCCGCGGGATCGCCGGGACGGTAGCCCAGGTCGTCCTCGTTGCACGTACGAGCGCCGCGGGTCACCGCAGTGTTGCCCTCGAACACCATGAAGGTCTTGCCCGGGTGAGCCGGATCAGTGAACGTGAACGGATCGCGGAAGTTGTAGAACGGGTTCTGCTCGCCGTTCTGGTAACGGACGCCGTCGGGCCGCAGCAGCTCGTGCTGCTTCGTGAAGCCGGTGAGCCAGACCTTCTTCTTGTTGGCGTGGATCTTGCCGACGCTCTGCGCGATGCGGGCGTCCGCCGGCGTGATGTCGTTGCCGTCGCTGTCGCGGTTGAACGCCAGGTCGGTGTAGAACGCACGGAGCTTGTTGCCACCGAAGATGCGGGTCGATCCCGACCACTCGGCCTGGTGCGTGAAGGTCTGGCCCTCGAACAGTGATGCCGTGGCGCCGTCAGGGAAGACGTTGCCGCCGTAGATCCAGCCGCCGTTCTTCGGACGCTTGGACGCCGGGATGCCGGCCTTGCGATAGAAGAACCCCTGCTTCGCATGGATGTGCCGGTCGTCGAACGTGTAGCCGGCGTGGCGGTCCGCCGTCAGCGCGAAGATGACCTCCCAGCCCTTGAAGCTGAACTGGTCGGCATTGCCGTCGGTGAGCGTCCACGTGTCCCAGACCCAGACGTCCGGATTCGTGTCCGGGAAGTCACCGGACACCGTCGGCATCGTCAACGGCTTGGGCAGCGAGTTCTCGCCGGCCGGCACGTTGGGGTTCGACTGTGCCTCGATCTGGCGGGCGTCGGCCCGGGTCCACTTCGAGGTGAAGTCCGAATACGGACTGTAGGCGCGCTGGCTGTGCTTCGTCGGCTCCGGGAAGCCAGGAGCGGCTTCCGCGGGTGACGTGGCGACGTACGTGGCACCGATCAGCGCCATCGACAGTGCTCCGTTGATGACGAGTCGCCGTGTTCGGCGCCCGCCCGGTTTGGCAATCGTGCGCATGACAAATCACTCCCCCCGAACGCCCGGGCTGACCCCCGATGGACAACCTCCCGAGTAAAGCGCTCGTGGGCCGGGACGCTATGTCGGGCTTTTGACGGAAGTCAACTGACTCATGAGTAGTTCACACGCCCGAAATGCCCTGGAAACCGGGTCGTTACACAGGGACAGCGATCGAGCTGGTGGCAACCAGCCCCGAACTACGCTGACCCGGTCGATGGATGGGCCGGCCCCGGTTGCCGGGCTCTGGGGGAAGGGGGCGGGATGGACCGACGGGTTTTTCTCACGGTGAGTGCTGCGGCGCTGCTCGCTGCGTGCACGCCTGAGAAGTCGCGGCGTGAGCGTCCTCGTACGCTGCTGCGTCGGTCGGCCGATGCGTACCGGCCGCGGGTCCACTACTCCCCGGCTCGCGGGAACCTCGCCGACCCCAACGGCTTGGTCTACCTGGCCGGCGAGTACCACTTGTTCTTCCAGCACGACGGGCGCTGGGCCCATGCGGCCAGCAAGAACCGCCTTCACTGGCGCGACCTCGGCGTCGCGATCGACCGGGAAGGTGAGAACCAGGCGCTGTCGGGCAGCGCGGTCGTCGACCGGCGCAACACGAGCGGGTTGGTGGATGGCTCCGACGGTCTCGTGGCGGTCTTCACCAGCACGGATGGCGGCGAGGCGCAGAGCGTCGCTTCGAGCTCGGACCGGGGCAGGACGTTCACCCGGTATGACCACAATCCCGTGCTCCGACATGACGGCGGCGGCCCGGACTTCAGGGATCCCAAGGTCTTCTGGCACGCAGATTCGGACTCGTGGGTCATGGTCGTCAGCAGCGGGGACCACGTCTCGATCTTCGGCTCGCCGGACCTGATCGAGTGGAGTCACCTGAGCGACTTCGGCCAGGGTCAGGGTCTCCACAGCGCAGTCTGGGAGTGTCCCGACCTCTTCTCGCTGCCCTTGGACGGACACCAGGACGCCACACGATGGGTCATGCACGTCAGCGTCGGCGCCAGCGAGGCGACGGACGGCTCGACGTCGCAGTACTTCGTCGGGACGTTCGACGGGACCACGTTCGTCAACGAGAACGCGCCCGACGACGTCATGATCGCCGACTTCGGCCAGGACTTCTACGCGGCACAGACCTGGTCCGACGACCACCAGGACGACAAGGTCTGGATCGGCTGGCTCGGCAACTGGCGCTATCCCTACGGAGCGCCCACGGGTACGTGGCACGGTGCGATGTCCCTGCCCCGGACGTTGAGCCTGGAGACGCGCTCGGGACGCCCTCGTGTCGTCCAACAGGTCATCGACACGGCACCACTGCGACGCAAGTCGACGGCAGTTCGCGACTTCGCGGTCGAGGGCCTGCACGAGCTGCCGTTCCACCACACGGCGTACGAGCTCGAAGCCACCGTCGAGTGGGATCAGCTCGACGAGGTGGCGGTGCAGCTGATGCGTGGCGACCGTGACTTCGTCAGCGTGGGCTTCGATGCCCGCAACGGGACCGTGTTCGTCGACAGGTCGGCGTCGGGCTCCCACGGTGTCGCCGACCGGGACGGCAACGACGTCACCTTCGGCCGGCGCAGCGAAGCCGTCGACGACCCGGCCATGACGCAGCTCCGCATCCACGCGATCGTCGACAGGTCGTCGATCGAGGTGTTCTTCGACAACGGCCGACACGTGGCGTCGGTCGTCGTGTTCACCGACGAGGGCAACGACGGCATCGCGTGGCAGACGACCGGCGGTCGTGCCACCGTGCGCGACTGTCGCGTCACCGAGCTCGCGGCCATCTGGAGCTGAGCCGGTCCCGGAAGACGACGATGGGCCGCAACCTTGTTGGTTGCGGCCCCGTCGTGGTGTGTGTCCGAGGGGGGACTTGAACCCCCACGCCCCTTACAGGGCACTAGCACCTCAAGCTAGCGCGTCTACCATTCCGCCACCCGGACAAGCGCCTGTATGACGGGCGCGGTGCAGCACTGAACTTTAGCAAAGACCGGTCGGCGTTCCGAATCGGGTCGTCCTCTGTGCGCACCCGTGCGATGGGCGCATTGGCATCGCAAGGAAATACTTGGCACAATTAGTCGAGGCCCCGGAAAGTATGAGTTTCCGGGGCCTCTAGTTTGATCGAGCGTGATGGTCTCTCTCATCCAGAATCCTTCTTCTTTCCCGCCTGTCACATCACTGACCGGCTGCCTTTGACTTGCGTCGCTGGCCATGGGATCGAATCTGGATTCTTTCCCGCTTTCCCGAAGGATTGCGTAGGTCATTTGTATGCCCCGGGTGACCAGGCGCGCAAGGGATTTGTCGAAGTTTTTGAGCTATTTCTCGAGAATGTGTCACTTACCCACAGAGTGACCTAGGTCACCCACAAGCCACGCGTTGTTATGCACATGTTTTCCACACATTGTGGCTTTCGCGGCACGCCGAATCGGTCAGAGCAGGGACGAGATCGCGTGGATGGCGATGCCGGCGAGCCCGCCGACCACGGTTCCGTTGATGCGGATGAACTGCAGGTCCCGGCCGACGTGCAGCTCGATGCGCTCGGCGGTCTCCTTGCCGTCCCACCGGTTGACTGTCGCGGAGATGATCGTCGCGACCTCGCTGCCGTAGTGGTTGACGGCGTATGCCGCGACGTCCGAGATCGTGGCGTCGATGCGGCGGTTGAGCTCGGGGTCGTCGATGAGCCGCTGGCCGAAGGCCTCGATCTCCTCGAGTGCCCGGCGGCGGAGCAGTCCGCTCTCGTCGGCAAGTGAGCCGATCAGCGCGCGGCGCAGGGCGTCCCACAGACGGACGGACGTCACGCCGACGCGCGGCTGCGACAGCACGCGCTCCTTGAGGTTCTCGAAGCGCGTACGCGTCTGGGGGTCGTGCTGCAGCTCCTGGGCGAGGTCGGTCAGCCACCGGTTGAGCGCGATGCGGGCGTTGTGGTCCGGCGTACGGCCGATCTCGGCGACCCACTCGACGACCTGCTCGTGCACCCAGCCGGCCACTCGCTTGTCGAGCCACTGCGGCGTCCAGGACGGTGCCCGGTTCTCGATGAGGGCCGCGACCTCTTCGTCGTTGATCGCGAGCCAGCGGCCCAGCTCGTCCAGGGCGAGGTCGACGAGTCCCCGGTGCGCGTCGTCGCGGAGGATCTCCTCGAGGAGCTGACCCACGACGGGGCTGAGCTCCTCCTCCTTGAGCCGGGGGATCAGCGCCTCCTGGATCACCGCGGCGACGTCGGTCTCCTTGACGTGCCTGAGCGCGTCGGCCAGCACGCGTGAGCCCTCGGCGACGAGGCGTTCGCTGTGCCCGTCCGAGACGAGCCACTCCCCTACGCGCCGGCTGACACCTGCTGACTGGATGCGTTCGCGGACGACGTCCTCCCGCAGGAAGTTGTCGGTGACGAACTCCTGCAGGCTCTCGCCCAGCGACTCCTTGCGGTTCGGGATGATCGCCGTGTGCGGTATCGGCAGCCCCAGCGGATGCCTGAAGAGAGCGGTGACGGCGAACCAGTCCGCGATGGCGCCGACCATCGCCGCCTCGGCCCCGGCGTTGACGTAGCCGAGCCAGCCGTCCTGGTTGCGGGTCACGACGTAGATGGCGGCGGCCAGGAGCAGCAGGGACAGTGCGAGCGCCCGCATCCGCCGCAGGCCGCTGAGACGCGCGGTGTCGCCGGCCGAAAGGCCCTCGGGCATCTGGAAGCTCGCACTCGCATCTGTCGAGGTCACGGCACGACACTATCCGCGAGCGCTTCCCGCCGCTCTGCGTAGACTTCCGGGCATGACCTTCAACGAGGGCGCCGATCTGGACACGAGCCAGGTCACCGGCGGTGGCGGCGGAGTTCGCGGCGGTGCGGTGATCGGTGGCGGAGCGGGCACCATCATCCTGCTGATCCTCGGGCTCATCTTCGGCGGCGACATCACGGGTGGCGGCACGGGCGCCAACCCGTTCGATCCCGGCCAGGTCCAGGCCGGCGGCGACACCTCGACCACCGACTTCTCGCAGTGCAAGACCGGCGCCGACGCGAACCGGGATGACACCTGCCGGATCATCGGCACGGTCAACAGCGTCCAGGCCTACTGGCGCGACGCCCTCCCAGCTGACGTCCAGCGGCAGTACCAGGACGCGAAGACCGTCATCTACTCCGGGTCGACGCAGTCCGCGTGCGGCGTGGCGTCGAATGCGACCGGGCCGTTCTACTGCCCGTCGGACCAGCGCGTCTACATCGACGCGAGCTTCTTCGACGAGCTGACGAGCCGGTTCGGCGCCGATGGCGGCGCCCTGGCCCAGGAGTATGTCGTGGCGCACGAGTACGGCCACCACGTCGAGAACCTGCTCGGGATCCTCGCCAAGGGACAGGATGGCAAGACCGGACCGCTCAGCGGAGGCGTACGCATCGAGCTGATGGCTGACTGCATGGCCGGTGTCTGGGCCAACCACGCCGCCACGACCAAGGACGCGAACGGCGACACCCTGCTGAAGCCGATCACTGACGAGGACGTCAAGTCGGCGCTGTCGGCAGCCGCAGCTGTCGGCGACGACCACATCCAGGAGTCGTCGACGGGCCGGGTCAACCAGGAGTCGTGGACGCACGGCTCGAGCGAGTCGCGGCAGAAGTGGTTCCTCGCCGGATACAACGGCGGCACCGTCAACCAGTGCGACACGTTCAGCACCGACGACCTCTGACGGTGTCCGATCGATCGGTGTCCGACCCTAGGCCCAGCTCCCGACGACTCACGGCGGAGATCTGGATCGTCCTGGGCCTGTCCCTGGGCGCTTCAGCGGTGTATGCCGTGGTCAGCCTCGCCGCCAAGCTGACCCAGCCCGGCGGGCTCAGGAAGTCGACAGCGACGCTCAACGGCAACCAGAGCCCGCGTGAATGGCTCGACCTGACGTACCAGCTGCTGGGGATCGGGTTCGCGATCGTTCCCGTGGCGCTGGCGATCTATCTGATGACGCTCGACAAGGACCAGCCGCCCGTACGCGAGCGGCTCGGGCTCGACAAGGGCGGCGTCTGGAACAACATCGTCTGGGGTTCATTGCTGGCTGCGGTCATCGGGCTGCCCGGCATCGGCGTCTACTTCGCCGGTCGCGCCATGGGCATCACCGCCGAGATCGTCACCAGCCCGCTCGACACGTACTGGTGGACCGTCCCGGTCCTGGTCCTGGCCGCGGTCAAGAACGCCGTCATCGAGGAGTTCATCGTCGTCGGCTACCTGACGAGCCGGCTCCGGCAGCTCAGCTGGAGCTGGCCGAGGACGATCGTGGTGAGCGCCGCCCTGCGCGGCAGCTATCACCTCTACCAGGGCGTGGGCCAGGCGTTCGGCAACTTCGTGATGGGGCTGGTCTTCGGCTACTGGTTCAGCCGGACCAAGCGAGTCATGCCGCTGGTCATCGCCCACACGATCCTCGACGTCATCTCCTTCGTCGGCTACGGGTTCCTGCGCGACCACGTGAGCTGGCTGTGACCTCATGAAGATTGTGTACGACGAGGCGCTGCCGATCACGGCGCGCCATGACGACATCGCTGCGGCGATCCGCGACCACCAGGTCGTGGTGGTGGCCGGCGAGACCGGATCGGGCAAGACCACGCAGCTGCCCAAGATCGCGTACGAGCTGGGCCGCCGCACCATCGCGCACACGCAGCCTCGCCGCATCGCCGCGCGCTCGGTGGCCAAGCGCATCGCCGACGAGTGCGAGGTCGACCTGGGGGCCGAGGTCGGCTACGCCGTGCGGTTCGACGACCAGACGAGCGACGCCACGGCGATCCGGCTCGTCACCGACGGCTTGCTGCTCGCCGAGCTCCAGCGGGACCGCCGCCTGTCGCGCTATGACACGATCATCATCGACGAGGCGCATGAGCGCTCGCTGTCGATCGACTTCCTGCTGGGCTATCTCAAGCAGCTGCTCCCCAGCCGGCCCGATCTCAAGGTCATCATCACCTCCGCGACGATCGACGTCGAACGCTTCGCGGAGATGTTCGACGCACCCGTCATCGAGGTCAGCGGACGTACGTATCCCGTCGAGGTCCGCTATCGCCCCCTCGCGGAGTCCGATGCCGCTGACATGCTCGACGGCATCGCCGACGCTGTCTCAGAACTCCCGCGTGACGGCGACATCCTGGTGTTCCTGTCCGGCGAGCGGGAGATCCGCGACGCAGCGGAGTTCCTGGCGGGCAAGAGGCTCCCCCACACCGAGATCCTCCCCCTCTACGGCCGTCTCGCCGCCGGCGACCAGCAGAAGATCTTCAGCGACCACACCGGCCGGCGCATCGTGCTCGCGACGAACGTCGCCGAGACCTCGCTCACCGTTCCCGGCATCCGTTTCGTGATCGACCCCGGGTTCGCCCGGATCTCGCGGTTCAGCCAGCGGCTCAAGGTCCAGCGACTGCCGATCGAGCCGATCTCGCAGGCCAGCGCCGCGCAGCGCGCAGGACGCTGCGGTCGCGTGGCCGACGGCATCTGCATCCGCCTTTACTCCGAGGAGGACTTCGACGGACGCCCGGAGTTCACCGACCCGGAGATCCAGCGCACCAACCTCGCGTCCGTGCTGCTGCAGATGGCCTCGCTCGACCTGGGCGACATCAAGGACTTCCCGTTCCTCGACCCGCCGGACTCGCGGGCGGTGACCGACGGGCTCAACCTGCTGTACGAGCTGGGTGCGCTCGGGACGAAGCCGTCCGGCGGCCATCGGCTGACCACGATCGGCCGGTCGATGTCGACCCTGCCGACCGACCCCCGCCTCGGCCGCATGCTCCTGGCCGCCGACCGGCTCGGCTGCCTCGCCGACGTCCTCGTGATCGTCTCCGCGATGTCGATCCAGGATCCCCGCGAGCGTCCGCTGGACCACCAGCAGGCGGCGGACGAGAAGCACCGCCGGTTCGTCGAGCCCGACTCGGACTTCCTGTCGTGGTTGACCCTGTGGAAGTACATCCGTGAGCAGCGGGACAACCTCTCGAGCTCGGCGTTCCGGCGGATGTGCCGCGACGAGTACCTGCACTACCTGCGCATCCGGGAGTGGCACGACGTGCACTCACAGCTGCGACGGACGGCCAAGGACCTCAAGCTCAAGCCCGGCAACCCCGGCGCCGATCCGGACCTGGTCCACCAGGCGCTGCTGACCGGTCTGCTGTCGCACGTCGGTCTTCGAGAGCTCGACGGCCGGGAGTTCCTCGGCGCCCGGCAGGCCAAGTTCATGATCTTCCCCGGCTCCGGCCTCGCCAAGAAGCCGCCACGGATGGCGATGGTCGGCGAGCTCGTCGAGACCAGCCGGCTGTGGGGGCGTACGGCGGCCAAGATCCAGCCGGAGTGGGTCGAGGAGGCCGGCGCGCACCTGGTCAACCGTTCCTACAGCGAACCGCACTGGTCGCGAAAGCGCGGCGCGGTCATGGCCCGGGAGAAGGTCCTGCTCTACGGCATCCCGATCATCGCCGACCGTCTGGCGCAGTACGGCCGCGTGGATCCGGTCGTGTCGCGCGAGCTGTTCATCCGGCACGCCCTGGTGCAGGGCGAGTGGCGCACGCACCACAAGTTCTGGGCCCGCAACCAGGCGATGATCCAGCAGGTCGAGGAGCTCGAGGAACGGCTACGCCGCCGCGACCTTCGCGTCGACGACGAGACGCTCTTCGCGTTCTACGACGAGCGGGTTCCCGAGGACGTCGTCTCGACCCGCCACTTCGACTCGTGGTGGAAAAGGACGCGGGTCGACCAGCCGGACCTCCTGACGTTCGACCCCGCGATGCTCGGCCGCAGCACCGATGACGCCGACGAGGAGTTCCCGCGCGAGTGGCACTCCGACGGCGAGGCATACCCGCTGACGTACGCGTTCGAGCCCGGCATGGAGGACGACGGCGTCACGATCGACCTGCCGATCGACCGGCTGCTGACCGTCGATGACCGGGCGTTCGACTGGCACGTGCCGGGGCACCGGGTCGAGCTGGTGACCGAGCTGATCCGTTCGCTGCCCAAGGCGTTGCGACGGGAGTTCGTACCGGCCGGCCAGTTCGCCCCTCGCCTGGTCGAGGCGATGGATGCCGATGCTTCCGACCTGAGCGAAGAGCTCGCGCGCCAGATGCGGCTTCTCAACGGCACGGTCGTACGCCCGGAGGACTTCGACTTCACGGCGCTCCCCGGACACCTGCGGGTGACGTTCCGCGTCGTCGAGAACGGCGTCGAGCTGTCCCGCGGCAAGGACCTGAGGGTATTGCGCAGCGAGCTCGCGACCCACGTACGGGCGGACCTGACGAAGGCGGCCCGGCAGGAGGAGCGCTCAGGACTGCTCGCGTGGACGGTCGGCGACATCGACCGGACGATCTCGGCCGGCCAGGTCACGGGCTACCCAGCGCTGGTCGACGAGGGCGCATCGGTCGCCCTCCGGGTGCTGGACTCCCCCGCCGAGCAGGCTGCGGCGATGCGGCGCGGCCAGGCCCGGCTGCTGTCGTTCGCGCTCGCGACACCGGTCCCGCAGCTCGGCCGGTCGCTCGACCTGCGCGCGAAGCTGCTGCTGTCGACCGGCCCGCACAAGGACGCTGCCGCCGTGATCGAGGAGTGCTGGCTGGCGGCGCTCGAGGAGCTGCTCGTACGCCACGGTGGTCCGGCGTGGACCGAGGAGTCGTTCGACGCCCTCCGCGAGACCGTACGCGCCGAGGCGTACGACGAGACCGAGCGCGCCGTGCGCACCGTCCTCGACGTGCTGAGCGCCCTCGGCGAGGTCGTGCCGACCCCGGCCACCGAGGCCGGCGAGGACGTCCGCGTGCAGCTGTCGTGGCTCGTCTACCCCGGGTTCATCCGCGACGCCGGGGTGACGCAGCTGCGCCGCCTGCCGTTGTACCTGCAGGCGGCGCGGCGCCGGCTCGATGCGCCGCTCACCGACGACCTGCTGGCGACGCAGGAGCTCGAGGCGCGGTTCCACGAACGTACTGCTGACCTCTCGGTCTGGGCGCGCCTGTCCCCCGACGTCCAGCACGTGCGCTGGGCGCTGGAGGAGCTGCGGCTCAGCCTGCTGGCGCAGAACCTGCGGACGGCGTTCCCGGTGTCCGTCAAACGGGTGACGGCGCTGGTCGACGCGCTCTGAGCGTCAGACGCCCAGGAGATCGATCACGAACACGAGGGTCTTGCCCGAGAGGCGATGGCCGCCACCGGCCGGACCGTAGGCGAGCTCCGGCGGGCACACCAGCTGGCGCCGGCCGCCGACCTTCATGCCCGGGATGCCCTGCTGCCACGCGGCGATGAGCTGCGGGAGGGGGAACTTCGCGGACTGGCCGCGGTCCCACGACGAGTCGAACTGCTCGCCGGTGTCGAACTCGACGCCGACGTAGTGCACGTCGACGAGTCCGCCGGGCACTGCCTCGGGTCCGTCGCCGACGATGATGTCCTTGATCTGGAGCTCGGTGGGCGCAGGTCCCTCGATGAAGTCAACTTCAGGCTTTTCAGTCATGCGCACGATCCTGTCACATGGACTCGGCTGCCAGAATGGCCACATGCGCGCCACAGTCCTCCACGCCCCTCATGACATCCGCCTCGACGACGTGCCTGCTCCGCAGCTCCATGACGACGGAGACGCCATCGTGCGCGTCGTGGCGGCGTGCGTCTGCGGTTCCGACCTCTGGCCCTATCGCGGCATCAACGAGATCAGCGGGCCCATGCGCATCGGCCACGAGTTCGTCGGCGTCGTCGAGCAGGTCGGCGCCGGCGTCTCGTCGCTGAGCGAGGGCGACTTCGTCATCGCGCCGTTCATGTACTCCGACAACACCTGCAAGCTCTGTGAGCGCGGCATACACACGTCGTGCACGAGCGGCGGGTTCTGGGGTGTCGACGACCGTCAGGGTCGGCCGGTCGACGGCGGGCAGGGTGAGCTCGTACGCGTGCCGCTAGCGGATGGCACCCTCGTGGCCACGGCGCAGCCTGACGAGGCCATGGTGCCGCACCTCCTCACACTGTCCGACGTCTTCCCCACCGGGCACCACGCGGCGATGCTCGCGGGCGTCCAGCCCGGCAGCACGGTCGCGGTCGTCGGAGACGGCGCCGTCGGTCTCTCGGCCGTGCTCGCGGCCAAGCGCCTGGGTGCGGGGCGCATCGTCGCGATGTCGCGCCACGAGGACCGCCAGCAGCTGGCCCGGGAGTTCGGTGCCGACGAGATCGTCGCGACGCGCGGCAAGGAGGGTGCGGCCGAGGTCCGGGAGATGCTCGACGGCATCGGCGCGGACCACGTGCTCGAGTGCGTCGGCACGGAGCAGAGCATGGCGCAGGCCATGCAGTGCGCCAGGCCCGGCGGCCGGATCGGGTTCGTCGGCGTGCCTCACGGCGTCGAGGTCGACGTCCGCGGCATGTTCTATCGCAACCTCGGCATCGCCGGCGGTGTCGCACCCGCACGCGCCTACATCGAGGAGCTGCTGCCCGACGTGCTGTCCGGCGCGGTGTCCCCCGGTCGCGTGTTCGACCGGACGCTGCCGCTCGACCAGGTCGCCGACGGCTACCGCGCGATGGACGAGCGTACGGCCATCAAGTCGCTGCTGACGCTCTGAACGGTTCCGCCGACACCACGGCGTCGACGTTGAGCGGCCCGTAGATGTGCGGGAACGGCAGCGGCTGGCCCTCGACCGGGTCGAGCTGCCACGGCGACGTCAGCAGGTCGGTGTCGATCGTCAGCAGCCGCAGCGGCGCGATGACGTGGCCGTAGAACCGCTCGTGCACTCCGGCTACCTGCGACGCCTGCGAGCAGTGGATGAAGCCCACGTCGGCAAGGTCCAGCCCGAGCGTGGAGACGGTGTACGTGCCGGCGTCGACCGCGGCGGTCCAGGCCTCTTCGGTGGCGAGGTGGAAGATCCTCACGGGATCTGTTCGGCGGCGTCGTTGAGCCGCGCCAGGCTGCGGGCGAACGTGCTGACCTCGTCCGCCTCCCAGTCGGACAGGATCGCCGAGAATCGCTGGTGGCTGCGGCTGCGGTAGGCCTCGAGCTTGGCTCGCGCGTCAGGCTGGGCAACCAGCAGCTGGGCGCGGCCGTCGTCAGGATCCGGGATGCGCGAGACCAGACCGAGCTTCTCCAGCGACGCGATCGCCCGGCTGGCGGTCGACTTGTGCACCCCGAGGCCTTCGGCAAGCTCGGAACCCCGGATGCCGTCAGGCGCGTCGCAGATGGCGATCAGGAACAGGAACGTCCCGTAGTCCAAGGACGGGTGGATCTCCGGGAGCTGGCGGAGCGAGCGGGCGCGTACCCGCCGCACGAACCTGGTCAGCTCGTACTCGACGTCCAGATCGTTGGGAAGATCGCTGCTCATGCACTCGACCCTATAGAACATCCCGCCACCGGAGTGACGGGATGTTCCAACAGGTCAGCGAAGCTCGGACGACGTGAGGTTGAGCAGACGGCGGGCCACGATGAGCTGCTGGATCTGCTGCGTGCCCTCGAAGATGTCGAGGATCTTGGAATCCCTGGCCCACTTCTCGACCAGCTCGGTCTCGCTGTAGCCCAACGTGCCGGCGAGCTCGACGCAGCGCAGCGTGATCTGGTTGCCCACGCGACCGGCCTTCGCCTTGGCCATCGAGGCCTCCATCGAGTTGGGCTTGCGGTTGTCGGCCAGCCACGCCGCCTGGATGGTCAGCAGCAGCGCGGCCTCCCAGTCGGCCTCCATCGCGATGAAGGTCGCGGCGGCGTACGACTGTGCCTGCGCGGGGCGGTCGTAGTCGATGACGACGCCGGCCTCCTCCAGGAGGCGCCGAGTGTCCTCGAGTGCCGCCCGTGCGCAGCCCACGGCCATGCCCGCAACGAGCGGCCGCGTGTTGTCGAAGGTCGCCATGGCGCCGGCGAAGCCCTGCTTGGTGTCGATCTCGGGGTTGCCGAGCAGGTTCTCCGCGGGCACACGGCAGTTGTCGAGCACGATGACCGCGGTGTCGGACGAGCGGATGCCGAGCTTGTGCTCGAGCCGCTCGACCCGGATGCCGGGCAGGCTCTTGGGAACCAGGAACGACTTGATGGCGGCTCGGCCGAGGCCCTTGTCGAGCGTCGCCCACACGACGACGGAGTCGGCGCGATCGCCGGCCGTCACGAAGATCTTCTCGCCGTTGAGGATGTAGGCGTCGCCGTCCTTGACCGCCGTCGTGGTGATCGCGGCCGAGTCGGAGCCGAAGCTGGGCTCGGTGATCGCCATCGCCGCCCACGTGCCCTTGAAGCGCTCGAGCTGCTCCTCGTTGGCCACCGAGGCGATCGCGGAGTTGCCGAGGCCCTGACGCGGCATCGACAGCAGCAGGCCCACGTCGGCCCAGCACATCTCGATGATCGAGAGCACGGACGACATGTTGGTGCCGTTCTTGACCTTGCCCTTGCCGGCATCCTCGTCGGACTCGTCACGGCGTACGCCGGCCGCACCGGCGCCCTGGCCCTGTCCGGAGTCGCCCATGCCGTCGACGAGCGAGGCGAGGAGGTCGAGCTCCTTGGGGTACGCGTGCTCCGCGAGGTCGTACTTGCGGGAGTTGGCGCGCAGGAACTCCTCGGCGACCTGATGGGCCTGCTTGATGAACGGGCGGAACTTGCGGGGGGTCTCGAGATTGATCATGAGTGATTCCGTCCTCAGACGAGGACTGCTCCTTCCATCAGGCCAATGGCTCGCAGGTCGCGGTACCACCGTTCGACCGGGTGCTCCTTGACGAAGCCGTGGCCGCCCAGCAGCTGGACGCCGTCGGTGCCGATCTTCATGCCGTACTCGGCCGTGAGCCGGCGCGCGAGCGCGACCTCGCGGGCGTAGTCGATGCCCTGCTCGGCGCGCGATGCGGCCTTGAGTGTCACCAGGCGCATGCCCTCGAGCTCGATCGCGATGTCGGCGACCATGAACGCGACGGCCTGGCGGTGCGCGATCGGCTCACCGAAGGCCGTACGCGTCTTCACGTAGTCGGAGACGTAGTCCAGCGTGGCGCGGGCGGCGCCGAGGGCCAGACCGGCCCACGCCAGGCGCGAGAGACGAATGCACTCGCGGTAGTCGTCGTCGGCGCCATCGCCGAGGATCGCATCGTCCGGGACCTCGACGTCGGTCAGGACCAGGCGGCTGAGGCCTGCGGCACGCAGGCCCATGCCGGGATCGGCCTCGATCGCGATGCCGGCGGTGCTGGACTCCAGCAGGACGAGGGTCGGGCCGCGTCCCTCGATGTCGACGGCGACCACGAAGAGCTCGGCCTCGCTGCCGCGCACGACCGCTGACTTGACGCCGTTGATCCGGTACCCGGTGTCGGTCTTGACGGCCGTGGTCTGGAGCTCGAACGGGTCGAAGAGGGCCCTGGGCTCGGCGACGGCGAGCGCCGCGGTCGGGATGTCGTCGCCGGCGAATGCCGGCAGATAGGTCTGCTGCTGCGCGTCGGAGCCCCAGAGCGAGATCGCAGTGGCGACGGCCGCCGGTGCCAGACAGGCAACGGCCTGCCCCATGTCGCCCTCGGCCAGCGCCTCTGCGACGAGCACGCCGGTGACCGCCGAGCGGTCCTCCGAAAGACCGCCGAGGCTCTCGGGGATGTTGAGCAGCGTCAGGCCGAACTCGCTGGTCTGCGCGAGGACTTCCTTGGGCGTGTCGTTGGCCGTCTCGGCTGCCTCGGCGCCCGGACGCAACACCTCGGCGGCGAACTCCTTGATCACGCCGACGATCATCTGCTGGTCCTCGGTCGGCTCGAGGTCGAACACGCCGCTGTCGGACGTACGCGCCAGACGCGCCGGCTTGCCGGTGCTCTTGACCCGCTTGAACGTACGGCCGGTGGCGCCGGCGACGCGGAAGCCGCTCTTGGCGCCTTGGTAGACGGCCTTCTCGGTCGTCTTGCGCAGCTTGAGCTTGTCGATGGTCGGCGAGCTGGCGATGCGGTTGAGCACCGCCAGGCCGATGCCCATGGGATCTCGGCGACTGGCCACAGGAACTCCTCGAAGTGTTTGGCGCGAGGTTGGACTGAGTTGCCCACCCGCTGCACATACTGTAACTCTGAGTTGCAGTTTGACATACCAATGGTATCCGAACTCACATCGCAGGACCAGCAGTTGCCGCGTGTCGGTGGCTCGGTAGCCTTGACCAGTCCTGAGCGAAGGAGCCCAGAGCCCGTGCCTGCATCACAGTCCCGTCCCCTCCCCGAGGGTGGCGCCGTACGCCCCATCACCCGGTGGGGCACTCCCGTCATGCACCGAGAGCTCGAGGACGTCACGGTCTTCGACGACGAGCTGCTGACCCTCGTCAAGGACATGGTGGCGACGATGTATGCCGCCAAGGGTGTCGGGCTCGCCGCCAACCAGGTCGGGGTCGACCTCAAGGTGTTCGTCTTCGACTGCCCCGACGACGACAACAACCAGATCACGGGCGTCGTCTGCAACCCGGTGCTGCACCTGCCCGAGGGCAAGGAGCGCAACCTGGAGGACGAGGACGAGGGCTGCCTGTCGCTGCCCGGCGCGTTCACGTCGTGCGCCCGCCCGGACCGCGCGCACGTCACGGGTGTGGACCACAACGGTGAGCCCGTCGAGTTCGTCGGCGACGGACTGCTGGCGCGCTGCCTGCAGCACGAGACGGATCACCTGTTCGGCACGGTCTTCGGTGACCGCCTGCCCGAGCGGTCGCGCAAGAAGCTCTACAAGCAGCACCAGGAGCTCGCCGACAGCTACCCCGACGACTGGCCCGTCACGGTCCTCGTCGACGAGCCCGTCATCGACCGCTGAGTGCGCTTTTCGGCCAGCATCCCGGCCGCTTCTGACCCCGATCACGGGTTAGATTCCACCCACCAGGCGTCTGTGAGGGAGGTCCAGCCATGACGGGCATGCCACACACGACGGTGCCCGCATCCATCCCGCTCGCCCTCCGGACCATCCGCAAGGCGTCGACGCCGCACCGGATCACCGGGCACCACCTCGAAGCAAATGGACTCGCCACGGGCGAGGGCCCGCACATGGTCGGACTGCTACGTGCCATGGGCTTCGTCGATGCGGCGGGTGCGCCGACTCGGCTGTGGAACGAGTATCGGCAGACGGATGGTTCTGAACGGTTGCTCGCCGAAGCGCTCCGAGCCGCCTATGCCCCGCTGTTCGAGGCGTTCAAGACGCCGGAGACGGTGCCTCCACGCACGCTCGGCACAGTCGTGCGAGACGTGACCGGCTACTCCCAGCACCACGTCGACCAGACCGTGGAGAGCTTTCGGGTCCTGTGTGCGCGTGCAGACTTCACCCGCCGGCGGGTTGCAGACCCTCCCGCCGCCACGATCTCCGCGGTGCGGTTCACCATCCAGAGCCGCATCTCGGGCCTCGCACGCCTGGCCGAAGGCCTGCAGGAAGCCCGGTCCTGCATCGACCACGGACTCTGCCGACCCGCGTACGTCTCGGCATGGAACGGCTACGTCGCCCTCGCCCTCACCTTCCTCGCGGCCGGAGACTTCGCCGCAGCACGCGCCGTCCGGCCGTCATGGAAGGTCACCTCGATCGAAGAGCTTTCCATGAAGACCCCCGGTGCCGAGCTGCTGCGGATGCTCGCCGATCTCGGCCTCACCGAGGGAGACCTGGCCGATCAGCTGCCGTTGCTGCTGCAGAGCCGCAACGACTGCGCGCACCCCACGTCGTTCCGGCCCACGGCGACCGAGGCGGACGACTTTCTGCTCGACGTGCACCAAGCAGCCATGGAGCTGGTCGACCGGGCGAGCCGGCTGTTCCCGAGCGCCGCCTAGCGCGCTCGGAGCTCCCAGCAGGCAACGGCGACGGACGAGGCAACGTTGAGCGAGTCGATGTCGGCCGCCATGGGGATCGTGACGCGATGGTCCGCTGACTTCTCCCAGTGCGGGGTCAGTCCGTGCCCCTCGGAGCCGACGATCAGCGCGAGCCGATCGACGTCGTGCGAGACCTCGTCGATCGGCACCGAGTCGTCGGCGAGCGTCATGGCGTACGTCGTGAAGCCCGCCTCGCGCAGGAGGTCCGGCGCGGCGTACCAGTCGTCGACGCGTGCGTAGGGCAGCCAGAAGACGGATCCCATCGAGACCTTGATCGCCCGGCGGTAGAGCGGGTCGGCGCAGCGGGGCGAGAGCAGCACCGCATCGAAGCCCAGGGCTGCAGCGGCGCGAAAGGCCCCGCCGACGTTCGTGTGGTCGGCCAGGTCCTCCATCACGACCACCCGCCGGGCTTCCGCCAGCACGTCGCGGGGAGGCCTCGGCTCCGGCCGCTCCAGGGCGGCGAGCGCGCCGCGGTGGACGTGGAAGCCGGTCAGCCTCTCGATCGACTTGTCGTCCAGCACGAAGCACGGCACGTCGGTGGCGTCGAGCAGGTCGGCGAGACCCTCGAGCCAGCGCGGCGACATGAGGAACGACCGCGGTTGATGCCCCGACTCGATCGCCCGGCGGACCACCTTCTCGCCCTCCGCGAGGAACAGCCCGCGGTCGGACTCGAGCTGCAGCCTCAGCTGCACGTCCCGCAGGTCGACGTAGTCACGGAGTCGCGGATCCTCGAGGTCGTCCAGTCGTACGATCTCGGCCACCGGGCTAGCCTAACGAGCATGAGTCTTGAACGCCCCGTCACACCCGATCCCTACCCGCTGCTGCCGTCCGCGCCGTCGTTCTCGGTGACGAGCTCTGACGTGACCGATGGTCAGCCCCTCAAGGACGACCAGGTCAACGAGTTCGGCGACTCCTCGCCGCAGCTGTCCTGGTCCGGCGCGCCCGAGGGCACCAAGTCGTACGTCGTCACGTGCTTCGACCCGGACGCCCCGATCGTGTCCGGCTTCTGGCACTGGGTCGCCGTCGACATCCCGGCCGACGTCACCGAGCTGGCGGCCGGCGCCGGCGCTTCGGACGACTCGCTGCCCGGCAGCGCGTTCCACGTACGCAATGACGGTGGCGGGCTGGCCTACATGGGCGCGGCTCCCCCGCCGGGTGACCAGGTGCACCGCTACTTCTACGTCGTGCATGCGGTCGGCGAGGACAGCCTCGGCGTCGACAGCTCGGCCTCGCCGGCCGTCGTCGGCTTCAACCTCGCGTTCAAGACGCTGGGTCGCGCGATCATCCACGGAACCTACCAGCACTGAGCCGAACTCCTTCGTTCCTTGAGCTTTGTCGAAAGGTCCTTTCGACAAGCTCAAGGAACGAGAACGCCCCTCGACCGGTTCGGTCGAGGGGCGTTCCTTTCGACGAGCTCAAGGAGCGAGGATCACGCCTTGGGAGGCTCCGGCGGTGCTGCCGGCGGCTCCTGTGCCGGCGGCGGCGGGGGTGTGCCGGCCTCGGGCTGGGCCGGGGGCTCGCCCGCGCTCGGCGACATCGGCGACTCGGCCGCCTTGGCCGCATCGAGCGCCTCCTGCACGGCATCGGCCGTGGCCTGCTCCTCGGGTGCGTCGTCCTCGATCGGCGCGTCGAAGTCGACGCGCGTCTTGCTGCCGCCACCGTCGACCGGGATCTTGCCGAGCGTGCCACCGAGCGTGCCCAGCGCCTTGGTCAGCTCCGCCGGGATGATCCACGTCGTGGCGTTGTCGCCCTCGGCGATCTTCGGCAGCATCTGGAGGTACTGGTAGGACAGCAGCTTCTGGTCGGGGTTGCCGTCGTGGATGGCCTGGAACACCGTCTGGATGGCCTGCGCCTCACCCTGCGAGCGAAGGATCTGCGCCTGACGGTCGGCCTGCGCGGTGAGGATCTGCGCCTGACGCTCGCCCTCGGCGGTCAGGATCGCAGACTGCTTCTGACCCTCAGCCGTGAGGATCGCCGACTGGCGCTCACCCTCGGCGGTCAGGATCGCGGCGCGCTTGTTGCGCTCGGCACGCATCTGCTGCTCCATCGCGTCGATGATCGACGGCGGCGGGTCGATGCCCTTGAGCTCGACGCGGTTGACGCGGATGCCCCACTTGCCGGTCGCGCTGTCGAGCTCGCCGCGCAGCCCGGAGTTGATCTGGTCCCGGCTGGTCAGCGCGTGCTCGAGGCTCATGCCACCCGTGATGTTGCGCAGCGTCGTCATGGTGAGCTGCTCGATGGCCTGGATGTAGTTGGCGATCTCGTACGTCGCGGCGACCGGGTCGGTGACCTGGAAGTAGATCACCGTGTCGATCGAGACCACGAGGTTGTCCTCGGTGATGACCGGCTGCGGCGGGAACGACACGACCTGCTCACGAAGGTCGATGACGTACCGCACCTTGTCGATGAACGGCACCACGATGTTGAGGCCCGCCGACAGGGTCGTGCGGTACTTGCCGAAGCGCTCGACGATGCCGGACCGCGCCTGGGGGATGATCTTGACCGTCATCGAGACGACCACGATCGCCAGGACGGCGACGAAGATGAGCACGATCAGTGCTGGGGACATTCAGGACTCCTTGGTGGTGACGACGGCGGTGGCGCCGTCGATCCGGGTGACGAGGACTTCGGTGCCGGTCTCGAACGTCTGGTTCTCGGTCGCAGCATGCGCGGACCAGACCTCACCGGCGAGCTGGATGCGGCCGTTGCGCATGTCGACCGGCTCGAGGACGACGCCGGTGCGACCGACGAGCGCTTCGTGGCCGGTCGTCAGCGTCGGACCGGCGTGCAGGCGCTCGACGATCGGCGGTCGCACGAAGTAGAGGAACGCGACCGAGACGATCGTGAACACGAGGATCGCGAGCCAGAGCGGCGCCCCGAACCCGGTCGCGACGGCCGCGGCGACGGCACCCAGCGCGAACATCAGCAGCACGAGGTCGAGGCTGAACACCTCGACGACAGCCAAGACGACGGCGATCCCCAGCCAGGTCGCCGAGGGATGGTCCTGCATCCAGTCGATCATGAGCTCTCCCGTGTGTCAGCGCCGCGATCTGCACGATGTCCGTATGCCGCCCGACGGGCGTTGTAGCGTCCACCTTCGTGCTGAAGCTGGATGCGTGACCCGAACGTCGTGCTCAGGGTCTCGCTCGTCAGCGTGGACTCGATCGGACCCTGGGCCACCACCTTGCCATCCCGAAGCATCAGGACGTGGGTGAATCCGACCGGAATTTCCTCGACGTGGTGCGACACCATCACCAGCACTGGCGCGTCGGTGGCGTGCGAGAGCACCTCGAGGCTCGCCATGAGGTCCTCGCGGGCGCCCAGGTCGAGGCCGGCGGCGGGCTCGTCGAGCAGCAGCAGCTCGGGATCGGTCATCAGTGCGCGCGCGATCAGCACGCGCTTGCGCTCGCCCTCGGAGAGCGTGCCGAATGTCCGGTTGGCCAGCGCCGTGATGCCCATCTCGCCCATCATCTGCGTGGCGCGGCGGTAGTCTTCCTCGTCGTACTCCTCCTGCCACCGACCCAGCACGGCGTGTGCCGCCGACACGATCGTGTTGCCCACGGACTCGGTCGGCGGGATGAGGTCGGCGACCGCGGTGCTGGTGTGACCGATGCGCGTACGCAGCTCGAACACGTCGACCTTGCCGAGCTTGCTGCCGAGGATCTTGACCTTGCCCTTGGTGGGATGCATCGCCGCGCTGATGATCTGCAACAACGTCGTCTTGCCGGCGCCATTGGGTCCGAGGACGACCCAGCGCTCGCCGTCCTCGGCGGTCCAGCTGACGTCCTCCAGCAGAACCTTTCCGGGCCGTACGACGCTCACCTTCGAGAGCTCGAAAGCGGCAGGCATACACACTCCTGGTCGTAGTTGGTGGCGGTGCAGTCAACCTATCGCGGGCACGCTGAGCGTCAGCGATAGCCTCGGGTGCGATGACTGATCCCGTGCCGACTCTGCACTTCAACGATCCGACCGTCCTGGTCACCCTCACGGGGCCCGACCAGAGCGGCGTGACGACGCGGCTGTTCGCCGACCTCGAACCGTTCGGCGTCGAGGTCATCGACGTCGAGCAGCTCGTCGTACGAGGCCGCCTCATCCTGAGCGCCCTGCTGACCGTGCCCGATGACCGGTCTCACCTCGAGAGCACGGTGCACGACGTCGGCGCCACCTTCGGTCTCGAGGTCGCGGTCGAGTACGGCACCGGTGACAACCGGGCTCGCCGGGTCGGCCGGTCCCAGGTCGTGATCCTCGGCGCTCCCCTGCGGCCTGCTGCGATGGCGGCGCTGGCGCAGCGGATCAAGGACGACGGCGGAAACATCGACCGCATCGTCCGCATGGCGCGCTATCCGGTGACCGCGATCCGCATGGAGGTCTCCGGCGCCGATCCCGACCAGCTGCAGGCCGATCTCGCCGCCGTCGCGTTCGAGCAGGGTGTCGACGTCGCGGTGCAGGAGAACGGCATCCTGCGTCACGCCCAACGGCTCGTCGTGATGGACGTCGACTCGACGCTGATCCAGGGCGAGGTCATCGAGATGATCGCTGCCCATGCCGGCTGCGAGGCCGAGGTCGCCGCGGTCACCGAGTCCGCGATGCAAGGGGACCTGGACTTCTCCGAGTCGCTCATCTCGCGCGTCGCACTGCTCGAGGGTGTCGAGGAGTCGGCACTCGACGAGGTCTACGAGTCGCTGACGTACGCCCCGGGCGCTCGCACCATGATCCGTACGCTCAAGCGTCTCGGCTACCGGTTCGCGCTGGTCAGCGGCGGGTTCACCCACATCATCGAGAGGATCGCCGCTGAGCTCGACATCGACTACTTCGCGGCCAACCAGCTCGAGGTGGTCGACGGTCGCCTGACCGGCAAGATCGTCGGCGACATCGTCGACCGGGCCGGCAAGGCCGAGGCGCTGCGGCACTTCGCCGAGCAGGCGCGCATCTCGGTCAAGAACACCGTGGCGATCGGCGACGGCGCGAACGACCTCGACATGCTCGCAGCGGCCGGCCTCGGCATCGCGTTCAACGCCAAGCCCCTCGTACGCGACCAGGCACGGACGTCGGTCAACGTGCCCTATCTCGACGCGATCATCTACCTGCTGGGCATCACCCGCGAAGAGGTCGAGGCCGCGGATGAGGCAGACCGAGGCTAGGCGCCGAGCACCGAGTCCAGCAGGCCGGGGAACCGGGCGTCGAGCTCGTCCTTGCGCAGGCTCACGAGCCGGCCACGTCCGTTCGGCACGTTGCGGACGATCCCGGCCTCGCGCAGCACCTTCATGAGGTGCGACTTGGTCGACTTGGGCAGATCAGGGTTGGTCGCCCCGCACGCCGCCATGTCGAGCGGTCCGGCCGCGACCTCACGGACGATCTCGAGCCGGGCCGGGTCGCTCAGGGCGAACAGGACGTCCGTCAGCGTCACGTCCGCGATCTCGGGGTGCTCCAGCTCATACGTTGCCATGGTTCGATAATACTTGAACAGTGGTGACATCGGGCGTACGGTGAAGGTTCCAATCTTTTCGAACCAACCGCACCGAGGCACACATGACCATCACACTGGATGCTCCCCGAGCCGTTCGCAAGCACACCACCGGGTTCGCGCTCGGCCTGTTCGCCTTCGTGGCGATGATGATCGGCGCCAGCGCGCCGTCGCCGTTCTACCCCGTGCTCCAGCAGGAGCTCGGCTTCTCGTCAGCGACCCTGACGGGCATCTTCGCGGTGTACGCGATTGCGCTCCTCGCGACGCTGCTCGTCACGGGGTCGCTCTCCGACCACGCCGGTCGTCGCCCCGTCCTCTCCGCCGGCTTCGTGTTGCTCGCGGTCAGCATGGTCGTGTTCTGGCATGCGGACTCGGTCGGGATGCTCTTCCTGGCCCGCGTCGTCCAAGGTGCCGCCAGCGGACTGTTGATGTCGTCGCTGAGCGCCGCTGTCGTCGATCTCGAGCCGGAGGACCGCCCCGGCGCCGCGGCGACGTTCAACAGCGTGAGCCCGCTTGCCGGCCTGGCCGTCGGCGCCCTGTTCGGCGGCATCGTGCTTGACCACGCCTCGGCTCCACTGGTCGTCGTGTTCGGCACCCTGACGGCGGTCTACGCGGCGCTCGCCGCGGCCGTGTGGCTGCTCCCGGAGACCTCACCGCGCCATGAGGGCCTCGTGCACTCCCTGCGCCCGCGAGTGGGCATTCCGGTGGCCGCTCGCCCGGCATTCCTGCGCAGCACTCCCGCTCTGGTCGCAGGCTGGGCGACGGGAGGCATCTATCTCTCCCTCGGCGCGCCGATCGTGGCGCGGGAGCTCGGCGGCACGGACCACGTCGAGCAGGCCCTGGTCGTCACAGTGCTCACCGGCGTCGGCGCGATCGCAAGCTACGTCGCGCGCCGCGAGTCCTCCCGATGGATCACGATCTTCGGCACGACGGCGCTCGCCGTCGGCACGGCGTTGACCCTCGTCGCCCTGGCGATGGGATCGTTCTGGGCGTTCGTCGCTGCAGCCGTCGTCGCCGGCGCAGGCTTCGGCACCGCGTTCCTCGGCATCATGCGATCGATCACGCCTGTGGTCGGTCCGCACGAGCGCGGCGAGCTGTTCGCCGCGGTGTTCGTCGTCAGTTACCTGGCGTTCGGCATCCCTGCCGTGGCAGCCGGAATCGCCGCACCGCACATCGGCCTGGCCACCACGACGTACGTGTACGGCGGCCTGGTCGTCGTGCTGTCGGGCGCCGCAGCGGCGCTGCGGCGGTATGGCTCGACGGACTAGTCGAGTCGCGTCGTCGGCGTACGAGGTTTCGTCATCGGACGCCTTCGGCGTGATCGCTCAACCTGAGTTCACGCTCGCTCGGCTCACTCATCGTCTTCGAGGCGGAAGCCGATCTTCATCGTCACCTGGTAGTGCGACACGGCCGCGTCGGTGATCTGTCCGCGGATGTCGGTGACCTCGAACCAGTCGAGGTGGCGCAGGGTCTGTGCGGCCCGCTTGATGCCGTTGTCCACGGCTTCGGTGACGCCGTCGGGAGAGGTGCCGACGATCTCGGTGACACGGTAGGTGCGATCAGTCATGTGCCGAGCGTACGACCACCAGCCCTGCACGTCCGAGGGGCCTCGGACTCGATCCCACGCCCGGAGCTGTGCGACGTAGAGTGGAGGTGTGCCCCCAGAACCGCGAAAGCAGCAGGTCTTCTCGATCACGAGCGCTGCCGAGTCGCAAAGCGCCGACCGGGGTCGGCGCGAGCGCCGTTACGCCATCTCCATGGGCATCCGCACGCTCTGCTTCATCGGCGGCGTCATCGTCCTGACGACCGTTCCGTCGCCGTGGTCGCGGTTCGGCTGGGTCCTGTTCGTCGGAGCGGTCTTCCTGCCCTACACGTCGGTCGTGCTGGCCAATGCCGGCGTACGCAAGAAGGGCGCCGGGCCTTCGCCGTTCGGGCCGGAGACCAAGGGCCAGCTCGAACCACCCGCTGCACCCAAGCTCGACCGTGAGTGACGCACTGATCTGCTCGGCCAAGGGGTGCACGGCCGAAGCGACGCATCAGCTGCTCTGGAACAACCCCAAGATCCACACGCCCGACCGGCGCAAGACGTGGCTTGCGTGCGACGACCACGAGGAGTCGCTGCGATCCTTCCTGTCGGCCCGGGGCTTCTGGAAGGAAACGGTCCCGGTCTAGCCGCCGATGGAGGACATCGGG
This sequence comes from Aeromicrobium sp. 9AM, assembly GCF_902506105.1. GTDB lineage: Bacteria > Actinomycetota > Actinomycetes > Propionibacteriales > Nocardioidaceae > Aeromicrobium. The sequence continues at coordinate 1,221,164 of NZ_LR733304.1, forward strand.
CGGGCCGACTGCAGGAAGCTCGGGTCGTCAATGCCGTGACCGGGCAACTTGGTCATCATCGCGGCGGTCCAGCGGCGCGCGATCTCCTCGTCGGAAGAACCGGAGCGCAAGGCCGTACGCAGATCTGACTCCTCGCGGGCGAAGAGGCAGTTGAGGATCTGCCCGTCGGCGGTCAGGCGTACGCGGTTGCAGTCGCCGCAGAAGGGCCGGGTGACCGAGCCGATGATGCCGACCGTGTGCGGCCCGTCGTCGACGAGGAACTTCTCGGCCGGGGCCGATCCGCGCCCGTCGAGGCCGGTCAGCCGGAAGTGCTCACCGAGCAGCGTGAGGGTCTCGTCAGCGGTGACCATTGCCTCGCGGTTCCAGCCGTGCTGGGCGTCGAGCGGCATCTGCTCGATGAACCGCAGCTCGTAGTCGTGCTTCATGCACCACCGCAGCAGGTCGGGCGCCTCGGCGTCGTTGATGCCGCGCAGCAGGACGGCATTGACCTTGACGGGCGCCAGGCCTGCCTCACGCGCAGCGGCGAGGCCGTCGATGACGTCGTGCAGCCGGTTGCGGCGGGTGATCTGCTCGAACGTCGCCGGGTCGGTCGTGTCGAGACTGATGTTGACCCGGTCGAGCCCGGCCGCGGCCAACGCCTTGGCCGTGTGCTTGAGGCCGAGGCCGTTGGAGGTCATCGCGGTGCGTGGATTGGACGGCAGCGCCTTGGTGGCCGCGACGAGCTCGGGCAGGCTGCGGCGCAGCAGCGGCTCGCCGCCGGTGAAGCGCACGTCGCGGATGCCCAGTATCTCGACGCCGATGCCGATCAGGCGCATCAGCTCGTCGTCGGTGAGCGTGTCCTCGCTCGGCATCCAGTCGAGGCCCTCGGCCGGCATGCAGTACTGACACCGGAGGTTGCAGCGATCGGTCAACGACACGCGCAGGTCGGTGGCGACCCGGCCGTGTGTGTCGATGAGCTGCATGGAGACCATCCTAGGTGCGCGCGGCGAACCCGGCCGACCCACTCTTGACCTGCACAACTACCGTCGTCTTGTGTACCGCTTCCTGCTGAGCGTGCGGTGGATCGGATTCGCGGTCTTCGTCATCGTCCTCGCCGCCGTATGCACCCGTCTGGGGTTCTGGCAGATCCATCGGCTCGAGCACCGGCTCGACCAGAACAAGATCATCACGACGCACCTCAAGGCCCAGCCGGTCGACCTGGCGAAGGTGCTCAGCACCGGTGACACGGTCGATGACGAGAGCGAGTTCACCCGCGTACGCGCCACCGGCACGTACGACGTCGAGCACCAGGTCACGGTCAAGTTCTCGACGCGGGACGGCGCCCCAGGCGTCGACGTCGTCACGCCGTTCGTGCTGTCGTCAGGCGAGGCCGTGCTGGTCGATCGCGGCTGGCAGGAGTCCGAGAACACCGTGGCCCGGCCGAACGTACCTGCTCCCCCGTCCGGCGAGGTCACGATCACCGGTTGGCTGCGGCAGAACAACGGCGCCACCGGCGACGCGATCCTCCCGATCAAGGGGCAGATCCGCGCAATCTCCAGCGTCGGCTTCGCCAAGTCGGTGCCGTACGACCTGCTGGGCGGCTACCTCAACCTGCGATCGGAGGACCCGGCTCCGGCCAAGAAGCTGGCGGCCGAGCCGGAGCCCGAGCGTGGCCAAGGCCCCCACTTCTTCTACGCGTTGCAGTGGTGGTTCTTCGCCCTGCTCGCGGTCGTCGGCTACTTCTGGTTCGCGAGGTCAGAGGCCAAGGAACGCCGCAACCCGACCCGCATCGACGGGTTTGCGAGGACCGAGTGAGCGCAGCGAACGACCGCCCGAGCAGGTTGAGGTGCGAGCGAGCTCTGCGAGCGAGCCTCGAAACCCCGCAAGCCATCCGGCGCGGATGAGCCATCCCCTGGCCGACGTGATCGAGAACGCCGCCAGCGGCCGATTTCCCGCGGTCGACGGTGGCTGGCACCGGGTGGACCCGTGGAAGCCGGGAGTCGAGGCCGTGGTCGCCTTCACGGGGCACGCCGTCTTCGCGGTGCGCGCCGACACGACCGACGAGTCGCTGGCCGATCTGGGGGCGGACGGATTCGGCGGAGCACACGACCCGCGGCTGCTCGCCGAGCTGGCCGGACCCGACGGCTGGATCGACAGCCTCGACGTGCTCCTGGTCCACCGAGGTCTCGGCTCGGCTACCACGACGTCGGCACTGGTGCCGCGACCCGACCTCGCGGCACATTCCCGTGTGGAGTTCGCGGCCAGCAACCGTGACGATGTGCGGGTGTTCGGGTTCGAGGATCCGCGCCGGTCGGCGGTCGCGGTGCTCGCCCGCGGTGTGGCGGGGTTGACGGAGATCAGCTTCGAGCTAGACCCCGATCATCGGGGCGGCGCGGGCACTGCGTTGGTGCAGGACGGCCTGAGGCTCATCCCCGAAGGAGAACTCGTCATCGCGGCCGCCGCGCCGGGCAATGCTGCAAGCTTGCGCGCATTGCTCGCCGCGGGCTTCGTTCCCGTGGGCTCGCTCCAGCTCTTCCGGCGCGGCTAGGCCAGGCTGACGAGGTCGGCGTAGTCGTCGGACCAGTGGTCCTCGTCCCCGTCGGGCAGCAGTAGCACGCGGTCGGGCTCGAGGGCCATGACCGCGCCCTCGTCGTGCGAGACGAGCACGATGGCGCCCTCGTACGTACGAATGGCCCGCAGGACCTCTTCACGGGATGCCGGATCGAGGTTGTTGGTCGGCTCGTCGAGCAGCAGGACGTTCGCGCTCGACACGATCAGGCTCGCGAGCGCCAGGCGGGTCTTCTCGCCACCTGACAGCACGCCGGCGGGCTTGGAGGTGTCGTCGCCGCTGAACAGGAACGAGCCGAGCACGCTGCGCGCCTCGACGTCGGTCAGCTGCGGCGCCTGCGCCTGCATGTTCTCCAGCACCGTGCGCGAGGTGTCGAGCGTCTCGTGCTCCTGGGCGAAGTAGCCGATCTTGAGCCCGTGTCCGGGCTGGATCTCCCCGGTGTCGGGTTCGAGCGTGCCGGCGAGCATGCGCAGCAGCGTGGTCTTGCCGGCGCCGTTGAGGCCGAGCACGACCACGCGGCTGCCCTTGTCGATCGCCAGGTCGACGTCGGTGAAGATCTCCAGCGATCCGTACGACTTGGAGAGACCCTCGGCCATCAACGGCGTCTTGCCGCATGGAGCGGGCTTGGGGAACTTGATGTTGGCGACCTTGTCGACGACGCGCTCACCCTCGAGGCCGGCGACGAGCTGTTCGGCACGCCGCAGCATCTGCTGAGCGGTGGCTGCCTTGGACGCCTTGGCGCGGAACTTGTTGGCCTGGCTCGTCAGCTGGTCGGCCTTCTTGACCGCGATCGCACGCTCGCGCTTGCGGCGGTGCTCATCGGCCTCGCGCTGCTTGACGTACGACTTCCAGCCCATGTTGTAGATGTCGATCGTGGCGCGGTTGGCGTCGAGGTAGAGGACCTTGTTGACAGTCTCCTCGATCAGCTCGACATCGTGACTGATGATGACCAGTCCGCCGCTGAAGTTCTTGAGGAAGCCGCGCAGCCAGACCACGGAATCGGCGTCGAGGTGGTTGGTGGGCTCGTCGAGGAGCAGCGTGTCGGCGTCGGAGAACAGGATGCGGGCCAGCTCGATGCGGCGCCGCTGTCCGCCTGAGAGCGTCGACAGCGGCTGCTCGAGGACGCGATCCGGCAGGCCGAGGGCCTTGGCAATCGTCGCGGCCTCCGACTCCGCGGCATACCCGCCGCCGGCGCCGAAGATCGTGTCGGCCCGGGTGTAGGCCTTCATGGCCTTCTCCGCGGTCGCCGGGTCGGGCGAGCCCATGTCGATCTCCGCCTTGCGCATCGCCGTGAGCGCCTCGTCGAGTCCGCGCGCGCCGAGGATGCGGTCGCGAGCGGTGGTCTCGAGGTCGCCGGACTTGGGGTCCTGCGGGAGGTAGCCGATCTTGCCGGTCGACGTGATCGAGCCCTCGGCAGGCTGGCCGTCGCCGGACAGCATGCGCGTCAGGGTCGTCTTGCCGGCGCCGTTGCGACCGACGAGGCCGATCTTGTCGCCCTTGTCGACACGGAACGAGACGTCGGACATCAGGACGCGCGCGCCGAAGCGCAGCTCCACATTGGAGACGGTGAGCATGGGAGAACTTTCAGATCAGGGTGTGCGAACAGGCCGGCGTACGTACGCCGGTCTCATTCCCGCTGATGAAAGGTCACCGACCCAGTCTACGGGCTTCACGACGCCGATTCGGACCGTATGGCTGTGCGCTACGTCCCACTGGTGGACCAGCGTTCGCCAGGGAGGCCGCCCGCGGCCGACGCCTCGACACGACCTACCAGCGCTGGGGAGTACGCTCGCGAGGTTTCGTCACCTGGCGGCTTCGCCGCGATCGCTCAACCTGGTTGAGGCGCAATTCGCGCTGAGCGCGAATTGACCTCAACCAATGTTGAAGCCGAGGGCTCGCAGCATCTCGCGGCCGTCGTCGGTGATCTTGTCCGGGCCCCACGGCGGCATCCAGACCCATTCGATCCGGAAGTCGTTGACGATGCCGTCGAGGGCAGCGCGGGTCTGGTCCTCGATGACGTCGGTCAGCGGGCAGGCCGCCGAGGTGAGCGTCATCGAGAGCACCGTGTTGCTGTGCTCGTCGACGTCCGCGCCATAGACGAGGCCGAGGTCGACGACGTTGATGCCGAGCTCGGGGTCGACGACGTCCTTCATGGCCTCGAGCACGTCTTCCTTGGTCGTCGCACCGGCAGGCGCGAGGTCGACGTCGGGCAGGTCGCTGTGGTCGGTGGTCATTTCGGGTCTCCCGTGGTTGACGATGTGGTGACGAGGGCCTGCGAGACGGCGTCCTTCCAGGCCATCCAGCCCAGAAGCGCGCACTTGATGCGGCCGGGGAACTGGGCGACGCCGGCGAACGCGATGCCGTCCTCGAGGATCTCCTCGTCGGGCTCGATCTTGCCCTTGCCGTGCATGAGGGTGTTGAACTCGTCGAGGATCGCCATGCCCTCCTCGACGTTCTTGCCGACGATCAGGTCGTTGAGCACCGAGGTCGACGCCTGGCTGATCGAGCAGCCCTGAGCGGCATACGAGACGTCCGAGACGGTGTTGCCGTCGAGGTGCACGCGCAGCGTGATCTCGTCTCCGCAGGACGGGTTGACGTGGTGCACCTCGGCCTCGAAGGGCTCGCGCAGTCCCGCGCCGTGGGGTCGCTTGTAGTGGTCCAGGATGATCTCCTGGTAGAGCGAGTCCACGTTCATCGCATCAGTCATCGCTAGCCTCCGAAGTACTTCTTCGTATGGTGCAACGCCTCGACCAGGCCATCAATTTCCTCAGTCGTCGTGTAGAGGTAGAACGACGCGCGGGTCGTCGACTGCACCCCGAAGCGCTGGTGCGCCGGCTTGGCGCAGTGATGGCCGGCGCGTACGGCCACACCGCGCGAGTCGAGCAGCTGTGAGACGTCGTGCGGGTGGATGTCGCCGAGCGTGAAGCTGATCGCTCCCCCGCGGTCGACGGCTTCCTTGGGTCCGACGATCGTGAGACCGTCGATCTCCTGCAGGGCGCCCAGGGCGTACGCCGTGATGGCCTGCTCGTGCGCCGCGACGTTGTCCATGCCGATGGCCGAGAGGTAGTCGACCGCTGCGCCGAGGCCGACCGACTGCGCGATCGGCGGCGTCCCGGCCTCGAAGCGTGCCGGCGGCGGGGCGTACGTCGACTGCGCCATCGTGACGGTCTCGATCATCTCGCCACCACCGAGGAACGGCGGCAGCTCGGCGAGCAGGTCGTAGCGGCCCCAGAGCACGCCGATGCCGGTCGGGCCGACCATCTTGTGCCCCGTGAACGCGACGAAGTCGGCACCGAGCGCCGCGACGTCGACCGGAAGCTGCGGCACGGCCTGTGACGCGTCGACGACGACCAGCGCGCCGACCGAGTGCGCCTTGGCGATGATCGCGTCGAGCGGGTTGATCGTGCCGAGCATGTTGGACACCCAGGCGACGGAGACGACTGCGGTCTGCTCGGTGATGAGCGTGTCGATGTCGTCGAGGTCGAGGCGGCCCTCGTCGGTGACGCCGAACCACCGCAGTGTCGCGCCCGTGCGCTGGCTGAGCTGCTGCCACGGCACGATGTTGGAGTGGTGCTCCATCTCGGTGATGACGATCTCGTGGTCCTGGCCGATGCGACCGGAGTCACCGAGGGTGCGGGCCACCAGGTTGAGCGCCTCGGAGGCGTTCTTGGCGAACACGACCTCGTCGCGGCTCGGCGCGCCGATGAACGCGGCGACCTTGTCGCGGCCCAGCTCGAACGCTGCGCTGGCCTCCGCACCGAGCTGGTGCATCGCGCGGGCGACGTTGGCGTTGTGCTGCCGGTAGTGGTCGTCGATCGCGTCGATGACCTGCACCGGCTTCTGCGACGTGTTGGCGCTGTCGAGGTAGACCAGCGGGAAGTCACCGGCCAGGCGACGGCCCAGGATCGGGAAGTCCTCCCTGATCCTGGCGACGTCGTACGTCTGGGTTCCCTCGACGATCGTCATGCCTGTGCCGCGGCCTTCACGTACTTGTCGTAGCCCTCGGCCTCGAGCTGGTCGGCGAGCTCGCGGCCACCGCTCTCGGCGAGACGTCCCGCGACGAACACGTGGACGTAGTCGGGCTTGATGTACTGCAGGATGCGCGTGTAGTGCGTGATCAGCAGGACGCCGCGATCACCCTGGGTGCTATAGCGGTTGACGCCGTCGGAGACGACCCGCAGCGCGTCGATGTCGAGGCCCGAGTCGGTCTCGTCGAGCACGGCGAACTTGGGGTTGAGCAGCTCGAGCTGGGCGATCTCGTGGCGCTTCTTCTCGCCACCGGAGAATCCCTCGTTGACGCTGCGCTGGGCGAACTCCTTGTCGAGCGTGACGCGCTCGAGCGCCTCGTTGACGTCCTTGACCCAGGTGCGGAGCTTGGGCGCTTCGCCGTCGATCGCGGTCTTGGCCGTACGCAGGAAGTTGGCGACCGAGACGCCGGGAACCTCGACGGGGTACTGCATCGCGAGGAACAGGCCGGCGCGGGCGCGCTGGTCGACCGTCATCGAGAGGATGTCGACGCCGTCGAGCGTCACCGACCCGCTCGTGACGTCGTACTTGGGGTGGCCGGCGATCGAGTAGGCCAGCGTCGACTTGCCGGAGCCGTTGGGGCCCATGATGGCGTGGACCTCGCCGGACTTGACCGTGAGGTCGACGCCTTTGAGGATCTCCTTGTCGCCTTCCTCGGTCTTGACCGAGACGTGAAGGTCCTTGATCTCAAGGGTGGACATGTGCTTCAGCTCCTGGGTGAGAGGTCGACCATGACGGTGTCGCCCTCGATCTGTGTGGGGTAGGTGGGTACGGGTTCGGTGGCGGGGAGGTTGACCGGCTTGCCGGTGCGGGCGTCGAAGCGGGATCCGTGCAGCCAGCACTCGATCTCGCAGCCCTCGACCTCACCCTCCGACAGCGGGATCGACGCGTGCGAGCACTCGTCACGCAGCGCGTAGATGTCTTCGCCGTCGCGTAGCAGGGCGATCTCCTCGCCGTCGACCTCGACGGCAAGCACGCCCCCCTGGGGTACGTCCGCCAGCGCGGCGGCCGCGACGAAGCTCATGCGAGGCGTCCTACGTGCTCGGCCAGCTCCTCCTCGATGGAGGCGACCAGGCGCTCCTGCAGGGACGGCACGCCGATGCGGCGGATGATGTCGTTGAAGAAGCCGTGCACGACGAGTCGGCGGGCTTCCTCCTCCTCGATGCCGCGGCTCTGCAGGTAGAACAGGTGCTCGTCGTCGAAGCGGCCGGTCGTGGACGCGTGACCCGCGCCCTCGATGTCACCGGTCTCGATCTCGAGGTTGGGCACCGAGTCGGCCTTGGCGCCGTCGGTCAGCACGAGGTTGTCGTTGCTCTCGTACGTCAGGATGCCCTCGGCCTCCTTGCGGATCAGGACGTTGCCGATCCAGACCGTGTGGGCGTCCTTGCCCTGGAGCGCGCCCTTGTACTCGACGTTGCTCTTGGTGCGCGGCGCCGTGTGGTCGACGAACAGACGGTGCTCGATGTGCTGGCCGGCATCGGCGAAGTAGACGCCGAGCATCTCGACGCTGCCGCCGGTGCCGAGGTAGTCCGCCGAGGTGCTCGCGCGTACGACATCGCCGCCGAGCGAGACCGCGATGTGGCGGAGCTCGGCGTCGCGGCCGACCCGGGCGTGCTGGGTGACGACGTGGACGCTGTCGTCGTTCCAGTCCTGGATCGTCACGAACGTCAGCTGGGCGCCGTCCTCGAGGACGACCTCGATGTTCTCGGCCCACGTGGCCGAGCCGTCGTAGTCGACGACGACGACGGCCTTGGAGAACTGGCCGGCGCGTACGAGCAGGTGCCCCGCAGCGGCCTTCTCGAGGCCCTCGCCGTGCAGGCGGATCGTGGTGGGCTCATCGATAACGGCGTTGGCCGGGATCGTCACCTCGAAGACCGACTGGGCGGCTTCCCAGGCGCGGGCCGACACGCGGTCGACGGGCACATAGCCCGAAGCGCCGCGCGCGGAGTCGGCCGCGGGCACGGAGACCGCGGTGACGCCGTCAGCGGCGTCGACCTCGACCTTGAAGTCGTCGCCGTCGAGCGGGGTGTCCTGGTGGAGGCCGCGGAGACGCTTGAGCGGGGTGAATCGCCAGATCTCCTCGAGGCCCGACGGGACCGCGTGGTCCTCGACGTTGAAGGACCCCTCAGGGTGCAGGTGAGACTCGACCGGGCTGAGCTCGAGTGCCTCAGCGACGGTTTGCGTGGCGGTCAACCGACAGCCCCTTCCATTTGCAGTTCGATCAGGCGGTTGAGCTCGAGCGCGTACTCCATCGGCAGCTCACGCGCGATGGGCTCGACGAAGCCGCGGACGATCATCGCCATGGCCTCGTCCTCCTCCATGCCTCGCGACATGAAGTAGAAGAGCTGGTCGTCGCTGAGCTTGGAGACCGTGGCCTCGTGGCCGAGCGTCACGTCGTCCTCGCGGACATCGACGTAGGGGTAGGTGTCCGAGCGGCTGATCTGGTCGACCAGGAGCGCGTCGCACTTGACCGTGCTGGCCGAGCCCTCGGCGCCCTCGAGCACCTGCAGCAGGCCACGGTAGGACGTACGTCCGCCGCCACGGGCGACCGACTTGCTCAGGATCGAGCTCGACGTGTTGGGCGCGGCGTGGACCATCTTGGCGCCGGCGTCCTGGTGCTGGCCCTCGCCGGCGAACGCGATCGACAGCGTCTCGCCGCGCGCGTGCTCACCCATGAGGTAGACGGCGGGGTACTTCATCGTGACCTTGGAGCCGATGTTGCCATCGACCCACTCCATCGTGGCGCCCTCTTCGCAGACGGCGCGCTTGGTCACGAGGTTGTAGACGTTGTTGGACCAGTTCTGGATCGTCGTGTAGCGGACGCGGGCGCCCTTCTTGACGACGATCTCGACGACCGCGGAGTGCAGCGAGTCGCTGGAGTAGATCGGCGCGGTGCAACCCTCGACGTAGTGCACGTACGAGTCCTCGTCGGCGATGATCAGCGTGCGCTCGAACTGGCCCATGTTCTCGGTGTTGATGCGGAAGTAGGCCTGCAGCGGGATGTCGACGTGGACGCCCTTGGGCACGTAGATGAACGAGCCACCGGACCACACGGCCGAGTTGAGCGCAGAGAACTTGTTGTCGCCGACCGGGATGATCGTCGCGAAGTACTCCTTGAACAGCTCGGGGTGCTCCTTGAGCGCCGTGTCGGTGTCGAGGAACAGGACGCCCTGCTCCTCGAGGTCCTCACGGATCGAGTGGTAGACGACCTCGGACTCGTACTGAGCGGCAACACCCGACACGAGGCGCTGCTTCTCGGCCTCGGGGATGCCCAGTCGGTCGTACGTGTTCTTGATGTCATCAGGAAGGTCGTCCCACGTCGCGGCCACCTTCTCGGTGGAGCGCACGAAGTACTTGATGTTGTCGAAGTCGATGCCGCTGAGGTCTGAGCCCCACGTCGGCATGGGCTTGCGACCGAACAGCTTGAGGCCCTTGAGGCGCAGGTCGAGCATCCACTCGGGCTCGCCCTTGAGCGTCGAGATGTTGCGGACGACGTCCTCGCTCAGGCCGCGCTGCGACGTGGCGCCGGCATCGGTCTTGTCGGACCAGCCGAACTCGTAGCGGCCGACATCCTTGAGGCCGGGGTTGGCCTCTTCGATGGCATTGGGTGCGTTGGTCTCTGACGTTGTCGTCATGAGGGCAACCTCTCTGCTGGGGTGGTCTTTGGCAGGTGGGTCGTGCAGACACCATCGCCATGGGCGATCGTGGCGAGTCGCTGCACGTGGGTGCCGAGGAGACGCGCGAACATCTCGGTCTCGGCCTCGCACATCTGGGGGAACTCCTCGGCCACGTGGGCGACCGGGCAGTGGTGCTGGCACATCTGGGTGCCTGCGGGGGTGGAGCCGACCGATGCGGCGTAGCCGTCGGCGCTGAGCGCCTCGGCGAGCACCTGGGGACGCTGGTCGGGGTCGGCCATGGCCAGGAGCGGGCGGTAGCGCGCCTCGGTGTCGGCGAGCCGGTGGCGGGCGAACTCCATGACGGCGTCGTCTCCCCCGGTCTCGGCAAGGTAGCGCAAGGCGCCGGCAGCCAGCACGTCGTACGCGTGGCCGAAGTGGTCGCGACCGGCGTCGGTGATGACGAAGACCTTGGCCGGGCGGCCGCGTCCGCGCTGCCCGGTGACTCGCTGGTCGCGCGTCGCGAGGACACCGTCGGCCAGGAGCTGGTCGAGGTGCCGGCGTACGGCGGCGGGCGTCAGGTGCAGCTGGACCGCGAGGTCAGCAGCCGTCGACGGGCCGTTCTGGAGGATCGTCGTGGCGACCCGCTCCCGGGTCGGAGCGTCGTCAACCACCGACGCGTCGTCCGAACCGGTGTATTTCACAAGACAAGTGTGCCTTTATTCACCAAGCCGATTCAACGAAGGTGAACCTAACCCCGTACGTCGACGCGAACAGCCTTGTCCGCCGCCGTCTCGTCGCCGTGACCGGGCCACCAGGCGTGGTGGCCGATCAGGGCTGTGAGGGCAGGGGTCAGGAACATCGCCATGACGAATGCCGACACGAAGATGCCGAACGACAGCGCGAAGCCCATCGACGTGATGAGCGAGTTACCGCCCAGCATCAGGGCCGCGAACGTGCCCGCGAGGATGACGCCGGCTGCCGCGATCGTGGGACCCGCATGGCGTACGGCCTGCGCTGCCGCGTCGCGTGGATCTCGTCCCTCACGCGCCTCCTCGCGCAGCCGCGCGATCATCAGGATGTTGTAGTCGGTGCCGAGCGCCACGACGAACAGGTAGATGTAAATCGGCAGCATGAAGATCAGGCCGTCGAGACCTTGGATGTGCTGGAACACGATGACGGTGGCGCCGAGGGTCGCCCCGAAGCCCAGACCGACCGACGCCATGAGGTACCACGGCGCGACGAGGCTTCGCAGCAGCAGGGCCAGGATGATCATGATCACGACCGCGGCGACCGGGAAGACGACCGAGTAGTCGCGGTTCATCGCCTTGTGCATGTCGACGAACACCGACGTGGTGCCGCCGACGAACGCTTCGCTGCCGTCCGGCGCAGCCGCATGCGCGGCGTCCCGGATCGGGCCCTTCACGTCGGCGATCGCCGCGTCAGAGGTCGGGTCATGGTCGAGCAGCGCGTTGTAGACCGCAGTCTGCCCGTCCTTGGACAGGACTCCCGGCGCAACCTGGGCGATGCCCTCGGCCTTGCCGAGGTCGGTCGCGAACGCATCGACCGCGGCTTGGTCGAGCTTGCTGCTCGAGTGCAGCAGGACCGTCGTCGGGTCGGTCACTCCGGCGGGCAGGCCCTTCTCCAGGGTCTTGATCGCCTTGGTGGACTCGACGTCCTTGGGCAGGCTCGAGTTGAAGTCGAACGACGGGTTGAAGCCGATCGTGAACGATGCCAGCACGGCGAGCAGCAGTCCGGCGGCTCCGGCGAACTGCCCGGGGTGCTTGCCGAGGGCGTTGCCGATCGAGGCGAAGCGGGTGCCGGCGGGCTCATCACGCCACTTCTTCGACGGCCAGAACAGAGCTCGGCCGAGCAGCGTCAGCAGCGCCGGCACGAGCGTGAGCGCCGCCAGCAGGGTCACGGCGACGGCAATTGCCAGCGCCGGGCCGATCGATCGGAAGATGCTGAGGCTGGACAGCACCAGCGCCATGAACGACACGATGACCGCGCCACCGGCAGACGCAATGGCCTCGCCGGCGCGCTCGAGCGCGGCACCGATGGCGATCTTGGTGTCCTCGCCCGTGCGTAGGCGTTCGCGGTAGCGGAACAGCAGGAACAGGATGTAGTCCGTGCCGATGCCGTAGAGCACGACGATCAGAATGACCTGGATCGAGCTGTCGGCCTTGAGGTCGAAGATGTCGTTGGCCCAGGCGATCAGCCCGGTCGCGATGAACGACACCAGGGTCACGACGACGATCGGCAGCAGGCAGATGATGACGCTGTGGAAGATCAACGCCAGCAACACGATGATCAGGACGATGGTGGCCAGCCCGACGATCTGCATCGTCTTGGCGGAGGAGTCCTCTGAGTCGAGGGTCTGGGGCGCGGCTCCGGTCATGCGAAGCTGGAGGTCGGTGTCCTTGACCAGCGGTTTCGCGTCCTTGCGCAGCTCCTTGGCCGCGTCCATCGACTGGGTGTCATAACCCGTCGCGTCGTCGGCCAGCCCGATCACAGCAATCTGGACGAGCTTGTTGTCCGACGGCGGCTGGACGGCACCCGGGCTGAACGCCTTGGCGAGCGTGCCGTTCAGGTCATCGACGACCGACTCGACCTTGGCGCTGTCCTCGGCAGTGAGCTTGCCGCCGTCCTTGCGGTCGAACACCAGGATCGCGCCGGGCTGGTCCTGGCCCGGAAAGGCCTTGTCCTGGAGGTTCGCCGCCTCGATCGACTCGTAGTGCTTGGGCAGGAACTCGGACTCGTCGGTGGTGGCCTTCAGACCAGGCGCAGCCGAGATCACGACCACCGCGAGGGCGATCCAGATGCCGAGGACGATCCAGGGACGACGAGTTACGAAACGACCGAGAGCGGAGAACATGTCTCAAAAACTATCGTTGCAAGGGTCAGCCGCCCACGCGGGGTCGGATACGTTTCCCAACATGAACGAGCATCCCTCGATAGCCCGCTTTCGCGCCGAGCTCTCCAGCCGCGGCGGGACCGGTCGGATCGTCGTCCTGCCCGACTCGGTGCACACGGCGGCGCTCGCGGCTGAGGCGCTCGGTTGCGAGGTCGGCGCGATCGCCAACAGCCTGCTGTTCGCCGCGTCGACCCGGGCGGGTGAGACGGTGCCGGTCCTCGTGCTCACGTCCGGCGCGCATCGGGTCGACACCGACAAGGTGGCGGCCGCGATCGACGTGCTCGCCCTCAAGCGGGCCAAGCCGGAGTTCGTGCGCGAGCACACCGGGCAGGTCATCGGCGGCGTGTCGCCCATCGCCCACCCGGGGCCGATCCGGACGTTCCTGGACCCTGCACTGCGGGCGTACGACGAGATCTGGGCGGCCGCTGGCCATCCCGCTGCCGTCTTCTCCACGACGTACGACGAGCTGCGCGTGATGACCGGTGCGCGGGAGATCGCCGTCAACTGACGGGCCGTCAGCCCTCGATGGATCCTGCGGGCAGCGTGGCAGCATCGGCGGCTCGAGTGCCGGCATCCCATCCGTCGGCGTCGAACATCGCGCGGCGCGATCCGGTCGTGACATGCGGGAAAAGCCGTTCGAACTCACCGTCGATCGCATCGGCACGACGCTCGAACACCGGGACCAGGTCGGCTCCGTAGGTCGCCGCAGCCTCGGCGAAGGACGTGGCGAGCCGCTCGCCGATTCGCGTCGCATAGGCGCTGAGGAACGCCTTGCGGAACGACGACGACCTCTCCCCTGCACTCGGCCTGGCGCGCTGCCCGGCTTGCGTCATGGCCCTCGTGGCCTGCACCAGGGTCGAGGTGAACAACATCTCGACCTGCTCGAGATCGGTCGGCACACCCAGGAGCGTCATGCACGAAGCGAAGTCGTTCCACACTGCGCGCACCTGGTTGGCCCGGGCGATCACGTCGAGCAGGCGAGCCTTCTCCAGTGCGTACGGATGGTCGATCAGGACTCTGATGCCTTGGACGTCGACGATCTGCCCTGCCTCTTCGGCCAACAGCGCCTCGTCGATCGCGTGCCGGGTCATGATGTCCTGGGCCTTGGCCGTGAAGGCTTCTGCTTCAGGAGCGAACTCGGTCGATTCAGCCTTGGCCAGCAGCGCTCGGACGCGTGCGACCGTCTTGGCGTGCTCCTCACTCGCGGGCGCCGATGCCGTTCGTCGAGCGCGCCCCCACTGGGACGGCGGGGGCGTGAGCAGCTGAGAGCGCGGCAGGTCGTGCATGAAGTCGAGCGCGATCAGGGCAATCACCCAGTCGGCTTCTGACGCGTCGCCGCCTGGGCTCAGCAGGCTCGCCGAATCGCCGGCGCCGCCCTGGCGGGCGGCGAGCAGGCTGAGCTGGACCCGCCAGACGTCTGGAGCCCGCTGCATGGCGCGGGACCGCTGGGCGTCGACGAGTACTGCGCGGGCAAGCCAGCCCGCTGCTGAGAAGGACGTACGCCTTCGGGCGGCGTGCACCAGATCCTGGGGCTGCCAGCCGTACTCCCACGCCTGGGCCAGCCGTGACAACACCTCGTCGACCACCAACGCGGCCGGGTTGACCTGTGGACTGTCGGCATCAGCCGCCAGTTGGTTGAGCTGCCTGATGCGAGACCCGGCGGCTCTCGGCGCCGCGACCGCGTAGCGAGCGGCCATCGAGATCAGATCGATCAGCTCGGCCTGCGTGACACCCGGTCGCCAGGTGCCTGTGCCGACTGCATGCGACGCGGGCCGAGGCGTGCTCCCGTGCGTTCGTCGACGGGCCTCACGGCGCTTGCGGCTGTTCTTCCCCATTCCTCCATCCTTGCGGCATGGGCGGACGTCTGGCCAGACCAGATCGACGCCAGTGGAGATCGGAGCGTAGCGACGGTAGCTGTGGAGATCGCCCTTCCGCACAGGACCAGCCTCACAGGACCAGGCCCCACCCCGCCATAGAGTGATGCCATGGCGAGTGATGCGGTCGAGATCGAGGCCGGCGGGCGCAGCGTCCGGGTCTCGAGTCCCACCCGGGTGATCTACGAGGCGACCGACTTCTCCGCCGAGGTGAGCAAGCTGATGGTCGCCGAGTACTACGTCGCGGTCGAGGACGGTCTCATGCGTGCGCTCCGCGACCGCCCGGTTGCCCTGGAGCGCTGGCCCAAGGGCGTGCGCGAGGGCATGGTGATGTCGACACGGGCCGACAGCCACGGCGACGCGTTCTACCAGAAGCGCATGATGCGCGGCGCTCCCCCGTACGTCGAGAGCACCCGCATCCTGTTCCCGTCGGGTCGCATCGCCGACGAGATCTGCATGACCGAGATCGCCACGGCGGCCTGGGCGGCCCACATGGGTGCCATCACGTTCCACCCGTGGCCGACGCGTCGCGACGACAACGACCGGCCGGACGAGCTGCGCATCGACCTCGATCCATTCGGGTCAGCCACGTTCGCCGACGCCGTACGCATCGCGGGTGTCGCACGGGAGCTGTTCGACGAGCTCGGCATCCGGGCGTTCCCCAAGACCAGTGGCAAGCGCGGCATCCACGTCTACGTACGCATCGAGCCCTTGTGGACGTTCACCGACGTCCGGCATGCCGCGATCGCGCTGGCCCGCGAGCTCGAGAAACATACGCACGGGGTCACCACTGCGTGGTGGAAGGAGGAGCGCGAGAACAACGTCTTCGTCGACTTCAACCAGAACTGCCGCGATCGCACGATCGCCTCGGCCTACAGCCTGCGGCCCGCGCCCGGTGCGACCGTCTCGACGCCGGTCACGTGGGACGAGCTGGCGACCCTCGACGACCCGCGGGTGTTCACGCTGCACACCGTGCCTGACCGGCTGGCCTCGCAGGGCGACGCGTGGGCGGAGATCGACGACGTCCACCACTCACTGCGCCCGCTCCTCGACCTCTGGGACGCCGATCCGGTCGAGATGCCGTACCCGCCGGAGTACCCGAAGATGCCGGGCGAGCCCAAGCGCGTACAGCCGAGCAAGGACACCCGCAACAAGAAGCAGGTCGTCGACGACTGACGCGGACATCCTGTGCCGATCCACGGGGGCTGCACAGGCGGTTCCGGGGTCATCTGCCTACAGTGGGCAAGTGGACCCGACGCCAGCGCGGATGGATCTCGGTCGCCTCATCGAGCGAGCCGATGGCGACTTTGCCTCCCAGGACGCACAGCAGCTCCGCCAGGACTTCACCCGCTTCATGATGCGCTACAAGTTCGGCATGGAGGAGATCGTCACCAAGCTGTCGATCCTGCGCGACGAGTTCGCCCACCTGCACGACACCAACCCGATCGAGCACGTCTCGTCCCGGCTCAAGAACCCCGAGTCGATCGTCGAGAAGATGGGCCGCAAGCAGTGCGAACCGACCTTCGAGTCGATCGCCGAGCGGATCACCGACATCGCCGGCGTGCGCGTGACGTGCAGCTTCGTGTCGGACGTCTACACGATCTTCGACCTGCTGACCGGCCAGTCGGACGTACGAGTCGTCGAGGTGCGCGACTACATCAAGACGCCGAAGCCGAACGGCTATCGCAGCCTGCACGCGTTGATCGAGGTGCCGGTGTTCCTCAGCGACGGTGAGGTGCCTGTCTTGGTCGAGGTGCAGATGCGCACGATCGCGATGGACTTCTGGGCGAGCCTCGAGCACAAGATCCACTACAAGTACCGCGAGGACGTGCCCCAGTCACTCCTCGACGGGCTCAAGGAAGCCGCCGAGACCGCCGGCGAGCTCGACGCGACGATGGAGCGGCTGCACACCGAGGTCAAGACCGCGGGCGAGCTGCCCGCAGCCCTCAAGGACGAGCTGACCAAGAACACCAACGCGGTGCCCGACGATCAGCTCATCCAGCGGTTGCGTCGCCTCAGCAGCTGACCCACCGAGATTTGGCGGAGTACCAACCGTTCGAGGCCTCAAGCATGGCGCAAACGGTTGATCCGCCGCCAAACCTCGGCGCCGCGTCAGGTGAGGATCTTGCTCAGGTCGTATTTCGCGACCTCTTCGAGCTGTTCGTACGTGCAGGACTGCGGCTCGCGGTCGGGGCGCCAGCGCTTGAACTGCGCCGTGTGGCGGAACCGCGCACCGTCGCCGATGCCCTCCATGTGCTCGTAGCCGACCTCCGCCACGCGAGTCGGCGCAAGGGTCACGAATGACAGGTCCTTGGTGCCGGACCAACGGCTCTGGCCGCCCGGCAGGCGTGAACCGGCCTGGGCGTCGGCGTCCTGCCACTTGCCCCACGGGTGCTCGGAGGTGTCGACGATCAGCGGCTCGAGCTCGGCGATCAGCTCCGCCCGGCGGGCCTCGGTGAACGAGGCGGCGACGCCGACGTGCTGCAGCTGCCCGTCGTCGGCGTAGAGCCCGAGCAGCATCGAGCCCAGCAGCGGACGCTCGGGGGTCGAGGTCTTGTGCAGCCGATAGCCCGCGACAACGACGTCGGCCGTGCGGGCGTGCTTGACCTTGAGCATCGTGCGGCCGTTGGGCGCGTATGGCTTGGCGAGCGCCTTGGCGACGACACCGTCGAGCCCGGCTCCCTCGAAGGTGCCGAACCACTCCTCGGCCTCTGCCGCATCGGTCGTCGTGCGCGTCACGTGGATCGGGTCGGCTGCCGCGGCCAGCGCCTCCTCGAGACGGGACCGACGTACGGAGAACGGCGCCGTCAGGAAGGACTCGTCGTCGAGCGCCAACAGGTCGAACGCGACGAACGATGCCGGCGTGCGCTCGGCCAGGGTCACGACCCGGGACGCTGCCGGGTGGATGCGCTGCGACAGGGCGTCGAAGTCGAGGCGGCCGTCGATCGCGATGAAGATCTCGCCGTCCAGCACGCATCTGTCGGGGGTCTGGGCCTTGATCGCCTCGACCACGTCCGGGAAGTAGCGCGTCAGAGGTTTGGTCGAACGGCTCGCGAGCTCGACCTCGTCGCCGTCTCGGAACACGATGCACCGGAAGCCGTCCCACTTGGGCTCGTAGGACAGGCCACCCTCGACCGAGTCGGCAGCGGGAACACCCTTGACCGACTTGGCCAGCATTGGTTGGAGCGGGGGCATGACGGGGAGATCCATGAGCGACAGCCTAAGGCTGGGCCCCGACAGCCGACACCTACACTGATCAGGTGAATCAGCCCGCCGTCGAGGTCGTCGATCTCGTCATGCGATACGGCTCGGTGACCGCAGTCGACGGCCTCAGCCTGACCGTCGAGCAGGGCACCGTCACCGCCATCCTGGGACCCAACGGGGCGGGCAAGACCACGACGATCGAGACCTGCGAGGGTTTCCGCAGCCCCCAGAGCGGCACGGTCCGCGTGCTGGGCCTCGACCCGATCACCGACGGCCGCAAGCTCAAGCCTCGCGTGGGCGTCATGCTCCAGTCCGGTGGCGCCTGGTCGGGCGCACGGGCGTACGAGATGCTGCGGCACATCGCATCGCTGCACGCGCACCCCCTCGACGTCGACCAGCTGATCGAGCGTCTCGGCATGCACGGCTACGGGTCCACGCCCTACCGCCGGCTCTCCGGCGGGCAGCAGCAGCGCCTCAACCTGGCCATGGCGATCGTCGGGAGGCCCGAGCTGCTGTTCCTGGACGAGCCGACGGCAGGCCTCGACCCGCAGGCCCGCCACGCCACGTGGGACCTGGTGTCGGAGCTGCGCGACAGCGGCGTGACGACCGTGCTGACGACGCACTTCATGGACGAGGCCGAGACGCTGTCCGACCAGGTCCACATCGTCGACGAGGGCCAGGTCATCGCGTCCGGCACGCCCCAGGCGCTTGCCGCGTCGGGCGCCAAGAACACCGTACGTTTCACCGCTCGTGCCGGCCTCGACGTCGTGAACCTCATGCACGCGCTCCCCCACGACACCAAGGTCGACGAGGTGAGCCCCGGCGCGTACGTCATCTCCGGCGACGTCGACCCGGCGCTGCTCGCCACGCTGTCGGCCTGGTGCGCCGGCGAGGGCGTGCTGACCGAGTCGGTGCTCGTCGAGCGGCAGACCCTCGAGGACCGGTTCCTCGAGCTGACCGGCAAGGCGCTGCGATGACGAACCTCGACCTCTCCCCCATGCCGGGCGCCGCCGCCACCCCGGCCATGCTGCGCTCGCAGGTCGCGATGGAGCTGCGGCTGCTGTCGCGCAACGGCGAGCAGCTGCTGCTGACGCTCGTCATCCCGCTGATGCTCCTCGTGCTCGGCACCCGGTCCAACGACGTGGTCGACCTCGGGGCCGGCCGGCCGATCGACATCATCACGCCCGGCATCCTCGCCCTGGCCGTTCTCTCGACGTCGTTCACCTCGCTCGCGATCGCCACCGGGTTCGAACGGCGTTATGGCGTCATCAAGCGGCTCGGCGCCTCGCCGCTGCCCCGCTGGGGCCTGATGCTCGGCAAGGTCGGCGCGATCGCGGTCGTCGAGATCGCCCAGCTCACGTTGTTGTCGGTCGTCGGCCTGTTGCTCGGCTGGGACCCGCAGGGTGGGCTGACCGCGTTCGCGCAGATGGTCGTGCTCGCCGTGCTCGGCACCGCGGCGTTCGGCTCGCTCGGCCTGCTGATAGCCGGCACGCTTCGTGCCGAGGCGACGCTCGCGGTCGCCAACCTGGTCTACGTGTTGCTGCTCGTCGGTGGCGGCCTGCTCGTGCCGCTGAGCCGCTATCCGGAGGCGGCGCGCCACGTGCTCGAGCTGCTGCCGTCCGGGGCGCTGGGACAGGGTCTGCGCGACTCGTTCGTCGGCCAGGGCCCTGGCGCCTTCTCCATCGTGGTGCTGATCGTGTGGGCCGTGTGCTGCGGCCTCGGAGTCTCAAGGACGTTCAAGTGGGAGTGACAGCAAGCCTTCGGGCGCCGGTCCAGTCGTCGGTCGAGAAGTGGGCGTGGGCTGCCGTCATCGCCAACACCGTGATCGTCCTGACCGGCGGCCTCGTACGCCTGACCGGTTCGGGCCTCGGCTGCCCGACGTGGCCCAAGTGCACCGACGAGTCGTTCACGCCGCACCGCGAGCTTGGCAGCCACGGGGTCATCGAGTTCGGCAACCGCATGCTGACCTACGTCCTGGTGGCCGTCGTGGTCGGCCTCTACGTCGCGATCCGGCGCTGGGCCGCTGCCACGCAGGAGCAACGCCGCCTCGCGCTGGTGATCATGCTCGGCGTGCCGTTCCAGGCCGTCATCGGCGGCATCAGCGTGCTCACCGACCTCAACCCGTGGGTCGTCTCGCTGCACCTGGTCCTGTCGATGCTGCTGGTCGCCACCTCGATCCTGCTGGTCTTCCGCGTACGCGGGGTGGCCTCGGGCGGGCTCGTCCGCGCTGCCACCGGCCGGGTGATCTCGATGTACGTCGTCCTGTGGGTCGTCGTCTACCTCGGGACCGTCGTGACCGGAAGCGGCCCGCACGCGGGTGACGCCGACGCACCGCGCAACGGGCTCGACCCGCACGTCATGAGTCACGTGCACGCCGCGAGCGTCTATGTGCTGGTCGCGCTGACGGCGCTGCTTTGCTTCGAGCTCCGCAAGCTTCCCGAGGGACGGCTCGCGCTGCTGCTGCTCGCCGTCGAGCTGGCCCAGGGCACGATCGGGTTCGTCCAGTACTTCACCGACCTGCCGATCGCCCTGGTGGCCGCGCACCTCGTCGGTGCCGCCGCGCTGATCGCCACCGGCACCTACGTGCTCCTTGCGATCGTCTCGGCCACGCAATCCGCGCCGGCGCCCCAGACGTCGGGTCGTCGCCCAGCCTGACGATCAGTTCTCGACGTAGGCGGTCATCATGACCGACACCAGCACGTTCGGGATCTCCGGTCCGAACCGCGCCACCGCACGGGCCGGTGGGTCGGACGCGAACACCTCGGCGTACGCCTCGTTCATCCCGTCGAAGTCGGCCGGGTTCGCGATCAGGACGGTCACCTGCGCGACATCGTCCAACGTCGCTCCGGCGGCTTCGAGGACGAACCCGCAGTTTCGGAGGGCTTGCCTCGTCTGCTGCTGGATCGTGTCCCCGGCGAGCGCCTGCGTCGTCACGTCGATCCCGACCATGCCTGACACATGGATCGTCGAGCCGGATCGCACGCCTTGGCTGTAGAGCGGCGAGGCCGGGGCTCGATCGGTGGCGATGACCTGTCGCGTCATGCGTGGACCTTGCCCGGGAACCGCGGAGCCTTCTCCGCCGGAGCGACCGACCCGATCTCGCTGAGGTCGATCGGCTCGAGCTCGTAGCCGAACGTGTAGCGGTTGCTGGGGTCGAGCTCGCGGATCAGCGCGACCAGCGCCCGCTGGATCTCGATGAGCCGGCGATTGTCGCCCTCGGACACCTTGCCCATACCGGCGTCGACCGGGGCGAACCAGGCGCGGAAGTCCTCGTCCGTGCGGTAGCGCTTGGTGAACGCGGCGTAGCCGTCGACGTGAGGCAGCCGCGTCGTGGAGTCCGGGATGAACTCCCACGACACCATGAGCTCGCCGATCGCCCGCTGCTCGGCCGCGAAGAACAAGAACCCGTCGCCGGACTCGCTGCGGCGCAGCGTCGCCGTCACCCCGTCGATGAGCTGCTGCACGGACTCGTCGCGGCGGCCCTTGCCGCTGGACGACAGCACGGCTTCGCGCCGCGCCTCGATCCAGCCGAAGTAGTGCGCGAACAGGAACGCCGTGCTCGTGACGGCGTAGTCGCCATGACTCTCATAACGCTTGACCAGTGGCACCCAACCGGTCTCGACGATGTTGTAGATGCGGGACTGCAGCTCGGCCGCGGCTTGCGCGAGCGGCTCGTAGACCTTCTCGGCCGCCTTGATGGCGGTCTCCTCGTCCTTGCGCCGCTCGGCCTCGATGCGGAGCCGGTGCCCCATCTTGGCGGTGCGCACCGAGAACCAGCCGGAGAGCACGACGCTCACCAGGCTGAACATCAGTCCAATCAGGGCAACCGTCTGTTGACTGGTCATGCCCCGCATCCTAGGGCGTGTCTCTCCTTTGGGGGTCGAATCGCGAGCGTGGCATCCGCGCTCGATCCGGCAAGGCCGACGACTGAGGCGCACCGGGGTTGTGCGGCGAAGGAGGAGAACGCCGCCGGTCGAGATGCGGGGCCGCGCAAGCCGGCCCCCAAAGGAGAGAGATGTCCTAGGGCGAAAAGGGTGTCAGGACGGGTCGTTCGGCCCAGTACGCCAGCGGTCGGCGTCGATGGCATAGACCCAACGGCGACCGGGCCACTCGGTCAGCGACCACAGCCATCGGCGCTGGGGCAGGTAGGTGATGTCCTCGGGCCCGGTGGGCAGGACACCGCGATGGCGCGTGAAGTCACCCGGCGTGCCCGACCAGAGATCGCCGGGATTGCCCTCGCCGTTGCTCGACGTGACGAACCACGTGCCGTCCGCGACGACCGCGCCCTGCATGCGCGCGATCTGCCGGTCGTGGAAGTCGACGGGCACGGCCCGCCCGTCGTCATCCGTGCCGAGCAGCTCGGTGTCGCGATCGATCGGGTAGCGGATCAGCCGATGGCTGCCGCCCTTGCGCCCGTACTCACCGCCGACGAGATGGTCCTCGTCGCCGGCCCGGTCCAGCGACATGAACGAGTACGTCATGCGGTCCTCGCCCTCGTCCTGCTCGGCCACGTAGAGCGTGTACTGCGGCAGGGCGTAGCGGTAGCCCTTGGTGCGCACCCGGTTGCGGACGCGCACGATGTCGTCGAGCCGGAAGACCCGCACACCGTTGGAGCTGCCTGCGACGAACAGGTGCTTGCCGTACCAGACGATGCCGCCGGCGTGCACCCGTACGGGACGCAGCCGGTGGAACCAGAGGAAACGCCGCGGCTCGACGAGCAGCACGTGCCGGTAGCGCGGCGGGCCCTCGCCCTCGTCCGACCAGTCGATGACCGAGATGCGGGAGCCGAAGTGCAGCCAGCCGAGCCAGCCGTGGCCGTACCAGCTGGCCATCACGACATCGTGGCCCTCGAACATCCCGCCGGACGGGTCGGCGCCGTATGCGTCTGCGGATGTCGTGATGCCCTGGGGGAACCACCGGTGGGTGTCCTGATCGTCCTTCTGCCACGCCATCCCCGCGATCGGCGCCTCGCCCGGCACCGTGACGTGCTCGCCCACGCGGTTGAGGTCCGCGAGGACTCCGCGGAGGCCGACCCGCCTGAACCGGCCGAAGAACCGCTCCGAGAGGTTGAGCTCCCGCGCCGCCGCGACGAGACGGTACCCCGGAGAACTCACCCGGCCAGCGTACGCAGTCAGGGCTCGCGCAGCATCTTGCGGCAGCCCTCGCCGTCGACGCCGTCCTGGAGCACGAAGCCGTGGCGCTCGTACGCCGTGATGGCGGCCTGGTTGCCGTCCATGACCCGGAGGCTCAGCGGCCGGCCGGCGCTCCACTCGACGATCCGCTCGATCAGGGCTCTGCCGATGCCGCGCCGCCGCGCCTCGGGCGCGACCCACATCGAGATGAGCTGGGCGGCTCCATCGACGACCTGGCCGGCGACCATGCCGACCGGGCGCTCGCCGTCGTACGCGATGAAGCACGGGCCGTCGGCGAGCCGGTCGCGCCAGCGCTCTTCGGTGTCGTTGGGTCCGGTCCACATCGTCGTCGACGACGAGAACGCATCAGGATCCTCGCTGAGCGAGCGTTGCCGGAGCAGGCGCCAGTCCGCCCAGTCGTCGGGGGACGCGAGGTGGATCGCCGGGCCCGCGGACACCGCCGTGCCTAGCGCAGGAAGGGGTCGACCGCGGCGGCCACGAACAACAGCGCCAGGTAGGCGTTGGAGAAGTGGAACAGCCGCATCGGCTTGAGGATCGCGAGGTCCTCGGTGTCCATCGCACGGGACTTGAGGTCGTATGCCTCGACGAGGAACACGATGCCCAGGGTGATCGCGACCGCGGGATAGAACCAACCCGTCGGCGTGATCGGCCACAGCAGCAGCGAGGTGGCGACCATGACCCAGGAGTACGCGACGATCTGCTTGGCAACCTCGGCCGACGTGGCCACTGACGGCAGCATCGGGACGCTTGCCGCCGCGTAGTCCTCGCGGTATCGCATCGCGAGCGACCAGAAGTGCGGCGGCGTCCAGAAGAACACGACCAGGAAGAGCACGACCGGTGCCCAGGCCAGCTCGTTGGTGATCGCGGTCCAGCCGATCAGCGCCGGGAAGCAGCCCGCGGCGCCGCCCCAGACGATGTTCTGGGTCGTGCGGCGCTTGAGGATCATGGTGTAGCCGACGACGTAGAACACGTTGGCGGCCAGCGCCAGCATCGACGACAGCGGGTTGACCAGCAGCCACAGCCAGACGGTCGACACGACGCCGAGGGCGAGCCCGAACCAGAGCGCACCTCGGGTGCCCACCTGGTGACGCGGCAGAGGCCTGCGGGACGTACGGCGCATGAGCTGGTCGATGTCGGCATCGACGACGCAGTTGAGCGCGTTGGCGCTGCCGGCCGAGAGCGTTCCGCCGACCACCGTGGCGACGACGAGCCATGCCGACGGCACGCCCTGCTCGGCCAGGAACATCACCGGAACGGTCGTCAGCAGCAGCAGCTCGATGATGCGCGGCTTGGTCAGCGCGACGTAGGACTTGACGACGTCGGTGAATCGCGGCGTTGTGGGTACGTCAGCGCCGTTGGCCTGTCTCACGTCCACGGCGGTCACGTGCAGCAGTCTAAAGGACGCGAGTAGGCTCGACGTGACGGCCCATGAAGCCGTTCGACCCAGACCCTCGTTCGAACAACAGGAGCCAGAGCTGTGACGTCCGGAACCCCCTCGCTGGAGTGGACAGACCTCGACAAGAAGGCCGTGGACACCGTCCGTCTCCTGGCCGCGGATGCCGTGCAGAAGGTCGGCAACGGCCACCCCGGCACCGCCATGAGCCTCGCCCCCGTCGCCTACCTGCACTACCAGCGCCTGCTGCGCCACGACCCCACTGATCCGCACTGGGTCGGCCGTGACCGCTTCATCCTCTCGTGCGGTCACTCGAGCCTCACGCAGTACATCCAGCTCTACCTCGCGGGCTACCCGATGACGCTGGACGACCTCAAGAGCCTGCGCACGTGGGGCAGCCAGACCCCCGGCCACCCCGAGTACAACCACACGCCCGGCGTCGAGGTCACGACCGGCCCTCTGGGCCAGGGTGTCGCCAACGCCGTCGGCATGGCCATGGCGGCCCGCCGCGAGCGTGGCCTGCTCGATCCCACCACCGCCGCCGGCGAGAGCCCGTTCGACCACCGCATCTATGCCATCGCGTCGGACGGCGACCTGCAGGAGGGCGTCTCCGGCGAGGCGTCGTCGGTCGCCGGCGTCCAGAAGCTCGGCAACCTGACGCTGTTGTGGGACGACAACCGCATCTCGATCGAGGACGACACCAACGTGGCGTTCACCGAGGACGTCGCTGCCCGCTACGAGGCGTACGGCTGGCACGTGCAGACCGTCGACTGGACCAACGGCGGCACCGGCTACGTCGAGGACGTCGAGGCGCTGTGGGAGGCCTACCAGGCCGCCCAGGCCGTCACCGACAAGCCCAGCTTCATCCGGCTGCGCACGATCATCGCGTGGCCGGCGCCCAACGCCCAGAACACCGGAGGCTCCCACGGCTCCGCCCTCGGCGACGACGAGATCAAGGCGACCAAGGAGCTCCTCGGCTTCGACCCCGAGAAGACGTTCATCGTCGACGACGACGTCATCGAGCACACGCACAAGGCCCGCGACCGCGGCGCTGCGGCGCGCGAGACCTGGCAGAAGACGTTCGACGCCTGGGCGACTGGCTCTCCGGAGGGCGCGGCCCTGCTGGAGCGGCTGTCCAAGCGTCAGCTGCCCGATGGCTGGGACGCCGACCTCCCGACGTACGAGGAGGACGCCAAGGGCGTCGCGACCCGCGTCGCGTCCGGCGAGTTCCTGTCGGCCGCAGTCGGCAAGCTGCCCGAGCTGTGGGGCGGTTCGGCCGACCTCGCCGGCTCCAACAACACGACGCCCAAGGGCGAGCCGTCGTTCCTGCCGCCCGAGCACTCCACCGCCAAGTTCCAGGGCGACTGGTACGGCCGCGTGCTGCACTTCGGCATCCGTGAGCACGCCATGGGCGCGATCATGAACGGCATGGTCCAGCACGGGCTGACCCGCCCCTACGGCGGCACGTTCCTCGTGTTCAGCGACTACATGCGCGGCGCCGTACGCCTCGCTGCCCTGCAGGAGCTGCCCGTCACGTACGTCTGGACGCACGACTCGATCGGCCTCGGCGAGGACGGACCGACCCACCAGCCGGTCGAGCACCTCGCAGCCCTGCGCGCGATCCCCGGCCTCGACGTCATCCGCCCGGCCGACGCCAACGAGACCATCGCTGCCTGGCGCACCGTGCTCGGCAACACCGATCGGCCCTCCGCACTGGCGCTCAGCCGGCAGAACCTGCCGACGTTCCCCCGCGGCAAGGACGGTTGGGCTCCGGCGTCCGACGTCGCCAAGGGCGCCTACACGCTGATCGACGCCGACGGCGAGCCCGACGTGATCCTGGTGTCGACCGGCTCCGAGGTGCAGATCGCGGTCAAGGCCCGCGAGCTCCTCGCCGCCGACGGCATCTCGGCTCGGGTCGTCTCGATGCCGTGCCGTGAGTGGTTCGAGCAGCAGGACAGCTCCTACCGCGACAGCGTCATCCCGCCCAAGCTCCGCGCCCGGGTCTCGGTCGAGGCCGGTGTCTCGCTCGGCTGGAGCGACGTCGTCGGTGACGCCGGACGCAGCGTGAGCCTCGAGCACTACGGCGCATCGGCCGACTACGCCACGCTCTACGACAAGTTCGGCATCACCGCCGAGGCCGTCGTCGCAGCCGCGAAGGACTCGATCGCTGCCGCCGCGGGCGAGCCGTCCGCGCCTTTCCGCGCTCGACCGGCCGGCCCGGTCGGTCCCGGCGACAATGCCGACGCTCCCGACACCCACTGACCCGCACAACTGAATTCCAAGGAGACATCATGAATGACCGTCTGCAGGCTCTCGCCGACGCGGGAGTATCGATCTGGCTCGACGACCTCTCACGCGAGCGCATCGAGACCGGCAACCTGGCCTCGCTCGTGGCCGACTCCGGCGTCGTCGGCGTCACCACGAACCCTACGATCTTCGCCGCCGCCATCGCCAAGGGCGAGCGCTACGCCGAGCAGGTCAAGACGCTCCAGGCGTCCGGTGCCGACCTCAAGACCACGGTGTTCGAGCTGACCACGACCGACGTCCAGAACGGCTGCGACATCATGCGGCCGGTGTTCGACGCCACCAACGGCGTGGACGGCCGGGTCTCGATCGAGGTCGACCCCGACCTCGCCAAGGACACCGACGGCACCGTCGACCTCGCGAAGCGCCTCTGGGACCGCATCGATCGTCCCAACACGCTGATCAAGATCCCGGCGACCGTCGAGGGCCTGCCCGCGATCGCCGCGACGACCGCAGAAGGCATCAGCGTCAACGTGACCCTGATCTTCTCGCTCGAGCGCTACCGCGGCGTCATGGACGCCTACCTCTACGGCCTCGAGCAGGCCGACGCCAACGGCAAGGACCTCTCGACGATCCACTCGGTCGCGTCGTTCTTCGTGAGCCGCGTCGACTCCGAGGTCGACAAGCGCCTCGCCGACGACAGCCCCCTGCGCGGCAAGGCGGCCATCGCCAACGCACGGCTCGCCTATGAGGCGTACGAAGAAGTCTTCGGCTCCGACCGGTTCAAGGCACTCGCGGCCAAGGGCGCCAACGCCCAGCGTCCGCTGTGGGCGTCGACCGGCGTCAAGGACCCGGCCTACCCCGACACGATGTACGTCAGCGAGCTCGTCGTCGCCAACACCGTCAACACGATGCCCGAGAAGACCCTCGACGCGTTCGCCGATCACGGTGAGGTCACCGGCGACACGGTGCACGGGACGTACGACGAGGCGCGCCAGGTCATCGCCGACCTCGAGGCCCAGGGCATCAAGTACGACGAGGTCGTCGAGCTGCTCGAGGTCGAGGGTCTCGACAAGTTCGAGACCTCATGGAACGAGCTGCTCGAGACGGTCCAGACCGAGCTCGACAAGGCCTGACCCGTGGTGCAGATCGCGCTCACGGTTCCTGCCCAAGGCGAGTTCGACACGGCGCTCCGCGATGCCATCGAGCAGCGCGTGGCGTCCCGCATCGCCGCCCAGGACGCCACCCTGTGGGGTCCTGACGCGGAGTCCGAGGCCAGCATCCGGCTCAGCTGGACGCAGCTCCCGGAGGCCTCACGCCCGCTGGTGGCCGAGATCGCGGAGCTGCGTGAGCAGCTGGCGGCCAAGCGGCTCGACCGGGTCGTCCTGTGTGGCATGGGCGGCTCGTCCCTCGCGCCCGAGGTCATCTGCGACACCGCAGGCGTCCCGCTGACGGTGCTCGACTCGTCGCAGCCCGACATGGTGCGTGCCGCGATCGCCACGAGTCTCGACCGCACGATCGTGGTCGTCTCGAGCAAGTCCGGCGGCACGGTCGAGACCGACAGCCAGCGACGGGCGTACGAGCAGGCGTTCAAGGACGCCGGCCTCGACCCCGCCGACCACATCGTCGTGGTCACGGATCCGGGCTCGCCGCTCGACGACGAGGCCACCAAGGCCGGCTATCGCGTGTTCCGCGCCGACCCGCACGTCGGTGGCCGCTACTCGGCGCTCACGGCGTTCGGGCTGGTCCCGAGCGGTCTCGCCGGCGCCGACATCGGTGCCCTGCTCGACGAGGCCGCTGGTGCCGAGGCCGCGCTCTATGCCGACGACGCCGACAACCCCGGGCTGCGGCTCGGCGTGCTGATGGGCGTCGCCAACCGGCACCGCGTCGACAAGCTCGTGATCGCCGACCAGACCCGGCACGGCGTCGGTGACTGGATCGAGCAGCTCGTCGCCGAGTCGACCGGCAAGCTCGGCAAGGGCATCCTCCCGGTCGTCGTGCCGTTCGAGAACGCGGTCAACTTCAACCCGAGCACCGCCGACTCGATCCTGGTGTCGATCGGCAGCACGGACGCTCCGGAGGCCCAGTCCGGCTGGGCCGCGGCGCTCGACGCCAGCCTCGGCGCGCAGATGCTGCTGTGGGAGGTCGCCGTCGTCGTGGCCGGCCTGATCATCGGCATCAACCCGTTCGACCAGCCCGACGTCGAGAGCGCCAAGCAGGCGGCTCGCGAGCTGCTGTCCGGCGGTGGCGAGGTGCCGACCCCGGACGCGACCGACGAAGGCATCGACATCTACGGCGAGGGTGCCACCGTCGCAGACGCCGTCAGCGCGCTGCTCGGCAAGCTCGACCCGGAGCACGGCTATCTCGCGGTGCAGGTCTATCTCGACCGCATCGCGTACGCCGACTTCGCCGGGGTCCGTGAGGTGCTCGCTGAGCGTCTCGGCCGTCCGGTGACGTTCGGCTGGGGCCCGCGGTTCCTGCACTCGACCGGCCAGTATCACAAGGGCGGCACGCCCAACGGCGTGTTCCTGCAGGTCACCGGCACTCCGGCCGAGGACCTCGCGGTGCCGGGCCGGGACTTCACGTTCGGCTCGTTCATCGACTCGCAGGCCGCCGGCGACGCGGCGGTGCTGCGCGATCACGGCCGGCCCGTGCTCCGCCTGCACCTCAGCGACATCGGCACGGGTCTCCAGCGCGTACGGGCGGTGCTCGCCCAGTGAGCCTTGTCGACAACCCGCTGAGGGACCCCAAGGATCGGCGGCTCCCCCGCATCGCTGGGCCCTGCAGCCTGATCCTGTTCGGCGTCACCGGCGACCTGGCCAAGAAGAAGCTCGTCCCGGCGATCTACGACCTCGCCAACCGCGGCCTCCTGCCGCCGGGATTCGCACTGGTCGGCTTCGCCCGGCATGACTTCGGCACGTCGAAGTTCGCCAGCATGATCAAGCAGGCGGCCAAGGACGGTGCTCGTACGCCGTGGAGCGAGACCGTGTGGAACCAGCTCGCCGCCGGCATCCGCTTCGTCCCCGGTGAGTTCGACGACGACGAAGCCTGGGAGCGCTTGGGCAAGACCATGGCCGAGCTCGACGAGCAGCAGGGCACCGGTGGCAACCACGCGTTCTACCTGTCGATCCCGCCCGGCCTGTTCCCCGTCGTGGTCTCGCAGATCAAGAAGCACGGCCTGGCCGAGTCCTCCGAGGGCTGGCGCCGTGTCGTGATCGAGAAGCCGTTCGGCCACGACCTCAAGTCTGCCGAAGAGCTCAACCGCATCGTCGCCGAGGTGTTCCCACGCCAGTCGGTGTTCCGCATCGACCACTACCTCGGCAAGGAGACGGTCCAGAACATCCTGGCCTTCCGCTTCGCCAACGGCATGTTCGAGCCGATCTGGAACAACCACTACGTCGACCACGTGCAGATCACGATGGCCGAGGACATCGGCATCGGTTCGCGCGCCGGCTACTACGACGGCATCGGCGCAGCCCGTGACGTGATCCAGAACCACCTGCTGCAGCTCATGGCGCTCATCGCCATGGAGGAGCCGGTCTCGTTCAACGCGTCGTCGCTGCGCATCGAGAAGCAGAAGATCCTCGCCAACGCCCGTCCCCCGGCCCGCATGGACCTGCACACGGCTCGCGCGCAGTACGTCGGCGGCTGGGCCGGCGGCGAGCACGTGCTGGGCTACAAGGAGGAAGACGGCATCCCGCAGTCGTCGATGACCGAGACATACGCCGCGATGCGGATCGACGTGCTGACCCGTCGCTGGGCCGGCACGCCGTTCTACCTGCGCGCCGGCAAGCGCCTGGGCCGGCGCGTCACCGAGGTCGCAGTCGTGTTCAAGCGGGCGCCGCACCAGCCGTTCAACAAGAACGACATCGAGGAGCTCGGCCAGAACGCGCTCGTCATGCGGATCCAGCCCGACGAGGGCGTCACGCTGCGCTTCGGCGCCAAAGTGCCCGGCACGACGATGGAGATCCGCGACGTCAACATGGACTTCGCCTACGGCGGTGCGTTCGTCGAGAGCAGCCCCGAGGCGTACGAGCGGCTGATCCTCGACGTGCTGCTGGGCGATCCGCCGCTGTTCCCCCAGCACGAGGAGGTCGAGCTCTCGTGGAAGATCCTCGACCCCGTCATCGAGCACTGGGACCGGCAGAAGACCATCGACACCTATCCGTCCGGCACCTGGGGCCCTGAGTCGGCCGACAAGATGCTGGCGCGCGACGGCCGCAGCTGGAGGCGTCCCTAGTCATGGAAATTGCACTCGAGAAGACCAACTCGTCCCGCATCGCCCGCGCGATGGTCAAGGCGCGGGTCGCTGCCGGCAGCCCCGCCATGGACATGGTGCTGACGTTGCTCGTCGTGACCGACGACGAGAACGTCGGCGAGGCGCTCAAGACCGCGACGACACTGTCGCGCGAGCACCCGTCGCGCGTCATCGGCGTGATCCTCGGTGACGGGCGCGGCGCCGCCGAGCTCAACGCCAAGGTGCGGGTCGGTGAGAACTCGTCCGGCGAGTCGATCCTGCTGCGCATCTCCGGCGAGCTCACCAAGCACGCCGAGTCGGTCGTGCTGCCGCTCCTGCTGCCGGACTCCCCCGTGGTCGTCTGGTGGCCGGGCAAGCCGCCGACGGATCCGTCGCAGGACGCCATCGGCCAGCTGGCTCGTCGCCGCCTGACCGACGCCGAGGCGACCGACTCCCCCATCAGGTCGCTCAAGAACGTCGCCCGGCACTACGTCGCCGGCGACACCGACCTGTCGTGGACCCGCCTGACCCCGTGGCGCGCGCTGCTCGCCGCCGCGCTCGACCAGTCCGACGGCAAGGTCACGGGCGGTACGGTCATCGCCGGCAGCGGCAACCCCGCAGCCACGCTGCTCGTCGCGTGGCTCGAGAGCCGCCTCAAGGTCGACATCAAGACCCGCAAGAGCGACAGCGGCGCCCAGATCATGTCCGTCGTCCTCCACACGCCCAACGGCGATGTGCTGATCGAACGGATCACGGATCACTCGTGCCACTTCAGCGTGCCCGGCTCCTCGCCTCGCGAGGTGCCGCTCGGCCCGCGTACGCTCGCGGAACTCCTGGCCGAGGACCTGCGCCGGCTCGACGCCGACGACGTCTACGAGGCCACGATCAAGCACATGCTGGCGGAGGCATGAGCGAGCGCAGCTGGGGGTCCCCCCGCGAGCTCTGCGAGCAGGGGGCGCGAACCAAGGGGCTGTCATGCCGCCACCTTCGTATCGTTGGCCTTTTGACGAAGGTGTCGGCATGACGATGATCGAGGAGGTCTACCCGGACGCTCCGGCGCTCGCGGGGGCGATCGCCGACCGGCTCACGGGTCGCATCGCGCTGATCCAGGCCGAGGGACGACGCCCGAGCATCGTGCTGACCGGCGGGACGATCGCCATCGACGCCTACGAGCTGATCCAGAGCGAGCTCATCGACTGGACCCAGGTCGACTTCTACTGGGGCGACGAACGATTCGTCCCGGATGGCCATGCCGACCGCAACGACCAGCAGGCGCGAGACGCCTTCCTGGACCGCCTGGGCGTGCCCGCCGCCAACATCCACTCGATGCCGGCGCACGGGTGCGACCTCAGCACGGCTGAGGCGGCCGATCAGTATGCTGCCGCGCTGCCTTCGGCGCCGTTCGACGTCACGCTGCTCGGCGTCGGTCCCGACGGGCATGTCGCGTCCCTGTTCCCCGGCTTCGACCAGCTGCACGAGACGGAGCGGCTCGCGGTCGAGGTGTTCGACTCTCCCAAGCCGCCACCCGTACGCATCTCGCTGACGTTCCCGGCCCTCAACAACTCCGAGGCGGTGTGGTTCATCGTCGCCGGCGAGGGCAAGGCCGGGGCGGTCGCCCAGGCCCTGGGCGACGGAACGCTCGAGGACACCCCTGCGCGTGGCGCTCGCGGTCGTACCGAGACGGCCTGGCTGCTCGACGAAGCCGCCGCCTCCCAGCTGTAGCGGTGACCTAGGGCCCACCGCGGCCTCTCGGCGGTGACGTAGGGCCCAGGATCATCGCGATCCTGGGCCCTACGTCACCGCTCAACGCGGGATCAGAAGATGACTTCGCCGGTCTTGCGCTTGGTGCGCAGGAGGTCGATGGCTTCCTTGAGGATCTCGTCGGCCTCGGTCTCGGAGCGACGCTCCTTCACGTACGCGAGGTGCGTCTTGTAGGGCTCGATCTTCTTGGCAGTCGGCCGATTCTCGGCGTCGACGCTCGACGGCATGCCGCACCGCGGGCAGTCCCACGACTCCGGCACCTCGGCCTCGATCGCGAACTGCAGCTCAGTCGTGTGGTTGTTGATGCAGAAGAACGTCACGAACTGACGCGGAGCGGCTTCACCGCGCTCAGCCTCGCCCATGGGGCCAGAGCCGATACGGCTGCCCCGGATAGCACCTGCTGCCACTAGTTGCTCACCTTCAGTAGCAGGCCGAGTGCGAAGATGCACACGACCCAGACGACTGCGATACCGACCGTGATGCGGTCGAGGTTGCGTTCGGCGACCGATGAGCCGCCGAGCGAGCTGGAGACGCCGCCACCGAACATGTCGGAGAGACCGCCTCCGCGTCCCTTGTGCATGAGGACCAGGAC
This sequence comes from Aeromicrobium sp. 9AM, assembly GCF_902506105.1. Classification (GTDB taxonomy): domain Bacteria; phylum Actinomycetota; class Actinomycetes; order Propionibacteriales; family Nocardioidaceae; genus Aeromicrobium. The sequence continues at coordinate 1,254,724 of NZ_LR733304.1, forward strand.
GATCATCAGCACGCTGCTGATCGCCAGGATTACGGAGAACGTCAAAATCACGAGATGGGGCCTTCGTTGTCAGGCGCCGGACAGGTCCGGCATGGCATAGAACCGGGCGATCCCGGCGAACTCCTCCGCTTGGAGGCTTGCTCCGCCGACCAAGGCTCCGTCGACATCCGACTTCGCCATGATGGCGGCGATGTTCGCCGCTTTCACTGATCCGCCGTAAAGGATACGCAATGCTCCTGCGACTTCGGGCGACCAGGTCTCCTCGACACGCGAACGGATTGCTGCGCAGACCTCCTGCGCGTCCTCCGGAGTCGCGACCTCACCCGTGCCGATCGCCCACACGGGCTCGTACGCGATGACGACCGAGGCCATCTGCTCGGCGGTGAAGCCCGCCAGCGAGCCGTCGACCTGGTCCAGCGTGTAGGCCACGTGCGTGCCGGCCTGGCGGATCTCGAGACCTTCGCCGACGCACACGATGGGGCTCATGCCGGCCGCGAGGGCCTTGCCCGCCTTGATGTTGACGAGCTCGTCGCTCTCGGCGTGGTACTCGCGGCGCTCGGAGTGTCCGACGACGACGTAGGAGCAGCCGAGCTTGGCGAGCATCGAGGCGGCGATCTCACCGGTGTAGGCGCCGCCGTCGTGCTCGGAGACGTCCTGGGCGCCGTAGCCGATCGCCAGGTGGTCACCGTCGACGAGCGTCTGCACGCTGCGGATGTCGGTGAACGGCGGGATCACGACGACCTCAGCCTTGTCGAAGTCGTGCTTCTTGTCCTGCAGGGTCCAGGCGAGCTTCTGGACCAGCACCACGGCTTCCTGGTGGTTGAGGTTGGACTTCCAGTTGCCGGCCATGAGTGGCTTGCGGGCGGTCATGCATCGTCCCCTTCGAGGATGGCGAGTCCGGGCAGCGTCTTGCCCTCGAGGTATTCGAGGCTCGCGCCTCCCCCGGTGGAGATGTGTCCGAAGTCGCTGTCGGCGAAACCGAGCTGGCGTACGGCCGCGGCGGAGTCGCCACCGCCGACGACCGAGAGGCCGTCGACCTCGGTGAGCGCCTGGGCGACCGCCTTGGTGCCGGCTGCGAAGGCCGCCATCTCGAACACGCCCATCGGGCCGTTCCAGAACACCGTCTTGGAGCCGCGGATGATCTCGGCGAACGCCGCCGAGGAGTCCGGACCGATGTCGAGACCGAGCTGGTCGCTCGGGATCGCATCAGCTGCGACGATCGTGGCGGGCGCGTCAGCGGCGAACTCCGGCGCGACGACGATGTCCGTCGGCAGCACCAGGCGTACGCCCTGCTTGGCGGCCTGCTCGATGTAGCCACGGGCGATGTCGAGCTGGTCCTCCTCGAGGAGCGACTTGCCGACCTCGTGGCCCTGCGCCTTGAGGAACGTGAAGACCATCCCGCCACCGATCAGCAGGTTGTCGGCCTTGTCGAGCAGGTTGTCGATCACGCCGAGCTTGTCGGAGACCTTGGACCCGCCGAGCACCACGGTGTAGGGGCGCTCGGGGCTCTCGGTGAGGCGCTTGAGCACGTCGACCTCGGCCTCGACCAACCCACCGACGGCTGACGGCAGCTCACGAACGATGTCGTAGACGCTGGCCTGCTTGCGGTGCACGACGCCGAAACCGTCGGACACGAACACATCGGCGAGGTCGGCCAGCTTGCCGGCGAACTCCCGCCGCTCGTCCTTGTCCTTGCTCGTCTCGGCCTCGTTGAACCGTACGTTCTGCAGCACGGCGACCTGGCCGTCCTGGAGCGCCGACGCGATGCGGTTGGCCTCGGGGCCGACCGTGTCGTTGGCGAACAGCACCGGCGCGCCGAGCAGCTCTGCGAGCCGCTCGGCGACCGGCGCCAAGGAGAACTTCGGGTTGGCCACGCCGTCGGGACGACCCAGGTGGGCCGTCACGAGGACGCGGGCACCTGCGTCGGCAAGACGCTTGATCGTCGGCACGCTCGCGCGTACGCGACCGTCGTCGGTGATCGTCGTGCCGTCGAGCGGCACGTTGAGGTCACTGCGGACGAGAACGCGCTTGCCGCGCAGGTCTCCCAGGTCCGAAACAGTCTTCACAGCTCAGAGCGACGATCCGACGTGGACGACGAGGTCGGCGAGGCGGTTGGAGTAGCCCCACTCGTTGTCGTACCAGCCGACGACCTTGACCTGGTCGCCGATGACCTTGGTCAGGCCCGAGTCGAAGATGCACGACGCGGGGTCCGTGACGATGTCTGCCGAGACGATCGGGTCCTCGGTGTAGACGAGGAAGCCCTTCATGGCGCCCTCAGCGGCGTCCTTGACGATTTGGTTGACCTCTTCGACCGTGGTCTCGCGCGAAGCGGTGAACGTCAGGTCCGTCGCCGAACCCGTCGGCACCGGCACGCGGAGCGCGTAGCCGTCGAGCTTGCCCTTGAGCTCCGGCAGCACGAGGCTGACGGCCTTGGCGGCGCCGGTCGACGTCGGGATGATGCTGAGGTTGGCGGCGCGGGCGCGACGCAGGTCGCTGTGCGGCGCGTCCTGCAGGTTCTGGTCCTGCGTGTAGGCGTGGATCGTCGTCATGAGGCCGCGCTCGATGCCGAGACCGTCATTGAGGGCCTTGGCCATCGGGGCGAGGCAGTTGGTCGTGCACGACGCGTTGGAGATCACGCTGTGGGCGGCCGGGTCGTAGAGCTCGTGGTTGACACCCATGACGACCGTGACGTCTTCGTTCTTGGCCGGGGCCGAGATGATGACCTTCTTGGCACCGCCGTCGATGTGGGCCTTGGCCTTGGTCGCGTCGGTGAAGAAGCCGGTCGACTCGATGACGATGTCGGCGCCGACGCTGGCCCAGTCGAGCTTGGCCGGGTCGCGCTCCTCGAACGCGGCGATCTTCTGGTCGCCGACGTAGATGAAGCCCTCGTCGTAGGTGACGTCGGCGTCGAGACGGCCGAGGATCGAGTCGTACTTGAGGAGATGGGCGAGCGTCTTGTTGTCCGTCAGGTCGTTGACGGCGACGATCTCGATGTCTGCACCGGCGGCACGAGCCGCGCGGAAGAAGTTACGGCCGATACGGCCAAATCCATTGATACCTACGCGTACGGTCACGGGGAACGTGTCTCCTGCGGGTCGATGTGGGTGACATGCGTAACCCTACCGAGTTGCCCTCACTACCGGCGAGTCACCTCAGGGCCGTGAGACTGGCGGTTCCTAGCGACGAAGTCGCGGTGGGGGTCCCCCCACGAGTTCTACGAGTAGGGGGGGGAGCGCAGCGACCGAAGGATCAGCCCTCGGCGAGGCGCTCGTCACCGAGCGTCGCCTCTGTGTCGGGCACGCCCAGCTCCTCGGCCCGCTTGTCGGCCATCGCGAGCAGCCGGCGGATGCGACCGGCGATCGCGTCCTTGGTCAGCGCCGGCTCGTGCAGCTGTCCGAGCTCCTCGAGGCTGGCCTGGCGGTGCTCGACCCGCAGGCTGCCGGCCATCTTGAGGTGGTCGGGCACCTCCTCGCCGAGGATCTCCAGCGCCCGCTGGGCGCGCGCACCGGCGGCGACAGCAGCCCTGGCCGAGCGGCGGAGGTTGGCGTCATCGAAGTTGGCCAGCCGGTTGGCGGTCGCCCTGACCTCGCGGCGCATGCGGCGCTCCTCCCAGGCCAGCAGCGACTCATGCGCGCCGAGCCGGGTCAGGAGCGCACCGATCGCCTCACCGTCACGGATGACGACGCGATCGACGCCACGCACCTCGCGCGCCTTGGCGCTGATGCCCAGGCGACGGGCGGCGCCGACCAGTGCGAGTGCCGCCTCGGGGCCAGGGCAGCTGACCTCGAGGGCCGACGAGCGGCCCGGCTCGGTCAATGAGCCGTGTGCCAGGAACGTTCCGCGCCACGCGGCGACAGCATCGCACGACGAGCCGGAGACGACCTGGGGCGGCAGACCCCGGATGGGCCGGCCGCTGCCGTCGACGAGCCCGGTCTGGCGGGCCAGCGCCTCGCCGTCCTTGGAGACCCGCACGACGTAGTGGGTGTCCTTGCGGATGCCGGCGTTCTGCATCACGAGGACTTCGCTCTCGTGGCCGTAGATCTCGGCGATGTCCTTGCGGAGGCGGCGGGCCGCTGCTCCGGTGTCGAGCTCGGCCTCGACGACGATGCGTCCGGAGACGATGTGGAGCCCGCCCGCGAATCGCAGGATCGACGACACCTCGGCCTTGCGGCAGCACGACTTCGTGATCGTGGTGTTGGCAAGCTCTGCCTTCACCTGAGCCGTCATTGCCATGCGGCCGAACCCCTGTCTGTCAACGTCTTGTTCTGGGAGAAGAGTGTCACTCTATGCCGTCCTCATGACCCTGGCGAAGGCGGCTGCGAGCCGTCCTGGGTCGTGCTGGTCCGATCCTGGGCTGGCCGCCACGTCCGCGACATACAACCGCGCACCGAGCGACCGGGCCGTCGACTCCAGCGTGCCACGCGTGTCAACGAGGCTGGTGTCGGCGATGACAGCATCCAACCCGAGTTCGGGCGCGTGCGCGGCCAAAACCTCGAGATGGTCCGTGGGTGTGAGTCCTTCGGTCTCGCCCTCCTGCTCGAGCAGGTTGAGCACCAGGATGCGCTTGCCGTTGGTCTTGGTGAGGGCGTCGCGCAGCCCAGGGACGAGCAATGTCGGCATGACGCTGGTGAACCAGGACCCGGGGCCGACGACAACCCAGTCGGCGGCCTCGACGGCTGCCACCGCCTCTGGGCAGGCCGGCGGGTCGCTCGGGTCGAGGCGGACGCTGACGACCTGACCGTCCGTCGATGACACCTCGACCTGCCCGCGTACGAGCGTCAGCCGGTCGGGAGCCGAGCGCAGGTGCACGTCGGCCTCGATGTCGAGCGGCACGGCGGCCATGGGCAGCACCCGGCCCTGCGCGCCGAGCAGCTCGCCGACGAGGTCGAGCCCCGTCACGTGGTCGCCGACCTGGTCCCAGATCGCGGCGATCAGCAGGTTGCCAACGGCGTGGTCCTTGAGCGGGCCGTTGCCGGAGAACCGGTGCTGCAGGACCGCCGCCCACGTGCGGCCCCAGTCGTCGTCCCCACAGAGGGCGGCCAATGCCATGCGGAGGTCGCCAGGCGGCAGCCCACCCAGCTCAGCGCGGATGCGGCCGGACGATCCACCGTTGTCGGCGACCGTCACGACTCCGGTGAGGTCGGTCGTCAGCCGGCGCAGCGCGGACAGGCTCGCCGCGAGGCCGTGCCCGCCGCCGAGCGAGACGACCTTGAGGTCACCCTCGGCACGCCCGGCGACATGCGCAGGTCGCGCCGTGCTCACTCGCGCCCCAGGTCGCGGTGGACCACCAGAGTGCGTACGCCGTGGGCGCGCAGCCGCTCGGCGAACGCCTCGGACATCGCAACGCTGCGGTGGCGCCCGCCGGTGCAACCGATGGCGATGGTCAGGAAGTGCTTGTCCTCGCGCAGGTAGCCGTCGGTCAGGAGGGCGACGAGGCCCTCGTACTGCTCGAGGAACTGCGACGACCGGGGCTGGCGCAGGACGTAGTCGCGCACGGGCTGGTCGAGGCCGCTCATCGGCCGCAGCTCGTCGACCCAGAACGGGTTGGGCAGGAAGCGCAGGTCGGCGACCATGTCGGCGTCGATCGGCAGGCCGTACTTGAACCCGAACGACATCACCGAGGCGCGCAGGCCACCGGAGTCGGGATCCTCGAACGCCGCCCGCACGCGTTGGCCCAGCTGGTGCACGTTGAGGTTGGACGTGTCGACCACGATGTCGGCCCGGCCGCGGATGCGGTTGAGGAGCTCGCGTTCGCGCTCCAGACCGTCGACCAGCCTGCCCTCGAGGCTCAGGGGGTGCGGGCGGCGGGCGGCCTCCTGGCGGCGTACGAGGACCTCGTCGGCCGCCTCGAGATAGAGGATCTTGGTGTGGACACCGTTGTCGCGCAGGTCCTCGAGCGCCTCGACCAACCCGCCGAAGAACTGCCGCGAGCGCGCGTCGACCACGACGGCGAGCCGGTCGATGTCCTTGGACTCCTGCACCGTCTCGACGGCCTGGGACAGCAGGCCGGGCGGCAGGTTGTCGATGACGTAGTAGCCGAGCTTCTCGAGCACCTTGGCCGCTGAGCCTCGCCCTGCTCCGGTCATGCCGGTGACGAGCACGAACTGCGTCAAGGTGGTCAACTGTCCTCCAGGATCTCGCCGGTTGCCGTGTTGACGGCCGGTACCTGCTCGCCGGTCGCGAGCGCCTCCACGATGGATTGTGCCGTAGCCGCGCCGATGCCGGGCACGGTTGCGATCTCTTCTGCTGTCGCCGCTCGCAGCTTCTTGACCGAGCCGAACGTCTTGAGCAGCGCCTTGCGCCGCGCGGGGCCCAGGCCGGCGACCGGGTCGAGCACGCTCTCGATCATCGACTTGCTGCGCCGGCCGCGGTGGTGCGTGATCGCGAAGCGGTGCGCCTCGTCGCGCAGGCGCTGCAGCAGGTAGAGACCCTCGCTCGTGCGCGGCAGGATCACCGGGTCCTCGTCGTCGGGCAGCCAGACCTCCTCAAGGCGCTTGGCCAGGCCCACGAGGGCGATGTCCTTGATGCCGAGCTCCTGCATCGCGGCGTGTGCCGCAGCGACCTGCGGCGGCCCACCGTCGACGACCACGAGGGCCGGTGTGTAGGCGAAGCGGCGGGGCTTGCCGGTCTCGGGATCGATGCCCGGGCCTTCCTCGTCGTTGCCCTCGCGCGCCTTGAGCAGCTGCGTGAACCGCCGCGTGATGACCTCGTGCATCGCGGCGACGTCGCTCTGGCCCTCGTTGCGGATCGTGAAGCGGCGGTACTCGGACTTGCGGGGCAACCCGTCCTCGAACACGACCATCGACGCCACGGTCTCGGTGGCCCCGAGGTTGGAGATGTCGTAGCACTCGATGCGCAGCGGTGCGGTCTCGAGATCGAGCGCCGCCTGGATCTCCTCGAGCGCGAGGCTCCTGGCCGTGAGGTCGGAGGACCGCTTCATCTTGTGGCGCATGAGGGACTGCTTGGCGTTCTGCTCGACGGTCTCCATGAGCGCTCGCTTGTCGCCCCGCTTGGGCACCCGGATCGTGACCGGGCCCTCTCGGCGCTCGCTCAGCAGCTCGGTGACCGTCGCGGCGTCGGCCGGCAGGGTCGGCACGAGCACCTCGCGCGGGATCGCCGAAGCCGCCGAGTCCTCGTAGAGGGTCATGAGTGCGCTCTGCACGAGCTCGGGGAACGCGGCCTCGTCTGCCTTCTCGGCGACCCAGCCGCGCTGACCGCGGATGCGGCCGCCGCGCACGGAGAAGATCTGCACCGCGACCTCGAGCGGGTCGTCGACGAAGCCCAGCACGTCGGCGTCGGTGCCGTCGCCGAACACGACGGTCTGCTTCTCCAGCACCCGCCTCAGGGCACCGAGGTCGTCGCGGAGCTTGGCGGCGAGCTCGTACTCCTCGTTGTCCGACGCCTCCTGCATCCGCTGCTCGATGCGCCTGGTGAATCCCGCGGTCTGGCCGCCCATGAAGGCCAGGAAGTCGTTGACGATCGCACGGTGCTCGTCGGCGTCGACCCGGCCCACGCACGGTGCCGCGCACTTGCCGATGTCGCCGAGCAGGCACGGCCGGCCGATCGCCTTGGAGCGGCGGAACACGCCGGCCGAGCACGACCGCATCGGGAACACCCGAAGCAGGGTGTCGACGGTGTCGCGGATCGCCCACGCGTGACCGTACGGGCCGAAGTAGCGGACGCCCTTGCGCTGCGCGCCGCGCATGACCGTGACGCGCGGGAACTCCTCGCTGACTGTCACCGCCAGCCAGGGGTATGACTTGTCGTCGCGGTACTTGACGTTGAACCGCGGGTCGAACTCCTTGATCCAGGAGTACTCCAGCGCGAGCGCCTCGACCTCGGTGCTGACGACGGTCCACTCGACGGAGCTCGCGGTCAGGACCATCTGCTGGGTGCGCTGGTGCAGCCCCGAGATGTCCTGGAAGTAGGAGCTCAGCCGTGGGCGCAGCGACTTGGCCTTGCCGACGTAGATGACCCGGCGCTCGGCGTCACGGAACCGATAGACGCCCGGCTCGACGGGGATCTCACCGGGTGCCGGCCGATAGCTTGCGGGATCTGCCACCGACCCAGCCTACGAGGTGACGAGTAGCGGCTTGAGGAACGTGCCGGTGTGGCTGTCGGGGCTGTTGGCGATGTCCTCGGGCGTGCCCTCGGCGATCAGCAGACCGCCACCGCTGCCGCCCTCGGGGCCCATGTCGATGACCCAGTCGGCGGTCTTGATGACGTCGAGGTTGTGCTCGATGACGATGACCGAGTTGCCGGTGTCGACGATGCGCTGCAGCACGCCGAGGAGCTTGCGGATGTCCTCGAAGTGCAGGCCCGTCGTGGGCTCGTCGAGGACGTAGACCGTGCGACCGGTCGACCGCTTCTGCAGCTCCGCCGAGAGCTTGACGCGCTGCGCCTCGCCGCCGGACAACGTGGGCGCGGACTGCCCCAAGCGTACGTAGCCGAGGCCCACGTCGACGAGTGTGCGCAGGTGACGCGCGATCGCCGGGATGGCTTCGAAGAACTCGACGGCCTCCTCGATCGGCATCTCGAGCACCTCGGCGATCGTCTTGCCCTTGTAGTGCACCTCGAGCGTCTCGCGGTTGTAACGGGCGCCGTGACAGACCTCGCAGGCGACGTAGACGTCGGGCAGGAAGTTCATCTCGATCTTGATCGTGCCGTCGCCGGAGCACGCCTCGCAGCGGCCGCCCTTGACGTTGAACGAGAAGCGGCCCTGCTGGTAGCCGCGCATCTTGGCCTCGGGCGTCTGCGCGAACAGCTTGCGTACGTGGTCGAAGACGCCGGTGTAGGTCGCCGGGTTGGAGCGCGGGGTGCGACCGATCGGCGACTGGTCGACGTGGATGACCTTGTCGACCTCGTCGAGCCCAGTGATGGTGCGGTGGCGGCCCGGGATCGTACGTGCGCCGTAGACCGTGCGGGCGAGCTGCGTGTAGAGGATGTCGTTGACCAGCGTCGACTTGCCCGAGCCGGACACGCCGGTGACCGCGACGAACATGCCGAGCGGGAACGTCACGTCGATGTCGCGGAGGTTGTGCTCCTTGGCGCCGTGCACCGTGAGCTCGCGACCCTTGACCCGCTTGCGGCGCTTGTCGGGCAGCGGGATCGACTTGCGGCCGGACAGGTATTGGCCGGTCAGCGAGTCGTCGCTGGCGTAGAGCTCGTCGACCGGGCCGGACACGATGACCTGTCCCCCGTGCTCGCCGGCGCCCGGTCCGATGTCGACGGCCCAGTCGGCCGCGCGAATGGTGTCCTCGTCGTGCTCGACCACGATCAGCGTGTTGCCGAGGTCGCGCAGGCGCAGCAACGTCTCGATGAGGCGGTGGTTGTCGCGCTGGTGCAGGCCGATCGACGGCTCGTCGAGGACGTAGAGCACGCCGACCAGCCCGGCGCCGATCTGGGTGGCCAGGCGGATGCGCTGCGCCTCGCCGCCGGACAGCGAGCCGGCGGCCCGGTCGAGTGCGAGGTAGTCGAGGCCGACGTCGAGCAGGAACCGCAGGCGCTCGTTGATCTCCTTGAGCACGCGCTCGCCGATCTGACGCTCGCGGTCGCTCATCTCGAGCGTCTGGAGGTATTCGGACGCCTCGCTGATCGACAGCGCGCAGACCTCGGCGATGTTCTTGGCGCCGAACTTCTCGGACTCGAGCGTCACGGCCAGGATGACCGGCTTGAGGCGGGTGCCGTTGCAGACCCGGCACGGGACCTCGCGCATGAAGCCCTCGAGGCGTTCGCGGTTGGTCTCGGAGTCGGTCTCGTCGTGGCGGCGCTCGAGGTAGGTGATCGCGCCCTCGAACTCGGTGTAGTAGGACCGCTCGCGGCCGTAACGGTTCTTGTAGCGGACGTGCACCTTGGTCGGGTGCCCGCGCAGGATCGCCTCGCGTACGTCCTCGGGCAGGTCGCCCCAGGGCGTGTCGGCGCTGAAGCCCAGCTCGTCGGCGAGTGCGCCGATCAGCCGGGAGAAGTAGTCGGCGACGTGCGCCGACGACCACGGGGCGACGGCACCCTCGTTGAGGGACTTGGCGTCATCGGGGACGACCAGCTCGGGGTCGACCTCCATGCGGGTGCCGAGGCCGTGGCACTCGGGGCAGGCGCCGAACGGGGCGTTGAACGAGAACGACCGGGGCTCGAGCTCGTCGACCTCGAGCGGGTGGTCGTTGGGGCACGCGAGCTTCTCGGAGAACCGGCGCGTGCGGTGCTCGTCGTCCTCGGGCAGGTCGACATAGTCGATGATGACGAGCCCGTCGGCCAGGCCGAGTGCGGTCTCGACCGACTCGGTGAGGCGCTGCTTCTGGCTGCCCTTGACCTGCAGGCGGTCGACCACGACGTCGATCGTGTGCTTCTTCTGCTTCGCGAGCTTGGGCGGCTCGTCGGCGAGCATGTGGGTCTCGCCGTCGACGATCGTGCGGCTGAAGCCCTGCGACTGCAGCTGGCGGAACAGCTCGCCGTACTCACCCTTGCGGCCGCGGATGATCGGCGCGAGCACCTGGAAGCGGGTGCCCTCGTCGCCGGCCATGATGCGGTCGACGATCTGCTGCGGGGTCTGACGCGCGATCGCCTCGCCGCACACCGGGCAGTGCGGCCGTCCGGCGCGGGCGTAGAGCAGGCGGAGGTAGTCGTAGACCTCGGTGATCGTGCCGACGGTCGACCGCGGGTTGCGGCTCGTGGACTTCTGGTCGATCGAGACCGCGGGCGACAGGCCCTCGATGAAGTCGACGTCGGGCTTGTCCATCTGGCCGAGGAACTGCCGGGCGTATGCCGACAGCGACTCGACGTAGCGGCGCTGGCCCTCGGCGAAGATCGTGTCGAACGCCAACGACGACTTGCCCGAGCCCGAGAGCCCCGTGAACACGATCAGCGAGTCTCTCGGGAGATCGAGTGAGACGTCCTTGAGATTGTGCTCTCGTGCGCCGCGGATGACGAGGCGGTCGGTCACTGGCTCCCCTGAAATGATTGGCGGTTGCGGGCAGAATCTTGGCCCACTCCATTGTATGGAGCAGGTCCGACAGAAACCCGCCGAGCGACCGTACGTTCGCTCACAGCGTCCTCTTCCCCTCCGGGCGGTGACCTAGTCGCCCATCCGTCCACCTGATGGGCGACCAGGTCACCGCTCCGCGACGGGTCTGGCAGGCTGGGCGCATGACGTACACGGGAGAGGTCGAGGTCGGCGGTCCGGCGGACGTGCAGGTGGCCGGCGACCTGATGATCACCAAGGTCGCTGTCGGCGAGATGAACAACAACGCATACCTCTTGCGCTGCGTCCTCACCGGCGAGCAGGTTCTGATCGACGCGGCGAACGAGCTTGAGACGCTGCTCGGCCTCATCGGCAGCGACGGCCTGGCCCGGGTCATCACGACCCACCGGCACGGCGACCACTGGCAGGCGCTCGCCGCGATCGTCGAGCGCACCGGCGCGGAGACCGTCGCCGGCGAGGACGATGCTGACGAGCTCCCGGTGCCGGTGACGACCCGCGTACGTACGGGTGCCCGCGTGCGGGTCGGCTCCTGCGAGCTCGAGGTCATCGAGGTCGTCGGTCACACGCCCGGCTCGATCGTCCTGGCGTACGACGACCCCGACGGCATCGTGCACCTGTTCACCGGCGACTCGCTGTTCCCCGGCGGCGTCGGCAACACGTTCGGCGATGCGGGCGCCTTCGCCACGCTGATCGACGAGGTGGAGACCAAGATCTTCGGCGCCTATCCCGACGACACCCACGTCTATCCCGGCCACGGCAACGACACGACGCTCGGCGCGGAGCGACCACACCTGCAGGAGTGGCGCGAGCGCGGCTGGTGACCCTCGGACCGGGCCGGGTCCTAGTGTTTCGGCCCCGCGTCAGGATCACGGTCGTCGCCATCACCGCTCTCGGCGACGTCCTTCTTGCGCTGGATCTCCATCTTGACGATGTTCGCCTCGTGCGCAGCGGGGTGGAAGATCTCCTGCATGACCCCGAAAGCGCCGGATGCTCCTGAGGCACCGGTGGCGGAGTTGTGCTCTGCGCGGCCGGCGACGAACGGCACACCGAAGACGAACACGACGATCAGGACGACGACGATGATCGCGGCGGTGAGCATGCCTGCAGCGTACGCACCTCAGCCCGGCCCGGGTTCGACCCTCACGAAGGAAGTGAATCCGAGCAACCACCCGAGCTCCGCGAGCAGGCCGTGCGGCATCACCGGCGCCACGTGCACCGGTACCGTTGCGGTGGGACGCGGATCGGCCCAGGGACCATTCGGGATGACGACGCGCGGCACGGGCAGCGGCTTGAGCCGAACCACCGCGGGGTGGTGACGCGTGACCGTTCGTTCATCGGACGCGCTCACGACCCAACCGACACCGAACGACACGGCCACCAGCGCGACGATCGCCGCGGTCGCGGGCAGCGCACGGCGCATGTCCCGGACCATAACCACCGTCAGCGGTGGTGACCCTGGCTCTCGAACGCCGCCTGGGCGAACGCGAGCAGCAGGCCGGTCACGGCCGCCAGGATCGCGACGGCAACCGCGATGTAGCCCCACGGCTCACGGTCGACGTCACCGCCCCGCGCGAACCCGACGACGATCCCTGCGCCCGCCGCGATGAACACGACGAGTGCGGTGTACATGCCCCACCGCCGGTGATGCTCGTGGAGCGTGATGTTCCTCCGCGCCATGCCTTCATCGTGCGCTCAGTCCCGCGCGGATGCAAGGGCCAGGGACTACTCGTCGCGGGGCAGTGAGACGTACACGGCGTTGACGGCGACGGCCTGCTCGAGCTCGGTCGACAGGCCGGCGAAGAACTGCGAGCGGTACGTCTCGTCTGTGACCGCGTAGACCGTGAAGTACAGCCCCGCGAACGACGCGAGGAAGACGGCGACCTGGAACAGCTCGTTCGTCAGCGGCAGGTGCTTGCCGAACCGCGACGGCAGGTCGGTCACGTGGTCTTGCTGCGTCCACGACATGACCGTGTCGTTGGAGATCGTGAGATGCCCGAAGACCACGAAGAAGACGAACAGGCCCAGGCTCAGCAGCAGCACCTGGATCGCCTGGTTGAACAGCAGCACCAGGACCAGGTTGGCGCGCGCGAATCGCGGTAGGTCGGCCGGCGCCGCAGAGATCTGTCTCGCCGCCTCGGCTGCGGGGGTGCCGACGCAGCAGTCTGCGAGTCGCTCGCCGGCGACCTCGCGCTCGACGCGACGCACCTCTTCGGGCAGGCGTACGAGCAGGAAGACCGTCGCGATCACGGCGAAGAACGCCACCGCCGACCACAGCACGTTGCGGGACATCAACGCTGCGACCTGCCACACCTCGGCATTGATGAACAGGAACGTCACCGCGAGCAGAAGCAGCGGCAGGGCGCGGGTCAGCAGCGGGAACATCAGGCCGAGCGATCCGAACGTACGACGTACGGCCCAGCGGAACATCGTGCCCATGCGGAGCAGTCGCCCGGCGAACAGCCCGAGGAGCGCCAGGAATGTCGCGATCCCCGCGACCGGTCCCCACTTGGGATCCGTCGCGAGAACCCCCACGGCGACGCCGACGGCGATCGACGTCGCCACGATCAGCACGATGACGGCGGTGATCCGCTTCCTCGACAGCCACTTCTCGATCCGGTCGGCGTGATCGCCGGAGAAGTAGGGCAGTCCGTGGTCGTCGAACCAGTCCTCGATCTCCGCGGCCGTCTGCGCGTGGGTGCTGGGCACGTCAGAAGGTGACGGGCAGCTCGTCGACGCCGTACACGAAGGACAGCTGCCGGAAGCTCAGCTCTTCCTGCGGCTTCGCGAGCGCGAGGTCGGGGAATCGTTGGAACAGCTTGGGCAGGGCGATGCGCAGCTCCATGCGGGCGAGCTCTGCCCCGATGCAACGGTGGATGCCGTGGCCGAACGCCAGGTGACCGCTGGCCGGGACGCGATAGGGGTCGAACTCGTCGGGCCGCTCCCCTGCCGAGCTGGGGTCGCGGTTGGCGCCGCTCAGGGAGGCCAGGACGACGTCACCGGCCTTGAGCTGCTTGCCGAACAGCATCATGTCCTGCTTGGCGAACCTCGGGAACGCGACCTGCACGACGGCCAGGTAGCGCAGGAGCTCCTCGACGATCCGGTCGACGTCCTCGGGATCGCCCTTGCGGATCAGGTCGGCGTACGCCGGGTCGCGCAGCAGCACGATCGTGCCCAGCGCGATCATGCCCGCGGTCGTCTCGAATCCGCCGGTGAAGACGCCGTCGGCCAGTCCGGCCAGGTCGACGTCCGAGATCAGGTCGCCTTCGTCGCGCAGGATCTGCCCGATGAGGCCCGGTCCGGGCTCCTTGCGCTGCTTCGCCACCGCCTCGAACAGAAACTCGCGCTGCTCGGAGACCGCGCCGAACGCCGCCGCGCCGCCGTTGGTCGCGTCGAAGCGGGCGCTGCCGAGCTTCTCGAACGCGTCACGGTCCTCATAGTCGAGGCCGAGCAGCGCGCAGATCGTCTGGAACGGCACGGGGAAGGCCAGGTGCTTGGCCATGTCGGCGCCCGAACCCTCGGCGGCGAGCTTGTCGAGCTGGCCGTCGACGATCTGGCCGATCATCGGCTCGAGCCGCGCGAGCCGGCGCATCGTGAACTCCGGCGTGACGATCTTGCGCAGGCGGGTGTGCAGCGGCGGATCCGTGAACCCCAGGCCGCCGATGTCGTCGGACGTGGCCGGGCCGTCGCCGTGGAACATGTGGCGGATGTCGTTGGAATAGGAGTCACGATCCGTGAGGATCTGTCGCGATTCCTCGTAGCCCGTCACGAGGTATGCCCGGAAGTTGAACGGCAGGTCGAGCTTGTGCATCGGCTCGGTCGCCCGGATCTCGGCGATCCGCGGCACCGGATCCATGCCGTTGCGCTGCAGCGGAACCTTCGTCGGCTCCGGGATGAAGGAGATGCGGGACAGGTCGATGCCCTTTTTCTGGATGCGTCGGACGACCAGCTTGCCGACCCAGCCGGAGATCTTTGCCCTCACGTCAACCACGGGTCGAAACTACACTGCCCGGTTGCGGCTCGGAGCCACTCGGGGGAGGGTGAGACGCAAGTTGTGCCTGTTCACGGCACGCACACAAGGGGGCCACCATGAGTACCGACACGTCAGATCCGGGTCAGCAGACCGAGCTGCGAAGGGTCATGGGCCCCAAGCTGCTCCTGCTCTTCATCGTCGGTGACATCCTCGGCACCGGCGTCTACGCTCTGACCGGCCAGGTCGCCGCTGAAGTCGGCGGCGCGGCCTGGTTGCCGTTCCTCGTCGCGTTCATCGTCGCGACGCTCACGGCGTTCTCCTACCTCGAGCTCGTGACGAAGTATCCCCAGGCCGCAGGGGCTGCCCTGTACGTCCACAAGGCCTTCGGCGTCCACTTCTTCACCTTCATCGTCGCGTTCGCGGTCATGTGCTCCGGCATCACGTCGGCGTCGACCGCATCACGCGCTTTCGCCGCCAACCTCGCCACCGGGGTCGAGTGGGACGCCAGCAACACCGAGATCATGCTGATCGCCCTGGCCTTCATGGCCCTGGTCATGGCAGTCAACCTGCGGGGCGTCAGCGAGAGCGTCAAGGCCAACGTCGTGCTGACCCTCGTCGAGCTGTCCGGGCTGGTCATCGTGATCCTCATCGGTTGCTACGCCATCGCCGGCGGCGATGCCGACTTCGGTCGCGTCGTCGCGTTCGACACCCCGGACGACAAGAACGTCTTCCTGGCCGTGACGACAGCGACCTCGCTGGCGTTCTTCGCCATGGTCGGGTTCGAGGACTCGGTCAACATGGCCGAGGAGTGCCACGAGCCGCACAAGATCTTCCCGCGGATGATGCTGACCGGGCTGGGGATCACTGGCACGATCTACATCCTGATCTCGATCTGCGCCGTCGCACTCGTGCCGGTGGGCACGCTCGCCGGCAGCGACACGCCACTCATCGAGGTCGTCAAGGCCGGGGCGCCCGACTTCCCGATGGACAAGATCCTGCCGTTCATCTCGATGTTCGCGGTCGCCAACTCGGCGCTGATCAACATGATGATGGCGAGCCGCCTTCTCTACGGCATGTCCAGGCAGGGCGTCATCCCGAAGTCGTTGTCCAAGGTGCACGCGAAGAACCGGACCCCATGGGCATCGATCCTGTTCACCACCGCGCTGGCATTCGGCCTCATCGCGTACGTCTCGAACGCGAGCGACGACGCGATCGCCGTGCTCGGCGGCACGACGGCGCTGCTGCTGCTCGGGGTGTTCGCGGTCGTCAACGTCGCGGTGCTCGTGCTGCGGCACGACCGGGTCGACCGTCCGCACTTCCGCACGCACACCGCGATCGCCGTCGCGGGCGCGCTGTCGTGCCTCTATCTCGTGACTCCGCTGTCAGGGCGCGACAGCGAGCAGTACGAGGTCGCGGGCATCCTGCTGGGGATCGGACTCGTGCTGTCGGTGCCGATCTACCTGTTCCGCAGGGCGCACGGCGAGGACCTCGAGATCACCGATCCCGAGGACATCCCGCCGCACGAGCTGCCGTAGCGGCCGGTCAGCCCTGGCGCTCTCGTCGCGACGAGACCGTCAGGCTGACCACCGCCGTGACCGTCAGGATGCCGACGATGACGCCGAGGCTCAGCAGCGTCGGGATCTCGGGCACGTCGAAGTGCTCGCCGCCGTTGATGAACGGCAGCTCGTTGGTGTGCAACGCGTGCAGCACGAGCTTGACGCCGATGAACGCCAGCAGGATCGCGAGGCCCTGCGACAGGTAGATCAGTCGCTTGAGCAGGTCGCCGAGCAGGAAGTAGAGCTGGCGCAGACCCATCAGCGCGAACACGTTGGCCGTGAAGACGAGGTAGGGCTCCTTGGTGAGCCCGTAGATCGCGGGGATCGAGTCGAGCGCGAAGAGCAGGTCCGTCGTGCCGAGCGAGAGGATCACCAGGAACATCGGCGTGATGAACGTCTTGCCGTTCTCCTTGATGAACAGCTTGAGACCGTGCCACTCGTTCTTGGTGTTGAAGAAGCGGCGGGCAAAACGTACGACGCCGTTCTCACCGTCGTCGTCGTGCTCGGTGTCCTTGACCAGCGTGTACGCGGTCCAGAGCAGGAACGCACCGAAGATGTAGAAGATCCACGAGAACTGCTCGATCGCGACGGCGCCGAGCGCGATGAAGATGCCACGGAAGACCAGCGCGATGATGATGCCGACGAGCAGCGCCTCCTGCTGCAGCTTCCTCGGCACCTTGAAGCTCGCCATGATGATCAGGAAGATGAACAGGTTGTCGATCGACAAGCTGTACTCGGTCAGCCAGCCGGCGAAGAACTGCAGGCCGAAGTCGCCGCCCTTTTCCGGGACGTTGTGGTGGATCGTCACCCAGATGCCGAACGCCACGGCCATGCCGATGTAGCCCGCGAGGTAGATCGCGCACTCCTTGAGCGTCGGCTCGTGGGGCTTGCGCGCCACGATGATGACGTCGAAGAGCAGGACCGCGACGGTCACACCGATGGTCACGAACCACTCGGTCTGGGACACCGACATGCCGACGGTGTCGGCCGAGCTCTCGGCAAGGGGCAGGATCACAACAGGTACCTCCGGTCGTCAGGACGCCGGAGGTCTCTTCCGCCGCGTCCTGCGGCCCGCAACACCGGGAGACTGCAGGGAGTCTCCGTGATGACGACGTTGCGATCGGGGAATACTCCCCTCCTGCGTCCATTCTTGCAGCAGAGGCACCGAACCCTTGAATCGGGCGTCATGCGTCATGCGTCATGCCATTCGGGCGCGCAGCTCGAGCCAGACCCCGTGTGGCCACGGACCGGCGGGCTGTAGGGTCGGGTGGTCGAACGCGTCCGGCGGTGCGGTCTGGGGCTCGACACACACCGTGTCCGTGGGCTCGTCGTAGACGACCCACCACGGCGCGGACGACGAGAGCGTGACCTCGAGTGCTCCCGGCCAGGTCAGCACGGGCGCCGCGGCGAGCTGGAAGCAGTCGTCCCACGGTCCCGGCGTCGGTTCGACCAGTCGGCCCGTCGGCAGACCATCGGCCCCGCGCTCGACCATGACAGTGGGCTCGAGCGATGTCACGAGCTCCGGTCCGCTGTCGAGCCGGCGCCTGAACCACGGGTGCAGGCCGATCGAGCACGGCGCCTCGGCGTCGTCGTCCCAGGACAGCTCGATCCGCAGACCGTCATCGAGGAGCTCGTAGGTCAGGGTGGCAACGCCCTCGGTCGGCCAGGGCTCGTCGATCGCCAGCTCGTACACGCCGTCGCCCACCTGCTCCCAGACCGTGACGTGGCCCAGGCCGTGCAACGCGTGCGCGCCGTCGGTCTGCGGCAGCTGGTACGTCTGACCGTCGAGGTCGAGCCGTCCGTCGCGTACGCGGCCGGACCACGGGACCATCGGGAAGCAGCCGTCGGCGATGGCCGGATCGATGCGCGGGTGGCGCGAGGCGGCGAGGATCTCGTGCCCGTCGATCGTCAGGCTGGTGAGCCGGGCGCCGCGGGCCGGGTCGATGACGGCGCGGACGCGGTCGTTGTGCAGGACATCGGTCACGAGAGCATCATGCCCGCTGGCGGTCTCGTCCTTTCGACAAGCTCAAGGAATGCTGGGGCCTAGACCCCGGCTTGGAGCATGCTGCGCAGCTCCTTCTTGAGGTCACCGATCTCGTCGCGCAGGCGCGCGGCCACCTCGAACTGCAGTTCGGCGGCAGCAGCGCGCATCTGCTCGCTGAGCTGCTCGATGAGATCGGCGAGCTCACCCGACGGCAGGTTGGCGAGATCGGCCGTGTGCCCCAGCGGAACCGGCGCACCCTTGCGTCGCTTGTCGCCCGTCGCCGCCAGCAGGTTGGCCGTGTCGGCGTCCTCGCGGGCGAGCATGTCGGTGATGTCGCCGATCTTCTTGCGCAGCGGGGTCGGGTCGATGCCGTTGGCGGTGTTGTAGGCGACCTGCTTCTCGCGACGGCGGTTGGTCTCCTCGATCGCCCAGCCCATCGAGTCGGTGATCGTGTCGGCGTACATGATGACCTGGCCCGAGACGTTGCGGGCCGCGCGGCCGATCGTCTGAATCAGCGAGCGGCCGGAGCGCAGGAAGCCTTCCTTGTCGGCGTCGAGGATCGCCACGAGGCTGACCTCTGGCAGGTCAAGGCCCTCACGCAGCAGGTTGATGCCGACGAGGACGTCGTACTCCCCCATCCGCAGCTCACGCAGCAGCTCGACACGCCGCAGCGTGTCGACCTCGCTGTGCAGGTAGCGCGTGCGGATGCCCGCCTCGAGGAGGTAGTCGGTGAGGTCCTCGGACATCTTCTTGGTCAGCGTCGTGACGAGCACGCGCTCCTCGCGGTCGGTGCGCGTGCGGATCTGCGTGATCAGGTCGTCGATCTGGCCCTTGGTCGGCTTGACGATGACCTCGGGGTCGATCAGGCCGGTCGGGCGGATGATCTGCTCGACGACGTCGCCCTGGACCTTCTCCATCTCGTAGTTGCCCGGCGTGGCCGACAGGTAGACCGTCTGGCCGATGCGCTCGAGGAACTCGGCCCACTTGAGCGGCCGGTTGTCCATCGCGCTGGGCAGCCGGAAGCCGTGCTCGACCAGCGAGCGCTTGCGCGACATGTCGCCTTCGTACATCGCACCGATCTGCGGGATCGTCACGTGCGACTCGTCGACGACCAGGACGAAGTCGTCGGGGAAGTAGTCGAGCAGGCAGTGACCCGGCGTGCCTGGGCCGCGGCCGTCCATGTGACGGGAGTAGTTCTCGATGCCGGCGCACGTGCCGACCTGCTGCATCATCTCGAGGTCGTAGGTCGTGCGCATGCGGAGCCGCTGCGCCTCGAGCAGCTTGCCCTCGCCCTCGAGCTCGGCGAGTCGCTCCTCGAGCTCGACCTCGATCGTGCGCATCGCACGGTTCATGGTCTCCTGACCGGCGGCGTAGTGCGTCGCCGCTCCGACGTAGAGCTCCTGGTCGTCGCTCAGCACCTCACCCGTCAGCGGGTGCAGCGTCATGAGCCGCTCGATCTCGTCACCGAAGAACTCCACGCGTACGGCGTGCTCCTGGTAGACCGGGAAGATCTCGACCGTGTCGCCCTTGACCCGGAACGTGCCGCGGGTCGACGCGACGTCGTTGCGGACGTATTGGGCCTGCACGAGCGTGCGCAGCAGCTGCTCGCGCGGCAGCTCCTCGCCGACCTTGAAGCCGATCATCCGCTCGAGGTATTCCTGCGCCGAGCCCAGACCGTAGATGCACGACACCGTGGCGACGACGATGACGTCGCGGCGAGTCAGCAGCGACCAGGTCGCGGAGTGGCGCAGGCGCTCGACCTCCTCGTTGACCGACGAGTCCTTCTCGATGTAGGTGTCGCTCTGCGCGATGTAGGCCTCGGGTTGGTAGTAGTCGTAGTAGGAGACGAAGTACTCGACCGCGTTGTTGGGCAGCAGCTCGCGCAGCTCGTTGGCGAACTGGGCCGCCAGCAGCTTGTTGGGCATCATCACGAGCATCGGGCGCTGCAGCCGCTCCGCCAGCCAGGCCGTCGTGGCGGTCTTGCCGGTGCCGGTCGCACCCAGCAGGACGTTGTCCTTGATGCCGGCGTTGATGCGACGTTCGAGCTCGTCGATCGCCGCCGGCTGGTCGCCGGCGGGCTGGTAGTCGGAGACGACCTCGATGGGCGCCACCTGGCGCTGGAGCTCTGACACGGAACGCATACGACGAGCCTACGTCTCGCCACCGACAAAGCCCTCTAAAGTGGCTGTCATGCCCGTCTCGGAACGCCGCGCTGAGCGCAAGAGGGAGATCCTCGACGCCACACGCGCGCTGTTCGACGAGCGCGGCGTACGCGATGCGCAGATCGAGGACATCGCCCGAGCCGTCGGCATCAACCGGGCGATCATCTACCGGCACTTCTCCGGCAAGGAGGAGCTCTTCGCCGAGACCCTCGTCGGCTACCTCGACGAGCTCGACAAGACGCTGACCGCGGCTGACGACCATTCGAACGAGCCGGTCGACCGGCTCGAGGGCCTGGTCGTGGTGTTCCTCGACTTCGGCTCGGCCTATCCCGCGTTCGTCGACTGTGCGCAGGCCCTGTTGCGACGGCGCGGCGACGAGCTGATGGAGGAGGTCAGCGAGCGCGTCATGTTCGACCTCGGCCGTGCGATGGCCTCATGCCTGCACCACGTCGTCGACGTGCTCGAGGCGGGCGTCAAGACCGGCGAGTTCCACGTACGCGATCCCTATCTGCTGGCCAACGTCTTCTACACGCTGGCGCTCGGCGTCATGAACCTCACGACGCTGCAGCTGTCGGTACGCGAGCAGAATCCCGGACTGCCGGCGGTCGACGCGGTGCCGTTCGACGAGGTCAAGGCCTACCTCCAGCAGGCCGCCGTCGCGATGGCGCGCGGCTCCTCCTGACGCCGAACCTCAACTCGCCGCGGCAGCGCGCACGGCGTCGACCGACAGGCGTACGTCGCGGGCGTCGGTGGACCAGTTGCTGACCGAGATCCGCAGCACGTCACGGCCGCGCCAACGCGAGCCCGACATCCACGTCGTGCCGTCGGCGATCAGTCGCGCGGTGACCTCCCGCGTACGTTCGTCGCTGCCGAACGACACGCACACCTGGGTGTAGACGACGTCGTTGAGCACCTCGACCCCGTCGATCGCCGCCAGGCCGCTGGCGATCTCGCCGGCGTTGGCCACCAGCCCGTCGACGAGGCCGGTCACGCCTTGCCGGCCCAGGGAGCGGAGCACCGCCCACACCGGCACGCCGCGCGCGCGACGCGACAGCTCCGGGACCTTCTCGTACGGATCACCGGGCCCGGTCTCGTCGGGCACGAGGTAGCTCGCGTGGACGCCCATCGCCGCCCGCATCGCGACTGAGTCGGCGACGATCGCGAGACCGCAGTCGTACGGCACGTTGAGCGTCTTGTGCGCGTCGGTGGTCCAGGAGTCGGCGCCGGACAATCCCTCGACGAGGTCGCTCAACGCCGGTGACGCGGCCGCCCAGAGGCCGAACGCCCCGTCGACGTGCACCCAGGCCCCGCGTTCGTGAGCCAGCGCGACCGCCTCGGCGAACGGGTCGAACGCACCGGAATGGACGTTGCCGGCCTGCAGGCAGAGCACGATCGGCTCGCCCTGCGGTATCGCCGCGAGCGCCTCGGCCAAGGCATCCACGCGGATGCGGCCCTGCTCGTCGGAGCCCACCGGCTCCGGCTGCCCGAGCCCGAGATAGCGCAGCGCGAGATCGATCGTGTCGTGCCGCTCGGCACCGACCAGCACGTGGACCTTGGGTGCGCCGGTGAGCCCGTCGCGCTCGACGTCCCATCCTGCAGTCGCGAGCACCGCGTGGCGGGCGGCCGCGAGGCAGGTGAAGTTGGACATCGTCGCGCCGGTCACGAAGCCGACGTCGGCCGTCGACGGCAGGTGCAACAGCTCCAGCAGCCAGCGCGCGGCCGACTCCTCGAGGGCCGCGGTCGCCGGCGTCGAGTAGCGCATGCCGGCGTTCTGGTCCCAGCCGCTGACCATCCAGTCGGCCGCGAGCCCGGCCGGCAGCGTGCCGCCCATGACCCAGCCGAAGAACCGTCCCGAGCCGATCGCCATGAGCCCGGGATCGGCCTTGGCCGCGAGCTCGTCGACGACCTCGGCGGGATCCTTGCCATCGTCAGGCAGCGGTCCCCCGACGTCTTCGAGCAGGTCGGTGGCCGTGACTCGTGGCCCGACCGGGCGCTCGTCGATCGACGACAACCATCGGCGTACGTGCTCGTACGCCCTGGCCAGTGACTCGTCGTACGTCTTGCTCTGTGCCGTCATGTGCCGGCTCCCTCGTGGTTGGCCCTATCGTGCCCACGAGAGTTGCGCGGGTCAAGGAACCACTCAGGGCTGTCACCCGAAGGCGTCGACTCCGGTCAGCTCGGCCGAGAACGCCCACAGCCGCTCCGCCTCGGAGGGATCGATCGCCCAGTCCTTCACACCGGTGTAGACCTGATCGTCGGTCCACGGCGCGGCGACGTCGACGTCCTCCAGGTAGACGCCTCCGATGCCGTCGAGCTGCGGCGAGGTCGCCGCCCACACCTGGGTCGCGGCACCGGCCGCGGGTGACTTGAACCGCGGATCGATCAGGTTGCCCCGCTCGTCCAGATAGCCCGCCTCGATCTGCTCGGCCATCGACATGTGACGCACGAGCGCGGTGAGTATCGCGCCGGGATGCACCGCGTACGCCCGTACGCCCGCGTCCCGGCCCAGCGCGTCGAGCTGGACGGCGAACAGCGAGTTGGCCGTCTTGGACTGCCCGTACGCCAGCCACTTGTCGTATCCCTGCTCGAAGTGCGGATCGTCCCATCGAATGGGCGAGAAGTGATGGCCTCGTGAGCTCACCGAGACGACTCGCGCGCCACCCGGCTCGATCGCCGGCCACAGCCGGTTGACGAGCGCGAAGTGGCCGAGGTGGTTCGTGCCGAGCTGCGACTCCCAGCCGGGGCCGACGCGGGTCTCGGGCGCGGCCATGACGCCGGCGCTGTCGATCACGATGTCGAGCGTGCGGTTGGTCGCGAGGAACCGGTCGGCGAACGCGCGTACGCTCTCGAGCTCGCCCAGGTCGAGCTCATCGACCGTCACGCGATCAACACCGTCGAGCTGCTCCCGGGCTGTCTCGATCCGGCGAGCCGGCACGATGACCTCGGCGCCGGCAGCGACGAGCGCACGGGTCGTCTCGATCCCTATCCCGGAATAGCCACCGGTCACCAGTGCGACCTGGCCGGTGAGATCCATGCCCTTGAGCACGTCGTCGGTCGTCGTCGTGGCGTCGAATCCCGAGGGAAGCGGCTGTTGTGGACTCGTTGATGTCGTCATGTCGCCGACGCTAGGTGCTGGAGCGCGCTCCACCGCAAGCCCGGAGAAAGAGGACGCCACCCACCCGAGGGTGAGTGGCGTCCTGTGGACGTACGGCCTCAGGCCTCGAGGATCGCGACGACTCCCTGGCCACCGGCGGCGCAGATCGAGATCAGGCCGCGGCCCGAGCCCTTCTCGTGCAGCAGCTTGGCGAGGTTGGCGACGATGCGTCCGCCCGTCGCGGCGAACGGGTGCGCCGTGGCGAGCGACGAGCCCTTGACGTTGAGCTTGCTGCGGTCGATCGAGCCCAGCGGCGCGTCGAGGCCCAGCTTCTCCTTGCAGAAGTTGGGGTCCTCCCACGCGGCAAGCGTCGTCAGCACCTGGCTGGCGAACGCCTCGTGGATCTCGTAGAAGTCGAAGTCCTGCAGCGTGAGGCCCTGGCGGGCGAGCATGCGCGGCACGGCGTACGCGGGAGCCATCAGCAGTCCCTCGGCGCCCGACACGTAGTCGACGGCTGCGGTCTCGTAGTCGACGAAGTAGGCCAGCGGGGTCCAGCCGTGCTTCTCGGCCTCGTCCTCGGACGCCAGCAGCACGGCCGAGGCGCCGTCGGACAGCGGCGTGGAGTTGGCCGCCGTCATCGTCGCGCCTTCGCCCTTGCCGAAGACCGGCTTGAGCTTGGCGAGCTTGTCCAGCGACGAGTCGGGACGCAGGTTGTTGTCCTTGGTGACGCCGAGGAACGGCGTGATCAGGTCGTCCTGCCAACCCTCGTCGTATGACGTGGCCAGGTTGTGGTGCGAGGCGACGGCGAGCTCGTCCTGGGCCTCGCGGGTGATGCCCCACTCCTTGGTCGTGATGGCCTGGCTGTCACCCATCGACAGCCCGGTGCGGGGCTCGGAGTTGCGGGGCTGGTCGGGCGCGAGGTAGGCCGGGCGGATCTTGGCCAGCGCGGCGAGGCGGCCCTTGTTGTCCTTTGCACGGTTGGCCTCGAGCAGGATCTTGCGGAGCTTCTCGCCGACCGCGAGGGGCGCGTCCGACGTGGTGTCGGCGCCGCCGGCGATGCCCGACTCGATCTTGCCGAGCGCGATCTTGTTGGCGACCAGCACGGCGGCCTGGATGCCGGTGTCGCAGGCCTGCTGCACGTCGTACGCGGGAGTGTCGGGCGACAGCTTGGAGCCGAGGACGGTCTCACGCGCGAGGTTGAAGTCGCGGCTGTGCTTGAGGACGGCGCCGGCGGCGAACTCGCCGACCCGCTCACCCTCGAGGCCGAATCGGTCGACCAGGCCGTTGAGCGCCGCGGTGAGCATGTCCTGGTTGGATGCGTTGGTGTAGACGGTGTTGGAGCGCGCGAACGGGATGCGGTTGCCGCCGATGACGGCGACCCGGCGCACGGTCTGGGCGCCGGTCGCGGCAGCGGCGACGCTCGACACGGTCTCGGCCGCCTTGGTTGCAGGCGACTTTGCTGCGGGGGCCTTCTTGGCCGGTGCCTTCTTGGCTGGCGCCTTCTTCGCGGGGGCCTTCTTGGCTGGGGTCGTGTCCGCCATGGCGGTCTCCTCGATCTTCGTGAACGATGGTGGTTCTGAACGTGATGAGCGCCGCATCCACCGCGGTGGACTGGCACTGATTCATGAGGTTACAGTTTCAGGAGCATTCCAGATACCAATGGTATCCGAGAGATAGGACACACCCAAGTCATGGCAGATCGCTATCAGTCCCTCGCTCACAACCCGATCGGCAAGTTCATCGTCAAGAACCTTGGCCTGCCCAATCCCCCGGTGCTCGAGCGTTGGAACGAGGGCGATCCGCTGGTCAAGGGCACGGTCCTCATCGGCGCCGCCGCGGGTGGCACGCTCGGCAAGAAGCTCACCGCGACGCTGAAGTCGAGCGGCATCACGTCAGTGGGCGTGCGCGCCGACGGCAAGACGTACAAGGGCCTCGTCTTCGACGCCACCGGCATCAGCGACACCGCCGGCCTGGCCGACATGCAGCAATTCTTCACCCCCGCGCTGCGCAGCCTCGCTCGCTCGGGCCGCCTCGTCGTCATCGGCACCCTTCCGGAGCAGGCCGGGTCCGAGACCGCCGCGATCGCCCAGCGCGCCCTCGAGGGCTTCGTACGCTCCGCGGGCAAGGAGGTCGGCGGCAACGGCAGCACGG
This sequence comes from Aeromicrobium sp. 9AM, assembly GCF_902506105.1. Classification (GTDB taxonomy): domain Bacteria; phylum Actinomycetota; class Actinomycetes; order Propionibacteriales; family Nocardioidaceae; genus Aeromicrobium. The sequence continues at coordinate 1,280,616 of NZ_LR733304.1, forward strand.
CCAACCTCGTCTACGTCGGTGCCGGCGCGGAGGACGCGCTCGGCTCGACGCTGGAGTTCCTGCTCTCCCCCAAGTCCGCGTTCGTCGACGGCCAGGTCATCCGGCTCGGCCTCACCGAGCTCGTCGACGCCGACAAGGTGGCCGACCCGGCCAAGCCGCTCGCCGGCAAGGTCGCCCTGATCACCGGAGCCTCCCGCGGTCTCGGCGAGGCCATGGCGCGCACGCTCCACCGCGACGGCGCCGCGATCGTCGGTCTCGACGTGCCGCAGCTGTCCGGTGAGCTGGAGGCCGTCATGGCCGAGCTCGGCGGCACCGCGATCGCCGAGGACATCACCTCGCCCGAGGCTCCCAAGGTCATCGCCGCCGCGCTCAAGAAGGCCCACGGCGGCGTCGACATCGTCGTGCACAACGCCGGCATCACCCGCGACAAGCGGCTCAAGAACATGAAGACCGAGAACTGGAACCTCGTGATCGACATCAGCGTGGGCGCCCCGCAGCGCATCACCGCGGAGCTGCTCAAGCAGAAGCTCATCCGTCCCGGCGGCCGCGTCATCGGCATCTCGTCGATCGCCGGCATCGCGGGCAACAACGGCCAGACGAGCTACGGCACGGCCAAGGCCGGCGTCATCGGCTTCGTCAACGACCTGTCCAAGCGGGTCGCCAAGGACGGCATCACGGTCAACGCGATCGCGCCGGGATTCATCGAGACCGACATGGTCAAGACCATGCCGCTCGGCATCCGCGAGGCCGGTCGCCGGCTCAGCTCGCTGTCGCAGGGCGGCCAGCCGATCGACGTCGCCGAGGCCATCGCCTGGTACGCCAACCCAGGATCGTCCGCGATCTCCGGCAACGTCGTGCGGGTCTGCGGCCAGGCCCTGATCGGAGCCTGACATGGCGACCCGTACGTTCGACAAGGCGCCGTCGACCGCGCCGATGATGCTCAAGGCGGTCCTGCCGGCCCTTCCCGTGATCGGCGGGCTGCCCGGCATCAAGCACGCCAAGGGCTCCGTTCCCGACATCGTGCTCGAGCGCAAGGGCGTCGTGACCGACGTCAAGCACCTCGAGGCGTACAACGAGGTGTGCGGGTTCCCGCTCGGCGACCAGCTTCCGGCGACCTACCCGCACATGGCAGCGTTCGGGCTGCACATGGCGTTGATGACCGACACGGCGTTCCCGTTCGCGCCGATGGGCCTGGTGCACCTGCGCAACACGATCCGCCAGCACCGCCCGCTCGGCGTCGCCGAGGCGTTCGACGTGTCCGTCCGTGCGGCCGACCTGCGCCCACATCCCAAGGGATCGCTGGTCGACCTGGTCACCGAGGTGTCGGTGGCGGGCGAGCTGGTCTGGGACGAGGTGACGACCCTGTTCTCGCGCCACAAGGGAGGCAGCGCAGAGACGTCGAAGCCGTCGCTCGGCGGCGTCGAGGCCCCCAGCGGCGTCGTGCACTGGAAGCTTGCCGGCGACCTGGGCCGCCGCTACGGCTCGGTGTCAGGTGACCGCAACCCGATCCATCTCTATCCGCTGACCGCCAAGGCGTTCGGCTTCCCCACCAACATCGCGCACGGCATGTGGACCCTGGCCCGCAGCCTCTCGGCGCTGCAGAACAGGCTGCCCGACGCGTTCGCGGTCGACGTCGAGTTCCGCAAGCCGATCCTGCTGCCCGGCACGGTCGTCTTCGGGTCGGAGCTCGAGGGCGCCGACATCGTGTTCGGCGTCAAGGGCGCCAAGAAGCCCGTCACGCACCTCGTGGGACGGGTCACGACAAAACCGTAACTCTGAGTTACGCTGTCGAGCACTCACTGACCCTGGAGGGCATTCGTGCGTACTCGACACGTCATCATCCGCCTGCTGACCGTCCTCGCGCTGACACTCAGCGTGATGGGCTTCTCGTCCTCTCTCGCCACCGCGACGGCAGCCACGACGTGGCAGCCCCGCGCCGAGGAGTACCCCAACACGGTGACCGAGCGGGACGTGGCGATCCCGATGTCCGACGGCACGATCCTGCGCGGCGACGTCGTGCGCCCGGCCGACGCTGACGGCAAGGCGATCGACAAGCGGTTCCCGGTCATCGTGACGATCACGGCGTACAACAAGACCGTCACCGCCTCGTCGGGCGGCCTGCTCGGCGGCGACTCGGCCTATCTCGTCAAGCGGGGATACGTGCAGCTCACCGTCGATGCGCGCGGCACCGGCAGCTCCGAGGGCGTCTGGCGGGCGTTCGACGCTCGCGAGAACCAGGACGGCGGCGAGATCATGACGTGGGCGCACTCGTCGGAGCGCCCGTGGAGCAACGGCATCACCGGCATGAGCGGCCCGTCATACATGGGCATCAGCCAGCTGTGGGCCGCCGCGGCGCAGCCTCCCGGCCTCAAGGCGATCTTTCCCCAGGTGCCCGGCGCGGACGTCTACCGCGACGTCGTCGCCTCGGGCGGTCAGCTCGACGTCGGCTTCATCCCACTGTGGCTCGGTCTCGTGACCACGACGGGCCTCATCCCGCCGGCCGTCCTGGCCACGAGTCCCGAGTCGGCCATCAAGGAGCTCCTGGACCACCTCACGGGCGCGGGCACCTTCACCGTCCCGCTGCTGCTCAGCGCGCTCCTCGGCGGCGATCCGGCGTACGACGGGGCGTTCTACAAGGAGCGCTCGGCCATCAACGTGATCGACAAGGTCAAGGTGCCGGCATTCTTCGTGTCCGGCGAGTACGACCTGTTCCAGCGCGGCACTCCCCTGCTGTTCGAGAACCTCAACAAGCGCGGCGTCCCGACCAAGATGATCGTCGGCCCGTGGGACCATCTGCAGGCCTCGAGCGGTGCCGGGATCGGCGACGCCGGGTACGGCTCGCTGCAGGAGCTGCAGCTGCGCTGGTTCGACCACTACCTCAAGGACGCGAGCGATCCGACCCTCGACTCCGACATCGCGAACCTGACCTACTACGAGCAGGGCACCGGCGCGTGGAGCAAGAGCTCGAAGTGGATCGACTCCTCCCTCAAGGGCGCGACGCTCAAGCTGTCGGGCACATCGGCACCGCTCGGAGCGCCCGGCGGACTCACCTCCGGCACGCCGGCCGCCGGCACCTCGAGCCTCTATCCAGTCCCGGTGGCCGGGCTGTGCACCCGCTCCGCGAGCCAGTGGACCGCCGGCATCCCGAACCTGATCGCCCCGCAGCTGCCGTGTCTCACTGACAACCAGCTCAACGACAAGGCCGGTGCCGTCTTCTCTACCAAGCCGCTGACCAGTGCGGTCACGCTCCAGGGGCCGATCAACGCGCACCTGTACGCCTCGAGCCTCGGCGGCGACGGCATGCTGTCCGTCGCGCTGGAGGACGAGGCGCCCGACGGCACGGTCAAGCGCCTGACGGGCGGCTGGCAGGTCATCTCGCACCGCGCTCTCGACACCAGCAAGTCGCGCTACCTCGACGGGGTGCTGATCCAGCCGTTCCACCCGTTCACCCAAGCGGCCCAGAAGCCGCTGGCCGCTGGCGAGGTCGCCCCGATCGACGTCGAGGTGTTCCCGACACGGGCCAAGGTCCTGCCGGGACACAAGCTGCGCATCGCGGTGCAGACGTTCGACGTCCCGCACCTGCTGCCGACGCTGCCGCAGCTGCTGGGCACCCTGACGGTCGTGAAGATCCACAACTCGCCGGCGTACCCGTCGACGATCAACTTCCCGAGCGTCGGAGCCCTCCCGGCCGTCAAGTAGCCCCCCGGAGCGGTGCCTGAGCGACCTTTCACCAGGTCGGACAGGTCGCTAGGTCACCGCTCACCCAAGGGAGAGTCAGCTGCGGGGCTTGACCCGGCGGATCAGGCCTTCCTGGGCCACGGTCGCAACGAGCGTGCCGTCCTCGGTGAAGACCCGTGCCGTGCTCAAGCCGCGCGCACCCGATGCCGACGGCGACGTCTGGTCGTACAGGAGCCACTGATCGGCCACGATCGGCCGGTGGAACCAGATGACATGGTCGAGCGACGCAGCCTGTACGTCGGGCGCACCGATGAACGAGCTGTGCGGCACGAGGCTCGCTCCGAGCAGGCTCAGGTCGCTGATGTAGGTGAACGCCGCATTGTGGACGATCTGCGAGTCGGGCAGCGTGCCGTCGGCCCGGAACCACAGCCGCTGCACGACCGGGACGAGCTGGCGCTGCGGGTCGTCCTCCGCGCGGTTGTCGCCGATGTAGCGCATGTCGAACGAGGACCACTCGCGGTCCCAGAAGTCCGCCGCCTCTGAGCCGCGGCCGCCGATGATGTCGGTCAGCGGGATCGACTCGTCCGGCGACGGGACGTCGGGCATCGCGTCCTGGTGGTCCCAGCCGTCCTCGACGACCTGGAACGACGCGGTCATGTAGAAGATGATCTCGCCGTGCTGGCGGGCCGCGACACGGCGCGTTGTGAACGATCCGCCGTCGCGCACGTTCTCGACGTCGTAGACGATCGGGATGCTCGGATCGCCGCCGAGGATGAAGTACAGATGCAGCGAGTGCACGTGCCGTTCGTCCGGCACGGTGAGCTGAGCGGCCATGAGCGCCTGCGCGGCGACCTGCCCGCCGAACACGCGCGGCAGCTCCGATTCCGCGGGCTGCGAGCCCCGGTAGAGCCCCACCTCCAGCTGCTCGAGATCGAGGAGGCCGAGGACGTCGTCAAGGGATGCAGGCACTCGCCGATCGTACCGGGGAGCGCTGCCGCCTAGCGCCTGTAGGTGGCGCCCCTGAGCTCGGCGCCCTGCCGCAGCGACCTCACTACCCCGCGGTTCAGCCTTGTTCGTTCTTCCTCTGGCGTGCGAGGAATTGCTCGAATTGGTCGGCGAGCTCGTCGCCGCTGGGGAGGTCCTCGTCACTGGCCAGCAGCGACTGGGCAGCGCCCCGGGTGAATGCGTCGTACTGCTCCTCGAGGCCGCCCAGCAGGCTCTGCCCGCCCTGCTCCTCGATCTGCTGCTCGATCTCGACGAGCGCCGCCTCCTGGCGGGCCTTGAGCGACTCGACATCGATGCTGAGGCCCGTGCGGTCGACCAACGCGTCGATCAGCGCGAGCGAGGCGGTCGGGTAGTCGATCTGCGCGAGGTAGTGCGGCACGTGCACGACGTAGCCGGCGGCATCGTGGCCCCACTGACCGAGGCGATACTCCAGCAGCGACTGCGCCGACGAGGGCACCATGACCTGGGCCGACCAGAGATTCTGCCGGTCGACAAGGTCGGGCCGCGTGCCGTGAGCAGTGATCATCGACGGACGCGTGTGGGGCACGCCCATCGGCACGGCACCCAGGCCGAGCGTCAAGGGCACGTTGTGCTCCTCGATGACGTCGTGGACCTCGGAGACGAACTGCTCCCAGTGGAAGTCGGGCTCGGGACCGGCGAGCAGGAAGTAGGGCATCCCGTTGTCGTCGTGCTCGAGGACGACCTGCAGCGTCGGGTCGTCGTACTCGGCGTAGTGGTCCTCGCGGAACGCGATCATGGGGCGCCGGGCGCGGTAGTCGAACATCGCGTCGACGTCGAACTCGTGGATCAGCTGGCCGTGTCCGGTGCGGAGCTGCTCGGCAGCCATGCGGGCAGCCGAACCGGCGCCGAGAAAGCCGTCCAGGGCATGGATGAGGATCGGACCCTCACCCTCCGGCGCGGTTTCGGAACGGTCGCGTTGCGGTAGCCATTTCATCGTTGTCTTCAACCACTCATCCGTTGGCGGTATTCCGCGCCAGCGAGCTCAGTGTGTCGTCGGCGACCGCCTGCGGAGTGAGGCCGAGCCGCTCCAGGATGACGTCGCGCTTGGCGTGGTCGAGGAACTCCTGCTCGACGCCGTGGACGCGGATCGGCACGTCGCAGCCGGCGTCGCGTACGGCCTGGGTGAACGCCGACCCGATGCCGCCGTGGCGACCGTTGTCCTCGAGCGTCACGACGAGGCCGTAGCCGGAGGCCAGCTCGACCAGTGCGGGGTCGATCGGCTTGACCCAGCGGGGATCGACGACGGTCACGCCGTGACCCGCAGCGCGTACGATCTCGGCCGCATCGGCACCCAGATGGCCGAACGAGCCGATCGCCACGACCAGGACGTCCTTGGCGTCATCGCGCGACAGGACGTCGGTCGTGCCGATGCGCTCGATCGCCGGCAGGTCGGCACACACGCCGCCCTTGGCGAAGCGGATGACGGTCGGCGCGTCGTCGACCTCGACGGCTTCGCGCAGCAGCTCACGCAGCTGGGAGCCGTCACGGGGCGCCGCGAGCCGCAGGCCCGGCACGATCTGCAGCAACGACATGTCCCACATGCCGTTGTGGCTGGCACCGTCGTCGCCCGTGACACCGGCACGGTCGAGCACGAAGGTCACGCCGCACTTGTGCAAGGCGACATCGAGCAGGACCTGGTCGAACGCGCGATTGATGAACGTCGCGTAGACCGCGACGACGGGGTGCAGGCCGCCCATCGCGAGGCCGGCCGCACTGGTGACGGCGTGCTGCTCGGCGATGCCGACGTCGAACACGCGGTCGGGGAACTTGTCGGCGAACGCGTCGAGGCCCACCGGATAGAGCATCGCGGCCGTGATCGCCACGACGTCGGGCCGCTCGTCGGCGATGCGCACGATCTCGTCGCGGAACACCGACGTCCAGCCGGCCGGTGCGACGTTGACCGCCTCGCCGGTGGCGCGGTCGAAGGGGTTGGCCTGGTGCATCTGGTCGTTCTCGTTGGCGACCGCGATGTCGTAGCCCTGGCCCTTGGTCGTCAGCACGTGCACGAGCACCGGGCCGCCGAACTTCTTGGCCTGCATCAGGGCACGCTCGACCGCGGGTCGGTCGTGGCCGTCGACGGGGCCGATGTACTTGAGGCCGAGGTCCTCGAACATTCCCTGCGGCGCCAGGGCGTCCTTGACGCCCTTCTTGATCGCGTGCAGCGCTTCGTAGGCCGCGGGACCCACGATGCGCGAGCGGTTGAGCCGCTCCTTGATCGCGCCGAGCGCGGGCTCGTACTTGGGATTGGTGCGGATCTCGGTGAGCCGGTTGGCGAGGCCGCCGACGGTCGGGGTGTAGGACCGGCCGTTGTCGTTGACGATCACGACGAGGCGGCGGTCGTTGTCGGCGGCGATGTTGTTGAGGGCCTCCCAGGCCATGCCACCGGTCAGTGCGCCGTCGCCGATGACGGCAACGACGTGGTCGTCCTTGCCGAGGATCAGGTTGGCCTTGGCCATGCCGTCGGCGTACGACAGGCTCGTCGACGCGTGCGAGTTCTCGACCCAGTCGTGCTCGGACTCGGCGCGGCTGGGGTAGCCCGACAGCCCGCCTTCCTTGCGGAGCGTCCCGAACTGTCCGGCGCGGCCGGTCAGCATCTTGTGGACGTACGCCTGGTGGCCGGTGTCCCAGACGACCCGGTCGCGGGGCGAGTCGAACACGCGGTGGATCGCCATGCCGAGCTCGACGACGCCGAGGTTGGGGCCGAGGTGGCCGCCGTTGGAGGCGACCGAGGTGATCAGCAGCTCCCTGATCTCGGTCGCGAGCGCGGCCAGCTCGTCGTCGCTCATGCCGCGCAGGTCGGACGGCCCGGTCAGGTTCGCGAGAACGCTCATCGGTGTCTCCTCCCCGTCTTCAGCCATAGGGGTCAGTCTATCGATGTGAGCCATCCGCGCCGAGCCGGTGGGCGGCCTATTCGGTGTGGCCGAGGTCTCGGTAACGACCGCGCAGATGTACGAGTGCGTCGGCGTCGCCCACGGTCACGGACTCGACCGTGCCCTCGACGAGCAGTCCCCAGCCGACCTGGCGGGGCTCAGCCTCGTCGAGGCGTACGCCGATCCAGCCTGCGGTGCCGGTGAGCACCGGGCCCCATTCCCTGTCGGTCCAGTCACCGAGAGTGAACGGGCCACCCGGCGCAGGCGCCGTGCCTGCGAACGCGTCGGCGAGGAACCGGTGCTCGGCGCCGAGCACGTTGACCGTCCACGTCGCCGGCTCGGACTCCCAGAAGTCTGAGTCCGGGTCGATCAGACCGAGGACCCGGTCGGGCTCCCCCGCCGCCAGCAGCAACGACGAGACGGTCAAACCTCGACGCTGCGTGCTCTCACCCGACGCCCACACCGTGACGGGCGCCGGCATCCGGCCGCGTACGCGTCGCAGCTGGTCGCGGTCGCCCTCGGCGGGCACGAACGGATGGTCCGAGTGGATCGTCACCACTTCATTGTGCGGCAACCGGCGAACTGTCAGTCCGCCAGCGCGGCCAGCAGCCGCTCGCCGGCGGCCGCTCCCCTGGCCACCTCGCCCTCGGGCAGCCCGAGCAGACGCAGGCACGCCGTGGCGATCGCCGGCGCCGTCGACGCATCCGGCTCAGCGTCGCGTCGCAGCGTGATGACCATCTCGACGAGCTGCATGCAGCACGCCCCGATGAACGCCGCGTCGTCGACCAGGCCGTCGACGAGTCGCTTGTAGGCCGACGCCAGCTCGTCACGGTGCGCCCGGAAGGTGTCGAAGCGCGGCTGCTGCACCTCGTGCGAGAGGTAGAGCACGCCCACGTTGTGCGGCGTCGCTAGCAAGGTCTCGACGTCGATCAGCGCAAGCGCGTAGAGCGCTGCCGGTCGATCGGGCTCGGCCAGCAACGGCGCGACGAACGAGAGGCTGGGCCGCACCGAGATCTCGAGCAGCTCGAGGAGGATCTCGTCCTTGCCGGCGAAGTAGTAGTAGAGCGACGCCTGCCGGATGCCGACCCGCTCGGCGATCGCCCGCGTCGTGGTGCCGGCATAACCGTGCTCGGCGAACAGTGCCGCTGCAGCGCCGAGGATCTGGTCACGCGGTGCGAGGTCCGAGCTGGTCTGCGGCTTGGCGCGCGGACGGCCGACCTTCTGCGTGCCCGAATCGGTGCTCATGCACCGGATCCTGCCACGGCCGACACGTACGCACGCCAGCCGCCGAGGTCGCTGATGTCGCGGGCGCCCGCCAGCGCGTACGGCTCGCAGAGGAATCCGGTGACGGACGTGCCGTCTTCGAGCTCGACGGTCCCGATCGCCATCGGCGCTGGCAGCGCGCCGACGAAACGGCCGAGACCCGCAGCCGGGAGCCGCCACACCTCTCCCGGCACGCTGACGCCGCCATCCGCGACGCGTACGAGACCGGGCTTGGGCGGCTGGGTGTCGAGGGCGTGCAGCCGGTACGTCGGAGCAGTGCGTACGTCTGCGATGAGGGTTCCGCCGGCCGACACCAGCTGATGGTTGAGCGGCTGCCCGCTGAGGTGTGCCCCGACGACCAACAGATCGACCGTCGGGCCCGGCACGAGCGCTGCGATCTCGGCGAGCAACCGGTCGTCGAAGGCCGGGCCGGTCAGCATGACGCCGAACGGCAAGCCACCGACGCTGCCCGCGGGCACGGCGAGGGACGACATGTCGAGCAGGTTGGCGAAGTTGGTGAAGCGCCCCATCCTGCTGTTGGCGCCCACCGGGTCGGCCGCCACCTCGGCCAAGGTCGGGTGCCAGGTCGTGGTCGGCGTCAGCAACGCCGCGCAACCGGCGAGCAGCGCCTGACCCTCGGCCCCGAGCTCGTCGAGCCGCTCCAGGTCGCGGAAGTAGTCGACGGCAGTCGCGTCTGCTCCGCGCTGGACGATCGCCGCCACGGTCGGGTCGAGGTCGGTGCCGATCAGGTCGGCATGCTTCGCGATGTGCTCACCCACCGCCGCGGTGCGCTCGGCCACGAACGCCCCGCCGTATAGCAGCTCGGCAGCTCGCAGCAACGGTGTGATGTCGACCGGCACGACCTCGACGCCCGCGTCCACGAGTCGCTCGACGACCACGCCGAATGCCCCGGCCCAACCGTCCGCCATCCCTTCGAGGTTCTGCGCTGCCGGCACCGCGATGCGCAGCGGTGACACCGGCGTGCCGGCCTGGCGATCCTCCCGCGCGCGGGCATCCTTGCCGTCCGGCCCGCTGAGCAGCTCGACCGTCATACGCGCGAGCCTCAGGTCGCGGGCGAACACCGTCACGCAGTCCTGGGTCCGGCACGCCGGCACGACGCCTGTCGTCGGGATCAGGCCCTTGGTCGGCTTGACCCCCACGATGCCGTTGAGCGCCGCAGGCACGCGTCCCGATCCCGCGGTGTCGGTGCCGAGCGCGACATCGGCGACGCCGAGCGCGACCACGACGGCCGAGCCCGAGCTCGATCCTCCCGAGATGCGACTGGGGTCCCACGCGTTGCGGACCGCGCCGTACGGGCTGCGGGTGCCGACGAGGCCCGTGGCGAACTGGTCGAGGTTGGTCTTGCCCAGCACCACCGCACCGGCCGCGCGCAACCGGGCGACCGCGGTCGAGTCGCCCTGCGGGAGATAGCTGTAGGAGGCCGCCCCCGCCGTCGTCGGCATGCCCGCCACGTCGATGTTGTCCTTGACGGCGCCCACGAGCCCGGCCAACGGCAACGACTCCCCCGCCGCGAGACGTACGTCGATCGCCTCGGCCTCCGCCAGCGCGTCGGCCGGCGGGCGCAGGTGGATCCACGCCTCGGGCCGGTCGACTGCTGCGATCCGCTCGTACGCCGCGACGACGCGCTCAACCGATGTCACGCCTGCTCCTTGATCGCCATGAGGACCTGTCCCGGCATGACCTGCTCACCCGGTTCGACGTAGATCTCGACGACCTCGCCGTCGATCGGCGATGTCATGGGGGTCTCCATCTTCATCGCCTCCAGAGCCACAACCCGATCGCCGGCCTTCACCAGGTCGCCGACCCGCGCCGCGACCTGCCAGACGCTGGACACGAACGGCGCGACGACCGGCGTGCTGCCGGCCGGGAGGTCGATCGGTGCTCCGGCCGCGGCGGCCGGCGGTTCGGGCCTGACGTCGAACTCGCCGGAGGCGCGCCAGCGCTCCTTCTCCGCCTCGAACGCGGCCGACTGCTGCTCGCGGAACTGGCCGATCGATGCTGCGTTGTCGGCCAGGAACCGCTCGTGGTCGGCGAGCGCGAAGACACCGTCCTCGGTGTCGACCGGCCCGCGCCCGGCAGCGGTCTCGGCCCGGAGCTCGAGCAGCTCGTCGGCCGAGACCGGGTACCACTCCATCCGGTCGAAGAACCGCAAGGCCCACGGCTGCTGGTCCGACAGGCCGCCGCGGCGGAAGCTGTTCCACACCTGCGTGGTGCGGCCGACCAGCTGGTAGCCGCCGGGGCCCTCCATGCCGTAGATGCACAGGTACGCCCCGCCGATCCCGACCGAGTTCTCGGCCGTCCAGGTGCGCGCCGGGTTGTACTTGGTCGTCACGAGTCGGTGGCGTGGATCCAGCGGAGTCGCGACAGGCGCGCCCAGGTAGACGTCGCCGAGACCCAGCACCAGGTAGCTCGCGTCGAACACCGTGCGGTGGACGTCGTCGACCGACGCCAGCCCGTTGATGCGGCGGATGAACTCGATGTTCCACGGCGTCCACGGCGCGTCGTCGCGCACGCCGGCCATGTAGCGCTCGGTCGCCAGTCGTGCTGCCGGGTCGTCCCACGACAGCGGCAGGCGGACCCGCCGCGACGGCACGACCAGCTCGTTCGTGGCGGGCAGGTCGTGCTCGATCTCCTGCATCAGCCCGGCGAGTCGGGCCGCGCTGATCACGTTGGCGTCGGTGTGCACCTGCAGCGACCGGATGCCCGGCGTGATGTCGAGGATGCCGGCCGGCGCGACCTCCTGCAGCCGGGTCATCAGGGCGTGCACCCGCATGCGCAGTCCCAGGTCGAGGACCTGCGAGCCGTACTCGATGAGCAGGTTGTCGTCACCGTCGCGCCGGTACGTCACGGCGGGCCGGCCGCCGGTGTCGCCCGCCGGCTCGAGGCGGTCGATGACGCCGTCGTCGCCGTCGCCGCCGCGGGTCGGCACGCTCGTGGCGCCACGGTGGGAGTCGAGTGCCGCGGCGTCGTCCTCGCGCACCGGGACGAATCGCACCGTGTCGCCGGGGCGCAGCTGCCCGAGCTTCCACAGGTCACCGCTGGCGACCACCGCAGGGCAGACGAATCCGCCGAGCGACGGCCCGTCCGGCCCCAGGATGATCGGCGTGTCGCCGGTGAAGTCGAGAGCGCCGACGGCGTACGGCGTGTCGTGGATGTTGGACGGGTGCAGGCCGGCCTCGCCACCGTCGCTGCGCGCCCATGTCGGTCGCGGGCCCACGAGGCGTACGCCGGTGCGCGCCGAGTTGAAGTGCACCTCGTAGTCGGTCGCGTAGAGCGTGTCGATGTCGGCGCGGGTGAAGAACTCCGGCGCCGCGTGCGGGCCTTCGGTCACGCCGAGCTGCCAGGTCGAGGTCAGGTGCGGCTGGCGACCGATCGGGGTCGAACCACCGATGCGGGTGAGCACCTCACCCTCCGCGAATGCCGGATGTGGAGCCTCGGCGTCCTGCGAGCCCGGCCGCAGCACGTCGCCGGGCACCAGCGCACGACCACCGTGGCCACCGAAACCGCCGAGGGTGAACGTCGAGGCGCTGCCGAGGTATTTCGGGACGTCGATACCGCCGCGGACCGCGACCGCCAGCCGCAGACCGGGGCCCGCAGCCGTGCCGATCGCGAGTACTGATCCGGCACCGACGTCGAGCGGCTCCCACATGGCAGCGGGCTCGCCGTCGATCGTGACCTCGGCCTGGGCGCCGGTCACGCACACGACGGCCGGGTAGGAGAAGCGCAGGCTCGGGCCGGTGGCTGTGACCTCGAGCCCGGGCGCGCCCTCGGGGTTGCCGACGGCGAGGTTAGCCTCGCGGAGCGAGACGGGGTCCATGGGCCCCGAGGGCGGCACCCCGACCTGCCAGTGTCCGATCCGGCCGGGCAGGTCCTGCACCGTCGTCATGGCGCCGGCTTCGAGCACGTCGATGCGCGGGTCCGGGTCCTGCGTCGTCGACAGGGTGGAGGTCGAGTGCGTCGCGCTGCGGAGCGCGTCGCCGACCGCGAGGTCGCGCAGCAGTCCGAGGTTGGTGACGACGCCGTCGATGCGGCTCGTGGCAAGGCCCTCGCCGAGGAGGTCGAGTGCCGCGTCGCGGGACGGCGCCAGGGCGATGACCTTGGCGAGCATCGGGTCGTAGAACGGCGAGACCTCGAGTCCGGTCTCGATCCAGCCGTCGACGCGTACGTCCCGCAGCGCCGGAGCATCCTGGCCGGGGAACACGGCGCGGGTCACGAGTCCGCTCGACGGCGCGCTGTCCTTGGCCGGGTCCTCGGCGTACACGCGTGCCTCGACCGCGACACCGTCCGCCGTCCACGTCCGGGTGAACACGCCGGGGTCGATCTCGTCGGCGCCGTCACGTGCCAGCCGCAGCATCAACTCGACGAGGTCGACGCCGTAGACCATCTCGGTCACCGGGTGCTCGACCTGGAGGCGGGTGTTGACCTCGAGGAAGGCGGCCTCCTCCCGTACGGGGTCGTAGACGAACTCCACGGTGCCGGCCGACCGGTAGTCGACCGATCGGGCCAGCGACGCGGCGGCCTCGTGCATCGCCGTGCGTACGTGATCGGGCAGCGCCGGCGCGGGTGCCTCCTCGATGACCTTCTGGTTGCGGCGTTGCAGCGAGCAGTCACGGTCGCCGATGACGGCGATCCGGCCGTCACCGTCGCCGAAGACCTGCACCTCGACGTGCCGGGCCGGGCGGACCAGCCGCTCGAGGAACACGCCAGAGGAGCCGAAGGACGCCTCGGCCTGGCGGACGACCCGCTCGTACGCCGTGCGCACCTCCTCGACCGTGGCGCAGGCCTGCATGCCGATGCCGCCTCCGCCGCCGGTCGCCTTGAGCATGACCGGCAGGCCGACACGCTGCGCCTCGCGTACGGCGTCCTCCGCCGTGTCGAGCAGGCCGGTGCCGACGAGCATCGGCACGCCCGCCTTCTCGGCTAGCTCGCGCGCCGTGTGCTTGCTGCCGAACCACTCGATCTGCTGCGGCGTCGGCCCGACGAACGCCATGCCTGCGTCCTCCACCGCACGGGCGAAGTCGGCACTCTCGGACAGGAAGCCGTAGCCGGGGTGGATCGCGCCGGCGCCCGTACGCGCGGCAGCCTCCAGCACCCCCTCGATCCGCAGGTACGACTCACGTGCGGGTGCTGGGCCCAGCAGCACGGCCTCGTCCGCCTCCCGTACGTGCGGGGCGGCCCGGTCGGCCTCCGAGAACACCGCGACGGTGCGGAGGCCGAGGTCCTTGGCCGAGCGCACGATGCGGCGGGCGATCTCACCGCGGTTGGCGATCAGCAGGGTGTCGAAGCTCATCGGTCGGTGTCCTCGCTCCGGGTCACGATCATGCGCAACGGGGTGGGGTTGAACTCGTTGCACGGGTTGTTCATCTGCGGGCAGTTGGACACGATCACCAGCACGTCCATGTCGGCGCGGATCGCGACGCGGCGGCCGGGTGCCGACAGGCCGTCGACGATCCCGAGGGCGCCGTCCGCCTCGACCGGCACGTTCATGAACCAGTTGAGGTTGGACACCAGGTCGCGCGAGGTCAGGCCGTGCCGGCTCGCCTCGGCGAGGAAGTTCTCCCGGCAGCCGTGCTGGTATGCCGTGTGGTGGCCGTAGCGGAGCGTGTTGGACTCCTTGCTGCAGGCGCCGCCGATCGTGTCCTGCCGGTCGATCTCGTTGCCGACGACCGTCATGAGCGGGTGGCCGAGTCCCGAGCGCAGCACCGTGCCCTCGCGGACGTACGCATTGCCCTGCCACGCCAAGGTGTCGGGCACGCTGTAGCGCTCGGAGGGGTCGTGCGCGTTGAACATCAGGCAGTCGGCCGACTGGTTGCCCCCGACGTCGACGATCGTCAGCACGTCGCCGGCCCGCACGACCGCGGACCACGGCGCGTTGGGCGCCACCCGCTCGTCGAGCACGACGTCGCCGGGCACCAGCGCCTCGCTCCAGTCGAGCCGGGAGCCTGGCGCGTACACGGCCCCGACCGGCACGGTGGTGCGGATCTCGTCAACGGTGTCGGTGCTCACAGGCCCCTCGCCTCCAGGTAGTCGGTCGTGTTCAGGTAGGCGCGCTCGCGTTCGGGCGAGGCGCCGTAGTGCTCGTCCGCCGGACTGCTGGGCGCGGTGCGCCAGGCGTGCACCCGGAGCGGGCCGACCACGTAGTCCGTACGCGGGTCGAGCGGGTGCGGCACGTTCGCCACGAGGACGATGAGCGGCATCTCGGCGACCAGGTCGACGTACGTCCCCGGCCCGGCGGATCCCTGCCAGGCCAACGCCCCGTCGTCCTCGACGCGTACGCCCTGGAAGAACGACACCGACGGCGGCAGGTCGCGCGGTGTCAGGCCGTGCTTGACCCCGGCCAGCGTGAACTGCGCCCGGCCCGAAGGGCTCGGGCCCTGCGGGGCCGCGTCGCCGTACTTCACGACGTTCCACTCGTCCGACGACGTGCCGCAGAACGCGTCGTGGCGTGCGGAGGTGTCGGCGACGACCGTGGCCAGCACCCGGCCCTCGCCCGAAAGCAGTGGGTGCCCGACGCCGAGATAGGCCTGCCACGGGATCTTCTGCGTGTCGGCGACGTTGAGCCGCTCCCACGGCTCGAGCGCGTTGAACACCAGGACGTGCGCGCAGGCGTCGCCCGTGACGTCCTCGAGCCGCAGGCGAGTGCCGCGCGCCACGACCTTGTGGGTGTAACCGCCGGGGGCGACCGTCTCGGCCCACACGAGCGTCGACGGGTCGACGCCGTGCGGGGCGAACGGCGAGGTGGCCGCCGGCAGGTAGGGCATCCAGTCCGAGACGTTCGCGCCTTGCGCGCGGGCGTCGGCCCGGGCTGCCAGCACGCTGGCGGTGTCGCGTGTGCCGACCATCAGGCGATCGCCTCGGCTGTGGTGTTGGCCGTCGTGTGCAGTGTCGGCAGCTTGATCGCGCCGCCGTGGCGGATGCGCGTACGCCAGTGGATCGCAGCGCCGACGAGCAGTGTCAGGCCGATGAACAGCAGGGCGCTCCACTGCAGCCACCAGCCGCGGCCCTCGAGGTCGTAGATCTCCTTGCGCGGCCAGGCCAGGTTGATGACCATCCCGATCTGGTACGCGATCGCGACGACGTTGACGAGGATGCCCCAGCGGCCGAGGGAGAACAGCGGACGGCCGTCCTCGTCGACACCGTCGGCCAGACCTCGGTTGCGGATGCGCGAGACGAGCAGCGGCACGGTGACGCCGAGATAGGCCAGGTAGAGCATCGCGATGCACAGGGACGCGAGCGCCAGGAAGACCGCGCTCTGGTTCCAGTTGACCGCCAGCGCGATCGCCGCTCCGACGCCGACGACGACGGAGGTCGCGATCGGGGTGCCGGTGCGCGGCGAGACCTTGGCGAGGACGGACGAGAACGGCAGGGTGCGCTCGCGCGCCATCGAGAACATCATGCGCGAGCCGGCGGTCTGCACGGCGAGCGTGCACGCGAAGACCGCGATCGCGACCGCTGCCAGCAGGAATCGGCCACCGACGTCGCCGAGACGAGCGGTCAGCACGCCGGCGAGGCCGGACGTCGCGAGCGAACCGTCGGTCAGGCTTGGAGCGGCAAGCAGGCCGGCGAGCAGCAGCAGGAGACCGCCGATGCCCGACACCACGAGTGCGCGGATGATCGTGCGCGGTGTGGTGCGGCGTGGTGCGTGCGTCTCCTCGGAGAGCTCACCGGCGGAGTCGAAGCCGACCATGACGTACGCGGCCATCAGTGACGACGCGAGCCACAGTGGGAGGTAGTGCCCCGGTGCGGCGCCGGCGGTCGTGTTGACCGTGCCGATGCCGCGCTCGGAGTGGAAGAACAGCGCCGTCACCAGAGCCGCGACCCCGAGGATCTCGATCACCACGGCTGCTGACGTGACGACGGCCATCAGGCGTACCCCGATGACGTTGATCGCGGTGGTGAGCACCAGCACGATCAGGCCGAGGACGACCGCGTTCTGCGCACCGGTCGGACTGATCGGGGACGAGTCGGCACCGGATCCGCCCACGAGCTGGAAGCCGGTCCAGATGGCCGGCAGCACCGCCTGCATCGCGATCGCCGCGGTCGCCACCGTGAGGATCTGGCCGATGACCATGACCCACCCGGTGAACCAGCCGAAGTCGGTGCCGGCCAAGCGGCTGGACCACTGGAAGATCGACCCGGAGATCGGGTAGCGCGCAGCGAGCTCGGCGAAACACAGCGCGACGAGCAGCTGCCCGGCGAACACGATGGGCCAGGTCCAGAAGAACGCCGCACCGCCGAGGCTGAACCCCAGGCCGAACAGCTGGAACACCGTCGTCAGGATCGAGACGAACGAGAACCCTGCAGCGAACGACGCGAAGCTGCCGACGCCGCGGCGGAGCTCCTGCGGATAGCCGAGGGCACCGAGGTCATGGGCTTCAGAAGGCGGAGATGACGGCGCGGATGCGGGTGGTGCGGTGAGTGTCATGGGGCGTCCTTTGAGCGGAGGGTGAGCCACTACCTGTCATGCGACAGATATCCCGTCCAGTCTCGAACGCCAGCTGTTTCAAGCGTGTTGCGCGATCGTGAAGAGTTCGGTCCTCGAACGCGGCGTGGGGGCATTTCACCTGCTGGCAGCCCGACGGGCCGCCGGACTCTGTACGTCAGGCGGCTTGGCGGTAGGGGCTTCGTCGTCGCTTGCGAAGGGAGCGGCCGTTGTGGTTGGTGAAGCGGAAGCCGTCGACGGCGTTGCCGGTGATGCTCAACCGGCCGCGGTGCAGGAGGGCGTGGCATCGGACGCAGAGTCCGATCAGGAGGTCGAGGTCGGTGGGTCCGCCGTGGGACCAGAAGATCGTGTGGTGAATCTGCAGGTGGGTGTGGTTGCAGCCGGGTGTCGCGCAGACACCCTTCTGCCGGGCGAGAACTGCACGGCGTTGCAGCAGGTTGGGTTGGTACTTGGCCGTGCCGGCGTTGAGGATCTGCGCCTGCCGGTGACCGCCACCTTGCTTCATGAGGAATGCGGTGAAGTCAGACGCGCACGCGAAGTACATGAGCAAGTTGGGTCCGATGGCCCCGTGGCCGGCGAGTGTGGCCGGTTCGGTCGTAGGTACGGGCTCGGGGACGGAGAAGGGCTTCTCAGCAGCGTTCCTTGCCTGCTGGGCGGCGGCTTCCAGCGTGTCGGCGTCGACGAACACCGACAGGTGCGGCCGGACTCCCTTGTCCGATGGCAGGCCGTTCGCGAGGATCGAGTCGCACAGGTCTTCCAGGCCATGCACCCGACGTTGTGAGCCGGTGCGGTCGTCGTCCTTGTCCCTTGGAGCCGCCACCGAGTCCAGGACGGCCTTGAGCTTGGCCCCGGTCACCGTGTTGAGGAATCCGTTGACGTGCCAGCCATCAGGGACCGCGTTGACCTGGAAGTCTTCGCGGTCCATCCCGCGTTCCCACGCATCGTCCAGGTCTTCGGGGTGGACCTTGTCCTTGAGGTGCTTGACCGCTTCGAACAGCTCACCGGGTTCGCAGTCCTTGGCGACCTGGACGAGCACGTCCTCGAACTGGCGCATCGGCTCCAGGCCGACGTGTTTGAGCCCGTAGACGAACACCTGCACATGGGCTGAGCTGATCTGCCCGGCGAACGCCGCTTCGGCCACCAACGGCAGATCCCGCAGCGCGGTCACGTTCTTGACCAGCGCCCTGGCCGGGCCGGCGTTCATCCGCAGCTGGTTGCGCACCCACGCGTTCAAGGTGGATGCGCCGTCGAGCTCGAACTCCTTGGACGCGTCCAGGTCAGCCAACAGCGCCGCCTTGGCAGCATCGAGCGCGTCCTGCGCCACCTGCACAGCATGCAGCTTGGCCCGCACGTCACCGGTCCGAAGCGTATGCGCAGCAGTGCGCATCGCGTCGATCGTGACCCCCGGATTCATACCCACCATCCTACTCGAACACCTGTTCGATCGCAAGAGGCAATCCCCCGAAATCGCAGACAAAAGCGAATGTCAGACCCGCGTGCAAGAATGCCCTCGCCACCACCGCGTCCGCTGGCAAGACCCATCGAACTATTGACTTAATTCAAGAGTCGTACTAAACCTGACCCATGGCATCGGACTACGTACTGGGCATCGACTCCTCGACCCAGTCGACCAAGGCGCTGCTCGTCGACGCCGCCTCCGGTGAGGTGGTCGCCCGGCAGTCCGCGCCGCACCCCGATGGCACCTCCGTCGACCCGCGCGCCTGGCTCGAGGCATTCGACCAGGCCACCGCCGGACTCATCGAGCGCGCCAGCGCCGTCTCGGTCGGCGGCCAGCAGCACGGCATGGTCGCCCTCGGCGACGACGACTCCCCCGTGCACGACGCGATCCTCTGGAACGACACCCGGTCGAGCAGTGAGGCGCGCGACCTCATCGACGAGATGGGCGGCCCCGACGCCTGCGCCGACACGATCGGCAGCGTGCTCGTCGCGTCCTTCACCTCGACCAAGCTGCGCTGGCTCCGCGACCACGAGCCCGACGCCGCCGCTCGTACGCGCCGCGTGCTGCTCCCCCACGACTACGTCTCGCGCCACATCACCGGCGGAGACGCCTTCACGGATCGTGGCGATGCCTCCGGCACGGGCTACTTCTCCACCGGCAAGGACGACTGGCTGCCCGAGCTCGCCGAGTCCGCGATCGGCCATGCCGTCGAGCTGCCCCGCATCGTGGCCTCGTCCGAGGTCGCCGCAACGACCGCCAATGGGCTCGTCGTCGGCGCCGGCACGGGCGACAACATGGCCGCCGCGCTCGCCCTCGACCTGTCCCCCGGCGACGTCGTCGTCTCGATCGGTACGTCGGGGGTCGCCTCGGCGATCAGCGAGACTCGCATCGCCGACGGCACTGGATCGGTGACCGGCTTCGCCGACGCGACCGGCCGGTTCCTGCCGATGGCGACGACCATGAACGCCGCACGCATCCTCGACCTGCAGGCCCGCCTGCTCGGCGTCGACCACCACGAGCTCGGCCGCCTCGCCCTCGCCGCTCCCCCGGGTGCAAGCGGCCTCACGATCGTGCCCTACTACGACGGCGAACGTACGCCCAACCTGCCCGACGCCACCGGCACCTGGAGCGGACTAACCTCGTCGACGTCCCGCGAGGACATCGCCCGCGCCGCCTTCGAGGCGCTGCTCTGCTCGCTGGCCGACGGCGTCGACCACCTCGTCGCCAAGACCGGCATCACACCCCGCCGGATCCTCATGGTCGGCGGAGCCGCGGCCAACCCCGCGGTGCACGCCATCGCGCCGGCGATCTTCGGCAGCGCGGTGACCGTGCCCGCCCCGGGCGAGTACGTGGCCCTCGGCGCCGCTCGCCAGGCCGCGTGGGCGCTCGCCGGCACCTCAGAACCGCCCACCTGGGCCTCGGCCAACGCCGAGACGTACGACGCGGAACACACACCTCTCGTGCGTGAGGCCTACGCACACCTGCGCGACCGCACCATCCCGTGGTCCACATCCACCACCCCTTCACAGAAATAGGGCTCCCATGAGCATCCCGACCCCGTCACCCTCCGACAAGTTCTCCTTCGGCCTGTGGACCGTCGCCTACCCCGGTCGCGACCCGTTCGGCGAGCCGACCCGCGCGCCGATGGACCCGATCTACGCCCTCGAGAAGCTCGCGGACCTCGGTGCGTACGGCGTCAACTTCCACGACGACGACCTGATCCCGTTCGGCTCGGACGATGCGACCCGCACGCAGATCATCGACCGCTGGAAGAAGGGCCTCGCCGACACCGGCCTGGTCGTCACGACCGCCACGACCAACCTGTTCACCCACCCCGTGTTCAAGGACGGCGGCTTCACCTCCAACGACCGTGAGGTGCGCCGCTTCGCGATCCGCAAGGTGATGCGCAACATCGATCTCGCCGCCGAGCTCGGCGCCAAGGTGTATGTCTGCTGGGGCGGCCGCGAGGGTGCGGAGTCCGGTGCGGCCAAGGACGTCCAGGCAGCGCTCGACCGCTACCGCGAGGCGTTCAACGTGCTCGGCGAGTTCGTGCACGACAAGGGCTACGACATCAAGTTCGCGATCGAGCCCAAGCCCAACGAGCCCCGCGGCGACATCCTGCTGCCGACGATCGGCCACGCGCTGGCGTTCATCGAGACCCTCGACCGCTCCGAGAGCGTCGGCGTCAACCCCGAGATCGGGCACGAGGAGATGGCCGGCCTCAACGCCGCACACGGCTACGCGCAGGCGATGTGGCAGGGCAAGCTGTTCCACATCGACCTCAACGGCCAGACCGGTCCCCGCTACGACCAGGACTTCCGTTTCGGCGCCGGCAACGTACGCGGTGCGTTCTGGGTCGTCGACACGCTGCTGTCCGGCGGGTATGACGGACCTGTGCACTTCGACTTCAAGACCCCGCGCACCGAGGACGACGAAGGTGTCTGGGCATCGGCCAAGGGCTGCATGACCAACTACCTGGTCCTGCGGGAGAAGGCCCTCGCCTTCCGTGCCGACCCGGAGGTGCAGGAGGCGCTCGCCGCCGCCAAGCTGCCGGAGCTCGCGCAGCCGACGCTTTCCGAGGGTGAGGGCTGGGCAGACCTGGAGGCCGCCCAGCTCGGCGATCCCGACGAGCTCGCTGTCCGCGGCGCCGGGTTCGAGCACCTCGACCAGCTCGCGCTCGAGTACCTCTATGGGGTGCGCGGCGGGTGACCCTCACCGGGGTCCCTACAGGGACGGAGTACGTACGCCGGCAGAACACCGGCCTCGTGCTGCGCTCCCTGCGGTCCCACGGGCCGGCAACTCGCACGGAGCTGGCCCGGCGTACCGGGTTGGCCAAGGCGACCGTCGGCACGATCGTCGCCGAGCTCGAGGCCGCCCGCGCCGTGACCCAGGACGCCACGGTGTCCTCGGGTCGCGGGCGGCCCGGCCGGCCGGTGACGCTCACGGGTGAGTCGATCCTCGGGCTCGGGCTCGAGGTCAACGTCGACTACGTCGCCGCCGTCGCCCTCGACCTGGCCGGCAAGGTACGGGTCGTCGAGACCCGGCCGGTCGCCACGGCCGGTACGCCGCCCAGCACGGCCGAGCTCATCTCCATGGCGACCGACATCCGTACGACCCTGATGCGCGAGGGGCACACCGTCGTCGGCGCGACCGTCGCCGTGCCGGGTCTCGTGGCGCACGACAACCGCACCGTCTCGTGGGCGCCCAACCTCGGCTGGGACGGCCGGCACCTCGCCGAGGAGCTCGAGGAGGCGTTCGGCGGCGGCTGCCCGACCACGATCGACAACGACGCCAACTGCGCTGCCCTCGCCGAGGCCGCGCACGGCGTCACCACCGACGTCTCGCACTCGCTCTACATCACCGGCACGATCGGCATCGGCGCCGGCATCGTGCAGGACGGCCGGCTCATCCGCGGCGGTGCCGGGTTCGCCGGCGAGGTCGGCCACATGCCGATCGGCAACCCCAAGCGCGTATGCGGCTGCGGCCGCAAGGGCTGCTGGGAGGCCTCCGTCGGCCTGCGCGCCATGCTCAACGCGGTCGACATGGAGGAGGAGAACACTCCCCTGCAGACCGCCACCACCGTCGCCAACCGCGCCGCCCGCGACGCCGGGATGCGCGACGCCCTCGCGGCCCTCGGCCACGACCTCGGCACCGGCCTGGCCACCCTCGCCGCCGTCCTCGACCCTGCCGCGATCGTCCTCGGCGGCTACTTCGTCCCCCTCGGCGCCTACATCGTCCCCGCCGCCGGTGAAGTCCTCGCCGAGCGCCTCCCCTCAGCCTCGATCCACCTCCCGCAGATCCGCCTCAGCTCGCTCGGCATCCACGCCGCTGCCCTGGGCGCCGCGGAAGACGCCTTGGCCGACGTCTACGCCGGCACGCTGGCGCTGTAAGTCTTGCGGCGGACCGCGTCATTCCGGCTCCCTTCTGTTGTCAAGACGCCGCTGAGAGCGTGTTCTCGGTTGGAGTCTTTCGTCGGCGGGCGGCCGGTTGTAGCGTCGGTTCTGCGGGTCCGGGAAGTGGCTGATCCGAAGTGTCGATGTGGTGACCACGAGCGGACAAGTCGCAACAAGGCACAAAGCCAGTCATTCCGAGGGTCACACCCGCGGTCACCAACCACAGCCCAGCACCATCAGGCTGCGTTGGCGATCCTCACAGTCATTCCGCCGCGACTCGGCCGGGTCGAGTCGAGTCGAGTCGAGTCGAGTAGTCAACCGTGGGACGGACAGCAGCAGTCACTGCGCTCCCTGGGATGATTCGGTCGTGACCGACCAGCACACTGTGGAACTCGCCGACTGCACGATGACCCGACTACCAGTGGGAAGGGCGGCGGGTCGGCTCTGGCTCTTCTTCGTTGTCACAGGGCTGCCGCTCTCTCGTTTCGACCCACAATCCGCCGAGTCGCCGTGGCGCCTTCGCGAACACGTCGCAGTGTTCATTGACGACGCGCAGGTTGCGATCGAGGAAGGCGGAGGGTCCGGGTCAGAGTCTCTGACCCTTGAGTACCGGCAGCTTCGCGACCCCGGTATGTCCTCGATCTCCCTTCGATACTTGTCCGAGGGTCAGGTAGTCGACGCCGAAACCGTCAGTGTGCCGGAAGCCCCGTAGGTCCTGGCTTGCGCGATGCCTAATCGCTCGTCAGCCAACACCTCGCGGGCCCCTCAGTGTTCGCTGCTGAAGAACCGTAGCAACAGCGGGCCGACGATCTGTGGGTCGACGACGTGATCCGGCCCCTCGAGGGTCTCCCGCTGAGCGTGGGGTAGCAGGTCCGCAAGCTCGTCGGCTGCGCGGTCGAAGAAGTCCGAGGGCAGGCCTGCCATGTAGGGGACCGTGATCGGTCCTCCGGTGGTGACCAGGACCGGTTGGGTGACCGTTGCCAGTCGATCAGCCGGCAACTGGTAGTGGTTGAGGAAGAGGCTGTCGTGGACCAGCGTGGGCGCGAGGGCGACCGAATCCGCCCAATGCGCCGTCTGCTTGCCTGCCGCTTTCCTGGCCGCGATGTTGTCGTCGGAGGCGCCGGTCATGCGCATGAACAGTTCGAGAACCTCCTCGTCTCGCCCGGCGTCAAAGGCGCGTCGGGTGTCCGCAACGTACTCCTCGAATCGCGGGCGTATGTCGTCCCCGACCGCGTAGGGCACCTCCCACACGGCGATCGTGTCGATGGCTGACCCGGCCGCGGCGGCTTCCAGCGCCAGAGCGCCACCAGAGGACGCCCCGAACAGGTGTGCCGAGCCGCCCGCCTCCGCGATCAACGCATCCAGGTCCTCGATCTCCCTTTCCACGGCGTAGGGCTCGGTGAAGCCGCTCGCGCCGCGTCCCCGACGGGCATAGTTGTAAACCGTGAAGTGCTCGGCGAGAGCAGGTACCAAGGGAGCGTTCTCGGCTCCGTCGTCCTGTGCGCCGCCTACCAGGACGACAGCCGGGCCGCTTCCCTTCCGGTCGTAGGCGATGGTGGTGCCATCGTTTGATGTCACGCGAAAGGCCATCTCGTTCATCTCACATCTCCTTTCGAGAGGTTTGTCTCAGCGCCTGAGCAGCGTGCCGACGACGGCCTCGGTGCGCGACCACCGCACCCTTGCGATCACGACCGCCACGACGAGAAGGGCGAGCGGCAGCCAAGGGCTCTGCTCGAGCACGAACTGATCGGTGATGACAGCACCGGTCAGCAATGCCGCCAACCCGAGACTGGCCAGGCCCGCCAGAGCCGGGATCAGAAGTCCAACCCCTCCCGCGACCTCCACCGCTCCGACCAGGTATCGGAGCCACTGGCCAGCCCCGATGTCGGCGAACATGTCCACCATGACCGGGTCGCCGGCGAGCTTCGAGATTCCGCCGCCGGCGATGATCGCCGCCAGCACGACTTGCAGAATCCAGACCCCGATGCTGCTCGCCCGCCCGGGCGTGTGCGCAACGGTTTCCGAGCTGTTCTTGAAGATGGTGCTCATTTGGCTCTCCTTGCCGCGTCCGGGCCCGCGTTGCTAGTCAAGTTTGGTTACTCGGCCAAAAGTAGACGAGGAGGAGGGTCTAGTCAAGGTTGATTAGTGGGCCGTTCGCCACGAACCCGGATCATCGGCCATGGTGTAGGCGCCCTCAGCCAGCCGTTGGCTCAGACTCTTCGCCCACTCCAGTTCGGTGCGTGCATGTCCCGCCCACAGTTCGGCCTGATCGCGGACGTGTTCGGGAATGTCGGGGTTCGGGTGCTCCCGCCACTTGGCCTGCTCTACGAGCTCCGCTTCCAAGCGCGCGAACCGCTCGTTGACGTGCGCGATGGCATCTGTCCTGGTCAGCATGGGCAACATGGCGATCGACGCGTTGAGCATGGTGGGGTCATGGGTGCGCCGCAGACCGTCGCGGACCAGTTCGACTATCTCGTCACGTCCCCGAGCTGTTACGCGGTACAGAACGCGCTCCGGCCCGGAGTTGCCCGGCTCGGCGTGTTCGGTGAGGAGGCCATCAGCCGCCGCCTTCTTCAGCGCGTGATAAATCGAGCCCGGCTTGATCTTGGCCCAACTCTCCACACCCCAGCTCTGCAGCTCGGACCGCACCTGGTAGCCATGCGCGCCGCCGGAGAGGTGCACGACACCGAGTACCAGGAGCTTCGTCGCCGACATGCGCCCACCTCCACTCAAACCGCTCGGACTCGCTCCGCCTGCGCGCCCGCCAGCGCGGTGTCATCTCCCACCCACACTAGGGTGCCCTCCTGTCCGGGTGGTGTCAGCACTGACCTACAAACGGTGCTGGTGGAGACCCTCCAAAGCCAGTGAGGCCGATGCTCACCCCAATGTGGTGCAGCTCGCGCGAGTCGGACGTACGTCACACCGCCGCGTTCGTGGCCCTCCGATAGAGACAGCTCCGAACGCCAATTGGTGGGGGAACTCAGTCTGGCGCAGAGCTGCGCCCTCCGATACGCGCACCCCCGCCCGCAGGGTGGGTTGCGGCTGCCGTCTCGGCGCGATGGCGGGATACGTCCAAACCCTGCGATCGGAGCCGCGAGGCATGCTTCGATAGCGCAGACATCAACATCACCGGGAGTGCAGATGAGGCGTTCTCACCGAATCGCCGGCTGCTGGGGAATCCCTGCGGCCCTGACGTGCGTATCCCTGGCGTTAGCGGTCGCCGCTGCCCTCTCGCTCGTGCTGGCCCCTGACTCGACTACGACCGGGAAGGTGGTCGCAATGGGCTGGAACGGAGGAGGCACCTGCTATCCGACAGCCCGATACACGGTTGCTGGAGAGACCTATAGAACCACCCCCCACCGCAGCAAGAGGTGGTGTGGCTACGAGTGGGGAGGCCCGGCAACTGTCTACTACGACGCTTCGTCGCCCAGCAACGCTCGATTGGCCAAGTACGACGACAGCCCCAAATGGCTGGCGGGCACTGGACTTGCCGTCTTCCTCCTTGCCTTGCTCTTTGTGCGAGCCGAACGTGCGCGCCGAACCCTGCGAACCCGCTCGTCCGAACGGGTCAATTCCGAGCAGCACTAGACCCACGTCATGCGGCCGCGACGGAATGTGCTGCCCGAGCGAGTCGGGTCACCACGGTTCGATGCAACCGCGCGTACCCCACCACCCAACTACCCCGCGACCGCAGGCTGCGCGAGCGGCTTGAGGCCACAGGCGGCGGCGAAGCCGTCCGACTCGATGCCCATAGCCACGTTCGGCCGGGTGGTGAAGTTGGCGAACGCGATCACCGCCGACAGCTCCACCAGGGCAGCGTCGCCGAGCTGGTCACGAAGTCCGGCAACCATCTCGTCGCTGACCGCAGGCGGAGTGACCGTCATCGCCTCGGCATACGTGAGCACGTCACGCTCGAGCGAGGAGAAGGCGTCCGACTCGCGCCAGCGTGGGATCTCCCGCGCCTTGTCCATGTCCAGGTTCAAGTTGTTGGCCTCGAAGTAGTTGAAGTCCAGACACCAGCTGCAGCCCACCTGCGACGCCACGGCCATGTGCGCGAACGACTTGAGCTGCTCGTCGCATGCATCCCACTTCTTCACCTTGCCGCCGAAGTTCGCCATGCCCATCAGCACCTTCTGGTTGTGCCAGTACACACCGAGCGAGCTCGGCACCTGGCCGAGAGCCTTCCTGGCGAACCGCTTGATCAGCGCCCCCTTGAAGCCGGCGATCTCGGCGGCAGGAATTCTCGTGGTTCCGGTCATGTCGTCCTCCTGTTGTCTGCGGTTACAACTGGAGACGAAATCGAAGGGTGCGCTGTGACATGGGCACACAAATCTGTCTGCGCCTCGCGGGCAGCCGGGTGCCAGTGAATCTTCTTGACATCGCCATCCCTGTCAGCACATGCTGACAAGCATGAAGACTTCTCTGGACGGTGACGACAGCGGCCCTGTCGGCGAACTTGCTGCGGTTGCTGAAGCCAAACGCGAACTGAGTCGTCGCGAGGAGGTTGCAGTTCGCAAGGCCCGCCACACCGGGCTCAGCTGGGCAGAGATCGGAACTCTGCTCGGCGTGACCCGACAGACGATTCACCGGAAGTACCGAAAGGTCGGCTGACAACGACCGGCCGAGCATCGGCACTCCGGAGCATGTCGTGATCCTCGCGGGGTGGTCAGCCTCGCCCTGGTAACCCGCAGGTCGTCGTTGTCGCCAAACTCGATGTTCGGTCGCGGGCCATGTGAG
Source organism: Aeromicrobium sp. 9AM (assembly GCF_902506105.1). GTDB lineage: Bacteria > Actinomycetota > Actinomycetes > Propionibacteriales > Nocardioidaceae > Aeromicrobium. The sequence continues at coordinate 1,308,006 of NZ_LR733304.1, forward strand.
ATCGTCATCGCGTGAGTGACTCACTGGTCGACGTACGACGCCCCAGCGTGGCCATCTCGCTGTGTCTTGTTGCCAACTACGTCGCGGCTTTGGCCGTGCTGACCAGCCCTTGGGGCTCGGTGTTCATGCTGGACGACGACTTCCACAACAGCAGCATCGCTGTCTCGGTAGCAGTTGGACTCGTGCTCGGTCTCGCTGAATCGGTGATCTTCACGCCGCAGATCGCCATCGCGGCAGCAGGAATCGGCCTCATCGGACTGGCCACGATCTTTCTCGCATTCACATTGGCAACCCAGGTCGCCGGAATCGGGCTCGGCTGCGTACTCGGCTGGTTACTCCGACAACACGCGACACACCTCCGCCACGAGGTACGAAAGTCGATCTGATGGATCAATCACCCGTCGTCGAGCGCAAGGAGACCACCCATGGGCAAGGCGTTCGCGACCATGCCGGACGGCACCCGAATCCTCGTCAGGCACGGCTACCGGTCGGCGGACTTCACCGTGCCGAAGGCTGAGCTGGAGCGCCTTTCGCACATACGGGCCGGCTGGACCGCCGAAGAAGTCCTCGCCGAGCGCGACGGCGAGCTGTCGGGCTACCGCCGGATACGCGACTTCGAGCGGGACGGCAAGCAGTGGACGCTCCTGCAGAACCCCAGTGAGTACGCGATCGAGTTCGAGCTCACGGACACCGGCACCGGGACCGGCACCGGCACCGGCGAGATCCGACCACTGCCGCCGCAGGAGGCATGGACACTGGCCCTCGAGCTCGACAAGGGCGAGACCCGATATCCGATCGCGCTCGAGGACAACCTGGAGCGTACGGATGTGGCCCACCCACCCAACTGGGGCGCATAGACGCCAGCTCCGCTGTCAGCTAGAAGCTGAGGCGCGGCTGGTCGTAGAACTCTGGTGGTCCGGCCCCGAACGCCAGACCGAAGAAGCTCCCCGCTGGTCCGGTGTGCGGGCCGGCCACGAAACGAAGAACGGTCCCATCCGGATCCGGCACATCCATCGCGACACCGAACTCGCCTCGGTCCTCGATCTCGCCGTGCACGACACCGAGCTCGTCACACCGGGCGGTCACGGTCGTCATCTGCTCGGGCGTGCTGACCGCGAAGGCGCAGACATCGAAGCCATCGAGGACCGGCTGGCTCGCGCAGTACTCGCGCTCGCGCAGGCCGATGACGAAACCCGCATCGTGGTCGGCGAGCACGACCCCTCGGACTGCCGACTCCTCGTAGAACTCAGCCGCCAGCTCGAGGTCGAACAGGTCGGAGTACCAACGAGCGCTGCGGGCCAGGTCGCTGACCGGGAGCTTGATCTGGCGCACACCGACAATCGGGAGCCTCATACTCCGCAGCATGCCGCAGCTGGGGACGCAGCGCATCAACTCAAGGCATTTTCACCCAGCGCCGTAGGTCAGACTTCGGCGAGGAAGGCGAGAACTCGTTCGGTTGCACGTGTTGCGGCATCTGCATCGTGGTCCGGGTGCCCTGTCTCGGCGAACAAGTGACCGGGGACCGGATAGACGAAGAGCTCGCCGCCGTCGACTTCGGACACGTACTCCGCCTCGGCGGCTGGTTCCCGGAACTCATCGCCGGCGGCGACGTGCGCCTGCGACCGTACGCCTTCCGGCCACGTCGCTGCCCACCACGAAGGCGCAACGGCGCCGTACAGGAAGAATGCGGCCCGCGCGCCAGGGCGGGCCAGCACGTGCTCGGCGGCCCGCGCCGCACCCATCGACAGTCCCCCGTAGACGAGGTCGCGGGGCATCGGCGCCACGATCTCTGCTGCTCGGGCCGCGATCACGTCCTCGCCGACGGAGTCGGCATACGCCATGCCCTCGCGGACATCTGCGAACGTGCGACCCTCGAAGAGATCCGGCGTATGAACCTCGTGTCCGGCGTCGCGCAACCGCTGCGCAAACGCGACCACTCCGTCAGTCAAGCCACCGGCGTGGTGGAACAGGACGATCTCGGCCATACGCACAACCTACAAGCGGGTCACGGCCCATACTGAGTCGCATGGCGGCCAACCGGACCCTCGTGTGCGTCGTGGCGCACCCCGATGACGACGCTCACGCAGTTGCCGGCAGCGTCGCTCTCCACGCGCAGGAGGCCGACTTCCGGTTCGTCCTGGTGCACGCGACGTACGGCGAGCTGGGCGACATCCGCGAAGGATTCCCCGCCACCCGCGAGACCTTGGCGGCGGTTCGCCAGGCCGAGGACGAGGCGGCATGGCGCGCGCTTGGCCGGGAGCCGGACCGGCACGAATGGCTCGGGCTGCCGGACGGCGGGGTGGCTTCCCTGCCGTTCGACGAGGTCGTCGCGATGGTCGAGCAGATCCTTGTCGAGGAGCAACCGGCCGTCGTGTCGACGTTCGGACCTGATGGGATCTCCAATCATCCCGACCATGTGACGATCGGCGCCGCGACAGACGCGGCGTTCGCCCGAGTCCGCAGTCGGGGCGGGTCCGGGTTGCAACGGCTGGTGCACAGTGCGATCCCCCAGTCGGTCTTCGAGCGGTGGAACCAACGGCGGGCCGAGCTCGGCCTCTTCCAGTTCGACCCGACGCAGGTCTACCACCTGCGAGGAGTGCCCGACGAGCAGATCGGCCTCATCGTCGACTGTCGCGCTGTCGCCGGCCGCGTCGGCGACGGGCTGCGTGAGCACCGGAGCCAGCACCACGTGATGTCCGACGACCCGGAGAACCTCGAGCAGTGGGACAAGCGCATCAAGGACGAGTGGCACGTGGTCGCCTGGCCTCCGTCGGCGCCTGGAGCACCGATGCTGACCGATCTCTTCGAGGGCCTCGCGTGACGAAGGCCGCCACACCTGATCACGCGAGGTAGCGGCCCAGGGCGTCGAGCAGCCCCTGGCTGCCCATCTCCCGGTTTGGCCCGTCGGCCCAGAACTGGTCGAAGAACGCGCCGTGCTCGATGTGCGTGAACCGGGTGCCCTCGGCGATCGGTTCGAACTCGAGCGAGGCCACCGACGTGGACATGTGGATCCCGTCGAGAAACATGTCGTACGTCGTGACGATGCGGGCGTGCTCGACGATGTTGGTGTACGTGGCTTCGTACCGCGACACGGGACCGTTGTGGAACTTCCCCTCGGCGACATCGCGCCCACCGACCCGGAAGTCGAACACCCACTCGCGGTGCTCGATGGCGTCGCCGGCGCCCCACCAGCTCAGCTTCTCGTCCTCGTCCGCGAACGCGGCCCAGACGCGCTCCACCGGGGCTGGGTAGTCGCGGGTCAGGGTGAAGTCCGAGCGGGCGATGCGGCGTTCGATCGTCATGCGTACGTCCTATCGTTTGAGGCTGACGTGGATCTCGCCGCTCTCGGCGACTTCCGTCGTCACCGTGTGCGTGAACTCGAAGCCGGCGAGGTCGTCCCACAGGCGGTGCCCCTTGCCGAGGAAGATCGGGGCGACCATGAGGTGCAGGTCGTCGACGAGGCCGGCGCGCAGGAAGGCGCGTGCCGTTCGGTATCCCCCGCCGACGCGTACGTCCGCTCCGTCGGCGGCCTTGGTCGCCTCGGTGAGCACGTCCTCGATCGGGGCGTTGCGGAAGTGGAACGTCGTGCCGCCGTCCATCGGGATCGACCGGCGCGGGGCGCTGTGGGTGAGCACGTAGACCGGCGTGCCGAACGGTGGCTTGTCACCCCACCACCCCTTCCAGTCCGGGTCGTCGGGGAACGAGTGGAGACCGAACATGGCCGCGCCCATGATCTCGGCGCCGATGCCCTCCGAGAACGCAGCGGCGTACCGCTCGTCGACGCCGGTCGTGCCCTCACCGCTGGTGTCGCCGAAGACGTTCTTGCGGAACGTACGAGTCGCGGCGTACGCCGCCGTGAGGCGTCCCCACTCGGCGCCCATCGGGTCCTCGGCCGTCTGGTCGGCCGGCACGTAGCCGTCCAGCGAGGTGAACAGGTCCATACGAACGCGAGTCATGTCAGGTTCCCTTCGGGGACGTGCGAGTGAGGTGGGTGCCAAGCCGGTCGGCCTGGTGCTCAGCAGGAGTACGTTGCTCGCCGAGCCACAGGTGGAGCACGTCGAGAGCGCCCGGTCGCAAGCTCACGGTGCGCACTCGCCCGTGCTTCTGCGACGAGACCACTCCCGCGTACTCGAGCACCTTCAGGTGCTGCATCAGCGAGGGCAGCGCCATCGAGAACGGCGCCGCAAGCTCGGACACGACGGCCGGGGACTTCGCCAGCCGTTCCACGACGGCACGGCGCGTCGGATCCGCGAGAGCGCGGAGCACGACGTCGAGCTCGTCGTAATACTTAGGCATACACCTAACTATTGTCCAAGGGCACGCGTACGTCAACCCGGCGAAAGGTGGCCGGCGGGGCACCGTCGCCGGCCGACACCCGCTACCCCGCCAGGCCTTCGCGCCACGTGGGGTGCGCAGGTCGCCAGCCCAGCTCCCGCTTTGCCTTGGCGTTGGATGCGCCACGCAGCTCGGTCATGAGCACGACCCCCGCCTTGCCGGCGGCCAGCCGACCGACGAACCGCGGTACGCGCATCGGCTTCTTGGCGCCCAGCATCGCGGCCAGCTCCGGCAACCACTCGGCGACCGTGGCAGGGTCGTCGTCGACGATGTTGTAGACGCCGCGCTCGCCGTTCTCGATCGCCGCGACGGTGGCTTCGGCTGCGTCGGCGATGTGGACGAACGACCACACTCCTCCCCCGTCGCCCACGACCGGGAACTTGCGCTTGCGGATCATCTCGAACTGCTCGGACCCGGGCGCCATGGACGTGCCCGGTCCATAGAAGGCGCCGTAGCGCAGCACGATCCCCTCGGTCCACGTGGCACCCAGCACGGCGCTCTCCAGGTGCTCGATCGCGCCGATCATCGCGTCCATCTCGCGCACGGGTGAGTCGTCCAACGGGTCTCGCTCGTCCTTGATCGGCCCTCCCGTCCGGGCGTACGTGAACGCGCCGTTGCTCTGAGCCACGAAGCGGCGTACGCCCGCGGCGCGTGCGGCTGCGAGCAGGTTGTCCGTGCCCTCCGTCCGCAGGCGGTTGGTGGCGGCGAAGCTGCGCTCGAAGTGGCGGGTGTCGATGTCCCCGATGGCGGTCAGCTGGTGGACGATCACGTCAGGCGCTGCCTGGCGTACGGCAGCCTCGACCTCGCCCCGGTTCAGTGCGTCGGCCATGACCGGCACCGCGCCCATACGGGTCATCTTGGGCTCGTCCGACTTCTTGCGGACCATGGCGAACACCTCGTGCCCAGCCTCGGTCAGTCGCGGCACCAGCTGCGTACCGATCGCCCCGGTCGCTCCTGCAATCAGAATTCTCATGTTCGGCTCCTGTTCGGTTCGGATGCCACTTGAACCGGATGGCCGCCCGTTTCCTGACAGGAGCTGCGCGTGATGCCCGTCACATCACGAACAGTGGTTCCCCGTGGCCAGCCGTGGCCCACTGCTCGGTCGCACGTACGAGCTTGTCGGGGTTGGCTTGCGTACGGCACGCCTCGATGCCGTCGTCGCCGACCTCCAGGCACATGATGGCGACGACCTGGCCCTCCACGACGGCGACGACGGCCGGTTCGCCGTTGGCGGTCCAGGCGTACAGCTCGGGCGATCCCCCGACGAGGGCCCGCTTGGCCTGCCCCGGCTTGACCATTCCCCACACGAACCTCGCGACCGCGACCGCGCCCTCGAACGCCTTGGTGCGCGCCGGGACCTTGCCGCCACCGTCGCCGATCGCGGTGGCGTCCTTGGTGAGCAGGCGTACGAGCTCGTCGGTCTGACCGCTGGTGGCGGCTGCGATGAACTCCTCGACGATCCGCTGGGCGGCGGCTTTGTCGATCTGGGGGCGGCCCTTCGCGTGTGCGACGTGCTCCTTGGCCCGGTGCAGGATCTGTTGGCTCGCTGCCTCGGTGATGTCGAGGAGCTCGGAGATCTCTCGATGCGGGTAGTCGAAGGCCTCCCGAAGCACGTAGACCGCCCGTTCGTTGGGCGACAGTCGTTCCAGCATCGTGAGGACCGCGTACGTGACCTCTTCGTGCTGCTCGGCCGTGTCGGCCGGGCCGAGCATCGGGTCGCCTCCGAGCAACGGCTCCGGCAGCCATGGGCCCACATAGCTCTCGCGCCGTGCCCGGGCCGATGTGAGCTGATTGAGGCACAGGTTCGTGAGCACCTTGGTCAGCCAGGCCTCGGGAACCTCGATCCGATCGATGTCGGCGGCGTGCCAGCGCAAGAAGGTCTCCTGGACCATGTCCTGCGCCTCGTCCGCCGAACCGAGCAGACGATAGGCGATCGCTTCCAGACGCGGCCGCGCTCGCTCGAACCGGTCGACATCCTCACGTGACACAGGCACGATCCGATCGTAGGCATTTCCCACTGCGTACACCCCACCCCCGTTCCGTACATACTAGTTGTTACAGTTCTCGTATGAGCGCACGCGAACAGCTGACCGAGGCCATGGCCGAGCTGCTGTGGGAACGGGGATACGCCGCCACGAGTCCGCGGGACGTCATGGCGCGCGCCGGGGTCGGCCAGGGCAGCATGTACCACCACTTCAGCGGCAAGCACGACCTGGCCGTCGAGACCTTCACGGAGGTCGCCGAGGTGCTGACCGAAGGCTCGTCGGTGCTCGAGGGAGACGGCTCGCCACTCGACCGCCTGAAGGGCTACCTGTCGGTCCCCCGCCCGGGCACCCGCGGCTGCCGCATCGGCCGGATGACGCAGGACCCGCAGGTCGTGGCGGATGCCGAGCTCATCGCGATCGTCGCGAACGCGTTCGACATCGCCCTGGGGCGCTGGGAGCAGGCGATCGCCGACGCGATAGCCGCAGGAGAGCTGCCCACGAGCGTCGTCCCCGCCGATCTGGCCCGCACCCTGGCCGCGGTCATCCAGGGCGGCTACGTGCTCGCCCGGGCCAAGGGCGACCAGGCGCCGATGGACGCAGCCGTCCGGGGCGCCGTGTCCCTGCTCGACGCCGCGCACGCGGCCGCCACCCACGACTGACCCACCCACGAAGGAGAAACCCCATGACCGTACGCATCGGGATCAACGGCTTCGGCCGGATCGGCCGCAGCTACCTGAGAGCCGCCCTGCGCAGCGACGCCGACATCGAGGTCGTCGCGATCAACGACATCGCCGACGCCGCGACGCTTGCGTCGTTGCTCGAGTGGGACTCGATCAGCGGGCATCTCGACGGGGTGCAGGTCGACCGCGACGCCATCGTCGTCGGCGATGCGCGGATTCGCGTCACCGCAGAGCGCGAGCCGGCCAACATCCCGTGGGGAGACGAGCGGGTCGACGTCGTCATCGAGTCGACCGGTCGGTTCACCGACGCGGCCAGCGCGCGTGACCACCTGGCCGCCGGCGCGCGCAAGGTCATCATCTCCGCCCCGGCGTCAGGCGACGTGCCCTCGGTGGTGCTGGGCGTCAACGACGACGCGATCGACGCGGCCGGCGACGTGCTCTCCAACGGCTCCTGCACGACCAACTGCCTCGCCCCGATGGCCAAGGTGCTGCACGAGGCGTTCGGCATCGAGTCCGGGCTCATGACGACGATCCACGCCTACACCAGTGACCAGCGCCTGCACGATGCCCCGCACGGCGACCTGCGGCGGGCCCGCGCCGCCGCCATGTCCACGATCCCGACCTCGTCCGGCGCCGCCAAGACGATCGGTCGGATCATCCCCGAGCTCGACGGCAAGCTCACGGGTCTCGCGCTGCGCGTGCCCGTGCCCGTCGGCTCCATCACCGACCTCACGGTCCAGCTGACGAAGCCGGCCACCGTCGAGGAGGTCAACTCCGCCTTCCGCGCAGCCTCAGAGGGCGCGGAGCTGTCGCCCTACCTCGCCTACTCCGAGGCGCCCATCGTGTCGGCCGACATCGTCGGCAACCCGGCCTCCGCGATCTTCGACGCTCCCCTGACCCAGGTCGTCGGCAACCAGGTCAAGATCTTCGCCTGGTACGACAACGAGTGGGGCTTCTCGAACCGGCTCCTCGACCTGTCCGAGCGCATCGGCGCCTAGGCGCAGCGCGTCAGCTCGCGAGCGCCGAGTCCACGTCGAGGCAGGCGTTCGCGAGCCGGCCCACCGGGTCGGCCAGCAAGGGCTCGAAGGCCAGCTCGGCTGCGCCGTGCAGCACCGAGTCACCGCCGAGACCGGGCAGCGTCACCAGCACCTGCTCGCGCGGTGCCGACAGGGCGTGCACCGCGAGCTCGCTGTCGACGTCCTCGCGTACGAGGGGGAACAACGAACGCAGGTAGCCGCCGAGCACGATGACCCGCGGGTTGAGCAGGTTGACGGCACCCGCGAGGCCGCGGCCGAGGTGCTGGCCGACGATGCGCAGGTCGGGGGTCGCCTCGTGGACGCCCTCGAGGAACTCCCCCAGCGCGCCGACCTGCTCGGACGGGCAGCCGATGGCCAGGGCGATCGCGGGCGCACCGATCTCGGTCTCCCAGCAGCCGTGCGCACCGCAGTGGCACAGCTTGCCGCCGGGGATGAAGGGCATGTGGCCGATCTCGCCGGCATAACCGCCGGCACCTTCGAGCTTGCGGCCGCCGACGATGACGCCGGCACCGACGCCCACCTCGCCGGACAGGTAGACCAGGTCCTCGACCCCGACACCGGCACCGCGCAGGTGCTCGGCCAACGCTCCGAGGTCGGCATCATTGCCCAGCACGGGCATGCCGACCGGGCCGATCTTCTCGGAGAGGATCTTGGCGAACGGCACGTCCTGCCAGCCGAGGTTGGGTGCCAGGCGTACGAGCCCGTCGTCAGCGCGGATGATGCCCGGCACGCCGAGCCCCACGCCGACCAAAGCGGCGTTGGGCTCGACGTCGCGGACGACGAGTCGCATCAGGTCGACCACCGACGCCGCGATGGCGTCGGGGTCGTGGTCAGACGGGACCGGACCGGTGGCCCGGGCACGGATGACCCCGCCCAGGCCGACGCGGGCGACCGTCAGGCCGTCGACCCGGAGGTCGACCGCCAGGACGTACGCGCCCGTGCGGGCCTTGACGTCGACCGACGGGCGCCCGGCGCCGATCCGGGTCCCTGAGGGCTTGGCCTGATCGGCCAGCCCCAGGGACTCCAGCTCGGTCACCAGACCCGCGATCGTGCTGCGGTTGAGACCCATCCGAGCCGTCAGCTCGGCACGAGAGATCCGACCCGCGCGATGCACGTGCCCGAGAGCTGTCCCGAGATTGTGCCGGCGAACGTCCTCCTGATTCGTGCCGACCCCCGAGCGTCCGGCTGTAGCCATGGGCTATCCCAGACCTGTCGCGGAGCGACGCCGGCGGGAAATCGCATCCACGCTGGCCGCTAGCAGAAGCACGCCGCCGGTGACGAGGAAGTTGATGTACGACGCCTGAGCCAGCAGACCGAGGCCGTTGGCGATCGTGGCGATCACGAGACCGCCGATGACCGCGTCACTGGCCTTGCCCTTGCCGCCGAACAGGCTCGTACCGCCGATGACGGCCGCGCCCACGGCATAGAGCAGGACGTTGCCGCCACCGGACGAGGTCGAGACCTTGCCGCCGTACGACGCCGCGACGATGCCGCTCAGCGCTGCCATCGACGAGCAGATCATGAACACCGAGATGCGGATGCGGTCGACGTTGATGCCGGCGCGACGGGCCGCTTCGGCGTTGCCGCCGACGGCGTAGACGTGACGACCCCACGTCGTGCGGCCGAGCATGAACGACCAGAAGATCAAGAGCACGACGACGAACGGCAGGACGTACGGGATTCCCTTGATCGGGAAGTTGGGATTGACGCTGCGGTTCTGGTTGAGCACGTACGTCACGACAACCAGCACGGCTGCGACCGCGATGATCTGGCCGACGACCACTGCCAGCGGCTGGTGCTGCAGGCTGAGCGACACCTTGCGGCGGTGCTGGATGAGCCTCAGGGCAGCGAACCCGAGGATGATCACGAGTGCGGCGATCCAACCTGCCGCCACGCCCATGTTGTTGTTGGCGATTCCGCTGATGACTTCCTGGTTGATGCGGACCGATCCGCCCTCACCGATCAGCTTGAGGGACACGCCCTGCAGGCCCAGGAAGAACGCCAGAGTCACGACGAACGACGGGACGCCGAGCTTCGAGACCAGAAGGCCGATCACCAGCCCGATGGCGGCACCGGTCAGCAGCGCCGCGGCGACCGCGACGACCCAGGTCTGATCGTGCTCGACCATCAGGACGCCCATCACACAGGCGGCCACGCCGCCCGCGTAACCGGCCGACAGGTCGATCTCGCCAAGCAACAGGACGGGCACGAGCGCCATCGCGAGGATGATGATCGAGCCCGACTGAGTGAGCAGGTTGGCCAAGTTGAGGTTCGACAGGAACCGGTCGTTGGCGAAGTTGAACACGATGAACAGCACGACGAGGCCGAGGACGGACGGCAGTGCGCCCATCTCCCCGCCGCGCACACGGCTGATGTAGGCCTGGACGGACTCGCCGAAGGTCGTGGACTGAGTGAGGTCGGACGCGAAGCCCGCCTCCTCGGATTCAGTGATGATGTCGGTCATGATGTCTCCCGATCAGGCCGTGGTGGATGGCGCCGCGGCACCGTCGAGGTCAGATGAATGTCCGGTCGTGATGAGCTCGACGACCTGGCGGGACGTGACGTCCTTGGTGGCGACATCGGCAGCGACTCGGCCGAGATAGAGCGCCGTGATGCGGTCGGCCACTTCGAAGACGTCCGTCAGGTTGTGCGAGATCAGCAGCACGCCCACGCCGGAGTCGGCGAGGCGGCGGACGAGGTCGAGCACCTGACGCGTCTGCGCGACTCCGAGAGCGGCGGTCGGCTCATCGAGGAGCACGATGCGCGAGTTCCACAGCACCGACTTGGCGATGGCGACGGTCTGCCGCTGGCCACCGGAGAGGCTCGCGACGCTCTGGCGTACGGACTTGACGGTGCGGACCGACAGCGAGGTCAGCGCCTCGCGGGCCTTGGACTCCATCGTGGTCTCGTCGAGGACGATGCCGTTCTTCTTCTCGCGGCCGAGGAACATGTTCTCGACGATGTCGAGGTTCTCACACAGGGCGAGGTCCTGGTAGACGACCTCGATGCCGAGGGCACCGGCGTCCTTGGGGCCGTGCACGTTGACGGGCTTGCCGTCGAAGACGTACTCGCCGGTGTCGATCGGGTAGATGCCGGCCAGGGCCTTGACGAGGGTGGACTTGCCGGCGCCGTTGTCACCGACGAGCGCGGTGACCTGTCCGGGATAGATGGCGAGGTCGACGTCATGGAGGACGTGGGCCACACCGAAGCTCTTGTTGATTCCTCGAAGCTCGAGGAGGGGGGTCGAATCGCTCATGGTGAGCCTTCCAGGGGGTGCAGGGTCCGAGATGAGGTGGTGCGAAGACAGCATCGGGTGCGGCCCCCCGGAGTTTGCCCGGAGGACCGCACCCTCAGCAATCAGCTGATGCCAGCGTCAGTGCACAGCTTGGCGTAGGCGCCGGTGCACAGGTCGGAGGCCTTCATGTCGCCCGAGTCGATGACAGCCTTGACGTTCGACTTGTCGATCGCAACCGGGTCCAGAAGGATCGCCGGGACGTCACGCTTGCCCGTGTCGTCCTTGACGGTGCCCGTGGTCTCAGCCTTGTCGCCCTTGGCCATGGCAATGGCTGCCTTGGCGAGCGCGCCGGCCTGACCCGTGGCGGACTTCTGGATCGTCATGCACTGGTCACCCGTGAGGATGTTCTGCAGACCCTCGACCGTGGCGTCCTGGCCCGTGACCGGGACCTTTCCGTTCTGGCCGTTCTTCTTGAGGATCGAGATGACGCCGCCCGCGAGACCATCGTTGGCCGCGTAGACGCCGTCGACCTTGCCGTCGACCTTGGTGTAGAGCTGCTCGAAGATCGTGACGGCCTTGTCGTTGTCCCAGTCCGGGACGGCCTGCTCAGCGACGTTCTTGTAGGTCGAGACCTTGTCGAGGACGCTGTGAGCGCCCTGCGAGAACAGCGTCGCGTTGTTGTCGGTCGGCGAACCGTTGAGGTAGATGAGGTTGGCATCCTTGTCGCCGAGGCACTTCTTGAGTCCCTCGCCCTGGAGCGCACCGACCTTGCTGTTGTCGTACGAGATGTAGACGTCAGCCGAGCCGCCCAGCGTCAGACGGTCGTAGTCGATCGTCTTGACGCCCTGCTTCTTGGCCTTCTCCTCGATGGCCGAACCGGAGTCCGAGTCGAGGTTGACGATCGCGAGGACCGTCACACCGTCGGTGATCATGCCGTCGGCGATGGTGGCCATCTTGTCGGCGTCACCCTCGGCGTTCTGGATGTCGTACTTGACTCCAGCAGCCTTGAAGGCCTTCTCCAGGGCGGGACGATCGGCGCTCTCCCAGCGGACCGAGGACTTGGTGTCGGGCAGGATGACGCCGATCTTGCCGGCCTTGTCCTTGCTGCCGCCACCGCCGCCGTCGCTGCCGTCACTGCTGCCGCCGCAGGCGCTGAGCGCGAGGCTCGCACCCATGATTCCTACAAGTACGAGATTGCGTGTCCGCTTCACACAGACCGCCTCCTATTTCCTCCAGTAGTGCGCCGGGGCCGACATTATTTCGTCCACGTGACGCGTTTGTTGTTTGCCACAACCTATACCGTGACTGGGGTCACGTCCAGCGATTCAGACAACAAATGGTTACGGGACGATTACGCCAGGACGCAGCAAGGGCACCGCCATGACGGCGGTGCCCTTGACCTGCGGAGATGCTCAGTCGAGCAGGCTGCGCAGCACGTACGGCATGATGCCGCCGTTGCGGTAGTAGTTGGCCTCACCCGGCGTGTCGATGCGGACCACGGCGTCGAACTCGACGTCTCCGGCCTTCACGTGGACGGTCTTGGGCGTACGACCCTCGTTGAGCTCGGTGATGCCGATGAAGTCGAACGTCTCCTCCCCCGTCAGCCCGAGCGACTCGGCGTTCTGGCCCTCCGGGTACTGCAGCGGGAGGACGCCCATGCCGATCAGGTTGGAGCGGTGGATGCGCTCGTAGGACTCGGCGATGACGACCTTGACGCCCAGCAGCGCGGTGCCCTTGGCGGCCCAGTCGCGCGACGAGCCGGAGCCGTACTCCTTGCCGGACAGGACGACCAGCGGGACGCCGGCTGCCTGGTAGGCCTCGGACGCCTCGAACACCGACGTGACCTCGCCACCATCGATGAGGTTGCGGGTGAAGCCGCCCTCGGTGCCCGGCGCCATCTGGTTGCGCAGGCGGATGTTGGCGAACGTGCCGCGGATCATGACCTCGTGGTTGCCGCGACGCGATCCGTACGAGTTGAAGTCGCGCGGCTCGATGCCGTGCTCCGACAGGTACGTGCCGGCCGGGCTGTCCTTCTTGATCGCACCGGCGGGGCTGATGTGATCCGTCGTGACCGAGTCGCCGAGCTTGAGCAGCACGCGGGCACCTGTGACCTCCTCGACCGGCGACGGCTCACGGTCCATGCCGTCGAAGTAGGGGGCCTTGCGGACGTAGGTCGACTCGGGGTCCCACTCGAACACGTCTCCGTCGGGCGTCGACAGGTTCTGCCAGCGCTCGTCGCCGGCGAACACGTCGGCGTACTCGCGGCTGAACGTGTCGGAGTCGATCGAGGTCGCGATGACGTCCTCGATCTCCTGCGGGGTCGGCCAGATGTCCTTCATGAACACGTCGTTGCCGTCGGCGTCCTGGCCGAGCGGCTCGGCGTAGAGGTCGACGTCCATCGAGCCGGCCAGCGCGTAGGCGATGACCAGCGGCGGGGACGCGAGGTAGTTCATCTTGATGTCGGGGTTGATGCGACCCTCGAAGTTGCGGTTGCCCGACAGCACTGCGGTGACGGCGAGGTCGCCCTCGTTGACGGCCTGGCTGACCTCGGGGATCAGCGGGCCGGAGTTGCCGATGCACGTCGTGCACCCGTAACCGACGAGGTTGAAGCCGAGCTTGTCCAGGTAGACGTTGAGCCCGGACTTCTCGTAGTAGTCCGTCACGACCTTGGACCCTGGGGCCAGCGTCGTCTTGACCCACGGCTTGCGCTGCAGGCCCTTCTCGACGGCCTTCTTGGCCAGCAGTCCGGCGCCGATCATGACCGACGGGTTGGACGTGTTGGTGCACGACGTGATCGCCGCGATCGTCACAGCACCGTGGTCGAGCACGAACGTCGCGCCGTCCTCGAGCGTGACCTCCTGCGGGTTGCTGGGTCGCCCGCCGTCAGCGGGGGCACAGCTCAGGTAGTCGCGTGCCGGCGTCTGGCCGTCGGCGTGCTCGTTGGACGGCGGGTCGGAGGCCGGGAACGACTCCTCCAGCGACTCGTCCCACTCGCCCGAGATGGCATCGGCGTCGGCATCGACATAGGCCGCGAGCGCACCGCGGAACGACTGCTTGCTCTCGGTGAGCGACACGCGATCCTGGGGACGCTTGGGGCCGGCGATCGACGGGACGACGTCGCCGAGGTCCAGCTCGAGGTACTCGGAGTAGCGCGGCTCCTTGTCGGCGTCGTGCCACAGGCCCTGCGCCTTGGCGTATGCCTCGACGAGCGCGATCTCCTGGTCGGTGCGGCCCGTCAGGCGGAGGTACTTGGTGGTCTCGTCGTCGATCGGGAAGACCGCGATCGTCGAGCCGTACTCGGGGCTCATGTTGCCGATCGTGGCGCGGTTGGCCAGCGGGACGGCACCGACGCCGGAGCCGTAGAACTCGACGAACTTGCCGACGACTCCGTGCTCACGGAGCATCTCGGTGATGACGAGGACGAGGTCGGTCGCGGTGGCACCTTCGGGCAGCTCGCCCGACAGCTTGAAGCCGACGACGCGCGGGATCAGCATGCTGATCGGCTGGCCGAGCATCGCTGCCTCGGCCTCGATGCCGCCGACGCCCCAGCCGACCACGCCAAGACCGTTGACCATCGTGGTGTGCGAGTCGGTGCCGACGCACGAGTCGGGGTAGACGGTTCCGTCCTTGTCGAAGACGACGCGGGCGAGCTTCTCGATGTTGACCTGGTGGACGATGCCGGTGCCGGGCGGGACGACCTTGAAGTCGTCGAACGCGCCCTGGCCCCAGCGGAGGAACTGGTAGCGCTCGCGGTTGCGCTCGTACTCGATCTCGACGTTGCGCTCGAACGCCTCGGGCGTGCCGAAGACGTCGGCGATGACGGAGTGGTCGATGACCATCTCGGCCGGTGCGAGCGGGTTGATCTTGGTCGCGTCGCCGCCGAGGTCGGCCATGGCCTCACGCATCGTGGCGAGGTCGACGACGCACGGGACGCCGGTGAAGTCCTGCATGATCACGCGGGCGGGCGTGAACTGGATCTCCTTGCTGGGCTCGGCGTTCGCATCCCAGCCGGCGAGGGCCTCGATGTCGGCCTTCGTGATGTCGGCGCCGTCCTCGGTGCGCAGCAGCGACTCGAGGAGCACCTTGAGGCTGAACGGGAGGCTCGAGACGTCGAGTCCGTCACCGGTCACCGCGTCGAGGCGGTAGTAGTCGTACGTGGAGTCCCCGACTGTGAGGGAGTCCTTCGATCCAAAGCTGTCGACGGCCATCGTCATTCTCCTTCGCGTCGTCTTCCATCCTGCCCAGCATCGCTGCGCGGCGCATGGTCAGGCTGACCTAACCTCAGTGCGCGAATGTCTCTTGACATCAAGATACATGATGTCGTCCTTCGAGACGCTCGTGCCTCGCTCCTCAGGAACCGGGTCTCGATCGAGACGCACCGTCAGAACGGCTTGGGGAACTGCAGGAGCGGCGAGAACCAGGCGATGTAGACGACCGCCACCGCGAGCAGCCCGGCAACTCCGGCAACGTCGAGCGCGACGAGGATTCGCTGGCGGCCGTCCGTGGTCATCGCGTCGGGGCCGCTCCCCCGTACGACCTTGGTGCGGGCGATGCGGTCGGCGAATCCACGATCGCTCGAGATCAGCAGCGGGACGACCAGGACGATGAGGGCGAGGTAGGCCGCGCCGCCGAAGTGCCAGCTCTCGGGCGTGAGCCGTCGGAAGACCGTGGGCAGGCCGATCGGGATCGCCGCGACGGCCAGGTCCAGCAGCACCGCCATGATCACGCCGCGCAGGATTCCCCGGGCAGCGCCGGTGGGCGCGCCGTCGCCGGCGTCGACGACCGCCAGCCCGACGCGGTGCTTGCCGATGCTGTGCCCACGCACGCCTTGCCGCAGCCCGTTGTTCCAGATCAGGAACAGCTCCCCCACGATCAGCCCGCTGAGGATCAGGTCGTCGGAGAGGCTGATCGACCAGAAGTCGTCACCGCCGCCGGCGACGAGCTCGTGGACGCCGCGACCGATGAAGTAGGCCAGCGCGCCCAAGGAGAACGCGGCGCTGAAGAGCAGGGCGTCGTGCCCAAGAGCCTGCCGGCGCAGCTGCTTGATCGTCCCGGACTCGGTCATGAACGCTCCTAACGCATCGATCGTACGTATCCGACGAGCTTGCGTCCGTCACGCACCCGGTCTTCCCACGTGATGCCGAAGCCGAGGAGGACAGCACTGACGGCGGCGATCAGCACGACGCGTGGAGCCGCGTTGGCGTACGGGCCGATGTTGAACAGCACGAGCAGCGTGATGATCGTGGCGCCGAAGACGAACGGCGCCTGCCAGTTGAAGCGGATGCCCAGGGCGAGCGCGACGACGGCGCCGAGTCCCAGCAGCAGCGCTCGGAGGTCCGTCGGGTCGGCCAGTGCCTGCGGCACGCTCGGCAGCAGTGCCAGTGCCAGTCCCGGGCCGAGCAGCAGCCAGGTCGAGAGGTCGGGCTGTCGCCGCACGAACCAGAGGCCGGCCGCGAGCGCGATCGCACCGAGCGGCAGCGTGTATGCCTCGACGAACGAGAACCCGCTGTCGACGATGAGCAGGATGTAGGCCACGACCAGCGCCACTGCGCCCGGCCAGGCGTACCACCGGCGATCCCGGACGGCGGCCGCCGAGGCGATGAGCGCGACGCCGGCGATCGTCCACCGCACGGCCAGCTCGCCGGTCGAGCCGGATGCGACGAGCGCGACGAAGCCCACAAGGGCAGCAGCTGCCTCGACCGGGATGCGCAGCGCGTGGCCGCGCAGCAGCATGCCGCTCGCCGCGATGATCGCGAGAGCGGCAACCAGTACCACGAGAGGGCCCACCGCGTCGTCGATGTCGAGCAGGTCGACCAGCCCGGCCACTCCCCCCAGTCCCAGTGCCACGGCGAGTCCGGCATATGCCTGGCGCAGCACCTGAGGTTCCTTGCCGAGCGCCAGCCCGGCGAGGAGCAGCGCGCCGACGAGCCAGGTCGGCGCGGAGACCTCGTGCGATGCCACGGTGAGCCCCGATGCCGCAGCCACCACGAACACCGCGGCCGGCCCCGCGAACAGGGCGAGGCCACGTGCCTGGACGGCCACGACGACCGCCGCCACGACCAGCAACACGGCGGCGATCGCCCAGATCGGCAGTCGCATCGTGACGACGGCGTCCACCGAGCCGAGCGCAACCGCACCGGCCACGACGGTCGTCGCGTACGCCCGGAAGTCGGCCGCCTCCGGCCAGCGGGTCACGGCCCAGACGACCGCGACGAAAGCGGCGACGACAATCGGCGCGACCCAGACGGTGTAGTTCTCGACCGACGAAGCGTCCAGGCGGGTGTCCCACGCTGCGGTCTGCGATCCGCTGAGCACGCTGTCGAGGGTCTCGATCGCGTCAGCGAGCAGGCCGACCTGCAGGGCGAAGATTCCGCCGATGACCGGCACCGCGCCGCACCGCACACCGCGGACCCAGTTGTTGCTGCCCCGCATGGCGACGATCGCAAGCACGACCGCCAACCCCGCGAAGGCGAGCCAGGCACCTTCAGGGTTCCGCGCGTCGGCGGCCGGCGTGATGACCAGCGCGCAGACGGCGACCACGGCGAGCGCGACTCCCGCGATGCGGGCCGGAGGCACGAGCCAGGCGACGACCACCGAGGCGATCGCCATGACCAGCATCGCGTAGCCGTGACCGTCCTGGCCGAGCTCGCGCAGGCTCGGATGGTCGACGAGCTCGACGAAGGCCGAGACGTACGCGGCGATGAAGAACCCGGCGAACACGACCCGGGCCACGATTGTCATGGGCCGGAGGCCAGCCGGCCGGGTGGCCAGAGCGAGGAGCCCCGCAACGACGAGCGCGAGGATCGCCCGCCACCCGAAGTCCCAGTCCTCGGCCACGGCGCCCGCGCCGATGCCGGCGATCGTGATGCCGATGCCTCCGGCTATCGCCGGGGCGATCAGGGCGGCGCCGACCGGTTTGCGGGCCCACAGTGCGATGCCGACACTGATCGCGAGCGCGACGACTCCCCAGACGACCCAGGCCCAGGCGATCGACACGCCGTCGAGCCCGAGCATCCCTTCGTGCCGGGCGGCAAAGAAGTCGAGCGTCAGCAGGGCCAGGACGATCGTCCACACGGCTTCGGCGGATGCTCGAAGCGGCCGCCGCGTCACCCATACGCCAAGCGCGGCGAACGCGACGGTGACGCCCATCAGCACGAGGGTGCGGCCGACCAGGCCCAGGTCACCCCAGGATCGGGTGACGAAGATGAACCCGGCGACGATGAGCCCGAGCGCGCCGAGCGTCAGCAGGATCGTGCCGACGGACCAGCGGCGTTCCTTGGGCGGCGGCTGCTGCCCCATGCGCGGGTACGTCGGAAGCGGGCCGTTGGGCGGCTGACCAGGGGCGACCGGCTGCGCGTACGGCGGCGCTGGCTGCTGATGGGGCATCTGCGGCGGCGGCTGCGGTGGCATCTGGGGCGGCAGCGGCTGCTGCACCGGCGGAGCTGCGAACGGGTCCGGGTCAGACGTCGGTGGCGGCGTCAGCACCGTGCGATCCCGCGCGAGCGTTGCCCGGGCCAGCAGCTCGTCGGCCTGCAGCAGCGTCTGCCAGAGCTGCCGGACCTCGGCCGACGTCAGGTCGAGACCGCAGTGCGGGCACGTCGACTGACCGGCGATTGCGCCGCGACAGTCCGGACAGGCTTGCGGGTCTGCGAAGCGCATGGCCTCACTGTGTCCTGACGGTCACCCGCGCACAAGGACCGCCACGCATTCGACGTGATGAGTCATGGGGAACAGCGCAAAGGCGCGCAACCCCGCCAAGGCGTAGCCCCGGGCACCGAACGAGGCCAGGTCGCGAGCCAGGGCTGCCGGGTCGCACGCCACGTAGACGATGCGTCGCGGCGCCAGGTCGACGATCCCCGCGACGGCCTTCTTGGCGCCCGTGCGCGGTGGGTCGAGGACGACGACGTCGGCCGACTCCCCCACCGACCCGCTGCGGAGCGCGCGTTCGACGGTCTCGCCGACGAGCGTGACCTGTGGGAAGTCGTGCAGGTTGCGGCGGGCGTCGCGGGATGCGCCGCGGTCCGACTCGACGCTGAGGACGAGCCCGTCCTCCCCCGCCTCGTCGGCCAGGAACGTGGTGAACAGGCCGACCCCGGCGTAGAGATCGAGCACCGTGTCGCCGGCCGCCACCTCGGCAGCTTCGATCACGGCCTCGACCAGCGTCGCGGCGGCATCGGGATGCACCTGCCAGAAGCCCGATCCGGAGACGCGGAAGTCTGCGGCCAGGACGGACTCGACAACCGCGCCGTGTCCGCCTCGCGTCGTGCCGTCGACCGCCACGACGCCACCGACGGCCGCCTCGACGTCGTCGGGGATCGACGCGTCCGTGACCAGGAGCGTGTCGCCGGTCGACGACACGATCGCCTCGACCGACTCGGCGTCCCACTCGCGGCCCAGCACGGTGGGCAGACCGGGATGCGCGATCAGGCAGCGGTCGACCGGGATGATCTCGTGCGAGCGGTGCTTGCGGAGTCC
This sequence comes from Aeromicrobium sp. 9AM, assembly GCF_902506105.1. GTDB lineage: Bacteria > Actinomycetota > Actinomycetes > Propionibacteriales > Nocardioidaceae > Aeromicrobium. The sequence continues at coordinate 1,327,753 of NZ_LR733304.1, forward strand.
TGGGCGGCCGTCGTCGTCGACCGCGAACTGCATCCGCGTACGCCAGCCCAGCGCGTCGGGCTCGACCGCCTCGACCTCGCCATCCCAGGTGATGCCGGCGAGCCGGCGCAGCTGCTCGCGTACGACGTCGCCCAGCAGCGCGCGCTGCGTCGCAGGATCGACGTGCTGGAAGTCGCAGCCGCCGCACAGGCCGGGCCCGGCGTACGGGCACGGCGCCTCGACCCGGCCGGGTGCCGCCTCGATGACCTCGACGGCGTCGGCGCGCAGGAACGACTTCGAACGGTCGGTGATGTGGACCCGTACGCGCTCGCCGGGCAACGTGTGGCGTACGAACACGACCTGGCCGTCAAGGCGGGCGACGCAGTGGCCCCCGTGGGCGATCGGGCCGACGTCGACGATCGGGGCGTCGGACATGTCTAACGGTCCCGGTAGCCGCGGCGGACGTCGCCCGGTGCCGGGCGGTCCTTGAAGAGGCGCTTCTTGGCGCGACCCGCGGAACTGAGCTGATAGGGCACGCTCGTGACCATGACGCCGGGCATGAACAGCAGGCGACCCTTGAGCCGCAGGGCCGTCTGGTTGTGCAGCAGCTGCTCCCACCATCGCCCGACGACGTACTCGGGGATGTAGACCGTGATGATGTCGCGGGGGCTCGACTTGCGGAGCTCCTTGACGTAGCGGATCACGGGCCGCACGAGCTCGCGGTACGGCGAGTTGACGACCTTGAGCGGGACCTGGATCTCCATGTCCTCCCACTGCTTCATCAGGGCTTCGGTGTGCGCCGGGTCGAACTCGACCGTGAGTGCCTCGAGCGAGTTGGGCCGAGACACACGGGCGTACGCGAGGGCGCGCATCGTGGGCTTGTGGAGCTTGCTGACCAGGACGATCGCGTGCACGCGTGACGGCAGGGTGACGTCCGAGTCGTCGATCTCCAGCTCCTCGGAGACGCGGTCGTAGTGCCGTCCGATGCCCCGCATCAGCAGGAAGATCGCGATCATCGCCACGATCGCGATCCACGCGCCGGCGAGGAACTTGGTGACGAGCACGATGACGAGGACCGTCGCGGTCATGCCGAGGCCGATCGAGTTGACGACCCTCGACCGCTTCATCAAGGCACGCGCGGACGGGTCCTTCTCGGTCCTGAGGTGCCGGTTCCAGTGCCGGATCATGCCGAGCTGGCTCAGGTTGAACGAGACGAACACGCCGACGATGTAGAGCTGGATCAGCCGGGTGACCTCGGCGTCGTACGCCTGGATCAGCGCGACCGCGGCGACCGCGAGCAGGATGATGCCGTTGCTGAACGTCAGCCGGTCGCCACGGGTGTCGAGCTGACGGGGCAGGTAGCCGTCGCGGGCCAGGATCGAGCCGAGCACCGGGAAGCCGTTGAACGCCGTGTTGGCCGCGAGCACCAGGATGATCCCGGTGCACGCGATCGTGAAGTAGAACAGCGGGGTGAAGTCGCTGTAGAGCGACTTGGCGAGCTGGCCGATGACGGTGTTCTGCTCGTAGCCATTGCCGACCGCCGTGCCGTCGCTCTTGAGCAGCTGGCGCGCCGGGTCCTCGACGTAGTGGAGCTTCATCAGGTCGGCCAGCACCACGATGCTCATGAGCATCGTGATCGCGATGGAGCCCAGCAGCAGCAGGGTCGTCGCGGCATTCTTGCTCTTGGGCTTCTTGAACGCCGGCACGCCGTTGCTGATGGCCTCGATGCCGGTCAACGCGGTGCAGCCCGAGGAGAACGCGCGGGCCAGCAGGAAGACCATGGCGATCCCGGTGAACCCGTTCTCGAACTGGCCCTCGGGCGAGATGGAGTACTTCGCGCTCTCGGCATCGGGCAGGTCACCGGTCAGGTAGCGCGCGTAGCCCCACACACCCATCAGGATGATGGCGATCATGAACAGGTAGGTCGGCACGGCGAACGCCTTGCCGGACTCCTTGGTGCCGCGCAGGTTCATCGCCATCAGCACGAACACCAGCACCGACGCGGCGGTGGCCTCGTGGCCGTCGAGCCACGGCAGGGCCGAGCTGGCGTTCTGGACGCCCGACGAGATGGACACGGCGACCGTGAGGACGTAGTCGACGAGCAGCGCGCTGCCGACGGTCAGGCCTGCGGTCGGGCCGAGGTTGACGGTCGCGACCTCGTAGTCACCGCCGCCGCTGGGGTAGGCGTGCACGTTCTGCCGGTAGGACATCACCACGATGGCCATGACGCACGCGACGGCGATGCCGATCTTCCAGTTGAAGGCGTACGCCGACAGTCCGCCGAGCGACAGCGTCAGGAAGATCTCGTCGGGCGCATAGGCCACCGATGACAGCGCATCGCTCGCGAACACGGGCAGCGCGATGCGCTTCGGGAGAAGCGTCTCACCGAGCTGGGTGCTACGGAGCTTGCGGCCGACCAGCGCGCGCTTGGCGACCTCGGTGATTCCCACGAGAGACGATGCTAGACCTCACACTGGATGGGCACCGCGCCAACTCCCGTTGCGGTGTAGCGTCGCCTGCGTGCACATCGTGATCATGGGCTGCGGCCGAGTCGGTTCGACCCTCAGCCGAAGCCTCGAGGAGCGCGGCCACACCACGGCCGTCATCGACTCCAACCCCGACGCGTTCAGGCGACTCGGCCCCGGTTTCAGTGGCATCACGGTGACCGGCATGGGCTTCGACCGTGACGTCCTGATCAAGGCCGGGATCGAGCGTGCCGACGCGTTCGCCGCCGTGTCGAGCGGTGACAACTCCAACATCATCTCCGCGCGTGTCGCCCGAGAGCAGTTCAAGGTCGACAACGTCGTCGCCCGCATCTACGACCCGGGCCGGGCCGAGGTCTACGAGCGGCTCGGCGTCCCCACGGTCGCGACGGTCCCCTGGGCGGCCGACCAGGTGCTGCGGCGCGTCGTCCCGGCCGGCACCGAGCCTGCCTGGCGCGACCAGACCGGCGAGGTCCGCCTCGACCAGGTCTACGCGCCGATCCCGTGGATCAGCCGCCGCATCGCCGAGCTCGAGGACGCTGCCGGCGTACGCGTCGCCTATCTGCGGCGTCTCGGCACCGGCGTCATCGCCACGCCCGACACCGTGATCCAGGAGGGCGACTACTTGAGCCTGTTCATGCGCGAGGACAACACCAGCAAGGCACTCGCCGCCCTCGAAGCCGGGCCGGAGGACGACTGATGCGCGTCGTAATCGCCGGAGCAGGTGCCGTCGGCCGTTCGGTCGCCCAGGAGCTCATCGACAACGGGCACTCCGTGCTCCTGATCGACAAGTCCCCCGCATCGATTCGCGCCGATGCCGTTCCCGAGGCGCAGTGGCTGCTCGCCGACGCCTGCGAGCTGTCCTCGCTCGAGGAGGCGCAGCTCGAGTCGTGCGACGTCGTCATCGCGTCGACCGGCGATGACAAGGCCAACCTCGTCATCTCCCTGCTCGCCAAGACCGAGTTCGCCGTCCCGCGGACGGTCGGCCGGGTCAACCACCCCAGCAACGAGTGGCTCTTCAGCGAGTCGTGGGGCGTCGACGTCTCGGTGTCCACGCCGCGCATCATGTCGGCGCTGGTCGAGGAGGCGGTCTCGGTCGGTGACCTGGTGCGCCTGTTCACGTTCCGGCAGAGCAACACCAACCTGGTCGAGCTCACGATGCCCGAGGACTCCCCGTACGTCGGCAAGCGGGTCGGCGAGGTGCCGTGGCCCGACGACGTCGTGCTGGTGGCGATCCTGCGGGACAACGCGATCCAGACGCCTGACGCGGACCGGTCGCTGGAGTCCGGCGACGAGCTGCTGTTCGTGACGCCGGAGGACGCCGAGGACCACCTGGGCGAGCTCCTCTCCCCCAAGCACTGAGCCAAAGGCGCCACGCAACCCCTCGCCGCAAGGGTGGAGGACCACTGCGGCAGGGTGCGCGCTGACGAGGCCGTTGTGGCCCGTCGACGAGCGGACGACGCACCGCAGGATGACTCAGCAACGGCGCTTGTCGATGGGCGACAACTGACTTGTCAGTGCTCGTGCCCAGCAGGCAGGAGCCGAACGCAGCGAGCAAAGTGGTCGCCTTGAAGGACTTCAGGCTTGCTTGCGCTCGATCGGGGTGTGGTTGCGACCCAGCAGCCAGGCCATCGCGGCGAACGAGGCGATCTGCAGCGGCCAGCCCAGCGCGATCTTGGAGGTGCCGAGGAGTGCGACGTGGTCGGTGGCCCACAACGGGTACTGCACCACGACGCGCAGGATGCACGGCGCGGCCATCATCCAGGTGAGCTGTGAGCACAGCTTCACGAGCCCGCGGTCCTCGTGCCACGCCGTCGGGTCGCCGGTGACGCTGCCGATCATGAACCCGAGCAGCGGCCAGCCGACGATGATCGACAGGATGAAGACGACCGCGTAGCCGCCGTTGTAGAGGATGCCCGGCAGGAAGACGTCGCGCGCCTCTCCGGAGCGCGACGCGAAGATCGCGGCGATGCCGATGCCGAACAGCGAGTTGAGCACGAACTGCACGGTCGAGCGCTGCGCCAGGCGTACGACCAGGAGTGCAACGGTCGCGACGACGCTGATGATCAGCGACAGCTTGAGGTCGTGGGAGATGATCCAGCAGATCGTGAACAGCGCCGTGGGCACCGCGCTCTCGATGATGCCGCGCCGGCCGCCAAGGGCCTTGGCCAGCTGTCCTCGGACGAGCTGCTCGACGGTCTCGTACGCGTCAGTCCCCGGATCGGCTCCGTGGGGAGTGGTCATGCCTCGAGTTCGTAACGTGGGTTGTAGATCACGCGGTCACCGCCGCGCATGCCGATGCGGCCGTACGCCTTGAGCTGCCGGCCGGCCGAGACGCCTTCGATCTTGCGGCGGCCGAGCCAGATCAGGGTCACACAGTCCGAACCGTCGTAGAGCTCGGCCTCGAGGGCCGTGACGCCGTCGACGGGACGCAGCGTGACGGAGCGCAGGACGCCGTGGATCGTGACGACGGCGCGGTCGGCCTGGGACGCGATGAGCTTGCAGCCGGCCTTGGCGGCGTCGTGCTGGAGCTCCTCTGCCTCGATGTTCTCGGTCGAGAGTCGTTCAAGGGTTCTGCTGATGCGTCCCATGCTGAAATTCTACTCCTCGGTCGATGCGGCGACGGCGTTCTCGGGCAGTGTGAGCAACAGCGCCTCGCGCGGGATGCGGGCCTCGTTGCCGCGCACCACGATGACGTCGCGGAAGGCCTGCATCAGCGGGCCTTCGTCGCTGGGATTGAGGCCGGCCTCGCCGAGGAACGTTCCTCGGAGCAGCCAGCGCGGGCCCTCCACGCCGACGATGCGGCTGGGCTGGAAGCCCTCCTCACCGTCCGGCAGCTCGACCGGCACGCTCACGTGGAGCTCCGGGCCGAATGGCCCGTCGATCTGCTCGCTCGTTCCGCCCAGACGGGTGACCTCGAGGATCAGGTCGTCGCGCACCTCGTCCCACAGTCCGCCGGAGCGGGTCGCGGCGAACGCCCGCACCTCGAGCGCGGCATCCTCGGCAACCATGACGACCGATGCGATCTGGCCCTCCTCGCCCTCGGCCGGCAGCTGGATCGAGAACGCCTCCTGCCCACGTACGAGCAGGGGTCCGAGGTCGACGTACGACGGGTCACCCTCGGGCGACTTCTCCGACGCGTCCCACGGACCGTTGGCGCGTACGTCTGGCGGGTTCTCGACCTCGACGACGTCCTCGTCGACCTGGTCCTTCTTGCGGCGGCGCACCATCAGCTTCTCTCCCCGTGGGCTTCGGCGGTCGCGTGACCGCCGGTCGAACCGTATCCTCCGGCACCGCGTACCGAGTCGGGCAGTGACTCGGTCTCGGTGAACACCACCCGTTCGACCCGCTGGATGACCAGCTGCGCGACGCGGTCGCCGCGCGTCAGCTGGACGGACTCGCGGGGGTCGTGGTTGACCAGGAGGACCTTGATCTCCCCACGGTAACCCGCATCGATCGTTCCCGGGGTGTTGACGATCGACAGGCCATGACGCAGGGCCAGTCCGGAGCGGGGGTGGACGAAGGCAGCGAGGCCTTCGGGCAGCGCCACGGCGATGCCGGTGGGGACGAGCACCCGCTCGCCCGGTGCCAGGTCGACGTCGACGGTCGTCACGAGGTCGGCTCCTGCGTCGCCGGGGTGCGCGTACGCCGGGAGCGGGACTCCCGGATCCAGCCGGGTGATGCTGACCTCGAACATGGCAGCGACCCTACCTGCGTCGGAGTGCTGGCCGGCATGAGGCAAGGTTGAACCGTGACGACGTACCGCGAACGCCTGACCGCCCCGGCATCCTGGTGGCTGGCCGCCCTGGTGTTCGCCGCCGCATGGGGCTGGATCATGCTCGTCGCGACGAACTGGTCGATCGCGATCGTCGCGACGGTCATCGTCGCCGCACCGTGCCTGTACGCCGTCTGGCGCTACGGCTCCCTGCTGATCTCGGTGGACGCCGACGGCCTACGGGTGGGTCGCGCGTCGATCGATCCCGCTCACGTCGGAGCGGTGGAGCCGCTGCACCGGGCGGACTACCGGCTCAAGCTCGGCACGGACGCCGACGCCCGCGCCTATCTCGTCACCCGCCCCTACATCGACAGGGGCGTGCTCGTCCCGGTCGCTGACGACACCGACCCCACGCCCTACTGGATCGTGTCGAGCCGCCGTCCGGACGCGCTCGCCGCTGCTCTGGGCCACACTGAGAATGCGCCGGCGCCGGCGCACGACCCGAACGGAGACACCCCCGGTGGCGAAGAAGAAGGCTAAGCAGGCCGACAAGCTCCTGGCCGAGGCTGCCACGACGCCCAAGACCAAGGCACCCGGCAAGGGCGCGTGGAGACTCATGGACCGCGGCTCGTCGATCGTGGCCGGCCTGCTGGCGCAGCGCGCGTCGGTCCTGGCGTGGCGCGCCGTCACCGGCAAGAAGCCACCGAGCAGCGGGCGGCACCCCGACGTGACGACCGGCGAGGCCGTGGCCTGGGCCGTCGTGGGCGGGGCGATCATCGAGCTCGTCAAGGTCGGCGTACGCCGTGGCACCGCGACCTACTGGGTCAAGTCGACCGGTCACCTGCCGCCGGGCATGAAGCCCCTCGAGAACTCGACCCCGGACAACGCAAAGGAGCCGGTCCTTGCGGATCCGGCTCCCGAACGTTCGACCAAGAAGAAGGTCAGTAGGCGCAGTCGCGGCAGATGAGCACGCCGTTCTTCTCCGATGCCAGCTGGCTGCGGTGATGCACCAGGAAGCAGGACGAGCAGGTGAACTCGTCGAGCTGCTTGGGCACGACCTGGACCGCGAGCTCCTCGTGTGACAGGTCCGCACCGGGCAGCTCGAAGTTCTCGGCGGCCTCGGTCTCGTCCTCGTCGACCTTGCCCGAGCTCTTCTCGTGCCGACGCGCCTTGAGCTCCTCGATGCTGTCCTCGGACTGCTCTTCTTCGGTCTTGCGCGGTGCGTCGTAATCGGTAGCCATCAAATCTCCCTTTGTGCGGAACAACCGGCGTGATTGTGCCACACGCCCCAAATGTTCCGTTCGTCAGAACCCACAAGCACGTACGAGGGCGAAATATTCCTCAGCAATCGCAGGATGAGCAGCCATCACCATACGCTCGTTCGGACCGCCGTCGAGGCCACTGAGGAGCAAGCCTGATTCTGCCGCGATCAGACCGCCCGCAGCGAGGTCCCAGGGCTTGAGTCCCTGCTCGAGATAGGCGTCGTACCAACCCTCCGCGAGGCCGCACAGATCAAGCGCCGCGGAGCCGATCCGGCGGATGTCCCGCACCTGCGGCAGGAACGTCGGCATGGCGGCGGCCTGCGCCGTGCGGATCTCGGGGACGTAGTTGAACCCGGTCGCGACGAGTGCATGGGCCACCGACTCCGGCCGCGGCGCGGACAGCATCCGGCGCTCGTCGCCGTCGTAGCACCATGCCCCGGCGCCGCGCACGGATCCCCACTCCGCGCCGGACGCGATGTTGATGACGTGCCCGGCCACGACCTCGCCGTCCTGGCGCGCAGCGATCGAGACGGCGTACGACGGGATGCCGTAGACGAAGTTGACCGTGCCGTCGATCGGGTCGACGACCCAGTCGACACCGGATGTCCCGATGACGTCGTTGCCCTCCTCGCCGACGAAGCCGTCGTCGGGCCGGGCGGCGAAGATACGTTCACGGATCAGCTGCTCGGACGCCTCGTCGATCTCGGTGACGACGTCGGTGGGGCTCGACTTGGTCGACGCGATGTCGACGCGGCCCGACGGTCGGCGGCCGGCGACGAACGCGGCGGCTTCGCGGCCGACCTCGCGGGCCAGCGTCAGGAGCTGTTCGGTCATGCGGTTGCCGTCGCAGCGCCGTCGCCGACGCCGCCGATTGTCGGCAGCGCCGAACGCGGGTTGAGGCAGCAGTCGGCCGGACACACGTCGTGCGACGGTCCGAGATCCCCCAGCGAGCAACGCTCGGGCTGCTCGCCGCGCTCGATCGCCGCGCGCTCGAGCACCAGGTCGCGCACCATCGCGACGAAGTCGGGGTGCGCGCCAGGGGTGTCGACCCGGTCGTAGGCCATGCCGAGACCGTCGGCCGTCATCTTGGCCTCGGTGTCGAGGTCGTAGATGACCTCCATGTGGTCGGAGATGAAGCCGATCGGCACGACCACGACCGACCTGGTGCCCGACTCGTGCAGCTCACGCAGGTGGTCGTTGATGTCGGGCTCGAGCCACGGCATGTGCGGTGAGCCCGAGCGCGAGCAGTAGGCCAGCGACCAGCGATGCGTGCCGACGCCCTCGGCAACCAGCTCAGCGACGCTCTCGTGCTGCCGGACGTACGCCTCACGGCCCGGTCCCCCGCTGGCGAGGTTCATGGTCTCGGGGATCGAGTGGGTCACGAACACGACGTGCGTGCCGTCGGGCGCAGCGGCGAGCGCCTCGGCCGTCGCCTCGATGAACGGACCGACGAAGCCCGGGTGGTTGAAGTAGTGGCGCAGCCGGCTCAGCTCGATGCCGAGACCGCTGACCGCGTCGTAGAGGTCCTCGCGGTACTGCCGGCAGCCGGAGTAGGACGAGTAGGCGCTGGTCACGAAGCAGGCCGCACGACGTACGCCGTCGGCCGCCATCTGGCGCGCGGCGTCTCGCAGGTAGGGATCCCAGTTGCGGTTGCCCCAGTAGATCGGCAGGTCGACACCGTGCTCGGCGAAGTCCTTGCGCATCGCGTCGAGCAGCTCGATGTTGAGCTCGTTGATCGGTGACTTGCCACCGAAGAGGAAGTAGTGCTGACCGACCTCCTCGAGGCGCTCGCGCGGGATGCCGCGGCCGGCGGTGACGTTCTCGAGGAACGGGACGACGTCGTCGGGGTGCTCGGGTCCGCCGAACGACACGAGCAGGAGTGCGTCGAAGGGGCGGGCATCCATGTGCTCATCATCCCACCGCCACAGATATGGTCGGCATGCTGGGAGGCCTTGGATGCTGACGACATATCGGGACGTGCTGTCACGACCTGGTGCTGCGCTGTTCTCCCTCACCGCTGTCGTGTCACGACTGCCGTTGTCGATGGCCGGGTTCGGCATCGTGCTGCTGGTGTCGGAGCGGACCGGCTCGTACGGCCGAGCGGGCGTGCTCGCCGCGGTGTACGTCCTCGCGGCGGCGGCGTTCGGCCCGTGGCAGGGCCGGCTCGCCGACCGGCTCGGCCAGGCCAAGGTGCTCTGGGTCGTCGGCGCGGTCTATGCGTTCGGGATGGCGCTGACCCTCGTCGCGATCGACCAGGAGTGGGCGACCCCGCTGCCGCACCTGTGCGTCGCGATCGCCGGGCTCGCGACACCACAGACCGGCAGCATGGCCAGGGCGCGGTGGACGCACGCCGTCGCCGAGCGGAGCCAGCTCAACACCGCGTTCTCGATCGAGGCGGTGCTGGACGAGGTCGTCTTCATGGTCGGCCCGGTCCTGGTCACCGTGCTGACGCTGCAGATCTCCGACTTCGCCGGGCTCGTCTGCGCCGCCGCCGCGGCCTCGCTCGGGTCGTGGGCGCTCGCGGCCCAGCGACGTACGCAGCCGCCGAGGATCGACCACGTCGCCGGGGCCCGTGAGCCGATCGGCTGGGGCCTGCTCGGCCCGGTCGTCGTGGCGTCGATCGGGCTGGGGATGCTGTTCGGATCGGCCGAGGTCATCGTCGTCGCGTTCTGCACCGAGGAGGGCAACCGCGGCGCGGCCGGCTTCGTCATCGCGATCTGGGCGACCGCGAGCCTGATCTCGGGAGTCGTGATCGGAGCGCTGCCGCAGCCCGCCGAACCACTCCACCGGCTGCGCGCGGCACTGCTCGCGCTCTCACTGCTGTTCGCCCCCCTGCTAGTCCTGCCGGGCATACCCCTGATCGCGGCGGGCATGTTCCTGACCGGCTTCATGATCTCCCCGACCCTGATCGCGATGGTCAACCTGATCGAGCAGCACGCGCCGCCATCGCGGCTGACCGAGTCGCTGGTGTGGATGACGACAGGGGCGGCGGTGGGGGTCGCGCCGGGCTCGGCGATCGCCGGCTGGGTCGTCGATCATCACGGCGCGTCGACAGGCTTTCTGGTCCCGCTGATCTCGGGTCTCGCCGGTGCAGCCGTCGCGTGGAGCATCCGCACACCGTCGCGGGACCCGGCGGGGTGAACATCGGACCGATGTGGCATTAACCTTGGGCTCGACATGACCCAACTCACTCTCGCCGAGCGCAGCGTCGAGCTCGTACGCACCTGGATCGATCCCAAGCACACCTCCGCCCGCCGGGCCGATCCCTCCGCCGAGCGCCTGGCCAAGCTGCTCAAGGACCCGCACGGGCTCGAGTTCACGATCGGTTTCGTCGACCGGGTCGTACGCCCGGACGATCACCGGGTCGCCGCGCGCAACCTGCGGGCGCTCGCCCTGCACACGCCGTCGTTCCTGCCGGCCGGCCAGCGTGTCCTGCTCAAGCTCGGCGCGGTGACGGCGGTCCTGTTCCCCAAGCTGGTCGTGTCGATCGCCCGGCGCACCCTGCGACGCATGGTCGGCCACCTCGTCGTCGACGCCCGTCCCGTGCAGCTCGGCAAGACCATCAAGCGCCTGCGCGCCGGTGGCGACCGGCTCAACCTCAACCTGCTCGGCGAGGCCGTCCTCGGCGAGGGCGAGGCAGCGCACCGCCGCGACGGCACGATGGAGCTGCTCGAGCGCGACGACGTCGACTACGTGTCGGTCAAGGTGTCGTCCGTCGCCAGCCAGCTGTCGATGTGGGCGTTCGACGAGTCCGTCGCGCGCGTCGTCGAACAGCTGACGCCGCTCTACGAGCGCGCGTCGACCGGCGAGCCGACGTTCATCAACCTCGACATGGAGGAGTACCACGACCTCGACCTCACGGTGGCGGTCTTCAAGGCGATCCTCGAGTCCTACCCCGACCTTGAGGCCGGCATCGTGTTGCAGGCGTACCTGCCGGACGCCCTCAGCGCGATGCAGGACCTGCAGGAGTGGGCGGCCAAGCGACGGGCGCAGGGCGGGGCGCCGATCAAGGTCCGCGTCGTCAAGGGCGCCAACCTCGCGATGGAGCGGGTCGACGCCGCGATGCACGGCTGGCCGCTGGCGACCTGGCCGACCAAGCAGGAGACCGACACCAACTACAAGCGGGTCCTCGACTGGGCCATGACGCCCGAGCGGGTCGATGCCCTGCGGCTCGGCGTCGCCGGCCAGAACCTCTTCGACATCGCGTACGCCTGGCTGCTCGCCGGTGATCGCGGCGTGCGCGACAGCGTCGATTTCGAGATGCTGCTCGGCATGGACAGCGGTCCGGTCGACGCCGTCCGCGACGACATCGGGCAGCTGCTGCTCTACACCCCAGTCGTGCACCCCTCGGAGTTCGACGTCGCGATCTCCTACCTCGTGCGCCGGCTCGAGGAGAACGCCAGCAGCGACAACTTCATGTCGGCGGCGTTCGAGCTGGCCGACGAGCCCGACCTGCTGGCCCGCGAGATCCAGCGCTTCTTCGGCTCCGTCGACGCCCTCGACGACGCGGTGCCCGAGCCGCACCGCACACAGAACCGGATGACCGAGGTCGCGCCCGTACGTTCCGGGGCGTTCACGAACACGCCGGACACCGACCCGTCGACGGCCGGCAACCGCGAGTGGGGCCGACTCGTGCTCGCGCGATCGGCCTACACGCAGCTCGGCACCGAGACCGTGCGCGTCAACAAGATCCCGGGGCCGGCGAGCCTCGAGAGCGTCGTCCAGGACACCCGCGTCGCGGCCAAGGCGTGGGAAGGCCGCGGCTCCGAGGTGCGCGGCTGGATCCTGCACCAGGCCGGCAGCGCGCTGGCCGCCCGCCGGGGCGACCTCGTGTCCGTCATGGCCGCCGAGGCCGGCAAGACCATCGCCGAGGCCGATGTCGAGGTCAGCGAGGCGATCGACTTCGCCCACTACTACGCCGAGTCGGCCCGCCGCCTCGAGGCCGTCGACGGCGCGGAGTTCGTGCCCGACACCCTGACCGTCGTCGCTCCCCCGTGGAACTTCCCGGTCGCCATCCCGGCTGGCTCGGTTCTCGCCGCCCTGTCCGTCGGCAGCGGCGTCATCATCAAGGCCGCGCCACAGACGCGCCGCTGCGCCGCCGTCATGGTCGAGGCGCTCTGGCAGGCCGGCGTGCCGCGTGACGTGCTGCGCTACGTCACGATCGACGAGGGACCGCTCAGCAAGGCGCTCATCTCGCACTCCGACGTCGACCGGGTCATCCTGACCGGTGGCTGGGACACCGCCAACCTGTTCCGCTCGTGGCGGCCCGACCTCCCGCTGCTCGCCGAGACGAGCGGCAAGAACGCCATCATCATCACGCCGAGCGCCGACATCGACCTGGCCGTCGCCGACCTCGTCAAGAGTGCCTTCGGGCACGCCGGCCAGAAGTGCTCCGCCGCGAGCCTCGCGATCCTCGTCGGGTCGGTCGGCGACTCCGAACGGTTCCAGCGACAGCTCGTCGACGCCGTCTCGTCGCTCAAGGTCGGCTTCCCCCACGACCCCGAGGTCACGATGGGCCCGATCATCGAGCCGCCTCTCGGCAAGCTCGCCGAGGGCCTGACGTCGCTGGGCGACGGCGAGGAGTGGCTGCTCGCCCCGCGCCAGATCGGTCCCGATCCCCGCGTGTGGTCGCCCGGCGTGCGCACGGGCGTACGTCCCGGCGGCCGGTTCCACACGACGGAGTACTTCGGACCGATCCTCGGCATCATGAAGGCCCGCTCGCTCAACCAGGCCATCGAGTGGCAGAACGCCACCGACTACGGGCTGACCGCCGGCATCCACTCGCTGGACGCCAAGGAGGTCAACACCTGGATCAACTCGGTGCAGGCCGGCAACCTCTACGTCAACCGCGGCATCACGGGTGCCATCGTGCAGCGCCAGCCGTTCGGTGGCTGGAAGCGGTCGTCGGTCGGCACGACCGCCAAGGCCGGCGGCCCCAACTACCTGACCCACCTCGGCACGTGGCGACCGCGGCCGCTGCGCGCCGCCGAGTCGCCCGAGCTGTCGCGTGAGGTCTCCCGGCTCCTCGATGCCGTCCGGCCCCAGGTCAGCGGCGCCGAGCACCGCGACCTCATCGCCGCGGCATCGTCCGACCACGTGGCGTGGACCCGCGAGTACGGCATCCTCAAGGACGTCTCCAAGCTGGGCGTCGAGCGCAACGTGTTCCGCTACGTCCCCGTCCCGGTGGCGGTCCGCTTCGACGGCAACTTCCTCCCCGAGCTCATCCGGGTGCTGCTGGCTGCTGCGCGTACGGGCGCACCCGTCGCGGTCAGCTCACGCACTCCCCTGCCGTCCGGGCTCGCACCCAAGGCCCGGATCGAGACGCATGACGCGTGGCTCGCGCACATCGCGGCGACGCGGCCCCCGCGCATACGCCTGGTCGGTTCCGATGCCAGGGACGTCGCCGTCGCGGTCGACGGCGATCCGGATGTCGCGATCTACGCCGGCCCGGTGACCCCGTCGGGTCGGGTCGAGGCGCTGCCGTTCCTGCAGGAGCAGTCGGTGACGATCACCAACCACCGCTTCGGCAACCACGACCCCGAGTTCGACCTGGTCCTCCCCCGCACCCCCCGCTAGCCGACTGCCCCGCTGGGAGTGACGTTGTGCATGCGACACGCCGAAGCCAGCCTGTAAAACGTCACTCCCAGCGAGGGTCTAGCCGTGCGGGATGCCGGGCGGCAGGGGTGCGGTCCAGCCGCGCTTGAGGGCGATCAGGCGCCAGCCGAGGCACACCACGAACGCCAGGGCGTACCACCACTCGACGTATCCCTCGTGGTGCACGATCGTCGCGATGAAGGCGCCGGCGAAGGCGGGCGTCGCGTAGAGCTCGCCGCGAAAGATCACCGGCACGCGGCCGGCGACGACGTCGCGCAGCATGCCGCCGCCGACTCCGCTCAGCGTGCCCAGCACCGAGGCGGCCAGCACCCCGAGCCCGGCCTCGTCCGCCTTGACCGCGCCGGTGACGCAGAACAACCCCAGGCCGACCGCGTCGAGGACCATGATCTGGCGCTCCATGCGGCCGAACGCCGGGTGGAACACGAACACCACGAGAGCCGTCGCGGCGGGCACGACGAGGTAGCGCCAGTCGTCGAGCGCGGCCGGTGGCACCGACCCGATCAGCACGTCCCGCAGGACGCCGCCGCCCAGGCCCGTGATGAGCGCGAGGACCGTGACGCCGAAGACATCGAGCTCCTTGCGCACGCCGACCAGGGCCCCGGTCGAGGCGAAGACCGCGATTCCGGCCAGATCGAGGACCAGGAGGAGGGTGTCGGACACGTCGACGACGCTATCTGGTCTCGGCGCGTCACCGCAGGTTCGCCACCTGCGCGCCTAGGATGAGAACACGCTTCGAGTGAACGCCCACCCGGAGCCGGCGTCACATCGGAGGCGATGACATGCGTGATCTCGGTCTCGACGGACTGAGCGAGGACAGACGGTTCCTCATCGCGCGTGATTCGTCCACCGGTGAGCGATTTCGCATCCCCGCTGATCACCGCCTCGCTTCCCTGATCGGCAAGCCGTCCCACTCTGGGAACACCTCCGGCCAGTTGGAGATCCGCATGGAAAGCTCACTCAGCCCGCGCGACATCCAGACCCGCATACGCCGCGGTGAGACCCCGCAGGCGGTTGCCGACTCGGCCGGTGTCCCGGTCGAGCAGATCCTCGGTTTCGCCGGCCCGGTGCTCGCCGAGCGCGAGTACATGTGCGAGCAGGCCCGCAAGACCTCGATCCGCCGCAAGCACGTGGGCGGCGCGGGCGTGCTGCTCGGCACCCTCGTCACCGAGAACATCGCCGCCAACGGCGGCGTGCCCGAGTCAGCCAGCTGGGACTCATGGCGGCGCGAGGACGGCCGCTGGAACGTCCAGGTCACCCCCGAGGGTGCCGCGCATCCGGCCAGCTTCCTGTTCGACGTCAAGAGCCGCTACGTCGTGCCGGCCGACGAGTTCGCCCACGACCTGGTCGGCGACGTCGCCCTGCCCGACTCGGCCGACATGGCCATCGCGGACGCCGTGCGTACGCCGGCCCGTCCCGAGGCGCCCGAGCCCGTCGCGCCCCTCGAGGTGGTCGACGAGCTCGACCTGCCCGCACCGGTCGAGGAAGGCCCGCAGATCGGCGTCGCGTCGCTCAAGGAGGCCCGCGATCGCAAGGCGCTCGAGCAGCTGACGATCACCGAGCCCGAGGTCGCCGAGCCGGCCGCTGAGGTCGAGCACGAGGTCGACGACTTCGAGGACTCGCTCGAGCACGACGTCGCCGTGCCCGACACGATGGGCCCGCGCAAGAAGCGTCACGAACGCCGTCGCGTCCCCAGCTGGGACGAGATCATGTTCGGCGACAATAAGTCCGATTGAGCGAGCCCTGCGAGCGAACGTCGGACTTAGGTTGAGCGATCACGCCGAAGGCGTCAGATGACGAAACCTCGCGAGCTGACCTCCCGACGCTGGAACGCGCAGCGGCGGGAACGTCCTTTCGACAAGCTCAAGGACCGGAGACTCGCTCACCCAAACGGCAGGACATCAGGCGACATGGCCGAGGCCTTCGCCGACGCGGCGGTCATCCTGCGGCGATGGTGCCGGCGGCACAGCACCTCGTAGCCGACCACGAGGTCGTCCTCGTCGGGCGTCAGTTCATGGTCGACATCGCCGACAACGATGACGTCGCCCTCCGTGACCATGATCCCGTCCTCCGTGCGCGCGTTGTGCGTCGCTCGCTCCCCGCACCAGCAGAGCGCCTCGACCTGCAGCGTGTGCACATGGTCCGCGAGCTCGATGAGCCGCGCCGAGCCGGAGAACAGCTGCGTGCGGAAGTCGGTCAGGATGCCGAACGCGAAGACGTCGATCGACAGCTCGTCGGTGATCTTGGCCAGCTGGTCGATCTGGTCCGCGGTGTAGAACTGCGCCTCGTCGCACACGAAGTAGTCGATGCGGCCGCCCTGGGTCAGCTCGTCGACCGTGAACTGCCAGAAGTGGAACTCGTCGTCGACCTCGATCGCCGGCACGGCGAGCCCGAGCCGGCTGGAGAGCGTCGCGGCCCCGGCCCGGTCGTGCGACGTGAAGACCCGTCCGACGCGGCCCCGGGCCCTGTGGTTGTGGTCCATCTGCAGCGCGAGCGTGCTCTTGCCGCAGTCCATCGTCCCGGAGTAGAAGTTCAGGTCTGCCACGGCCACCATCCTGCCAGCCCCGTCATGGTGCGACGAGGACCGGGATGCGCAGCTCGGCCTCGCTGATCGAACCGTGGAAGCCGGTCATCTTGAGCTCGATGCCGAACTCCCGCGAGGAGAACACCGCGAACTCGCCGAGCGCCGCGACGAGCACGTCGCCGATGCGGCCCCGCACGTCCGGCGCGATCGGGCCGAACCAGTCCTCGATGCCGTCCTGCGTACGTACGAGGACACGGTCGCCGAGCTCGGCCTGCCACTTTGCGGCGACGTCGGCAGCTGCGCCGGCGCGCGTGTAGACGTGCCGGAAGCGCGCCTCGCCGGCCAGCAGAGTGACGTCGTCAAGCAGGTGCGCCGAGGAGTCGACGTCGAACCTGTCGGCCTTGGGCAGGTCGATCATGCCGTGGTCGGCGGTCACCAGCAGGACCGTGTCGCGCGGCAGCTCCTCGCGCAGGTCGGCCAACTCCGTGTCGATCGTCGTGAGCATCGTGCGCCACTCCTCGGACGCGCAGCCCTTGCCGTGGCCGGTGTGGTCGAGCCGCGACTCATAGGCGTACGTCATGGCCCGTGTCGAGGACTCGACGACCTCGACGACGACGTCGAGCCGCTCCCAGACCGAGTTGATCCCGTGGAACGGCACGCCCCGCTGGCTGCACAGCGTCAGCCCGGAGTCGGCGAACTTGGCGTCGTTGACCGACGAGGCGGCGATGCCGGCATCCTGCATGCGCTCGAGCACCGTGCGGTGAGGCTGCCAGAGCAGCGGGTCGACCGGTTGGTCCCACTTGAGCGAGTTGAGCCGCTGGCCGCTGCCGGGCACGCGCGACGTGTAGCCGACCATGCCGTGCGCGCCGGGCTGCAGACCCGTGCCGAGCGACGTGAGGCTGGTCGCGGTCGTCGACGGGATCCCGCAGACGACGTCGTCGACGTTCTTGAGCGAGCTGAGGAACGGTGCCGCGTCGGCGTGCTCGCGCAGGAGGTCGAGCCCGAGCCCGTCGACGAGGAACACGACATATCTCGGCGCGTCCGGCAGTGCCAGCGTGTTGGTGAAGCCGGGGGCACCGAGAGCCGCCGCCACCGAGGGCAGGACCTGGTCGATCGTCGCGCGCCCGCCGGGTCCGGCCAGGGTCATGCCGTACGGCCGGCGGTGGCGGCCGACAACGTACGAGCGAAGGCCAGCAGGCGCTCGACCGCCGAGCCGCCGTCTGCCGCCGCCGCGAGGCGCAGCGAGAAGTCGTCGCCCGCGAGGCTGCCGGTGTAGCCGTGATCGGCCTCGCAGTCGGGATCCGCGCAGCGCGCCGGCTCCAGCTCGACGCGCGACACCGCGCCCCAGCCGACCGTCAGCACAGCCTCCTCGAGCTGCTTGGACTTCGATGTCACCATGCGGGTCACGAGCACCGAGCGCACCTGCCTGAGGGCGACCGCCTCGGACGTCGTGGACGTGTAGGGCTTGGGCAGCAGGTCGTCGCCGGGATGCTCGTCGGTGTGCACCAGCACGAGGCGGCTCGGCGTCAGCGCGAGCACCGTCATGTGACGGCGGATCTCATCGTGGTCGAACGTCGGCTCGTGGTGCAGGACGTAGGCGGCGACCGGTTCGCCGGCGAGGGCGTCACGCAGGCCCTCTGCGACGATCTCGGGGTAGTAGCCGCTGGTGGAGACCTCGTCGAACAAGGACTTCGTGTCGTCGGTGGTCATCACGCCAGCGTATCTCCCATCGAGGCAGGCTGACTGAGGCGGCGTACGTACCACTCGCCGCGGCGATCCGCCGACGGGACGACCTTGGCACGTGCGCTCAGCGCCGTGTAGCCCTTGCCGTGCACGAGCACCGGCTCGAGGTCGAGCTCGGCGATCTCGGGCAGGTCGTCCTTCATCGCGGCGAGCCGCACGATGATGTCCTGCAGGACGTCGACGTCGACGGTGTCGGACCCGCGGTAGCCGTAGAGCAGCGGTGCCGAACGCAGGTCGCGGATCATGGCCTCGGCGTCGAGGTCGGTCAGCGGCGGGATGCCGTACGACCGGTCGCCCAGCAGCTCGCTGGGCGCGCCGGCGAGGCCGAACGAGACCAGCGGGCCGAACAGCGGGTCCTCGGTGACGCTGAACGACACCGGGATGCCGTCCGCGGCGGCGCGCTGGACGAAGAACTTGGTGTCCTTGCGCATGCCCTTCCACGTCGTGAGCTCGTCCCACGCCTCGCCCATCTCGTCGGCGCTGCGGATGTTGCGCCAGACGTGCGCGAGATCGGGGCGGGTGCGGAGGTGCTCGCTGCCGGCCTTGAGGACGACGTCCCAGCCGAGCTTCTCCCCCGCCGCGATCGCCTCGTCGCGCGAGTGCACGTTGATCCAGGTCCACAGGTCGATGCCGTAGCAGGCGAGCAGCGCGTGGACCTGGTCGGTCGAGAGGATGGCGCCCCGCGGAGCCGCGGACAGCACCTGGCGTACGAGCGTCCGCGCGTCGCCCGTGCGGTGGTCGAGCGCGATGTGGAAGTCGCCGTGGTCCTTGGCGGCCCACTCGGCGTAGTTGACGACCCGTGCCAGAGCACGGACCGCCGACTCAGGGGCGGCATACGACGGCACGGACCCGCGACCGGCCGAACCGCCGAGCAGGTCGGGCACACGCAGCAGCACCGGCACGCCCTCGCTGCCGAGGAACGTCGACACGATGGGCTTGTCGGACTGCTCGCCGACCGCTGCGAGGACGTTGGCCACCTCTTCGCCGCTGGTGTTGAGCGGTGGGACGTAGACCGCGACGAGCGCGTCGGTGTCGGGGCTCGCGATCGCGTGCTCGATCGCCGCCTCGAAGTCGTCTGCGTTGGCGTCGGCGCCGAGCGACACCGGATCGGTGACCTGCAGCCCGGCCGCCGATGCGGCATCGGCGACGATCAGGGCCACGGCGTCGGAGTTGCCCACGATCGAGATGCGGTTGCCACGCGGCAGCGGCTGGTGCGCCAACAGCTGGGCGACGTCGAACATCTCGTCCAGCGTGTCGACCTGGATCACGCCGGCCTGGCGGAACATCGCGTCCACCGCCGACTGCGGGGCCGACGTGCGCTTGACGGTGTGACCGACGGGCACGCCCTGCGTCGAGCGCCCGGACTTCACCGCCACGATCGGCTTGGTGCGCGACACCCGGCGGGCGATGCGCGAGAACTTGCGCGGGTTACCGATCGACTCCAGGTAGAGCAGGATGACCTCGGTCGAGTCGTCCTCCTGCCAGTACTGCAGCAGGTCGTTGCCCGACACGTCGGCACGGTTGCCGGCCGACACGAACGTCGACAGGCCGAGACCACGGCGCGACACCGACTCGAGGATCGCGGTGCCGAGCGCACCGGACTGGCAGAAGAACCCGACGCGGCCCTGGGGCGGCATCGACGGCGACAGCGACGCGTTGAGCTGCAGGTCGGGGGCTGTGTTGATGAAGCCCAGGCAGTTGGGTCCGATGAGCCGCAGACCGTACGAGCGGCTGAGCCCCAGCAGCGTGCGCTGACGCTGGCGACCCTCGGGGCCCTCCTCGGCGAAGCCGGCGGAGATCACGACGAGGCCGTGGACGCCCTTGGCGGCGCAGTCGAGCACGACGTCACTGACCGAGTCGGCCGGCACCGCGACGATCGCGACATCGACCTCGCCGGGGATGTCCTGGACGGTCTTGTAGGCGGGCAGGCCCGAGACCGCCTCGGCCTGGGAGTTGACGGCATAGACGCTGCCGCTGAAGTCGCCGAGCACGAGGTTGCGGACCATCGCCTGGCCGATCGAGTCCTGCCGGCGGCTGGCGCCGATGACGGCGATGCTGCGGGCGCGGAAGATGCGCTCGATCGAGGCCGCCTCGGCGCGCTGCTCGCGGGCGCGCATGACCCCGACCGCGAGGTCGGTGGGCTCGATCTGGAACGTCAGCCGGGTGACGCCGCCGTCGACCATGCCGTCGACCTGGTAGCCCATCTCCCGGAAGATCTGCTGCATGCGGGAGTTGGACGGGAGCACGTCGGCGACGAACGTACGGATGCCGCGCTCGCGACCCGCCTGCGCCAGGTGCTCGAGGAGCAGCTGACCGACGCCACGGCCCTGGTGGGCGTCCTCGACGAGGAAGGCCACCTCGGCCTCGTCGTCGCCGACCGCGTCATAGCGTCCGACACCGATGATCGTGGCGTGCAGCGTGACGACGAACGCGACCCGGCGGTCGTTGTCGACCGTCGTGAAGCGCGTGACATCCTTGTCGGAGAGCGTCGGGTAGGGCGCGAAGAAGCGGAAGTACTTGGACTGCTCGGAGACTCGTGAATAGAACTCCACGAGGCGTTCGGCATCGGCCTCGAGGATCGGCCTCAGCTGCGCCACCCGGCCGTCCTTGAGCAGGACGTCGGCTTCCCAATGCTCGACGGGAGACACCTCGCTGGTCACCGGTCCAACCTATCGGGTGGCCCACGGCGTGGCGCGGGAAGTCCGCAGGTCAGACCCGCGAAAATGGACCACTGAGCACCGCACGACAGGCAGCACAGGAGAGAAGGCATGGCGCGCAGCAGCAAGCAGGCTCCCGAGGAGGACTTCGAGGAGCACATCGTCGACACCGACGTGAGCGACGAGATGCGATCGAGCTTCCTCGAGTACGCCTATTCGGTCATCTACGCCCGGGCCCTGCCGGACGCCCGCGACGGGCTCAAGCCCGTCCAGCGGCGCATCCTCTACACGATGGACGACATGGGCCTGCGGAGCGACCGCGGGCACGCCAAGAGCGCGCGGCCCGTCGGTGAGGTCATGGGTCGCCTCCACCCGCACGGCGACAGCGCGATCTACGACGCGCTCGTACGCCTCGTGCAGCCCTGGTCGCTGCGGCTGCCGCTGCTCGACGGGCACGGCAACTTCGGCTCGCAGGACGATCCGCCCGCGGCGATGCGCTACACCGAGGTCCGCATGGACCAGCCCGCCGAGGCGATGACGGCGTCGATCAACGAGGACACGGTCGACTTCAAGCCCAACTACGACGGTCGCGAGACCGAACCCGTCGTGCTGCCGGCCGCCCTGCCCAACCTGCTGGTCAACGGCGCCAGCGGCATCGCGGTCGGCATGGCCACCAACATCGCGCCGCACAACCTCATCGAGGTCGTGCAGGCGCTGCGCCACCTCATCAGCCACCCGTCGGCCGACCTCGACGACCTCATGCGGTTCATCCCCGGCCCCGACCTGCCCACCGGTGGCAAGATCGTCGGCCTCGAGGGCATCCGCGACGCGTACGCCGCAGGCAACGGCTCGTTCCGCATGCGGGCCTCGGCACGCATCGAGAGCGTCACGCCGCGGCGCAAGGGCATCGTCGTCACCGAGCTGCCCTACAACGTCGGTCCCGAGAAGGTCATCGAGGCGATCAAGAAGCTCGTCCAGGCCAAGAAGCTCCAGGGCATCTCCGACATCAAGAACCTCAGCGACCGGCACAAGGGGCTCAACCTCGTCATCGAGATCAAGAACGGGTTCATCCCCGAGACGATCCTCGAGCAGCTCTACAAGAGCACGCCGATGGAGAGCTCGTTCGGCATCAACGCCGTGGCGCTGGTCGACGGCCAGCCCCGCACCCTGGGACTCAAGCAGATGCTCGAGGTCTACCTCGAGCACCGCATCGACGTCGTCCGGCGCCGTACGCAGTTCCGCCGGGGCAAGGCAGCGGACCGGCTGCACCTGCTGGACGGCCTGATGCTGGCCCTGGTCGACATCGACGAGGTCATCCAGCTGGTCCGCGCGAGCGAGAACCGTGCCGAGGCCAAGGAGCGCCTCATGACGGTCTTCGACCTCTCCGACATCCAGGCGACCTACATCCTCGACCTGACGCTCGGCCGGCTCACCAAGTACGACCGCATCGAGGTCGAACGCGAGATCGCCGAGCTGCGCAAGATCATCGACGAGCTCGACGCGATCCTCGCCGACGACCAGCTGCTCCGCCGCGTCGTGGGCGACGAGCTCAACGAGATGGCACAGAAGTTCGGCACGCCGCGGCGCACCGTGCTGCTCGAGTCGTCGGGGCAGACCGCCACGGCCGCATCTCCCCTCGAGGTCGCCGACGATCCGTGCTGGGCGCTGCTGTCGGCGACCGGGCTCCTCGCCCGTACGTCCGACGACTCCCCGCTCGGCGACGTCGACCGCCGGGTCAAGCACGACACGATCGTCTCGGCCGTACGCACGACAGCCCGCGGCGAGATCGGCGTCGTGATGTCCGACGGCCGTATCCAGCGCATCTCGGTGCTCGAGCTGCCGGCCCTGCCGCCGACTGCCCAGTCGCCCAACCTGCAGGGCGGCATGCCTCTGCGGGAGATCCCCGGCCTCGAGGGCACGGTCCTGGCACTGACCCGGCTGGACGACTCCGGCGCGGGACTCGCACTCGGCACCCGTGCTGGTGTCGTCAAGCGGGTCAAGCCCGAGCAGCTGTCGCGCGACTCGTGGGACATCATCTCGCTCGACGACGGCGATGTCCTCGTTGGCGCGGTCGAGCTGGCCACCGGCGACGAAGAGCTCGTGTTCGTCACGTCCGACGCCCAGCTGCTGCACTTCTCCGCCTCGGTCGTACGCCCTCAGGGTCGCGCCGGTGGCGGCGTCGCGGGCATCAAGCTGTCCCCCGGTGCGCGTGCCGTGTCGTTCGGCGCCGTTCGCGACATCGACTCGGCCTACGTCGTGACGATCGCCGGCTCCGGCGACGCCCTGCCCGGCACCCAGAACGGTGCGGTCAAGGTCAGCCCCATGGCGATCTATCCCGCCAAGGGCCGGGCCACCGGCGGCGTCCGCTGCCAGCGCCTGCTCAAGGGCGAGGACGGCCTGCTGCTGGCCTGGGTCGGCGACGGGCAGCCGATGGCGTGCGCCACGAGCGGCTCACCGGTCGACCTGCCCGAGCCCACGGACCGGCGCGACGGGTCCGGCGTGCCTGCGGCCCAGCCGATCCTGGCCGTGTCGGGACCGGCCGGTTCACTCGGTGTCTGAGCAGTCCACCGTGCAAGACTGTGCCGTGCGCACCAGACACCTGATCCTGACCCTCGCCGCGTCGACCCTGGTCCTCTCGGGTTGCACGGGTTCCTCAGGCGGTGACAAGGGCGACCCGGCCAAGCTGCAGGCGCGCCTGTCCGAGGCCAAGAAGTCCCTCGACGGTGCCGAGACCATCACGATCTCGCTGGCGACCGACAAGCTGCCGTCAGGCGTCACCGGGCTGCTGTCGGCCAAGGGCAAGGGCAACCACTCCCCTGCCTTCGACGGCAAGGTCAAGGTCGTCACCGGCGGCGCGAGCGTCGACGCCGACGTCATCGCGGTCAAGGGCAAGGTCTGGGCCAAGACGAGCTTCGCGCCGGTCTACCTGACGATCGACCCGGCCTCGCTCAAGGCACCCGACCCCGCCTCGCTGCTCGACAGCGACACGGGGATCACGCAGATCCTGGTCAAGACCAAGAAGGTGACCGAGGGTGGCAAGTCGCGTGACGGATCAGACGTGCTGACGACGATCAAGGGCACCCTCCCCGGCAGCCTGGTCAGGGACATCATCCCGTCCGCCGCCGCGGACGAGTCGTTCGACGTCACCTACCGGCTCGACGACGACAACGTGCTGCGCGACGCCAAGCTCAAGGGGCCGTTCTACCCCAACGGCGGGGACGTCACCTACACCGTCAAGCTCACCACCTCCGACACCGCTGTGACCATTGAGCCGCCGACCCGCGTCGGTCGATGACCTCACGGGAGGCGATCAGTCCCGCCTCGAAAGTCCTGCTGGGGCTGGCGGCTGTCGCCATCTCGTTCGCGGCCGCCGACACGTACGTTGTGGTGCTCGCCCTGCCCGACATGATGACCTCGACCGGGCTGGACCTCGACGAGCTGCAACGCGCGGCGCCGATCGTCTCGGGATTCCTGCTCGGCTACGTCGGGGTCCTCCCGCTCATCGGCCGCATCTCCGACCTGCGCGGACGGGTCCCGGTCCTGTTGGGCTCGCTCGTCGTGTTCGCGGCCGGCTCGCTGATCACCGCGGCGGCCTACAACCTCGAGAGCATCGTGCTCGGCCGGCTGATCCAGGGCATCGGTGGCGGCGGCCTGATCCCGCCGACGCTCGCCCTCGTTGCCGACCTGTGGCCGCCCCAGCGCCGCGGCCTGCCCCTCGGCATCGTCGGGGCGGTGCAGGAGCTCGGCAGCGTCCTCGGACCGCTCTACGGCGCCGTCGTGCTGGCGTTCGGGGACTGGCGGCTGATCTTCTGGCTCAACTGCGCGATCGGGCTCGTGCTGGCGGCCGCGATGCTGCGGCTCCGCGCCTCGACCCCGCCCGACGTGTCGGCGGGCTCGGCGGACCGGCGACGCCCGGATCTGGTCGGCGCCGGCCTGGCTGTGCTCACCCTGGTCGGGACAGCCGTCGTGATGGCCGAACCGGACCGGCTGACGCAGGGTGTCACGAGCGGACTGGCCTTCCTGCCGGTCACCGGCGACTCGCGGTGGCTGACGCCCCTGGCCCTCACGACGTACGGCCTGGCGGCCCTCTTCCTGCTGCGGCAGGCCACCGCGCGCAACCCCCTCATCGGCTGGCGGCAGTGGCCGGCGCTCGCCCGCGACACCGACATCGGCGGCGCGCTGCTGCTGACGACGGGGCTTGGCGCGGTCATCCTGACGTTCGCATCCGCCGAGCCCGAGAGCGCGGCGATCTCCGAGCAGGCGCCCTGGCTGGTGCCGATCGCCATCGCCGCTTTCGTGGGCTTCGCGATGCGTCAACGCCGTGCTGTGCGCCCGCTGATCCCCCGCGGCGCGCTGGGCGCCAAGCCGGCCTGGGGCGCCCTGGTGGTGTCGTTCTTCGTCGGCGCCGCCCTGATCGCGGCGCTCGTCGACATCCCGTTCTTCGCCAGGCTCACGGTCGACCGCGACTCCCAGCTCGACGCCGCCCTGGTCCTTGTGCGTTTCCTCATCGCGTTGCCGGTCGGTGCCGTCCTCGGCGGCTGGCTGCTCCGCAAGGTCCCCGCATCGGTGCTCACATGCGTCGCGATGCTGATGAGCGCTGCCGCGTTCTGGCACATGTCGACGTGGGATGCGCACTCCCTCGACCACCAGGTCGAGACGCTGTCGCTGGTCCTCGGCGGCCTCGGCTTCGGGCTCGCTATCGCGCCCGTCAACGCGGTCCTGCTGTTCCACACCGCTGACGCCGTGCACGGCGTCGCGTCGGCGCTGCTGATCGTGGCGCGCATGGTCGGCATGCTGCTGGGCATCTCGGCGCTCACGACGATCGGCCTGCGCGCGTTCTATCACGCGTCGGCCAAGATCCCGCCCGCCGCCGAGCTCTGTGACGGCAAGGCGACGCTCTGCCGGGCGTACAAGGATGCCGTCCGCGACGCGGGCATCACGCAGCTGCACGCGGTCTTCATCGGCGCCGCGGTGTGCGCCCTCACAGCAGCCCTCCTGGCACTGCTGGTCCTCCGTGACGAGGACGAAACAGTCACCCGATAATCTGTCGCCCATGCCTGACTTCGACGACCTGCTCAGGGCCAATCGCGAGTATGCCGAGGACTTCGGACTCTCCGGGTTCGACGGCATCGCCCATGCCGGGATCGCGATGGTGACCTGCATGGACTCGCGGATCGACCCGCTTCGCATGATCGGCCTCAAGGCCGGCGACGCCAAGATCCTCCGCAATCCCGGAGGCCGTGTCACGGACCAGGCGCTCGTCGCGCTGGTGCTGGGTGTCAACCTCCTCCAGGTCCGCCGGGTCCTCGTCGTCGAGCACACCCGGTGCGCCATGGCGTCCTCGACCGAGGACGAGCTCAAGGCCAGGGTGGCGGAGTCCGCAGGCACGGATGCATCGTGGATGAGCCTGGGCGCGATCGTCGACCAGGAGCAGACCGTGCGGGCGGACGTCATGCGCGTGCGGAGCCACCCGCTCATCAGCGACGACATCCTGGTCGGCGGATTCATCTACGACGTCGACACCGGGCTGCTCCAGCCGGTGAGCTGATTCGCGGACGCGTGGGTCAGGCGTCGATGCGGTCGGCGTCGATCTCGTAGGCGCCCTGCACGATGAACTCCTTGCGCGGCGGCACCTCGTTGCCCATCAGCAGCTCGAAGACCGACGAGGCCTCCTCGCCGTCGTCGACCGTCAGGCGACGCAACGTGCGGTGGCGCGGGTCCATCGTCGTCTCGGCCAGCTGACTCGCGTCCATCTCACCCAGACCCTTGTAGCGCTGGACCGGGTCCTTCCACTTGACGTTCTTGCGCTGCAGCTCGGCAAGCTTGCGCTGCAGCTCGGCGTCGGAATAGGTGTAGACGTACTTGTCCTGGCCCTTCTTGGGGTTGGACAGCTCGATGCGGTGCAACGGCGGGACGGCGGTGTAGACCCGGCCGGCATCGACCAGCTCGCGCATGTAGCGGAAGAACAGCGTCGCCAGCAGGCAGCGGATGTGCGCACCGTCGGAGTCGGCGTCGGCCATGAAGATGATGCGCCCGTAGCGCGCGGCGTCGACGTCGAACGTACGGCCGGAGCCCGCACCGACGACCTGGATGATCGACGAGCACTCGGCGTTCTTGAGCATGTCGCCGATGCTGGCCTTCTGGACGTTGAGGATCTTGCCCCGGATCGGCAGCAGCGCCTGGAACTCGGAGTCTCGCGCCGACTTGGCGGTGCCGAGGGCCGAGTCGCCCTCGACGATGAACAGCTCGGACCGCTCGACGTCGTTGCTGCGGCAGTCGGCGAGCTTGGCCGGCAGGGCGCTGGACTCGAGCGCGTTCTTGCGGCGCTGTGTGTCGCGCTGCTGGCGGGCCGCCAGACGGGTGCGGGACGCGTCGACGACCTTCTGCATCACGAGCCGCGCCTTGGCCTTCTCCGCGGCCTTGGTGGACGTCAGGAACTGCTTGAGCTCGCGGGTCACGACCTGGTTGACGATCTTGGTGACCGCGGGCGTGCCGAGGACCTCCTTGGTCTGCCCCTCGAACTGCGGCTCGGCCAGGCGTACGGTCACGACCGCCGTCATGCCCTCGAGGACATCGTCCTTGATGACGTCGGGGTCGCCGGACTTGAGCAGGCGGGTCGTCTTGAGGACGTCGTTGAACGTCTTGGTGATGCCCCGCTCGAAGCCGTTGAGGTGGGTGCCGCCCTTGGGCGTCGCGATGATGTTGACGAACGACTGCAGCTGGGTGTCGTAGCCGGTGCCCCACCGGACGGCGACGTCGACGCCGAGCGTGCGCTCGATGTCCTGCGGCGTCATGTGGCCCTTGCTGTCGAGCAGCGGGACGGTCTCGGTGAACACGTCCTCACCCTGCAGGCGCAGCACCTCGGTGACGGGCTCGTCGGACGCCAGGAAGTCGCAGAACTCGGCGATGCCGCCGTCGTGGCGGAACTTCTCCTCGTGCGGCTCGTCGCCGCGGTGGTCGCTGATGACGATCTCGAGCCCCGGCACGAGGAACGAGGTCTGGCGGGCACGGGTCACGAGCTCTTCGTAGGCGAACCGGGCGCCCTTGATGAAGATCTGCGGATCGGCCCAGTAGCGCACCCGGGTGCCGGTCTTGGCCTTGGCGACCTTGCCGATCTTGCGGAGCTCGTTGGTCGGCGTGAAGTCCGCGTCAGGGCCGTCGCCGGCGAAGACGCCCGGCTCGCCACGACGGAACGACATCGCCCAGGTGGCACCGCCCTTGTCGACCTCGACATCGAGCCGGGACGACAGGGCGTTGACCACCGAGGCGCCGACGCCGTGCAGGCCGCCTGTCGCGACGTAGGAGCCACCGCCGAACTTCCCGCCGGCGTGCAGCTTGGTGTAGACGACCTCGACGCCGGTCAGCCCGGTCTTCTTCTCGATGTCGACCGGGACACCGCGGCCGTCGTCCTGGACCTCGACCGAGCCGTCGTCGTTGAGCGCGACCCGGATGTGGGTGCCGAATCCTCCGAGCGCCTCGTCGACGGAGTTGTCGATGATCTCCCAGAGGCAGTGCATGAGTCCGCGGGTGTCGGTCGAGCCGACGTACATGCCGGGGCGCTTGCGGACGGCTTCGAGCCCCTCGAGGACGAGGAGGTTGCGGGCGTCGTACGTCGTTTCGATTTCTGTGCCTCTCGGGATCGCGGTGTGGTTCAAGGATATCGAGCCGGTGTGACGGGCCGCGTCGTGACACGCGATCCACCGCGCGCCTGCGTCGATTTGTCCCGCTCGGGGAGTATGTATGTCGTAGGTCACGAACGACCACGCGGAATAGCACCACGTGATTGGATGTTGATCTGGTCAGAACCGCCGAATGCTCAGAGAGAAGGTCACCGTGACAACACTGACAGCCCCCATGCTGAGCTCCCTCGACCGCTGCGACCGCTGCGGCGCTCAGGCATACGTACGCGTGACGCTCGGCGGCGGTGGTGAGCTGATGTTCTGCGCTCACCACGCACGGCAGCACGAGGACAAGCTCCGCGAGATGTCAGCCCTCATCCACGACGAGAGCGAGCGACTCGCGGCCACGCCGTCGACGTTCGCCGACGAAGAGGCATAACCGCTTCGTCACCCAGACAACGCGAAGGGCCGGCCAGATGATCTGGCCGGCCCTTCGCGTTGTCCAGCTCAGTACGGGAAGTTGTGGATCTCGTGCGACCTCCAGATGGCCTTCCAGTGCTGGAGGTAGTCGTCGTAGACGCCGGGGTCCGTGGTCTCCGTCGTGATCTCGTCGCTGACGATCAGGTTGGAGCCGGTCAGCGCCGCCGAGCCCGCGAGCACGAGCTTGGTCGGCACCGCGTCCGCGGCGTCCGTCGGATAGAGCTTGCCGTCCAGGGTCCGCTCCTCAGGGTTGAGGTAGCTGCGGACCATCTTGGCCTCGACCATGATCGTCTTGTCGTGCGGCTTGGCCCACGCCGCCTCGATCCGGTTGTTGGCGTTCTTGAACGTGTCGAGGATCGGTCGGCAGACCCGGATGTACTGCTGGCAGTGCGCCACGCGGTTGACCTTGAGGTCGTCCTCGAACGACACGATCGAGACCTTGCACCCGGCGTTGGCCAGCTCGACGAGCTTCTGCGCCACCGCGATGCGGCGGTACTTGAAGCGGTTCTCCTGCAGCCGGATGCGGCACTGGTTGTCCGGCACGATGCGCTTGAGCATCACCAGGACGGGGTCGCGGTTGTTGGTCGGCGATGCAGCGATCGGCGTCGGATAGATCGTGACGTTCGCCAGGTTGGAGTAGAACATGCCGCGGTCGGCGTAGCTGCTGGTGTAGCCGTCCGCCGTCGCGTTCGCGTAACCGTAGCGGCCGGCGCCCTCGTGGCTGGCGACGTACTTGAGGTAGTCGATGCCGACGTTGCGCTCGGCGTACATGTCGGACCAGAGGTCCTTGCTCTGCTCCCACAGCTTCTCGTCGTTGTAGATCGTCAGGCCGTTGTTGTAGGTGCGCTCGCCGCTAGGCCCGCCGAGGTTGGCCGACCCCGACCAGATGGCGCCCTTGGCCGGCTTCTTGTCGCGGGTGAAGGTGCTGTTGATCAGCAGGATCTTGCTGTGCATGATCGCGCCGTTGGCGCTGGACAGGCACGCAAGGCTCTTGCCCTTCTGGCAGATCTTGAAGTGCGCGTCACGCATCGAGCTCTTGTTGAGCGCACTCTGCAGGGCGCGTGACTCCTTGGACTGCGACGCCTTGCCGTGGATGACGCGGACCTTGACGCCCTTCTTGGCGGCACGGATCAGCTCACGCCCGACCCGGTGCGAGTTCTCCATGCGCGAGATCGAGAGGTAGACGTAGTTGGACTTGATCGCGCTCGACGCGCGGTACTTGCCGGTCCGCGGGTCGATGTAGGTGCCGCGGATCAGCCGCTCGAGATCGTTGAGCAGCGAGAAGTCGCTGTTGGCCGAGCTCGAGATCGCCTTGTAGGGACGCGAGAAGTTGGTCTCCAGCGTCACCGGGAAGTCAGCACCCCACGGAGACCCGGCCGCCGACGCGGTCACGCCGTTGCGGTCACCCGGCACCTCGGCCGGCGGGGTGTCCGAGTTGACTGCTGCCGGAGCCTCGGACTCCGCGGGTGTCGCCGTCGGCGGGGTCGTGGTGTCGTCGGCGCCAGAGGCGGTCGACTGCAGTCCGAGGACCAAGGAACCGAGGAGGACGCCCACCCCGAGGGCGCGCATCACGCGCGTGGATCGGCCGGTTTTTCGCACAGGTCTGTTCTCCGAGGCGCTGGTCGTGGTCGTGACGGGTCGTGACAGTCTAACTCAATAGCTCGCCGGCACCGGCGTACCCCGAAACCCGGGTGTTGACGGTGCCGAACGGCTGCCGGCACAGCCGGCAGCAGCGATCAGTCGAGGTAGTCGCGCAGGACCTGCGAGCGCGACGGGTGCCGCAGCTTGCTCATGGTCTTGGACTCGATCTGGCGGATGCGCTCGCGCGTGACGCCGTAGACCTTGCCGATCTCGTCGAGCGTCTTGGGCTGACCGTCGGTCAGGCCGAAGCGCATCGAGACGACGCCGGACTCACGCTCCGAGAGCGTGTCGAGCACGGCGTGCAGCTGCTCCTGGAGCAGCGTGAACGAGACCGCGTCGGCCGGGACGATCGCCTCGGAGTCCTCGATCAGGTCGCCGAACTCCGAGTCGCCGTCCTCGCCCAGCGGGGTGTGGAGGCTGATCGGCTCGCGGCCGTACTTCTGGACCTCGACGACCTTCTCGGGCGTCATGTCGAGCTCGATCGCGAGCTCCTCGGGGGTGGGCTCGCGACCGAGGTCCTGAAGCATCTGGCGCTGGACACGGGCGAGCTTGTTGATGACCTCGACCATGTGGACCGGGATGCGGATCGTGCGGGCCTGGTCGGCCATCGCCCGGGTGATCGCCTGGCGGATCCACCACGTCGCGTACGTCGAGAACTTGAAGCCCTTGGTGTAGTCGAACTTCTCGACCGCGCGGATCAGGCCGAGGTTGCCCTCCTGGATCAGGTCGAGGAACAGCATGCCGCGACCCGTGTAGCGCTTGGCCAGCGACACCACGAGGCGCAGGTTGGCCTCGAGCAGGTGGTTCTTGGCGCGGCGTCCGTCGATCGTGATCCACTCGAGCTCTTCGAGCATCTTGGCCGAGATGCGTCCGCCCTTGGCGAGCTTCTCCTCGGCGAACAGGCCGGCCTCGATCCGCTTGGCGAGCTCGACCTCCTGGCCGGCCGTCAGCAGCGAGACCTTGCCGATCTGCTTGAGGTAGTCCTTGACCGGGTCCGCGGTGGCGCCGGCGACCATGACCTGCTGGACCGGCTCGTCGCTCTCGTCGGCCGCCGAGATCGTGAAGGACGACTGCTCGTCCTCCTTGAGCGTCGGGTCCGTCGCGAGGTCCTTCTCGAACTCCTCGTCGGGGATGTCCGGCAGGATCTTCTTGCCCTGCGCGTCGACCATCACCGTGCCGTCAGCGACCGGCGGCACCTCGAGGGCGTCGGCCAGGTCGATGCTCGCGGGAATCTTCGACTCCTCGTCGTGAGGCTCGCCGCCCTTCGCGGGGGCTGCCTTCTTGGCCGGGGCCTTCTTGGCAGGAGCCTTCTTCGCGGCGGTCTTCTTGGCGGTGGCGCTTGATGCGGTCTTGGTCACTGTCACTTCTGTCTTGGCCGGGGAACGGGACGGTGTCGTGGCCTTCTTGGCCGGGGTCTTGGTGGCGGTCTTCTTGGCCGCCGTCTTGCGTTCTGCAGTTGTCTTGCCCGGGGCCTTCTTGGCCGGGGCCTGGGGGGCTTCGTCCACTGGCTCTTGCTTGGCCCCTCCGAGAAGCTTCTTGACGGCTCGGATCGGTGATCCTGCTGCGGGATTCACCGGCACGTCTAACCTCACAAGCGGTAGATGGGCGCAACAATGAGGCCTGTGGTCAACCTCTGGCTCCAGTGTGCCACGTCAGGCCAACCGCTGGCATCTCAGGGTCCTCTCAGGAGCGTGTCGGCCAAGTGTGCACCGGATCGCCCTCGTGCATGTGCTCCTCGTACGCCCGGGTGGTGGCCCGCATCGCGGTCGCGCGGTCGGGCGACTGCGCGACCTGGTGGGCGAACTCGTCAATGAGCCAGGTCGCCCCGTTGCGGCCCGTGATGCAGCGCTGCTCGATGATCCCCAGCAACCGCTCCCTGACGGCCGTGTCGACGTCCATCTCCTTGAGGCCGGCGTGCGCCAAGGGCAGCAGCTGGCGCAGCACGAGCTCACGCGCCGAGACCGTGCCGACGGCCGGCCAGTAGAGCTCGGTCTCGATGCCGGCGCGTGCCGCCTGGTGGAAGTTGTCCTCGGCGGCGCGAAACGACAGCGCCGACCAGACCGGCCGGTCGCTCGTGCCGAGGACCTTGACGAGTCCGTAGAACAGGGCCGCGTTGGCCATCGTGTCGACGACGGTCGGCCCGGCGGGGAGCAGGCGATTCTCGATGCGCAGGTGGGGCCTGCCGTCCGCGACGTCGTAGATGGGCCGGTTCCAGCGATAGATCGTGCCGTTGTGCAGCCGGAGCTCCGGCAGGTTGGGCACCCGCCCGGCCTCGAGCTCTGCCAGCGGGTCCTCGTCGTCGACGATCGGCAGCAGCGCCGGGAAGTAGCGGACGTTCTCCTCGAACAGGTCGAACACCGAGGTGATCCACCGCTCGCCGAAGAACACCCGCGGGCGTACGCCTTGGGCCTTGAGCTCCTCGCTGCGGGTGTCGGTGGCCTGCTCGAACAGCGCGATCCGCGTCTCGTGCCACAGCTGCTGGCCAAGCAGGAACGGCGAGTTGGCGCCGACGGCCACCTGCACGGCGGCAATGGCCTGCGCGGCATTCCACATCGGCGCGAACTCGTCGGGCTCGACCTGGAGGTGAAGCTGCGTGCTGGTGCAGGCGGCCTCGGGAATGATCGTGTCCGCGGTGGTGTCGAGCCGGTCGACGCCGTCGATGACGATCTCGATGTCCTCGCCGCGGGCGTTGAGGATCTGCTCGGACAGCAGGTGGTAGCGCGGGTTGGCCGAGATCGACTCGCGGCTGAAGTGTCCTTCCTGCAGCGTCGGGAGGATGCCGATCATCAGCAGGTGCGCGCCGACCTCGGACGCCTTGGACTGCGCGAAGTTGAGGTCGTCGCGGAGCGTGGCCTGGAGGGTGTCCAGCCCGGTTCCCGATATCCGGGCCGGGGGCACGTTGATCTCGATGTTGAACAGGCCGAGCTCGGTCTGGAAGTCCTCGTCGGCGATCGCCTCCAGCGCCTCGGCGTTCTTGAGGGCGGGGTCGCCTTGATCGTCGACGAGGTTGAACTCGATCTCGATGCCCACGTGCGTGTGCTCGAACGACAGGTCGTGCTCGCTCAGCATCCGGGCGAAGACATCGAGGCACCGGCGCACCTTGGCGCGGTAGCGGGTGCGGTCCTCGCGGCTGAACTCGCGTGCGTCGACGTCCTGTCCCATGCAGACAGCCTAGGGCGACACGGGCTCTGCGGCTTGGAGAGCGGACCAGTGGGACGGCGCGATCCCGCCCTCGAGCATCTGGAGCATCAACCGGGCCATCGAGTACGTCTGGTCGGCACGGAGCGCGCGCTCGACGGCGATGAGTGACTGGGCCCCGTCACCGGTGAGCCACGCGGCGAACGCCGTGAGGCTCAGGACGGCCGGCTCGAACGGCGGCACCACGCTCCGGGAGACGAGGGTGAGGAGACGCAGCATGTCATCGGCCGTCTCGACGGTGATCTGCCCCCACACCTCGTCCCGCACGGGGACCGTCGACATCCAGACCGAGAACCGCGTGACCTCCTCGTCGGTGAGCCGCTCCCCCTTCAGGCCGCGGTCGAGGATCGGCTGCACGTGTCGCATCCCGAGCGCCGCGATCTCGCGCTCGGGCGTACGGACGAGCAACGGCACGACCTGGCGAAGCACCTCGTCGGCCGCGCCGCGGCTGGGTCACCGCGGCGAACCGGTCGACGAGCGCCTGGCGGTCGGGCAGGATCTGCTGGCCCGCGGCGATCGCCTGGACCACGGCAAGGTGATGGTCCGACGTCTCGTACGCGATGCCGTCCGGCGGGAAACCCGGCTCGTCGGACCAGTAGCGCTCGCCGTCGGCACGCGCGGCGACGACCAGGTCGATCGGCGCGAGCCGCTCCTCGATCGCAGCGAGCAGATCACGCGCGACGGCCTGCTGCTGCGTCACGGCCAGGAAGATCGCGCCCTCGGCGCCGTGGCGACCCAGGTGCCCCACCACGATCTCGGCCAGCTGATCGATGTCCTCAGGGTCCGGGATGTCGACACGCAGCCGGAATCCGAACCGGCGGCGTGGTCCTCGGGTCGACACCGCGACCAGCGACTCCTCGGGCCGGAAGCCGAAGAGCGTTGGCAGGGTGTTGAGCAGGTCCGGGATGTCATGGGCCGTGTAGACCGAAGGCGTCTGTGTCATGGCTCCACGCTGGTGGGCGACCGGAGCACCGTCCACGGGCCGCCGGCAGGCCTGTGCGCAGAGTCACGCTGGTCCTCGGCCTGTGGACGGGCCTATCGTTGACGGTGTCCGGCCGACCGGCCGGGCAGACGTTCTCAGGGCGGGGTGGAAGTCCCCACCGGCGGTGAGGGTGGCGCAAGCCGTCCGCAGCCCGCGAGCGCCTCCTCCGGGAGGGTCAGCAGACTCGGTGCGACTCCGGGGCCGACGGTCACAGTCCGGATGAGAGAGAACGATCGGGCGACGACGTACGTCGCCCGGTCAGCCCTGATTCAGCTCGAAGGAGAGCCATGAATCAGCCCACCACCCACCGCATCGCCGTCGTCCGTGCCCAGTGGCACGACGACCTGGTCGGCGCCTGCGAGCGCGCGTTCAACGATGAGCTCCACCGGCTCGTCCCGGAGTCGGGCAACGTCGAGACGTTCCACGTCCCCGGAGCCGTCGAGATCCCGCTGCACGCGCGGCGGCTGGCGGCGACCGGCCGCTTCGACGCCGTCGTCGCGATGGCGCTCGTCGTCGACGGCGGCATCTTCCGGCACGAGTTCGTCGCGGACGCCGTCGTCTCGGCCCTCGTCGAGGTCGGACTCAGCACTGATGTGCCAGTCCTGTCCGCCGTGCTGACCCCGCACGAGTTCCGCGAGGACGGCCCGATCGCGGAGTTCTTCGAGAGCCACATGGCGCTCAAGGGCATCGAGGCGGCACGCGCCTGCGTCGCGACGATCGACTCGCTCGGCCGGATCTCGGTGCTCGCCGGCTGACTCGCGCGCCGCGGGCCGCATGTCGGTGGGTCAGGACAGAATGGCCGCATGCGGTCCGTGGCGTCGATCATGCACCTCGACCTGGATGCGTTCTTCGCCTCGGTCGAGCAGCGCGACAAGCCCTCGCTACGCGGCCGGCCGGTCATCGTCGGCGGCATCGGCCCGCGCGGCGTCGTGGCGACGGCGTCCTACGAAGCCAGGGTGCACGGCGTGCGGTCCGCGATGCGTACGGCCGAGGCCCGGGCCAGGTGCCCGCACGCCGCCTTCCTCGGTGGCCGCTTCGACGCCTATCGCGAGGCCAGTCGGATCGTGATGGAGCGACTGCGCGAGGAGACCGAGGTCATCGAGCCGCTGTCGCTCGACGAGGCCTTCGTCGACCTCGGTGCCGGCCCGGGCTTCGACCCGGACCGGGTCGAGGACATCGTCGCCGCGATCCGCGCCGACATCGCGGATCTCACGGGCGGCCTCACCGCCTCGGTCGGTGTCGCTTCGTCCAAGCTGATGGCCAAGATCGCCAGCGAGATCAACAAGCCCGACGGCGTCTTCGTCGTCGAGCCCGGCACCGAGGCCGACGTGCTGGGGCCGATGCAGGCCACCGTGATCCCCGGCGTCGGTCCGGCCACCGCCGAGCGCCTCCGACGGGTCGGCATCCTGACCGTCGA
Organism: Aeromicrobium sp. 9AM; assembly: GCF_902506105.1. Taxonomy (GTDB): domain Bacteria; phylum Actinomycetota; class Actinomycetes; order Propionibacteriales; family Nocardioidaceae; genus Aeromicrobium. Next base: position 1,364,065 of record NZ_LR733304.1, read on the forward strand.
GGACCTGCGCTCCCCCAGCGAGGCCGAGCTCGTACGCCTGCTCGGTCAGTCGTCCGGTCGGTCCCTGCACCGGATGGCGCGGGCCGACGACGACCGGCCCGTCATGGCGTCGCGCGAGACCAAGTCGGTCAGTGTCGAGGACACGTTCGAGCAGGACATCTCCGATCGGCTCCAGCTCGAGACGATCATCGAGCGGATGGCCCGCTCGGTCTCCGGCCGGCTCCGCAAGAACGGCCTCTCGGGCCGCACCGTGACGCTCAAGATGCGCCATCACGACTTCGAGACGCACACCAGGTCCTCGACCCTGCCCAACCCGACCGACAACGCCCGCATCCTCGCCACCACGGCTCGAGGCCTGCTGGCCGGCGAGGACATCAGCAACGGGCTGCGCCTGCTGGGAGTCGGGGTCAGCGGCCTCGCCGACTGGGTCCAGGACGACCTGTTCGCCTCTGACGAGGACGACGACGTCGACGACGAGCCCGAGCAGGAGGTCGTGGCCCGTCCCACGCGCTGGTATCCCGGCATGGACGTGCACCACGCCGATCACGGCGACGGGTGGGTCTGGGGCTCCGGGCTGGGCCGCGTGACGGTCCGCTTCGAGACGCGCTGGACGCCGCCGGGCCCGGTCCACACGTTCCTGGCCGACGACCCCGCACTGGGCGCAGGCCACAACGGTACGTTCGACGTATGACTGTCCCGCCTCCACCCACCGCCGAGCGCCGGCCCATCGTCCGCAGCCACCACGGAGACGACTTCGTCGACGACTACGAGTGGCTGCGCGACAAGGAGGACCCGGCGACGCTGGCCTACCTCGAGGCCGAGAACACCTACACCGACGCGACGACCGCGCACCTCGAGCCGCTGCGCCAGCAGATCTTCGACGAGATCAAGGCCCGCACCCTCGAGACCGACCTCTCGGTCCCGGTCCGCCGCGGCGCCTGGTGGTACTACGCCCGTACGGTCGAGGGCCAGCAGTACGCGATCCGGTGCCGGTGCCCGATCGACGACGCCGACGACTGGCACCCGCCGCTGCTCGAGGCCGGTGCCGAGATCGCCGGCGAGGAGGTCCTGCTCGACTCCAACGTCGAGGCCGAGGGCCACGAGTTCTTCTCGCTCGGCGCGTTCAGCATCAGCGACGACGAGACGCTGCTGGCGTGGTCGGTCGACACCCAGGGCGACGAGCGCTACACGATCAGGGTCAAGGACCTGCGCACCGGCGAGGTGCTGCCCGACGAGATCCCCGCGACGAGCGGCGGCGCGACCTGGTCGGCCGGCGGGACACACCTCTTCTACACGACCGTCGACGACGCATGGCGGCCTCACCGGGTGTGGCGACACCGGCTGGGCTCCACCGACGAGGACACCCTGGTGCTCGAGGAGCCTGACGAGCGCTACTTCATCGGCGTCGGCCGCACCCAGTCCGAGCGCTTCCTCGTCATCGGGCTCTCCTCCAAGGTCACGAGCGAGGTGCGCGTCCTCGAGGCGGCCGATCCCGAGGGCGAGTTCCGAGTCGTGCTCCCCCGTCGCGACGGCGTCGAGTACTCCCTCGAGCACGCCGTCATCGGAGGCGAGGACCACTTCCTGGTCCTGCACAACGACGGCGCGCTCAACTTCGAGCTCGCCGCCATCCGGGTCGACGACCCGAGCGCCCGCACCGTCATCATCCCCGGCAGCGAGTCCACCCGGCTCGAGGACGTCGACGTGTTCGCCCAGCAGATCGTCGTGTCCTACCGCCGCGACGCGCTGTCCCGCATCGGCATCATGCACCTGGGACACGACGGCGTCGGACCCCTCACCGAGATCGACTTCGGCGAGGAGCTGTTCACCAGCGGCGTCGGCGCCAACGCCGAGTGGGACCAGCCGCTCATCCGCGTCGGTGTCGGCTCGTTCATCACGCCGGCGTCGATCTACGACTACGTCGTCGAGACCGGCGAGCTGATCCTGCGCAAGCAGGCCCCCGTGCTCGGCGGCTACGACCCGCAGGAGTACGAGCAGCACCGCACCTGGGCCATCGCCGAAGACGGCGTACGCGTGCCGGTCTCGGTCGTGTGCCGCAAGGACACCTCGCGCGACGGCACCGCACCCGCGTTGATCTACGGCTACGGCGCCTACGAGGCCAGCATGGATCCCGGCTTCTCCGTCATGCGCCTGTCGCTGCTCGACCGCGGGTTCGTCTTCGCGATCGCGCACGTACGCGGAGGTGGCGAGCTCGGCCGGCACTGGTACGACGACGGCAAGATGCTGCACAAGCGCAACACGTTCACCGACTTCGTCGCGAGCGCCCGGCACCTCGTCAGCGAGGGCTGGACCTCCGCGGACCGACTGATCGCCGAGGGCGGCAGCGCGGGCGGCCTGCTGATGGGCGCCGTCGCCAACCTCGCGCCGGACGCCTTCGCCGGCATCGTCGCCAGCGTGCCGTTCGTCGACGCCCTCACCACGATCCTCGACCCGAGCCTGCCGCTGACGGTCATCGAGTGGGACGAGTGGGGCAATCCGCTCGAGGACCCCGACGTCTACGCCTACATGAAGTCGTACGCGCCCTACGAGAACGTCGGCGCGCACCCCTACCCGGCGATCCTCGCCGTCACGAGCCTGCACGACACCCGGGTCATGTACGTCGAGCCGGCCAAGTGGGTCGCCAAGCTGCGCGCGACTGCCACGGGCGACGCCCCGATCCTGCTCAAGACCGAGATGCACGCCGGTCACGGCGGCGTCAGCGGCCGCTACGCGTCGTGGAAGGAACGGGCCTGGGAGCTCGCCTGGATCATCAGCACAGCCAAAGCTGGTTGAGGTGCGGAGGCCGCCCGCGGCCGGAGCCTCGAAACCAGCTGCCAACGCTGGGTGCTGATCTCACCAGGTTTCGTCATCAGGCGCCTTCGGCGCGATCGCTCAACCTGCCTCAACGCTCGCTCGCAGGGCTCGCTCGGCCTCGGCATAGCACGGCGCTCCTAAGAAGCGACTGAGAGCGGAATCCTTGGGGTACCAAAAGCGTTCTGATCAGTACAGACACTGATGGGAGGCGCACGGTGAGCGCACGAAATGGGAACACCAACATCGAGGGCAAGGACAGCGTCGGCATGTACCTTGCCGAGATTGCCCGCACTCCCCTGCTCGACGCTGAGCGCGAGGTCGAGCTGAGCAAGACCGTGGAGGCCGGGCTGCTGGCCCGACATCTCCTCGAGGAGGGTCGCGTGGGCCGTCGCAAGGGCGGCGCGCCGAAGTTCGCGACCGAGGAAGAGCTGCAGTGGCTCGCCGACGAGGGCGACCGGGCGGTCCAGGAGTTCATCCAGGCCAACCTCCGGCTCGTCGTCTCGATCGCCCGCAAGTACGGGCGCTCGGCGATGCCGATGCTCGACCTGGTCCAGGAGGGCAACACCGGACTCATCCGCGCTGTCGAGAAGTTCGACTACGCCAAGGGGTTCAAGTTCTCGACGTACGCCACCTGGTGGGTTCGTCAGGCCATCACCCGCGGCATCGCGCAGCAGGCCCGCGTCGTACGCCTTCCCGTGCACGTGGTCGAGGAGCTCAACCAGGTGACGGCCGCGCGCCGCAACCTGGAGCGCCAGCTCGGCTACGACCCGGAGCCGCAGGAGATCGCGCTGGAGCTCGGCATGGACATCGACCGCGTCATCGACCTGATGTCGTGGGGACGTGACCACGTCAGCCTCGACTCACCGGTCGACGAGGACGGTGACACGTCGCTGGGTGACCTGATCGCCCGCGAGACGCAGCCCGGCCCCGACTTCGCGGTGCTCGACGACGAGTCGCGGCACCTGATCTCGACGCTGGTCGATCATCTCGGCGAGCGCGAGGCCGACATCGTACGAGCACGCTACGGCCTGCTTGACGGACGTCAGCAGAAGCTCGCCGACATCGGCAAGCGTCATGGCATCTCGGCCGAGCGCGTACGTCAGCTCGAACGTGAGGCGTTGGCGACGCTGAGGCGCATCGCCGATCCGGACCTCGCCGCCTAGGCGGAGGCCGCTCTGGACACGAGCTCGTCCCATGTTCCCCCGACGATGAGGGTGAGCTCGTCCATCGGACCGGTGTTGTCGATCACCAGATCGGCGGCACCGGTCCTTTGTCGTCTGGATGCCTGCGCATCAATCCGGGACCGGGCCTCGTCCTCGGACATCCCGCGCGAGCTGACGAGGCGGGCCACCTGGACGTCCTCGGGCACGTCGACGACCACGACGACGTCGCAGTGCTTCGCGGCACCCATCTCGACGAGCAGCGGGTTGTCGTGCACGACGATCGCGTCGGGCCCCGCAGCGCCCTCACGAGCGGCGGCGAGCTCCCAGATCGCCGGGTGCGTGATGGCGTTGAGATCCGTCAGCGCTGCCGGGTCGGCGAACACGATCGCCGCCAGCGCCGGGCGGTCGAGCGTCCCGTCGACGGCGATGACACCGCTGCCGAATCGCTCGGCGATCGCCTCGAGGCCGGGGCTGCCGGGTTCGACAGCCTCACGGGCCAGCAGGTCGTAGTCGATGACAACCGCACCGCGGGCCGCCAGCAGGGCACTCACGGTGCTCTTGCCCGAGCCGATCCCGCCGGTGAGCCCGACCCTCAGCACGTACGACCTAGCCTGCGGCGTTGCCGTAGGTGGTGACGTGCACGTGGTCCATGTGGTTGGCCGTCGCACCGCCCCGGTTGGACATGCTGCGCCAGGCGCCTGAGGTCGCCGGCCGCCAGATGTGCTGGTGCCAGATGATGTACTCGATGCCGAGCTCGGCACGATGCTCCTGCAGGAACGCCGCGATGTCATAGCCGATCGGGTTGCCCGTGCCGACCATGATGTCGAGGGCCTGGCCGGTGGCGTGCTCACCACGACCGGCGACACCGCCGTAGCGGACGATCGAGGGGAACTTCGCGCAGACCGCGCGGTGGACCTTGATCGTGTCGGGCTGCAGGCCGCGCTCGGCCCCGGAGCCGGAGGCGCACGGCGAGGTGCCGAGGGGCATCTCCTTGGCCAGCGCCTTGGCCTTGACCCAGCGCGGGAGGCCCTTGTGGATGATCTGGGCCCACTCGCCCTTGGTGACGCCGGTGATGTCGACGGTCTTGCCGGAGGAGACATTGGCCAGGACCGGTGACGAGCTCTCTGCGGCGGCGTGGACCTCGAGGTCCGACACCGCAAAACGGGTGCCCTTGACCTTGGCCTCGGCATCGGCCTCGTTCGTCAGCGGCGCGCGGTCGGCGCTGCGGCTGATCTCGATGTCGTTGGTCTTCTCCGCCGACACGGCGAACAGGTCCTGCTTGGGCTGGGCGGCGGCCTGGACCGGGCTCGCCGGATCGTGGGAGACCACGAGAGCGCCGGCGGTGGCGAGGGTCAGCAGACCCGCTGTGGGCAGGATCGCCCGCGAGATGTTCAGCCGACGGGGCGCCTTGCGTGCATGCCTGTGGCGAGAATCTGCCACGGATGGACCACCTAGTGCATAGACAAAAGTCTGACTCAGCGTTCGAGTCAAGCATACTTTGTGCATCGGTTCACATCAGATGCGCACATCCTCGCTTGCCAGAGTGACCGATGTCTCACGATGTGGAAGGTTTCGGATGCCTGACGTCCTCAGCGCCGCTGACAGCGAGCGGGCACAGGCCCGTATCGCCGGCGCCTTGCACGCGCAGGGCGTACGCCCTGGCGACCGGGTCGTGCTGTGCGTGCCGGGCACATCTGCGTACGTCAGCGTCGTGCTCGCGGCAACGCGCTCCGGTGTCGTGCCCGTGCCGCTCGATCCGCGGCTGACACCGTACGAGCGCGACGCGATCGTCCGCGACGTCGAGCCGGCACTCGTCATCGACGACCCGTCGACGCTCGACGAGCTGTCAGGCGGCGAGCCCATCGCTCTCGACGACTGGCCGCGCTGCCGCCCGATGCACTTCACGTCCGGTACGACCGGCCGGCCCAAGGGCGTGTGGTCGGGACTGCTGGCACCCGATCACGCGGCCGCCCTCGTCCAGGAGGAGCGGGAGCTCTGGGGCTTCGACGCCGCCGACCTCGACCTGGTGGTCTCCCCGATCTATCACTCCGCGCCGCTGCGGTTCGCGATGGGCACGCTGCTGGCCGGCGGATCGATCGCGGTGCTGCCGGCATTCGATCCGCAGACCTTCGTCGAGACGGTGACCGAGCTCCGCCCGACGTCCATGTTCTGCGTGCCGGCACACCTCCAGCGGCTCTTCGCCTGGCTCGACGAGCACGGCACGGCGTTGGATGCATCGAGCTTCCGGCTCGTCGCCCACGCCGGTGCGCCGTGCCCCGAGCCCATCCGTCGGCGGGCCCACGAGACGTTCGGCGCCGACGTGGTCTGGGAGTTCTACGGATCGACCGAGGGACAGTTCACGGCCTGTCCTGCGCCCGAATGGATCGCCCATCCCGGCACCGTGGGCCGGGCCAGGCCGGGCCGGGTCGTCACGACCGACACCGACGGGCAGCTGTGGTGTGCCGTGCCGGAGTGGGCCCGGTTCACGTATTGGAACGCACCGGACAGGACGCGCTCGACGTGGAAGGAGACGCCCGACGGGCCGGCCTTCACCGTCGGCGACCTCGGCCGGGTCGAGGACGGCTATGTCTACCTCGACTCCCGCCGTGAGGACCTGATCATCTCCGGTGGGGTCAACGTCTATCCGGCGGAGGTGGAGGCCGCTCTCGAGGGCGCCGACGGGCTCGTCGACCTCGTGGTGTTCGGCCGCGACGACGCGCAGTGGGGACGACGGGTGTGCGCGGCGTACGTCGGCGAGGTCGACGAACAGACGCTGCGCGCGCTTGCAGCCGAGCGACTCACCCCGCCCAAGCGACCCAAGACGTACGAGAAGGTCGCGTCACTGCCGCGCACTGCGACCGGCAAGGTCCGCCGCACTGAGCTCTGACAGCTCGGCCTCGGGCACCTGGTCCGGCGCAGCGAACTTCTCGCCGACCCACGCGCCGACGAAGCCCAGCAACAGCCCCGCGAGCACGTCTGAGACGTAGTGCCAGCCGAAGTAGACCGTGGCGACCATCGTGATGACGAGGAACGCCCGCAGGGCCCATACGAACGCCCGGTGGAGACCAGCGCGCTGTGCGACGAGGACCGCGGTGGTGGCGATGGCGACGTGGAGCGAGGCGAACGCGGCGATGTTCTGGACCGTGTTGGTGTGCGCGGGGTCGGCGAGCACCTGCAGGCGCTCGGTCCACATCGACTGCTGAAGAGCCGTCGTCGAGGTATGACTGAGGGCGGCGAAGTCGCCGGGACGGTCGTAGATCGGGCCCAGCGTCGGCAGGGCGTAGTTGAGGGCGACGCCGATGACCCAGTCGATCGAGACCGCCGTGACCCACCACGAGCTGACCCGGTCGCGCCGCGCCCAGACCAGCGCGACGGCGAGCGAGGCCGGCAGCGCGACGATCCACACGATGTAGAAGAACGACAGCACCTGAGCTGCGACCGTGGTGCCGAGCAGGTCGTGCAGGACCACAGCCGGCGACCGGCCGCCGAACATCGCGAAGTCGATGCGGGAGAGGTCGCGGTCGTAGAGCTGGTGGTTGGCAAACGGCACGAAACCCTTGAGGTTGCGGACCGATGCGTACGTCACGTACCAGCCGATCAACCCCACGATCATGAACCGGAGGTTGGCTGCGGGCCAGCGCTCGCGCCAGACCTCCGCCGTGGCGGCCCTGGCGGATCGCCACGACTTCGCGCGGATGGCCGCCCGCGGCACGACGTCGAGGAACAGGGCCAGCAGCACGATCAGAGGCAGCAGCACGAATGTCGGACCGATCGATCCGTCGGGGTCGTGGAAGCCGAGACCCAACGACTCAGCCATCACGAGTGCCGCGACCAACGTGGCCACCGCAAGCGCGGAGCTGAACTCCAAACCGGTTCTGCGCACGGTCAGACTGTATCTCCCGCCGAGGACCGCAGCAGGAATCGGCCGGCTAGACAGCCTCATCGACGCACGTGAACATCTTGCGGTACTGCTGCGGCGTGGTGCCCCTCGCAGTGGCGAAGTGGTGGCGGAGCGTCGCGGCGTTGCCGAACCCCACGCGGGTGGCGATCTGCTCGACGGCGAGCGACGAGTTCTCGAGCAGCTCCTCCGCGTTGGCGAGGCGCTGGCTGGTCAGCCACTGGAGCGGCGTCGTGCCGGTCTCGTCACGGAACCTGCGAGCGAACGTTCGGGGCGACATGTGCGCCTGTGCCGCGAGCTTCTCGACCGACAGCGGCTCGTCGAGGTGGTCGCTGGCCCACGCCAGCAACGGCGCGAGGGTGTCGGCCTCTGTCTGCCCCATGGGCGTGCGGATGAACTGCGCCTGTCCGCCGTCGCGGTGCGGCGGGACGACGATGCGCCGGGCCGTCGTCGTCGCGACCTTCGCGCCGTACATCTGCCGCATCAGGTGCAGCGAGGCGTCGATGCCGGCCGCGGAGCCGGCGCCGGTCATGATGTTGTCCTCCTGGACGTAGAGCACATCAGGGCGGACGATCGCCTTCGGGTACCTGCGTGCCATGCGATCGGTGTAGCGCCAGTGGGTCGTGCACTCACGGCCGTCGAGCAGGCCCGCCTCGGCGAGGATGAACGCCGCCGAGCAGTGCGCATAGACCAGGGCACCGCGTTCGTACGTCGCCCGTGCCGCGTCGAGCACGAGCGGATCGAAGTCGAGGAACTCGTACTTGGGCGAGAAGCAGACCAGGTCGGCGTCCTCGAGCGCGTCCAGGCCGTGCTCGACGTGGAGGTCGAAGCCGGCCCGGCCGCGCACCCGGCCGGGGCGGGGCGTGCACACACGGAAGTCGAACACGGGATTGTCGTCCTCGGGGTGGTAGGGCTCGGCCCACACCTCGCAGATCGATCCGAGGCCAAAGGGCTCGGCACCGTCCTGCACGACGACTGCAACGGTCTTCATGACACGAGCATCGCAGACAGATGGCAGTAAATCAATGCAGAGTGGCATTACTGCCACTGGTGGCAGTATCTGACACCAGCAAGAATTACTGCCATGTTCATCTTTCTAATCGCCCTCCTGGTCATCGCCGCCGGGGTCGCACTGACCGTGCTGATCCCCAAAGACGGGTACGGAGCCCGTCCCGGTCCGCGCAGTCACGCGGACTCGTTCCCGCCCAACAGCTTCGTGTGAACCCCGCAACGCGAAGAACCCCCGGTCCGTGTGGACCGGGGGTTCTTTGCGTGGGGCGGAAGGTTACTCGCCGCCCGTGAGCTTCTCGCGGAGCGCCTGCAGCGCCTCGTCAGAGGCGAGCGAGCCCTCCTGCTGCGGAGCGTCCTCACCGGCTGCGGTGTCCGATGAGTAGTTGGCCGCTTCAGAAGCCTCGATGCCGGCCTTCTCGGCCTCCTCGATCTGCTTCTTGTGCGCCTCCCAGCGCTCGTGCGCCTCGGCGTACTGCTTCTCCCAGGTGGCGCGGGCTTCGTCGAAGCCTTCCTGCCACTCGCCGGTCTCGGGATCGAAACCTTCGGGGTAGATGTAGTTGCCATCGGCGTCGTAGGACGACGTCATGCCGTAGAGCGTCGGGTCGAAGTCATCGCTGACTGCGGCCTCGGTCTCGTTGGCCTGCTTGAGCGACAGCGAGATGCGGCGACGCTCGAGGTCGATGTCGATGATCTTGACCATGACGCTGTCGCCGATCTGGACGACCTGCTCGGGGATCTCGACGTGACGCTCGGCGAGCTCGGAGATGTGCACCAGGCCCTCGATGCCCTCCTCGACGCGGACGAACGCACCGAAGGGGACCAGCTTGGTCGCCTTGCCCGGCACGATCTGGCCGATCTGGTGCGTACGTGCGAAGTGCTGCCAGGGATCTTCCTGCGTGGCCTTGAGCGACAGCGAGACGCGCTCGCGGTCCATGTCGACGTCGAGCACCTCGACGGTGACCTCGTCGCCGACCTGGACGACCTCGTTGGGGTGATCGATGTGCTTCCACGACAGCTCGGACACGTGGACGAGACCGTCGACGCCGCCGAGGTCCACGAACGCACCGAAGTTGACGATCGAGGAGATGACGCCCTTGCGGACCTGCCCCTTCTGGAGCTCGGTGAGGAAGTTCTGGCGAACGGCCGACTGGGTCTGCTCGAGCCAGGCACGGCGCGACAGGACCACGTTGTTGCGGTTCTTGTCGAGCTCGATGATCTTGGCCTCGATCTTCTGACCGATGTAGGGGTCGAGGTCGCGCACACGGCGCATCTCGACCAGCGACGCCGGCAGGAAGCCGCGCAGACCGATGTCCATGATCAGGCCGCCCTTGACGACCTCGATGACGGTGCCCTCGACCACGCCGTCCTCGGCCTTGATCTTCTCGATGTCGCCCCACGCGCGCTCGTACTGCGCACGCTTCTTGGACAGGATGAGGCGGCCTTCCTTGTCCTCCTTCTGGAGGACGAGGGCTTCGACGTTGTCTCCGACGGAGACGACCTCGTTGGGGTCGACGTCGTGCTTGATGGAAAGTTCGCGGGAGGGGATGACGCCCTCGGTCTTGTAGCCGATGTCGAGGAGGACCTCGTCACGGTCCACCTTGACGATGACACCTTCGACGATGTCGCCGTCGTTGAAGTACTTGATGGTGAGGTCAATTGCGGCGAGGAAGTCTTCCTCAGAGCCGATGTCGTTGACGGCGACCTGTGGTGCTACGTGGGGTGTGGCGAGACTGCTTGACATAGAGGAGTTGCTCCGATGGATGGGTGGAATTGTCGGGCACGTCTGACAGCCCTTGGATCGTGAATGAGTCGAGGAGATTCGCCCGACACGGCGCACGAGCACGGGCCTGCTCTGTCCGAGGTACGTACAGGCCGTCAGCGCAGTCTCAATCGTACGCGACCGCGGTCCCTCGCGGGAAGCCGGGTCAGGCCGGTGACAGAAAGGCTGACAGCGCACGGGCGTACGTGTCGACGTCCGCGGCGCCCATGAGCTCTCGCGCCGAGTGCATCGCCAGCTGGGGCGCGCCCACGTCAACCGTCAGCATGCCCGTACGCGCGGCGCTGAGCGGTCCGATCGTCGAGCCGCACGGCAGGTCGGCGCGGTGCTCGTAGCGCTGCAGCGGCACGCCGGCCTGCTCGCAGGCGACGGCGAACATCGCGGCGCCAGGTGCGTCCGTCGCGTAACGGAGGTTGACGTTGACCTTGAGCACGGGTCCCCCACCGATCGCGATGTGGTGGAGCGGTTCGTGCCGCTCCGCGTAGTTGGGGTGCGTCGCGTGCGCCATGTCGCCCGAGGCACAGACCGACGCGGCTATCGCCCGGTGGTAGTCGTCGCGCGTGCCGCCGGCGCCGAGCACGATGCGCTCGAGGACCGTGGCGAGCAGGTCGGACTGGGCGCCGCGCTCAGACGTGCTGCCGACCTCTTCGTGGTCGAACAGTGCGAGCACGGGTCGGACTCCGGCGACGGGTGACGCATCGAGCAGGGCTCGCAGGCCCGCGAAGCAGGTCACCTGGTTGTCGAGCCGCGGGGCCGAGACCAGCTCGGCACGTGCGCCGGTCAGGGCGCTCGGGGTGACGTCGTGGGTCATGAGCTCGAAGCCCAGGATGTCGCCTCGCGCCACGCCGGCCTCCCCCGCCACGAACTCGAGGAACTCACCCTGCGAGACCGACCAGATGCCGTTGAGGTGACGCTGGGGGTCGGGCTCGACACCCTTGCGCTCGGCGGACAGGTGGATCGCGAGCTGGGGCACCCGGAGCACCGGGGCATCGATGTGCACCAGCGTCTCGGTGCCGTCGCGCAGGGCCAGCCGGCCGGCCAGGCCGAGGTCGCGGTCGAGCCAGGAGTTGAGCCAGGCTCCCCCGTATGGCTCCAGGGCCACGACGCCGATGCCCTCCGGTGCGATGTCGTGGTGCTGCTTGAGGCGCAGGTTGGGGCTGTCGGTGTGCCCGCCGACGACGCGGAACGGATCGCTCGGCAGCTCACTGGTCTCGGTCGACCACGCCACCAGCGAGCCCCCACGAACCACGTAGTGGCGGCCCGGCTCGGTCGGCCAGGGGTCCTGCTCGCCCACGCGTACGTATCCCGCGGCTTCGAGCTCGGCGGCGACCGTGCCGCACACATGGAACGGGGTCGGTGAACGGTCGACGAAGGTGCAGAGGTCTGCGGCGGAGGCGATGGTCATAGGAACCTCACCCTAGAACACCGTCGCCACGCAGAATGAGCGACGCCGCGACCCCCGTCAGGAGGTCGCGGCGTCGCTCACCGTGGAGCAAGTCAGTGCGTGACGAGCTCGCGCTCCTCCGCCGTGTGCGCCCCGGAGTCCCTTCCGCGACGCGTGAACAGGCCGATGCCGATCAGGACGAGGCCGAGCGCCCCGCCGCCGTACGGCACGTACGTCTTGACGGCCTTGAGCAGCAGCGTCTTGGACTTGAACTCGTTGACGGTGTCCGTGACGTTCGCGTCGGTGTAGCTGAGCGTCGCCTTGGTCGTCGTCAGGACCCGTTCGCCGTCGAGCTCGAGGTAGCTGTCCTGCGCCGTCTGGCCCCACAGGATGACGCCGGTGACCGGCTCGACCTTGTAGGTGCTGACGCTGGAGTAGATCCGGTCAGCCGTGACGGTCGCCTCGTCCGAGCCGACGAGCGTGCCGGGCACGTCGATCGTGCCGGTCTTGATCGGCTCGATCGTCTGCTTGTACTCGTAGGTCTTCATGCCCTTGACCTTGCCCTCGCCGACGAACTTCGCCGGAGTGGCCTCACGCAGGGTGCCGTCCCAGAACGGGTACGTCTTCTTCTGCGAGTCGAAGGGGAACTTGAAGTAGAGACCCTTGAACTTGCCGGGTTCGATGACCTCGCCGTCGACGTCGGACCGCGCACCCTTCCAGTCCACTGCCAGACCGGTGGTGCGATCGAACGCCACCCGGTCGTCGGTGGCGCTGAGCGCGACCTTGCCCGAGCCACAGTTGAAGGTCGGCTTGTCGGTGCAGTCGTAGATGTCCCAGACCGCGACGTCGCGGTCGAGTGCCTTGCTCGCCTTCTTGCCTTCCTTGACGTTGCCGACGATGACCTTCGTGTTCTTCAAGGGTCCGGTCGTGGGCTTCAGCCCGGCTGCGACGTCGAGGTAGTCGGCGTCGGCCCCCGGCGCCGTCGACGAGACGCTGGTCGCCTCGTGGTTGAGCGGCACGACGGCCACCTGGTCGTACATGTAGAACTTGGACAAGCCGGCCAATGCCAGCAAAAACGCGCCCAGGAACAGCGCGACTGTTCCCAATTTCTTACTCACTGTGGGCTCCCTCCACGTTATGAACGCTTGACCGTAGCACCGGGGAGGGTCAGGTCCGGCGAGCGTCACACCGAGACGTTTGGGCACGTTTGCGCACGTCGCGAGCCGGATCGGTGACCCCCACGGATGGCAGGATCGACGGTTGTGAGCGCCCCCGTCCTGACACCGCTGCGAGCGATGGTTCCCGAGGACCTGTCGCCTGCTCAGCAGATCCGCGGCGCGGCCTACGGCCTCATCGGCCTGCACCTCATCCTCAAGGCGTGGGTGCTGATTCCGGCTTGGTTCTACAGCGATGACTTCATCTTCCTCGAGGACGCACTGAAGAACCGCATCACGCCCGACTTCCTGCTGACGCCGCACGACAGCCAGCTGATGCCGCTCGGGGTCGCCATCTCGTCGGTCGTCGCCCATGCGGGTCCCTACAACTGGCTGCTCGCTGCCTCGATCACGCTCCTGCTGCAGGCCGTCGCGGCGATCTCCTGCCTCGCGATGCTCCGCACGGTGTTCGGCGACCGGTGGGCGATCCTGGCGCCACTGGGCTTCTACCTGTTCTCCACCATGGGGATCGAGGCGCTGACGTGGTGGGCCGCAGCCCTGAACGCGATCCCGATCCAGATCGCGTTCTTCCTGCTCGTGACGAGCGTGGTCCGCTGGGCGCGCGAACGTCGAACCCGGTGGGCCATCGCGAGCGGCGCCGCCCTCACGCTTGCGGTGATCAGCGGTCCGCGCGGCCTCGTCATGATCGTCCCGGTCGGGCTGCTGCTCCTGCTGTTCTTCACGCCCGGCCGATGGTGGACCCGACCGTGGCATCTCGTACGCACACACGCTGCGCTGATCGTCCCGCTCGCGGTCGTCGGCGTCGCGTATCTCGTGGTCTACGCCGACTCGACACCTTCGCCGGTGGAGGCGCAGGGCTCGGCGCCGGCGCTGGCGATCGGCAGGAACCTGATCGGCACCTCATGGATCACCTCGCTGGTCGGTGGCCCCTGGCGTTGGGATGAGTACAACCCTCCGATGAGCCGTCCCGATCCACCATCGGTGCTCTACGCCATCGCGGGCCTAGCCGTGCTCGTTATGGTGGTGATGGCCGTGCGCCGCGGAGCCCGTGTCGCGTTCGCGGCTCTGGCAATCCTGGTGGCGCAGCTCCTCGTGACGTACCTCGCGCTGGTCTACGGCCGCGGGCTGCAGCTCGGCGCCAACGCTGGTCTCATGACTCGCTATCTGACCGACACACTCCCCGTGACGGCACTCGTCCTGGGGTTGTTGCTGCTGCCGGTGCGCGAAGCCGCGATGACCTCACGTCCCGCGCAGGCGCGGGGCCATTGGCGAACGTTCGCCGGCGCAGCGATCGCGGTCTTCCTCGTGGGCAGTCTGGTCAGCACCGTTTCGTACGCCTCGGCGTGGCACCGCGACTATCCCGCGCGCGAGTTCGTCGACAACGCCCGCACGAGTCTCGCGGCCGAGCCTGCGGTCATCGCGGAGCTCGAGGTGCCCAACCTGGTCCAGTCCCGCCTGAGCTACCCGAACAACCTGCCGTCGAACCTGCTCTACCCGCTGGGCAAGGAGATCCGGACGGCGTACCGGGGCAATGACGTCCGCATCCTCGACGACCGCGGCGTCCACCGGCAGGCCGCGGTGTTCGCATCAGCCACCTCGCGGCCCGGGCCGGTTCGCGACTGCGGCTTCGCGGTGACGCAGGACGTCACGCGCGTACGCCTCGACAAGACCGTGGCCAACCCGTTCTGGTGGATGTCGATCGGCTACCTCTCCTCTGGCGACGGCGACCTCGAGGTCCGCCTCGACGGCAACAAGGTCGATGACATACGTGTCCAGAACGGTCTGCACACGTACTTCATGCGCGGCGAGGGACCGGTGACCACGGTCGAGCTCAGGTCGACGACGCCTGACCTCACAGTGTGCGTCGACACCGTACGCGTGGGAGACCTGGTGCCGGTCTCATGACGAACGCCTCAACACCACGCTTCCCGGGTCTCGACTCGTTGCGCGCCATCGCGTCGATCGCCGTCGTCGCGACGCACACGTGCTTCTGGGCCGGGGTGTACGGCAACGGCACACTCGGCTCTGCGATGCAGCGACTGGAGGTCGGCGTCGCGGTGTTCTTCGTGCTGTCCGGCTTCCTGCTGTCGTATCCCTTCGTGACCCAGCTGCGCACGGGTCGGCGCCATGACTCGACCCGTCGCTACTTCTGGAAGCGGTCGCTGCGCATCTTGCCGGTCTATTGGGTCGCGGTCGTCGCAGCGCTGGTACTGCTGCCGGCCAACCACTCACTCGGCGTCTCCCGCTGGCTCGACAACCTGCTGCTGATCGACCTCTACCTCAACCCTGCGCTCCCCCACGGCCTGACCCAGATGTGGAGCCTGAGCACCGAGGTCGCGTTCTACCTCGTGCTGCCGCTCCTGATGTGGCTGCTCACGACTTATGTCGCACGGCGCCGCTGGGCGCCTCGACGACTGCTCGTGACTCTGGGCGTGTTGTCGGTCCTGTCCCTCGGGTGGACCGCTCTCGCGGCATCGGCACTCAAGCATGTCGAGGGCATGCATCGGGCGCTGCCGTCGTACTTCATCTGGTTCGCGATCGGCATCGCGCTGGCAGTGCTCGACGTGGATCGCCGGCACCGCGCGGCACCCAGTCGCAACCGGCTCGTCGACGGCGTGACAGTCCTGGCGTCGAGCGCCGGCACCTGTTGGCTGCTCGCCCTCGCCGTCTTCACCATCGCGAGCACCCCGTTGGCCGGCACGCCGGGACTCGTGGCCATCGCCGCCGGCGAGAGCGTCATCCGGACCGGCCTCTACGCGCTGGTCGCCCTCCTCGTGGTGCTGCCCAGCGTCCTCGGCGATCAGCAGTCGGCGTACGCCCGCACGCTCGCGCACCCGTTCCTGCGGCACCTCGGGCACATCTCGTACAGCCTCTTCTGCTGCCACGTCCTGGTGCTCGAGCTCGAGGCGAGATGGTTCGGGTTCCGGCTCTTCCAGAGCGACCCGTTCGTGCTGTTCGCAGTGACCCTGACGATCAGTCTGGTGATCGCCGAGCTGCTCTACCGCTTCGTCGAGATGCCGTTCCTGCGCTGGAAGGATGCCCGGTCTACCGCGCCGGACACGAGGCAACCGATCGCGATCACGACGAGCAGCTGAGGCGCACGGTGGTCGCCGGCCCACGAGTTGAGCCCGGCCCACGGCCGCAGGACGTACTCGATGCCGGCGGCAGCCACGCTGGTCGCCGCCAGCCAGCCCGCCGTCTCAGAGCGCCGGGCGCCGGCGGCGTACGGCGCGGCGACGCCCACCGCAACAGCGGCGAGTCCCCACGGGCCCGCCAGAAGGCCCGCGGTGACCACACCTGCCAGGGTCAGCAGGACGGGCCTGGCGGTGCGGGACGTGCCGACGCGCAGCTGATTCGCGCTCCGCGCCGGCATGAAGGCGATCACCAGGAGGGCGAGCAGCAGCAGTCCACCCCCGGCGAGGGCGAGACGATAGGTGCGGTCGGGAGCGAACGACGTCGTGACGTCGCCCGCATCCGCGCTGGGGGCGAGCCAGGCCTGCTGCCAACCGTTGAGCACGACCGGGGCGAGGGTCTTGCCGCCCTGCTTGGCGACCCAGCCGGGATTGGCGTTGTGGGTCGTCACCACCAGCTCGCCATTGGGCACGGCAGCAGGACGTACCTGGGCCGAGAAGGTCGCCGCCACCGGACGGAAGGCATCGGTGCCCATGACGGTCACCCGGTTGACTCCCTCGCGCAGCTTCGCCCTGTTGCCGCCGCAGACGCGGGCCTCGACCTCGGTGCCGGCGGCCAGCGCGGCCGGAGATGCGTTGAGCGAGGTCTGGCGAGACGTCCCGTTGACCGACACGGTGGGCCCGGTGCCACACGGGAAGCGGCGCTTCTCGGCATCGAGGACCGAGGGGAAGCCGCCGACGCCGGGAACCGCGAGCTCGCTGACCCCCAGCGGCAGCCGCTGGATACCGCCGCTGAAGTCGACCGAGAACCGTGGAGCACCGCCGAGCAGCTGGATCCGGACCGAGTCCGTCCGCACCGAGCTGAACCGCACGACGCCGTCCTCGACCGGCGCGGTCGTGTTGCTGCCGTCGGCGAATGTCAGGCGTACACGGTCTGGCGCCGTCGCGGCCAGCAGCGGTGACGTCGAGAGCCGCAACCTCGAGATCGCGCGCTCGCCGACCCAGTTGACCGAGAGAGTCGGTCCTACATCGTCCTTGGCGGCGACCCAACCGGTAGTCGTCCGGCCGTCGACCGCCGCCAGAGGCCCGGCTTGAGCGGCAGGCGTCAGCTGTGAGCTCGCCGCAACAGAGGTCAACCGGCCCCTCTGCAGCAGCGCGGTCAGGGCCCGGCCGCCGGTCGGCGCGACGCGCACGCGCAGGTCGTACGAACCGCCGGAGCCGAGGGTGACCTCGCGGTCCAGGATGCGTCCGCTGTCACCGGTCGAGAAGTACGCCGCGGAGCACCTCGGGACGCCGTCGAACGTCGCGCAGCCGTCGTCATAGCCCGGGCCGGCTTGCAACAGGATGCGAGACGGTGCCGCCCAGGCTGCGGGAACGGTCGGCAGGACCAGTGGACGCGACATCTGGACCCCGCTCATCCGGACGTCGTCGACGACCAGTCGTTTCTCGTACGTCGACCGGCCGGAGATCACGACCGAGGAGACGCGTCCGACATCGATGACGGCGGGGACCGACCCTTCGACCTGTACGCGACGGGGGCCCTGCTCAGTCGTCACCGTGATCACGCGCGACTCCCCCGCAGGCAGGTCCAGCGTGATCGAGAGGCTGCCGACATCGACCCGCTTCTTGAAGTCGACGCGCAACCACGAGACCTTGCCCGCATCGGCCAGGTCGGGCTCCCAGCCCGTCGCCGGATCACCGTCGAAGGCTGCCCAGGTCTGCCTGGACTGGTCGATGTGCGGGATGGCACCGACATCTGCCGCAGACGAGGATGACGAGATCGACTTGGCTCCACGCAGGTCCGGCACCGTGAGCCAACGGTCCTGCTCGGCCTGGTCGTAACGGTGCACGCGGCGGTGTGTGCTGTACGCCTCACTCCGGGTCAATGAGCCGGAGCGCTGATGGTTGACCGCGCCGAACGCGACCTCCTGGCGACGGTTGCCGTCGGTCAGCAGGGTCGAGGCGTACGGCCGCTTGGTGTCGGCGTCCTTGGCCATCACGACATCGGCCCCCCGCGTGTCGCCGGACTCATCCAGCGCGATCAACGAGTCAGGGTCGCCGATCAGGACCGGAGTGTCCGAGAGCGCCTGGGTCGTCAGACCTGTCAGCGGGTTGTCGAGCGAGAAGAGCTCCAGCGCGGGGCGGGTCGCCTGCCAGCCACCGTCGACGAACACGTCCCGGCCGTTCGCGTCTGGAAGGGTGGGACCGCCGCCGACCTTCGGACCGAACGACGCGACCCGGTGCACACCCGGGGTCGTTGTCAGCGTCGCCCGTACGAGCTCCGGCGGCACGATGTCCTGCCGCCGGTTGAGGTCGTTGCGGACGACGATGGTGCTGATGCCGGCCCGCCTCATGAAGTTCGTGAGTCCAACGCTGCCATGCCCTGTCGCGAGCTGGTGCGAGATCGCGTCCAGCATCTCGATGTTGCCCCCTGGCGCGAGCGGGATCAGATTGCGGACCGCCCACGGCGACGACGCCAGCGCCTGCAACGGCTCGTCGCTGGTCTTGCCCCAGACGTAGTCACCGAACGGCGTGGCGGGCGTGAGCAGGGCACGCCCCTCGGAGTTGGCCGCCAGCCAGTTCGCGGCTTGTTTCCAATAGCCCGGGACCTCGGTGAATGACGAGCGGTTCGCCACCGATGCGGACCACGCCGGGGTGGTGGCGCCGATCAGGGCGGCACACGCAAGCACCGCCGCACCGATCGCCGACGGATCGAGCCGGCGTGCGGCCTGGCCACTGCGTGCAGCCCGCGAGCGCGCGAACACCGAGAGCGCGTGACACAGCCCGAGCACCAAGGGCAGTCGGATCACCACGTCGTACTTGTGCGTGTTGCGCAACGGCGCAAGAGCCCCGTCGAGGGCGTCCTGGATCGACGAGGCGCCGAATCCCTCGGAGGCGCCGGTGTGCCCGAGAGTCACGAGCACGAGACCGGCGAGCAACCCGGTGACGAGGAATCTGCGGTGCCGCAGGTCCGACCGGGCCAGGCCCAGGATGCCGAAGCAGAGGACGACGACCCCGTTGGCGATCAGCAGCGGCTCGGCGAGCAGCCGGTTGCCGGCGTCGGCGTTCAGGTCGACGTACGGGACCCAGTCGGTCGTTCCGCGCAACGCGTCAAACGCCGACGCCGCGAACGTCGTGTTGCTGGCGCTCTCGATGTAGTCCAGGAACGCGGGGCTGTAGCGACCGAGCAGGAACAACGGCAGGAGCCACCACAGTGTGCCCATCAGAACGAAGACCGGCCACCACACCATCAGTGAGCGGCGCCGCGGGCTGCCGGGCGCGAAAAGCAGCCACAGTGCGGCCAACGGGATCACCGCGAACGTCGCAGCTGCGTTGACGCCGCCCACGCACGCCACCGCGATCGCCGACCATGCGGCCATACGCCGGGTGCTGCCGCGCTGGAGCCCGATGACGAGTGGGATCAGCACCCAGGGAGCGACGGCAGAGGGCCACACCTCGATCGACGACGGCCCGATGACGCTGAGGAACCGCGGCGACAGGGCGAAGGCGAGCCCTGCTGCGACCCGCGTCCAGCCGTGCCCGATTCCGAGAACTCCGCACAGCTTGACGACGCCCAGGAAGGCGACGACGAAGATCACGCTCCACCACAGCCTCTGGGTCACCCATGGGGGCAGGCCGATCCCGTCGCCGAGCGCGAAGAACGGCCCCATGGGGAACAGGTAGCCGTACGCCTGGTTCTGCACCTGGCCGAAAGCACCGTTGGGGTCCCACATGTGGAGCGAGCGACCGAGGAAACCCACCGGGTCCACGGTCAGGTCCAGCTTGGTGTCGGTCGCGATGCGACCGGGCGCCTGGATGAAGGCGACGGCGACCAGCACCATGCTCCACGCGCCCAGGCGCAGGCGCCACAACAAGCTGTCGGATCTCTGGGTGTCGTCCCGTTGGGTCACGTCTTCCTCAGCACGATCGCGAGGTTCCACGTCACCAGCTCACGGACGACCGGCACGCGCAGGACCCACCACGACCAGCGCGGCAGGTAGCGCGGCATCACCGCGACGATCTCGGCGGCCGACTGTCGGCGGGACCAGCGCAGCCCGGCGGCTGCCGTCACCGGGAAGAGCGACGTGCCGAAGACGTTCTTGGGTGGATGCCCGTGCTTCTTCTCGTAGCGCCGGGCGGCCCGATGGCCACCCAGGAAGTGCCACGGTGAGGTCTCGTGACCTCCCCACGGGCCGTACCAGAGCGTGTAGGAGAGGAAGACCAGCCCGCCGGCCCGCGTCACCCGCACCATCTCGTCGGCCATCGTCCACGGCTCGCTGACGTGCTCGAGGACGTTGGAGGAGTACGTCACGCCGAAGCTGTCGTCGGCGAACGGAAGCTGCATGCCGCTGCCGAGCACCGTGCCGCTCTCGGGATCACCCAGGCCCGACAGCTCGCCGAGATCGGCGTCGAGCGGGGTGTAGGTCGCCCCGGCGCCGCGGAACGCGTCGGCGAAGTAGCCCGGTCCGCCCCCGACGTCGAGCACCCACTGGCCGTCCAGGTCGGCGTACGTACGGATCTGGTCGACCGAGTCCCGGGCGAGGGTTCCGTAGAAGTGCGCGGGGTCGGTCTGCTCGACCCGGAAGGCCTGGAACAACCGCCACGATCGGCCCAGATCAGGGCGAAAGGGCAGGTCAGGCACGCCGAAAGGATACGGGAGGGGTGGACCACCCCGGTGTTAACATTTACCGGTCATGTTGAGGGACATGACGTCGCCACGTTGAGGGACGTGCCGAGGGAGCAGCCGGCGTCACGTCGGCACCGAAGGAGGGGCCGGCAACCCGCCGGCCGACGATGCACATCCTTTTCTGCAACTGGCGAGACACCAAGAACCCCGAAGGCGGGGGCTCGGAGCGCTACGTCGAGAACATGGCTCGCGGCCTGGTCGAGCGCGGCCACCGCGTCACGATCGCGTGCGCTTCTCACGACGCGGCCCCGCACGACGAGGTCGTCGACGGGGTCAGGTTCGTGCGCCGTGGCACCAAGCTGGACATCTACGTCCGGACGTTCCTCGCCCTCCTGCTCGGCCGCTACGGCAAGGTCGACGCCGTCGTCGACGTCCAGAACGGACTCCCCTTCTTCACCCGGCTCGCCACGCGCAAGCCGGTCGTCGTGCTGGTGCACCACGTGCACCGCGAGCAGTGGCCCGTGGTCTACCCGGGCCTCGTCGGTCGCATCGGCTGGTGGATCGAGAGCCGCGTCGCCCCTCGGTTGTATCGGCGCAGCGCGTACGTCGCGGTGTCGCAGGCGACTCGCCTCGAGCTCGTGGAGCTCGGCGTCGACCGTGAGCGGATCACCGTCATCCACAACGGCAACGACCCGGCACCCGCCGTCACGGCAACCCGGTCGGTCACACCGCGCATCAGCGTCGTCGGGCGCCTGGTCCCGCACAAGCAGGTGGAGCATGCCATCGACGCGATCGCCGCGATGCAGTCCGACCACCCCGAGGTCGTCCTCGACATCCTCGGGGCTGGCTGGTGGGAGAACGAGCTGCGCGCCCACGCCGAGCGGAGCGGAGTCGCCGACCGGGTCGTGTTCCACGGGCACGTCGACGACCAGAGCAAGCACGAGCTGCTCGCGCGGTCCTGGGTCATGGCGCTCCCGTCGCTCAAGGAGGGCTGGGGCCTGGTGATCGGCGAGGCCGGCGCGCACGGCACGCCCGCGGTCGCCTACAGCACCGCTGGTGGCACGACCGAGTCGATCGACCACAAGGACTCGGGCGTCCTGGTCGACACCCCCGATGAGCTGGTCGCGACACTGCGCGAGCTGATCGAGGACCGCGAGTGGCGGGAGTTCCTCGGCCAGGGCGCGCTTGCGAAGTCCAAGACCTTCACCTGGCAGGGCTCGCAGGCTGATTTCGCCGCGATCCTCGAGACGTCCGGGCGGTAGGAGCAGGTCCGGACGCACGAAGGGCGGGCTCCGAGGAGTCCGCCCTTCGTCGCGTCCGGGACGCGGTGTTTCAGTTGTTGGAGCCGTAGCTCACGTTCGTCGACGAGATCGGCTTCTCGTTGGCACTCTGCTGAGTCTGGACGACGCCCACGACAGTGGCTCCGGCCAGGCCGAGTCCGGCGATGAAGGCGATGATGCCGCCTGTAAGTGTTCCCACGTTGTTGTCCTCCCTCGAGACCACGCAAGGTTAACAGGAGGTGAGGGTCACGTCTTCGTCCGCGAGGGCGGCGGCACGGGCTTGCGGCGTCGACGCTCGACCGCCCCGCGTACCACGCCGACGAGGGACAACAGCAGCGTCAGCCCGGCCACCGCCCAGGTGGCGATCATGACCTGCCGGTCCTCGTTGTCGATCGCCATGGGCCGGGCACCCGGGATGGCGAACACCCGCAGCGTGCGGCCCTTCACCTCGAGCTCCCTAGCGCCTCTGACCTGCCGTAACGCCGCACGAGCTCCCGGTGCGTCAGTCTCCACGACGACGATCCCGATGCCTTGGCGAGCGAGGCCGCGTCGGACGTCCGTGCCGCGCAGCACCCGCTGGATGCGAGCCGCACGAGGATCCTCTCCCCCGATCGTGCGGCCGGAGACCACGAGGTCGTCGTTGACCACGGTCGTACGGTCGAAGAACCGGCCGGCCGGATCGAGCACCGACGTGTCGTGGTTCCAGGACGGCCTCCGGTACGCACTGAAGGGCAGCACGACGATGTCCCCGCGCACCTTGGTGATCTCCACGATTCGCCGCGCGTCGGTCCAGGCCGCCGGGTACGTCGCGGGCTTCAGCCGGTCCCCCACGCCCCACGCCATGTCGGGCATCGCGGCGAGCGGCAGCACGAGGGCGAACACCATGACCGGCACCTCCCACGCGGTGAACTCGGCGCGGTAGAAGATCGTGTGCACGCCGGCTCCGAAGGCCACGGCCTCGAGCGGAACCAGCAGGGCGAGCCAGCGCGTGCCGTCACGGACGAGGCCACCGGCCGGTACGTCCGCGACGATCCGGGCGACCAGGTCCGGAGCGAGCCAGCCGGCGAGAGCGACCGCGAGCCCGAGCCCGCCCGCGACGCACAGCACGGCCAGCAGCCGCCCGTCATCACGCCACATCGTGACCGTCCCGACGACGATGACGGCACCGATGGCGATCGAGATGAGCACGGCGATCACCAAGGTGCGTGAGGTCGGCACCACCTCGGTGTTCCAGATCCCGCCGAGGGTGAGTGCCGAGCCGAGACGGCCGAAGTGACCTTCGGGCTGCAGGTCGAACAGGCCCACGGCGGCAGGGTCGCTGCGCGAGATGGCGGAGTGCAGGAGCCCAGCCACGATCCACGGACTGTTGACGAGGGCAGCCAGCATCACGACACCGACCACGCCCCGGCGCCAGGCGACGACGACGCCGAGGACGAGGCCCATGACTCCCGTCGCGGGGGTCAGAGCGGTTGCCGCAAGCGCGAGTGCGACGACCGACCAGCGCTGATCGCCCTTGCCACCGAGAGCGTCAATGAGCCACGGCATGGCGGCACACGCCAGCAGCAGCGGCCACTGACCCAGCACGAGACGCTCGGCGATGAACGGGTTCCACACGGCGAGCGTGGCAGCCGCCAGCTGGGCCACCAGTGGACGCTCGCGCAGCAGCCGCGCGGTGCCCAGCGCCAGCAGGAACGACGCCGCGAACAGCACGATCCGCTGGACCACCGCCGCCGGGAGCACAGCACCGAGCAGGGCCACGATCGCGTCCGACGGCACGGCTCGGGGCAGCCCCGTGCCGAGACCCCAGACCTCCGGTCGGTCGAGGTCCAACGTGGGAACCCACACCATGTCGTACGACAGGACGTATCCCCGCGAGAACAGCGGCAGGCACACGGCCAGCGCCAGCAACGCGGACCAGCCGGGCACGGCCGGCCGATGGAGGTCGAGCTGTTGCCATCGCCTCATGCTCGCCCCTGCTCTTGTCCGACCCCGGCCACGGCTATTGTGCCGTGGTGAGATCCACGCGCGCGACCATGACGGGTGGAACGCTCGTGGCGGCCGGCATGATGACGATGAACATCGCGGTCTACGGGTTCAACGTCATCGCTGCTCGAGCACTCGTGCCCAAGGAGTTCGGGGCCCTCACCGCACTGTTCGGCATCCTGCTGGTGGGGACCGTCGCCTCGTTGGGGCTGCAGGCGGTCACGGCGCGCCGGCTCGCGATCGATCACGACCACCGCGACGCCATCATCGGTGCAACCGTCAGGGTCACGGTCATCGTCGCGTCGGCCGTCGGCCTGTTGGTTGCCGCCTCCACGGTCGTCCTCACCCCTGTGCTCAAGCTCGACGACTACTGGGCCGTGGTCCTGTGTGGCGCGACCCTCGTGCCGCTCACCGTCATGGGCGCCGAGTCGGGCATCGCCCAGGGCACGGCACGCTGGGGCGCCCTCACCGCGATCTACGTCGGCAACGGGCTCGGCCGCCTGCTGGGTGGCGCGCTGGCCCTCGTCATCTCGCCCACCGTCAATTCCGCCATGATCGGCATCGCGATCGGCTCCTGGCTGCCCGCCCTCGCCGGCGCACGGCTCATGATCGGCCACGGCCGCGGCGAGCTGATCAGCCGGCGCCCGCTGCTCAAGGAAGCGCTGTTCTCGACGCACGCCCTGCTCGCGTACTTCGTGCTCAGCAACCTCGACTCGCTGATCGCCCGCAACCGCTTCGACGAGCACGAGAGCGGGCTGTACGCCTCGGGGCTCATCCTGGCCAAGGCTGCGCTGTTCTTCCCCCAGTTCGTCAGTGTCGTGCTGTTCCCTGACCTCGCCCGCGCGACGACGCATCACGCCCGGCTGCGCGCGGTCTCGTTGGTCGCCGGTTTCGGCGCGCTCGCCGTGCTGGCGACCGCGGCGCTGCCCCACCTCGCCCTGATCCTCGTGGGTGGTCACCAGTACGACGAGATCATGGGTCGCCTCTGGCTGTTCGCCGTCGCCGGCTCCTGCCTGGCCGTCGTGCACCTGCTGGTGTTCGACGCTCTCGCCAGGCACGCCCACGGCATCGTCGTGATGATCTGGGGCGCCGTCGTCGCGGTGGTCGTGGCTGCGTACGGGCTGGGCGTCGGCATCAACGGCCTGGTCCTCACCGTCGCGCTGGTGGCCGCCGCACTCGCTGCGGTGGTGTTCCTGTTCGCCCCGACGGGGCGACGGGCGCCAGCGCTTCGCTGACGAAGGTCAGTGACCGGCTTCGTGCCACGTGCGGCCGACGCCGACCGACACGTCGAGGGGCACGGACAGCTCGGCCGCCGAGGCCATCTGCTCGCGGAGCAGGTGCTCGACCTGCTCCTGCTCCCCCGCAGCGACCTCGAGCACGAGCTCGTCGTGCACCTGCAGGAGCATGCGCGAGGTGAGACCAGCGGCATCCAGCGCCCGCTCGACCCCCAGCATCGCCACCTTGATGATGTCCGCAGCCGAGCCCTGGATCGGGGCGTTGAGCGCCATGCGCTCGGCCATCTCGCGCCGCTGCCGGTTGTCGCTCTGCAGGTCGGGCAGATAGCGGCGGCGGCCCATGATCGTCTCGGTGAAGCCGGTCTGCCGGGCCTCGTCGACGAGGCCTCGCAGGTAGTCGCGCACGCCGCCGAACCGCTCGAAGTAGTCGTCCATCAAGCCCTGCGCCTCGCCGGTGGAGATGTTGAGCTGCTGGCTGAGGCCGTAGGACGAGAGCCCGTAGGCCAGGCCGTAGTTCATCGCCTTGATGCGTGCCCGCAGGCCCCCGTCGATCTCACCTGGTTCCTTGGCGAACACCTTGGCCGCCATGACGGTGTGGAAGTCCTCGCCGGAGTTGAACGCCGCGATCAGGTCGGCGTCCTCCGACAGGTGGGCCATGATGCGCATCTCGATCTGGCTGTAGTCGGCCGTCACGAGCGTCTCGAAGCCCTCGCCGACACAGAACGCCTCGCGGATGCGCCGGCCCGACGCGGTGCGGATCGGGATGTTCTGCAGGTTGGGGTCGTTGGAGCTCAACCGGCCCGTCGCGGCGATCGTCTGGGCGTACGTCGTGTGGATCCGGCCGTCGTCGGAGATCGACTTGCGGAGCCCTTCGACGGTCTGGCGCAGGCGGGTGACATCGCGATGGTCGAGCAGGTGCTGCAGGAACGGGTGCTCGGTCTTGTCGTAGAGCTGCTGCAACGCCTCGGCGTCGGTCGTGTAGCCGGTCTTGGTCTTCTTGGTCTTGGGCATGCCCAGCTCGTCGAACAGCACGACCTGCAGCTGCTTGGGCGAGCCGAGGTTGATCTCCTTGCCGCCGATCGCCGCGAATGCTTCGGACGCCGCGTTCTGGGCGCGCGCAGCGAACTCGGACTCGAGCTCGATCAGGTGATCGTCGTCGATCGCGATGCCGGTGCGCTCCATGCGAGCCAGCGTCGCCACGAGCGGCAGCTCGACGTCGTGGATCAACGCCGTGCCGCTGGCCTGCTCGACCTCCTGGTCGAGCACCGCGGCCAGGTCGAGCGTGGCCCGGGCCCGGAGCATGCCGGACTCGGCACCGATGTTGTCGGTGTCGAGGGTCAGCTGGCCGGAATTGTCGGACTCGTCGCGCAGCTCGCGCTTGAGGTAGCGCAGCGACAGGTCGCCCAGGTCGTAGGACCGCTGGTCGGGCCGTACGACGTATGCGGACAGCGCCGTGTCGGCGGCCACGCCCCGGATCGGCCAGCCCTTGGCCTCGAGCGCCAGCGACGGACCCTTGGCATCGTGGAGCACCTTGGGCCGGTCCGGGTCGGCGAGCCAGGCCGCGATGGCCGCGTCGTCGTCGGCGGTGATGTCGTCGGTGCTGATCCACGCCGCAGCCTCGTCTGACGCGACGGCGAGCCCGACGACGTCGCCCGTGCCACGGCCCCACGAGCCCTGCACGTGGAGGCCGAGGCGGCCGCCGGACTTGGACTGTGTCTCGAGCCACGCGGCGACCTCGCCGGGCGCCAGCGTCGTGCCCTCGAGGTCGAAGCCCTCCTCGGCCTGCGGCTCGACCTCGCCGAACGCCTCGAACAGCCTGGTCCGCAGCGCGTTGAACTCCAGCGCGTCGAACACCGTGTGGATCGCGTCGCGGTCCCACACGGTGTCGAATGCGAGGTCAGCCGGTCCCGCGGGCAGGTCGAGGTCGAGGATCAGCGCGTTGATGCTGCGGTTGCGCAGGACGCTGTCGAGGTGCTCGCGCAGCGACTCACCCGCCTTGCCCGGCACGTTCTCGACGTCGTTGACGAGTGCCTCGAGCGTGCCGTACTGGTTGATCCACTTGGCGGCGGTCTTGGGTCCGACGCCGGGCACACCCGGCAGGTTGTCGCTGGTCTCGCCGACCAGCGCGGCGATGTCGGGATAGTGATCGGGCGTGACGGCGTACTTGTCCTGGACCGCGGTGGGCGTCATGCGGGCCAGGTCGGAGACACCCTTGCGGGGATAGAGCACCGTCGTCTTGTCGCTGACGAGCTGGAGCGCGTCACGATCGCCCGTGCAGATCAGCACCTCCATGCCGGCCGATTCTGCGCGCGTCGTGAGGGTGCCGATGATGTCGTCGGCCTCGAACCCGTCCTTCTCGAACGTCGTGATGTGCAACGCGTCGAGGATCTCCTTGATCAAGGGGATCTGGCCGGTGAACTCCGGCGGCGACTTGGAGCGGTTGCCCTTGTACTCGGCGTACTGCTCGAGCCGGAACGTCTTGCGGGAGACGTCGAACGCGACGGCGACGTGCGTCGGCCTCTCGTCGCGCAGCACGTTGATGAGCATCGACGTGAAGCCGAACACCGCATTGGTGCTCTGGCCCGTCGTGGTCGAGAAGTTCTCGACGGGGAGGGCGAAGAAGGCACGGTAGGCGACGGAATGACCGTCGATCAGCAAGAGGCGGTCCACCCGGTCGACTCTAGTCGCCGGGTCTGACGAACCGCGAGGGGTCGGGCTGCGGCTCAGGTACGCGAGTGGCCGCGCGCGTCGGTGCGGCGGCGAAGCGTCCGGCGTACGGCGATCAGCTTGCCGGTGTCACGCGAGTTGGTGGCCTTCATCGTGAGGCGCGAGCGCAGCTTGCTGGCCTGGATCGCCCGCACCGTGGCGATCTGGTTGAAGCCGATCTTGGTCAGGTAGCGGTGCGGCTCGCGGGAGTGCACCGGGATCGCGGCGACCACGATCTCGCAGTTGTGCTCCTCGCCGTAGCTCGCCGCGGCGGACAGCAGCGTCGACGCGACGGACTTGCGCCGGAAGCGCGGCGACACCTGGATCTCGGTGACGATCAGGACCCGCGTCAGGTTGATGGGCGTCATGGTGCCGATCGTGCATACGGTCGCACCGACGATCTCGCCGTCGACCAGTGCCACGATGATCTTCTTGCCACGATCCAGGTTGAAGTCGAGGGCAGCGGCTGCCTCGGCGACGCCGGGCTCGCGCCACAGCGACTGCTGCGTGAATGCCTCGGAGCCCTCATCCTGGCCTGCACCCGCGCACTCGGCCCAGAGGGTGACCAGGGCGTGCGCGTCCTCGCGATCTGCGTCCCTGAGGACGATGTGCGGTCGGCCCGACATCCACGATCCTGTCTCGAGTCCGAGTGCCTGCCCACGACGGGCAGGTGTCGGAATGACACACTACGCCCGGGTGTGGAGACGTACTCGGTTGAAGCCTCAATTGTCGAAGGAGACCTTACATGTTCGTCGGGTTCGGCACAGCCACCAACGTGGCGACCGTGATCGCCGGCTCGGGCCTCGGCCTGTTGATCGGTCATCGCCTGAGCCTGCGCGTACGTACGACGGTCACCTCGGCGCTCGGGCTCGTGACCCTGCTGATCGCCGCTGACGCCGCCATGGCCGTCAGCGACCCGGACCTGGTCGACGCGGTCGACAGGGGCGCCCCGATGCTGATCGTCCTCGGCTCGTTGGTCTTCGGCGGGATCATCGGCTCGGTGCTGCGGCTGGAGGACCGGCTCGAGGACTTCGGCGGCTGGCTCCAGGGCCGACTGACGCCCGGTGACGCGGCCGAGGGCCGGCAGCGCTTCATCGAGGGCTTCGTGATCAGCTCGCTGGTGTTCTGCATCGGCCCGCTGACGATCCTCGGCTCGATCAACGAGGGACTCGGCAACGGCGCCGACCAGCTGCTGCTCAAGTCGACGCTCGACGGCTTCGCGGCCCTGGCGTTCGCGGCGTCCTTCGGCATCGGCGTGATGGCGTCGGCGGTCTCGGTCGCGGTGATCCAGGGATCGCTGACGGTGCTCGGTGCACTGCTCGGGTCGTTCCTCCCTGACGCGCACCTCGCCGCACTCACTGCGACCGGAGGCCTCATCCTGATCGGTGTCGCGTTCCGGCTGCTCGACCTCAAGTCGATCCACGTCGCCGACCTGCTGCCGGCCCTCGTCATCGCCCCCGTACTGTGTCAGATCGCCGTCGTCGTTCACTGACAACACGTCTCGAGTTCATCGAAACCCAACTGTTACCTGCGGGCCTCGCTTGTGACGCCGTTGACTCCTGCATGTGGCTATAGTCACTGCAGGTCGAACGACCCTCGACCGAAAAACCTCGACAGGAGACACCGCGTGCACCTGCGACCAGCGACGCTCCTCACAGCGATCCTGGCCGGTCTGATCCTGCTGGCGCCCGTCACCGCGAATGCCGCGACGACGCCCACGCCCAGCCCGACCGCCAGTACCGGAACACCGGAGAAGAATCCGGTCGTGAAGGGCCCGAACATCACCGTCACGCTCAAGGACGTGAAGGGCGGCAAGGGCGAGCCCGTGCCCGTCCCGGGCGTCAAGCTGACGGTCCACAAGGACAGCAAGACCGGTGAGGAGCTCGGCACGCAGACCACCGATCAGGCCGGTCGCGTCAGCATCGGCATCCCCGGCAACGGCACGTACGTCGTCGAGCTGGATCCCAAGACGCTTCCCGAGGGGGTCAAGCTCAGCGGCAACGGTGAGACGACCAAGACCGTGCAGGTCAAGATCGCTGCCGCGACGTTCGTGCAGTTCCAGATCGGCGCAGTCGTCGTCAAGGAGGCGTCCTTCGGGAGCAAGCTCATCGACGCGTCGACCTCGGGACTGAAGTACGGGCTGATCATCGCCCTGGCCGCACTCGGCCTGTCACTGATCTTCGGCACCACTGGCTTGACCAACTTCGCCCACGGTGAGCTGATCACCTTCGGCGGCATCATGACCTACATGTTCAACCGCGGTCTCGGACTACCCGTGATCGCCGCGGGAGCGCTGGCGGTCCTGGCGTCCGCCCTGTTCGGCTTCGCCCAGGACCGTGGGATGTGGCGGCCGCTGCGCAACCGCGGCACCGGCCTGATCGCCATGATGATCGTGTCGATCGGCTTCGCACTCCTGCTGCGCAGCGTCTTCCAGTACACCTTCGGAGGCTCGACCAAGACCCTCAGCCAGTACGTTGCCCAGGGCCGTAGTGACTACGGGCCGATTGCGTTGTCGGACAAGGAGGTCGCGATCTTCGCGATCTCGATCGTCACCCTGGTCGTCACCTGCATCGCGCTGATGCGAACACGACTCGGCAAGGCCATGCGGGCCGTTTCCGACAACCCCGCGCTCTCCGCATCGTCCGGCATGCGGGTCGACGGCGTGATCTCATCCGTCTGGATCCTGGGCACCGCCCTGACGGGCCTGTCGGGCGTGCTGCTGGCCATCAATCAGCAGGTCAACTTCCAGATGGGCTTCAAGGTGCTGCTCCTGGTGTTCGCCGCGGTCACTCTCGGCGGCCTCGGCACCATCTGGGGCGCCCTGCTGGGCTCTCTCGTCATCGGCCTCATGGTCGAGGTCGCCCCCGTGATCACCCTCTGGGGCTGGCACCCGGTGCCGGCATCGATCAAGGACGTCGGGGCACTGGTCGTGATGATCCTCATCCTGCTCGTCAGACCGCAAGGCCTCCTCGGCAGAGCCCAACGGATCGGATAAGGGGCAACCATGGATTTCGGAACAGTCATCGACGCCGCGTTCTCGGCGGCTCTCGGACCCCAGGCGATCGTGTTCGCGCTGGCGGCCATCGGTCTCAACGTCCACTTCGGCTACACCGGCCTGCTCAACTTCGGCCAGGCCGGCTTCATGGCCATCGCCGCCTTCGGCCTCGCCGTCAGCGTCGTGACGTGGGACCTGTCGTTCTGGTTGGGCCTGGTCATCGCGCTGGGCGCCTCGGTGCTGCTGGCGCTGGTCCTCGGTGTGCCGACCCTGCGGCTGAGGGCGGACTACCTCGCCATCGTGACGATTGCGACATCGGAGATCCTGCGACTCATCTTCGGCGCGGTCGAGTTCAAGGACACGTTCGGCGGATCCAACGGTCTGACCGGGTTCGCAAGCACCTACAGGGATCTCAATCCGTACAACAGCGGCCTCGACATCGGCGTCGTCTCGTTCAGCGTCAACGATCTCTGGTCGATCACCGTCGGCTGGACGCTCGTGGGCCTCGGTTGCCTGCTCGTGTGGGCCCTCATGCGCAGCCCCTGGGGCCGCGTGCTGAAGTCGATCCGTGAAGACGAGGACGCCGTGCGCTCGCTCGGCAAGAACGTCTTCGCCTACAAGATGCAGGCCCTCGTGCTGGGCGGCATCTTCGGTGGCATTGCCGGCATCTTCCACATCCTGAAGCAGGGCTCGGCGGTGCCGACGGACTTCAACACGACGTTCACGTTCTATGCCTACGCTGCCCTGCTCATCGGCGGCGCAGCCCGGGTGCTCGGACCGGTCGTCGGATCCATCGTGTTCTGGTTCCTCATCGCCGGCCTCGGATCGTTCTTCGGTCAGGCCACGTCGGGTACCGATCCCCTCATCCCCGACTTCATCATGACCAACACTCAGTCCAGCCTCATCCGATTCATCTTGCTCGGGTTGGGCCTCATGCTCCTGATGATCTTCCGACCACAGGGGATCTTCGGAGACCGAAGGGAGATCGCAATCGATGCCCGTTGAACTCAGCGCCGCTCGCAAAGCCCTCGAGGGTGTACCCGCCGAACCAGGCGCGCCGAAGCCCGACCCGATCGTCAAGGGCAGCAACATCCTGCGTACGTTCGGCGGGCTCAAGGCCGTCGACGTCGAGCACATCGAGATCCAAAGGGGCGTCATCACTGCGCTCATCGGTCCCAACGGAGCCGGCAAGACGACCCTGTTCAACCTGCTCACGGGTTTCGACGAGCCGGACGAGGGCGACTGGTCCTTCAACGACCACACTCTCGGAAAGGTGCCGGCCTACAAGGTCGCGCGCCTCGGCATGGTCCGTACCTTCCAGCTGACCAAGGTGCTCTCCAAGCTCAAGGTCATCGAGAACATGCGCCTCGGCGCGACCGGCCAGCGCGGCGAGAAGTTCTGGTCGGCCCCCTTCAAGTCACTGTGGAGCTCGCAGGAGGACGAGATCACGGCTCGTGCGGACGCGCTGCTCGAGCGGTTCAAGCTCGACGCCAAGCGTGAGGACTTCGCCGGTTCCCTGTCAGGTGGCCAGCGCAAGCTGCTGGAGATGGCGCGGGCCCTCATGGTCGATCCCGAGCTGATCATGCTCGACGAGCCCATGGCCGGCGTCAACCCGGCACTCAAGCAGTCGCTCCTCGGCCACGTGAAGTCGTTGCGCGACGAAGGCCGCACGGTGCTCTTCGTGGAGCACGACATGGACATGGTCCGGGACATCTCGGACTGGGTCATCGTGATGGCCCAGGGCCAGATCGTCGCTGAAGGCACGCCGCAGTCCGTCATGGCCGACCAGAGGGTCATCGACGCCTATCTCGGCGCCCACCACGACACCGACATCACCGAGGTGGACCTCGCGGAGCTCGAGATCGAGGCCGAGGCCGAGCTCGACCAGGAAGGCACGTCATGACCAACGACAGCCAGACCGCCGAGCGCGAAGGGCACCTCGTCGGCGCCGAGGGTGCGGTCCTGAGGGCCGACAACCTCATCGCGGGCTACCTGCCCGGCGTCAACATCCTCAACGGGGCCGACCTCTACTGCCAGCCGGGCGAGCTCGTCGGCATCATCGGCCCCAACGGCGCCGGCAAGTCGACGCTGCTCAAGGCCCTGTTCGGCCTGGTCAAGGTCCACGAGGGCTCGGTCAAGCTCAAGGGCGACGACATCACCAACCAGCGCGCCGACCAGCTCGTCTCCAAGGGCATCGGCTTCGTGCCGCAGAACAACAACGTGTTCCCGAGCCTGACGATCGAGGAGAACCTCGAGATGGGCTGCTACCAGGAGCCCAAGCGGTTCAACGAGCGCTTCGGCTTCGTCACCGACCTGTTCCCCCGCCTCGGTGAGCGGCGCAAGCAGCGGGCCGGACAGCTGTCCGGTGGCGAGCGCCAGATGGTCGCCATGGGCCGGGCCCTGATGATGGACCCGTCGGTGCTGCTGCTCGACGAGCCGTCTGCAGGCCTCTCCCCCGTCCTGCAGGACGAGGTGTTCGTGCAGACCCGCAACATCAACCGCGCGGGCGTCTCGGTCATCATGGTCGAGCAGAACGCCCGGCGCTGCCTGCAGATCTGCGATCGCGGCTACGTGCTCGACCAGGGCCGCAACGCCTACTCGGGCACCGGCAAGGACCTCGCAGACGATCCCAAGGTCATCGAGCTCTACCTGGGGACCTTGGGTCAGCAGGCAGACTGACCCACGTACGACACGAACGCCCGGCGCCCTCGGTGCCGGGCGTTCGTGCGTCCCGGTGCCCGCTGTTCCCCACACGTGGCGCGGGACAGCAGAGGGCCCCGGTGCCGAAGCACCGGGGCCCTGCAGATCAGCTGATCCTCAGATCAGGCTCGATCAGATCGTGCCGCTGATGTACTTCACCGGAGCGATCTTGTTCTTGCTGTCGTACTGGTAGATGCCGATCGAAGCAGCCGTCGGGCTGCCCGTCTCGCCGAGCTCGATCGGGCCGGAGACACCGTCGTAGTCGATGTCCTTGCCATCCTTGAGCAGAGCAGCGCACTCCTCGAACGTCTTGCACTTGTCGCCGTCCTTGGTGATGCCCGGGATCTCCTTGGCGATGGCCTCGCCCGAGTCGTCCTTGGCCTTGATCGCGGCCAGGGCGGACACGACGGTCGCGTCGTACGACTCAGCGGAGTACGAGTAGTCCTTCAGCTTCGCGTTGACCGTGGCCAGGCGCTTCTTGAAGTCGTCACCCGCAGCAGCACCGGGGATGGTGCCCTTGGTGCCGGTGAGCGATCCCGGAGGAAGCTGCTTGGTGCCGGTCGTGCTGTAGTCCGACGTGTTGCCGTCGACGAAGTACGTCGCGACGTCCTTCGGGCCGACGCCGGCCTGGATCAGCTTCGGGACGATCGTGGTGGTCTCGTCGAACGCGATCAGCACGACAGCGTCGGCCTTGGCGTCCGCGATCTCGGTGATCTGGCTGTCGCCCGGGCCGTTCTTCTCGTCGTAGAGCACCGAAGCGGCAACCTTCGAACCCGCAGCCTCGACGTTCTTCTTGACCTCCTTGGCGAGCGTCTCGCCGTACGCGTCCTGGCGGGCCAGGATCGCGATGTTCTCACGCCCGTCCTCGACGAGGAGGTTGGCGAGCACGGCACCCTGGAGGATGTCGGACGGCGCCGTACGGAAGTAGAGGTCGGGCTTGGAGTAGTCACCCTCGTCGAACGACGTCGACGTGTTGGCCGGTGAGAACATGACCGTGCCGGCCGACATGATCTTGTCGATGACCGTCAGCGAGACACCCGAGGACGCAGCACCGATGATGACATCGGACTTGGCCTTGAGCAGCTTGTCGGTCTCGGCCGGGGCGATGCCCGAGTCGGTGTCACCGGAGTCAGCGCGGACGCTCTTGACGTCCTTGCCGAGCACACCGCCGGCGGCATTGATGTCCTTGATGGCGAGGTCGACACCGGCGAACTCCGGCGGGCCGAGGAACGCGAGGCTGCCGGTCTGCGGAAGCAGCTGACCGACGGTCAGAGTGCCGTCGCCCTTGGCTGCAGGAGCGTCGGACGCCTTGTCCTTGTCGCCACCGTCGCTACTGCCGCCACATGCAGCGAGAACAAGCGCGCCCGCGGCCGCAACGGCCGCGAGGCGGATCGTCTGGGTACTGCGTTTCATCAATCCTCCGGATATGTAGAAAGCCCTGGCCTGTGCCAGGGAGCGTGTACGTACCCATGAACTTAGTCTTTTCATGGGTCAATTGGGTCAACGAGCCGATTACGGCAGGTAACGTAGCCATTTTGTAACCAGCCGGGGTCAGTCCTGCTGATCGACCGGGGATCCCAGCTCAGGACCGTGGTCGATGACCCCCTGCGCGACCTGCTGCATCGTCAGGCGCAGATCCATCGCCGTGCGCTGGATCCAGCGGAACGCATCGGGTTCGCTGATGCTCAGCGCCTCCTGCAGCAACCCCTTGGCCCGCTCGATCGCCTTGCGGGTCGCGAGCTGGTCGGTCAGGCCACCGACCTCGTGCTCGAGGGCCCTGATCTCGGCAAAACGGCTCATCGCCATCTCGATGGCCGGCACGAGGTCGGACTTGGTGAACGGCTTGACGAGGTATGCCATCGCGCCGGAGTCCCGGGCTCGCTCGACCAGCTCGCGCTGGCTGAACGCCGTGAGCATGACGACGGGAGCGATGCGGGCCTGCGCGATCTGGGAGGCGGCCGCGATGCCGTCGAGCTTGGGCATCTTGACGTCCATCACGACCAGGTCGGGGCGGTGCTCCATCGCCAGCGCGATGGCCTCCTCGCCGTCACCGGCCTGCCCGACCACCGCGTAGCCTTCCTCGGCGAGCATCTCCGCCAGGTCGAGCCGGATCAGCGCCTCGTCCTCGGCGATCACGACACGCGGGGCGGGGCGTCCCGATTCGGGCCCAAGATCTGTCACGTGAGAAGGTTATCGGGCACAACAGCGATTGGGTGTTCCGGCCGACGCGTGTGCATGCCGGGTTGGCGGAATGGTAGACGCGACGGTCTCAAAAACCGTTGTCCGCAAGGGCGTGCGGGTTCGAGTCCCGCACCCGGCACCGGGACTGAACCCCAAAGAAGAGTGGGCGAGAGATCCGAGTCTGGAAGCAACGACGGCCGCCCGCGGCCGGCGCGGTGCCGGCTTGCCGGCACGGGTGGCTCAGCCTTCGCCGTGAGTCGACCATGTGACTCACCCATCGCCGGTATGGACTGAAGATCGCTGCGGGAGGGCGCCGAGCTCAGGAGGCCGTTGTTGCCCGTCGACGAGCGGGCGACGCGGCGCGACGGCACTGACAACGACGCTTGTCGATGGGCAACAACTGACTCGTGAGCGCTCGTGCCCAGCAAGGGCGAGGCGAGACGGTGCAGCGTGTAGGAGCTCGCGGCACCACGGAGAACACCCCCCAGCCAGACTCGACTGAGGGGTGATACTCGCAGGTCTACTACTCCGAGGTGTCCTGGTAGGCCGGGACCACGCCGTTGATCGCGTCGCCCATGTTGTGGATGCGCAGCGCGTTGGTCGAGCCGGGGATGCCCGGAGGGCTCCCGGCGACGATCACGACCTGCTGACCGTCGTGGCAGCGGCCGATCTCCAGCAGCGCCTTGTCGACCTGCAGCACCATCTCGTCGGTGTGGGTGACCTCGGGGACGAGGAACGTCTCGATGCCCCAGCTGAGCGCCAGCTGCGAGCGTACGAGCGGATCCGGCGTGAACGCGATGACCGGCACCTTGGAGCGGTAGCGGGTCATCCGTCGCGCCGAGTCGCCGCTGGTCGTGAACGCGACCACGTAACGGGCGTTGACCGACTCCGCGACATTCGCGGCCGCGCGGCAGATGATGCCGCTCTTGGTCTTGGCCTGCCAGGTGAACGCGGCCATGCGGGGCAGGCCGTGCTCCTCGGTCGACTCGATGATGCGAGCCATCGTCGTGACCGTGTGGATCGGGTACTCCCCCACGCTGGTCTCGCCGGACAGCATCACGGCGTCGGCGCCGTCGAGCACCGCGTTGGCGACATCAGACGCCTCGGCGCGGGTCGGCCGCGGGGCGGAGATCATCGACTCGAGCATCTGCGTCGCGACGATGACGGGCTTGGCGTTGCGGCGGGCCTTCTCGACGATGAGCTTCTGGACGATCGGGACGTCCTCGAGGGGCAGCTCGACGCCGAGGTCACCGCGGGCGACCATGACGCCGTCGAACGCGTCCATGATGCCGTCGAGGTTCTCGACCGCCTGTGGCTTCTCGATCTTGGCGATGACGGGGCGCATGATGCCCTCTTCGACCATGATCTTCTTGACGTCGTAGTAGTCGTCGGCCGAACGTACGAACGACAGGGCGATGAAGTCGACGCCGAGTCGCAGCGCGAAGCGCAGGTCGTCGATGTCCTTCTCGCTCATCGCGGGGACGCTGACCATGACGCCGGGCAGGTTGATGCCCTTGTTGTTGCTGACCGGGCCGCTGGTCTCGATCAGGCACGTCACGTCGGTGTCGGTGACCGCCGTCGCGCGCAGCCGCATGCGGCCGTCGTCGATCAGGATCTCGTCGCCGACCGACACGTCGCCGGGCAGGCCCTTGTAGGTCGTGGAGCACCGGTTGACGTCACCGAGGATGTCGTCGGTCGTGATGGTGAACGTCGAGCCGGCCTCGAGGTGCACGGGGCCCTCGGCGAACCGGCCGAGCCGGATCTTGGGGCCCTGGAGGTCGGCCAGCACGGCGATGGCCTTGCCGACCTTGTTGCCGGCCTCGCGGACCCAGGCGTAGTTCTGCTCGTGGTCGGACTGGTCACCGTGGCTCATGTTGAGCCGTGCGACGTCCATGCCGGCCTCGGTCAGCTGCAGGATCTTGTGGGCGTTCCCGACAGCAGGGCCGAGGGTGCAGACAATCTTCGCTCTTCTCACTTGAACGAGCCTATCCAGTGGTTCGCCTACCGGCGAGTCACTTAAGTGGTTTGAAGCAACAAATTAGATGAGACATGAATTCACACCGTCAGCGGCCGCGCGTTGGGCGGAATCGGGGCCGGCAGATTGGTCGATCCGGTCAGGAACGCATCGACTCCCGCAGCCGCCGAACGACCCTCCGCGATGGCCCAGACGATGAGCGACTGCCCGCGCCCGGCATCACCGGCGACGAACACGCCGTCGACACTCGACATGTACTTCTTGTCCCGCTTGACGTTGCCACGCTCGTCCAGCTCGACGCCGAGCTGGTCGACCAGGCCTTCCTTCTCCGGGCCGGTGAAGCCCATCGCGAACAGCACCAGCTGGGCCGGCACGACCCGCTCGGAGCCGTCGACCTCCTGGAACTTCCCGTCGACCAGCTCGACCTCGACGAGCCGCAGACCGCTGACCTGGCCGTCCTCGCCGAGGAACTCCTTGGTCGAGACCGAGTAGACCCGGTCCCCCGCCTCTTCGTGGGCGGACGAGACGCGGTAGATCATCGGGTAGGTCGGCCACGGCTGGGTGTCGGGACGATCCGTGCCGGGGTTGGGCAGGATCTCCAGCTGCGTGATCGACCGGGCGCCCTGACGCACGGACGTGCCGAGGCAGTCCGCTCCGGTGTCGCCGCCGCCGATGATGATGACGTCCTTGTCGGTTGCCACGATCTGATCCTGGACCTCCTCGCCGAGCGCAACGCGGTTGGCCTGCGGGAGGAACTCCATGGCCTGGTGGATGCCGCCCAGCTCACGGCCCGGCACCGGCAGGTCACGGCGCACGGTGGAGCCGATCGCCAGCACCACCGCGTCGTAGCGGTCCCGCAGCTGGTGGCCGGTCAGCGTGTCGCCGACCTGCACGCCCGTACGGAAGACCGTGCCCTCACGCTGCATCTGGTCGATACGGCGATCGACCTGGATCTTCTCCATCTTGAACTCGGGGATGCCGTAGCGCAGCAGGCCACCGGGCTTGTCGTCACGCTCGTAGACCGCGACGGTGTGACCCGCACGAGTCAGCTGCTGTGCGGCGGCTAGGCCGGCCGGGCCGGAGCCGACGACGGCAACGGTCTTGCCGGTCAGCCACTCCGGCGGCTCGGGGCGTACCTGACGATCGTCCCACGCCTTGTCGATGATCGACACCTCGACGTTCTTGATCGTCACGGCGTCGCGGTTGATGCCCACGACGCAGGCGGTCTCGCACGGGGCGGGGCACAACCGCCCGGTGAATTCCGGGAAGTTGTTGGTCGCGTGCAGGCGGTCGAGCGCCTCGTCCCAGTCCTCGCGCCACACGAGGTCGTTCCACTCCGGGATCAGGTTGCCCAGGGGGCAGCCGGAGTGGCAGAACGGGATGCCGCAGTCCATGCAGCGGCCGGCCTGCTCGGTGATGATCGGCAGCAGAGCGCGGCCGGGACCACCCGGGTAGACCTCGTTCCAGTCGTTGACGCGTTCCTCGACGGGGCGCCGTTCGGCGACCTGGCGGGGAGTCGTGATGAAACCTCTGGGATCAGCCACGTGCGGCCACCTCCATCATGCGTGCGGTCGTGTCTTCCTCGGACAGTCCTTCGGACTCGGCGGCGTCGCGCGCCTCGAGCACCAGCCGGTAGTTGACCGGCATGATCTCGGTGAAGCGGGTCAGCGACTGCTCCCAGTCGCCGAGCAGCTGCTCCGCGACGACCGAGCCGGTCTCTTCTTGGTGCTTCTCAATGAGATGTTTGAGTTCTCGAGCCGCTTCCTGACCATGGGCGGCGGAGCCGCCAGCATCCGCGCCCCCTAGGGCGCGCAGCTCTACCATGTCCATGTTGACCCGGGTCTCGTCGAGATCCAGGACGTACGCCGCACCGCCGCTCATGCCGGCGGCGACGTTGCGACCGGTCTGGCCGAGGATCACGACGCGGCCGCCCGTCATGTACTCGCACGCGTGGTCGCCCACCCCCTCGACGACGGCGCTGGCGCCGGAGTTGCGGACGCAGAAGCGCTCGCCGACCTTGCCGCGCAGGAAGATCTCGCCGCTGGTCGCGCCGAAGCCGATCACGTTGCCGGCGACGATCTGCGCCTCGGCGGTGAACTGCACTTCGCGCGGCGGCCGTACGACGATCCGTCCGCCGGACAGGCCCTTGCCGACGTAGTCGTTGCCGTCACCCTCGAGCCGCAGCGTGACGCCCTTGGGGACGAACGCGCCGAACGACTGCCCGGCCGAGCCGAGGAACGTGATGTCGATCGTGTTCTCGGGCAGGCCCTCGCCGC
Source organism: Aeromicrobium sp. 9AM (assembly GCF_902506105.1). GTDB lineage: Bacteria > Actinomycetota > Actinomycetes > Propionibacteriales > Nocardioidaceae > Aeromicrobium. The sequence goes on from NZ_LR733304.1 coordinate 1,404,373, forward strand.
GGTAGCGCTTGGTGACCTCATGGCCGAGCATCGTGCCGACCGTACGGTTGACGTTACGGATCTCGACCTGCGCGCGCACCGGCTCACCGTTGTCCAAGGCGTCAGCGCTCAGGGCGATGAGCTCGTTGTCGAGCGCCTTGTCGAGGCTGTGGTCCTGGCCAGTCGTGTTGTGCAGGGCCGCCCCTTCGGGGAGCTCCGGGACGTACAGGATCGGGGACAGGTCGAGACCGTCCGCCTTCCAGTGGTCGACCGCCTTCTCGACGTTGAGCATCTCGGCGTGACCGACGGCTTCCTCGATCGTCCGGAACCCCAGACGCGCCAGCAGCTCCCGGACCTCCTCGGCGATGAACTCGAAGAAGTTGACGACGTACTCGGCCTTGCCGGCGTACTTCTCGCGCAGCGCCTTGTTCTGCGTGGCGACGCCGACCGGGCACGTGTCGAGGTGGCACACGCGCATCATGATGCAGCCGCTGACGACGAGCGGCGCCGTGGCGAAACCGAACTCCTCGGCACCGAGCAGTGCCGCGATCATGACGTCGCGACCGGTCTTGAGCTGACCGTCAGCCTGGACGACGATGCGGTCGCGCAGGCCGTTGAGCAGCAGGGTCTGCTGGGTCTCGGCGAGGCCCAGCTCCCACGGCCCACCGGCGTGCTTGAGCGACGTCAGCGGCGAGGCGCCGGTGCCGCCGTCGTGCCCGGAGATCAGGACGACGTCGGCCTTGGCCTTCGAGACGCCGGCCGCGACCGTGCCGACGCCGATCTCCGACACGAGCTTGACGTGCACGCGTGCCACGGGGTTGGCGTTCTTGAGATCGTGGATCAGCTGCTTGAGGTCCTCGATCGAGTAGATGTCGTGGTGCGGCGGCGGCGAGATCAGGCCGACGCCCGGCGTCGAGTGCCGCGTGCGCGCGATCCACGGGTAGACCTTGGGGCCGGGCAGCTGGCCGCCCTCACCGGGCTTGGCACCCTGCGCCATCTTGATCTGGATGTCGTCGGAGTTCGTGAGGTACTCCGACGTGACGCCGAAGCGGCCCGACGCGACCTGCTTGATCGCCGAGCGGCGCTCCGGGTCGTACAGGCGCTCCGGGTCCTCGCCACCCTCGCCGGTGTTGGACTTGCCGCCGAGGCGGTTCATGGCGATCGCAAGCGTCTCGTGCGCCTCCTGGCTGATCGAGCCGTACGACATCGCGCCGGTCGAGAACCGCTTGACGATCTCGGACACCGGCTCGACCTCGTCGATCGAGACCGGGGTGCGCTCGCCGTCGCGGAAGTTGAACAGTCCGCGCAACGTCATGAGCCGCTCCGACTGGTCGTCGACGCGTGACGTGTACTGCTTGAAGATCTCGTAGCTGCCCGTACGCGTGGAGTGCTGCAGGCGGAAGACGGTCTCGGGGTCGAACAGGTGCTCCGGGCCCTCGCGGCGCCACTGGTACTCACCGCCGACCTCGAGGTGGCGGCGGGACGCGGCGATGCCGCTCGTCGGGTATGCCTTGAGGTGCCGCGAGCGGACCTCCTCGGCGAGCACGTCCAGGCCGACGCCACCCAGCTTGGACGACGTGCCGGTGAAGTACGCCTCGACGATCTCCGGCGACAGCCCGACAGCCTCGAAGATCTGCGCGCCGGTGTAGGACGCGACGGTCGAGACGCCCATCTTGCTCATGACCTTGAGCACGCCCTTGCCGAGCCCGTACGCGACGTTGCGCAGCGCCTTGGCGGGCTCGACGCCCTCGACGAACACCTTCTCGCGAGCCAGGTCCTCAGCGGACTCCAGCACGAGGTAGGGGTTGACCGCGGTCGCGCCGTAGCCGATCAGCAGCGCGACGTGGTGCACCTCGCGGACGTCGCCGGCCTCGATGATGAGCCCGGCCTGCGTGCGCAGCTTCTCGCGCACCATGTGGTGGTGCACCGCGCCGGTCAGCAGGAGCGACGGGATCGGTGCGAGGTCGGAGTTGGAGTGCCGGTCCGACAGCACGATGATCCGTGCGCCGTTGGCGATCGCACGGGAGACCTCGGCACAGATCTCGTCGAGCTTGGCCTTGAGCGCCGTGCCGCCGCCGTGCACGTCGTAGAGACCGCGGACGACGTGCACCGAGAAGCCCGGCATGTCGCCGTCCTTGTTCATGTGCCGGATCTTGGCGAGCTCGTCGTTGTCGAGCACGGGGAACGGCAGCTGCAGCATGCGACACGACGCGGGGCTGGGCGCGAGCAGGTTGCGCTCCGGCCCGATCGTGCCCGCGAGGGAGGTGACGACCTCTTCGCGGATCGCGTCGAGCGGCGGGTTGGTGACCTGGGCGAACAGCTGCGAGAAGTAGTCGAACAGCTGGCGCGGACGGTCCGAGATCGCGGCGATGGGCGTGTCGGTGCCCATCGACCCGATCGCCTCGGCGCCGGCACGCGCGATCGGCGCGATGAGCAGCCGCAGCTCCTCCTCGGTGTAGCCGAACACCTGCTGGCGGCGGGTGACCGAGGCGTGCGTGTGCACGATGTGCTCGAGGTCGGGCAGGTCCTCGAACCGGACGAGACCGGAGTAGAGCCACTCGTCGTACGGGTTCTCGGAGGCGAGCGTGTTCTTGATCTCGTGGTCCTCGATGATGCGGTGCTGGTCGAGGTCGAGGAGGAACATCTTGCCGGGCTCGAGGCGGCCCTTGCGGGTGATGGTCTTCTGGTCGATGTCGAGCACGCCGGCCTCGGAGGCGAGCACGACGAGGCCGTCCTCGGTCACCCAGTAGCGACCGGGGCGCAGGCCGTTGCGGTCGAGGACCGCGCCGATCTGGTTGCCGTCGGTGAACGCGATCGCGGCGGGCCCGTCCCACGGCTCCATGACGGAGGAGTGGAACTCGTAGAACGCGCGGCGGGCCGGGTCCATGTCGGCGTCGTTCTCCCACGCCTCGGGGATCATCATCATGACGGCGTGCGGGAGGCTGCGGCCGCCGAGGTGCAGCAGCTCCAGGACCTCGTCGAACGACGCGGTGTCGCTGCCGAGCGGGTCGCAGACCGGGAACAGTCGGTTGAGGTCGCCGGGGATCAGGTCGCTCTCGAGCAGCGCCTCACGGGCACGCATCCAGTTGCGGTTGCCGCGCGCGGTGTTGATCTCGCCGTTGTGCGCGATGAAGCGGAACGGGTGGGCCAACGGCCAGCTGGGGAACGTGTTGGTCGAGAAGCGGCTGTGCACGATCGCCATCGCCGACTCCATGCGCGGGTCGGCGAGGTCGGGGAAGAAGCCCTCGAGCTGCTCGGGCGTCAACATGCCCTTGTAGACCAGCGTGCGGCCGGACAGCGACGGGAAGTAGACCTCGAGCTCGTGCTCGGCGCGCTTGCGCAGGCAGTACGCCGTGCGGTCGAGCTCGATGCCGCTCTGCGGCTCGCCCGCTGCGGTCACGAAGACCTGGGCGAAGGCCGGCATCGCGGCGCGCGACATGCCGTGGCCCAGGACCTCGGGCTCGATCGGCACCTCGCGCCAGCCCAGGACCGTGAGGCCCTCCTCGGTCGCGATCTCCTCGAAGCGGGTGCGTGCCTCAGCAGCCTCGGCGTCGTCGGTCGGCAGGAAGGCCAGGCCAGCGGCGTACGTACCGGCCTCGGGCAGCTCGACCCCGCTCACCGCACGCAGGAAGGCGTCGGGGACCTGGACCATGATGCCGGCGCCGTCACCGGTGTCCGGGTCGCCGCCAACGGCTCCACGATGGTCCAGGTTGCGCAGGGCGGTGAGGCCCTGGAGGACGATCTCGTGGCTCGGCACGCCGGTCAGGGTCGCGACGAACGCAACGCCACAGGCGTCGTGCTCGTTCTGCGGGTCGTACAGACCTTGGGCAGCCGGCTGAGCCGAAAAGAGGGGGGCGCGCACCATGGGGCCTCGCTTACGTCATCAGGATCACGAACATTCTCGGACCGGGGACGACGTTGGCCTCGGACAGCAGAACAAGATTACACGGCGTCGCGTCGGAGCGCCGCATCAGCCGATGGCACTGCCCACCGCGTCGCCGACGAGATACGTGAGCCCGGCCGCCGCGCCGCCCAGCAGGAGCTGGCGCAACCCGCCGAACCACCACGATCTGGCGGTGATCCGCGTGACGATCGCGCCGCACGCGAACAGCGCCACGAGCGACAGGCCGATCGCGAGCCACGGCGACTCGATGCCGATCAGGTAGGGGAACACCGGGAGCATCGCGCCGAGGGCGAACGAGAAGAACGACGACACCGCGGCCAGCATCGGCGACGCCAGGTCGTCGACGTCGACGCCGAACTCCTCACGCGCGTGCACCTTGACCGCGTTCTCCGGGTTGCGGTGGATCTGGGCCGCCATCTCGCGGGCCACGTCCTCCTCGACGCCCTTCTCGATGAACATCACCGCGAGCTCGGCTTCCTCGGCCGTCTCGTTGTTGAGGATCTCGTCGCGCTCGATGTCGACCTGCGCCAGCGCGAACTCGCTCTGGCTCGCGACCGAGGTGTACTCCCCAGCCGCCATCGAGAACGAACCTGCCGCCAACCCGGCCAGACCCGCGAGGACCACCGGCTTGGTGTCGTTCGCGCTGCTGCCGCCGACGACACCCATGATCAAGGCGAAGTTGGACACCAGTCCGTCCATCGCGCCGAACACCGCAGGGCGCAGCCAACCACCCGTGACGTCAGGGTGCTCGTGCTCGACGTGCTCGGGATCAGGCAGGGGTTCGGTGCTCTCGACTGCTTCGGTCATGGTGAAAACGTACGTCTGACCGTCTGCCGCCGTCACCGAAGGTCAGGCTTTCCTGCTGCGGGAGGCCAGATCCCCTCAGTACCCTGAGCCATCGAGCGAGGAGGCAGATCATGCAGTGGACACTCGAGGTCGTGCAGGTCCCGGTCACCGACGTGGACCGTGCGAGGGACTTCTATCACCAGAGGCTCGGATTCGCGGTCGACATCGACCAGAGCACCGGTGAAGGTCGACGATTCGTGCAGCTGACGCCACCGGGCTCCGGCTGCTCGATCCAGCTGTCCGCGGGATATCACCCCGACCTGGTCCCAGGATCCCTGCGCGGCCTGGTCCTGGTGGTCCCGGACGTCCACGCCGCGCACGAACAGCTGGTCGAGAACGGTGTCGAGAACAATGGGGTCGTGGTGTCGTACGACGGCGTGACGTATCGGCCGGCTCGCGACGACGACGCCCTCGACAACGTCGGCTTCGTCCGCTTCAGTGACCCGGACGGCAACCAGTGGTCGGTGCAGCAGATCAGCAGCAGAGCCGAGGTCTAGGTGGTGGGTTCAGACTCGGACTCGCCGTTCGCCTCGTCGTCGACGCGTTCATCGGTCGTCTCGTCCACCGGCTCCTCCTCGGCTCCGCGCTTGCGGGTCGCGGAGAAGAAGATCGCTGCCACCGTGAACACGATGATCGAGGTCCAGACGTTGAGCCGGAACGGGCCGATGTGGTTGGCCTCGTCGATTCGCAGCGCCTCGATCCAGACCCGGCCGGAGGTGTAGAGCATCGCGTAGAGCGCGAAGGCCCGGCCGCCGGTGAGCTTGAACTTACGGTCGATCGCGATGATCAACGCAGCAGCGGCGAGGTTCCACAGCAGCTCGTAGAGGAACGTCGGGTGGAACGTCGCGAACTGGGCGTAGCCGTCGGGCCGGTGTGCGGCGTCGATCTCCAGGCCCCACGGCTTGGTCGTGGGCTTGCCGAACAGCTCCTGGTTGAAGTAGTTGCCGATGCGGCCGATCGCCTGCGCGACCAGCAGGCCGGGCGCCAGCGCGTCGGCGACCGACGAGAACGTCACGCCGTAGCGGCGGCACGCGATGTACGCCCCGAGGGCGCCGCCCGCGATGGCGCCCCAGATGCCGAGGCCGCCCTCCCAGATCTTGAACGCGTTGAGCGGGTGCTTGCCGTCGCTGAAGTAGAGCTCGGGATCGGTCGACACGTGGTAGATCCGGGCGCCCACGATGCCGAACGGGATCGCCCAGATCGCGATGTCGCCGATGACGCCGTCGCGGCCGCCGCGGGCCTGGAAGCGTCGCTCGCCGATCATGATGGCCACGATCGCGCCGATGATGATGCCGAGGGCGTATGCCCGGATCGGGATCGGGCCGATGTCCCAGACTCCGTGGGACGGGCTGGGGATGTATGACGCGACGCTCACGGGTCTAGTTCCTCTCGACGCCGGCGCGCAGGTCCTGGGCCAACCGGCGGATGGCCTCGAGCCCGGCGGACTCGTCCTCGGCATCCAGCAGACAGCGTACGAGGGCGGACCCCACGATCACCGCGTCGGCGAACTCGGCGACCTCACGGGCCTGGTCACCGTTGCTCACGCCGAGCCCGACGCCGACCGGCTTGTCGGTCACCTTGCGCAGTCTCGCGACGAGCTCGGGCCCGAGCGCACTGGTCTGCTCACGCGCACCGGTCACACCCATGACCGCCGTTGCGTAGATGAATCCGCTCGCTGCGTCGGCCGTCATCGCAAGGCGCTCGTCGGTCGACGACGGCGCAACCAGGAAGATCCGGTCGAGACCGAACTGCTCGGAGGCGGCAACCCACTCGGCTGCCTCGTCGGGGATCAGGTCGGGGGTGATGAGCCCCGCTCCCCCGGCGCCCGCCAGCGCCTCGGCGAACCGGTTGACGCCGAACCGCTCGACCGGGTTCCAGTACGTCATGACGACCGTCGGCGCGCCGGTCGCGGCGCTCGCGCGTACGACGTCGATCACGTCGGTCGTGCGCGAGCCGGCGCGCAGTGCCTGCTCCGCAGCGGCCTGGATCGTCGGGCCGTCCATCACCGGATCGCTGTAGGGCAGGCCAACCTCGACGAGGTCGACGCCGCCCTCGACCATCGCCTCGATGGCCTTGATCGACAGCTCCTTGGACGGGAAGCCGGCCGGCAGGTAGCCGACCAGGGCAGCGCGCCCTTCGGCCCGCGTACGGGCGAAGAGCTCGTCGATCGCGGTCATTCCTCGACTCCCTGCTCGAGGACGACCGGCTCGTCGATCAGGCCGAAGTACTCCGCTGCGGTGTGCACGTCCTTGTCGCCGCGACCCGACAGGTTGACGAGGATCGTCGAGTCGGGGCCGAGCTCCTTGGCCAGCTCCAGCGCGCCGGCGAGGGCGTGCGCCGACTCGATCGCCGGGATGATGCCCTCGGTCTTGCACAGCAGGTCGAACGCCGACATCGCCTCGGCGTCGGTCGCCGGGACGTACGACGCACGGCCCGTGTCGGCGAGGAACGAGTGCTCGGGGCCCACACCGGGATAGTCGAGCCCTGCGGAGATCGAGTGCGACTCGATCGTCTGGCCGTCCTCGTCCTGCAGCAGGAACGACCGTGCGCCGTGCAGCACACCCACGTCACCGCCCGTGATCGTCGCCGCGTGGCGCCCGGTCTCGACACCGTCGCCGCCGGCCTCGATGCCGACGAGCCTGACGTCGGCGTCGTCGATGAAGGCCGTGAACAGCCCGATCGCGTTGGACCCGCCGCCGACGCAGGCCACCGCGGCGTCGGGTAGCGAGCCGGTCAGCTCCAGCACCTGCGCGCGCGCCTCGTCGCCAATGCCCCTGGTCAGGTCGCGCACCATGCTCGGGAACGGGTGCGGCCCGGCCGCGGTGCCGAACAGGTACGACGTCGTGTCGACGCTCGCGACCCAGTCGCGCAGCGCCTCGTTGATCGCGTCCTTCAACGTACGGCTGCCGGTCGTGACCGGGACGACCTCGGCGCCGAGCATCCGCATGCGTGCCACGTTGAGCGCCTGGCGCTGGGTGTCGAGCTCGCCCATGTAGACGACGCACTCGAGGTCGAGGTAGGCGCACGCCGTGGCCGAGGCGACACCGTGCTGCCCGGCGCCGGTCTCGGCAATCGCACGGGGCTTGCCGATGCGCTTGGCGAGCAGCGCCTGGCCGATCACGTTGCGGATCTTGTGGGCGCCCGTGTGGTTGAGGTCCTCGCGCTTGAGCAGGATGCGCGCTCCCGCCGCCTCGGAGAAGCGGTGCGCCTCGTAGAGCGGGCTCGGCACGTTGGCGTATTCGCGCAGCATGCGGTCCAGCTCGGCCATGAACGTCGGGTCGGCCTTGGCGTCGGTCCACGCGTGGTCGAGCTCGTCGAGCGGGGCGATGAGTGCTTCGGGCATGAATCGTCCGCCGAAGCGGCCGAAGTGCCCCGTGGTGTCAGGTTGTGCGTACATCGGAGGTCCTCAAGGGGTGGAAGCGGCAGGGCGAAGGCGCGTCACCGTCGAGACGATGACGCTTTCACCAGCGGTGCTGCAGGGCGGGATGTGCTCCCGCTGCGACCAGGTCGGCGACGCTCGCGCGAGGATCGTCACCGCGTACGAGGGTCTCGCCGACCAGGACGACGTGGGCGCCGCACTTGGCGTACTCGATGACGTCGTGCGGTCCGCGGACGCCCGACTCGGCGACCTTGACGGCCCCGTCGGGGATGCGCGGCGACAGTCGCTCGAACGTGCCGCGGTCGACCTCGAGGGTCTTGAGGTTGCGGGCATTGACGCCGATCAGGTCGGCACCGGCGTCGACGGCCCGGTCGACCTCTTCCTCGTCGTGCACCTCGACGAGCGGCGTGAGGCCGATCGAGCGGGCGCGTTCGATGAGGCTCTCGAGGGCGATCTGCTCGAGGGCCGCGACGATCAGCAGCGCCATGTCGGCGCCGGCCGCCCGCGCCTCCCACAGCTGGTAGGAGGTCGTGATGAAGTCCTTGCGGAGCACGGGGACGTCGACGTTGGCGCGTACGGCACGCAGGTCGTCGAGCGTGCCGCCGAACCGCCGCTGCTCGGTGAGCACGCTGATCGCGGCGGCTCCACCGGCGGCGTAGTCGGACGCCAGTGCGGCCGGGTCCTTGATCGCGGCGAGCTCACCCTTGCTGGGGCTCGCGCGCTTGACCTCGGCGATCACCGAGACCCCGTCGCCGCGGAATGCCGGCATGGGATCGAGCGCTTCCTTCTGGCGAGCGGCCTGGGCCTTGAGCTCGTCGAGGGAGGTCTGCTCCATGCGCTCGCGGAGGTCTTCGGCGGCGCCGGCCAGGATCTCGTCGAGTACGGACACGGAACCTCCTCCTCACGCGCGATGGACTGGTTCAAGAGTATCCCCGGTGCGGCTCGCGTCTCGCAGGGGTTCCCCGGAGTCCAGTTGTCACTATGCTCTGCGCATGACGAACGAGCCGCCGCCCTACCCCGGCGAACCCAGCCCGTCCACCAACGAGCCGACCAATCCGCCGCCACCTCCGAGCTATGGCTCCGCGCCGCAACCTCCCGGCGGTGCCTACCCGCCGCCGCCCGCCGGCTATCCGCCCGCCCCCGGTGGCTATGGCCCTCCAGGACCCCAGCTGAACAAGATGGCCATGTGGTCGATGATCACGGGCATCGCCAGCATCGTCGGACTCTGCTGCACGTTCGGCGGCCTGATCGGCATCGTCTCGATCATCCTCGGAATGATCTCCCGGGGCGAGATCGCGAAGTCCAACGGCGCCCAGACCGGCACGGGAATGGCGATCGCCGGCATCGCGACAGGAGCGGTGGCGATCGTCATCTTCGTCATCATCATCGTCCTGTACGCGACCGGCACGATCGACACGGACTACCAGTCGAACTTCGGATGACGTGAACGACGACGGCGCGGACCTCCGCACCAACCGCAAGGCGATCTACAGCGTGATCTTCGGTGCTGCGGCGTTTCCCTTCACGTTCTTCGGCGACTTCTTCTTCTTCGCATTCATGCTGGGCGTGCCCTCGGTGACCTGCGGAATCTACGCCCGTCGGGAGATCCGTGACTCGAAGGGCACCGAAGACGGCGACACGACGGCGATCATCGGGATCACCATCGGTGCGACCACGGTCGGCCTGGTGATCCTGGGATACAGCCACCTGCTGCCTGGCTGAGTCGCTGACGGAAGAAGTCCGCGCCTCACCCGCGCACTCCCCTATGCTCACGACATGACCAACGAGCCGCCGCCGTACCCGGGCGAACCCAACCCACCCGCGAGTGACCTTCCGGCGTACGGCTCGACCCCTCCGCCTCAAGGCGGATACCCACCGCCACCGCCGGGCGGCTACCCGCCGGCACCGGGTGGCTACGGCGGGGCGCCCTACAGCGCGCCTGACGCGATCAGCTTCGGCTGGCGCAAGTTCAAGGAGAACGCCGGGGCCATGATCGTCGCGACGTTGGTCGTCGTCATCGGCACGATCGTGCTGGGCGTCATCTCCGAGCTCATCGCGCCCTCGCCGGCGCTCTTCACCAGCGACGGGTTCCAGTTCGACGCCGGCCCCATGCTGGCGTCGGTCGTGGCGCAGACCATCACGGGCACCGTCGGCTACATCCTGGCGGCCATGTTGACCCGAGGCTCGCTCGACGTCGTCGACGGCGGGAGGTTCGACATCGGCAGGGCGTTCGGCGCGCTCGACATCCCCAAGGTCCTGATCACCGGCCTGTTGCTGAGCGTGCTGAGCACGGTCGGCTACCTCTTGTGCGTCCTGCCGGGCATCGTGTTCGCGATCTTCTCGTTCTTCACGATCTACTTCGTGGTCGACAAGGGCAGCGATCCCGTCGCAGCGATCGGATCGAGCTTCTCGCTCGTGGGGGGCAACTTCGGCAACGCCCTGCTCACCGGCCTGCTGGCCGCCCTGGTCCTGCTGGCCGGAGTGCTGCTCTGCCTCGTCGGCCTGCTGGCTGCGGTCCCCATTGTCTCGCTGGCCGGCGCGTATGCCTTCCGGCGATTCCAGGAGCAGCCGGTCGCGCCGTAGGTCACGGAGCGAGCCACGAACCCCAGGGCGTGTTGCGCAGGATCCCGAAGACGACGAGCACGCCGATCAGCACGAACCCCATGTTGGTGCTCAAGGTGACCATCCCGTCGACCTTGCCGCGCAGCCTGCGCGCAAACCACAGCAACCACGCCACCGCCAGTCCAGCGACGAGCGCCACAGCCAGCACGTTGCTGCTGGCTGCGCCGATGAAGTCTCCGCGAGTCAGGTCGTTGACCGCGCGCAGGCCACCGCAGCCCGGGCAGGGCTTGCCGGTGAGCTGCAGGAACGGGCAGTAGCCGTACGAGCCCGAGTCGTGCGGGTCGTGGAGGTGCAGCAGCACGGCCTCGCCGAGGCCGGCAGCACCCACCAACGCCGGGGCGCGAAGAGTCGCCGCCGACACGCGGCGCTCGTCGTCGAGCCTCGGCGTCAGGGTCACCAGTTGTAGACCTCCGAGAGGGTGACCAGCGTGATCAGCATCACCTGGACGACGGTGCCAACGATCCCCGTGATGAGGCCGGCTGTTGCCATGCCTTCGCCAGTCTGCGTGCCGTTGCTCTGCTTGATCTCCTTCTTGGCCTGCACCGCCAGGAAGATCGCCACGGGGCCGATCACCAACCCGACGTAGCAGAACAGGATCGAGACGATCCCGACGATCATGGCCCACAGCGCCTTGGGGTTGTTCTTCGGCGGGGGCGGGTAGCCGTATCCGTACGCGGGCTGACCGTAAGCGGGCTGCCCATAGGGCTGCTGGCCGTATGGCTGCTGCCCATACGCGGGCTGGCCGTAGGCAGGCTGTCCGTACGCCGGCGGGCCCTGAGGCGCCTGGCCGTATCCGGGCGGTGGGGGCGGCGGAGGGGGCTGCTGGCCCGACTCGCCCTCTGGTCCTTCACTGCCGGGATAGCTGGGGTACTGCGGCGGCTCACTCATGCTCTGACGGCCCTCAGTGCTCGGCGTGCTCGGCGCGATCGACGCCAAGACCCGCGGCCGCCATGAGTCGGCCGACCAGGCCGGAACCGACGGCGATCACGCAGCCCACGGTGAACCAGATCCAGTGCGGCTCCGGGATCAGAGCGATGCCGCCGATCGTGATGCCGGCGAGACACAGCAGGACGGCGGTCCAGGCGGCGGGCGATGATCCGTGCATGGGTGAATTCTCCTCGTGGTCGTGATCTGCGCTCAGACTACTGGGTGGGATCGTGGCCCTCGTCCAACGCCTTCCACATCTCGGCATCGGACTGAGGAGCGGTGACCGCCGGGCGGGCCGCAGGGGCGTCGTAACGGCTGCTCATGGTGGGCCAGGTCGCGCCCAGCCTGGTGGTGATGCCGCCCAGGACGGCGGCGATCACGAACGCGAACGCCGTCACGTACTTCCAAGCCGACACGGTGAAGTCGTGGTCGCCGGAGCCCGTGAAGGCCGGGGATGCCTCGACGGCGTGATCCACGGCGTTGTCGAGCGACGATCCGCCGAGCAGGACCACGAGTGTCGCGGCGACCGCGACAAGCACCGTGAACCCGCCGACCACACGGCGTACGCGCGGGGAGGCGGCGAGCACCGCCAGCGCGGCTGTCACCACCACGAGTGCCAGGGCGGAGACCAGCGGCTGGGCGTCGGCTCCGGTGACGTCGACCGAGTCCGACGGCAGGCCGTCGGTGGCGATGCGCACATGGGCCCACGTGCGGGACGCCGCGAAGAAGGCCAGCCCTCCGGCCGCAAGGGTGCCGAGCACGACCGGCGCGTAGAGGCGGCGCGGGCTCACAGCAACCGGTCCGCGTCGAAGCACGTACGGGCGCCCGTGTGGCAGGCCGGGCCGGTCTGGTCGACCAGCACCAAGAGCGTGTCGCCGTCGCAGTCGAGCCGGACCTCGCGCACCGCCTGGGTGTTGCCCGACGTCTCGCCCTTGACCCAGTAGGTCTGCCGGCTGCGGCTCCAGAACGTGCCGCGACCCGTCGTCAGGGTGCGATGCAGCGCCTCGTCGTCCATCCAGCCGACCATGAGCACGTCACGGCTCTCGGCGTCCTGGATCACGGCGGTCACGAGGCCTTGGGCGTCGCGCTTGAGGCGCTCGGCGATGGCCGGGTCGAGGGAGCTCACGTCAACCATTCTCTCAGGCTCACCAGAAGGTGGCGGACTCACACAGGGTCGGCGGCCGGCTGGTGGCTCGACAGCGACGCCTGGGCGACCCAGCTCGCGTGCAGCCGCGCGTAGACCCCGCCGAGCTCGACGAGCTCGGCGTGGGTGCCGTCCTCGACGAGCCGGCCCGCATCGAACACCAGGACGCGGTCGGCGTTCTCGGCGGTCGACAGGCGGTGCGCGATCGTCACGCTGGAGCGACCGTCGAGCAACCGGTCGAGCGCGCGGGTCGCGCGCAGCTCGGTCTGCGGGTCGACCGCGCTGGTCGCCTCGTCGAGCACGATGAACTCCGGATCGGCGAGCGCCGAACGTACGAGCGCGACGAGCTGGCGCTCCCCTGCCGACAGCGACTCACCGCGCTGGCCGACCTGCGAGTCGAGGCCGCGGGGCAGCGAGGCGTACCAGTCGGTCAGGCCCAGCCGGCCGAAGACGTCGACGAGCTCGGCTTCGGTCGCGTCCTTCTTGCCGTAGAGCAGGTTGTCGCGCAGCGTGGCGTCGAACAGGAAGCCTTCCTGGGGCACCATCAGCACGTGCTGGCGAAGGTCGTTGAACGACACCCGGCTGATGTCGGTCTCGCCCAGGCGTACGACGCCGGCGGTCGGGTCCATGAGACGGGTCAGCAGCTTGGCGAACGTCGTCTTGCCCGATCCGGTCTCGCCCACGACGGCGACCCGCTGGCGTGGCGCGATCTCGACGTTGACGTCCTTGAGCACGTCGGGACCATCGGGGTAGGCGAAGGTCACGTGCTCGAAGCGGGCGCCGAGGGTGCCGCCCGGCAGCGTCGTGCCGGCCTCCCCCGGGTCGACGACGTCGGCCGGGGTGTCGAGCAGCTCGATGACCCGGCGCCACGACGCGATCGCGTTCTGCGCGTCGGTCAGCACCTGCGTCGCCATCTGCACCGGACCGACGAACAGACCGACGAGGAACGCGAACGCGATGACGGTGCCCATCGACAGCTGGCCCGACAGGCCGATCGCCACGCCGAACGCGATGACCGCGGCGTTGGCGAGACCACCCGCCACGCCCGCGGAGGCGAACGTCACGGCGACGAGCTTCTGGGCTCGTACGTTGGCGTCGAGGTTGCGGGCGATGCCGTCGTCGACCCGCTGCTGCGTGCGGCGCTCGATCGCGTAGGCCCGGACGACCGAGGCGCCGACGACGGGCTCGGCGATGACCGCCAGCATCTCGCCGACCGTGCGGCGGACGATGTCGTAGGCCCGGCTGAGGCGCTCGGCGAAGTACTTGAGGCTGATGCCCAGCGGCAGGAAGCAGACCCAGACGACGATCGTCAGCTGCCACGAGAAATAGGCCATGATGCCGGTCGCCACGATGATCTGGCCGACACTGACGACCATCATGATCCCGGTGAACTGCAGGAACTGCGAGACCTGGTCGATGTCGGAGGTCACCCTCGACACCAGGACGCCACGACGTTCTGAGTTCTGCGTCAGCATCGACAGGTCGTGCACGTGCCGGAACGCGTCGACGCGCAGCTGGGCGAGGCCGCGCTCGCTCGCGACGAACAGGCGTACGCGCATCCAGTAGGCCAGCAGGCTCGAGATCACGATCACGCCGAGCGCCGCGAGGAGGTAGCCGGCGACGTCGCTGAGCTGCGTGCCGTCGCCGTCGCCGAGCCCGGAGTCGACGGTCTGCTTGATGACGATCGGCACGACGGAGCCGCCGATCGTGCTGAGGATCGCCAGCACCAGGGTCAGGCCGAGGCCCTCCTTGATCGCCGGTGAGAGCGAGAGTCCGCGTCGCAGGATCGCGATGCCGGTCAGGCGGTCTGCCTCTGTGTCGGCGACGGTGTCGGTCGTGCTCATGACTCCACCTCCCTGGCATGGTCGTAGGCATTGACGAGGTCGCGGTAGTCGGCCGATCGCTCGACGAGCTCCGCGTGGCTGCCGCGGTCGGCGATGACGCCGTCATCGAGGAACACGACCTCGTCGGCGAGGGCGATGGTCGCCTTGCGGTAGGCCACGACCAGGACCGTCGGGCCGTCGTCATCAGCGGTGTGGGCCGCCAGGGCCTTGAGGATGCGCTGCTCGACCTCGGGGTCGACGGCGCTGGTCGCGTCGTCCATGACCAGCAGGCGCGGTCGGCGCACGAGCGCGCGGGCCAGCGACAGCCGCTGGCGCTGGCCGCCGGACAGTGTCGTGCCGCGCTCACCGAGCTCAGCGTCGAGACCCGCCGGCAGCTTGGCGACGAAGCCGTCGGCCTGGACCGTACGCAGAGCGGCCCACACCTCCTCGTCGCTGAAGTCGCCGCCGAGGGTGACGTTCTCGCGAACGCTGTCGTCGAACAGGAACGTGGCCTGCGGGACCACGGCGATCGCCTTGGCGAGCTCCGCGTGGGTGAGCTCGCGGATGTCGTGGCCGTCGACGCGGATCGCACCGTGCTGGGGGTCGACGAGACGGGTCAGGAGCGAGGTCAGGGTGCTCTTGCCGCTACCGGTGGCACCCACCACCGCGACGACCTTGCCGGGCTCGACCTCGACGTCGATGCCCCGCAGCACGTCCTTCGCCGCGGTTCCTGAGCCTGTCGAAGGATCGGCGAAGCCGAACGTCAGACCGTCGACGTCGAGCGACACGGGTCCGTTGCCGGGCAGGGTCGAGGATCCGTAGGACATCGAGCCCTCGGCCTCCAGCACCGACGACACGCGCTCCCAGCCGACGACGCTGCGCGGGAGCTCGCCGAGCACCCAGCCAATCGCGCGCACGGGGAACGCCACGACCGTGAACAGGTAGGCGACCTGGACGACGTCGCCGGGATCGGCAGCACCGCTGGCCACTCGGCCGACGCCCAGCACGATGACCAGCAGGATGCCGAGGTTGGGCAGCGCCTCCAGCAGCGGATCGAACATGCTGCGGATGCGGCCGACTGCGATGTTGGCGTCGCGCAGCTCGTGTGTCACACGGGTGAAGCGCTCGGTCTCGTCGGCCTCTCGACCCAGCGACTTGACGACGAGAGCTCCGTCGAACGACTCGTGCGCCACCGAGCTCACGTCACCGCGGAGCGACTGGGCGTAGGAGACCTTGGGCGAGAGCCAGCGCTGGTAGAACACGTTGATCGCGAACAGCGCCGGGAAGACGATCAGCCCGACGATCGTGAGGACGACGTCGGCGGCCAGCATCGCGACGATCGCCGCCACCAGCATCGCGATGACGCCCACGGCCATCGGCAGCGGCATGAACACCGACCACGTGGCCTCGACGTCGGCGTTGGCGTTGGAGAGCAGCTGGCCGGTCGGGTGGCGGTGGTGCCAGGCCATCGGCAGCGAGATGTACTTGCGGGTGACGCGCCGGCGGTAATCGGCGATGAGCCGGTAGAACACGACTCCGCCGATGAGCCGGCGACCGATGATGCCGAGCGCACGTAGGATCGCGACGGCGAGGAAAAGCGCGATCGCGCCGGCGAGCGCGCCCTTGGCGATCTCACCACGCTCGAACGAGGGACGGATCACGTGATCCGTCGCCCAGCCGAGCACCCACGCGTCGGCGACGGTCATGGCGCCGTAGAGCACGCTGCCGATCACCGACAGCGAGAACAGGAATCGCTGCTCCCGGATGCCGCGGCCGAGCAGGGCGAAGCCACGGCCGGTCACGTGCTGGTGGTCGGCCGTTCCGAGGTCGCGCTCGTCCGGGTCTGGGGCGGCCGCCTCGATGGGTTCTGCTGCGGTCCTATCGGACACAGTGTCCTGCTGCTCGCAACGTCTCTTTCACCTGTCCGATGGTCATGTCGCCGAAGTGGAACACGCTTGCGGCGAGCACTGCGTCAGCGCCGGCATCGATGGCCGCTGGGAAGTGCTCGAGCCGGCCGGCACCGCCACTCGCTATGAGTGGCACTTGTGTAACGCCACGGACCGCCCGAATCATTTCCAGGTCGAAGCCGTCCTTCGTCCCGTCGGCGTCCATCGAGTTGAGCAGGATCTCGCCGGCACCCAGCTCGGTGGCCGTGCGCGCCCACTCGACGGCGTCGATCCCCGCCGACGTACGACCACCGTGGGTCGTCACCTCGAACCCGCTGGGCTGCTCGCTGCTGCGTCGCGCGTCGACGCTGAGCACCAGGACCTGGTTGCCGAATCGCTGGGCGATCTCGGCGATGACCTGCGGCCGGGCGATCGCCGCGGTGTTGATGCCGACCTTGTCCGCACCCGCTCGCAACAGGCGGTCGACGTCCTCGGGCGTACGCACCCCGCCGCCGACGGTCAGTGGGATGAACACCTGGTCGGCGGTGCGGCCGACGACGTCGAACGTCGTGTCACGGCTGTCCGAGGACGCCGTGATGTCGAGGAACGTGAGCTCGTCGGCCCCCTCGGCGTCGTAGACCTTGGCCATCTCAACCGGATCACCCGCGTCGCGCAGGTTGACGAAGTTGACGCCCTTGACGACCCGGCCGTTGTCGACGTCCAGGCACGGGATGACGCGTACGGCGAGGCTCACCGGATGAGCCTATCTGTCGGCGCGGACAGTCCCCCGGTGGGGGAAATCCGCCTGAGCGGGGTCGTCAGCCACTACGGTCGACTCAACCTGGTTGGTCGGAGGACCCATGAAGCGCATGCTCGGCACCATCGTGGTGCTCGTCCTGTTCACTGCTGGCTGCGGCAGCGGCCCCACGAGCGAGGGGAACGACCCCACGGTCGAGCAGACATCGGCATCCCCTGAGGCGACGCCGGAGACGACCGCGCCGCCGGCGGACTCGAGCGACCTGGTCGTGACACCGGGCAAGGTGGGCGACGTCAAGGCAGGGATGACCAAGGAAGAAGCGCTCGCGACCGGGTTCTTCGATGCCGATGTCGAGGGCGTCGAGGGCTGCACGTTCCCGCTGCAGTGGAAGAAGCAGTTCGAAGGCGTCGACGTGTTGACCCGCGAGGACGGCTCCATCGGGTCGCTCGGGGTCACCAAGGGCGGTCCCGTCACGGCCGAAGGGATCGGGGTGGGCAGCACGCTCGCCGACGTCAAGGCCGCCTACCTCGAGCTCTCCGCCGTCAAGGAGGCGGGCTTCGACCAGGCCGGCGTGTTCCACACCGTCGGCGACGACCACATCGGCTTCCTGTTCGGCGAGGCGACACCCGCCTCGATCACGGACTCCTCCAAGGTGTCGTTCATGGAGGTCACGTCCGGCAAGCTGCCCGAGCTCATGCGCAGCGGCTGCTGAGGTTGAGAGATAGCGTTTCTTGCGATTTTCGCGCCGATATGATCAAATCGAACTGAAATCGCTAGAAACGCTAGTACGGGGAGGTGTGGTCAATGGCTGACCTTCTACGTCCGGGCGACCTTGCGAAAGCGCTCCAGCTGTCACCCGCACGCATTCGTCAGCTCGCGTATGAAGGCCGCATCCCTTTCCTGACGACGCCCGGGGGCCACCGTCGATACGACCTCGACGAGGTCAGAGCCGCCCTCCTCGCGACCCACACACAGGCGTGGCGCGGCGCTTTCCCGCTCGAGGGCCTCCGAGAGGACCAGCTCTGGCGTGACCTCCGCCCAAGCCTGGATCCGATCAGCGAGCAGGGGCGGGGCATCGCTGCGTACGCCGTGACAGAAATGGTCAACAACGCGATCGATCACTCAGCGGGCACGTCCGTCACTGTCGAAGCACGGCGGGCAACCAACCACATCACGATCACGGTCCAGGATGACGGCGTCGGGGTGTTCCGGACCGTTCGCGACGGCTTCGGCCTGCCCGACTACTTCGCAGCCGTTGCCGAGCTCTCCAAGGGCAAGCGCACGACAGACAGGGAGCGACACTCCGGCGAGGGCATCTTCTTCACCTCGAAGGCAGTTGACGTATTCGAACTGGCAGCCAACGGCATCGTCTGGGTCCTCGACAACGACGTGGCTGACCAGTCACTCGGCATGTCACGGGTCGACGTGGGCACCCGTGTCCGTCTGCGCATCGACAGCGGCACGGAAAGGGAGCTCAACGACGTCTTCCGCGCCTTCAGCCACGAGCACGACTTCGTACGCTCACAACCGACCATCAAGCTGTTCGAGATCGGCACCGAGTTCGTGAGCCGCAGTGAGGCGAAGCGACTCCTCGAAGGGATGGAGGAGTTCACCGAGATCACGCTGGACTTCCATGGCGTCCTGTCCGTTGGTCAGGGGTTCGTGGACGAGACGTTCCGAGTGTGGGCAAGGGCCCACCCCGGGGTGACGTTGAGTCCCGTCAACGCGAACCCCGCGGTCCTCTATATGATTGAGCGAGGACTGCCTAAGCCGGATCGAACGTGACGGATCAGGCCGGTCCGACTCCGGAGACCGCGGCGAGGGCCTCGGGCAGCGTGAACGCTCCGGCGTAGAGCGCCTTGCCGACGATCGCACCCTCGACACCGACACCAGTCAGTGACGCGATCGCGCGGAGGTCGTCGAGGCTCGAGACTCCTCCGGAGGCGACGACCGGCTTGTCGGTGATCTCGCAGACCTGGCGCAGCAGGTCGAGGTTGGGGCCGGTCAGCGTGCCGTCCTTGGTGACGTCGGTCAGGACATAACGGGCGCAGCCGTCGCGCTCGAGCCGCTCGAGCACCTCGAACAGGTCTCCGCCCTCATGCGTCCAGCCCCGCGCTGCCAGTGTCGTGCCGCGCACGTCGAGGCCCACGGCGATCTGGTCGCCGTACTGGCTGACGACCTTGCGGCACCACTCCGGGTTCTCCAGAGCGGCCGTGCCGAGGTTGACCCGCGTGCAGCCGGTGGCCAGCGCGGCCTCGAGCGACGCGTCGTCGCGGATGCCGCCCGACAGCTCGACCTTGACGTCGAGCTGGTGCACGACGTCGGCGAGGAGCTCCCGGTTGGAGCCCTTGCCGAACGCGGCGTCGAGGTCGACGAGGTGGATCCACTCCGCTCCGTCCGACTGCCACTGCAGGGCTGCATCGAGCGGGGATCCGTAGGTCGTCTCGCTGCCGAGCTCGCCCTGGACGAGGCGTACGGCCTGTCCATCGGCGACGTCGACGGCGGGGAGGAGTTCGAGGGTCACGCAGGTGATCGTATCTGCCGGCGGTCGACGGCGAGATCCTCACCTGATTCCGTGGACAACAGTGCCCGGCGCACCTGTCGAGGACGGTCAGATGCGGCCCGGCGACCGCCGACGCTCGCCTCGCGATCTGTCCGTGGGCGGCGATACGTTCGAACCATGAAGATCATCCTCGTACCCGGATTCTGGCTCGGCGCATGGTCGTGGGCCCGCATCACCCCCACGCTCGAATCGGCCGGCCATGACGTTCTGCCCCTCACGCTCCCCGGAGTCGAGTCGGCCGACGCCGATCGCTCGGGCATCGGACTCGCTGAGCACGTGGCAGCCGTGGTGGCCGAGATCGACCGATCCGACGAGCCCGTCGTGCTGGTGGGCCACAGCGGCGGCGGCACGGTCATCCACGCCGCGGTCGACCAGCGCCCCGATCGCGTGGCTCGGGCGATCTACGTCGACAGCGGACCACTACCTGATGGCACGCCCACCAACCCCAACCTCCCGTCCGACGGAGCGGACCTGCACCTCCCGGAGTGGGACGTCTTCCGCGGCGACGGGTCGCACGACCTCGACGACTTCACCGAGGCGCAGCTCGCCGACTTCCGCGAGCGCGCAGTCCCACATCCGGCCGCGGCCGCCAAGGACCCCCAGGTGCTTTCGAACGACGCGCGCTACGCGGTGCCGGTCACGCTGATCACGACGACCTTCACCCGCGAGCAGATCGACACCTACACGGCGGCCGGCGAGGACTACTTCGCCGAGCTGCCCAAGATGAAGGACGTCACGATCATCGAGCTGCCGACGAGTCACTGGCCGCAATTCACCAAGCCCGAACAGCTCGCCGAGGTCCTGCGCGACGCGATCTGAACAGTCAGAGCGTCGCGAGCCAGTTCTTCAACAGCTGGGACCCGGCGTCGCCGGACTTCTCCGGATGGAACTGGGTCGCCCACAGCGGCCCGTGCTCGGCGGCCGACACGAACCGGTCACCCGCGTACTCCGTCCACGTCACGGCCGGATCCGGCATCGCCGGCGGCTGGCTGAGCACCCAGTCCCGTACGCCGTAGGAGTGCACGAAGTAGAACCGCTCGTCCTCGATGCCGGCGAACATCCGCGACCCCTCGCCGGGCTCGACGGTGTTCCAGCCCATGTGCGGCACGATCGGCGCCTGGAGCCGCTCGACGACACCGGGCAGCTCGCCGCACCCTTCGGTGCGTACGCCGTGCTCGATGCCCTCGCCGAACAGGATCTGCATGCCGACGCAGATGCCCAGCACGGGACGGTTGGCGATGAGTCGCCGCTCGACGATGCGTACGCCGTCGACGCCGACCAGCCCGCGCATGCAGGCCTCGAAGGCGCCGACGCCGGGCACCAGGAGGCCGTCGGCCTCCTGCGCGACCTTCGCGTCACTGGTGAGCACGGCCTCGGCCCCGGCGCGCTCGACAGCGCGTACTGCCGAGCGGAGGTTCCCAGAGCCGTAGTCGAGCACCGCGACGCGCGGAGCGGTCACAGGGCTCCCTTGGTGCTGGGGATGCCTGACTCGCGCGGGTCGATCGCGACGGCGTCGCGCAGCGCACGCGCGACTGCCTTGAACTGGGCCTCGGCGATGTGGTGCGGGTCGCGGCCGTCCAGGAGGCGTACGTGCATCGTGATCCCGGCGTGGTGCGCGATCGACTCGAAGACGTGAGCGGTCAGCGCGCCGGTGTACTGGCCGCCGATGATCGCAGTGATCTGGCGGTCGGGCTCACCGGAGTGCACGAAATAGGGCCGGCCCGACACGTCGACGACGGCCTGTGCGATCGACTCGTCGAGCGGCACGAGCGCGTCGCCGTAGCGCCGGATGCCGACCTTGTCGCCGAGCGCCTCGCGGATCGCCTCACCGAGGCAGATCGCGGTGTCCTCGACGGTGTGGTGCGCGTCGATGTGCAGGTCGCCCTCGGACTTGACCGTCAGGTCGATCAGCGAGTGCCGCGAGAACGCCGTCAGCATGTGGTCGTAGAAGCCGACACCGGTGGAGATGTCGTTGATGCCGGAACCGTCGAGGTCGATCTCGACGACGACATGGGACTCCGAGGTCTTTCGCTCGATGCGCGCAGTGCGGGTCATCGGGTCACCTCCAGGAGTGCTTGTCGGAACGCGTGCATCTCGTCCGGCGTGCCGATCGACACGCGGAGCCATTCTAGGGGTCCGACCTCGCGGATCAGGACGCCGTGGTCGAGCAGGCCCTGCCAGACGGCGTGCCGGTCGTCGAAGCGTCCGAAGAGGATGAAGTTGGCATCCGACTCCGCAACGTCGAAACCCTGCTCACGCAACCAGGTCGCGGTCTCGTCACGGGTGACCCGGAGCGCGTCGACCTGGGCCAGCAGCTCGTCCTCGTGCTGCAGCGCAGCTGTCGCCGCGGCCTGGCTCACGGCCGACAGGTGATAGGGCAGGCGGACGATGCGGAGCGCGTCGATGATGGCGGCGTCCGCCGCGACGTAGCCGAGCCGACCGCCGGCCAGCGCGAAGGCCTTGCTCATCGTGCGGGTGACCAGCAGGCGCGGGAACTCGTCGAGCAGGTCGAGGGCGCTCGGCGTGCCGTCACGGCGGAACTCCGCGTAGGCCTCGTCGACCACGACGATGCCGGGAGCGGCCTCGACGATCGCGCGCGTGTGCGCAGGGTCGAGCGCCGTGCCGGTCGGGTTGTTGGGCGACGTCAGGATGACGACGTCGGGGCGCTCCGTGGCAATGAGCGCGAGCGCCGCCTCGACATCGAGACCGAAGTCGTCCCGCCGGCGCCCTGCCACCCAGCGCGTGTGCGTGTTGCGGGCGTACTCGGGATACATCGAGTACGTGGGAGCGAACGACACGGCCGTGCGGCCCGGGCCGCCGAACGCCTGCAGCACCTGCTGCATGACCTCGTTGGAACCGTTGGCCGCCCAGACCCGATCCATCGTCAGCCCGTGGCCCAGGTACGCGGCGAGAGCCATGCGAAGCTCCGTCGCCTCGCGGTCGGGGTAGCGGTTGAGCGACAGGGCGGCGCGGTAGACCGCGTCACCGATGTCGCGGGCTGCCGCGTCGCTGGGCCCGTAGGGGTTCTCGTTGGTGTTGAGCTGCACCGGCACGTCGAGCTGCGGCGCACCATAGGGCTCGTCGTCGCGGAGCTCGTCGCGGATCGGCACCCACGCCGGCAGCGGCATCAGCGTGACATCCGGATCGTGACGGCAGCACCGTGCGACGGCAAGTTCTCCGCCTCGGCGAGGGTCACGACGTGATCGCCGACCTCGCGCAGGGCGGCCTCGTCGTAGGTGACGACGTGCATGTTCTTGCAGAACGCCCGCACCGAGAGACCCGACGAGTGGCAGGCGCAGCCGGCCGTGGGCAACACGTGGTTGGAGCCTGCGGCGTAGTCACCGAGGGAGACCGGCGTGTGCGAACCGACGAACACCGCACCGGCGTTGACGATGCGCGCCGCGACTGCACCGGCGTCGGAGGTCTGGATCTCGAGGTGCTCGGCGGCGTAGCCGTTGGCGACCAGTACTGCCTGGTCCACGTCGCGCACGAGCACCGTCGCGGACTGCTGTCCCTCGAGCGCCGTGCGGATCCGCTCGGCGTGCTTGGCCGCGCCGATCTGGTCGTCGAGCGCGGTGTCGACCGCGTCGGCGAGCCGCTCGCTCGCCGTGATCAGCACGCTGGCGGCCATGGGGTCGTGCTCGGCCTGGCTGATCAGGTCAGCGGCGACGAACGCCGCATCGGCCGTGTCGTCGGCGATGATCGCGATCTCGGTGGGCCCCGCCTCGGCATCGATGCTGACGGTGCCCTGCAGGTATCGCTTGGCGGCGGCCACGTAGATGTTGCCGGGACCGGTGATGAGGTTGACCGGGCGGCACTCCCCCGCCCCGTACGCGAACATCGCGAGCGCCTGGGCCCCGCCGGCGGAGTAGACCTCGTCGATCCCGAGCAGTCCGCAGGCCGCCAGGATCGTGGGGTGCGGCAGACCGCCGAACTCCGCGTTGGGCGGGCTGGCGAGCGCTATGCCCGGCACGCCGGCCACCTGGGCCGGGACCGCGTTCATGATCACGGTGCTGACCAGCGGCGCGAGACCACCGGGGACGTACAGGCCGACGCGCTGCATCGGCACGATCCGGCGCTCGACGGTGGCGCCCGGCGCGACGTCGGTGACGAGGCTGCGCTCGAGCTCTGCCTCGCTCGTCTGGCGCAGACGCCTGATCGACTCCTCGAGGCCGGCGCGGATGTCCGGCGCAAGGGCGTCCAGGGCGTCGGTGATCGCGGCGACCGGTACGCGGAGCTCCGCCGGGCGTACGCCGTCGAAACGCTCACCCGCGTCCAGCACCGCGTCGGCGCCTCGTGACCTGACGTCCTCGCAGATCGGCCGGACCGCGGCCATGGCGTGCTCGACGTCGACCTCGGCCCGCGGCACGGCAGCGCTGTAGATCCCTTGCCACTCATCGGCACCGGGCTCAAGATTTCGCAGGTCAAGACGTCGCATCACGACGCCAAGTCTACGGACGGGCTACCGTGGGTTGGTGGCCGCCAACAAGAAGCCCACCGACGCAACACCGGCGTTCGTCGCGCTCCACCGGGCCAACATCCCGTTCACGCCGCACGCGTACGTCCACGACCCGCGGGCCGACTCGTTCGGCATGGAAGCGGCGCAGGCCCTTGGCGTCGAGCCCGGCCGGGTCTTCAAGACGCTGATGGCCGAGGTCGACGGTGAGCTCTGCGTCGGGGTCGTGCCGGTGATGGGGTCGCTCGACCTCAAGGCACTCGCCGATGCGCTCGGCGGCAAGCGCGCGCAGATGGCCGACGCCGCTCAGGCGCAGCGAGCCACGGGCTATGTCATCGGCGGGATATCACCGCTGGGTCAGAAGCGCCGGCACCGCACCGTCATCGACAAGACCTCGGCGCAGTGGCCGACGATCTTCGTGTCCGGCGGGCGTCGCGGCCTCGAGGCCGAGCTCCAGCCGAGCGACCTGATCCTGCTGACCGAAGCCGTCGTCGCGCGTATCGCCCGCTAGTGCTTGTAAGGCTCGTAGGCTGACTCGTCCAACCGGGTGGCGAGCAGCGTCGCTCCGATGAAGCCGGCGAGCCCGAAGATCGGCCACACCAGGAACGGCGCGATCCCGTCGACCGCCAGCTTGGCCGGCACGTGGTCGCCGACCGTCAGCCCCTTGACCGATGCCGGGTCCGGCGGGCCGAGCCGGATGCCGAGGCGCAAGGCGATCACCGACGCGATCGCCGTCAGCACGATGATGAACGGCGTCACGATCCAGCCGAGATCACGCAGGGTCCAGGCCGCGAACGCACCCCAGATCAAGCAGGTTAGGGCGCCGACGGCGATGAACACGACGATGACCGCGAAGTCGCCCTTGGCCGCGGCTTCGCCCATCACGATGCCGCCCTGGCGGACCTCCCACTCAGCCGGAGTCGCGAGGCGTTCCCACACGAAACCTGCCGCGACACCCAGAAGGAGCATCGCGGCGGCAGTCAGGATCAGCTTTCTCAGGAGAGGCAATGCGGGCCCAGCAGCTCTTTCAGGTCGGCGATCAACGAGGACGACTGTGCCACACGCAGGCTGTCGTCGAGTCGCATGACCTTGGTCGAGCCGTTGCCGATCAGGCGCAGGTGCACCTCGGAGACGCCCGGATGCGCCGCGAGCACCTGCTTGAAGGTGCCGATCGTGTCGGTCGTGCAGCGTGCCACCGGCAGACTGACGACGAGCGGCCGCTCGGGCCCGCCGGTGTTCATCGCCGGCAACGTCACCTCGAGCGCGTTGAGCTCGACGCCCTCGTCCTTGCGCCGGACGCGGCCCTTGACGACGACGATCGTGTCGGGGATCAGGACCGGCATCGCCAGCTGGTAGGCCCCGGGGAACACCATGACCTCGATGCCACCCTCGAGGTCCTCGATCGTGACGGACGCCCAGGAGTCGCCCTTCTTGCTCATGCGACGCTGCACGCCGGTGATGAGCCCGCAGATGCGCACGGTGCTGCCGTCGGGCAGCTCGGCGTTGGTCAGCAGCTCACCGACCGTGCAGTCGCTGCTGGCGCGGAGCACGTGCTCGAGGCCCTGCAGCGGGTGGTCGGAGACGTAGAGGCCGAGCATGTCGCGCTCGAACGCCAGCAGCTGGGTCTTCTCCCACTCCGGCATGGTGTCCGGCACCTCGATCGTGCCGCCCGTGAACGCGTCGTCGATGCCGCCGAACAGCGAGTCCTGCCCGATCGCGGCCTGCCGCTTGAGGTCGATGTAGAGGTCGACGCCCTCCTCGGCCACCGTCGTCAGGGCCCTTCTGCGGTGCCCGAGCGAGTCGAATGCGCCGGCCTTGATCAACGAGTCGAGGACGCGCTTGTTGCACACCAGCGTCGGCACCTTGTCGAGGAAGTCGTTGAAATCCTTGTAGGCGCCACTCGACGTGCGCCCCTCCACGATGCCCGCGACGACGTTCTCACCGATGTTGCGGATCGCACCGAGTCCGAAGCGGATGTCGGCACCCACGGACGCGAAGTTGGAGACCGACTCGTTGACGTCGGGCGGCAGCACCTTGATGCCCATGCGGCGGCACTCGTTGAGGTAGATCGCCGACTTGTCCTTGTCGCCGCGCGTGCTGGTCAGCAGCGCCGCCATGTACTCGGCCGGGTAGTTGGCCTTGAGGTAGGCCGTCCAGTAGGAGATGACGCCGTATGCCGCGGAGTGCGCCTTGTTGAAGGCGTAGTCGGAGAACGGCAGCAGGATGTCCCACAGCGTCGTGATCGCCTTCTGGGAGTAGCCGCGCTCGAGCATGCCGCCCTGGAATCCGGCGTACTGCTTGTCGAGCTCGGACTTCTTCTTCTTGCCCATCGCGCGCCGCAGGTTGTCGGCCTGTCCGAGGGAGAACCCCGCCAGGACCTGGGCGATCTCCATGACCTGCTCTTGGTAGACGATCAGGCCGTACGTCTCGCCGAGCACCTTGGCGAGCGGCTCCTCGAGCTCGGGGTGGATCGGGTCGATCGGCTCGCGACCGTTCTTGCGGCGGGCGTACTTGTTGTGCGAGTCAGCACCCATCGGCCCGGGCCGGTAGAGCGCGCCGACGGCCGAGATGTCCTCGAACTTGTCGGGCTTCATGCTGCGCAG
Source organism: Aeromicrobium sp. 9AM (assembly GCF_902506105.1). Classification (GTDB taxonomy): domain Bacteria; phylum Actinomycetota; class Actinomycetes; order Propionibacteriales; family Nocardioidaceae; genus Aeromicrobium. Next base: position 1,431,262 of record NZ_LR733304.1, read on the forward strand.
CAGCGCGCGCATGGGGCCGCCGTCGAGCTGGAACACGCCCAGCGTGTCGCCGCGCGCCAGCAGGTCGTACGTCGCCGGGTCGTCGAACGTCAGCTCCTCGAGGACCAGGTCGACATCGCGGTTGCGCTTGATGTTCTCGAGCGCGTCGTCGAGCACCGTGAGGTTGCGCAGACCCAGGAAGTCCATCTTGACGAGCCCGAGCGCCTCGCACATCGGGTAGTCGAACTGCGTGATGATCGCGCCGTCCTGCTCGCGCTTCATGATCGGGACGATGTCGATCAACGGGTCGCTCGACATGATGACGCCGGCCGCGTGGACGCCCCACTGCCGCACCTGGCCCTCGAGCCCCAGTGCGGTCTGGTAGATCTTGCGGACGTCGGCGTCCTCGTCGTGCAACCGGCGGAAGTCGGCGCCGTCGCCGTAGCGCTTGTCGTTCTTGTCGAACAGGCCCTTGAGCGTGACGCCCTTGCCCATGATGTCGGGCGGCAGCGCCTTGGTGATGCGCTCGCCGTGCGTGAACGGGTAGTCCATGACGCGGGCGGCGTCCTTGATCGCGGCCTTGGACTTGAGCCGGCCGAACGTCGCGATCATCGCGACGCGCTCCTCGCCGTACTTGTTGCTGACGTAGCGGATGACCTCGCCGCGACGACGCTCGTCGAAGTCGATGTCGAAGTCGGGCATCGACGGGCGCTCGGGGTTGAGGAAGCGCTCGAAGATCAGGCCGTGGGTCAGGGGGCAGAGGTCGGTGATCCGCAACGCGTAGGCGGCGATCGAGCCGGCGCCTGATCCACGCCCGGGGCCGACCCGGATGCCGTTGTCCTTGGCCCAGTTGATGAAGTCGGCGACCACGAGGTAGTAGCCGCAGTAGCCCTTGTCGCGTACGACGTCGAGCTCCATCTCGGTGCGCGCGCGGACCTCGTCGGTGAGCTTGTCGCCGGGATAGCGGGACTCGACGCCCCGCCATACCTCCTTGACGAACCACGACTCCTCGGTCTCGCCGGCGGGGATGTCGGCCCGTGCCATGTAGCCGCCGTTGGACTCGGTGAACTCGACGTTGCACCGCTCGGCGATCAGCAGCGTGTTGTCACACGCCTCCTTGAGGTCGAAGCGGTCCTCCCAGAGGTCACGCATCTCCTTGGCCGACTTGATGTAGTAGCCGCCGCCGTCGAGCCGGAACCGCTTGGGGTCGCCGAGGGTCGTGCCGGTGCCGATGCACAGCAGCGCGTCGTGCGCCTCGGCGTCCTCGGGTGCGACGTAGTGCGAGTCGTTGGTCGCGATGACCGGCAGGTTGAGGTCGGCCTTGAGCTTGAGCAGGCCCTCGCGGACGCGGGCCTCGATCTCGAGCCCGTGCTCCATCAGCTCGAGGAAGAAGTTCTCCTTGCCGAAGATGTCCTGGAACTCGGCGGCCGAGGCGCGGGCCTTGGCGTAGTTGCCGATGCGCAGCCAGGTCTGGATCTCGCCGGAGGGGCAGCCCGTCGTCGCGATGATCCCCTTGCCGTAGCGCTGCAGCAGGTCACGGTCGGCACGCGGCTTGCGGTACTGCCCCTCGAGGCTCGCGTAGGAGCCGATGCGGAACAGGTTGTGCATGCCCTCGGTCGTCTCGGACAGCAGCGTCATGTGGGTGTAGGCACCGCGACCCGACACGTCGTCGTCGCCGCCCTTGTTCCACTGCACGGCCTTCTTCTCGGTGCGCGGGATGTCGGGCGTGAGGTAGGCCTCCATGCCGATGATCGGCTTGACGCCGTGCGCCTTGCCCTTGGCCCAGAAGTCGTAGGCGCCGTGCAGGTTGCCGTGATCGGTCATCGCGATGGCCGGCATCTGGAGCTCCGCCGTGCGTTCGAACAGCGGGTCGAGGAGGGCGTGGCCGTCGAGCATCGAGTACTCCGTGTGCACGTGCAGGTGCACGAATGGCGAGTCGCTCGACATCGAAAAATGGCCTCCTCGGCGCGATCGTGGGGGAAGGGCTTCAGCCTAGTCGAGGGGCCTGACGCTCTGGACCAACATCAGCCGTGTCGACCCGTCGCCCCGCTGGAAATTGTCCTTTGCGAGCAAAGTCGACTACACCTGAGTGGTGACTGACGAGAAGCAGAAGTTCACCACGGTCGGCGAGTACCTCGAGGCGGCGACGTACGACGTCGAGCCACGGCTGACCGAGATGCGGGAGATCATCCGCACCGCTCTGCCGAACGCCGAGGAGACGATCAGCTACAACATCCCGGCCTACAAGCAGGACGGCGTCGTCGTGATCCAGTTCGCCGGCTTCACCCACCACACGTCGCTCTCGTTCTTCCCGACCGCGGCCACGTTCGCGCACTTCACCGAGGAGCTCGCGGCGTACCGGACCAGCAAGTCGGCGATCCAGTTCCCGCTCGACGAGCCCCTGCCGGCCGAGCTGGTCGGCGCCATCGCAAGGTTCCGCGGAGACGAGGCGGCGGCCTACGCCGCGCGCAAGAAGTCCGGGCACTGACCGGCGCGCGACTGGCGAAGACCCGCTGCGGTCAGTCATAATCGGGCAGCACTCGTCGGACTTCAGGGGGAATCATGACGCTGCACGCCGAGTTCGTGGCCGGACCGATCGGACCCGACACGATCCGCATCCCGGGTCAGCCCGCCCAGCTCCGCAGCGCGGTGCAGGGACTCCGCGGCCTCTGCCGCCAGGTCGACCAGGCCAGCGACCAGCTCAAGCAGGCCAATCCCCCGGACGGCGAGCGCGGACGCATCGTCCTCGCGCTCTCCCACGCGGCACAACGCACCGGACGTACGCTCGACGCCGACTCGCAGCAGCTCGAGGCACTGGCCGACGCGATCGACCACGCCGCCGACGTGCTGACGCACTCTCAGGACGGCGTCGACGACCTCAGCCGCAGGTGGCGGCAGGCCCGCGACGCGTTCCGCGACGCCTTGCACGGCCACAAGAACGCGCCGGCCAACGTCGAGGCGCTCATCCACCACATCGACTCCGACGCGGCGGGTGCCCACCTGACCCAGTTCAAGCGGCAGGCCGGCGTCACGTTCGCCGACGGGTCCGGCGGCGCGCACGCCCAGGCGATGCTGCTCGAGGACGGCAGCGCCGTCGAGCAGGCCATCACGGCGTACCGGCACACGGTCCGCGGGCTGGTCGACGAGTACGCCGAGCTGGTCCAGAAGGCCAAGACGGCCGACAACCAGGTCGACGAGAAGCTCCCGCGGCACACCAACGCGGCCTTCGAGGAGGCGGAGAGCCACGACGACAGCTCAGCCCAGCACACGATCTCCGGGCCGGCGGCGGTGCGGGCGGTCGGCGACGCGATCCACGAAGGCGCCCGTACGCTCGACCAGGCCGAGCACCGGCTCGAGGACATCCGGCTCGCGATCCGGGCCGGCCGGATGCTGCCGGACGACGAGCGGGTCGGCAGCAACGACGGCTTCAAGCGTGACTGGACCGACCACTTCGACCAGGTGCGGCACATGCTCAACGCGGCACGCCGGGCCGGCGACCTTGCCGCCGACCGGCTGCGCGATGCCGACGACCACGGTGCAGCAGACGTACGTCAGGCTCTCCGCGCCGCCGACTGATCCTCGGCCGGCTCAGCCCTTGGGCTTCGCCAGCCCGAACAGGCCGACGTCGTAGCGCTGCTGCGGTGGCACCTTGCGCCCGGACTGGCGGAACACGTAGTCCCAGGAGTAGTCGCTGTGCACCAGCGCGACACCGCCCTTGAACGGGACGGCATCGGGAGATGCCTGGAGGCCGTTGCGCGACTTCACCGGGATGTTCCAACGGCCGGAGATCGTGCCGCTCGCTGCCTTCACCGTCATCACCTCGACCGAGATGCCGTTGCTCAGCGTGACCAGGATCGTCTTGCCTCCGTCGGTCAAGTCGTAGCGCTGGTCCACGGACGAGGCACCGCGGTCACGCTCCATCGAGTCCATGATCGACGAGGTGTCGACGGCCCAGCGGACCTTCTTGTCCGCCAGCGAGTAGCGCATGATCCCGGACTCCTGCGGCACGACGACGTCACCGTCGTCGAAGCCGACCGTCGCGTACGCGCTGGCGATGCCGCCGGTCAGCGAGAACCGCCGCAGGTCGTCGGTCCGGAAGTCCCGTTTGACCGGGCCTGTGCGGGCAGCGACCCGCCCGGTCTCGGGGTCGAGCTGCACGAGTGCGTGCTGGACCTTCGCCTCGTACGCCGAGGTGTCGCCGAAGCTCGTGGAGAGCCACAGCCCGTTGCCGTGCCACGAGTCGATCCAGTTCCTCCTGTCGACCTTGCCGAACGCCTTCTTGCCGGTGGTCGACCAGACCGGGTCGAACGACGGCAGCCGATAGGCGTCGATCGCCCAGTCGCGGCCGTCCCTGAGGGACGAGGTGCTGATGAGGAGCGACGGGTCCTCGGGTGTCCGCTCCAGCGACCACACGGGGTGCGCCAGCCTGGCGTGCTCGACGAGTGCGCCGTCCTTGATGCGGCTGACCCTGGCGTCACCGGTGATGACATAGACGACCGCCTCGTGAACCACGATGCGCGACACCGAGCGAGCCTTGGCCGGCACCGTGATCCGGCTCAGCACCTCGCCGTCGGAGGCGCGTACGCGCAGCAGTGTGTCGCATGAAGCACCCTTGGCGCCGCCGCGATAGGCGACCGTGAAGGTCTTGACCGCCTTGTCAGGCTCGGGGGCGGCGCAGATGCGCGCCGCGGTGTCGTCGTCGGCTGCGAGCGTCCACTTCTGGTCGCCGGATGCGGTGTCGAAGCCGGTCAAGGTGTTGCCGGCGTACGCGACGAGAAGCGAACCGGTGCTGAACGCTCCCGCACGGCGGTCCTCCTTCGCCGTCTCGGGCGTCTTGACGCCTCCGAGGGCCTTCGCCTGGGTGTCGACCGGACCGACGGTGGGCACCGCCGCCGAGCCCGAGTTGTCCGGCTTGGGGAAGGTGAAGACACCGATGTCGAAGCGGTCGCCCTTGGGTGGCTTCAGGTCCTTGTAGTCGGCGAAGGTGAAGTCCCACGCCTCGAAGTTGCGGGTCAGCACGATGCCCCCGTCGAACAGCGTCATTCCGGGGTTGACCTGGAAGCCGTTGCGATACTCCTTCGGCACGGGCCACCGCGCCACCAGCCTGCCCGTCTTGACGTCGACCGCGACGATCTCGACCGACGTGTCGTTGCTGACCGAGGCGACGAGGTAGCCGTCGGCCGTGACGCCTTGAGGAAGCACCGTGGTCAGCGGGAACTCCTCGTCGGAGTCCAGCTGGATCTGCCTCAGGTCGAGGTCCCACGCGACCTTCCCGGTCTTGAGCGAGTAGCGCGTCAGGCCGTTGACCTGCGCGAAGATCGTGTCGCCGCCGGGCATGCCGAGCGCCTGGTCGCTCTGGTTGGCCGCGCTGGCGAGGTCGAACTCCCCCTTGGCCGCCTTTCCACCAGAATTTCTCGCGGCATCGGTCCGGCCGAGCACCTCGCCGTTGGCCGGATCGACCTGGGCCATCAGCACCTTGTCGGAGGTCTCCTGCTCCAGCCATGCCGAGCTGCCCGGGATCACCGAGACCCCACAGTCGCCACTCGTCTCCGGGAACAGCGCCTTGGCGTCCTGCGTCCAGAGCGGCTTGAACGACGGGAGCGCATAGCCATCGACCCGGCAGCGGCTGCGATCGCTGGCCCGGGAGCCGACGAGCACGTCGCCCTTGGGGGTCGGCGACAGCTCGTAGTAGGAGTCGGCCTCGAGCCGGGTGACTGGCTGCGGCTCGCCCTCGGCCATCTTCCAGACGACGCCGTGCATGTCGACCAGGTAGTCGCGGCCCTTGACCGTGAAGAGGTGGTTGATCGTGCCCCCGGCGCTGTCACCCTCGTACTGGACGAGCTCGTTGAGCTTGTCGGACTTCTTCGTGACCTTGCCGTCGGAGACCCGGATCGTCGCGAGCTTGGGACAGTAGCTGCCCTCCCCGTACGCGACCGTGAACGTCTTGACCGCCCGATCGGGCTCGGAGACGAAGCACACCGTGCCGCCCCCGAGGTCGAGCGTCGCCGTCCACAGCTTGTCACCCGACGTGAGGTCGTAGCCGGAGATGTCGTCGACCGAGTAGCCGACGACCTTGCGGCCGCTGATGAACGCGCCGGACCTGCGCTCGACCTGGGCGGTGTCGAGCGATCCGGTCAGCTCCTCGAGGTCGTCCGAAGCGGCAAGCAGCACCTTGGGTTCCAGCGCGGGACCGATCGCCGGGCCGCGCGCAGACGGGGCCTTCGCCGGCAGCGGCAGGGACGGCTGGTCCTCGGCCTTCTTGTCATCTCCCCCGCCGGTGCACCCGGTCAGCGCGAGCGCGACGGCGACGGCGACGACGGCGAGCCGCCTCATGCGCCGAGCCACTTCCGGGTCGCGGCCAGCAGGTCCTTCTCGCTGCGGCCGAGCTTCTTGGCTCCCGCCTTGCGGGTCTCGCCCCCGTAGAACGCGTCGGCGGTCTCGAACACGGCGTCGCGGCCCTTCTCCTGGTCGAGGTACTCGTAGACGGCGCCGGCGCACATGTAGTAGTCGTACTCCCGCGAGGTCTTGTGGAACTCGTCGTAGCCCTTGAGCGCGACGGACTCGAAGCTTCGGAACGCCGCCTTGATCCGCGCGCCCTCACGCGCCATGAGGCCCGAGGGACTCTCGCCCCAGGTCGCCAGGCCCTCGATCGCCCAGATCGGGGCGCCACCTCCGCCACGCCACTGCTCTGCGAGGACGTGGACGGCCTCGTGGCACGCGACGTCCTCGAAGTCCGGCCGGCTGAACGATCCCTGGTGAAGTCCCACGCGTCCCGTGGCCAGCGGCAGGCCCTTGTTGCCGGCGACCTCCTTCTGACCGCGCGCGAGTTCCTTGGGATCGAGGAACGGGTGGTAGTAGGCGTGCGCGTCGGCATCGCCGACGGCGACCCCGCCCCACAGCTTGCCGTCGACCGCCGGCCACGTCAGGGCGTAGAAGATCTTGTCGACACCCTTGGGGTTGGGCATGACCTGGAGCGCCCGCTTGGCCCCGGCCTCGATGCGCGAGGCGTACGCCTTGGCGCGCTTGGCGTCCTTGATGCGGAACACGATGTTGGCGTGCTTGGTCTCGATCGCGTCGATCTCGGCGACGTCCCAGATCGAGGGGTCGAAGAACGCATCCACCTCACCCACATGGGTCAGCTCCAGCGGCGCCTTGGTCGACTTCTTGCGGTAGTCGGCACGCATGCTCTCCACGACCTGCTGCCCGTCGCACCCCTTGATGGTGTGGGCGAAGACCAGGTCGCCGCTGTACTCGACGAGGCCGCCGGCTGAGTTGCGCGTACGCCCGCCCGGCAGGCCGATGTACCACTCGCCCTCGACGAACCCGAGGCGGTTGAAGTTGTCGAGGCGGCGGCGCCAGCGCTTCTCGAAATCGCCGCGAGCGAAGTCCTCGCTGTCGACAACCTGCATCAACTGCTTGATGTCGCCGGACCTGACCGCCGCGTTGAGCCGGCCGGTGAGCTCCTTGAGGTCGGCCTCGGTGACGACGTTGCCGGTCCTGGGCCTGACGATGTTGGGACCCTTGGACGACGGCTTCGGCTTCTCGAGATCCCCACCACCGCTGCAGCCTGCGAGCAGCAGCCCTGCCGAGCCCAGCAACAAGGTGCGCCGGTCCACGTTCTCCATAGATCCCCCGATCGTCGAGCCGCCAGCGTAGTGACGCCGTGGGGAACCTGCGGGCCCGGCTCAGCCCTGTCGGTAGCTGCTGAGGAAGTTGCCGAGCCGCTGGATCGCGTCCGAGAGGTCGCGGGCCCACGGCAACGTCACGATACGCAGGTGGTCGGGGTCCGGCCAGTTGAAGCCGGTTCCCTGGGTCAGGAGGATCTTCTCCTGCAGCAACAGGTCGAGCACGAGCTGCTGGTCGTCCTTGATCGGGTGGACCTCGGGGTCGAGCTTCGGGAAGGCGTACAACGCCCCCTTGGGCGTGACGACGCTGACCCCGGGGATCTTGCGCAGCTCGTTGACCGCCGTGTCACGCTGCTCCAGCAGCCGCCCACCGGGCAGGATGAGCTCCTTGATCGACTGGTAGCCGCCGAGCGCGACCTGGATCGCGTTCTGCGCAGGCACGTTGGGGCACAGTCGCATCGAGGCGAGCAGCGTGATGCCCTCGAGGTAGTCGCCGGCCCGCTCCAGAGGACCCGTGACGACAAGCCAGCCGGCCCGGTAGCCGCACACCCGGTACGCCTTGGAGAGCCCGTTGAACGTCAGCGTCAGGACGTCCGGTGCGACACTCGCCAGCGGGATGTGGACCGCGTCGTCGTAGAGGATCTTGTCGTAGATCTCGTCGGCCATCAGGACCAGGTCGTGCTTGCGGGCGAGGTCGGCGATCGCGTCGAGGGTCTCGCGCGAGTAGACCGCGCCGGTGGGGTTGTTGGGGTTGATCACGACGATGACCCTGGTGCGGTCGGTGATCTTGGACTCGAGGTCCGCGAGGTCGGGGTTCCAGTCGTTGTCTTCGTCGCAGCGGTAGTGCACCGGCACGCCGCCGGCGAGGTTGGTCACCGCGGTCCACAGCGGGTAGTCCGGCACCGGCACGAGCACCTCGTCGCCGTTGTCGAGCAGCGCCTGCAGTGCCATCTGGATCAGCTCGGAGACGCCGTTGCCGATCCAGACGTCGTCGATGTCGATCGTCGGAAAGCCCTCTTGCAGCTGGTAGTGGTGCACGACGGCACGCCGTGCCGACTGGATGCCGCGTGAGTCGGAGTAGCCGGCCGAGCTCGGCAGCGCCGCGATGACGTCCTGCAGGATCTCCGCCGGGGCGTCGAAGCCGAACGGCTGCGGGTTGCCGATGTTGAGCTTCATGATCCGGTGGCCCTCGGCCTCCAGGGCGGCGGCTCGTGACGCGACGGGTCCACGGATGTCGTAGAGGACATCCCTCAGCTTCTCGGACTGGCGCACGATGCTCATGGAGTCATTGTCCACGACTCCCCTGCCCGCCCGGGCAGGCACCGGCATGGTGACACGTGGCACGGTGCCGGAACTTGCGCCTGAGGAGGGACCTGCCGTACGTTCTTGAAACGAAACCGTACCGTTTCATCCGTTCAGGAGAGCCCGTGTCCCCAGCAGCCCGGCAGGAGTCCGCCGGCACCATGACGCGCCCGCGTGTCGAGGGTGGGCGCGAGCAGGAGATCTTCGACGCCACCCTCCACGTGCTGGCCGAGGTCGGGTACGACCGCCTGACGCTTGACGCGGTCGCCGCCGAGGCGAAGGCCTCCAAGGCGACGCTCTATCGCCGCTGGAACGGCAAGGCCCAGCTGGTCATCGACGCCCTGATCTCCCACATGGGCGAGCCCGTCACCGCCGACACGGGCACCTTGCGCGGGGACCTGATCGCCACCTACTGCGGGATGGGCGGGGTGACCGACCGTCAGCAGATGGCACTGGTCGGGAGCCTCATCACCGCCGTCAGCCGAGATCCGGAGTTCGCGGAGGTCTACCGCCGCGATGTCGTGGCCCCCAAGATCGCCGTGAACGATGCGATCTTCGAGCGAGCCAAGGCACGCGGCGAGATCGCCGCCGACGTCGACCTCGCGCTGGTCAGCCCGTGCCTGCCCGGCATCGTCCTGCACCGCCTGTTCTTCCTCGGTGAGACACCCACCGAGGACCTGATCACCAGGGTCATCGACCAGGTCATCATGCCGGCCGTCACCAGCGGCTGAGCGCGTTCGCCACCACCACCCACACCGAAGGAATCCCATGACCGACGTCGAATCGCTCGATCCTGCGGAGCCGAGCTCTCCAGAAGTCGCCGCTCCCCCTCACGCCGGGCTCGCCCTGGTGCTGATCCTCATGGCTCAGCTCATGGTCGTGCTCGACGGCACGATCGCCAACATCGCCCTGCCCTACATCGGGGCCGACCTGGACATCTCGCAGGCCAACCTGACCTGGATCGTCACGGGTTACGCACTGGCGTTCGGCGGCCTGCTCCTCCTCGGCGGACGCCTCGGTGATCTCTACGGCCGCCGCCTGCTCTTCATGAGCGGCCTGACGCTCTTCGCGGTCGCCTCCCTTTTGGGCGGGCTCGCCCAGAACGAGGGCCTGCTGCTCGGCTCGCGCGCTCTGCAGGGCGTCGGCGCGGCCATGGCTGCCCCCGCTGCCCTCGCGCTGATCACCACGACCTTCCCGGCGGGTCCGCAGCGCAACCGCGCGATGGCGGCGTACGCGACGATGTCCGGCATCGGTGCGGCCATCGGGCTGATCCTCGGTGGCTGGCTGACCGGCCTCGATCAGCCGTTGGGCGTTGACGGCTGGCGCCTCACGTTCCTCATCAACGTCCCGATCGGCCTGCTGGCCGCGCTTGCCGCTCCGCGCGTCCTCCGGGAGTCCGAGAAGCACACCGGCTGGCTCGACATCCCGGGCGCCGTCACCGGAACCCTTGGCCTGCTCGGGATCGTCTTCGGACTGTCGCGTGCCGGCGAGCAGGCGTACGGCTGGGACCACGTCCAGACCATCGCGTCCCTCGCCGTCGGCATCATCCTGCTGGTCAGCTTCGTGTTCATCGAGTCGCGGGTCGAGCACCCGCTGCTGCCGACGCGCATCTTCGCCAACCGCACGCGGGCGACCAGCTTCGTCGCGATGATGATCGCGCCGGCGGCGATGTTCGCCATGTTCTTCTACCTGAGCCTGTTCATCCAGCAGGTCATGGGCTACTCGTCGCTCAAGGCGGGCTTCGCCTTCCTGCCGTTCTCGTTCGGCATCGTGATCGGCGCGGGCCTGGTCTCGAACCTCGTCAGCCGGGTGGCTCCGCGATTCCTCGCCGGAGTCGGCACGTTGCTGGCCGCGGTGAGCCTGTTCATGTTCTCGCGGATCCCGATCGACGACTCACCGGCCGGAGCGCTCGCGTCCGCCGCGCGTGGTTCGGCCGATGTCTCATACTGGGGCCACATCTTCCCGTACGTGCTCGTGATGGCGATCGGCATGGGCATGGTGTTCGTGCCCCTCACGCTGACCGCCGTGCACCACGTGCAGGCCGAGGACTCAGGCATCGGCTCCGGCGTGCTCAACACGATGCAGCAGGTGGGCGGCGCGCTCGGGCTCGCCGTGCTCAGCACCGTCGCGCTGCACTTCTCCGGCAACTCGCTCGACCAGGCCTCGGGGCCCATCTCGAAGGCCGCGACCGATCCGGGCCTCGTCGAGCGCGCCCTGTTCTTCGTCTCCTTCCACGACGGTGCGACGCACGCCTTCCTGGTCGCGACGGGACTCATGCTGGCCGCCTCGGCGATCATCTGGGTGTTCCTCGACGTCAAGCACACGGAGCTGGCGACCGACGGCCCTGAGGGCGTCCACGTCGGCTGACCCTGCAGGTTCCGCCACGCATGACGACGGCCCGGCTCGTGGATCGAGCCGGGCCGTCGTGCGTCTGGTTCAGTCGAGGTCGCGTACGACTGCCAGCGCCTCGTTGAGGTCGTCCGGGTAGTCCGAGTCGAACTCGACGTAGTCCCCCGTGCGCGGGTGGATGAAGCCGAGCTTCTTGGCGTGCAGCCACTGGCGGTCGAGGCCGACCTTCTTGGCAAGGGTCGGGTCGGCGCCGTACATCAGGTCGCCGACGCACGGGTGGTGCAGCGCGCTCATGTGGACCCGGATCTGATGCGTGCGGCCGGTCTCGAGCTTGATCGTCAGCAGGCTGGCGTAGCGGTGCGCCTCGAGCGTGTCGTAGTGCGTGACGCTCTCGCGGCCGCCGTCCTTGACCGTGAACTTGAAGTCGTGCTTGGGGTGCCGGGCGATCGGCGCGTCGATCGTGCCCATGTGCGGATCGGGGTGGCCCTGCACGAGCGCGTGGTAAGTCTTGTCGACCGTACGGTCGCGGAACGCCTGCTTGAGCACGGTGTAGGCGTGCTCGGACTTGGCAACGGCCATCAGCCCGCTCGTGCCGACGTCGAGGCGGTGCACGATGCCGCGTCGCTCGGGCGCGCCCGAGGTCGAGATGCGTATGCCGGCGCCGGCGAGGTGGTCGAGCACTGTGGGCCCGTACCAGCCGACGCTGGGGTGCGCGGCGACACCGACGGGCTTGTCGACCACGACGAAGTCGTCGTCCTGGAACACCAGGCGCATGCCCTCGACCTCGGCCGCCACGACCGCGATCTGGCGCGGGGCCGGGATCGACGCCTCGAGGATCGAGCCGGGCGTCACCCGGTCGGACTTGGCCGGCGCAGCACCGTCCAGCGTGACGTGACCGTCAGCCACGAGCTCGCTGGCTCGTGTGCGCGACAGGCCCAGCAGCCTGGCGAGTGCGCTGTCGACGCGCTCGCCGGCGAGGCCCTCGGGGACCTGGATGACCTTGTGCTCGAGACCTTCGGCGGTCATGACTTCACCTGCCGGGTCCCGTCGAGGCCGACGCCACGCCACGTGCGCCAGACGATGACGACAGCCGCCACCGTCAGAGCGATGTCGGCGACGTTGCCGACGAACACCCCGTAGTCGATGAAGTCGACGACATGCCCCTTGAGCGGAGCCGGCTCGCGGAAGAGCCGGTCGCACAGGTTGCCGACCGCACCGGCGAGCAGCAGGCCGAGCCCGACGGCCCACCAGCGATCGCGCAGCCGGGTGGCCATGCGTACGACAGCGACGGACACGGCGATCGCGACGACCGTCAGCACGACGGTGAATCCGGCACCCGTGCCGAGCGCCGCTCCGCCGTTGCGCAGGAACGACAGGGACAGCACGTGCGGGATGAGCTCGATCGACTCACGGCCCTGCAGCTTCTCGACCGCCAGCGCCTTGGTGACCTGGTCCACGACGAGCGTCAGGGCAGCGATCACCGAGAACAGTCGTACGTATGTGTGTGTGGCGGTCGGGCCGTGGTCGTCGCCAGGGCTCAGCGACGCTCCTCGCGCTGCTTGCATGTCATGCACAGTGTCGCACGGGGGAACGCCATCAAACGATTCTTGCCGATCGGCTCCCCGCAGATCTCGCACTGGCCGTAGCTGCCCTTCTCGAGTCGGTCGAGTGCCTTCTCGGTCTGCAGGAGCAGCTCACGCTGGTTGGCGGCAAGGGACATCTCGGCGTCGCGCTCGAGGCCCTTGGAGCCCACGTCGGCCTGGTCGTTGCCCGCGCCGTCGACGCCGTCGCGCAGCAGGTCCTGCAGCTCACGGGCCGACTGGTCAAGCTCCCCGCGCAGGCGCACGAGGTCGGCTTCGAGCTCGGCGCGCACGGCCTTGGTCTCGGCGGCGGTCCAGGGCTTCTCGTCGGCTCGAACGGCGAGCTTGGTGTTTGGCATGCACGAAGATTAGACCCCTCGTGGGGCAAAGCCAACTCGCACCGCCGCAGTGTCGCCGCTGGTCACCCGTAGAATTGAAGGTGTGACCCAGCACGCGTCCTATCGCCCCGTCCCCGCCCACGTCGATCTTCCGGTGCTGGAGCGCGACATCCTCCAGCTGTGGGCCGATCAGGGCACCTTCGCCGCGAGCCTCGACACCCCCGCCGACGCGCCGCGCTGGACGTTCTACGAGGGCCCGCCGACGGCCAACGGCACGCCCGGCACGCACCACGTCGAGGCGCGTGTCTTCAAGGACATCTTCCCGCGGTTCAAGACCATGCAGGGCTATCACGTCGACCGCAAGGCCGGCTGGGACTGCCACGGCCTGCCGGTCGAGATCGCGGTCGAGAAGGAGCTGGGCTTCAACGGCAAGCCCGACATCGAGCGCTACGGCATCGCCGAGTTCAACGCCAAGTGCCGCGAGGCCGTGGTCCGCAACGTCGACCTCTTCGAGGAGATGACGGACCGCATGGGCTACTGGGTCGACCTGGCCAACCCCTATCGCACGATGGAGTCGTCGTACGTCGAGAGCGTCTGGTGGGCACTGTCGACGATCTTCGACAAGGGCCTGCTGACCGAGGACTTCCGGGTCGCGCCCTACTGCCCACGCTGCGGCACGACGCTGTCGGACCACGAGCTCGCGCAGGGCTACGAGACCATCACCGACCCGTCGGTCTACGTACGCTTCCCGTTGACGTCCGGACCGCTCGCCGGCCGGGCCTCGATGCTGGTGTGGACCACGACGCCGTGGACCCTCGTCTCCAACACCGCGGTCGCGGTCAACCCCGAGGTCACCTACGTCACGGCGACCAACGGCGAGGAGACGCTCGTCGTCGCCGAGCCGCTGCTGGCCAAGGCACTCGGCGAGGGCTGGACGCCCACGGGTGAGTCGTTCAGCGGCAAGGACATGGAGCGCTGGACGTACCAGCGGCCGTTCGACCTCGTCCCCTTCCCCGCGCCTGCGCACTTCGTGGTGCTCGGCGACTACGTCACGACCGAGGACGGCACCGGCCTGGTGCACCAGTCCCCCGCCTTCGGCGCCGACGACATGGCGGTCTGCAAGGCGTACGACCTGCCGGTCGTCAACCCGATCACGCCCGACGGCCACTTCGAGGCCGACGTGCCGCTGGTCGGTGGACAGTTCTTCAAGACCGCCGACCGGGTGCTGGCCGACGATCTCGCCGCGCGCGGCCTGATGTTCAACGAGCTGGCCTACGAGCACTCCTACCCGCACTGCTGGCGCTGCCACACACCGCTGATGTACTACGCCCTCCCGGCCTGGTACATCCGCACGACGGCGGTCAAGGACAAGCTGCTCGCCGAGAACGCCGGCACCAACTGGTTCCCCGAGACCATCAAGAACGGCCGCTACGGCGACTGGCTGACCAACAACATCGACTGGTCGCTGTCGCGGAGCCGCTTCTGGGGCACTCCCCTGCCGATCTGGCGCAACGACGAGGACCCCAGCAAGCTCGTGTGCGTCGACTCGCTGCGTGAGCTGTCGGAGCTGACCGGCCGCGACCTGTCCGACCTCGACCCGCACCGGCCCTACATCGACGAGGTGACGTTCGAGATCGAGGGCCAGTCCGGCACGTACCGGCGGGTGCCCGACGTCATCGACGCGTGGTTCGACTCCGGCTCGATGCCGTTCGCGCAGTGGGGCTACCCGCACGTCGAGGGCTCCAAGGAGAAGTTCGAGCAGGCCTATCCCGCGCAGTACATCTGCGAGGCCATCGACCAGACCCGCGGCTGGTTCTACTCGCTCATGGCGGTCGGCACGCTGGTGTTCGACCAGAGCTCGTACGAGAACGTCGTGTGCCTCGGCCACATCCTTGCCGAGGACGGCAAGAAGATGAGCAAGCACCTCGGCAACATCCTGCTGCCGATGCCGCTCATGGACGAGCACGGCGCCGACGCGCTGCGCTGGTTCATGGCGTGCTCCGGCTCTCCGTGGTCGCCACGACGCATCGGCCACACGGCGCTGTCCGAGATCGTCCGCAAGGTCCTGCTGACGTACTGGAACACCACGGCCTTCCACGTCCTCTACGCCGGGACGGAGGGCTGGACGCCGGCCGAGGGCGAGGTGCCGCCCGTCGCCGAGCGCGAGGTGCTCGACCAGTGGCTGCTGTCCGAGCTGCACACGCTGACCCGCGACGTCACCGCCTCGCTCGAGACGTTCGACACGCAGACCGCCGGCGCCCGCATCGCCACGTTCGTCGACGACATGTCCAACTGGTACGTCCGCCGGTCGCGTCGCCGCTTCTGGCGCGGCGACACCGCGGCGTTCGCGACCCTGCACGAGACCCTCGACGTGCTGACGCGCCTCATGGCGCCGCTGACACCGTTCATCACCGAGCGGGTCTGGCAGGACGTCATCGTGCCGGTGACGCCCGGCGCTGCGCAGTCGGTGCACCTCGCCGACTGGCCTGTCGCCGACGAGTCGCTCATCGTCGACGGCCTCAGCGCCCGGGTCAACCTCTCGCGCCGCGTGACCGAGCTCGGCCGGGCGGCTCGCGCCGAGGCCAAGGTGCGTACGCGCCAGCCGTTGCGGCGTGCCCTTGTGGCCTCCGGCGCGTGGCAGCAGCTCGGCGAGGACCTGCGCGGCCAGGTCTGCGAGGAGCTCAACGTCGGCACGCTGGAGTCGCTGGCCGACGCGGGCGGCGATCTCGTCGACCACTCGGCCAAGGGCAACTTCCGCAACCTCGGCAAGCGATTCGGCAAGCAGACGCCCCAGGTGGCTGCCGCGATCGCCGCTGCCGATGCCGCTGCGCTCGCCGCATCGCTCACCGCGACCGGCACCGCGACGGTCGAGCTCGACGGCTCTCCCGTCGAGGTCGGCCCGGACGACGTCATCATCTCCGAGCGCCCGCGTGAAGGCTGGTCGGTCGTCAACGACCAGGGCGAGACCGTCGCGCTCGACCTGGAGCTCGACGACGAGCTCCGCCTTGCCGGCTTCGCCCGAGAGGCGATCCGGGTCATCCAGGAGGCGCGCAAGTCCTCCGGCCTGGAGATCAGCGACCGCATCACGCTGTCGTGGTCGGCGACCGGCCAGATGGCCGACGCGTTGCGGACGCACGAAGGGCTGATCGCCGATGAGGTGCTGGCGACGTCGATCAGCGAGGACGGGGCCGCCGCCGGCTTCGCCGACGACGAGCTGGGGATCACGTTCTCGCTCGCCAAGGCCTGAGGCGCGCGGGCTCCGCCCGCCCAGCGACTCCGTCGCTGCCACGCTCCGCGTGGGCGCCCGCCTCGCTGCGCTCGGCCTATGGTTGGGAAGATGACGAAGGGCCCGTCACCTCGCGGTGACGGGCCCTTCGTGTGTCAGCTGGAGCTCAGAAGCTCTCGTCGTCGCCCAGCAGGGACCGGAGACGGCGGGGACCCGCCTCTGCCGGAGCCTGGACAGGCTGCGAGCTGTTGGTGCTCTCGTTGGCCGCGAGCTGGTCGAGCTGGCTCTGGAAGTAGTTCTTGAGCCGAGCCCGGTACTCACGCTCGTACGCCCGCAGGTGCTCGACCTCGCGCTGGATCTCGTAGCGATCCCGCTCGATGGTCGCGACGGCCTGCTGGCGGCGCTCGTTGGTCTCGTCGTCGAGCTTCTGCGCGCGGATGCGGGCGTCGGTCTCGAGTCGGTCAGCCTTGCCACGTGCCTCGTTGACGAGTCGCTCGGCCTTGGCGCGAGCCTCACCCACGATGCGGTCAGCCTCTTCCTTGGCCGCTTCCATGAGCTGGTCGGCGTTGGAGGACGCGATCTCCAGCAGGCGAGCAGCCGCGGACGACGCGTCGCCCATCGACGGCGCGCTGCGGGTCGGCTCCGGCGCGGCGACAGGTGCCTGCGGGATCGGCTCGGGCGCCGGCGGCGGAGGCGTGTACTGCTGCACAGGCTCCTGGACGGCGGGGGTCGGCGCAGCGGGGGCCGGGGTCGCCGGCTGGACTGCGGGGATGAGACCGGTCGGTTCGCCGGTTGATGCGGCGGCTACCTTGGCGCGAAGTTCTTCGTTCTCGACCGTGAGTCGCTCGAGCTCGGCCTCGACCTCGTCGAGAAACTGATCCACTTCGCCCATGTCATAGCCTTCGCGAAGACGGACAGGCGTAAAACGCTTGTTACGCACGTCCTCTGGCGTCAATGGCATGAGTACACCTCGGGGTTGGGGTTAGTCCTGGGGACTCTGAGCCTCCACCGTACTCTGCCGACGTTCACTTCCTCCACAGGAGTCCCAAACTCAGCGGGTCGCGGAGAGGACTCTTGGGAACCTTTCAGAGTCAGCTGAAGAAGACGGCCTGAACGACCGCGCGCAGGATGAAGATCGCGATCAGCAGGATCATCGGAGACAGGTCGAGCATCACGGCGCCGAGCCGCAGAGGCGGGATCACGCGCCGCACGGCACGCAGCGGCGGGTCCGTGATCGAGTAGAGACCCTCGCAGAACACCAACACGAGGCCGCGGGGTCGCCAGCTCCGCGCCAGCATCTGCACCCAGTCCAGGACGAACCGGGCGATCAGCAAGATGATGGCAAGGAGCAGGATCAGGTCAAGAATGCCGCCAACCAGCTCCATGCGTCAGCTCTGGTTGAAGAAGCCGCCGGCAGCGATGCGCTGCTTGTCCTCGTCCGTCACCGAGATGTTCTCGGGCGACAGGAGGAAGACCTTGGCGGTGACACGGTTGATCGAGCCGTGGACGGCGAACACGAGCCCGGCGGCGAAGTCGACGAGGCGCTTGGCGTCGTCGTCGTCGATCTCCGACAGGTTCATGATGACCGGCACGCCGGAGCGGTAGTGCTCACCGACCGTGCGGGCGTCGTTGTAGGTGCGCGGGGTCACCGTCTCGATGCGCGCGAGGTCGGAGGCGTTGGACGCCCGACGCTCCGGGCGACGCTCGGTGCGACGGTGGTCGTCGATGCTCGCGACCGGCGCCGGGCGCACGACAGCAGGCTGCCGGCTCACGGGTGCGGGGTCGTCGATGTCATCCTCGAACTCGTCGTCGAAGTCAGCTTGTTCCACGAGGCCGAGATACTCGCCGACCTTCCGCATTGCGCCAGCCATGAGAACTCCGTGTGTGCGATCGGAAATGACATTACTGAGATTACCCCGCAGGTGGACGCTCACCGAGCACCGAGCGCCCGATGCGCAGGTGTGTCGCGCCGGCAGAGATGGCGGCCTCGAAGTCGCCGCTCATCCCCGCGGAGATGATCGTGGCCTCTGGGTGATCCTTGCGGAGGTCGCCGGCGAGCCCTACGAGGTGGTCGAAGTGCGGTGCCGGGTCCTCGCCGAGCGGGGCGACCGTCATGAGACCGCCGAGGGTCAGGTGATCGGACGCGGCGATTGCGGCGGCCAGCTCCGGTATGCCCGAGGGCACGACACCCGAGCGCCCGGGGTCGGTCGCGTCGAAATCGACCTGGATGAGGCAGGGCAGCGTACGCCCGGCCGCCTCGGCGCCTCGGGACAGCGAGTTGGCGAGCTTGACCCGGTCGACGCTGTGGACCATGTCGGCGTAGCGCGCGACGGCGCCGGCCTTGTTGGTCTGCAGCCCGCCGAGGAAGTGCCAGCGGACAGCCGCCTCGACCTCGTCGGCCTTGTCACCGGCTTCGGGGTGGCGGTTCTCCCCCACGTCCTGGACCCCGAGCTCGGCCAGCAGCTCGACGTCGGAGGCGGGATAGGTCTTGGTGACCACGATGAGGGTGATGTCGGACCGGTCACGGCCAGCGGCCCGGCAGGCATCGGCGATGCGCTGCTCGGTCGCCGAGAGACCATCGCGCAGCTCGTCGAGTCGGTTCATGGAGTGATCATCGCAACAGCGCCGAAGCGGCCCGAGTCCTGCCCCTGACGACGGTAGGAGAAGAAGCGCTCGTCCTCGATCGTGCACTCGTGCTCGCCGAGGTCCGTGACGGGTATGCCGAGCGCGCGCAGCTGCGCCACGACACCCGCGCCGACGTCGATCGCCGGGGTGCCCCACGACGTCGTGGACCGGGCCTGCGGGACGACCGCTGCGACAGCATCGGCCATTGCCTCGGGCAGCTCGTAGCACCGGCCGCAGGCGCGTGGGCCGACCCATGCCTCGAGCGACTCGGTGCCGCGCTCACGGATCGCCGCGACGGCAGCCGGCACGACGCCCTTGACGAGCCCCTCGCGACCGCAGTGGACGACTCCGGCGGCCACAGGCTCGTCGAGGCCCACCAGCACGACCGGCGTGCAGTCCGCGACGCGGACGAGGACACCGACCCCAGGCTGGTCCGTCAGGAGCGCGTCGGCGACCGGGATCTCGCCCTCACCGATGTCACCGGCCCATGCAACGTCCGCAGCGTGCACCTGGGTCATCCGCACCAGACGGTCGACGCCCAGCTCGTCGGCCAGGGCAGCGAGATTGCGCTCGACCGTCTCGGGGGCGTCACCGTTCGACGTACCGAGATTGAGTGACCCCCAGGGGCCGTCGCTGAAGCCACCCTCACGGTCGGTGAAGGCCAGCTCGACCCGCCCGATGGTCTCCCGCTGCAGGAACAAGCTCAGCGAAGGAAGTCGGGCACGTCGAGGTCGTCGCCGTAGTCGGTGGGGACCGGGTCCGGCGGGACCGTCACGTTGCCGGCGCCGTCCTCAGGGACCTTGGGTCCGTCGAGGTAGGGATCGGGGTCGAGGAAGCTCTGCGCGGTCGGCGGTGCCGTGACGTCGGCCGGCTCGGGCTTGGTCTCCTTGAGCAGTGCCGGCTTGGTCGCATCGCGCAGCATCGGCTCGCCACCGTCGAAGCCGGCGGCGATGACCGTGACCCGCACCTCGTCACCGAGGGCGTCGTCGATCACGGCGCCGAAGATGATGTTGGCGTCGGGGTGCACGGCGTCGGCCACCAGGCCGGCGGCCTCGTTGATCTCGAACAGGCCGAGGTCTGAACCTCCGGCGATCGACAGCAGCACGCCACGCGCGCCTTCGATCGAGGCTTCGAGCAGCGGACTGGACACCGCGCTCTCGGCGGCGACCGCGGCACGGTGCTCACCGCGGGCCGAGCCGATGCCCATCAGGGCCGAGCCGGCGTCTGACATGACCGACTTGACGTCGGCGAAGTCGAGGTTGATCAGGCCCGGCGTCGTGATGAGGTCGGTGATGCCCGAGACGCCCTGGTGCAGGACCTGGTCGGCCTGGCGGAACGAGTCGAGCAGGCTCACGTTGGGATCGCTGATCGACAGCAGCCGGTCGTTGGGGATGACGATCAGGGTGTCGACCTCGTCGCGCAGCGCCTGGATGCCGGCATCGGCCTGGCCCGAGCGGTTGCGACCCTCGAACTTGAACGGCCGGGTGACGACACCGATCGTCAGCGCGCCGAGCGAGCGGGCGATGCGGGCCACGACCGGGGCGCCGCCCGTGCCGGTGCCGCCGCCTTCGCCGGCGGTGACGAAGACCATGTCGGCGCCCTTGATGGCTGCCTCGATCTCCTCGGCGTGGTCTTCTGCAGCGCGCTTGCCGATCTCGGGGTTGGCGCCGGCGCCGAGCCCGCGCGTCGAGTCGCGGCCCACGTCGAGCTTGACGTCCGCGTCGCTCATCAGCAGTGCCTGGGCGTCGGTGTTGATCGCGATGAACTCGACTCCCTTGAGCCCCACCTCGATCATGCGGTTGACGGCGTTGACGCCGCCACCGCCGATGCCGACGACCTTGATCACGGCGAGGTAGTTCTGTACCGCCATCGTGTGTCCCTTCCGGGGATTCGAAGAACTCTAACCCTGAGGTGGAGGTTTATAGTTATGTCAACCTGTGACTCATGTGAAACGGTACGCGCGCCGACCCAGCACGCCGGGACGACACGCCGGGTTCTAGCCCGTCGTCGTGGGTTGATCCGGCGCGCTGACGTCGTAGCGCTTCGCGTCGATCCGCAGGAGGGCGCGCAGCACGGTCAGCTTGTGGCTCGCGTCGCCCCTGCTCCCCCACAGGACCGTGCGGCCCTTGGTCAGGTTGAGCTCGATCGAGTCCTTGGTCGCGGCGCTGACCGCCTGCACCTGCTTGCGCAACGCGCGGTCGTCGTCCTCGATCAGCTGCACGACCGCGGCAACCGCCTCGAGGGTCTGCTGCCGACGCCGGGGATCCGTCGCCGTGACCTCGGCCTTGAGCAGTCCCGTGGGCGCCTTGTCGTACGTACGGAAGTCGATCCCGTACCGGTCGAGCCCGCGGATCACCCCGGCGTCGGTCAGCCAGGCGACCGGCGTCCGCTCGACCACCGTGATGCGCACCGCGTGGAACCACGACCGCGAGACGGTGACGCTCTGGATGCGCTCCATCGACGCGACCCGCGCCTCGATGGCGGAGAGGTCGACGCGCGCCAAGGGCTGCCCGATGCGGACGTCCGCAACCTGCCGCACCTGCGACTCGCGCAACGTGGTCTCGCCGTCGACCGCCACCCGGCGAACCGCCAGGACGCTCGAGAACATCACGATCCACACCAGCGCGCCGACGACGATCAGCGCCAGCACCGCCACGACCACTCGCCGCAGCCGTCGCCGCCGTTCGTACGCCGCTCGCTCCGCGAACCTGTCGTCCAGCTCCGTCATGCGCCCAGTGCCGACAGGACGGCGGGGCCGACGGTGGTGATGTCACCGGCGCCGAGCGTCAGGAACAGGTCACCGGGCCGCAGCTCCGGCACGACGAGGTCCGCAAGTCCTTGAACCGGCCCGGCAAGCGACGACTCGGTGCCGCGGATCGCGTCGACGATCAGCGCCGACGTGACAGCGGGGTCGGGGTCCTCGCGGGCGAGGTAGATGTCGGCGACGAACACCCGGTCGGCGTTCGACAGCGCCTCCCCCATCTCCGCGCCGTACAGGCGCGTGCGGCTCACGAGGTGCGGTTGATAGGCGACCACGAGCCGGTCGCCGGCCGCGATCGAGCGGGCCGCGGCGAGATCGGCGCGGATCTCGGTCGGGTGGTGCGCATAGGAGTCGTAGACCCGCACTCCACCGGCTGTGCCCAGGAGCTGCATGCGTCGGCTGGCGCCGGTGTATGCCGTCAGGCCGGCCGCGAGCAGGTCGACGTTCTGGCCGAGCAGCAACCCGGCGCCGAGAGCCAGCAACGCGTCCTGGGCGTAGTGCGCGCCGGGCACGGCAAGGCGTACGGGACCCAGGTCGACACCGTGCAGGGACGCCGCGAACGTCGACGACGAGCCCTCGACGACGAGGTCGCGGCCGCGCAGGTCGGCATCGTCGGCAAACCCGGCCAGCAAGACCTCGAGTCCGCGCTGTCGGGCAGGGACGACGAGAGCTCGCGCACCCGGATCGTCGGCGTTGAGGACCAGGAACCCGCCGACGGATGCGACGAACTCGTCGAACGCCGCGGCGTAGGCCTCGACCGTGCCGTAGTTGTCGAGGTGGTCGGCGTCGACGTTGGTGACGATCGCACCCTCGGGCGAGTAGTGCAGGAAGGCGCCGTCGCTCTCGTCGGCCTCCGCGACGAACAGGTCGCTGCGGCCGAGTCGCGCGTTGGCACCGAGACTCGCGACCTCGGCGCCGATCGCGAACGTCGGCTCCGCGCCGGCGGCGATCAACGCACAGGTCAGCATGCCCGTCGTGGTCGTCTTGCCGTGCGTGCCGGCGACGGCGACTGTACGGCGGCCCTCCATCAGCGAGCGCATGCCGGCAGACCTCGGCCACAGGCGGAGTCCGCGGCGCTGCGCCTCGACGATCTCGGGGTTGTCCTCGCGTACGGCGGTCGAGGCGATGACGGTGTCGACCCCCTCGAGGTGCGCGGCGTCGTGACCGACGAAGCACTCGATGCCCTCGGAGCGCAGCGCGTCGACCACCGCGGACTCGTTGGCGTCGCTGCCGCTGACCCGGATGCCCTGCTGAGCCATCAGGCGGGCGATAGCGGAGAGCCCGGCGCCGCCGACCCCGATGAAGTGGACCGCACCAAGATCCTGGGCTGCGGGGATCGTGTCGGGTACGGGGATCCTCACGGCTGTGCCGCCGTCTGGACCATCGCGGCGAGCTTCTCGTCGGCATCGCGCGGCACGATGCCGGACGCTGCAGCCGACATCGCGGCCAGCCGACCGGGGTGCGAGACCAGCGGGATCACGACGTTGTCGATCCATGCCGGGGTCAGCGCGGCGTCGTCGATCAACAGCGCACCCCCGGCCTGCACGACGGGGTGCGCGTTGTGGGCCTGCTCGCCGTTGCCGATCGGCAGTGGCACGAATGCGGCCGGCAGTCCGACGGCGGCGACCTCGGTCACGGTGTTGGCGCCGGCCCGGCAGACGATCAGGTCAGCCGCGGCGTAGGCGAGGTCCATGCGGTCAATGAACGGCAGCACGACGTACGGCGGGTCGCCCGGCCGCGGGTCGACCGTCACCTCGTCGGGGCGTCCCGCGGCGTGCAGCACCTGGACGCCGGCATCGGCGAGGTCGCGGGCTGCCGCCGAGATCGTCTGGTTGATGCGCCGGGCGCCCTGCGAGCCACCGGTGACCAGCAGCGTCGGGCGTTCGAGGTCGAGACCGAAGTGGGCCCGACCCTCAGCACGTACGGCGGCTCGGTCGAGGCTGGAGATCTCGCGGCGGATCGGCAGGCCGATGTAGCGGGCGTGCGGCAGGTCCGTGTCGGGGAAGCTCGTCGCGACGTGCTCGGTGAACCGCGCACCCATCTTGTTGGCGATGCCGGGGATCGCGTTGCCCTCGTGCACGACCAGCGGGATGTGCCGTCTGCGGGCGATGAGATAGGCCGGGACCGACACGTAGCCGCCGAACCCGACGATGACATCAGGGCGTACGCGGTCGATGACCTCGCCGGTCGCCTTGACCGCAGCACGCAGCTTGCCGGGGACCTGGACCATCGCCTTGCCGGGCTTGCGGGGCAGCGGGACCGGCGGCACGAGCTCGAGCGGATAGCCCGCCTGCGGGATCAGGGTCACCTCGAGGCCACGTGGGGTCCCGAGACAGGTGATGTCGACGCCGGCCTCGCTCAGGACCGCAGCGGTGGCCAGCAGCGGCGACGTATGACCGGCGGTCCCTCCGCCGGCAAGCAACGCACGCACTGTTCAGCTCCTCTTTGAGACGCGGCCCCGTGCACGGCTGGCACGGCCTGCGGCGAGGGCTCGCCGGGCTCCGGGTTCGGTCTTGGCACAGTTAAGCAGAACGCCCATGGCGACCAGGGTCACCAGCAGGCTCGACCCACCGTAGGAGATCAGTGGGAGCGGGATCCCGATCACCGGGAGCAGCCCCAGCACCATGCCGATGTTGATGACGGCCTGGGACATGATCCAGATCGTGATGCCCGCAGCGGTGTAGCGGACGAACGGGTCCTTGGTGCGGCTCGCGATGCGGATGCCGGCGAACGCGAGCACCAGCAGCAGAGTCAGCACGACGAAGGTGCCGAGGAGCCCGAGCTCCTCACCGATGACCGCGAGAATGAAGTCGGTGTGCGCCTCGGGCAGGGATCCCCACTTCTGCCGGCTGCCACCGAGCCCGACACCCCAGAACCCGCCTCGGGCGAGCGCCATCATGCCGTGGATCGCCTGGAACCCGGCGCTGTCCGGGTCGGACTGCGGGTCGGTGAAGTTGAACAGGCGCGCCACGCGGTGCGGCGCGGTGGCGACGAAGAACACGAGGATCACGACGATGCCGGCCACGACCGCGCTCATCTGCTTGGCAGGGAGGCCTGCCACCCAGAGCATCCCGCCGATCAGGGCGAACAGCACGAGCGCGGTGCCGAGGTCGTGCTGTCCGACGACGAGGGCCGCGACGGCACCGGCGATCGGCACCATCGGCGTCAGGACGTAGCGCGGGGTGCTGAGGTACTTCTGCCGGCGCGCATAGAGGTCGGCGATCCAGAGGACGAGCGCAAGCTTGGCGAACTCCGAGGGCTGCAGCTGGAAGCCGCCCGGCAGCGCGAGCCAGTTGCGGTTGCCGTTGACGTCGACGCCGATGACGAACGTCGCGGCGATCAGGGCGACCGTGCTCAGCAGGAACGGCAGGATCAGCTTGCGCAGGAAGGTCAGCGGGACGCGGGCGGCGATGACCGCACCGATGACGCCAAGCACGGCGAAGATCAGCTGGCGCTCGACGATCGCGAACGAGTTGCCGTAGTTGCGCAGCGCGTAGACCGAGCTGGCGCTCAGCACCATGATCAGGCCGAGCCCGAGCAGCAGTGCCGTGGATCCGAGGACGAGCTGGTAGGAGGCGAGCGGGCGCTCGAGCGTACGACGCGCAGCCTCGACGATCGCGGGCGATCGGCGCTCAGCAGTCGCAGTCATGTGCCACTGCTCCGCGTCATGTCGTGGTCCTCTGCCTCGGGGAAGGAAGGTTCAGGACTTGTCGCGCAACCGCTGCACCGCCGCGGCGAAGCTGTCGCCCCGCGCGCCGTAGTTGCGAAACTGGTCCATGGACGCGGCGCCAGGAGCCAGCAGCACGGTGTCGCCCTCACGGGCGAGCGATGCCGCGACCTCGACGACGCGATCCATGGGATCAGTCTCCCCGGTGTCGACCTCGACGACGGGCACATCAGGCGCGTGTCGCGCCAGCGCCTGGGCGATGAGATCACGGTCGCGACCGATCAGAACCGCTGCTCGCAGGCGGTCCCGGGTCGCGATCACGAGGTCGTCGAAGCTCGCGCCCTTGGCCAGTCCCCCGGCCACCCACACCACGTGCTCGAAGCTCTGCAGCGACGCCTGCGCCGCGTGGGTGTTGGTGGCCTTGGAGTCGTCGACCCACCTGACCCCGTCGGTGCGGGCCACCTCGGCGATGCGGTGGGCGTCGGGCCTGAACGATCGCAGGCCGTCACGCACGGCCCTGGGCGTGACACCGTGGGCCCGCGCGAGCGCCGCGGCGGCGAGCGCGTTGGCGACGTTGTGGGGAGCCGGCGTCTCGCCCTCGACCGGCGCCAGGTCGTGGATCGTGCCGAGCTCGGCGGCACTCGAGAGTCGCCCGGCGATGAAGGCCCGGTCGGCGATCGCGTCGTCGACCAGGCCGATCATGCCCGGTGCCGGGATGCCGAGCGTGAAACCGATCGCCCGGCAGCCCTCGATGACGTCGGCCTCCTCGACCAGCCGCTCGGTCTCGGGGTCCTGCACGTTGTAGACGCACGCCAGCTGCGTGTTGTGGTAGATCCGCCCCTTGTCGGCGGTGTACGCATCGAGGCCCCCGTGCCAGTCGAGGTGATCGGGGGCGACGTTGAGCACCGCGCTCGCCTGCGCGGAGATCGAGGAGCTCCAGTGCAGCTGATAGCTCGAGAGCTCGACAGCCAGCACGTCGAACGGCTCGGGGTTCATCACGGCCTCGAGCACCGGCGTCCCGACGTTGCCGACCGCCAGCGCGTTGAGGCCCTCGGCACGCAGGATCGCCTCGAGCATCTGCACCGTGGTGGTCTTGCCGTTGGTGCCGGTCACCGCGAGCCACGGTGCGGCACCCTCGCCGCGGAGGCGCCAGGCGAGCTCGACCTCGCCCCATACGGGCACGCCACGACCGGCCGCCTCGAGGAGCAATGGCGTGCTCGGGCCCCAGCCCGGCGACGTGACGACGAGGTCGATGCCGTCAGGCAGGCTCGCGGTCGAGCCGGGACCGAGGCGTACGTCGACGCCGAGGATCTCCAGGAGTGTCGCCTTCTCGCGCAGGCCGTCGTCGTCGCCGTCGTCCAGGGCGATGACGCTGGCGCCGAGGTGCTGCAGGGTGTCGGCCGCGGCGAAGCCGCTCACGCCGAGCCCACCGACGACGGCGTGTACGCCCTCCCACGACGACTCCCGGCCGAGAGTCTCAACGGTCATGCTCCGGTGACCCACTCGGCGTAGAAGATGCCCAGCCCGGCCGCGACGCACAGGCCGCTGATGATCCAGAACCGGACCACGATCGTGATCTCGGCCCAGCCCAGCAGCTCGAAGTGGTGCTGGAGGGGCGCCATGCGGAAGATGCGCCTGCCGCCGCTGAGCTTGAAGAACCCGACCTGCAGGATCACCGACGCGGTGATGGCGACGAACAGGCCGCCGATGACGACCAGCAGCAGCTCGGTGCGGGTCATGAGGGCGAAGCCGGCCATCGCGCCGCCCAGCGACAGCGAGCCGGTGTCACCCATGAAGATCTTGGCCGGCGAGGCGTTCCACCACAGGAAGCCGAAACAGGCACCCGTCAGGGCAGACGCCACCACCGCGAGGTCGAGGGGGTCACGCACCTCGTAGCACTTGGCACCGGCGGTGATCGCCGAGCAGTTCTGGTTGCTCTGCCAGATGTTGATGATGACGAACGCGCCGAACACCATCACCGAGGCGCCCGTGGCAAGACCGTCGAGACCATCGGTGAGGTTCACGCCGTTGCTGGTGCCCGCGATCATCAGGAGCACCCAGATCACGAGCAGGGCCGTCGGCAGCTCGGGACCGTTGAAGTCGCGCGTGAACGAGATGAAGTGGGTGATCGGCGTCTGACCGGTGTCGTCCTCCATGCCGATCGCGAGCCACGCAAAGATCAGGCCCACGACGACCTGGCCGATGAACTTCGCCTTGCTGCGGAGGCCGAGGTTGCGTTGCTTGAAGACCTTGATGAAGTCGTCGAGGAAGCCGATCGCACCGAGGCCTGTGAACAGGAACAACAGCAGCAGCGCAGACGCGCTGGGCTCGGTCTGGGTCGCGAGCTTGGCGACGAAGTAGGCGACGACCACCGAGGCAATGACGACCAGGCCGCCCATCGTCGGCGTGCCGCGCTTGGTGTGGTGCGACGTGGGACCGTCGTCGCGGATGAGCTGGCCGTAACCCTTCTTGACCAGGACCGAGATCGCGAAGCGGGTGCCGATGAGTGTCCCCAGGAGGGACAGTGCTCCTGCGATCAGGATGGCCTTCATCGGGTGGCTGGTCCTTTCCCCGGGCGAGTGGGCATGCTCGGACGAGTATGCCGTCAGCCCTGCAGAAGGGCGTTCGCGACCCTCTCCAGGCGGCCGCCCCTCGATGCTTTCACAAGAACCACCTCACGACCCGACAGGCTCGCGGACAGTGTGCGAACGGCCACATCGACGTCCTCGGCGAAGGTGGCGATCTCTCCTGCCCCTTCCGCGATGCCGCGAGCTCCCTCTCCCACCACGACGACCCGGGTGAAGCCGAGCTCTGCGGCGAGTCTGCCGACCTCGACGTGCGACTCGTGGCTGCCGGCGCCGAGCTCGAGCATCTCTCCGAGCACCGCGACGGCGTGCCCGCCGGCGACCGCGGCGATCGCACGCAGGGCGGCCGCCATGGACTCCGGGTTGGCGTTGTAGGCGTCGTTGACCACGACGACGCCGTCGGGACGTTCGTGGCGCTCCATCCGCATCGGTGAGCGAGTGCCGACGGTGGCGAGTCGCGCGATGGCCGTCGAGAGGTCGACACCCAGCACGATCGCCGCTGCCGTGGCGGCTGCGGCGTTCCAGGCGTGGTACTCGCCGATCAGTGGTACGTACGCCTGTGCCGTCCTGCCGTCGTACGTCAGCGTGAAGCGGGGGCAGCCCGCGGAGTCCGTCTCGAGGTCGCCGACACGTACGTCGCCGGACTCGCCGAACGTCACGACTGCGGCGTCGGTTCGTGCCGCCATCGGAGCGACCAGTGCGTCATCGGCGTTGAGCACGACGACACCGTCGCTCGTGACCGCCTCGGCGAGCTCGCCCTTGGTCTGCGCGATGACCTCGGCCGACCCGAACTCGCCGATGTGGGCGTGGCCGACGTTGAGCACGACTCCGACGTCCGGCGGCACGATCTCGCACAGCTCGGTGATGTTGCCGAGCGCGCGTGCACCCATCTCGACGACGAGGAAGCGGGTCAGCTCGTCCGCGCGGAGGACCGTCAGCGGGACGCCGAGCTCGTTGTTGAAGTTGCCGGCGGTGGCGACGGTCATGCCGTCGGGCTCGAGGAGCTGGGCCAGCAGGTCCTTGGCGCTGGTCTTGCCGGACGAGCCCGTGATGGCCACGACCGTGACGTCCTCGAGCTCGTCGATGACGTGCCGGGCCAGTCTGCCGAGCGCCGCGACGACGTCGTCGACGATGACGGCCGGCGCATCCACCTCCCGTGACCCCAGCACGGCAGCGGCGCCGACGCCGACTGCTTGCGCGGCGAACTCGTGCCCGTCCGCGTGCTCACCGGCGATCGCCACGAACAGCCCGCCGGGCTCGGCCGCGCGGGAGTCGAGGGTCGGCGGCGCGTCGACGACGATCCCGGCGTCGCCGTGGACCCGGCCGCCGGTGATCTCGGCGATCTGGCCCAGCGTCAGGGGGATCACGGCTGCTCCCCGATCAGCTCCACCAGGACCTCGCGGTCGTCGAACGGGTGGACGACGCCGTTGATCTCCTGGCCGTGCTCGTGGCCCTTGCCTGCGATGACGACGGTGTCACCGAGATGCGCTATCTGGACCGCGTGGGCGATCGCCTCCCGCCGTCCCGGAACCTCGACGGCGACGCCGGGCCCAGCGGCGGCACCCTCGAGCACCGACGCACGGATCGAGCCTGCCTTCTCCGTACGCGGATTGTCGTCCGTCACGATGACGACGTCCGCGTGCCGGGCCGCCGCCTCTCCCATGAGCGGCCGCTTGCCGTGGTCGCGGTCCCCGCCGGCGCCCAGCACGATGATCAGCCGGCCGGCGGTCACCGGGCGCAGGGCTGTCAATACGGCCGTGACGGCGTCGGGCTTGTGGGCGTAGTCGACGATCGCGGTGAACGGCTGCCCGACCTCGACGCGCTCCATGCGTCCCGGCACCCCGGTGCTGGCGGCGATGCCCTCGGCGAGCTCCTTGGGGTCGTAGCCGGCCTGCGCCAGTGCCGCGATGACCGACAGCGCGTTGGAGACGTTGAAGACACCGGGAAGCGGGACCGACAGGTCGATCGCGATCTCACCTGGTCCGAGGACCTCGAGGTCGGTGCCGAGACGGTGCGGCCGGATGTTGACGGCGCGCCAGTCGGCAGCGTTGCCGTCGGTCGAGAACGTGGTGACGGGCAGCGGCGTCAGCTCGCGCAGCCGCCGGCCGTGAGGGTCGTCGATGTTGATGACGGCGTGGCGGGCGTGGTCGGGAGTGAAGAGCGCGGCCTTGGCGAGGAAGTAGTCCTCGAGGTCCTTGTGGAAGTCGAGATGATCGCGCCCCAGGTTGAGGAAGACGCCGATGTCGAACGTGAATCCGTCGACCCGGCCCTGCACCAGTGCGTGGCTCGACACCTCCATCGCGCACAGCTCGACCTGCTCCTCGCGCATGACCGCGAACAGGGCCTGCAGCTGCGGCGCCTCGGGAGTGGTCAGTGTCGACGCCGCCGCGACCCGGCCGATGCGGGTGCCGATCGTGCCGACGACCGCGGACGTACGATCGCCCAGCGCGGCCTCGGCGAGGTAGGTCGTGGTCGTCTTGCCCTGCGTGCCGGTGATGCCGACCGTCGTGAAGGCATCGCTGGGGTTCTCGTAGAACGTGCTGCTGAGCTTGGCCAGCACGCGGCGGGGATCGTCGACCACGATCATCGGCAGCCCGTCGACGATCGCCGACCCTTCGGAGTCGGTGAGCACCGCGCTGGCACCCAGGTCGCGCGCGACCCCGGCGAATGCGGCGCCGTGCGAGTTGGCGCCCTGCAGGGCGGCGTAGAGGTCACCTTGCTCGAGGTGCTTGGTGTTGAGCGAGATGCCCGTGACGATCGCCTCGGAGGTGGCGACGGCGTCGAGCTCGGCGGCCAGCTCGGTGAGTGTCCATCGGGGCGTCTCCCGCGGCCGTACGCGCATCTCCTCAGTCACAACCCCAACCTATCTACTGAACATCACCGACTCGCGCTGGCCACGTCCCGGCCACGTGTCCGAACCAGCCCAGCGATCACGTGAGATTAAGGTCGGGCGAAGCCCGACAGGCGGCCCGTGGCGAGCGCCAGCGAGTCACGAAGCGAGCGCGAGGAACGAGCGCGTGCCGTCTACCAAGTCTGGGCAACCTTCGGGCTCTTCGAACCCGTCGGTGCGACTCCGAAGCGCTCCAGCGCCATCGACATGATGTCGTGGAAGACCGGCGCCGCGGTCGAGCCTCCGCCGGCGTTGCTGTAGGGCTTGTCGAGCACGATGTAGGTCAGGAACCGGGGGTTGTCCGCGGGAGCGAAGCCCATGAACGACACCGTGTTCTGGCCGCGGATGTAGCGACCCGTCGCCGGATCGACCCGCCATGCCGTGCCGGTCTTGCCGGCGACGCGGTAGCCCTTGATCGCGGCAGCGGGGGCCGTGCCATCAGGTGCCGTCACGGCTTCCATCATGCGGGTGACGGTCGCTGCGGCGTCCTTGGACACGACGCGCTTGCTGGGCTTGGCGGCGACCTTGGCCTGCTTGCCGTCGGCGCCGGTGGTGGAGCTGACGACCGAGGGCTCGCACATCTTGCCGGCGTTGGCGATCGCACCGACGGCGCGCACCATCTGCAGCGCGGTCACGGACACGCCCTGGCCGAACGCGATCGTCGCGTGGTTGGCCTTGGTCCAGTCCTTGCCGTTCTTGAGGATGCCGTCGGACTCACCGGGCAGGTTGACGCCCGACTTCTGGCCGAAGCCGAACTTGCGGAAGTAGTTGTACATCACCGAGTTGCTCATCTGCTGCGACGCGACGATGGTGCCCAGGTTGGAGGACTTCGCGATGACACCGGCTGCGGTCAGGTGGAGGACACCGTGCTCCCAGTAGTCGCCGATGTGGAAGTTGTCGATGTCCATGCCCGACGGCACGACGATCGGCGTGTCCGACGCGATCTTGCCCTGGTCGGCCAGCGCAGCCATCGTGACGGTCTTCATGACGCTGCCGGGCTCGTAGACGTTCTGCACCCCACGCGACACGGTGTTGGAGTCGGTCATCCCCGTGCGGTCGTCCGCGTTGAACGTCGGCGCCTGGGACATCTGGACGATCTGGCACGTCTTGGTGTCCATCGTGATCGCGAGGCCCCAGTCGGAGCTCGACTCGCGCACCGCGTCGGCGAGCCGCTGGTCGGCGTACCACTGGAGGTCCCGGTCGATCGTCGTCTTCACGTCCCGCCCGGGCACCATCTTGGTCACGGTGCTGTCGGCCATCGGGATGCGCGCACCGGTGTTGGGGTCGACCTCGTACGTGCTCGTGCCGTCGGTGCCGGTCAGGGTCTTGTCGTACTCCTGCTCGATGCCGGCGACACCCTTGCCCGACCCGTTGACGTAGCCGAGGAGGTTGGCCGCGAGCTTGCCGCCGGGGTACGTCCGGAGGGTCTCCTTCTCGCTGAACACCCCGGTCATGTTGGCCTTGGCGATCGCCGTGAGCGCCTTCTTGGCGGTCCAGGCCGGGACGTCGCGGGCGAGGTAGACGAACTTGGACTTGGGCGTGCGCAGCTTGTCGATCGTGTCGAAGTAGTCGATGCGGCTGCCGAGCTTCTCGCGCAGGATGCGGGCGATCTGCGGGGCGTACGCGGAGGTCATCGACGGGTCCGCCGTGAGGGTCATCCCGTCGACACTCGTCGCCAGCTGCGCACCGTTGCGGTCGAGGATCGCGCCGCGTGGAGCGGGGACGGTGCTCGTCTTGGTGCCGGCCTCGACCGCCTTGGCGGCGTACGCACTCGCGTCGAGCCCCTGGATCTGGAACAGGCGCGCACCGAAGACGCCGAACACTCCGACCATCATCGCCAGGCACACGCGCAGGCGCCGGCGGGACACGGTCTTGCTCACGCTCATGGCGTCACGCTCCGGATGTTGGTGTTGCCGGGCTTGGCCGCCTCGGGCTTGCCGAGGACCTTGCCGTCCGACAGCCGCAGGAACGCGGGGTTGGTGTTGGGCACCATGCCGTACGCGATGGCGCGCCGTGCGACGTTGGCCGGGCTCTGCAGCCGGTCGACCTCACGGGACAGCAGCTGCTGCTGGGTCTCGAGCTCGGCAGCCTGGCGGTCGAGCCTCTGCGACTCGAACGACTGCGCCTGCAGCACCGTGCTCATGACGATCAGCCCGACGAGGCCGACCGAGAGCACCGTGAGCACCACCGCGACGAACGGCGCCTTGCGGGCCCGGCTGCGCACGGGCCGGACCAGGCGAAGACCGGCCGCCTTGGCGCTCTGCGGCACCCCACGGGGGTTGGCCGCGATCCTCTGGAACGACGCCGCTGCGGACGCGAGTTGGCTCATGCGGCGATCCGCTCGACGACGCGCAGGCGAACGGACCGCGCGCGGGAGTTCTCGTCGATCTCGGCCTCGGTTGCCATCTCGGCACCCCGGGTGACCAGGCGGAAGCGCGCCTCGTGCCCCTCAGGCACGAACGGCAGGTCGCGCGGCACGTCGGTCGTGGTGACCTCGGTGAACGCGCGCTTGGTGATGCGGTCCTCGAGCGAGTGGTAGGCCAGCACGACGACCCGCCCACCCGGCGCCAGGATCTCGAGCGAGGCCGGCAGGGCCCGGCGGTAGACGCCGAGCTCGTCGTTGACCTCGATGCGCAGGGCCTGGAAGGTCCGCTTGGCCGGGTTGCCACCCGTGCGACGGGCGGCGGCCGGGATGGACGTACGAATGAGGTCGACCAGCCGGGCGCTGTCGGTGAACGGCTCGCGGGCCCGCTCGGCGACCACGGCGTCGGCGATGCGCTTGGCGAACTTCTCCTCGCCGTACTCCCGCAGCACCTTGGCGAGGTCCCGCGACGTGTACGTGTTGAGGATGTCGGCCGCGGTCAGCTCGTCCTCAGGGTTCATCCGCATGTCGAGGGGCGCGTCCTGGGCGTACGCGAAGCCGCGGTCGGCGAGGTCGAGCTGCATCGACGACACCCCGAGGTCGAACAGGACGCCGGAGACGGTGCGGAAGCCGGCCTCGGCGACGACCTCGGCGATCTCGTCGTAGACCGCGTGCGCGAAGGTCACCCGGTCGCCGAACGCGGCGAGCCGGGTCTTGGCCCGTGCGAGCGCCTCGGGGTCGCGGTCGATGCCGATCACGTGGAGGTCGGCGAAACGGTTGAGCATCGCCTCGGTGTGCCCGCCCAGACCCAGCGTCGCGTCGACGACCACTGGCCGGTCGACGGCAACTGACGGTTCGAGGAGGTCGAGAACGCGCTCGAGGAGTACGGGAACGTGGCTCGCCTCAGTCATAGCGACCCCAGCAGGATCGCGACGAGCGCGGCCAGTGCGACGGAAGCACCGAGGGAAAAGGCCATGAGCCGTACGCCGTCGGCAACCTCGTGCCGTACGCGCCTCGTGCCCTGGTCGATCCTCATGCCACTTCGTCCTCTCCTTGTCGCTCTGCCCGGCTGATGTCGTGTGGCCAGATCTGCGTCCGCTGGGTCTGACACCGGGGAAGTGATGTCAGAACCACGCGGGCGCAGATCTCGCCACGCGACCGTCAGAAGATGCCGGGCATCACTTCCTCTGACATGTCCGCGAACGGACCTTCCTGTGCAGTCGAGAACTCGGTCCAGCGGCCCGAGTCCCAGATCTCGATGCGGTCCATCGCCCCGACGACCGTGCACTCGCGGTCGAGGTGGGCCCATTCGCGCAGCACCGGCGGGACCGAGATCCGGCCCTGCTTGTCGGGCACTTCCGAGGAGGCGCCGGAGAAGAACATGCGGGTGAAGTTTCGGGCCGCCTGGTTCGTGAACGGCGTGTCCCGGACCCGGTCGGTGAAGGCGTTGAACGCCTCGGTCGTCCATCCGTAGATGCAGTTCTCCTGGCCGCGGGTGAGGACGATGCCGTGCTCGAGCCGCGGGCGGAACTTGGCCGGGAGGAAGAGCCGGCCCTTGTCGTCGAGACGAGGGGTGTAGGTGCCGAAGAAGTTTGCGACATCCGGGTTCACCTCTCTCCTCCTCGCCGCCGACCAGTTCCTCCATTTCGCTCCACCATACCCCACGATCCCCCACTTCGGATCCCATATGGGCACATTTCGAGGGTTTTCTGGATCGCCACTCCACGGTTTGGGGGAAGGCGAAAATGCCGTCAGGGCAAAGAAAAACCGCCCCCGAAGGGGCGGTCATGGTGAAAGTGGAGGGAAGTGGGGCGTCTTAGCGCTCGTCGCCGTCCCGGCGACGCTGCCAACGCTCTTCCATGCGATCCACGAAGGTTCCGGTGGGCTTGGGGGGCTTGCGCGAGCTGCCGGCCGGCTCGTCGTTGCTGCGGCCGATCCCCCGCTTCCAGGCGTTCATGAACAGGTAGGCGGTGCCGAGCATCGCGACGAAGCCGACGACCCCGAGCCACGTCATGGCCGACACGGCGCCGGCGAACAGCAGCACCAGGCCGCCGAGGAATCCGAGGACGGCCAGAATCGCGACGCGACGGTTGTGCGCCATGAACTTCGAGCCACGGAGGGTGGACGCGAAGTCGGGGTCTTCTGCGGCCAATGACTGCTCGAGCTGATGGAGCAGCCGGGCCTCTTCATCAGAGAGCGGCACTTTTGCCTCCTGGATCGGGTGTTGCTACTGACGAGTCTAGGCGTGCGATCGTGTGCAGACCAGCCGAAAGCGATGTGAAGTCCGCAGAAGTGCTCAGGAGTCGCTCCAGCGCGTACAACGCGTCGCGTGCTCCCGGCTCGGTGTCGACGATCGCACTGGGCACGAGGTCGGCGAAGACGCGGACGCCCGTCGTCGCCACCGGCAGGAATCCGTGGGCGGTCAGCAGCGCCTCGAGCTCGGCCACGACGAACCGGCGGGGCCCCATCGTGCGAACGTCCCAGGCACTCGACGAGCGGCCGACGAGCGACTGCGCCGTCACGAAGTCACCGGCCAGAGCCCGAGCTGCGACGGCGGCGTTGCGGCCTGCGACGACGACGCTGACGTGCCCGCTCGGGCGCAGGACCGTGGCGATCGTCGCGAGCGCCTGGCCGGGGTCGTCGACGTGCTCGAGGACGTCATGGCAGATGACGAGGTCGAACGAGCCGGGAGCGACATGGTCGGGCAGATCGGCAGCGTCACCCAGGACGGCGTTGACGCCTTCGGCGAGGCCCGCCTCGACGCCGCGACGGTTCAGCGAGGCCAGCGCGTCGGGGCTCGGGTCGACGACCGTGACGCGGTGCCCCAGCGCGGCAAGGCGTACGGCGTCACTGCCGGTGCCACCGCCGAGGTCGAGGACGTCCAGCGCGTCGCCGGCCCCCGCTGCGTCGACGGCATCCACGACGGACTGCCACATCAACTCGGTGCGGACCGGACCCATGACGGACACTGTGCCACAGCGGAGACCCGCCTTTCCGATAGCGTCCCGCCATGGAGTCCCTCACGGCCCTCGTGTTCTCCAGCGGGTGGGCCAGCGGCATCAATGCGTACGCGACTGTCGCCGTGCTCGGTCTCATCGACCGGCTCAGCGACACTGCTGCCATTCCAGACGCCTTGGGGCGTACCGATGTGCTGGCGATCTCGCTCGTGATGTTCGGGATCGAGTTCTTCGTCGACAAGGTCCCGGTGGTCGACTCGCTGTGGGACGTCGTGTCGACGGTCGTACGCCCGACAGTCGGTGCGTTCGTGGCCTACCAGTTCGGCGGCGACTCCGGCGGCCTCGACCAGGCCCTGCTCACGGCGCTCGGTGGCGGCACGGCACTCACTTCACACGGCATCAAGTCCGGCCTGCGCCTCGCCGTCAACACGTCCCCCGAGCCGTTCACCAACACCATCGTGAGCACGGCGGAGGACGTCAGCGTCGTCACGGTCGTCGCCCTTGCCGTGTCGCATCCCTGGCTCGCGCTCGGCATCTCCGCGACCCTGCTGATCGCCGGTGCCATCGCGGTGGTCCTGCTGTGGCGGGTCATCCGCAAGGCATGGCGCAGACGGCGGCGCGCCACCGCGTAGTCTGCGCGCATGGCGAACGTCGTGGTCGTGGGTGGCGGCTTCGCCGGAATGTCGGCGGCGGCCCGTCTGGCCAAGCTACGCCACGACGTCACGCTGCTCGAGAGCAGCCAGAGCCTCGGCGGGCGGCTCAACGGCATGACCGTCGGCGGGCGTAGGTGGCAGCTCGAGCTCGACACCGTGACGCTGCCGGGCGTGTTCCGGGACCTGTTCCGCAAGTCCGGCCGCCCGCTGGAGCGTGTCCTCGACCTCACCAAGACCGAGGGCCGGCGACACGTCTTCAAGGACAAGTCGGTCCTCGACTTCCCGCTCGGCAACCGCGGCGACCAGCACGGGGCGCTCCTGGAGGCGTTCGGCGCCGACGAGTGGTCGCCGTGGGTCGACACCCTCGCCGAGCCGTGGGACGTCATCCGCCGCATGGCGCTCGACCAGGTGTTCACGGGCAAGCCTGCGGTCGACCGTACGGTCCACAAGGCCTTGCGCCCGCGTCGCAACCTCGCGACCCTGGCCAACAAGGACCTCGACGACGACCGGCTCCGCAAGCTCGTGCTCAACCCCGTCCGGCTGGCCGGGCAGGACCGGCTGGCCATCCCGGGATTCGTCGCCGTCAGTCACTACGTCGAGCGCTCGTTCGGGCGGTGGCGCTTCGACGGTGGCCTGCCCGCTCTCGCCGCCACGCTCGAGGCGAGGCTCGGTGAGCGCGGCGTCACGATCGAGCTCGGCGAGTCCGCCCACGAGCTGGTCCTGGACGGGGGCACGGTTCGCGGCGTCGTGACCTCACGTCGCACGGTGCCGGCCGACATCGTCGTGTGGTGCGCACCGGCCTGGCCCGCTCCCCTGCCGCCGGTCGAGCTGATGCCGGTCATCCCGGCGTCCCGGAGCCTGATCGCCCTGTCACCGGATGCACCGACCATGCCGGACGAGGTGTTCGTCCACGCCAACCCGCCGATCCGGATGTGGTCGGGCGGCGACGGCCTCTGGACGATCGAGCACCGCAGCGGCGAGGACCCGCTGCGCGCCCTGGTGCGCTTCGGGATCGACCTTCGGCCGTACGTCGAGGAGCAGATCGACCTCACCCCCAGCGATCTCGTGGGACTCGGGCACTGGGGCTGGGTGTGGCGCCGGTGGACCAGCGCCCTCGAGGTGCCCGGGGTCGCGCCGACGGGCGGACTCTTCTTCGCGGGTGCGCACGCCCATCCCGCTGCGACGCTCGAGGGCATCGGCATGGCGACCGCGGCAATCGCCGAGGCCGTCGGCCCCGCGCCGCGCTAGGGACTCGGGCTAGACCAAGCCGTCTGCGCGCAGCGCCTCGAAGATCTCCCGCGTCGCCTTGGACCGGTTGAGGGTGATGAAGTGCAGGCCCGGCGCTCCCCCGTCGAGCAGGTCGCGGCACAGCCGGGTCGCGAGCTCGATGCCCTTGGCGCGTACGGCCGGCTTGTCGTCCTGGATCGGCTCGACCTCGTCGAGCACCTCCCGCGGCAGCTCGGCGCCCGACAGCTCGGCCATGCGCGCGACCTGGGCGAAGTTGAGGATCGGCATGATGCCCGGGACGATCGGGATGTCGCAGCCCTTGGCACGTACGCGCTCGACGAGGTCGAAGTAGTCCGAGGCGCGGAAGAACAGCTGGGTGATGGCGTACTCGGCGCCGGCCTCGGCCTTGTCGACCAGCACCTGCGCGTCGTGGTCGAGGCTCGCTGCGTCGGGATGCCCCTCGGGGAACGCCGCCACGCCGATGCGGAACCCACCCAGGCCCGTGGCCAGCTCGACGAGGTCGATCGCATGCTCCATGCCGTCCGGGTGCGGCTCCCACGGCGCCCGGGGCCCGCCCTTGGGGTCGCCACGCAGGGCCAGGACGTTGTCGACGCCGGCCGCTGCGTACTGCTTGAGCACCGACTCGATCTCGCCGCGGGTCTGTGCGACCAGCGTCAGGTGCCCGACGGGACGCATCCGCGTCTGCTCGGCGATGCGCGCCGTGATGCGGACCGTGCGCTCCTGGCTGGTGCCGCCGGCGCCGTACGTCACGGAGACGAACGTCGGCTCGAGCGACTCGAGGTCGGCGATGGTCTGCCACAGCACGGCCTCGCCCTCGTCGTCCTTGGGCGGGAAGAACTCGAACGAGTAGCTCGGCGACGGTCCCCGAATGGCGTCGACAAGGGACTGGTCTTGGGAAGGCATGGTCCAACGGTATCGTCCGAGCTGTGAATCCACGTGCCGATGATCCCGAATTCCGGACGCGTATTGATCACACCCTCGAATCCTTCGTCGCGGCACAACGTACGCTCCTCGCCGACCTCGGCCCCGACCTCGAAGGACTCGCCGACGCGGCGATCGAGTTCGTCGCCGGAGGCAAGCGGCTCCGCCCCCAGTTCTGCTACGCCGGCTGGCTCGTCGCGGGCGGCGCACGGGACGAGCCGGGAATCGTCACGGCCGCGGCCGCGCTCGAGTGGTTGCAGGCCAGTGCGCTCGTCCACGACGACCTGATGGACGGCTCCGACACCCGCCGCGGCCGGCCCAGCGTGCACCGCGCCTTCGAGGCGCTGCACCGCGAGGAGGCCCGTCACGGGGATGCGGTCGGTTTCGGCACGTCGGCCGCCGTCCTGCTGGGCGACCTGATGCTGTCCTGGTGCGACGAGCTGTTCCGGAGCAACGGCCTGCCCCACACGGACGCAGGCTTCGGCTATCTCGACCGCTGCAAGACCGAGGTCGTGGCCGGGCAGTTCCTCGACGTGGCGGGGCAGACCAGGGAGTCCCTCTCGGTCGCCGAGGCCATGAAGGTCGTGCGCTACAAATCTGCCAAGTACACCGTCGAGCGCCCGTTGCACATCGGCGCCGCGCTCGCGGGCGCCGGCCCCGACCTGATCAGCGCCCTGACCGACGTCGCGCTCCCGCTCGGCGAGGCGTTCCAGCTGCGCGACGACGTGCTCGGGGTCTTCGGCGACCCGGAGCAGACCGGCAAGCCCGCTGGCGACGACCTCCGCGAAGGCAAGCGCACCGTGCTCGTCGCGCGGGCCGCCGAGCTGACCGACGACACCGGCCGCGGCCTGCTGCGCACCTCCTTGGGCACGTCGGAGGGCGTCGACGCCGTGCGCGACCTCATCCGTACGTCCGGCGCACTCGCGGCCGTCGAGGAGGACATCGCGGGGCTCGAGGCTGCCGCGGACGAGGCGATCGACCGCCTGGGTCCGGGCGCGCGCGACATCATCGGCCCGCTCGCGCTCACAGCAACCCGTCGAACTCGCTGACCTCCAGCTCGTCGCGCACGATCACCACGAGGGCCGAAGCCTGTCCCGTGGCATCCCGCAGGACCTCGACGACGGCGCCGGCCTGCACCGGGTCGACGTCCGCCAGCTCGCGGAGCCCGTCCCAGACGATCAAGGTCGGCTGTGAGGCCAGCTCTGCGAGGACGTCGAACAGGGCGTCGAGGTTGCGGCCGAACCACTCCGCGAGGTTCCAGGCCATGGCCACCGCGTCGTAGAAGTCGTCGAACGACGTCGCAGAGCGGGTGTCGAGGCTCGTCGCCTGCCAGCCGGCAGCCGTCGCCTCGCCCACCAGGTCGCGGTCGCGGCGGCCGCGCCAAAAGTAGACGCCGGGAGACGCGGCGCCGGTCAGTACCGAGTCGAACGTCGCGGTCATCGTGGCTCCTTCACGCGTACGAATGATCGATAGTGATTGGCGGTGTAGTAGAGCTCGCCGCCGCGCCCGGCGATGATCCGACGGGCGCCTCGGTCGGACTCGCCGGGTGTCGGCACGGTGTACTCGTGCCAGTAGCCACGTTCGTGCCGCGGCAGCAGCCCTTCGCGGTTCATGAACACGACGCCGTCCCGGCTGTAGGGAAACGGCCCGTCCGACCGGATCAGCGCGATGGTCTCGAGCGCCTCCTCCGGCAGGTCTTGGCCGGATCGCGGGGCCTGCGTCTGACTCGTCGGCGTCGCCGACGGGTCGTCGTGGGCGGTGTTGTCGCGCACGCCGACGACGATCAGCGCGACGCCGACGAGGAACAGCAGGAGGATCCAGCCACCGCGTCGCATGTCTCATGGTCCCCCATCCGGTCGTGTCGAACGTCACGAGTCGACCGTGACACGCCCACCGTCACGTTCCTGATGTGGAAGAGTCTCTAGAATCAGTGGACGGGTCGGGGGATCCAGATGTCGAGGGAGGGTGGCGTGACAGTGACGGGCGATGATGCCCTGGTCGGACGCGTCCTCAACGACCGCTACCTGATCGGCGAACGCATTGCACGCGGCGGCATGGCCAGCGTGTTCCTTGCTGTCGACCGCCGGCTCGACCGCGAGGTCGCGATCAAGGTCATGCATCACGGGCTCGGCGACGACCAGCAGTTCACCGACCGTTTCGTCCGCGAGGCCAAGTCGGCCGCCAAGCTCAACCACCGCAACGTGGTCTCGGTCTTCGACCAGGGCCGCGACGGCGACGTCACCTACCTCGTCATGGAGTACGTCCCCGGCCGCACGTTGCGCGACCTCATGCGCGAGGAAGCGCCGATGCCGCCCTACCGC
This sequence comes from Aeromicrobium sp. 9AM, assembly GCF_902506105.1. GTDB lineage: Bacteria > Actinomycetota > Actinomycetes > Propionibacteriales > Nocardioidaceae > Aeromicrobium. The sequence goes on from NZ_LR733304.1 coordinate 1,472,651, forward strand.
GCGCTCGAGCTGCTCGAGCAGGTGCTCGTCGCGTTGTCGGCTGCCCACGCGGCCAAGATCATCCACCGCGACGTCAAGCCCGAGAACGTCCTCATCACCCCCGATGGCGATGTCAAGGTCGCCGACTTCGGCCTGGCCCGGGCCGTCAGCGCCGCGACGACCGCGACCGGCGGGACGCTGATCGGCACTGTCTCCTACCTCGCGCCGGAGATCGTCACCAACGACGGCGCCGACGCCCGCTCCGACATCTACGCCTGCGGCGCGATGCTCTACGAGATGCTCACGGGGCTCAAGCCGCATGCCGGCGAGTCCCCCATCCAGGTGGCCTACAAGCACGTGCACGAGGACATCGGGGCACCCTCGGCCGTCCAGCCGGGCATCCCGGCGTACGTCGACGCACTCGTGGCACGCGCGACCGTACGCGACCGCGACCAGCGCTCCACCGACGCGCGGGTCATGCTGCAGCAGGTCAGGTCGGTGCAACGTGCCCTCGACGCCGGCCTGACCGAGGATCCCGACCTGGTCGCCGACCTGCTGCCCGGAGTGCGCCCCCACGACGACGAAGCCACTGTCTCTGTGACCCGGCCCGTCCCACCGACACCGCGTTCGGCTGCCTCCGACTCCGAGGCGACTGAGGCCGTGCACGTCAACGAGGCCACGGTCCAGTGGTCGAACGGGCTGGCCCCGCTCACTCCTGTCGACCCGGCCACGCGCGAGGGGCTCGACTCCCCGCCCGTGCTCCCCGAGACCGCTGATCGTCCGGCCGGGCTGCATCCGATCATGTCGCCCGAGGACTACAAGAAGGCTCGCGCCGCGGAGCCGACGTCGCACCGCGGACGCAACCTGCTGATCCTGACGGTCCTGCTGGCGTTGGTGCTGTTCGCGGCCGGCTACTGGTTCAGCGTCGGCCGCTACGACACGACGCCCACCCTGGTCGGCAATGCCGTGGTCCTCGCCAAGGAGAACGCCGAGAAGTCCGGCTTCAAGCTCAAGGTCACCGACGAGAAGTTCTCCGAAACGGCACCGGCGGGCACTGTGATGACCACGGACCCCGGGCCGGGAGACAAGATCCTGCCGGGCAGCACGATCCACGCGGTCGTGTCCAAGGGCCCTGACCGCGTCTACGTCCCCAAGAACCTCAGGGGCATGACGGTCACCGCTGCCACGGCAGCGCTCAAGAAGGTCGACCTCGACGTCGCCCGGACCAAGAACCTCTACAGCGAGAAGGTCGACAAGGGCCGCGTGATCGGGGTGACGAACTACAAGGTCACCGATCCCCTCAAGCGCGGCACGTCAGTCGTCCTCGGCGTCAGCAAGGGCCAGACACCCATCGAGGTCAAGGACTACCGCGGGCGGCCGTTCGCCGAGGCCAAGGCCGGGCTCGAGGACGCCGGCTTCAAGGTCAAGGCCAGCGAGGTCTTCAGCGACGACGTCGCCAAGGGCAGCGTCGTGACGCAGGACCCCAACGACGGCACGAAGTTCAAGGGCAACACCATCACGTTGACGGTGTCGAAGGGCCCCGAGCTGATCCTGGTGCCTGACATGGTCGGCCACACCCGCGCGTACGCCGAGAGGGTCCTCAAGGCCGCCGGCTTCAAGGTCCAGGCCTTCGGTGCCGGCAACTTCACGATCCGCGCGCAGAACCCCCGGCCGGGCTCGGAGCGGCCCAAGGGCAGCACGATCACGATCACCTTCGTCGGCTTCTGACGGTGCGCACTCGGCTGGCCGCCGCGGCGCTTCTCAGCGTCACTGCGGTGTGGGGATCGACGTTCTTCCTGATCAAGGACCTGCTCGACCGCGTGCCGGCCCCCGACTTCCTCGCCGTACGCTTCGCGATCGCATTCACGGCCCTGCTCCTGCTGGCGCCCCGCGCGATCGGCCGCCTCTCCCCCGAGATGCGCCGCCGCAGCGCGTACGCCGGCGGCATCTACGGCGTCGCGCAGATCATGCAGACCGTCGGCCTGGGCCACACCGACGCGAGCGTCTCGGGGTTCATCACGGGCCTCTACGTCGTGGCCACTCCCGTGCTGGCGTCCCTGGCCTTCCGGCAACGCGTGCCGCGCACCGTCTGGGTCGCCGTGGGCCTGTCCACGATGGGGCTCGCGATCCTCTCGCTGCGCGGTTTCGCCGTGGGGTTCGGCGAGTCGATCACGTTCGTCTGCGCGATCCTCTACGCCGTGCACATCGTCGTGCTGTCGCGGTGGTCGACGGCGAGGGACGCGTACGCGATGGCCACGATCCAGATGGGCGTCATCGCCGTGCTCTGCTTCATCGCCGCGGCTCCCGGAGGACTCACGCTGCCCGAGCGGTCCGGCGACTGGGTCGCCACGGTCTACATGGCGCTCGCCGCCGGCGCGCTCGCGATGCTGGCCCAGACCTGGGCACAGAGCCAGCTCGATGCCTCGCGCGCGGCTCTCCTCATGACGATGGAGCCGGTCTTCGCGGCGACGTTCGCGATCACGTTCGGCGACGAGGGTCTCGGCTGGCGGCTCCTGATCGGCGGCGCCCTGGTGCTGGCCGCGATGGTCCTGGCGGAGACGTCCGGACGTAGTGAGACGCACGTACAAGTTCCCCTAGACTGACGCGATGGACCAACCCCGCATCGCGCCCGGCGGCCTCAAGGAGCTCGGACTCGTCAACTACGGGGTCAGCGCCCTCGCCGGCCGGGTCATCGGCGGGCGCAAGCCCAACATCTTCACGACGCTCGGGCGCCAGCGCGGGCTGTTCCGCGGGTGGCTCTACTACAGCGGCAAGCTCATGCCGGGTGGCCGGCTGCCGCGACGCGAGAGCGAGCTCGTGATCCTGCGCATCGCCACGATCCGGGAGTGTGAGTACGAGCGCCGCCACCACGTACGCATCGGTCGCAAGGCCGGGGTCACACCTGCCCAGATCGACCACCTCGCTGACGAGACATGGCACGGGTGGACGGACCGTGAACGCGCCTTCTTCGCGGCGGTCGACCAGTTCGTCGACGACAAGTTCATCGACGACAGGACCTGGGCCGAGCTCAGTCAGCACCTCAGGGAGCCGGAGCTGATCGAGTTCCTGCTGCTGTGCGGCCAGTACGACTCCCTGGCCACGGTGCTGCTCACGCTGCGGGTGCAGCCGGAGGCCTAGGGAACCATCGCGTCGAGGTAGCGCCGCGTCATCAGCCGCTGCACGAGCCGGGCGACGGGGCCGCCGAGCCGGGTCACCCATGTTGCCGGGTTGGAGAAGGCGCAGATCGTTGCCGTGACCTCGCCGGTCTGCGGGTCTCGCTGAGCCATGAACCGCTCCTCCCCCGTCTCGGGGTGACCAGGAAGGGTGCCGTACGCGAAGCCACGCCGGTCAGGCTCGTCCACCACGTCGACCACACGGCACGGGATCGTCTGGAGCAGGGAGCGGAACGTCACGTCGACGCCGAGCGCGACCCGATCGGGGCCGGCAACCCGGCGCACGCCGGCGCGCTCCTGCACCTTCCAGGTGAACAGGATCTCGGCGACCTCGTCGAGGTCAACGACACCGAGCGAGCGCGTGGCGCGTACGTGGTGATAGCCCGCGGGCAGCGGCTCGGAGGCCGTACCCCCGACCTCCGCGTACGTGAGCTCAGCCATGGACCCGGCCACCCTTGACTCGACCACTCGAAGGCTCCGTCACAACGCAACACCAGGATCAGGGCGCTGGGAATGACCGAAGCACCTCGGGAGCGACAACTCGAGGTCCTGCAGAGGTCGAACGACGGCGAGCCGACGGCCAGAAGAAGTCATCGACCCCGGCCCCATCGCGAAGCGAGAGAAACTCAAGAACGACCTGACAGCATGCCGGCAACAAGGAACGCGAGCTCGAGGCTCTGGGCCCGGTTGAGGCGCGGATCGCACAGCGTCTCGTAGCGGTGCGACAGGTCCTCGGCCGACAGCTTGGCGCCACCACCGACGCACTCGGTGACGTCGTCACCGGTGAGCTCGACGTGCACGCCGCCGGGCCAGGTGCCGAGCGAGCGGTGCACCTCGAAGAAGCCGCGTACCTCGTCGATGACGTCGTCGAACTCGCGGGTCTTGTAGCCGTTGGAGGTCTCGAACGTGTTGCCGTGCATCGGGTCACACACCCACGCGACCTCGATGCCCGCCGCCGTGACCTTCTCGACCAGGTTGGGCAGCCCGTCGCGGATCTTGCCGGCGCCGAAGCGGGTGATGAACGTGATCTTGCCGGGCGTGCGCTCGGGGTTGAGCTTCTCGTAGAGCGCGATCGCGTCGTCGGCCGTGCTGGTCGGGCCGAGCTTGACGCCGATCGGGTTGGCGATCTTGCTCATCAGCTCGACGTGCGCGCCGTCGAGCTGGCGCGTGCGCTCGCCGATCCAGACGAAGTGGCTCGACACGTCGTACGGCCGCTCGGTGCGCGAGTCGATGCGCGTCAGCGAGTGTTCGTACTCGAGGATCAGGGCCTCGTGCGAGGAGAAGAAGTCGACCGTGTGGAACTCGTCGGGGTCGACGCCGATCGCGTCCATGAACGCCAGGGCGCGATCGATCTCGGCGCCGATGCGCTCGTAGCGCTCGCCCACCGGGCTGTTCTTGACGAAGTCGGTGTTCCACGCGTGCATCTGGCGCAGGTCGGCGTAGCCACCGGTCGTGAAGGCGCGCGCGAGGTTCAGCGTCGACGCCGAGGCGTGGTAGACGTCGACGAGGCGCTGCGGGTCGTGCGCACGCGACTGGGGGTTGAAGTCGAAGCCGTTGACCGCGTCACCGCGGTAGGCCGGCAGGGTCACGCCGTCGCGGGTCTCGGAGTCGCTCGACCTCGGCTTGGCGTACTGCCCGGCGAGCCGGCCGACCTTGACGACCGGGACGCTCGCGGCGTACGTCAGCACGACCGCCATCGACAGCAGGACGCGGAGCTTGTTGCGGACGTTCTCGGCGGTCACGCCCTCGAACGTCTCGGCGCAGTCGCCGCCCTGCAGCAGGAAGGCCTCACCACGCGCGACCTCGGCGAGGCGGTCGCGCAGCGCGTCGCACTCACCCGCAAAGACCAGGGGCGGCATCTTCCGCAGCGTCTGCACCGCGGCGTCGCGGGCGGACGGATCGACATACGTGGGCTGCTGGGCAGCACCCATCGCATGGAGGTCGTCAAGGCTGGGAATGCTCACCCAGCGATTCTACTCGGGTCACCGCTGGGGCCCCGCACGCGTCCGCTCCTCGTCGTTGACCTCAGCGGACGCTGTCGCCGGGGCTACCAGCCGAGCGTGCCCGGGGCGCCCTTGAACGGACCGCTGACCCGCGACGTGATCCAGCCGCCGTAGAAGTCGCCCTCCTGCGCCTGCACGATCTCGCCGTCGATCGTGCACTCGTCGACCTTGCCGGGATAGATCGCGACGTGGTCGACCAGGTTCTCGAATCGCTCGTTCGGCCTCGGGTAGCTCCACGCGGCCGAGCCGACGGTGCGCCCCGACGACACGAGGTCGAAGTACGCTGCCGCGCCCTTCCACTCACAGACCGTGGTTCCGGCGACCGGCCGCAGCACACCGGCGACGAATGACTCGACCGGCAGGTAGTAGGTCGGTGGATGGCTCGTCTCGCACACGCGCCACGACATCGTCGTGTCGGCGATGACCTGACCGCCCAGGCGCACGACGAGGTGCTCGTCGCGGCGCTCGATCGACGGCGGACGCGGATAGTCCCACACGTTCTCGACAGGGCGCTCAGTCATGCGATCGAGCGTACGTGCACGGCCTCAGCCGAAGAGAACCTCGGCCTCTTCGTAGAGCTCGGGGCGTACGACCTTGAGCTCCTTGGTGCCCTCCGACAGCGGGACCCGGGCGATGTCCGTGCCGCGCAGGGCGACCATCGTGCCGAAGTCGCCCTCGTGCACCGCCTGGATCGCGTGCAGGCCGAACCGCGTGGCGAGCCAACGGTCGAATGCGGTGGGCGTGCCACCGCGCTGGATGTGACCGAGCACGACGGCCCGGGCCTCCTTGCCCGTACGCCGCTCGATCTCCGACGAGAGCCGGTCGCCGATGCCACCGAGGCGTACGTGGCCGAATGCGTCCTTCTCACCGCTCACGAGCGACATCGAGCCGCCGTCGGCCGGCACGGCACCTTCGGAGACGACGATGATCGGCGAGTAGTGCGTGGCGAACCGGCTCTCGACCTGGGCGCACACCTTGTCGATGTCGAACGGGCGCTCGGGGATCAAGATGATGTTGGCGCCACCGGCGAGTCCCGCGTGGAGGGCGATCCAGCCGGCATGCCGACCCATGACCTCGACGACGAGCACCCGGTGATGCGACTCGGCGGTCGTGTGCAGGCGATCGATCGCCTCCATCGCGATGTTGACCGCGGTGTCGAAGCCGAACGTGAAGTCGGTGCCGGACAGGTCGTTGTCGATCGTCTTGGGCACGCCGACGACGTTGACGCCGAGGTCGGCGAGCTTGGTCGCCACGCCGAGGGTGTCCTCGCCGCCGATCGCGATCAGCGCGTCGCAGCCGTTGGCCGCGAGGTTGTCCTTGATCTTCTCGACACCGTTCTCGATCGCGAACGGGTTGGTGCGCGACGAGCCGAGGATCGTGCCACCGCGGGGCAGGATGCCGCGGACCGCGTTGATGTCGAGCGTGATGGTGTCGTTCTCGAGAGGGCCTCGCCACCCGTCGCGGAACCCGACGAACTCATGGCCGTACGTGGACACTCCCTTGCGCACTGCGCCACGGATGACCGCGTTGAGTCCGGGGCAGTCGCCTCCCCCGGTGAGCATTCCGACCTTCATGTACGTCCCCTTCTGTCGTCGAATCCGGTTCCTGGTGAGGCCGTCCGCGGCCGAGCGGGAGCGAGCGCCAGCGAGCGAAGGGCGCAGGGCTCACTCGGTCAGTTCGTCCCAGACCTCGTCGGCCTCGGCGCGGGCGGCGACCTTGGCGGCCTCCCGCTCGGTGTCACGGTCACGCTTCTTGGAGTCCTGCGCGTAGAGGTCGACGTACTCCTGCTCGGACAGCCGCATGATCTCGTACATGATCTCGTCGGTGATGGCGCGCAGGATGTAGCGATCGTCCTGCATGCCTTCGTAGCGGCTGAAGTCGAGCGGCTTGCCGAAGCGGACGCCGGGCCGGGCGAACTTGCCGAAGATCTTGCCCGGAGGCGCGACGACGTCGGTGCCGATGACCGCGAGCGGGATGACCGGCACGCCGGCCTCGAGCGCGAGTCGAGCCACGCCCGTGCGGCCGCGGTAGAGCTTGCCGTCATGCGAGCGGGTGCCCTCGGGGTAGATGCCGCACACCTCACCGTCCGCGAGGAGCCGCAGCTGGGTCTTGATGGCTCCGGCCGCCGCCGAGCCGCTCGTACGGTCGATGGGCACCTGGCCGGCGCCGGAGAAGAACGTCTTCTGCAGCCAGCCCTTGATGCCCGAGCCCTCGAAGTACTCCGCCTTGGCCACGAACGTCACGCGGCGCGGGATCACGAGCGGCATGAAGAGCCAGTCGGAGTAGGAGAGGTGGTTGCTGGCGAGGATGACCGCGCCCTCCTTGGGGACGTTCTCGGTGCCCTCGGCCCAAGGCCTGAAGATCAGCTTGAGCAACGGGCCCAGTGCGAGGAACTTCAGGAACCAATAGAACACGGACAGGACACTACTCTGAACCGCGTCCCTTTCGCATGATGCGACGCGATCGGAACCACGATGAGGGAAGATGAACCCATGACCTCGACGACGCCGCCCGGCCTGCTGCCCGGGGCCGAGCCCTTCTCCGCCGACGGCGGCCGCCTCGGCGTCCTGCTGAGCCACGGCTTCACCGGCTCGCCGGCCTCGATGACGCCGTGGGGCAAGCAGCTCGCGGCGGCGGGTCACACCGTGCGCGTGCCGCGGCTCCCCGGTCACGGCACGACGTGGCAGGAGCTCAACACGACCCGCTGGGACCAGTGGTACGCCGAGGTCGACGCGGCCCTGACCGAGCTGCGCTCGCGGTGCGACCACGTCGTCGTGGCGGGCCTGTCGATGGGCGGCTGCCTGGCGCTGCGCCTGGCCGAGCAGCGCCCCGCCGACGTCGATGCCATCGTGCTGGTCAATCCCGCGGTCAACCTCGCACGGTTCGACCTCAAGCTGCTGCCCGCCCTCAAGCTCGTCGTACGTTCGATGCCCGGCATCGGCAACGACATCAAGAAGCCCGGGCAGGACGAGGTCGGCTACACGCGGACCCCGCTCAAGGCGCTCGCGTCGCAGCTCGTGATGTGGAAGGACGTGCGCGACAACTTCGACAAGGTCATCCAGCCGTTGCTGATCTTCAAGTCCGACGAGGACCACGTCCTCGATGCCACGTCGGTCGACCTCATCCGGGCCGGCGTGTCGTCGAAGGTGGTCGACGTCGTCGCACTGCCCGAGAGCTATCACGTCGCGACGATCGACAACGACGACCAGCTGATCTTCGACCGCACCGCGACGTTCATCGCCGAGCACGTGGGGACGCCCGATGACTGAGCGCGACGACTTCGACAAGATCGTCGAAGGGCTGGAGCTCGACCTGTCGTTCGCCGACGAGCCGGTCGAGCCCGTCGAGGAACCCGAGCCGGCGTGGAACCCGCGCACGGACGACGACCTCGACGCCGAAGAAGCCGAGGAGCCGTTCTACCGCAAGGTCGAGCCGACCACGCTGATCCCGCGACGCCGCGGGGTCCTGCTGGCCTGGGTCGGCGTTCTGGGCGCACCGTTGTCACTCGTCGTCGCGACGTTGTCCGGGGTCTTCCTCGACCGCTCGATCATCGCCGCCGCCTCGCTCATTTTCGTCGGCGCGGCGATCTACTTGATCTTGCAGTTGCCCGAACACGGGCCCTCGCGGAAGGATTGGCCGGACGACGGCGCCGTGCTGTGAGCCGCGCCATGTCGGCCGCGCCGATCAGGCCGGCCTCCGGCCCCAGGTGCGCCCGTACGATCCGCGCCTCGGCGCGGTAGCCCCGACCGGTCAACGTACGACTGAACGCCGCGCGTGCCGGGCCGACCAGCAACTCGCCGGCGTCGCTGACTCCGCCGCCGATCACGAACATGCCGGGGTCGAGTGCTGCTGCGAGGTTGGCGATGCCGACCCCGAGCCAGTCACCCACCTCGGCGATCCACTCGACCGCCTCGTCGTTGCCGGACTGGGCGTGCTTGGTGACCAGGTGTCCCTCGATGGACGTGACCTCGCCACCGGCCTCGGCCAGCAGCGTCTTGCCGAAGTCGGTGCCCTCGGTTGCCGCGGCACGGGCGCGACGCGTCAGGACGCGACCGCTGGCGTACTGCTCCCAGCACCCCTGGTTGCCGCACTCACACTGGTTGCCGTTGGGGACGACCTGCATGTGGCCGAACTCCCCCGCGATGCCGAACTGGCCGCGGTAGGGCTGGCCGTCGATCACGATGGCCCCGCCGATGCCGGTGCCGAGCGTGATGAGGACGAGGTCTGCCTCGTTCTGGGCGGCGCCGTAGCGCCACTCGGCCCAGCCGGCCGCGTTGGCGTCGTTGTCCACCAGTACCGGTAGTCCGGTGCGCCGGGCCACCGCGTCACGCAGCGGCTCGTGCCGCCATGCGAGGTGCGGGGCGAACAGCACCGTGGACTGGGTCGCGTCGACGAACCCGGCCGCTCCGACGCCAATCGCACGGATGTGGTGCTCGCGGCGGAACTCCTCGGTGATGTCGGCGATCGCGTCGATGACCTCGAGCGGCTCCGTCGTCGGGGTCTCCCGCTTGAGCCGGGCCAGGATGTGGCCGTCCTCGTCGACGACGCCGGCGGCGATCTTGGTGCCACCGATGTCGATGCCGACCGCGAGCTTGTCAGCCATGGTTGGGCTCGACTCGTGCGAGGTCTGCCGCGCCGATGATGCCGGCCTCGTTGCCGAGGGCGGCGAGGCGCAAGGCGGCTTCGGGTCGGTGGGCACGAGCCGGCAGGTGGGCCTCGAAGGCCTCGACGACCGGCGTCATCAGAAGGTCGCCGGCTGCGCCGACGCCACCGCCTATCGCGATGACACTGGGGTCGAGGATCGTCGTCAGGACGGCGATGCCCTCGCCCATCCAGCGGCCCAGCTCGGCGAGCAGCTCGATCGCCAGGGGGTCGCCACCCTGCGCGAGCTTGGTGACTCCGGGGCCGGTGATCCGATTGAGGTCGCCGTCGCCGAGAGCCGCGAGCGCCGCGGCGCCCTCGTCACCGTTGGCGACGCGCTCACGCGCATTGCGTACGAGCGCGCTGCCGCTCGCGTACTGCTCCCAGCAGCCGTGCTGGCCGCAGCCGCACAGGATGCCGTTTGGCACGACCCGCATGTGACCGATCTCGGCGGCGACGCCGAATCCGCCACGGAACAGCTGGCCGCGGTGCACGATGCCACCACCGATGCCGGTGCCGATCGTGACGAGCAGCAGGTCGTCGGTGTCCTCGCCCGCACCGAAGCGGAACTCGCCCCACGCCGCAGCGTTGGCGTCGTTCTCGACGACGACAGGCAGGTCGACGAGGGCGCGGACGCGCTCGCCGAGCGGCTCCTCACGCCAGTCGATGTTGGGTGCGAAGCGCACGGTCGACCGGTCCTCGCCGACGAAGCCGGCGGCGCCGATGCCGATGCCGGCGGCTTCCTCCTCGCCGACCAGTCGCTCGACGAGGTCGGCCACGATCTCCGGGATCTTGGTCGCGTCGTCGGGGGTCGGTTCTGATGCCGAGCTGAGGATCTTGCCATCGTCCGACACGAGTCCGGTCGCGATCTTGGTTCCGCCGATGTCGACGCCAACGGCCAGTGTCATGTCTCTTCCCGAGGTGTCATAGCGGTGTCGATGAGCTCGCGGAGCGAGCGGGTGAGCTGGGCGACGGACTCCGAGACCTTGGTCAGGGCGTCCGGGTTGTCGCGGACGAAGCCGGTGACCTGGCAGACGGGGCACCAGGTCGTGGTGCACACATGGGGCTCGCTGTCGCCGGCGGACGCAGCCTGCGGCTGGCTCGCCATCGCGCGGAACAGCTTGAAGGCCTCCTCGGCGAGCGACCCGACCGGATCCGGATCCGTTGGGTCGGAGGGTGCCGAGCCCGGCGCTGCGGACCCTGCACTGGAGCTGTGTTCGCTCACAGCGCCTCGACCTGTTTCTTCAACCCCTTGAGCGCGGTGTCGATGATGACCTTCTCGGCCTTTCGCTTGAGCATGCCGAGCAGCGGGATCGAGACATCGACCGCCAGCTGGTAGGTGACGCGCGTCTGGTCGCCGTCGAGCGGCTCCAGGACGTACGCGCCGTCCATCGACTTCAGCATCGAGCCCTTCTCGGCGAGGCTCCACGAGACCGAGCGGTTGCCGTCCCACGTGTAGCCGAGGTCGTACTCGTCGCGTATGGGGGTCGCATCGAGGATGAAGTGGACCTGCTCGGCCCGGCCGCCCTCGGATCCTGCGACGATGTTGGCCGCCTTGACGCCTGTCGCCCAGTCCGGGTAGGCCCCGAAGTCGGCGATGACATCCATGATCTGGTCAGCGGGAGCGTCGATGACGATGTCGCTCGTGGTTCGCGCCATCACCCCTCCTCGTCCGGCTCGATGTGTGTCCCCATGCTAGTGGTCGGGAGGTCGGGCGCCGTCCCCGGGAGGTGGCACCGACCCCGCCACCGATTCCGTGTGCGGGAGCGCGTGAGAGTAGCCTGCCGTACGTGACGCAGCCGCAAGCACCCGAACTGGGCAACCTCTCCGACGACATCCTCGACCGTCTTCCGGCACATGCTGACGACGTCGCACTCGCCCGCATGGTGGAAGGCGACTGGGAGGACGTGACGCTCGGCGAGTTCCACGCCGACGTGATCGCCGTGGCCAAGGGCCTCATCGGTGCGGGTGTCGCGCCGGGCGACCGGGTCGCACTGCTGTCCAAGACGCGTTACGAGTGGACCGTCGCCGACTACGCCATCTGGTGGATCGGCGCCGCGACCGTCCCCATCTACGAGACCTCGTCTTCCGCACAGATCGCGTGGATCCTGTCCGACTCCGGAGCGGTCGCCGCGATCGTCGAGTCCGAGGCGCACCTCGACCGCGTCAAGGAGGCCGAGGCGCCTGACCTGCGTGACGTGTGGGTGCTGGAGTCCGGCGCGATCGAGCAGATCACCGCCCGCGGCGGCGAGGTCAGCGACGCCGACGTCGAGTCTCGCCGTGCGACCCTCACGAGCGACACCCTCGCGACCCTGATCTACACGTCCGGCACGACGGGTCGCCCCAAGGGCTGCAAGCTCCCGCACGGCAGCTTCCGCTACGAGCTCGGTGCCGCGATCCCGGAGCTGCCCGAGCTGTTCGAGCGCGACGGCGCCTCGACACTGCTGTTCCTCCCGCTGGCCCACGTGTTCGCCCGCATCATCCAGGTCGGCGCGATCCGGTCGGGCGCCAAGCTCGGCCACACGGCCGACGTCAAGGACCTCGTCACCCACCTCGGGTCGTACCAGCCGACCTTCGTCCTCGCGGTCCCCCGCGTGTTCGAGAAGGTGTTCAACACCGCGAGCAGCAAGGCGTACGCCGACGGCAAGGGCAAGATCTTCGACCGGGCCGCGCAGACTGCGATCGCGTACAGCAAGGCGCTCGACAACGGGAAGCCCGGCCTCGCGCTGCGCACACGGCACGCCGTGTTCGACCGGCTGGTCTTCGGCAAGCTCCGCGCCGCCCTCGGCGGCCACGCCGAGTGGGCGATCTCCGGTGGCGCGCCGCTCGGCGACCGTCTGGCGCACTTCTACCGCGGCATCGGCGTGACGGTCCTCGAGGGATACGGCCTCACCGAGACGACCGCCGCCCTGTGCGTCAACACCCCGGGCGATCAGCGCATCGGCACGGTCGGCCGGCCGCTGCCCGGCACCGAGGTCCGGGTCGGTGCCGACGGTGAGCTCAGCTTCCGCGGCCCGCAGGTGTTCGTCGGCTACTGGCACAACGACGAGGCGACCGCGGAAGCACTCGACTCCGAGGGCTGGTTCGCCACCGGTGACCTCGGCGAGGTCGACGGCGACGGCTACGTACGCATCACGGGGCGCAAGAAGGAGATCATCGTGACCGCGGGCGGCAAGAACGTCGCACCGGCTGTCCTGGAGGATCGGGTCCGCGCCAACGCGTACGTCAGTCAGTGCCTCGTGGTCGGTGACGGCAAGCCGTTCGTCGCCGCGCTCGTCACGATCGACGCCGAGGCCTGGACCGGCGACCTCGACGACCCGGCGCTCAAGGCCGAGGTCCAGAAGGCGATCGACGACGCCAACTCACAGGTGTCGCAGGCCGAGTCGATCCGTAAGTTCGTGATCCTGCCCGAGGACTGGACCGAGGACAACGGCTATCTGACCCCGTCGTTCAAGGTCAAGCGCAACGCCGTCCTGCGGGACTTTCACGACACGGTCGAGGCACTCTTCGCGAGGTAGTCGCGCCAGCTCGTCGTGACCTGGTCGACCGTGAGACCGAACGACGTCCTGAGGGCGTCGCCGAGCTCTGATCCGCTCAGGACCGCCCGGTAGAACTTCACGACCCGCGCGTCGCCGTAGCGCTCCCCCAGCATCCGGAAGATCATCCACGCCGACTCGTAGACCGCGCCGAGTCCATGCCCCTCGGCATCGAAGTCGGTCGCGGTCGGCAGGTGCTTGGGCCCCCGTCCGGCGTTGACCTCGCCGAGGATCTGTCCTGCGCTGACCGACAGCGATGCCGAGTCGTCGTGCAGCGCGACGAAGTCCGCGAATCCCTCGACGACCCAGCTCTCGGCCCGTGTGCCGACGGCGTGGGTCAGCAGGTGGGTCGCCTCGTGCGTCAGCACGATCTGGGCGGCGCGGCGGTCCATGGTCGAGAACACTGAGGGATTGAGCACGATGACGGTGTCGGCCGACGAGCCGCCGCGCCCATCGAGCCGGGTCGTGACGGCGGCGATCTGGCGGACCTGGTCGAGCGGCTGTCCCACGAGGCGCGCCATCTGCTGCTGCGTGTGCGGCGAGACGACCGTGACCTCGCCCGTGGTGCCGGGCACGACGCGACCCACGGCGGTCCGCGCGGTCGTGGCCATCGACTCGACCGGCAGCTCCGCGTCGCCCCCGTCGACCCGGATGACCACAGATCCGTCGGTACGCTCGACCGCCACGCGACCCGCGAGCCAGATCGGCAGGGCACCTTCGCGAGGGTTTGCCGTGACCAGGGAGAAGTGGCCGTCTGCCTGAGGGGCGACGCGGAACGCCACCGAGGACGTGTGCACGGTCGTACCGCTCAGGCCGATCTGCGCACCGGCCCGCCAGCTGACGTCGACCAACGCCACCGCGGAGCCGTCAGCTCGATCGGCGACGTCGCCGCCACTGACGTACCTGAGCTCGACGGCGCTCGCACCCAGCGCCTCGCGAGCCCGCCACGCCTGCCGGGCGAACGTCCTGGCGGCCCGCGACGTCCCGGCAGCGGCGACGAACGCGGATTCCGTGTCAGCCGCGGTGAGCTTACGGAACTGGGCCGTCAGCTGGGCCGAGGCGTCGGCGGGCATGCCGACGCGGCTCGTGCTGGTGTCGTCCTGCCACGGGCGCTGCCAGAGCAGCAGCGTCGCGCCGAGGGCGATCAGGACTAGGACTGCGACCGCATTCGGCCCCAGTCTTCGGCCTGGGTCAGCCAACCCGCCCGCCGACGGTGAAGCCGCTCAGGCCGGTGATCTCGACGCTCTTGCCGGGACGCGGGGCGTGGACGACCCGGCCACCGCCGAGGTACATGCCGATGTGCGCCATGCTGCCGTAGGCCACGAGGTCGCCGGGCTGCAGCGCGTTCATCGGAACCCGCTTCGTGGCGGCCATCTGCGGACCGACAACACGCGGGAGCGAGACGCCGGCGGCGGCCCAGGCCTTCATGATGAGGCCCGAGCAGTCCCAGGAGTTGGGGCCGGTGCCGCCGTAGACGTAGGGGTCGCCGAGCTGGGCGAGCGCGAAGTTGATCGCGACCTTGGCACGACCGGAGGCCTCGACCTCGGGCATCGTGGTGTCGCTGGTGTTGAACTTGGCCTGCTGCGCAGCGGTCAGGCGAGCGAGCTCAGCCTTGGCGTCGGCGTACTGCTTGCGGATCTTCTCGCGCTTGGCGTCGGCGTCCTTCTTGGCGGCAGCGAGCTCGGCCTTGCGGTCCTGGAGCTGCGCGCGACGGTTCTTGAGCTCCTTGCTCGTCTCGCCGAACTTCTCGAGGGCGTCTGCACGGGTGCTGTTGAGCGCCTGCACAGCACCGAGGCCGGCCAGGAACTGGTCAGGGTCACCGCTGCTGAGCAGGTTGACGCTGGGCCCGAGGGGCGCATCCATCTGCTGCTGGGCGATCGCGTCGCCGAGCTCGGACTTCTGCCGGTTGTAGTCGACGAGGTCGTGGTCGATGTCACCGGTGATGTCGTCGATCTCGGCCTGCGTCTGCTTGGCCTGCACGTCGAGCTGGTTGACCTGCTCGTTCATGGCCTCGGCCTTGTGGAACGCAGCTTCGACGTCCTTGGGCGTGACAGCCGGGTCAGCTCCGGCCGACGGCAGGGCGAACAGCCCACCGATCAAAGCCAGTCCTGCAGCTGCGGCAAATCCTTGACGACGTGTTCGGGTAGCGGGCAAGCGCACGCAGTACTCCTATGTAGCCTCGACGCCTACCGGGTGAGCTGACGGGTTCGGGCCAAGGTCTGCCCTACAGTTCGCGCCGATCCTCTGACAGATCAGCGTGATCCGATTCACCCCACACACATGGGTCCCCGGTTCGCCTCAGACATCTTCCCCATGACTGTGGCAATTCGGCGGTGCGCCCGACGCCGCCCGGGGGGGACGGCGTTCACCGGTCACACAAGTGCCCACTGTAAGGGGAGGTCGGGGTCAGATCAACTTCAACCAACCTGTGTCTCGGGCCCCGTGACCGGAGTCACAAGGCGAAGCGGCGGGGTCAGCCCGGCATCTGCGAGGACGCCGAGCGCCGCCATCTCCTCGGCGTCGATCTCGATGCCGGCGGGCGGAGCACCGAGCAGGACCGTCACGATGCAGTCGCCGCACGCACTCGGACTGCGTACGAGACACCGGTCGCAATCGACGACCACGGAGTCGGGGGAAATCTCAGTCATGGCTGCACCTCCTGCTGGTTGCCACATGCCCCGTCGTTCGGGGACACGTACGACGCTAGGAGCCGGTCCCGACAAAAACGCCGCGCATTGCAGGTTCCGCTGCTCTGTCCGTACCCCCACCTACGGTGAACCACATGGAGGTAGTTCAGGCATCGTTCGACGAGCTCGGCCGTCCCCTCGTCGACACCACGTTCTGCGTGGTCGACCTCGAGACGACCGGCGGCTCGGCCGCCAAGGGCTCCAAGATCACCGAGTTCGGAGCCGTCAAGATCCGCGGCGGCGAGGTCGTCGGCGAGTTCCAGAGCCTGGTCAACCCCGACGAGACGATCCCGGCCTACATCACCGTGCTCACCGGCATCACCAACCAGATGGTCATCGGGGCGCCCCGCATCGCCGAGGTTTTGCCGAGCTTTCTCGAGTTCGCCCGGGGCAGCGTGCTCGTCGCGCACAACGCGCCGTTCGACGTCGGCTTCCTCAAGCACTTCAGCCGCGAGCTCGGCATCCCGTGGCCGGGGTTCGAGACGCTCGACACCGCGATCCTCGCCCGCCGCGTGCTGTCCCGCGAAGAGGTGCCCAACTGCAAGCTGGCGACCCTGGCGGCCAAGTTCTCGGCCACCACGACGCCCAATCACCGGGCACTGTCGGACGCCCGCGCCACGGTGGATGTCCTCCACGGCCTGTTCGAGCGCCTGGGCCCCTTGGGCGTCACGACGCTCGAGGAGGTGTCGACCTACACCGCCAAGGTCAAGCCCGAGCAGCGCCGCAAGCGCCATCTGGCCGAGCACCTGCCTGAGGCTCCCGGCGTCTACCTCTTCCGCGACGCGCGCGACGAGATCCTCTACGTCGGCACGTCCCGCAACCTCCGTGCGCGCACGCGGTCCTACTTCACCAAGGCCGAGACCCGCACCCGGATGGGCGAGATGATCATGCTCGCCCAGCGCATCGAGGGCATCGTCTGCGCCACCGCGCTCGAGGCGCAGGTGCGCGAGCTCCGCCTGATCGGCAAGCACCGGCCGCCCTACAACCGGCGGTCGCGATTCCCCGACCGGCTCAGCTGGCTCAAGCTGACTCGCGAGCCGTGGCCGCGGCTCTCGATCGTCCGCAAGATCCTCGACGACGACGCCGACTACATCGGTCCGTTCCGCGGTCGTGCGGCCGCCGAGGGCGCACTCACGGCGCTGCACGACTCGTTCCGCATCCGGCAGTGCACGACCAAGCTCGCCAAGAAGTCGCACATCTCGCCGTGCGCGCTCGCCGAGATGGGGCACTGCCTCTCGCCCTGCGACGGATCGGTGGACCTCCCGACGTACGCCGCAGAGGTCGCCCACGTGCGCCACGCGATGACCGGGGACCCGGAGGAGCTCGTCATCGCGATTCGCGCCCGCATGCTCGACCTGGCCCGCACGGAGCGGTTCGAGGATGCCGCGATCTGGCGAGACCGGCTCACCGGCTTCCTGCGCGCCGTCGCTCGCACGCAGCGGCTCCGTGAGCTGACCGGCACCCCGGAGCTCGTCGCCGCGGCACCCCACCCCGAGGGCTGGGAGATCCACGTGATCCGGTTCGGCCGCCTGGCCGCGGCGGGGGTCATGCCTCGCGGGACGCACCCCATCGGCTGGGTCGACGCGTTGCTGGCCACTGCCGAGACGGTCGAGCCGGGCTTCGGTCCCATCCCGGCCGCCACGGCCGAGGAGACCGAGACGCTGCTGCGCTGGCTCGACTCCCCCGGCCTGCGGATGGTCCGTGGCTCGTGGCACACGCCGTTGGGTGGCGCCGCCCGTCACCTGTCGCCGTTCGAGGACGCCAGCGCGTCATGGCAAGGGCTCCAGCGACCGGGCTAGGGTGAGTTCGTGATCACCGCCATCGTCTTCATCCAGGCCGAGGTCTCGCGGCTCTCCGAGATCGCCGAGCAGATCGCCGACATCGACGGGGTCAGCGAGGTCTACTCCGTCACCGGCGACCTCGACCTGCTGGCGATGGTCCGCGTACGCCAGGTCGACGACGTCTCGTCGGTCGTCGCCGATCAGCTCAACAAGGTCGACGGCGTGCTGTCGACCCAGACGCAGATCGCCTTCCAGACGTTCAGCCAGCACGATCTCGAGGAAGCCTTCTCGATCGGGCTGTAGCTCAGACCAACGTCTGCGTCGTCCTGGCCCAGTTCTCCAGCACCTTCGTCGCAGCGCCGGTGTCGATCGACTGCCTGGCGCGCTCGATGCCTGAGCGAAGTCGCGACTCCAGATCGCCTGCAGCGGCTTCGTGTGCGGCGATGGCGGCGCCCGCGTTGAGCAGCACGGCCGTGCGTACGGCTGACTGCTCGCCGCCCAGGACCCGTTCGAAGACCTTGGCGTTGAACGCGGGATCTCCGCCGGTGAGCTCGGACACCGGCGCGTAGTCGAACCCGAACGCCCGGGGGTCGATCGTGTCCTCGACGACCGTGCCGGTGGCGCCCTCGGCGATCCACACGCGGGACGTCGTGCTGGTCGTGATCTCGTCGAGCCCGTCCTCACCGCGGAACACGAAGGCGTCGGCGCCGCGCGCGCCCAGCACACCGGCCATGATCGGCCCCATCCGGGCGTCGGCCACGCCTACGGCTGACGCTGCGGGCTTGGCCGGGTTGACCAGCGGACCGAGGAAGTTGAAGGTCGTCGGAATGCCCAGCTCGCGCCTCGGCACCGCCGTGAAGCGGTAGGACGCGTGGAACACCGGTGCGAAGCAGAACGTGATGCCGACCGCGTCGAGCACGTCGCCGAGCCGGGTGGGCGGCACGTCGAGCCGGACGCCGAGCTCCTCGAGGACATCCGCGGCCCCACTGGCGCTGGACGCCGCACGATTGCCGTGCTTGACCACCGGCACGCCCGCGCCGGCGATGACGACGGCCGACATCGTCGAGATGTTGACGGTCTTGGCGAGGTCACCACCGGTGCCGACGATGTCGACCACGCGGCCCTCGACCGTGAACGGGAGCGCGTGGCGGTACATCGCGTCGACCAGGCCCTGCACCTCGGCGAGGGTCTCGCCCTTGGCACGCAAGGCCACCGCAAAGCCGGCGATCTGTGCCGGTGTGGCGTTGCCGGAGAGGATCTCCTCCATCGCCCACGTCGCCGCGGCAGCGTCGAGGTCCTGCCTGGCCACGAGCGTGGAGAGAACCTCTGGCCATGTCGTCGACATGACGTCAGCCGGGTTGGAGCACGCCGCGCGCGAGGTCGATGACGACCTCGGCGAGGCGGATCGGCTCGATGGGGTGAGGCAGGGCCGCCTCGGCGCGCGACCAGGTGGCGAGCCACGCGTCCTGCGGGCGGCCGGTCAGCACGAGCACCGGAGGTGCTTGGTAGATCTCGTCCTTCATCTGACGAGCGATGCCGAGACCGCCGGCGGGCACCGCCTCGCCGTCGAGGATCACGAGATCGATCTTGCCCTCGTCGAGGTGCTGGAACACGACCGGCTCGGTCGCGCACTCGACGTACTCGAAGGGCGGGAGGTCGGGGTGAGGGCGGGCTCCGAGGGCCGACAGCACGGCAGCGCGGACGTCACGATCGTCGCTGTAGACCAGGACACGTAGGGGCTTGTGCTCGCTCACGGGTCGATCGTACATAATGATCGCGTGGCGACTACATCCGTGATTCCTGCTTCCCGACTCCATGGCCAAGAAGGTCGTCCGTCGATGGTGACGGTGGGGACCATCGTGTGGCTCTCCAGCGAGCTCATGTTCTTCGCGGGCTTGTTCGCCGCGTACTTCACGATCCGCAACATCTCCCCCAACCTGTGGACCGAGGAGACGGCCAAGCTCGACGTCCCGTTCGCCGCGGTCAACACCACGATCCTCGTCCTGTCGTCAGTCGCCTGCCAGTTCGGCGTGTTCGCCGCTGAGCGAGGCAAGCCCGGGCGCACCGGCAAGCTCTCGCAGATCAAGCTCTGGGGCATGCGCGAGTGGTTCGTCCTCACCTACCTCATGGGCGCGATCTTCATCGCGGGCCAGGCCACGGAGTACGCCAACCTGGTCACCGAGCACGTCACGATCTCCAGCTCGCCCTACGGCAGCATGTTCTACCTCGCGACCGGCTTCCACGGCCTTCACGTCCTCGGCGGACTCATCGCCTTCCTGCTCGTGATCGGCCGCACCTTCGTCGCCCGCAAGTTCACCCACGAGCAGGCGATCTCCGCGATCGTCGTGTCCTACTACTGGCACTTCGTGGACGTGGTGTGGGTCGGGCTGTTCGCCACGATCTACATCCTCAAATAAGGCTCCCCTCACTGCATGTCGGGTCACCGCCCGAAGGTATTCTCAGCAGCACTTCAAGGAATGAGGTTCTCGGTGCGGAAACTGTCCACCAGACGTCGACACCCGCTTGCCGGCATCGTCGTTCTGCTCCTGGCACTCGGCGTTGTCGGCGGGGTCTACTCAGCAGTCAGATTCCAGCCCGCGAGCGCTGAGACCGCGTCGGCCAACGACGTCAAGGCCGGCCGCAACCTGTTCCTCGTCGGTTGCGCCAGCTGCCACGGCAAGAACGCGAGCGGCATCGAGACCAAGCGGGGCGGCAACTACGGCCCGTCGCTGATCGGCGTCGGTGCTGCAGCTGTCGACTTCCAGGTCGGCACCGGTCGCATGCCGATGGCCCAGTCCGCACCTCAGGCCCCGGCCAAGGATCCCGAGTACACCGCCGAGGAGACCCGGCAGCTCGCTGCCTACATCGCGTCCCTGGCCCCCGGCCCGGCGATCCCGGACGACGAGTACACCGACATCTCCGGCAAGACCGTCGAGCAGATCCGTGAGGGTGGCGAGTTCTTCCGCACCAACTGCACGGCCTGCCACAACTCGGTCGGCGCCGGCGGCGCCCTGCCCGGCGGCAAGTACGCGCCCAAGCTCGACGGCGTCAGCGCCAAGCACATCGCCGAGGCCATGATCACCGGCCCGCAGCAGATGCCCGTGTTCTCCGACGACGTCATCACGCCCGAGGACAAGAGCAACATCATCGCCTACATCAAGCAGGTGCAGGACCAGCCCAACTACGGCGGCATGGCCGGCGGCGGCCTCGGCCCGGTGGTCGACGGACTGTTCACCTGGATCATCGGCATCGGTGGCCTCGTGATCGCTGCTGTCTGGATCGGCGCCCATGGAGCGAGAGTGAAGAAGAAATGAGCGACGAGCTGGACCGCGTGCCCGACACCGAGCCGGTGAGGGATCCCGGCCTGCCGGAGCACCAGTACCGCCCGACCGACGTCGACGCCGCGCAGGACAAGCGCGCCGAGCGGCAGATCTCGGGCATGTTCGCCGTGGCCGCGCTGCTGCTCGTCGGCTTCTGCGTCGGCTACATCATGATCGACAAGGACCAGACGTTCCTCGGCTGGTCAGCCATGAACTTCACGCTGGGCGCCACGCTCGGCGGCGCGCTGCTGCTGATGGGCGTCGGGATCATCCAGTGGGCCAAGAAGCTCATGGGCGACCACGAGATGGTCGAGCTGCGTCACCCCGCGGGATCGACCGCCGAGGATCGCGCCGACACGCTCAAGGACCTCAACGACGGCATCAACGAGTCCGGGTTCGGACGACGCCCGATGATCCGTCGCACGCTGTTCCTGTCGATGGGCGCCCTGGCCCTGCCGTCGGTCATCCTGCTGCGCGACATGGGCCCGCTGCCCTACGGCCACAAGAACACGTTGTGGAAGAAGGGCATGCGCGTCGTCAACGACGTCGCCGGCACGCCGATCAAGCCTTCGGACCTCCAGGTCGGCCAGCTCGTCAACGCCGAGCCGGCGATCATGTACGAGAAGGACAAGGACGGCCACCCCGTCATCGAGGGCACCGAGCTGCTGCAGGAGAAGTCCAAGGCCGCCGTGATCGTCGTCCGCATGCGTCCCGAGGACATCACTCCGGACAAGGGCCGCGAGAACTGGGGCGTCGACGGCATCCTCTGCTACTCCAAGATCTGCACGCACGTCGGTTGCCCCATCAGCCTGTGGGAGCAGCAGACGCACCACCTGCTCTGCCCGTGCCACCAGTCCACGTTCGACCTCGCCGACAACGGCAAGGTCGTCTTCGGCCCGGCGCACCGGCCGCTCCCCCAGCTGCCGCTCGCTGTCGACGCCGACGGCTATCTGATCGCAGTGAGCGACTTCACCGAGGTGGTGGGCCCCAGCTATCCAGAACTGGCCCGCGACCAGAAGAGGTTGGATGATAAGTCATGAGCACCATCGACGAGAGCACCAACATCGAGGACACGGCCTTCGGCAAGAAGGCCGCTGGGCCGGTCGAGTGGCTGGATGACCGACTGGGTCTCGCCGGCGCCAGCAAGCGCTCGCACCTGCTCCGCAAGGTCTTCCCTGAGCACTGGTCGTTCATGCTCGGCGAGATCGCGCTCTGGAGCTTCGTCGTCCTGCTGCTGACCGGTACGTTCCTGACGTTCTGGTACCAGCCGAGCATGGCCGAGACGACCTACAACGGGTCCTACACGCCGCTCAACGGCCTGGAGATGTCCCACGCGTACGCCTCGACGCTCGACATCTCGTTCGACGTCCGCGGCGGGCTGCTGATCCGGCAGATCCACCACTGGGCCGCTGCGCTGTTCGTCGCCGCGATGATCGTGCACATGCTGCGCGTGATGTTCACGGGTGCCTACCGCAAGCCGCGCGAGATCAACTGGCTGATCGGCATCGGCCTGATGGTGCTGGGACTCGTCGAGGGCTTCGCCGGCTACTCCTTGCCCGACGACCTGCTGTCCGGCACCGGCCTGCGCTTCGTCGACGGGCTGCTGCGATCGATCCCGATCGTCGGCTCCTACCTCGAGTTCTTCCTGTTCGGCGGCGAGTTCCCCGGCGACGTCATCATCCCCCGCCTCTACATGGCGCACATCCTGCTGATCCCTGCCTTGCTGCTGGGGCTCATCGGTGCGCACATGCTGCTGCTCGTCTACCACAAGCACACGCAGTGGGGCGGTCCCGGACGCACCGAGAAGAACGTCGTCGGCTACCCCATGCTCCCGGTCTACGCCGCCAAGGCGGGTGGCTTCTTCTTCGTGGTGTTCGGCTTCACCGCGATCATGGGCGCCGTGCTCCAGATCAACCCGATCTGGGCCTACGGCCCCTACAACCCGTCCGAGGTCACGGCCGGCTCGCAGCCCGACTGGTACATGGGCTTCGTCGAGGGTGCCGTGCGCATCATGCCCAACTTCGAGAGCACGTTCTTCAACTACACGTGGAGCTGGAACGTCTTCCTGCCTGCGGCGATCCTGCCGGGACTCTTCCTAGGAGTCGGCGTCATGTGGCCGTTCCTCGAGCAGTGGATCACCGGTGACAAGCGTGAGCACCACCTGCTCGAGCGCCCGCGCAACGCGCCGTTCCGGACCGCGTTCATCGTCGCGGCCATGACGGCGTACGGCGTGCTGTGGATCGGCGGTGGCAACGACATCATCGCCACCAAGTTCCACCTGAGCCTCAACGCGATCACGTGGTTCTGCCGGATCGGGCTGTTCGTCCTGCCGGTCATCACGTTCATGATCACCAAGCGCATCTGCATCGGTCTCCAGCGCGCGGACGCCAACCGCATCCTGCACGGCTACGAGACCGGCGTCATCGAGCGGTCGCCCGATGGTGGGTTCGCCGAGCGCCACGCTCCCCTGCCGGTCGGCTCACAGTTCACGCTGACCAACCACGACCGGCTGCCGGCGCTCGAGGCTCCCCCGGAGACCGACGCCAACGGTGTGGCCGCGCCGCACGGCCGCAAGGCCAAGCTGCGGGCCAAGGTCCGGGCGTTCTACTACGACGGCATGATCGACAAGCCGACCGTCGAGGACGTCCACCACGCCGACGAGCACCTCCGCGACCACGACGGTCACCCGGTCGAGCTCGGCGACGAGTTCCAGGGCGTGTCCGAGACCGGTGTCCCGCGGGTGCACTGACACAGCACGACACGACGCCCCCGCCAGCATCGCTGGCGGGGGCTTTGTCGTTGGCCGGTCTGCGGACCTGCCGGTTCAGGCCTGGTGGAGGGCTGAACCCTTGAGCCAGGTCGACCACGGGACGTTCCAGTCGGTCCAGCCGTTGTGGGCCTCGAGCGGCCTGGGGCTGTGGACGTAGCGGACGACGTCACCCCTGCGCGAGTGGCTGTAGAGCCAGCTCGCGTTCGCCGTGCTCATGCCGGTGCAGCCGTGGCTCACGTTGGCACTGCCCTGCGAGCCCACGGACCACGGAGCGGCGTGCAGGAACTCGCCCGAGTTGGTCAGCCGCATCGCCCAGCGAACGTCCTTGATGTTGTAGTAGCCGGGATCTTCGGAGTCGACGCCCGTCGTGGCTGCATCCATGTCGATCGAGGAGAACTTCTCCATGATGACCTTGGTGCCCTCACGCGTGCGGTGCCCATTGTCGCCGGTGGTGACGGGGATCGTCTTCTCGGTCTTGCCGTCCACGGTGTAGCGGAGCTGGTGCTTGGCGACGTCGACGACGCTGACCCGTTTGCTGCCGACCTTGAAGTCGATGAGCTGGTCCTGCTGGCCGTAGATGCCCTTGCCGGCCGGCAGGCCGTTGAGGCGCAGGTTGACCTTGACCCTGGCGTGGGCCGGCCAGTACTGACGCGGACGGAAGTGCGCCTCGCGATCGGACAGCCACGTCCAGGACCCCTCGGCTGCGGGCGTCGACTGCACGCGCATGTTGCGCTCGAACAGCGCCCGGTTCTTGACCGGTACGTCGAAGGTGACGATGACGGGCATGCCGACACCGACCGTCTCACCCTGCAGAGGCGCCACGGACGGGTAGGTCTGCTGGGCCAGCGTCAGCTGCTGGGTCGTGAAGTGACGGATGATGCGGCCCGCCTTGCCGTCCTCGCCCTTGCCCCGCACCTGCAGCGTGTAGGCCGTGCCGGGCTCCAGGCGCTGGCTCGCGAGCCAGGAGTCGCCGGCCACCCGTCCCTTGACCTTGGACTTGCCGTCATCGCTGGCCAGCACGGCGCTGGTGATCGACCCGTGCTGGGCCTCGACCGCGACGATCGTGTTGACCCGTACGTCCGTGGCGCGCTGATCGACATTGGCCGTGAGCGCGATCGGGTCCTTCGGATCATCGGGCGTGACGGCGTCCTTGACGCCATCAGCGGTGCAGGCGGACAGGGCAAAGAGGCCCGCGCACATGAGCACGGCCGGCAGACGAAGATCCCTCACCACATCATTCTAGGTGGTGGCAGGTCGCGTTCCTGACGCTGAACGTCAGTGCGCGTGAATGCCGCGGTAGTACTCGAAGACCCAACCGATGGCGGCGACCGAGACGAACACGGCACCGATGATGAACAGCCACCAGCCGATCACGACACCCAGCACGACGACGGCCAGCGCCGAAGCGGCGAACAGCGGCCACCAGCTGTAAGGCGGGAAGAAGCCCTGCTCGCCAGCGCCGTCAGCGATCTCGCCGTCGCTGCGGTCCTCGGGACGGTCCGGGATCTGCTTGGCGACCACACCGAGGTAGAAGCCCAGCAGAGCGGTCAGCAGGAACGTCATGGTCAACGCCGCCGTGCCGGTCGGGTCGTGCGTCAGGACCCAGTAGACGGGCGCGACGATGGCGAAGAAGATCCCGCACGCGATGATGGTCCAGTACTCGGCCTTCATGGATCAGTGACCGTCCTTGCCGTCGGTGTTGTCTGCCGCCGCCTCGCCCTTGCCCTCGACATCGGGTGCGTCGGCGATCGGGGAGGTCTCCCCCGGGTTGTCGAGCAGCTCGAGTCTCGCGATCTCCGGGTGATGCAGGTCGAACGCCGGGCTCTCTGAGCGGATGCGCGGCAGGGACGTGAAGTTGTGGCGCGGCGGGGGCGACGACGTCGCCCACTCCAGCGAGCGGCCCCAGCCCCACGGGTCGTCGAGCCCGACGAGCGGGCCCTTTCGCGACTTCCACACGTTGTAGAAGAACGGCAGCGTGGAGGCGCCGAGCAGGAACGCGCCGATCGAGGAGATCTCGTTGAGCGTCGTGAACCCATCGGTCGGGCTGTAGTCGGCGTAACGGCGCGGGAAGCCCTCGACACCCAGCCAGTGCTGGACCAGGAACGTCATGTGGAACCCGATGAACAGCAGCCAGAAGTGGATCTTGCCGAGCTTCTCGTCGAGCATGCGACCGGTCAGCTTGGGCCACCAGAAGTAGAACCCGGCGAACATCGCGAACACGACGGTGCCGAACACGACGTAGTGGAAGTGCGCCACGACGAAGTAGCTGTCGGACAGCTGGAAGTCGAGCGTCGGCGAGGCCAGGATGACGCCGGTCAGACCACCGAAGAGGAACGTCGTGAGGAAGCCCAGCGAGAAGATCAGCGGGGTGTCGAAGGACAGAGATCCCCCCCACAACGTGCCGATCCAGTTGAAGAACTTGACTCCCGTCGGCACCGCGATCAGGAACGTCATGAACGAGAAGAACGCGAGGTCGACGGATCCGGTGACGAACATGTGGTGGGCCCAGACCGCGACCGACAGGGCAGCGATCATGAGCGTCGCGGCGACCAGTCCCATGTAGCCGAAGATCGGCTTGCGGGAGAAGACCGGCAGGATCTCGGTGATGATGCCGAAGAACGGCAGCGCGATGATGTAGACCTCGGGGTGCCCGAAGAACCAGAACAGGTGCTGCCACAGGATCGGCCCGCCGTTGGCGGCGTCGAAGACGTGGGCGCCGAGGCGGCGGTCGGCCTCGAGCGAGAGCAGCGCCGCGGCGAAGATCGGGAACGCGATGATGACGAGCATGCTCGTGACCAGCGTGTTCCACACGAAGATCGGCATGCGGAACATCGTGAGTCCGGGCGCGCGCATCGTGAAGATCGTCGTGATGAAGTTGACGCCACCGAGGATCGTGCCGAGACCCGACATCCACAGTCCCATGACCCACAGGTCGCCGCCGATGCCTGGCGAGTTCACCGCGTCGCTCAGTGGTGCGTACGCGAACCAGCCGAAGCTCGCCGCTCCGCCGGGCACGAAGAACCCGGACACGACGATCGTCGAGCCGAACAGGTAGAGCCAGTAGCTGAACATGTTGAGCCGCGGGAACGCGACGTCGGGCGCGCCGATCTGCAGCGGCATGATCGCGTTGCCGAAGCCGAAGAACAGCGGCGTCGCGAACATCAGCAGCATGATCGTGCCGTGCATCGTGAAGAGCTGGTTGTACGTCTCCTCGTCGACGATCTGCGTGCCGGGCTGCGCCAGCTCGGCGCGGATCAGCAGCGCCAGGATGCCGCCGATGATGAAGAAGGCGAACGAGGTGAAGAGGTACATGTTGCCGATCACCTTGTGATCGGTCGTGGTGAGGACCGTGACGATCTTCTGTCCGAGCGTGCGCTCGTGCGTGCCCGCGCGGAGCGTCTCCGAACCGTCGTCAAATGCCGCCGTCGTGGTGGCCATCAGTTTCCGCCTCCGTTGCCCTGGACGCCGGCAACGTCCCCGCTCTTGCCGAGTCCTGCGATCGTGTGCGCTTCCTCGGCGCCCTTGGGAGCGCCGGTCTGGCCGTCCTTCTCGAGCTCGAGCAGGTGCGACTCGTAGTCGGCCCTGGACACCACGTGGACCTTGAAGATCATGCGCGAGTGGTAAAGGCCGCAGAGCTCGGCGCAGCGCCCGGTGAAGACGCCCTCACGGGTGGGCGTCATGTCGAACGTGTTGACCTTGCCGGGAACGACGTCCATCTTGAAGTAGAACTCGGGGACCCAGAAGGAGTGGATGACGTCGGGCGACACCAGGTTGAACCGCACCGACTCGTCGACCGGGAGCCACAGCTCGGTCGGCTCCTGCGGGGTGCCGATGTCGAACACGTCCTCGCCCTGGGTCGCGTCCTCGTTGAGGTAGTTGAACGCCCACTGCCACTTGCTGCCGACGACCTCGATCGTGTGGTCGGGGTTCTTGACCTTCTCGAGCATCTCGTTCTGCGATGTCACGGTGTGGAAGAAGAACACCGCCACGATGATGACCGGCGCGAACGTGTAGAGCGCCTCGATCGGGAGGTTGTAGCGGATCTGGGCGGGCACCTCGTCGTCGCTGCGACGGCGGTAGCGGATCATCGCGTAGACCATCAGGCCGAAGACCAGCAGGAACACCACCAGCACGGCGATCCAGGCGCCGAGCCAGACCTCCCACATGGTGTGTGAGCGGTCGCTGCCTGCGACCGGCAGTGCGAGCCGCTTGACGTCGTTGTCACCGATGTCAGAACAGCCGCTCAAGAACACTCCAGCGACGACGGCGAGAACCGCCAGCTTCATCCGACCCACGGGGCGCGCCTTTCTGAACCATGACTGTCACGTGACGACACGTGAAGCACCTTATCTGAGCAGGACCGTCGCCTTGCGGTGAGGTCTGCCTGTGTTGGACGCGTGTCTGACGGGCGCGTCACGCGAGTGAGAGCGCCGCGTCGACCTCGGTCTTCGCCTGCTCACCGTATGCCGTGCCGATCCGCTTGAGGAAGCCCTCGCGGTCGAGCTCGTACTCCTGCGTTCCGACGGTCTCGACGACGCTGGCGGCGATCGTGCAGCCGATCTGGGCCGAGCGCTCGAAGTCGAGTCCGGCCGCGACGCCGGCGAGGAATCCCGCGCGGAAGCTGTCGCCGACGCCGGTCGGGTCGACCGCGACGACTCCGTCGATGGCCTTGACCTCGATCGGGTCGCCGTCGGCCGGGTAGACCGTCACGCCGGCCTTGCCGCGCGTCACGATGCGGGTCTTCACGTGTGCCTGCACGTCGGCCGACGACCAGCCGGTCTTCTGCTCGATCAGGGCGGCTTCGTAGTCGTTGCTGAACAGGTAGGTCGCGCCGTCGATCAGGTCGCGAATCATGTCGCCCTCGGCGAACGCGAGCTGCTGCGAGACATCGGCTGCGAACGGAACGTCACGCTCACGGCAGGCGCGCGTGTGGCGCAGCATGCCCTCGGGGTCGTCGGGGCCGACGAGGACGAGGTCGAAGTCCTGGCCGATCGCGAACAGGTCGATGTCACGGGACTCGGACATCGCTCCGGCGTAGAACGTGGCGAACTGCGCCAGGTCGGTGTCGGTGGTGCACACGAATCGGGCCGTGTGGCGGGTCTCCGACACCAGGACGCCCGAGGTGTCGACCCCGGCGTCGTCGAGCCAGCCGCGGTACTCGGCCTCGAAGTCACGACCGACCGCTCCGACGAGCAGCGCCCGGTGGCCGAGCCTGGCGAGCGCGTACGCAATGTTGGCGGCGCACCCCCCACGGCGTACGTCGAGGTCGTCCACGAGGAACGACAGCGAGATCTTGTCGAGCTGGTCCGGCACGAGCGAATCGGCGAACTTGCCCGGGAAGGTCATGAGGTGATCTGTGGCGATCGAACCGGTGATGGCGAGGTGCACCCCCACACAATAGACAACGGCCTCCCGCAATGCAGGAGGCCGTCGTGTGTTGTATGTCTTAGTGGAAAGAATCGCCGCAGGCGCAGGAGCCGGTGGCCATCGGGTTGTCGATCGTGAAGCCCTGCTTCTCGATCGTGTCGACGAAGTCGATCGTCGCGCCGCCGAGGTAGGGCAGGCTCATGCGGTCGACCACGACGTTGACGCCGCCGAACTCGAAGATCTGGTCGCCGTCGAGCGAACGCTCGTCGAAGAACAGCTGGTAGCGGAGTCCGGAGCAGCCGCCGGGCTGCACCGCGATGCGGAGCGCGAGGTCGTCGCGGCCTTCCTGGGCCAGGAGGCTGCTGACCTTCTCGGCAGCGCCCTCGCTGAGGGTCACACCGGTCGCCGGCGTCGTCTCGACGGTGGACTGGTCAGTCTCGATCGTCATGTGGTCTCCCATGGATCTGGTCTTTTGGTCACGGCATCGGGGTCAACATGTTCGGTGCCGATTCCATTCCATCGTACGCCGTCAGTCCTCAGCGCGAGGCGACCACGTACGTGCGACACGCTCGGCAAGCGCTGCGAGGCTGGCGTACGGCTCACCCATCGCCGCGTCGATGCCGACCAGGTCCGACATCGAGTAGGCGCTCTCGACCCCCATCGCGCGCATCTCCCGCGAGCCGACCACGACCTGGCCCGCCAGCACGATGCACGGCCGAGCGGCCGCGCCGGCGACAGCCGCCACCCCGAAGACGACCTTGCCTGCGCGGGACGAGAAGTCGTACGTGCCCTCCCCCGTCACGACGAGGTCGTGGGACCCCGCCTGGGCGGTGAGGCCGACGGCGTCAGCGACGAGGTCGATCCCGGAGGTGACGCTCCCGCCGAGCAGCATGAGCGCGAATCCCAACCCGCCCGCGGCGCCGGCGCTCTTGGCGTCGGCGATGCGCCGCTCGGCCGGTGTCGAGCCGCACGTCGCCTCGACGAAGCGGTCGAGCGTGCCGTCGACGGCGATGATCTGCTCGTCCGTCAGGCCCTTCTGCGGGCCGAACGTCTTGGTGGCGCCGAACATGCCGAGCAGCTGGACGTCGACGTCTGCGGCGATGACGAGCTCGACATCGCGGAGCCTCGAGCGTGCCGGGGCCAGGTCGACCTGGGTGACGCCGCCGAGTGCGGCGGGCCCCCCGTCCAGCGGCACGTCAGCCGTGGCCCCGAGTGCAGCGAGCAGACCCGCTCCCCCGTCGTTGGTCGCGCTGCCGCCGAGTCCCACGACGATGCGGCGTGCACCTGCGTCGAGGGCGGCACCGATCGCCTGCCCCACGCCGTACGTCGTCGCGTGCATGGGGTCCTGTGGATCGACGAGGTGCAGGCCGCAGGCCTGAGCACTCTCGACGTACGCCGCGCCGTCAGCGTGCAGCACCGCGACCGGCACGTCGGCACCGACCGGGCCGCGCACGGTGACGACGGCGAGCTCTCCTCCGATCGCCTGGTGCAGGACGTCGACGAAGCCCGGGCCGCCGTCGGCCATGGCCGCGGTGGAGAGCTCGTCATCGGGCGCATGGCGCTGCCAGCCCTCGACGATCGCCCGCGCAGCCTCCGGAGCCGTGAGCGTGCCGCCGAACGCATCCGGCGCGACCAGGACCTTCATGCGTACGAGCTGGTGCTACTGGGCGAGGGCTTGCTCGCAGGCGGCGATCAGTACGCATGTGGCGAGCACGTCGATCGCGGCCTCGAGCTCCTGCGGCGACGGGAACGACGGCGCGATGCGGATGTTGCGGTCGCGGGGGTCATCACCGTACGGGAACGCCGCACCGGCCGGCGTCATGGCGACACCCGCCTCGCGGGCCAGCTCGATGACGCGCGAAGCCGTGCCGTCGCGGACGTCGAGGCTCACGAAGTAGCCGCCCTTGGGCTCGGTCCAGCTCGCGACGGCGTAGTCACCCAGCCGGGCGCGCAGGATCTCGACGACGGCCTCAAACTTCGGCGCGAGGATGGCGCGGTGGCCGTCCATCAGCGCGTGCACGCCCTCGGTGCTCTTGAGGAACCGGGCGTGGCGCAGCTGGTTGATCTTGTCGGGGCCGATCGTCCGCTTGCCGAGGTGCTTGAGGTACCACTCGATGTTGGCCGCGGAGCTGCCGAGGAAGCACACGCCGGCGCCCGCGAACGTCACCTTGGAGGTCGACGCGAAGATCACCGCGCGGTTGGGGTGCCCGGACGCCGAGCAGAGCCCGAGGATGTCGGCGGTCTTGGTGTGCTGCTCGGTGAGGTGGTGCACGGCGTAGGCGTTGTCCCAGAAGATGCGGAAGTCCGGCGCCGCGGTCTCGAGCGCGGCGAGCTCGGCGGCGACAGCCTCGCTGACGACCGCGCCGGTGGGGTTGCTGTAGGTCGGGACGAGCCACATGCCCTTGACGGCGGGGTCCTTGACCAGCTCTCGTACGGCCGCGACATCCGGTCCGTCGTCGAGCAGGTCGACCGGCAGCATCTCGATCCCGTACTCCTCGAGCAGCGCGAAGTGCCGGTCGTAGCCGGGCACGGGGCAGATGAACTTGACGGACTCCTCGACGCCCCACGGCTGCTCGGAGTCGGCGACGCCGTGGAAGAGGGCGAACACGAGGTTGTCGTGCATCATCGCGAGGCTCGCGTTGTCTCCGGCGATGACCTGGTCGACCGGCACCTGCATGATCGGCGCGAAGATCTCACGCAGCTCGGCCAGGCCCGTGAGCCCGCCGTAGTTGCGGGTGTCGGTGCCTGCGGCGTCCTTGAAGTCGGCACCGGGCATCGACAGCAGCTCGTTGGACAGGTCGAGCTGCGCCGGCGAGGGCTTGCCTCGCGTCAGGTCGAGCTTGAGACCGGAGTCCTTGAGCGTCTGGTACGCCGCGGTCTGCTCGTCGAGGAGGGCCTGGATCTGGTCTGTGGAGAGGGTGTCGAACGTCACCGGTCCAACCTATCCGGCCAAGGCTTATCAGCCGAGACCGGGAGCGCCCCAGATCGCCAGCCATTTGGTGAGGTCCGGCTCGACCGGTACGTCCTCGCCGACGACGCCGCGGATCTGCAGCTCGAGGGCGTTGTCGCGCTTCTCGCCGTCGAGCGGCACGAAGGGATAGAACGTGCCCCGCTTGTAGAGATAGACCAGCGCCAACAGCTTGCCGTCAGCCGTCGTGAACCCGATCGTCGAGCACAGCAGCGCCGAGCCGAAGCCGGCGTCGGCGAGCGAGCTGTTGACCGCGTGCAGGTCGGTCACGAGCCCCGACACGTCCTGGTCCGTACGCGTGACCGTGAGCCAGTGGAAGCCGAACCGGTCGTTGATGCGGGTGACAGTCGCGCCCGCCGTCGTCGTGATGAGCTTCTCGGCATCGGCCATCACGGTGTCGTCGGCGTTGCCCTCGACGTCGCGGAAGCACACCGACCCCGAACCGGTCGTCGAGAACCCGTCGGTCTGCAGCGACAGCGCGGCCTGGGGCACGGCGAACAGCACGTCGAGGTCCGCCTGCGGCGGCTTGGTACGCCCGAGGATCGCGTCGAAGATGCCCACCTGCGGTCAGCCCTGCTCGGAGAGCTCGGCGCTGACCTTGGCCAGCTGGTCGAGACGCACCTGCAGCGGCGGGTGCGTCGCGAACATCGCGCCGATGGACTCCCGGTTGATCGCCGGCGCGAAGAAGAACGCACTGATCGCCTGTCCCTCGCGGAGGTCGCGGTTCGGGATGCGGGCCATGTCGCCTGAGATCTTGACGAGGGCCGACGAGAGCTTGGAGGGTCGGCCGGTCAGGTAGGCGCCACTCCGATCGGCGCTGAGCTCACGGTATCGCGAGAGCGAGCGCGTGAGGACGAAGCTGACGAAGTAGACCAGCATGCTGACGAGGAACACGACCAGGAACACCGCGCCGCTGTTCTTGTTGCCGCGGCTGCCGAAGATGTTGCCGGCGTACATGCCCCACCTGGTGATGAAACCGGCCAGCAGGCCGATCGACGAGGCCACCGTCATGACGGTGACATCGCGGTTGGCGACATGGGACAGCTCGTGCGCCAGCACGCCCTCGAGCTCGTCGGCGTCGAGGCGCTGCATGATGCCGGTCGTCACGCAGACCGACGAGTGCTTGGGCGAACGGCCGGTCGCGAACGCGTTGGGCATGTCGGTCACCGCCACCGCCACCCGCGGCTTGGGCATGTCGGCGAGCGCGCACAGCCGGTCGATCATGGCGTGCAGCTCGGGCGCCTGCTCGGGCTCGACGACCTTGGCGCCCATCGACTTGAGGGCGAGCGAGTCGGAGAAGTACCACTGGCCCCACGCGATGCCGAGCACGATGACGATGCCGAACGCGCCGAGCTTGGTCGTGGTCATCAGGACCACGCCGAACGCCACGTAGAGCGCGCCGAGCCCCAGCCCGACCCCGCCCATGCGGAGGGTCAGCCCACGGTCACCTTTGAATCGCGTCCGAGCCATCGTCGTCCTTCCTGGGAGTGGAGATCTGCTCGAGCTGCCGGTCGACCTCGGCGCTGTCGAGCGCGGCGTCGAACTGGCGGCGCAGCGCCTCGTCGGCACTCTCACCGGGCTTGCTGATGACGCCGTCGGCGACGAGCTCGTCGACCGCGTCGGCCGTGGCCTCGAGCTCCCGCGTACGCCGTTCAGCCGACTCGACCGCCTGGCCGACGTCGCTGACCGAGGAGTTGATGCCGCGGGTCGCACTGTTGATCTCGGCGCGAGCCGCAGCAGCGGTGTGCCGCGCGGCCAGCGTGTCCTTGCGGACCCGGAACGCCTCGACCTCCTGCTCGATCTTGAGCGCCGTCGCCTCGAGCTTGTCCTCCTCGGCCTTGAGGTCCGCGTGGCGGGTCTTGAGGTCCGTGGCGGCCTTCTCGAGCGTGACCTTGCGGGTCAGGACCGAACGGGCCTCGTCGTCGTTGCCGTGGGCGACGGCCTGCCGCGCGGCGTCGTCGAGCTGGGCTGCCTGCTGATCGAGTGCGGCCAGCTGGAGCTCGACCCGCTTGCGGCTCGTCGCCACGTCGGCGACTCCACGGCGTACCTGGCGGAGCAGGGCCGTCTGGGTGCGATAGGTCTCGTCGAGCTTGTCCTTGAGGTCCTCGACATCGTTGCCGCGGAAACGCCACGAACGGAAGATCCTGGCGATGCGCTTGCCGATGCTCATGCTCGCAAGCGTACGGCGTAGGGTGTCGCGGGTGGTAGACGAGACAGAGGCTGGCAAGGGGCGTCGCACGCCGACGCGCAAAGAGGCCGAAGCCGCGCGCAAGAAGCAGATGAAGGTCCCCGTGACCCGCAAGGAGCAGGCCAAGCGCGACCGGGCCCGCAACGAGGAGATTCGCCTCAAGCAGCGCGAGGCACTCAAGACCGGCGACGAGAAGTACCTGCCGGCTCGCGAGCGCGGCCCCGTCCGCAAGTTCTGCCGCGACTACGTCGATCGGCGCTGGAACGTCGCCGAGTTCCTGCTGCCGTTCCTGGCGGTCGCCGTCGTGGCGATCATCGTCGGCAGTCAGAGCTCGACGGTGCAGACGCTGCTCACCGCCGTCGCCTATCCCATCGCGATCCTCGCGACGGTCATCGACGAGCTGTTCCTCGTGCGTGGGCTCAGGAAGCAGCTCAAGAAGCGCTTCTCAGCCGACGAGGCCCGCGGCAACACCGCGTACGCCGTGCTGCGCAGCACGCAGCTGCGCCGCTTCCGGCTGCCGAAGCCGCAGGTCAAGCGCGGCGCACCGCTCCCCGACCGCTACTAGCAGCGCCGAGCGCGGATCGGTCTACGAATCCGCGTGCAGGGACATGGGGCCGTAGACCTCGGTCTCGCCGTCGAACAGGCGTACCTGCTCGATGCCCTGCTCGAGCAGCGACTCGAACTCCTCGCCGACCCACGACTCCGCGTCGCCCCGGCTCTCGAACTCGTCCGACCGACTCTTGACGTCGCCGAGCGAGTCCTCCAACGTCCATGTCCAGCCCATGATCAGCTCTCCTTGGTCGACGGTTGCACGAATGGGGGCTTGGTGACCGTAAACGACTCGGACCGACCTCGCACGTCGACGACCACTGTCGCACCGTCCTCGACACCGGGCTCCAGCAGCGCCAGCGCGATGCCCTGGCGCAGCGTCGGCGAGAACGTGCCGGAGGTGATCTCCCCCAGCTCGGCACCGTCGGCGTCGGCGACCGTCATGCCCGGACGAGGGATGCCGCGGCCCTGGGCGAGGAGGCCGCGCAACGTACGCACGGTCTTCTCCGCGCGCTGGCGCTCGAGGGTCTCCTTGCCCCAGAACGCGGGCTTCTTCCAACCGACCGCCCAGCCGGCGCGCGCCATGACGGGGCTGATCTCGGGTGACAGCTCGTGGCCGTGCAGCGGGTAGCCCATCTCGGTGCGCAGCGTGTCGCGCGCGCCGAGGCCGCAGGCGCGAATGCCGTACGGCTCGCCCGCCGCGATGACCGCGTCCCACACCTCGCCGGCGGACGCCGACGGGACGACCAGCTCGTAGCCGCGCTCTCCGGTGTAGCCCGTGCGGCACACCGTGATGTCCTGGCCGGCGATCGTCGCGTCGGCGAACGACATGTACTCGTGGTCGACCGGCAGGTCGAGCGACGTCAGCACCTCGTCGCTCAGCGGGCCCTGGATGGCGAGGACCGCGTAGTCGCGGTGCTGGTCGACCACGTCGATGCCGGCCGGCGCGGCGGCCTGCAGGCGGGCGACGACGGCCGCCGTGTTGGCGGCGTTCGGGATGAGGAACACCTCGAAGTCGCTGCGCAGGTAGGCGATGAGGTCGTCGACCGTGCCGCCGTCCTCGTCGCAGCACAGCGTGTACTGGGCCTTGCCGGTCTCGATGCGGCCGAGGTCGTTCGTGAGGCACTGGTTGACGAAGTCGGCAGCACCCGTGCCCCGCACCAGCGCCTTGCCGAGGTGGCTGACGTCGAACAGGCCGACTGCCTCGCGTACGGCCTTGTGCTCGGCGAGCACGCCACCGCCGGCGTACTCCAGCGGCATGTCCCAGCCACCGAACTCCGCGAGCTTGGCACCGAGGGCGACGTGGCGGTCGTGCAAGGGCGAGTGCAGCAGATCCATGGCACCCAAGGTAGGGCACCGAGGGGCACCCCTCGCGCGCGTGTGCCCCGCGACCCTAGAGTGGCGGACATGCTCTCTGTGACCCTCAGCACCGCGAAGCCGACCACCGCACGCGCCGACGCCCTGATCCTCGGGATTCGAGGCGACGAGGACAAGGGTGATCTGGCCGCGACGCTCGACCTCCTCGGCTTCACCGGCGAGAAGGGGCAGACCGTGACGTTCCCGGCGGGCGACGCCGCCAAGACCTCGCTGATCGTCGCCGTCGCGCTGCCCGAGGAACCGACCGCCGAGGACCTGCGCCGTGCCACGGCGCGCGGCGTGCGTGCCGTCAAGAACGCCACGAGCCTGGCGATCGCGCTCCACCCGGCGGGAGTCGACGAGGTCGAGGCCATCGCCGAGGGCGTCGCGCTCGGCGCGTACACGTACGAGACCTACAAGACCAAGAAGAAGGGCGACGCCAAGAAGCCCAAGCTCAAGAGCGCCGTGATCCTCAGCCCGTTCGCGCGCCAGACCACCGCGACCAAGGCTGTCGAGCGCGCCGCCACGGTCGCGGAGGCGGTCAACATCGCCCGCGACTGGGTCAACACCCCTCCCGGCGACCTCCGTCCGGCGGACTTCGCCGAGGCCATCACGACCCACGCCGGCACCGACGTCAAGGTGAGCGTGTGGGACGAGAAGCGGCTCGCCAAGGAGAAGTGCGGCGGCATCCTCGGCGTGGGCCAGGGATCCGACAGCCCGCCCCGGCTGGTCGCCTTGACGTACGCACCGGCCAACGCCGTCACGCACCTCGCTCTGGTGGGCAAGGGCATCACGTTCGACTCGGGCGGACTCTCGATCAAGCCGGGCGCCTCGATGCAGACCATGAAGCTCGACATGGCCGGGGCCGCGGCGATCGTGGCCGCGACCGTGGCGATCGCTCGCCTGGGGCTGCCGATCAAGATCTCGGCGTTCGCCTGCATCGCCGAGAACATGCCGAGCGGGGGCGCGACGCGACCGGGCGACGTGCTGACGATGCGCAGCGGCGCCACGGTCGAGGTCCACAACACCGACGCCGAAGGACGCCTCGTGCTCGCCGACGGACTCGCTCTCGCGACCGAGGCCAAGCCCGACCGCATCGTCGACGTCGCCACGCTGACCGGGGCCTGCGTCGTCGCCCTCGGCGAGCTCACGAGCGGCATCCTCAGCAACGACGAGGAGTTCAGCGAGACCGTCTTCGCGGCGTCCAAGGCCGCGGGCGAGTCGATGTGGCCCCTGCCGATCACCGAGGAGATGAAGGGCAAGGTCAACTCCTCGAGCATCGCCGACCTGCGCCAGCACAACCCCAAGCCGTACGGCGGCACGCTGTTCGCGGCGGCGTTCCTGCGCGAGTTCGTCAAGGACATCCCGTGGGTGCACCTCGACATCGCCGGTCCGTCGTTCAACGAGGGCGGCGCGGTCGACTACACGCCCGTCGGCGGCACCGGCACCGGCGTACGTACGCTCGTGCGCCTCGCGACGGAGCTGGCCGGGGCTCGATGACGATCGACTCCTCCACGTCACGAGCCCTGTCGCACCGGCTCGCCGTCGAGCAGTCGAAGCAGCGCCTTCCGTCGATCGCCGCAGGCATCGTGCGTGACGGTGAGCTGGTGTGGTCCGGCACGGCCGGATCCCTGGACGGCAGACCGGACGGGCCCGCGCCGACGATCGACACGCAATATCGCATTGGCTCGATCTCGAAGACGTTCGTCGCGGTCGAGGTCCTGCGACTGCGTGACGAGGGCCGCCTCGACCTCGGCGACACGATCGGCACCCACCTGCCGGAGGTGCCGTTCCCGCAGGTGACAATCACGCAGCTGTTGACCCACACGTCCGGCCTGCAGGCCGAGACCGACGGCGACTGGTGGGAGCGCACAGCAGGCGACTCATGGGCTGCCCTCATGACCGCCGGCCCTCGTCTCCGTGCCACTCCGGGCACCGGATTCCACTACTCGAACGTCGGCTTCGCGGTGCTCGGTGAGCTCGTCGCCCGGCTGCGCGACCAGCCTTGGCACGACGCCGTGCGCGTGGGCATCCTCGAGCCGCTCGGCATGACGCGCACGACGACGCGCCCGGTCGCACCTGCCGCGCCTGGCCTGGCCGTCCACCCACTGGCCGACCTCCTGCACGTCGAGCCCGAGCACGACGCCGTCGCGCTGGCGCCCGCCGGCCAGTTCTGGTCGACCGTGGACGACCTGGCCCGCTGGGCCGCGTTCCTCGGCGGACGGACGGGTGACGCGCTCGCCGAGGCGACCCTGCGGGAGATGCTGCGGCCGATCGCGGTCAACGACGTCCCCGGTGCCGCGTGGACCGGGGCCCATGGCCTCGGCTGGCAGACCTGGAACGTCGAGGGTCGCCGCTTCGCGGGCCACGGCGGCTCGATGCCCGGCTTCCTGGCCGACCTCCGGGTGGACACCGAGTCCGGCGACGGCATCGTGCTGATGACCAACGCCACCGGCGGCCTCGGCAAGGCGACCTCTGAGCTGCTCACCCTGTTCACCGAGCAGGAGCCAGCACCCCCGAAGCCGTGGACCGCGGACCCCTCGCAGACGGCGTACCTCGATCTCGCGGGCCCGTGGTTCTGGGGAACGTACGAGTTCAGGCTCTCGCTGACACGCGACGGCATCCTGCGGCTCGGAACGCCCGGCGAGGGTCGTGGCGCCCGGTTCAAGCCGGATGGTGACGGCTGGGTGGGTCTGGACGGCTACTACACCGGTGAGCCGCTCACCGTGGAGCGGGACGCGTCAGGCCGGGCGACGCGACTCGTGGTCGCCTCGTTCGTGTTCACCCGTACGCCCTACGACCCCGAAGCCACGATTCCCGGCGGCATCGACGAGTCCGGCTGGCACTGAGGGGATCCACCATCAAATGACGGTGTCAGGCGATCCGCGTCCGGTGGTCGTCGGCGCGGCCGTGGAGCGGGCACGGCTGTCGCGGCGCTCGGGGACACAGCACCCATAGGTCGGACGCAGTCGCGCAGTAGAGACGCCAAGGCGATGCACCGGAGACTTCCTCTGTGGTCAGGACGCTCCCGCCTCGTTCCACGGGTCCCGGGTAGACCTCGAGGGCACCGACGAGGTCGTCATTCGGGACCTCCCGCGCCGCAGTGGCCGCATACAAGGCTCGCCCGTGGTAGGGCGGGACTGTGGAGTCGAAGACGACCAGACTGACCTCCGACTGCACTGAGAGGTTGCGTGAGTGACGGGCGTCCATGCTCGACATCCAGTAGAAGTCACGTAGTCCGTCGGCCGCGAAGTACACCGGCGTGATCCAGGGCCGGCCGTGGCGGTCGACTGTACCCAGGGTCAGGTACGCATTCCCGTCGATGAGCGCCTGCGCATGCGCAGTGAGGTCGTCAGACTCCACGGCGCACCTCATAGCGCAGGTGCAGGACACGGTCACCCTGGATCACCACCGCAGGGTTCTCCAAGAGGTGCTGGTCGTCCATTGGCCCGAAGTAGCGCTTGCCCGAGCCGAACACGACCGGCACGACGTCCATCGCGACCTCGTCCACGAGGCCATGGGCGAGCGCCTGGCCGCCGACGTTGCCCGCGGCGACCGCAACGATGCGATCCCCCGCCAACCCTTCCGCCCTGGCAATTGCCTCGGGGATGCTGTCGACGAAGTGGTAGGACGCTTCGGGGTGCCAGCCCTCCGGCTTGGGACGGTGCGACACCACGACCACGTGATCGCCAGTCGGCGGTTGCCCGTCCCAGCCATTCATCAGATCGAACAGGTGGCGGCCGATCACCATCGACCCAATGCCCGCCCACATCGGCCGGACGTAGTCGGCTGACTGCCGCGACACCTTGAAGGTGCCTCGATCGGTCAGCGGGATGTCGCCGTTGTCGTACCACTCGAAAAGCGGTCCGATGTCGTCATTGTCATCGGCGATGAATCCGTCGACGGAGACCACACTGTGCATTACGACCTTGCTCATGACTCGTTCCTCCTGGGTTCGGGTGCTGATGTCCCATTCCTACGACCGGGGTCGCGATTCACCCATTGATTCTGACTATTCTGAATCTATGCCGTTCGACGACCGCCAGATTCGATTCCGGTTCGACCGTGATGACCTGCTCCGGACACGGTTCGCGATCTCACCCCTCATCGAGCTGGTGGGCGCGTCGTACGTCGTGAGGCAACCACGGCTTTTCCCCGAACACCGTCGGTGGGTCGAGTCGGCCCTGCCCCGTATCGCCGGTCTGGACCTGGACCTGCTCTTCGCGGCCAGCCCCCTCGGTCGCACGTCGTGGCCCAACTTCAATGCTCCACCGCCGATCAGCCCGCATCCACTCATCGAGGACGAGCTGGTGAGGATCGGAGCCGCCGATCCGAGGGTCGTGCGAGCAGACGTCAGGCGCGCCTACCCGGACGAGATGCCTCCGTCGGCGGCGCCGTTCGTCAACGACACGGCGACGGCCTTGGCCGAGCTTGTCGTGCAGCTGCGCTCGTTCTGGTACGCCGCGATCGACCCGTGGTGGGGACGGATGTCAGCATTCCTGGAGAGCGAGATCGCGGCGCGAGCACGTCGCCTCGTCGCCGTTGGGGGCGAGGCGGCCTTCGCAGATCTCGACCCGAGCACCACGTGGGACGGGCAGAGTCTGTCGCTCTCGCGGGTCAAGGTGGCACCACGCGACGTCGATCTCGACGGACGCGGCCTGCTGCTGATCCCGTCCGTTCTCGCGTTCGGCGTCTGGCCACGCATCGACGCTCCGTGGGACCCCGCACTCACGTATCAGCCGCCCGGCATCGGTGACCTGTGGTCGGCCGACGACGGCCGCCATGACAGCCTCGAGGAGCTCATCGGCCGGCGGCGGGCCACCCTCCTGCGATCTCTGGAGCGCCCCGCATCGACTCTGGCACTCGCGCGCCGTACGGGCTGGAGCCCGGGCGGTGTGAGCACGCATCTCAGCGTGCTGCGCAGCACAGGTCTCGTGGTGCGCAGGCGCGACGGCCGGGAGGTGATCTACTCGCGGACGGCAACGGGTGACGCCATCTGCCGCGGATGACGCGGCGGAGCCGCTCTCACCAAGGCGACCGGGCAGCTCAGGTGTGCTGGGCGGCGATGAACTGCGCGATCCGGCTCAGCAGGTCGTGCGGCACCGGCCGGTCGTACATGAGCTTGACCGTGTCCTTGTCGGAGCGCAGGGGCGCGATCTCCGCCTCGAGGTCGGCGTCCGCGACCGGGACCGGATAGAGGCCGATGTGCTTGCTCCAGCCGGCGTAGTGCACGAGGTAGCGGTCGCCCACCATGACGCACGGCATCTGGTAGCGGATCGTCTCGCCTGATCCCGGCACGGCGTCCCTGATCGTCGCGCGTAGGTCCTCGAGGATCGCCTGCACCTCGGCCGGGAAGGAGGCGATGTACTCGTCGACGGTGTCGAAACGCTCTGCCATGACGAGCAGTGTGGCACGTCAGTCGGGCAGGCCGAGGGCCCTTGCAGCGTCCTCGACGGTGTCCCACTTGGTGCGTTCGCCGCCGAGGCGGTCGGGGTGCGCCTGCTTGCGAGCCTTGCGGTAGACCCGCATGAGGTCGTCGAACGACGGGTTTGTCGGCAGCGGGTCGACGCCGGCGATCGACTCGAGCGTCATGATCGCGGCGAGCTCCTTGGGCGTCTGCTTCGCCGGCGGCGGAGTGGCCGAGCTGGACTGCGGCGGCGGAGTGCCCTTGGCCTTGCGGAGGTCGTAGTTACGCTTGCGCGACGGCACGCCCACGAGGTTGGCGTCGTAGACGGGGATGTTGAGCTTCTTGCGGGCGAACTCGTATGCCGCCTGTGCCGACGCGACCCGGCGGCGGATCGACTCGCCGTCCGCCGCGACGAGCAACAGCGTCGTCTGGGTGACCGAGGTCTTGGGCTCGACGTACGCCTCCACGCCCTTGCGCGACTCGGCGAAGGCGCGAAGCGCATCGAGGTCCGCACGGCTCGCGTTGCGGTCCGAGACCACGGCGCCGCCGTCCGTCCGGGCCTTACGCCCTCGGAAGATTCCCATGGGACAAGTGTGCCCGATCGTGCGGCATACCCCGATCAACCCCAGTGGCAGCGTGGTTGCCTCAGGTGACAAGATGATGACGAACGACATCCTTGGGAGGAACTGTGGCGGACGTCGCCGGCAACAACTTCGACATCGTGATTCTCGGCGGCGGCAGTGGCGGCTATGCCTGCGCGCTGCGTGCGGTCCAGCTCGGCAAGTCCGTCGCGCTGATCGAGAAGGGCAAGCTGGGCGGCACCTGCCTGCACACCGGCTGCATCCCGACCAAGGCGCTGCTCCATTCCGCGGAGGTCGCCGACCTGTCCCGCGACGGTGAGCACTACGGCATCAAGTCGACGTTCGACGGCGTCGACATGCCGGCCGTCAACAAGTACAAGGACGGCGTCATCGACCGGCTCTACAAGGGCCTGCAGGGACTCATCAAGTCCGGCGGCATCACGGTCGTCGAGGGCGAGGGCAAGCTCGTCGATCCCAAGACCGTCGAGGTCAACGGCGAGCGTTACACCGGCACCAACGTCGTGCTGGCCACCGGCTCGGTCTCCCGCACGCTGGGCCTCGACATCGGCGGCCGGGTCATCACGAGCTCCGAGGCCCTCACGATGAGCGAGGTGCCCGAGAAGGTCGTCATCATCGGCGGCAGCGTCATCGGCGTCGAGTTCGCCTCCGTTTGGAAGTCGTTCGGTGCCGACGTCACGATCATCGAGGGCCTGCCGACGCTGATCCCGCTCGAGGACCCGTCGCTGTCCAAGCAGCTCGAGCGCGCGTTCCGCAAGCGCAAGATCAACTTCAAGACCGGCGTCAAGTTCTCCAGCGTCGAGCAGACCGAGTCCGGCGTGACCGTCTCGCTCGAGGACGGCACGACGATCGAGACCGACCTGGTCCTCGTCGCCGTCGGCCGCGGACCCAACTCCGCCGGCATGGGCTACGAAGAGGCCGGCATCAACGTCGACCGCGGCTGGGTGCCCACCAACGAGCGCCTCGCA
This sequence comes from Aeromicrobium sp. 9AM, assembly GCF_902506105.1. Taxonomy (GTDB): domain Bacteria; phylum Actinomycetota; class Actinomycetes; order Propionibacteriales; family Nocardioidaceae; genus Aeromicrobium. The sequence continues at coordinate 1,515,943 of NZ_LR733304.1, forward strand.
ACCAACGTCGACGGCGTGTTCGCGGTCGGCGACCTGGTCCCCGGCCTGCAGCTCGCGCACCGCGGCTTCGCACACGGCATCTTCGTCGCCGAGGAGATCGCCGGGCTCAAGCCGCAGCCGGTCATCGACTCGGGCATCCCCCGCGTGACCTACTGCGATCCCGAGATCGCCTCGGTCGGACTCACCGAGCCGCAGGCTCGCGAGAAGTACGGCGACGACAAGGTCGAGATCCAGGACTACAACCTGGGCGGCAACGGCAAGTCGCAGATCCTCGGCACGGCGGGCAGCGTCAAGCTCGTACGCGAGAAGGACGGCCCCATCGTCGGCGTCCACATGATCGGCGCCCGCTACGGCGAGCAGGTCGGGGAGGCATCCCTCATGGTCAACTGGGAGGCTTACCCCGAGGACGTGGCGCAGTTCATCCACGCCCACCCCACCCAGAACGAAGCACTCGGCGAGGCAGCACTCGCGCTCGCCGGCAAACCGCTCCACTCACACGCCTGACCCGGAGAACCAGAGGACATCATGGCTACGTCTGTCACCCTTCCCGCTCTCGGCGAAAGCGTCACCGAGGGCACAGTCACCCAATGGCTCAAGCAGGTCGGCGACACCGTCGCCGTCGATGAGCCGTTGCTCGAGATCTCCACCGACAAGGTCGACACCGAGATCCCGTCGCCCGTCGCCGGTGTCCTGCTCGAGATCAAGGCCAACGAGGACGACACCGTCGAGGTCGGTGCTGTGCTCGCGATCATCGGCGAGGAGGGCGAGAGCACGGGCGGCGACGCCGCACCTGCTGCCGAGGCTCCGGCTGCCGAGCAGCCCGCCGAGGAAGCACCCGTAGAGCAGCCGGCTGCCGAGGCTCCTGCCGAGCAGCCCGCCGCTGAGGCACCCGCCGAGCAGCCTGTGGCCGAGAGCGCGTCGGAGGAGCGGTCCCCCGCTCCCGCCGGCAGCGCCGACGCCGAGCAGGCCGCCGCCGAGAACGCCCCGGCACCCCAGGCGGAGACCGCCCCCAGCTCTGGCGGTGGCACGGCCGTGACCCTGCCCGCACTGGGCGAGAGCGTCACCGAGGGCACCGTGACCCAGTGGCTCAAGCAGGTCGGCGACGACGTCGCGGTCGACGAGCCGCTGCTCGAGATCTCCACCGACAAGGTCGACACCGAGATCCCCTCACCCGTCGCCGGCAAGCTCCTCGAGATCAAGGTCGCCGAGGACGAGACCGTCGAGGTCGGCGCCGAGCTCGCGATCATCGGCAGCGCCGACGCGGCTCCTGCCGAGAGTGCTCCCGCCGAGCCCGCGCCCGAGCCCGAAGCAGCGCCCGAGCCCGAAGCAGCGTCCGAGCCGGCTCCCGCTTCGGCACCCGAGCCGGCAGAGCCCGAGTCGCAGGCCAACCCGGCGGAGGCATCCCCGCCCGCCGAGGCCGAGGCGCCCGCCCAGGAGTCGGCACCTGCCCCGGAGCCTGCCGCTGCACCGGAGCCTGCTCCGGTGCCTGCCGCCTCGCCGAGCGCCAGTGGCGACACCTACGTCACGCCGATCGTGCGCAAGCTCGCCAAGCAGCACAACGTCGATCTTGCGAGCGTCTCCGGCACCGGTGTCGGCGGCCGCATCCGCAAGCAGGACGTGCTGGACGCAGCCGAGAAGCCGCAGGCCGCTCCCGCAGCCGAGACATCCAGCGCTCCGGCTGCTGCTGCCTCGGCACCGGCGCCGTCGGCCGAGCCTTCGGCTCTGCGCGGCAAGACCGAGAAGGTCTCCCGCCTGCGCAAGGTCATCGCCTCGCGGCTGGTGGAGTCCCTCGAGATCTCGGCCCAGCTGACTCAGGTGCACGAGGTCGACGTCACTGAGGTGGCTCGCCTGCGGGCCCGGCACAAGAACGCGTTCCTGGAGCGTGAAGGCGTCAAGCTGACGTACCTGCCGTTCTTCGCCAAGGCGGTCATCGAGGCGCTCAAGGTCTACCCCAAGCTCAACGCGGCGCTGGACCTCGAAGCCGGCACGATCACCTACCCCGCCGGAGAGCACCTCGGCATCGCGGTCGACACCGAGCGCGGCTTGATCGTCCCGACGATCAAGGACGCGGGAGACCTGTCGATCGCCGGCCTGGCGCGCAAGATCGCCGACGCCGCCGAGCGCACTCGCACCAACAAGATCTCCCCCGACGAGCTCTCGGGAGCGACGTTCTCGATCACCAACCTCGGCAGCAACGGTGCACTGTTCGACACGCCGATCATCAACCAGCCGCAGGTCGCGATCCTCGGTGTCGGCGCGGTCGTCAAGCGTCCGGTCGTCGTCACCGACTCGCAGGGCAGCGACAGCATCTCCGTGCGCAGCATGGCCTACCTCTCACTGACGTACGACCACCGGATCATCGACGGCGCCGACGCCGGTCGATTCCTCACGGCGGTCAAGCAGCGACTCGAGGGCGGCCAGTTCGAGGGCGAGCTCGGGTCCTGACCCGTGCAGGTCGTCATCGGAGGCGCCTCGGGGTTCCTCGGTACCGCGCTGACGCAGCACCTGCGTCAGCGCGGGCACCAGGTCACCCGCCTGGTGCGCTCCGCTGACCCTGCCGACGACGCGTCGCTCTGGGATCCCTACACGGGGCGCATCGACCAGATCGTGATCGATCGCGCCGACGCGGTGGTCAACCTGTCGGGCGCCTCCGTCGCGCACTGGCCACGCACCGAGAAGCGTCGCCGCATGATCCTCGAGTCTCGTACGGCTGCCACGGGCACGCTCGCCAAGGCGGTCGCCGCCTCGGCCGACCCGCCGGCGTTGATCTCGTCCTCCGGCATGTCCTACTACGGCGTCGACTGCGGCGACGAGGTGCTCACCGAACGCACCGATGCGGCGGACTCCGGCTTCCTGCCCGGCGTCGTCCAGGCGTGGGAAGGTGCGGCCTCGCCGGCCGTCGAGGCCGGCGCGCGGGTCTGCTTCATCCGTACGACCCTGGTGCTCAAGGACGACGAGGGCCTGCTCAGGTTCATGCTGCCGGCCTGGAAGCTCGGCCTGGGCGCCCGGCTCGGTCCCGGCCGCCACTACATGTCGTTCATCTCGCTCAACGACTGGGTACGCGCTGCGACCCTGCTGATCGAGTCCTCTGACTTGAGCGGCCCGTTCAACTTCGGCGCGCCGGTCCCGGTCACCAACGCGGAGTTCACGGACACGCTTGGCGAGGTCGTGCACCGGCCGACGTTCCTGGTCGCGCCCCGGTTCGCCCTCAAGGCGGCGCTCGGCAGCATGGCCGGAGACCTGCTCGGATCGATGCGCGTCTCCCCCTCGGCTCTGGTCGACGCCGGGTTCACGTTCGAACAGCCCGACCTGCGCTCCGCGCTCGAGGCCGCACTGCAATGAATCTGCCGGAACCTGGGCCTGACGCAGTCGATCCGGCCGCCACGTTCCTGGACTACCTCGACTACTTCCGTGCCGAGGTGCGCCGCAAGGTCGCCGATCTCGGCGATGCCGAGCTGAGCGTCAGTCGCGTCCCTTCCGGCTGGACGCCGGCCGAGCTGCTGTCGCACCTGGTGCACATGGAGCGTCGCTGGTTCGTGTGGGGATTCCTGGGCGAGGACGTCGGCAACCCATGGGCCGATCGCGACGACGACGACGGTTGGCGGACCACAGGAACGCTCGACGAGATGCTCGACGCGCTGGATGCCGGCGGCACCCGGACCCGCGAGATCGTGTCCGCGCACGGCCTGACCGACATCGCCTCGGCAGAGGGCCGGTTCGCCGATGGTGAGCCGCCCACGCTCCTCGCGATCCTGTTCCACGTCATGCAGGAGTACGCCCGGCACATGGGGCACCTCGACATCGTGCGCGAGCTCATCGACGGGTCGACGGGCGAAGGCTGATCCCGGCGATCCGCCATCCCTCGGGCGTACGTTCGAGGGTGATCACGCGCCGCGACGGTTCGTCACGCGGCAGCTCGGTCGCAGAGCCGTCAGCCCACACGATGCGCGCACGTCCCAGGCGGTCGACGACCTCGAGCCGGGCCCGTTGCGTCGACGCGGCCAGGACTCGGCAGGAGATGACCTGCAGCTCAGCGCCCACGACCCGGCCATCCCGTTCGCGGTAGTCCGCGATCGTCGCGGCGTCGGCCGCCATCGCCCGGCTCCTCCGGACGTACACCCGACCGAGCAGGCTCGGATCCGTCGTCGCGAACGCCTCGGCCCGCACCTCGTCGAGCTCACTGAGTCGCGTGGCCCACTGGTCCTCGGGCGCGGGCGACACGGCTCGCAGGGCGGTGATCAGCACCCACAGCCAGTCCATACCGCCACTGTGCCGCCGTGGGCCACCGGCGCGCTCGGCTCCATCCACAGGCGGACTACTCTGGAGACGTGACGCTGCAGATCCTTGACGAGTGGTACGGCGAACGTGCGATCGACTATGTCGACGCATGGGAGCTCCAACGCGAGCTGCACGCCCAGCGTGTCGCCGACGAGATCACCGACACGGCGCTCTTCCTCGAGCACCCGCCGGTCTACACCGCGGGGCGGCGCACCGAGCCGCACGAACGGCCGCTCGACGGCACGCCCGTTGTCGACGTCGACCGCGGCGGCAAGATCACCTTCCACGGTCCCGGCCAGCTCGTCGGCTATCCCATCACCAAGCTGCCGTCCCACGTCCTCGTCGTCGACTATGTCCGACGCGTCGAGGAGGCCATGATCCGTGCGTGTGCCGACCTCGGCGTCACCACCGGACGCGTGCCCGGCCGGTCCGGCGTGTGGCTCGCTGCCGGTCAGGGCCGCATTGAGCGCAAGGTCGGCGCCATCGGCATCCGCGTCTCGCGCGGGGTCACGATGCACGGGTTCTCGCTCAACGCCGACGTCGACCTCGGCTTCTACGACCGCTTCGTGCCGTGCGGCATCGCCGACGCCGGAGTCACGACGCTCAGCGCCGAGCTCGGTCGTGACGTGACCGTGCGCGAGGCCGCGAACACCATCGCCCCGCACCTGCGCGAGCTGCTGGAGTGGCAGGCGTACGAGCCCTCTCCCGACCTCGTCCATGACGAGCACCCCAGCGTGCCGGTCCTCGGCGTGACGGCTGGGGCACGGGCGTAGGCTGGGACCGTGACTATCGCTCCTGAGGGACGCAAGATGCTGCGTCTGGAAGTCCGCAATGCCGAGACCCCCATCGAGAAGAAGCCCGAGTGGATCAAGACCCGGGCCAAGATGGGCCCGGAGTACAACGAGCTGATGAAGCTCGTCAAGGGCGAGGGCCTCCACACGGTGTGTCAGGAGGCCGGTTGTCCCAACATCTTCGAGTGCTGGGAGGACCGCGAGGCGACGTTCCTCATCGGCGGCGAGCAGTGCACGAGGCGTTGCGACTTCTGCCAGATCGACACCGGCAAGCCCGACCCGATCGACCGCGACGAGCCTCGCCGTGTCGCCGAGTCCGTCCAGAAGATGGAGCTCCGCTATGCCACGATCACGGGGGTCGCCCGTGACGACGTGCCTGACGGTGGCGCGTGGCTGTATGCCGAGACGGTTCGCAAGATCCACGAGCTCAACCCCGGCACCGGCGTCGAGAACCTGATCCCCGACTTCAACGGCATCCCCGAGCTGCTCGAGCAGGTCTTCGACAGCCACCCCGAGGTGCTGGCGCACAACGTCGAGACGGTCCCCCGCATCTTCAAGCGCATCCGCCCGGCGTTCCGCTACGAGCGCTCGCTCGACGTCATCACCCAGGCCCGCGACTACGGCCTGGTCACCAAGTCCAACCTGATCCTGGGCATGGGCGAGACCCGCGAAGAGGTCTCGCAGGCGCTGGTCGACCTGCACGAGGCCGGCTGCGACCTCATCACGATCACGCAGTACCTCCGCCCGTCGGTGCGTCACCACCCCGTCGAGCGCTGGGTCAAGCCCGAGGAGTTCGTCGAGCTCAAGACCGAGGCAGACGAGATCGGCTTCGCCGGAGTCATGTCCGGACCGCTCGTCCGTTCGTCCTACCGGGCCGGCAGCCTCTACAAGCAGGCAATTGAGTCAGGACGCGGCAGCGTCGCACTCCGCAACGCGACGTAGACTGACCCTCATGTCGAATGCCACCCCCGAACCCGCCAAGGGTCGCCTGGGCCAGATGCGCCAGGCGTACACGATCACCAAGCGCAGTGACCGCAACATCGGTCTGATCCTGCTGCTGACCTTCCTGCTCGCCGGCGGACTCGCGGCGACGCTGGGCTACTTCGTGTTCGGCACCGGCACGTTCGGGCTGATCATCACGATCGTGTTCGGCATCCTGATCGGCATCCTCGCGGCGCTCATCGTCTTCGGCCGTCGCGCCGAGAAGGCGGCATACGCGCAGGTCGAGGGCCAGGTCGGTGCTGCCGCCGGCGCCCTGCAGATGCTGCGTCGCGGTTGGGAGCTCAAGCCAGCCGTCGCCTTCACCAAGAACCAGGACGTCGTGCACCGCGTCGTCGGCCGTCCCGGCATCATCCTGGTCGGCGAGGGCAACCCCACTCGCGTGCGCAACCTGCTGACCGCTGAGAAGAAGAAGCACGCCCGCATCGGTGGCGACGAGGTCCCCGTGCTCGACATCGTCGTCGGCAACGGCCCCGACGAGGTCAAGCTGACCAAGCTCATCAAGCACCTGCGCAAGCTGCCCAAGAACATCAAGCCGGCGCAGATGACCGCCGTGCTCTACAAGCTCAAGGCACTCGACGCGATGCGTCCCGCCGCCCCCATGCCCCGCGGCCCCGTGCCGACCAGCATGAAGGGCTCCCGCAAGGCGATGCGCGGCTGATCGAGGCCGCCAGCGGCCGAGACTCAGCCGCGCGCCAGCGAAGCGTGAGCGATCGCGGCGAAGCCGCCGGATGCGAGGCGTCGTGAGACGAGATGCTCGCGCGAGTGAAGGTCGCACCCATCTTCGCCTCGCTCCGCTCACGTTCGGCCGCGGGCGGCCTCACTGGCGAACGGTTCCCTACGCCCGGATGACGCTGGGCGGGACCGGGTCACCGAACCGCTCCAAGGCGCTGATGTAGCGACTTTCGATCTCGACCCGAGTCACCTCCGCGTAGCGCCAGCGGCGGGGACTGTCCTCCCACCTGCCGCGTGGGTCGATGAACAACAGGTCCAACTTCTTCTTGCCGAGCCTGCCGAGCTTGCCGATCAACAGAGGTTCGCCCTCGTACTGCTCGCCGTGGACCCCGATGAGGGGCGCGTGCCGGGCAGCCGCTTCGAGCACATCGCGAGTGCGTGCGTCGTGGGGAATGGTGAAGCCGGGCGTGGGCCGTCCCAGCTGGCTGACCGCGCGCTCGACATACTCGGCATCGCGGTCATTCTTGACTGACGTGATGTCTTTGATCCTGAGCACGTGATAGCCGTCGACGTACACAGCATCCTGCAGCTCCTGGACGACGACCCACCTTTTTGCGACGCCCACGATGTAGCCATACATGGGGTGATCCACCAGCTTCCGGCGCCGGACACGCACGGGAAACTGCTTGCGCTGCGCCGTCTGCAACCTCTCAACCACCTTGTCGCGCGACATCGCCATGCACCAAGGGTGCCATCGCTCGACGCGACGAGGTCGAGATTGGCGAACGAGTCCCTACGCCCGGATGACGCGCGATCCGGCCGCGAGGTCGTGCAGGCCGCGCTTGTCATCGGTCATGACGATCGCCGGGATCACCAGGCACACCAGCGCCGTACGGATGACAGCCCGGCCCACGCCGATCGGTCGCCCGTCGACGTTCTCGACCTTGAGCCCGAAGATCCGCTTGCCGATCGAGAAGCCGAGCAGGCCGGTCAGCAACGCCACCTCGACGATGAAGATGCCCGTGATGATGAGGTTCTCCTTCGGATCCTTGGGCGGGTAGTGGACCCCGGCGACGGCGACCCCGCTGAGGGCCGCGATGATCCAGTCGATGAAGAGCGCGCCGAGGCGGCGGCCGAGGGAGACGGTCTGCACGCGGCGAGCCTACAGACGCTGTGATTGCGCTCGTCACGGGCACTTGTAACATTCCTGAAACAATTCAGTGACTACCGGGAAACTGCCCGAGCCTAGCGTCAACGGTACGGTGCAGCGACGCACTCACCTGTCATCGACAACACAGGCCGCACAGCGGTCGAGGAGGCCCCATGTTCGGCAATGCCGACGAGTTGTTCAAGTTCATCAAGGACGAAGGTGTCGAGTACCTGGACGTCCGTTTCACCGACTTGCCCGGCATCCAGCAGCAGGTCACCCTGCCGGCTTCGACGTTCGACGCCGACATGGTCGCCAACGGCGTGGCGTTCGACGGCTCGTCGATCCGCGGCTTCCAGACCATCGACCAGTCCGACATGGTGCTGTTCCCGGACATCAAGACGGCGTACGTCGATCCGTTCAAGGCTCGCAAGACCATCGCGATGGACTTCTTCGTCCACGACCCGATCACCGGTGAGGCCTACTCCCGCGATCCGCGCAACATCGCCCGCAAGGCCGAGGCCTACCTCGCGACGACCGGCATCGGCGACACGGCGTACTTCGCCCCCGAGGCCGAGTTCTACATCTTCGACCGCGTCAACTACGGCACCAGCGCCAACAAGTCGTTCTACGAGATCACGTCGGCCGAGGCCGCCTGGTCCACCGGCGACTCGATCGACGACAACCGTGGCTACAAGGTCCGCTACAAGGGCGGCTACTTCCCCGTCGCGCCGACCGACAAGACGGCCGACCTGCGCAACGACATGATGAGCAACCTCACCGACGCGGGCCTCATCCTCGAGCGCGGCCACCACGAGGTCGGCACGTCCGGTCAGGCCGAGATCAACTACCGCTTCGACACGCTGCTCAAGGCCGCCGACGACGTCATGAAGTTCAAGTACATCGTGCGCAACACGGCGTGGGCCAACGACAAGACGGTCACCTTCATGCCGAAGCCGATCTTCGGTGACAACGGCTCGGGCATGCACGTGCACCAGTCGATCTGGAACGAAGGCAGCCCGTTGTTCTACGACGAGGCCGGCTACGGCGGACTGTCCGACCTGGCGCGTCACTACATCGGCGGCATCCTCAAGCACGCGCCGTCGCTGCTCGCGTTCACCAACCCGTCGGTCAACTCGTACCACCGTCTGGTGCCGGGCTTCGAGGCACCGATCGCGCTGGTCTACTCGGCCCGCAACCGCTCGGCCTGTGTCCGTATCCCGATCACGGGCTCGAACCCCAAGGCCAAGCGCATCGAGTTCCGTTGCCCCGACCCGTCGGCCAACCCGTACCTCGCCTTCTCGGCGCTGCTGCTGGCCGGACTCGACGGCATCAAGAACAAGATCGAGCCCCCGGCCCCGATCGACAAGAACATCTACGAGCTGCCGCCCGAGGAGTACGAAGCCATCGACATGGTGCCGACCTCGCTCAACGCGGTGCTCGACTCGCTCGAGGCCGACCACGAGTTCCTCACCGCTGGTGACGTGTTCACGCCCGACCTGATCGAGACGTGGATCGACTACAAGCGCAACGAGGAGATCCTCCCCGTGCAGCTGCGCCCGCACCCGCACGAGTTCGAACTCTACTACGACATTTGACCGGTAGAGCAGGCAAGGCGCTGTCTGACCGCGAGGTGACCCCTCCGTCGCTCACGCCATTACCTGCTGACGCACCGGTCACGACGGCGTGACCAGGACGCCCCTGACCCCGTTGGGTCGGGGGCGTCCTGCGTACGATGACGACGATCCTCATGGCTCCTGAACTCGATCGTCCCCGCAAGCTGCTGCTCGTGGTGGACGCCCCGTCCCTCCTGCACCGCAGTCACCATGCCCGGTCACATACGGGGATCACGGACCGATCGGGACGACCTGCGTGGGCCCTTCACGGCATGCTGCGCCAGATCCTCGAAGCGATCGAGGGATTCGCGCCCGATGCGGTGATCTTCGGACTCGACGACCGGACCGCGTCCCTGCGTGCAGACCTCTATCCGGACTACAAGGCCGGGCGGGCCGGGAAGGACGCGGCGCTCATCGACCAGCTCGAGCGCGCCGGAGCACTGCTCGACGCACTCGGCCTCGCCACGCTCACTCCCCCGGGCCTCGAGGCCGATGACGTCAGTGCGTCCGGTGCCACCTGGGCGCGCGACCACGGCTGGAACTGCGTCATCATCACTTCCGACCGCGACGCGTTCGCACACATCAGTGATCACACCCAGGTGCTGCGGCTGATCAACGGCGGCATCAACGCGTCGCCACTGCTGAACCCGGCGCGACTCGTCGCCCTGTACGGCGTCGCCGCCGAGCACTACCTCGACTTCGCCGCCCTGCGTGGCGACGCCAGCGACAACCTGCCGGGCGTCACCGGCATCGGCGAGAAGACCGCAGCGATCCTTCTCACCGAGGTGGGGTCGATGCAGAGCGTCTGGGCGGACATCGACCACAACGAGGGTCGTGGCGTCGCCGCGACACTCGACTCGTGGGCTGCCGAGGAAGGCACCCGGCGGATGGGAACCACCGTGGTCCGCCGACTTGCAGCCCCTGGCGCTCGCGACCGCTACGACTTCAACGTGCAGCTCATGGCGGGCCGCGACGACCTCGACCTCGGCATCACCCCCGACGTGCCAGGCTCCCCGGGACTTCTTCCACTCGATGCCGAACGCGTCAACCGAGTCGTGGGCTTCCTCGGCGTCGAGGCCACGACGTCGCTCGCGATCCGGGTGCTCAGCACGGATCCGGCCTCCGCGACGATGCGCTGACCACGGTCAGGGACGTTCTGTGCTCCCATCCGGGAGCCACGCACACGAGCGCTGCGGTCCCGATAGGAGTACAACTGACAGATCGGGCTTGCACCAAGGAGTGGCATGGGCACCAGCAACGTTCTTGACGGCGGCGGGTGGGTCACCGACGGCGGCCTCGAGACCGACCTGATCTTCAACCACGGCGTCGACCTGCCGGAGTTCGCCTCCTTCCCGCTGCTGCAGGACGAGGAGGGCGCGGCACGCCTCAGGAGCTACTACACCGAGTACGCAGCGATAGCGGCGGCCGCCGACGCCGGGCTGCTGGTCGAGACCCCCACGTGGCGCGCCAACCCGGACTGGGGCACGATCCTCGGCTACGACGCGAACGCACTCGACCAGGCCAATCGCGCGGCTGTGGTCCTGGCCCGCGACGTCGCGGACTCCGCCGACGTACCGAGGAGCCTCGTCAGCGGAGTCGTCGGTCCACGCGGCGACGGCTACATCGCGGCAGGGGCGGACGCAGACGAGGCCGCGGACTATCACTCCGCGCAGGTGCGCTCGTTCGCCGCAGAAGGCGCCGACCTCGTGCATGCCATGACGATGACCGAGCCGGCCGAGGCCAAAGGCGTCGTACGCGCGGCCCGCGCAGCCGGCATCCCTGTCGCCATCTCGTTCACCGTGGAGACTGACGGGCGCCTCCCCGACGGCAGCACGCTGTCGGACGCCATCGACGCCATGGAGGCGACCGACCCTGCCGACTGGTACGGCGTGAACTGCGCCCATCCGACCCACGTGACGGCCGGGCTGGACGGCGCACCATGGCAGCAGCGGCTCGTCTTCTTCCGCCCCAACGCGTCGACCATGTCGCACGAAGAGCTCGATGCCATGGAAGTGCTCGACTCCGGTGACCTGGACCTACTGGTCGACTCCGCCGCGTCGATGCGAGAGCAGATCCCCGGCCTCGCCGTCATCGGGGGTTGCTGCGGCACGGACAGCCGCCACGTCGCTGCGCTGTGGGGCGTACCCGCAGCTCGTTGAGCAACGTTCGATCCGACCCTCGCCAATCGAACATATGTTCTATCCTGTGCGCATGGGGTTCGTCGACCGATCCAGCAGTGAGTTCCCGGAAGGTCGCGACCCCGTCAAGCAGCCGGCCCGTCACGTGTGGGTCAAGCCGTCGGCCAGTCATGCGATGACACCCTGGGCCGGCCTGCTCATCGAGTGGCGGCGTACGTCCTCAGGTGAGTGGCTCGCGCTCGTCGCCGTCGTCACCGGCGGTGTCGGCAACAGCCTCACGGTCCAGTGGCACAAGGCCGAGCAGCTCGTGCCCGCGAAGGGCTACGAGACCCCTAAGAGGTAGTCACAACCCCCGCAGCTTGCGTAGCGCCACGCGGTAGGCCGGGTCGAGGAAGTAGTCGCTGTGCCCGAACAGTCGGGTCGACGGGCCGTACTGGTCGTCCGTGGTGACTGGCGCCGGGTCGAGCAGCCGCCAGTCGTCGCCGCTGCGCCGCACGCCGGAGCCTCCGACATACTCGTCGACCGCCTCGACAGCCGTGCCGGCGACGAACCGGCCGGACGTGGCGAGGTCGGTGCCCTCCCCCAGGTGGTTCCACGACAGGACGGGCCCGGCGAGTGGATCGGTCTCGCGGTAGAGGTTGATCCAGCCGCCGTGCAGGTCGAGGTGGAGCCGCGAGACCGAATCGTAGTTGACGTATGCCGGGAAGGCACGCGGGAAGATCTGGCGCAGCTGCGAGCCGTACGTCAGCAGTCCGACCCGCGCTCGCTGGTCGTCGCTCAACAGGTGCAGCGACGCGAAGGCGATGAGGCTGCCCTGGCTGTGGGCGCTGACGATCACGTCGCGCCCGGAGTCAGGATGGGTCGCCAGGTGCTGCTTGATGCGCTTGCGGAGGTGCATGACGGTGTGCTGGGAGTACGGCTTGGGCACGAACGGGTGGACGGCGTGCGGCCAGAACGAGATGACGTCCCACACGACGTTGACGCCGCGGCGCGAGGTGTCGGTCTTGAAGCCGCGGCGCGCCAGGAACACGATGAGCGCCGCGAGGCCCAGCAGCATCCAGGCTCCGCCGACCATCGTGACGTTGCTGAACGAGCTCACCGCCGGCGAGATCGAGACCCGCTCACGACCGGCAGACAGCTGGTCGAACCAACCCCAGGCGGGGTGCGGACGCCAGTCGCGTGGGTCGTCCCAGGCCGGGTGGATCTCGTAGACGATGGCCAGCGACATCGCGACGCCGGTGCCGACGAACGTCAGCGCGATCGCCGGGATGTGGTTCTTGAGCCGGGCGATCCACATCGCCAGCACGGCCGAGCCGGCATCGGGGTGCCACGGCGGCACGGCATAGTCCCCCGCATCGACCGGTGCCGCGCCCACGAACATCGCGCGAGCGCGGGCCGCGAGCTTGGCCCTGCGGGCGACGAAGTCGCCGAGCAGCCACAGGCCGATGCCCAGGACCACGAAGAACGTCAGCCCCCATGCGTACGAGACGCGGTCGAGCATCGGGGTGACACCGACCTTGCTGCGCGACAGGTGGAGCACCGACGAGACGGTCGTCGGCAAGGAAGCCGAGAGCCCCACGCCGACGAACACCGCGAGGGCCGCGACGACGCTGGCCGCCCACCCTCGGGCGTACGGGCGGAAGTACCAGGCCGGGTCGTCAGCAGCCGGTGTCGTCGACGGTGTGGTGGCGACGATGCGCCAATTGACCAGCACGAGTGCGCAGACGCCGACGACCCCGGCAAGCAACAGGATGACCGAGATCAGCTCATACCCCTCGATCGGCACCCGCTGGTCGGGGTTCTTGGGCGGCGTGAAGCCCGGCATCTGGGCCATCGAGCGGCCGATCATGACGACCCCTGCTGCGACGGCGATCCACGAGAGGCGGGCGACTGCGGCATGCCACGTGGCGCGCATGCGTAGGCCCTTGTCGTCGAGGTCGGCGACGGCGAGCGACTCCGGGTCGCCCAGCAGCACCACCACGACCACGACCGCCAGCAGGAGCACCAGCGAGACCCAGACCGTGACGCCGTCACTCTCGGGCTCGCGCACCCATCGCGCCATCGCCGCGACCAGCAGCAGGGCGGCGGCGAGGTGCAGGCGGCTGAGGATCGGCGAGTCCGACGTGCCCTGGTAGAAGTACGGGTCGGCGAGCGGCGTGCCCCGCTTCTCGGCGCGGGCCCGAGCCTCTTCGGGAGTCATGCCGCCGGTGATGTTGGGCGCCGACGTCGCGGTGATCCGCCCGAGCAGCCACAGCCCGACGACGACCGCCGCCGTGAACAGCGTGGCGAGCATCAGCACCGCCGACGGGTTCCACGACGCCAGCTGTCGCGAGGAGGGCGCCCAGCGCCAGGCCACGAGATCCATCAGGGTCAGGCCCACCGCGAACACCAGCAGCAGCGTCAGGAGCAGCGCGAGCAGGCGCAACAACGCGCTGGCGGCCGCCTGCGCATTGACGGATCGCTGGGGCCGACTGGCCGGCGCCGGCACCATGAACTGAGCGGCATTGATCAGGCCGAACGGGACGAGCAGCAGCCACAGTGCCTGCCACGACGTGCCTGACGTGTAGTGACCCCAGTGGTACGCCTCGAGCGCCTGCCCGTCCTTGCCCGGGAGGATCGCACCGTCGGAGTCCACGGCGCTGAAGAAGCGGCTTGCTCCCCCGCCGTCGGTCTGCGCGACGTGCGGATGCGCCAGCAACGACTCCGGCGGCGTACCGCTGACCCCGTGCACCCTGAGCTCGACCCACTCCGCATCCGTCGACATCACGGCTCCTCACTGTCGCGGTGCTCCTCATCATGGCGCACGGGCGGCGCCACGGACAGGCTCTCCGAGTGACACCGGGCCGGATGGGTACAGACAGCGTGACCGAGAGGAGATCGACATGACCACACCCCACCCCGAGCAGCCCGCCGAGGGACCCGACGACCCGGCGACCGAACCTGCGGAGCAGGAGCCGTCAGCGGACGGCAACTCGATCGACAACGATCCGGCCCAAGCCTGACCAGTCCGTCGTCCGGCGCTGACAGAATGGCGGCATGACGGTCGACACCGATGACGAGCTCGTCCAGCGCTGGATCACCACCTGGGTGCACGCCCGCGCGCTGGAGACCTCGACCGTCGATGGCTGGCCCCTGGTGCACGTACGTTCCCGCACTCGCGAGTCCGAGCTGATCTGCATCGATCCGGGGCCAGAGGCCTTCGCCGCGCTCTTCGAGCACATCGACGGCGACGCCCGCGCGATGCTCACCGTGATCGGCGACGATGTCAGTCCCTACTCAGCGCTGCCGCTACCACGCGGCGTACGCGTCGACCGTGACGACGAGACGCTGATGGTCACGACCTTCACCCCGATCGACGCCGCTCCGCTCGAGTCGCACTTCTCGACACTGTGGGACATCGACGAGCACCGCGCCCGGTATGTCGTGGAGTCCGGCAACCGGGTCGCCGCCGAGGGCACGATCGGCATCCTGGACGAGGAAGCGACCTTCGACGCGGTCGAGACCACGCCCGCGTTCCAGCGGCGCGGCCTCGGGCGGCATGTCATGGCGACTCTCACGGCGTACGCCCTGGAGTCAGGCGCACGCCGCGGGATCCTGGCCGCTTCGGCCCAGGGCCGGCTGCTCTACGAGTCGCTGGGCTGGGATCCCGCCTGCGAGATGCTCTCGCTGATGGGCGCGGTCGTCGACGACTGAGCGCTCAGAGCACCGCGGTCCGGCGGCAGACCTCGTCCCACGGCGTCGGCTCCATGCCGAAGTGCTCGCGGGCGGCGCTGTCGTCCAGGACGTACGGCGCGGTCCACTGGTACGACAGCTGGCGCAGCTCCCGCATGAGCGGCACGACCTTCGCCATCGCGGCGAACACCGGCATCGGGACAGCACTGACCTTGACCGCGGGCTTGCCGACGCTGTTGAGGACCTCGTTGATCGCCTGCTCCTGCGTGCGCGGCGGATTGCTCGGCACGTGCCAGGTGCGGCCCAGCGCCGCCTCGTCCTCGGCCGCGGCAATCAGCAGTCGCGCGGTGTCGAGCACATCGGTGAACGTGTGCGGGACATCCTTCCGGTTGAGAACCCAGGCGCGCTTGCCCTCGAGGGCGCCCGGCATCTGGCGGGTGATGTGCCCGTTGCCGCCGACACCCGTGCCGACGTAGTCCGAGCCGCGCACCTCCACCGTGCGGATGCGTCCGGCATCGTGCAGCGCCTTGGCTTCGGCCCACATGGTCGCGCGCAGGCGGCCTTTGTGGTCGGTCGCCGCGTCGGGCATGTCCTCCGTCATCGGCTTGTCGACCGGCCCGTACGGGTAGAGGTTGCCGGTGATGGCATACACGGCGCCCGACCGCTCGGCGGCGACCAGGAAGGCAGCGGCGAGCGGCGGCCAGAACTTCTCCCAGGTCGTGTAGTCGGCGGGGTTCGCGCAGTTGTAGATCACCGAGACCCCGTCTGCCGCAGCGCTCAGTGCGTCGGCGTCCGAGGCGTCGAGCTTCAGGTGCGTCACGCCGTCGATGCCGGTGTCGGTGCCGGACCTGGTGGCCACGGTGACCTCAGACCCACGCGCTGCGAGCAGCTGAGCCACGTGTCGGCCGACCGGTCCGGCTCCGACGATGAGGTGACGATCAGTCATGATGTTGCCTTTCAGATTGTGGAGAGCACCGCTCTCGGTTTTGAGCATGGCACAGCCCGGCGAACAATGCAAGAGCAATGCTCTCGTTTGTTGCGCCTGCTCTCATCTTGGTCCAGAGTGGACCCATGACAGTCGCCAGAACCGCCCGCGACCGGGCTCGCCAGGAGATCACGGCCGAGATCCTGGCGGCCGGACGCGCCCAGCTGCACCGGACCGGACCCAGTGAGCTGTCGCTGCGCGCCGTGGCCCGCGACGTCGGCATGGTCTCGTCCGCGGTCTACCGCTACTTCGCCAGCCGCGACGAGCTGCTGACCGCGCTGATCATCGCCGCGTACGACGAGCTCGGCGCCGCAGCGGAGGCAGCGGACGAAGCGGTCGAGGACCGCACGGACCACCTCGCCCGCTGGCAGGCCACCTGCAGGGCCACCCGGGAGTGGTCAGTCGCCCACCCGCACGACTACGCGCTGATCTACGGCTCCCCCGTGCCCGGCTATGCCGCGCCGCAGGACACCGTCATGCCGGCGACCCGGGTGATCGTCCGGCTCGTCGAGATCATCGTCGGGGCCCACGCGTCGGGCCATACCTCAGGTGCGGCTGCGCCCCCCGCCGGTGCCGTCGATCCATCCCCCGTCGTGGCCGATGCCATGGCATTCATCGCCGAGCACAGCGACATCAGCCTCGAGGCGCTGCCCGAGCTCGTGATGCGTACGCTCATGGCCTGGTCGACGATCTTCGGCACGCTGTCCTTCGAGCTCTTCGGCCACCTCAAGGGCTCGGTGAGCGACTACGAGAGCTACTTCGAGCAGACGACCCTCCGCCTCGCCGGCGACCTGGGCCTCGCCTGAGCGCGTGAGCAATGCCTCACCTCTCGGGCGCCCGAGAGACCCTGCGACACGTGACAATGGGTGGATACGTCTTTGCCGCGCCGAAGGAAGTCCATGCACCGCATCACCCGCCGTACGTTTGTCGCCGCCCCCGCCCCGCACGTGTGGCAGCTGGCAGGTGACTTCGGTCAATGGCACCCCACCCTGCGCATCTATGCCAATGGTCCTGAGGCCCCGGCCGACGTCGTCGTGACGATCGTGTCGCGTGACGACGAGGCGATGACGCTGTCGTACCACATCCCCGATCCGCCGTTCCCGATCGCGAACCACCGCGCGACGATCCTCGTCGAGGACGCCGGCCACTCCTGCTCGTACGTGACGTGGCAGGCCGACTTCACCGCTGAGCCCGAGGTCCTGCAGGAGCTCGAGGACTCGATCGGTGACGACGTCTTCGCCAAGGCGCTGGACAACCTCGCGACGTACGCGCAGGACGAGTACGGCCGCCAGCAGGTCACCCAAGCCAGCTGAGCATCGCGCACCCCCGCTCCCTAGCAAGGCCGCCTGCGGCCGCGCGGGAGCGAGCTCTGCGAGCGAAGGGTCGTGAGGTCCGTGCTCATGTGA
This sequence comes from Aeromicrobium sp. 9AM, assembly GCF_902506105.1. Lineage (GTDB taxonomy): Bacteria > Actinomycetota > Actinomycetes > Propionibacteriales > Nocardioidaceae > Aeromicrobium. The sequence goes on from NZ_LR733304.1 coordinate 1,533,650, forward strand.
GCATCTCGTCGTACGCCCCTTCGGTCGCTCGTTCCGCCCCCTGCTCGCAGAGCTCGCGGGGGTGCCCCCAGCTCCCTCCCAGTCGGCGCAGGCGGCCTCCTTAGGGGGCGAAATAGGTCAGCTGCGCCAGTCGCGGAAGCCGACCACGATGAGGCGCATCTGCCGGCGCGCGCCCTCCTTGATCTGCTCCTCGAGGTCGGGACGACCGTCGGGCATCTCCACGACCTCCTCGGCGTTCGACACCATGTTGCGGACGAACAGGCGCGACACCATCTGGACGTCGTCGCTCGACCAGTTCTCGATGTTGGGCAGCCTGGCGAGCACGACCGCGAGCTCGCTGACGAACAGGTCGAGCTCGTGCCGGATCGCCGTGCGTACGACTTCAGGGCCGCCGACTCGTTCGCGCGCGACGAACGCGAAGTGCGCCTTGCTCTGCTTGACCGCCTCCACGAGGACGTCGGCGGCGGCGTCGATGATGTTGTCGAACACCTGCGGATCGCGCTGCGCGTCGCGGATCATGCGCCGCAACGTCGAGAACGACTGCTCCACGAGGGCAAGGCCGAGCTGGTCCATCGACTCGAAGTGGCGGTAGAACGCCGTCGGGACCACACCGGCGTGGCGGGACACCTGACGCAGGCTGACCTGCGCAAACCCTTGCTCCTGGCTCAGCTCCAGCGCCGACGCGAGGATCGCCTGCCGCGTCCGCTCCTTCTGGGCCTGGCGCGGGGCGGACTGCGCGGACTCGGACACCTTCACAGCCTAACCACCCCTTTCGGTGCACACATGTATCACTCGTGGTCGAGGTCACGCGACGCGTCGGTTGCGCGTGGAGCGAGAGTCATGCACACTTTGAGTGTACGCATGTTCACTGATTTCGAGGAGGTTACAGATGGGCATCATCCGCAAGGCGCTCAGCTCGCGCCCGGTCGCCTCTCTGACCTCCCCCCACACGATTGACCACTACCTCGACCAGATCCACCCGATGCTCGCAGCGGAGAACGTCCGCGCCCGGGTCGTCGAGGTCATCCAGGAGACCGGCGACGCCAGCACCGTGATCCTGCGACCCAACGGCGCCTGGAAGGGCTTCACCCCCGGCCAGCACGTGCAGTTCGGCGTCGAGGTCAACGGCACGCGTCGCATCCGCTGCTTCTCGGTCTCCAGCTCCAAGGCAGCCAAGAAGGACACCTTCAGCGTCTCGGTCAAGGCCCACCCCGACGGCTACGTCTCGCAGTTCCTGCACAACGAGCTCCAGCCCCGCACGATCGTCTACCTGTCGCAGGCCGAGGGCGAGTTCGTCCTCCCCCGCGTCGTGCCCGACAACCTGCTGCTGATCAGCGGCGGTTCCGGCATCACGCCCGTCATGTCGATGATCCGTACGCTGCGCGACTCCGGCCACCGCGGCAACGTGACGTTCCTGCACTATGCGCGCTCCAACGAGGACGAGATGTTCACGTCGGACCTGGACGAGCTCGCCGAGCAGGCCAACGTCACCGTCCAGCGCATCTACACCCGCAAGCCCGAGCCCGGCGTCGAGCTCAAGGGTCGCTTCCACGTCGACCACCTCAAGCACCTCGGCATCGACCCGACCGAGACCCTCACGTACGTGTGCGGGCCTGCCGGGCTCATCGCCACGGTCCGTGACACCTACACCGAGCTCGGGGCCGCCGACCAGCTCCGCCTCGAGTACTTCAAGGTCCCGTCGGTCGACCTCGACGCGGCGGACGCCACCGGCACCCTGACGTTCGACGACGCCAAGATCGAGGCCGACAACTCCGGCGCCACGATCCTCGAGCAGGCCGAGGCGGCGGGTCTCAAGCCCGAGTTCGGCTGCCGCATGGGCGTCTGCAACACCTGCGTCGTCAAGAAGAACCACGGCGCGGTGCGCCACGTCATCAGCAACGAGATCAGCGCCAACACCGACGAGACCATCAAGATCTGCGTGCACGTCCCCGTCGGCGACGTCAACGTCGCACTCTAGGAGAGACCGCCATGACCAAGAACGCACCCATCAAGCCGCACAGCGCGAGCAACCACAACGCCGCTCCCCTGTCGCTGGTCAACGCCCACAGCGACAAAAAGGCCACGATCGGCCTCGACCTGATGACGTACGAGCAGCTCGAGGAGTTCGGCGAGGAGCTCAACACCGTGCGCCAGCGGGTCCTCGACGACCTGGGCCAGAAGGACGCCGACTACATCCGTCGCGTCATCAAGGCACAGAAGGCCAGCGAGGTGCTGGGCCGCATCGGCATCTTCATGCCGTTCTTCCCTCCCGCGTTCATCGCCGGCATCCTGTTCCTCGGCCTGGCCAAGATCCTCGACAACATGGAGATCGGCCACAACGTCATGCACGGCCAGTACGACTGGATGAACGACCCGATGGTCGACGCCAGCCGCTACGAGTGGGACAACATCGCTCCCGCCAAGGACTGGAAGCACGGCCACAACTACATCCACCACACCTACACCAACATCCACGGCATGGACCGGGACATCGGCTACAACATGTTCCGCATCGACGAGGACCAGCCGTGGTACGCCAGCCACCGCTTCAACCTGCCGCTCGCGTTCATCCTGATGCTCATCTTCGAGTGGGGCATCATGTACCACGGCGTCGAGCTGGACCAGTACCTCCAGGGCAAGATCACCAAGGAGGACTTCCAGGGCCGCAAGAAGCGCGCGCTCAAGAAGATCCGCAAGCAGGTCTTCAAGGACTACATCGCCTGGCCGGTCCTCGGCATCGCGCTCGTGCCGTTCGTCGGCTGGTGGGCCCCGGTCGCCATCCTGGTCGCCAACATCGTCGCCAACGTCATCCGCAACGTGTGGTCGTTCATCATCATCTTCTGCGGCCACTTCCCCGCCGAGGTGCAGACCTTCGCCGAGGAGGACGCGCAGAACGAGACCCGCGGCCAGTGGTACCTGCGCCAGCTGCTCGGCTCGGCCAACATCAGTGGCCACAAGCCGTTCCACGTGCTGACCGGCAACCTGAGCTACCAGGTCGAGCACCACCTGTTCCCAGACATCCCGGCCCGTCGCTACCCCGAGGTCGCCGAGGACGTGAAACTCCTGGTCGAGAAGTACGGCCTGCAGTACAACACCGGTCGCCTGTCCAAGCAGGTCGCCAGCGTCATCCGGCAGCTCGCCAAGCTCGGCCACAAGCCGGACGACCCGTACAAGATCGGCAACAGCCCCGAGTCGAAGGCGCTGCGTCGCGCCAAGCGCGAAGCGGCAGCCGCACGTCGCGAGGAAGAGGCGCGTGCGCCACAATTGACCTCGTAGCCGACTGCGACTGAGAGGGACACCGATGGCACTGAGCCGGCGTGAGATCGCCAAGGACGTCCTTCAGCAGTCGACCGAGGCCGCGATAGCGAGCGCGGGGCACGTCGTCGCGATCCTGTTCGAGTCGGCGCGCAAGATCACGACGGAGATCGGGGCCTTCGGCACCGAGATCTTCGAGATCACCGAGGCCAGCAAGCGGGCCGGTCAGGACGCCGAGGGCAGCGACCCCGCTGCGGGCTAGGTCAGAACGATGGCGGCCGACACGATGCGATCCAAGACCAATCGCATGCACCGTCTGTGCCGAACACCCTGCGTAGACCACTCGCAGGAAGGCGCGCCATGACGCACTTTGCCACCACCCGATGGCCCGGGATCGCCCGCGCCCCGCGCACCCCGCTCAAGGCGCGGGCCGCCAAGGCGATCCTCAGACCCACCGTCAACCACGTCCCCGTCCGGCTGACGTTCGCGAACGGCAGCACGTGGGGAGCCGGCACCGCCGGGTCCCCCGAGATGCGTCTCGTACGCCCGAAGTCGTTCTTCGCCCGGCTGGGCGCCGACACCAAGATCGGCTTCGGCGAGGCCTACATGGCCGGCGACTGGACGACCGGCCACGCCACGGATCTCGCCGACCTGCTCGAGCCGTTCGCCGCACGCATGGCGACGATCGTGCCGGTGCCGCTGCAGAAGTTCCGCGTGTTCGTCGACAAGAAGCTGCCGCACCACCAGCGCAACTCGGTCAAGGGGTCCCGCAAGAACATCGAGGCGCACTACGACCTGTCCAACGACCTGTTCGCGCAGTTCCTCGACCCGTCGATGAGCTACTCCGCCGCGTGGTTCGAGAGCCCCGAGCAGACCCTCGAGGCCGCGCAGCTGCGCAAGATCGACGCGATCCTCGACGACGCACACGTCACCGCGGGCACCCGGGTGCTCGAGATCGGCAGTGGGTGGGGCGCCCTCGCGATCCGAGCCGCACACCGTGGCGCCAAGGTCACGACGATCACGCTGTCGTCCGAGCAGGCCACCCTCGCTCAGGAACGGTTCGCCGAGGCCGGCGTCGACGTCGACATCCAGCTCGTCGACTACCGCGAGGTCACCGGCGAGTACGACGCGATCGTGAGCGTCGAGATGATCGAGGCGGTCGGCGAGGAGTACTGGCCGACGTACTTCGCCACGATCGACAAGCTGCTCGCACCCGGAGGTCACGTCGCGATCCAGGCGATCACGATGGCGCACCACCGCTACCTCGCGACCCGCAACTCGTACGGGTGGATCCAGAAGTACATCTTCCCCGGCGGGCTCATCCCCTCACTCGAGGCCATCGACCAGACGCTGCACGAGCACACCTCGCTCGCGGTCACCAACCGGCGATCGCTGGGCCAGGACTACGCCCGCACCCTGCACGAGTGGCGCGAGACGTTCAACGCCAACTGGGAAGCGATCAGGACGCAGGGGTTCGACGAGACGTTCCGCCGGATGTGGGAGTTCTACCTGGCCTATTGCGAGGCGGGGTTCCGCACCGGCTATCTCGACGTCTTCCAGCTGTCGATCCAGCGCCCGTCGGAGGGCTGAGCGATGGCCAGCATCGGACGCCTGCCCAAGCCGCTGCAGGACTCGTACGAGTGGCAGTACGACGCGGCGTGCATCGGCGCCGACGAGTCCGTGTTCTTCTCCCCCGAGGCCGAACGCGGTCCACGCCGTCGGGCGCGCGAGGCGGTCGCCAAGGCCATGTGCGCCGAGTGCCCGGTCGCCCGGCAGTGCCTCGAGCACGCGCTCGCGGTCCGCGAGCCGTTCGGGGTATGGGGTGGGCTGAACATCAACGAGCGCGAGAACCTGCTCCGCGAGAGCGCCTGATCCGCACGATTTGTCGGGCGTCGCTGGCATCCTGCTGTCATGGCAGCCAATGAGCGGCAAGCGGCAGGGCACGCCCGCCTCGAGGAGCTCTCGGTCGAGCTCCTCGCAATGCCGGGAGTCGACTGGGGCCCGATGTTCGGCTCGACCGGCCTGCGCATACGGGGCAAGGTCTTCGCCGTCGCGGCGCGAGCCGGTGGGCTGCTGATCAAGGTGCCTGAGGCGCACGCCGACGCGCTCGAGGAGTCCGGCGTGGCCGCCCGGATGGCGATGGGTGGCACGCCCCGACGCGAGTGGGTGCTCGTGCCGGACGACGCCGACGACGCGACCTGGGCCGAGCAGCTCGACGCGGCCTACACGTACGTCGACTCGATCACGCCCTGACGCCGCTCACTCGTAGAAGATGCGCTCCACGACCTTGCGGGCCTGCCGGGTCGTGCGGAGATACTCGTCGACCATGCGCTCGCTCTGGTCCATCCCATAGCCCAGCAGGTGCGCCACGCCGGCACGCTCGTGGGCCTGCTCGACCATCGACTCTGCGGGCTTGCCGCGCATCAGGACGACGGCGTTGCGGATGCGGCTGACCAGTCGCCACGCGTTCTCCAGCGCCTGCGCGTCGTCGTGACTCACGAGATCGGCCTTGGTCGCGGCGTGCAGGGCGTCGAGAGTTCGGGTCGTCCGCATCTCAGGCACCGCGTGGGCGTGCTGCATCTGCAGGAGCTGCACGGTCCACTCGACGTCGGCGAGCCCACCGCGGCCCAGCTTGAGGTGGGTGTTGGGGTTGGCACCGCGAGGCAGTCGCTCGGAGTCGACGCGCGCCTTGATGCGGCGCACCTCACGGATCTCCGCCGCAGTCGCACCGCCTTCGGGCCAGCGCAACGGGTCGATCAGGGCCGTGAACCGCTCGTTGAGGCCGGCGTCGCCGACCGTCGCGCTCGCGCGCAGGAGGGCCTGTGCCTCCCACACGGCCGACCACTTCTCGTAGTACGCCTTGTAGGCCGCGAACGTACGCACGAGGGGGCCGTTCTTGCCCTCCGGCCGCAGGTCGGCGTCGACGTCGAGCGGCGGGTCGTCGCCGGGCGCGGCCAGCATCTTGCGGAGCCCCTGCGCCACGGCCATCGCCGCCTCTGCGGCTTCGGTTTCGTCAGCGCCCTCGACGGGGTCATGCACGAACATCACGTCGGCGTCGGAGCCGTAGCCGGCCTCACCACCGCCTAGACGACCCATCAGCACGATCGACATGCGGGTCGGCATCGTGCCACGCTCCGCCTCGACGGCTGACGTCGCGGCGTTGAGCGCACCGTCGAGCGTCGCGGTCGACACGTCGGTGAGAGCCTCGCCCACCTCGAGGATGTCGAGGCGGCCGAGCACGTCGGCGATGCCGATGCGGGACAGCTCGCGCCGACGCACCCGGCGTACGGCGCGGATCGCGTCCTGCGGGTTCTTGTGCCGGCTGGTGGCGAGCTCGACCTCGGTGCGGAGCCGAGCCCGTTCGAGCGGTCGCAGCTCGGCATCGTCGCCGAGCAGCGCCACGGAGTCGGGCGCCCGCAGGATCAGGTCGGTGACATAGCGGCTCGACGACAGCACGTGGGCGAGCTGCTCAGCGCCCTCACCCTCGTCGCGGAGCTTGCGGAGATACCAGTGCGTCTCGCCGAGGCCCTCGGAGATCTTGCGGAACGCCAACAAGCCGGCATCGGGATCGGGCGACTCGGCGAACCACGCGAGCATCGCGGGCAGCAGCGACTTCTGGATGGCCGCGCGACGGGAGACGCCCGACGTGAGCGCCTGGATGTGCGCGAGCGCGCCCTTCGGGTCGGCGAAGCCCAGCGCGGTGAGGCGCTGCTCGGCGGCCAACGGCGTGAGTCGCATACCGGCCGTGGGCAGCGACGCGACCGCCTCGAGCAGCGGTTGGTAGAAGAGCTTCTCGTGCAGTCGGCGCACGATGCGGCGGTGCGCCTGCCACTCGCGCGTGAGGTTCTCCGCCGGGTTCTGCCGGAACCCCATGCTGCGACCGATCCGCCGCAGGTCCTCCGGATCGTCCGGGACGATGTGGCTGCGCCGCAGCTTGAAGAGCTGGATGCGGTGCTCGAGCGTGCGGAGGAACTCGTACGCCTCCTCCATCGCGGCACCGTCGCGGCGGCCGACATAGCCGCCCTCGATCAGTGCCTTCAGCGCGTGCACCGTCGTGGGGCTGCGTAGTGACACGTCAGCGCGCCCGTGCACGAGCTGCAGCAGCTGCACCGCGAACTCCACGTCACGCAGGCCGCCGGCACCGAGCTTGAGCTGCCGGTCGCGATGGCTCGCCGGGATGTTCTCGATGACCCGGCGACGCATCGCGCGTACGTCCGTCACGAAGTTCTCGCGGGTGCTGGCCATCCAGATCATCGGCGAGAGGGCGTCGAGATAGCTCTGCGCGAGCTCCTCGTCGCCTGCGGCATACCGGGCCTTCAGCAGTGCCTGGAACTCCCAGGTCGTGGCCCATCGCTCGTAGTACGCGACGTGGCTCGACAGCGAGCGGACGAGCGGGCCGGAGCTGCCCTCGGGACGGAGGTTGGCGTCGACCTCCCAGATCGTGCCCTCACCGGTGTGCTCGCGGCACAGCTTCATGACGGCCGCGGCGAGTCGGGTGGCCGCGCCGATCGCCGCGCCGTCGTCAGCACCTTCGGCCGGCTCGTGGATGAAGATCACGTCGACGTCGCTCAGATAGTTGAGCTCGCGGCCGCCGGTCTTGCCCATCGCCATGATCGTGAGCCGGCACAGGTCGGATCCTTCGTCGGCCGCTGAGGCGATCTTGAGCGCGGCGCCGAGCGTCGCCACCGCGAGGTCGGCAAGCTCCGCCGAGGACTCCTCGAACGAGGTCAGGGCCGTCAGATCGCGTGCCGCGATGTGCAGCAGCTTGCGGAAGTAGGCCACACGCAGCTCGTCTGCCGTTGTCGCCTCCTCCATCTGCCGACGGCGTACGTCCAGCGTGATCGGCGTGGGCGACAGCTCGCTCGCGCTGAGGTCGACGAGGTGCTCGGGATGCCGGACGAGGAAGTCGCCGAGCGCCTCGCTCGTGCCGAGCACGACCAGCAGTCGTTGGCGCAGCTCGGCGTCCGTGGCCAGCAGGTCGAGCAGCTTGGCCGCACCGAACCGCTCGCCGATCGCGCTGAGCGAAGCGAGCGCCGTGTCGGGGCTCGCCACGCCGGCGATCTGGTCGATGAGGGAGTCCGGAACGGCGCCCAGCCTCGTCAGGTCCGCGACAGCACCTTCGCCGTTGCGGAATCCCTTGCGGGCAAGTGCCAGGGCGAGCTCACGCGCGTCAGTTGCCACTCGATGAGGCTACTCGACACCGTGATGCACCATGGAAGTCGTGACGACCCCTGACCAACACGCGCTCTCGTTCGGCGCGGCCGCCGGAGCGTACGACCGCGCGCGCCCGCCATATCCCGACGAGGTCGTGGACTGGCTCCTCGAGGGCGTCGACGGCCCCGTCGTCGACGTCGGGGCGGGGACCGGCAAGCTCACCGCCGCCCTGGCCGCTCGCCGCGACGGCGTGATCGCGGTCGAGCCCGATGACGGGATGCGCGCGGTCCTGGCCGCGCAGCTCCCGTCCGTCGACTCGCGCCCCGGCTCCGCGGAGGATCTGCCCCTCGATGACGGGTCGGCGGGCTTGGTGACGATGGCCCAGGCCTGGCACTGGGTCGACGTTCCGCGCGCGTCTGCCGAGGTGGGGCGGGTGGTTCGGCGACCGGGCCGCCTCGGCCTGGTCTGGAACTATCGGTCGGACGCCGACGAGTGGGTCACGCGACTGGGCGAAGCGCTCGCCGGGGCGGACTCAGCAGGTCAGATGGACAAGATCCGTGCGCACGGCCCGACCGTCGTGGGTCCATTCGATGCGTACGAGCGGCTCGTCGTCGCCTGGGACCACGTGATCGATGTCGAGACCCTCGTCGCCCTTGCTGCCTCGCGCAGCTACGTCATCGTCATGCCCCAGCACGAGCGCGAGCAGGTGCTGTCAGGCGTACGCGAGCTCGGTGAGGAGCGTGCTGATGCCGACGGGTCGCTACGCCTGCCGTACGAGACGTACGCATTCCGGTTCGACCTGCCGTGAACCTCAGACCATCGGCATGAGGCGGTCGAGCTCGAACTGCGTGACCTGGGACCGGTAGTCCTGCCACTCGGCCCGCTTGTTGCGCAGGAAGAAGTCGAAGACGTGCTCGCCCAGCGTCTCGGCCACCAGCTCGCTGCTCTCCATCGTGCGGATCGCCTCGTCGAGGTTGCGCGGCAGCGGGGCGATGCCCATTGCCTTGCGCTCGTTCTCGCTGAGGCCCCAGACGTTGTCCTCGGCCTCGGCGGGCAGCTCGTACTTGCCCTCGATGCCCTTGAGGCCGGCGGCCAGCACGAGCGCGAACGCCAGGTAGGGGTTGCAGCCCGAGTCGATGCCGCGGTGCTCGACGCGTGCCGAGCCGCCCTTGTGCGGCTTGTACATCGGCACGCGGATGAGCGCGGAACGGTTGTTGTGGCCCCAGCAGACGTAGTTGGGCGCCTCTCCCCCGCCGGCCAGGCGCTTGTAGGAGTTGACCCACTGGTTGGTGACCGCGGTGATCTCAGGCGTGTGCTCGAGGACGCCGGCGATGAACGCGCGACCCGTCTGCGACAGCTGGTACTCCGCGCCGGCCTCGTAGAAGGCGTTCTCGTCGCCCTCGAACAGCGACACGTGCGTGTGCATGCCGGAGCCGGGGTGCGCCGTGAACGGCTTGGGCATGAACGACGCCCACTTGTCCTGGCTCAGCGCGACCTCGCGGACGACCGTGCGGAACGTCATGATGTTGTCGGCCGTCGAGAGCGCGTCGGCGTAGCGCAGATCGATCTCCTGCTGGCCGGGACCGTTCTCGTGATGGCTGAACTCGACCGAGATGCCCATGTTCTCGAGCATCGTGATGACCTCGCGGCGGAAGTCCTGACCGCCGCCCTGCGCGGTGTGGTCGAAGTAGCCGCTGTCGTCGACCGGCACGGGCTGCTCGCCGACGCCCGGCTTGCCCTTGAACAGGTAGAACTCGATCTCGGGGTGCGTGTAGAACGTGAATCCCGCCTCGGCCGCCTTCTGCAGCGTGCGCTTGAGCACGTGGCGCGGATCGGCGTACGACGGCGTGCCGTCGGGCATGAGGATGTCGCAGAACATACGCGCCGTCGCGGGCGTCTCGCCGCGCCACGGGAGGATCTGGAACGTCGACGGGTCGGGCATCGCGAGCATGTCGGACTCGTGCACCCGGGCGAAGCCCTCGATCGCGGAGCCGTCGAAGCCGATGCCCTCGGCGAACGCGCCTTCGAGCTCGGCCGGTGCGATGGCGACAGACTTCAGCGAGCCCAGCACATCGGTGAACCACAGACGTACGAACCGGACATCACGCTCCTCGAGGGCGCGCAGCACGAAGTCTTCCTGTTTTCCCATGCTCACAGTGTGACGACGACGTGTTACGGGCTTGTTACAGGGGCCTTCGGCGCGAGCCCGGCCTCACGGCATCTCCCGGCTCGACAGCGACCTCAGCCGCTCCAGCTGCGCCCAGTGCCGGGCGACCCGTCCGGCACCGTCCTCGGTGAGCGTGATCTTGGTGTTGGGCTTCTTGCGTACGAATCGCTTCTCGACCGTCACGAGACCTGCGTCCTCGAGCTTGGTGAGGTGGCTCGACAAGTTGCCCTTCGTGAGGCCGGTAGTTCGCTGGAGGAACACGAAGTCGGCGTCGGCGACCGACGAGAGCACCGTCAGGATCGCCAGCCGCCCGGGCTCGTGGATCAGCCGGTCCAGCACGAAGTCGTCGTCAGAGTCCAGCACGCTCGGCCTCGCTGTCCGTCGCCGACGCAGGTCCGAACCGGCGCACCAGGAGGCGGTGGTCCAGAACGCCGCTGATGATCATCGCGATGCCCGCCATCCACAGGGCGGTGTTGCCGCTCTCGCCAGCTCGCTCCCACACGGGCAGCGCACCGATGACCACGAGTCCTCCGAAGATCACGGCGTGATGGAGCCGGAGGCCGACCGACGCACCGAACGACAGCAGGAAGACGAGTCCCAACGTGATCGCGGTGGAGTTGACCGGCAGGTTCAGCGACCACGAGGCACGGCTCGACAGCCACAGCGATCCCACGATGACCAGCGGGATCCCGATGAGAGCCGTGACTATCTGGCGCCGCTCAGTTCTCGCCGACTGCTTGGCCCGCCCGAAATGGGTCGTGTAGAAGCTGTGCACCGACCACGTCAGTCCACCGAGGACGATCACGCCGACGAAGAACGCCCACTCGTGCTCGAACGGTCCCCAGGCAGCGTTGCGCAGCGCGGCGAGGATGGCCAGCAGTCCACCGACCACGCCGTACAAGCCACGGAACTGCGTGTTCTCCGCCACCGCGGTCTCGATCTCCTTGCGCTCCATCTCGTCCTCCAAACTGGTTGGTGCTGCAAACCTAGAGGCGTGCGAGTCAATTGTCAAACTAGTTTGTGTCGCAAACCTGAACGGCTCGACCCAGTGGCAGATCGCTACGCTCGATAGGCTGAACTCGTGCCCCAGATGCGACTCGCCCTTGCCCAGGTCAACGCCACTGTCGGGGACCTGGCCGCCAACGCCGACCTCGTCGTGGACTACTGCAAGCAGGCCGTCGCCAAGGGCGTCCACCTGGTCGTGTTCCCCGAGATGATGCTGACGGGCTATCCCATCGAGGACCTCGCGATGCGGGCGTCGCTCATCAAGGCGTCCCGCGCAGCCGCCGAAGCCCTCGCCGTACGCCTGAAGGACGAGGGCTGCGGCGATGTCGTCGCGATGGTCGGGTTCCTCGACCACGCGCAGGACGTCACCGAGAAGGTCGGCATCCCCAAGAACGCCCCCACCAACTCCGTCGCTGTCATGCACGGCGGCGAGATCGTCGCCCGGCAGGCCAAGCACCACCTCTGGAACTACGGCGTCGGCGACGAGATCCGCAACTTCGTGGCCGGCGACACGATCAACATCGTCCAGATCGGCGGCATCGACGTCGCGCTCGCGATCTGCGAGGACCTTTGGCGCGACGGACCGTCGGCTGCCGCCAAGGCCGCCGATGCCGCGCTGCTCGTCGTGCCCAACGGCTCGCCCTACGAGGCCGACAAGGACGACGTACGCCTCGCACTGTGCGCACGCCGGGCCAGCGAGGGCGAGTGCGTGCTGGCGTACGTGAACCTCGTCGGCGGCCAGGACGAGCTGGTCTTCGACGGCGACTCGATCGTGGTCGACGCCGCCGGCACGGTGCTCGGCCGGTCGGGGCAGTTCGAGCCCGAGCTGCTCGTCGTCGACCTCGACCTGCCGGCCGCGACCCCGACCATGCCCGACGCCGATGAGCGATTCGGTGGCCTCACGATCAAACGTACGATCATCAGCTCCGCACCGTTCGAGGCGTACGAGCCGCTGCCCACCGTCACCAACGAGCGCATGCCGCGCCACGAGGAGATCTGGACCGCGCTCGTGGTCGGGCTGCGCGACTACGTCCACAAGAACGGCTTCCAGTCGGTCCTGTTCGGCATGTCCGGCGGCATTGACTCGACCCTGGTCGCGGCGATCGCCGTGGACGCCCTCGGCCCGGAGAACGTCTTCGGCGTCTCCAACCCCAGCGCCTGGTCGAGTGAGCACTCCAGGTCCGACGCCGCCGAGCAGGCCCGTCGCACCGGACTGTCGCTCGACACGGTGCCGATCGCGCCGATCTTCGACGCCTACCAGGAGGCCCTGCACCTCGACGGGCTCGCCGAGGAGAATCTGCAGGCCCGCATCCGCGCCGTCATCTGGATGGGCCTGTCCAACCAGCACGGCCACCTCGTGCTGGCGTGCGGCAACAAGTCCGAGCTCGCGACCGGCTACTCGACGATCTACGGCGACGCCGTCGGCGCGTACGCCCCGATCAAGGACGTGCCCAAGACGCTGGTGTGGGAGCTCGCGAAGTGGCGCAACCAGATCGCAGCCGAGCGTGGCGAGACACCGCCCATCCCCGAGGACACGATCACCAAGCAGCCGTCGGCGGAGCTGCGGCCGGGCCAGTTCGACTCGGACTCCTTGCCGCCCTACGACCTGCTCGACGCCGTGCTCGATGCGTACGTCGAGCGCGACCTCGGCTCCGCCGACGTCATCGCCGAGGGCTTCGACCCGGCACTGGTCGAGCGGGTCATCACGCTGGTCGACCGGGCCGAGTACAAGCGTCGCCAGTACCCGCCGGGACCCAAGGTGTCGCGCCGCAACTTCGGCCGCGATCGGCGCGTCCCCATCACGCACCGGTGGCGCGAGAAGCTGTAACGAGTCTCACGTCTGCAACTCCCCCGGTTTCTGGCACGCTGGAGACATCCGTGGACTCCGTGAGGAGCTGCGAGACGACAAGGAGAATCACCATGGCTGACGCCACCCCTGAAGAGGCCGCCCCGTACGGCTCCGGACCCGCGGCACCTGCCCCGGCTGGAAGCACACCGATCCGCAAGATCCGCATCCACCATCTCCAGCAGATGAAGGAGCGCGGCGAGAAGTGGGCGATGCTCACGGCGTACGACCAGTACGCCGCCGCCACGTTCGACGAGGCGGGCATCCCGGTGATGCTTGTCGGCGACTCCGCGTCCAACAACGTGTTCGCCAACGAGACGTCGTTGCCGGTCACGGTCGACGAGCTCATCCCGCTGGTCCGCGCCGTCACTCGCTCGACGAGCCGCGCGCTGATCGTCGCCGACCTGCCGTTCGGCTCCTACCAGCGTTCGCCCGAGCAGGCCTTCGACACCGCCGTGCGGTTCATGAAGGAGGCCAACGCGCATGCGGTCAAGCTCGAGGGCGGCCTGCCGATGGTGCCGCAGGTCCAGCTGTTGACCGATGCCGGCATCCCCGTCATGGCGCACATCGGGTTCACCCCCCAGGCCGAGCACAACCTCGGCGGCTACCGGGTGCAGGGCCGTGGTGAAGCGGCCGAGAAGCTCATCGCCGAGGCCAAGGCGTTCGAGGACGCCGGGGCGTTCGCGATCGTCATGGAGATGGTGCCGGCGCCAGTCGCTGCCGAGGTGACCAAGGCCCTGCGCATCCCCACGATCGGCATCGGTGCCGGCATCGACTGCGACGCCCAGGTGCTCGTGTGGCAGGACATGATGGGCCTGCGCACCGGCAAGGCGCCGCGGTTCGTCAAGCGCTACGCCGACCTGCACGGCGTCATGCTCGACGCCGCCAAGGCGTACGCCGACGACGTCGCCAACGGCTCCTTCCCTGCGGCCGAGCACTCCTTCGAGAGCTGACCGCGTGCTGGGCACCTCGGGGGGACCGACCGTCGATCGCGACACGATCGACATCGCGCTGGCCGAGCGCCTCGTGGCTGCCCAGTTCCCGCAGTGGGCCGATCTGCCGGTCCGCCCGGTGGACCTGGCCGGGTGGGACAACCGGACGTTCCGCCTCGGCGACACGATGTCGATCCGCCTCCCGACGGGGCCTTGGTACGCGTTCCAGGTCGAGAAGGAACAACGCTGGCTCCGCCGGCTCGCACCGCACCTGCCGCTGCCCATCCCCGAACCAGTCGCGCAAGGAGAACCCGACGAGGGCTACCCGTACGCCTGGTCGATCTATCGCTGGATCGAGGGCCGACCGGCAAGCCCCGACACCATCGGTGACCTGACGACATTCGCGACCGACCTTGCCGGCTTCCTCACCGCCCTGCGGGCGATCGACGCCACCGACGGACCAGGACCCGGGCGGCACAACTTCTTCCGCGGCGGTCCGCTCCAGACGTACGAGGATGAGGCGCGCGACGCGATCGCCCAGCTCGGCGACGCGATCCCCGCCGACACCGCGGTGCAGATCCTCGACGAGGCACTGGGCTCCGACTGGTCCGGTCCGCCCGTGTGGTTCCACGGCGACGTGGCGACCGGCAACCTGCTGGTCAGGGACGGCCGGTTGTCGGCGGTCATCGACTTCGGCACCTCAGGAGTCGGCGACCCGGCGTGCGATGTCGTGATCGCGTGGACGCTCCTGGACGGCGAGAGCCGGGCCGCCTTCCGACATACGCTCGGCGTCGATCCCCGCATGTGGGCGCGCGGGCGGGGCTGGGCGCTGTGGAAGGCCCTCATCACGTACGCCGAGCATCGGGACACGGGCTCCAAACGGGTGCTCGACCAGATCTTCGCCGAGCACGCCGCCGAGGGCTGACGCAAGTGCACGTCCCTTGAGCTTGTCGAAAGGATTCCTTTCGACAAGCTCAAGGAACTTCCACGGCCTACGGGCTCCAGTCCCAGACGACGGCGCCGAACCAGGCCAGGCCGGCCCACAGCGCCAGGCCGACGACCGGCACGACAATCGTGAGCCGCGGGCGGGTGCGGGCCCACCGCGCGACGAGCCACACCTGCGGGACGAGCAGCGCGAACGCGATCACCACCCCCCACCACGGTGCGAACAGGCCGGTCGACACCGAGCACCACAGCACCATGAACAGCCCGACAACCGCGATCCAGGGACCCGATCGATCGAGCTGAAGCCTGCGGCGACTCACTCCTTGGGCTGCTCGGCGTCGTCGTTCCAGTCGGGGTCGTTGTCCCAGTTCTTCGTACGCTCGGCGGCGATCTCGTAGGCGTGCGACGCCTCCTCGGCCGTGTCGTACGGCCCGAGGCGATCGGCCGCGCGACACCCTTCCTCGCCCTCGACCGTGTTGTGCTTGGTGCAGTAGTAGAACTTGCCGTCGCTCATCTCGTTGCCTCCATGCTCATGTCCCCCATCCTGCCTCAACCCGTGTTCGCCTGCGTTCTCTAGACTCGGCGGGTGACTGTCCTGACTGCCGGCCGCCTGTCCCCCGAACGTGCCGTGCCGACGTCGATCGAGCGGCCGGAGTACGTCGGACAGATCGCGCCGCTGCCCTACCGCGGACCCTACGTGCGCGACGCCGAGACGATCGCGGCGATGCGGATCGCCGGACGGATCGCAGCGCAGGCGCTGGACGCCGTCGAGGCCGCGATCAGGCCCGGCGTCACGACCGACGAGCTCGACCGTGTCGGCCACGAGTTCCTCGTCGACAACGGCGCCTATCCGTCCACCCTGGGCTACCGCGGCTACCCGAAGTCGCTGTGCAGCAGCGTCAACGAGGTCATCTGCCACGGCATCCCCGACGACCGGCAGCTCGAGGACGGCGACATCGTCAACATCGACATCACGGCGTTCATCGGTGGCGTGCACGGCGACACCAACAAGACGTATCTCGTCGGCGACGTCGACCAGGAGTCACGGCTGCTCGTCGAACGTACGCACGAGGCCACGATGCGGGCCATCCGCGCGGTCAAGCCGGGCCGCGAGATCAACGTGATCGGCCGGGTCATCGAGTCGTACGCCAAACGCTTCGGCTACGGCGTCGTGCGCGACTTCACCGGGCACGGGGTCGGGCCGGCGTTCCACGACGGACTCGTGATCCCGCACTACGACGATCCGTCGTTCGACACCGTGATCGAGCAGGGCATGACGTTCACGATCGAGCCCATGCTGACCCTCGGGTCGGTCGAGTGGGACATGTGGGACGACGGCTGGACCGCGACGACGCAGGACAAGTCGCGCACGGCTCAGTTCGAGCACACGTTGCTGGTGACCGCCGACGGCGCAGAGATCCTGACCCTGTCCTGACGGGTCAGCGCAAGAAGGCCTTGACCAGGAACGCGACCACGATGCCGATGGCGGCGCCGAGGATCGCTGCGGGCAGGAACAGGTCGTCCCCGGCGAAGAGACCGATCGCTCCGCCGACCAGGATCCCGAGCCCTGCGCCCACCGCGTACGTGTAGGTCGACGACGGCTCGGGCGGGTGGTGTTCGCTCATGGCCCGAAGCGTATCCCCCGGGCGCCGCCGGGTGTAACTGTTGGTGACAGTCGGCGATCGTGTCGCTCAGGGGATCCAGTTGAACTCGTCGGGGTTGGGGCCGGTGCGCTCGTCCTTGTTGAGGGCCGTGATGAGTCCCATGTCGGCGGTGGAGAGCTCGAAGTCGAACAGCTCGAAGTTCTCCTCGACCCGGCTGCGCGTGACCGACTTGGGGAAGACGATGTCGCCGCGCTGGATGTGCCAGCGCAGGACGACCTGCGCCGGAGTGCGGTCGTGGTCCTTGGCGATGCCGGTGACGACCGGATCGTCCAGCACGAGGCCCTGCGCGATGGGCGACCAAGCCTCGGTCGCGATGCCGAGCTCGGTGTTGACCGCGCGGACGTCGTCGTTCGTCAGGTAGGGGTGCACCTCGATCTGGTTGACCGCGGGCACGATCTCGGTCTCCTGGACCAGTCGACGCAGGTGGTTGGCCTGGAAGTTGGAGACGCCGATCGACTTGGCCCGGCCGCTGCGATAGATCTCCTCCAGCGCCTGCCACGTCTCGACGAAGTCGACGTCGATGCCCGGCAGCGGCCAGTGGATGAGGAACAGGTCGAGGTGGTCGAAGCCCAGCACCTCGAGGGACTCGTCGAACGCCGCGATGGCGTCGTCGTGGGCGTGGAAGCCGTTGTTGAGCTTGCTCGTGACGAACACCTCGGAGCGCTCGAGACCGGACTCACGCAGGGCCTCGCCGACGCCGCGCTCGTTGCCGTACATCTCCGCGGTGTCGATGTGGCGATAGCCGACCTCGAGGGCCGTCAGCGTCGCTCCCTTGGTGTCCTCGGGCGGGACCTGGTAGACCCCGAAGCCGAGCTGGGGAATCGAGACTCCGTTGTTGAGGGCGATGGTGGGCACAGTGCTCATGAAGGAGAACTCCTGGGAAATCGTGGGCGTCTGATGCTTCCGGTGCAGCCGCTGCCGACGTACGCCGGCGGGGCATCTCCACCCTACGCGGCACGTGATGGCGACCACGCCTAACTTCCAGCCCCCGCGGTCGTTCTAGATGTGGGGACTCAGACGAGGAGGTCAACCATGCATCGAGTGGTACTCAACATGCAGATGAGCAGCGACGATGCGTTCACCACCGTCTCCACCGCTCTGGGTGCCATTCCGGACATCACGATCGACGCCCCGGGCTGGAACAACAACCGCCACCTCGTCGTCACGATCCAGACCGACGACCCCGACATCGTCGACATCGTCCGCGAGATCACGTGGCAGTTCGACGCCCTCGCGATCCAGCACTCGCTGCACCTCGCCGACGCCGGCTGAGCGCCCTCAGCGACGCTTGAGCACGACGAGCGTGAAGAGGTTGTCGGACGGATCGACGACGGCCTTGAGCCTGGCTCCGACCACGAACGCCTTCTTGTCGTGATCGTCCCGATAGAAGGCCTGGAACTCCGGCACCTCGTCACCGCTGATCCGCAGCTGCAGGCGGGCCACGTCGTGCGACCCGTCGCCCGGATCGGTCACCTCGAGGTCGATGATCTCCGCGATCGCGTCGCGTCCGTCGCGCAGCAGGCGTTCGGTGTCGTCGCGCGCCAGGTTCGCCTCGTGCCACATCCAGGCCCCGAGCAGGCCCATGACGGCCACGAATCCGAGGATGGTCAACGAGGCACCCCACCACGGCTGCTGGACCTGGTCGAGGAGCAACATCGCCGGCCAGAACAGGATGAACAGCCAGCACGCGATGGCATTGAACCGGAAGAACAGCCGCGCGAACGGGCCCGCAATCGACGCCTGCTTCGGGGTCACGACTTCATCCGTGGACATGCTGTCAGGATATCCGGACGACGATGCCTGAGGGGCGAATGAGCCGGCCTGTAAGCCGGATCCTGTCGGGCCACCGAAGTGGCCCGGGCGACCATCCATCTGGGACGCCCATTGCTGGACGCCTCGTGCGACCTACCCGCTGACATTGGACGAGCAGCCCGTCAGCGCAGACCTCACGTCACCGAAGCGACGTGATGTCCTCTTGGTCTTGCTCCCGGTGGGGTTTACCTAGCCGCCCCGGTCACCCGGAGCGCTGGTGAGCTCTTACCTCACCGTTTCACCCTTACCCGTTCCCCGAGGGGCCGTTGGCGGTTTGATTTCTGTGGCACTGTCCCGCACGTCGCCGTGGGTGGCCGTTAGCCACCACCGTCGCTCTGCGGAGTCCGGACTTTCCTCGACACCCGTTGAAGGGTGCCGCGGCCGCCCGGCCGACTCATTCGCGTCGTCCAGACTACCGCCCGTGACCGTGCCGTGGCGCCGTCCGCTAGGCTGGAGGCACGAAAGGGAGTAGTCCCCAACGGCTGTGTCGACATACTGACTCCACGAAACTGTGGGTTCCGGTGCAGCAGGCCACCGCAAGGTGGCGGACGAGACTTTCGACCGGAATTTGTCGATGACAATGCCTGGTCGAAGGCTTGTCATCCCGGCTCTTCGTCCAGGTGGACGAGGAGCTTCTTTCATGTACGCGGTGTTGCTGAGTGCAGCGTTGGTGTTCATCGCCGAGCTGGGCGACAAGAGCCAGCTGATGTCGATGACGTTCGCGACCCGCTACCGCGCCCGGACGGTGATCCTCGGCGCAGGCATCGCGTGCACCCTCACCAACCTCGTCTCGGCGCTGGTCGGCAACGCGATCGGCGACGCGCTGCCGGAGCATGCCGTACGCATCGCGGGTGGCGTGCTGTTCCTCGTCTTCGCGGCACTGACGCTGCGCCACCTGGCAGCCGGCGACGAGCCCAAGCCGCCGGCCACCGGTGGGGCTGCGGTCTTCGTCGTCGGTGTCGCGTTCGTGCTCTCGGAGCTGGGCGACAAGACGATGCTCGCCACCATGACCCTGTCGACGCAATATCACTGGGTGCTGATCTGGATCGGCAGCACGATCGGCATGCTCGTCTCGATCGTGCTGGCGGTGTTCGTCGGCCGCGCGCTGCTGCAGGTCCTGCCGATCAAGGCCGTGCACCTGGTCTCGGCCCTGCTGTTCGCCGCCGTCGGCGTGTGGATGCTGGTCGGCTAGCCTTCTCGCCGTGACGCATGACCTGGGTTCGCTGAGTGAAACCATCGCGTTCCTGGTCTCGATCATGGTGCTGGCGCAGGCGTGCGCCGACGAAGGCCTGTTCGACGTGCTGGGCAGTCACATGTCGCGCCTGGCGGCCGGCTCCAGCACGAGGTTGCTCGCGTGGAGCATCGGGCTCGCGGCAGCGGTGACCGCCGTGCTCAGCCTCGACGCGACAGTCGTCCTGCTGACGCCGATCCTGATCGCCGCCACGGGCGTCAGCCTGCATCGCTCCCATGCGTACGCCTCGGTGCGGATCGCCAACTCGGGATCGGTGCTGCTGCCGGTCTCCAACCTGACCAACCTGCTGGTGTTCAGCGCCACCGGGTTGACCTTCGTCGGGTTCACCTGGGCGATGCTGCCGGTGTGGATCGTCGCGGTCGCCGCCGAGTACGCCGTGCTCCGCTGGTGGTTCCGGGCCGAGCTCCGCGAGACGTACGAGCCACCGACCGGTGAGCCGTACGCCATCCCGCTGTTTCCCGTCGCGATCGTCGTGGCGGTACTGCTGGCCATCGCGAGCGGCACCACGCCGTGGATCCCTGCCCTCGCCGGCGCGATCCTGCTCGGTGCGTACGCGCTGATCCGGCGCAACACCACGTGGAAGGACCTCCTCGAGGCGGCCAACCTGCCCATGGCCGCGTTCGTGCTGGTGTGGGCCCTTGCCGTGTCGTGGCTGGGCACGACCGACTTCGGCGACTGGTTCGGCGACGCGATGCCCAGCGGCACCGGGCTCGGCGCCCTGATCGTCATCGCGATGATCTCGATGGTGGCGGCCAACGTCGTCAACAACCTGCCGGCGACCCTCCTGCTGCTGCCGGCTGCGACCGCGGTCGGCCCGGTGGCGATCCTCGCGCTGCTCATCGGCGTCAACGTCGGGGCCAACCTGACGATGATCGGCTCCCTGGCCAATCTGCTGTGGCGGCAGTCCGGCGGCAAGACGCTCTCTTCGGTGCGCGAGTTCCACGTGCTGGGCTTCGCCACGACCCCACTGCTGGTCGTCGGGTGCACCGTCGTCCTGTGGGCGTGGACGTCCCTCATCTGGTGAGGGTGCGTCCCGCTAGGGTCGGTCCGTGCTGATCCTGCTCCCGCCCTCCGAAGGCAAGACCCGTCCGGAGACCGGCGCACCGCTCGATCTCGAGAGCCTCTCGTTCGGCCGGCTCACACCTGTCCGCGCCCAGCTGCTGCGGACGCTCGTCAAGCTGTGCAACGGCAACCCCAAGCGAGCCATGGACGTGCTCGGCCTCGGCACGACCCAGGCGGAGGCGATCGCGATCAACGCCGTGCTGCCCGAGGAGCCGACGGCACGAGCTGACGCGATCTACACCGGAGTGCTGTTCTCCGAGCTCGACCTGTCGAGCCTCGATGCAGCCGCTCGCAAGCGCGCCGACGAGTCGCTCGCCATCGCCAGCGCGCTTTTCGGACTGCTCCGGCCCGACGACCTGATCCCCGCTTACCGGTTGTCGGGCAACGTCACGCTGCCCCGGCTGGGCACGGTGGCGGGCCGCTGGCGTACGCCGCTCCCCCGCGTCATGCACGAGCTGGCAGGCGACGGGTTGCTGATCGACCTGCGCTCCGGGACGTACACCGCGCTCGGCAAGCCACCTGCGGACCTCGCGCCGCGCACTGCGACGATGCGCGTGCTCCACGAGCATCGAGGCGTACGCAAGGTCGTGAGCCACTTCAACAAGGCGACCAAGGGTCGCATCGTGCGAGGGTTGCTCGAGTCGGGCGCCGATCCACGTACGCTCGACGAGCTCCAGACGGTGCTGGCCGATCTCGGCTGGACCGTCGAGCGCGACGGCCAGCGCCTCGACATCGTCGTCGCCGAGATCTGACCGCTTGGTGGTTGAGGTGCGAAGCGGGCGGCCTCCGCACCTCAACCACCTGGTGGGACTACTCAGGGACGAGGTTGAAGTTGCGCATCGACGCCGCGCCGTCTGGGAACCACTGCAGCGTCGTGATCGATGCGGGTGACAGCTCGATCTTGTAGATGATCCGCATCGGAGCGTCGAGGGCCCGGCGCACCAGCATCTTGATCGGCGTCACGTGACTCACCGCGACGACGGTCCTGCCTGCGTACGCCTCGAGGATCCGGTCGGCAGCGGCCGACACCCGCTCGTAGACCTCGTCGAACGGCTCGCCACCGGGCGGCGCGACGGCAGTCGACGCGAGCCAGTTCTCGAGCTCACCCGGCCAGCGGTCCATGATGTCGGCGAAGGAGAAGCCATCCCACTCCCCGAATGCCGCTTCGGCGAGACCCGCCTCGAGGTCGACGTCGAGCCCCAGCTCGTTGGCGACGACTGCCGCCGTCTCCCGGGTCCGCTGCATCGGCGACGAGACGATCGCGTCGACGCCGCCCATTCGCTTGAGCCAGGCGGCGGCGCGTTGAGCCTGCTCGACACCTGTGGGCGTCAGTCCTGGGTCTGTTCCCCCGCTGCCGCAGAACAGCTTGCGCTCGGTCGACGGCGTGACGCCGTGGCGGAGCAGGATGATCGTCGTCGGCTCGCCGGCCGCTCCCCCACGCCAGCCGAGCTGCGCGCTCTGCTTCGGGGGCGCGGACACCTGCCCCGCAGACCCGCCCACCTTGCCCGAACCTCCGGCCGCTTCATCGTCGAGCGCCGCATTGGCCAGCGCATCGGCGGCGGCATTCTGCTCCCGCGGAACCCAGGTCCAGGTGACGCCACCGGGCGGCAGGAGCCGCTGCGCCTCGGCCGCGAGCGGCTTCATGCTGTCGTGCTTGATCTTCCATCGGCCGGCCATCTGCTCGATGACGAGCTTGGAGTCCATGCGCACCTCGACGTCGGTCGCGTCGGGCGCGTGCTCCCGTGCCATCCGGAGCCCGGCGATGAGGCCGGAGTACTCGGCGACGTTGTTGGTGCCGAAGCCGATCGTCTCACCGCGCTGCGCGATCACCTGCCCGGTGTCGGCGTCGCGAACCAGAGCACCGAACGACGAGGGCCCGGGGTTGCCCCGCGAGCCGCCGTCGGCCTCGATGATGATGCGAGCGGTCACAGCCCGGATTCGGCCGTACGTACGAGGATGCGGCCGCACTCGGGGCAGCGCAGGACCTCGTCCTCCGGTGCCGCGGCGATCTCGCGCAGGTCGGCGCCGTTGAGCTCGAGCCGGCACCCCTCGCACCGGCGCGCCCTCAGCGCCGCCGCGCCGAGGCCGCCGTACTGGGCGCGAACCTTGTCGTAGAGCGCGATGAGCTCGTCGGGCACGCCCTGCGCTGCCTGCGCCCGGTCGGCCTGCGCAGCGGCGGCCTGCTCGTCGAGCACGACGATCGCGGCGTCGCGTGCGGCGATCGCCTGCGTGAGGTCTTCGTTGACGGCGTTGAGGTCGCCCTGGAGCGCGGTCAGCTTGATCTGCGCCTCTTCGAGCTTCTCCATGACCTCGAGCTCGTCGTCCTCGAGGGTCGAGATGCGCCGCTCGAGGGCGACGAGCTCGTGCTGGAGGCTCTCGAGATCCTTGGGGTTGCTGATCGCGCCGGAGTTGAGGCGCTCCTCGTCGCGGCTGCGACGAGTCTTGACCTGCTCCACCTCGGCATCGGCCTTCTTCTGCGCGCGGCTGAGGTCGGACACCTCGGTGTCGGCCTCGATGCGGGCCCCGTCGAGCTCGTTCGCCTTGGCCTGCATGTCCTCGATCTGCGCGTGTTCCGGAAGGGAGTTCTTGCGGTGCTGGAGCTGCGCGAGGGCGGAGTCCTGGGCCTGCAGATCGAGCAGGGCGGACTGGGCGGTGGGGTCGGCTTTCACAAGGGCTACCGTACCGGCTGGCCGATCCACCTCACGGCGCGCACAAGGGGTCCGCCCTCACGACACGTGGGAGGTCCAGGGATCGGTCACGATCGTCGAGACCTTGGCCTCGATGCCGGGCAGTCGCTCGCCGAGAGCGGCAGCGGCGACCGGCAACCAGGTCCACTCCGCCGCCCAGTGCGGCACGTCGATGACGGCGCAGGCTCCCGGGTTCTCCAGATGCTCGCTGACCGGGTGGTGCCGCAGGTCCGACGTCACGTAGACGTCGGCGCCGCTGGCGTTCGCCCGCGCGAGCAGGAAGTCGCCAGAGCCTCCGCAGAGCGCCACGGTGCTAACGGCCCGGTCGGGGTCGCCGGCGACCCGGGTCGCGCTGTGATGTGCCGGCAGGCGGTCGGCGACCTGCGCTGCGAACGCGGCAAGAGTCGTCTCGGCCGGCAGCGTGCCGATGCGGCCGCTGCCCCGGTCTGCAGCTTTGGCGACGGGCTCCAGCACGTCATACGCGACCTCTTCGTACGGGTGCGCGGTCAGGAGCGCCGAGCGTACGTCCTCGCGCAGGCGGCGATCTGCCATCATCTCGATCCGCGTCTCGGGCACGCGCTCGACGGTGCCGATCTCGCCGATCGCCGGCTGTGCCCCGGCGAGCGGACGGAACGATCCGGTGCCGGTCGACTGGAACTGGGTGGAGTCGTAGTCACCCATCGCCCCGGCGCCCGCCCCGTGCATCGCGCCGGCCACCCGGTCGGCGTCAGCCTCTGGGACGAAGACGACCCACGTGTCGGTCGGGTCGGCGGGATCGGCCTCCAGCGGGCGTACGTCGGTGAGCCCGAGCGCCAGCGCCATCGATTCGGACACCCCGAGCGGTGGGCTGTCGGCATTCGTGTGGCAGGTGTGCAGGGCGATGCCGTTGCTGATAAGCGTGTGGATGACGCGCCCCTTGGGCGAGGTCGCGGCAACGCTGGTCACGCCCTTGAGCCACAACGGGTGGTGGGTGACCACCAGATCGGCGCCCCACGCGACCGCCTCGTCGACGACGGCCTGGACCGGGTCGACCGCGAACAGCACCTTGGTGACCGGAGCATCCGGCTCACCGGCGACGGTGCCGACCGCGTCCCAGCTGTCGGCCCAGCGCGGGTCGTAGAGGCCGTCAAGGACGCCGACGACGTCGCGCAGTGTGGGCATGACGGCACTCTAGCGAGCACAGGACGTCATCCCGGGCAAGCCCTGGTGGCTGCCCGGGATGACGTCCCCGAGAGTCAGCCCGCCTTGACCTTGACGTGGTGCTTGGCCTTGACCGAACCGTCAGACCGCAGCAGCACGGTGTGCTGCTGGGGGTGCCGGAAGTCGAACATCGAGGTGAAGTTGTTGGCGCGGGCGTCGAACGAGTGATCGCCGATCGCCTTGACTCCCCAGTTCTGCTCGATGAACTTCAGCACCGACGGCTGCTCGAGCTGCTTGTGCGAGACCGCGTTGCGCTTCGCATAAGGCGAGATCACGAGGAACGGCAGCCGCTGGCTCGGTCCGCAGCGGTCCGCGTAGCCGCCGGCCGGCGCGCCCGCCGGCTTGGCCGCAGCGGTGGTGCACACCGACTGGTCCGTCGCGGGGTCCGCCGATCCGTTGAGGATCTTCGGCGCGACGTGGTCGTACCAGCCGTCCGAGTCGTCGTACGTCACGACGATCGCCGTGCTCGACCAGGACTTCGACGACTCGATCGCGTTGATCTCGCGCGTCAGGAACTTCTGCTCGTCGAGCGGGCTCGAGTAGGACGCGTGTCCGTCGTGGGCCTCGGGCGCCTTGACGAACGAGACCGCAGGCAGCGTGTTGGCCTTGACGGCCTTCTCGAAGTAGCTGAGGTCGTAGTTGTGGTTGGCCCGGCCGTTGTGACCGACCTCGGCCAGCGACTTCGGCGCGAGGTGGTGCGGGTTGGACGTCGACTTGTAGTACTCGAACGGCGAGTGGTGCGGCGAGTAGTCGCGCACGTTCTGCCCGATCGTGTTGGTCGTGGTCGACTCGCACTTCGCGTAGTCACCCTTGACGCCGTCCCAGGCGGTCGATGGCGTGAAGCCGCCCTGGAACCAGCCCCACGAGATGTTCTTCTCGTTGAGTCGGTCCCCCACGTTCTTGCCCGACATCCCGACGACGGCCGAGGTCGACGTGTGGTCGTTGTTCGAGCAGTCGTCGTACGCCGGGTCGGGGTCGGCGATGACCGTGCCGACACCGCTGGCGTTGGCGCCGGCGACCGCCGTCGAGCCGGTCAGCGGTGCACCGGTCTTGGGGTCGTACGCCGTGCCGCCGTGCGTCTGCCCGGAGATCAGGTTGAGCGCGCCGGGAGTCGACGGGCCGAACGTGGAGTCCCACATGTTGTCGCTCATGGCGTAGTTCTGTGCGTAGTTCCACAGGCCGGTGACGGTGTTGCCGTCGAAGTAGTCCATCGCCAGGCCGGGGCTGCCGTAGAGACCCGTGCAGGTGTCGACGCTGGTCGACTCCACGAACTTGTCCATCGCGCCGCCGTTCACGGCCTTCTGCTCCGGCGTGTAGTTGTGGTTCTGGCTGCACGTCGCGTTCTGCGCATGGGTCAGGCGGGTCGGCGCGTACGCGTTGGGGTTGTTGGTGAGCGCGCCGGAGGTCACGAGGTTCTTGACCTTCGGCGTGTGGCTGGCGGCGTGGAACGTCGTGCCGTCGGTGTTCGCGGCCTTGGGGTAGGTGCCGAAGTAGTGGTCGTACGAGACGTTCTCGTCGAACAGGACCACCAGGTGCTTGATGGGGGTCCTCGTGCGGGCAGCGCGCCCGCTCTGGTGTGCCGCGCGCGGATGGGCGCTTGCAGCAGACAGCTGCATGCCGCCGGCCACGAGACCGGCTGCGGCCATGAGTGCCATCGCACCCTGGCGCAGACGCTTGGTCCTTGTCACCATGTTTCGTTCCTCATCTTCTCGGGGGTGGGTGTTGCCGGTGACTGGACCGACGGCTCAGGTGAGCAGGCGTCGGCCCAGCCAGTCCTGGTGATCTCGTACGCCCGGGAGGGCGAAGAAGTAGCCACCCCCGACCGGTGAGACGTAGTCGACGAGTGGCTCGTCGGCGAGACGCTTCTGGATCGCCACGAACTGGCGCTCCAGGTCGGCGTTGAAGCACGTGAAGATCAGGCCCATGTCGAGGTTGCCGTTGGCGTCCGTGCCGGCGTCGTAGTTGTAGCCGCGACGCAGGATCTGTTGCTTCTTGGCGTGGGCCGTGCGTGGGTTGGCCAGCCGGATGTGGGCATCCATCTGGATCACCTCGCCGGACGGATCGGCCGCGTAGTCCGGCACGTCCTTCTCCTTGGACCCGGTCAGCGGCGCGCCGCTGTCGCGTCGGCGGCCGAAGATGTTCTCCTGCTCACGGATCGAGATGCGGTCCCAGAACTCGACCAGCATCCGGATCTGGCGCACCACGTGATAGCTGCCGCCGTCGACCCACGCGGGTTCGTCGGCGCCCGATCGCGTCCACACGAGCTCGTCCATGAGCGACGTGTCGCCGGTCGACGGGTTGGCTGTGCCGTCGCGGAAACCCATCAGGTTGCGCGAGGATCCGGCGGGACGCGGCGGCGAGTGGAAGCCGTCGCGGCGCCAGCGCACCTGCATCGCACCACGCGTCGCGCGGGTGATCTCGCGGAGAGCGTGCAGCGTCGTGTCCTGGTGGTGACCGCAGATCTGCAGCAGCAGGTCGCCGTCGCACATCGCGCGGTCGAGGTTGTCGTTGGGGAAGTCCTCCATGCGACGGAGCCGGGCGGGCTTGCTGGCGGCCAGCCCGAAGCGGTCGTCGAACAGCGACGCACCGACGGACGCGGTGATCGTCAGCCCGTCGGACGGGACCACCGGTCCGAGCACACCGGAGTCTGCCGGTGGCGCGCCGAGGCCGGCGTCCGGCGGCGTCCCACCGGTCGTCAACGCCCGGGCGGTCGAGGTGATCTCGCGGAACAGTCCGGCAAGCTCCTTCTTCGAGCCGGCCGTGACGTCCAGCGCGACGTAGACCGCCTGGGCCTGTGACGGGGTGAGGATGCCTTGCTGATGCGCACCCTCGAAGGCGTACGCCTGCGACGGTGCCGCGTCGGTCGCACTCGCGGGCCGAGGCAGGAGCGTCGACCCGGCGGCGACGGCGACCGCACCGGCCGCTGCGCCGCCCAACAGGTTTCGACGGCTCAGGCCTGGTGCTGTCGGTTCGCGCCTCATGCGGTCCTCCTCGGGTCGCAGATCGCCGCGACGGGTGCGAGCAGCTCGAGCGTCGCATCGACGTGGGCGTTGATGTCCGCACGCTGTGAGCGGGTCAGGGATCCGAGCGGCGTCCACGTGCCGTCCGGGTGGCGATACGTACGGACGAGGCGCTGGGACGCATCGATGGCCCGCTCGGTCGCCGCCAGGTCGGGGTAGCGCGACGTGAGGATCGGACGCAGCGGAGCGAGTGCCTCGCGCGTACCGGTGAGGTTCGCATCGACAGTGGCCAGCGCTGAGTGACTTCCTGCGTCGGTGCGCCCGGTGAGCTCGAACTGCAGCGCGTTCTCGAGGATCTCGTGCGCCCGCAGGCCGATGTCGACCGGATCGACCCGGCCGTGCACGAAGGCCGCACGGAGGTTCGACACCGCGCTCACCAGCTTGGTGGCGTGCGGTGCGATGTCGCTCGCCGGAGCGCCGTCGTAGAGCAGCGCCTCGATGCGATGGAACCCTTCGAGGTGGCGGTCCTGCGCCGCGGACGCGCCCGGCGCCGGCAGTCCGTTGATCGCGGTGTCGAGGTCGCCGAACGCCCCATAGGCCGCCCCGAGCGTCTCGTACGTGCGGTGGGCCGTGAGCCACTCACTCCGCGCGCGGCCGAGATCACCGGCAGCGACGTCGGACTGGAGCGTCTTGACCTGCGCCTGGAGCACCGGCAGGCGACCCTGGACCCAGGCCTGATAGCTCTTCAGTGCCGGCAACAGATCGTTGCGGGTCACCGGCTTCAGGCCACGCGAGGCTCCAGCCACCGCTTCGGTGCCCGTGATCGTGACCTTGGGGCCGAGGGCCGGCTCGCCGTCGGCGGGCAGGCACACGAATCGATAGGTGCCGTTGCCCAGAATCACGGTCGCCGACTGACGGGCCGCTGCTCCGAGGCTCTCGACGTCGAGGTAGATGACACCGGTCGCCGCGTTCTCGAGGTGGACCTCTTCGCCGGCGACGGTTGTGTTGTGCAGCTCGAACGTCTGCCGGCCGCCCTTGGCGGTGGTCCAGCCGTGCCCGCAGTCATCGACACCGGCCGAGACACGTATGACCGACGATGCCTTCGGCTTCGTCCCGTCGGCTCCGCCACAGGCGGTCAACCCGAGCAATGCCGCGATCACCGCCGCGAGCAACCCACTGCGAGAGTCGATCGACCCCATCCTGATTCGTCCTGTCCGAGAGCTCCTGGCCTGGTTGCCAAGAGAAGGTTGCAGGACGAAACCAGGGGATCCAAGCCAGATCAGGCCTTCTCGCCGACCCTTCGGCAAGCGTTCACCCGGTGGTCATCTCGAGCACCGACAGTTCAGGCAACGACCGCCAGAGCCAGCGGCAGGACCGACCCGGC
This sequence comes from Aeromicrobium sp. 9AM, assembly GCF_902506105.1. GTDB lineage: Bacteria > Actinomycetota > Actinomycetes > Propionibacteriales > Nocardioidaceae > Aeromicrobium. Next base: position 1,562,975 of record NZ_LR733304.1, read on the forward strand.
ACCGTGGCGGCGAAGCTCGCGCGCGGCGACCGTGATGGACCAACGACTGTCGACGCGATCGTCGACCAGCAGGACAGGCTGGCCGCCCAGGGCCTGCAGACCGGCCGCGAGCTCGGCGCCCACCCCGAACGTGCCCCACACGTCCGCGAGCCGGTAGGCGCTGTTGCCGCCCGGGCCGCCGCGGGAGCCCTCCCCCACGAGATCGAGTCCACCGAGGTCTTCGAGCCGGCCGATGCGAGCGATCCCTCGCGCCAACGAGTCGACGAGCTGTGGGTGGGAACGCGAGGGCATGCTGACCACCGCCGCGGGTCGCTGAGCCCAGCCCCAGTCCTTGAGCACGCGGACGCAGGCGCCCAGCAGCTCGTCGGTGACCGGCGCGTCGTCGACGCCGGGCGAGAACAGCTCACGCAGCACGCCGCCCCAGCCGAGGTCGGTCAGTCGCGCAACGGCGCGGCCCGGCTCGTAGCGTTCGTCCTCGGCGATCTTGCCCTTGGCCTCCACGCCGAGGCGCGTGGCGCCGGTCGGCCACTGGGCGCGCGGCTCGATCTCGACGCCGACCTTGTCGAGCGTGCTCGACGCGACCTCGGCGGCGTCGGCGGCGACGTCGACGGGAAACCACGGCTCAGCGCAGTTGTCACACCGCCCGCACGGCGCCGCTGTCGGGTCGTCGAGGTCACGCTGCAGGATCTCCATGCGGCACGTGGACGCCTGCTCGTAGTCGATCATCGACTTCTGCTCCGCGGCTCGCGCCTCGGCGATGCGTTCGTAGCGCTCGCGGTCGTACGTCCACGGCTGCCCGGTCGCGACCCACCCGCCCTGGACCCGGCGGACGGCACCGTCGACGTCCAGCACCTTGAGCAGCAGCTCGAGCGGCGTACGCCTGATGTTGACGAGGGCTTCGAGCGCCGGCGTCGACAGTGGCTTGTCGCTGAGCTCGCCGATCACGGCTGCCGCCCGCTCCTCACTGGGCATCGACGAGGTCGCGAAGTAGTGCCAGATCTCGGCGTCCTCACGTCCGGGGAGCAGGAGCACGTCGGCGTTGTCGGTGGCGCGTCCCGCGCGGCCGACCTGCTGGTAGTAGGCGACCGGGGACGACGGCGCCCCCAGGTGGATGACGAAGCCGAGGTCGGGCTTGTCGAAACCCATGCCCAGCGCACTGGTCGCGACCAGGGCCTTGAGCGCGTTGTCCTTGAGCTGTCGCTCGAGCTCCTCGCGCTGCTCCGGGTCGGTGCGGCCGGTGTAGGCCCGCACGGCGTGCCCACCCTCGCGCAGCAGCCGGGCGGTGTCCTCGGCAGCTGACACCGTCAGCGTGTAGATGATGCCGCTGCCCGGCAGCTCGGCGAGATGGCTCAGCAACCAGCCCAGACGGTCGCGTGAGCCGGTCAGCTCGAGCACGCCGAGCCGCAACGACGTACGGGCCAGTGATCCGCGGATCGTGGTCACCTGGTCGACCGAGCCGAGCTGCTCGGCCACGTCAGTCACCACGCGGGCGTTGGCGGTGGCCGTCGTCGCGAGGACCGGGAGGTCGCCGGGCAGCCGGCCGATCAGCTCGGCGAGCCGGCGGTAGTCGGGACGGAAGTCGTGACCCCAGTCGGAGATGCAATGCGCCTCGTCGACCACGAGCATGCCCATGCGGTCGATCAGGGCAGGCAGCTGCTCGTCGCGGAACCGCGGGTTGTTGAGCCGCTCGGGCGACACGAGGAGCACGTCGACCTCGTCGGCGGCGAGCTTGGCACGGGTCTCGTCCCACTCGTGCGGGTTGGCCGAGTTGATCGCCACCGCTCGTACGCCGGCGCGGGCCGCCGCGGCCACCTGGTCGCGCATCAGGGCCAGCAGCGGCGACACCAGGAGCGTCGGACCGGCACCGCGCTGACGCAGGAGCAGCGTCGCGATGAAGTAGACCGCCGACTTGCCCCAACCCGTGCGCTGCACGACGAGCGCCCGGCGCCGGTCGTCGACGAGCGCCTGGATGGCCTCGAGCTGCCCGTCGTGGAAGACCGCGTCGTCGCGCCCGGTCAGCTTGCGCAGGGCAGCGGTGGCGTCCAGCTCGGTGCTCGTCGTCGAAGGCATGACCCCACTGTGTCAGCCGACGCCGACAGCCGCGCTCCACCGCCACCAGTCCTGTGGACAGTCAGGCGGCAGTGCCAATCACGACAGTTCCGTCGACGTCCTCGGCCCGCCGCACCTCTGCCGTCAGTCCGCCATCCCTGAATGCCTGCGCCGTACGTGATGCCTGCTCACGGCTCGTCTCGATCAGCAGGTGCCCTCCTTGGGCCAGCCACTCGGCTGCGCCGGCCGCGACCCGGCGTTGGACGTCGACGCCGTCGGCTCCCCCGTCCAACGTGACGTGTGGTTCATGCTCACGCGCCTCGGGCGGCATCAGCGCGATGGCATCGGTCGGTACGTACGGAGCGTTGACGACCAGCAGGTCGACGCGTCCTCGCAACGAGGCCGGCAGGGGCTCGAACAGGTCCCCCTCGAACACCTGACCGCCGAGCGGTTCGATGTTGCGACGCGCACAACGTACGGCGGCCGGCTCGATGTCCGACGCATACAGCTCGACACCTCCGACGGCGGCATGGATCGCCGCGCCTACAGCGCCGGTCCCGCAGCACAGGTCGAGGACGACGGACCCGGGCTCGGCGAGGGCGACCGCCTCACGGACCACCACCTCCGTACGCCTGCGTGGCACGAACACGCCGGACTCGACGACGATGCGCAGCCCGGCGAACTCGGCCCATCCGACGATGACCTCCAGAGGCAGACCTGAGACCCGTCGCTCGACCATGGCCTCGAGCTCCTCGGGCGTACGCGCTTCGGTGATGAGCAGCTCGGCCTCGTCCTCCGCGAAGACGCTGCCGGAGGCGCGCAGTCGCGCGACGATCCGAGCGTGGTCGTCTGGGCGTACGGACATTCAGCCGGTGAACGGTTCTTGGCGGTAGAACCTGCGACGGCCGAGGACGACCGGCTCCCACAACGTCAGGGACGTGCCGCGGATGGCCAGCGCGAGGAGCAGCAGGTCGGCGAGGGTGAAGAACACGAGCACGCCACCCACGACCACGATCACGACGGACTCACCGAGGAACAGGGTGCCGACGGCGAGCACGAAACAGCTGACAACCGCCGCGAGGTGCAGGTCGAACGCCCGCATGACATGGGGTCGCGCGGTCGAGTCCGCAGGAATCACGGCTGCCAGCAACCATGGCCCGAGCAGCGGCAGTCCGTACAGAGGCGAGAGGTAGGCCGCGATCACGGCGAGCCGATCCTTGGGGTGGACTGCGCTGGTCATGCGGTCACCCTAGGGCCAGCCGCGGCACCGCGACCCCAAGACAGATCAAGATGTCGCGTCGATCCACACGCTGGCGTGGCTCGAGTCCCTCGAGAATCGCAGCTCCCAGCATCCGGGCTTGGCGAGCGTGAATCCCGTGCCCCACTCGTCGCCGGGACGGTGATAGTTGCTGCCGCCGTGCGCCTCCGGCCCCCAGTCGAGCTTCTTGCGTCGGCCGTCCGGATCGATCAGGCGCACCGTGAGATCACCCTTGCCGGTCATCCGCCAGGCGACCTTGATGGACTCGCCGACCGGCAAGGGCCCGTCGGAGCGCACGAACACCATGCCGTACAGGCTGGTGCCGGCCTCTTCGGGCGTGCCCTGGAGCTCCGCCGAGATGAACGGCGATGCCGGCTTGCACCCAGCCTGACCGAGCGGCCCGAGGCTCGGCGCCGGTGTGGGCGTCGTGGTCGCCGAAGGTCGTGGCGCCGGCTCGGAGCCCGTGCAACCGGCGAGCGCAGCGGATGCGCACAAGACAGCGAAAGCCGCGCCGAGCCTCATCGTTCCGTGCCGGCCCAGACTACGAACTGCGCCTCCTCCATCGAGCTCATTGCGGCGATCACCTGCTCGTTGTCGAAGCCCGGGAGCGCCTGGAACCGCCTCATCAACGCATCATCCACGTACGAACCCGGCAAGGCGACACCAATGCTCAGGTCACCGCCGGACAGGAGCCAGAACACGTCCTCGTTGAACGGGCCATCAGCGGTCGTCGCAATGCGAACTTCCCTGAGCTCGTCCCACCGCACGCGCTCAACCGTGCCGTCAGGCAACACCCGACGCACGCCGTCGTCATCGACGTCGATCGACCCGGCGTTCTTCTTCCTGCGCTTGAACACGAGTCACTGCCACTCATGCACGCGAGCGGCGAACATGTGGACGTAGCCACACCGGTTGCAGACGACCCCGTCCGACGACTCGTTGAGGAAGTCGAGGTCGAAGAACGTCATGCCGGTCGTCTGCATCTTGATCTCACGCTGTAGGAACTCGTCGTTTCCGCACACCTGGCAAACCAGCAGCTTGTCCAGCACCATCACTTTGCGAGCGTCTCCAGCCATGAGGGCATCGTTTCACAGCACATACGGGACGTTATGGCCGCGAGTCCGGGGGTACGCCCACCGCAACCAACGGGATGGAGACCCTCATGACCACAGCTCGAGACATCATGACCGGAGGCGTCGAGTGCGTCGGCGTCCGCGACACACTCGTCCAGGCCGCTCAGAGGATGCGTGACCTCGGCGTCGGCGCACTGCCGATCTGCGGCGAGGACGGCCGGCTCAAGGGCATGCTCACCGATCGCGACATCGTCGTGCAGTGCGTCGCCGACGGCATCGACCCGAGCACCAAGACGGCGGGCGACCTGGCACACGGCAAGCCCGTCACGATCGGCGCAGACGACTCGATCGAGGACACCCTGCACACCATGAGGGAGCACGCGATCCGCCGCCTCCCGGTGATCGACGGGCAGGAGCTCGTGGGCATCGTCAGTCAGGCGGACGTCGCGCGGAACCTGCCCGAGGACCGCGTCGGCGAGCTCGTCGAGGCCATCTCCGGAGCACCGAGCAACGACGGCTGACCGCACCTCCGGTACGCGTACCGCTCTTGCGGCGGGCCGCCGAGTCGGAGACGGTGGGCTCATGGACCGACGGCGGCGGAGCGGCGCGCGCCTCGCCGCCGTTGTCGTGGTCGGTTGCGTCGCGCTGGGTGGCTGCTCATCGGATTCCAAGGACGCCCAAGAGCGACCAAGCCCCACCGCGCACACCGCCAAGGGCGTGTCGTGCGACCAGGACGAGACATCGCTCGACGCGAAGAACATCATCGAGGAGGTCGGCGGGCTCGTGTCCGATGACTACGTCGTCAAGTTCTCCGAGAGCACCCGGCTCGGCGTCGTGGCACTGGTCGACGGCGACACCGACAAGGCGTACGACGAGCTGACCGGCACGTACCACGTCGCGGTGGTCGCCAAGATCAAGAGCGACGGCACCGGCAAGGTCACCGGCTTCCAGCAGATCCGCGACCTGGTCGCATCGATCTGCGAATGACGATGACCCCGACCAAAGAGCAGTCGGGGTCACCATCGATGTGGGCGAAGAGGGACTCGAACCCCCGACCTTCCGGGTGTAAACCGGATGCTCTAACCAACTGAGCTATTCGCCCTCAGGACCAGCGGAACGATACCGCAACCGGCGCGCCAGGCCCGCATTCACCGGGCGGCGGGGCAGCAAGAACCGCGGCTGCCAAGGTCTCGGGTCCCTGGCAGCCGCGGCAGGTCAATCAAACCTCATGGGCGGGTGCACCCGCAGGCAATTTGGGAAGATTTCAGGAAAGTTCGGCCACAGCAGTGCGGTACTCCGCCAGATCGCGCGGCTCGCCGATCCCCTTCTGCACCATCCACCTCACGATCCCCTCGCGATCGATCAGGTACGTCCCGCGGTTCGGCGCGCCGGCATCATCGTTGAACGTGCCGTACGCCTTCGTCACCTCGCCGTGCGGCCAGAAGTCGCTGAGGATCGGGAACGCGTATCCGTCGCGGTCCGCGAACGCGCGGTTGGCGAAGAAGTGGTCGCACGAGACCGCGAGCACCTGCACACCGTCGTCCTCGAAGACGCCGGCGTTGTCGCGGATCTCGCCGAGCTCACCGGTGCAGATGCCGCTGAACGCGAAGGGAAAGAACACGAGCAGGACGTTCGTGTCACCGCGGTACGACGAGAGCGTGATGTCCTCGCCGTGCTGGCTCTTGAGGGTGAAGTCCGGCGCGACGGATCCGACATCGATGCTCATGGGTCGAGCGTATCGAGGGTCGATCGACCTCGCCGGATCAAACCGGGTCGCGTGAGTCTTTCGGCTCACGAGGTTTCGTCATCGGGCGGCTTCGCCGCGATCGCTCAACCCGCTTCAACGCTCGCTCGCAGAGCTCGCTCGGTTTCAGCGTTTGTGCGCTGTGAGTCTGGTCGAGGCCCACTCGTCGGAGGCCGATGACGTCGTGGTCGTCGACAGGCCGGCGATCGGCGCTGCCTCCACGACGTCGGCTCCGGGTACGTACCCGGGTCGGCCCACCTTGGGGGTGAACAACCAGACCGAGCCACCCTCGGCGAGATCCTGCAGCGCGTCGACCAGCGCATCGATGAGATCGCCGTCCTTGTCGCGCCACCAGACGATCACACCGTCGACGACATCACCGTGGTCACCATCGACCAGGTTGTTGCCGGTGACGCGCTCGATCTCGACACGGAGCTCCTCGTCGACGTCCTCATCCCAGCCAAGCTCCTGGATGACGGTGTCAGGACCGAAGCCCAACTTGCCCGCGTCCACCGCGATGTCTCCCTACGTTCGTGGAAAACCTACTGAAAAGTAGGTTCGTCAGCACTGTTGCCGCTAACACAGTAGCGAACCCGGGGTGGAATGATGGACACGTCCACAAGACTTCTAGGGAGCAACCATGCCGCAATCCGGCCCCGAACGCCCGGCTGTCATTCACGAGGGTCTGCCGACCCAGTTGCCTGACATCGATCCGGACGAGACCTCAGAGTGGGTCAGCTCGCTCGACGAGATGATCGACAGCCGCGGACGCAGCCGTGCGCGCTACGTGATGCTCAAGCTCCTCGAACGCGCGCGCGAGCAGAACATCGGCGTACCCGCGCTTCGCAGCACCGACTTCATCAACACGATCCCGCCCGAGCGCGAGCCGTGGTTCCCCGGCAACGAGGCGATCGAGCGACGCATCCGCTCCTACATCCGCTGGAACGCCGCCGTCATGGTGTCGCGCGCCAACCGGCCCGGTCTCGGCGTCGGCGGACACATCGCGTCCTACCAGTCGGCCGCCAGCCTCTACGAGGTCGGCTTCAACCACTTCTTCCGCGGCAAGAACCACCCCGGCGGCGGCGACCAGATCTACTTCCAGGGTCACGCGGCTCCCGGCATCTACGCCCGGTCGTTCCTCGAGGGCGGCCTCAGCGAGACGCAGCTCGACCGCTTCCGCCAGGAGCACTCGCACGGTGCCGGCAACGGACTGTCGTCCTACCCGCACCCGCGCCTCATGTCGGACTACTGGGAGTTCCCCACGGTCTCGATGGGTCTCGGTGCGATCAACTCGATCTACCAGGCTCGCTTCAACCGCTACCTGCACAACCGCGGCATCAAGGACACGAGCCAGCAGCACGTCTGGACGTTCCTCGGCGACGGCGAGATGGGCGAACCCGAGTCGCTCGGCGCGATCGGCATCGCCGCCCGTGAGGAGCTCGACAACCTCACATTCGTCGTCAACTGCAACCTGCAGCAGCTCGACGGCCCCGTACGCGGCAACGGCAAGATCATCCAGGAGCTCGAGTCCACGTTCCGTGGCGCCGGGTGGAACGTCATCAAGGTCGTCTGGGGACGCGAGTGGGACGACCTGCTCGCCCGCGACACCGACGGTGCGCTCGTCAACCAGATGAACCGCACCCCCGACGGCGAGTTCCAGACACTGTCGGTCGAGTCCGGTGCCTACAACCGCGAGAACTTCTTCGGCCCGGACCCGCGCCTGCAGAAGATGGTCGAGCACCTGTCCGACGAGGAGATCGAGCGTCTCCCCCGCGGCGGTCACGACTACCGCAAGGTCTACGCCGCGTTCGACGCTGCCCAGAAGCACACGGGTCAGCCGACCGTCATCCTGGCGCACACCATCAAGGGCTGGCTGCTCGAGTCGTTCGCCGGCCGCAACGCGACCCACCAGATGAAGAAGCTCACCAAGGACGACCTCAAGGGCTTCCGCGACCGGCTCAACATCCCGATCTCCGACGCCCAGATCGACGGCAGCGACATCGCGCCGTTCTACCACCCGGGCGAGGACAGCGAGGAGATGCAGTACATGCGCGCCCGCCGTGAGGCGCTCGGCGGATCGCTGCCCAAGCGAGTCGTCAACCCGGTCAGCATCAAGCTGCCCGAGGACAAGATGTACGACGAGCTCAAGAAGGGCTCGGGCAAGCAGCAGATCGCCACGACGATGGCGTTCGTACGCCTGCTGCGCGATCTCATGAAGGATCCCGAGATCGGCCACCGCATCGTCCCGATCGCGCCTGACGAGTACCGCACGTTCGGCATGGACTCGATGTTCCCGTCGGCCAAGATCTACAACCCAGCCGGCCAGACGTACGAGTCGGTCGACCGCAAGCTGCTGCTCGCCTACAAGGAGTCGGCACAGGGCCAGCTCCTGCACGAGGGCATCAGCGAGGCCGGTGCCATGGCGTCGGCGATCGCGGCCGGCAGTGCCTACTCCACGCACGGCGAGCCGATGATCCCGGTCTACCTCTTCTACTCGATGTTCGGCTTCCAGCGCACCGCCGACTCGATCTGGGCGATGGCCGACCAGCTGGCGCGCGGCTTCCTGATCGGTGCCACCGCCGGTCGTACGACCCTGACGGGCGAGGGCCTGCAGCACGCTGACGGCCACTCGCCGCTCATCGCGCAGACCAACCCGGCCGTCGTGCACTACGACCCGGCGTACGGCTTCGAGATCAGCCACATCATGAAGTACGGCCTCGAGCGGATGTACGGCTCCAGCGAGACGTTCCCCAACGGCGAGGACATCATCTTCTACCTGACGGTCTACAACGAGGCGGTCAACCAGCCCGTCGAGCCGGAGGACGTGGACGTCGAGGGCATCCTCAAGGGCGCCTACATCTACCGCAAGGCCACCGGCGGCGAGGCGACGGCGCGCATCATGGCGTCCGGCGTCTCCGTGCCGTGGGCGCTCAAGGCGCAGGCGATCCTGGCCGCCGACTACGGCGTCGAGGCCGACGTCTGGTCGGTCACGTCGTGGAACGAGCTCGCCCGCGACGCCGTCGCTGCCGAGAAGTGGAACCTCAACCACCCCGGCGAGTACAGCCGCATGCCCTACATCACGGTCAAGCTCATGGACACCTCCGCGGTGACCGTGGCGGTCAGTGACTACATGCGCGCCGTGCCCGACCAGATCGCTCGCTGGGTGCCTGGTCCGTGGCAGTCGCTCGGCACCGACGGGTTCGGATTCGCCGACACCCGCGCCGCCGCCCGGCGTACGTTCCAGGTCGACGCCGAGTCGATCGTCGTGTCGGTGCTCCAGACACTGGCGCAGCGTGGCACGGTGCGGCCCGAGACCGTCCGCGAGGCGTTCAACCGGTTCCGCATCGACGACCCGACCGCCGTGGCCGATGTTCCCCAGGTCGGCGGGGACGCCTGACCTGGGAGTCAAACCCTCACAAGGACCTCTCAGGGTCGCCCAATAGGATGGCGTCCATGCGTCAACGGCCCTACCACTTCGCGGTGTGTCTCTCGATCGTGGTGGGGCTGGCGGCCATCATCGCGTCACAGCGGTACGACGTCCCGTTGCGCGACCCTGACGGCTTCCTCGGTCCGGCCTACATCCGCCTGCCCGTGATCGGCCTGCTGTTCTTCGCTGCGGGCATCGCTCCCCCGGCATTCCGGCGCTCTCGGCGTACGTACACCGAGACGCCGCAGTGGCGCGAGTCGCGCGACTACGGGTCGCCGATCACGAGTCGCCTGCTCGACGCCCTCGTGACGACGTTCTTCTGGGGTCTCGTCGCCGGCATCGCGTCGATCGGCTGGACCGCCGCCGAGGGCTCGACCGCCGGTCGGGCGGCCGTCGTGGTCGTGGTGCTCGCCGTCGTCGCGGCCTTCGGAGCGTACGAGCTCAGGAGCCAGACGACCACCGGCATGACGACCATCTCGCGCCTGACCGAGATCGTGGTGCTCGACGAGTCCACGCTGCGGCCCATCTCGTGGCGCCGTGCCCTCGCCCGTCAGACCCTCCGCATCGTGCTGCCGCTGCTGGCGGTGCGCGCCGTCGCCAACTACGCCCACCCCTACATCGGCGACTGGGCCTGGCTCGGCGTCCTGCTCATCCCGCTGTGGCTCATGACCAACGGTGCCGACCGCCTGGTCGCCGCGCGTCGGTTCGAGGCCAACCGCATGCCTGAGGACCTCGCCCCGCTGCAAGCCCGCCAGAAGCCGCCGCGGCTGTTCATGTTCATGGACATCATCCGCGAGGAGTGGACGTGGAAGCGCGTCCTCTACATCGTGCTCGGCCTGGTCTCGTTCTACGTCTGCTACGTCAGCTACCGAAACCTCAAGAGCGATCTGCCCCTGGCGCGTGCCGGCGTGCACTTCGACAAGCAGATGCTCGACATCGACTACTTCCTGTTCTTCAACCACAACCCGGCGCCGGTGCTGCACGACCTGCTCGGCACGGGCGTCGCGGCCCAGATCCTCTCGGTCATCTACGTGGCCTACCTGCCGCTCATCCCACTGACCCTCGGCGCGTTCCTGGTCTGGGGCAAGGACCTGTCGCTCGGCGCCTGGTATGCGACCGCGCTGAGCCTCAACTGGGTCCTCGGCGTCGTCAGCTACTACATCTTCCCGACGTACGGTCCGGCGTTCGTCCAGCCCTCGATGTTCGCCGACCTGCCCGACACCAGCGCAGCGCAGCTCCAACGCAGCCTGTTCCGAGCCGCCACCAAGTTCTACGAGGACCCGGCCGGCGGCAGCACGTACGGCATCGCGGGCTTCGCCTCGCTGCACGTCTCGGTCGTGGTCTCGGCGGCGCTGTTCCTCCGCGCGACCAACCAGCGCAAGGTCATCCAGCTGATCGGCTGGGTCTACCTCGGGCTCGTCGTGCTCGCCACGATCTACTTCGGCTGGCACTTCATCGCCGACGACATCGCCGGCGCGTTCATCGGCTGGGCGGCCGTCGTGATCGGGGCCTGGGCCACCGGCAACACCAAACGACAACGGCGAAAAGAGCAGGCGAGCCTCGAGGCTCCACCGCCGCTCGAGGCCAGGCCGGCCGTCTCTAGCTGATCGCCGGCGTGACGCCCTCGGCGATCGGTGGCACGCTCTCCAGGGCGAACTGGTCGCCGCGGCGCAGCAGCGCGCGCCACCGGCCACGGTGATAGTGCGCGGGCTCGTTCGACGCGATGAACTCCGTCACGAGGCGACAGAACTCCTCGGGGTGGTCCTTGTGCGGGAAGTGTCCGGCGTCGTTGAGCACGTGAACATCGGAGACCTGCGTCGGTGCGAAATCGGCGTGCTTCGACGGGATGACCATGTCGTCGCGTCCCCAGACGACCAGCACCGGCATCAGGCGGGCCAGGTAGCTGCGATCCGTCATCGTGACGAACTGGCCCTTCCAGTTGAGCACGTGGCTCGTGACGCGCTGCACGGCACGGCGGGTTGCCGGGTCGGCCAGCGACTCGTAGATGCGGGCGACCTCGTCGAGGTCACGGGTCGCACTCAACGGCGTACGGGACAGGGCCCGCATGCCGCCGGCGACCAGGGGACGCCACGGCCGGAACGTCGCTGCTGCGAGTGCGGCGCTGCTGCCCGGCACAGTGAGGAAGCGGATGAGCGGGGTCACGTCCTTGCCGAGACCACCGGTCGACACGAGCACGACCCGTTCGGTGCGATCAGGGAACTGGTAGGCGAACTGCATCGCGACGCCGCCACCGAAGCTGTGCCCGACCACCGTGACCTTGTCGATGCCCAGGACCGTCAGCAGGTCGCGCATGCCGTTGGCGTAGCCGCCGAGCGAGTAGTCGGCATCAGGCTTGTCGGACTCGCCGTGACCCAGGAGGTCGGGCGCGATGACCGTGAAGTGCTCCGACAGGGTCGGGATGACGTCGAGCCAGGTCGACGAGTCGCAGGCCAGACCGTGCAGCAGGAGCAGAGCAGGCCCTGAGCCCGAGATACGGAATGCGCGCCGGTAGCCGTGCACCACCAGGTACTGGACGTCCTCGACGCTTTCCATCCCGACATCCTAGGGCGGCCCTGTCCGGTGGGCTGAGCAGGCCCTGCGTGGTGTGCGGGATCGCCATACCGGCTCGTTAGACTCGACGCGTGCCGTCTTCCTCATCAGTCCACGAACAGCTCACGGACATTCTCGTACGAGTCGTCGGCTGTCCCGCCGACGCTGTCGTGCCCGAAGCGAACCTCAAGGAGCTCGGCACCGACTCTCTGACGATCGTGGAGACTGCTGAAGAGCTGGGCCGGCGTTTCGACGTCTATCTCTCCGATGACACGGTCGACACCCTGGTCACCGTGCAGGATGCGATCGACGCCGTCGTACGCCATGACGGCTCCACGCCGCCTGCCCGCAGCGGCCGGGTGCCCACGACACTGGAGTCCCCCGCGCCGCCGGTCCGCGACGAGGAACACGTACGCCGGCGGCGGCTGGGTGAGCGACTGATCATCTTGTTCGTGCTCCTCGGCGCAGGCCTGGGCGCGATCCTCGGCTTCGGCGGCTCGGCCCTCATCGAGGCAACCGGCCTCGGCTCGGTCAACCTGCCGCCGATCAGCAATCCGACCACGGCCCCGACGTCGTCACCGACGGACACCCCGACGCCCGAGCCCACCGAGACGACCACGCCCGACGCGAGCAAGCCGAAGCCGACGATCAAGGTCTCCAAGGAGCAGGTCTCCCCGGGTGAGCGATTCACGATCCAGGGCACGTTCGCCGGTGCCGGTGAGGGCGCCGAGCTGCAGATCCAGGTCAAGGACGAGGGCAGCGACTGGGACGACTTCCCGATCGAGACCACGACCCGTTCCGGCGGCAAGTTCAAGACGCAGATCTACACGTCGCGCACGGGCGACCGGCAGTTCCGGCTGCTCAACAAGAAGACCGACGAGGCGACGCCGGCCGTGACGGTCCAGATCGGCTGACCGCTCCTAGATCACCTGGTGCAGCCAGCGGACCGGGGCGCCGTCGCCGGCGTGACGGAACGGCTCGAGCTCGGCATCCCAGGCAGTGCCCAGCAACCCGTCGAGCGCGGTCTCCATGTCGACCTCGCCCAGTGCGACCTTGACCCGGAAGGCCTTGATGCGGTCCTCCGGGATCAGGATGTCGCCGTGCAGCCCGGCCATGGCGTGGAAGATGCCCAGCGACGGCGTGTAGGAGTAGCGCGCGCCCTCCGTGGATGCGGTGGGCTCCTCCGTGACCTCGAAGCGCAGCTTGTCCCACCCGCGCAGGGCCGATGCCAGGGCCGCGGCCGTTCCGGCGGCTGCCTGCCACGACAGCTCGGCACGGTAGGTGCCTGGCTCGGCCGACTGCGGCACCCAAGCGATGTCGGGAGTGCCGCCGAGCACGCCAGCGGCAGCCCACTCGACATGCGCGCACAGCGCAGACGGAGCTGAGTGCACGAAAAGAACACCCCGGGTCGGGGTGGTCGGCGAAGACATATTCATCGGTGCCTCCCTAGTGTCGCCTTCCCCAGCGTCTTGGGTGCACCTGAGACCATTGTGACGCATGTTCTCCTGTACGGACAACATCTCAGCCGAAGGGAATGTCGGATGACGACCACCGTGGCGGACAATCCCGCCTCATCCCGCTTCGAGATCACCGTCGACGGCGAGCTCGCGGGGTTTCTCGACTACCGCAAGGACGGCGACGAGTACGCCCTCCCGCACACCCGCATCTTCACGCAGTTCGAGGGTCGCGGCCTGGGCACGGAGCTCGTGACCGGTGCGCTCGCCCTGATCAGCGAGCGCGGTGGCACCGCGTTGCCCTACTGCCCGTTCGTCCCCAAGGTCATCCGCGACCATCCCGAGTACCTTGAGCTCGTCCCCAAGGACCAGCGCGACACCTTCGGGCTCTAGCCCGGATTGCCGCGACGACGCATGCCGCGTGGCCAACCGGGTACGTACGCGTGATGACAGAAGAGGGACTGCAGGACAGCGTTCGCCGTCTCGCCGAGGCGCTCAAGCCCGGCGACTACGACGCGACGCTCGGGGCGATCACCGCGGCCGCCGTGGACGTGCTCCCTGACGTCGAGTACGCCTCGATCACGGTCAAGCACTCCGACGACAGCATCGACACCGTCGCGCCGACCGACCCACTCGTCCTCGATCTCGACAGCAAGCAGTACGAGCTCAAGGAGGGCCCCTGCTACGACGCGGCGACCGAGACCGCGCACGTCATCTCGCCTGACCTGGCAGCCGACGATCGCTTCCCGGCCTACGGTCCGTACGTGGTGGGCAAGGGCATCCGCGCGCAAGCGGGCCTGCGGCTGTTCGACGCGCCCGCGTCGCAGGGCGCACTCAACCTCTACTCACACCGGCTGGGCGCGTTCGAGGACTTCTCCACGCTCGCCGACCTGTTCGCCCATCAGGCAGCCGTCGCGATCGGGTACGCCCGTGAGATCGCCGACCTCAACGACGCGATCCGGACGCGCACGACGATCGGGCAGGCCGTCGGCATCATCATGGAGCGCTACGGACTCAGCGACGAACGGGCGTTCGCGTTCCTGACCCGGCTGTCGCAGCACGGCAACATCAAGCTCAGGATCGTCGCGGCCGAGATCGTCGCCGACATGGAGCGTCAGCGCGACTGACGGTCAGTCGACCACGTGCACGTTGATGCCGTTGTCGCGCCACAGGTCGATGACCGCGGGCTTGTCGTCCCACGCATCCAGCACGGTGAAGCCGTCGTCGGCGATCTGGGCGAGGATCTCCTTCTTGATCACGACATCCTTGCGGTAGTCGCCGACGATCCGCATGTAGAGCGCGTCGTAGGGGATGCCGTGCTCCACCAGCCAGTCGAGGGTCAGGTCGCGCCAGATGAACTCGCGCGACGTCACCACGAGGACAGCCCGCCCCTTGTCCCGCTCCGCGCGGGCCGCCTTGACCATCTTGGGTCGCGGCGGGCACTGCGCCGACGCCGCGTGGAACGCGTAGAAGTTCTTGTCCTCACCCTCGATGAAGTGCTCGATCGTCGTGGTGTCGCACAACGTGCCGTCCATGTCGAAGATCACCGCGTCGCGCATGCCCCGATTGTGTCGCATGACTCGGACAACCGGGACTGTCGCCTTCGCGGACCGACCGGCGTACCGTCTGAATCGGGGTACAAGCAGAGGAAGAAACCATGCTGAACGATGCTGAAATCTACGCCGTCCTTCCTGCCTCGGACCTGGGACGAGCACGCGAGTTCTACAAGGACAAGCTCGGTCTCGAACCGTCTGAGGAACGCGGTGACGGGCTGATCTACCAGAACGCAGCCGGGACGAAGATCCTGCTCTACGAGACCCAGTTCGCCGGCACCGCGCAGAACACGGCGCTGAGCTGGGCCACGAGCGACCTCGATGCCGAGATGGCCGACCTGCGCAGCAAGGGCGTGGTGTTCGAGGACTACGACTTCCCGGGCCTGAAGACCGAGAACGGTGTGGCCACGTACGAGGAGGGTCGCGGCGCGTGGTTCAAGGACTCGGAGGGCAACATCCTCTCGGTGACCGAGATGGGCTGACCTGATCGTCGTAGGGAGGGCGGGGCTCGAACCCGCGACCCAGGGATTATGAGTCCCCTGCTCTAACCAGCTGAGCTACCTCCCCTGAGCGTAAACCGAACCTCACGACACCCGGGCGTGGGGCTTTCGTGGGGCAGCCAGTGCCTGGAGGATCGCCCCGGCATCGGTCTGCGCAAGGTGAGCGTACCGTTGCGTCGTCGTCGGAGAGACGTGACCCAGGAGCCGGCCAACCTCGGCGAGTGAGACGCCGTTCTGCAGAAGCCATGAAGCATACGAGTGGCGACAGTCGTGGATCCGCACGTGCCCGATGCCGGCAGCCTCGACCGATGGAGTCCACACCCGGTATGCCCAGTTGGAGTTCCGCAGCGGCGCCCCTCCCTCTGTGGTCAGGACCAACGGGCCGGGGCATCGACCAGTGGCGTGCTCCACTCCGCAGGTTGCCCCACGTGGGGCAAGATCTCTCAGTGCGTCCTCGAGCTCGGGCGTCAGGGGAACGTCTCGGGTGCGCTTCCCCTTCGGGTACGCCTTCATCCGCCCGTCACTTTCGTCCCACGTCTCTACGACGCGCAGCTTGCCCAGCTCGAGGTTGACGCGGGACCAGTGCAATCCTGCGAGCTCGCCCCACCGCAGGCCAGTGTTCACCAGCATGTCGGCAATGAGTTGATCGCGAGTCGTCGGCAACTGCTCGCGGAGAATGTCGAACTCCTCGTGCGTCATGTACCGCTCTTGGGCCAAGGCACCACCGGGCATCTGGATCCTCGACGCCGGGTTCGCCTGCACGATCTCCCCATCAACGGCTGCGGACATGGAGGCCGAGAAGAGGTGGACGCACCGTTTCACCGTCTCCGGCCCGAGGCCATCCTTACGCAGCTTGGCGATCCATGCCTTGACGTCCTGCCTGGTGATCGACCCGATCGGCACGGTCGCCCATTGCGGCTCGAGGTGGTTCTTCCATCTGCCCTTGTCCTGCCGCAGGGTCGATGGCTGCACGTCCCGAGTAGGCCACCACTCCTCGGCCCACTGCCCCCACGGCCGCCGATACGCCTCGGGATCCTTGACCAATGACTTGCGTGCCAGTTCCTCGCGGGCCGCTGCCGCCCTCTCGGCCTTTGCCTTGTGCGTGAACGTGCCGGCGCTGCGCCGCTTGCCGAACGAGTCACGATAGACGCCGCGGTACTTGCCACTGGGGAGACGCTCGGACCATGCCATCCCTCCATTATCCCCCACTCACATCACCCAGCGGCGGAGTCAGCGTGGTCTCAGCGTCATCAAAGGTGCTGGGCGGTTTCGGCCAACTGTTGAAATTTGCGGAAGCCCGTGACCTGACAGCCAGTCGCGCCGTTGGGCTTGGTAGGGGTGACATCACATGGACAGCACACCGCGACGAACGATCAGGGTTCCCGACCACGTCTGGCACGCGGCCAAGAAGAAGGCAGCGGCGCGCGGGCTGACGATCAGCCAGGTTGTGCGGGTCGGCCTGAGTCGCTGGCTCAAAGACTGTCATGACGAACCTCGGCGGAAACGATGACTTTCGCAACGATCGAACATCTCGCGGGTTACGGTCGTTTTTGGGAGTGTCGCCGTGGCAGCTCTCGGAGGCCCGTTGTGTCAGAACGGCGATCTAAAATGTCGAACAAGGGTTCGACTTGCCCGCAGTGCATCGCCCGCTGCGGGGCATCATCACAGGCGATCGGGGAAAGCGAATCTAGGGGATGCGTAAGCGCAGCGATAGGTGTGTCCGGGTCATTGATGTACCGGGTCTGGGGGGCGAGGGTGTCGTGGTCGACACCTCGATTGAGACGATCGTGCTACTCGATCCGATGATGTCTTGCGAGGACCGGATGGACTGCATGAATCAAGTATTGGACGAGCGGGATCCCCGACTGGCCGGCTAGGGCTTCTTAGATGCCCGCTTGCGTGGCTGGACCGAGTGGCCCCGCTTCATCGTCTTCTTAGCTGGCGGTGCGCCATTGCCTGGACCTTCTTTCGCGAGAGTGATGATGAGTGCATCGAGCGCATTTCGTACCGGCTTTGAGAGGCGGCCAGCCTCGAGTGGCGGCGTCCACGGTCCGAGTTCTCCCGGTGCCGCAGAAGCCGCCTGTCGAACCCGTGTGATGGGCAGTTCGAATCCGTAGGCCAGAGCTTGGAGATACTTCTCCTTGGGTCGCTCTGGATGATCCCCGTCGATGTACCGGTAAATCGTTCCTTTGTTCATCGAGTGCTCTTCACTCTTCTCGATGCGCTCCACAGCCCTTGCGGTTGCGACCTTGGAGTCGAGAAGAAGTTCGGATAGCGCTGTCATGCCTACAAATCTCCCGCTGGATGGCGTGCATTGGCAAACGTCTTCGTGCGTGACTATGCACAAACTACACCGTCGTAACCGCTCAATTCCCTCACACTTCCTTACAAATTGGTCTTGCCAAAGTGCAGGAACGTGTGCACACTAGTCGTAAGTCGTTGCGACAAGCGACACAGATCCTTACAGTGAGGCGAAGAGATGCAACCAGATCAATGGAGGTTGACGGTGAAGCTCAAGAGCCACCGCGCACTCATCGAGTACATGCAGTTCCGAAAGATCGGGACCGGCTACGAACTCGCCCGTCGTGCAGGACTGAAGCCCGGCGTCGTCGGCCACCTCGTAGCCAAGCGCCGCGATTCATGCTCACTCGCCACTGCCGGCGCAATCGAGGAAGCGCTTGGCTGCCCTAGCGGTTTCCTCTTCGAGCCTCGAATGTCGCAAGTCGCTGACACAATGCGACACAAGCAAGGGGCGAACGCATGACCATCGACCTCAACACACGCATCTGGCACAACACCGAGCAGGCCGCGGAGTACACGGGGTATCACCCCGACACCATCGCCGCCGCTCTCAGATCGGGCGAGCTCGTCGGTACGCAGCGGATGAAGAACGGCCGCTGGCGGATCCACCGGGACGCGCTCGATGCGTGGCTGCGCGGTGAGACGTCATGAGTGTCTACTTCGCCAGTGTCGGCCTGTACATGAAGGTCGGCTACTCCAAGGATCCGGTTGGGCGTGCGGCAAGTCTGACGACAGGCAAGGCCCAGTACCGTCCCGCCGACATCGAACGCGGCGCGCACGCCGACTTGATCGGATGGTTCCCGGGCGACCATGCAGCTGAGCGCGCCGCACACATGGCACTCGGCCGCAAGCACGTCATGTGCGAGTGGTTCATCGACTGCCCCGAGGTTCGCGACTACCTGCGCTACCAGGACGACGCAGTGCTGGTCCACGAACTGTCGGCGCTGGCCCTGCTGGCTGTACTCCGCGGCCTTCCAGTCGCCGACGCAGCGACAACGTACCCGCTGGGAAGCATGGACGAGGCGCTGGACGCGATGGCCGCAGCTAGGCGTGCATCATGACCGCCCAGCTCGCAGCCTTCGCCATCATCGCTTGGTTGCTCATCGTCGCAGCCGGCCAGTGCATCATCGACGCGATCAGGAGTCACCGATGAACGCCCTCACAGACCTCCTCGCAGCCGCCATCGTCACCGCCTTCGATGCGCTCCTGTCCGTGTGCATGGTCGCCGATGACGCGGTCGCAAGTGTCCGTGGCGGTGTGTTGTGAGGCCGCCGATCGAGCCGAAGGACATTCGCAAGGGTGACCTGATCCGGTGGGAGTCGACGAACCGGGTCGGGACCGCATCCGAGTGGGTCGCGCAATCTGATGGTGAGCATCCATTCACGGGCGACTACTACCTCTTAGATCGTCCCCAGCCCGTCGATCTGCCCGACAAGCCGACGCTGGGTTGGGTGACCATCACTCCGCCTGCTGGATCGTTCCCCACGCGCACAGCCCTCGCGCAGTGGTCACTGAAGTCGTCCTTCGGCAAGGACCGAGCAGAGGCAACGGGGCACATCGTCGACAGGGAGTGGGTCGCAGCCTTCACCCCCGCGACCGCCGTCCCGACGTCAGTGCTCGATGAGTTCCGTGAGTCTGTCGGGCGCTGGGACTACCTCGACCCCAACAGCAT
This sequence comes from Aeromicrobium sp. 9AM, assembly GCF_902506105.1. Taxonomy (GTDB): domain Bacteria; phylum Actinomycetota; class Actinomycetes; order Propionibacteriales; family Nocardioidaceae; genus Aeromicrobium. Next base: position 1,582,556 of record NZ_LR733304.1, read on the forward strand.
CGTGGGCAAGTTCCTCGCAGCCGTCGATGCAGCAGGTGATCCCCGATGACCCGCAACTATGCCGCTGAGTCGTTCGCAGCGTTCCGTGAGTTCGCGACACAGGCACAGTCGGCGCGCATTGTCGAGGCTGCAACTGATGGTGAGGCTGTTCGGAATGCGGCCGTCGTCGAGGTTGGTGGCGAGGGATGAGTGGCGTCAAGACGGACTACACCCGTGAAGACCTCATCGCGATCTGCGAGAAGGCGATCGTTCCTGAGAGTGACTGGAGTGACCGTGACTCACAGCGGTCGCAAGTGAAGATCGGTCAGGCGTGGGCGTTGCTCAAAGCCGGGTGCGACTGGCATCTCGCCGACGACCCTGAGACCGACGCCAGGACGATCTGGATCGAGATCTACAGCCAAGGCTTCAACTGGTTCGAGGGCGGCTATGACGGACGCGATGACGAGTTCCTGACACGCGACCTGTTCTACCTCCCGACGCCCGGTCGGCTCATCAAGGCTGACGGCAAGGACTGGTACTGATGACCGCCGACACCTACGCGCAGACCGACCTCATGGCCGCAATCGCTGAGGCCGAAGCTGAGTGTGACAAGGCGTTCGGTCACCTCGACGCGGCAGATGGTTTCGACGAGAACACGTTGCTGCGGGAACAGATCGAACGACTGGCCCGCACATGCGACACGTTCAGCGCGAATGACATTCCTGAGTGGGTGCGTGCGGTGACGAATCCGAATCGCATGGTCATCGAGTGCTGACGTATCGCGGGGTGGCGTGATGCCTCCCGAGGGCTACTACGAGCGCCATCCCCCAGCGTACTGCCGATGCTTCATCGTCCCCGTCTTCTCTGACTTCGATCCGGTCGCCGAGGCCGAAGCGATCTGTCGAGAAGCCTCCCCCTAGCGCCGGCATCGTCTGGGCCGTCCGTCACGTCACTCCCGAGCGGACGGCAACTCCTCCAGGCGGTGTCGGGAATACCTCCACCAACCAAATGCAGAAGCCGGATCGCACCAATCGACCCGGCTCCCAACTAAGGAGCAAGTCTAATGCAAGAGTCATGGTCCCTCGGGACACTCATCGGCCTACCGGTCTTCATCGTGTCCATCGTCGGTCTTCTGATCGCAGCCGTCTGGTTGCGGAAGTTGAACGAGCGCGTGGACACCTACGACAAGGGCCTCCCAATCATCGCGTCCTGGGCATCGCTCGGCATCGCGATCGTGGTCACGATCATCGCGGCATGGGGCTTCTACCCATACAGCGCTGAGTACCACCAGTGGCGCACCGTCAGTGGTGACGTGACCGACGTCAACTCGCGCATCTTGTCGACAGGCAAGTCGTCGATCAATCAGCGCTTCGTCGTCGAGATCGACGGACAGGCATACGGCTGCGACGACACCCGCTGCGCCTCCGTCAAGGTAGGCGACGTCCTGACCATCTCCTGTAAGCGGGAGTGGCAGTACGCGGGCGTTGACGGCTACGGCTGCAACTTCGTGAGCAACGAGGCCCGCGCATGATCACCCCCACCTCCCCGTCAACAGCATCTGAGGCATCCCACGCACGCCAGTACGGCGCGATTGATGACATCATCCGGGCTGCACAACTCGCCGACTACATCCCCCGACGCGCGAAAGCTCGTCACGTGGAGGAGTTCGGCAGCGAGTTCGACCGGCACATCAGTGAGTCTGCTGCGTGGATCATCCGGTGCGTTCGCGTGCATCCGAACCGTCCAGTGGGCGCGCATGTGGCTTGGGGGACAGCGCGATGAGTGGACCGAACCCAGACTGCGCCTCTCGCAATCGACCTCACGGCCCTCACACCCTGTTCGGTCCTGGCGGAAACAAGCCCGGCTCGCATTGTGCCGGACTGCCCGAGCCGGATGAGCGCCAGATCGTGCCAGCGGTCTCGGCAACCGACGGTGCCGCGAAAGTCAGCGACAAACTCAACTGGACGATCGACCAGAACCACCAGTTGCAGGCCGAGGTCGAACGGTTGCGGAAGGCCGTGATCGAAGTGCCACCCCGCCTCGCTGGACTGATGGCTGATCTCGGCGGTGAACTACAGAAGGAGCGGGAGTGGATCGCTGACTTCATCCCGTTGGTCGAGCGGGTGCAGGACGAGCGGGACCGGCTCAAGGCGGTGTTGACGAAGGCTCTGGCGTTAGCCGATCGGGCCTGCATCTGCGACGAGTGCGAGGCATACCGCGACGACCTCCGCGCCGCCCTGTCGTCCACTGATCCTGCGACCGAGGCCAACGAGGTCGACCGGTATCACCAGGCCAACTGTGTGACCACGCCGGACACGCGGTGCACATGCCCTGACCCCGAGGCCACCTCATGATCGAACTCATCGCCTACACCATCGTCGCCCTCGCGCTCACCGTCGCACTCTGGGCACTCCCGCTCTGGTGGTTCCGATCCACAGCAGCAGCAGACACCTACCGCCGCGAATGGACCACAGGCAGGGACCAGCACTACAGCGATGACCGTGACGCCCTCCTGCGACGGAGAGCCTCATGAGCGCGCACACGATGTCGAACCTCACACCAGTCGACGCTGGCATCCTCCTCGCACTGTTGGCGCTGATCCTGCTGGCGATGTTCTTCAACCTTCGGGACCGGTCATGAGTGGGGAGACAGAGCGCACGTGCAGCAAGTGCGACAAGACGCAGCCGATCGACGAGTACTACGAACTGCGATCCGGCGTCAACGGGCGGATGGCTCACTGCCGAACCTGCAACAACAAGCGCCCGCCAACCGAGAACCGAGTCATCTACAAGCGAGCCCGCAACCGGGCATACGCCGACTTGGTCAAGCGTCATGCGGACGAGTTCAACGCGCTGCTCGAGGATCACAAGGCTAAGGCCCTCGCCGAGCTTGAGGAACTGAGGGAAGCGGCTGCGACTCAACGTGACGAAGATGTCGCTCTCCCCCGGTTGAAGCCGGGGCCGAAGCGCAATACCGACTCGTCGGTGGTCGACCGGCTGGACGTTGCCCGGTGCCCGCACTGCCACTCGTACCACGATCACGGTCACGAATGTGAGACGTGCGGCGACGTGCCGGTTGAACTCGTCGACGCTGGTCTGGACATCGACTACGTGGCGATCGAGCGACGCATGAAGGGTGACCGCTCGGTCGTGCTGAACCGGGACGAGAGCCACGAACTGATCCGTCTATGGATCCAACAGGGCGGCACTGTCACCTCCTGCGTGAACACCACTGGCATCCGTGCTGACCGATTGGACGTGTCCGCATGACCGCCAACGATCCCACCGCCCCCGATGCACCCCGCGTTCTCAAGGCCGGATGCCGGGTCACTGATTCACGTCCCTGCCCGCAGCATTTCGACATCGCGGACCACAGATTGGACCCGCGCAACAAGTCGTGGGTGCATCCGGTCCTGTCTGAGCGCGGCTACTGGATCTGCCCGCCGCTCGAATGTGTTGCCGACTCGAACGTGCTGCACGACATCGACGACATCCACCTTTGCCGCGAATGCATGCCCGAGGAGGTGGCGAAGTGAGCGCCGATACTGCCGTCCTCGACAACATGGACGAAGCCGAGTATCACGCCCATCCAGCGCTGTCGGCGACCGGCATGAAGTGGCTCCTGCGATCCCCGCTGCACTACCGGCAGATGATCGACAACCGTGTCGAGAAGGCCGTGTTCGATCTAGGCCATGCGGTCCACGCCAAGGTGCACGGAGTCGGCGCCGGCGTCATTGCCATCCCTGAGAACGTCCTGTCCAAGTCGGGCACCACAGGCACCAACGCTGCACGTGACTTCATCGAGAAGGCTCGGGCCAAGGGGCTCGTCCCACTCAAGGCGGAGACGGTCGAGAAGGTCGACCGCATCGCCGAGGCTGTCCTGCGCAACGTCAAGGCGCGCAACCTCCTCGAGCTTCCCGGCCGAACCGAACTGAGCCTGTTCGCCACCGACGAAGAGACGGGCGTCCAGTTGCGCGGGCGCCTCGACCGACTCACCGACTCGCACATCCCCATCGACCTCAAGTCGACCGGCGACGTCCGACGCTACAAGATCCAGCGCACCATCGAGGACTTCGGCTACGACATCCAGGCCGAGACGTACCGCACGTTGGTGCGTCTGGCGCTGGGCGTCGAACCGAGACCGATGCAACTGATCTTCGTAGAGACCGACCCACCCCATGAGGTGCGCGTCGTTCAGTTGGCGCACGAGGACTGGATCAACGTCGGTCGGTCCAAGATGCGCGCGGCCATCCGTGTCTTCGCCCGATGCGCAGAGTCCGGCGAATGGCCCGGCGAGGACGACCAGTCCGACGAGATCGAAGCAATCGAACCGCTCCCCTACTACCTGATGATCAACGACCACTTGGAGGAAGTCTCATGAGCAACAGACGCACCCGTAAGCCCACCGGCAAGGCATCGTGGCCTCTCGTTCTTCTGGCCGGACAGCAGAAGTGTGGCAAGTCGTTCACGGCTTCCGTGTTCAGCGGCTCCGACCTGATCGACCGCACGTTCTACATCGAGGTCGGCGAGGGATCAGCGGATCAGTACGGCGCCATCCCCGGCGCACGCTACGAGATCGTCGAGCACGACGGCTCGTGGGCCGACATCCTCGCTGCCGTCGAGTGGGCCGTTGCGGAACCGAGACCAAACGGTAAGCCGCACGCCCTCGTCATCGACTCCATGACCGAGCTCTGGGGGCTGCTGTCCGATGAGCAGGACTCGATCGCCAGAGATCGCAACAAGAACACCATCACGATGGATCAGTGGAACAGCGCGAAGAAGCGTTGGCGCAAGGTCATCGACGCGGCGCGTAAGAACGCCGGCCCGGTCATCTTCACCGCCCGCTACAACGAGGTCACGGTGATGCGCAACGGCAAGCCGACCACCGACAAGGAATGGAAGGTCGACGCAGAGAAGAATCTCGCCTACGAGGTCGATGCGATCATCACGTGGAAGCAGCCGCGGGAGCCGTACATCAACGGTGTGCGCACCGTTGCATTCGACGTGCCCCCTGGCGGCTTCGCGCCGAAAGATCCCGCGAACTTCGATCTCGACAAGTTCTTCCGGTCGTTGCAGATCGACGGTGCAGACCGTGTGTACATCGCGCGCAAGGAAGATCCCGACGCACACACGCCAGCACCTGACGCCGTGACTCCTGACGATCCCGCCCTGAACTCGCAATGGGACGAATCCCCCGAGCTGAAGTCGAACGCCGACTCGATCGTGGGCGGTGTGGCATGAGCGGGCGTCCGAGTGTCGACAAGGTCAGTGGTCAGTTCTTCCGCAAGGGGAAGTGCGAGGTCTGTGGGAAGCACACCGAACGGCTGCGGACCTTCACGGCGACGACCTTCTCCGAGGTCGAGTCAAAGGGCGCTGCTTGGACTGAACCCCTGCGGCACCGGAAGTGTGAATGGCTCGCGATTCCCGAGGCAACCTCATGAGCAACCACGAGACCGACCGCGACATCGAAACCCAGCGCCAGATCCAGCAGTCCGCGCATGAGTCCGAGGTGTTCGAACAGTCGGACGCGGCGAAGGTTGCGGCAGTGGCGGCGGTGTGTGAGGCGGCCGAACTCAAGCAGGGTCACGCCGTTTGGTCCGCGCAGGTCACCACACGCGACATCCGCACAGCCCTCGTAGACCCGGATGCAGCCCTTGAGCGCGTGAGGGCCGAGGCGCGTGCTGAGGCGTTGCCGAGTGTGGAGGTAGTCGCCGCCAAGGTTCATGAGGCGTGGATGAAGACGAAACGCGAGCAGGGTGTGACGTCACGTCCGAGCGAGTGGGGCGAGGAGCAGATGGTCCCGTATGCCGACCTGAGTGAGCGCGCCAAGGATCTCGACCGATCCACCGTGTTGGCCGTGTTCGACGCCATCAAGGCGGTGACCCCCGATGTCTAACCACGCGACCCGCATCCTCCCCAACAACGCAGGCGCATTCAGACTCCACAGAACCACATGCGAAACGTGCGGCCCGTTGCATGACTGGACAACGGACTACGACGACGCGAAGACAGCGAAACGACGACACGACTCACTGTGGGCCGCTGATGCTGTGGTCGCTACGGGGGTGAGCGGGGAATGAGTGAGTACGAATGCTGCGCGTCGGGTTCGTGCGAGGTGTGCCGTCGACCGGTCGGATACACCCAGCAGCAGCGAGACGAAATCCGAGACTACGAGCCGCCGTGGGTCCGTCAACATCGCGCGGAGGGCTGGCTATGACCGCGCGCACATGGCTCGTGCTAGCCGATGACGGGACCGAGGACGGTTGCGACTCATGGATCGGGCACGCAGCGAACGCCACTGACGCGTTGATCGGGTCGGGCTTTGATGCCGACGCGATATTCCAAGTCTCGCCATTCAGGAGTACCTCATGACCCGCCGCAACGTCACGATCCTCACCGACACCGACACCACCTCCCGCCCGGTCACCGTCATCTCACACACCGGCAGAGTCCTCAAGCGTCACGTTCACGACACCGGGATCACATGCGGCGGGATGCCTGTCGTTGCTGTCGATGGCGTGCTGTACGTCGTGGGGTTGATGCGCTCCGGCCACTGCATCGACAACCTGTGCCACCACTGCACATGGCCACGATGCGAACACCACTGCCATCACACGCACGCCGCCGAAACAGTCGCACAGGAGACCACCACATGACCTGCACAACATGCGGCAAGAAGGGATGCGTCGGCCAACTTTGCCGACGATGCGCCACCAATGCCGCGAACAACCTCGAGCTCACAGGTGGGCAATGGCGCTACGACCCGGCCACACATGTACGGCGATGGGTGCGGGATTTGGTCGCTCAGACGTTCGATGAAGGCGCGCTTTGGCCTGCAATTTCAAGTAGACTGACAGGGACAACTCAAGACGTGAAACGGCCCGACCGAGAGTGCGCAAACACCTCAACCGGGCCTATCACAACCGCCCCTGAACAGACCAGGAGTAGCAATGACTAGCCGCGATTATAGACAGAACTACGAGTGCAGCAACAGGGAAGCTGAACTCCCTCCCGGACAGTGGCTCGGTGGCCTCGTTAAGCGATTCGTACCCGACCAGCCCGAGCTCGAATTCGCGCCCGCACCTTCCCACTGCTACTGCGGTGCGCTGCTCATCGAAGGCGCCTGTGACGACTGCCTGACATGGGCCGTCAAGAACGCTCGCCAGTGGGAATGGGACCAACAGCGATGGGCCAACCGACATCGCGTGTGGCAGATCCTCGACGCGCGTAAGTCGGTGGCCGCATGAGTGACTTTACGAAAGTCCATGACGGACGCTCATACGGCTACTCGTGGACGGGACCAAAGTGGATGTGTAACGTCTGCCATCGCACTGGCTACAGCAACCCGAGCGAGCCTCGCGGATATAGCCAGTGGTACACCGCCTGCGAACGCGGCCATAGCCCGTGTGAGTGGTGCGGGCGCGAGTTGACCCTGCGCATGGATGGAACGCCGAGAGTCCACTCCCGATGCAAGGAACGCCCCGACGAAGCCGAACTGCTGCGCCTTGTGGCCGCAGAGGTGGTCGCCGAGGTCCGCATGGGTGTGCGGGGACCATTGACGCCGACCTCAATGGCGGTACTCGATCGACTCACCAGGGAGGTGTCGTGAGTTGCCATCCATCCGGCCCGAGAAATTCGACTCCCGCCCACACGTCCGAATCGACCACGGGCTGCCAGAAAATCGCAAAGTTGCCGACCTTTCCGACGCAGCTTTTCGTCTCTACATCGAAGCTATTTGCTTCTGCTCCCGAACCGAATCCAACGGCTACATCAGCGACGCACAGATGCGCCGACTCGGCTCAACCAAGGTCGTCCGCGAACTCCTGGACTCCGACCCTGAGAAGCCACTCGTGTTCAAGAGCGGCAAGGGCTATGAGGTCCGAGATTACCTGCAACACCAGCGATCCAAGGACGAAATCAGCCAACTCAGAAGCACCAGAACAACGTCCGGGACGCTCGGATCACACACCCGCTGGCACGTCGCGAGACGACGCTTCGACCCCGAATGCGAACACTGCAAGGAGGAGCGAAGTGCATAGCAAACCGATAGCAAACCCCATAGCAAGTGCTATAGCAAACGCATTAGCAAAACGATGCCTATGCGATAGCAATGTCAGTGTCATAGCCAATGTCAGTGTCAGAGGGTCTTTACCTAAGTCTGTCTATTGCATCTATCACCTGCCCCTGCACCGTCACTTAGGTGATAGGGCCAGCCTCGCAACGGCAGGGGCAGGCAAAGGATGAACAAGACAGAGGCACAACGCATCGCAGCCGTGGTCAATCTGCTGCGTCCTGAATGGTCAACCGGGCTGCTGATGAAAGTGCTCGGAGACGACCGGATGATTCGCAGGCCATACGCCGACGCACTCATCGCCCTCACAGCCTGCGCCGTTGACTCGACCACCAAGCAGCCAGGACGCGTGCACGAGAACGGCACATGGTGGGCAGCGGTCTCAGCAGCCAACCCCAAGGGTCCGCAGTATCGCCAAGCTCGACCCGGTTACTGCGTCATCTGCGGCGAGCATTGGCCACTGCATGGAGAGCCGAATCAGTACGGCGGGCATCACTACGAGAACCCGCTGGACCCGCGCAAGTCCGCGCTACCCACCGACGAACAACGGGCCGCACTCGAAGCCGCACGCATCGAAGCCGAGAAGAAACTCACCGCCGCACGAGAAGCCGAGGTCAAACGCGAAGTTCGCGACCCAGCGGACGTCATCGCCAACCACGCAACGAAGGAGAACGCATGACCAACGCACACTCGGCCCTGAACACACTAAGCCTCGCAACAATCCCGAAGTCACCACGACGCAGGAACCGTGCTGACCGGATCGCTGAAGCCCAGGTGTACGCGCTACTTGCCATCGCCGACGCCCTCGACGCAATCCGTGACGAGTACGAACCACGCGCCCCGGCAACCGTCGACACCGCGCACGTTGAAGGTGGGGAGGAGTTGTGAGTGAGTCACTCGAAGGCCGCGCGTGTCAGGCGATCGTGGCCCACTTCGCGTACTTCAGCCAGTGGTGCAACGAGCCAGCGACGACCTTGTATCGCCCGGACACCTTCGTGTTGCCGATCCCGGTCTGCGACGAACACAACCCCGACAAACCAACCCCAACCCCCGCCGACATGACGCCGGCCGAAACGCAGGAGACAAGCGAATGAGCAGTTACGAGATCGAGACCGGACCCGACAACGAACTCCGCAGTGAAATCAAGCATGCGCTGAACCGAGCGAGCGCCGAGAATCCATCTGGCTCACCGGATCACATCCTCGCCGACTTCCTACTGGACTCGCTGGCGGCGTTCGACAGGGCCGTGCAAGCAAGGGCGACATGGCGAGGCGAGTCGGTCGAACTTCCGGCACTGACTCGACTCCATGAAGCGCCACCACTGGTCGACCCGGACGCCACCTCATGACCGCCGCGAACAGTCCCGACGCACAGGCCGACGATGGGCGCGCGGAGTCCATCGAGACGTGCGGATGGTGTGGCCGGAACCCTGCGACGGGGCTCGCATCAATCTGCGAGGTGCGTCTGTGTCACGGCGACGACGACCCTGAGCCGACCTGCTATCAGCTCCAGCAGTGGGAGATGTCCACGACCGGCTCGTTCCTGCTGCAAATCCATCCGCGAGTCGAGGGGTTCGAATCATGACCACGGACGATGGGCGCACGCTGGATGCTGTGGGGCGGTTGCGTGCGGCTGCGGAGATGCTTCGAAATGCGGGGAACGCTGTGGCCGATGACCCAGAACCCACGCCGGATGACCTAGACGCGATTCGGGCTCTAGGCATCGGCGCCCTGTTCATGTCGCCACCTGTCGCGCTGGCACTGGCTGACTGGCTCGATGCTGAGGCGTATCTGATTGAGGGTCAGCTCGGATATCCCGACCTGCACACGCGCCCCAACTTCGGACGTCTCGCGCAAATGGAAGCGCTAACGAACGCAATCCTGGGCACCCGCTCATGACCCGCGACGACGGATGGGACGACTCTGAGTTGGACGCCTTCGCACTTGGCGCTGCTGACGAGAAGGGCATGCGACGTGACGGCGACGTTGGGGAACGGGCGCGACGGGGATTGAAGGCTGCTGCAAATCACACGCGTGAAGTTCTCCGCCGTAAGCCTGAAAACGCGGGAGACGGCGATTCTGTGGCGCTCAGGGCTATTCCAGACTTCCGACTTGTTGGCCGATCGATGGAGGAGAACGCATGAAGAAGATCCCAACCCTGTTCGTCAGGGACGCAGAAGACCGCCGATACGTGACCGACGAAGTGACACCCGGTTGCGAGTGGGTGATCACTGGCGAAGGTGTGGCGACCCGCAAGTACGACGGCACGTGCATGGCAAAGCTCGAAGGTATTGGTTGGGTGGCACGCCGAGAGGTCAAACCCGGGAAGACACCGCCTCCCGGATTCATCGAAGTTGACCGCGATGAGGCGACTGGCAAGATCGTCGGCTGGGAACCGGCTCAGCAATCGTCGTTCGTCAAGTTCTGGCGTGAGGCCATTGAGGGCAAACACGCCGACCATCCCTACGGCACCTACGAACTCTGCGGCCCGAAGATCAACGGCAACCCCGAAGGCTTCGACAGGCACGCCCTGATCTCGCACGACCGAGCCGCGAAGGTCAACCTCTTCGAGAGCGTCAGCCCTGACCTAGGCGACATGGAATTCGTCTTCCGCACGATCCGCTCATGGGGTTGGGAGGGCATCGTCTGGCATCACCCTGACGGGCGCATGGCGAAACTCAAGGCCCGCGACTTCCCACGACCGGACCAGGCATGAGAGTCCGGCTCGCCATCACGCTCACATTCGGCGACGAGCCCGCACCCGATGACGACCTGACCGTGGACCTCGTCGGCACCCACCACATCCCGCAAGCCAGCTACGACGTTGGGTTCCGACCCGACGATGACGGACGGAGCAAGTGATGAGGCCAACCACTGACGACCTCGACCAGCAGCAGCGAGTGAGGGCGCGCTACGCCTCCCGCAACGAGACGCGCTGTGTCGGGACGATCATCGCCTACTCCGAACGCCCCATGGTCTGCATCCAGACCGACGACGGCGAACACGTCTGGTGGGTCGCCGACATCACAGACCGCCTCGACGACGAGACCGGACCAGCACCCGAGGACCAGCCATGACACCCCGCGTCACCATCGCCGACCACAGCCAACCCGTGCCACCACTCATGCTCACCGCTGACGACGCACGGAAGCTGGGTGGGTTGCTGGTGGCTGAAGCGGAATGTTACGACCGGACGAACCGACCTGACGAGGGAGAATGCGCATGAGTCGCAATGCTGAGTGGATCGCCAAGACCAGGGTCGAGCTCGCCCGACTCCTACGCGACATCCCGAACCTGTGCCTCGAGTTGCATTGGGAAGCAAGGGCTAGGCATAGCGACCGCATTTTCCCTGGCGGTCGCCCACTCGACATGATGGCGCCGGCATCAACCCCGTCGCGCTGGGAGCAGACCTACGAGCAGCTCGAGTCTATGCGCTGGGATGAGGGTGTGGTGTGGGAAGACATCGACTATGCACCCGACCAGCGCGCCGAGGACGACCATCACCCGCTCTACGTCATGGCGTCATGGACCGAGATCATCCGTGAGGAGCGAGACCAGCCGACCGACCTCAAGCCCACTATCAGCCGGTGCGTGGACTACCTCAAGGGCAGCATCGACTGGTGCCTGCGAACGGACGAGCATGGCGACATGGAGTGGCTGGCGATCGACCAGATGCTCGAGGATCTCGAAGGGGTCAAGCGCGCGATGGAGAACGTTCTCATCGTGGGACTCAGAGCCGAGCGAACGCGGGTCAACTGCACCCAGGAGAAGTGCGACGCCAAGCCGCGGCTGATCAAGATCTACGGGGCGCAGGCTCGATGGGATGAGTACAAGTGCCCAGGCTGCGGCGACCGCTACACACCGAGTCAGTACGAGGCGGCGAGATCCAAGAACTTCAGGACGACTGGGACCATGGAGAAGTTCATCTCTGTGGATCTGGCCAAGTCCTCGATTGATGCCGACAGGCGCACGTTCTGGTCATGGATGGACCGGCTCCAGACGCGGGCCGTGTGTGACATCAAGACCCGCCGTGTCATGGTCTGGTGGCCCGTCGTCTACAAGCTCGACCTCGACCGCCAAGACCGCGCACTGAAGGCTCGCCTTAAGAAACTCAAGCGATCAGCATGAACCTGAATAGAGGTTGTGGTTCAATGGACTTGCAGACGATCCGGTTGTTTCGGCGTTCCCGCGCACAGGGCGCGGATCGAATCTCCGAGTTTCTGTCACCCGCCGCCCCTAGAATTACAGGGGAAAGGCGGCAACCGTGACGAAGTTCTCCCCCGAGTTCGAGGCATATCTACAGGCCGTCGAGGCAGGCGAAGACCCAGCACCGCCCAACTTCAAAGGCCGCCCCTTCGTCCAGCCGCTACCGCCTCGGCCTGACATGTCCGAGCAGCGCCGACGCCAACGCCGCCACATGCAAGATGCAGCCACCAAGCGAGCCGAGCTCACTCTTTGCCAGATGCCGCTATGTATTCAGCCGTCCCTCATCCTCGACGGCAAAGGGTTGGGCATCTGCTTGCGCTGCTCATTCGCCGTCATCGACTACTGGGACCGCACAGCCGAAAAGATCAAAGCCGACGAGATGCGCACCGCGATCCGCGAGCGTCGCGTCCGTAAGCAACTCCATGAGCAGGTACTCGGCGAGAAGGAACGCGAGCGACGTCGGCAAGCACCTGGATGGATCTACTACATCCTCATCAACGACCGCATCAAGATCGGCTACTCCAAGGATCTCAAGAGCAGGATGCGCGACTACCCGCCAGATTCACCCATCCTCGCCATCCACCCTGGCACCAAGCAGCTCGAGTCAGAGATGCACGCCAAGTTCGCAGGCAGCAAGGCAGCTGGCCGCGAATGGTTCCTCGACACCCCCGAACTACGGCAGCACATCAAGGATGTCATCAGTCAATTCGGTGAGCCTGACCGTGCACGCTACGAACACCGCGGCCAACACAAGCAGAGGAACCTCAAGGCGTCATAGTTCGGAGGTGTGTCATGCAGCCACCCGGATCAATGACCGACGCCGAGATCACACACCGACTCGACACCATCGGCGCACAGTTCCACGTCGCCAGTGCTGAACGTCGGGCCGTGCTTCACACGGTGGTCGACGATCTGCTGGACGAACAGGCACGACGGCGCTCACTCGTTGACCATGGCTAAGCATCCCTGCCTTGAGTCTGGTTGCCCTACCCTGCTCAACCCTGGTGTCACACGCTGCACACCACACGAGCGAGCACGAGACAAGGCACGAGGCACCAGCACTGAACGTGGCTATGGTGCCGACCACCAACGACTACGCGCACGATGGCAACGCAGGCTAGACGCAGGCGACACCATCCGATGCTGGCGACCCGCCTGCCTCAAGCCGATCGATCCGAGGCACTGGACGCTTGGTCACTGCGACATCGACCGCACCATCTACCACGGGCCTGAGTGCCCACGCTGCGACTACGCGGTGGCAGGTCGGACAGGGTGCCCACACCCCTCTCACACCTGACACCCCACCCATCGACCCNCTACGTGACTGGTGTGACTGGTGGGAATGAATTGAACTGAATTACAACAGTGGTACTTGGTGCTGCAATCCCGCCCGAATGGGCCCCACCACTCCCTGGACTAGCTGTGATGCCCAGGCACGTTGGTCGAGATCGTGTGACGTCTCGATCTGATCTGTAGACGGGTGAAGACCTCCCGGTGTGGAGTGGAGCTGTTGAGAAACCGCTTCACGACCAGGAGGTCTTCATGTCCCACGCTACCCATTCCAACGCTGCCCTGACGCCACGTGCCCGCCTTCGGTTGGCGCGTCTGATCGTCGACCAGGATTGGCCGATTCCACGCGCGGCCGAGCGATATGACGTGTCGTGGAAGACCGCGAAGAAGTGGGCCGACCGCTACCGTGCTGAGGGGCCGGCTGGCATGGTTGACCGGTCTTCGGCTCCGCACCATCAGCCGAACCGGACACCACAACCGGTGGTCCGCAAGATCGTGCACCTGCGCTGGAAGCAACGACTGGGTCCGGTCGAGATCGGCGACCGGCTCGGCATGCCGTCCTCGACCGTGCACGCGGTGCTGGTCCGCTGCCGGGTCAACCGACTCACCCATGTCGACCGGGCCACCGGTGAGCCGATCCGTCGCTACGAGCACGAGAAACCGGGCGACATGATCCATGCCGACGTCAAGAAGCTCGGGAAAGTCCCTGACGGCGGCGGCTGGCGTTACGTCGGCAAGCAGCAAGGCGACCGGAACCGGTCGGCAACCACCGTCCGCACCGGCGGATCGCGCAACAAGCACGGCAACCCGCTGATCGGGACCTGCTACCTGCACACCGTGATCGATGACTACTCCCGAGTCGCCTACGTCGAGGCCCACGACGACGAGACCAAGGAAACCGCCGCGGCCGTGCTGCGCAACGCTGCCGCGTGGTTCGCCGAACGCGGCGTCACCGTTCAACGAGTGCTGACCGACAACGGCAGCTGCTACCGATCCACGCTCTGGGCCCAGACCTGCGCCGAGCTAGGCATCACTCCGAAGAAGACCCGGCCCTACCGGCCCCAGACCAACGGCAAGATCGAACGCTTCCACCGCACACTGGCCGAGGGCTGGGCTTTCAAGAAGTTCTACAACTCCGAATCAGCACGACTCGCAGCGCTGCCATCATGGATCCACGAATACAACCACCACCGGCCCCACTCAGCAGTCGGGCAGAAAGCGCCCATCACCAGATTGGACAACCTGGCTGGGCATCACA